>NZ_JAOWPS010000003.1 GCF_025753795.1 Mesorhizobium sp. YC-39
CGCAAACATCGCACATTTAGGGGTCAGTTCACAAACATGGGACAATATCTATGTCGCCAAGCCTTTGCGCGGACTCAGTCTCCGCTGCGCGCCGATTCACGAAACTCGTCGCACCGACAATGCGACAGCGTTCGAGTCTCCTGACATGATTTTCGCACTATCCTGCTAAACCGATGCCTTGGAGGGAACGCTTGCAGAGGCACAATGACAGAAGTCGCCGAAAGACCAGAAGATTTATCACGGCTCTTGGTCGAACGTCTGATCGCTGGAGACGCGGACGGTCTCGCCTTGCTCTATGAGGAAAATGCCGTCATGGCCTTGCCTGGTGGCAATGTCGCCGTGGGCAGAACCGCCATCGGTGAAGCGTTTCGGGTCTTCCTCGCATCGAAGCCTCCCATAGAGCCAGGATCGCAAGCTCGAGTCCTGAGGAGCGGAGAACTTGCGATCACGTCTGCCCGACTTCCAGATGGCACCATTGCCGTTGAAGTCGCCCGCCAACAAACCGATGGATCATGGCTCTGGGTGATTGATCATCCGGCACTCTATCCGGGAACAGCCTTGGCGGAATCCTGAACCGATTGAGCGGCAAGGCTGAACTCAAAAGGTGCTCTCGAAGCTAAAGCCGAGCAATTGGCCGCAGCGTAAAGAGAGCGCGCAGAACAACTGACCAGTACCGAGGCGATGCCGATAATTCCGACGCGCCACCCTCCTAGTCAAGTATAACCACGGCTTCCACCTCGAAAAGCATGGGGTCAATAGCAAGCTTGGGCACGGAAATCAGAGTCTGAGCCGGCAGCGCCTCGCCGAACATTTCCTTGACGTTCTTGGTCAACACCTCAAGCTTGGACATATCGTGATCGACCACGAAGACCGTGAGCTTGGCGACCTGACTGGGCTTCGCACCGATACCCTCAAGCGCGGTGCGCAGATTCGCATATGCCTGTTTCACCTGGACAGCGAAGTCGGGCGACAAGGCTCCCGTGCTGTCTTGGCCGCCCTGCCCGGAGATGTATGCCACCCGGGCATTGCGGGGCGCGATCACCGCCGTGCTGTAGCCATTCGGCGACGGGTCGTAGAGGTTTTGCGGATTGACGATGGTCAGCTTGAGATCATGCTCATTCGCTGTCGTCGCAGTGGGAATGGTCATGATGATTAGCCCTCCGATAAGCAGATGCTTGATTGCGCGTGACATGATTTTCTCTTGGCTCTGCGGGCTGCGAGCAACCTGCCCTCGCGGCCCGGTATGACTGATCCATATCGCCCATACGTATGACTCGTATGGTGTACGATTCATACGGATGGTACGCCATACGAGTCAATCGTCCAGGATCGACATTCGTCGCGTTGCCGGTCAAAATCGACGTTCTGAACAGCGAGGAAGATATGGCAGCCAAGCATAGCGGCGCCCGGATCAAACGGTCTCAACGGATAAGTGTGGTGCAGGAGCCGCGCAGTGAACCGCCTCTCTCCCGGGAGCGCATCGTGGCGACCGCGGTGGAATTGCTGGACGCGCAAGGGCTCGACGGATTGACGATGCGTCGGCTGGCCGATCGCCTCGGCTCGGGCGTGATGAGCCTGTATTGGCACGTCAACAACAAAGAGGATGTCTTTGATCTGGCGCTCGATTCGGTGCTCGAATATCGCGGACCGCCGCAAATGGTTGAGTCTCAAGACTGGCGCGGAGAAGTCGTTCATATGCTCGAAGACTGGCGCGCCAGCATGCTGCGCCATCCTTGGTCGGCATCGCTGTTGCCGCGCCGGGCGCTCGGCCCGAACATCCTCAGTCGCCTGGAACTGCTGAGCAAGACCTTGTCCGGAGCCGGTGTAGCGGACACAGATTTGAACGTCACGATATGGTCGCTCTGGAACTATGTGATGGGCGCCACCATCACCCGGGCGAGCTTCGACCTCTCGGACGACGACAGGGCCGCCGCGCAGCAGCGCCTGACACGTCTCAGCGAACGCTACCCGACAATCGAGCGCTCTCGTCTGCTGTTGGATAGCGATTGGGACGGCGCTTTCCGGAAAGGCCTCGACTTCCTGCTCGACGGCCTCGCTCCAAGATAAGTTCCGGTTCGCGATGATGTCGCAGGTCGGTACCAAGACCTGCGCCACTGTCGCGTTTCTAACTTGTTGCGCCCTGCCCTCGAAAACGTCCAACGCGACATTTCTACGCTGTCGACATATCTGAGCCTGAGCCCACGCTTCGAAGCCATTCGAAAGTGCCGCGGAACGGCGAAGTCGCCGTCCCTGTTTTCTGACCGTTGCTTTACTGGACGACGGATGCAGCCTTCTCGTCGTTCACGGCGGGCGACTTGTCGTTCAATCCGTCGAAGCGCGGATCGAACTCGTCGGCGGCCTTCAGCGTCTTGCCCTGGAACTGTCCGGCGGATTGGAGAAGATCGATCGTATCCTGCTGGGTGACCAACACCTCACTCCAAGCCGGGATCCGAGTCGCTGAACCGTCGCTGTCGGCCACAACCTTGGCGTCCTCCTCGCTTAGGCGCTGGTCTTTCACGAGGTACTCCGCAATCCAAAGGTCCTTGTTGTGGTTTTTCCACAGATGAGCCCGGTACCAGTGCACCACGAGGTCGCGGATCGCCGCGGCCTGCGCCGGATCGGCGAGCGCCGTCTTGCTGGCATAGAGGTATTTGAGGTTCGAGCTCGCACCGGGAGCGTCGGGAATCTCGCGTGCCCCGGTTCCGGCAACCGAGGCAAGGTAGCGCGCGCGGTCGGGTTGCTTGAGGACCGCGGCGTCGATCTGCCCGGCCCGCAGCGCGTCGGCGAATTCGGCGAGGCCGAGATTGACCGGCTCGATGTCGGCGATGGCGAGGCCAGCAGCCCGCAGGTTGCGCAGCGCTGTCGCCTGTTGCGACGTGCCGACGTTGATGCCGACCTTCTTGCCCTTGAGGCCGGCATGGGACTCGATGCCTGAATCAGGGGCCGTCACGAAGATGGTGCTGGCTCCCGAGGTGATGACGGCGCCGACGATGACCACGTCGGCGCCGGAGAACTGGGCAAGGATCGGCGGCACGTCGCCCACGGCGCCGACCTGCGCCGCGCCGGCCCTGATTGCCTCCAGCCGGAGCGGGCCGCTGGAGAAGTTCGCGAAGGAGACGTCGGATGCAAGCCGCGCGCCCTCTCCGGAGAGTTTGAGGAGATTGGCGACATTGTTCGCGTCGTCGGCAAGGACGATTTTCACGTCCTTCGGCACTTCGACCGGAAGCGGTCCTTCGGCCCGTGCCGTGGCGTTGAGAGCGAGCGAAGAAATGAGCGCGAACGCGGCTGCGCGGATTGTAAGGAAGGTCTTGGACATGATCGGTGTGCCTTTTTTGTTGGGAGGTTCAGTCCTTGGACACACCCAGGCGGTCCAGGATGTCGTTGCGCAAGGCTTCGACCCGCAACGGCGATCCGCGGGCGGTGGCTACGGGCTGGTCGTAGGTGATCCGCCCATTCGCGGTAATGACGACACGGTCCGCGAGACGAAGCGCCTCCTCGACATCGTGCGTCACGAACAGCACGGCTGGGGCGTGGCGCTGGCAGAGCTCCTGAAGAAGGCGCTGCATGCGGATTCGCGTCAGCGCATCCAGCGCGCTGAAGGGTTCGTCCGCGAGAAGGAGTTCGGGATCCCGGACCAGGGATCGGGCGAGAGCCACGCGCTGCTGCTCGCCGCCGGAAAGCGTCTTGGGCCAGCTCTTCTCCTTGGCGCCGAGCCCGACCTCGCGAAGGGCCGCCTTGGCCCGCTCCCGGGTGCCGGGACCGTAGGAACCGAGCGTCACGTTGTCGACGACGCTCATCCAGGGAAGCAAGCGGGAGTCCTGGAAGAGGACCGAGCGACGCTCGGGAACCTCGATCGAACCATCGACAACCGCATCAAGTCCTGCGACGGCGCGCAGGATCGTGCTCTTGCCGGAGCCGCTGCGTCCGAGAAGCGCGACGAACTCGCCGCGCGCGATGTTGAGGTCGAGACCGTCAAGGATGGTCCGGCCATCGAAGACACGGCGGAGGTTGGAGACGCGTACGACGGGGGTGTCCGGCCGATCTACTGGTCGAGCGACTGACGCCATGACAGTGTCCTCCGCTCGAGAGCGCGCACGAGGCCATCCGAGCCGAAGCCGAGGACGCCATAGAGCAGCAGACCGACGAGCACGACGTCGGTCTGCCCGTAGATCCGGGCCTGCGTGATCATGAAGCCGATGCCGCTGGTAGCGTTGATGGTCTCGACCACCACAAGTGCCGTCCAGGAGTGGGTCACCGCCATGCGCAGCCCGGTGAAGAAGCCGGGCAGCGAGGCCGGGAACACGATGTGGCGCAGGAAGCGGGCGCGCGAGAGCGAGACGGTTTGGCCGAGCTCGACGAAGCGACGGTCGATTCCGCGGAGCGCTGCGTGCGTGTTGATGTAGATCGGGACCATTGTGCCGAGGGCGATGATCGCGACCTTCATCGTCTCGCCGATGCCGAGCCAGATGATGAAGAGCGGGATCAAGGCCAGGCTCGGGATGGACCGCTTCACTTGCACATTGCCGTCGATGAGTGCGTCTCCGAGCCGCGTCAGCCCGGCGACGACGGCCAGGATGAAGCCAGAGACGACCCCGATCGAGAGACCTAGGGCAGCGCGCTGGAGCGAGGCCGCGACATCGATCGCGAGCGTTCCGTCCACGACCATCTTGGCGAGGGAAGCAATGACGGCATCCGGGCCTGGCATCTTCGCGGGCGAGATCCACCCGGCACCCGAGGCGACGTACCAGAGCGCGAGGATCAGGACGGGTCCGAGCAGCCGTTGCGCCGGAAACGGCGCTTTCGGCAGCAACGCCCTTGCCTGTGCCTGACCGCGAGGCTTGGCGCGGCGCTGGAGGAACCCGGACGGAGTCGTGAAGCTGATCAAGCTCATCGCCATTCTCCGATGCCGCTCATTCGGCCGCCGCCGCGAAGCGATTGCGTTCTCCGACGGCTGGGCGGTCGAGTCCGAGATGCTCGCGAAGCGTCGTGCCTTCGTAGTCTTCGCGGAAAAGGCGTTTGGCCCGCAGAATCGGCAGAACCTCGTCGACGAACGTTTGGAGCGAGGTCGGCAGCGACGGAGGTATGAGGTTGAAGCCGTCCGCCGCGCCCTGCTCGAACCACTCGACGATCGTCGCCGCGACCTGGTCGGGCGTTCCGGTGGCAATTCGGTGTCCGCGACCGGCGCTGAGGCGGCGCAGGAGCTGGCGGAGCGTCAGCGTCTCGGTCGAGGTCAGGCGATGGACGAGATCATGGCGGCTCTTATGGTCGCCGGCCACTTCGGCCCGGGCAGGGATTCGAACGGGGTCGTCAAGGTCGTGATCGGTGAAGTCGATCCCGGTAACGCGTCTGAGCTGGGCGAGGCCGTAGGTGGGGAGCGTCAGGTTCTCGAAAGTCTCCTGACGGGCATTCGCCTCCTCCTCTGTTCCGCCGATGAAGAAGGACAGGCCCGGAAGAATCACGATCTTGTCCGGATCCCTGCCGAAGGAACGTGCCCGGCCTTTCACGTCGGCGTAGAAGACCTGCGCATCCTTGAGGACAGGCTGGGCCGTGAAGATGGCCTCGGCATACCGCGCGGCGAGTTCCTTTCCGGGTTCCGACGATCCGGCCTGGAAGATGACGGGACGCCCCTGAGGCGAGCGCGGGATTTCCAGGGGCCCTGCCACCTTGAAATGGCGGCCGACATGGTCGAGGCGGTTGATGCCATCGGGATCAACGAAGACCCCGCCCTCCTTGTCGCCGACGATGGCGTCGTCTTCCCAGCTGTCCCAAAGGCCATAGGCGACGTCCAGAAATTCGGCGGCACGGGCATAGCGTTCCGCAGGATCGGGGTGATGCTCGAATCCAAAATTGGCCGCGGCCTCGGCGTTCGCGGTCGTTACCACGTTCCACCCTGCCCTTCCCCGGCTGACATGGTCGAGCGTCGCGAACCGCCGCGCGATGCCGTATGGATCGTTATAGGTGGTCGACGCCGTCGCGACGAGACCGATATGGCTTGTGACGCCAGAGAGCGCGGCGATCAGCGTGAAGGGGTCGAGCGCATCCCATGGACGGTCCTGGGAACGCTCCTTGAGTACCGGGTGATCGGCAAAGAAGATGGCGTCGAGCTTGCCGGATTCGGCGATGCGCGCGAGATTGCGGTAATGTTCAATGTCGGTGACGGCGGCGACGTCGGTCTCCGGGAGCCTCCACGCCGCTTCGTGCTGGCCGACATTACGGAGAAAGGCGTTGAGGTGAAGCTGACGCGGGTTCGCAGACATGTCGTCGTTCTCCGTTGGCAAGGCCCCTGTGGTCGCCGGGGACATCCGGATCACGGTCGGAAGTTCCAGCGTGCGATGAGGACAGGCTAGGCACCGAAGGAGCCAACGGGAAAACATAAAATACTAAATTGATAGATTTAATGGGAAATTTGATCTCGGCCACGCTCGTGTAGAGAGGCCCAAGAAGAGGTTCAGGAGAATAGACCCGTCCCTGCCCTGCCAGTGTCGCATTTCCAACTTGCACCGGCGTCGCATCTGTATCTTGCCTTCAACAAGGATCTCCGACATGTCCCCGCGTCCCGGCTTTCTCGATTTTCCCACACATCTGCCGGGCGGCGTGCAACCGCGCATCGTGCTGTTCGGCGCGCCGCATGGCAGCACCTATCCCGGCGCCGATGCTTCGGGCTTCGCCGGCGCGGCGGCCGCCATCCGCGCCGCCAGCCAGGACGATGCGCAGTTCCTCGACAGCTGGGACTTCGACCTTGGCGGCCCCCTTTTCGACGGCCGTGCGCCCTGCTGTGTCGATGCCGGCGACCTGCCGACGTCGGTCCTTCACAATGCGGGAAACCGCAAGCTGATCGAAGACAAGACGCGCGCCATCCTCGCCGCCGGTGCCGCGCCATTGATGATCGGGGGCGATGATTCCGTGCCCATCCCCTTCATCGCCGCCTTTGCCGATCATGGCCCAATCTGGATTCTGCAGATCGATGCCCATATCGACTGGCGCGACGAGCGTTATGGCGAGCCCTTAGGCTATTCCAGCACCATGCGCCGGGCGAGCGAGATGCCACATGTCGCCGGCATCGTCCAGGCGGGTATCCGGGGTGTTGGCAGTGCCCGGCCCTTGGAGGTCGAGACCGCCAGGCGCTGGGGTGCGCACCTCGTCACGGCGCGGGAAATCCACACCGAGGGCATTGAAGCCGCCCTCAGGCACATCCCAGCGGGCGCGCGTGTAGTCGTGACCCTCGACTGCGACGGGCTCGATCCCAGCGTGATGCCGGGCGTCGCCGGCCGCACGCCCGGCGGGCTGACCTATCAGCAGGCGATCGGACTGATCGAGGGGGTGAGCCAGCGCGGACACCTTGCCGGCTTCGACCTCATTGAATTCCAAACGCCCGCTGATATCGACGGCATCACCGCGCTCACCGCCGCGCGCCTTCTTGTCAATGTGATCGGACGCATCGTCCGGCAGGTTTGAGGTAATCGGCACGTGCAACCTGCTGACGCCGATCGGCCTGCGCAACTGGTGGACGTTAGAAAGCCAGATTGGAGCTGTTGCGCTAAAAGAATCCGCCGAGGAACGCCGCCGCTTCATCCGAGATGCCGACGATCTTGTTTGTTGCCTGCCGATAGAATTTGAAATTGAGCTCGGTCTCGGGCCGGCGGTCTTTCCAGATGGTGAAATGTTTGAGTTCAGGCCGCCCCAGCGGTCGCTTGGCGAGCGCTGTACGTTCGATCGAGAGGCTCACACGCGGCGTTTGGCGGGCGATGCCCTGCTTTTTCGCGATCGCTTCGACGGACGTGACGACACCGCGCGCGACGAGGCCCTGCCCGCCCTCGTTCTCGCTTGCGAGCACGAAACCGCGTCGCCCTCGGCGATATGCTTGCCGCCATACATGGTTTTCTGCGCGATGAACGCGAAAATCTTGGCCTGCGGATCGCGGATCTCTGCCTTAATCGCATAAGCCATGCTTTTCGCTGCGTTCAAACCGCTGTCATCCCAGGTGAATCTGGTAGGTCAGGACGCGCGTTGCCGCAGGCTCGATCAACATCACGCCCGGCTTGTCCGTGAATTCGCCGTCGAAGTCCACGGGGCTCGCAATGCCGTGCCAGGGTTCGATGCACAGGAATGGCGCACCGCCTGGCTTGGACCAGATGCCCAACTCCCGAAATCCCTGCCACGACATCTCGATCGCCGGCCCACGGTCGGCGGCATAACGCACGCTGCCGCCGGCGGTACGATCGAGAATGACGGCATCGTCGTCAAACAGCCGTTCGGAGAGCGCAAGAATTTTGCCCTCCACAGGCGTCGGCTGTGGCGTTGCCAGCAGCAGGCCGTCCTTAAGCCGACGGATCGGCGCCCGCTCGTCATCGGCAAAGGTCAGCCGATAGTCCGTCTTCGCCAGATCCGGCAGCAACGGCCAATTAAACGCCGGATGCGCTCCGATCGATGCCGGAAGCGGCTCGCCGCCGGTGTTGGTGATGTCAAAGGTCACGCCAAGTTGCCGGAGGTCCAGCCTGTAGGTCACCGCCAGGCGAAAGGCGAACGGGTAGTGCGCCCGGGTATCGGCATCGTCGGTGAGAACCAGCGTGCAGGATCGAGGCCCCCTCTCCGCCCAGGCAAACGGCTTGTCGCGCGCGAATCCGTGCTGCGTCATCGGGTAGATGCGGCCGCGGTGGCGCAATTGATCGCCCTTCAGCCGGCCGACGATCGGAAACAGTACCGGCGAATGCCGCCGCCAGGCCGGCCCGGCCTGCCACAGAAGCTCGGTCCCCTCCGCGTCACGCAGGGAGACCAGTTCGGCGCCCTGACCTATGATGGTCGCCGAGATGCCGTTACCGTGAAGTGTCAGACGATCCTGTTCCATATGTCCTCACGGGTGGCTGGCTTGACCGGCAAGCTAGCAAATGGCCCCGCGTGAACTCAAGAGCGGCAGGCTACGCCGCACCTCACACAGCCACGACGAACGCATTCACGCGACAGCAGAGATGGCGTGTTCGCGCGCTGCCTCAAATGAAAACCGTGGCCGGAGGTTTCCCTTCGGCCACGGCAAGGTTCGAAGTGTTGCCTGCTACGGTCGGTCCTACTATTCGCGCTCGCCGGTGAAATTCAGTAGCAGCTGGAAGATGTTGATGAAGTTCAGATAGAGCGAGAAGGCGCCGAAGACGGCGAGCTTCTGCTGTGATTCCGCGCCGAAATTCTCGGCATACTGTTCCTTGATCGTCTGCGTATCCCAGGCGGTAAGGCCGATGAACACGGCGATGCCAATCACCGAGATTGCGAATTGCAGCGCTGTAGAGCCGAGGAAGATGTTCACCAGGCTGGCGATCACCACGCCGATCAGGCCCATGATCAGGAAGGACGAGAACTGCGTCAGGTCGCGCTTGGTCGTGTAGCCGTAAAGGCTGGTGGCGCCGAACATGGTGGCAGCGATGAAAAAGGTGCGCGCGATGCTGGTGCCGGTGAAGACCAGGAACACGGAAGCCAGCGACAGGCCCATGACCGCGCAGAATGCCCAGAACATGGCCTGGGCGCCGGCCGCGGACATCGTCTGCATCCGGAACGAGAACAAGAGCACGAAGGCGAGCGGCGCCAGCATCACCACCCACTTCAGCGGGCTGGAAAAGATCGGCACGTAGAGCGCGGGCGTCGAAGCCACCGCATAGGCGATGATACCGGTGACGACGAGGCCGAGCCCCATGTAGTTGTAGACGCGCAGCATATGCTGACGCAGGCCCTGGTCATAGTCGGCTCCGGCTCGGGTGCCAGCACTAGCGCCGTATCTTAGATTAGGGATGTTCATGCGAATTCTCCTGGTAAGGCGGGATCAGTAAAGCGTACTGGCAAGCGTTTCGGCGGCGTGATCGAGGTCGCGCACACCGCTTCGAGCAACGACTGCGTAGGCGACTTCGCCGACCTGGAAGTAAGCCGAGGAGATGTCGCCCGAAGGCGAGACGGTCGGCTTGACCACGTCGAACGTTCCGGGTCTGATCGCGAAGAGCGAGACCAACCCCATATCCTTTGTTTCGACAGCCATTTCGACGCTCGGGCCGAACCGCGATGGATAGATCTGCACGTCGCGGACCCTCCAGTCCGTCGGCAGCGACGGCATGACGATCGCCGTGGCGGCGCGGATCTCGTCCGCGTTGTAGTCCGGAGCTTCCAACTGCGACGACATGCTCTCGCGCACGATCGTCGTCCTGTGCGCCTGGATCGCTTCCTGCAGATAGACAGGCGGCTGGGTCGAGGCGACGACCTTAGTCACCGATATCGGTCCAAGCATGCTGTGCGCCAGCCAGCCGGCAGCAACAAAGACAGCAACCGCCGCCGCCCGTTGCAACACGGCGAAGACGCGGCGCTGGGCAAGACCCCGCTCCAGCCGGCGCGCTGCATCGGCCGTCGCCAGGCTCGACATGTTCTCGGATCCGGCAAGCGCCATGCGCAGTTCGTCGCGCATCCTGAGGTCTGACATCACCCGTGCCGCCGCCTCCGGACGGGTCGAAAGAAATGCCCCAACCTCAACGCGGCGCGCAACGTCCAACTGGTCGTCGACATAGGCATCAAGGTCGGCATCGATTACCGGATCGCGCAGTTCGTTCATGACTGATCTCCTACGATCCTGAGGTGGCTTTTTGCACGCGCCGGCGACGTGTCTTCCATCTCGCGCAGCGCCGCCCGCGCACGACCGATGCGTGACATCAACGTTCCAAGCGGCACGCCGCTGACCTCGGCCGCCTGGCTGTAGGTCAGTCCCTCGATGGCGACGAGATGCAGCGCCGAACGCTGCTCTTCAGGCAATTTGAAAAAGGCTTCACGCACCTGCGCCAGTCGAACCGAATGCTCCTGGGGGGCGTCCATATTGGCGTCGGCAAGGTATTCGGCCTGCTCGATGCGCGCTGCTTCGGATTTGCGAGACCGCAAGCCGTCAATGAAGGCATTGTGGACAATCGACAGCAGCCATGCGCGCAGGTTTCCGCCGGAGCGGAAGGTGCCGCGCCTCTCATAGGCCCGCACCAACGCATCCTGCACCAGATCCTCCGCATCGGCGCTATCGCGCGTCAAGGAGCGCGCGTAGCGGCGCAGCGAACCGAGCTGTCCGGTGATATCGAAGCGTGGCATCGACGGTTTCATGCCCTGTTTACGGAGCGCATAAGGATTTTAATCCCGTCAACGCGAATTTTTTTTACGATATCAATCCCGCCTTCACGTGCCGCAAAGCTTTCTGAATGCGCTGGACGCAGCGATCGCCCTGGAATGGACATCCGTGTCTGAAGGAACGGGCAGAGTGCGAATGACCCGCCTGATCTGCTGATCGCCAATCAACAGGTTCAAAAACCAGTTGGCAGCCACGCGGGCGGAGGGCGCGGACAGCGCGCCGGTCTCCAGGCCACGCTCGATCAACTTCTCGATCAATGGCAACACTGAATCGCGCCCTCCAGCGGCGATCGCTGCACCCAATTCGCCGCTTTCATCAGAAGCAGCTGCGCGGTTGAGGGCGACGGCTCTCTCGCCAAGCAACATCGAAAGGAGGATCGGAGCCACCACTTCGAGACTCGCCAGAGGATCTGCATCATCCCTGATTGCCGCGGCCAGCACCGCTTTCGTAGCCCTCGCATTGCTTTCGACCATCGCCTTGAACAGGCCTGTCTTGTCGCCATACCAGCGATAGAGCGTTTCGTTGGACGCCCTCGCCTCTTTGGCGATGCTAAGCATTGAAGCGCCGCCGTAGCCTCTTGCTTTCAGAAGCTTGTAGGCTGCCTCCTCGATCTGCGCTTGACGCTCGGCTTTGGTGTCTTCGCGCATTCCAATCTCCGAAATCTCTTGACCAATATCGTACACTTGTGTACGCATATGTAAAGGCGTACATGACGATACGGCTCTTGGCGGAGGTCGCGATGCCCAGGATGATTGCGGGACTGTCGGTCACATCGATCGTCTTTTGCGGGGCGATTTTCGGATTTTTCTATGCCTGGGTCTGCTCGACAATGTGGGGGCTCGACCAGGCTGATCCGCGAACGGCAATCAAGGCCATGCAGGCGATGAATGCATCGGTTCGCAATGCCGTTTTCTTTCCCGCATTCTTTCTGACGCCGGTTGTTCTGGGTGTCACGGCTGGCTTTATGCGTTTCAACGGTCACAAGCCGCCTGCGTTCTGGTTCGCTGCTGCAGGGGCCGTCTATCTTGCCTTTGGTCTTATTCTCACGCTGACAGTGAATGTGCCGATGAACGAGGCACTAGCCGCAACTGTCATCCCCAACGATGCCGAGGCCGCCCGAAAGGTCTGGCAGGACTATTCAGGCCGATGGCAGTTCTGGAACCACGTGCGAACCATTGCCTCAGGCATCGCCTTGGCCCTCGCCGGCTACGGTCTGGTAGGGCTGCAGTGGTATGGAGCGTTTAAGCCCAAATAATCGCAAATAGCTCGCCGTGCCCTTCCCAGCCCAGCCGCCATCAAACGCTCAAGGCCTTTCGCCGCGCTGAAGCCTTCCCTCGATCGCCGCGATGACCGGCATCAGGTCGGCGACGCCGCTGACGACGTAGTGAGCGCCGGCGGCGGTGAGTTTGGCGGAGGCTGCCGCGCGCTTCCTCCTGAAGACATCCGGCGCGAGCGCCTGCGTCTCGGCCAGCGTCAGGCCGAAGACGTTGCCGGTCACCGACACGCCGATCGTCCAGGCGCCGGCATTGGTGCCCTCGGCAATGCCGACCTCGGTGTCGTCGACCTTTACGCTCAGCCATGGCGGGTAGACGCCAAGCTCGGTCAACGCCTTCCACAGCATGAACGGCGTCGGCCGCCCGTCGGGCGTGTCGCCGGTGCATACCAGGCAATCCGGCGAGAATCCCTGCCCGGCGGCCACCGGCAAGATTTCGACCATGATGTCGCGCGTGTAGCCGGTCGTCGAGCCGATCTTGAGGCCACGCGCACGCAGCGCCGTGACGACTTCGGCAACACCGGGGATGACATCCGAGTAGTGCGCCGCCACCGCACGGTTCTTCGGCACGAAGACATTGTAGACGGCATCGATGTCGGTGTCGGTCGGTGCATGACCATGCTGTTTTGTCCAGGCCGCCGCGATCCTCGGCAGCGCCAGCAGCGCCGCAATGTGCGGGCGCTTGGCCATTCCCATCGGACCCCTGGCCTCGTCCACGCTGATCGCCACGCCGAAATCGGCGAACGCCTCGACGAATACGCCCATCGGCGCCAGCGAACCGTGATCGACGACAGTACCGGCCCAATCGAACACAACGGCGCGGAGCAAACCCTGGGTGGCCATCATGCGATCTTCCTGGCATCTGCCGCGGTGGAACCAAAAAGCTCGTCGATCACCTCTTCGGCGATCGCGAAGGAGGTGCTGGCGCCGGTGCCGCTGGTGATCATGACGAGGCGTACATTCTCCTGCGGCGTGTCGGCGAACATGGTGCGGTCGGACGCCGAGGCGTAGATCCCGGTCCAGCGTTCCAGGACGCGTGGCGCCGGTTCGCCAAAGACGGCGCTGAATTCATCGAGAATGATTTCGTCGACCCGCTCGGAAGCGAACGGGTCGGGCGTCGTTGCGTAGTGATGGGAATCGCCGACCACCAGCGTGCCGTCGGCGCTCTGCACGACGATCAGATGCACGCCATTGTTGAGCGCGTCGCGCTGATCGGCTTCCAGCTTGCGCCGCAGGGCCGCGGCTTCCGGCAAGGCGGCGTAGCCGGCATAGCGAGCGAGCCCGAGATCGGACATTACCGATACTGGCAGCCGGAAGCCGGGATCGGCAAGACGCATCATCTGCAGCTTGCAGCGGGTGACGTTATGCAACGCAATGCGGTCTGGGTAAAGCGTAGCCAGATCGTCGCCCGGACAGACGATAACCTTGCCGGCATGAACAACGCCACGGCTGGTCGCGATAGCGGGCGGCTCGACCCCGCGCACCGCCGTTTCGCGGCGGAATTCGACGCCGTGCCGTTCCGCGAGCCAGGCCGCAAGCCGTGGGATCGCTTCGCGCGATTCGACACGCACCTCGTGCGGACTCCACAGGCCGCCGGCGAAATCCCGTCCGGCAAGCTGGGGATGCTGGCTGCGAAGCGCGTCGGGTTCGAGCAACAGACAGCCCTCGCCCATTTCGGTCCGCAAGAACGCTTCGGCCACCGCGCGCGCCTCCGGGCGGCGAGCGACGACGACCGCGCCGCGCTGGACGACCTCGATTCCGGCAGGCTCAGCCACCTCCAGCCAGATGTCGCGGGAGCGCATCGCTCGGCGCCATACCTGGCCGCGTTCCTGGCCACTGACCGTGATGAAGCCGAAATTGCGCACCGAAGCGCCATTGGCCTGCGCGTCGCGATCGATGACGACCACGGAAAGGCCACGCCGGACGGCGGCGAGCGCATGAGCCAGACCGACAATGCCGGCGCCGACAATCGCAAGGTCGAACTGTTCTTGCCGGCTTATCATTCTCTCACGCCGTCATTCTCGCGCTTGTCCCGGAAATGCTTATTCAAACTACGCCGATGTGACAGGAACGTGTAAGGCTCGCTTCCGTCTTGCCGATCGCACAGCATTCGGTCTGGCGCATATGAAAGCGCTGGCACAAGGGCGCCGATTTGCGTATCACTCCGCCGCCATTTGGGACCATATCGATGTTCGAAGACCTGCAGCCCGCCCCCGCCGACAAGATTATTGCCCTGATCGGCCTCTATCGCGCCGATCCGCGTACCGACAAGGTCGACCTCGGCGTCGGCGTCTACAAAGACCGCGACGGCAAGACGCCGGTGATGCGTGCCGTGCGCGAAGCCGAAAAGCGCCTGCTGCAGAGCCAGGATACCAAGACCTATCTCGGTCTTGCCGGCGACACCGGCTTCAATGCCGCGATGGCGAAGCTCACCTTCGGCCCTGCAGCCGACATGACGCGCATCCGTGCGGCGCAGGCGCCCGGCGGCTCCGGCGCGCTGCGGCTGGTGGCCGAGCTGCTCAAGCGGACCCGCTCCGATGCGACGATCTGGCTGTCCGACCCGACATGGCCGAACCACCCACCTGTGATGCGTGCCGCCGGCCTGCAGATCCGCGAATATCCCTATTTCGACGCTGCTTCCGGTGCGGTGCGCTTCCCTGACATGCTGGCGGCGCTACGCGCGGCAAAGAGCGGCGATGTGGTGCTGCTGCATGGCTGCTGCCATAACCCGACCGGCGCCAACCTCGATATCGAGCAATGGGCCGAGATCACCGATCTTGTCGTCGAACGCGGCCTGCTGCCCTTTGTCGACATCGCTTATCAGGGCTTTGGCGAAGGCCTGGACGCGGATGCCGCAGGCTTGCGTCTGCTGGCCGAAAAGGTCCCGGAAATGGTCGTTGCCTCGAGCTGCTCGAAGAACTTTGCCGTCTATCGCGACCGCGTCGGAGCGGCGATGATCCTGGCCAAGGACGGCGCCCAGGCGGATGTGGCGATGGGCCAGATGCTGTCGGCGGCGCGCGCCATGTATTCGATGCCGCCGGACCACGGCGCTGCTGCCGTGCGCATCGTGCTGGAAGATGCAGCGCTCCGCGCCGACTGGGAAGCAGAGCTCGAGGAGATGCGGCTGCGCATGCTCAGGCTTCGCGTCCAGTTCGCCGAGGCGCTGCGGCGGCAGTCCAATTCCGACCGCTTCGATTTCGTCGCCAGCCATCGCGGCATGTTTTCCCGCCTTGGCCTGTCCGAAGCGCAGGTCGAGCGGCTGCGTGCCGAGCATGGCGTCTACATGGTTGGCGACAGCCGCATCAACGTCGCGGGCCTGCCCGAGGATGGGATGGACGAGCTTGCCAAGGCGATCGTCTCCGTCCTCGATTGAGGCCCTCTTTGCTCCACCTTCGTCTTTCCGAACCGAAGGTTCGGGATCATGGTCGCCGCGCAGCTGTGGACAAGGCGCGCTCGCCGGCTGACAGCGTTGGCCGCGCGGCCGGGCGCACGATAGCATCCGCCCGATGAAACCTTCGAAAGATATTTCTCGGCTGATCGAGATCATGGCAGCGCTGCGGGCGCCAAAAACCGGCTGCCCCTGGGACATCGAGCAGGATTTCTCGACCATCGCGCCTTACACGATTGAGGAAGCCTACGAGGTGGCGGACGCGATTGCGCGCGGCGATCTCGATGATCTGCGCGACGAACTCGGCGATCTCCTGCTGCAGGTCGTCTATCATGCGCAGATGGCCGAGGAAGCAGGCGAATTTGCCTTCGGCGACGTGGTCCAGGCCATCACCACGAAAATGATCCGCCGTCACCCGCATGTCTTCGGCGACGAGACGGCGCGCGGCGCCGGCATGGCCAAGGGTATGTGGGAAAAGATCAAGGCCAAGGAGAAGGCCGAGAAACGCAGCGCCCGCCTCGCCCGCGGACTCGACCCTGAGGACAACGGCAAGGGCTTTCTCGATAGCGTGCCGGTCGCCCTGCCCGCTTTGACGCGTGCGTTGAAACTTCAGGAGAGGGCCGCCCGTGTCGGCTTCGACTGGAGCGAGGCGGCGCCGATCCTCGACAAGATCGAGGAGGAGATCGGCGAATTGCGCGAGGCGCTGGCCAAGGGCGATAGCGCGCCGATCAAGGACGAGTTCGGCGACATGTTGTTTGCCATCGTCAATCTCGGCCGCCATCTCAAGCTCGACGCCGAAGCAGCGCTCAGCGGCACCAATGAGAAATTCCGCTCGCGCTTCCACTACGTCGAGCAGGCGCTGGAGGCGTCCGGGAACACGCTTGAAAAAGCGACACTCGACGAGATGGAAGTGCTCTGGCAGCGAGCCAAAAACGCGAAATAACCCGATTTACCCGTTGTTTTTACGGTGCAATCGGCTTTCTATCTCGTCGCGTGCGCTTTGGGTCGCCTTGAGCGAGACGGTCACGCTGCCATCCTCATTATCGGCCCGCGAAACGATGTCTCCATTGCGGTAGAGCCAGTCGACGAGGCCAAATTGAGCCGGCGTGAGCGTGATTGTCAGCGTTGCCAGTTCGCCCGACACCCTGGTCTCGATGATCGCCTTCAGCGCATCGATGCCTTCGTCGGTGGCGGCCGATATGGCGATCGGCGGCGCCTTGTTGCCGTCGACCCCGTCGGCAAGCAACCGCGCCCGGTTGCCCTCGTCGAGCCGGTCGATCTTGTTCCACACTTCGATGACACGCTTGGTATCGCCGGCATCGACGCCGAGGTCGGCGAGGATGCGCTCGACATCCTCGGCCTGTGCGGCCGTGTCGGGGTCCGAAATATCGCGCAAATGAATGACGAGGTCCGCTTCGACCACCTCTTCCAGCGTCGCCCGGAAGGCCGCGATCAGATGTGTCGGCAGGTCCGAAATGAAGCCGACCGTATCCGACAGGATGACCGGCGTGCCGTGCGGCAGGCGCAGGCGGCGCAGCGTCGGATCGAGCGTGGCGAACAGCATGTCCTCGGCCAGAACCCCTGCTCCGGTCAGCCTGTTGAACAGCGTCGATTTGCCGGCATTGGTGTAGCCGACGATCGCCACCACCGGGAACGGCACCTTCTTGCGCTTGGCGCGATGGAGATCGCGGGTGCGCCGCACGGTTTCCAGCTCGTGCTTCAGCTTGATGATCTTGTCCTGCAGGCCACGCCGGTCCGATTCGATCTGCGTTTCGCCGGGACCGCCGAGAAAGCCGGCGCCGCCGCGCTGGCGCTCAAGGTGGGTCCAGCTGCGGACGAGCCGGCCCTTCTGATAGTTGAGATGAGCAAGCTCGACTTGCAGCGTGCCTTCCTTGGTCCGCGCCCGCTCGCCGAAGATCTCCAGGATCAGCCCGGTGCGATCCAGCACCTTGGCGTTCAATTCCTTCTCGAGATTGCGCTGCTGTACCGGCGTCAGCGGATGATCGACGATGACCAACTCCGCATCGCGCTCTTTGACGATCTCAGCGAATTCCGCGACCTTGCCGCTGCCGAGCAAGGTCGCCGGGCGCGGATCGTTGACGGTCACGACTGCCGTGTGGATCGGATCCAGGTCGATGGCGCGGGCGAGGCCGACCGCCTCGTCGTGCCGGGCCTCGGCCGAACGCGTGAGGCGTGGACGGTTCGTGTCGTCGTCACCACGTGGCTGGCGGGCAAGCACAGGTACGATGACGACAGCCCGGGTCGGGCCCTTGGCTTCCGTCCCGGGATGATAGGCTGGTTTTCCACGAACGCTGCGGTCCGCGTCTTTCTCACGTGCCAATCAGGCGCCCTGGCTTTCCTCGCCATCGAACATCTGAACCGGCTGGCTCGGCATGATCGTGGAAATGGCGTGCTTGTAGACGAGCTGGGAATGTCCGTCACGACGCAGCAGAACACAGAAATTGTCGAACGAAGTGACCACACCGGTCAGCTTCACGCCGTTGATGAGGAAGATGGTGAGTGGGTTCTTGCTCTTGCGAACTGAGTTCAGGAACAGGTCCTGAAGGTTTTGCGATCGTTCCGCCATTGTTCTTGTCTTTCGCCGATCCCCTTCGGTTTGCAGGCCAATGCGCCAAATTAACCGGCGCATGTCAAGCGTACAAACACCCTCTTGCCGTCAGTAACGACAAGCAGAACGAGATATATTGATGTTCATTCCACCTGTGCGGTTATCAGGCCGGACTTTTTTCCGCAACGTCAAAAAAGGCTTGGCGCAAGGAAAGTGTTATTGAGCCGGGGTGGCCGTTGGCCACGGGAACGTCATCGATGGCCACGATCGGCATGGCAATCGTCGTCGCGGAACTGATAAAAGCCTCGCGCGCGGCCTTGGCTTCGGCGACCGAAAAGCCCCGCTCCTCGATCGTCAGCCCCAGCTTGGCGGCCACTTCGAACAGCGTGGTACGGGTGATGCCGCGCAGGATGCCGTGCTCGGCCGGCCGCGTCACCAGCACGCCATCCTTGGTGATGATCCAGGCATTCGACGAACCACCTTCCTTGACGGTGCCGTCGGCATCGACGAACCAGGCTTCCTGGGCGCCCGCTTCCCTGGCCTTCTGCTTGGCAAGCACATTGGGCAGCAGGCCGACGGATTTGATATCGACCCGGTCCCAGCGATTCTCCGGCACGGTGATGACCTTGATCCCGCTCTCGGCCCGCTTGGCGGCTATGGCGGGGTCGGCTTTCCTGGCCGTCACCACCAGCGATGGTTTCGTGCTGGCCGCCGGGAAGACAAAGTCGCGGCTGGCAACGCCGCGCGTCACCTGGAGATAGACCAGGCCGTTGGCGACATGGTTGCGGCGCACCACTTCGCGCAGGATGAGCGGCAGCACGCGCTGCGTCACCGGCCATCCGATCGAAAGCTCGCGCAACGAACGGTCCAGCCGGGCGAGATGGCGTGGCATGTCGACAATGAAGCCGCGCGCCACCTCGCAGACCTCATAGACACCATCGGCAAACTGGTAGCCGCGATCCTCGATGTGCACACAGGCGTCGGCGTGAGCGACATAGCGCCCGTTCACATAGGCAATGCGCGGCATGGGTAACCCCTGAAGAAAGTCAGCGCATGACCCCGAAAATCGGAATCGATTTTCGGAAAGGATCATGCGCAAAATCAAAATGCTACAGCGTCCTTTGCGCGTCCAAAAGGACGCGCGGCGCTGTAGGGCTTTCTTATGCGATTCCGCTGCCGCCGTAACCGAAAATTGCGTGAGCCACGACCACTGGATCGAACCGCCGGTCAGACGCCCAGCGACTTCAGCTTGCGATGCAGCGCCGAGCGCTCCATGCCGATGAATTCGGCGGTCTTCGAGATGTTGCCGCCAAAACGGTTGATCTGGGCGATCAGGTAATCCTTCTCGAACTGTTCGCGCGCTTCACGCAAGGGCAGCGCCATGATGTGCTGGTCGGACTGGTTTGGCGTGCGCGGCATGACGTCGCCGATCTCGGCGGGCAGAAGGTCGGCGGTGATCGGCGCATCGACATCGTCGCCGCGCGCCAGGATCATCAACCGCTCGACATTGTTGCGCAACTGGCGAACGTTGCCCGGCCAGTTGTGGGCCTGCAGCACGGCCAGAGCGTCGTCGCCGATGCGCCGCGGCCGGATACCGGCCTGACGGGCGATCTGCTTCATGAAATTGTCGACCAGATAGGGAATGTCCTCCCGCCGCTCGGCCAGGCCCGGAACCATGACCGGAACCACCGCCAGGCGGTGATAGAGATCCTCGCGGAAACGGCCGTCGGCGATCATCGCCTCCAGGTTTTGCGAGGTCGACGAGATGATGCGAACATCGACCTTGACCCGCTTGGTGCCCCCTACCCGTTCGAACTGCTGTTCGACCAGCACGCGCAGGATCTTGTTCTGCGTCTCGCGCGGCATGTCGGCCACTTCATCGATGTAGAGAATGCCGCGATGGGCTTCCTCCAGCGCGCCGACCTTGCGTTCGACGCCGTTCGATTCAGTGCCGAACAGTTCGATCTCCATGCGTTCGGGCGTGATGTTGGCGGCGCTCAGCGTGACGAACGGCGCGCCCTTGCGCGCCGAAAGCGTGTGGATGGCGCGGGCCGCGAGCTCCTTGCCAGAGCCTGATGGGCCGATGATCATGACGCGGCTGTTGGTCGGCGCGACGCGCTCGATGGTCTGGCGCAACTGGCTCATCGCCGACGACATGCCGATCAGGTCGAAGGTCTCGCCACTGCGCTGCTTGAGATCGGATACCTCCCGCCTCAGCTTCGATGTCTCCAGCGCACGCTCGGCGATCAGGATCAGCCTGTCGGCCTTGAACGGCTTTTCGATGAAGTCGTAGGCGCCGCGGCGGATGGCGGAGACCGCCGTTTCGATATTGCCGTGGCCGGAGATCATCACCACCGGCAGGTTGGGATGCATCGTCTTGATTTCGTCGAGCAGCGCCAGCCCGTCCAGCCGCGAACCCTGCAGCCAGATGTCGAGGAAAATCAGCCTCGGTGCCCGATCGGCAATTGCCGCCAGCGCGCTGTCGGCATCGAATGCCGTGCGGGTTTCGTGACCTTCGTCGCTCAAAATACCGGCGACAAGTTCGCGGATGTCTTCCTCGTCATCGACGATGAGAATGTCAGACGCCATTACCGACCTTTTCAGTTTCTCTCTCGTTTTCCGTCCTGCCCTCGCCGCGCGATGGTGCGGTAACGGCGGCTGGTGGCAGGATGATGCTGATCATCGCGCCGCGCCCGCCGTGGAAGTCCGCCGGCGCGTCATGCAGTTCGAGCCGGCCGCCATGGTCCTCCACGATCTTCTTGACGATAGCGAGGCCGAGCCCTGTGCCCTTCTCGCGCGTCGTCATATAGGGCTCGAGCAGCCGCTGACGATTCTCGCGCGGCAAGCCTTTGCCATTGTCGATGACATCGATGCGAATCGCGCCATTCTGGCGCCCGGCCTGAATCCGGATTATGCCGTCCGAACGATCCTTTTGATCAAGTCCGTCAATGGCCTCGGCTGCGTTCTTGATGACATTGCCGAAAGCCTGCGCCATCAGCCGGCTGTCGAAGGTGCCTTTCAGCGGTTCGTTGCCGAACACGCGCTCGAAAGTGATGTCGGCGCGGCTCACTTCGACGAGGAACGAGGCCTCGCGCAGTGATTCGCGCAAATCGAGGGACTTCATTTCAGGCTTGGGCATGCGTGCAAAGGCGGAGAACTCGTCGACCATGCGGCCGATATCCTCGACCTGCCGGATGATGGTGTCGGTGCACTGATCGAAAACCTCGCGGTCCTCGGTGATGACCTTGCCGTAGCGTCGCTTGATGCGCTCAGCGGAAAGCTGGATCGGCGTCAGCGGGTTCTTGATCTCGTGGGCAATGCGCCGCGCCACGTCGGCCCAGGCCGACGAGCGCTGTGCCTGGACCAGATCGGTGATGTCGTCGACCGTCACGACGTAGGATTTTTCCTCCGAACCGTCATCGCCAGCCTCGATCGTGATCTGCACGTTGAAGGTTCGCTCCGTGCCGGCGCGGTAGAAGGTTACCTGCTCGCGATAAACCGGTTTTCCCGACTTGCGGCCGATCTCGAAGACGCGGCCGACATGCGGCAGCACCGCGGAAAGATTCTGCCCCAGTGCGGCGGTGGCCGAAATGGCCAGCATCGTCTCGGCCGAGCGGTTGACGATGGTGATGATGCCATAGGGATCGACGCCGATGACGCCGGCGGTGACGCCAGCAAGCACCGCTTCCGAAAACCGCCGCCGCTCGTCGATCAGATCCTTGGCGGACAGGATCTCGTTGCGCTGAGATTTCAGCTCCAGCAACATCTTGTTGAAGGTATCGCCAAGCGAGGCGACATCGCCGTCGGAGGGCCGAACGGGCACGGCAACGTCGAGATTGCCGGTCGCGACCTCGTCGGCCGCGCCGATAAGCTGGCGGATGGGCCGTACCAGGCGGTCGGCGACGGCAATGCCGGTCCAGATGGCGGACAGGATGATGATCAGCGTCAGCGACAAATAGGGAAGCGCGAAGGCCACTTGCGAGGTGCGGCGATTGTCCTCGAGGCCGCGGTACTCGTCGGTGTTGGACCTGACGATCTGCCGCGCCTTGATCACTTCAGGGTCGACGAGGCGGATGGTGTAGAGGTAGAGACCTTCGATCTCGCGCAGCTTGACGATGGCGCCCATGATGTTGCGGGTCTTCGGCTCGATCAGCACCGGCTTGCCATCGGCGGCACTGGCGACGGCGCCTTCCGGCGGCTCCGGCATGGCAAAGTCCGTATCGGTCTTGGCGCTCATGACGAAGGAGCCGTCGGGCTTGATGAGTGCGGCATGGGCCAGCGAACGGCCAACGGCTTCCTTGTTCATGAGATCGAGGAAACCGGTCCGGTCGAGGCCGTAGAGCGTGCGCGACGCATCGAGGTCATAGGCCATCGACAGCGTCGTCCCCTGGAGATTGCGGGCGTTTTCCTGCACATAGGCGTCCGCAATCGACAGCGACGAATTGACGATCGTCTTGGTGCGGATTTCGAACCAGCGGTCGAGGCCGATGTCGAGGGTGATCGAGGCGATGATCGCCACCATGATCGCGGGAATTGCGGCGACCAGCGCAAACATCGCCACGATACGCACATGCAGCCGCGACGCCGCCTTGCCGTGCCGGCGCGCCATCAGAATGCGGTGCACTTCGCGGCCGACCAGCGCGATCAGGAACAGGACGAACGCGGCATTGAGCGCGATGAGCGCCAGCGTCGTCTTCTCGTTTGGGACGATTGGCGTGGCGCCGACGAGAATGGCGAAGGAGATCGCCGCCGTAATCAGCGCCCCGGCAATCGCCACCACGCCGGGCAAGGCAAGCAGCCGCCGCCCGTCCCTTGGGCCGGGTTTGCTGAAAAGCGGTTCGCTCAGTGTCGGTGCCTGTGAAGCCATGTCGCCGTCTGGAGCCAATGATTGCGTAGGATCTATGCAACGCATTGTGGCGATTATGCAACAACTGTGACCTGGACGGAAATCTTTCGGCGATTGATCCCCGGAAAAACGGGGGGCTCTACACTTGCTTGGACGATTTGTAGACGTTGACACCGAGTTCGCGGATCTTCTTGCGCAGCGTGTTGCGGTTCAGGCCCAGCAGTTCCGCGGCCTTGATCTGGTTGCCACGGGTCGCCGTCATCGAGGCCAGGACCAGCGGATATTCGACCTCGGAGAGAATGCGCTGATAGAGGCCGGCGGGCGGCAAGTCGCCGGCAAAGGAAGCAAAATAGCGCTGCAGGAAATGTTCGACCGCCTGGCCGATGGACAGATCATCGGGAATAAGGTTGCCGCCGCCGGGAACGACCGGCCGCTCGCCGGTCTTCAGTTCGGCCTCGATGATCTCGGCGGAGATCTCGTCCTGCGAGTAAAGCGCCGCCAGCCTGCGGACGAGATTTTCGAGCTCGCGCACATTGCCTGGCCAGGGATAGCGCTTCATCAGCTCGATGCCGCCGGTGGAAATGCGCTTGGTCTGCAGGCCTTCGCTGGCGCCGATCTTGAAGAAGTGCCGGACGAGGTCGGGAATATCCTCGGAGCGCTCGCGCAGCGCCGGCAGCCTAAGCGGCACGACATTCAGCCGATAGAACAGATCCTCGCGGAAAAGCCCCTGGTTGATCAGCGTACGCAGATCCTTGTTGGTGGCTGCGACGATGCGCACGTCGGTCTTGATCGGCGTGCGGCCGCCGACGGTGGTGTATTCGCCCTGCTGCAGCACGCGCAGCAGGCGCGTCTGCGCTTCCATCGGCATGTCGCCGATCTCGTCGAGGAACAGCGTGCCGCCCTCGGCCTGCTCGAAGCGGCCGGTGGAGCGGTTCTGTGCGCCGGTGAAGGCGCCCTTCTCGTGCCCGAACAGTTCCGATTCGATCAGGTCGCGCGGGATCGCCGCCATGTTAATCGCGACGAAGGGGCCACCGCGACGGCGGCCATATTCGTGCAGCGCGCGTGCCACCAGTTCCTTGCCGGTGCCCGACTCGCCTGAAATCATCACCGTGAGGTCGGTCTGCATCATGCGCGCCAGCATGCGGTAGATGTCCTGCATGGCCGCCGAGCGGCCGACCAGCGGCATTGTTTCCGGCGGCTCGTCCGCCCGCGCATCGATCTTCGGCCGCCTGGGCTCCGACAGCGCCCGGTTGACGATGTTGAGAAGCTCGGTCAGGTCGAACGGCTTCGGCAGATATTCATAGGCGCCGGTTTCGGACGCGCGAATGGCGGTCATGAACGTGTTCTGGGCACTCATGACGATGACGGGCAGCTCAGGCCGCGCCTTCTTGATGCGCGGCAGCATGTCGAAAGCATTTTCGTCGGGCATCACCACATCGGTGATGACGAGATCGCCCTCGCCGGCCGCCACCCAGCGCCACAACGTGGACGCGTTGGAGGTCACACGCACCTCATGGCCGACGCGCGAAAGCGCCTGATTGAGGACTGTGCGGATGGCCGCATCGTCGTCGGCGACCAGAATATTGCCGCGAACCGTCATTTGCGGTCTCCTTCGCCATCATCGTCGGTGCCGAGCGACGTTTCCTTCCAGGCCGGCATCAGAATGCGGAACGTCGTGCCGCGCGGCGTCGAATCGCATTCGATGATGCCGCCATGCTCACCAACGATTTTCGCAACCAGCGCCAGGCCAAGTCCCGACCCGTTCGGCTTGGTGGTGATGAAGGGGTCGAACAGGATCGGCAGGATATCTTCCGAAACCCCTGAGCCATTGTCGCGCACGCAAAATTCCAGCGGCAGCGATACACGGTCCTGCGTTCCCGGCACGGAAACACGAATGCCGGGCCGGAACGCCGTCGACAGCATAATTTCCCCTTGTGGGTCGCTGCCTATGGCCTCCGCGGCATTCTTGACCAGGTTGAGGAACACCTGGATGAGCTGGTCGCGATTGGCGAAGACCGGAGGCAAGGAAGGATCATAATCCTCCAATATCTTGATTTTCTTGGCAAAACCGTTTTTGGCAATAGCCTTCACATGGTCGAGCACGACATGGATGTTGACGGGATAACGGTCGATCGGTCGCTCGTCGGAAAACACTTCCATGCGATCGACCAGCGAGACGATCCGATCGGTCTCGTCGGTGATCAGCCGAGTCAGCGCGCGATCCTCGTCGGAAGCCGACAGTTCAAGCAGTTGGGCAGCGCCCCTGATGCCGGAAAGCGGGTTCTTGATCTCGTGGGCGAGCATGGCGGCAAGCCCGGTCACCGAACGCGCGGCGCCGCGATGCGTCATCTGCCGGTCGATCTTATCTGCCATCGACCGTTCCTGGAACATGACAACGACTGAGCCCGGAAATTCCGGCACCGGCGCGACATAGAGGTCGACGACCTTCTCGATGCCGAGGCGCGGTGACGACACATCGACCCGGTATTCGTTGACCGGTGCCCGGCGCTCGCGCACCTGGTCGACGAGCGTCAGCAACGGGCTGCCGAAGGGAACGAGCTTGGACAATGTGTTGCGGGCGAGCATGGTCGCGCTCGAGCGGAAGAAATCCTCGGCATCGGCATTGGCGAAGATGATGAAGCCTTCGGGATCGACCATGATCACGGGACGGCGGATGGTGTTGAGCACGATGTGGGCGGCGTCCGCCATGTCCGTATTCCGTGCCGCGGGCGCGCTCATGCCGCGCTCCGCAGCTTGACCGGTTCCGCAATGCTTCGGAACACGTCGCGCAACTGAGCAATGACCTGTGCCGGCTCGAAAGACGTAAGGATCACCTTGCGCTGGTCGGGGGCGGCACTAGGGGCGTGGCGGTCGAGATACCAGCCAAAATGCTTGCGCGCCTGGCGCAAGCCGCTTTCCACGCCGTAGAGCGCCAGCATGTCCTCGTAATGGGCAATGACGTAGTCGGCGAGCGCTTGCGGGCTTGCGGGAATGCCGGATGCCGTTTCACCAGCTGCCGTCGCCGCTATGCTGCCAGCCATCCAGGGCGCGCCGTAGTGCGCGCGGCCGATCATCACCGCATCGGCGCCGGACTGCTCGATGATTATGGCTGCCTCTGCCGGCGAGCCGACATCGCCATTGGCGACGACTGGGATCGACACAGCCTGCTTGATGCGGGCGATAGCGCGCCAGTCGGCCTTGCCCTGGTAGAACTGGCAGCGGGTGCGGCCATGCACCGTTACCATGCTGACGCCTGTTTGCTCGGCGCGGCGCGCCAGAACCGGTGCGTTGAGCGCGCTTTCATCCCAGCCGAGCCGCATCTTGACCGTGACCGGCACCTCGACGGCGCCGACCACCGCCTCGATCAGCGACAGCGCATGGTCGAGATCGCGCATCAGCGCCGAGCCGGCATAGCCCCCCGTCACCTTCTTGGCCGGGCAGCCCATGTTGATGTCAATGATGTCAGCGCCCTCGCCGGCAGCGATTCGCGCGCCCTCGGCCATGTGCGCGGCCTCGCGGCCGGCAAGCTGGACCATGTGGACCGGCAATCCGGAATGGCGGATGCGCAGACCACAACCGGCTCTGCCCCTGGTCAGTTCGCCGCTCGCCACCATTTCGGACACGACCAGCCCCGCGCCATGCGCGTGGGCGCGTTGCCGGAACGGCTCGTCTGATATGCCCGACATCGGCGCGAGAAAGACGCGATTGCGGATCGTCACGCCGCCGACGTCGAGCGGGGAAGCCAATTTGGTCAAGTCAAGTTTGGTCACGTCAGGCATGCACAAAAACCAAGCATGTTCGATTACTGCACATTCTCTAGCCATAATGGCGGCAATGTGCAACGCGGAATGACGCCACATTAAGGCGCATTTGGGAAAATGCTGGCCTTCGCTACAAGCAGCCTTTGGAACTGACGCACGATCTTTTCCGAAAACCGATTACACTTTTCGGGATCGTGCGCTAAGCCTCTCGCCATGACAGACGCAAGTGAAAAACCAGCCGACGCGGCAAACGACAAGGTGGGTGTGGTCATCGTCGCCGCCGGACGCGGCGCGCGCGCTGGACAGGCCGACGGACCGAAGCAGTATCAGCGCATCGGTGGCCGCGCCGTCATCGCGCGCACGCTGGAGACGTTTCTGGCGCACCCGAAAACAGGCCCCGTCGCCGTCGCCATTCATGCCGACGACCGCGACCTCTTTCGTCAGGCGGCGGGCGCCGATGCCGACCGGGTCATCGCCGTGATCGGCGGCGTGTCGCGCCAGGCCTCGGTCCGGCTTGGGCTGCTGGCGCTGCGGGACTATGCGCCGGGCCGGGTTCTGGTCCACGATGCCGTGCGCCCCTTCGTAGACGCGCCCCTTATTGACCGCACCATCGAAGCCATCGGCGAGCGCCAGGGCTCGCTGCCCGCTTTGCCAGTCGCCGATACGCTGAAACGCGAGTCGGCTGCCGGTATGATCGAAGAGACCGTCTCCAGGACCGGACTTCATGCCGCGCAGACACCGCAAGGTTTTCCGTTCTGGCCGCTTCTGGCTGCCCATGAGAAGGCCCATCATCTGGGCAAGGCGGACTTCACCGACGATGCCGCGATCGCCGAATGGGCGCATATTCCGGTGAAGATCGTTGCGGGCTCGCCGGACAATGTCAAACTCACCTGGGCAAGGGATATTGCGATGGCCGATCAGCGGCTCTCTGGCGAACAGCCGCGTTTTCCGGATATCCGTACCGGCAATGGCTACGATGTTCACGCGTTCGAACCCGGCGACCACGTCACGCTCTGCGGCGTCGCCATCCCGCATGACAAGAAACTGTCCGGCCATTCGGATGCCGATGTCGGCCTGCACGCACTGACCGATGCCTTGCTCGCCACTTGCGGCGCCGGCGACATCGGCACGCATTTCCCGCCGTCGGATCCGCAATGGAAAGGTGCTGCCTCGCGGATATTCGTTGAACATGCGGCGAAACTGGTACGCGAGCGTGGCGGGCGCATCGCCAATGCCGATATCACGCTGATTTGTGAGGCGCCGCGCGTCGGCCCGCATCGCACGGCGATGACCGCGACGCTTTCGGCAATGCTGGGAATCTCGCCGGACCGGATCTCGATCAAGGCGACAACCAACGAAAAGCTTGGCTTTGTCGGACGCGAGGAAGGCATAGCGGCCATCGCAACCGCCAGCGTCGTGTTTCCCGGCGATGTCCCCGCATGAGCAACACCGATCTCGCAAACGCTTTGCTCCAGGCCTGCCAGCGGCACAGTATCATGTTGGCGACAGCCGAAAGCTGCACCGGCGGCATGATCATCGCCGCGCTTACCGACATCGCCGGCTCTTCCGCCGTGGTCGACCGCGGTTTCATCACCTATTCCAATGAAGCCAAGATGGACATGCTCGGCGTTGCCGCCGGCACGCTTGAAGCGCACGGCGCTGTCTCGCGCGAAACGGCGCTCGAGATGGCGACGGGTGCATTGGCCCGCTCGAGCGCCGGGCTCGCCCTCGCCGTCACCGGCATTGCCGGCCCGGGCGGCGGCTCGGCGGAAAAGCCCGTCGGGCTTATCTGGTTCGGCGTCGCCGTGGCGGGCCAACCTGTTGTCGCCGAACGCCAGCTGTTTGCCGACAACGGCCGCGATTTCATCCGCCGCGAGACCGTCAGGCACGCGCTGGAATTGGGCCTGCGCGCGCTCGCCTGAAACTCAGGCCGATGTCGCGCCATAGATGACATCGGCACGCTTCTCGAAGGCCTCGGAGAACATGCGAAAGGCACGGTCGAACATCGTCCCCATCAGCGCCCCGAGAATGCGGCTCTTGAACTCATAGTCGATGAAGAAATGGACCTCGCAGCCATTATCGGCCGGGTCGAAGCGCCAGACATTGCTGAGATATTTGAACGGGCCGTCGATGTATTTGACGTCGATGGTGTTCTCGTCGGGCTTCAACAGCACCTGCGTGGTGAAGGTCTCGCGGATCGCCTTATAGCCGATGCTCATATCGGCAAGGAGAACCGTCCGGCCATCGCGCTCCTTGCGTGAGCGCACCGTCAGCGCCTCGCACAGCGGCAGGAATTGCGGATAGGTCTCGACATCGGCGACCAGTGCGAACATTTGCTCCGGCGAATGAGAAACCCGGCGGGTGGCTTCGAATTTCGGCATGAAACCAGCGCGTTAGGCTGATTTCTTGAGGAACGCTTCGCGCGCCGCGCGCAGCCTGGCGAAATCGTCGCCGGCATGATGCGACGAGCGTGTCAGCGGGCTCGACGCCACCAGCAGGAAACCCTTGGTCTTGCCGATCGTCTCGAAGGACTTGAATTCCTCCGGCGTGACGAAACGGATCACCGGGTGGTGTTTCTTCGACGGCTGCAGATATTGGCCGATGGTCATGAAGTCGACATTGGCCGACCGCAGATCGTCCATCAGTTGCAGGATCTCGTTCCGCTCCTCGCCGAGCCCAACCATGATGCCGGATTTGGTGAAGATCGACGGATCGAGCTCCTTGACCCGCTGCAACAGCCGGATCGAGTGGAAGTAGCGCGCACCCGGTCGCACCGTCAGATAGTTCGAGGGCACGGTTTCGAGATTGTGATTGAACACGTCGGGCTTGGCCGCCACCACGATCTCCAGCGCGCCTTCCTTGCGCAGGAAGTCTGGCGTCAGGATCTCGATCGTCGTCGAAGGCGTCGCCGCGCGGATGGCGTGGATAACCTCGGCGAAATGCCGTGCACCGCCATCGGCAAGGTCATCACGGTCGACAGAAGTGATGACCACGTGGCTCAGACCCATCTGCTTGACCGCATGCGCGACACGCGCCGGCTCGTCGGGATCAAGTGCGGTCGGTATACCGGTAGCCACATTGCAGAAGGCGCAAGCGCGCGTGCAGATCTCGCCCATGATCATGAAGGTGGCGTGCTTCTTTTCCCAGCACTCGCCGATATTGGGACAGCCGGCCTCTTCGCACACCGTCACCAATTTGTGCGATTTCACGATTTCGCGCGTTTCGGCATAGCCTTTCGACATCGGTGCCTTGACGCGGATCCAGTCGGGTTTGCGCAGCACGTCCTGATCAGGCTTGTGCGCCTTTTCGGGGTGCCGCAGGCGCGGCGCGTTGGCAATCGTGTCGAGGACGGTGACCATCTGAAACCCGGTTCATTTGCGACCACCGCTCCGGCGTTCGCTTTCCACAAGTCATCTAGGACTTTTTAGCGCAAAGAAAAAGGCTGCGGCGGCGCATGCCGCCACAGCCGTTTTCGCATGGCAAGAGTTGAAATCAACTAGCGGCGCACCAGACGTCCTACCCAGATCAGCAGGCAGGCGCCGATGAAGCCGGTGATCAGATAGGCGATCCAGCCCGCGCCGAAGGCACCGATATTGAGCGCCTGCAGGATGGCATTCAGCACGATGGCGCCAACGATGCCGAGAACGATGTTCATGAAGATTCCGGTGTTGCTCTTCATGAACATCTCGGCGAACCAGCCTGCCAGCCCTCCGATGATGATGGCTGCGATCCAGCCCACGCCATTCACGTCCATATGCCCACTCCTCTGCTGACGGGTGAAAATGCATTCGGAAACGAACTACCTTGCGTTGAGTTCCCCGGGCGCTTGCCTGTCGAGTCTCACCTGGCCAATTTATCATGCGTTCAGCGCGCGGCCATAGGCGTCGAGCACGCTTTCCTTCATCATCTCGGACAGCGTCGGATGCGGGAAAATGGTGTGCATCAGCTCTTCCTCGGTGGTCTCCAGATTCATCGCGACGACAAAGCCCTGGATCAGCTCGGTCACCTCGGCGCCGACCATATGCGCGCCGAGCAACTGGCCGGTCTTCTTGTCGAAGATGGTCTTGACGAAGCCCTGGTCCTCGCCGAGCGCGATGGCCTTGCCGTTGGCGGCGAACTGGAAGCGGCCGACACGGATGTCCTTGCCCTCGGCCTTGGCCTTTGCTTCGGTCAGGCCGACGGAGGCGACCTGCGGATTGCAGTAGGTGCAGCCGGGGATCTTCAGCTTGTCCGTGGCATGCACGCCGGGGAAATTGGCGATCTTTTCGACGCAGACCACGCCCTCGTGCTCGGCCTTGTGGGCGAGCATAGGCGGGCCGGCGACATCGCCGATGGCATAGATGCCGGGGACATTGGTCTTGCCATAGCCGTCGACGACGATGCAGCCACGTTCGGTCTTCACACCGAGCGCTTCAAGGCCGAGATTTTCGATGTTGCCCTGCACGCCGATGGCCGAGATCATCCGCTCGGCGATGATCTTCTCGACCTTGCCGTCCTTCATCTCGACATGGGCGGTGATCGAGTTGGCGCCCTTCTCGACCTTGGTCACCTTGGCCTCGAGGATGATCTTCATGCCTTGCTTCTCGAACTGCTTCTGCGCGAATTTCGAGACCTCGGCGTCCTCGACCGGCATCACCGCCGGCAACAGCTCGACCACGGTCACCTCGGCGCCCATGGTGCGGTAGAAGGAGGCGAATTCAATGCCGATGGCGCCGGAGCCCATCACCAGCAGCGATTTCGGTATCTCTTTCGGCACCATCGCCTCGAAATAGGTCCAGATCAGCTTTCCGTCCGGCTCGATGCCGGGCAGAGCGCGCGGTCTGGCGCCAGTGGCCAGGATGATGTGCTTGGCCGTGTAGGTGCCCTCGCCCTTGACGCCCTTCGGCGCCGGTGGCTGCGGCTCCATCGGCTTCTTGGCCGTCTTGGAAACGACGATCTCGCCGGGTTTTGTCAGCTTGGCCTCGCCCCAGATGACGTCGACCTTGTTCTTCTTCATCAGGAAGGCAACGCCGCCATTGAGCCTGAGCGAAACCTTGCGCGAGCGGTCGACCACGGCTGACGTGTCGACGCTGACCTTGCCGTCGAGCTTCAGGCCATAGTCCTTCAGATGATCCGAATAATGCATGATCTCGGCCGAGCGCAGCAGCGCCTTGGTCGGGATGCAGCCCCAGTTGAGGCAGATACCGCCGAGATGCTCGCGCTCGACGATCGCCGTCTTGAAGCCGAGCTGGGCGGAACGCACCGCCGTGACATAGCCGCCGGGGCCGGAGCCGATGATGATGACGTCGTAGTTCTCAGCCACGGATTTTCTCCTTGATTCCCTAGAGTTCCAGCATGACGCGCACGAGCGGCGCCAGCGCTGCGCCTATTTTTCGAGTGTTCTCGGCGTCGAGATGGACGCCGTCGAGCGGCGTGGTCTCGGCCACCGAGCCCGCGTCGAAGAAGCCGCAGCCGGCTTCATCGGCAAGGGCGGAATATTGCACTGCCAGCCGCTTCGAAGCCTCATCGCCGCCGGCGAACATCTCCTTGAATTCGGCATTGTCGGTGCGGCTGACCGCGGGCGGCGCAACAATCAGGATCTGCGGCGCCGGCCAATCGAAGGGGTAATCGTGGCCGCGCACAATATCGATCAAGCGCTGGATGCCTTGCTTGGCCGCGACCGGATTGCCGTGGATCCACGGCTTCATGTCGTTGGCGCCGAGCATGATGACGATGAGGTCGATCGGCGCATGGCTCGTCAGGATCGTCGGCAGAACTCTCGCGCCGTTGCGGTCGGCTCCGGCCAGATGGTCGTCAAAGGCCGTGGTGCGGCCGTTCAGGCCCTCGGCGATGACTTCCACACCGCCGCCCAGCGCCTTCCCCAGCACGCTCGGCCAGCGGTCTTCGAGCGGGTGGCGGTCGAGACTTGCCGCGTCATAGCCCCAGGTCAGCGAATCGCCATAGCAGAGAACTGTTTTCACGCGCTTGCCCCGCTCCTGCCAAAACCTGCCTGCGAGCGCCTTGCGCGCCAGCCCACGAACAACCACTGGACCAGCACAGTGGCGATGCCGGGCAGAACGAGACCGGCGACAACCCTGAGATCGCTCGACCACTGGCTCCTGCCCGGCGGCTGGGAGAAAGTCCAGGCGATCAGGCCAAGCCCGACAAGCACGAAAAGCGCGATTGCGCACAGGGCCGTCAGACCTATGGCCCTTTGCGCATCCGACATGAACTGCGCAATGAAAAACGCGACCGTCACCAGGATGGTGACGAGAGCCGAGATCATGAAGACAAGGATGTACTCGACATCAGCGTCGGTGGCGACGGCGAGCCCTTGCGCCACCAGCCCGCCGGCCAAACCGGAAAGGACGAAGGCAAAAAGGCTGGTGAAGAATCTCCGCACCGCCTTCTTCCCTCTCTAGACCAGCATGCCCATCGGGTTTTCGATCATGCGCTTGAAGGCGACGAGCAGTTCGGCGCCAAGCGCACCGTCGACGGCGCGGTGATCGGTCGACAGCGTCACCGACATGATGGTGGCTATTTTGATCTCGCCATTCTTGACCACAGCGCGCTCCTCGCCGGCACCGACAGCCAGGATCGTCGCATGCGGCGGGTTGATGACGGCGGCAAAGTCCTTGATGCCGAACATGCCGAGATTGGACACTGCCGTGGTGCCGCCCTGGTACTCTTCCGGCTTCAGCTTGCGGCTGCGGGCACGACTGGCAAGGTCCTTCATCTCATTCGAAATGACGGACAGCGTCTTTTCGTCGGCGCGCCGGATGATCGGCGTGATCAGTCCGCCCGGGATCGATACGGCAACGCCGACATCGGCATGCTTGTGCTTGACCATGGCACTGTCGGTCCAGGACGCGTTGGCGTCCGGCACCGCCATCAGCGCCATCGCCATCGCCTTGATGACCATGTCGTTGACCGAGAGTTTGTAGGCGGGCGCCTCACCCTTGTCGGTCTTCTTCATCGGGGCTGCAGCGTTGATCTGCGTGCGCAGCGCCAGCAGCGCGTCGAGCTCGCAGTCGAGCGTTAGGTAAAAATGCGGGATCGTGCTCTTGGCCTCGACCAGGCGGCGCGCGATCGTCTTGCGCATATTGTCGTGCGGGACAAGGTCATAGGAGCCTTCGGCGAACAGTTTCAGCACCTGCTCGTCGGACATGGCTTTTGGCGCGGCAGCAGGAGCCGCCGGAGTACCAGCGGGCGCGGCTTTCGCGGCTGGCGCCGCCTTGGCGCCGCCGGAAGAAATCGCCGCGTCGACATCGGCTTTGACCACGCGGCCATGCGGGCCGGAGCCCGTCACCGCCGAGACGTCGACGCCCGCTTCCCTGGCGATGCGGCGGGCAAGGGGCGAGGCAAAGGTGCGTTCGCCGCTTGCATGGCCATTGCCAACCGGAGCCGTCTTGGGCGCCGGTGCGGCGGCAGGTTCTGCCTTTGGCGCCTCCGGCTTCGGTGCTTCCGCCTTCGGTGCTTCAGCTTTCGCGGCGTCTGTTTTTGGCGCCTCGGCCTTTGCCGGCGCGGCATTGCCGCCACTCTTGGCGGCGGCACTTGCATCCTCGCCCTCGGCCGCGAGCACGGCGATCAGCGCGTTGACCTTGACGCCTTCGGTGCCGGCCGGAACGACCAGTTTGGCAACGGTACCCTCATCGACCGCTTCGACTTCCATCGTCGCCTTGTCGGTCTCGATCTCGGCGATCACGTCACCCGGCGAGACCTTGTCGCCTTCTTTGACCAACCACTTGGAAAGATTGCCCTCTTCCATCGTGGGCGAGAGCGCCGGCATGGTGATGTTGATTGGCATATCTTCCTCCCGCCTTGCTCAGCGATATGTGACGGCTTTGACCGCCTCGACGACCTCGCCGACATTGGGCAATGCCAGTTTTTCGAGGTTCGCGGCATAGGGCATCGGCACGTCCTTGCCGGCAATGGTGATGACCGGCGCGTCGAGAAAATCGAAGGCGCGCTGCGACACCTGATTGGCGATATGGTCGCCGACAGAGTTCTGCGGGAAACCCTCCTCCACCACCACCAGACGATTGGTCTTCTTGACCGAAGCGATGATGGTGTCGAAATCGAGCGGCCGGACGGTCCTGAGGTCGATGATTTCGGCATCGATGCCCATGCCGCGCAATTCGGCCTCGGCTTTGACCGCATAAGTCATGCCGATGCCGAAGGAGACGATGGTGACGTCCTTGCCCGGTTTGTGGATGCGCGCCTTGCCGATCGGCAGCACGAAATCGTCCAGCTTCGGAACTTCGAAGGAGTGACCATAGAGGATTTCGTTTTCAAGGAAGATGACCGGGTTCGGGTCGCGGATCGCGGCCTTCAGCAAGCCTTTGGCGTCGGCGGCCGTATAAGGCATCACCACTTTCAGGCCGGGGATGTGGCTGTACCAGGCGGCGTAGCATTGCGAATGCTGGGCGGCGACGCGGGCGGCCGCACCGTTGGGTCCACGAAAGACGATCGGGGCGCCCATCTGGCCACCGGACATATAAAGCGTCTTGGCGGCGGAGTTGATGATCTGGTCGATCGCCTGCATGGCGAAGTTGAAGGTCATGAACTCGACGATCGGCTTCAGGCCGGCCATCGCCGCGCCGACGCCGACGCCGGCAAAGCCATGCTCGGTGATCGGCGTGTCGACGACGCGCCGATCACCGAATTCCTGCAGCAGCCCTTGCGTGATCTTGTAGGCGCCCTGGTATTCGGCGACCTCCTCGCCCATCACGAAGACGTCTTCGTCGCGACGCATTTCCTCGGCCATCGCATCGCGCAACGCCTCGCGTACCGTAGTCGAGACCATTTCGGTGCCGGCCGGGATGTCCGGATCGGCGGCGATTTCGGTCTTTGGAGCAGCAGCAACAGGTGCCGCCGCCTCGCTCTTGGCCGCAGCAGGCGCCGGCGCTGCTTTTTCAGCTTCGGGAGGCTCTTCGCCGATGCCTTCGCCAGCCTCGTCGATGTCCTCGCCATCAACCGCCAGCACGGCGATCACTGCGTTGACCTTGACGCCTTCGGTGCCAGCGGGAACCACGATCTTGGCCAGCGTGCCTTCGTCAACGGCCTCGACTTCCATCGTTGCCTTGTCGGTCTCGATCTCGGCGATCACGTCACCGGCGACAATCTTATCGCCTTCGTTCTTCAACCATTTGGAAACATTGCCCTCTTCCATGGTCGGCGAGAGAGCGGGCATGAGAATTTCGATCGGCATGTCCTTGCCCTCCCGTTACAATACGATGTCGGTCCAGAGCTCGGACGGATCCGGCTCCGCGTCGTTCTGGGCAAATTCGGCGGCGTCGGCAACGATGTCGCGGACCTCCTTGTCGACGGTCTTGAGCTCGTCCTCGGTAGCCCATTTCTTGTCGAGCAGCCGCGCCTTTACCTGCTCGATCGGGTCATGCTCGGAGCGCATCTTCTGCACTTCTTCCTTGGAGCGGTACTTTGCCGGATCCGACATCGAGTGGCCGCGATAGCGGTAGGTCTGCATTTCGAGGATCAGCGGCCCGTTGCCGGCGCGGCACCATTCGGTGGCGAGGTCGCCGGCGGATTTGACCGCACGCACATCCATGCCGTCGACCTGGATGCCGGGAATCTTGAAGGAGGCGCCACGGTGCGAAAAGTCGGTTTCGGCCGAGGACCGCGAGACGGAAGTGCCCATGGCGTAGCGGTTGTTCTCGATGATGTAGATCACCGGCAGCTTCCACAGCGAGGCCATGTTGAAGCTTTCATAGACCTGGCCCTGATTGGCGGCGCCGTCGCCGAAATAGGTCAGCGAGACATTGTTGTTGCCGCGATAGCGGTTGGCGAAGGCCAGGCCCGTGCCGAGCGACACCTGCGCGCCGACAATGCCGTGACCGCCGTAAAAATGCTTCTCCTTGGAGAACATGTGCATGGAGCCGCCCTTGCCCCTGGACAGGCCGCCACGGCGACCGGTCAGCTCGGCCATGACGCCGCGCGGCGACAATTCCATCGCCAGCATGTGGCCGTGGTCGCGGTAGGCGGTGATCATCTGGTCGCCATCGACCAGCGCCATCTTCATGCCGGTGACAACAGCTTCCTGGCCGATATAGAGATGGCAGAAGCCGCCGATAAAGCCCATGCCGTAGAGCTGGCCGGCCTTTTCCTCGAAGCGGCGGATGAGCAGCATGTGCCGGTAGGCGGCAAGCTCCTCGTCCTTGGTGAAGTCAGCGGGCTTCGGGGCTGAAAGTCCTGACGATTTGCCGTCGGATCTCGATTTGGCAGGCGCTTTTCTGGCGGCGGTGGCCATGCATCACTCCCTGTTGCGTCTCTTTGTGGACATTTGAGCAAGATGAAATCTGCTCTGAGGGAGATCAGTCCTCCCCACCGATTTGAAGGAAGCTAACACGCGAGAATAGGTTTCGCCATGCTGAAAAACGCATGGCTGGCATGCATCTAAGCGATTAAAATCGTTGAAAATATCGGCGATTAACTGGAATCTAGTTATCTAGTCGACGACGGCAGCATGATGGTGATTTCGTCGGTATGGGACAGATTGAGCGCCTTGCGCGCCTGCTCGTCGAGCATGTCCTTTTCCAGCGTGCCTTCGTGCATGAGCTGGACACGGCGTTGCAGATCGATCCGACGTGCCTTGACGGCATCGAGCTTGCCCTGCAGGTCAACGGTTTGGGCTTCGAGCCGGTACTTGGAATAGATGCCGAATTCGCCGTGATAGGCGTGGAAACCGAAATAGGCCAGGAACGCCACACAGAGCGAGGGAATGATCAGCCGACCGGTGTTTCTCTGCTTGTGCTGGCGTGTCCACATGTCCAAATCCTCTGCCCTCCTTTCTCGCTCCATTGTGCTTAATGGACGGTTACGGACGACAGAATTTGGCGGTCTTGAAAACAAAAAGGGCGGGAATGTCCCCGCCCTCGTCGTTTACTGATCGTTTCCAGAATCAGCTTTTCACAATCGACTTGCCGGCATAGAGCGCCTGCTTGCCGAGCTCTTCCTCGATGCGGATGAGCTGGTTGTATTTGGCCATGCGATCCGAGCGCGACAGCGAACCCGTCTTGATCTGTCCGCAATTGGTGGCGACGGCAAGATCGGCGATGGTCGAATCCTCGGTTTCGCCAGAACGATGCGACATGACGGCGGTGTAGCCGGCCTTGTGCGCGGTCTCGACGGCGTCGAGCGTTTCGGTCAGCGACCCGATCTGGTTGACCTTGACCAGGATCGAATTGGCGACGCCCATGCGGATGCCATCGCGCAGCCGCGCGGTGTTGGTGACGAACAGATCGTCGCCGACGAGCTGGGTCTTCTTGCCGATGAGGTCGGTCAGCATTTTCCAGCCGTCCCAGTCGTCCTCGGCCAGTCCGTCCTCGATCGAGATGATCGGATAGTCGGCGGCGAGCTTGGCCAGATATTTGGCCTGGGCCTTCGGATCGCGGGTCTTCTTTTCGCCCTCATAGACGTAGTTGCCGTCCTTGAAGAATTCGGTCGCCGCGCAATCGAGGCCGAGCGCGACCTCCTCGCCCGGCTTGAAGCCGGCCTTTTCGATCGACTCCATGATGAAATCGAGCGCAGCGGGCGCGCTTTTCAGGTTGGGAGCGAAGCCGCCTTCGTCGCCGACATTGGTGTTGTGACCGGCATCCTTCAGCTTCTTCCTCAGTGTGTGGAAGATCTCCGAGCCCCAGCGCACGCCATCGCGCAGCGTCGGCGCGCCGATCGGCAGGATCATGAATTCCTGAAAATCGATCGGATTGTCGGCATGCGCGCCGCCATTGATGATGTTCATCATCGGCACTGGAAGCACATGCGCCTTGGTGCCGCCGACATAGCGGTAGAGCGGCAGGCCGGCCGCTTCCGCCGCGGCCTTGGCCACAGCCAGCGACACGCCAAGGATGGCATTGGCGCCAAGCCGGCTCTTGTTGGGCGTGCCGTCGAGCTCGATCATCGTCTGGTCGATATGGATCTGGTTCTCGGCTTCCATGCCGCCGATCGCCTCGAACAACTCGCCGTTCACGGCCTCGACGGCCCTCAGCACGCCTTTGCCGAGATAGCGGGCGCCGCCGTCGCGCAGCTCGACCGCCTCATGCGCCCCGGTTGAGGCGCCGGACGGCACCGCGGCGCGGCCCATCGAACCGTCTTCAAGCACGACATCGACCTCGACGGTCGGGTTTCCGCGGCTGTCCAGGATTTCACGCCCGACAATGTCGATGATGGCGGTCATTGCAATGTCCCCGATTGATCTGACGAAGCGTCGCGCACCTCTTAGCCAAAGTGCCGCAAAAGGCAATCGGGGCGCTTGCAAATATTGGCACTGCCTCGATTCACGAAGCGCAAATTCCTGTCATCATAAGTCATGCGCGCCGCTCCGGCTTCTGGTTTATGATTCCGACGCGCGGGGCGAAACAGGAGGAGTTTCGCCATGTCCCAGTTGAGCGGTATCGTGAGTTTATTCCTGATTGCAGCTGCGTTCCTGACGTCATGCGACAATCAGCAGCCCCAGCAGGGATCATCACCGTTGCCGGCCCTGCAAATTGCGCAATAGTTTTGTCGCATCTCGAAAGGCCCCCGGTTGACGGGGGCCTTTCTGATTCAACTATACTTATCCGGACATGCGCCAGGTCAGTGCCAGTAGGGTTCGACCTTGTAGTAGTTGTACGAAGCGTCACGTGCCGCCTCGCCGTCGGCGCCTGTCAGTTCGTTGATCGAATAGGCAGGTGCGGCTGTTAGCTGTTCCTTGGTGAAGGGCACGACGTAGCCACCCTTGTCCTCATCATAGTCGAGGCTCGCCCAGGGAACGGCGTGGTACTTCTCGCCGATGCCAAGAAATCCGCCAAAGCCGATCACAGCGAACATGATGCCGTTCGACGTCTTGTCGAGCATGACGTCCTCAATGTCGCCGATGTGCGTGCCTTCGGTGTTGTAGACCGACGTGCCGATGACGCGCGAAGCGGCAATGGCCTCGGTGTGCCCAGTCTGGGTTGTCATGATGTGCTCCTCTCTGGTTGTTGACGCTATGCGTTGACAATGAGGGAGGCGGACGAAGGTTCCAGACTTTCTTTGGTATCCGGCCAGCTACTCCGCGAGGATGAAGGTGACTTTCATGTTGACGCGGTAGGCGGAGATAGTGCCGTTCTCAACGACGATCTTCTGATCCTGAATCCATGCGCCTTCGACATTCTTCAGGGTCTTTGAGGCGCGCGCAATTCCCTTCTCGATAGCGTCCTGAAAGCTCTTCTTCGACGATGATGTGATCTCGGTGACGCGGGCGACAGACATGGCTTCCTCCTGCCAAGGTGCTCATTTGCCGGGCAAGCGTACAGCCGGCTCTTGCCTACCACAAGCACGCGCGTCTCAGCCCTTGGCGATTCGATCGAACGCCATCAGCCTTTCGAGCAGGGCCGGGAGATCCTTCAGCGGCACCATGTTGGGACCGTCGGAAGGCGCGTTGTCGGGATCCTGATGCGTCTCGATGAAGACGCCGGCGACGCCGACCGCGACCGCGGCGCGCGCCAGCGTTTCGACGAAGCGACGCTCGCCGCCGCTGGAGCCGCCCTGCCCGCCCGGCTGCTGCACGGAATGGGTGGCGTCGAAAATCACCGGCGCACCGATCTCGGCCATGATCGGCAGCGAACGCATGTCGGACACCAGCGTGTTGTAACCGAAGGACGCGCCGCGCTCGGTGACCAGCACATTGGCGTTGCCGGAACCGGTGATCTTGGCGACGACGTTCTTCATGTCCCAGGGAGCAAGGAACTGGCCCTTCTTCACATTGACCACCTTGCCGGTTCTTGCCGCCGCGATCAGCAGGTCGGTCTGGCGGCTGAGAAAGGCTGGGATCTGCAGGATATCGACATGCGGCGCGACGAGCTCACACTGCTCCTCGGTGTGGATGTCGGTAAGGATCGGCAGCGAGAATTCCTTGCGGAGATCGTCGAACACCGGCAGTGCGGCATCGAGCCCCGCGCCGCGCGTTCCGCCGAGCGAGGTGCGGTTGGCCTTATCGTAGCTGGTCTTGTAGACGAGGCCCAAGCCAAGCCTCTCCGTCAGTTCCTTCAAGGCGCCCGCCATGTCGAAGGCGTGCTGGCGCGATTCAAGCTGGCAAGGGCCGGCGATCAGCGACAGCGGCGCGCTGTTGCCGAAGACGACCTTGCCGACGGCTACAGACGAATTGGGGGCCAAGGGCTTGCTCATGGGATCTCCCGGAAAATGAAAACCGCACCCTGTCCGGGCGCCGGCCGCACGACAATATCATTGCCGTCTATGTCGTGTTCGATGCAATTGGCCGCAAGGAGCCTTGCGACCGTGTCGGCGCGACGAACCGAAAAGACGATCCCGGCGAAGCGAAGTTCTGATGGGGCATCGGCCGGCAAGCCGAAACGTGTTTCGAACGCGGCAGGCTCAAGCAGGGTCAAACCGGCGTTGGGCAAGCGAAGCGCCGCGCCCTCTTCCGTAGCCGCCGCGATGGCAAACAATCGGCGCTGGCTGGATGGCTTGTCGCTGACCGCCACGACTTCGATGATGCCGGTTGCGCCGTTGGCATGGGTTTGCAAGGCTGTGCGGTCCACCTTGGGCGCGTTGATCCGCTCGCACGCAAACAGGAACGCGTCCGTCGCCCCGGTTCCAGAGGCAAAAGCCAGTTTGAACGACGCCATGTCGCTCTTTCCCGCAGCGTCGGCAAAGGCGCGCGAAAAGCTCAGCATGCTGCCCGCCGACAGGCCGGCTTCGAAATAGCGCGCATGGTCTGCATCGGCATTGCCGGTGCTGAGCCCGATGGCCGAGAATCCCTCATCACCGCATCGGTCGCGATAGGCACGATCGCCCGCGACGAAGACGTTGCCCGCCGCGATCGCCTTCGCCGCCGCTTGCGCGTCGCCTACCGCCAGCGGCTCGAGATAGGTGCCGTCCTCAAGGAAGACACAGCAGTTTTCCGTTCCGAATGGGTGAATGCCGGTCGGCGCCACGACAAAGCCAAGCGAAGTGAGCCGCGCCCGCGCCGTGTCGAGATTCGCGGTCGGCAGCACAAGATGGTCAAGCGGATGAGCGGGCGTCGTCTCGGTCATGCCGGCGCGGTGTGCATCATTCCGGGAGACGGTTCAAGCGTTTCAGCCGCTTGCCGCCGCCACGACGTCGGCCGAATAACGCAATTCGCGCAACGGCCTGACCTGGCTGGTCGTCTCGGCATAGAGAGGATGCGCCTTGTAGGCGGCAAGTGCTGCTTCATCCTCGAACTCGGCATAGACGACCACATCGATTTCGTCCGAGAGCGGGTCGACCTTGGTGTTCAGCGTTACCTCGAAAAAGCGGGAATGAGGGATTTTGCCCAGCGCCAGCAAGCCGGTGCGCACAGCCTCCACATCCTCTTTATCGCGCGCGCTGAAGAAAACGATATGCCGGATCAAACCAGCCTCCTCGATCGATATGCAGGCGTGTTTTGTGCGTGCAAAACGATCGCGTCAACCGGCAACGATGTCGCGCCAGCAGCATGTCGAGGGGGAAGCCCCTAGACCAGACTGGTGGCGTAGTTCACGACTCGCGCTATCTCCCTGACGGTGTAGTCGAGATAGCGGCCCTGATTGTAAAGCCCGTCCCAAATGAGGAAGAAGGTGACGGCGGCGATGACGATGACATAACGCATGACTAAAACTATCGCATGAGAGTGGCTGTTGCAGCCAGAGTGATTCCGACGCTGGTCGGCGCCCTTCCCCAACATCTTTCTAATATACGTCCGCTTTGCCTTGCCTCTTGAAGTTCCCGTTGATGACGTGAAAGATTGCTGCGGGGATTCATCGGGAGAGGCATTCGAACCTGGCGAATGAACTGCGAGAGGGTGCGAAAACCTGTCTTTGTGACGGTTGCGCAGAAGTCCGGGGGCGTGACATGGCATACAAGGAACAAAAGAGCGTTGCTTTGGGCGACGCGATCAGGCTGGACGAATTCAATTTCGCCGAAATCGTCAAAGGCCTGCCGGCCAAGGCACGCATGGTGCTGTCGGCGGCGATGAACCTGCCGCGCGGTTCACTCAAGGTTAGAATGCCGGACGGCCGCGCCGTCCTCGTCGGCGGCAAGGGCCCTGGTCCGGACGCCGAGCTGGTGCTGAAGAACTGGCGCTTGCCTTCCCGTGCCTTCACCGGCGGCACTATCGGTGTTGCCGAATCCTACATGGATGGCGATTGGGAAAGCCCAGACGTCACCAGTTTCCTTGAATTGTTCGTGGTCAACTCGGCAATCGGCGAGCGTGTCGCGGGCGGCGCCAGCTGGCTCATCAACACCGTCCAGCGCATCCGCCATTGGTTCAACGAGAACACCCGCGCCGGCTCGAAGCGCAATATCTCGGCGCATTACGACCTCGGCAATGCGTTCTACCGGGAATGGCTGGATCCGAGCATGACCTATTCGTCGGCGCTCTACGCGACCGGCGCCAATGATCTGGAAAGCGCGCAGGCCGCCAAATACCGCGCGCTGGCCAAGGATACCGGAATTGGCAGGAAGGACCATGTGCTGGAGATCGGCTGCGGCTGGGGCGGCTTTGCCGAATTCGCCGCGCGCGAGATCGGCTGTCGCGTCACCGGCCTGACGATCAGCCGCGAGCAGCACGATTTCGCCAAGGCGCGCATCCAGAAAGCCGGGCTTGCCGACAAAGTCGACATCAAGCTGCAGGATTATCGCGACGAGACCGGCACCTATGACCGTATCGCCTCAATCGAGATGTTCGAGGCGGTCGGCGAAAAATACTGGCCGGTGTTTTTCGGCAAGATGAAGACTTGCCTGAAGCCCGGCGGCACGGCCGGTCTGCAGATCATCACCATCAACGAGGCGGCTTACGACACCTATCGCGCCCGTCCGGATTTCATCCAGCGCTACGTCTTCCCAGGCGGCATGCTGCCGACGCCGTCGATCCTGAAAGCGCTCGGCAAAGACCACGGCCTTGCGCATCTGCGCGAGCGCGTCTTCCCGGACGACTATGCCCGCACGCTCGCCGAATGGCGCCACCGCTTCCGGGCGTCATGGGAAAAGATCGTCCCGCTCGGTTTTGACGATCGCTTCAAGAAGCTCTGGGAGTTTTACCTGCATTATTGCGAGGCCGGCTTCCGCGCCAGCTACATCGATGTCCGCCAGGTGGTTTACAAGGCTTGAGAGCGTTGCGGCGGCTCACGCCATTTCATTGCGCAGCAGAGCCTGCACCCATATGTCGACGTATCCAGTCCGAGGCCCGGCGGCCTCGAGCGCCTTTTTCCCATAATCTCGACAATGCCCTGCGATCGCCGTCAAAAAGTCAGATCACGCCGCAGGATGCACCCGGCCTGCCATCGGGAATCACATCATGCGCAAACGCACCATCTGCCTCCTCGTCGGGATCGCCGCCGCGGGTGGCATCTGGCTCAACAACACATCGCTGCTGTCGAGCCGACCGGCCGGCATCCCTTCCGTGCTCGCCCATCGCGGCCTGGCCCAGGATTTCGACCGCACGGATCTTGACGCCGACACATGCACGGCCGATCGCATGCTGCCGCCACGTCATGCGTTCCTGGAAAACACTATTCCCTCGATGGAGGCCGCCTTTGCGCTCGGCGCGGACGCGCTGGAGCTGGATATTCACCCGACTACCGACGGTAAGTTCGCCGTCTTCCACGATTGGACGCTGGATTGCCGCACCGAAGGCAAGGGGGAGACGCGCGCCCATGCGATGTCCGAGCTGAAGACACTCGATGTCGGCTATGGTTATACGGCGGATGGCGGCAAGACCTTTCCGTTTCGCGGCAAGGGCGTCGGCATGATGCCGTCGCTGGACGAAGTGCTGCAGCATTTCCCCAATCGCCGTTTCAACATCAACATCAAGAGCAACGACCCTGGGGAAGGCGAAGCCCTGGCTGCCTGGCTTGCGGCGCTGGCACCCGCCGAACGCGCCCATCTATCGGTCTATGGTGGCGACAAGCCGATCGCGGCGGTCAAGGCGGCGCTGCCGGACATGCATACGCTGAGCCGCGCGTCGCTGACCCGGTGCATCCTGCGCTATGCGGCGCTTGGCTGGGCCGGTTATGTTCCGGAGGCGTGTCGGCAAGGGATACTGCTCATTCCGATCAACGTCGCCAAATGGCTATGGGGCTGGCCAGACCGTTTTCTGGACCGCATGGATGCCGTCGACACCCGCATCTATCTGCTCGGCCCTTATGCCGGCGGCGGCTTTTCGCAGGGATTCGACGATCCCCAACTGATCAACCAGTTGCCGGACGGCTATTCCGGCGGGATTTCCACCGACGCGCTAGACCAGGTCATGCCTGTGGTCAAGCGGCGTTTCGCGCCGCCGGCGTGAAACGACAAGCCCACGCCGCTTGGGGGCGGCGTGGGAGCCAGGCGGCTTTCAGAGAAGGATACGGTATCTGGCAAACCCTGCTTCGCCCTCGCCCGCCGGTTCGATCTTCAGTGACTTCACCTCGGCGATAAAATCCTTCGCCCTGGCGCCGGTCTCGAACACGACGCTGGTTCCGGGCAGCGGCGCAAACGACCAGTTGCCATCCGCCGACGGGTTGATCGTGCCTTCGCTGACGACGTAGCGCACGATCACGTCGCGATTGGTGTCCGGCGCCTCATAGATGATCTTCGAGGCGTCGATATCGGGGAAATTGCCACCGCCGCCGGCGCGGTAATTGTTGGTGGCGACGACGAATTTCCCTGCTGGATCAATCGGTTTTCCGTCGAACATCAAGTCGACGATGCGGTTCGACCCGGCATTGGCCAGCCCGCCCTTGGCGTCGTATTTCGGCGGCTGCGACAGGTCGATCCGGTAGGTGACGCCATCGATGACGTCGAAATTGTAGGACGGGAAGTCGGTGTTGATCAGCGCCTGGTCGGCTTTATCAGGCTCAATCCTGTTGAAGATGCCGGCCGACATCTCCAGCCATTCCTTCACTTGCGCCCCGGTGATTTCGACGGCGCGCACGGTGTTCGGGTAGAGATAGAGGTCGGCGACGTTCTTGATGGCGATGTCGCCCACAGGCACGTCGGTGTAGTAGTCGGCGCCGTTGCGGCCGCCGGCCTTGAAGGGCGCCGCCGCCGACAGCAGCGGCACGTCTTTCCATCGCGTGTTCTTGAGAATGTCTTTCAAATACCAGGTCTGCGCCTGGCTGACGATCTGCACCGACGGATCGTCGGCGACCAGCGCGAAGTAGGAATAAAGTGGCGCGGAGGTTTTGCCGACGGGACGGCGCACATAGGCAAGCGTCGCCTCGTGGTCTTCCTTGAGCGCGTCGACGATGCGCTGGTCGTCCGCGACCGTCGGCTTGTTCGCCTTGTCGACCCGTTCATAGATCGGCCGCGCCTCGGAGGTCGCCGAGACGACACGCCACTTCGACCCGTCGCGCTCCAGGAGCAGGTCGATCAGCCCCATATGTGAGCCCCAGAAACCGCCCATGACGGCAGGCTTGCCCTGCAGCGTGCCCTTTTCGGTATCGACGGCGTCGAGCGCCTGAAAATCCTTCTTGCCGGGGAAGACCAGATGCTGGTGGCCGGTGAACACCGCGTCGATACCGTCGACGCCGGCGAGAAAGAAGGAGGCGTTCTCCATCATGTCGCCCTGCTTCACGTCGATGCCGGAATGGGAGAGCGCAATGACGATATCGGCGCCCGCCTCCTTGATCTCCGGCACCCAGGCCTTCGCCGCCTCGACGATGTCGCGCGTCTTGACGTTGCCTTCCAGATTCTTCAGGTCCCAGACCATGATCTGCGGCGGCACGAAGCCGATGATGCCGATCCTGATCGGCTGCTCTGCACCCGAGCCGTCTTTGATCGTCTTGTCGAGGATGACATAGGGCTTGAGATAGAGCTTGTCGTCGCGCGGGTTCGCGGCCAGCTCGGTGCCGCGGATGAGGTTGGCGCAGACGAAGGGGAAATTGGCGCCGGCAAGCACCTTGTCCATGAAGGACAGGCCATAATTGAATTCGTGGTTGCCGAGCGTCGAGCATTCATAGCCGAGCAGGTTCATGCCCTTCATGATCGGATGGAGATCACCATCCTTCATGCCCTTCTCATAGGCGATGTAGTCGCCCATCGGATTGCCCTGCAGCAGGTCGCCATTGTCGATCAGCATGGCGTTGGTGGCTTGCTTGCGCACGGCATCGATGAGCGCGGCCGTCCGCGACAGGCCCATCGTGTCGTTTGCTTTGTCGGCATAGTAATCATAAGGCAGCACGTTCACATGGATGTCGGTCGTCTCCATGATCCTGAGATGCGCCTGGTTGGCCTGCGCACGGGCGGAGAACGGGTGAAGCATGATCAGCGCCCCGGTGGCGGCGGCACCCGCAAGCAGCGAGCGGCGGGATATGGGATGGGGCAGCTGCGACATTGTTTTCTTCCTTCTTCGACAATGACAAGTCCTGCCCTCCGGGCAGCAAAAGCTTCGCGCCGAAATCTTCCTGAGTCCATCGGGAAGTCCGGTTCGGCAGGCTGTGCAATCGATCAAGAAGAAGTGACGGGCGGATGACCACCCGTTGAAGACCGTCAGCTTTTGTCGTCGTCGCCCTGGGTGATCAGCCGGGCGCTGCGCTGACCGGTGAGGTATATCCATAGCCAGCTAAGCGAAACCGCAAGCCGGTTACGGAAGCCGATCAGGAAATAGATGTGCGCGAAGCCCCATAGCCACCAGGCGAGCCGGCCGGTGAGCTTGATCCAGCCGAAATCGATGGCGGCGGCACGTTTGCCGATCGTCGCCAGGTCGCCGTCATGCCGGTAGCGGAAAGGCCGCGGGGCGGTGTCGCCGGCAAGCCGCGCCTTGATCGTCGCCGCGACATGCTTGCCCTGCTGCTTGGCGGCGGGGGCGACGCCGGGCACCATACGGCCATCCGGCCGCAGGACATGCGCGGCGTCGCCGATGACGAAAATCTCCTGATACCCCGGCACGGTGAGGTCGGGCTCGACCAGCACCCTGCCCGCGCGGTCCGCCGCCACGCCCAGCCATTCGGCGGCCGGCGAAGCGGCGACGCCTGCCGCCCACAGGATTGTCCGGGCCGGCAGATGCGTTTCGCCGAACACGACACCCTCGGCATCGCAGCGCGTAACGGCCCGGCCGAGTTCGACCGTCACGCCGAGCCGCTCGAGCGCCTTCCTGGCATAGTCGGAAAGTTCAGGCGCGAAATTGGGCAGGATGCGCTCGCCGGCCTCGATCAGCACCACGCGCGTCTGCCGTGTATCGATGTTGCGGAATTCGCCGCGCAGCGTATCATGCGCCAATTCGACAATCGTGCCGGCCAGTTCCACGCCAGTCGGTCCGCCGCCGACGATCGCCAGCGTCAGCAACGCCTGGCGCTTGGCCGGATCGGTTTCACGCTCGGCCTGTTCGAAGGCCAGAAGCATGCGCCGCCGAATTGTGGTGGCGTCCTCCAGCGTCTTCAGCCCGGGTGCGAAAGGCTCCCATTCGTCATGGCCGAAATAGGCGTGCCGGGCGCCCGTGGCCAGCACCAGCGTGTCGTAGTCGACCGCGCCGCCATCATCGAGCAGCACGCGCTTGCCGGCGCGGTCGACGCCGCTGACATTGGCCAGCAGCGTCGTCACGTCCTTGCGCTTGCGCAGGAGATGGCGGATCGGCCAGGCGACTTCCGAGGTTGCCAGCGCTGTGGTCGCCACCTGGTAAAGCAGCGGCTGGAAGAGATGGTGATTGCGCTTGTCGATCATGGTTATGCGCACCGGCGCACCGGCAAGCGCGCGGGTGAATTCGAGGCCGCCGAAACCCGCGCCGACAACGACGACATGATGGTTGGCCTGCTTCATCTCATTTCACCCATGGCGAGCAATTCACCGTGGTTGATATAGGCATTTTTGTGCAGCGCAACAACGCCAGACCACGGACGATTGCCCGGGACTCGCCGCTTCATGTCGTCAATGCGCATGCCGCAGCTCGCACTCCTGATGTAGCGTCGTCGAAGCAGCACGCCGAGGTTAAGCATGGCTGATGATCGCGACGATGAAGGTCCGGCGCAATACGCCTCCCCGCCTTGCTTCATGCATGAACTCGACCCGGAATTCCGCGCGCCTCTGTCGGACTGGACTGACGTGAGACGCTGGCGCAAGGCCGAGCGCGAGCGCCTGATCGCAGCCCGTCTTGCCGTCCCCGCTGACTCGCGAACGGCAATGTCACAGCGCATCGCCGAAGGGCTCGACGCGGTGATCGGCGAGATTGCCGGCCGCATGGTCAGCCTCTACTGGCCGTTCCGCGGCGAGCCGGACCTGCGTCCGTGGATGGCGTCCATCAACGCGCGTGGCGGCCGCACCGCTCTGCCTGTCGTTGTCGAGAAAGGCCGGCCGCTTATCTTTCGCGCCTACGTTCCGGGCGACCGGCTGGAAAAAGGTGTCTGGAACATACCGATCCCGGCCGAAGGCGACCCGGTGCTGCCCGACATCGTCATTTCGCCGATCGTCGGCATCGATCCCGGTTGCTATCGCCTGGGCTATGGCGGCGGCTTCTTCGACCGCACGCTGGCGGCGATGCCGTTCAAGCCATTGGCCATCGGCGTCGGCTACGAGTTGCAGCGCATCGCCACCATCTACCCGCAGCCGCACGACATTCCGATGAGTGTAGTGGTTACAGAGGCGCCTGGAATTTAGCGAGCCTAAGCCATCTCCGGCTTCAGCCCCATCGCGGTCCGGTCGACGATCTCGCGCAACGCAAAAGACGAATTGATCTTCGTCACATGCGGCATGGCCGACAGCCACTCCTTATGGATGCGCTCGTAGTCGACGAGATCCTTGGCGGCGATGCGCAAGATGTAGTCGTACTCCCCCGACATCAGGTGGCAAGACAGCACGTTCGGGCAGCGCTTTATCGCCGCCTCGAAATCCGACAGCGTCTTCTCGAACTGCCCTGACAACGATATGTGCACGATCGCCGTCATCTGGTGGCCGAGGGCGGCATTGGAGAGCCGGGCGTGGTAGCCGCGAATGGTTCCCGATTTCTCCAGATTATCCAGCCGCCGCGAGCAAGCCGATTGCGACAGCCCGACCTTCTCGGCAAGTGCTGCATTGGGTATCCGCCCATCCTTCTGCAATGTCTCGAGAATGGCGATATCAATCCTGTCCAGCGGCATTTTTCGTGATTCCTGCGAAAAACCTGACGTTTTGCGCAACGATTATCGAAGCGTGCACTTTAGCGCAAGCGCATTCGCAAACACCTGCGCAACGATTCGTGTTTCACTAGGTTCATACAGGGAACATGCCCAAAAGGGCTGGATCAGGAGATAAGAAAATGCGCGTCGGCTGCCCCCGGGAAATCAAGAACCACGAATACCGCGTCGGCCTGACGCCGGGCTCGGTCCGCGAATATGTCGCGCATGGCCATGAGGTGCTGGTCGAGACCGGCGCCGGCGCCGGCATCGGCGCCGACGACAACGCCTATCGCGCCGCCGGCGCAACCATCGCCAAGACCGCGGTCGACGTGTTCGCCAAGTCGGACATGATCGTCAAGGTCAAGGAACCGCAGCCCAACGAATGGGTACAGCTCCGCGACGGCCAGATCCTCTACACCTATCTCCATCTCGCTCCGGATCCGGAGCAGACCAAGGGCCTGCTGGCCTCCGGCGTCACGGCCATCGCCTACGAAACGGTCACCGACGACCGCGGCGGGCTGCCGCTCTTAGCGCCAATGTCGGAAGTTGCCGGCCGCCTGTCGATCCAGGCCGGGGCAACCGCGCTGCAGAAGGCCAATGGCGGCCGCGGCGTGCTGCTCGGTGGTGTGCCCGGCGTGCTGCCCGGCAAGGTCACTGTGCTCGGCGGCGGCGTCGTCGGCCTGCATGCGGCGCGGATGGCGGCCGGGCTCGGCGCCGATGTCACCATCATCGACCGCTCGATCCCGCGCCTGCGCCAGCTCGACGATCTCTTTGCCGGCCGCGTCCATACCCGCTATTCGACTGTTGAGGCGCTGGAAGAAGAATGTTTCTCCGCCGACATCGTCGTCGGCGCCGTGCTGATCCCGGGCGCGGCAGCGCCGAAACTCGTTTCGCGCGAAATGCTGTCCGGCATGAAGAAGGGTTCGGTGCTGGTCGATGTCGCCATCGACCAGGGCGGCTGCTTCGAGACCTCGCACGCCACCACCCATGCCGAGCCGACCTACGAGGTCGATGGCGTCATCCACTATTGCGTCGCCAACATGCCGGGCGCGGTGCCGGTCACCTCGGCCCACGCCCTGAACAATGCGACGCTGCATTACGGCCTGCAGCTCGCCGACAAGGGCCTGAAGGCGCTGGTCGACGATCATCATTTGCGCAACGGCCTCAATGTCCACAAGGGCAAAATCACCAACCGTGCGGTCGCCGAAGCGCTCGGCTACGAGCTGGTCGAGCCAAAGGTCGTTCTCGCCGCCTGAACGCCACAATTTCTTCGATAGGGCCGCCGATTATCTCGGCGGCTCATCTTTTTCCACAAGCAAATTTAAGGGCTTACAGCCAGCCGAGCCAGATTTCCCGTTTTACGTGTATTCCGGCTTTTCTGTGTCTTTTTTGTTACAGCGGTCCTTGCGAGCCGATGCTAGGTAGCTCCCGGGTTTCATCGGGGCAAGGGCAATGATCAGCAGAAAATCCGCAAAATCTCTTCTTCTCGGCGCAGCGTCTATTCTGGCGCTCGGCTCAGTCGCTCATGCCGCCGACGTGGTCGCGCCGGTCGAGACGTCTGGCTTCAACTGGAGCGGCATCTATGTCGGCTTTGGCGTTGGCGCCGGCGCCAATGTTCACGAGCTCAGCAGCGACTTCATTCCCGGCCTGTCGTTGAACGGCATTGGCGGCGAAGGCGTGTACGGCGAGCTCACCGCTGGCTATGACTATATGGTATCGCCGCGCTTCCTGATCGGTGGCCTTGTCGACGCCCATGTCGGCAACATTGAAACCTCGCTCGACGTCGCCGGGTTCGATGCTTCGGTCAAGGAGACCTACGGTTTCGACGCTGGTCTGCGCGCGGGTTACCTCTTCACGCCAAACACGTTAGGCTATGTGCTCGGCGGTTATTCCTGGCAGAAATACAAGCTCGACACGAACGCCGCTTTTGATTTCGATTGGGACCAGAGCGGATATTTCGTTGGAGCCGGCGTCGAGACCGCCATCAACAGCAATTGGACGATCAAAACCGAATATCGCTATACGCGCTTCGGCACCAAGGATAATCTTCTTGCCGATCTCGGTGCGCCGGACGGCGCTCTCAATCTCGACACGTCGCGGCATACATTCCAGGTTGCGGCCAATTATCGCTTTGGCGCCCAGAACGGAGGCGTCGCGTCTTTTGAGGCTCCCGCCTACAACTGGACCGGCTTCTACATCGGTGGCGCGGCTGGCGCGGGCGCATCGGTGCATCAGATCAACGTTCCGCCGCTCGGCGACCTGGAATTCAACGGGCTCGGCGGCGAAGGCGTCTTCGGCGAGCTGAACGCCGGCTACGACCACGATTTCGGCAGCTGGGTGGCAGGCGTCATGGTCGATGCCCGCTACTCCGGCATGACTTCGGAGTTGAAGGTCCCGGGTGGATCGATCAACCTCGACACCGATTACGGGTTCGACGTGCTCGGCCGGGTCGGTATGAAGGTCAACGAATCGACTCTCGCCTATGTGCTCGGTGGTTATTCCTGGCAGCATTTCGATCTGAATGCGTCTTCGCCCATCGGCGATATCATCGACTGGGGCTCCAGCGGCTTCTCGGTGGGCGGCGGTGTCGAAACGGCTCTGTCCAGCAACATGACCGTCGGGCTCGAATATCGCTATTCGCAGTTCTCCGAGAAGGATTTCTCGTCGGATATCGGGCTACCGGATGACACCCTCACCTCCAAGCCTTCCTTCCACACCGTCCGTATCGGCGCGAAGTACAAGTTCAACTAAAGCCGACGCGCTTTGGTTCTTTGACTTTATGCATGTCGCTATCCCGGTGACATGCAATAGGACCGTCCAGGCAGCGGTCGAAGCCCGTCGGTCATTCCGGCGGGCTTTTTCTTTGCTCGAATTGCGGAGCGCGGAACAATGCGGGCAACAAAAAAGCGGGGTTTTGCCCCGCTTCCTCTGCTGTCGAGATTTCCCGCCGGTTCATCCGCGGTCGGCAAATCGATCAACGATAGCCTTTTAGCGCGGTAATAAGACGGGAGTACGACAGTCTTGACCAAAATCCGGCCGGCCGCGAACCGATACGCGCGCTGTGTGAAGCGCTTCACATTAGGCGGTCGAGAAACATGCCCATACACATCCGCCTGCTGGCGACTTCGCCAACAGCTTCTGTCGCAGGCTTTTTCCCCACTGCCCGCCAGACCATCGGCGGGCATTTTTTTAGGCCCCTCACGCCCGCTCGATCCGGCATTGATAGCAATTGTTGCGCGCCGAGCGGACATGGACATAGGCGATGTCGTCGCGCTCGAACAGGGCCTCCGCCCGTGCTGCGATAGCGCCTGTCGGGATGACGCCGCCGCTGCCATAGACGATGCGGTCGTCCCTGCCGTAACCGCGCACGATGTAGTCGGTGCTTTCGAGCATTTCAGGAAGCGCATCAGCCTCGGCGGCGCGCTCGCATTCCTGCGCATGCAGGAAGATCGGTCCAGTTTCGGCGTAGGGCTGGAGCTCCGGAAACGGTCGGAAGGCGAGGATGAGATAGGGATCGCCGGCCGCCACGTTCTTCAGGCAGTGGCGGCAAGGCACGCCGTCGCCGTCGGAAATGACCCGCTCTGGCGTCCTGCCATAGGCATCCGGTCCGCCGCGCTGCAAGGCTCTCACATCTTCCGTAAGCAAGGCTTTGAACTGGATGGTCATGGTGAAATCTCCGGTGTCGTTGACCGGAAATTATGCTTGCGCGACAGCACTTCCCACCCGATTCATGCCAAACCAATCGAGATTTTCGCTGCGCTCAATTGCTGGCTCCAATGACGGTTCTCAGCCATTGCGTGATCGCATCAAAGTCGATCGGCCTGGTCGTATCGACGTCGAAAAGCGGTCCGCGCCGCAGCGGTTCGGCACGGCTGGCCAGCTCGATCAGCTCGGGGATATAGGCCGCACCCGGATGGCCGGCCGGTCGCTGGTCGAGCCGGGCGCGGTAGCGGTCGGCAAGAACCTCGCCTGGCGCGTGGCACCAGATTTCGGCGGTCTGTTCGACGCCCGCCTTTCGCAGATAGTCCTCGATAAACTGGCGCGGCTGAAAGCCAAACCAGGCGTCTACGATCACGGTTGTCCCAGCGGGCGCCTCGCCGACGACCGACCAGATCGCCTGGTAGCTGGCGCGGCCGAGCGTGCGGTTGAACTCGCGGTCGCCGCCGCCGAGCACTTCAAGGAATGGGTTCTTGACCGTATCGAGCGCAAGCAGTGGCCATCCCATGCGGTCGGCGATGCCGCGCGAAACGGTGCTCTTGCCGCTGGCCGGGACGCCGTTGACGAGCACGGCGCGCCTGGCGCGGCCGGGTTGGGTAAGCGGCGAAAACAATGCCGGCGTCATGCTCGCCTCCCCCGCCAATGCCTGCAGGCCGGCGCCGATCACGCCGGCGTCGTCGCCGAGTTGTGCCGCTTCCACCTTGCATTGATACCAGGGCGCCAGTGCCGGCGCGCAGGCAAGCGCCTTGTGCGCCGCACGGCCAAGGCCGCCACCAATCAGAACCAGATCAGGGTCGAGCACGGCAACGGTCGTATCGATTGCGGCACGCAACGGCCTGGCCCAGGCTTCCAGTATGCCGCGCGCCTGGATGTCGCCGGCTGCGTCACGGGCAAAAAGCTGATCGACGGAAACGTCAGGACCTAAGCCTGCCCGCGCGATATGGCGGCCGAGCGCCGTGCCTGAGCTGGTGGTTTCAACGCAACCGCGCCGGCCGCAGGCGCAGATTTCGCCGTTCACATCGACAGTGATATGGCCGAGCTGGCCTGCCGTTGCCCTGCCACGCATGATCTGCCGGTTCTGGGTAACGGCGCCGCCAATGCCGGTGCCGATCGTGAACATGACGATATTGCCATGGCCCCGGCCGGCGCCGAGTGCCATTTCGGCGACCAGCGCCATGTTGCAGTCATTGTCGACGACGACGGACTTGCCGGCGATGTCTTCAAGCCGCTCAGCCAACGACACCGAGGCGAGGTTGACATAGCCGCCGGACAGGACCGTGCGGCGGCGCGCATCGACGCGTCCGGGCACGCCGATGCCGATGGCTGCCACCTCTGCGGAATCGAGCCGGCGCACCATATCGGCGATGCGGGAGAGAACCAGCTCCGGGTCCGGTGCGCTCTTCTCGGCAATTCGGTCGAGGATTTCACCCGGGCCGGAAATACGGGCGGCACGCAGATTGGTGCCGCCAATGTCAATTCCGATGCTGAGAGGCATGACGTCCTGCCAGTGATCAAACGCGGATATCAGGCGGCTTTTTTCTGCCGGTAGTGTCCGATCACAGCCTGGATTTCGCGCAATCGCGGCACTGCGATTGTCTTAAGCCTTTCGCGCTGAATGTCACGATCGAGCGAGATGCAGTCTTTCCACAGCGAACGGCCGGCGATGACGCCCGACGCACCGTTTTGCATGGCGATCTCGACCTGGCCGAGGAAGGTCGCGTGGTTGACGCCGGCGGAAAGCACTGCCCACGGAACTTCGCCGGCCATTCTGGTGATGTTGGCGCAAGCTTCAGGCGTTCCAGGGTAAGGAAGCTTCAGCACCTTTGCGCCGCACTCCAATGAAATCCGGGTGCCCTCTTCGACAAGCCAGGGCGTTTTGGCCGCATAGTCCTCGGGGCTTTCCCCTTCGAGCTGGTAGGTCAGGAACTCGACGACGAGCAGCAGATCCTCCCGCCCGAAGTCGGCTATGCATTGGCGCAAGATGGCGATGTTACGCGCGTTGGCTTCAGGCTTGTCGGCCCTGAGATAAACCATGATCTTGCCGCCGGTGCCGCCCAGTTCGCGAACGCGGCGCGCGTCGATGCCGGGAACCAGGCGCGACAAGCGATAGCCCTCGGGCGAGACGTCAAAGCCGGAAGCGTCGAGGCCGATGAGCAGCGCCGTATCCCGGTTCAGCACGCCCTCGTCGACCACCCTCGGCACCGCGCACAGCGGGTCGAGCAAGACACAGGACGCGGCGCTGGCGAGGTAGCGCGTGATGTCCGATTTGGTGTCGCCGAGCATATCGTTGGTGATCCTGGCCTGTTCGGCCGGATCCGATGCCAGCAAGCTCCGCATGCCGCCGCGCTGATCGCAGGCGATGGCCACCATGGCCCCATCCTTGCCGCATATCTGCTGGTAGCCGCGCAACTCCGCGGTGGTCATCTTTGCCATGGTCTTCTGTCCGATGTTGGCGCCCATTCGCGAGGCGCGGATTCCGTGGAAACAAGATTGTCAGTTTTTCCCGCTTGCCGGCGGGAAGATCTTTGCCGCTTTGATACGCTATCGATTCGCAAGAGAAGCGGCCTCGCCGACACTGCCGTCCGCAATGACCTCAAGTTGCGAGTTTGCCGAATTTGCGCGATAACTCCCGTCGGTCTATGCTCCTGTAACACGTTGCTGAAAGGAATTGCAAGCTGTCTGTCCCTCCGATTCAGGACGCGACCGCATCGCGCACGATGCTGCATACGGTCGCCAAGCTGCACTACGAGGCTGAGATGTCGCAGGTCGACATCGCACGGCAGCTCGGCGTCTCCACGGCGACGATTTCGCGTCTGCTGCAGCGGGCGCGGGCCGAGGGGATCGTCCGGATTGAAGTTCTCGATCTGGCAACGCCCGAGGACATCACCAGGCAGTTGATCGATGGGCTGGGGCTTACCGATGCGGCGGTGATCGAGACGCCGGCGGCGGGCGCGCTGACGGCGCTTGCCGCGCCGCTTGGCGCGTTGCTCAAGCAAGCACATCTGGTGGCCGGCTCCGTGGTCGCCATCGGCTGGGGACGCGCCGTCCGCGAGGTGATCCGGACAGGCCTGCCGCGTATTCCTGGCGTCCACACCGTCGCTGCCACCGGCGGCATGCAGCAGCATGCGCCGCATTTTCAGATCAACGAATTCGTGCGGCTCGCCGCCGAGGAATTCGGTGGGACGCCGCATTTCATCCATGCGCCCTATCTGCCATCCACCGAGTTGCGCGAGGTTTTCCTTGGCGACGCGGCCATCCGCGATGCCGTAGCGCTGTGGGACCGGACCGACGTCGCTATCGTCGGCATCGGCCTGCCGCACGCCATCAATCCGCGCGAGGCGAGCGCGGCCACATTGAGCGAGCAGGCCCTGGTTCATGCGGCTGGAGACGTCATCCGGCATTACTTCGATGCCGAAGGAGCGCTGATCCCCTGGGAAGGAGAAAGCCGGATGATCGCGATGTCGCCGGCACAACTTCGCGCTGTGCCGCTGGTGATCGGGGTTGCCGCGTCGCCGGAGAAAGCGACGGCAATCATCGGCGCCGCTCGCGCCAGGCTCATCAATGCCCTGATTACGGATACGAAGACGGCGCAGGCCATCCTCGGGGCTCTCGCACCTCGATAGAGGCAGATCCTCAGCGATGCCGCGGCCGGTCCCGGACGATCCGTTGCCACGAAATCAGTTGTGTCGCGGAGTGGTCGGGGCAATAGTTCGCTTTCGGGGGCTCTGCGGAGCGGTCAGATGTTGTCCGGTGTGAAAAAACACAACGCGGCAGCTCGGAAAAACCGAGTTGCAATTTATTTCTGCAAAGTGTTACAACCTGAACGATCCGGCATGCAGGAATGCCGGGCGACGCAGTTTTCGGAGCCTCGCGGAGGCGAGCAAAGGGGACTGCGGCTTTTGTTCCGGTCGGGTTCGACCGGCTGACATATCGACCGGAGGGCGCTTGGGAGGAAAGCTGCCCGCGACCGCAAACAGGCGTTTCCCGGCCGTCGGGCACCTTGTGCCTGAACGATTGACGGCCATTCCAATGTCACTTGCAACGGCAAATCTGCCAATACAATGAGGAGGATGTCATGAAGAAGATTGTTGCCGCGCTCGCGGCTCTCGCCATCTGCGCGACGGCGCTGGTCACGCCAGCTCTGGCGCAGGACAAGAAGTTCACCATTGCGCTCATTCCGGGCCTCACAACCGACGGTTTCTACATCACAATGCGCAAGGGCGCCCAGGCGGCGGCCGACGCGCTTGGCGTGGATCTGGTTTTCCAGGGCGCCCCGGATTTCAATCCGGTCACCCAGGTCCCGGTGCTTGACGCGGTCATCGCCAAGAAGCCGGACGCCATCCTGATCGCGCCGACCGACAAGGTCCAATTGGTCGAGCCGCTGCGCAAGGCCAATGACGCCGGCATCCCGGTGATCACAGTCGACACTTTCATTGGCAGCGGCGTTTACCAGACCGGCGCCGGCGAGGCGGATTTCCCGCTGTCCTATATCGCTTCGGACAACATTCTGGGCGGCGAGATCGCCGCGCGGGCATTGGCCAAGGCCATAGGCGACAAGGGCAAGGTCTACGTTTCGAACGTCAAGCCTGGCATTTCGACCACCGATCAGCGTGAAGAGGGCTTCAAGAAGGAGATGGCGGCCAACCATCCTGGCATCACCGTTCTCGAAACCCAGTTCAACGACAACGACGCCAACAAGGCAGCCTCCCAGCTACAGGCCGTGTTCGCGCGCAATCCCGATCTCGTTGGCGTGTTCGGCGCGAACCTGTTCTCCGCGCTCGGTGCGGCGAATGGCGTCCAGCAAGCTGGGCAGACCGGCACCGTCAAGGTCGTGGCGTTCGACGCGCCGACCAGCATCGTCGACAACATCAACACCGGCCTGGTCGACGTTGCGATTGCCCAGCATCCCGCCGAGATCGGCTATTTTGGCGTCGTTTCGGCCTATGCCCATCTGACCGGGCAATCGATCCCGGTCTCGATCGGCACTGGCTTCACGATCATGGACAAGTCCAACATCGCGGATCCGAACATCTCCAAGTACCTCTATTCCGAATAAATCCAGGCGAGCCTGGTCTCCTTCCGGTCTGCCGGGAGGAGACCAGCGCCTGACACCCTTGGGGCCTTGTTTGACGGAGGCCGCGCCGCGGATCGGAACCATTCATGACTTCAACATCACCAACCCAGAAAAGCGAAGCGCATGTCGCTCCTCAGGCGGACCACGGTGATCCGGCCAGGACCTGGCTCGGGCGCATCGCCGAAGGGCGCGCCTGGCTGTTCCTCGCCGGTCTGATCATCTGCTTCGAGGTCTGGTCGAGGCTCTCCTTCGGCGCGACCTTCGTGCTCAACCCGTTCAACGTGCAGTCCATCGCGATATTTGCTGTGGCGCCGTTACTGCTTGCGACCGGACAGACCTTCGTCATCATTTCGGGAGGCATCGACCTCTCGCTGGGTTTCATCATGGGTCTCGCGGCCGTCGTTGCCGCCCACGCCACGAACATGGCGGGAGCCGCAATCCCGCTGCCACTGGCCATGCTGGCAGGTATTCTGGCTGCCGTGCTTGTCGCCGGCGTGCCGGGTATCATCAACGGCCTGCTGATCTCGCGGCTGAGAATTCCGCCCTTCATCGGCACGCTCGGCATGTTCGGCGTGGCGCGCGGTGCTGCCTATCTCCTTGCCGGCGGCACGACGGTGCCGGTCCAGAATTCATGGTTCGCGCTGCTCGGCAACGGCAAGTTCCACGGCGTGCCCTATCTTGTCATGATCACCGCAATCTTTGTCGTCGTGATGCACTACATCCTGAGCCAGACCCGGTTCGGCCAGCACAATTACGCCATTGGCGCCAATGTGCAGGCAGCACGTCGTGCCGGCATCGACATCAGGGGACACATACTGCGTCTCTATGTGCTTTCGGCGATGTGCGCCGGCCTCGGCGGCGCCCTCTACGCGGCGCGCTTCACCGCCGGTGCTGCCCAGGCCGGCGAACCCTTGCTGCTCGATAGCGTGGCTGCCGTGGTGATCGGCGGCGCCAGCCTGTTCGGCGGATCCGGCACCATCTTCGGGACGGTTGCCGGCGCATTGGTGATCGCGGTGATCCAGTACGGGCTGGTTTTCGTCAATGTCGAGCCGTTCTGGCAGTTCATCGCCGTCGGCCTCGTCATCATTATCTCCGTCCTTATCGACCAGGCGCAGCGCCGGTTCAGTGGAGCTCGCCAGGATGAATAGTTCCGACCAAACCACCCCCCTTCTCGAAGTCCGACACCTTTCGAAGCATTTTGGTGCCGTCCAGGCGCTCAACGATTTCTCCATGGCCGTAAGGCCGGGCGAAGTGGTGGCCTTGGCGGGCGACAACGGCGCCGGCAAGACCACGCTGATCAAGGCGATATCGGGTGTCTTTCAACCGACGGCCGGCGAGATCCTGCTGAGGGGGCAGCCGGTGACCTTCGCGACGCCGCAGGAGGCGCGCGAAAAAGGCATTGAGACCATCTACCAGGACCTGGCGCTGGCCGACAATTTGTCCATCGGCGCCAATATTTTCCTGGGGCGTGAACCCACGCGCAAAGCCTTCGGCTTCCTGCCGGTGCTCGATCGCAAGGCCATGGCCGTCGCCGCCAAGCAGACCATGGGGCGGCTGGACTTCCATGTCAGCCGGCTCGATGCCCCGGTCAGCAATTTCTCCGGCGGCCAGCGCCAGGCCGTCGCCATCGGCCGCGCCGTCTATTGGGACGCGCAGATCCTGATCATGGACGAACCGACTGCCGCTCTCGGCGTGCCCGAACAGCGCAAGGTCATTTCGCTGATCCACCAGCTCAAGGCGCAAGGGCGTGGCGTGATCTTCATCTCGCACAATCTGCAGGACATATTCGCCGTTTCCGACCGCATCGTCGTGCTGCGACGCGGCGTCCAGGCCGGCGAGCGCAAAATCTCGGAAACCAACCATGACGAAGTCGTCAAGCTGATGGTCGGCGGATAGCGGAGGCCACCGACCGCTCGCCGCGCTCGATGTTAATCCATCAGCGCATCGAGACCGCGCACCAGCCCGGTGAACTCCCGCACGCGCCGAATGGCAAGCAGCGTGCCGGCCACGTAGGGTGCAGCGGACGAGCCGGCGTCGTGGCGAATGGTCAGCCGTTCATCGGGCAGGCCGAATAGCGCCTCGCAAGACAGGATGTAGGACGGCAGGCGAAGCGCATGCACCTGCACCCCCTCACCTTTGCCGACCGCGGCGCCGCGTGTTCCTGGCACGCCCGATACTTCCGAGACCGGCCTTGCCGTCGAAGCCTTGCGCACATCCGCCAGCGCCTCGGCAAGCTCGCGCGCGGTGCCTGACGGCGCATCCGGTTTTTTGGCACTGGCATAGTCGATGACCTCGACATCCGGCACGTATTTTGCCGCCATCAGGGCAAAACGCTTCATCAGCGTGGCGGTGATCGAAAAGTTGCCGGCGGCAATCACGCCGACCCGGTTGGCGCGCGCCGCGGCATCGATCTCGGCATAGTCGGCGGCGCCCAGCCCCGATGTGCCGATCACCACATGCCGACCCTTTTCGATGGCCAGCAGCGCATGATCCTTCACCACATGCGGCTTGGTATAATCGACCAGCACGTCGGATGGCACCTCCAGCGCCTCGGCGAGCGAAGCGGAAACAGTGACGCCATTGGCAGGCAGGCCGACCAGCAGGCCGGAATCCTGCCCCGCGCCACTGCGCGACACGGCACCTGCCAGCGTCATGTCGGCCTGCGCCCCGATCGCCGGCACCAGCGCCTTGCCGACCCAGCCGGTCGCCCCAGCCATCACCACTCGTATCGTCATCGCCTGATCCTCCAATAGCCTTGAAACGACCAGCGATATGGAAAGAGCCCGGCTCATTCAAGCCAGGCTCTTTTTTGAGTGTTGATCCAGATACCGCGTAAGCGGTCAGACAGCCGGTTTCAAACAAGCCTATCTTATGAAATCGTCGAAGCGGCGCAGCGTTACCCGGCGATTGCGCCAGTTCTCGTTCTGCGTCTGGACGAGCAGGAACTCCTCGCCGTAGCCGACGGTTTCGAGCGCATAGCCCGGCACGCCAAATTCGCGCACCAACGTGCGTTTCAGCGAGGCGGCGCGCTGCTCCGACAGGATCTGGTTCGACTGGAAGGAACCGACGGCGTCGGTATGGCCCTCGATCAGAATGCGGGCGCCGGGATCACGCCGCAGGATGCGCTGCAGCGCGTCGGCGATGTTTTCGATCTTGCCGTACTGGGACTCGGAAATGGCCGCCGAACCGAAGGCGAAATTGATCGACTGGATGTCAATCGAGCGGGCCATGCGCCTGAGATCCGGCCGCCGCTTGAATTCGCGAATGGTGACGCGCTGGTTCGGGCGCAGCTTTACCCTGGGCGCCGCTTCGAGTTGCCGCTCGATCGTAGCGGCCGAAGGCGTCGTCGCCTGGGCGGCGGCAAGCGTCGGCATGGCAAGCGCGGCAATCAGCACGGCGGCAAAGGTGCGTCTGGTCAGCATGTCTTTCTCCTTCGGCCCTGCTCTGGTGGCCGCATTGATGGTGCCGACAACATGCCAGAGACAGTCTGAAGCCTGGATGAACGAAAGATTCAGTTTTCAGGGCCGCATGACGCTGGCCGAGCGCTCGGCGAAAGCCATCGGATGCACGATCTCCTTCTTCTGCGCCACCGGCGCGAAACCGAGCTTCTGGTAGAGCGGCAACGCCGCAGGATGGTCGAGCGTGCAGGTCTGCACCGTCACCCGCTTCGGCCCGTGCGACCAGGCGGCGGCGATCGCCGCACCCAGGAACCAACGGCCGATGCCTTGCCCGGTCGCGTGTTCCATCATGCCGAAATAGGCAAGCTCCACTTCTTCCGGCAGATGCGGCTTGAGGTCGAAGAAGCCAGCCGGCGCGCCATCGAGATAAAGCACCCTGATGTCACGGTCCTCGCGGTGGATGCCTGCCGAAAGCTCCTCGTCGTTCAGCCTGAGAACATTGACCCAGTGCCATTTGCGCCCCACCCGATCCATCAGATAGCGATAGAAGTGCAGCGGAATGTCCTTGGTCTTCAGCAGCGCTATCTGGCGGTTGTACGGCAGTGGCGGCGAATAGGCCGGGGGCACATGCATTTCGAGAAACGTCACCGTGACGTCGATGTCTTCCAGCACTCCGTTTTCCATGGCCGTCATTCCTTGCCCGTCAAGGCGGGGCCTGTCACGACAGGCGTGTCGGAAAGCCCGCCCCACTCCGTCCACGAGCCGTCGTAAAGCCTGTTGTCGGTGTGGCCAAGCGTCTCCAATGCCAGCGTGATCGCAGCCGCCGTGACACCTGAACCGCAAGAGGTGACGACCGGCTTCGACAGATCGATGCCGGCGTCCTCGATCACCTTGCGCAAGCGATCTTTGGACAGCAACTCGCCGTTCTCGGCAAGTGAGGCAATCGGAACGTTGCGTGCGCCGGGCATATGGCCGGAGCGGATGCCAGCGCGAGGTTCGGGCTCGGCGCCGGCAAACCGGCCGGCGGACCTTGCATCGGCGATCTGGCTCTCCTTCGTCTCGACGATGCGGCGCATATCGGCAAGACTGGCGACACGCGCGGCGTCGAAGTCGGCGTGAAACACGCAAGGCGCTGTCTTCGTCGGCTCCGCCGTCACTGGCCGCCCCGCCGCCTTCCAATGGTCGAAGCCGCCACCCAGAATGTAGACCTGGAACACACCCATGGTGCGGAACATCCACCAGGCGCGCGGCGCTGAAAAGAAGCCCGGACCGTCATAGACGACGATGGTGTCGTCGGCCGAAATACCCATCGCGCCGACATATTGGGCGAAATGCTGCGGCGAAGGCAGCGTATGCGGCAAGGCTGAATCGGGGTCCGATACCGCATCCTGATCGAGGAAGCGGGCGCCCGGAATATGCGCCGCCTCATATTCGGCGCGCGCATCCCTGCCCTGCGCAGGCAGATACCAGGACGCATCGACAATAGTCAGGCCCGGTTCGCCGAGGCGCGCCTGCAACCAGTCCGCATCGACTGTGAAAGGGCTATCTTCGGCCATTCTTCTTCTCCTGCCTTTGGCAATCTATATATCAAGCCGCGGGCATCGGGCCAAAGCGTATGCGGAAGCGCCGGTTCTCGCGGCCCTTCTTCTCGATCTTGCCGATATGGATCTCGCCGACTTCACCAGTGCTCTTCACATGGGTGCCGCCGCAGGGCTGGCTGTCGATCGAGGCATTGTCGCCGATGCAGACCAGGCGTATCTTACCAGTGCCGGCGGGCGGTCGCACGTTCTTGGATTTGACCAGCCCAGGATTGGCCGCCAGTTCCTCGTCCGATATCAATCTGACGAAGATCGGATGGTCGGCCCGCACCAGTTCCATCACCCTTGCCGTCACATCTTCCCTGGTGAATCCGGCATCCGGGATGTCGAAATCGACGCGGCTGTCGTCCTCGGAAACCGCGGCACCCGTGATCGGGAACGGGCAGACAACAGTGAGCAAGTGGCAGGCCGCGTGCATACGCATCAGAAGATGCCGCCGCTGCCAGTCGATGGCGAGCTTGACCCGTTCGCCGACGGCCAAAGCCAGCTGTTCGGGCGCCGGCACATGGATGATCTCATCCTTGGTCTCGCCGGTAATGGTGGCGGCAATCCCGATCACACTACCGTCGGCGCGCTCGAGCGCGCCCGTGTCGCCAGGCTGCCCGCCTGAGGTGGCATAGAAGATCGTGCGGTCGAGAATGATGCCGCCGCGATCGTTGATGGCGACTATGGTGGCGTCGGCGGTGCGGAGATAGGCGTCGTCGCGAAACAGCGCCTGCGTCTTATAGCCCATCACGCGACCTTTTCGAACGGCACAGGAATCTCGGCTTTCTCATCCATCCAGCCAGGTACCGGCAGCTTCTTTTCGCGCAGGAACTCTGGATTGAACAGCTTCGACTGATAACGCGTGCCGTAGTCGCAAAGCATGGTCACGATGGTATGGCCAGGACCCAGTTCACGCGCCAGCCGGATGGCGCCGGCAATGTTGATGCCGGTCGAGCCGCCGACGCAGAGCCCCTCCTCCTGGATCAGGTCGAAGACGATCGGCAAAGCTTCCTCGTCCGGAATCTGGAAAGAAAAATCCGGTGTAAACCCTTCGAGGTTGGCGGTGATGCGCCCCTGCCCGATGCCTTCGGTGATCGAGCTGCCCTCGGATTTCAATTCGCCGCTGGTGTAGAAGCTGTAGAGCGCGGCGCCCAGCGGATCGGCGAGCGCGACCTTGACTTGTCTGCTTTTGGCCTTCAGTCCGAAGGCGACGCCGGCCAGCGTTCCGCCAGAGCCGACCGCCGAGACGAACCCATCGACCTTGCCGTCGGTCTGGTTCCAGATTTCTTGCGCAGTGGTACGGATATGGCCGTCGCGGTTGGCAACATTGTCGAACTGGTTGGCCCAGATCGCACCGTTCGGCTCGGAGCGCGCCATCTGCTCGGCCAGGCGGCCCGACAGCTTCACATAATTGTTGGGGTTCTTGTAGGGAACCGCGGGCACCTCGATCAGCTCGGCGCCGAGCAGTTTGATCGTGTCCTTCTTCTCCTGGCTCTGTGTATCGGGGATGACGATGACGGTCCGATAGCCGAGCGCCTTGGCGACCAGTGTCAAACCGATGCCGGTGTTGCCGGCCGTCCCCTCGACGATGACGCCGCCCGGCCTCAAAAGCCCACGCTGCTCGGCGTCGCGGATGATGAACAGGCCGGCGCGATCCTTGACCGACTGGCCCGGATTCATGAATTCGGCCTTGCCCAGAATCTCGCAGCCGGTTGCTTCCGAGGCCTTGTTGAGGCGGATCAGGGGCGTGTTGCCGATCGCGTCGATCACTGAACGGGACATATGGGTTCCTTTATGCGTGCGGCGAGACCCTAGAAACCCGCAGCTTCGGTTTCAAGGCAAGAATTTGCCTGGTCGCATTTCGAGCGCTGCGATTGTCTGGAGACGGATACGGCGCCCGGCGTCCATTTAAACCTTGTCGCGAAAAGCGCTCTTTCCATTCGATTTCTTCATCGTTAGAGCACAAGCTAAGAAAAGTCGCAGGACACCGCATGACACTCTATCGGGCCAACCCGAAGCACGGCGTCGCCTGGATCACCGGCGGCAGCAGCGGCATCGGCCGCTCACTGGCCAAGGATCTCGCAGCCCAGGGCTATGCCGTCGCCGTGACCGCGCTCGACGACGATCCGATCGACACGCTTCTTGTCGAGACTGCACAAATGCCGGGCCGCGTCACGGCCTATCCCTGCGACGTCACAGACGAGAAGCGCATGGCAAGGACGGTCGCGGCGATAGAGAAGGATCTCGGCCCGATCGTGCTCGCCGTCTTCAATGCCGGAAACTATATCGCGACACCGGGCGAGGATCTCACCGTGCGTGGGTTTCGCCAGTCCTTCGAAGTCAACTATTTCGGCATCATCAACGGCCTGGTGCCGGTCATCGAGCGCATGCGCATGCGCGGGCGCGGCCACATCGTGCTCGTCGGTTCCGTCACCGCCTATTTCGGCTGGCCGACCACGGCCGCCTATGGCGGCACCAAGGCAGCGATCAACATACTGGCGGAGTCGCTCAAATATGACTTCGACAAGATGAACGTCCGCGTCCAGGTGATGAATCCGGGCTTTGTCGACACGCCGCTGACCGAGAAGAACCTGCTGCCGATGCCTGGGCTGATGCCCGTCAACCGCGCCTCGCGGCGCATGGCGCGCGGCATCAAGTCCGGCGGCTTCGAAGTCACTTTCCCGCGCCGCCTGAGCTGGGGGCTGAAGCTGCTCAGCATCCTGCCGAGACCGGTCTGCCGGTGGGTCATCAGCACCGCGACGCGCTGGAAGTCACGACCGCTGAATTTCGATCGCAAGCCGCCAAGCGAATAAACTGTCCACAGGGTACAAGTTGCCTGGTTGCAATCGCGGCCATAGGTTGAGTGTTGTTGTTTGGAGTCTGCGATGGGGCGACGGATCGTGCTCGCGGTACTGGGTCTCGTCGTCATCATTGTCCTGGCCTTCGTGCTTGGCCCGCGCGTGCCTGTCGACACCACGATCCGTTTCGATCCTTCCGTGATCGACGATGATCCACAGGCCTATCTGGCGCGCGAGGAAGCCGGCGTGCCTGATATCCGCGACGGGCTGGAGAAGGAAATCATCTGGGCGAACCCGATGGTTCACGCCAGGACGAAGCTGTCGATCGTCTATATCCACGGATTTTCGGCATCGAAGGGCGAGATCCGGCCGCTGCCTGATGAAGTGGCCGACCAGCTCGACGCCAATCTCTTCTATACCCGCCTCACCGGCCACGGGCAGAACGGCGCCGCGATGGCTGAAGGCAGCGTCAACGCCTGGGTCAACGATTATGAGGAAGCGCTCGCCATCGGCCGGGCGATCGGCGACAAGGTGATCGTCATCGGCACCTCGACCGGCGGCTCGCTGGCGGCGTGGGCTGCGACACAGCCCGGCGCTTCGGACGGTGTCGCGGCGATCGCGTTCATCTCGCCGAATTTCGGAGTGAAGGCTTCCGGCGCCGAGCTGCTGACCATGCCATGGGGCAAACGGATCGCCGAACTGGTCATCGGCAAGCAACGCAGCTTCGCGCCACGCAACGCCTTGCACGAGAAATTCTGGACTTACCGGTATCCGACGGCGGCGACGCTGCCGATGGCGGCGCTGACGGAACTCGCCTATGGCTCGCCGGTGGAGAAGACGACCATCCCTGCCCTGTTCATATTTTCGGATTCGGACCGCGTGGTGCGGCCCGACCGCACCCGCGAAATCGCTGGGCGCTGGGGTGCAGCACACGAGCTGGTGCCTGTCGACGATACCGGCGACAAGGACAACCATGTCATTGCCGGCGACGCGCTGTCGCCGTCGACCACGGCTTTCCTTGCGCAACGGATCGTGGTGTGGGTGGAGGCCGTGGCGAAGTAGAAACGAAAGGGCGATCGAAGCATCGCTCCGATCGCCCTTTTCATCTATCAGCGATCAAGCCAGGCTCAATCGCCGAGGCGACGTTGATCAGGCAGCCCGCGTCGCTAGCCGCTTGCCGCCGAAGCGGCGCTTGTTGTTGCCCTTGAAAGGCTTTGCGCCTTCCGGCTTGCGCTCGCCGGCAAAAGCCGGCTTGTCGCCGAACCGCTTCTTGCCGAAGCCATTGCCACCACCGGGACGCCTGCCGTCACGACGGCCATTGTGGTCGGGGCGATCGTTTGCCGGCTCGAAGCGTTCGTTCTTTTCGGCAGGATTGCGCTGCGGATCGGGGCTGCCGAGATGGTCGGCAACGATCGGCAGCTTGCTGCGGATGATGCGCTCGACCTGGCGCAACTTGCTGTTCTCGGACGGATCGCAAAGCGTGATGGCGATGCCGTCCATGCCGTTACGGCCAGTGCGGCCGATGCGGTGGACATAGCTCTCCGCCTCGTCAGGCAGGTCGAAATTCACGACATGGCTGATGCCGGGTACGTCGATGCCGCGCGCCGCGATGTCGGTCGCCACGAGAATGCGCACCGAGCCCTCGCGGAAATCATTCAGTGCCTTCTGGCGGGCGTTCTGCGACTTGTTGCCATGGATGACGGCGGCCTTGAAGCCGTCGCGCTCAAGGTCCTTGGTCACCCTGTCGGCGCCATGCTTGGTCCGCGAAAAGATGATCACGGACTTCATCGCCTCGTCGGCGAGCATCGTCGACAACACCTGGCGCTTCTGCTTGGTGCGGGCAAAGACGACGCCTTGCACGATCTCGGCCGCCGCGGTGCTTTGCGGCGCGACTTCGACGCGGATCGGGTTCTTCAGCAGGCCTTTCGCCAACTCGGCGATTTCATTGGGCATGGTGGCCGAGAACAACACCGTCTGGCGGTCGGGCGCGGTCGCCTTGGCGATGCGCTTGACGTCATTGATGAAACCCATGTCGAGCATGCGGTCGCCCTCGTCCAGCACCAGCCATTTGGTGTCGGAGAGGACGAGGTCACCCTCGCGCACCAGGTCGGTCAGGCGGCCGGGCGTGGCGATCAGGATGTCGACGCCGGGAGCAACCTTCTTCACCTGGCTGAAGCGCGAGACGCCGCCAAGCACGAGAGCGGTCGAGACATGCGCGCCCTTGGCAAGGATCTTGATGGTGTCCTCGATCTGCACGGCGAGCTCGCGTGTCGGCGCCAGAATGAGCGCCCGGGTGGTCTTGGCTCGGCGCTTGGTGCCAAGCGCGATGATCTTCGACAGGATCGGCAGCGCGAAGGCCGCTGTCTTGCCGGAGCCGGTCTGGGCGATGCCGAAGATGTCACGGCCTTCCATCTGCGGCGGGATCGCCTGCATCTGGATCGGCTTCGGCTCGGTAAAGCCGGCGCCATGGGTCGCCTTGAGCAGAGCGCCGGTAATTCCAAGGGCTGCGAAACCGGTGAGTTCCGCAGTGTTACCGGTCGAGGTGGTGTTGCCGGCAAAAGTGTTTTCGTTGGTCAAAATAGTCTTCTTTCACGCGGCCTGTGGCCGCAAACATCGATGGCGGCAGGGCGCAACCTGCCGTCGAAAAAATTGATATGAAACGACAAGGCGGGCGGACGTAAACGTCCACTCGGCTGCGCTGTCGTGCCCGCAGGCATCATGCCACGGGGCTTTTTCGCCACCTTGCCGATCAACGGGAAAGAGGGAAAACAGACGCAACCAGTCTCATTCGTCGAGAAGGCCGGAATCTCCCGGCCCAAGCGCCTATGGGCTGCATATGGCTGAGTTCGCCTCGGAATGCAAGGGGCGTCATGTTGCGGTGCAGCAAAAGTCGCGGCGAAAGCGGCGCTTGCGCTCCCCTGCCGGCATGATTACCACGAGACGCAGCTTTCCGTTTTGAGGATCGACCGATGAAGGACGTGCTGAAGGAACTCGAGCGTCGCCGCGACATGGCGCGCATGGGCGGCGGCCAGGCTCGCATCGACGCCCAGCACAAGAAGGGCAAGCTGACCGCGCGCGAGCGCATCGACGTCTTTCTCGACGAGGGCTCGTTCGAGGAGTTCGATATGTATGTCGAGCACCGCTCGACCGACTTCGGCATGGAAAAAACCAAGATTGCCGGCGACGGCGTCGTCACCGGCTGGGGCACCGTCAACGGCCGCCCGGTCTATCTCTTCGCCAAGGATTTCACCGTGTTCGGCGGCTCGCTGTCGGAAGCGCATGCCGAGAAAGTGGTGAAGGTGCAGGAGATGGCGCTGCGCAATCGCGCACCGATCATCGGCCTCTACGACGCCGGTGGCGCCCGCATCCAGGAAGGCGTGGCGGCTCTCGGCGGCTATGCCGAGATTTTTCAGCGCAATGTGCTGGCCTCCGGCGTCATCCCGCAGATATCGGTGATCATGGGCCCCTGCGCCGGCGGCGACGTCTATTCGCCTGCCATGACCGACTTCATCTTCATGGTGCGCGACACCTCCTACATGTTCGTCACCGGGCCGGACGTGGTGAAGACCGTCACCAACGAGACGGTGACCGCCGAGAGCCTCGGCGGCGCCTCCGTCCACACGACAAAATCCTCGATCGCCGACGGCGCCTATGACAATGACGTCGAGGCGCTGTTACAAATGCGTCGGCTGGTCGATCTGTTGCCCGCTTCCAACACGGCCGAGATTCCCGAGATCGAATGCTACCAGTCGGTCACCGATCACGATCCGTCGCTCGACCGGCTGATCCCCGACAACGCCAACAAGCCCTATGACATCAAGGAATTGATCCTCAAGATTGCCGACGAGGGCGACTTCTTCGAGATTCAGCAGAGTTTCGCCAAGAACATTGTCACCGGCTTCGGACGTGTCGAGGGCCGCACGGTCGGCTTCGTCGCCAATCAGCCGATGGTGCTGGCCGGCGTGCTCGATTCCGATGCCAGCCGCAAGGCCGCACGTTTCGTGCGCTTCTGCGATTGCTTTTCCATACCGATCGTGACCTTCGTCGATGTCCCGGGATTCCTGCCTGGCACGGCGCAGGAATATGGCGGTCTGATCAAGCACGGCGCCAAGCTCTTGTTCGCCTATGCAGAGGCGACCGTGCCGAAGATCACCGTCATCACCCGAAAAGCCTATGGCGGCGCCTATGATGTGATGGCGTCGAAGCATCTGCGCGGCGACATGAACTACGCCTGGCCGACGGCGCAGATCGCGGTGATGGGCGCCAGGGGCGCGGTCGAGATCATCTATCGCAAGGACATCGGCGACGCGGAAAAGATCGCAGCGCATACAAAGGCTTACGAGGATCGCTTCCTGTCCCCCTTCGTCGCCGCCGAGCGCGGCTATGTCGACGAGGTGATCATGCCGCATTCGACCCGCCGCCGCATTGCCCGCGCGCTTCGCATGCTGCGCAACAAGGACATGCAGAACCCCTGGAAGAAGCACGACAACATCCCGCTGTGAAGGCGCCCTAGCGTCTATCAGGGATAACCATCGAACAGATCACTCGTCTTCCGCCGCGCCAAATCCGGCGCCCATGGTCGCGCGGGCAGCGCTCGCCCATGGCGTCGCGTGATTGTCGATGCGCATCTGGAAGATGAAGTAGGTCGGGGAGCAGAAGCCGATACCCCTGACCTTGGCAACGCCCGGCGTGTCCGGCGGCAGCGACTGGCACATATAGTCCTCGCGGCAGAAATGATCGGCCGAGCAGGCCGGACGGTTGCCGCGATTGACCGCGCCGCCAAGGCACTGGTCGAAATTGTTGGTCGCCACGCAGGTGTCGAATTTCTTGCCGCCGACCAGCCCGCAGATCTCGTTCGGCATCGGCTTGCCCGGCTTGAAGGCGGCGAAGCTGCGGTCCTTGTCGTCGCAACCGCGATAGGCAATGCCTGCCGGCACGCCGATCTTTGGTGGCCGGCAGGTGTAATTCGTGCGCGAAATGCCGGGCGCGAAGGCGGCGAACTGGCCCGATATGCGGTAGCGGTCATTGAAGGGCTGGGCCGGATTGCTGACGATCTCGCCGGTCAGGCATGGATGGCCGGAGAACATCTTTTCGCTGTCCTTGGGCAACAGGCATTGCGCCAGCTTCGTGCGCACGCCCGATGCGGTGGCCAGCGGCGTGCAGACGGTGCCGCCGCCGCATTGCCAGGTCGGGCCGAAATGCTTTGCATCCTCGGGGATCAGGCACGGCATTGCCATCTCGGCCGGCGCGTAATCGACCTCGCCGGCGTCCTTCCATATGGCAGGTGGTGCGAATGAGAGCGGGCGGAAACGGTTGGGCTCCCAGCCTTCAATCGTCGCGCGCAGCCAGGCATCGCGCCGCGGCAGCTCGGCGTGGAGATGCGGCGAGATGCCAACCTCGATGCGGTTCAGCGGCGACGTCGTCTTGTCGTCGAGACCGATGAAATGGAAACCAGCGGTCGAACCCGCTTGATGACAACCCTGGCAGGCGCCATTGTCCAGCCGCTCGACCAGCGCTTCCGGCGTGCGCACCAGCTTTAGATTCGAATAGTCTAGTCCGGCAAAATCCGCGGGCTCGAACAGCGGCGTGAAGGGATGGTTGGCCTGCCTGGCGCTGCCGAAGGTCGACCATGAGATGATCTTTTTCGCGAGGAATTCTTCGGGGATTTCGTAGACGCCGAGATCGACGGCCGCGACATTGGATCGGACATAGTCGGCGAGTTTTGTCTTTAGAGCGGCGTCTTCCGCGAGCCGCGTGGTGTCAGGCGTATTTTCCAGCGGCTTCTCGCTGACCGCGGCACCGTCAATGCCGAAGATCCGCATGAGATAGGCGGCCTGTCCGCCGAATTCGGTTTCCTGGCCGGAGGGAAAGCGTACCACCTGCGCGTTGAGCTCAAGCTGCTTGAAGGTGAGCCCTGCTCTTTCCAGCGGCCCGCCAGTCAGCCAGCCGGCATCGACACTCTCGTCGAGTTGCGGTGTCCAGCGCCCGGCAACGCCGACACAGCCACCATCGGGATCCGGCGCGACGCCATAGACGGCGTTGAAATTGAACGGCAGGCGAGAGGCCAGAACCTTTCCACCTTTCCTGAAGCTGTAGGCAAGGCGATAGATGAAACGCACCTCGCCGCAACTCCTGTCACCTTTCAGCGAGGCGAAATCGCGCCGGTCGAGCCGGTTGATGACACCGACGAGGCGAAAGCGCGCGGCATCGGTCTTGAGCCAGCGCATGTCCATGATGCGGCCGACATTGCCGTCGGTGACCTCGTAGAGCGGCCGCCCGCCGGCCTTCATCTCGGCCCGCAGCGCGGCAACGTCGCTTGTCACGGTTTCGACGATCTGGTGATAGGCCGGCGCCTTGTCATAGAGCGTCTTCAGGTCGCCCTTGCCATCGACACCGAAAATGCCGGCGAAGCCGAAACCTTTGGCATCGAGCGCAGCGAGAACGGCCGGATCGTCGATAATGGTCACCGGCTGTTCGGCGGCGTTCGCCAGCTGTGTCGCCAATACGGCCATGACAAGCGTGGTGAAAAGGGCAACAAGGCGTCTCATCGAAGGTCCGGTTGGGTTTCGATCAATTCGCGTAGCACTGGCACCAACGCCATAGGCAGATCCTCGGCAATCAAGCCTGGCCCGAAACGGCGGCCGGCTTCAGCGTGAATCCAGACCGCGGCACAAGCCGCCTGGTAGGGCGCCATGCCTTGCGCCAGCAATCCGGCGGCGATACCCGACAGAACATCACCCGACCCAGCCGTAGCGAGCCACGGCGCACCGTTGGTGTTGATCGCCGCCCTGCCGTCAGGCGCCGCAATCACGGTGTCGGCGCCCTTGTAGACGACAACTGCGTTCGCAAGCCTGGCAGCCGCTCGCGCTTTGGTCAGTTTGGAGCTTTTCTTGTCACCGGCAATGTCCGGAAACAATCGGCCAAACTCGCCCTCGTGCGGTGTCATGATCAACGGCGGCGCTCCGACACGGCGTGCCGCCTCGAACAATACCGCAGGATCATCGCGAAACGCCGTGACGCCATCGGCGTCGAGCACAATGCCACCCAGATCGATTCTGCTTTGCATGTCATAGACAGGTTTTTGGGCAAGCAACCGCAACGCAAAATCGCGGGCCTTGTCGCCAATGCCAAATCCGGGGCCGAGCACATATGCCGATGGCTGGCGTTCGCTCACGAACTCGTCGATGTCTGCAATTGTGTCGGCCTTGCGCAACATGATCGACGTCAAATGCGCGGCGTTCACGTGTATGGCATTGCCGGGCGAAAGGACGGTTACCGCCCCCGCCCCGATTCGAGCTGCAGCTAAGGCCGACAATCTGGCGGCCCCGGTCGAGCTTGGCCCACCGGAAAAGACAGCAACATGGCCGCGCTTGTATTTATGGGCATCGACAGCCGTTCTCGGGAAGTACCATCGCAGCCAAAGCTCGGGCGTGTTCTCGAAAGCCTTGATCTTGAGCTGTTCGATAATCCCATCCGGAATTCCGATATCGGCGACAACGATCTCGCCGCACACCCCGCGCCCCGGCATTAGAAGATGGCCGAGCTTTTTTCGCACGAAAGTCACCGTCACAGCGGCGTCGAAATACGCCCTCATCTGTCCAGTCTCGCCCGACACGCCTGACGGCAAATCGATCGATATGACTGGCACTTTCTCCGCTGCGCTAATCCCTGAAGCCGCCTGAGCGTAAGGAGAAAGGTTCTTCGATAGTCCGGCGCCATACAGAGCGTCGACGACCACCTCGCCTGCCGTAGGATGGAAATCATTCAGATGGTTGACCGGCAGATTGCAGGCTTCGGACGCCAGCGCTGCATCGCTTCCCGGCTTCTGCTTGCCTTCGGCCCAGACAGCGACATTGATGCCGGCCTCGGCCAGCAAGCGGGCCACGACATAGCCGTCGCCGCCATTGTTGCCCGGGCCGCACAGGACGTGGACGCGTCTCGCCTGGGGATAGCGCGCCAGCACCACGGCAGCGACCGCCTCGCCGGCGTGCCGCATCAGACCGATGCCGTCGAACGGCCCGGCCGCAATCGCCAGCCGATCGGCCTCGGCCATCTCGGCCGGAGACAAAAGTTCATTGCTCATGGATTGCCGACCCGCATTTGCGCAAGCATTGTCCAGTTTTCGGCACGAAGCAAACATCGAAGAGACGACACGATCCGCCAATGCATCGTTCAATAGCCAGCGCCGTGCGTAAGTGCCTATGAAATGTGCTTCCTGCCCTATTATTGTGCGGACGGAGTGATTGGCAATGTGTAGGTTCTGAGCGTCCATGACGCATCCAATGCAGCGGATGACGCGAATTTGCATCCCGGCGCGTCATGGCGTCGAAATCGTCCTTTGCCCCCTCGAAGCCGCCCGGATTGGCACAGTTCGTGCTTGAAGGAGGCGCAAGCGGGGCTCACAACCCGTCTTTTTTTGGCAGTGGAGGCCACTTTTTACATGAAAAAGATCGAAGCGATCATCAAGCCGTTCAAGCTAGACGAAGTGAAGGAAGCGCTTCAGGAGGCCGGGCTGCAAGGCATCACCGTCACCGAAGCCAAGGGCTTTGGTCGGCAGAAGGGCCATACCGAACTTTATCGCGGCGCCGAATATGTCGTCGATTTTCTGCCCAAGGTGAAGATCGAGGTCGTGCTCGGTGACGACGCGGTCGAAGGCGCCATCGAAGCCATTCGCAAGGCGGCCCAAACCGGCCGTATCGGCGACGGAAAGATCTTCGTCTCCAACATCGAGGAGGTCGTGCGCATCCGTACTGGCGAAACAGGGATGGACGCGGTCTGAGGTTTCTGATTTCAGATTACCGTCTCCTCGAAACGTCATCACACAGGGAAGAAATGACATGACGACAGCCAAAGACATCATGAAGCAGATCAAGGACAACGACGTGAAATTCGTCGACCTGCGCTTCACCGATCCGAAGGGCAAGCTGCAGCACGTGACGATGGATGTCGTCGAGGTGGAGGAAGACATGTTTGCCGATGGCGTCATGTTCGACGGATCCTCGATCGCCGGCTGGAAGGCGATCAACGAGTCCGACATGGTGCTGATGCCTGACCCTGATACGGTGCATATGGACCCGTTCTTCGCGCAGTCGACGATGGTCATCCTGTGCGACATCCTCGACCCGATCTCGGGCGAATCCTACAACCGCGACCCGCGCGGCACCGCCAAAAAGGCCGAGGCCTATATGAAGGCGGAAGGCATCGGCGATCAGATCTTCGTCGGCCCGGAAGCCGAATTCTTCGTGTTCGACGACGTCAAATACAAGGCCGATCCGTACAACACCGGCTTCAAGCTTGATTCGACCGAACTGCCGTCCAATGACGACACCGACTACGAGACCGGCAATCTCGGCCACCGTCCGCGCATCAAGGGCGGCTATTTCCCGGTGCCACCGATCGACTCCGCGCAGGACATGCGCTCGGAAATGCTGACCGTGCTCGCCGAAATGGGCGTGCGCGTCGAAAAGCATCACCACGAAGTCGCCGCTGCCCAGCACGAGCTCGGCATCAAGTTCGACACGCTGGTGCGCAACGCCGACAAGATGCTGATCTACAAGTATGTCGTGCATCAGGTTGCCAATGCCTATGGCAAGACGGCCACCTTCATGCCGAAGCCGGTGTTCGGCGACAACGGCTCGGGCATGCATGTCCACCAGTCGATCTGGAAGGGCGGCAAGCCGACCTTCGCCGGCAATGAATATGCCGGCCTGTCGGAGAGCTGCCTGTTCTATATCGGCGGCATCATCAAGCACGCCAAGGCGATCAACGCCTTCACCAATCCGCTGACCAACTCCTACAAGCGTCTGGTGCCGGGCTATGAAGCGCCGGTGCTGCTCGCCTATTCGGCGCGCAACCGCTCGGCATCCTGCCGCATTCCGTTCGGCTCGTCGCCGAAGTCCAAGCGCGTCGAGGTCCGCTTCCCCGATCCGGGCGCGAACCCCTACCTCGCCTTCGCCGCCATGCTGATGGCCGGCCTCGACGGCATCAAGAACAAGATCCATCCGGGACAGCCGATGGACAAGGATCTCTACGACCTGCCGCCGAAGGAGTTGAAGAAGATCCCGACCGTCTGCGGCTCGCTGCGCGAAGCCCTGCAGAGCCTCGACAAGGACCGCGGCTTCCTGAAGGCCGGCGGGGTGTTCGACGACGACCAGATCGACAGCTATATCGAGCTCAAGATGGCCGAGGTGATGCGCTTCGAAATGACCCCGCATCCGGTCGAATACGACATGTATTATTCGATCTGAGGCTGAAAGCCTTGGAAACGCTGGACCCCTTGCAAATCAAGGGGTCCAGACCTCCCAAGTGGTACGGAAGGTGGTACGAACCCCTTCGGAATTACCGCCATGCGCACCGACTACATCCACGAGCGCCCCGGTTCCGCGAACCGTCGCGGCTGTCACCTTGCCCGATCTGCGGAAAAGTTGCGCACCACGATAACTACGCTCCATTTCGATCGGCCTGCTGTAGGGCGTCCTCAATCAACTTAAGCACCAGTTCGGGAAACGCTGTCTCCACGTAGTGCTGGGCTGCATTGATGCTAGGCCACAAGACATCGCCCTTTTCTCCACCCATTAGGGCCATCCAATGCGTCGGATAGTAGCGCGCCAACATGCCAAGGAAATATCCGAGAACATATGTAATCGCGATTTGGGAGTAGCGTTTCCCAGATGAAAATTGGGACACAACATGCAGGCTGGGTATCGAGCCGAACGCCAACATAGGTATGCAGAAACTGCGGCGTGTTCCTTGAGAAGCAAGTCGCATCACACGTGAGAGTGGCTGTCTTGCCATCGTCTGCAACCGTGTACCCTGCGTCCGTGAATTCCGTCCGAAACTGCAAAATACCTTGGTTGTTGACCTTCAATGAGGCACCCGCTGCTTCCGAGTAGGTCATCTCATTCAGGTAGGTAAAGAGGACTGGACGCCTTACGTGCGCATACTGACTTCGGATGTCAGGCAACCGATCCAGAATATCTGACAGAGTAATCTCATGGCCTAGTTCGGGGACATCATAATCCAGCCTCCAGTCCACCGCCTCTGAGTTGATGTGCATGGCAATCCGATTGTTCGTGTCTTGCACCAAATCAGCCAATAGCCCTCGGCAGGTGCGCGCCCGCAGATTGCCGATGCCAGCGAGTGCCTGTCCTAGTTCACCCGAGAGTTGATCGGACCAAGCGACTATCTCCAGTCCGTGGCCCTTAGCCAACCCTTCCTCGCCGCCGTTCTTTCTACACAACAGGGCAAGCGCGCGGCCCAGGGATGCCACGCCATAAAACGTCAAAAGAGGGCGTACAGCATGACTTGCATCGGATGCGCTCTTGAAGAATTCACGAGCCTGCTTCGCAGACGCGATGATCTCTTTTGCACGCCGGGTATTTAGTTCGTTCCGGTGTAGCTTCTGGAACCATTGAGCGACAACATCCCGGCTCCCCAGTGATAGCAAACGTTGCCAGATTTCGGCATCCATCGAATCTACTCCAGTCGCACGACTACCAATCTGCGATGAGCGGCGCGTTCAGGAAAGATACTTTTGGAGGCGCTAACGCAGAATGAGATGCGCCGCAATTTCCCCGATGGAAAGCAAAGCGAAGTGGTACGGAGTCCGGGAAGGTAGGTGGTTCGAAGAATCCACTAAGTAATTGTCTTTGTTACACTATCTGCGTCTGCCGCAAGTCGACATGTATTATTCGGTTGACCGGACCGGTTCAGAAACAAAAAACCCGGCGTCTCTCTGACGCCGGGGTTTTTCATGTCATTTGTCGTAAGAGCCAGGCCACCAGCGCCACCGACATGACAGGGCTGCGTCACGGCGCAGACGCGGGGCGCCTGCGCCGTGAAGAATGCTCAGGCAGCGGCCTTCTTCTCTGCCGTGGCCACGCTGGCGATCGTCTTCAGGATCTGCGAAGCGATCTGGTAGGGGTCGCCCTGCGAGTTCGGACGGCGATCCTCGAGATAGCCCTTGTAGTCGTTCTTGATGAAAGAGTGCGGAACACGGATCGAGGCGCCGCGGTCGGCGATGCCATAGCTGAACCTGTTCCACGGCGCGGTCTCATGCTTGCCGGTCAAGCGCTTGTCGTTGTCCGGGCCGTAGACGGCGATGTGGTCCATCAGGTTCTTGTCGAAGGCCGCCATCAGCGCCTCGAAATAGGCTTTGCCGCCGACTTCGCGCATATAGGCGGTCGAGAAATTGGCGTGCATGCCGGAACCATTCCAGTCGGTATCGCCGAGCGGCTTGCAGTGATACTCGATGTCGATGCCGTATTTCTCGGTGAGGCGCTGCAAGAGGTAGCGGGCCATCCACATCTGGTCGGCGGCCTTCTTGGAGCCCTTGCCGAAAATCTGGAATTCCCACTGGCCCTTGGCCACTTCGGCGTTGATGCCCTCGTGGTTGATGCCGGCCGCGAGGCACTGGTCGAGATGCTCCTCGACGATCTGACGCGCGACAGAGCCGACATTGGAGTAGCCGACGCCGGTGTAGTAGGGACCCTGCGGCGCGGGATAGCCGCTCTCGGGGAAGCCGAGCGGGCGGCCGTCCTTGTAGAAGAAATATTCCTGCTCGAAGCCGAACCAGGCGCCCTCGTCATCGAGGATGGTGGCGCGCTTGTTGGAGGCATGCGGCGTAACGCCGTCCGGCATCATCACCTCGCACATGACGAGCACGCCGTTGGTGCGCGCCGGATCCGGATAGACGGCGACCGGCTTGAGCACGCAGTCGGAGCTGTGGCCCTCGGCCTGCATAGTCGAAGAGCCGTCGAAGCCCCACAATGGCAGTTGCTCCAGCGTCGGAAACTCGGCGAATTCCTTGATCTGGGTCTTGCCCCGAAGGTTGGGAACCGGGGTGTATCCATCGAGCCAAATGTACTCGAGCTTATACTTCGTCATTCTGACCTCTCGTTGCTTGATAAACCGAACTTCTGGATGACGCCGGCGCGCGCCGAACCACCCAGCAGCCGACCTGCCGGTTCGTTAAAATGCAAATCGTGTGCCATTCTCGGCTCGACGGGTGCGGCAAAAATGACGCGGCATCGGGGCAAACCCGCCAAGCCGTCTAAGCAATGCGCCAAGATCAATCAAAAGCAGAATCTGCATAAATCTTGGGCAAATACTGATCTTTTCATGGGCATATTGCTTAAATGGATTGCAGTACCTATGTTGGTAGAAGGTTGAATCGATATCGTTCGGCAGAAGAAAGGAGACCGGCAATGGAAATCACTCCGACCCGTCCCTCGGCCAAGATCCTGATGTTCCCGGTGGCAGCTCGCGCTTCTGCCTCAAATTTAAGCGGAAAGGCTAAGTTCGCGGCAGAGCTTGCCTCTTTGCGCAATGTCAGCACGGATTTCGGCGACGCGTGGTACCATGAGGTTGCCATCGAGGAAGCGGAGCAGGCTCGCGAGAGCTAAGTTCTTTTTCACAGGTCATTGAAAAACCCGGCGCGATTGCTCGCGCCGGGTTTTCTTTTGAACGCTGGGGCTAATGCCTACTGCCCAATGGCTACTGCTTCGTGTGCAGGTCGGTGCCAAGCGTATCTCTGACGAAGATCATGCCAATGATCAGCGACATCGCCGCGATGATCACCGGGTACCAGAGGCCGTAGTAGATATCGCCCTTGTAGGCACTGAGCGCGAACACCGTCGCCGGCAGCAGGCCGCCGAACCAGCCATTGCCGATGTGGTAAGGCAGCGACATGCCGGTGTAGCGGATGCGGGTCGGGAACATCTCGACCAGGATCGCCGCGATCGGGCCGTAGACCATGGTGACGAACAGGACGAGGATGAACAGGATACCGATCGTCATCGGCCAGTTGACCGCCGCCGGGTCGGCGAACATGGCAAAGGGACCGCCGCCCGGGATATTGTAGACGGTGACCTCGGGCGCACCCGCTGCCTCGTCGGCGGTCAGCAGCTTGTCCTTGATCGCCTGATCGGTCGGAACCGTCGCCTTCTCGCCAGCGCGGATGGCGGCGGCATCGAGCTTCAGTTCCGGATTGGCCGCGACGAAACCGTCAAGCTTCTGGTCCGGCACCTTGATTGCCGCCCGCTTCAGCGGATAGCCACCGTCCTGTAAGGACATGTTGACGGCCTTGACGAAGGCGGCGTCCTTGGCCTTGGCCTGATCGCCGGCGGCGGTGGCATCGTAGGACTCCACCGTCTCGTTGCCGATCTTGACCGAAGCGGCCGTTCCGGGTGCAGCGGTCGCCACGACATCATAAGGCACCGAGTTCTTGGTCAGGAACGAAGTCGCGATATCGCAGGATGTCGTGAACTTCGCCGTGCCGACCGGATTGAACTGGAACCTGCAGTCCCCGGGTGCCGCCGTCACCGTCGCGCGCGTGTTCTGCTGCGCGGTTGCGAGCGCTGGATTGGCGGCCCAGGTTAGTGCCTTGAACAGCGGGAAGGTGCAGACGATTCCCAATGCGAGGCCGGCCATGATGATCGGCTTACGGCCGATCTTGTCGGAGAGCCAGCCGAACACGACGAAGAAGATCGACCCGACCGCCAGCGCTATGGCGATCATGATGTTGACCGACTGCGCATCGACCTTGAGCACGTTGGTCAGGAAGAACAGCGCGTAGAACTGGCCATTGTACCAGATCACGGCCTGACCGGCGGTGAGGCCGAGCAGCGCCAAGAGCGCGATCTTGGCGTTCTTCCATTGGCCGAAGGCTTCCGTCAGCGGCGCCTTGGAGCCCTTGCCCTCGTCCTTCATGCGCTGGAAGGTCGGCGATTCAGCCAGCGACAGCCGGATCCAGATCGAAATGCCAAGAAGCAGGAAGGAAACGATGAACGGAATGCGCCAGCCCCAGGCGGCATAGGTTTCCTTGGCCATCGAACCCTGGACGATCAGGATGACGATCAGCGACAGGAACAGGCCGAGCGTTGCCGTCGTCTGGATCCATGAGGTGTAGAAACCACGGCGGTCGTCGGGCGCATGCTCAGCGACATAGGTTGCTGCACCGCCATACTCGCCGCCGAGCGCCAGGCCCTGCAGCATGCGCAGGATGATCAGGATTATGGGAGCGGCGATGCCCAAAGTCGCATATCCAGGCAGCAAGCCGACCAGGAAGGTCGACAGGCCCATGATCGTCATAGTGACAAGGAAAGTATATTTGCGGCCGACAAGGTCGCCGATGCGGCCGAATAGCAGTGCGCCGAACGGACGCACCAGGAAGCCGGCGGCGAAAGCCAGCAGCGCGAAGATATTGCGCGTTGCTTCCGGAATGGTTGGACTGAAGAAAGTCGAACCAATGAACACTGCCAGCGAGCCATAGAGATAAAAATCGTACCATTCGAAAACGGTGCCGAGCGAGGAAGCGAAGATGACCTTCTTCTCCTCTCGCGTCATGCCGCGGCTTGCGCCGCCGGCGGTCGTTGCCATTGCCATTGATATGTCCTCCCGTGAGATCCCGTCTGTCCTCGATGCCGCGCCCCAATGTCCGTGTTCTCCTCTGAACGCGGACTCAGCGCAGCTAACGGTGCAAAAAATGACAGAAAGTACCGTCCGGCGGCAGACCAACCTTGGGATTATGACTTTGGTCTAATGCATCGGCGCGAAAGCCCCGCGTCGCCGTGGGCGCCTTCAGGTCTTGAGCGCCTCAAGCAGGCTGACGGCGGCCATCATGTCGCACTTGCGGGCCGAGCGGCGCGCGACGGCTTCGGCATCCTGGCCCCAATGCTCGGCCTGCCAGTCTTCGTCGACATGGCCGGCGGTCCAGGCCGCCTCACCGTCGAGTTCGCCGAAGTCGACAGCCAGCGCCAGCAGCGCCGATCCCGTCAGCGAGGTCATGACGTGGATCGACGCCAGCCGCAGCGGATCCTTGCGCTGGGCAAGATGAACGCCCAGCACGGCGATTGTCTCGCGCGGCTGCTCGACATGGATGACCCCTTCGGCGAGATGGAACCGCGCACCGAGCGCTGTTCGCGCCCAGTCGACGACCGGATCCCAATGCTCGTTCTGCCGGTCGACCAGCCCTTGCGGCGCGTCGGCGCGATAGCAGAGCAGGTCGGACGAGGCGAAGCGCAATATGTCTTCCAGCACCGCTTGCGGGTCGCTGGCGACGCCGTCGATGGCCGTGTTGGCGAGGCGCAGGACCGGCATCGTCACCGGGTCGATGGTCTCGCCCTGCGCGGCGAATTCGTCAGCGACCAGGCCGGCAGCCTTTTCGTTTGGCAGCGCCAGCAGCGCCTTGCCCGGCGTGCGCACCGGCTTGCCGTCGAGATGAACAGCAAATCCATCGTCGAGCGGTGCGACCGAGACGGTTTTGTAGAAGCGTTTCGGTAAATGCGTCTTCATCTGGATCTGGGCGCGGCGCACCGGATCCGGGTCGGAAAGCTGCTTTCCTGCTTCGAGGTCGTTGAGAATATCGCGCATGGAAGGTCTCTCTTAAACCGGCGCCAGCTTGCGCGCCGGCCGGTTGACGATGATCAGACCGGCGGCGATGAGGCCGAGCGCCAAGAAAATGCGGACAGTCAGCGGCTCGTTCAGGATGACGGCGCCGCACAGCACGCCGAACACCGGCGACAGGAAGGTGAAGCTTGACAGGCCCGATGCCGGATAGCGCCTGAGCAGCCAGAACCAGAGCACATAGGTGAAGGCGACGACATAGACGGCCTGGAACAGCAGGGCCAGTGTCGGCAAGGCAGCAAAGTCGCGGACCGGCGGCCCGGCGAAAGGCAGCACCAGGACGCCGACCAGGATGGCGCCGGCCAGTTGATAGAGCAACAACTTCTCGGCGCTGGTCTCGGCCAGTTTCGACCGCTTGATGACGATGCTGGTCAGAGCCCAGAGGATGCCGGCGCCAAGACTGAGCAAGTCACCAGTCAATGTCACGCCGTTGCCGGCGCTCACCTTGTCGGAGAACACGGCGACCAGACCGGCGAAAGCCAAGAGAAGACCGAGGAGCTTGCGCGCGGTTATGCGCTCGTCCAGCAGGAAATGACCGCCGACCAGCACCCAGAACGGCATGGTGTTGACCAGGAGCGTGTTGCGGGCAACCGTCGTGTGTTCGAGGCCGACATAGAGAAACAGAAACTCGATGCCGAAGAGCACGCCCACCACAATGCCCGCGACAAGGGTCTTGTCGGGCGTGAACAGCTTAATGCCGCGCCAGCGGCACCAGCCAAAAACGCACAGGCCACCGATGATGGAGCGCGCCACCGACAGGAAAACGGGATCGTAGCCAGCATAGGAGATCTTGGCGGCGACGTAGTTCAGCCCCCAGGACAGCGTCAGCCCGACCATGATGGCTGCGGCGGCCATGTCGACTGCGTCACGCCGGTCGAGCGTATCGGTGGCGACGCCCACTGCCCTAGTCCTCCGCGCTGGCGTCGTCGAAGCCGATCAGGTTCCAGCTCTGGCGCATATGCGGCGGCATCGGCGCGGTCACATCGATGACGCCTTTGTCCGGGTGCGGAATGACGATGCGGCGCGCATGCAGGTGCAGCCGGTTTTGAATGCCGCCTGGAAAATCCCAGTTGGTGTCGGCCTCGAAATATTTGGGGTCGCCGATAATCGGGCAGCCGATATGGGCGGCATGAACACGAAGCTGGTGGGTGCGGCCGGTATAGGGCTCCATTTCCAGCCAGGTCATCGTTTGTGCCGCCTGCTCGACGACGCGATAATAGGACACGGCGTGGTCGGCGCCCTTCTCACCATGCGCGGCAACGCGAACCCGGTCGCCGTCAGGCGTCGGCTCCTTGATCAGCCAGGTCGAGATCTTGTCCTCGCGCTTTGGCGGCACGCCCTTGACCAAGGCCCAGTAGGTCTTCTGGGTCTCGCGCGCCCGGAACGCCTCGGAGAGCTTCATCGCCGCAAGCCTTGTGCGCGCGACGACCAGCACGCCCGACGTGTCGCGGTCGAGCCGGTGCACCAGGCGCGGCTTTTCGCCCTTCTGGTTGCGCCAGGCTTCCAGCATGTCGTCGACATTGCGGGTGACGCCCGAGCCGCCCTGGACGGCGAGGCCCGCCGGCTTGTTGAAGACGAAGACCTTTGGATCTTCATGGATCAACATCTTGGCGAGCACATCGGCGTCGCCCTGGTTGCGGATCGAGTGGCCGGTGAGCGGGCTCTCGCCCTTCTTGTCGACTTCGAGCGGCGGCACGCGAACCATCTGGCCTGGTTCGACGCGGGTGTCGGCCTTCACCCGGCCGCCATCGACGCGGATCTGGCCGGAGCGCAAGAGCTTTTGCAGATGGCCGAAGCCGAGACCCGGGAAATGGGTCTTGAACCAGCGATCGAGCCGCATGCCCGCCTCGCCGGCCTCCACTGTGATCTGTTCAACGCCTGCCATTTTTCTCGCTTTACCCCGTTTGGAACGGGGGCAATAGCATTAAGGCAGGCTTCTTGCGAGCCAAAGACCCAGGAACAGGGCGATAATGGCGCCAATGACGCTGGCAAGCGCATATCCGAACGCCGGCAGTGTTGCGCCGCGCTCCCACAGCGTCGCGAAATCCAGTGAAAAGGCAGAGAACGTGGTGAAGCCGCCGAGGATGCCGGTGGCAACGAACAGCCTGAGCTCGGCTGATCCGCCACGCCGCATCATGGTGGCTATGAACAGGCCCATGACGAAGGAGCCGACGACGTTGATCGCCATCGTGCCCCAGGGATAGTTGGGACCGACAAGGCGCAGCGCGACGAAATTGGCGACGTGGCGAAGCCCGGCACCGATGGCACCGCCCGTGGCGACGAGAAGCAGGTTTAACATTGCCGTCTACTGCTCCTGCATTTCCCTCAGTTCGCCCCGACCTTCTTCGGCTTGCTGGAGCCGATCATCTTCCAGTTCTTGTAGAACATGGAATTGATCCGCTCGACGCTGACCGAGACGATCGCGAGAAGGGCCGAGATCAGGCCGGGAAACGGCGATGGCCGGATGATATCCATAAAGACGCAGTAGCGGCGCCCGTCATATTCGTTCACTGAGCGATGCAGCAGCGTGTCGTCGAAGATGAACAGCGGATTGTCGTGCCAGTAGTTCTTGACGTTGCCGCACTGGACAAAAACCTCGGCCTTCACCGGGATCAGATTGTAGAGGATGCGCAGGCTGAGCCGGAGCGGCCCGAAGTGCCAGGAGGTCGATTCGCGACCGCTAAAAACCGACACGGCGATGGTCTTTATGTATTTGAAATCCTTGTTGAATTCGGCAACATTGTCGATTTTGTGCTTGCCGTACCACTGGTAGACATACATGCCGCGCCGGCCGGTGCCGAAATTGGCGTCGATGTCTGCGATGATCTCATCCTTGCGCGCCTTGAAGACGTCGAGAACCTCATTGACCTCGCGCTGATAGTCCGGCGGAAACTGTTCCAGCTTCCAGACGCCGGGGTTTCTGTAACACAGCAGATCGACCAACAGGTTGAAGGGCGAAAGCAACCAGGTGAAGATGCCGTTGCCGAGGAAATAGCCGCGAAACAGCGACCATTCCTTATTGTCGTTGCGAAGGACATCGATCAGGCCGAGGACGATGAAAAGCGTCGTTAGGATCGGGATGAAGTAGAGGCCGAGCACAAGCAGCGGTACGGCAATAGCAAACTGCCGAAGGGATTTGCGAAGTTTCTTGGTCATTTTCCACGCGCTATGCGCGATCCTTCTTCGAAAAATGTTCTTGCCAAATCTGGCGGCGCCGCCGCCGGCCGCGCGCTGTGATAGAATTTTTTATTCCACGGTACACATCACACTACTGTGACTTGCCGGCGACACTGTACCTGATCGGCTCAGATTCGACACCTGTGTCAGAATAGACATCAGTGCATCGCCGGGAGGCCGAGCTCGTCCCATTTCTTCTTGGGCACGGGGTCGCCGACCAGGAACGCGAAGCCGATGACGCTTTCGCCATCCCGCGCCAGCTCGCATGTGAACTTTAGAGCATACCAATTCCTGCGGCTGCGAAAGGCTGCTCCGTTGGCGATCACGGAGGTTCCGGAGATCTTCTCCTCGGCCATCGCGTAAGGCACCACCCGTTCCGGCTGGAAATCAGCGCGCCATTTGCGGATCTGGTCCATCGCTTCGAGATTGCAAAGCTGCACCATGCGCTCGCCGGAGGTAAATGTCGCAAGATCGGCGCGCGCCTGCCTGCTGCGCGGATCGGCGAGCGTCTTTGCCGACAGCATTTCCGTCGGACGGATCATGGCCGGAGGCGCTGCCGCTGATGATGGTGGCGCCTCGCGCGCAGGCGCCGTAGCGACAGAAGGAACCGGTGCGGCGGGTGCTACCGGCGCGGGCTTCGCATTTCCTAGCGCCTGGAGTTGTTCCGGCGTCAGTATTTCGACCGAAACCGGATCCTCCTGCAGCCGTTTCGGGTGCTTCGGGACTGGCATCAGCGCCAGCGTGGCGGCGAGCATCATGTGCAGGACGACGGAAGCCGAAATGCCCCAAGGCAAGTCTTCGCCCCAAGGTGCGAGAATGGGCGCAAGGACGGCCGTGCGCGCCAAGCCTACTTTTCCCGCTCGCTTCTCAGCTTCGCCCAATAATCGAGGCGCTTTCTGATATCGCGCTCGAAGCCACGTTCGGGCGGATCGTAGAATGTGTGCCGGCCCATCTTTTCGGGGAAATAATCCTGGCCGGAAAAAGCGTCGGGCTCGTCATGGTCATAGCGATACCCCGAGCCGTAGTCCTCCTCCTTCATCAGCTTGGTCGGCGCATTGAGGATGTGCTTGGGCGGCAGCAGCGAGCCGAATTCCTTGGCTGCGCCGGTGGCGGCCTTGAAGGCTGTGTAGACGGCGTTGGATTTGGGAGCGGTGGCGAGATAGACGGTGGCTTCGGCGAAGGCAAGCTCACCCTCAGGCGAGCCCAGATAGTCGTAGGCATCCTTGGCGGCGTTGGCGATGACCAGGGCCTGCGGGTCGGCAAGCCCGATATCCTCCATCGCCATGCGCACCAGCCGGCGGCCGAGATAGAGCGGATCCTCGCCGGCATCGAACATGCGGGCAAGATAGTAGAGCGCCGCATCCGGGTCGGAGCCGCGCACCGATTTATGCAGCGCCGAGATCAGATTGTAGTGGCCGTCCTGGCCCTTGTCGTAGATCGGCGCGCGGCGCTGGACGATGCGCTGCAGGCCGTCGGCGCCGAACACCTCGCCTGATTTGGCCGCCCGCCAGACTTCCTCCGCCAGCGTCAGCGATGCACGGCCGTCGCCGTCGCTCATGCGGATGAGCATCGCCCGCGCCTCGTCATCGAGCGGCAGCGCCCTGCCCTCGGTCTCCTCCGCCCGCGCCAGGAGTTTGGCGATGCTGTCCTCACTGAGCGAATGAAACACCAGCACGCGCGCGCGGGATAGAAGCGCCGCATTCAGCTCGAAAGAGGGGTTTTCAGTCGTCGCGCCAACCAGCACGACGGTGCCGTCTTCCATGACGGGCAGGAAACTGTCCTGCTGGGCGCGGTTGAAACGATGGATCTCGTCGACAAAGAGCAATGTCTGACGGCCATTGGAGCGGCGCAGCTTTGCCGACTCGAATACCTTCTTCAGGTCGGCGACGCCGGAAAACACCGCCGATATCTGCTCGAAGGCAAGACTGGTCTCGCCGGCAAGCAGTCGCGCGACCGTCGTCTTGCCCGTGCCGGGCGGGCCCCAGAAGATCATCGAGCCGAGCGAGCCGGAACCGATCAGCCGCGTCAGCGCACCGTCAGGCCCGGTCAGATGCTCCTGGCCGACAACCTCGCCGAGGTTCTTCGGACGCAAGCGGTCGGCCAGCGGCCGGCCGGGTGGCGCCTTGTCAGGCTCATCGACGCTGAACAGATCGGCCATGCACTTCTTTTGGTTGGAGCGCGACCTCGCACAGAGAGGCGGAGACCGAGCTCAGTAACGCAACACTTGGCGCATTATCTGCCCGCCGCGCTCGACGGTAAAGCGCCACCAGCGCGTATCCTGCTGGGCTATTTGCGCCAGCGTCGCGGCGGTGTCGATGGTCGTGCCATTGACTTCGCGAACGATGTCGCCCGGCTGGAAGCCGAAATCGGCCGCAGGCGAATCGCGGTTGATGTCGACCACGGTGACGCCCTTGACATCCGTGCGAACGCCGAGCCGCTGGGCAAGGCGCGGCGACAGGTCCGCAACCTTGGCGCCCGAAAACGGGCTGCGGCCGCGCAGTGTCACTTCCGAGGATTTTGCACCTTCCGGCGCGCGTTCCAGCGCGATGTCCATCGTCGCCTGCTGTCCCTTGGTCAGGACGGCGAAACTGGCATTGGTGCCGATCGACAGCGTCGCCATCCGGTAGTCCAAGGCCTCGATGCTCTCGATCGGCTTGCCATTCAGCGACAGCACGACATCGCCGGGCTTGAGACCGGCCCTGGCGGCCGGGCCTGCCTCTTCGACCGACGAAACAAGCGCGCCGGTCGGCTTTTCCATGCCAAGCGATTCGGCGATCTGCGGCGTCACGCGCTCGAATTCGGCGCCGACATAAGGCCGCTCGAAGAAGTCGAGCCCGGCCTTGGCGGCGTCGACGAAAGCGCGAACCATGTTCGAAGGTATGGCAAAGCCAATGCCGATCGAGCCGCCGCTGCGGCTGTAGATCGCCGTGTTGATACCGACCAGCTGACCGCCCATGTTGATCAGCGCGCCGCCGGAATTGCCGGGGTTGATCGCGGCGTCGGTCTGGATGAAGAAGCCGGAATCGGAAACGCCGATATGGCTGCGGGCAAGTGCGGAAACGATGCCGCTGGTGGTGGTCTGACCGACACCGAAGGGATTGCCGATGGCCAGCAAAAGGTCGCCGACCTCGAGCGCGTCGGAATCGCCGATGGCGATCACCGGAAACGGCTTGTCGGAGGAAATCTTGAGCACGGCGAGATCGAGCGTCTCGTCCTTGAGCAGCACCTTTGAGTCGAATTCACGCCCGTCCGCGGTCGCGACCTTGACCTGATCGGCGTTCTTGACGACGTGGAAATTGGTGACCACCACCCCTGTCGGATCGACCAGCACGCCGGAGCCGAGCGAGGACTGCGCGCGCGGCTGCGAACGGCCGAAGAATTCCTCGAAGAACGGGTCGCCGTCGAAAGGCGAGGTCACCTTGGCGGTCTGCGAGGCATAGACATTGACCACCGCCGGCGCCGTCTGCTTGACCAGCGGCGCGAAGGACAGTTGCACCTCCTCGCGGCCGAACGGCACGCGCTTGTCGGGACCGGACGTGGCATTTTCGCCTTCGACGCCATGCAGCAGATCGGTCAGCACGTCAGACAGGCCGGGATCGGTCTTGGTCTCCTCGGCCAGCGCCTGCCTGATCACTGGCGCGGCTGCGAATGCCAGCATCGCGCAGAGCAGAACAAGGGACAGCTGTTTGATGCGCATTCCGAATCCTCCGAGGCAAGTTCGGGTGCATTGTCCCGACGATTGTGCAGAATGAAAGGCTAAGGTGCTGAAATCTGATTATTTTCGACAGGCAAAGCGGCTATAGGTCAGTTTGAAAACCGGAAAGCCTCGTCGGCCCTCATGAAAAAACAACTCCTGTCATTCCGTGATTTTTTGAAGACCGGCAAATTAGGCCCGGTCTCTCCCGACATGAAGCTGATTGAGATTGCCGGGGCTCTCGGCTCACCTGAAGGCTGGAATATCGATGAAGATGCTCCTATTCCGCTCTATTGGTTTTTTGGCAAGCTGGAGATTTCCTTCGATAGCATCGCTCCCTACCAGATGAACTGGTTTCAAATCGAAGGAGCAGCACAACTCCGGGGCAAGTTTGAATCACTGACCGAGCAGTTTAAGCTTTCGTTGGATGGATTCGGCGGTGAGACGAAACCCTCGGAATTCCTCGCTGCAGATCTCTGGGATTCTAAGCAAGCGACCGTCTACTACGCTGCGCTGAGCGACGATATTTTGCTGAACATTTGCGCCGGCCGCGTCCAATTGCACTTCAGGTCGACACGGCGTTCATAGGCGGTCGCGAAGCGATCGAATGTCTGGATGAATCGACGTTGTCTCGGTTTGTTCGAGATATCGACTCTCACACCAAGGTCGACAGCATTTATTCATATCCGCAGACTGCCAAGGAAGAGATGCCTGGGGCATTCAATTGGCGGTCGCTGACCGGTCAGGATTATCTCAATCTGCTTCGATAGCCGGTCAAAGAGCGTGAAATAGAAAGGGGCCCGCAGGCCCCTTGAACTCACTCAGGAAAACCGAAGCTTATGCGGCCGCGGCTTCCTCGTCGGTGCCTTCCGCTTCGATACGGGCACGGTCGCCGGCGCCCTTGGCCGAGGTGTCGCGATCGACGAACTCGATGACCGCCATCGCGGCATTGTCACCGTGGCGGAAACCCGCCTTCATGATGCGCAGATAGCCGCCGTTGCGGGTGGCGTAGCGCGGCGCGATGGTGTCGAACAGACGCTTGACGACGCCTTCATTGCCGATCTGGGCAATCACCTGGCGGCGGGCGTGCAGGTCGCCGCGCTTGCCGAGCGTCACCAGCTTCTCGACGATCGGTCTGAGGTCCTTCGCCTTCGGCAGGGTGGTGACGATCTGCTCGTGCTCAAGCAGCGACACGGCGAGGTTGGCGAACATTGACTTGCGGTGGCTAATGCTTCGGGCGAAGCGGCGGCCTTTGAAACCGTGGCGCATGGCTCTTTTCCTTCTTCAGTTGTTCAAGAGGCCACGGCCTCTGATGGTTTTCCGCATGACCGTCGGATCGAGCGGCTCACGCCGCCGATCCTTGGAATTCATGCTCAATATTGATCTTCGTAACGCTTGGCGAGGTCTTCGATGTTTTCCGGCGGCCAGTCCGGCACTTCCATGCCGAGGTGCAGACCCATCGCCGCCAGGACTTCCTTGATCTCGTTCAGCGACTTACGGCCGAAGTTCGGGGTGCGCAGCATCTCGGCTTCGGTCTTCTGGATCAGGTCGCCGATATAGACGATGTTGTCGTTCTTCAGGCAGTTGGCCGAACGAACCGAAAGCTCGAGCTCGTCGACCTTCTTGAGCAGCGCCGGGTTGAAGGCAAGTTCGGTCACCTGTTCGGCGGCGACTTCCTTCTGTGGCTCGTCGAAATTGACGAACAGGCCGAGCTGGTCCTGCAGGATGCGGGCAGCGAAAGCCACCGCGTCCTCACCCGAGATCGAACCGTCGGTCTCGATGGTCATGGTCAGCTTGTCATAGTCGAGAACCTGGCCCTCGCGGGTGTTCTCGACCTTGTAGGAGACCTTCTTGACCGGCGAATAGAGGCTGTCGACCGGGATCAGGCCGATCGGCGCGTCCTCGGCGCGATTGCGCTCGGCCGGCACGTAACCCTTGCCGGTGTCGACGGTGAATTCCATGCGGATCTCAGCGCCTTCGTCCAGCGTGCAGATGACGTGGTCGGGGTTGAGGATCTCGACATCGCCGACCGTCTGGATGTCGCCGGCGAGAACCGCACCTGGGCCCTGCTTGCGCACGACCATGCGCTTGGGCCCGTCGCCTTCCATGCGGATGGCGATTTCCTTGATGTTCAAGACGATGTCGGTCACGTCCTCGCGCACGCCGGCGATGGACGAGAATTCATGCAGAACGCCGTCGATCTGCACGGCGGTCACAGCCGCACCGCGCAGCGAAGACAGAAGCACGCGACGCAGCGCGTTGCCGAGCGTGAGGCCAAAGCCCCGCTCGAGCGGCTCGGCGACCAGCGTGGTCAGCGTCTTCTTCTTCGACGAGAACTCGATCTTGTTCGGTTTGATCAGTTCCTGCCAATTTTTCTGGATCATGATGCTTTCCTTCCGTTGACCCGCCACCATCCAATCGTGGCGGGCGACCTGGAATGCCGTGGAGGAGCGCCGTAGAGGCGCTCGCGCGGCGTTCGGTAATTCTTAAACGCGGCGCTTCTTGCGCGGGCGGCAGCCATTGTGCGGGATCGGCGTCACATCACGGATCGAGGTGATGGTGAAGCCGGCCGCCTGCAGGGCGCGCAGCGCTGATTCACGACCGGAGCCGGGTCCGCAGACCTCGACCTCGAGCATGCGCATGCCGTGTTCCTGGGCCTTCTTGGCGACGTCCTCGGCAGCCATCTGGGCGGCGAACGGGGTCGACTTGCGCGAACCCTTGAAGCCCTGGGCACCGGCCGACGACCAGGCGATCGAATTGCCCTGCGCGTCGGTGATGGTGATCATCGTGTTGTTGAAGGTCGAATTGACGTGGGCAACGCCCGACGAGATGTTCTTGCGTTCGCGACGGCGAACACGGGCGGCTTCCTTGGCCATGGTAGTCCTTTCAGTTGATCTCTACACCGCCGTAATGCCAGCGGCTCCACCTTGAGAGCGAGTAGTGAGTAGGGAATAGCGAATAGGGATCCCCCTACTCGCTAATGGCTACTCGCTATTCGCTCACTTACTTCTTCTTGCCGGCGATCGACTTGGCCGGGCCCTTGCGGGTGCGTGCATTGGTATGCGTGCGCTGGCCGCGAACCGGCAGCGAGCGACGATGGCGCAGGCCGCGGTAGCAGCCGAGGTCCATCAGCCGCTTGATGTTCATCGACACTTCGCGGCGCAGGTCGCCCTCGACCTGGTAGTCGCGATCGATCGTCTCGCGGATCTGCAGGACTTCGGCGTCGGTCAGCTGGTTGACGCGGCGCTCGGCCGGGATGCCAACCTTGTCGACGATCTCCTGGGCGAACTTCTTGCCAATGCCGTGAATGTACTGAAGCGCGATGACAACGCGCTTGTTGGTCGGAATGTTGACGCCGGCTATACGAGCCATGTTCTTCTCTTCTCCATATGGGCCGGACGAACCGGCGCTATCCAAATTGCCCCGCGTCCGGTGGAGGCCGGCCCTTGCGGGAGTTTCCAGTTCAAAGCGGGCTGCCTTGCCCTTGCGGACAAGCAAAGCCCATGCGTGACAGGAAGACGGGCCGCCATACCCCAGCGGACCGTTCCAGTCAAGCGCAATCGTTCGCTTTCTCTAGGCAGCCTCTTGGGTGGCTGATTTGAGCACTGCTTCTATCTGTTCGGTGACGGCATCGATGCCGGCCATTCCGTCGACGCCTCTGAGCTTGCCCTTGGCGTAGTAGTAGCCGATCAGCGGCGACGTTTTCTTGTAGTATTCCCGCAGGCGTTCCTCGAACACCGCTGGATTGTCGTCCTTGCGCACCGGCAGACCGGCGGCCTTGGTCTCTTCGGCGCGCTTGACGATACGACCAACCAGCGCCTTGTCGTCGACGACAAGTTCGATGACGACGTCGAGAGAGAGGCCGCGCTCCCTAAGCATCGATTCAACCGCATCCGCCTGAACGAGAGTTCGCGGATAGCCGTCAAGGATGAAGCCCTTGGCGCAATCGGGCTGGTCGATGCGCTCGGCCACGATGGCGTTGACGATCGCATCGGAAACCAGCTCGCCAGCATCCATTACAGCCTTGGCGCGCTTGCCGACTTCGGTGCCGGCCTGGACGGCCGCACGCAGCATGTCGCCAGTGGAAAGCTGGGGTATGCCGTGCTTTTCTACCAGTCTTTGTGCTTGTGTCCCCTTGCCCGCTCCTGGCGGCCCAAGCAATATCAACCTCATCTGGCCTTCTTCCCCCCGCGCAGCTTCGACTTCTTGATCAGGCCCTCATACTGGTGCGCGATCAGGTGACCCTGAATTTGCGCCACCGTATCGAGCGTTACACTGACCACGATCAGAAGCGATGTGCCACCAAGGTAGAATGGTACGCCAGTCGCCGAAATCAGGAACTCGGGCAGCAGACACACCAGCACCAGATAGACGGCGCCGACGACGGTGATGCGGGTGAGAACGTAGTCGATGTAATCGGCGGTGCGCTCGCCCGGACGGTAGCCCGGAATGAAGCCCGAATGCTTCTTGAGCTGGTCGGCGGTGTCCTTCGGGTTGAAGACGATCGCCGTGTAGAAGAAGGCGAAGAACACGATCATCGCCGCGTAGAAGGCCATATAGAGCGGCTGGCCATGGCCGAGAGCCGCCAGGATGGTGCTGGCCCAGGCAGGCATGTTGGTGGTCTGCGAGAAGCCGGCGACGGTTGCCGGCAGCAACAGCAGCGACGAGGCGAAGATCGGTGGAATGACGCCGGCCGTATTGAGCTTGAGCGGCAGGTGCGAGGTGTCGCCCTGGAACATGCGGTTGCCGACCTGGCGCTTCGGATACTGGATCAGCAGGCGGCGCTGGGCGCGCTCGAAGAACACGATCAGCGCGATGACGACGACGGCGAGAACAATGATCGCCAGGATCAGGCCGGTCGACAACGCGCCGGTACGGCCAAGCTCCAGCGTGCCGGAGATGGCATGCGGCAGGCCGGCGACGATGCCGGCGAAGATGATCAGCGAAATGCCGTTGCCGATGCCGCGCGCGGTGATCTGCTCGCCGAGCCACATCAGGAACATGGTGCCGCCAACCAGCGTGACGACGGTCGAGATGCGGAAGAACATGCCGGGATCGCTGACGATGCCGTTGCCGCCCTCCAGCCCGACCGAAATGCCGTAGGCCTGCACCAGTGCCAGCAGCACTGTGCCATAGCGCGTGTACTGGTTGATGATCTTGCGGCCCTGCTCGCCTTCCTTCTTCAGTGCTTCCAGCGACGGGATGACCGAGGTCATCAACTGCATGATGATGGAGGCGGAGATGTAAGGCATGATGCCCAGCGCAAAGATCGCCATGCGCTGCACGGCGCCGCCGGCGAACATGTTGAACATGCCGAGCACGCCCTTGCTCTGCGACTGAAAGGCCTGGGCGAAAGCGTCGGGATTGATGCCGGGAAGCGGGATATAGGTGCCGAGGCGGTAGACGAGCAGCGCGCCGATAGTGAACCAGATGCGTTTCTTCAGATCCTCCGCCTTGGCGAAGGCCGAAAAATTCAGATTCGAGGCCAGTTGTTCAGCAGCCGAAGCCATGCCTGATTCTCCGCTTGGTCACGCTCAAAGGCCCGCAGGACAGGCGGCGCGTATCACCGAAACTCACGAGATAAGCTCCGGACCGTAAACATGCAAGCGGCCGCGTTGACGCGGCCGCCATATTGATCAAATCAAAGCGCAATCGAAAGCAGAACCGGGTCGCACTTTCGCCGATCGCGCTCCAAATCGCCGTTACTCGGCGGCTGCCTTTTCCGGCAGCTTGACCGAACCGCCGGCCTTTTCGATCTTCTCGATTGCTGCCTTGGAGGCGCCGGCCACGTCGAAGGCGAGCTTGGCCTTGATGTCGCCATCGGAGAGGATTCGCACGCCGTCCTTGACGCGGCGGATGACGCCGGCCGCGACCAGCGCGTCGGCCGTCACGGTCGCCTTCGCGTCGAGCTTCTTGGCATCGAGCGCGGCCTGGATGCGGGCCAGCGACACGACAACAAAGCTCTTGGCGAAGATGTTGTTGAAGCCGCGCTTCGGCAGACGCCGGTAGAGCGGCATCTGGCCACCCTCGAAGCCGTTGACGGCGACGCCGGAGCGCGCCTTCTGGCCCTTGACGCCGCGACCAGCGGTCTTGCCCGAGCCGGAACCAATGCCGCGGCCGAGACGCTTCTTGGAATGCGTGGCGCCGTCCTTGTCACGCAGATCGTTGAGTTTCATCTTGCTTCTCCTGCGCTTTTGCTCAGCCCTCGTCCACGACGCGGACGAGATGCTGGACGGCAGCGATCATGCCGCGCACGGAGGGCGTATCCTCCAGCGTGCGCTGCTTGTGCATCTTGTTGAGGCCGAGGCCGACCAGCGTCGCGCGCTGCTCCTTCGGCCGGCGGATCGGCGAACCGATCTGCTCAACGGTGATGGTCTTGGTTGCTTTCTTGGCCATGGTCAAAATCCCTGGTCAGAGCAGACTATTCTTCGGCCGCAACGGCGGTGCCGCGGCGGGCCTGAAGCGTCGAATACTTGATGCCACGCGCAGCAGCCACATCCTTGGGATGCATCTGGCTCTTCAGCGCGTCGAAGGTGGCGCGAACCATGTTGTAGGGGTTCGACGACCCCATCGACTTGGCGACCACGTCATGCATGCCGAGCGTCTCGAAGACGGCGCGCATCGGGCCGCCGGCGATGATGCCGGTACCCTGCTTGGCGGCGCGCAGCAGCACGCGTCCGGCGCCCCAGCGTCCCTCGACGTCGTGGTGCAGCGTGCGGCCCGAGCGCAGCGGCACGAAGATCATGTCGCGCTTGGCCGATTCGGTTGCCTTGCGGATCGCCTCAGGCACTTCGCGCGCCTTGCCGTGACCAAAGCCGACGCGGCCTTTCTGGTCGCCGACGACGACAAGTGCTGCAAAACCGAAGCGACGGCCGCCCTTGACGACCTTGGCGACGCGGTTGATGTGGACGAGCTTGTCCACCATGCCATCGTCGCGCTCTTCACGATCGCGACCGCGGCCGCCATCCCTACGTTCCTGTGCCATATCCTGTTCCTTGTTTTTTTCCGGAAGCACGGTTGATGATAAGATCCGGCACCTCTGTGGGTTGCCGGGAGCGAAATTAGAAGCTCAAGCCACCTTCACGGGCAGCCTCGGCCAGCGCCTTGACGCGGCCGTGATAGATATACGGGCCGCGGTCGAAAACGACTTCCTTGACGCCGGCCTTCGAGGCGCGCTCGGCGATCAGCTTGCCGATCGCGGCGGCAGCCGCGGTGTCGGCGCCGGTCTTGAGCGAACCCTTGAGGTCCTTCTCCAAGGTCGAGGCGGCGGCGATGGTGTGGCCCTTGGCGTCGTCGATGACCTGAACGTAGATGTTCTTCGACGTGCGGTGGACCGACAGACGCGGACGCTCGCCCGCGACCTTCTTGATCTGGCGGCGGACGCGCTGAGCGCGGCGCTGTGTGGATTCTTTCGAGCCCATGATATCAGTTCCTTGCCTTCAAAAAACGGGGGCAACCATATGCGGTAGGACAGGCCTCCCGCGACCGCTCCCCGCGGCGTTACATTTCTTTGACTTGGTCCTTTCCGAAAAGTCTGCAACTTTTCGGGGCCAAGCCCACTACTTCTTCTTGCCTTCCTTGCGGACGATCTTCTCGCCAGCATAGCGGACGCCCTTGCCCTTGTAGGGCTCGGGACTGCGGTATTCGCGGATCTCGGCGGCAACCTGGCCGACCTGCTGCTTGTCGATGCCGGTCACGGTGATTTCCGTCGGCTTCGGCACCGCAATCGTGATGCCCTGCGGCGTCTCGTAGACGACGTCATGGCTGAAGCCGAGCGCCAGCTGCAGGTTCTTTCCCTGCATGGCGGCACGATAGCCGACGCCGGTGATCTCGAGCTTCTTTTCGAAACCGTCCTTGACGCCCTGCAGGATGTTGACGATCTGCGTGCGCGACATGCCCCATTTGGAGCGGGCGGTCTTGGTCTGGTCGCGCGGCTGGACAGCGATCTCCGAGCCTTCCATCTTGACCAGCACTTCGTCGTTCACCACGAACTTCAGCTCGCCCTTGGGGCCCTTCGCCGTGACGGTCTGGCCATCGACGGTCGCGGTCACGCCCTGCGGCAGCGAAACGGGTTTCTTTCCAATACGAGACATTTTGTTGTCCTCGTCACTTCTCTTGTTTCAGGTCTCTGTTTTCCAGATCAGAAGATCTGGCAGAGGATTTCGCCGCCGACATTCTGTTCGCGCGCTTCGTGATCGGCCATCACGCCCTTCGGTGTCGAAAGGATGGCGATGCCGAGGCCGTTGGCGACGTGCGGGATCGACTTGGCCGAAACGTAGACGCGGCGGCCGGGCTTCGAGACGCGGGCGATTTCGCGCACGACCGGCGCACCGTCGAAATACTTCAGCTCGATCTCGATTTCGGACTTGCCGTTGTCGAAGTCGGTCTGGCTGTAGTCGCGGATATAGCCTTCAGCCTTCAGCACGTCGAGGACGCGGGTACGCAGGCGCGAGGCCGGCGTCGAAACGCTCGACTTCTTGCGGCCATAGGCGTTGCGGATGCGGGTCAGCATATCGCCGAGAGGATCGCTCAATGACATGTTATGTCCTCCTTACCAGCTCGACTTGACCAGGCCCGGGATCTGGCCGTTATTGCCGAGATCACGAAGCGCGATGCGCGATACTTTGAGCTTGCGATAGTAGGCGCGCGGACGTCCCGTGACTTCGCAGCGGTTGCGGATGCGGATCTTGGCCGAGTTGCGCGGCAGGGCAGCAAGCTTGAGCTGGGCGCGGAAGCGCTCTTCCATCGGCTTGGACTGATCCATGATGATCGCCTTGAGCGCCTTGCGCTTGGGACCGTACTGGTCCGCAAGCTTACGGCGCCTGTTGTTCTTCTCGACTGAGCTGGTCTTTGCCATTTCAGATTTTTCCTTTTCTCGCTGCCGTTACTGGCGGAAGGGGAAGTTGAAGGCCTTGAGCAATGCCCTGGCTTCGTCGTCCGTCTTCGCAGTCGTACAAACGATGACGTCCATGCCCCAGATCTGATCAACCTTGTCGTAGTTGATCTCCGGGAACACGATGTGTTCCTTGATGCCCATGGCATAATTGCCGCGGCCATCGAAGCTCTTTGGATTGAGTCCGCGGAAGTCGCGGACGCGCGGCAGCGCAATGTTTACGAGGCGGTCGAGGAACTCGTACATGCGTTCCTTGCGCAGCGTGACCTTGGCGCCGATCGGCATCTTCTCGCGGACCTTGAAGCCGGCGATCGAATTGCGGGCACGGGTGACGACGGCCTTCTGGCCGGCGATCATCGCAAGGTCTTCCGCCGCGATCGAAGGCTTCTTCGAATCGCCGGTCGCTTCGCCGACGCCCATGTTCAGCACGATCTTGTCGATGCGGGGAACCTGCATCTCGTTCTCGTAGCCGAACTGCTCCTGCAGCGCCTTGCGGATGGTCTCGTTGTAGACCTGCTTGAGGCGCGGCGTGTTCTGGGCCTTGGACTGCTTGCTTTCAGCGTTGGGCTTCGTGGTTTGAGCCTTAGCCATTGATGACTTCTCCCGAGCGCTTGGCGACGCGCACCTTCTTGCCGTCCTTCTGGAAGATGAAGCCGACGCGGGTCGGCTTGCCATCCTTGGGGTCGGCCAGCGCGATGTTCGACAGCTGGATCGGCGCTTCCTTGGTGATGATCCCGCCCTCCTGGGACTGGGACTGCTTCTGGTGACGACGGATCATGTTGACGCCGCGCACCAGCGCGGTGTCTTCCTTCGGCTGTACCGAGAGGACTTCGCCCGAACGGCCCTTGTCCTTGCCGGCCAGCACGACGACCTTGTCGCCTTTTCTAATCTTTTGCATTGGTCCGGCTCCTTACAGCACTTCAGGCGCGAGCGAGATGATCTTCATGTGGTTCTTGGCGCGCAGCTCACGCGGAACCGGTCCGAAGATACGGGTGCCGATCGGCTCTTTCTTGTTGTCGACAAGAACGGCCGCGTTCTTGTCGAAACGGATCACGCTGCCGTCCGGGCGGCGGATGTCCTTGGCCGTGCGAACCACGACCGCCTTCATCACATCGCCCTTCTTCACGCGGCCGCGCGGGATGGCTTCCTTGATCGACACCACGATGATGTCGCCCACGGAAGCGTATTTCCGCTTCGAGCCGCCCAGCACCTTGATGCACATGACACGACGGGCGCCGGAATTATCCGCGACGTCGAGGTTTGTTTGCATCTGAATCATGACTGGCCGCCTTCTTCTTTTCTAACGGGATGAGCTCAAAGCCCCTCCCCGGTCTGTCCAAAATTCGTTTGTTTACGCCTGGTCCGAGGCCACGACGATCCAGCGCTTATCCTTGGAAATCGGCTTCGATTCCTGGATGAACACCTGATCGCCAACCTTGTGGGCGTTGTTCTCGTCGTGCGCCTTGTACTTCTTGGTCATGCGCACGGTCTTCTTCATCACGGGATGCGTGAAGCGCCGTTCGACCTTGACGACAACCGTCTTCTCGTTCTTGTCGCTGACGACGGTGCCCTGCAGAATGCGCTTTGGCATGGTTTTCGTCCTTAAGCCTTCTTGGCCGCGGATTTTTCCGCGGCGATGGTCTTGATGCGCGCAATGTCCTTGCGGACCTGCCTCACGCGCGCGGTCTTCTCGAGCTGGCCGGTGGCCTTCTGGAAGCGCAGATTGAACTGCTCCTTCTTCAGGCTGGCCAAATCGTCGGTCAACTGGTCCTGGGTCTTGGCCCGGATGTCTTCGGCTTTCATGATCAGCCCGTCCTTATTCTGCGATGCGCTGTACGAAGCGCGTCCTGACCGAGAGCTTGGCAGCGCCGAGACGCAGCGCCTCACGGGCGGTTTCCTCGTTAACACCGTCGATCTCGAACATGATGCGGCCAGGCTTGACGCGGGCCGCCCAGTAGTCGACCGCGCCCTTGCCCTTGCCCATGCGGACTTCGGTCGGCTTGGAAGTGACCGGCACGTCCGGGAAGATACGGATCCACACACGGCCGGCGCGCTTCATCTCGCGGGTGATCGCGCGGCGGGCCGCTTCGATCTCACGCGCGGTGACGCGGTTCGGCTCAAGCGCCTTCAGCCCGAAACCACCGAAATCCAGGTTGGTGCCGCCCTTGGCGGTACCGTGGATGCGGCCCTTGAACTGCTTGCGGAACTTTGTGCGCTTTGGCTGCAGCATCGTTCTAACTCCAAATTCTCAAATGTCTTACGCGTTTTCGCGACGGCGACCGCGTTCGCGCTCACCACCACCGCCATGCGCGTCGCCCTCGGTCGCGCGGCGCTCCGAAGCCATCGGGTCGTGCTCAAGGATCTCGCCCTTGAACACCCATACCTTGACGCCGCAGATGCCGTAAGCCGTGTGCGCTTCAGCCGTGCCGTAGTCGACATCGGCGCGCAGCGTATGCAGCGGCACGCGGCCTTCGCGGTACCACTCCATGCGCGCGATCTCGGCGCCGCCGAGACGGCCGGCGCAGTTGATGCGGATGCCTTCGGCACCGAGGCGCATCGCCGACTGCACGGCGCGCTTCATGGCGCGACGGAACGCGATGCGGCGCTCGAGCTGCTGGGCGATCGACTGGGCGACCAGGGTCGCGTCGATCTCGGGCTTGCGCACTTCGACGATGTTGAGGTGCGTCTCCGACTTGGTCATCTCCATCAGCTTCTTGCGAAGCTTCTCGATGTCGGCGCCCTTCTTGCCGATGATCAGGCCCGGGCGCGCCGCATGGATGGTGACGCGACACTTCTTGTGCGGACGCTCGATCACGACCTTCGAGATCGCGGCCTGCTTGAGTTCCTTCTCAAGATATTTGCGGATCTTGATGTCCTCGTGCAGCAGCTTGCCGTACTCGCCAGTGTTCGCGAACCAGCGCGAATCCCAGGTGCGGTTGATGCCGAGACGCAGACCGATCGGATTGACTTTCTGGCCCATTATGCGGCCTCCCCTTTTTCTTCGACTTCACGAACGACGATCGTGAGGTGCGAGAACGGCTTCTCGATACGGCTGGCGCGACCACGACCACGGGCATGGAACCGCTTCATGACGATCGACTTGCCGACATAGGCTTCCGCCACGATCAGCGCATCGACGTCGAGGTCGTGGTTGTTTTCCGCGTTGGCGATCGCCGATTCCAGCGTCTTCTTGACCGTGCCGGAAATCCGCTTGGCCGAGAATTCGAGGTCGGAAAGCGCTGTCGCGACCTTCTTGCCGCGGATCAGCGCGGCAACCAGGTTCAGCTTCTGCGGGCTGATACGGATCGTGCGCAGAACGGCGCGCGCTTCGTTGTCAGCAAGCCTGCGCGGAGCTTTGGCCTTGCCCATGATTATTTCCTCTTCGCCTTCTTATCCGCGCCATGACCGTAGTAGGTCCGGGTCGGAGCGAATTCACCGAACTTGTGGCCGACCATGTCCTCGTTCACCGAAACGGGAACATGCTTCTGGCCGTTATAGACACCGAAGGTGAAGCCGACGAACTGCGGCAGGATGGTGGAGCGACGGCTCCACATCTTGATCACCTCATTGCGACCGCCTTCACGAACCTTGTCCACCTTCTTGAGAAGGTAGCCGTCGATGAAGGGGCCTTTCCAAATAGAACGAGTCACTTGGCGTTACCTCTTCTTAGCTCTTGCGCTGATGGCGCGAGCGCAGGATGAACTTGTCGGTCGCCTTGTTGGACCGCGTCTTCTTGCCCTTGGTCGGCTTGCCCCAGGGCGAAACCGGATGGCGGCCGCCCGAGGTGCGGCCTTCGCCGCCGCCATGCGGATGGTCGACCGGGTTCATGGTCACGCCGCGATTGTGCGGACGCTTGCCGCGCCACACCGTGCGGCCTGCCTTGCCGTCATTGATGTTGCCGTGGTCCGGATTGGACACGGCACCGACGGTGGCCATGCAGGAACCGTGCACGACACGCTGCTCACCAGAGTTGAGGCGCAGGATCGCCATGCCCTGGTCGCGACCGACGAGCTGGCCATAGCCACCAGCCGAACGGGCAACCTGAGCGCCCTTGCCCGGCTTCAGCTCGATGTTGTGGACGATGGTGCCGACCGGCATCGAGGCCAGCGGCATCGCATTGCCCGGCTTCACGTCGACCGATTCGCCGGCCACGATCTTATCGCCGGGAGCCAGACGCTGCGGGGCGATGATGTAGGACAGCTCGCCATCGTCATACTTGATCAGCGCGATGAAGGCGGTGCGGTTCGGATCGTATTCAATGCGCTCGACCGTGCCGACGACGTCGAACTTGCGCCGCTTGAAGTCGATGATGCGGTACGAACGCTTGTGACCGCCGCCGATGAAGCGGGCCGTGATGCGGCCGTAATTGTTGCGGCCGCCCGACTTGGTCAGGCCTTCGGTCAGGCCCTTGACGGGCTTGCCCTTGTAGAGGCCCGAGCGGTCGACGATGACCAGCTGGCGGGTGCTCGGCGTTACCGGGTTGAATTTTTTAAGTGCCATTGTCCTGTCCTCGCGGCCTTGCTCAGAGACCCGTCGCGACGTCGATCGACTGGCCGTCGGCCAGCGTCACAACCGCCTTCTTGACGTCGCTCTGGCGGCCGGTCGTGCCGCGGAAGCGCTTGATCTTGCCCTTGCGGACAAGCGTGTTCACGGCCATCACCTTGACGCCGAACAGCGCTTCGACGGCGGCCTTGATTTCCGGCTTCGACGCCTTCTTGGCGACGTTGAAGACGACCTGGTTCTGCTCGGAAGCCATGGTCGACTTTTCGGTGATCGCTGGCGAGACGATCACGTCGTAGTGACGAAGGTCGGTCATTTAAAGCGCTCCTCGAGAGCCTCGACGGCGGCCTTCGAAAGGACCAGCGTGCCGCGGCGCAGAATGTCGTAGACGTTGATGCCCTGGATGGGCAGCACGTCGATGTTGGGGATGTTCGTCGCCGCCAGCTTGAAATTCTTGTCAAGCTCGGCGCCACCGATCACCAGGGCGTTGGTCAGGCCCAACGTCGCGAAATTCGCGATCAGCGCCTTTGTCTTGGCCTCGGTCAGCTTCAGCTCGTCGATGATGATGATCGACGCGCTCTTGGCCTTGGCTGAGAGAGCATGCTTGAGGCCGAGAGCGCGCACCTTCTTCGGCAGGTCGTGCTCGTGGCTGCGAACGACCGGGCCGTGGGCCTTGCCGCCGCCGCGGAACTGGGGAGCGCGTGCCGAATGGTGACGGGCGCGGCCCGTACCCTTCTGCTTGTACATCTTGGCGCCGGTGCGCGCGATTTCGGCGCGACCCTTGGCCTTGTGCGTGCCCTGCTGCTTCTTGGCCAACTGCCAGCGCACGACGCGCTGCAGGATGTCCTCGCGCGGGTCAAGGCCGAAAATCTCCTCGGAGAGTTTCACCTTGCCGGCGTCCTTGCCGCCCAGCGTTGTGATCTTGATGTCCATTATTCCGCTCCCTCTGTGGCCGGGGCATCGTTCACTGCGGCCGGGGCATCGTTCTTGGCGCCATCATTGGTCGCAACGGCGCGGATCGCGGCAGGCTTCGGCGCATTGGCCGGAAGTGCCACCTTGGCCGCGTCGCGGACCAGGATCCAAGCGCCCTTCGAACCGGGAACCGCGCCGCGGATCAGGATCAGGCCGCGATCGGCGTCGGTCGAAACGATCTCGACATTCTGCGTGGTGACGCGGGTGTCGCCCATGTGGCCAGCCATATGCTTGCCCTTGAATACCTTGCCCGGATCCTGGCGCTGACCGGTCGAACCGTGCGTACGGTGCGAGACCGAGTTACCGTGCGTCGCACGGCCGCCACCCATGTGGTGGCGCTTGATGACGCCCTGGAAACCCTTGCCGATCGTCGTGCCCGTCACGTCGACTTTCTGGCCGGCGACGAAGTGCTCGACGGTGATCTCGGCGCCGACATCGATCATGTTGTCGGCGGATACGCGGAACTCGGCAACCTTGGCCTTCGGCTCGACGGAAGCGGTCGCGAAATGGCCGCGCATCGCCTTCGACGTGTTCTTCACCTTGGCAAGGCCAACGCCGAGCTGAACGGCCGTATAGCCATTCTTCTCCTGCGTGCGCTGCGCCACGACCTGGCAGTTCTCCATCTGGAGAACGGTGACGGGAACATGTTCCCCGGCATCGTTATAGATGCGGGTCATTCCCACCTTCTTTGCAATCACACCTGAACGCATCGGTTCAATTCCTTTAGAGTTCCGGGCCGGGGCACCGCCCCTACCGCGCTCTCAATCCCTTAGAGCTTGATCTCGACGTCGACGCCGGCGGCCAGATCGAGCTTCATCAAAGCATCGACCGTCTGCGGGGTCGGATCGACGATGTCGAGCAGCCGCTTGTGCGTGCGCATCTCGAACTGCTCGCGGCTCTTCTTGTCGACATGCGGCGACCGGTTGACCGTAAACTTTTCGATCCGCGTCGGCAGCGGAATGGGGCCGCGGACGTTGGCGCCGGTGCGCTTGGCCGTCGACACGATTTCCCGCGTCGAGGCGTCGAGCACCCGGTGATCAAACGCCTTGAGGCGGATGCGGATATTCTGACCGTTCATTCGTCACTTCCTTGTTCTGGCGCGGCGCGGGCATCCCGCGCCCGCGACAGATCGGTTTAAGTCCAATTACTCTTTGATGGTGACGACGATGCCGGCACCGACGGTGCGGCCGCCTTCACGGATGGCGAAGCGCAGCTTCTCTTCCATGGCGATCGGCACGATCAGCTCGACATCGACCGTGATGTTGTCGCCGGGCATCACCATCTCGGTGCCCGCCGGCAGCGACACGATGCCGGTCACGTCCGTCGTGCGGAAGTAGAACTGCGGACGGTAGTTGGTGAAGAACGGCGTGTGACGGCCACCCTCGTCCTTGGTCAGGATGTAGGCTTCGGCCACGAACTTCTTGTGCGGCTTGACCGTGCCCGGCTTGGCCAGAACCTGGCCGCGCTCGACACCTTCACGGTCGACACCGCGCAGCAGCGCGCCGATGTTGTCGCCAGCCTGGCCCTGGTCGAGCAGCTTGCGGAACATCTCAACACCCGTGCAGGTCGTCTTGGTCGTCGGACGGATGCCGATGATCTCGAGCTCCTCGCCGACCTTGACCACGCCGCGCTCGACGCGGCCGGTCACAACCGTGCCACGGCCCGAGATCGAGAACACGTCCTCGATCGGCATCAGGAACGGCTTGTCGAGCGGACGAACCGGCGTCGGGATGTAGGCGTCGACCTGAGCCATCAGCTCGCGGATCGCGTCCTCGCCGATCTTCTTGTCGGAATCTTCCAAAGCCGCAAGCGCCGAACCCTTGACGATCGGAATGTCGTCGCCGGGGAACTCGTTCTTGGTCAGAAGCTCGCGCACCTCGAGCTCGACAAGCTCCAGAAGCTCGGCGTCGTCGACCTGGTCGACCTTGTTCAAAAACACCACGATCGACGGCACGCCGACCTGACGGGCCAACAGGATGTGCTCGCGGGTCTGCGGCATCGGGCCGTCGGCGGCCGACACGACCAGGATCGCGCCGTCCATCTGCGCGGCACCGGTGATCATGTTCTTGACATAGTCGGCGTGGCCGGGGCAGTCGACATGGGCATAGTGGCGGTTGGCCGTCTCGTATTCGACATGCGCCGTCGAGATGGTGATGCCGCGCGCCTTCTCTTCCGGCGCCGCATCGATCTGGTCATAGCGCTTGTATTCGCCAAAATACTTCGTGATCGCCGCCGTCAGCGACGTCTTGCCATGGTCAACGTGACCAATCGTGCCGATGTTCACATGAGGCTTAGTGCGCTCGAATTTACCTTTTGCCATGTGATGTCTCCATTTCCTGCTCGCCCATGCGGGCTTTGAATTGCGTTACCGCGGCAGCTCTTTCGAGTTACGCGTATTTCTTTTGGACTTCCTGGGCGACCGCGGTCGGCACCGGCTCGTAATGGTCGAACTGCATCGTGTAAGCCGCACGGCCTTGGCTCATCGAGCGCAGGTTGTCGACGTACTTGAACATGTTGGCCAGCGGCACCATCGCGTTGATGACCACGGCCACGCCGCGGGCTTCCTGGCCCTGGATCTGGCCACGACGACCGTTCAGATCGCCAATGACGCTGCCGACATAGTCTTCCGGCGTCACCACCTCGACCTTCATGATCGGCTCGAGCAATTGCACGCCAAGCTTGGGCGCCGCTTCGCGGAAGCAGGCGCGGCCGGCGATTTCGAAGGCGAGCACCGAGGAGTCGACGTCGTGGTAGGCGCCGTCGATGAGCGTCGCCTTGACGCCGATCATCGGGAAGCCCGCGAACGGACCCGAGGTCATGACGCTGTTGATGCCCTTTTCGACGCCAGGGATGTATTCCTTCGGCACGGCACCGCCAACGATCTTCGATTCGAACTCGAATTCGCTGCTTTCCGGATTCGGCTCGAAGAGGAGCTTGACGCGGGCGAACTGACCGGTACCGCCGGTCTGCTTCTTGTGCGTGTAGTCCTGCTCGTGCTTGCGGGTGATCGTCTCGCGATAGGCCACCTGTGGCGCGCCGACATTGGCCTCGACCTTGAACTCGCGACGCATGCGGTCGACGATAATGTCGAGGTGAAGCTCACCCATGCCGGAGATGATGGTCTGGCCCGATTCCTCGTCGGTCTTGACGCGGAAGGACGGATCCTCGGCGGCCAGGCGGTGAAGGGCGAGGCCCATCTTCTCCTGGTCGTTCTTGGTCTTCGGCTCGATCGCGATCTGGATGACCGGGTCTGGGAATTCCATGCGCTCGAGGATGACCGGATGCAGCGGATCGCTGAGCGTGTCGCCGGTGGTCGTGTCCTTAAGACCGGCAAGAGCGACGATGTCGCCGGCAAAAGCCTCTTCGACGTCGGCGCGCGAATTCGCATGCATCTGCAGCATGCGGCCGATGCGCTCCTTCTTGCCCTTGACCGTGTTGTCGAGCGAAATGCCCTTGGTGAGCTTGCCCGAATAGATGCGGGCAAAGGTCAGCGAACCGACGAACGGGTCGTTCATGATCTTGAAGGCGAGCATCGACAGCGGCTCGTTGTCGTCGGCGTGACGCTCGATCTCGGCGTCGGTCTTGGCATCAACGCCCTTGATGGCTGGAACATCGGCCGGCGACGGCAGATATTCGACGACGGCGTCGAGCAGCGGCTGGACGCCCTTGTTCTTGAAGGCCGAGCCACAGAACATCGGATAGAACTTGACCGCGATGGTACCCTTGCGGATCAGCGCGCGGATCTCATCGTTGCTCGGCATCTTGCCTTCGAGGTAATTCTCAAGCGCCGTCTCGTCCATTTCGACGGCGGCCTCGATCATCTTCTCGCGATATTCCTCGGCACGGGCCTTGAGGTCGGCCGGGATCTCTACGACGTCCCAGGCAGCGCCCAGCGTTTCGTCGCGCCAGACCAGCGCGTTCATCTCAACGAGGTCGACGACGCCCTTGAACTCTGTCTCGGCGCCGATCGGCAGCTGCATGACGACGGCATGCGCACCGAGGCGCGAACCGATCATCTCGACCGAGCGGTAGAAGTCGGCGCCGATCTTGTCCATCTTGTTGCAGAAGATCATGCGCGGCACGCGGTACTTGTCGGCTTGGCGCCAGACGGTTTCCGTCTGCGGCTCAACACCGGCATTGGCATCGAGCAGCGCAATGGCGCCGTCGAGCACGCGCAGCGAACGCTCGACCTCAATGGTGAAGTCAACGTGGCCGGGGGTGTCGATAATGTTGAAGCGGTACATCTTGCCGTCACGACCCTTCCAGAAGGTCGTGGTTGCGGCCGACGTGATGGTGATGCCGCGTTCCTGTTCCTGCTCCATCCAGTCCATGGTGGCAGCGCCGTCATGGACTTCGCCGATCTTGTGCGACTTGCCCGTGTAATAGAGGACGCGCTCGGTGGTCGTCGTCTTGCCGGCGTCGATATGCGCCATGATACCGAAATTGCGGTAGTCTTCGATTTTATATTCGCGGGCCATCGTAGCTGCCTCTCAGTCTCGTTCGCGCTTTACCAGCGGTAGTGCGCGAAGGCGCGGTTGGCTTCTGCCATCTTGTGGGTGTCTTCACGCTTCTTGACGGCGGTGCCGCGGTTGTTGGCCGCGTCCATCAGCTCGCCAGAGAGGCGGTCGACCATGGTGGTCTCATTGCGGTTGCGGGCGGCAGCGATCAGCCAGCGGATGGCCAGCGCCTGACGGCGCTCGGGGCGCACGTCGACCGGAACCTGGTAGGTGGCGCCGCCGACGCGACGCGAACGCACTTCCACATGCGGCGCGACATTGTCGAGCGCCTGATGGAAGACGGTGACCGGCTCCTGCTTGGTCTTCGACTGGACCTGGTCGAGCGCGCCATAGACGATGGTCTCAGCAACCGACTTCTTGCCGTCATACATGACGGCGTTCATGAACTTGGTGACGATCAGATCGCCGAACTTCGGGTCCGGATTGATCTCACGCTTTTCTGCACTGTGACGACGGGACATGGCTTTTGTCTCTCAATCTCTCATAGCCCGGCGCAGTCAAAAAAGCGCCGAAGCCGGAAAACCTTACTTCGGACGCTTGGCACCGTATTTCGAACGGCGCTGCTTGCGGTTCTTCACGCCTTGCGTGTCGAGCACGCCGCGAATGATATGGTAGCGCACGCCCGGAAGATCCTTGACGCGGCCGCCGCGGATCATCACCACGGAGTGTTCCTGAAGGTTGTGGCCTTCGCCGGGGATGTAACCGATCACTTCAAAACCATTGGTCAGGCGGATCTTGGCCACCTTGCGCAGCGCCGAGTTCGGCTTCTTCGGCGTCGTGGTGTAGACGCGCGTACAGACGCCCCGCTTCTGCGGGTTCTGCTGCATGGCCGGGACCTTGTTGCGCTTCACCGGCGCAATGCGCGGCTTGCGGATCAGCTGGTTGACGGTAGGCATTAAACCCTCTTGTCTCTCAATTCCGTGTCTCGCCCGGTCAGGGCCGCTCAAAGCGTCATTTCCATACGCAAATTCGGGCCACAAACCGCGCCTCGCGGTCTTGCCCGAACAAATGGCAGAGGAAGCGGAGACCGCTTCATGCACGCCGGAAATGTCTTTTCGCTCGTAAAACGAACCCTGTTTGAGGCAAACTCCAAAGCGTGTCGCTTCGGAAGGGAGAGCCTCACATCGGTTCTGACTGGGCGGCTTCTACTCGCAAGCCTGTTGTCCGTCAACCCCGGAGCGCCAAATATTGCACGCCAACGAAGGCTTGGCAGCCATGCGAAAAACGCATGTAATTTTCTTTCGCCATTTTGCAAGAGCTGGGAAGAAAGTGACCGGGTTTTGGCTGTCATGCGGCCATGCTTCATGCGAAAAAGCGGCATGAACGGCGCAATCCCCTACCCGCCAAACCTATACAGAGGAATCGGTCCGTGAACGACAATGAGGAACGCCCGGTCACCATCATCACCGGCCGGGTGTGGAAAAGAAAAGGCGGCAAGCCGGAAGGCGTGCACGTCATGCTGGTCGCGCCCGACGACGATTCGGCGGTGCGGCGCACCCTCGAATCGCTTGCGGCCGAAGGCTATGCCGAGGCCGAGCTCGACCAGATCGGCGACATGGAGGGCGTCCCCGACGACGAGCCGCATCTGTCGGCCTACCAAGGCGCGCTCGAAGGCGAAGTCTCGATCGTCACCTTCGACGTGCCGCTCTGATGCAGAACCGATCTGGGCGGCAGGCAAGGGGCGAGCCGCTGCAGCAGCCGCCTGCGTCGAGGCTTGCCCGGCATCGGTTCTCTGCTAAGAACCAATCTCTGCTAGCAGCACCTTTCCAATCGCCGGAGCCCCCATGTCCAGGAATAACGACCCCATCAAGATCGGCATCGTCGGCGTGGGCAAGATCGTTCGCGACCAGCACCTTCCAACCCTGGCGAAGGACAAGGACTATCGTCTGACCGCTGCCGCCAGCCGGCACGGCAAGGTCGACGGCATTCCGAATTTTCCGACCGTCGAGGCGATGCTCGAGGCGGTGCCGGAGCTTGAGGCGGTATCGCTCTGCATGCCGCCGCAATTCCGCTACGATGCGGCGCGGACGGCGCTGGCGGCGAAGAAGCATGTCTTCCTGGAAAAGCCGCCGGGCGCCACAGTCAGCGAGGTCGAGGATCTGAAGACGCTGGCGGCGGCGAATGACGTTTCGCTGTTCGCCAGCTGGCACTCGCGCTATGCGCCGGCGGTCGAGGCCGCACGCGCTTTCCTCGGCTCGGCCAAAATCAAATCGGCCGCGATCGTCTGGAAGGAAGACGTCCGCCGCTGGCATCCGAACCAGGAATGGATCTGGGCGCCGGGCGGCTTCGGCGTCTTCGATCCCGGCATCAATGCACTGTCGATCGCGACCCACATCCTGCCGGCGATGTTCATCACGTCGGCGGTTTTGGATTTTCCCGAAAACCGCGCCTCCCCGGTCGCCGCTCACGTCACTTTCCGCACCTCCGATGGGTTGTCGGTGACGATGGAACTCGACTGGCTCCAGACCGGCCCACAGAGCTGGGACATCGTGGCCGAGACCGACAAGGGCCAGATGGTGCTTTCCGGCGGCGGCTCGAAGCTCGCCGTCGACGGCAAGGTCGTTCATGACGAGCCGGAAGCGGAATATCCGATGCTCTACAAGCGCTTTGCCGAGATCGTGCGCGCCGGAACCTCGGACGTCGACCTCGCCCCGCTCCAGCATGTCGCCGACGCCTTCATGCTCGGCAAGCGCAATGTGGTCGAGGCATTCTTCGATTGATCAGCGGGCGACGGCCGGATCGCAGGTCCGGCCGCTCCCCGCAAAAGTTCACTCGACGATCGCGATAGCAAAACCGTCATAGCCCTTGGCGCCGACTGTCTGGATGGCAGTGCCGTCCAGCCTCTTGTCACCGCCGATGAACGAGAACGCCGCGCGTGCGCCTTCGACATAGGCGTCACGGCCATCGTCATTAAGCACCGTGCCGTCGCGGATGACATTGTCACAGACGATGACCGTTCCCGGCCGCGACAGCCGCATGGCCCATGACAGATAGTTCGGGTTGTTCGGCTTATCGGCGTCGATGAAGATCAGGTCGAACGGACCGGCGTTTTCGCTGCCCAGCGCGGCGAGCGACTGAAGCGCCGGACCGGTGCGTAGGTCCACCCGGTCCGAGACCCCTGTCCGCTCGAAGTTCGACCGCGCGACCCTGGCATGATGCGGGTCGAGTTCGAGAGTCACGATCTTGCCGTCGGCGGGCAATCCCCTTGCCATCCAGATGGTCGAGTAGCCGCCAAGCGTGCCGACCTCCAGCACCTTCCTCGCGCCGCCGATGCGCACCAGAAGCGACAACAGCTTGCCTTGCGCGGCCGAGACGTCGATGGCCGGCAGACCCTCGTCGCGGTTTGCCGCGAGCACCGCGTCAAGCACGGGGTCCGCTTCGAAGAGAGAGGAAACGATGTAGTCGTCGACCGCCGTCCAAATCTTCTTGCTCATGTCCTTCTCGATCTGATGAGGAACCAAAATGCGAAAAGGGGCCGCTTGGGCCCCTTTCCTTCTTCTCTTTCATCCCGCGCTTACTGCGCGGCGGTGACCATGTCGGTCAGCATCGGCTCGGCGACCTCGACGCCCGAGGCCTTGCGGCGCTCGTCGATGATGAGCTCGTCGCGCGAGGTGGCGATGCGCCGGATCGCGCTCATCGTGCCGCCGGTGCCGGCCGGGATCAGCCGGCCGACGATGACGTTTTCCTTCAGGCCCTGCAGCATGTCGGTCTTGCCGGCAACCGCAGCTTCGGTGAGCACCCTGGTCGTCTCCTGGAAGGAGGCGGCCGAGATGAAGGACGGCGTCTGCAGCGAGGCCTTGGTGATGCCCAAGAGCACCGGCTGGCCTTCGGCCGGCTTCTTGCCGTCCTCGATCAGGCGCTCGTTGACCTCTTCCAACTCGATCACGTCGACGTGGTCGCCCGGGATGTAGGTCGAATCGCCCTGCGTGGTGATCTCGACCTTCTGCAGCATCTGGCGAACGATCACCTCGATGTGCTTGTCGTTGATCGACACGCCCTGCAGGCGGTAGACCTCCTGGATCTCGTTAACGAGGTAGGAGGCAAGCGCCTCCACGCCCTTGATCGCCAGGATGTCGTGCGGCGCCGGATTGCCGTCGAGGATGTAGTCGCCCTTCTCGATGACGTCGCCGTCCTGGAGATGGAACGGCTTGCCCTTCGGGATCAGGTATTCGACCGGCTCAAGCGTCGAGTCATGCGGCTCGATGATGATGCGGCGCTTGTTCTTGTAGTCGCGGCCGAAGCGGATCGTACCGTCGATCTCGGCGATGATGGCGTGATCCTTCGGACGGCGTGCCTCGAACAGTTCGGCAACACGCGGCAGACCGCCGGTGATGTCCTTAGTCTTGGCGCTTTCCATCGGAATACGCGCCAACACGTCGCCGGGCTTCACATGCGCACCCGGCTCGACCGAAAGAATGGCCTCGACCGAGAGCAGGAAGCGGGCGTCGCCGCCCTTCGACAGCTTGCCGACCTTGCCCTTGGCGTCCTGGACGACGATCGCCGGCTTCAAGTCGTTGCCGCGTGGCGTCGAGCGCCAGTCGATGACCTCGCGCTTGGTGATGCCGGTCGATTCGTCGGCCGTTTCCTGAACGGAAATGCCGTCGACCAGATCCTCGAACGCCACCTTGCCCTCGATTTCGGTGAGGATCGGGCGGGTATAAGGATCCCACTCGGCGATGCGCTGGCCGCGCTTCACCTTGTCGCCATCGTCCACGAAGATGCGCGAACCATAGGTGACGCGGTGCGTGGCGCGCTCCTTGCCGGCTTCGTCGAGGATCAGGACCGCCATGTTGCGACCCATGACCATCTGCTGGCCGTCGGAGTTGCGCACCACGTTGCGGTTACGGATCTCGACCTTGCCCTCATACGAGGCTTCAAGGAACGAGCTATCCACCACCTGCGCCGTGCCGCCCATATGGAAGGTACGCATGGTGAGCTGGGTGCCCGGCTCGCCGATCGACTGCGCCGCGATGACGCCGACGGCTTCGCCCTGGTTGACCGGGGTGCCGCGCGCCAGGTCGCGTCCGTAGCAGACCGCGCAGACGCCGACCCTGACCTCGCAGGTCAGCGCCGAGCGGATGCGGACCGACTGCACGCCGGCCTTTTCGATCTGCTCAACGTCGCGCTCATCCATCAACGTTCCGGCCTTGACCAGAACCTCGCCCGACACCGGATGAGTGATGTCGTCGAGCGACGTACGACCGAGAACGCGCTGGCCGACGGAAGCGACGACCTGGCCGGCATCGACGATCGGCTGCATGGTGAGGCCCTTGTCGGTGCCGCAGTCGAGCGAGTTGACGATGCAGTCCTGCGCCACGTCGACCAGACGACGGGTGAGGTAACCCGAGTTCGCCGTCTTCAAGGCGGTGTCGGCCAGACCCTTGCGGGCGCCGTGGGTCGAGTTGAAGTACTCGAGCACGGTCAGGCCTTCCTTGAAGTTCGAGATGATCGGCGTCTCGATGATTTCACCAGACGGCTTGGCCATCAGGCCGCGCATGCCGGCGAGCTGGCGCATCTGGGTGGGCGAGCCGCGCGCACCGGAGTGCGACATCATGTAGATCGAGTTCATCGGCTTTTGACGGCCATTGTCCTCGAACTCGACCGCCTTGATGCGGGCCATCATCTCGTCGGCGACCTTTTCCGAGCACTTGGCCCAGGCGTCGACGACCTTGTTGTACTTCTCGCCCTGCGTAATCAGGCCGTCATTGTACTGCTGCTCGTATTCCTTGGCCAAGGCCTCGGTGTCGGAGACCAGCTTGATCTTGGCGTCCGGGATCAGCATGTCGTCCTTGCCGAACGAGATGCCGGCGCGGCAAGCGTGGCTGAAGCCGAGGGCCATGATGCGGTCGCAGAAAATGACCGTCTCCTTCTGACCGCAATGGCGGTAGACGGTGTCGATCATCTTGGAGATGTTCTTCTTGGTCATCTCCTGGTTGGCCGTCTCGTAAGGCACGTTGACGTTCTTCGGCAAAAGTTCGCCGATGATCATGCGGCCGGGCGTGGTGTCATGGATCTTCGACACGACATTGCCTTCGGCGTCGACCGTGCGGAAGCGGCCCTTGATCTTGGCGTGCAGCGTGACCGCCTTGGTCTCCAGCGCATGCTGGAGTTCGCCCATGTCGGCAAACACCATGCCTTCGCCCGGCTCGTTCTGATTGACGATCGAGAGATAGTAGAGACCGAGAACCATGTCCTGCGACGGCACGATGATCGGCGCGCCGGAAGCCGGGTGCAGGATGTTGTTGGTCGACATCATCAGCACGCGGGCTTCCAATTGCGCTTCCAGCGACAGCGGCACGTGAACCGCCATCTGGTCGCCATCGAAGTCGGCGTTGAAGGCCGTGCAGACCAGCGGGTGCAGCTGGATCGCCTTGCCTTCGATCAAGATCGGCTCGAACGCCTGGATGCCGAGGCGGTGCAGCGTCGGCGCGCGGTTCAACAGCACCGGATGCTCGCGGATGACCTCGTCGAGGATATCCCAGACCTCCGGACGCTCCTTCTCGACCAGCTTCTTGGCCTGCTTGACGGTCGAGGAATAACCCTTGGCGTCGAGGCGGGCGTAGATGAAGGGCTTGAACAGTTCGAGCGCCATCTTCTTCGGCAGGCCGCACTGGTGCAGCTTGAGCTCCGGACCGGTCACGATGACCGAGCGGCCGGAATAGTCGACGCGCTTGCCGAGCAGGTTCTGGCGGAACCGGCCCTGCTTGCCCTTGAGCATGTCGGACAGCGACTTCAGCGGACGCTTGTTGGCGCCGGTGATGACCCGGCCGCGGCGGCCGTTGTCGAACAGCGCATCGACGGCTTCCTGCAGCATGCGCTTTTCATTGCGCACGATGATGCCGGGGGCGCGCAGCTCGATCAGCCGCTTCAGGCGGTTGTTGCGGTTGATGACGCGGCGATAGAGATCGTTGAGGTCGGACGTGGCGAAGCGGCCGCCGTCCAGCGGGACAAGCGGGCGCAGGTCCGGCGGGATCACCGGAACCACCTTCATGATCATCCATTCCGGACGGTTGCCGGACTCCATGAAGTTCTCGACGACCTTGAGCCGCTTCAGATACTTCTTCTGCTTCAGCTCGGACGTGGTCGAAGCCAGCTCCGAACGCAGGTCGCCGGCGATCTTCTCCAGATCCATGCCGGCCAGAAGGTCGTGAATGGCCTCAGCGCCGATCATGGCGGTGAAGCTATCCTCGCCATATTCGTCGACGGCGAGCATGTACTCTTCCTCGCTGAGGAGCTGGTGCTCCTTCAGCGCGGTGAGGCCGGGCTCGGTGACGATGTAGTTCTCGAAGTAGAGAACGCGCTCGATGTCCTTCAGCGTCATGTCGAGCAGCGTGCCGATGCGCGAGGGCAGCGACTTCAGGAACCAGATATGGGCCACCGGCGCAGCGAGCTCGATATGGCCCATGCGCTCGCGACGGACGCGCGACAGCGTGACTTCGACGCCGCACTTCTCGCAGATGACGCCCTTGTACTTCATGCGCTTGTACTTGCCGCACAGGCACTCATAGTCCTTGATCGGGCCGAAAATGCGCGCGCAGAACAGGCCGTCACGCTCCGGCTTGAAGGTGCGGTAGTTGATGGTCTCCGGCTTCTTGATCTCGCCGAACGACCAGGACAGAATCTTCTCAGGGCTGGCGAGCGAAATCCGGATGGAATCGAACACCTGCGCCGGCGCCTGTGGATTGAAGAGATTCATGACCTCTTGGTTCATGCCGTTCTCCTTTTCGGGGTCCTCGAAAACCCCTTGCATCTAGCGCGGGCCAAACGCCCGCCGACTTGATCGGCCATCGGCCGAAGAATTGGTGCGACCTCTCGCGGGAGCCTTCTCCCGCGAGAGGTCGTCTTGTTTACTCGGCCGCGTCGGGCAGCCGGACAGGGTTGTCGTCGAGCTTGGTGTTCTCCAGTTCGACATTGAGGCCGAGAGACCGCATTTCCTTGACCAGAACGTTGAAGCTCTCGGGAATGCCGGCCTCGAACGTGTCGTCGCCTCTGACGATCGCCTCGTAGACCTTGGTGCGGCCGGCGACGTCGTCCGACTTCACCGTCAGCATCTCCTGCAGCGTGTAGGCGGCACCGTACGCCTCGAGCGCCCAGACCTCCATTTCGCCGAAGCGCTGGCCGCCGAACTGCGCCTTGCCACCCAGCGGCTGCTGGGTAACGAGCGAGTACGGTCCGATCGAACGCGCGTGGATCTTGTCGTCCACAAGATGGTGAAGCTTGAGCATATATATGTAGCCCATCGTCACCTTACGATCGAACGGCTCGCCGGTACGTCCGTCATAGAGCTGCGACTGACCGCTGGTGTGCAGGCCCGCCTGCTCCAGCATGATGTTGATGTCAGCCTCGTGCGCGCCGTCGAACACCGGTGTCGCGATGGAGACACCGCGACGCATCTGCTCGCTGAGGCGAACGATGCTCTCGTCGTCATATTCGCGGATCGGCTCGTTGCGGTCATTGGCCGGCATGAAGCTCTCGAGCGTCTTGCGCAGCGGCTTGATGTCGCCGGCCGTCTTGTACGCGTCGATGAGATCGCCGATCTTCCTGCCCATTCCGGCGCAAGCCCAGCCCAGATGCGTTTCCAGGATCTGGCCGACATTCATGCGGCTCGGCACACCCAGCGGGTTGAGCACGATATCGGCATGCGTGCCATCCTCGAGGAAAGGCATGTCCTCGACCGGAACGATCCGCGACACGACACCCTTGTTGCCGTGCCGGCCAGCCATCTTGTCGCCAGGCTGCATCTTGCGCTTCACGGCCACGAAGACCTTGACCATCTTCATGACGCCCGGAGGCATTTCGTCGCCGCGCTGCACCTTCTCGACCTTGTCCATGAAGCGCTGTTCGAGCGCCTTCTTGGAATCGTCGTACTGGCCACGCAGCGCTTCCAGTTCGCTCTGGAGCTTTTCGTTCTCCACGGCAAACTGCCACCACTGCGAACGCGGATACTCGTCCAGCGTGTCCTTCGACAGCTTCGAGCCCTTCTTGAACCCCTTCGGCCCGGCAATCGCTTCCTTGCCGACGAGAACGTCGGACAGGCGCGAATAGACGTTGCGGTCGAGGATCGCCTGCTCGTCGTCGCGGTCCTTGGCGAGGCGTTCGATCTCCTCGCGCTCGATCGCCATGGCACGCTCGTCCTTCTCGACGCCGTGACGGTTGAAGACGCGTACTTCGACGACGGTGCCGAAAGTGCCCGGAGGCATGCGCATGGAGGTGTCGCGCACGTCAGACGCCTTTTCGCCGAAGATGGCGCGCAGCAGCTTTTCTTCCGGTGTCATCGGGCTTTCGCCCTTCGGCGTGATCTTGCCGACCAGGATGTCGCCCGGCTGCACTTCCGCGCCGATATAGACGATGCCGGCTTCGTCGAGGTTCTTCAGCGCTTCTTCCGACACGTTCGGGATGTCGCGCGTGATTTCCTCCGGGCCGAGCTTGGTATCGCGCGCCATGACCTCGAACTCCTCGATGTGGATCGAGGTGAAGACGTCATCGGCGACGATGCGCTCGGACAAGAGGATGGAGTCCTCGTAGTTGTAGCCGTTCCACGGCATGAACGCGACCAGCACGTTGCGGCCGAGCGCCAGATCGCCAAGCTCGGTCGATGGACCGTCGGCGATGATGTCGCCCTTGTTGACCCGGTCGCCCATACGCACCAGCGGACGTTGGTTGATGCAGGTGTTCTGGTTCGAACGCTGGAACTTCATCAGCCGGTAGATGTCGACGCCGGACTTGCCGGGATCGAGATCTTCCGTGGCGCGAATGACGATACGCGTCGCGTCCACCTGGTCGACGACGCCGCCGCGACGAGCACCGATGGCGGCGCCCGAGTCACGGGCGACGATCGGCTCCATGCCGGTGCCGACGAACGGCGCCTCGGCGCGCACCAGCGGCACGGCTTGACGCTGCATGTTCGAGCCCATCAGCGCACGGTTGGCGTCGTCATTCTCGAGGAACGGGATCAGGGCAGCTGCCACCGACACCATCTGCTTTGGCGAGACGTCCATCAGATCGACGTTTTCGCGCGGCGCCATCATCACTTCGCCGGCGTTACGGCAAATGACGAATTCGTCGACGAAACCACCGTTCTTGTCGAGCTCGGCATTGGCCTGCGCGACGTGGTGCTTGGCCTCTTCCATCGCCGAGAGATAGACGACTTCATTGGTCAGCTTGCCGTTGACGATCTTGCGGTACGGGCTCTCGATGAAGCCGTACTTGTTGACGCGCGCAAACGTGGCCAGCGAGTTGATCAGGCCGATATTCGGGCCTTCCGGCGTCTCGATCGGGCAGATGCGGCCGTAATGCGTCGGGTGCACGTCGCGCACCTCGAAGCCGGCGCGCTCGCGGGTCAGACCGCCCGGTCCAAGCGCCGAAAGGCGGCGCTTGTGGGTGATCTCAGACAGCGGGTTGGTCTGATCCATGAACTGCGACAGCTGCGAGGAACCGAAGAACTCGCGCACGGCGGCGGCCGCCGGCTTGGCGTTGATCAGGTCCTGCGGCATCACCGTGTCGATCTCGATCGAGGACATACGCTCCTTGATCGCGCGCTCCATGCGCAGCAGGCCGACGCGGTACTGGTTTTCCATCAGCTCGCCGACCGAGCGCACGCGGCGATTGCCGAGATTGTCGATGTCGTCGATCTCACCCTTGCCGTCGCGCAGTTCGACCAGCGTCTTGACCACGGCCAGGATGTCGTCCTTGCGCAACACGCGCACGGTATCCTCGGCCTTGAGCTCGAGGCGCATGTTCATCTTGACGCGGCCGACGGCCGACAAATCATAGCGCTCGCTGTCGAAGAACAGCGAGTTGAACATGGCTTCGGCGGTCTCGAGTGTCGGCGGCTCGCCGGGGCGCATGACGCGGTAGATGTCGAACAGCGCGTCCTGGCGGCTCTCGTTCTTGTCGACGTTGAGCGTGTTGCGGATATAGGCGCCGACATTGACGTGGTCGATGTCGAGAACCTTGATCTCGTCCTCGCCGGTGCCGAGCAGCACCTTCAGGGTCTTTTCGTCGATCTCGTCGCCGGCTTCGAGGAAGATCTCGCCGGTGGCGTAGTTGACGATATCCTCGGCAAGATAGTTGCCGAGCAGATCCTCGTCTGTCGCCTTGATCGCCTTCAGACCCTTTTCGCCCAGCGCCCTGGCCTGGCGGGCAGTGATCTTCTTGCCCGCCTCGACGACGACTTCGCCGGTGTCGGCATCGACCAGGTCACCGACGGCCTTGAGGCCGCGGAAACGCTCGACGTTGAAGGGAATGCGCCAGTGGTCGCCGGCGCGCTTGTAGGTGATCTTGTTATAGAAGGTCGACAGGATCTCCTCGCCGTCCATGCCGAGCGCCATCAGCAGCGACGTCACCGGAATCTTGCGGCGGCGATCGATGCGGGCGTGCACGACGTCCTTCGAGTCGAATTCGATGTCGAGCCAGGAGCCGCGATAAGGAATGACGCGCGCGGCAAACAAAAGCTTGCCGGACGAGTGCGACTTGCCCTTATCATGGTCGAAGAAGACGCCCGGCGAACGGTGCATCTGCGAGACGATGACGCGCTCGGTGCCGTTGACGATGAAGGTGCCGTTCAAGGTCATGAGCGGCATGTCGCCCATGTAGACGTCCTGCTCCTTGATGTCCTTGATCGACTTCGCGCCGGTATCCTCGTCGATATCGAACACGATGAGGCGCAGCGTCACCTTCAGCGGCGCGGCATAAGTCAGGTCGCGCTGACGGCATTCGTCAACGTCGAATTTCGGTCCTTCGAACTCGTACTTTACGAACTCCAGCATCGAGGAGCCGGAAAAATCGGAGATCGGGAAGACCGACTTGAAAACGGCCTGCAGTCCCTCGTCAGGACGCCCGCCCTTGGGCTCGTCCACCATCAGGAACTGGTCATAGGATGCCTTCTGAACCTCGATCAGGTTCGGCATCTCCGCAACTTCCGGGATCTTTCCGAAGAACTTGCGTACGCGTCTGCGGCCATTGAAAGTCTGGGTCTGGGCCATCGTCGCTCCTTAGCTCTAAACTCGGGACGAACCTCGCCGCGGTTCGCCTTGCATTCTCGGCCACCTCGGCGGCGGCCTTTCAATCAGCTCTCCGGCCGCCTGTCGGCGGTCGGCTAAAACGGGAGAAAACCCGTTTCCTGAAGGCCGTTTTCCGGCCCTCAGGAAAGAGGTTTTCGTACATCTCGCGTTACGCGGCCTCCCCTCACACGAAGGGAGTGGCGGACGGCGCGAGGCCGCCCGCCTCTTTAGACAACGCTTACTTCAAGTCGACCTTGGCGCCGGCAGCTTCGAGCTGCGCCTTGAACTTGTCGGCGTCGGCCTTGGAAACGCCTTCCTTGACCGGCTTCGGAGCCGCTTCGACCAGGTCCTTGGCTTCCTTGAGGCCAAGACCGGTGATGGCGCGGACTTCCTTGATGACGTTGATCTTCTGGGCGCCCGCCTCGGTGAGGACGACGTCGAATTCCGTCTTTTCCTCGGCCGGAGCAGCAGCGGCCGCAGCACCGCCGGCAGCGGCAACCGCCACCGGAGCAGCGGCGGAAACGCCCCACTTTTCTTCCAGAAGCTTCGACAGCTCGGCCGCCTCGAGGACGGTCAGCTTCGAAAGGTCGTCTACGATCTTTGCCAGATCAGCCATTTGAATATTCCTTCATAAGGTTCGAACGTGTGTTTGTGATAGCGAGGAACGGCCTCATGCCGCCTCGTCCTTCCGGGCGTAAGCGCCGATGACGCGCGCGACCGAAGCCGCAGGCGCATTGACGATCTGGGCGATCCGGGTTGCCGGCGTGGCGATCATGCCAACCAGCCTGGCGCGCAACTCATCGAGCGACGGAAGTGTGGCGAGTGCCTTCACACCGTCGGCGTTGAGCGAGGTGGTGCCCATTGCGCCGCCGAGAATGACGAGCTTGTCATTTCCCTTGGCGAAATCGGACGCGACCTTCGGCGCCGCAATCGGATCCTCCGAATAAGCGATCAGCGTCTGTCCCTTGAACAGATCGATGATCGATGCGGAGTCCGTGCCCTGAAGAGCGATTTTGGCGAGACGGTTCTTCGCGACTTTGACGGTGCCACCGGCGGCGCGCATTTTCGACCTGAGGTCGTTCATTTGCGCGACGGTGATACCGGCGTAGTGGGCCACGACGACTGAACCAGCGCTTGAAAACGCATCATTCAGGCCCGTGACGAGTTCGCGTTTTTCCGCTCTGTCCACTGCCTATCTCCAGTTGACCCCTGCCCTTTTCACGAGGACAGGCGTCGGGTTGCCTTTTGCCGGCCGGGCCATCCAGTAACGGATCTCCCGAACGACGCTCGAGGATCCTGCCCCCTTTCGCCACATCTACGGCCAAGCCGGCGATGCGCAGACAAAAGGCAAACACGGTTCGAACCTTTCATTGGAGCTTGTGGCTCCGTTGTCCGGTCTTCACCCGTCTCATGCAGGCCTACATGAATTAAGGCTTTAGGGCCGCCTGCAATCTCGGACAGGATGTCCGGAAGCCTTCCGACTTCCGGTACCGGGCCGCCGACAGGTCGGAGGCCCGGAATTCTTTTTCGGATCAGTCCTTTAGGGTCCGATCCTGGTAATTCGTATCAGGACGCTGCGAGCGTCGAGACGTCGAGCTTGAGGCCCGGGCCCATCGTCGAGGTGACCGACACCTTCTTGACGTAGTTGCCCTTGGCGCCAGCAGGCTTTGCCTTGTTCACCGCGTCAGTGAAGGCGCGGACGTTTTCTTCCAGCGCCTTGACGTCGAACGAGACCTTGCCGACGCCAGCCTGAACGATGCCGGCCTTCTCGACGCGGAACTCGACGGCGCCGCCCTTCGATGCCTTGACGGCGGCGGCAACGTCGGTGGTGACGGTGCCGACCTTAGGGTTCGGCATCATGCCGCGCGGGCCGAGCACCTTGCCCAGACGGCCGACCAGCGGCATCATGTCCGGCGTAGCGATGCAGCGATCGAAGTCGATCGTGCCCTTCTGGACGATCTCGACCAGATCCTCGGCGCCAACGATATCAGCGCCGGCGGCCTTGGCTTCCTCGGCCTTGTCGCCACGTGCGAACACGGCGACGCGGACCGAGCGGCCGGTGCCGTTCGGCAGGTTGACCACGCCGCGGACCATCTGGTCGGCATGGCGCGGGTCGACGCCGAGGTTCATGGCGACTTCGATGGTCTCGTCGAACTTCACCGAGGAACGATCCTTGAGCAGCTTCAGCGCTTCACTCAGCGCATAAGCCTTGTTGGGATCAATGCCCTCGCGGGTCTTCGATACGCGTTTTGCAATCTTTGCCATGATCTCAGCCCACCACTTCCAGGCCCATCGAACGGGCGGAGCCCTCGACCATGCGCATGGCCGCCTCGACGTCGTTGGCGTTCAAATCCTTCATCTTCTGCTCGGCGATGGCGCGCACCTTGTCGCGGCCGATCGTGCCGGCCTTGACCTTGCCCGGCTCCTTCGAGCCCGACTTCAGGTTCGCGGCCTTCTTCAGGAAGTAGCTCACCGGCGGCGTCTTCATGACGAAGGTGAACGACTTGTCCTGGTAGTAGGTGATGACGACCGGGATCGGCGAGCCCTTTTCCATTTCCTGGGTCTGCGCGTTGAACGCCTTGCAGAACTCCATGATGTTGATGCCGCGCTGACCAAGCGCCGGGCCGATCGGGGGCGACGGCGTAGCCGAGCCCGCGGCAACCTGGAGCTTGAGCTGGCCTGCAACTTTCTTAGCCATCTCTATTCCTGCCTTTTCTCATGCCGGCCCCACTATCGGGGAAACACCGGCGGTTGCAGTCTGGTGGTGCGGTTCGCGCGGCCGGCTAAAGCCACATTCGCCTCCCACCCGTTCCGGCCGCGCGATTTTCCGCGCCGCCTCCCCTGCCGCCAGCGGCGGCAAGGATTTCGGATCAGCCCTTTTCGACCTGTCCGAATTCGAGATCGACGGGCACAGCGCGCCCGAAGATCGAAACTTCCACCTTGAGCCGCGCCCGCTCCTCGTCCACTTCCTGGACGAAACCGTTGAACGAGGCGAACGGACCATCCGAAACACGGATCGCCTCGCCGATCTCGAACGTGACCGAGGGCTTGGGCCGCTCGACGCCTTCCTGCACCTGGTTCAGGATGCGCTGGGCCTCGGCTTCGGTGATCGGCACCGGCTTCGAGTCGCCCAGGAAGCCGGTGACCTTCGGCGTGTTCTTCACCAGCGAGAACACCGCATCGGTCAAATTGGCCTTCAACAGCACATAGCCCGGGAAGAACTTGCGCTCGGCATCGACCTTACGACCGCGGCGGATCTCGACAACCTTCTCGGTCGGCACCACGATCTGCTCGATGTCGGCGGACAGGCCCTTCTGCTTGGCCTTGTTCTCGATATCCTCGGCGACCTTCTTTTCAAAGTTCGAATAGGCGTGGACGATGTACCACCGCGCAGTCATCTCAAGACTTCTCCGTAATCGCCGGACTTAGCGTCCAATGCCCAGAATCTGCTCGACCGCGATGCCCATGAGCTGATCGGCGGTGAAGAAAAAGATCATCGCGATCAGAGCGAACGCCAGGACCATTACCGTCGAGATCATCGTTTCGCGGCGCGACGGCCAAGTCACCTTGGCGGTCTCCGAGCGAACCTGCTGGAGAAAGACGAAAGGATTTGTGGTTTTCGAAGCCATGTGCCGCTCTGTCTTCAAGACCCGTTGACCGGATCTCCTGGATGATCCCGCTGGCCGGGACGTGCCGCCTGAGCGTCATGGCCGCGCCGAATCAGCGCAATCATTTCGCCCATGCAAATCGGACGCGTAAAGCCGGCTTCCCAGCTCCACGCGTCGCGTGTCTGTTCTGTCTACATAAAACCGATTCTTGATCCACGCAAGTGGCAAGTGTCCGCTTTATGACCAAGCGCCGCCTCGGAACCATCCAGTCGTCCCGTCCCGGCTATAGGGCTCTTATGCCCCAACTCTGCCTATATGGCAAGTCGCCAGCCGATTTTCAAAGGCCGGCGCGTTGAAACCAGGCTTTTTCGAGAAAGTTGCCATTTCGCAGAAATGGCACGGGCAGCAGGGCTCGAACCTACGACCTGCGGTTTTGGAGACCGCCGCTCTACCAACTGAGCTATGCCCGTATTCGTGCGCATTTCGGCGCAGCAGGCGCTTCCTAAAAGCTTCCGCGCGCTCTGTAAAGAGCGGCGTACGGGGATAGCCGGTGTAAAAATAGAGTGTTCCCTGGCCTGCCCCGTTATTCGCCACTCGGTCTGTACGGCCCGCCCGGCACGCCCCAGCCCCAGGCCGGCATCGGTTCGGTCTCGGGATCGCAGGTCTCGCCAAGGTTGGAATTCATCTTGGCCAGCCGCGACCCCCACTCGACATAGGCCATGAGAGCCGAGCGGAATTCCGGATCGCCCGGCAGACCGACTTCATCGGCGGCATCGACGAGAAGGTTGATCCAGCGGCGGCGCTGTTCCTCGGTCAGATGCTTGCCGAGATGATGCATCACCATCTCGCGGTGGCCGCCATGGCTTTCGCTGTAGGTCTTCGGCCCGCCAAAGACCTCGCCGATGAAAGCGGCGACATGGGCAGGATGATCGGGCGACATGTTTTTGAACACCGGCCCGACTATGGGGTCCTGAAACACCTTGCCGTAAAAGGTCCGCGTCAGTCGGTTCAGCGCCTCGGTGCCGCCGGCCCATTCGAACAATGTCGGGACGTCCTGGTGCATCACCGGTCCTCGACTGTGATCGACAGGGACGATAGCGGAAGGATCGTGCTTGGCTCAACCTGCCTCGATGGCCAGTTCGGGTCGGCGCAGTGCTATAGCTTCGGTGGCGCCGCGGCCTCGGCATTGGCTGATGGCGTGACCCTGCAATTGTCAGGCTTCGGCACCGACCGACAGATGGTGGCGCCCGTCAGCTCGTCCACCGATTGAGGTCCGGTCGTCAGCCCGAACTTCAGCATCGTGTCGGGTTCGAGTTGGTGCTGGACTGAATGAAGCTGAATTGCGCTGAATAGATCCCGGCCAATCGCCATGTCGTCGAGATAGGCCTCAACCTTCTGCGCTTGCCCCACGGATTGAACGCTGAGGCGCGCACTGGGGCCGACAAGGCGCCTGACACCGCCGGCGAGCATGACCGCACAGGCCGAATTGCATTCGCCACCTGAATCGACGGTAAGCCCGGCATGGATGCCATCCAGCCCGGCATGGATGCTATCCAGCCCGGCATGGACGTCATCCTTGGCCACGCAACCCACTGCGCCTGGATCACAATCGACGAAATCCGTTCGGGCGACGGCAACGTCGAGCTTGTGGTCGCGGATCAGCCGGCCGGCCGCAAGAGCGCCGAGCACGTCACCTCCCGGCGAGCTGATCACCACGGGCAGCCTTCGCCCGCCGACGGTATCGAGCAACTGGCGCAGCCTGTCAGGGGTCCCGGCGGTGATCGTGCCTTCCGCCGAGATCCACTCCGGGCAATCGGGATTGCAGAGCGGGTTGCTGCCGCGAACGAGGGCGAAGCGCATCTCCGCCTCTTGCCTTGGAGGCACGGCCCCAGCCGACTGAGGAACATCGGGCTTGGCTTCGGCCGTCGGCACGTCGGCCGGCTTAGAGCCCTTGTTCGCCGGTATTTCCCGGCAATTCGCCGGCACTGGATCTGCCTTGCATAGGGTCGGCGTGGTCAGCAGGTCGAGAGAATCGAGACTGGTGACGAGCTTCATCTGCAGCATGTCGTACGGCACCAGCTGCTGGATACCGCTGGCCGGGGTGTTCTTCATGGTTTCGAGCACGCCTTGGCCGACGCCCATCTCCTTGAGATAGGCCGCCAGCTTCTTCTCCACCGCCTTGCTCATCTCGTAGGTCTTGTAGCTGCCGGCGCTCTTGCGGCTGATGACCTTCTTGTCGATGATCTTCTTCTTGCCTCTCACCACGCGATAGGTGGTTCGGTACTGCAATTTCGTCCTTATATAGGTCGTGGTGATCTGGTGGACGCCGAGATAGGCCCACTGCCCGGCAACGCGCCTGATGCCGCCGGCAAACATCAATGGACAGGCCGAATTGCAGATGGCGCCGTTGGCATAGGGATTGCCGAAATAGCGGGCGCCCTTGCCGTCGTTTTCCTTGCAACCCTTGGCATCGGGCTGGCAACCGGTAAACCGGGTTTTGCCGACCGCTATATCGAGCTTGTTCTTGCGGATCATCCGGCCAAGCGCCAGCGCCGCCTCGACGTGGCCGCCGGGAGAATCCACGACAACAGGCAGTTTTCGGCCGCGGAGCGCCTTGAGCGTGCGTTTGAGCAGCGCCGGCGTGCCGGCCTCGATCGTGCCTTCCGCCGATATCCATTCCGGGCAGGTAGGCTCGCAACCCGATGCATTGCTGCGGACGATGACGAACCGCATTGTCGGACCAAGATCCGGCGTGGGCTTCTTTGTATTCGCCGCAAAGGCGGCGTGCCCGATGACACAGAACGACACCAGGCAGATCAGCCTGAGCGACCACCATGTCAGGCCATTCAAACGGCGCCACCGAACCATTTGGGCGAGCCCCCCTCGATGCAACCTATACTAGATGCGCTGGCGGCGCTTGCAACAGGTTTTGAAATGACGAGCGCTCGCTTCGACGAGGCTGCAACGCAAAAAGGGCGGCCCGAGGACCGCCCTTTCTGTTTCGAGGTCCGGCGAAGGCCGGCGCCAATTACTCTTTGATGGTGACGACGATGCCGGCACCGACGGTGCGGCCGCCTTCACGGATGGCGAAGCGCAGCTTCTCTTCCATGGCGATCGGCACGATCAGCTCGACATCGACCGTGATGTTGTCGCCGGGCATCACCATCTCGGTGCCCGCCGGCAGCGACACGATGCCGGTCACGTCCGTCGTGCGGAAGTAGAACTGCGGACGGTAGTTGGTGAAGAACGGCGTGTGACGGCCACCCTCGTCCTTGGTCAGGATGTAGGCTTCGGCCACGAACTTCTTGTGCGGCTTGACCGTGCCCGGCTTGGCCAGAACCTGGCCGCGCTCGACACCTTCACGGTCGACACCGCGCAGCAGCGCGCCGATGTTGTCGCCAGCCTGGCCCTGGTCGAGCAGCTTGCGGAACATCTCAACACCCGTGCAGGTCGTCTTGGTCGTCGGACGGATGCCGATGATCTCGAGCTCCTCGCCGACCTTGACCACGCCGCGCTCGACGCGGCCGGTCACAACCGTGCCACGGCCCGAGATCGAGAACACGTCCTCGATCGGCATCAGGAACGGCTTGTCGAGCGGACGAACCGGCGTCGGGATGTAGGCGTCGACCTGAGCCATCAGCTCGCGGATCGCGTCCTCGCCGATCTTCTTGTCGGAATCTTCCAAAGCCGCAAGCGCCGAACCCTTGACGATCGGAATGTCGTCGCCGGGGAACTCGTTCTTGGTCAGAAGCTCGCGCACCTCGAGCTCGACAAGCTCCAGAAGCTCGGCGTCGTCGACCTGGTCGACCTTGTTCAAAAACACCACGATCGACGGCACGCCGACCTGACGGGCCAACAGGATGTGCTCGCGGGTCTGCGGCATCGGGCCGTCGGCGGCCGACACGACCAGGATCGCGCCGTCCATCTGCGCGGCACCGGTGATCATGTTCTTGACATAGTCGGCGTGGCCGGGGCAGTCGACATGGGCATAGTGGCGGTTGGCCGTCTCGTATTCGACATGCGCCGTCGAGATGGTGATGCCGCGCGCCTTCTCTTCCGGCGCCGCATCGATCTGGTCATAGCGCTTGTATTCGCCAAAATACTTCGTGATCGCCGCCGTCAGCGACGTCTTGCCATGGTCAACGTGACCAATCGTGCCGATGTTCACATGAGGCTTAGTGCGCTCGAATTTACCTTTTGCCATAGTCTCTTTCCTTGGACGGCCTGGACCTTCAGTTCAGTCGAATGCGGGGCGATTAGCGACAACGGCCGGAAAACACAAGTGCCTTGTGGCTGAGCGCTTTCCCGCCCGGTCTGAACCCATGATCCGATTTTCGGGGGATATGGCGCGGATATAGGAACGCCGGCCGGGAAATGAAATAGGCAAGCGCCCTGCCCCCGTGGAAGGCCGCATTGCCCTCTGCCCTTGCCGGAATCACAGCCCGAGCCTGGCCCATTGCCGCCGTAGTATCTGTCTGATTTGTTCGACCGATGCAGTTCATTCCCACAGGCATCCGCGGCCCGCTGTTCATGATCGTTTCGACCGGGTCGTATCTGGTCAACGACACGATGATGAAGCTCGCGACCGTTGGCCTGCCGCCCTATGAGGTGCTGTTTCTACGAGGCATGGCGGCCACGCTGTGGGGCATGCCGCTCTTGCTCCTGCTCGGCTACAGCAAGCAGATCCCGCAGATCTTCGACGGAAAGGTCCTGCGCAGGAACCTGCTCGAGCTGGGAGCGATCCTTTGCTACGTGGTGGCACTCGCCAACATGCAGATCGCCGATTCGACCGCGCTCGGGCAGATCACGCCCTTGCTCATGTTGGTCGGCTCCTCGATCCTGTTCGGCGAGCGGATCGGCGGCATGCGCATGGCGCTGATCGGGCTCGGCTTCATCGGCGCGCTCATGGTGGCGCAACCGACGATGCAAGGCATTTCGGTCTATGCAGCGCTGGCGCTCGGCAATGCGGCGCTTGCCGCCGCGCGCGATCTCGCCGGACGCAAGGTCGCCGCAGAGGTGCCTGGCATGATCGTCGCCATTTCGGCCGTCGTGGTGGTGCTGGCCGGCGCGGGCATCGCGCATCTTGCGACCGAGCAGTGGGTCGTGCCCGAGGCACGCCACCTGCTCCTGATCGCCGGCGCCGGGCTGTTCCTGATCTTCGGCCATTTCTTCATCTTCATGGCCTATCGCGTCGGGCCGACGAGCGCGGTGGCGCCGTTCTACTATTGCTTCACCGTCTGGGCGGTCATTTCGGGCCTGGTGGTGTTCGGCCAGTTCCCGAACGCGCTGGCGGTCTGCGGCATCCTGCTGGTGGTGGCCAGCGGGCTGACCATCGTGTCGCTCGACGAGCGCAAACGCCGGCTGGCCGTCGTCGCCTAGTTTGCGGCTATGACCGAAGCACCCGGCTGACAATGGAGAAACCGGTGACCAGTCAGGAGAATACCAGCAATCGCGCCCTCACCGGGAAATGCCTGTGCGGAGCCGTTCACTATGCGGTGGCAGATGAGTTCATCTACGCCGCGAACTGTCATTGCTCGAATTGCCGGCGCGCGACTGGCTCGGCCTTCAAGCCGTTTGCCGGTATCGAGCGGGAGAAGCTGAGTCTGACCAAGGGCGAGGACAAGCTGCTGATCTTCGGCGGCGAAACCAACCATGATGTGCACTGCAAATTATGCGGTTCGTTGCTTTGTTCGGTCGTGCGCGATGGCGCCTTTGTCCACGTCACGATGGGAACCCTCGTCGATGAGCCGACCATCCGCCCGACCGAGCATATCTTTGTCGGCTCCAAGGCAAAGTGGTTCACGATCACCGACGACCTGCCCCAATATGAAGAACATGTTACGGATAGCTAAAATGACATCCACTTGGCCGCCTGGCGGCCAAGGCCTTCCATAGAGTAGCCGCCGAGCGCCAAGTGTTAGAAACGCTCAACCAAATTATCGTTTCGTTTTCGCATTCTCCCGCAAAGAAATTATAGTGATTCCGTTCGCCAGATTTGTTGCGGGGATTTACTGTGGCACTGCCGCCGGACTGGATGCCCAACGTCCCGATGAAGCGGGTCGTTTGCCATTGGACGGCCGGCTCGCATTCGGCAGGCGAAACCGACAAGGATGCCTATCATATACTAGTCGAGGGCAATGGCGGCCTTGTCAGGGGCCGACCTTCCATTGCGCTCAATTCCGGCAGGGTAAAATCGGGATACGCTGCCCACACGCTCAACTGCAACAGCGGCTCGATCGGGGTCTCGCTCTGTTGCATGGCCGGAGCGGAGGAACGGCCGTTCAGTGCCGGCCGCTATCCGATGACAAGAACACAGTGGGATGCGCTGGTCGTCGTCGTCGCCGAGCTCTGCAACTACTATCGGATCAAGGTCACGCCCAGGACGGTGCTCTCCCACGCCGAGGTCGAGAGCACGCTGGGCATCCAGCAGCGCGGAAAATGGGATTTTACCCGCCTGCCCTTCGATGCGTCGGTCGTCGGCCCGAGAGCCTGCGGTGACCGGTTGCGAAAGGACGTGATGGCGGCGATGGGGGCGATGCCCAATCTGCCGGTCAGACCCGGTCGCGACACGGCCCTCGAAACAGCCGTCAGGCGTCTGCTCGATGAATTGTGGCCAATCCTCGCGCGAGGGCTCGCCGCCGGCTTCAACACGCTGGTGCGCGAGATCCTCAAAAGGATGAGGTAGACGGGCGGCAGCCGGGAAGCGACCCGGTTGACGACTATGATCGTTCTAGACTGCTCGTCTGCCGGAGAACTGGTGATAGGCCCACAGAACGACCACCGCTCCGACCACGGCGACGATCAGGCTGTAGATGTTCAGGCCGGTGACGCCTGATGCACCAAAAGCGCTGAAGATCAGGCCGCCGACGATCGCGCCGACGATGCCAAGCACGATATCGAGCACCAAGCCTTGCCCGCTCTTGTTGACGATCTTGCTGCCCAAGAAACCGGCGATGACGCCGAGGATAATCCAGCTTAATATTGACATTTTCCTCTCCATTCCCCGCTCCCGATTACTTCCACACCATTAAGCAAAGCTCAAGCCAACTTGAAATTCATGATTACGGAAGGCTCAAGACAGCTTGAAATCCGGCCCGGATGCGCCATTGTTGAAGATGGGACGGGCAATGTTGAGATGGAGATCCACAATGGGACTGTTTGACAATGCCGTTCCCGGCGGGAACATAGCCAAGCCGCTGTTAATTGCGCTCGGCGCGCTGCTGGTTGGAAAGATGCTGAGCGGCAAAAGCGCCAACCAGACCGAGCAGGATCAAAGCCCCGCACCAGCCCCTTCCGAGACGACCACTACCGCCGATGGCGGCCTGGCCGGCGGACTGGGCGGCCTTCTCGACAAACTGAAAAATGCCGGCCACGGCAATACCGCGGATTCGTGGGTCGGCACTGGGCAAAACCAGCCGATCAACGCCAACGATCTGGGCAATGCGCTGGGTCCACAGATCATTCGCGAGATCGCGCAAAGGTCGGGGATGAGCGAGCAGGATGTGCTCAACCAATTGTCCGCTGCCTTGCCTGGCATCGTCGACAAGCTGACGCCGAACGGACAGGTGCCGCCGCAGCATCAGGTTGCGTCCGCATTCAACAGCTAGAGCACGAGACAAGGGAGTAAGGGAATAGGGCAGTAGGGGAGTATGTGGTCGCGGGCGCCGTGCTGCATATTGCCCTGCTGCCCTATTCCCTACTGCCTTGATTTTGTAGTGGGAAACTGGAGCGGGTAGCGGGAATCGAACCCGCATATTCAGCTTGGAAGGCTCCTAGGAACGCAACGAAATCAATGCGCCGTGTCACGTTACCTCATGTACCGTGTCAACTTTTGGGGCAGAGTTCGAAACGCGTGTCACTTGCGCGTTTTCTCTGCCCCACCACTTCCGACATGTTCGGTGTAAACGAGCGTTCAAACCGCAGAAACCGCGCATTTCCGGGCTTTTTCGTGCTGTTTGTGACCGCCTATTTATACTGAAACTGGGCGCTTAGGCCTTGTATCTGGGCAGTTTCTGGGCGCAATTACTTCGGATAGTCAGCCTTGACCACAATCCGCGTGTAGGCGCGCTCGAGACCGAAGACGGCTTCATCCTTCGTGTCGACAGTGCCCCTCGCGCCACCTGAATAGCACGACCAAAACCAGGTGCCGGCGGACGGACCGTCGGTTGTCTTCATGATCCGGCCAACGCTTTCGGTTTGAAAGCTGGCCGCAAAGTCGTATCGCGCTGTCCGTCCGCCTATGACTGTTCGGCTCCAATCGAGCCAGACGCGCGCGCCGCGATCGACGAGAAATTGAAAGGCGGCTTCCTTCGTCTCGAACGTTTGCAGGACGGCGTTCTCATCGACGACTTGCCAGCCGCGCTGGTAGGCGAAGCGGACTTTCAGCCGATCTGTCATCCCCTGAACCGCTCGGTGTGCCAGACGATCTTGCCATCGATTTTCATGGGCTTGTGGATCATGAGTTTCTTCGGCAGGTGTTCTGGGTGCACCTCGAGGAGCGTGATCTTGATATCAGGCTTGCAACGACTGCAGTCGAATTTGAGCTTCAACGGATCGACGCCACCGCCATAGACCATCATGAGATCCACGGAACGGCAGTAGCGGACGTTCCCACAACTGCATTCCGCCTTGACCAGCATGTTGTGCCGGGTCGCCTTGCCCAAGGTGTCGATCGGATCGTGTGCCATACCTCAAAATGAGGAACATATTCCTTGTCCGTCAAGGCGCTCTTGACAATTTTGTTCTCATTTCGTTCACTGTTGGCAAAATGGAGACACGCCATGAAATCGATCATAGCCACCCCGGACGAACAGCCCGAGATTTACGCCATAGTGAGGCGCGAGCGGGATGCGATACACCGCTCAGCGCTCAAGATGGCAAAGCAGTTGCGCGGCCTGTCCGACGTCAGCCAGAAACAGGCCATCGCCGAACTGACGGCTGCCTGGATACGTGCGATTTATCCTGAGAACCTGGAGCTGGCCTTATCGCTGTCGGATGCGATGCGCGAGCAAACGGACATCTATCTGAAAGAGCAGACGACGGTTCAGCACTGATGCCTAAGCGGATTGGTGGCCTATCAGCGGCGCGGGTAGACGAAGAATTCCCGCATCAGGTCGCGCTACCGGATGATATTTGTGTCGGCCACAACTTCACCCTCATCAGGGATTTCGTCATCGAGCGGCAGGTGCCGTTCAAGACCAGAAGTGTGCAGGCGGTTTGGCAGGACGGCAAATATGAGGCCTGGCGCCTGCATTGCTTTGCTGACGAGAAGGCTGCCGAAGCGTTCCTTCACCACTTCGGTGGCGTGTCGTTCGATCCGAAGCGAGACAGGGCAAATGGCAGGGCTCGCGGATTTTGGCGGCGGAAGGATGATTACAAGCGCATCCTCGATCTTGGTCCGCTCAGCGTACCCGAGATCCTGCGCAACTAGGGGCAAGGTATGTGCGGACGCTTCACCAGATATCTGCCTTGGTCGGAAATCCATCGGCTGTATAGGCTGACGGCGCCGGCGGAGACTGGCCGCAATGACGCCCCTCGCTATAATATCGCGCCGACCGAGGAGGTGCCGTTTATAACGGCCGGCGAAGGCGGCGACCACAAGCTCCGGCAGGGCCGTTGGTGGCTGGTACCGTTCTGGGCGAAGGAACTGCCGAAGTACCCAACCTTCAACGCCAGGTCCGAAGAGGCCGAGACCAAGTCATCATTCCGCGATGCCTTCAAATCGAAGCGCTGCCTCGTCCCGGCCGATGGATTTTACGAATGGACGATCTCGCCGGCCGACAAGAAACGCGACCCCTGGCACATCTTCCTGCCTGGGCATCAGCCGTTTTCCTTTGCGGGCCTGTGGGCTTACAATTCAGCGCTCGACATAACGAGTTGCACGATCCTGACCGCGCCGGCTCAAATGCCGATGCAGCAGCTCCACGATCGGCAGCCGGTCATCCTTGATCCCACGGCATATGACGCCTGGCTTGATCCGACGACGCCGGCGGCCGCTGCAAAACAGTTGCTCGACATCAACCTAGACGGTCAGTTGGAGTTCTACCGGGTGAGCAGGGACGTCAACGCCTCGTCTCGGGAAAACGCACCGAACGATGATGCCCACATGATCGAGCCGATTGCCCTTCTATGAGCGACGAGATCAGGATCCCACTTCCGGAACACGCCACGGCGCCAGGCGTTCAGCACCATGTCTGCGAGCATCCGGGGTGCGGTAAACATGCCGGCTGGGGCTTCGCAAAGCCGAAGCAGGCGCCGCACTGGTTCTGCTTCGAACACCGCAATGATGGTGAGACGTTTTTATAGCTAGTGTGCTACTCACCCCGTGCGGAGGGCCAAACAGTGTCGGGGGAAGTAGTGACAAGCGCGAGTGTTTGGCCGGTTCTGCTGCCGGTAATCATTGGTGGCGGACTAGCTCTTCTTGGAGTCGTGCTCGGACCGGCTTTAACGCAGTGGCTTTCATCTCGGTCGACAGAGCGCGCAGACAGAGCCGAACGTTTTGAAGAATTGCTGTCTCTTTTGCACCAACAAGAGGACTGGTTAAGAGTGGTACGCTTAGTGTACGCTTTTGGCGAGGAACATGACATTGCACCAGAGCCTTTAACAAGGGCGATGGCTATTTCAGCTCTTCACTTCCCACAGTTCCTACCTGGCCTGAAAGCCCTGGCTAAGGTATCACAGGCCCTAGTCTCGTGGTCAACACAAGCGGCTCTAACTCGCCTTGCAGGCAATCTCCCTATGATAAATCAAGGATTCGAGGATGTGTATAGGCCATATTGGCAAGCATTCAACGACCTCCGCGAAGAAATTCTCCAATATGCCGTTGATCGGAAAGGCAAAGTCTAACTGACAACGCTATGGCTCCGAAGAAATGAAGCGGGTCAGAACTGACAACCTTGGGAGCGGCCACAGAGGCAAGCCGCACGCTGGCTCCGTAGAGGACGAATCGAAACATTTCATCCCTGCCGATAGGTCGAATCGAGCAACTCAGAAGGGGAATAAAGGCGGCGATGATATCAAGGGGGGACCGAGAATATCTTTTCATCGACGGTGGTTGCCTGCGGGCAAGCGTCAGGAAGATTTGTCAGGATTTATTTGGCGATGCGAGCGCCTATCAACCCCATGTCCCAGCGTTGGCAACTGGGGGGTACGCTAAAATTTTCTATTACGATGCCGTTCCCGGCAAGGATCATGAAGAAAACCAAGCCGCCTATGAAGCTCGCGTGCAGCCAGACTATGATCGATTTGCGAAAATTCAGGCGCTCGATCGGGTCCACGTTGCCCTCGGGCAAATTGTGGGGGCAGATAAGCGACAAAAGGGCGTCGATGTTCGACTAGCGGTTGATATGATGACCCACGCTTTCCGGGGCAACATATCGAAAGCAACACTGTTTGCGGGCGATTCCGATTTCGTTCCTCTTGTCAAATCCTTGGTCAGTGAGGGATTGCATGTAACTCTCTGGCATCCACCGCAGGCGAACGCTGACTTGAAGGGTGCGGCGGATAGCACGCGCCTGTTCGATTTTAAAACGAACCACAGTTGTTTAACTGCTGATGGTCAGCAGTCAGCATTCCAAATCGGAAGTTCTGGGAGCGGTGGGCATCCTGGGAACGATGGCTTGATCAATTTTGTGACTGTGGGTGGTCATGAGTACGCGGGCCGTTGGCAGGATGGCACTCTGAGAATCTGGCGATGCGGTGATCCTGGAACCGGTTGGTCTTACGTTGATTTTTTTGCACCTGATGCCAGCTTGGTGAGAGCGCTAACCGCGTTCGATTTGATCTACCCTTGGGGTATCGCGGCCGTAGGTGGAGGGTGGATTGTAGCTAACTAGTATTGCATCCCGGTGTAAGGTCTTGTCACTCTTCGCGGAAATCCTGCAGCGATGCATGCCGCAAGTCTTCCTCGCCGCGCAGGTGTTTGACACGGCCGATCAGGCCCGGCTTGACCCATTGCGTGGCCGGCCGCTTCATGCCCTCTGGCGGCTGGCCGGCATGCTCCTGGACGCGTTTCCATAGCCGCTCGCGGATCGCGCGACTGGAGTTGATGAAGGCGGAGCCGACATATTTGCGCGTGCCGATCTCTCCCATCAGGGCGAAGGCCGGCTTGCCCGCCTCGCGCTCGATGCCGAGCAATTCGAACTCGCCGATTGTATAGGCCTTGATCTTGCGCCAGTTGGATGTCGGCCCGCTGCGATATTTGCTGTCTTTGCGCTTCGACACCATGCCTTCGAGTCCGGCCTGGTCGACCAAATGGAAGATCGCCTTGGCCTCACCGGGCAGTGCTTGGCTGAATTGGATGCGGATGTCGGCCGGGATGATCCCGGCAAGGATCTCGCGCCGCTCGTCCAGCGCCATGTCGCGCAGATCGTGGCCATTGAGGTGCAGCACGTCGAAGGCGACAAAATAGAGGTCGTGCTGACGACCAGTGATCGCCTTGCGAAGCTCGCGGAAATCGGAAAGGCCGGCATTGTTGAGCACGATGATCTCGCCGTCGATGATGGCGCTTTCGACATCGAGCGCGCCGGCCGCAGCGGCGAGGTCACGGTACTTCGCCGTCCAGTCCAATCCACGGCGGGTAAAGATGCGCACCCCTCCGGCATCCCTGACGATCTGAGAGCGATAGCCGTCGAACTTGACTTCATGACTCCAGTCGCCGCCTTCTGGCGGCTTGTCGACCAGCTCCGGCATCATGGGCGGGATGAACTTCAAACGACCATCGGCGTTACGCATGCACTCGACACTCCGGACGCGATTCAAGCTGCAGGGCTGCAATCGGTTCCGGGCATTTTAGCAAAATTGTATGTGGGAATGGTAATGGCGACGATGGATGTAACGGCCTGCCGGGCGGCGCTGAGCCTGATCAGGATGGCGATCGAGGAAACCTGCCCCGCCGGCGTCCTGCCCAGCGAGGAAGCCGTGCTGGGCCTCTATGGCCCCAAGCCGATCCATGAGGCGGAGGCGCTGGCCAGGGCGATCATCGCCTCGGTGGAGAAGTTGACCGGGCCGTGAAACGCAAAAGCCAGCCGCACCTTTCGGCACGGCGGGCTCTCCCGGACGGCTTTCACCGCGGCGCGGCGGCCTGCTCTGCAGCCACTTTGGCCGTAAGGGCTGCGATCTGGTCACGAAGGCGGCTCTGTTCTGCCTTCAAATCGATGATGAAGTCGCGACCGTTTCCGAGCGAACTTGAGAAGGCCTGATACCTGGTTTCCTGCTGGTCAATTTGGCGCTGAAGATTGGCGACATCGCGCACAGCGTCGGCACGGATGTTTTCGATGTCATGGTCGCGGGAGAGGTTCCGCTCCATCCACTCGTTGCGGTAAACCATCGTGTCGCGAATAGAGGCAAGCGAAGCTTCGGTCCGGGTCCGGTCTTCGGTACCGCGATCCGTGCGCCACTTCATCTCCTGTTGCGTCACCATCTTATCCACGATGGTACTCAAGGCGCCCTTCACGTCGCTGACATTATCCCGGATTGGTGAAAGAGCCTGGCTTCCGGCCGCGACTAGAATGGTGAACGCCACACCCACTGCCGTCAGGAGCACCGGCCATTGTGTCTTGCTCGATCCACGGAGTTCCGTCGACAGAGCATTCACCGCGCCTTCGATATTTCGAAAGCCGGTGTTCATGTTCGAGCGCAAGTCTACGATATCGCGGCCCTGGTTCTCCACCCGCTCGCTCAGCCGCGCATACGACGCGAGCGGATCGAAGCTCGATCCGTTGTTCATGTCATCCGCCATTCTCTGCCCTGCCCTTCAATGCACTGCTATTTCCAGCACTTGCGGCGCTGGCCATTGCGATCGTTGCCGAGCACGCGCTCATAGCCTGGCCGATCGGCGCCGATCAGCGCCACGGTCCCGGCCGGGCTAAGGCTGTTTTTCAGGAAGCCCGCGCAGCTGCTCGCAGGCGTCGACTGGCATGCCACTCCCGCGCAGGCCAGAAACACACAGATCATAGTCAGACATACCGCTGAGCTTCGCATTGTCGCCCTTCCTTTCGAGTTCAGCCTTGACGTCGGCCGCGGCGACTTCCGCGACGCGCCGGTTGTAGCCTTGCGTGTCGCCTTTCCAGCGCCCCGCCGTGTAGGAGATCGGCACCGCGGCGATGAGCGCGCCAAGCGCGATCAGTTTCCAGTTCTTCAGCGTCAGCGCCAGAATAGCCATCATGATGTGCACCTCCCCAGAATGACGCCGGCGATGAGCACGGCGACCAGGATGCCGCCGATGCGCAGGGAGATCGCAGCGGCGAATCCGCCCCAGAAATCGGGATCGTTGCCGCCCATCAGCGACGCTCCCCGGACTGGAACGCCTCGACGCCCTTCTTCTCGCCATGGCGAGCGACCAGGAACAGGCCGCCGGCAACGCCGGCGATTGCCAGCATCCACACCCAGCCGGGCACGTCGCCGGCGGCATCCTTGACAGGCTGGATGTAGCCGGAGGCCGGTCCGAGATTGCCGATGATGCCGTCGAAGAAACTGCCGATCAGCGCGGCGATCGTCGTGAAGAACGCGCCAACCTTGGCCAGCCAGTTCGTGCGCACTTCCGGCACCTTCTCTCGCACCACTTCCGGCGGTGCATTCGTGCGCGCCGGCGCCAGCACACGCGGCTTGGCCTTCTGCAGCGCCAGCAGCAGCGCGTCGTCGATCTCGTCACCTTCCGGCAGGCCATTCTCGGCACGGAAGGCACGGATCGCGGCCGACGTCATCGTGCCGCCGACACCGCTGACGCCGCCGACCTCGGTATAGCCGAGATCCTTGAGCTGCTGCTGCACGCGCTCGATCGTGGCCTTGTCGACCGCCGGTGGCGCTGTATCGGGTTCTACAGAAGCGCCAGCCGCAAGTTCTGCGGAGAGCTCCTCGGCGGCAACCACAGCAGGAGCCCGAGCCTTCGGCGGCCACGGCGTGTCGCGGATCTTCTGCCATTTGGCGAATGCCGCCGCGAGCTTCGAATCATACCGGTTTTTCTTGTAGCCGGGACCGTTCCATGTCTGGGCAACCACGGGCCAGCGGTGCGCCCGAAGATCGTCGTCGACCTTCCATGCGACAAGCAGCTTCACCGTCGCCTCGAGGTGCGCCGCCTCGTCGGCCATGAAGGCCTGCACCATGGCCTGCACGGACCCACAGCCGGCCGCCTTGAAGTTCTCGCCGAGGATCTGTGTCAGGCCCCACGACGCCGATTTCAGCGCCGCCGTCTCGTCGATCGCCATGGCCGCTACCAGGCGCGGATAGCTGTCCTTCGGATAGGGTTTTGCGCCCCATTTGGAATAGGCAAGGCCTGCCTTGACCGCGGCGGTGCGTTTTGCGCCGGCCAGATTGCGATAGAACACATGCGGTTCGAACAGCAGCTTCGGCCGGCCTTTGGCATCAAAGCCTGACCCTGCCGCCTCGACATCCATGAAAGCATGGATTTCATCTTCGCCGACGCCGACCATCGCGCCGATGCGCGGAATGTCGAGAGCGGTGATGCGCTTCGCAGCGCCCTTGAACGTGGTATCCATGGCAGTTCCTTTCCGCCCTTGCGGGCAGGTTGAGACTATTGGTGGTTGTGGTAGTGTTCGCGCTCAGAAATCGGAGCGATTTGGATGGGCTATGCCTTTTGGAAACTCTGGAACCAATCAGCGCAGTTTACCAAGCTTCCGACAATTCCCCCGCCGCCCATGCCGGCCACGCATGGCCGCCCGCGTATCAGGTCGCCAGAATGCGCGGTAACGAAGTGCTACGGAAGCGGAGAATGATGCGCAGGCACCGGCTGAAGCCCATCGTCGTTTTGGCGATTTGGGCGATCGTTTTCGGTGTTCTGGCGTTGATGTTTATTATTCGGTTGTTCGGCTAGGTGGGGCCGCGCCCGTTTATAGACAGGGCAGCATTGCGATGACCACGAACCAGGGGGAAAACAGCACCACCATCATGATGAAGAACGGCCAAAAACCGGGGCCTGAGAAATAGGCCTCGACCTTGGTGCGCAGTTCTCTCATGGCCATCCGAATCTACGACGAACAGAGCGCGCCGGCCATGTACGCCATGTTGCGCGTTGCGGTTTTCGGCGCGAACCGTAGAAACTCAGTGCGAAGCTTATACTTCACCCAGCCTTTTGACCGACCAGCAAGATGCTGCTCATATGCCAGATCGTGGGCAAACGTCATCAGCTTTTCAACTTTGAGGCCGGAGGTCTTCAGAAGGTTTTCGAAAGTCAAAGGGGTGTAGAAATTGATGTGCCCATACGGTCCCGACATGCGGATTGCTTTGCTGAGATTCCGCGTGTGCTCCAAGGGTATCTCGATATAAAGTTTCTTGCAGACCCTTGCGGCCTCCATCAAGAACATCCGCTCATGCTCGACGTGTTCGACCACATGGATCGCGAGACCGAGATCGAACGACTTGTCCGGGTGCGGGATGTGGTACCCGTCGAAGATATCCAGGTTGGCCAGGTTTGCGATCTTCCGCGCCTTGATTGCCTCGACGCCACTTGTCGATATCTCAACTGCTCCGAGGGTCTTGCCGATACCCTTCTTGTTCAGTTTGTCCAGAACGGCGCCTTCGCCTGCCCCGATGTCGAGTATCGTTTCGAATCGCTGCTGCCCGATGAACGCCTCGACGTGACCCACCGATTGTTTCGACGCGATCTCTCGTTTCGCGGCGACTTTTCCATCGGTGTAGTAGTCGTCATAGATGGCAATGATGCTGTCGGCGTTAGCCATGAAAACCCCATGAAAGATCATCCGGCGACGGCGCTGCGATCCCTTGCGCAGCATTTACCAGATCGACTAACGCGACGAAAGCCTGAGTTTGCCTCCCTTTTAAATCGTCATGGTCTCGTGCTATCGCACCATCAATCCAAACGCCTCCGAAGGGAACACTGATGCTCGCCAGAATGGTCAAGAAATTCACACCTCTCCGGCGCATGTACTATCGGTCATTGATCGCTAAAGGCATCGGCGGCCAGTCAGACGAAGGGCAAATCCTGCTGAGGTTGGCCAAGGAGACCGGGGCGCCGAAAAACTTCATCGAATTTGGCTTTCACCCGATTCAATTCAACTGCGCCGCCCTGATGAACTCTTTTGATGGTTTTCTCATCGACGCCAACAGAGAGCAAGTCGCCGATGCGCGAGCCGTGCTGCCTTCCAACATCCGCATCGAGGAGCGATTCCTCGACCTCGACAATCTGGACTTCATTCGCAAGGCTTTCCCGAAGGTCGGTGTCCTTTCCATCGACATCGACGGCAACGATTATTGGTTCCTTGAGAAACTGTTGAACATCGAGCCCTCGGTGATTTCCATTGAATACAATCCGAGCTTTCTGGACCGTTCGATCTCTGTCGCTTACGACCCGGTTTTCGATCGCCACCAGAAGCATTCGACTGGTTGGTATCACGGCGCCTCGCTTGCTGCGATGGCGAAGCTTTGCGCGACCAAAGGCTATGGGCTGGCAGCGGTGTCCAATGGGGGCGTCAACGCGTTTTTCACGAAGACCGGCAAGCTCGACCCGAAAACGGCCTGGAGGCCTTCCGAGCTGCGGGCGAAATGGTCAGGCACAAAGCCCCAACAACAATGGGAAGCCGTCAAGCATCTGCCGTTTGTCGAGATTTAGCCCGCACCGCGTGAATGCATTCAACCAGTAAAGGCCTCCAGCAGCGATAGCCGCTGTCCGAGATGTGGACGCCATCCGAGAAGCCGGCAGAAACCGGCAGCCCAGCCTCGGCCATTGACGCCCGGAACTTGGCGTCCATGTCGAAGACAATTGCCCGCTGACCGACCGCGCGAATCTCGGCATTCTGCCGCTCGATCAGATCCCGGCTGAACCGATCGACTTGAGTCCCTGTCTTGTCCGGCTCGGTGATCGTCAGGATCGCGACAGGCCGATCGAGGCAGGCCCGAATGAGAGCATCAAGCATGGAGCGAAAGTAGATCGTCCTGGACTGCAGGTCGTCGCCTTCGCGCCATTCGGCGTCGTTTATCCCGACGCTGACAACAAAACCACCGACGCGATCCCAAAGACCATTCGACTTGATGCGACCGACGATTGCGAGGATGTCTGAGATTCGCGACCTTCCGACGGCGGCCATGACAACGTCGGAGCTTCCCCTATTCGCTTGTGATGTTGCAACTAGACTGTCTCCCAGTAAAACGATCGAACTCGCCCGGGATCGCGAAAGCTGGGCAATCAAATCGGCTTCCCGGTCCTCGCGCGACCTACCCAAGACTACTCTCATTGCGCCGATAACCGGCCTAAGTAAGCGACGCACGTTCCTAAATCCCCATTCCGCTGCCGCAGCTTATCTGCCACACGGCAAAGGGGCAGTCTAGGACAGTTTCAATCGAACATGCCGCTGCGTGCGAGCAACAGTCCGCGTTGATAGACGGCTTTCGCCACCTTCGGACCGCCTGTTGCATTGAAGTGCAGGCCATCCGACGTGTTAACCGTGGCGGTAAACTGGTTAATACCAGTCAGTGCGCCGTAATCGAGCCAATCGGCGCCGCAGAATTCGGCGACGCGCCTCATCATGTCTTGAAATTCGTACAGGAAATCGCCGTTCACGTTGGCGACGCCCTGTTCGTGCGTCGGGGTGTGGAAGCGAGAATCCGAAGCATGCGGAATGAGGAGAAGCACTCGTGCCGCAGGCGCTTCCGTCATACCGTCTACGATTGTTCTGTAGACTGCACCGGCAAACGTCGTCAGGGCTGTATCGCCAAGGACTCCGAGGTCCGAACCTCCAGCGAAATCGTTCGTGCCTCCCTGTATGATCAGCCACTTCCTGTCAGAGGATATCAAAGTCACTTGGTTGTAGATGCCTTGACCACCAAGGCTCGACGACGAGGAGAATGATTGACCGCTGACGGCCAAGTTTTCTGCGTCCACACCAGACAAGGCAAGGAATGGAGCCGTCCAAAACAGTCCAATCGTCAGGCTGTCACCGAGAAAAGATGTTTTTAATCCTGAAAGAGTGTCCGAACCTTCAATCGCCGACACACGAGTTTCGAGATCTGCAACCTGTGCCGCCACCGCACCGGAGCCATCGGGCCACCCATTGAGCGAGTATTCTTGCAGGACGGTGTCTGACAGTCGCTCAGGGACCATGACGAACTTTGCGAGGGCGCCATAAAGCGCACTGCCGCCAGAAACAGCCCCTCCAAAACGAAGCGTTGTAACACTCGGCAAGATCACCGCTGTGTCGAGCGCGCCAAGCGCGCCGTCAAAGGCGGCATTCAGGCTGTTCGACTGCCATGCCATGGCCATACGCTGCCGCGCCATAGGCACGACAGCGCCGACGGAAACCGACGCCTGCGTGACGCCGCCTGAATTCGCAAAGGCCGTTGCCTGCGTCACCGAAAGCGCGCCAAAGAAGCGGTTGTTGTTGGTTCCATCATCGATCTGAAAAAGCACGCGAGATGTGATACCATTCGGAAGGTCACTCATGCCCTCGGCATACACGGCGGCTTTCGTCGCATCCCACGGCAGGGCGGAGAGATCGATCGAGAACAGATCAACATTGCGAGTAACCGACGCCGTGGTCGTGACTATAGGGGTCGTGGCGGCACTGGCGTTATTTTCGTTCTGGACGAGGTCAACGGCGATACTGTCGCCGCTCGTCGCGATCCTGAAACCGACGCTTGGATTCGCCAAGGTCTGAACCGGGATCTTGAAGCGGGACCATTTCGAGGTGGTGGCAATAGCGGTCCATGTCGACCCGCCATCGGTGGTCATCTCGATTGCGCCGGTCCCGACGAGGCGCTTCACGTACGCTGACTGGAATCGGGTCGAGTTCGCCAGCGTGATCGCCTGCAAGACCGTGCCGTTCGTTGCGGTCGCGGTTATGGAAGAAGCCGAATTGGCGATGCCATCGAGGCCGACCTGATTCTTAGCAGGGGTGATATTGGCCTTGGTCCAGGCCGCATTAGTCAGATCACGGTTCCACAGGACGATGTTGGTTGCGGCGGGCTCGTCGATCAGGCCAGGCGAGCCGTGCCGATCGACGTCGGTGAAGCCGAATCTTGGCACGCCGGCCGCCGCGGAAACCAGAAGGCCGTTTTCATCGAAGAACCAGGCGGCGGTGGCGCGCGTCGTGCTGATCTTGGATGCTGCCGGACCGAGATAATTGTTCGTGAGCGTGCCAAGATCCTTGACCAGGATTGCCGGCGTCCCGTTATCGAGAATGCAGGCGATGCCTTGAGCATGGCCATTGAGCATCGTCTTCAGCGTTTCATAGGTGGCGCGATACTTGTTGGCGATGGCGATCGCGATCTCGGTCTCGTTGGCGTCCAGCCGATCACCAAGCGAAGGGTAGCCAGTCGAAGCCGCGTCGACGTCCGCCTGGAGCGCCGCCACGGCGACATCGTCGACCAGATCGCCAACGCGTTTCCATCCGGCCGGCGCCGTCGACCAGCGATAATTGCCTTTATTGTTCACCGTGCCACCGACAACCGGATCGGTATGTGTCCCCGCATCGGGTCCGGTGACGCGGCCTGCCTGGCCTACAGCTGTTCCGGGAGCCGCATTGAGCAGCGCCCATGTCTCGAACTGTCGGAAGCCGTTGTTCGCGGCATCGATACGCTCTTCGATGTCGGTGCCCCACGCCTGCATGTCGCTCTTCTTGGTGACATGCGGGTCCGATGAAGGAACGCCATCCGTCTCATAGTAGCGCCACACTTCCTTGGCGGTGATACCAGCCATGCGAAAAGCTCCAAGGTTGGATTTTTTGAAATCAGGTGACGGTTATCGCGCCGGTGGCGACCGGGGCAGCGGGCGTTCCCGAGGCGTTGATCGCCTCGATCCAGCCGAAATAGCCGCCGGCGGACACGCTGCTCACGATCCGACTTTCGACGTCGTTCGCCGTGCCATATTCGGCGCCGACAAGCGTCGCCGTGCCGAAATCGCTGACTGTGTTGAGATAGAGCCTGGCGGCGCGATAGTTGGCGCTGTTCGGCGCGGTCCAGTTGAAGGTGACGTCGCCGACCCCGCCGGTGGCCGAAACGCCGGTCGCCACGCCTGGCGGAACCGGGTCTGACGTCGCCGTCCGGATCTCATAGTCCGTCCATTCCGACTGTACGCCGCCCGACCAGTTGCTGGCTCTGAAACGATATTCCTCACCGTCGGCGAGGTAGGAGGTGCGCAGGTCGACATCGCCCGACTTGGTCTGGATCGAGCGGATCGTGCCGCCCACAGTCGGCTGCCATTCCACTTCAACGGTCAGCTCTTCGTCCTGCGCGGTCCATGTCGCAAGACCGTAGGCGGCGGTCGAGCCACCGGAGATCACTTCGGTCTGGATGGCAACGTCGAAGCCGGCGGGAACCGGGATATCGTCTTTCTCGACCTCGACGATGTCAGCCGGCGGCTCGCCTTCTTCCGTCAAGCCATCGAAATCATAGAGCGTACCGGAAACCACGATGCCCTCGACCGAATAGGTGAGGTTGCGCAGCGAAAGCTGCGGCCGTCCGGTGATCTCGATCACCGCCTCGGTCAGCTTCGGCGGATAGTGCACCCTGATGAAACGCCGGTACGGCACTTGCTTGGCCGGCTCGTAATGGCAAAGCACCTGCACACGCGGCGCATTGGCCCGCTGGAAAGCAATTTTCTGCAGCCGCTGCATGTGGTTGTGGCTCTGCACCGCCACGTTTTCCACCGTCTTCGAGCGCTCGCTGGAATCGCCGACATAGGGATTGCCATAGATCGCCGCATCGACGGTGTTATAGAGCTTGTTCGGATCGGTGAAGCGGCCGCGCACCGCCAGCACATTGGCATTCTTGCGGCGGTTGGCATCGAACGTCACCGAAAGGATGTCGGCTTCGGTCAGGCGGATGTCCGGCTCGACGAAGCGACCGGCATGCACGCCGACCTTGCCCTGATCGGTTTCGTAAAGCACCAGCTCGGCGGCCTGGTCCATCACGCGCCCGACCTCGACCGGGTCGTTTTCGTAGCGATACCACATGCCGCCGTGGTAGCGATTTTCGCTTTCGCCAGCGCGGTTCGTTACCCCCTCGTCGCAGACATTCGCCGCGGCGATCCAGTCGGGCAAATGCATGTCATCGAAAGTCATCTTGCCGCCTGACGGATGGGTCAGGTGGAAGAGCCGCAGCAGCGCCAGATTGGTCGAGAACGTCCAGCTGTCGGGATCGTCCGGATCCTGGGCGATTTCGCGCGGATCGTAGACCAGCGCGCCTTCGATCTCGGAGGAGTGCGACGGCATCTGCTGGGTGTAGGTCTTCTGGTACTTGTCCGCCGCCACCGACTTGCATGACATCAGCACACTGGCCAGGCCGTCGCCGCGATGGTCGGCCGTCCAGATGGTCGGCAGAGCCGTGATCAAACTGGCATAGGCCGTCTCAGCGTTGAGGCCGAGCCGCGTCTGGATGGTGACCTTTTCGTTGAAATGGTCAGGCGTCACCACGATGCCGGCGCCGTCGAGGGTCGCCTCCTCGTCGTGCAAATAGTGCTTGACGAATCCGGCGATGCGATGCGCCGCCGGCACCAGAACATGATAGGCAATGCCGGCCTTCTCCTCGAGCAGATCGTAGTCGGAGGCCTTTTTGACCCGGCCGAGGATCACCACCAGCGAGGGCACATTCTGGCGCAGGTTATAGCGGCCATCCTCCGGTTTCGGCGCCGACGGCACTTTCGGCTTGAACGCCAGTTGCACCGCCAGGCTGATGCCGAGCCCGATCGCCACCTGGCTGACCGCGACCAGCGTGCCGAACGAAAAGATGCCGCCGAGCGGGCCAGCAAACAGCAGGAAGCCAAGCGCGGTCGGCATCAGCGGCAGCTCCACACAAAAAACGGTTTGGCAGTGAACGACACGAAGCCATCGGCCATGCGCACCAGCCAGTGCCGGCCGTCCCAGATCGCGCCCCACTGGCGGTTGACGATCGCCGGCGAGCCGATGACGCCGACCACGCCAATCGCCTGCTCTTCGGCCTCCAGCCAGCCCGCACGGGCCGCGCAGCCCGCTACCAGCGGCAGCAGGCCGCCGGCGGCACTGACGACCGCCCGGCATCCCTCCTCGCTGTCGTAGCTGCCGCGCAGATCGGCGGCAGGGTCGTCATTTCCGAGCCAAACCGCCCAGTCGGCCAGCACCAGGCAGCAATCGACCTGGCCCCACACCTGCGGCAGGGCGCCATGATGAGCCAGGAAGGCTTGCAGCGTCAGTTGAAGCGCGGCCATTGCACGGTCTTGTCGGCGAGGCTTGGGATGCGCTCGCAGAAGCGGTCGGGATTGGCGCCGGGGTTGATGCGGGCCGAGCGCGCCTTCTGGTCGACGTCGGACAGCACCGAACCGCTGATCAGGTTGCGCATGGAAAAGCGGTTGATGCACTCGATCGTCACCGTCGATGTCGGATTGTCGCCCGACACCGCGTCGTCGAAAACGATGTTGTCGATGATGCCGGTAAAGCGGATATCTGGACTGCCTATGGGCTGGTCGAGCTCGTCGCAGTCCTGGATCATCAGCAGCATGCGGGCGCCGATGACGTCGCCGTCCTCGGCTTCCTGGTAGGCGACGTCGGCAATGTCGGTCGGCACGCCGGAAAGCCCGAGCGCCAGCGTATAGGCCTCGCCGTTCAGCGCCGATTCGATGACGTCGAGGCTGTCGCGCAACACCATGCCTTGCCAGATGTGCCCGCCGGCATCGAGATATGGCCCGGCCCCGTCCCAGAGCCGCACCGTCTTCGACGGGAAGTCGAGCTGGCACAGGATCCTGATCGATTGCACGCTCATGGCGCCACCGCCAGGTCGGACCAGTAGTCGACCGCCTCGACGAACGACACGCTGCCTTGGGCGAATTCCGAAACGTCGAAGTCGATGTCCATCGCCTTGTCGTCCGCCAGGTGCACCAGGCATGTCGGCATGTCGCATTCGAGCTCGGCGCCGAGCGGAATCGCGGCGCGGATTTGCGGCACGATAGGAACCGTCCAGACGTCGCCGGTCACGTCGCTTGCCGGCCCCGTTTCGTAGAGCGCATGGTTGTAGCTGAAGCGGATGCCGACCAGGTCCGGCATGGCATTGACGATGCGCAGCTTCACAACCGTGGCGCCGATTGCCACCGCCTCGGCCATGGTGATCGAGATCGCGCCCTGCTCGTAGCCGGTGCCGTCGTCCAACAGCGTGTCGTCGTCATGCGGCGTCACGATGATCGGCTCGCGTTCACCGGAGACGTAAGGCGCGCTGCCATACGACCACACCGGAATGGCGATCAGGCCGGCGGCGCCGCCGAGCGCGGTGCGGATGGCGCTCCAGGTGCGGCGCTGTTCCTTGCTGGCCACCGGGATGTTGGTCAACTGGATGTTCCAGAAGCCGCGGTCGGTTCGCACCTTGCGCTCGATGCCGCCGAGCGACCGGCCGCCGCCGCGCGAAAAGGCGGAAGGGTTTGGCGCGACGGCATAGGCCGGCAGCGTTTGATAGGGCCAGTAGACGATGCTCATTGCCGATCAGCCCAGCCGGTAGTCACTGTTGGCCCGCTCTTTCTGGTGCCTCGCCATGGTCGGCACGACATTGCTGTTGGCCTGGTTGACGGCGGTGCCGACGATGCGCGGTGCGGCGCGGCCGACGACATTGCCGGCCTCGTCGGTGATCACCGCGCGCAGCAATTCATTGTCGAGCGTGACATGCACATTCATGCCGCTGCCGACCGTCTGCCCCGGCTTGGAGATGTCGACGCGTTCGTTCGGCGATTTGCGGAAGGCGACCAGCTGGCTGTCGATGCCGCCGGTGCCGCCCGGCATGATCGTGCCGCCCGAGGCGAAGCCGAACAACCCACCGAACAGGCCGGACAGAAGCCCACCAATGCCACCACCGCCGCCACCGCCGAACAGCGCTTGCAGGCCTTGCTGCAGCAGGCTTGATCCGAGCTGCGACAGCACGTCCTTGAGCGCGTCCGACAGCGACTTGGTGCCCTTGATGACCTCGGCGATCGTCGATCCGATCCCGGAAAAGAAATTGTCGAACGCGCCGGCGGTCTGCTTGGTGACATCGCGCATGCCGGCCCAGGCATCCTTGGTCTTGGCGACAGTGTCGGCCGTGACGCCGACGACATAGGCCTGCTTCTCCTCCATGCCGAGGCCGAGGCCTTCCATGATGTTGTTGCCGATCTCGGCCATCACCTTGGACGGGGAATGGATGCCCAGCGTGTTCTTGACGCTGTCGACCATATCGGAAGCGAAGCCGGTCAGGCTGTCGCGCACCGCTGCCATCTTGCTTTTCAGGCCATCCCACAGGCCTTGAATGATCTGCGCACCGATCGCGACCATCTTGGACGCCAGCGCCGAGAAGATGCCGGGGATCGACGCGGCGAACTCGACGAGGCTGGCCTTGACCGACGCTACTTTGGCGATCATGCCGTCCCACGCCGCCTGCATCGCATTCAGCGCGCCGATCAGCGAATTGTTGATGGCATTGCCGACGTTCTGGATTTCCGGCCAGAAGGCGATGATGGCAGCCGTCAGCGCCGCGATGCCAGCGACGGCCGCCGCGACCGGCACGCCGATCGCCGCGATGCCGGTGGCGAGCAGTCCGACGGACAGAACGACCGGGCCGAGCACCGCAGCCAGGCCGGCGATGATGACGCCCCAGTTCAGCAGTTGCGGGTTGGTCTGCGACAGCGCGGTGATCCATTCGGCCAGTTTGCTGACGAACGCCGTCACCGAGGCCAGCAGGCCGCTGTCGGCGATGGCGATCTGCAACGTCTCGAAGGCGCCCTTCAGCTGCTCCAGCTCGCCGTTGAAGCCTTTCAGCCGCGCCGCCGCCTGTTCTTCCGCCGAAGCGTCGCCGATCTTGGCCTTGAAGGCGTCGATGCCCTCGCCGCCCTGTTTCATCAGCATGATGGCGGTGCGCATGGCGTCGGTGCCGAAGATCGTCTTCATGTCTTCGTTCAGCTGCTCGTCGGAAAGACCAGACATCTTGCTCTGCAGCTGCTCGGCGATTTCCGACATCGACTTCATCGAGCCGTTGGCGTTGAAGAACTCCAGCCCGAGCCGGTTCATCGCCTCTGTCGCCTGCTTCGATTGTGGCACCAGATTGACCAGGAACGTCTTGAACGACGTGCCGGCGTCCGAGCCGCTGCCGAAGGCCGACGAGGTGGCGGCGATCGCCGCGTTGAAATCGTCGAAGGACACGCCGACATTGCCGGCAACGCCGCCCGCCTGGGCGATGGCCAGACGATAGTCGTCGAAGCCGAACTTCGATTGCAGCAGCACGCCGGTGATGCCGTCGACGACCGGGCCGAGATCCTTGGCCTGCTTGCCGAAGTTCATCATCACCGCGGTGGCGACGTCGGCGGCCGACGACAGGTCGGACCCGCTGGCGGCGGCAAGCTTCATCGACGACGACACCGCGCCGTCGAGGATCTGGCCAGCGCTCAAGCCGTTCTTGGCCAGCATCTCCATGGCGTCGGCGGATTCCGATGCCGAGAAGGTGGTGTCGGCGCCGAGCTTGATCGCCATCTTGCGCATTGCGTCGAACTCGGAAGCCGTCGCCCCGCTGGCGGCATCGACGCGGTTCATCGCCGCTTCGAAGTCGCCTGCGGTCTTGATGGTGAGCGCGCCGAAACCGGCGATCGGCGCCGTGACGAAGGTCGACATCGACTTGCCGACCGACTGCATCGACTTGCCGATGCCCTTCAGGCTCTTCATCGAATCGGCAAGGCCCTTGTCGAACAGGGCGGTGTCGAGGCCGAGCACGACGCGAAGGGCGCCGATCAGCGCATTGCTCACTTGCTCACCCTTTCTTGAAAGAGGCCGCCCAGGCCGAGAAGGCCGCGAATTTCGTTTCCCAGTCAGGCGCCTTGGCCGGCCCGGATGGCTTGCGCTCGCGCTTCGGCATCAACTCGGCCAGGCGCGGCATTTTCTTCAGCCGGCCGAGCGCCGCGGTGTGCCAGGCGGTCCACGCCGCCAGCTCGTGCTCGCGCAGAACGCGGGAATTGACGCCGGCCAGCACGGTCTCGACCTCGCGCGGCGTCAGCCGCCAGAACAGCACCGGATCCTGGCCGCCTTCGACCCAGGCCGACAGAAGCGACGACCAGTCTAGGCGGTCGTCGCCTTCTGAGGGTTTTTGGCGGCTTTCGCCGCGCCTCCCTGCTTGCCGATTGCCCGCGAGGTGTTGAAGGCCTCGCTCACCAGCCGTCCGGCCTCGGCCACGCCGATGGCGTCGATCAGGTCGCCGGCGGTCTTGACCGTCATGCCCTCGTGATGATCGGTCAGCGCCGCCCAGAACACCAGGCGAAGCGTCTTGAGCTTGGCGGCATTGGGATCGGCCAGCATGGAACCGACCTTCTCGATTCCGGTGCCGAGCGCTTCCTCAAGCTCGATCAGCGCATTGGTGGAGAACTTGAGCGTGTAGGCGGCACCGTCCGCCTCGAAGGTGACGGTGCCGCGATGCGGGTTCGACATGCCTCACCTGCTACGCGGCAATGACGGCGGCAGTGCCGGCCGTTTCAAGCATGGTGCTGAACGTAGCGTTGGCCGCAGTCACCTCGCAGGTGATCACGTCGCCAAGATTGCCCACGAGCGGCACGAAGCTTTCGCCGGTGGCGCCGCCAACGTTCACACCGTCGGCTTGCCACTGGAAGGTCAGCCCGGTGGCGCCTGCCCACTGGCCCGGATCGACGGTCAGCGCGACGCCGACCTGGGCGACGCCGACGATCACCGGCGCGACCAGGTTGCGCGGCGCGGTCGGTGTGGTCATGTAGGGCTCGCCGGATACTTTCAGCGTCAGCGTCGCCGTCATCTTGTCGTCGTTCGGAACCGCCGTCTCGTAACCCTGACGGCTGCAGTTGAAGATGATCTGCACGCCATTGGCGAAGGTCAGGCGGCCAATCAGCGCCTTGCCCTTGATCGAGCGCAGGAAAATGTCGATGGCCGAACCCGGCACATAGTTCATCTCGAAAGACGCTTCGCCGGAATCGGTCAGGCCGGGGATATACTCCCGGCGACGGTTCGGCGACTGCATGTTCGTCGCCTCGACATTGTCGTCGCTGTCGGCCGGCGGCGTCGCGTCGAACATTTCCCTCACATAGGTGAAGGCGGTCGGCGCGCTCTTCAGCGCAAGTTCAAGCACCGTGCCGTAGCCGATGCTGGCGGCGGTATCAGTCATGATCAGCTCCTATTCGCTGTGATGGATGATGAGGTCGATCGAGGTGCGGAAGAGATTTGTCACCTCGCCCGGATCCGCAGCCGGAAGGTCGCGTTCGGCATCGATGGTGATGCCCTGGAAGATGCCGACCTTGCGGCCGGACGTGGCCTTGATGATCGCCCGTGCGGCTTTCTTGGTCGTGGTGTAGGTCGTCGAGTAGACATCGACCTGGACGCGGCTGCGGACATAGCCGCTGGCCCGCTGCATGGTGTAGTCACGCTCGCCATCGATGCGCTGCAGCACCGCATAGGCCGCGTTGCCGCCACTCTGAGGCGCGCGGCCCCAGTTCAGCCTGGTGCCGAGCAGCGCCTTGACGGCCGGTTCGGCAAGCAGCAATGCAACCAGTGTCTCTTCCATCACCGCCCTGCCCTGGCGGCCTTGCGCGCGGCCCTGGCCGCCGCCTTTTCGATGCGCGCCCAAAGCTGTTTCTGGATCTCGGCCAGCGCCCAGAGCTTGCCGCCGTCCCACATCGGCCGCATGAACGGTTGCGCCGACACGTCCTTGGTGCCGAATTCCATCAACTGCGCATGGCGCGAGCGTGGTCCGATCAGCACTTCAACCGGCGATTCCTTGCGGTGCTTGGCGCCACGCGTCGCCTTGCGGCCGGCGCGCACGGTGGTGTGAAGGTCGAACCCGCCCGTCGCCGGATCGTCCGGCGCCAAGATGGCCGCATCGGCCGCAAGCGGCTCGGCGACTTCCATCAGCACCTGGCCGACAATGCGCTTGGAGGTCGCGCGCGACAGTTCGCCGAGCGCAGCCTCGAGCTCTTTAAGCCCTTCGATCTTTACGGAAAAGCCGCCCGCCATCAGGGTGTCCCCTCCGGCGTCGCATCGCTGTCGATGACAGCGGTGATCTCGATGAAGCGGTTGCGCCCTTCGGACGTTTCCTTGACCGCCTTGATGCTCCAGGTGCCGCGATAGACCAGCCGGTCGACCGGCGTGATAGTCTTGGCAAGCGTCGAAGAGCGGATGGCGAAATGCGACAGCAGGAACGACCCGACCTGGCCGCCCGACAGGATCTCGGTGCGCACCACGTCCGACGCATCTTCCTTGCGCGCCCAAACCGTGGCGAGGTCCGCCCATGTCGGCACGTCTTCGTTGAATTCGTTCCGCACGGTGGTGAACCGCTGGACCGTGACGCGGCGATCGAGCTTGCCGATGGCAGGCATCAGACACCGATCCGCCGGTGTTTTTCGACAAGACTGTCGTATCCCAAGGGCAGCAGCGTCGAGAGGTTGCCAATATTGACCGCCTCGCGGTTCTCGTAGAGATGGCCGACGTGGAACATGATCGCGCCCTTCAGATCGTCGGGCACGGTGCTTTGCGCCGGCACGGCCGGTGTGTCGCCATCCGCCGGCACTTCCGGAATGGTCGGATAGCCGGCGGTGTAGAGGACCGACACAGCGCCGGTTTCGGCAAGATCGCTGGGATAGGCGAAGGCATCGACGAAGCGGACATGTGAGCGACCGCCGGCATCGACGCGCAGCGCATAGTTCAGCATGGCGATCGTCGTTTCAACGCCGGCGGTATTGCGCCATTTGATGCTGTCGATGCTGATGACAGGGCCAAGCGGTAGGCGCATCCGCGAGCCGAAACAATCGAAGTCCTGCCGCCATTGCTGTTCGACCAGGCATTGGCCCAGGATGCCGCCCCATCCATCGAGATGCGCCACCGCCGTGCGCAGCATGCGCAAGATCAGCGCGTCATCGTCCTCGACATCGACACGCAGTTGTTCCTTCGCCTCGGCGAGCGAGACGGGGAGGATTTCCGGCGGCGAGACGAGGACGGGACGATACATCGATGCTTACTCGCCCTGCTGACGCTTGGCGCGGATGATGGCCGTGACAGCTGCACGATCAGCATCCTGAGGGATGTCCGCCGGCACCAGCTCGGCATGCACGACCTTGACGAAATCAGCATCGCTGAGGTCGTCGAGTTCGTCGGCAGTCGCCGAATTCTTGCCGCGCTTCGCTTTCGACGACGGTTCGGCGCCTTTGACTTCCTTCGCCCAGTTTTCGTCAATGGCGACGCGGGCAAGATCGCCCTCGATGATCTCGCCGACTTCGATCTGGCGGGGATGGATCGCCCCGTCTGGGGCGCCTCGAAAGGCTTTGGTCACCTTGGCACGCATGATCTCGATCTCCTGTTGTAGGGAATGACGGGCGGCGTTTAGCGCCGCCCGAACGATGGCCGTCAGGCCTGGTTGGCTTGCGGGTTGTCGACGCCGTTGCCCTTGATCACGAACAACGCTAGCGGCGTCGCCGTGCCATGCGTGCCGGAGAAATCGGCCAGCACCTTGATCCAGCGTTTGCCGCCGACATAGCCGAATCGATAGGCCGCGGCGGCGGGGTGCGCGGCCACAAGCGACTTGATGATACCGCCCGTTCCGACAGCTGCGACGCCAAGCACGTCGTCGATGTCGACTGCCGTAAAGTCGCCGGGATCGGGCGCGGTACCGTCGGCCTTGTCATCTGCGTGGGTCAGCTTGAACTCGACCTTGTTGGTCGCATCGAATGTGATCCCGCCGATGCCGACACCGAGAAGCAGCTCCGCCGATTTGTAGTTCTGCAGGTCGATGGCTACCGGCGTGTTGTCGGCAGAAAGAGCGGCAAGCGCGATCACGCTGACGCTCAGTTTGGAATGCAGGTCTTTCATAAGACCGTTCCTTTCCTGTTGCGATGAAGGGGAAGGAGCCGGGCATCATTGCCCGGCCGTGAGGGCGATCAGGCCGTGGCGACCTTCAGCAGCTTGATGGCTTCGAAGTTTACGACACCGCCGCCGACGCGCTTGGTCGTGTAGAACTGCACGTAAGGCTTCTTGGTGTAGGGGTCCCGCAGCACGCGGATGCCGAAGCGATCGGCGATCAGATAGCCGCGATTGAAGTTGCCGAAGGCCACCGGGAAGGTGTTGGCAGCGACGCCCGGCATGTTGTCGTCCGTGTAGACCGGCTTCTGCAGGATCGTGGCGACGTCGGCCGACGCGGCCGGAGGCGACCAGATGAAGGCGCCGTCAGCATCCTTCCACTTGCGCACCGTGCCCATGACCGCATCGGACATCAGCCAGGACGCGCCGTTGCGGTATCCGGACTTGAGCGCATAATAGAGGTCGATCATGCAGTCGGCCGGGCTGACGGTGGCCGATGCCGCTGCGAAAGCTGCAGCCTGGCCGGTCGCGATATAGCCGATCTTGCCCCACGCATAATTGGCGTTGGCGACATTCTCGTAGGTGAGGATGCCGCGCGGTTTCTTCACGCCGTTGCCGGAAATGAAGGCAGCACCTTCCTGTTCGGCAAACTCGATCGACACTTCGTCGCCAAGCCAGGCGGCGATATCGATGCGGCCATCGTCGAGCATGGTCTGCGTGGCATAGGGGTTGGCGTAGATTTCGCCGACATTGATGACGATCTCGCGCAAAGTCGGCGTGTCGGTGTTCGGGCGATCGTCTTCCTCGCCGACCCAGCCGGACGAAGCGCCGCCCATGCTGACCAGTTTCTTGTAGGTGTCGGTAGAGATGGAAATGACGCGCGACAGGCTGCGTAGCACCGACACAGTGCCGAGGATGCGGTCGATCGTCGTCTCGGTCTCCTCAGGCACCAGATAGCCGCCATCCGGATCCGACTGCGTTGTGAGCTTGGCCTTCACCTCGAGGTCGGCAAGGCCATTGTCGACACCCTTGCGGAACCACTTGTTGAACGCGGTCGCGTGTTCCAGCACGTCAGGGTCGTGGTTGATGCCGCCGGCCGCCCCGATCACCGCTGCCGCGATGGCCTGGTTGGCTTCGTTCAGCGCCTTGTTCAGCAGCGCGATGTCGGCATTGATGCGGTCGACTTTTTCGGTCGTGACAACATCGTTGAACTTCGCGTTGATGCCGGCAAGTTCTTCCTCGCGGGCAGCCTTGAACTGCTCGAAGGTCGTCTTGAGCTCATTGAGGATCGCGGCGGTGTTGGCGCTCTCGGAGCGCACAGCCGTGATACCGCGCGCACGCGGATTCAGCAGGACATGCTGCATGGTCGTTCCTTTCGGGGTTTCTATGAACGGAGGGTGTTGATCAGCTGCTGGATGGCAGCATCGTCGACGCCTGCATCGCGCGGGGCGGGTTTCCGGCCTGCATCGCGCGGGGCCGGGGAATTGGAGATCATCTCGGAAATCATTTCCGAGCGAACGGATCGCGAGAAGCCGGCTTTAGCCAAGGCAGCTTCCGTTTGGCGGCGCGCCATGAGACCACGATCGGAATTCTTGGCCTCGCCTTCGTCAGACGACAGGCCTTCATCGATCGAATCGGCGAAGCCATTCTTGACGGCATCGGACGGGCCCATGAACGTCTCGGCGTCCATCAGCTTTTCGATCGGTTTGCGATCTTGCCCGGTGCGGGCCATGTAGATGTCGACGATGGCGCTGTCGAAACCGTCGAACAGTGTGGCGGCCTCGCGCATGTCGTGCCGGTTGCCGACGACGACTCCCCAGGCGTTGTGCACCATCATGAAGGTGCCAAGCCCCATGCGGATGTCATCACCGGCCATGGCGATGATCGAGGCGGCCGATGCCGCCCATCCCATCACTTGCACGGTGACCTTGGCCGGGTGCTCGCGCAGCAGGTTGTAGATGGCGATGCCTTCAAACATATCGCCGCCAGGCGAATTGATCTGCACCGTCACGTCATTCTTGCCGATCGACCGTAGCGCAGCCGACATCCGTTTCGCCGTGAAGCCGCCACCGGTCCACCAATCCTCACCGATCACGTCGAAGATGGTGATGGTGTTCGGGTCATCGGCAGCGGCGGCGAGCGGATGTTCGGCCCACTTTGCCAGCACGTCGGATGGCGCGTCCCACTGGAAATTCTGCGGGCGCTGGAAGTTGCGCGCCTCAGGAAGGCTTCGCAGGCTCATCGGGATCATCCTTTTCGTCGGGAGGCGTGGTGTTGCCGGCAGTATTGGGCGGCGGGTAATAGATATCGCCGTCATCGCGGGGATTGCGGTCTTCGAGTTCCCGCACTTCGTTTGGGCTCAACCAGCCCCACTGCAGGCCGGTCGCATAGGCTGCGGTGCGGGTTTTGATGTCGCCTTTCACCAAGGCCGAGCGGTTGAATTTGGCGTAGAGATTGCTGTCTTCTGGCGTGAGATCGGCGGTGATGCCCTCCTCCCACATGGTCAGGTCGTCTTCGAGCGTGAAGGCGACAAAGCCCTGCGTCTGCTGCTCGATGCCCGTTCCCCAACTGGTCGATTTCTCGGTGTCGCCAATCATGTGCGGCGGTACGCCGAAGAACATGGCGATGTCGGAGCGCGAGAACTTCCGGCTTTCTATCCACTGCGCATCGACGGACGTCATCGCCATGCGCGTGACGTCCATGCCCTCTTCGAGGATCAGATCCTTGCCTTCGCTTTCGCCGCCGGAGCGGTATTCCTCGAGGCTGGATCGGAGGTTCGCTTGGCCTTCCTTGCCGAGCTTGTTCGGGTGCCGCAGCACATGGCCGATGATAGCGCCGTTCTTGAACGTCTTGGCGCCGTGGCGCTCCATCGCCAGCGAGACGCCCAGGGTTTCCCGTGCATAAGTGATCGGCGTGACACCGGTAAAGCCGTCGAGCGTTAGGCAATACAGGTGAAAAACCTGATCCTGTTGCAGCACGACGCGGCGGCCGTCCTTGCGGGTCCAGGTATATTCGAGCGAAAGATCGTCCTTCTGCTTCGTCTCGACACGATCCGGATGCATCGGAATCAGCGCCTGGGGTTCCTTCTTGACCGCGGTGCGCACGATCATGGCGTAGCCGTTGCCGCGCAGCATGACGTGAGCCTGCAACATGCGGCGGAACTGCGCCGGCTTCTGCCACTTGTTCGGTCGACGGCAGATCACCTTCCAAAGTTCGGTGTCTGAAGCGTCTTCCCGCGTGCGAGGATCTATGCGGCGCTTGATGTGCAGCGGCATCGTCGCCACGGCGCCAGAGCGGATGCGAACGCAGGCATAGACCGCCGCCACCTTCATGGCGCTGTTGGCGTTGACGCGCTCGCCGCTCAGTGACATGGAGCCGCCAGCGACCGCCTCTTCGAGCTGCTGCGTCGTCGTGATCAGCACGCCGCCGTCAGGCGCCGATGCCTTGGGCGATTGTGTGGGTGCGGCCGATTTCCCGCCGAAGAAGCGGTCCCAAAATCCCATGTGTTTTCCTTACAGGATCAGCGCGCCGCGCGTTGCATAGACTGAAGGGCCGGGCTCGCCTTGATCGTTGATGGCGATGCCGATCGCGTTGACCGCGGCAGCGATGCCGTCGATGCGTTTGGTCGACTGCCTGTCCGGCTTCACCGGCTTGATGGCGCCGGCAGGGTCGGACACCACCGTCACCACCTCGGCATGCTTGCGCAGCACCGGGTGGTTGCCGTGGTGGAAGCCGTTGCAGAGCACCAGGCGTTCCAGTTCCGCCGAGGGCGCGCCGAGCGAGGCGAATCCCTGGCCGAAGCGCACGACGGGCAGGCCTTCCTGCTCAAGCTCGACGATGATCTGTGTCGCGTTCCAGCGGTCGACGGCGAGACCGCCCTGGCCGGTCTCAAGCTTGGCGTCGCCCGCATGGGCGATCTGGAATGTCTCGGCGTCGTCGAAAACTTGCTTCTTGATGAAGGCGTAGTCGACGACGTTGCCGGGCGTGGCGATGATCGCGCCTTCGTCGACCCACTTTTCGTAGGGCAGTTTGTCCCGCGTCGAGTGCGCCTTGAGCAGTGCCTTCGGCTTGAAGAACCGCGACAGCAGTGCCGGCTTTTCGAGCCCCGGCTGGATCGGGAACCACCACGCCAGCGCCGACAGATCCTGCACCGCCGATAGATCGAGGCCGCCGAAGCAGCGCTTGCCCTTCAGCTTCGCCTCGAGGTCTTTCCATCCGACCGGGCCGATGCAGTGTTCCCAGCCGAACGGATTGCCTTCGTCGTCGACGGCATCGATCGGAAGCCAGAGGGTTTCCTGATCGGTCCACATGTTGAGCTGGTATCGCTTGAAGTTGTTGACCAGGCGCGGCAATTGCCGGGCGCGCTTGGCCTCGATCTCCATGGCTTCCAGCTTTTTTGAAATGCCGAGGTTCGGGTTTGCCTTCGCCCACACCTTCGGGTCGGTCCAGTCGTCGGCGGCATCGGCCGCGTAGATGACGACGAGGGTTTCAGGATCGTCGAGGATGCCGGAACGGATCTTCTGGCATTCGTCCCAGACCTCCTCGCCGTAGCCGCCTTTGTTGCCGGCCGTCGAGATCAGGAATTCAAGCGGTTGTCGGCGCGCCGATTCCGAATCGTGGATGAACTGGTAGAGGTCGCCCGAGTCCCATTCATGCAGTTCGTCGCCGATCAGGCCGGAGCATGACAGGCCGTGCTTGCCACCTGCCTTGCCCGAGAGCGGCTTGAACGATGCGTTCAGAGCCGGGCAGTAGACTGACGTCTTGTAGGTCTCCAGCGTGCCGCCCGACCCGCCGAGCGTCGGCGACCGCTGCACCATGGAGATCGCCTTGTTGAAGACGAGCTCCGCCTGTTCCTTGTTGGTGGCGATCGAGAAGACCTGGCCGGCCTCCTCGGCGTCGCCAACCAGCACCAGGATGGCAATCCCGGCCGCCAGTTCCGTCTTGCCGTTCTTGCGAGCGACCCAGACATAAACCCGGCGATATCGCCGCGTGCCGTCCGGCCGCTTCCAGCCGAACGTCGGCCGCACGATGTCATGCTCTTGCCAGTCCGAAAGCACGAAGGGCCGGCCGGCCCATTCGCCTTCGGTGAGCACCAGGTGCTCGGGGAAGAACCTGGCGGCGGCATCGGCCGCGCGCTCGTCGAACCAGTATTCGCCATCGCGCCAGACAAGCGCGCGATCGTCCCAGACCGCATCCGCCGGCACCGCACGCGGCCGGGACCGCGGACGCTTTGGCCGCGCTGGCCCGGCCTTGACCAGCATGGCCTACTGCAGGAAGCCGATCGGCGACGAAGAGCCCGCGGGTGCCGGCGCCTGCTTGCGCGTTTTGCCCTTTGCCCGCGGTGCCGGCGTCCGGTTGCCGAACAGGTCGGCGTCGCCGGCGCCACTTCCCGCCGCGGCGCGTGCCGCGAAGATGCGCTGGCGCTCGGCCGGGTTGAGGCCGAACACAGCTTCGGCCGTGACAAGCTGGCGCTCCAGCCGATCGCCGATCAGGAATGCAGGATCCGCCCGGCGCACTTTGCCGCTGGCGGTTTCGATTTCGTAGATCTCGCCGATGTCGTCGAGCCGCTTTTGCATCTTCATCCAGCGGGCGAAGTTGCGGCAGTAGCGGCCGAACGTCTCGGCGTCGGTCTGCGAAAGCAACTTGAGCGAAGCGAGCCGCGGCGCCAGGCGCTGCCAGACCTTGAGCCCGTCGGCCTTCAGCCAGGTGGGCGCCGCCACGACGACAGTCTTCGCTGACGCTTCAGCCGTGGAATCCGAGCCGATCGCGCGCCGCCCAGGATTGCCCTTGGCTTCCTTTACCGCCGCCGGTTCTGGTTTAGGTCCACGCCTTGCCATCGATTCGAAGCCCTACCGGCCCTCCAAGAAAAAAGTTTTCGGAAACTCGCGCCCACACAAATTGCGGGACAGCGGCGGTCTAGCCGGCGAGCGGCCCAGACTTTTGACCCACCCCCCCACCGGCCCGGCTGCCATGCCGTCTGGCGAAGTAGGCATCCACCTGTTGAAGCAGGTGGTCGATCGCGCCTTCGCGCGTCGGATCGTTGATGATGCGGTCCTTGCACTCATGGGCATCTGTCAGCATGTCATGCACAGTGACCTTGCCCAGTGCCTTGACCCATGCCGCTCGCTCGGCATCGGTCGGTGCCATGGCGATCAGCCAGGCCACACCCTTGCGCCGATGCTCAAGCGTTGCGATCAATCGGTCGCGCTCGGCGAGCGCACGCTTCAGCGCATCGGGCCGACTGTCATAGCGGGCAAGACCAAGTCTCTGCCTGATGTCGTCAAGATCGATGACCAGGTCATCAGGCCCAGCCTCCCCATGCACGAAGGTACTCTTGCCCGAGCCTGGCGCACCGCACACCAGATGCACCATCACACCCGACCTGCCTATGCCCTTGGGGATGGACCAGACAGGGGCAAGGCCATGCTCGATGCGTTGCTTCTCGCTGTCGTGATAGGCCTTCGATACCGTCTGGACGTTCTCTTCATCCCAGAACAGCACGGGATCACCCTCATGCTTGACGATGTGGTCAGCGACCGGACTGTTCGGCGCCGGGAACTTGCCCGTGAGCAGCACGCCAGTCTTGCGGCAGGTGAACAGGTCGCGGATATGGACCCGCATCTTCAGCTTCTGCCAGCGCGCCGTCTTGTACCAGCCGCGCCACTCTTCCTCGTCGCGCTTGCGGTCGCGTTCCCGACGCTGCTCGATCCGCGTCGGCAGATGCGCAGGCCGAAACATCTTCGGCATATCGGGCATGTCTTGGAATCTTATCCATTGCGGGGAAGCATGCCGGGCCGCGCCCTTCGCTTCACCTGGGTCCTGCTGGCGCTGCCACCGTGATCGGCGTGCGACTCTGTCAGGTCATCCTGGGACGGACTCGCTACTATCCTTTGTCGATTTCATCAAGTCCCAGCGTGATCGGCACTGCCCGACCGAACAGCATCACTTCGACGCGCGCGCGGCCATCCTCGCACAGTTCACTGACGATGCCGTTGTGGGTAGCGAATGGACCCTGGTTGACCCTGACCGTCTCGCCTACCTTCAGCTGCTTGGCGATCTCACCAATGGCAATCACGCTGCCTTCGAGAAAGACCTGCAATTGCAAGACTTTCTCGTGCTTTACGGGAAACGGCTTCTCTCCAGCGCCAAGTATGCCGACGATGCCTTTGACCGTCCGCAAGCCGGCCCATGCCTCGGGAGAAGGGTCCACGCGAACGAACATGTATCCTGGCCATGCGAGCATCCTGACGGGCTCGCGGCCCTCTTTCTTGCGCCCGCCGCGACGCCGATCGGTCACCTTCATGAACGGCAGCCAGTGCTCGACGTTCGCTTCGCCGAGCAGGTTATCCACATCAATTTCAGCGTGAGCATCGGTTCTGATCACATACCAGTGCAGGGCTGATTCGCTTTGACCAGCAGCGGCGAGCAGTGCTTGCGAGCGTCTTGACATGGCGCGAACCTTGTCGATCGCAGCCGTCTGCCTGTCGGTCGGGCCGATGATCTCCGCCTCACTCAGCCGCTTCACGTCCGCCCGCATCATCCTTGCCTCCTCGTACCGCCAGTTCGAATGCTTTCAATCCGTCCGGCCCGCCAGCCGGGAAGTAGACCCATTCCTGACGCCCGGGATCGGGCAGCCAGGGCCAGCCGCGCTCGTCGTGCAGCGCCTTCCAGGCCCAGTATTCGTCCGATCCGACGCGGCATTGCGCCATCAGCGCCAGCACCGCTTCGCCGGGCTCGATCTCCGGCCGCAACGTCCATCCCTTGGCGTCGGCGGCGAGCTGGTGCATGCGGCTGACCTCGGGATAGCCATAGGTCGCCTGCCGTGACAGTTCCTCGCGCTGGCCGAGCTTGCCGCCCTCCTCGATCAGCTTCGCCGAGAAGCCCTTGGGCGGCGGCAGTGGACCACTGCCGGCGAGCAGCACCGCCATGCGCCGCGCGCCCCAAGCCTTGCCGAACGGTGCTGCCAGTACCGGTGCCGGTGGCGCGTCGGCGGGGTCCGCCACGGCCTGCCACAGCTTTTCGGTCAGATAGGTCGATGGCGCCGGGACATGCGACTTGCGCTGCGCCTTGAGCAGCGTCAGCCAGGGCAGGAAGCGCCGACGCGCCGTTGCCCGCTCCTCGGCATCCAGCGTGCGCCAGATCTTCATCGCCGGTTCCTTCGGCATGCCGTCGAAGCCAGGCCAGTTCTTGAGCAGCGCCCAGCCCTCGGCCTCGATCTTCTTTTCGTCCTCGTCTCGCGCGCGCTCTCTCAGATTCGTTCTAAGAGGGTCGTTCTTAGGTGCCGGTCCAGGACCGGCAGGGGGTGCCGATATACCGGCAGGGGGTGCCGACTGGTCGGCAAGGTCCGAGCCTTCGGAATCGCCCTCTTCCGGCTCGGGCCGAAGCGAGGAAAGCGACGGGTGAACCGGGTCGAGAATGATGCGATATAGGTGCGGCGCATCGCGCCCATTGCTCTGCTCGACGACGTGCCGTTCCAGATAGCCGGCAGCCATCAGCCGCTCGATCGCCTCGAACACTGTTGAGCGGGCACAGCCCATTTCTCCCGCCATCTTCACCTGGCTTTTGGTGCACCAGCCGAGATCGTCGGTATGGCGCCCAAGCACGCATAGCACCTGCAGGTCACGCGGCTTCAGAGCCGGGTCCGTTGCGGCGCGTGCCGGGATGATGGAAAGGCGAGGGCCTGTCATGCTGGCACCTCTTTGAGCGAGGCCACCGGCGGGCTCATTCGAGTGGTGATAGCGCCCAATTTAACGCGGAACTGGCGGCTGACATTTCTCCTCTGGAACCGCGACGCTAGCCGTCCTCTCGTCAGCCCCCTACGAAACGTGGTATTTCCAGCACCATGAGGGGTCCTGAAACAACCTATATTGCTGCGGTATCCATCGCCGCCTTTTTGGGCGGCTTCGCGTTCCTGTACGGAACGCATTTCGCACTTCTCGATGCCTCTTGGTGCGTCGCTGGTGAAAAGAATTGCATCAGAGAGTGGGTTGGTGCGCTCAGTGGCTGGGCAGCCTTTGTTGGTGCACTTCTCGCCCTGCCATATGTTGCTTCGCAGGTTCGTGAAGCACGCCGCCAAACTCAATTCGCTGTAGGCGATGCTGACCCCGAGTTCTTCATTTTGAGGAACCGTCGCTCCCGCCGCACCGTTCTGACGGTCCGAAATTGGAACAGACGCCGTATCATGGTCGACAGTGTCACCATCATCAGGAATAGCCAGGGTCTCGCCATCCTCGATGTGGCTGATGCTGACGATCTGACTGTTCCGACTTGGAACGACCAGCGCGAGCTTGGTGAGCGACCAAGCTTCGGCGTCGATGGTTGGTTTGATCGGAACAAAAAACCACCCAACCGTCGACTGAAGATACTCTTGTCTAAGGACGGACAGATTGTCGAAGACCGAGAAATGATCGGTTCTAGGATGGATCTGGAGGTTGCATATCGCGTAGTGGGACAGTCGCATCAACAACGCCGAGCGTTGGTCACGACACTCGGAATTGCAGACGAGTGACGTAAACCCCCAGATCTAATTCTATTTGGTGAAAGATGGGGATTGCCACCATCTGCGCGGCTCAGCACTCTCATCGTCCCGCCCTACGCCATGCGGAAAAGCTCGCGCGCAGCGCTTTCCACGCCTCGCTGGCCCGTCCGCCATCGTTCAGTTCTTTTCGCGATTGCACGCCGAGCAGCGAGCGCACCTTTTGCGCGGCGCGCTCGTCGGTCAGCGGCTTTTCCAGCCCGTGCGCCTCTGCCAAGAACAGCTTGAACGCCGGCTCGTGGCACTTCATGGCGCATTCGGCGGCAAAGTTCTTGAAGTCGGTCGCCGCCGGCTCGCCCGCCGCCTGATTGTGCTGGCGCGGCTCAGGGAGGCCCTTCAACTGGCGGATCGTGAAGCATGCGGCATCGAACAGCCGCAGCATGAACCGCATCGTGTCCGGCGCGTTGCAGATGAAGTCGATCTCGTCGACCGTCGCCTCATCGAAGCGCGCCAGAACGAACAGTTCGCCCATCTCGCCGCGCGATTCCACGAAGGCGCCATCGCTCCCATGCACGCGCGACCACACCGCCGGCTCGATCGCCGCCAGGGCTTCGCGCACGGCCTTCAGCCGCACGGCATCGGGCGAGAGGGCGGCGGCGTTCATTCGCGCTCTTCCGTCAGTTGGCGAAACACCGATTGCCCGCGCCAGGTCAGCTTCCAGTGGCGCACCGTCGGCCCGCCCAGCACGACGTCCTTACGGCCGCCGACGCATTCGACGAGCTCGCGCGCCTCAAGCACCGGCAGGATCGTGGCGACATGCTTTTCGGAGCTTTTGCCAAGGATCATCCCGATCTTGGTTGCCGGCATCCGGAACACGCCATCCTGCTCGGCATGGAAGCCAAGCACATAGATCACGCCGCATTGCAGCTCGGTCAGCGTGCCGGGCACGTTCTGGAAGGTCATGCGGCCCTGCCCGACAGGCTCCGGCTCCGGCGCATCGGCCAGTGGCGCCAGCAGGCTGTCGATCATCTCGCCGTCGATCAGCCGCCGCATCAGCGCGGCAACCATCGCCGGCGCGTGGTCGCCGCGCCGCTCGGCAAGATCGCGCACTTCTTCGGCCAGCGCCCCCGGCAAGGCGATATGCAAGGCCGGCGGCGTGACGGTGCGACGGGAAACGGCAACGGTCATGATCCACCTCCCCCGTCGAGCACGTTCAGCAGCGTCGAATGCGCGCCCGCCATCGGCATGGTGCCGGTGAGGTTGCCGCGATGACGCGGTTTTGAGAGCGTTTCGGCCAGCGCCGCCAGATAGTCGGCTCCTTCGCCGAACGCGGCGCGGCGGCAGTGCAGGTCGAACACCTGGCGCCAGCGCATCAGCGTGAACACCGGAGCTTCCAGCAGCACCGCCGCGCGTGCGGCATCGCTTTCCGCATCGCGCATGCGGCGCACGAAAGGGTCGAGCGCATCGTTCGAATGCGTCATGCCCGAACCCCTGTTTCAGTGCTTTTCCCGTGAAACACGCGCGGCGACCGCCCCGTCTGGCGAGGGCGCTTACGCGGTGGCGGCGCGCCGAGCGGCGGCCGATAGAAGGCGCGGGCATCGAGCCCAGCCCAGTCGCAGATGGCGAACACCTTGCCCGCCGCGATGTCCTGCCCGGCCATGACACGCGACAGGTCCGGCGAGGTCACGCCGATCTCGTCGGCCAGAGCGCGCCAGCCGCGCCCGTCGAACTCCAGCATCGGCCGCAGCTTCCGGCCGAGCAGCGCGGTGTCATACGCGGCCAGAGTGCCGGAACGGATCGGCCGTCCGCCTTCGCGCCGCTCTAGCTCTTCGGCGCGATCGTCCATGCGCATGCGCTTTTCCAGCGCCTTGCGCAGGCGCGCCATGGCGCCGAGGATGGAGGGATCGGAGGTCATGCGGCCTCCGCAGAATAAAGGCCTTGGCAATTCCCGAGCGAACTACTTATGTTTCGGCTGGGGAGGGCATAATGAATAAGTTCGATGAAATGTTGCGCCGCGACGATCTTTGGTTTCAGATCGCGGTCATCGTCGCTGTTCTGGTCTTTTTCAGCGTGGCTATCGGGACGCTGATCGCATTGTTTGCGGGGGACACCGCCGCAATCGGTATCCGCATCGATATAGTATACAAACTTGGACTGATAGGCGCCGGCTTGATAACATTTTGCACGGTTGTCTGGCGCGGTCTGTTGGCAACGCAGCAGGTTGATGCCCAGCGCAAACAACTGGACAAACTCTCCGCGCAAATCGCCGTAACCGAGGAGAATAATCTCGCAACACTTCTTCAAAAAGGCGCAGAATTGCTGGCTGATGCCAAGCCGGGCTATGCAAACGCTGGCATAGCGACACTCCAAGCCGTTATCACATCGCCCAATCCAAAATTCTCGATCGAGGCCATGAACCTCGTGGCGGACTTCATCCAGTCCGAGTTTCCTGAAAGCCACAGATCTGCGGTGTTTCAAGCGGCTTCGGGTGCCCTGTACGCCGGTGCCAAATTGGGCCGCCGTGCCGGAAGATCGCTTACTTTTTCGTATCCGGAGGACGATGTGGCTACCCTGAGTGATGCTTGGTTGCCGGTCTTCGGTGTTCGCCGGGTAGTGTATCAGCGCGGTAGAATCGACCCGGATACTTTCTGGAGCCAAGAAAAAGATTCTAAGACAAAGTGGATGTTCAACGACCTCAATGTGTCGTTCGGAAAGGTAGGCGTTCTCGACAATAGCTTTTCGCGATGTACCTTTGTCGCGTGCGAGATAAAGCGTGTGTACAAAAAACTTTTTACCTCGCACACCTTCGAGAACTGCAATTTTTCGAACTCTGTTTTTGAGGGCAAGTATGAGCTTGGAGACCTCAGAGAGTCGGGCAATTACTTCATCAAAGGCGAAGAGCCCCGCGCGGAAAACGAGGTTGATTGGCTCTCTGTTTTCTTGGAAACCGAACTCGAGGATGAAATTCCGTTCTAGCGTGCTCATGCCGGCACCGCCTTGCGCGGTCGGCCGCGCTTCAACCTGGCAAGGCTCTTTTCAGCAGCCTCCAGGGCATCCCATGCCTCTTTCGGAACCTGCTGCTCAGCCTCACCCGTCTCAAACCCCCACGCATCCCAGCCGGGGCGCGGCGAGCGGCAGAACATCTCCAGCCGCGGCACGCCGGGCCAAAGCCTCTCGATCTGCTCGGCGAAGAAGTCCGGCTTTGCGCTGTGCTCGGCGACGGGATGCGCGGTCAGCTTCTGCGGTTGCGTGCCGGGCAGCGGCGCCGGAAAGTCGCCGCGCGTGCCGATCAGCAGCAGTTCCAGATTGTCGAACGACCAGTAGCCGGTCCCGAGTTGTCGGCCGGGATATTGCTTCTCCCAGCCCCAGAACGATTTGAACGCAAAGCCCCATGCCTGCATGCACGCCAGGCCGTTGGCGAGGTCGGTCACCCACAGGAACAGCGCGGCGTTCTTCGCCGCCGGGCTGCCGAGCTCGAGGATCGCCGGCAGGTCCATCGTCGGATAATGATTTTCCGCGCTCTTCTCACGCCCGGTCACTTCCGAATGGACAAGGAACTTCCACGGCGGATCGGCATAAATGATCGGATAGGTCGGTCCGCTCTGGCCCGCCTTCCACCACACCGGCGCCGTCGCCTGTCCGCGCGTGGCAACCATGTCGAGATGCGCGACGCGCACCGTGTGGCGCAACCGCTGCCGTTCGGCGCGGATCTCTTTCGCCCGTGCCACGATCTGCTTTTCTTCACGCGCCAGCACCTCGCGCTGCGCTTCCAGCGCTAGGTCGGACAGCGCCTCGCCGGCATGCACAGAGACCCGGCCGTCGCGGATCGCCTGCACCAGTTCGACAGCGCCATGGTCGCGGATGCGCTTGGCCGCCTTCACCGCCCGCTCGGAAATCGACAGCCTTTCGGCCGCCTTGTGGGCGGGCAAATTTGCACCCCCGGAATGCTGGTTGAAGCCGACTTCCCAGTCGACGATCTGCGCCGCCACCATGGCCCGCTGGCTTTCGGTCAGGTGTCGGCGCCGCAGGTTTTCTGACAGCACGAAGCCGAGCGGATCATCGCCTGCATAGTCGACGAAGGACGGCTCAAGCTGGCCGAACTCGCAGGCGGCAAGCCGGTTGCGACCGTCGAGGATCTTGCCCTCGTAAAGCACGATCGGATGGTTAAGCCCGTTGGTGCAGATGTCGTCGGCCAGCAGCGCGATCTCTGCCTCCGGCAGCATCGGAAACAGTTCGGCCAGCGGATGCGGCAACAAGTCGCTCACTTCGCCACCGCCTTCCGCCGGCGTTTGCGCTTGGCAACGACGCCGCGCGCCTGGTCGCGGCGCTTCTGGTTTTGCTTATGGGTCACCATCTCCAGATGATCGTCGCGCACGCAGCGGCGCGTGCGGCACTTGTGATCGAGCTGCTTCTTTCCGGGGATGTAACCGTGTTCGTTGGTGAAGCTGACGCGGTGAACGGCGACCGTCTGCCCGTCCAGTGTCATGCGCGGATAATCGCCGCCACGGCCTGCGCCGGAATCCGGCCCGACCCAGAGATGGCAGGGTGTCTCATACCCGGTGTCGACGATCTGGATGTTCGCGGCGATCTTGGCGCGGATGATCTCGCGGCGCGTGAGCAGCAGGGTCATCAGTCGACCCTCGCCATGCTGTCGCTCGGCTTGCCGCCGGCTGCTATGTGAGCGTCGTAGATTTCGCGCCGGCGATCGGCCGACAGCGGGCTTTCATCGTCCAGGTTGACGAAGCCACATGGCTCAGTTTCTTCCAAAAGCATTGCGTAGGTTGGCGCGCATTCCGCGCAGAGAGTTCCCGACACGTCAGGATAGGTCGGCGTGCCTTCGGGGATCGACTTGGCGCACGCCAGGCATGAAAGTCCGTCGTGCCGCTGGTTCATGCCGCCTCCGCGATGAAGACAGGCCGCACGCCGGCACGGCGCGCATGGTGCGGGCAGTAGGAGCCGAAGCCGGCAGCCTTGCCGCAGAACAGATGCTGTTCGCCGAGAGCGGCATCATTTACCGCGAAGCGGCACTCGCCATTGCGGAGGTCGACAAGCGGAACGTGCCGCGCGGTCGCGTCATAGACGTGTGGGCTGATGCCGTCGTCGACAGGCTTCGGTGCGGGCGCAGAGAACACAGGATCGTGTGCCCTGCCCTCTTTCTTGCCGCGGATGTTGCCGGCGCGCAGATGCTGGACAGGCTTCTGCATCCGAGGCACCGAGGGCGCGCGCGGCCCTGTCGAGCCCTTCACCGGCTGGCCGGATCCTCCGCTCAATCCGATCGCGGCAAGCCGCTTGTTGCGATGGACAACGCCGATGATGGCATTGCGCGAGACGGGCGCCTTTCGCTGCTTGGACAGGCGGTTGGCGATAGCGGCAGCCGATTGGCCGTCGCGCAGCCATAAGGCAATCGCGTCGATCTCTTCTGGCGTGTAGCCGCTGGAAAGGTTCGACGCCATCACTCGCCGACCACCTTCAGCCCGCCGGATGCCTTCGCGCCGGCAAGGATCTTGCGATAGTCGCCGATGCCGGCCTCGACTTTGGACAGCGCGCGATCGATCCGGGAGCTTTCGGCCGGCGTCAGTTGCCCGTCGGCGAAGGCGAGCGCGCCTTCGGTCATCAGTTCGCCCATGCGCACCACCGTCTCGGCATGCGCGGACATCACCGATCCATTGGCGGCGACAGCCTCGACGTCGGCAAAGCGCCGGCCGCGAGCCGATCCGATCGCCTCGCTCATGTCGAAGCGCCCGGTCTCCTCCTCGAGCGCGAAGATCGCGTCGAGCGGCATCAGTTCCGGGCTGTCGGTGTTGGCCCAGCGGCCGACCGTCGACTTGCCGTAGGAGCAGACATCGGCGGCGCGTTCGATTCCGCCGGCAGCGGCGATCAGGTCGCGCTGCTTGGCCTTGAGCAGGAAATGGCGGGCATTCGCATTCGGAACCATGATGTCGGCCTCCTCGGCACAAAAGGTTTCCCGCGCCGGGAAATCCCGGCGTCGTTTCCCATGGCGGGAAAGAGAATTCGGATTCAGTGTGCGAGCGTCACTTCACGGAGGCCCGCAGCAAGATGTTCTCATGGTCCGCCCTCATCGCTGAGATCGAAAATCGCACGCGCCAGCGGACCTGCGCCGATGCTTTTGCCATAGCTGGCGAGCGCCAGCATCACGGCGTGTTCGTTGCTGCAGTTCTCATAGGCGGAGATCGCCCGCACCAGCACCATGGCGTGGTCGGGCAAATGAATCGCGTCGCTGATGCGAGAGACGCTGACCGCGCCGGCACATTCCTTGGCGGGGGGAGCCGGCGCGGTCAGATCCTGTCCGTCAACGGGGGGCGAAACCGGACAGGATTCGGTGAAATGAGAAAATGCCGCCGAAGCCGGGAGAGTTTCAGCTTCGGCGGCAGGCCGCGTCTCCTGGGAGGGAGCGGTGGGATAACGGGGGACCAGGCGGTCGGTGAAATCGCCGGCGGCGAGGAGATGTGTCATGCGGCGACCCCGAAGATGTCAGGGCGCAGCTGGTCGCGAGGGATACCTGTGAAGTCTTCGATTTTGCCGAGGTGGTCGGTCGGGACACGGGTCCACATCGAAATCGCTGAAGGCGAAATACCAAGATGAGCAGCCAGCGCGATGCGCCGCCCGCGTTCTTCATCGAGGAATGTTAGCAACTTCTCCATGCGGCGTAACTTAAGCCACACTGAATTTCAGTCAAGCTTATTTTTTCAGCATGGCCGAATGGAGCCATTTTAGCAGATGCGCAATAATTTCAGCATGGCACAGAACCCATCAGATGAAGCGCCGCCGACCTATTTCTTCCGCGAATGGCGAAAGTATCGCGGCTTCAATCAGGAAACCCTCGCCGAGAAGGTCAACCTGACGGCCTCGTCGATTTCTCAGCTTGAGAACGGAAAACAGGGATTTAGCGATTCGACCCTGGTGGCGCTTGCGCGGGCGCTGGATTGCCGGCCGGGCGATCTTCTCTTGTGGGAACCTGGCAAGGTCGACGCCTTGCCGATACGCGGCGCCGACGAGGTGCGCAAAGTGCTTGGGCGGATCGAAGGTTTGAAGCCGGAAAACATCACCGCGCTTCTTTCAGTCATCGAGGGATTCCAGCAGGCTAATGCCGCACAATCACAACAAGCCCTGCGAGATGATCGATCTGAACCCGCCACGTCCCGCCATGTATCGACGCCATCGCAGTAGCGATTGACGCGGCGTCGCGTTCGATCCGCTTTGCCGGGTCCATGGGCCAGACGCCGGAAATCAGATCCCGTAACTTCCCGACGGTCTCTTCGTTACGCAGCCTTTCGCGCGGCGAGTACGTGATCATGGCTTCCTTCCCGTCCCGAGCGGCAGGGAAATAGGAACCATTTCCTGTTCGCCTGTCAACGTCATTTTTTGGATCGGCTTGTGTCTCAATTTGGTACGAGTACAACCCTTCGCGACGCATTAACAGAATATTTCAACCTGTAACAATCGCCTGTGAATAGCGGGGATGAATAGTGCCGCTTTCGTCCAAACTGGAACGATTTCAGTACCATCCTGTTTCGGCCATAAGTCGGGCATGTCACAGCCCGATCCGCCCAGCTTCCATCTTAGATTGCCGCCAGAGTTGAAGGCGCAGTTGCAAGCCGCGCGAGGGCGCAACAGTCTCAATCGCGAAATCATCGAAAGGCTGGAGCGAACATTCGATTCCGACCTGCTGCAGCTTGCCGGACTCCTCCAGCCCTTCCTGGTCAAGCTCAATGCCGAGGAACGCGCGAAGCTGCTTGGCCTTGCCGCGGAGGCCGTGGACATCGTAGCCAGGCGCTCGACCAAGAAACGCCCCTAGCGCGGCCGAGCCAGGATTTTCAGTGTCACTGATTTTCAGCTTGACTTAAAATTAAGCCACACTTAAGTTTGCCACCATTCGCAATCTCGCGATGGAGGCCGACCAATGATCAATTATCAGCCGCATCCGCCCATCGGCGCGTTGACCACGCCGCCGCCCGTCGAACGTCAAGTTGTCGAGCGCATGGCCGACAAGATGCTCGAAATGGGCATGAACGGCACCGCCGTCACCAAGGAATCGCTGTTCGAGCATTCCGACTTCACCCTTGAACAGATCGACCAGCACGGCCCGGAGGCGTCCAACCTCGCCCGCTCCCGCGCCGTCCGCCAGCAGGGCTGACTGCCATGCGGTCGGTCGCTGAACGCCTCATCACTTTGGCCGAGGCCGACCCCAAGGTGTTCAACTGGGTCGCCTTGCAACTCAAGGCCGGCCGCAAGCCGTCGCAAATCCTCGCTGAACTTCAGGAGCAACGCTGATGCCGACGTTCCGCATTCACTATGCCGACGGGACCAAGGTCCAAGTCGACGCCGAAACCGCAATCGAGGCCAGAAAGATCGCCGAGCGCCGGCGCATCGGCATCATCACCAAGGTGAAGCTCGCCGGCGACGACAAATATCCGCCGACCACGCTCGCCTTCGCCGTCAGCCTGATGTTCGGCCTGACCTTCTGCACCTGTTGGATGGGGATACCGTCATGAACACACACCATCGCCTCGACCGCATCGAGCAAATGTTCGACAGTCCCGCCGACCAGCATCTGCTTTGTCCGACGAGGCCGCAGTGGGATTTTCCCGCGCGACTGCTGATCGCCTTCATCGTGCTCGCCGCGATCGTCGGCGCCATCAATATCTTGCGCTGATGAACGCGCGGCTCAACCGATCGGCGACGCGCGAGGTGGCCGACCGTGCCCCGCTCGACCACCTCGAGCACACGTTCGACCTTGAGCCGATGAGCGTGCCGCCGGACGGCAGCATGCGTCTCGTCTGCCACCGCTTTCCCGAATGCATGTGCGGCGACGACTGCGCCGAGGCCGGCCAGGAGCGCGAGCGCGCCCATGGCGTGCTGATCGCCCTGATGGTCGCCACCCTGACTATCGGCGCACTGCTACTCGCCGCATGCGTGACACGGCAGAACGACTTCACCGCCGACCAGCTCGGGGCGCTCGGCCCGGTGCTGAAAGGCGAACGGCCATGAGCAGGGCGAGTGAACTCCACGATCTCCTGTCCGGTCGATTCGTCCGCGACGTCATCGGCCCCGCCATCAAAGGCGGCGCGACCTATTCCGAACTGATGGTGCTCTTCGAGAGCTGCCAGTTCGGGATGATGGAAGTTCTACACCGCCACTACGAACTGGCGCCGGCCGTCGCATCCGGCCTGTGCGAGGCAAGCATTCACCGCGCCATCGAACGCTTCGCCGCCGAAAGGAACAAGGATCAGAACAATGGCTGACACCCCGCGCAAGACGCTGACCGATGGGTCGCCGGTCACGCCCGACCATCGCGAGATCAATCCCGCGACCGGCCAGCAGAAAGCCTATGTCGTGCTCGCCGAGGAAGAACGCGCCAAGGGCTTCGTCCGGCCGGTGCGGCGCACCTATACACACCTCAAATGCGGCAGCGACACCACCATGGGGCAGTCCCTGGCGGAGACCTATGCCCGCGACCCGCACTTCTACAGTGGCACGTTCTGTTGCGCCTGCCGGGTGCACTTTCCCGTCGGCCAGGATGGCGAGTTCGTCTGGCAGGGCACCCAAGAGAAAGTAGGCAGCTGATGGGAAACCTCGAAGAGAAGCTGGTCTTTGCAGTGTCCCCGACCGGCCAGGGTGACGGCGTTCCGATATTGCTCGTCGGCGTTCCGTCCGGCGCATGGGAGTACATGAAGGACGGCAAGACGCACCATTTCGACCTGACCAGGGTCGGCGTGCCGGTGAAGATGATGTTCTTCGGTGCCGAAAACCACGCCGCGGCGATGAAGGTCATCGACGACGCCATGAAGGAGAGCGGCACCGCCTATCTCGACGAGCGCCGCACCGACTTCTCGATCAAGCCGAAGCGGGGTGACGGCAATGGCTGACCATTTCAACGGCCACATCGATCGCGACGCCTTCGAGAAGCGGTTGCGCGAAACCTTTGGCGCCATCTGCGCTGATCAGGCCACTGCGCATCCTGTTCTGGCCTGTCAGGCCCGAGCCAGCGAAGTCCTTATCCGGTTCGCTCTCTTCGTTGCCGATGAGATGAATGCCGGAACCAGCGCCGACATCCTGCTGGATGGCGGCTGTCGGGTGATCGGCAACATGGTCGAGAACCTGGCACGCGGTTTCTCGGGCGACGAGGGCGAGGACATCCTTGGCAGCATCATCGATCGCGTTCGCTGGGCGGCCAGCGAGGATAACGACGACGTTGCAGTGGAGGTCACGCGCCCGCAAACGCTTGGCGGGAGCGCTTGATGCCGAAGATGCCAAAGCAGCGCTCACTCAGCGATGTGCTCGAACCGGGCTTTGCGCGCGGCTATGAGCAATTCAAGGAAGTGGTCGACTGGAGTCAGGACCAGTCTTTTCTGACCGTTGAACAGAAGGTGTGGGCATTCTGTTTCGAGCGCGTATCGGTCGGCATGATCGAGGCTGCGAACACCGCCGAAACCCGCTTCGAGATGCCACCAAATCAGGTTGTCATCGAGCTATGGAGCGCCATCGGTTCGGCGCTGGCCACCGTCAACGCCCAGGCTTTCACAGCAAAGGGCATGCCCGAGGTCCGCCGCCAGATGCTCAACCATATGAAGGTTGGCTACGACCGGACGATGAAGGGCATCCTGGATGATGCGGTGCAGCCATGATCGAGAAGCACGCCGGCCGCCAGCAGATCGTCTGCGAATGCGGCGCATCGCAGACCCGAACCTATCAGGCCGACGAGTTCGACGTGATGGTGTCCGACGCGCGCCGCGAAGGCTTCGTCATCACCAAGGTCGCCGGCGAATGGCATCACACCTGCGAGGATTGCTCCCGCCCTGCCCGATCGCAAAGGAAGCTGCTTTGAGCCCGAAGCGCATCCAGCTTTCGCGCCGCAAGGGCTGGCGCATGCCGCAGAACACGGTGAAGGTTGATCGCAGCACGAAATGGGGAAATCCATTCGTCGCCGACAGCGAAGGCGTAGCGATGGAATGTGTCCCGCTTGGGCTTGACGGCGAAGACCGGATTGACCGAGCTACAGCCTCAGTTGACCTCTTCCGCCGGTGGCTGACGGGCGGCAAGGTCAACGAACTTATAGCAGCGTTTCTACCGAGGCCAAAAGGGCCTCCACCTGCCTTTCGCCTTATCCAGCGTGATCTGCGCGGCAAGAACCTCGCATGCTGGTGCAAGCTGGATGCGCCATGCCACGCCGACGTGCTGCTCGAAATCGCCAATCGCGGGGACAAGCCGTGATCGACGACGGCCGAATCGTGCCTCGCTTCATGACCGACCAGGAGCTGCGGCAATGGTTCGGCCTGTCCGAGCGGGCGCTCGATCGCCTTCGCGCCACCCGGTTTTTTCCGCCGCGCGACGCGCTGGTCAACAAGACCGATCGCCGTTCGGTCGAAGTTTTCTTTGACCGGCGCGCCGGTTTGGACTCTCATCCGCGCATCGGCGGCACTCCCGCCGCCGTGGATGGAGAGGAAAACTTCGGTGACTGAACAGAGAAAGGACCGGCCGGGCTACAAATACCGGCCAAGGGCGGACGGCAGCCGCGCCCATTACTGGGTGCCGCAGCGCGCCTGCAAAAGCGCGCCTGGTGCGCTCGAACCGCGCCCGATCACGGACGAAGCCATCGCCGGCGCCATGATCGCGCATCCCGAACTCGCCACACCTGACGACGCGGTGGCGAAGCTTTGCCGCACATGGACCGACGAGCTGCTGGCGGACCTCGACCACCGGGGCAAGAGTGCCGAATATGACGGCTCGGTCGCCTCGGCCGTCATGGTCTACCGGACGCACCCGCAATCGCCCTACAAGGCGCTGAAGCACGCGACCAGGATCCGCGACTATGATCCGTCGCTGAAGCTCATCCGCGACACGGTCGGCAAGCGGCGGATAGCCAACCTGGTCGGTTCCGACTTCCGCCGCTGGTTCGAGCAATGGGGCAGCAAGGGCCGCGCGCGCCGGGCGCACGGCGCCATCCGCAAGCTGCGCTCGGTGCTGTCCTTCGGCACCACCGAACGCCTGGCCGGCTGCGCCCAGGCACGCGAGATACTGTCGCTGATGGAGTTCGCGACGCCGGAGCCGCGCCGCGTCAAGATGGAATACCGGCATGCACTGCTGGTCTGCGCCATGGCGATCAGGAAGAACCGGCCGTCGATCGCGCTGACGCAGGCCCTGCAGTGGGACACGGCGCTGCGCCGCATCCACATTATCGGCGAATGGCTTCCGCTCGCTGACGGCGACGCCGGCGGCATCGTGCGCGGCAACACCAAGTGGCGCGGCCTGACGGTGGCCGACATCTCCGCCGATCACGTCCTGACGGTGCCGATCACGGCCAAGAACAAGGCGGCGACCGAGCACGATCTCAGCAAATGCCCTTTGGTGCAGATGGTGCTGAAGCGCATAAAACTGCCGGCCTTCGGCCCGCTGGTCGTCTCGGAAGTCACCAGCCTGCCCTATCGGGAAAACTATTACGCCACCGACTGGCGCGAGATCGCCACCGCGGCGAAGGTGCCCGAAAGCATCTGGTCGATGGACACAAGAGCCGGCGCGATTTCAGAAGCCGAGATCGCCACCGACCTCGAATCGGCGCGCAAGATGGCCGGGCACACGACGGCCAAGACCACGCAAGGCTATGTGCGAAACGGCGATCTCGACAACAACCGCAAGGTCGCCGACGCCAGGGCCAAACTGCGGTCGTGACACGGCAGTGACACGCAGTGACACGGCGCATTTTCAGGAAAGCGATTTTGTTAGCGATTTCAAAGAGATATTTGGAGCGGGTAGCGGGAATCGAACCCGCATATTCAGCTTGGAAGGCTGCTGCTCTACCACTGAGCTATACCCGCATCATTTCAAGGCCTACGGGCTGGCAGTGGTGGAGAGGGTTGGATTCGAACCAACGTAGGCTAAGCCAACGGATTTACAGTCCGTCCCCTTTAACCACTCGGGCACCTCTCCAGCCTGCCGTCGAAGCCTTGCAACGAGGCATTCTCGCCGATCAGGGAGGAAATCTCTGGTTTTCTCCGAAATCAGCGAAGCGCCTTATGGCGGCAAGGCCATTGGGTGTCAACCGCGCAGCCAGGCTTTTTCGCTGTTGTCCAGCATCCGAGGCGACGTGCCATATCCTTAGCCGAAAGAGGCGGTTATAGAAGCCAGCCATGAGCAACAAGACCGGCACCCCGAAAGACACCCACTACGCCAAGCTGCGCCGCGCCCATCGCGACGAGAAGGCCGGCGCCCCGGCGTTCCGGCCGCGTCAACCGGTGCCGCCGGGCGAGAGCGTTGGCGACGGGCTGGTGCGGCTCTACGGCCTGCACACGGTGCGGGCGGCGCTCGACAATCCGCGCCGCAAGATCAGAAGCATGCTGGTGACGCGCAACGCGGCCGAGCGGCTGGCGATCGCCGACCTTGCCGCCTTGCCCTTCAAGGCCGAGCTGGTCGAGCCCAGGGATATCGACAGGATCACCGGTTCGGATGCCGTGCATCAGGGCGTGCTGGTCGAGGCCGAGCCGCTGAAGCCGAAGCGCCTGGATGCGCTCGGCGACACCCGCCTGGTGCTGGTGCTCGACCAGGTCACCGATCCGCACAATGTCGGCGCGATCCTGCGCTCGGCTGTGGCTTTCGGCGCCGGCGCGCTGATCACTACGGCACGCCACAGCCCGCAGGAATCCGGCGTGCTGGCGAAATCGGCCTCTGGCGCGCTGGAGCATATCGATCAGATCGAGGTGAAGAACCTCGCCGATGCGCTTGGCCAGTTGCACGAAGCCGGCTTCCAGACCATCGGGCTCGATTCGGACGGACCGGCGGAACTCGAAAAGAGCTTTTCCGGCGACAAGATCGCACTGGTGCTAGGCGCGGAAGGCAAGGGCCTGCGCCAGAAGACTCGCGAAACGGTGACGACACTCGCCCGCCTCGACATGCCCGGCGCCATCCGCTCGCTCAACGTGTCGAATGCGGCAGCGGTGAGCCTGTATGCGGCAAGGAAGTTTTTGAAAGAGTGAATGGTGAATAGTCAATGGTGAATGGTTAGGACGCCTTCCTATTCACTATTCACCCACATTCACCCACTTCATGCCCCGCCATCCGCTCCAGCGCCCTCACCAGTGCCGAATGATCCTCCTTGGCGCCACCTTTGGCCGCACAGGAGTTGAACAGTTGCTGCGTCGTCGAGGTGTTGGGTAGTGCTACGCCAAGCGCCTTTGCCCCTTCCAGCGCGAGATTAAGATCCTTCTGGTGCAGCTCGATGCGGAAGCCGGGCGCGAATGTGCGCTTGACCATGCGCTCACCATGCACTTCAAGGATGCGCGAGGCCGCCAATCCGCCCATCAGTGCCTGACGCACCTTGGCCGGGTCTGCACCGGCTTTTGACGCAAAAACAAGGGCTTCGGCGACGGCCTCGATGGTCAGCGCGACGACGATCTGGTTGGCGACCTTGGTGGTCTGCCCGACGCCGTTCGGGCCAACCAAGGTGATGTTCTTGCCCATCTTTTCGAAGACGGGCTTGGCGCGTTCGAAGGCCTTCTCCTCGCCGCCGACCATGATGGTTAGCGAGGCAGCCTTGGCGCCGACCTCGCCGCCCGACACCGGCGCATCGAGATAGTCGCAGCCCAGATCGTTGATCTTCTTGGCAAAAACCTTGGTCTCGATCGGCGAGATCGAGCTCATGTCGATCACCAGCTTGCCCTTGGTCAGCCCGGACGCAACGCCGTTGTCACCGAACAGCACTTCGGCCACCTGCGGCGTATCGGGAACCATGGTGATGATGATGTCGGCGGCTTTGGCCACGGCATCATGGCCGGTGACGGTCCTGAGGCCCTTGGCAATGAGATCGGCCGGCGGCTTCGAGCGATGGCCGCTGGCGACGATGGGATAGCCGGCATCCAGCAAGTGCCCCGCCATCGGCGCGCCCATGATGCCGAAGCCGATGAAGCCGATGGTTTCCATTGTTGTTTCTCCAAGTAACTGTGTGAAGGGGCCTGGGGTGCTATGCCGCCGCGCTCCCCTGCCCGGCCAACTCCCTGAACCACCCAAGCCCTGCCTCGGTGCCCGCCTTCGGCTTGTATTCCGCGCCGATCCAGCCGGAATAGCCGATGCGGTCGATATGCTCGTAGAGGAAGGGATAGTTGATCTCGCCCGTCCCCGGCTCGTGGCGGCCGGGATTGTCCGCAAGCTGGATATGGGCGATGCGGCCGAGGTTTGCTTCGATGGTACGGGCGAGATCCCCCTCCATGATCTGCATGTGATAGATGTCGTATTGCAGGAACAGGTTTTTCGATCCGATGCGGTCGATCAGTGCCAATGCCTGGTCCGAGTGGTTGAGAAAAAAGCCCGGAATGTCGCGCGTGTTGACCGGCTCGATCAACAGCCTGATGCCGGCCTGTTCCAGCTTCTCGGCCGCGAAAGCGAGGTTCTCCGCAAAGACGTTTTCCAGCACCATACGGTCGGCGCCCTGCGGTGCGATGCCGGCGAGGCAGTTGACCTGCTCGCAGCCCAGTGCATGTGCGTAAGTAATCGCCTTGGCGACGCCTTGCCGGAATTCCGGCACACGATCCGGCAGCAGGGCGATGCCGCGCTCACCCTTGCCCCAGTCGCCAAGCGGCAGGTTGAACAGCACTTGGCTGAGGCCGTTCTTCTTAAGCCGGGCGGCAACAACCTCGGGTGCATGGTCATAAGGGCCGATATATTCGACGCCCTTGAAACCGGCGCGGGCGGCCGCCTCGAAGCGATCGAGGAAATCGTGCTCGCCAAAGAGCATCGAAAGATTGGCTGAAAAACGCGGCATTCTTTTTCTCCCTGTTCTCGCCGAGCTTAATCCAAGAGAACGATCGCTGTCGGCGCATCCTCGTGGCTTTCGGCAAGTTCCTCGAACTCGGTGATCTTGTCGATTTCCGTGCCCATCGAAATGTTGGTGACGCGTTCGAGGATGAATTCCAGCACGACCGGAACCTGATATTCCTTCATCAGCCGCTGCGCCTGCTTGAAGGCGCCGGCGAACTCTTCCGGCTTGCGCACCCTGACCGCCTTGCAGCCCATCGCCTCGGCGACGGCGATATGGTCAACGCCATAGCCGGCCTCGGGATCGTCCTTACGGTTGACATTCTCGAAGGCAAGGCTGACCTCGAAATCCATCGAAAAGCCACGCTGCGCCTGGCGGATCAGGCCGAGATAGGCATTGTTCACGACGACGTGGATGTAAGGCAGTTTGTGCTGCGCGCCGGCGGCCAGTTCCTCGATCATGAACTGGAAATCATAGTCGCCGGACAGCGCCACGATGGTACGGTCCGGGTCGGCGGCGCGGACACCGAGCGCCGCCGGCAGCGTCCAGCCGAGAGGGCCGGCCTGGCCGCAATTGATCCAGTTGCGCGGCTTGTAAACATGCAGGAATTGCGCGCCGGCGATCTGCGAGAGGCCGATCGTGGTGACATAGGTGGTGTCGCGACCGAACGCCTTGTTCATCTCCTCATAGACGCGCTGCGGCTTCAGCGGCACCTGGTCGAAATGCGTCTTGCGTTTCATCGTCCTCTTGCGGCCCTGGCATTCCTTCGCCCAGCCCGACCAGTCGCGCAGCTTGCCCGCCGTCTTCCATTCGGTGGCAACGTCGAGCAGCATCTTCAGTGCAGCGCCCGCATCCGAGACGACGCCGAGATCCGGCGCGAAGACACGGCCTATTTGCGTGGGCTCGATGTCGACATGGATGAATTTCTTCCCCTTGGTGTAGACGTCGACCGAACCGGTGTGACGGTTGGCCCAGCGGTTGCCGATGCCGAAGACGAAATCGGCTTCGAGCATTGTCGCATTGCCGTAGCGGTGCGAGGTCTGCAATCCGCACATGCCGGCCATCAGCCGGTGGTCGTCGGGAATCGCGCCCCAGCCCATCAGCGTCGGAATAACCGGCACGCCGGTAATCTCGGCGAATTCGATCAAGAGATCGGACGCGTCGGCATTGATGATACCGCCACCGGCGACGATCAGCGGCTTTTCGGCCGCGTTGAGCATCGTCAGCGCCTTTTCGGCCTGGGCACGCGTCATTGCTGGCTTGAACGGCGCCAACGGCTCATAGGCATCGATGTCGAACTCGATCTCGGCGAGTTGCACGTCGACCGGCAGATCGACGAGGACCGGTCCCGGGCGCGATGAGCGCATCAGGTGGAACGCCTTCTGCAGCGCCATCGGCACCAGATAGGGCTCCATGACGGTAACGGCCCATTTGGCGACGGGTGCTGCGATCGCGGCGATGTCGACGGCCTGGAAATCCTCCTTGTTCAGCCGCGCCCGCGGCGCCTGGCCGGTGATGCAGAGGATGGGAATCGAATCCGCCGCGGCCGAATAGAGCCCGGTGATCATGTCGGTGCCGGCCGGTCCGGAGGTGCCGATGCACAGGCCGATATTGCCTGCTTTGGCCCGCGTATAGCCTTCGGCCATATGCGAAGCGGCCTCGACATGACGGGCGAGGATATGGCGGATCGAGCCCCTTGCCTTCAGCGCCGAATAAAGCGGGTTTATCGCCGCACCGGGCACACCAAAGGCACAGGAAATGCCTTCCTTTTCGAGAACGAGAACCGCAGCGTCGACAGCGCGCATCCTGGCCATAGCAAGCCTCCGCAAATGTGTTGATGGCAAAGAATGGCAGCATTCCCGCCATTTTTCAATTTTTTCAGAATATTTTTTCATTTCTAGAAAAATGACGCTATATGCTGATTTTATTGCGCTTTTCGTTTTCCAGAAGTCGACCTCTCTGGCTAATGAAAAACTTTTTCATTGCGTGTTTCGCGGGATTTGGCGACAATGGCACCATGGAAACGAGCGAAAAACGTCAGCGTGGCCGGCCGCGCTCCTTCAATGGCCCCGCCGAGGCCACCTCCGTGCAGTCGCTTGACCGGGCGCTGCGCATCCTTGCCATCGTCGCCGAAGGCAGCGGCCTGTCGCTGAGCGAGATCGCCGCCAGTTCCGGCCTGGCGGCGTCCACCGCCTATCGCATGCTGACGACGCTGGAAAACCACGGCATGGTCGAATTCGACGGCACCGACCAGCTCTGGTCGATCGGAGTCGAGACCTACCGCATGGGCGCGGCGTTCCTGCGCCGCCGCAAGCTGGTCGATCGCGCCCGCATCGTCATGCAGGAACTGATGGAGAAGACCGGCGAGACCGCCAATCTCGGCGTCGCCGAGGACGATTGCGTCGTCTTCGTCAGCCAGGTCGAGACGCATCAGGCGATCCGCGCCTTCTTCCGGCCGGGCACGCGCAGTTCCTTCCATGCGTCGGGTATCGGCAAGGCGGTGCTGGCGCATCTCGACCCCGAACGTGTCGCCACCATCCTGCGCAAGGCCGGGCTGGAGCGCTTCACCGAAAACACGCTTTCCGACATCTCGGCGCTGGCGCACGACCTGGTGAGGATCAAGCTGCGCGGCTGGTCGGTCGACGATGAGGAGCGGCACCCGGGCATGCGCTGCGTGGCCGCCGTCATCTTCAACGAGTTCGGCGAGCCGATCGGCGGCGTTTCAGTCTCGGGGCCGACGGTGCGGGTGACGCCGGAGCGATTGGCCGAGATCGGCCCGCTGGTGCGCGAAGCCGCAACGGAAATAACCAGGATGATCGGCGGCCAGCCGCCCCCTTCATCACAAAGCCGCGCTGGCGGACCGGGCTCACTCTTCGAGATCGGCGCTGCGCGCTCACCTTGACACGCGTCCAGCAACAGCCAAGTCTGCGTCCATCTTCCGCAAGCCGAAAAGACGCATGAGCCTCCAGTCCGTCAAAGCCTTCTTCGCCGAACATGCCCCCGATATCGAGGTGATCGAAACGCCGACAAGCTCGGCGACCGTGGCGCTTGCTGCCGAGGCGCATGGCGTCGAGCCGGGGCAGATCGCCAAGACCATCTGCCTGCGCGTTGGTGACAGGGTCATGCTGGTCGTCGCCCGTGGCGATGCGCGCATCGACAACCGCAAATCGCGCGATGCATTCGGCGGCAAGCCGCGCATGCTCGATGCCGAGCAGGTGACTGAGATCACCGGCCATCCGGTTGGCGGCGTCTGCCCCTTCGGCCTCGCCTCGCCATTGCCGGTCTATTGCGACGTATCGCTGCGCACCTATGATCAGGTCGTGCCGGCGGCCGGCGCAACCAATGCAGCGGTAAAGATCGGCGTCGAGCGCATGGCAGCGCTGACCGGCGCCGAATGGTGCGACATCTGTCAGGATGGTCGGAGCTAAATGCATGTCGCGCAAAAGTGTGCAGCGGTTTTGCGATAACGATATGCATAAAAAACAACAACCTAAAGCGCGGCGCATGAGTCCGGTCAAATGCGACGCGCTTTAGGCCCCGGGCACCGCGCTCTTGGTCGATAGGTCGTAGAAATCAAGCAGCATCGCCAGCCCAACTCCGCAGGCGGTGAAGATGAGGCCGGTGATGAAGATGCGGTTGGCGCGTTCATAGACGCGTCGCTGTAGAGACGTTAAGTCGAGCAGCAACCGCAGCGCTCGTATCTGCAAGGCAATGCCGATCAAAATCGGCACGACGGCTGCCAGGTGATAGATTTCCCAAGGGATCGGGTTGGCGGCCCAATGCGTGATGAAGCCCAGCGAGAAGGCCAGCAGGATGCCGACGGTGGTGACCGTGCCGTTGCGGAAAAGCGTCTCGATCCGCTCTTCCTTGGGTTCGTGCTCGTCCAAGCGTCCCTCCCCCTTGGTGGCTTCACCGCCAGACTAAGCTGTCGAAAAATCCCTGTACAGCCCCCGCTGGAACCGGTCGCGGTGCCGGGTTCAACTTTGCAACCCAGACAGCCGAAAAAGGGGCAGTGGGTGCCCCTTCTTCCCTTGCCTGAAACGATCCACCTCCTCTCAGAGCCGGCAATAGCGGCGATAGCCGTCGTAGCCGACATAGGTGTCGGTGTAGGGATCGTAGCTCTGGTAGCGATCGAGGCAGCGGCGGACATGCCAGGAACCGCCCTCCTCCTCGATATAGACGGTGCGCGGCTGGGCGAGCGCCGTGCCGAGCAGGAAGCCGCCGACGCCGGCGGCGATGCCGATGCCAAGGTGTCTCCTGTGATGATGACTGCCATGGGCTGCCGAAGGCTGGACGGTGCCGGCCAGCATGGCGGCGACGACGGAGGTGGCGATGAGGCCTGAAATGAAAGTGCGCATGATGATCTCCTTGCTTCGTTGCGAGAGGCGATCCATCCGCCCCTTGACCATCAGTCGTTTCGGCAAGGAAAAAGGTTCGAAGGTTTTTTCGGTTTTTCTCAGCCGGACGAAATCAAGTCGCCAGAGTTGCCGCTGACCGCTCGCGGCAAGCGCCACCCCGGAAGCAAAAAGGGCGGCCGAAGCCGCCCTTTCTCGGACCGGGCCACCTGATCAAAGGAAGATGATCACCTTGCCGTGCTTGTGGTGCTGATGCCACCACCAGTAGTGCTTGCCGTGATGCTTCTTGTGATGATGCTTGTGGTGATGGTGCTTGTGATGATGATGGTTGCCGTGGGCCGACGAGGACTGGACGGTGCCGGCGAGCGCGCCGGTGGCAACGAAGATGGCGACGAGGCCTGACGTAAGAGTGCGCTTGAGCATGATGATCTCCTTTTTGATCGAGGCGACCATTCGCCTCCGGAGATCAGTCGTCGCGGCGCGGCAAAAGGTTCGGGGTACTGGAGATTTTTCGCGGCAAGGTTTTTGAATGAGCAGCGAATAGTGAGAGCCGTGCCATGACGCATTGCGATTCACTACTGACTACTCACTCTTTCACCGCTTCAGCCCATGCCGGTGATGTGGCGCAGCCAGAAGGCGAGCGCGATGAAGCCGACGATGGTGGTAACCCCGGTCCAGTCGATATTGGCGTTCTTCACGTCCTTGATGAGCTTGACCAGGAGAAGCCAGGCCACCACGACGAGCGGCAGAATGATGATGAGTCTGATCATGCGACACCCTCGCGCAAGCGATTGCACCTTCCGCTGATATAGGAAGCGAATGGGCCGTTTTCAGGATGCCCTCTCCGGCAGCCGATGCACCGGGGCCGATAACCGAAAATGGAGTTTTGTCTTTACTGGCGCAGCAAATATGCTACCGGAGCGCCGTGCCCTTGTAGCTCAGCTGGTAGAGCAGCGGTTTTGTAAACCGAAGGTCGGCGGTTCGATCCCGTCCGGGGGCACCACCCTTCGCTCTTCGAGCTTCGGGTGGCAGGCCACCCGGGGCTTGCTAGACGAAGGAGTGTCCTCCGAAGCCTTGGCGAAGGAGGACTGCTGACGGTTCGATTCAGCGCCATTCAATGCCATTCGATTAAACTTCTCCTGTGTATATTAGCAATCGCTCAATTTAGCGCGCGGACAATATCCATGCGGCGGCCAAACCAATGGGAGAACCAATGGGTGTTGTCATGCGAAGCGACTTCGCTGCAGCGCGCGAGCTGTTGGAGTGCGCGCAAAACCGTCTCTGCGGCATCGACGAAACAAGCCAGCGCGTCAGCCTGGCACTGGATGTCCTGATCGAGGAAATAGCCATCGCCGAATTCCGGAAGGCGCCAGTGACGATCGTGCCGTTTCCCCATGCACGACCGCCCAAGCACGTTCGCTGAAGTCGGAACTGCGCGGGGGATGGAAGAAACCAGAACAGGCGGTTTAGCGATCGCCTCCTTGAGCGGTCGTTGAAATACCAGCCCGTTTGGCCGTATGGTGCGAGTTAGCACCGAGGTGCTTGCCTTTGACGGCTGGTGCTCCGAAACGACTGGCTGATCCATGTCACGCTGTGGGGATGTCTACGAGAACAAGGTGACCGGCGAATTTGCCGTGGTCCTGCGTGGCACCGAGGACCGTGGCCAGGGGCCAGGCATCGCTCATTTGACCGCTCAGCCGGGGGCCGCGGTGGTCGGCGAGCACTTCCACCCGAACATGATCGAACGGTTCACCGTCTTCAGCGGCCGGCTCGACGCGCGCATCGCCGGCAAGACCTTCTCTCTGGGGCCTGGCCAATCCGCCACGGTGGAGCCAGGCGTCGCACATGATTGGTGGAACAGCAGCAAGACCGAAGAAGCGCAGGTCCTGGTCGAAGTCGACCGGGCGCACGGCGCCGACCACATTGACCCGAACCGTTTCGAGCTGCTGATCGGCATGCTCTTCGGACTGGCCAATGCTGGCAAGGTGGACAGCAAAGGCAGACCGTCGCCGCTTCAGGCGGCAATCATCGCCAGGGAATTTGCCGACGTGATCGTCTTCACCCGGCCGCCGCCCGCGATCCAGCGAGTGGCGCTGGGAATCCTGGCGCCGCTCGCCAATCTGCTTGGCTATCGGGCAATCGACCCAAGCTACTGCAAACCGCACGGACATATCACGCCGGCCCCAGAAATACTCGCGCGGGCTGGTCTTCCGGCTGGCTGATTTCGATCGGATGCAGTAGTCGCTTCGGAGTTGCTGATGCAACTGATGATCGCCGCGCCCTTATAGCGCGTCGCTACCCACGTCGAGCGGCGTTCACCGCAACGGCACCCGGTTCATAGGCCTTCCAGGTGCCTCGGCCTCTTGCCTTGGCCTGATAGAGCGCTTTGTCGGCATTCCTGAGCAGCCCTTCCGAGTCAGCCTGATCCCTCGGAAAGACGGTATAACCGATGGTTCCGCCGGGAAGCAGGGTAACATCGTCCATCTTCAGCGGCTGCGCCAGGTTCTTCATGATCCGCGTCGCCAGGCTGATGTCGCCGGTCCCATCCGTGGGACCATACATCAGCACGGCGAATTCATCGCCACCCAGTCTCGCAACCAGGTCACCGCGCCTGATTGCTTTCTCGAGACGTCGTGCAATCTCGACCAGAAGAATGTCTCCCACCGCATGTCCGAAATTATCGTTGACTTCCTTGAAGCGGTCGAGGTCGAGAAGCATGACGACAAGCTCGCCGCCCTCCGCTCGCGCTTTGTCGACCAACCTGTCGAGTTCGCGGTTGAATAATGCGCGGTTTGGCAAGCCGGTGAGAGGATCATGCAGCGCCTGGTGCTCGAGACTCTTCTCGAAACTCCGTCGCTCCGTTACATCCGAGATTGTCTGCACCGTGCAGCCATTGGCCATGACCTTGGTGCGCAAGGCAAGTGTTCTGCCATCACCAAGTTCGATCAGCTTCTCACCGTCATGGCGGAGCGTTGCAAGTTTTTCAGCAAGATGATCCTCCAGGCTTTTGCGAGGACCAAGCGGCTCCTCGCCAAGTTTGACCGACGCTCGAATGATATCGGCGAAGCTGACACCCGGCACCCTGAGATCGGCCGTGAGAGGAAACAATTCCCGGTAGCGGTTGTTGCAGAACAGAATGATGCCATCTGGATCGTACATGGCCAGGCCATCATTCATGTTCTCAAGCGCCTGATCCAAATAGGCCTGGGTCTCTTCGAGCTTTGTCTGCAACGTCTTTCGCAACGTGACGTCGCGATTGTGCGTGATCAGCCCGATGACATCGCCCAGATCGTTCGTCATCGGCGCCTTCAAAGTCGACAGCCAACCTGTCGAGCCATCGGGAAAAATGCCTGGCTGCTCGATGGTGGCATGCCTCCCCTCCCCAAGCACCGCCAGTTCGTCATCACGAAACCGTTTTGCGAGGTCTGGCGGAAAGAAATCGAAATCGGTCTTGCCGAGGAGATCGTCCGCGCTCGCCGCTCCCATCAGTTTTGCGGTGGCCGGATTTGCTGCCAGAAACCGGCCGTCGACATCCTTGATGTTCAGACAATCCGGCAAGGCGTCGACCATGGACCGAAAAAGCTGGTTGGCGACGGACAGCTCGCGACGCTTCATTTCCTGGAAAAGCAGAACGCCCAGAAGAAGAGTGGCGACAAACGCCAGCAAAACACGCTGCCAAAGCTGCGATAGCAAAACAGCCTGCTTTTCCACGGGCAGCGTTAGCACAATCAAGGAACTGAAGGACGCCACCACGGCAGCCAGGAGTATGAGGTCCAGGTATCGGATGCGCCGGGATCCACGCAGAGCATAACCAACCAACCCAATGGTCGTCGCAAGCATGATGCTCAGAACGCCCGAAAAGACTGCTCCGCCGAGATAGAGGCGATATATCAAAGCCGCCCCGGCCGCCACGACGGCGGCGGGCACGCCGCCGAAAAAGCCTGTCACGGCGATGAATGGCCCACGAAAATCATTGTAGACGCCGGGGGACGCCTCGAAGGCCATCATCATCGAGCCGATGGTGCCTGCGGTCATGACAGCGCCAAACAGCAGCCGTTGGCGTGTCTGGTTCAACCGTGCCACGAAGTCGCCGACAGAACTCCAGGCGACCAGCATGACTGCGGAGGCGGCAAGATTTGCAAAAAGAGGTTGCCAGATAGCCACCAAGGAACCTTTCGGCATAAAGACCAGCAGGTATTGTCTATGACGGCGAATTTCTGATTGGTTACTTCGACTTATTTATTTGACTTAATGGTGAATTTATCCGCTGTGGCAGATCTTCAAACCGCGATCGCCGCCACCAGAATGCGGTTCTGCCTCCGTATCGCAGCGCGCAACTCCGCGATCCTGGCCTCGTCGCGTTTCACGAACTCGATGAACATCATGTTCATGTTGTTGAAGATCAATTCGCCGAGCGCCGGCCCGTCGATGTCGCCGCGCGCCAGGCCGATCTCTTGCAGCCGGGCGATCAGCGCGCTGATCTGCTCGGTCAGCGCCCGGTCGAGCCCGGTGTAGGCCTGGCCGAACGGGCTATCCGGCAGTTGCGTCGAGATCGCCATCGCCTGGCGCCACATTTCCTTGCTCAAATAATGCAGCGAGTGCTCGATATAGATGCCGAGCAGCGTATCCAGTGCATCGCCGACATTGGCCGGCGGGTTGGCGACGACGCCACGCCCGGCATTCAGCACTTCGTTGACCTCCATCGAGACGATGGCGCCGAGGATGTCGCCCTTATTCTCATAATAATTGTAGATCGTGCCGATCGACACTTCCGCCTGAGCGGCGATCGTCTCGATCTTGGCGCCTTCATAGCCGGCCTCGCGGAAAAGGTCCGCCGCCGCCTCGATGATGCGGCGGTGCCGATCCGCCTTTTGCCTTGCGCGCAATCCACTCATATCGGCTGTTTGCCACAAAAACAGAATTGACTCAATTTTAGAATTGGTTCAATTTTTTGCAACAAGCCACAAAGGCAAGGGAGAACACTCGATGTCCAGCAATCTAACTTCTATCCTAAAAGCCCATCTGCGCGCGGCAACCGCGGCCGTGGCCCTGTTGCTTTCGAGCGGCGCACAGGCTGCGGATCTCAACGCCCTGATCTGGTGCGATCACGCCGATCCGGCCCTGCTGCAGCCTTTCGAGGAGGCCAATGGCGTCAAGGTCAATGTCAAGGAATTCGAAGGCACCGGCGCCGGGCTGGCGATCGTCGACCAGTCGCAGCCCGGCGACTGGGACGTGATGGTGATCGACAGCATCGACATTCCGCGCGGCGTCGAAAAAGGCCTGTTCGAGCCGCTGCCGGAAGACAAACTGCCGCTCGCCGACCTCTTTGCGCAAGTGAAGATGGACGGCTCCACCGTCGTCGACGGCAAGCGCTACGGCATCACCGAAAAGTTCGGCTACAACACCATCGGCTACAACAAGACCAAGGTCGATCCGGCCGACATGCAGTCGATGGCGGCCCTCACCGGCGACAAATACAAGGGCAAAATCGCCATCTACGACTATTATCTGCCGGTCATCGGCATGGCAGCATTGGCGATCGGCAAGAAGACGGCGGAGCTGACCGAAGCCGACCTTCCCGCAATCAAGGCCGAACTTTTGAAGATGAAGGCCAACGCCAAGCTGGTCGGCGAAGTGACCGCCAGCCAGACGGCGCTCGCCACCGGCGAGGTCGACATTCTGGTCGGCGGCGGCGAATGGGTGACGGCGGGGCTGGCCAAGGAAAACCCGGCGCTGGACTTCTCGATCCCGAAAGAGGGTGCGGTGCTCTGGTCGCAGTCGCTGGCCATGTTCAAGGATTCCAAAAATAAGGACATGGCGCTGAAGTTCATCCAGTACATTATGAGCCCGGAAGGCCAGGCGCGGCTTGCCACCTCGTCGTGCTATTGGGGCATGCCGGCAAACAGCAAGGCGGCGCTCACCGACGAGCAGAAGAAGATCCTGCGCTTCGATGAGCAGCCTAGCTTCCTTGCGCGAGCCCAGTCCTACCCGGCGCCGAATGCCGATCTCGACAAGAAGATGCAGGACGTCTGGACCGAAATGCTGCAGGCGCAATGAGCCGCCCGTGAGCAACGCTGCAAACAGCGGGCGCGCCCTGCCCCGGGCGGGCTGTGCCCTGCCCAGGGCGCCCCTACCCTGGGCGCTTGTCACGCCAGCGCTCGGCTGGACGCTGCTGTTCTTCGTGCTGCCCTTCCTCGCCATGGGGCTTTCCAGCCTCACGGCGCACGAAGGCGGCGGCTTCACGCTTGCCAACTACAGCCAGTTCTTCACCGATCCGTCCTATTGGCGGGCGATGGTGAACTCGCTCGAGGTGACAGCCATCGTCACCGTGATCTCGGTGCTGCTCGCCTACCCCTTCGCCTGGATCCTCGCCGAACAGGTGCCGGAACGCTGGCAACGGCTGGCGCTGATGCTGGCCGTGCTGCCGTTCTGGACTTCTTACGTCGTGCGCTCCTATTCCTGGCTGCTGGTGCTGGCGCAGAACGGCGTCATCAACCGGGCGCTGACCAGCCTCGGCCTGGTTGCCGAGCCGCTGCAGCTCGCCAATACGCGCTTCGCCACCGTCACTGGCTTCGTGCATTTCTTCGTCATGCTGTTGACGCTGACGATCTTTGCCAATCTGAAACAGCTCAGCCCAAGCTATCGCAAGGCCGCCGCCGATCTCGGCGCCGGGCCGGTGCGGACGTTCCTGCATGTCGTGCTGCCGCTGACACTGCCGGGGATCATGGTCGGTGCCTTCCTCACCTTCGTGCTGTGCATCGGCGACTACATCACGCCGCAGATCCTGGGCGGCAACAACGAGCTTCTGATGCCACAGCTGGTGATGATGCAGATCGGCCGGCGCGGCGACTTTCCGCTGGCGTCGGCGCTGTCGATCATCCTGATGGCGGTCGTCACCGTCGCCTATCTCGCCTGCGCCCGCTGGCTGAAGATCGAGCGAGCCTGAGATGCGCGCTCTTGTCCGCATCGCTTCCTGGCTCTATGCGCTTGCCGTCTACGGCTTCATATTCCTGCCGGTGGTCGTGCTGGTGCTGTTTTCGCTGCAGGCGACATCGTTCCCGATCCCGCCCTTCACCGGCCCGTCGCTGCGCTGGTACGGAGCGGTGCTTTCCGACACGCGGCTGACCTCGGCATTGGTGAATTCGCTGCTCGTCGCCGTCCTCTCTTCGCTTGCCGCCGTCACGCTCGGCTTCCTTTCCGCCTGGGGATTTGCGCGGTTTACTTTGCCCAGCTCGGCGCTGCTGCGCGGGCTGATCACGCTGCCGCTGACCGTCAGCTATCTCATCATCGGCATGGGGCTCTTGGTGCTGTTCAACTGGGCCGGCGTGCCGAAGTCGCTGCTGGCCGCCGGTATCGGCCATGTCGTGATCAACCTGCCGCTCTGCTTTGCCATCATCTACAGCCAGATGGGCGACCACCAGATCAATATCGAGCGCGCCGCGCGCGACCTCGGCGCGCCCGAATGGAAGGTGTTACTGCTGATCACCGTGCCAGTCATGGCGCCGGCGATCTTTGCCGGTTTCTTCCTGTCGATGACCTTCTCCTGGGACGAATTCGTGATCTCCTTCCTCTTGACCCGCTTCGATACCACGCTGCCAGTCGAGATCTGGAACCTGCTGCGCTCCGGCCTCAATCCCAAGACCAATGCCATCGGTTCGCTGGTCTTTGCCGTCTCCATCGTCCTGGTGGTGCTGTTCGAACTGACGCTGTTGCGGAGAAAGCCGGCATGACCGCGCCTCTGGTCGACATAAGCTCTGTCTCGCACCGCTTCGGCCAGCAGACGGTTCTGAAGAATGTCTCCCTGCAGATCGAGCCGGGCAGTTACACCGTCCTGCTCGGCCCCTCGGGTTCCGGCAAGACGACGCTGCTCTCCATTCTCGGCGGCTTCGTCAACCCGAGCGAAGGCAAGGTGTTCATACGTGGCGAGGACTGCACGTCCGTGCCGCCGGCCAAACGCCCGACGACGACCGTGTTCCAGGACTATGCGCTGTTCCCGCATATGAGCGTCGGCGCCAATGTCGGCTTCGGCCTGCGCATGCAAGGCGTCGATGCCGCGACACGCGCCGCCAAGGCGCGCGAGGCGCTGGGGCTTGTCGGTCTGGCGGCCGCCTTCGACAAGAAACCGCACCAGCTTTCCGGCGGCCAGCGGCAGCGCGTGGCGCTGGCCCGCGCGCTGGTCATCGAACCGGCGGTGCTCTTGCTCGACGAGCCGCTCGGCGCGCTCGACCTCAAATTGCGCAGGCAGATGCAGGACGAGTTGAAAGCGATCCAGAAGCGCGTCGGCACCGCCTTCATCCATGTCACCCACGACCAGGAAGAAGCGATGGCGCTGGCCGACCACTGCGTGGTGATGAATGACGGGCGCATCGAGGACGAAGGCCCGCCCGAGCGTGTCTATGCGCGGCCGGCGACGCGCTTTTCCGCGACCTTCATGGGTGAAAGCACGATCCTCCAGGGAAACGTGACGGAGACGACGAAAGGGACGATCTCGGTCGCGACGCCGGCCGGCGCGATCTTGTTGCCCGGTACCTTGCAGCCAGGCGCGAAAGTCGCCCTCGCCGTCCGGCCGGAGCACCTTGTCCTTGGCGCGGCTGGGGGCGCGATAGCGCTCGGTACGGCTGAGGTAAGCGACGTTGTCTTCCAGGGCAGCTTCAAGCGCGTGCTGGCCGCCTCGACCTTAGATCCTGCATTGCAGTTCATCGCCAGGGCTCCGGCGTCGGCCACCGTCCAGACCGGCGACACAACAGCGGTTTCGTGCAACGCTGACGATATCATCCTGCTGACGGACTGAGCGATGGGCATGCTTCCGGTCATCGACGCCCCCAACTGGTACGAAACCATCCGCATGGGCGAAGGTGTAACGCTGATACATGAGCCATGGATAAAACCGTTCTTCCGCTGCAACATCTGGCATGTGCGTGGCCGCGACCGCGATCTCCTGTTCGATACTGGCCTCGGCCATTTCAGCCTCAGGCGCCATGTGCCGTTGGTGAGCGAGCGAAAGCTCTTATGCGTGGCCAGCCACACGCATTTCGACCATATCGGCTGCCATCACGAATTTCCCGACCGCTGCGTGCATCGAGCGGAAGCCGAAATCCTCGCCGACCCGCGCAACGAATGGACGGTCGCCGACCGCTATGCGACCGACGAGATGTTCGATGGCATGCCTGAGGGATGGGCCACGGCGCGCTACCATATCCTGCCGGCGCCTGCCGGCCGTCTGCTCGAACAGGGCGACGTCGTCGATCTCGGCGACCGTGCCTTCGAGGTGATCCATACGCCAGGCCACTCGCCCGGCGGCATCGCGCTCTACGAAAACAGGACGGGCATCCTGTTATCCGGCGACATCATCTATGACGGCCCGCTGATCGACGATGTCTACCATTCGCTGGTCGATGACTATGTCGCAACGCTGCTTCGCATGCGCGATCTCGATGTCACGGTCGTGCATGGCGGCCATTTCCCGAGCTTTGGCAAGGTGCGCTACCGCCAGCTTGTCGACGAATATCTCGCGCAAAAGCGCCGGGCCGGCTGCCATCTGCCGCGGAGCCAATAGGCAGCAGCTTGCGGGTCGCCGGACCGGGCGTCAGTGGGCAAGCGGACCGGCGGCGAGAGCCGCAAGCTCTTTCCGAACCCATTCCAGAGTGCGCTCGATGCCGTCCTGATAGCCGGTCTTCGCTTCCCAGCCCGGCAGAACACGCCTGGCCAAGGTCAGGTCCGGACGCCTATTCGTCGGATCCTGAGGCAGTGGCGCATGGTGCTCGATGGAACAGCCGGGAACGAGCGAGCAAACGAATTTTGCGATCTGCAGCACGGACACCTCGCAATCGTTACCGATGTTCAGCGGGCCTTGGTATGAGAGGTCGTCGCGCCAGAAAAGCCGCTCCAGTCCGTCCACAATGTCGTCGACATAGCCCCAGCTTCGCGATTGGGATCCGTCGCCATAGACGGTCAGGATACCGGTCGTCAGGGCCTGGTTTATGAAGTTCGAAATCGCGCGGCCGTCGTCAGTCCGGGTTCGCGGTCCATAGGTGTTGAAGAGCCTCGCCACGCGAACATCGAGGCCTTCGACACGTTGCGTCTCGAACAGCAGTGCTTCGGTACAGCGCTTGCTCTCGTCGTATGACGATCTGGGTCCGGTGCAATCCACGGAGCCCCTGTAGCTCTCGGGCTGTGGCGAAATCAGCGGATCGCCATAGACTTCCGAAGTCGAGGTGAAGCAGAAGCGGCCGCCCGGCTTGAGCAGCGGCAGAAGATTGATGGTCCCGCCGACATTGGCCTTGATGGTGCGGGCAGGCTCGCGCATGTACCAGGTCGGCGACGCAGGTGAGGCAAGGTGAATGATCTCGTCGAAGCGCCGATCGGACCGAAAGCTCTCGACGTCCTGGATTTCCAGGCTCAGGCGCGGGTCGGTGATATGCGCAATGTTTTGCCGCGAGCCGGTCCACAGATTGTCGACGACAACCAAGGTCTCCAGATCGGCGCGCAGGAGCAGGCGGTCGATCAAATGCGAGCCGATGAAGCCGCAGCCTCCGGAAACCAACACACTGCGCGCCATGGAAACTTCAAGCCCTCTACGCCAGGCCATCCAAGGCCATGCGTCTATTCCGCCAAAGCGTGCATCTAGATCGCGACCGGCTGCAATTGCAATGAGCGACCGTGGCGTAGGCCGTGGGTCCACAGCGGAGAACCGCTAAAGCCTGTCCTGTCTGAAAGAATTCGTGCAGCGCGCTGCGGAGACTGGCAAACTCACAGTGCCCTTTGCGGGCATGGCGTGCCGGCGGCGTCGCCGCAGCGTGAAGCCGTGGGCTGGGGTCGGAAACTCATTTCTTCGGACTGGCGCACCAGTTGGGCAAAGGCCAGGGCGAAACCTCCCAGCATCAGGAAGACGATAATTAGGCGTGCCAGTGGCAATAGATTGGCCTCGACTGGTTAGCCCCCACGCCGCCCGTCCACTGTCGGCTAACATGATCGATCCGGCTTTACGAGAGCTTAAGCCTGGCCTTAACCATCACATTCGCTTGTTGCCGCGACACGATGCGCGAACAATCGCCGCCAGCGCTTCAGCGCCTCCCTTTGCAGAAATGCCGGCCCATGCTACCCCGGCGCTGGCGCAGCCCCAGCAACCGGCCGCCATTCGGGAGCCATGAGCAAAGCCGCCAGCCCTTTCGCCTTCGTCTCCTCCGGCACCCCCGACGCCAATGCGGCGCTGGAGAGCCTTTCGGCGCGCTATGGCCAGGCATCCGTCGAGGAGGCCGGGATCGTCGTTGCGCTGGGCGGCGACGGTTTTCTGCTGCAGACTTTGCGTGACACGATGAGCACGGGAAAGCAGGTCTACGGCATGAACCGTGGCACGATCGGCTTCCTGATGAATGAATACCGCGCCGGCGGCCTGGCGGAGCGCATTGCCGCAGCCGTCGCCGAAACAATCCGTCCGCTGGAGATGTTGGCGGTAACGCATCAGGGTGAGACCGTCTCGGCGCTGGCGATCAACGAGGTCGCGCTGTGGCGCCAATCCTACCAGACGGCCAAGATCCGCATTACCGTGGACGAGCAGGAACGGCTGGAGGAGTTGAACTGCGATGGCGTGATGATCGCGACGCCGGCCGGTTCGACCGCCTATAATCTGTCAGCTCACGGGCCGATCCTGCCACTCGACGCGCCGCTGCTGGCGCTGACTCCGGTCAGCCCGTTTCGTCCGCGCCGCTGGCGCGGCGCGCTGCTGTCCAACAAGGCAACTGTGCGCTTCGACATCCTGGAGCCGGAAAAGCGGCCGGTGAACGCCGCCGCCGACCACACCGAAGTCAAGGCGGTGACCTCGGTCACGGTCAGGGAATCACCGAACGCGACGGCGACGCTGCTGTTCGATCCCAACCATTCGTGGAACGAACGCATCCTTGCCGAGCAGTTCCGCTATTGAAGCGGCGCATGTCCATCACCAATTAAGCGTCGCGATTAAGGTTACGACTTCACAATCGTGCCGCTCCCGGCTGTTTCTGTTGACAAATCGCGGGCTTCCGCCTATCGCAATGCACAATATCGCAGGCGCGTGGCGCTTGCCGCGACGGCTACCGTTGCGCCCCCGAACCAGCCAAAGACAGCCAACACTTGTCCTCAGACACCCAGATCGCTCAAGAAGCGTTGACTTTCACAGACCTTGGCCTGTCGCCAAAGGTCCTTTCCGCAGTCACCGATGCCGGCTACACCCAGCCGACGCCAATCCAGGCTGGTGCCATCCCGCACGCTTTGCTCGGCAAGGATATTTTAGGCATCGCCCAAACCGGAACCGGCAAGACGGCATCCTTTGTGCTGCCGATGCTGACGCGCCTCGAAAAAGGCCGGGCACGCGCCCGAATGCCGCGCACGCTGATCTTGGAACCGACGCGCGAACTCGCCGCGCAGGTCGAAGAGAATTTCATCAGATACGGCAAGAACCACAAGCTCAACATCGCGCTTTTGATCGGCGGCGTGTCCTTCGACGAGCAGGACAAGAAGCTGGAGCGCGGCGCCGACGTGCTGATCGCGACGCCCGGCCGTCTGCTCGACCATCGCGAGCGCGGCAAGCTGTTGCTCAACGGCGTCGAGATTCTCGTTATCGACGAGGCCGACCGCATGCTCGACATGGGCTTCATCCCCGATATCGAGCGCATCTGCGAGATGATCCCGTTCACGCGCCAGACTTTGTTCTTCTCGGCGACGATGCCGCCGGAGATCACCAAGCTCACCGAAAAATTCCTGCATGCGCCGGTGCGCGTCGAGGTCTCGAAAGCCGCATCCGCCGCCACCAACATCATCCAGCGGCTGGTGAAGTCCGGCTCGAAGCCTTGGGACAAGCGCGAGACGCTGCGCAACCTGATCAAGGCCGAGGATGCGGAGTTGAAGAACGCCATCATCTTCTGCAACCGCAAGGTCGAGGTCTCGGAACTTTTCCGTTCGTTGCTCAAGTATGATTTTGACGCCGGCGCACTGCATGGCGACATGGATCAGCGTGCGCGCATGCAGATGCTGGCCAATTTCCGCGACGGCAAATTGCGCTATCTAGTCGCCTCGGACGTCGCGGCGCGCGGTCTCGACATTCCCGATGTCAGCCATGTCTTCAACTATGACGTACCGATCCACGCCGAAGATTATGTCCATCGCATCGGCCGCACCGGCCGTGCCGGACGCTCAGGGAAATCCTTCACCATCACCACCAAGTCGGACACCAAATATGTCGACGCCATCGAACGGCTGATCGGCAACAAGATCGAGTGGCATGACGGCGATTTGTCGACCGTCGTCGCCAGCGAAGGAGAGGACGAAGCACCGCGTCGTGGCCGCGGCGCGCCGCGCCGCGCCGGCCGCAAGGACGACGACCGCAAGGACAGGGGCGAGCGCAAGCCGCGTGAGCGCCACGCCAAGCCCGGCGAAGAAGCGGTACCGGAAACCGTGCGTGAGGAATTGCCCGATGTGGCCGAGGCGGCGGTCGCCGATATCGGCGAGCGGCGTGCACGCAAGGAAGCGATCCGTTCGGAAAACAGCGAACGCCAAGCTGCACCTGAACGCCAAGCTTCATCCGAACGGAAGGCTTCATCCGACCGCAGCGCACAGCGCACGCCGGAACGTGGCGATACCAAGCCGCAGCGCGACCGCCCTGCCCGCCACCGCCAGGAAGACAATGACGCGACCGTCGGCTTTGGCGACGACATGCCGGCCTTCATGCGGATCGTCGCCAAGGTCTGATTTCTGTTTCGCAAGGCAAGCCGACCACCCGGCTTGCCTCCTCTGGTGACCTCGTGGCGCCGTCACATCGGTCCCGGCATCATCTTGGTCGGTTTCTCCAGCATCGGAAACTCGGCCCTGTTGCATTTCACGTTCGGGTTCGTCGGGCTGAACATGCCGTTCGGGTTATCTCTGAACAGCCAGGCGTGAAGATCGTAGTGGACGAACTCCTTCGGGATAAGGGGATAGTGCCCCTCCATCGGTCCCTGGAAGGTCTGGCCAAAGAGTTTTGGAGGTTCCTTGGTGTCTGGCGTCAAAGGTACCAGCCATTCGACCGCGACCAGGCGAAGGCCTTTCTTGGTCGGTTCGTAGATCAGCACATTTGGGCGCATCGGGTCGAGTTTCTGGCCGACGCTGGGGACATTGACGAAATGGATGCCCATGGCGCCCTTCGGGTAATCCATCGCGCCGGGTATCTTTTCTCCGCTGTAGTAGACGCAGCCAACGGTCGACAGATAGAGGTCGCGAACGGCGGCCGTGTAATCCTCATATTTGGCCAGCGATTTTTTCAAGGCTTCGATATCGGCCTTGTTCGCGTCTTCGGCCTGGGCCGTGGCCATGCCAAGCCATGCGCCAATGACACCTGTCAAAACGAGGACGCCGCAACGCCCAAGGCGAGTTTTTCTTGTCATGCATTCCTCCCAGATTTTTCTGATCTGGCCGTGCAAGACCGAGGCGTCAAAGATGTTGATTGCGCGGCCGATTTTTACCGCCTCATCCCCTCCGGAACAGCGTCGATGCTAATCCTTTCCACGGCTGCGGGAAAGCGGTTCGTTAGAACTAACTAATGCTCTTTGTTTTAGCATGTCGTTGCGCCAAAACCGCTGCACACCCTCGGGTCAAGCCCGAGGGCATGCTTTTGGGCGCATGCATTAAGGGCGGTTGGGCTGAAGAGCGCAAACGTTCATCCGAACAAAAACGGCCCCGCAGGGGGCCGTTTTCGCATTTGGTGCTGAATTGCTCAGGTGAGCGGCGAAAGCTGGATCTCGACGCGGCGGTTCTGCGCGCGGCCCTCGGCTGTGGCATTTGAGGCGATCGGGCGCGTCTTGCCGAAGCCGGTGACGGCGAAGCGGCGGGAATCGACGCCCTGCCCTGACAGATAGTTGGCCACCGCCAAAGCGCGACGCTGCGAGAGGTCAAAATTGTGCTCGGCGCTACCAGTCGAATCAGTGTGGCCGAATACGTCGACAGTGGTCTGCTTGAACTTCTTCAGCACAAGCGCCACCGAATTCAGGACGGGATAGAAACCGGGCTTCACTGCATCCTGGTCGACATTGAAGGTGATGTCGGACGGCATGTTGAGGATGATCTGGTCGCCGGTGCGGGTGACGCTGACGCCGGTGCCTTCGAGTTGCCGGCGCAGTTCGGCCTCGTTCTGGTCCATGGTGGCGCCGATGGCGCCGCCGGCAAGCGCCCCGATACCCGCGCCGATCAGCGCGTTGCGGCGATCATTGCCGCCGGCAAGCAGGCCAACGCCCGCGCCGGCAAGCGCGCCGAGACCGACGCCGGCCGCGGTGTTGGAGATCTTCTGATCTCCCGTATACGGATCGGTGGTGGTGCAGGCGCTCACGAGTACAGCCGTCGCCACAACGACGAGCACAGTCTTTTTCATTTGGGTAGTCCCTCTCCAAACCGCGGTCGCGCCAAAGGCGCGCCAAATCAGCCCTTCCTGTCTCGTTGTAACATGAAATGCGGCGAAAAGCGGAACGGGAAAAGCGGCTGGCCATGGCTTTTCCCGGCTCAATCCGCGGCCGCTGCGTGAGGCGATCGGCTACCAGAGATTCTTGCCGTCGATGACGACGACTTCGACCTTGTCGAGGTCGAAATCGTCGAACAAGCGCGAATTCACGCTGACCTTGGGATTGTCGAAATCCGGCTGGCCGGTCGACCAGTCCGGCGTTTCGGTGAAGGTGCCGCAGCCACAGGTGGCGCAGAAACCGTGCTTTACGGTTTTCGATCCCCACCGATAGAAGGAGACATTATCGAGCGGGCTGGTGAGCTTGAACTGGGAAGGGGTGTAGTAGGCCCACAACGAACCGCGCTTCGAGCAGAAGGAACAGGTGCATTGCGTTACGGTTTGCGGTGCCTGCGAAACCTCGAATGTCGTCGCCTTGCAGTGGCAACTTGCCTTGATGACCATGAAAAAGTCCCTCGCGCTTGTCCGCCGCACCCGAAGGCGACAAGGCACCATAGACGAGCCGTCCTGACAACCCTGCGTCAACAGCCCGTGGCCGAGGGCATCCGCCTGTCGCATCGGCCCGAAAATCGAAATCGATTTTTGCTGCGCTGACCTTCGGTTCGGAAAGCACGATGCGTAGATTCAAAGTGTTAGAGCGCACTTCGTGCGTCCAAGTGGACGCACGTCGCTCTAATGCGCTCAGTAGGAGCGCGGCGGCACGAACAGGCAGATGGTCTTGCCGGCGTCGAGGCCAGCCTGATGAGCGCACCAGTGGAACTCGCCATCCGGGCTGTCCTTGACCCGCTTGTCGGTCATGGGAACAACCTCGCCCGTGCCGGCAATCACATAGCCCTCAGGTTTTTCCAGGACTTCGCCCGTATGGGTCGTGCGGCAATCATAATTCGCACAGCAGGCGAATGGATAGCTCCAGCCTTGCGGCATCGCCGCGGTCGGCGTGGCATCGTGTGCAAACGCAGGCGCCGTCAGCACCGCGATCGCCCCGGTTGTGAACAAGGAGAACAAGAGTCGGCCCGCCGTTTGTACGGCTGAAGCCGATCGGGTCATTGAAGCAGGCATGGGCGCAGTCCTATCACACGAGTTATCAAGCGTTTCGCTTGCCCCGCCCAGAACGTGTCTTCCCAGTAGCCGGATCGTCAGGTCGCAGATATGCCGCGTCCGGCCATAAATGCTTTTACTCCCAAGCCCTGGATGCTGGGCTGATTCCTTGGTTGGCGCAAGAAATTGCTGATACTTCAGCCCAACAACCGACTGCGCATCAATTCCGGAAACCGCAAACGGTTCCGGAGAGGATCACGCGAACGATCAAATATTAGAACATACTGTTATGAGCCGTTTTCGGCACTCGGCTTTAAATCCGAAACCGAGCCGGCTTGCTCGACGACATGGCGGTCGAGAGGCCGCAAACCGGCCGTCAGTCGATGTCAGCCACCGCTTCGCCAGCGCCGCCCTCGATGCGCTGCGACAGCGAGGCTTCCATGAAATCGTCGAGGTCGCCATCCAGCACGCTCGACGGGCTTGTGCTCTCGACGCCGGTGCGCAGATCCTTCACCAACTGATAGGGCTGCAGCACGTAGGAGCGGATCTGGTGGCCCCAGCCGATATCGCTCTTCGACGCTTCGGTGGCATTGGCCACCGCCTCGCGCTTCTTCAACTCTTCCTCGTAGAGTCGCGAGCGCAGCATCTCCCAGGCTTTCGCCTTGTTCTTGTGCTGGGAGCGTTCAGCCTGGCAGGCGACCGCGATGCCGGTGGCGAGATGGGTGATGCGGACCGCCGAATCGGTGGTGTTGACGTGCTGGCCGCCCGATCCGGACGACCGATAGGTGTCGATGCGGACATCGGATTCGGAAACGTCGATCTCGATCGTGTCGTCGATGACGGGATAGACCCAGACGCTGGCGAAAGACGTGTGGCGGCGCGCGTTGCTGTCATAGGGGGAAATGCGCACGAGACGGTGGACACCGGATTCCGTCTTCAGCCATCCATAGGCGTTGTGGCCCTTGATCAGCAGCGTGGCGGACTTGATGCCGGCTTCTTCGCCGTCATGCACTTCCAGCACCTCCACCTTGAAGCGCCGCCGCTCGGCCCAGCGCGTGTACATGCGCAGAAGCATCGAAGCCCAGTCCTGGCTCTCGGTGCCGCCGGCGCCGGCATGGATTTCGAGATAGCTGTCGTTGGCGTCCGCCTCGCCCGAAAGCAGCGTTTCGATCTGGCGAGCCTTTGCTTCGCCGCGCATCGAGCGGATCGAAGCTTCAGCCTCGGCGACGACGCTCTCGTCGCCCTCTTCCTCGCCAAGCTGAATCAGGCCAACATTGTCGTCCAGCGCCTGGGTGAGGCCTTTGACCGCCGCGATGCCTTCCTCCAGACCTTGGCGTTCGCGCATTAGCTTCTGCGCTTCCAAAGGTTCGTTCCAGAGACTCGAATCCTCGGCGCGCACATTCAGGTATTCAAGCCGCTTTATGGCCTGATCCCAGTCAAAGATGCCTCCTCAGCAGGGTTATCGCCTGCCTGATTTCGTCGACGATGTTTTGCGTTTCCGCGCGCATGGCTGGTCGTTCTGTCCTGTTGGTGAGTCGGCGCGATACATAGGGACGACGCTGTCGCCTGTAAAGCGAAATGGCCGGCTCGAAAGCCGGCCCCACGCCATGTCACTGATATCAGTAGAGGCCGCCGCCGCCCGACTGGATGGCCTGATTAGCCTGCGGCGACAGCGACCCGCCAGAGGCGTTGGATCCATCCGCGCCCATGCCGATCACCCAATAGCTGTCGGCAGGACCGGTGCCCGGCTTGAAGGCTTCGATAATGGTGCCTGCGGCGCCCTCGCTGGCGCGCATGCCGGTCTTGCGATTGATGGCGATCAGTTTCATGCCTTCGGGGACCTGGAAATCGACATTGGGCGTGCCGTCCAGCGCCACGCGCATGAAGTCCTTGAAGATCGGCGCGGCAAGGCCGCCACCGGTCGCGCCTTTGCCGAGACCTTTCGGCTGGTCGTAACCCATATAAAGGCCAACGACGAGATTGGGCGTGTAGCCGATGAACCAGGCATCCTTCTCGTCATTCGTCGTTCCGGTCTTGCCGGCGATGTGGCGGCCGAGTTCGGCGATGGTGGCGCCGGTACCGCGCTGCACGACGCCTTCCATCATCGAGGTGATCTGATAGGCGGTCATCGGATCGAGCACCTGCTCGGAATTGTCGACGAGTTCCGGCTCGGGCTGGTTCTGCCATTCGGCAGCATTGCAATTTTCGCAACCGCGTTCGTCCTGCTTGAACACCGTCTTGCCGTAACGGTCCTGGATGCGGTCGATCAGCGACGGCTTGATCGACTTGCCGCCATTGGCCATGATCGAATAGGCCGACACCATGCGCATCACGGTCGTCTCGCCCGAACCCAGCGCCATCGGCAGATACGGCGCCAGATGATCATAGACGCCGAAGCGTTCGGCATATTCCACGACCAGCTTCATGCCCATGTCGTTGGCGAGGCGCACCGTCATCAGATTGCGCGACTTCTCGATGCCGGACCGCAAGGTCGCCGGTCCGGCCACCGTTCCGTCGTAGTTCTTCGGCGTCCAGGTCGTGTTGCCGCTTTGGATGGTGATTGGCCCGTCCATGATCACCGAAGCCGGCGTATAGCCATTGTCGAGGGCGGCCGAATAGACGATCGGCTTGAACGATGAACCCGGCTGGCGCATGGCCTGCGTCGCACGGTTGAATTCGGATTGCGCGTAGGAGAAGCCGCCGACCATGGCCAGAACGCGGCCGGTATGCGGATCCATGGCGATCAAGCCGCCTTCCACTTCGGGAACCTGGCGCACGCTGTAGGCGTTGTCCGAACCTTCGTTCTTCTGCACAAAGATGACGTCGCCGGGCTTCAACACATCAGCCGGGGACTTGGCCTTAACCGTCCTGCCATCGACCACATGACGCATGGCGAAGCTCATGTCCTCGCGGCTCACCGTGCCCTCGACGCGCTCCTTCACAAGGTCGCCCGAGATTTGCCGCGTCGGCTGAAGGCCTATGGACAGGCCGCTTGCCGAACTGTCGAGAACGACGGCGAGCGACCATTCGGGCACGTCCTCCAGCCCCTTGACGTTACCCAAAGGCACGCCCCAGTCGCCGGAAACGTCGATATGCGTCACCGGTCCGCGATAGCCGCGCAGCGTATCGTATTTGAGCAATCCGTTCTGCATCGCCTTGCGAGCGATGAGCTGCATCTTCGGATCGAGCGTCGTGCGCACTGACAGACCGCCCTCATAGAGCGCGTTCTCGCCATAGCGCGCGATGATCTGGCGGCGCACTTCCTCGGTGAAATACTCGCCGGCGAACAGATAGGTGCCGGTTCGGCGCGGCGTGACGCCGAGCGGCTCGGCCTTGGCTTTCTCGCCCTCTTCATGCGTGACGTAGCCATTTTCGACCATCTGGTCGATGACCCAGTTGCGGCGCTCCAGCGCACGGTCGGCATGCTTGAAGGGATGGTAGTTGTTGGGGCCTTTCGGCAAGGACGCCAGATAGGCTGCTTCCGCCACGGTGAGCTCGTTCACCGACTTGTCGAAATAGGTGAGCGCGGCGCCGGCGACGCCATAGGCGCCGAACCCGAAGAAGATCTCGTTCAGATAAAGCTCGAGGATCCGGTCCTTCGAATAGGCCTGCTCGATGCGGAAGGCGAGGATCATCTCCTTGATCTTGCGCTCGTAGGTCTGGTCCGAGGTCAACAGGAAATTCTTCGCCACCTGCTGGGTGATGGTCGAGGCGCCAACCTGTCGCTTGCCCGATCCGAAATTCTGCAGATTGACCAGGACCGCGCGGCCAAGGCCGGTCATGTCGATGCCGGGGTGGTTGTAGAAATTCTTGTCCTCGGCCGACAGGAATGCCGCTTTGACACGGTCCGGCACCGCCTGGATCGGTAAATACAGGCGCCGTTCGCGCGCATATTCGGCCATTAGCGCGCCGTCCGACGCATGGATGCGGGTCGTAACCGGCGGCTCATACTTGGCCAGGACCTCGTAGTCGGGCAGATCCTTCGACAAATGGCTGATATAGATCGCCACGCCCGCCGCGACCAAAAGGGCCAGCGCCGTGCCGATGCCGAAGAAATAGCCAATGAGACGAATCATGCCCGCTCCAGTCCTTGGTCCGGGAATCTCCTAAACGAAGCCGCCTTTCACGCAAGCTTTCGAGACGATCCCGATCCGCATTCGAAAACCCATGTCGCCACCATGTGGGTAAAATACGGCAGGCCAGGATTTCGGTTTCGAATACGTGATATAAAAGCACAGGGTGTTGTCACCGTGCAACGCTGCCCCTGGTTGTGGGCGACGGCCGACATATCAGCCTCCGGTTCCTGTTCCGGTCTTGGCTGAAGCAAACAGCGCGACGGCGTTGGTTATGCTCTGGGCTGCCTTGCCGCGCCAGTCGGCGCTGAGCAATTGCGCCTCGTCCTTGGCATTGGAGAGATAGCCAAGCTCTACAAGCACGGACGGGACGTCCGGCGCCTTCAGCACCTTGAAGCCGGCCGAACGCTGTGGATTGTTGATGAGACCGACGCTGCTGGAAAGCTGGCCGACCAGAGTATGGGCGAAACTCATCGAAAAACTGTGCGTTTCGCGGCGGATCAGGTCGATCAGAATATCGGTCACTTCCTTGTTGTCGTCCTTGATCTCCATGCCGGCGAACTGGTCGGAGAGGTTTTCACGGTCGGCAAGCGCCTGGGCTTGCGGGTCGGAAGCCTTGTCGGAGACGGTGTAAACGGTTGCGCCGCGGATGCCCTTGACGCTGATCGTGTCGGCATGGATCGAGATGAGCAGGTCGGCCTCGTGCTGGCGGGCAATGCGCACGCGGTCGTCCAGCCGCAGGAACTGGTCGCTCTCGCGCGTCATGAACACGTCGTATTTGCCGACCGCGGCAAGCTTGTCGCGCAATTCTGCGGCGAAGGCGAGCGTGACGTTCTTTTCGATCGTGCCGTTCAGACCTTCGGCACCGCCGTCGATGCCGCCATGGCCAGGATCGATGACCACGGTAAAGCGATGGCCGGGATTGGAGACCGGCCCGGTGCCGACCCGGCCACCCTTGTCGGCGGAGACCGTCGAACCGGTGGTCAGCGCCTGGTTGGCAAGTGCGGCGTCGAATTCCCGCGCCGACGCCGCCGACATGTCAATGGCGATGCGGTAGCCGTTGCCGTCCTCGTTCTTGAGCACGTCGAGCCTGTCTATGGCGAATGGACCCTTGCCGGTGAGGATCAGCCGCGAGACCCCCTCACCCAGATCGCCGTAGCGCACATTCCTGACCAGGCCACGCGACTTCACGTCCTTGGCATTGATGGCGAATTGCGTGCTTGGCAGATCGATGACCAGGCGGTTGGGACCGCGCAGGAGGAACCATTTGATGTCGGGTTCGCGATCGAAATTGACGACGATGCGCATCTTGGTGGCGTCGCCGGCCATCTTGTAACTGGTCGCGCGGAGCGGCGTCTCGACGGCAAACGAAACCGGCGGGAAAGCCAGACAAACGGCAAGCAGCAACAGCAGGCAGGCAGGCAGGCAGAAAATGCCTCCGACACGCCTGCCCTTGTCTGTGAAGCCTGCCAGTCCCATTTTCTTTCCAGTCGCTCCGGTTTGGCGCCAGACGGCGGTCGTCTTGTCGAAGTGCCGGTTAAGCCGCGAACTCGATTAACGATTGGTATCCAGAGAAGGTTAACCAAGCCTTTTCATGCAAGGCGGAAACCCTGTACTTGCCGTAACGGAACTGCTTTTTGCCGGCATCGGAAATCGGGGTTGCCTTCCAACCCGCCAAATCATAAAAGCGATGGTGGATCACTGCAATCCTGGAACCGTCCTCTTCCGCAGCTTCCTGCTATCAGGTTAGACGAAAGGCGGCTCCTTCGCTTCAGGCGAAAAGGCATCAGGTGATCGCGACGAATTTCGCAGGTGTGCGCCCGTGGCGGGGGAATCGCCTGCGTGAGGAAAACGGCCGGGATTGTTCCGCGCCGGCTCTGTACGAGCAAACAAGCTGGTCCGGATTTTCCGGGCTTTGGTTCAAAAAGGATCCGCTGGTTACGATGGCTTCAAGCGCAATCATGGAAAGGTCCGCAGCAAACCGCGCCATTGTGGCAGCGGGCGGCACCGTCATGGCGCTCAAGCGGCGGCCGGCGGATGTTCAAATGTCCGGCACCCATGTTCATCCGCAGCGGCGGGCCTTGCCCCGCGACCTGCGACCGATGACGGCTGCCGGCGGGAAACGAAATAATGCCCAACAAGATGCTGATAGACGCCTCCCACCCGGAGGAAACACGTGTTGTCGTCGTTCGCGGTAACCGTATCGAAGAATTCGACTTTGAATCGCAGGACAAGAAGCAGCTCAAAGGAAACATCTACCTCGCCCGCGTAACCCGCGTCGAACCCTCCCTTCAGGCAGCCTTTGTCGAATATGGCGGCAACCGTCACGGTTTTCTCGCCTTCAGTGAAATTCACCCCGACTATTACCAGATTCCGGTCGCCGACCGTCAGGCGCTGCTGCGCGCGGAAGCGCAGGAAGCCTTGGACGAAGAAGACGAGGACGGCGAAGGCGACGACCGCCAGAGCCGCGATCGCGGCCGGCGGGGTCGCCGCCGTGGCGGCAAGGGCCGCGAGCGCGGCGAACACAAGCGCGATGCAGGTGCCGCCGATTCCAGCGAAAGTGACGAAAGCAGCGACACTGGCGAGGATGCCGTCGCCGAAAGCACCGGCGCGGTTTCGCAAAATGCGGACGATTCGTCCGAAGCGGCCGAGCACGTCACTGAGTACGAGGTCGCCGACAATGACACCACGGAATCGGGCGAGGCCGAGCCTTCCGAAGGCGGACCGACGTCGATTGCGGCAATCGTCGAAGCCGATGTGATTTCCGAATCAGTACCGCAGGCGGAGCCCAACGTCGAAGCCACATCCGCCGACCCAAGTGGCGAAGCCACGTCCTCCGACAATGACCGCGGCATGCTGGAAGAGGTGCAATCCTCGCATCTGGACGACCATGAGGTCGAATCGGTCGGCGCCGAGGATGCACTGGAGGAAGTGCGCAACCGCCGCAAGCCGGTGCGCCGCCAGTACAAGATCCAGGAAGTGATCAAGCGCCGGCAGATCCTGCTGGTGCAGGTCGTCAAGGAAGAGCGCGGCAACAAGGGTGCGGCGCTCACCACTTATCTCTCGCTTGCCGGCCGCTATTCGGTGTTGATGCCGAACACGGCGCGCGGCGGCGGCATTTCGCGCAAGATCACCAACGCACAGGACCGCAAGCGACTGAAGGAGGTCGTCGCCGATCTCGAAGTGCCGCAAGGCATGGGCGTCATCCTGCGCACCGCCGGCGAAAGCCGCACCAAGGCCGAAATCAAGCGCGACTACGAATATCTGATGCGGCTTTGGGAAAACGTCCGCAATCTGACGCTGCAGTCCACGGCGCCTGCCCTGGTCTATGAGGAAGGCAGCCTGATCAAGCGCTCGGTGCGCGATCTCTACAACAAGGACATCGACGAGATCCTGGTTTCCGGCGACGAAGGCTACCGCGAGGCCAAGGACTTCATGCGCATGCTGATGCCGAGCCACGCCAAGGTCGTGCAGCCGTTCCGCGACACGACGCCGATCTTCGTGCGCAATGGCATCGAGGCTCAGCTCGACCGCATGCTGCAGCCGCAGGTGACGCTGAAGAGCGGCGGCTACATCATCATCAACCAGACCGAAGCGCTGGTCGCCATCGACGTCAATTCGGGCCGCTCCACCAAGGAGCACTCGATCGAGGACACGGCACTCCACACTAATCTGGAAGCGGCCGAGGAAGTCGCGCGGCAGCTTCGGTTGCGCGATCTTGCCGGCCTGATCGTCATCGACTTCATCGACATGGAGGAGAACCGCAACAACCGCTCCGTCGAGAAGCGGCTGAAGGATCACCTCAAGAACGATCGCGCCCGCATCCAGGTCGGCCGCATCTCGCATTTCGGCCTGATGGAGATGTCGCGCCAGCGCATCCGCGCCAGCGTGCTGGAATCGACGATGAAGCCCTGTCCGCATTGCGGCGGCACCGGCCATGTGCGCTCCGATTCATCCGTCGCGCTGATGGTGGTGCGGGCGATCGAGGAATTCCTGCTCAAGGATTCACGTAGCCACATCACGGTGCGGACGCCGGCGGCGACCGCGCTCTACGTACTCAACCACAAGCGCGGCACGCTGGTCGAACTCGAAAGCCGCTTTGGCCTGACCATCACCATGGAGGCCGACGACACGGTCGGCGCCCAGCATTACGCGATCTTCCGCGGCGCGCTGGCGGAAAAGCCGGAGGGCTTCGTCGAGGCGCGCAGCCTGCCCAGCTATGTTGAGCCGGAAGAGCCCGAGGACGAAATCGTCATCGAGGATGAGGACGAGGCTCCCGTGCAAGCGGAGCAGCCGCGCCATGGCCAGCAGCCGCAGCAGCCAAGGCCCAGTGAGGATGGCGAAGGCCGCGATCGCAAGCGCCGCAAGCGCCGCAGACGGCGTGGCGGCAAGGATCGCGACCGCGAGCATGGCGCGCCGGTGGTGGAAGGTGCTTCCGTCTCGATGCCGGCGGCTGGCGCCGCCACAGCGACAAATGATGAAAATACCGGCGCTGAACATGCCGGCGATGAAAATGCCAAAACCGACCAGGAAGCACCGGTCGGCGTCATCGATGCGGCGGAAGCTTCGGATGACGGCCAAGGCAAGAAGCGACGGCGCGGCAAGCGCGGCGGCAAGCGCAATCGCCGCGAAGACGGCGAAGACGCGACCGAAGCGGTAGCCGGCGAGACCGTCGAAAGCGCCGAAGCCGATGCGCCGGCAAGCGAAGCCGTGGCAATCGAGTCCGTGGCCGAGACGGTGGCGGCGGTATCGGCGGAAGAGCTTCCCTCTGCCGCCAACGACGACGTGCCGAGCGCCGAAAAGCCGAAAAAGAAGCGCGCATCAAGGTCGAAGAAGGCCGCGGTGGAAGTTGCCGCCGAGACGGTAGCCGAGGCGGCCCCTGTCGAGGATGCCGCACCAGCCGAGGCGACGACGCCTGTGCCTGCTCCGGCCGCCCCGGCGGTCGAGGAGGAGGAGGCGCCCGCCAATGCCCGCCCGACCCGGCGCAAGCCTGTGGCAATCGATGCCCCGGTCGTGCCGGTGGTCTCGTCGACCGTCGCCGAAGAGGCCAAGACCGAGGAAAAGCCGAAGCGTGCAGGCTGGTGGCAGAGGAAGGGCTTTTTCTAATATTTTCAGCTGTTTGTAATGATTTTCTGATCAAATAATCCCGCACGTTCCGAAAGGAGGTGCGGGATTTTTCCTGTCTGGGTGCTGCCTTCCGACGCTACGGCGCGAAGATCGACCAGTTCATCATCCTGGCCAACTTTTCCAGCGCGATCGAGCCCAGCTTGGAGTTGCCATTGGCGTTGAGGCCGGGTGACCACACGGCAAGCGAGGCGACGCCCGGCACAATCCCCAATATGCCGCCGCCGACGCCGCTCTTACCCGGGATGCCGACGCGGAAGGCAAAGTCGCCCGAGCCGTCATAGTGACCGCAGGTCAGCATCATCGCGCCGATGCGGCGGGCGCGTTCGGCCGACACGACGGAATGGCCGGTTGCCGGATTCTTGCCGCCATTGGCAAGGAAGCGGCCGGCCAGCGCCAGTTGCCGGCAGCTCATGGCAATGGCGCAGTGATGGAAATAGACGCCGAGCGCCAGCTCCGGCGCATGATGGAGATTGCCGAAGGATTTCATGTAGTTGGCAAGCGCGAAATTGCGATAGCCGGTGGCGCGCTCGGAGGCAGCGACCTCGCGGTCGATGACAACAGTGTCGTCATCGGCCAGGAACTGGATGAAGCGCAGGATCTCGCCGATCGCCTCGCGCGGCTGGTGGCCGGCGAGCAGAATATCGGAAATGACGATAGCGCCGGCATTGATGAACGGATTGCGCGGAATGCCGTTCTCATGCTCGAGCTGGACGATCGAGTTGAACGGGTTGCCCGAAGGCTCGCGCCCGACACGCTGCCACAGCGCATCACCGACATTGCCGAGCGCCAGCGTCAGCGTGAAAACCTTCGAAATGCTCTGGATGGAAAATGGTTCATCGGCGTCGCCCGCCATCAGCACGCGACCATCATTGGTCACGGCGGCGATGCCGAACTTCTTCGGATCGACCTTGCCGAGTTGCGGAATGTAGGTGGCGACCTCGCCACGATCCGCCCTTTCCGCCATTTCGGCGGCGACTTCGGCCAAAGCCTGTTCGAGTTCCGGCATTCGCGTCCTCGCTACTTCAGCCAGCGCTCGATGCGCGCCAACGCCTCGACCATGTCGTCGTGACTGCCGGCATAGGAAAAGCGCATATATCGATGGCCCTGGAGCGGGTCGAAATCGCGGCCGGGCGTCGCCGCGACATGCGCCTCGGCCAGCATTCTGCGCGCGAAACCCATGCTGTCGTTGGTATGCCTGGTGACATCGCAAAAGGCGTAGAAGGCGCCGTCCATCGGTGCCGCCAGCGCAAAGCCGAGTTCCGGCAGACGCTTCATCAACAGCTCGCGATTGCCCGCATAGCGCGCCTTCACCACCTCCAGCTCCCCGGTCGCCTTGAACGCCTCTATCGCCGCGATCTGGGAAAGCTCGGGCGGCGAGATGTAAAGGCTCTGGGCGATGCGCTCCACCGGCCGCACCAATTCTTCCGGCAGCACCATCCAGCCGATGCGCCAACCGGTCATGCAATAGTATTTCGAAAAGGAATTGATCACCGTCACATCAGGGCCATGGGCAAGCGCCGTCGTGTCGGGCGCGGTATAGGCCAGCCGATGATAGATCTCGTCGGAGATCACGGCGATGCCCAGCTCTTGCGCGGTCTTGACCAGTGCCGACAGCTCATCGGCAGGGATAACGGCACCGGTGGGGTTGGCCGGACTGGCGAACAGGACGCCCTTCAGCGGCTTCTTGCGGTGCGCGGCCTTCAGATGCCCGGCATGAAGATAGGCAGCGCCTTCAAGCTCGATCTCGACGATCTCGATGCCGAGCGCCGCCATGATGTTGCGATAGGCTGGATAGCCAGGTGCTGCAATGGCGACGCGATCGCCCGAATCAAACATTGCCAGGAAGGCGAGGTTGAAGGCCGCCGACGATCCGGTGGTGACGGCGATCCGGCTGGGCGGGACATCGAGCCCGTAGTGGTCTGCATAGTGCTCGGCGATTGCCCGGCGCAGGCCGGCCAAGCCCAGTGCATCGGTATAGCCGATGAGCCCCATCTTCAAGGCGTGAGCCGCCGCTTGCCTCACTCCGGTCGGCGCGGGATCGGACGGCTGACCAACAGCCATGGAAACGACCGAAACGCCCGACGCCTTCAGCCGATTCGCCTCCGCCAGAATGTCCATGGCGTGGAACGGCTCGACCTCACCGCGGCGTGAAAGTGAAACAACCATCTGACCTCACATCCTGCCGCCCGAAGCCGCTGGCCCCGGCAGCCGCGCCGCACAAATGCCCGATTGATGTGAGGATCACAAGTTCAGTAAGTTTTCGGTGCCGACTTTTCATCCTTCGCCCGCTCGTCTACCAGTGGACCTGCCATGTTGAGCCGACCCAGATCGACGATTGCCGGGACAGCGCGCGTCTTCGCGACGCTTTGGCTTGCCGTGATGCTGGCCGTGGCCGGCTCGGTCAATGCCTTCGCGCAAAACGTGCCGGTCGTGCGCGATGCCGAGATCGAAGCCCTGGTTCGCGATTACGCGCGGCCGATCTTCAAAGCGGCGGGCCTGTCAAACGATGCCATCGACATCGTCCTGGTCAACGACCAGAGTTTCAACGCCTTTGTTACCGGGCGCCGTCTGTTCATCAACACCGGCGCCTTGATGGAAGCGGAAACGCCCAATGAAATCATTGGCGTCATCGCCCATGAAGCCGGCCACATCGCCGGTGGTCACCAGCAGAAATTGCGCGAGCAGCTCGAACGCGCCAAGACGATGGCCATCATCGCGACGCTGCTTGGCGCCGGTGCCATCGTCGCCGGCGCCACGACCAACAGCCGCGGCCTCGCCGGCGCCGGCATGGGCGTTGCGGCAGGCGGCGGCGAGATGGCGCAACGCAGCATCCTTGCCTATCAGCGCACCGAAGAGATGACCGCCGACCGCTCGGCAATCACCTATCTCAACGCCACCGGCCAGTCCGGCATGGGCATGCTGAAGACGTTCGGCCGCTTCCAGAGCGCCCTGTCCCTGTCGGGCGCGCAGGTCGATCCCTACCGGATCAGCCATCCGATGCCGCGGGAGCGTATCGCCAATCTTGAAGTCCTGGTGAAGCAGAGCCCCTACGTCGACAAGGTCGACCCGCCAGCGCTGCAGCAGCGGCACGACATGATGCGCATCAAGATCGCCGCTTATATGGGTGGCCAGGCCGCCGCGTCGCGGCTGATGCGCAAGAATCCCGCCAGCCTCGCTTCGCAATATGGCCTTGCGCAGACGACCTATCTCTACGGCAATCTCAATGCCGCGCTCAGTAAGACCAATGCGCTGATCAAGGCGCAGCCGAAAAACCCCTATTTCCAGGAATTGCGCGGCGACATACTGATGAAGGCGAACAAACCGAAGGATGCCTCGGAAGCTTATGCCAAGGCAGCCAGCCTCGATCCCGCGCGATCCGGACTGCTGCCAGTCTCCTACGGCCAGGCGCTGATGGCCATCGGCACGCCGGATTCGCTGGAGAAGGCGGTGGTGCAAATCAACAAGGGGCTCGGGCGCGACCGGGAAAATGTTGCCGGCTACCGCTATCTGGCGCAGGCCTATGGCGAGCTCGGTAAGATCCCGGCCGCCGATCTTGCCACCGCGGAAGGCCATTTCTATTCCGGCGACTACAGGAATGCGAAGATCTTCGCCATGCGCGCGCAACAAAAGTTGAAGCGCGGCGAGCCGGGCTGGCTTCGCGCGCAGGACATCATAAACTACGCGCCATCGGGCAAGAAAAAGTGAACCTTCCGGCAATTGCGGCGACATATAGTCAGGCCAATCGGTAGTCAGACCAATCGGGCCGGAAACCAGGCAAGAGGATTACGGATGATGAAAAAGGCAATTCTGCTCGGCACTACGGGAGTGGCGGTTGCTCTCGCCATGCTGGCTTTCGGATTCGTGGCCGGAAATCCGCAGACGGCAAAGGCCGATACGGCTCAACTCGCCCAAGCGATGCCTGGGGATACCAAGATCGACCGCGCGGAAGTCGAGGGCATCATCCGCGACTATCTCCTGAAGAACCCGGAAGTGCTGCTGGAGGTCCAGGACGCGCTCGAGGCCAAGCAGAAGGAAGAGCAGCGGATCGCCAGCCTCGGCGTCATCAAAAATGCCAAGGACCAGATCTTCAACTCGGCCTTCGACGGCGTCGTCGGCAATCCGAACGGCAAGGTCACCATCGTCGAGTTCTACGATTACAATTGCGGCTTCTGCAAACGCGCCATCGAGGACATGCAGGCGCTGACGAAAGCCGATCCGGATCTGCGTTTCGTGCTCAAGGAATTCCCGATCCTCGGCCCGGATTCGCAAAAGGCAAGCGTCGTCTCGATGGCTTTCCATCTGATGCACCCGGAGAAATATGGCGAGTTCCACAACGCGCTGCTCGGCGGCCAGGGGCGCGCCACCGAGGCCACGGCCATCAAGGTGGCGCTGTCGCTCGGCGCCGACGAAGCAGCGTTGCGCGAGAAGATGAAGGACCCTTCGATCACCGAAGCCTTCTCCAAGACCTTTGACCTTGCCAACAAGCTGGCCATCACCGGAACGCCCTCCTATGTGGTCGGCAACGAGGTAGTGTTCGGAGCGCTCGGCCAGGAAGTGCTGGCGGAGAAGATCGAGGCGGCCAAGGCCGCGCTCTGATCGGCACTGGTTTTCGCCGCGGGCCATTTCCCGCCTGTTGTGGACAGCGAAAGAACGCACTTGCGCTCTTTTCGCAGGCGTCTAAGCCCATTATAGAGGCCCAGTGCGCCGGCTTGAGGCCGGTGCCGGGAAAGGTCGGCATTTGAAAACGGTTTTCGTCCTGAATGGTCCCAACCTCAACGCGCTCGGCAAGCGCGAGCCGGGCATCTATGGCGGCAAGACGCTTGCCGCGATCGCCGAAGATTGCAAGCAAGCGGGTGCGGCGCTGGGGCTCGAGATCGATTTCCGCCAGTCGAACCATGAGGGCGATCTCGTCGACTGGATCCAGGAGGCTGGCGACAAGGCTGCCGGCATCGTCATCAATCCGGGCGCCTACAGCCACACCTCGATTGCCATTCACGACGCCATCCGCGCCGTAGCGCCATTGCCCGTCGCCGAAGTTCATCTTTCCAACATCCATGCGCGGGAACCATTCCGCCACGTATCCATGGTCTCGCCTGTCGCCGTCGGCATGATCTGCGGGTTCGGGCCGCTCGGCTACACGCTGGCGCTGCAGGCGCTGGCCGCACGCCTATGACCGGCCAACAAACAGAAGGCTCGAAAATGTCGATAAAGAAGACCGGTGTTGACCAGCAGCTTATCCGCGATCTGGCGGGCATACTGAACGACACCAACCTCACCGAGATCGAGGTCGAGCTGGGCGACCTGAAGGTGCGCGTGTCGCGACAGGCGCCGGCCGTGCATGCGGTTGCCGCGCCGCAGCCCGCCTACGCGCCGGCGGCGCAGCCCGCGGCTGCCGCGGCCGGACCGGCGGCAGCCGAAATGTCCAAGAACGCGGTGGCTTCACCCATGGTCGGCACCGCCTATCTGGCGCCGTCGCCCGACGCCAAGCCGTTCATCGAGGTCGGCCAGAAGGTCAAGGAAGGCCAGACGCTGCTGATCATCGAGGCGATGAAGACGATGAACCAGATCCCCTCGCCTCGCGGCGGCACGGTGACGGCGATCCTGTTCGAGGATGCGCAGCCGGTCGAATATGGCATGCCGCTCGTCGTGATCGAGTAGAGCCGGGAACAGCCAAATGTTCCAGAAAATCCTCATCGCCAATCGCGGCGAAATTGCTCTGAGGGTGCTGCGCGCCTGCAAGGAGCTCGGCATCCAGACGGTGGTGGTGCATTCGACCGCCGACGCCGACGCAATGCATGTCAGGCTCGCCGACGAGAGCGTCTGCATCGGCCCGCCACCGTCGCGCGACAGCTACCTCAACATCCACCAGATCGTCGCGGCCTGCGAGATCACCGGCGCCGACGCCGTGCATCCGGGCTATGGCTTCCTGTCGGAAAATGCCAAGTTCGCCGACATCCTCGCCGCGCACAACATCACCTTCATCGGCCCGTCCGGCGACCATATCCGCATCATGGGCGACAAGATCGAGGCCAAGCGCACGGCAAAACGCCTTGGCATTCCGGTCGTGCCCGGCTCCGACGGCGCGGTCACCGAGGAAAAAGAGGCCAGGCGCATCGCCGCCGAGATTGGCTATCCCGTGATCATCAAGGCTTCGGCCGGCGGCGGCGGACGCGGCATGAAGGTGGCGCGCAGTGAGGCCGAGCTTGAAATCGCGTTGCAGACGGCGCGTTCGGAAGCGGGTGCGGCCTTCGGCGATGACGCCGTCTATATCGAGAAATACCTGGAAAAACCGCGCCACATCGAGGTCCAGGTGTTCGGCGACGGCGCTGGCCGCGGAGTGCATTTCGGCGAGCGTGACTGCTCGCTGCAACGCCGCCACCAGAAGGTTTGGGAAGAGGCGCCCTCGCCGGCACTCAACGCCGAGGAGCGCGCGCATATTGGCGGCGTCTGCGCCAAGGCCATCGCCGATCTCGGCTATTCGGGCGCCGGTACCATCGAATTCCTCTACGAGAATGGCGAGTTCTATTTCATCGAGATGAACACCCGCCTGCAGGTCGAGCATCCGGTGACGGAGGCGATCACCGGCATCGACCTCGTGCACGAGCAGATCCGCGTCGCCTCGGGTGGCGGGCTTTCGGTGAGGCAGGAGGACATCAAGTTCAACGGCCACGCCATCGAATGCCGCATCAATGCCGAGGATCCGCGCACCTTCACCCCCTCGCCCGGCACGATCACGCATTTCCATACGCCGGGCGGGCTCGGCATTCGCGTCGATTCCGGCGTTTATTCCGGCTACAAGATCCCACCCTACTATGACAGCCTGATCGGCAAGCTGATCGTGCACGGCCGCAACCGCGTCGAATGCATGATGCGGCTGCGCCGCGCGCTCGACGAATTCGTCGTCGACGGCATCAAGACGACGCTGCCGCTATTTCGTGACCTTGTCGGCAACGCCGATATCGCCAATGGCGACTATGACATCCACTGGCTGGAAAAATATCTGGCCAAAGAGGAATAGCCATCAATAATGCCGCGATGACCCGTCCCTACGCGCCAGGCTATCGCATCCCGACAGATCTTCTGCTCAAGGCCTATGCCTCGGGCGTCTTCCCGATGGCCGAAAGTGCCAGCGACCCGGAAGTGTTCTGGGTGCGGCCGGAGACACGCGGCATCATCCCGCTCGACGGGTTCCATACGCCGAAGAGCCTGAGGAAGACGCTGCGGAGGAATCTGTTCGACATCCGTTTCGACTTCGATTTCGAGGCGACGATCGACGGCTGCGCCGAAAAGCGCGAGGAGCGCCGATCGACCTGGATCAATGCGCCGATCCGCGAAGCCTATGTCGAGCTGCATCGGATGGGTCATTGCCATTCGGTCGAAGCCTGGCGCGAGGACCGCCTGGTCGGCGGCCTCTACGGCGTCTCGCTCGGCCGGGTATTCTTTGGCGAAAGCATGTTCGCCAGGGAAACAGACGCCTCGAAGGCCTGCCTCGTGCGCCTGGTCGAGCGGTTGAAGGCGCGCGGTTTCGTGCTGCTTGATACGCAGTTCACCACCGAGCACCTCAAGCGCTTCGGCGCCGTCGATGTGCCGCGCGGCAGATATGAGAAGATGCTGGCCGAGGCGTTGAAGGGCGAAGCGGTGTTTTTCCCCTGACGAGCCGCTCAGTCAATTTTTCGCAGCAGGCTCCATTGGCGTTTGCGAATGGAACATCATTTTCCAGCCGTTGACGCGATGGACATAGCCGGTGCTGACCAGCGCCGCATAAGGTTCGCCATTCTCCCGCGTTGCATGCGCCTCGTAGGTCAGCATGACGATATCGCTGCCCGGCTCGATTATTCCCTTGAGCTCGATGTCGAGGTTGCGCCAACGATGTGGATTGGTTGCGGTCTTGGCGAGATCCGCATTGTCCATCGCCTGTGCCATCTCTGGAAATGCCACCAGGCATTCGGTGTCGGCATTGGCCGCATAGTAGGCCGAGTCGCCCGTCCAGAATCCCTTCTCGAGTTCCAGCAGCTCTTTCTTGCTGGCCGTGATCCGCTTGCTGTCTGACATCGGAGAGCCTCCCTGCGCATCGATGCGCGGTCGTCCGTCCTAACGCATGGCGCGTATAGCGGTTCCGGGGGATCAGTTGGTCTTGCTGGTGTCCGGCTCGGCGGTATCGGGGTTGGCCTTGGGTTTCCCGGTATCGACCTTGGCCGAATCGGGCGCCGGCACCTCCGACTTCTGCTTGCAGCCCTTGAGCCAGACGTCGTAGACGGCGTGCTCGACGGCATTGAGGCCGGGGCTTTCGGCAAACATCCAGCCGGTGAAGATGCGGCGGATCTTTCGGTCGAGCGTGATCTCGTCGACCTCGACGAAGGAATCAGTCTTTGGCTGGTCGTCTTGCGGCCGCGAATAGCAGACGCGCGGCGTCACCTGCAAAGCGCCGAACTGCACCGTCTCGTCGATATAGACATCGAAGGTGATGATGCGGCCGGTGATCTTGTCGATGCCGGCGAACTCGGCGACAGGATTGGTGATGCGATCCGACGCCGCCGGCGCGGCCGGCGCAGCCGGAGCCGCCGGATCCGGAGCTGCCGGAGTCTGCGCGGCGGCCACGCCAAAAGCGCCAAAAGCGACAGTGATCGCCGTCAGTGCGCCCATCGAAGTTCGGCCGAAAATGCTCATGCGGGGATACCGGTGGTTGCGCCCGGGGTGATTCTGTCGATCGCCAAGGCTAGTCGCTGCTGGAAGATCAGCAAGCAGCTAAACGCCAATTGTGGCGATAAAGGATCGATCCGCGTTGACGAGCGGCTATGACCCGGGCGTCCAGGCGTCGTAGTCGCCTGTCACCTGCGGGCGGTGCTGATTGGTCAGCACGGAACCCTTGGGGCGATAGGCGGCGGCACTGCCGGTGAGGTTCGGCTGATGCGATTTCTGCCAATCGCGTGGCTTGTAGCTTTCGCTTGGCGGCGCGACGTCGACGCGATGATGGATCCAGCCATGCCAGCCTGGCGGGATCTCCGAAGCTTCCGAATAGTTGCGATAGATGACCCAACGGCGCGTGCGGCCTTCTGAATCGACACCGCCCTCGTAGTAGACGTTGCCAGTCTCGTCCTGCCCGACTTCCTTGCCGTACCGCCAGGTGTGGAAGCGCGTTCCCAGCGTCTGGCCGTTCCACCAGGTGAAAAACTGCAGAAGGAAAGTTTTCATCCAAATCCTCGCGGCGGGCGCCCGTTGCCTGCTTATGGCGTCAGGTCATCGCGAAGGCAAGACTTTTGCCTGAGGTGCCGTACAAATGGTCGTTAGCAGGTAGATACCGGCCTTCGGTTCGCGGGGCGCATGCTTGCCAAGCTTGCCTCGTCTTCCTAAAGCTCCGCGCGCCCGATATGGCGTATGGCTGATTGGTTAAGGGAGATGAAGATTGGCCCCAGACGCATCCGACGCGGATCCGCGGATCAGCGCCAGCTCCGTTCGCCGGCGCAAGGGCGGCATACCGATCGTCTGCCTTACCGCCTACACCTATCCTGTCGCCCGCCTGCTCGACGACCATGTCGACCTGCTTCTGGTCGGCGACAGTGTCGCCATGGTCCTGCATGGCCACAAGACCACGCTCGGCGCCTCGCTGGAGATGATGATCGCGCACGGGCAGGCGGTGATGCGGGGTTCGGCCAGGGCCTGTGTGGTGGTCGACATGCCGGCCGGCAGCTATGAGGGCTCGGCGCGCCAAGCCGTCGCCTCGGCGCGGCGAATCGTCAAGGAGACCGGTTGCCAGGCGGTCAAGCTGGAGGGCGGCGTCGCCGTTGCCGGGCAGATCGCGGCGATCGTTGCGGCCGGCATTCCGGTCATGGGGCATATCGGCTTGCTGCCGCAATCGGTGGAAAGCGACGGCGGCTACAAGATCAAGGGCCGCAGCGAGGAGAATATAGCGGCGCTTTTTCGTGATGCGGACGCTGTCGAAAGGGCCGGCGCGTTTTCGGTGGTCATCGAAGGCACCGTCGAGACCGTCGCAGCCGACCTCACCCGGCACATCTCCATCCCTACCATCGGTATCGGCGCCAGCGGCGACTGCGACGGCCAGATCCTGGTCATCGACGATATGGTGGGCTTGACCGTCGACCGCGTGCCGAAATTCGTCAAGCAATATGCCGATCTGCGCAGCGTCATCTCTGGTGCCGCCGCCAGCTATGCCGCGGAGGTGCGAAACCGGACGTTTCCCGGTCCGGGCCATGTCTTTCCCGCCGCTACCAACAAGAACGATACGTTGGACAAGGCATGAGCCGTCCCCTCGTCGTCGACAGCGTGACCGCCCTTCGCGCGCAAATCCGCGACTGGCGTCGCGATGGCCTCAGCGTTGCGATGGTGCCAACCATGGGCGCGTTGCATGACGGCCACATCTCGCTGGTCGAGATCGCCCTCGAAAAGGCCGATCGCTGCGTGGTTTCGATCTTCATCAATCCGACGCAGTTCGCGCCGAGCGAAGACCTCGATAAATACCCGCGCCAGCTCGCCCGCGATCTCGAGCGGCTACGGCAAGTCGGCGCGCAGCTCGCCTTCACGCCCGATGTGACGCAGATGTACCCGGCCGGTTTCGCCACGAAAATCTCGGTCGGCGGGCCTACCGCTGGACTGGAGTCGGATTTCCGGCCGACCTTCTTCGACGGCGTCGCGACTGTCGTGGCAAAGCTCTTCCTTCAGGCGTCGCCCAACTGCGCGGTCTTCGGCGAAAAGGACTACCAGCAGCTTTGCGTCGTCCGGCAACTCTGCCGCGATCTCGACCTGCCGGTGGAAATCATCGGCGCACCGACGGTGCGCGATGCGCATGGCCTCGCAATGTCGTCGCGCAACGCCTATCTCAGCGAAGCCGAGCTGGATGTGGCGCGCCAGCTCAACGCTATATTGCGCCGGGCGGCGGTGACGCTTGCGGCCGGCAGCGATGAAGACAGTGCAATTGCCGAGGCCAGCCGCGCACTGGTCAAGGCCGGCTTCGACAAGGTCGACTATGTCGCGGCGCGCGAGAGCCTGACGCTTGCCCCCTGGCGGCATGGCCGCGACGGCCGGCTGCTCGCTGCGGCCTGGCTCGGCAAGACCAGGCTGATCGACAATGTAGAAGTTCCCTCGATCTAGTGCGAAGGCCCGCATCGGCATCTGGCGGAAGGCTACGGATGCGTGAACTGTCGCCACCACTGCGCTTGAACTGATCTTCCACCGGCAACCGGGTCCCAGACCGCATGTTTCGCGGCCCTTGCGGACCTCATTGTCAAAATCCGCAATGCTAAGCCGGCTTTGTTACAATTCGGCCAAAATCATGGTGCCGTCCTGCGCGCTCCAGAAGCGCAGCATCATGCCTGGCTGGAAAGAGACGATTTTCTGGCGCGGATCCTCAATCTTGATACCGGCACAAGTCGAGCGGCTGCTCCCCTATCTGTTCCTGCTTGCACTGATCTGCTTTGCGGTCGCTTTCCGGCCCCTGCTGCCTGTCGATGAAACGCGATATCTCAGCGTCACCTGGGAGATGTACCGAAGCGGACAGATCTTCGTTCCGACGATGAATTTCGCGCCCTATCTGCAGAAACCGCCGCTGCTGTTCTGGCTCGTCGACCTGGTCTGGACCATTTTCGGCGCCAGCAGGATCGCCGCGATGCTCGTCATCTTCGCCGCATCGTCGCTCGTTATCTGGCTGACGACATTGCTTGCAAGGGCGCTGTTTCCCGGTCGCGACGACATCGCAACCCGCCTCCCCTGGCTGGTCGCCGGAAGCACGGTCTTCGTCATTTACTCGACGCTGATCCTGTTCGACATGCTGCTGACGGCCTGCGTGCTCGCAGCGCTGTTGTCGCTTCTGGCTTTTGCCAGGAGCGGCAACCGCTGGCAGGCGGTTTTGGCGGGATTGTTCATCGGACTGGGCGTTCTGGCGAAAGGCCCTGTCGTGCTCATCCATGTCGGCACGCCCGTTCTGCTCTATCCATTCTGGCGTGATCGCCAGGGCGGACTGACGACGCCGAAATTCCTGGCGGGAGCAGGCCTAGCCATTCTCGTCGCATTGATTCCGGTGGCGATCTGGCTGGTGCCGGCGACCATCCTGACGAAAGGTAACTTCGTCTACGACCTCGTCTGGAACCAGTCGGCGGGGCGCGTCACTGGCAAGCTGCATGATTCCCATAGCCGGCCGTTCTATTTCTACATCCTGCTGATGCCGCTTCTGTTCATTCCATGGATTTTCGTGCCGCATGTCTGGCGATTGCAACTGCCGACGCGAATACGTGGTCTGATAGAGACCCGGTCAAAGGACTTGCCGGCACTGCGACTGTTGACGATGTCATTCGTGGCCATCGTGCTGATCTTCAGCGCGATATCCGGCAAGCAGCCGCACTACTTGGTTCCGGTCCTGCCTCTGGCAACGATCGTGTTCGGATATTTCATGGCGGAAGTGCCGCTCGCCAGTATCAAGGGGGCGGCCCTTTGCATGCTCGCCATATTCGGCGTCGGGCATGCAATCGCATCCGCCACCGCCTTCAAACGTTACGATCTCATGCCGCTGGCGAATTTCATCGACCAGCGAAAGGACGCGGACTGGGCCGTCGACTTCGACTACCAGGCCGAGATAGGCTTCCTTGCCCGGATTGAGAGGCCGTTCGAACGTATCGACAATCCTCAGGAATGGCTTCGCTCCCATCCGGGCGGCTATGTCATCGAGCAATCCCGCAAAGATCCCGGCACATCGGAGCAGATCGCATTCCGCCTTCGCGTGGACCGTGACTATTTTGTCGTCCTCAAGGGACAGCATTGAGAGAATGGCGAGAACCGTTCCAGCCTACTGGTGAGACGTGCCAGATGATCGACCGAACGACCTATCCGAGTGGTCTTTCGAAGATCAACGCCGGTAGCCCCGAGCCGCCGCCGCAATCGGCAGTGTTGCCGGCGGTCAGAAACCCTTGCGCACGGTAGAAAGCGATGGCTGGCGCATTTGCTTCTTCCACCTCGACACGCAGCGTTCTCGCTTCCGGAAAGCTGGCCTCGATCTCTTCCAGCAGCATGCGGCCGATCCCTCGCCTCTGATAGTCCGGATGCACGTAGAGCTGGTTCAACAGAACGATCTTCTGGTCGGTGGTGGCGGCGGCGAACACCATGCCACCGATGCGCTTGCCATCGTCCGCCACCAGGAATTCGGAGTTCGGCCGGGTCAACCGCGCCTTGAGAGAGGCGATCGAATGCCACTCGTCCGTGATCTCGGTGACCTTGGCGGCACCGTAGATGGCGTCATAGGTGGCGTGCCATGTCTCGACCAGCAGCGCCCGGATGGCCACCAGATCGCGTTCGCTGGCAGTACGGACGAACATTGCCCTACTCGATGCCGAGCTTGGCCTTGACGAGGTCGTTGACCGCCTGGGGATTGGCTTTGCCGCCCGTCGCCTTCATCACCTGGCCGACGAACCAGCCGGCCATGGTCGGCTTGGCGCGCGCCTGCTCGACCTTGTCCGGGTTGGCGGCAATCACCTCGTCCACCGCCTTCTCGATGGCGCCGGTGTCGGTGACCTGCTTCATGCCACGGCTCTCGACGAGCTGGCGCGGGTCGCCGCCCTCGTTCCAGACGATCTCGAACAGATCCTTGGCGATCTTGCCTGAGATGGTGCCTTCTTTGATCAGGTCGATGACGGCGCCGAGCTGGTCGGGCGAAACCGGTGCGTTTTCAATGTCTTCTCCAGCCTTGTTCAGAGCACCCAGAAAATCATTGATGACCCAGTTGGCGGCGAGCTTGCCATCGCGACCGGCGGCCACCTTCTCGAAATAGTCGGCGATCGCCTTTTCCGACACCAGGATCGAGGCGTCATAGGTCGAGAGCCCCAGCGAGGCGATCAACCGTGCCTTCTTGTCGTCCGGGAGCTCCGGCAGGTCTTTCGCCAGTGCGTCGACATAGGCCTGGTCGAACTCCAGCGGCAAAAGATCCGGATCCGGGAAATAGCGATAGTCATGCGCCTCTTCCTTGGTGCGCATGGAGCGCGTCTCGCCCTTGTTGGGGTCGAACAGCCGCGTTTCCTGGTCGATCTTGCCGCCATCCTCGAGAATGGCGATTTGCCGGCGCGCCTCATAGTCGATGGCCTGGCCGATGAAGCGGATCGAGTTGACGTTCTTGATCTCGCAGCGCGTGCCGAATTCGCCGCCGGGCTTGCGCACCGAGACGTTGACGTCGGCGCGCAGTGAGCCTTCGTCCATATTGCCATCGCAAGTGCCGAGATAGCGCACGATGGTGCGCAGCTTGGTGACATAGGCCTTGGCCTCGTCGGCGGAGCGCATGTCCGGTTTGGAGACGATCTCCATCAGCGCCACGCCGGAACGGTTCAGATCGACATAGGACATGGTCGGGTGCTGGTCGTGCATCGACTTGCCGGCATCCTGCTCCAGATGCAGCCGCTCAATGCCGACCTCAATGTCCTCGAACTCACCCTGCCGGTCGGGGCCGACCGAGACGATCACCTTGCCCTCGCCGACGATCGGCTGCTTGAACTGCGAGATCTGATAGCCCTGCGGCAAATCGGGATAGAAATAGTTCTTCCGGTCGAAGACCGATTTATGGTTGATCTCCGCTCTAAGCCCCAGCCCGGTGCGGATTGCCTGCTTGATGCATTCCTCGTTGATCACCGGCAGCATGCCCGGCATCGCCGCGTCGACCAGGCTGACATTGGCGTTGGGCGCCGCGCCGAAAGTCGTCGAGGCGCCGGAAAACAGCTTTGCCTCCGAGGTCACCTGCGCGTGCACCTCGAGGCCGATGATGATTTCCCAGTCACCAGTGGCGCCAGGAATCAGGCGTTTGGCGTCGGGCGTGCGGGTATCGATGAGGGTCATGGGAACTCGGCTGCGTATCGATTGGGTGCCTTTGTTTGCAGAATGCAAACGACAACATCTCGACTTTCGCTAGTGCAAACCGTTCCGCGAGACAAGCGTAAAGCCGCAGGCTGGCGTTTTCCGCCGCTTTCGCCTATATGCCGCTCATCCCAATGGAGAGTGGATGTCCACTTACGCACAGTCCCGGTAAGGCCCTGACCTCTTAGCGAGGCAGGGCAGAAAACCTGAAACCCCGTGCCGCGAAGCTTCGCGGCGGCGGCTTTTGTTGTTTTCCCGGGAATTCTATCACATGGACATTTCGCGCAGCGAACAGCGCATCCTGCACCTGCTTGCGCAGGGCGGGCGCATCGAAATCGAAAAGAACGAGAAGAAGCGGATCAATTCCGTCCAATGCCTGACCCGCGATGGCTGGCGCTATCCGGGCGTCGATCTCAATCTGTTCAGGAAACTCAGGCGCAAAAAGGCGGTTTCCTCGTCAGGCGGCGGACCTTACCGCATCACCCGGCGCGGGCTCGAACTGGTCCGCGCCGAACTCGACAATAAGTAAAGGCAACTCCGCCGGCCGACATCCGGTCGGCGGGTTTCTTTCGCAGCTTTACGCCGTGGCGATATAGGCCCTGATCTCCTCGGCCTCACGCTCGACATCCTCGATGCGCCGCTTCACCACGTCGCCGATCGAGATGATGCCGTCGAGCAGGCCGTCCTTTTCCACCGGCAGATGGCGGAAACGGCCCCTGGTCATGATCTCCATGACCTCGTTGACGGTGTGGTTCTCATTGCAGATCTTCACCTTGGGCGTCATCGCCGAACGCACAGCGATTTCGAGTGCGGCCGCACCTTCCTTGGCAAGCACCCGCACGACGTCCCGCTCGGAAAGGATGCCGACGATCTTGTGATCGCCATTGGTGATGACCAGCGCGCCGATCCTGTGTTCGGTCAGAATGCGAATGGCCTCGCTCAGCTTTTCGTTTGGCCCGCACGTCAACACGTCATGGCCTTTTTTCTCGAGAATTGCCTTAACAGTCATGGCGTCCTCCTCAGCTTTACTTGCCGGCTCCTGCCCTGGCCGGCTTTCACATTGTAGTGGACATCGTGCGCCGTGATCCGTTGCATTTCAAGTGCGCGCGGGCCTCAGACCGTGAACTCGTCCGCCTGCTGACGCCGATCAAAAAACCGCAGGCCGAAGAAGCCGGCGACGAAGCCGCCAATATGGGCCTCCCAGGCAATCTGGCCATCGACTCCGGGTGCGCCGATAAGGCCGGTGACGAGGTTGATCACCATCCAGACCGCGAGGAAGGTTACAACCCCGCGCGAGCGGAACACCTCGGCCATCGGCAGCGGCGCTCCGGCGAAGGCGGCCTTGCCTGACGATCGGTCGATGCGGAAGCCAAAGCGGGCGGCCGCCCCCATCATGCCCGATATCGCGCCCGACGCGCCGACCAGCGGCGCCTGGCCGAGCGGATGCACGGCCCAGAACAGCACCACCGCCGCCAATCCCGTCGCGGCGAAGAACAGGCTGAAGCGAAGGGCGCCGAAGCGGTTTGCCAGGGGCGAGCCGAAAGCGGCCAGCCACACCATGTTGATGGCGAGATGGGCAAAGCCGCCATGCAGGAAGGCATAGGTGAACGGGCTCGAAAATGCATAGAAATCAAGGTCGAAGCGACCGGAATAGCGGATCGGAATGAAGGCAGCCCGGATCAGCAGCGACAGGTCCTGCTCGTCGGTCAGTACATAGGCCTGGATCAGGTAAACGATAACGCAGATGACGATCACCGCCAGCACAATAGGCGGCAGATTGAACACCGGTTCACGGCGCTGCTCCTCCGGCTCGCGCGGTTCGCCCTGCTCGATGTCCGATGGGCTTACTGGTTCACTCATTTGCACTCGGTCCCAGGATTCGACTTCGCGAGCATCTAGGCCACGGCCGGCCAAATCACAAACGGCGAATCGTCCCCGCGACCCCAATGGGGGTGCGAATCAAAAACGGGCGCGAATCAAAAAGAAGCCGTCCAAGGTTTCCCTTGAACGGCTGGTCGAGTCCCCCGACCCCCAAAACTCTTGACTGAAGTTGCTGCCGATCGTCGCGAAACGACCGCTTCTGGAGTGGTTTTGGTGTGCCACAGGCCCCGTCCGGACGCAACGTAAACCACTTGTTAACCTTAACGGCCCCGACCCGTGAACAAGTGTTAACGACGCTGGCACGCATCCTGCTCGGCAACGCATGTAGGTCATCGGAGGGCGCCCCTTCTGTTCACCGATGGGACATCAGACGACAGAATGCGCGGAGCTGCATAGCATGAACCAGAACGGATCGATCACGCTGTTCCATTATTGGAACCGACTGCGTGACGGACGCCCTGCCCCGAAACGCTCGGAAGTCGAGCCCGCCGACATCAAGTCGCTGCTGGCCGACACGTTCATCCTGGAAAAGGATACGCGTGGCGAAGCGGTATTCCGGCTCGCCGGCACCCGGCTTTGCGCGGTCTATGGCCGTGAGCTGAAAGGGTTTTCCTTTCCCTCACTATGGCGTGATAAGGACCGGCGGCTCGTCGCAAGGCTGATCGATGGCGTCTTCGATCAGAAATCCGTGGTGCTCGTCACCTATGTGGGGTTCAGCCGCAACGGCCGCTCCAACAAGTTCGAACTGCTCGCCCTGCCGCTCGACGGCGGCATCGAAAATCCGCGCTGCCTTGGCGTGATAAGTGCTGCGGAAAAGCCCTTCTGGTTGGGTGCCGATCCGATCGCCGACGCCTTGATCGATTCGATCCGCGTCGTCGATCCGGAGAAGGAACCGGCGTTCCTAAACAACAGGCCGGCTATCGACGTACCCTCGCTCGCTCCCCTGGAGCTCGATCCGCCAGAGACGATTTCGGCGCTGGGTCACGCGCGCCGCATCCGTCATCTCGTCGTTTTCGACGGCGGGCGCGAGGAATAATCTTAAAGTAACGGGGGCAGGCTTTCCCCTTTGTTAACTTGCTTTGCTGTAGTTTTCCATGAAATTCCCGCATCACGCGCGGAATGCCAAACGGGGTGCAGGCAGTCATGAGGTCAGCGGCGGTCGAATCCGCGCCGTCCCAAGCCGAAAGGCGTAACTTTCAGCGCGTCCGCGTGAAGATCTACGGACGCTTCATGCTGGAGGATCGCACCGAATATCCGTGCCAGGTGGTCGACATGTCGCCTGGCAATGTATCGTTTCGCTGCGAGCGCATCGGCATGCCGGGCGAGAAAGTCATCGCCTATATCGACCATATCGGCCGCATAGAGGGCGTCGTCACCCGCACCCTGCAGGATGGCTTCGCGATGACCGTCATCGCGTCGGAGCGCAAGAAGGACAAGCTCGCCGCGCAATTGACCTGGCTCGCCAACAAGCACGAGCTCGACCTGCCGGAAGACCGTCGTCATGAACGCGTGGCGCCGCGCAATCCGACAAGCGTGCTTCAGCTTACCGACGGGCGCCAGTACCAGTGCCGCATCATCGACCTGTCGCTTTCTGGCGCAGCGATCGAAATCGACGTCAAGCCGGCGATCGGCGTCCAGGTGACGCTGGGCACGATGCGCGGCCAGATAGTGCGGCACTTCGAGGACGGCGTGGCCATCGAGTTCGCGGTCATCCAGCGGCCGGAAACACTCGATTCCGAGTTCAACGCACCCGGCATCTGAAGGACAGCAACACTTGCGCGAACCGAACCGGCCCATTTCGGCCGGTTTTTTGTTGGCCGGCGCCGGCCGAAGCGGTCTGCTTGCCGGCGCTCTGTCCTTTTGTTCGCCTTCGGGACTTTCCCAAAAACCGGAGCGAATTCGGTCGAGGCAGCGAATACGACCCGGCCAGGAATGCCTGATAATATCATTACTCAAATGATTCAAATTTTATGTTTATTCTACTGGCGTTTTACTTAATATCTACTCCGCTCTTTTGCGTCGAATAAATCCAGCCGTGTCATTGTCTCCTCAAACGGGGAGACTAAACAATGATAAAGACGAGGGGCAAGCTGTTGCTCTTGGCAATGGCGCTGCAGCTTTCCGCCTGGGGGACAGCAGAGGCAGCGGGACCTGCCTTCATGCATACCGGCGGCCGCACCACACAGCCGGTCGGTCATTACGAGTTCTGCCAGAAGCTGCCGCGGGAATGCAGCCAGAGGACGCCGAAGCAGGCGCCGATCGAGCTGACCCGCAAGCTGTGGGCGAAGATCGTGAGCATCAACAATTCGGTCAACACCAGGATCGAGCCGCGCACCGACATGGAACTGTGGGGCAAGGAAGAAGTCTGGTCCTTCCCCGACAGCGGGTTCGGCGATTGCGAGGACTATGCGCTGGAGAAGCGCCGCGAGCTGATGGCTATCGGCGTCCCGGCCGGCGATCTGTTGATGACGGTGGCGCGCCAGCAGAATGGCGACGGCCACGCGGTGCTGACCGTGCGCACCAGCCTCGGCGAGTTCATCCTCGACAATCTGAAGTCCAAGGTGCTGCCCTGGACCGCCACCGACTACACCTACCTCAAGCGCCAATCGAGCCAGAATTCGGGCGTTTGGGTAACGATCAACGACGGCCGCTCCGACGCGGTCGCCAGCGTCCGCTAGAAGGACGCGACGCAAAAACCCGGTCGAGTCCCCACCCTCCCCGTCCCCAACGACCGGGTTAGGAGCCGGCCCCGTCCCCGGGCCGGCTCCGCTGTTTTGTGGAACGGCATTGGATCTAGCCTACGCCTTCTTCAACCCCGCCTTGAAGCGCTTGGCGTTGGCGACGTAGTGCGCGGCCGAGCCGCGCAGCCTGGCAACCGCGGCATCGTCCAGGTCCCGCACCACGCGCGCGGGCGAGCCGACGATCAGCGAATTGTCAGGGAATTCCTTGCCTTCGGTGACCAGCGCGCCGGCGCCGACGAGCGAATTCTTGCCGATCTTCGCGCCGTTGAGCACAATGGCGCCCATGCCGATCAGACTGTTGTCACCAATCGTGCAGCCATGCAGCAGCGCGCGGTGGCCGATCGTGCAGCCTTGCCCGACGGTCAGGGGGTAGCCTGGATCGGTGTGCATGACCGTGTGTTCCTGTACGTTGGTGTCGGCGCCGATGACGATCGGCTCGTTGTCGCCGCGAATGACGACGCCGAACCAGAAGCCTGCATTGCGGCCGACCCTGATATCGCCGATCAGCGTCGCATCGGGCGCGATCCAATTGCTGTCCGCGTCCTCAAAACCGGGCGCCTTTCCGTCGATCGCATAGAGCGGCATTTTTCGCCTCCGAATCGTCTCTCACTAAGCTTATGCATGTCGTTATCGCAAAACCGGTGCACACCCTCGGGTCAAGCCCAGGGGGATGCTTTTGCGCGACATGCACTAAGTGTTCGCAGAGACTAGAAGCGTGCCGGCCCGGGACGCAATGTCGATCAGCGCGATGCCCAAGGCCAAGGCCCAGATCGTCGCGGTGCAGCCACAGGAAATCAGCGACATTGCCGAAATGCGGCCTTCCCGCCATGCGTCCAGGGCGTCGTTGGTAAACATCAGGGGACCGGCGCAGGCCGTCGCGACCAGCGAGCGCAGCATATGCTTCGGCGATACATAGGGTTCGGCAAAGGCAAGCCGGCGGCCCGCCATCAGCTCCATTGCCGATCCGACCAGGCCGCACGCCGTCAGCCCAAACATAAAAGCGAAGAGTGTGTGTTCGACCGGACTCATCTTTACCTTCCATTTACCATGAAATCGCACAGTCGCGTTCGACAGGCGCGTTGCAAGAGCCATGCCGCGCCTGATGTGCCGTCCTAGGACACCCAAAGGGGGACCTTGGGGCAGATGGCCGATGTCGGGGATCGTGATGAAGCAAGCAGCCGCCACTGAGGGCCCGCAATTCACTGTTGTCGATTCCACACTGATGAAGCGGGTGTTCTACGCATTCGCGACGCTGGCATTGCTTTCGGTGGCGATCAGCCTTGGCGGCAAATGGTTTGGCCGCTCTATCGCCATGGCCGGTTATACGGACGACACCACGATCCATGAGGTCGTTATCGGCAACAATGTCATCGCCGTGTCCGCCAATTTCATCCGCTTCGACCAGGCCCGACGCGACGGCATCGCCTCGCGCCTCGACCTCTATCTGCGCTATCCCGAGATGGACGGCTACAGCACTGCCGCGCGCGACGATTTCAACCATACCGGGCCCGGCGGGGACATCATCTTCCTGTCGTTCGAGCAGCAGATGATGTCGCGCGACATGAGCGGCCGTTTCGCGCCGATCTACAGTGCATTGATCGCGCAGCCCGGCACACCTGGCCCGGGCGGCACCACGCTCCACGGTTTCACCGAAAAATCAGGTTATCTCAACGAGGTGCTGGCGGTCGCCAACCGCCCTGGCAAGGATCCGTTCGTGGCGCGTTGCCTGAGCGGACCGAGTGCGGCGGAATCGCTGGCGCCTTGCGAACGCGACATCCAGGTCGGCGACAATCTCAGCCTCACCTACCGCTTTCCCAAGGAATTTCTGGGCGACTGGCAGGCGCTCGATAAGGCGATCGTCGCCGAGGCCACGCGTATCCTGAAGACCGGGCATTAGCGCGGCGCATTAGGGCAAGTCGGCGGAAGGGTCCGGCCGCCTGCAGCCGGGCTCAACCCAAATCGATGTCGAGGATCGCCATCGAGAAATTGTAGTCGCCGTCGTCCTCGTCCTTGAAGACGATGCCGAGGAATTCGTCGCCGACATAAACCTCGGCCGAATCGTCCTTGCGCGGCCGCGCCTTCACCTCGAGCTTGGGATTCTGGAAGACGCGCTTGAAATAGGCATCCAGCTTTCTGATTTCGTCCGGCTTCAACAGTTCTCTCCGATCGTCGGGCTTGCTAAAGCGCGCCGCGTCTCAAGAGACCCGTGCGGCGCGCTTTAAATCTTGTTTTTGTGCGTGTCGTTGTCCCAAAACCGCTGCGCACTTTGGGCGACATGCATTAGAGACGCGCTTCTGGCACGCCGACAATGGCGATGTAAAGGCAAGCCGGCGAGAGAAGCTGACGCCCCCAGCGCGGACAACCGGGTTCAGCCGCAGGTCTGCGCCCGACGTCAGATGTCGAAGCTGACGACATGCTCCATCGACTGCGACGGCAAAAGCTGGTCCATCTGCCGCGAAGGCTGGTCGCAGCCAGTCTCGCCAACGACGCGGGCCGGCACGCCGGCAACCGTTTTGTTGTGCGGCACGGGCGACAGCACGACCGAGCCCGCCGCGACTTTCGAGCAATGACCGATCTCGATGTTGCCGAGGATCTTGGCGCCGGCGCCGATCAGCACGCCGCGACGGATCTTGGGATGACGGTCGCCGCCTGCCTTGCCGGTACCGCCCAGCGTCACGCCGTGCAGGATCGACACGTCGTCCTCGATGACAGCGGTTTCGCCGACCACAAAGCCGGTGGCGTGGTCGAGGAAAATGCCCTTGCCGATGCGGGCAGCCGGGTTGATGTCGGTCTGGAAGACCGAGGACGACCGGCTCTGCAGATAGAGCGCGAAATCCTTGCGGCCCTGGTTCCACAGCCAATGCGCCAGACGATGGGTCTGGATGGCGTGAAAGCCCTTGAAATAGAGCACCGGCATGATGAAGCGGTCGCAGGCCGGATCGCGATCGTAATAGGCCTGGATGTCGACGCGCACGGTCGTCGACCAGTCCTTGTCGTCGGCCGCCATCGCCTTGAATGTCTGACGGATGAGATCGGAACCGATGTCCTGATGGTCGAGCCGCTCGGCCAGCCGATGGATGACCGCTTCCTCCAGGCTTTCCTGGTTGAGGATGGTCGAATAGAGGAACGCCGCCAGCAGCGGATCGCGGCTGACCGCTTCCATTGCTTCATCACGGATCGAGCGCCAGATCGGATCGATCGGCTGCACCATGCTGGGGCGGGCAATGGTAATGCTGTTCATCGAAACTCTCCGGACTGCCGGCTTGCCTATTCTCCGGCCGCACCTATAAGCCAGATCATAGCACGGGTGAACTCAATTTTCCTTAGTGCTTTGTCAAATGGATTTGGTTCACGGAAAATCAAGCGGCCATGGAAAACGAACCCTTGATCGACGAACCGCTGAAACGCGAGCTTTCCGCGCTCTATCGGGCAAAGGACCGTCACTATCACAACCTCGCCCATATCCAGGCAATGCTGGCGCTGGCCGGGGACTATCGGGCGTCGCTGCACGACCCTGAAGCGGTCGAAACGGCAATCTGGTTCCACGATGCCATCTACGACAGCCGGGCCAAGGACAACGAGACCAGGAGTGCGGCGCTTGCCGAGACAAAACTCGCCGGCCGCGCCAATGCGGAGCGCATGAAACGCATCGCGGCGATGATATCGGCCACCGCCACGCATGAGCTGCGCAGCCTTCAAAGCCGTGGAGACGAGAATTTCGTCCGCGACGCAGCGTTTTTCCTCGATATGGACCTGGCGGTCCTGGGTGCGGCGCCGGATGCCTTTGACGCCTATGAACAAGCGGTCCGTCAGGAGTATGGCTGGGTCGAGGAACCGATGTGGCGCGCCGGCCGCGGCGCGGTCCTGAAGACTTTCCTCGCCCGCCCGCATATTTTCCACACAGAGGAATTCCGGCAGCGGTTCGAGCCGCAGGCCAGGCAAAATATGGCACGGTCGCTCAGGGCACTCGGGCTGGACTCCTAAAGCGCGTCGCGTTTGACCGGCCGCATTCGACGCGCTTCAGGTTATTGTTTTTATGCATGTCGTCATCGCAAACCGCTGCACACTTTTGCGCGACATGCATTAATCCGGAAAAGTCTCCATGCGTTGCGCATAGGCCTTGAACCCGGCGCGCCTGTAGACCGATTGCGCGACCGGATGGTCGTGGGTGTCGGTGTGAAGCCAGATTTTCTCCGGCGCATATGACCAGACGGCACGGAGAGACCGATACAGCAGATACGGCCCGAGCTTGCGGCCCTGGAAAGCGGGAACCAGTCCGAAATGGGCGAGTTCGACGACCGGCTGGCCAACGCCGGTGAATTCGCACAGACCAGCAGCCTCGCCGTCGACGCGCAGGACATGGACATGCGTCGACGGGCTGGCGAGAAGGCGCTCGAGCTCCTCAGATGGCAGGCGCAGCCGCTGATCCCATTGCACAGGTTCGCCAACCGCGCGGTAGAGACCGATATAATCGGCTACATCAAGCATTTCGCGGGCAACGGCGGCGTCCTGTGCGGGGGCGAGAAGACCGTCACCAGAAGGCGGCTCGGTCATCTCCATGTAGGTGACGAGAAGATCGACCATGCAAGTTGAATGTCTCAGGCGTGGGGATTTTGCGGCTTGTGGCACTTCGACCAGCACTGCTTCATGCAATCACTCGTCAGAGCGGATTTTCGGCATAGAACTCCAGCACCCGCTGCTTGAAGCTCTTGTCGCCGACGGCCAGCATGTGGTCGCGGCCCTCGATGTGGAAAGCCCTAGCGTTCGGCATCAAGGCGGCCAGTTCGTCAGGCGAGCCGGCGATGTCGTCCCTGGTCCCCACGGCAATCAGGGTCGGCTGGGCAATGCGCGCGACGTCGTCCTCGCTCATCGATGCCCGGGAACCGACGATGCAGACGGCGAGCGCCTGCCGGTCGCTTCGGGTCTGGTCGGCAAAGGCGCGGAACGAGCGGCCGCGCGCATGGCTGATCGTGCTCGGATCCTCGGCCAGCAGCGCATCGGCGATCGGATCCCAGTCGCCGACGCCATCGACCAGGCCGATGCCAAGGCCGCCGAACACCAGCGTCGCCACTTTGTCCGGGTTGGAAAGCGCCATGAACGCCGACACCCGCGCGCCCATCGAATAGCCCATGACATGGGCGCGTTCGACGCCGAGATGGTCAAGCAGGGCCGCGGCGTCCGACGCCATCCGGTCCGGCGTATAGGCTGCTTCGTCATAACTTTTCGACGAGGCGCCGTGGCCGCGATTGTCGAAGGCGATGGCGCGGTAGCCTGCATCGTTCAGGGTCTTGAACCAGCCGGGCGACACCCAGTTGACGTAGTGGCTCGAAGCAAAGCCGTGGATCATCAACACCGGATCGCCTTGGCCCGATGCCGGCTGTCGGTCGAGGAAGGCGAGATCGAACCCGTCATGAGAGAAAAACTGCATTGGAGTCCGTATCAGTTGGCGCCGACATTGGGCGCGTCGCCCTTGTTCGAAGGCGGCATGCCGTCACCCGGCGCCCGGCCGATTGCCGGGTGGCGCAGCAGGTCGCCATATTCGATGCCCTCCCTGGCGGCGGTGCCCGCCTTGAGCTCGAGCACGAAGCGCACCGGCACGCCGGACGAGATGATCGCCTCGGACTGCGGCTCACCCTGCTTGATCGAGCGGATCTTGCCGTTCTGGCCGACAAAGATCAGGTCGAGCGGCAGCGGCGTGTTCTTCATCCAGAAATTCACCTCCCTCGGCGCCTCGAACACGAACAACATGCCGTGATCGTCGGCCATCTGTTCGCGAAACATCAGGCCGGCCTCGCGTTCGGCGGAGGTGTCGGCGACCTCGATGGAGAAGGAGCGTTCGCCGCCTTTCGTCACCGCGATCAGCGGCTGCGGATCGACGGGAAGGACCATCGCCCGGCCGTCCGCCGACGTCGGCTGCTGCGAATAGAAGAAAGCACCGGTGGCGACGATGACGGCAATCGCGGCGCAGAATGCGCCCGCCGTCAGCCAGTTCCTGTGAGCCATTCAAAGTCCTCGGCCGGAAATCGTCCTAATGCGAGACCGGCAAGGTACCCATATCCGGGTGAATTTCGGCAGCCATAAGGCCTTTGTCGCCACGCCCGAAACGGACCAGCACCACCTGACCGGGCCTCAGCTCGGTGATGCCGTAGCGACGCAGCGTCTCCATATGGACAAAAATATCCTCGGTGCCCTCGCCCCGGGTCAGGAAGCCGAACCCCTTGGTCCGGTTGAACCATTTGACCAGCGCCCGTTCGAGACCGCTTTCCGGCGTGACCGAGACATGCGTGCGCTGATCCTGCATTTCAGCGGGATGGATCGCCGTGCTGACATCCATGGAGAGCACGCGGAACGCTTGCAAGCCTCGCTCGCCCTGCTTGACGAGGCAGACGACGCGCGCGCCTTCCAGCGCCGTCTGGAAGCCGTCCTTGCGAAGACAGGTCACGTGAAGGAGGATATCGCCTGAAATGCCGTCATCCGGGAGAATGAACCCGTAGCCCTTGGCCACGTCGAACCATTTGATGGCGCCCGCAATTTCAACGAGATCGGCCGCGTCGCCCCTCTCGTCCCGATTCAAGGCGTCGCTACCAGTTCCGTCTCGCCCCATGAAAGAGGCCTTTTCCCCCATAAGAACGCCCCCTTTTGCCAAGAACACCACAACTGATTCTTGACATGAGATTAACACTGCGGCTTCCCAGGAGTGCAAGACCTGACGTGCCTTTTTTCACGGTTCAATACAGGAATACCCGATTTGTTGCGGCGATTGCCCTTTGGCCGGACCGCCCCTATGTTCCGCCGCAACGCAACAATTCGAGGAAATCACATGCGCTACCTCCACACCATGGTCCGCGTCGCCGACATCGATGCATCACTCGATTTTTACTGCAACAAGCTCGGCCTCAAGGAAGTGCGCCGCCACGAAAACGAACAAGGGCGCTACACGCTGATCTTCCTTGCCGCGTCCGAAGACGAGCAAAGCGGCATTGCCGACAAGGCGCCGCTGATCGAGCTGACCTACAATTGGGATCCGGAAGACTACAAGGGCGGCCGCAATTTCGGCCACCTCGCCTATGAGGTAGACGACATCTACGCCACCTGCCAGCGACTGATGGACAAGGGCGTCACCATCAACCGGCCGCCGCGCGACGGCAACATGGCCTTCGTCAGGTCGCCTGACGGCATCTCGATCGAGCTGCTGCAAAAAGGCCCGCCAAAGGCCAAGGCAGAGCCCTGGGCCTCGATGGCCAACACCGGAGCCTGGTAGGCGATCACCTCATCGGGAGCAGCTATGGCGTTTGCCGGAGCGATTCCTATCTCTCCGGCACGGCGCCTGCTTCTCAAAGTTGGCGCCATAGCGCGTAACGGGCCTGCCGCGCCCAGGAGATCCATCGTGCCGACCAGCCATGCCGATGTCGCCACCGAACATGCCAGCCGCTACCTGCAGCAGCTCTGCAAACATTGGGCGCACAAATTTCCCGTCGAGTTCGACCCGAACCATGGGACTATCGAACTCTCGCTCGGCCGCATGGTTCTGGACGCCGACGCAAGTGCCCTGCATATCGCGGTGACATCGGATGAAGCCGGCTCGATCGAGCGCCTGGAAACGGTCGTCGCCGACCACATCAAACGCTTTGCCTTTCGCGAAGAACTGACCTTCGACTGGAAACGCGCTCAGGCAGCGTAAGCGGCCTGATTCAATTGCTGCCGGCCTGGCCGGCCATTTCCAGCAGCGTCAGGACCGTGCGCCAGTTGCGGGCGGTGCCCGGCACCTTCAGTGTGCGTGGGATGAGATTGGCGAAAACCGATTTGCCGAGTCCGTCCGGCGCGTGCAGGTAAAGCACGTCGCCTTTGATCTCGAAGCTCTCGGGACCGGTGCATTTCTCAGCGAGCCGCGCGATCTCTTCCTTGGTCGGCTCTCGCTCCAGCACATAGGCGTGTAGCTTTGTCGGATTCCCCGCCACGTCCGGGTAGGGATTTTCGGCCACCAGCCGCTCGAACCAGTCGAGGTCGCGCACCATGATGCGCGAGTGGAACCCCCACTTCTTCTCGAAGGCGGCTTCCAGCTGTTTGGTCAGACTGGCGGCGCCGCCCTTTCGCGCCCGGAAAACGGCGTTGCCGCTCTGCACATAGGTGGCGACATCGGCAAAGCCGAGTTCTCCAAAGAACGATCTGAGTTCCGCCATTTTGACGATGCGATTGCCGCCGACATTGATGCCGGAAAACAGCGCCACAAAGACTTTTCCCCGGCTGCTCATATGATGAACCCGGCCAGCGTCTCGTTGTCGGTGATGTCCTGATACTGAACGCCCTCGGCGTCGAAATTCGCCTTGAGCAGATCGAAATTGCGGCGGTCCTTGGTTTCGATGCCGATCAGCACCGAGCCGAAATTGCGCGCCGATTTCTTCAGATATTCGAAGCGGGCGATATCGTCGTCGGGTCCCAGCATTTCGAGGAAGTCGCGCAACGCGCCCGGCCGCTGCGGAAAACGGATGATGAAGTATTTCTTCAACCCTTCGAAGCGCAGCGCCCTTTCCTTGACGTCCGGCAGCCGCTCGAAATCGAAATTGCCGCCCGAAACCACCGCCACGATGGTCTTGCCCCTGATTTCCTTCTTCGAAAAATCCTTCAGCGCGTCGATCGCCAATGCACCGGCCGGCTCAAGCACCACGCCTTCGACGTTGAGCATCTCGATCATGGTCGCGCAGAGCCGGTTTTCCGGGATAAGCCGCACCGCCTCGGCAGGAAATTCCTTGAGATGGCGCAGCGGCTCGCGGCCGATCTCGGCCACCGCCGCGCCATCGACGAAATTGTCGACCTTGGCGAGCCTGACACGCTTTCCGGTGGCGAGGCTTTCGTTCAGGCTTGGCGCGCCGGCCGGCTCGCAGAACACGAAGCGCGTGTCGCGGCGCTGGTCAGCGAAATAATGCGTCACGCCCGCGGCCAGACCGCCACCGCCGACCGGCAGCATGATGATATCAGGCATGCGCGCGCCAGGCATCTGGTCTGATATCTCGTAGGCGACGGTCGCCTGTCCCTCGATGATATCCTTGTGGTCGAAGGGCGGCACCATATGCGCGCCGGCGCTTTCGGTGAATTCGAAGGCGGCACGGTAGCAGTCATCGAAGAAATCGCCGACCAGCCTGATCTCGACGAATTCGCCGCCGAACAGCCGCGTCTTGTCGATCTTTTGCTGCGGCGTCGTCACCGGCATGAAGACCACGCCTCGTCTGCCGAAATGGCGGCAGACGAAGGCAAAGCCCTGCGCATGGTTGCCGGCTGAGGCGCAGACGAACAGCTCGGCATCGTTGCCGGCGGCGAGCGTCTTGCGGAAGAAATTGAAAGCACCCCTGATCTTGTAGGAGCGGACCGGCGACAGGTCCTCGCGCTTCAACAGTATGCGCGCGCCAGTCTTCTTCGACAGATAGTCGTTTTCCTGTAGCGGCGTCTCCGGGAAAATCTGCCGGATCGCGGCAGCGGCGACAGCGACGCGGGAGGAGAAACTATTCATGGCAAGATCATCCCGGATCGCATTCCGACTGTAGGCAACGCAGCGAGCAATTGGCTTGCCACGACGCTGTGGCCGCAAAACCTGGCACAAATTGCCCGCGTTTGATCCCTGCCTATGGCATATCCAGGCTTCCTACGCCATCGCCCCGACGATCCACGCATGCCCGCCACGGGACATTCGCGGAATCCTTGCAAGCACTTGGAGGCGTTTGTTCATGCCTGTCGCATCGGCATCGAGGCAGACCGCGGTTTCCTGCCGCCGTTCTGGCTTTCGCGCAACACCGCGATGGCCGTCGCCAGACGCTGATCAGATTTCCGCTGGACACGACTTACTTCTGCCGCACTTCGGCTGTCCGGGAGATGTCGCGGAGGTGGGTGGCCCTCTGGCGGAGTTGGAATTTTAAGTGCCTTTGAAGACGATTTGCATTTTTGCGCTGGCCTTGCTGGTAGCAGGCTGTGGTGGCCGACAAACCGAGGAATTGCTCGGCAGCGCCATCGTGTCCGCACCGGTGACCGAAATCGCCGGCAACCACTCAATCTTCATCGCCACGACGCGCAAGCGCTCCGACGACCCCAACACGGTTTTCGACGGCGAGCGCTCGGCCACGCTGAACTACGCCCGTGTCAACGTCACCGTACCAGGAATCCACCAGACCGGCCAGATCGAACGGCGCTCACGCGGCAAGTCGAACGACCCGGCGAAGTATTTCATGGCCTCCGAGGTCGTCGGCTACGATACCCAGCCGCAATTCTCCAGCGCGCTCAACGCCGACATCGCGGCGCGCGGCGGCCGCGTCATGGTCTTCGTCCATGGCTACAACACCGGCTTCGACAGTGCCGTCTACCGCCTCACCCAGATCGTCCACGATTCCGGCTACCCCGGCACGCCGGTGCTGTTTTCCTGGGCTTCGGGCGCCAAGACCACCGACTATGTCTATGACAAGGAAAGTGCCAGTGCTGCCCGCGATCAACTGGAGGTGACACTGAGGATGCTCGCGCAGACCGGCGCACGGCGCATCGACATCGTGGCGCATTCGCTGGGAACCTGGGTCACCATGGAAGCGCTGCGCCAGCTCGCCATCACCGGCGACCGCGATCTCAGCGGCAAGCTCGGCGACGTGGTGCTGGCCTCGCCCGACATCGACGTCGACGTGTTCAAGAGCCAGATGCGCCGCTACGGCAAGCCGGACAAGCCGTTCATCCTGTTGCTGTCCGACGACGACCGGGCGTTGAGGCTCTCCGGCTTGATCGCCGGCTCGCGGCCGCGCGTCGGCGACTACAAGGATGCCGCTGATCTTGCCTCCTACGGCGTGACCGTCGTCGACCTTTCCAGCGTCAAGGGATCGGATCGCTTCAACCACAACAAGTTCGCCGACAATCCGGAGCTGGTAAAAATGATCGGGCAGCGGCTGCGCCAGGATGACGGATTTGCCAGCGACCGGGAAGTGACCGACCGCATCAACCTGCTCACGCAGTAAGGCTTGCGCCCTGAGCGTTCACGATTGCCGCACTATCGGATCACTTTCAACTGGACCGGGCTGGCCGCTGCCTTTATCGAAACAGCCAAAGACGTCACGCCGTTGACGTCCTTTCGCGGAGCCAGCGTGACCGTGCGTTCGAAGATTTTCATCGTCGTTGCGTTCGCGCTCGCTGTCACCGGCTGCGCCGGCCGGAATACACACGATCTTCTCAACAAGACGACAATCGCGGCGCCGGCCTCCGACATCGCGGCCACGCATGAGATTTTCGTAGCCACCACCCGCCAGAAGGCGACCAAGGACCCGCGACAGGTATTCGACGGCGATCGCTCGCTGACCACCAGCTATGCCAGCGTCGATGTGACCGTTCCCAAGATTCATCAGGTCGGCGCCATCGAGCGCGCCAAGGGCTCCGCCAACAGCAACCCGGCGAAGGATTTCACCGCCACCGCCGTCACCTACTACGAGGGCGCTCCGCAATTCGCCAAGGCAGTCGGCGCCAACATCGCCACGAGCGGCGACCGCGCGCTGATTTTCGTGCATGGTTTCAACAATGGCTTCGACGACGGCATCTACCGGCTGACGCAGATCGCGCACGACACCAAATATCCCGGCACGCCGGTGCTGTTCTCCTGGGCGTCGAGCGCCAAGACCACCGGCTATATCTACGACAAGGAAAGCGCCAACGCCGCGCGCGACGACCTCGAGGCGACGCTGAGGATGCTGGCCAAGACGCGGGTCAAGAGCATCGACATCATCGCCCATTCGATGGGAACCTGGGTGACGATGGAGGCGCTGCGCCAGCTTGCCATCACCGGCGACCGCGACCTTGGCGGCAAGCTCGGCTATGTCATCCTGGCCTCGCCCGACATCGATGTCGACGTGTTCAAGAAGCAGATGATCCGTTACGGCAAGCCCGACAAGCCGTTCGCCATCCTGCTTTCGGGGGACGACCGGGCGCTCAAGCTGTCCAGCTTGATTTCGGGCGACAAGCCGCGCGTCGGCGACTACGGCGATGCGGCCGACCTTGCCAGCTACGGCGTATCGGTGGTCGACCTGACTCAGGCAAAGGGTGGCGACCGTTTGAACCATGCCAAGTTCGCGGACAACCCGATCCTGGTGCAATTGCTCGGCGACCGCCTGCGCGCTCCGGCCGGCCTGGCCTCGGACGAACCCGACCCGACACAGCTCAACAATCTCGGCCAGGGCCTCGGCAAGGCCGTTGGTTCCGTTGCCGAGATCGTCATCACTACGCCGTTCAAGGTGCTGACCATAGCGACCGGCGGATAGCAACGGGAGCCATGCCATGGCCCTTCTCCATACGAGTTTTGTGCTGGCGGTGCCGGACGCCGACGCCACGGCAAAGTGGTGGGTGGACGTCATGGGCTTTGCCAGGATCCTCGAACCCGAAGGCTGGGTCTTCGTTCAGCGCGACGGATGCCTGATCCGCCTGGGCAGTTGCCCGGACGCTATCCCGCCCCGCGATCTCGGCGACCACCAGTATTTTGGCTATATCGAGGTCGACGCCATCGATCTGTTCCACCGGGACATCAGCGAGCGTGGCGCCGACATTCTTTTTCCGCCGACAACGCAGCCCTGGGACATGCGCGAGATGGGGGTGCGGACACCGGACGGCCATCGCGTGATGTTTGCTCAGAATGTCTCGCGCCCCGGCTGATCTTCGAGGGTACTGATTTCAGACGAACAGGTCGACTTTCTGGAAGGTCGTCACGTCGATCAGGCCGACATCGGAAATCCTCAGTTCCGGGATGACGACCAGGGCCAGCAGCGAATGCTGCATGTAAGCGTTATTGAGTGAGCAACCCATCTTGCGCATCGCGTCGGTGAGTTTCTCCGCCTTGGCCGCGACGATTTCCGCGCGCTCGTCCGACATCAGCCCGGCGATCGGCATTTCGACCAGCGCCAGTTCCTTGCCCTTGGAGAACAGCACCACGCCGCCGCCGACCTCGCCCAACCGATTGACCGCCAGCGCCATGTCCTGCTTGTTGGTGCCGACGACGATGATGTGATGCGCATCATGCGCCACGCTGGAGGCCATGGCGCAGTCACCCATATAGCCGAAGCCGGAGACGAACGCGTTGGTAACGCCGCCCGTGCCCCTGTGGCGCTCGACCAGCGCAATCTGGCAGACATCGTTGCGGCGATCCATGGCGACCAGTCCGTCTTCCACCGGCAGATCGGCCTCCAGCGCCCGCGTCGGCGCCTGGTTCTCGATCACGCCGATGACGCGCGCCCGCACCTCGTTGGCGCCCTTGGGGGCAGCGATGTCGAAATCCTCGGCCTTGAGCTTCTTGCCGAGCTTGACGGTGTTCTTGGCCGTTCTGGGATAATCATAGGCCGGAATGTCGACTTCGAGCTTGCCGCCCTTGGCCAGCCTGACGCCGCGAGCATAGACCTCGTCGATGGTCATTGCAGCCAGATCGGAGACGATCAACAGGTCGGCGAGCCGGCCCGGCGCGATCGAACCGATCTCGCGCTCCAGCCTAAAATGCTGGGCGGTGTTGAGCGTCGCCATCTGGATCGCCGTGACCGGCTTCAGGCCTTGTTGAATGGCGTGGCGGACCACCCGGTCCATGTGGCCTTCGTGGACAAGCGTGCCGGAATGGCTGTCGTCGGTGCACAGGATGAAGTTTCGCGGATCAATGCCACCTTCCGTCACCGCCTTGATCTGCGAGGCGACATCATACCAGGCCGAGCCCAGCCGCAGCATCGCCTTCATACCCTGGCGCACCCGAGCTATGGCGTCCTCGGCGCGCGTGCCTTCATGATCATCCTCGGGTCCGCCGGCGACATAGCCATGGAACGGCGGGCCGAGATCGCGCGAGGCGTAGTGACCGCCGACCGTCTTGCCCGCCCTCACCGTCGCGGCGATCTCGCCGGACATGACAGGATCGTTGGCCACGACACCGGGAAAATTCATCACTTCGCCAAGCCCGATGATGTTTTCCCAGGTCATCGCCTCGGCGACGTCGGCGACCGTCAGTTCGGCGCCGGCATGTTCCAGTCCCGGCGCCGAAGGCACGCAGGACGGCATCTGCACATGCACGTTGACCGGCATGGCGACGGCCTCGTCATGCATCAGCCGCACACCCGGCAAGCCCAGCACATTGGCGATCTCATGCGGATCGATGAACATCGAGGTGGTGCCGTGCGGTATGACGGCGCGGCAGAACTCCGTGACCGTCACCATGCCGCTCTCGACATGCATATGCGCGTCGCAAAGGCCGGGCACCAGATAGCGCCCGCCGGCATCGACCACCTTCGTGCCCTGGCCGATGGCATGGCCGGCATTCGGCCCGCAATAGGCGAAGCGGCCGCCGGCAATGGCAATGTCGGTGCCGGCAATGATCTCGCCGGAATGGACGTTCACCCAGCGCCCGTTGCGGATAACGAGGTCGGCGGGCTTGCGCCCCATCGCGACATCGACCAGATGCGTCGCCATCTCGGGCCAGGGCCTGGGTTTCGTCGCGGTCGCGGACGGCTTCTTTGCCATGAAGGACTCCTGTTTGCCCGACTGTGCCAAGCCAATGTGGTTTTGACCAGTGTGGAACGGCGGATTGCTTGCGGCCTTCACTTTGACTTCGCGCCTCCGGACGAAATCCTTTCGGCGGGCACCATGGCGCGAACTGAATTTTCGTTCCAAGCCGCCGGAGAGAAACCGTCGTTCGTTGACTCGCTGATCGAGAACGATGTTAGATCGACCTGCGAAATCTCCTGGGGGAAAGCCATGACCCGGTTCCTGAAAGCGCTCGGCTTCGTTACCCTGTTCCTGATCTCTGCCGGCCATGCATCCGCCGAGGAACGTTGGCTGACACTGCCCGAGCCCACGACCATGCCCAAGCCCGAGCAAAGCGGTTACGCACCGGTGAACGGCATCCAGATGTATTATGCCGTGTTTGGCACCGGCGACCCGGTCCTGCTCATTCATGGTGGCCTCGGCCATGCCGACATCTGGGCGAGCCAGGTGGCTGCCCTGTCCAAAACCCACAAGGTGATCGTCGCCGACAGCCGCGGCCACGGCCGTTCGACCCGCACCGAGCAGCCTTTTGGCTACGATTTGATGGCATCGGACTATCTGGCTCTGCTGGACTATCTGAAGATCGACAAGACGACGCTGGTCGGCTGGAGCGACGGCGGCATTATCGGCATCGACATCGCGCTCCATCATCCCGAGCGGCTGACCAAGCTGTATGCGCAAGCGGCCAACGTCACCACCGACGGTCTCGATCCCGGCGTGATGACGAACAAGACGTTCGGCGCCTATATCGAGCGTTCCGGCAAGGATTATGCCCGGCTTTCCAAGACACCCGGCGAATATGACGCCTTCGTCGCCCAGATCAGCCATATGTGGGAGACGCAACCGGCCTGGACCAAGGAACAACTCGGCAAGATCACGACGCCGACGGCCATAGTCGCCGGCGACCATGACGAAGCGATCAAGCGCACCCACACCGACTACATGGCCTCGGCCATCCCTGGCGCCAAGGAGATCATCCTGCCCAATGCCAGCCATTTCGCCATGCTGCAGGCGCCGGACGAATACAGCCAGTCGGTGCTCGATTTCATCGACGCCAAATAAGGGTGCGCCTTTTTCAAGCCCGGCGAAGCGTCGCTATCGGTCCTGGAACAAATGCGATTCCGTTTTGCGGCAAATCACGCTACTTTCAATTGAAGGATTGTTCTGGATCGACGTTCGGGGAGCTCGATGCGCCGCCTAACGCTCGCAAGTGCCGGGTTTCTGATCGCTCTGGCCGGGCCGGCATTCGCCGCCGACCCGATGACCGACCTGCCTATGACCGCGCCCGGCTTCGACTGGACAGGCTATTATGCCGGTCTGCAGGCCGGATATGGATGGGGCAGCTCCAAAATAAGGGGAATGGAAGGCGAGCCATTTTCTGCGGCGCCGGACCTCGACGGCGGCTTCATCGGCGGCCATGTCGCCGGCCTCTGGCAGTTCGATCAGGCGGTGATCGGCGCTGTGGCCGAACTCAACTATTCCGCGATTGACGGCAGCTCCGAGGCAGAGCCGGGAAATTCATTCGGCACTGACATCAAGTGGTTCGGGTCCGTCAACGCCAAGGCCGGCTATGCCATGGACCGTGTGCTGGTCTACGGTATTGGCGGCCTCGCCTTTGCCGGCATCGAAACGTCACAAAATGCCGGCACAGCTTTTGCCAAAACGGAAACGAATGTTGGCTGGACGATCGGCGCCGGCGTCGACTTTGCCCTGACCGACAAGTTCGTCGTCGGCGCCCAGTACCGCTACTACGATTTCGGCAAGGAACATTACGATGCGCCGGACGATTTTCTCGACCGTGACCAGGACGTCAAGCTGCATAGGATGGGTGTAAACCTGAGCTACAAGTTCTGATCGTTCCCTCGCGATGATCGCTGGGATCACAAGGGCGTCGCTCTACGCGAGATGCATTAATGCAGCGTTGGCGAATGGCCAGGACGGAAACCCTTCAACGCGGCGACTATGCCACGCATCAAAACGCGATCGGGAAGGACGAGGATGGGGTCTTCGTCCGCGACCCCGCAGATCGGCAGGACTTTGTAGTCGCCTTCGAAAGGCAAACCGTCGCCATTGGCGTAGAAATCGAGCTTCGGGAAGCATCCCTTCAGGAACGACTCGACCTCGCGCAAGGCGGCCTGGGAGCGGAATTCCGTACCAGACGGCGCCAGGACAACGAAGCTGCTGACTTCGGCGCTGGCGAGCGATGCGGATGTATCGAAGGTAGAATGCATGAGACCTGTCCGATTGGAGCCCTCATTCTTTTCGGCACGGGGTGAGAGTCAATCGTTGTGCAGTATGATATCCACAACACAAAAAGCCCGCACCTCGGGAAGAGGCGCGGGCAGATTTAGCCCCCTGCCCGATCTACAGCGCTTGAAAGGCGCGCCAGCGGGGGACAGCTAGCGAGCTGGGTCTGTTGGGGTCGGTAGGGACCAGCGTTCAATCTATGTCTCTTCCACGCTCCGGCGCATCAGCCGAACAGATGAAAAAGCCTGCGTCGTCGCCGAAATGCTGCCCGATCGGAGCCATCCAACCTTGGATCGAGGCCTTCTTTGGGACCAATTCCTGGTAGCGCGCATGGATGGCAAAGAACGGTCGAAAGGCCACTGGCGAATGAAAAGACAGAGCTTTTTTGCACAACACTTTTCCGGGCCTGCACAACGGCAATTGACGAAATCGCCTAAGTAGTTGAAACGAAAGGCCTGCGGACGTGGCGGAATTGGTAGACGCAAGGGACTTAAAATCCCTCGATCTCTGATCGTACGGGTTCGATTCCCGTCGTCCGCACCACTCCAAGCTGCGGCACTTCCAAGCAATGAAGAACCTCCAGGGAACGTCCCTGTTGCGGCGGCCGGCGTGCGATATCTCGCGAGCACCGGCTGCTGTAAGGCTTTTCACGTCCTCGCCCTGACGGCCTCTCAGAGACCCAGCGCGCTTACTTGATGTAAACGAGCACGTAGCGGTTGTTATAGGGCTGGTAGTATTTCGTACCGCATTTCCAAACGACGATACCGCCGCTGTAAGTGGTCTTTACGCACCCTTTGGGCAGGGTGTTGATGTAGACGGTTGTCCTCTGGATGACGACTGTCTTTGCTGCCGCCACACCGACCACGCCGTTGCCGGCAACCGACGAGAGCGCGAGCATGCCGCAAACAGCGACCGCGCGAGCGAACAGACTGCGATTGATCATGGACTTTCCCCTCCTTTTCCCCTTTTTCCTTTCCTGTGCTGCCCCAGCGTCAGCCTATCAGCAATCCCTAATGGGCTCAACGAACCTGAAAACAGTCCCTCTCTGATCGTGCGGGTTCGATTTCCGTCCGCACCAGCAACAATGGCGGTCGTTCGTGGTTAGATGTGGCCGGCAGCGGCAAGTGCGGCCCTGTGCCAGCGTGCAAACCTGCCCGGCGGGCACTTCAGATAGCGGGATGCGGCAATGTCCCATCGCGCGCCCAGCTCACGATCGAATGCCGGCGGGTCGAATTGCTGCAGGCCGCTGCGGGGATAGATCGTGAATTCTCCAAAGACCGGTTCGCCTGCGTCTTCGTAGAAATCGACCCGTATCATGTCGAATTCGCCGCCCAGGGTTTCGGCGGCCTCGACCATGCGCGAAAAGCTTTCCGGCCTGGCAATTTCCAGCGTTGCGTCGATGCCGGCCTGGGCGACTGCCAGCCGCCGCCAATCGCGATCGAAAAGTGCCGTTTTGCGGACGCTCGAGCGGAAGGCGGTGACCACGACAAGAGCGACACGGCCGGCGACCACATTGAACTTGTAGTCGATGGGCTGATAGCCCTGATCCTTGCCGACCAGCGCCTCGATGAAAACCTTGCGCTTGATATGAGCGTAGCTGCGTTCCAGCTTGCGGTCGCCATAGGTCTCGCCGAGATGCCGGGTCATGTCGGCAATGATGGCGTCGCCGTCGACCTGGGCAGGATCCGCAACGACGGCATTCATGGCGCAGCCGTGATTGCATTTGACGATGTAGGGGACCTGCAATTCATTGAAGGGGATGTCGCGCGGGTTGTCGCCTTGCCACAGCACCGCTGGGACATGCAGCCAGGGGAGCCGATCCCTGACGAACTCCTTGGCTTTCAGCTTGTCGAGCACGACCGCAAATCGCGGGTCGTCATCGAAAATCTTGCGCCAATGTATCTTCTCCGTGAAGGCCGCCGGGGCGGCGAAGTTCGGCAGATGCCGCATCCTTTCGAAGAAGCGCTGAGTCAGGCGCCGGTAACGGACCAGCAGCGCGACATTCAAGACCAGAAGAAACGCCTTCGCGCCAACGCGTTTCAGCCGGCCCGGCTGCTGGCGCGCTCCCTCGCGATGTCCAGGCCCATGCATGGATCAAGCCCGGATCGGGTTCAGCTTCAGGTGCTGGATCAGGATGATCGTCTTGGCATCGACGATGCGGCCGTCGGCGATGCCGGCCAGAGCTTCGTCGAGCGGCATCTCAAGCACTTCGATGTCCTCGCCTTCTTCCGCCGCACCGCCACCGGCCGAAATGCGGTCGGCGGGCGAATAACGCGCGATGAAGAACCAAAGCCGCTCGGTCACGCTGCCGGGGCTCATGTAAGGCGCAAACAGCCGCTCCACGTCCTTCAGCCGATAGCCGAGTTCCTCCTCGGCCTCCTTGCGGATGCAGGTTTCCGGATCGTTTTCGTCGAGCAGTCCGGCGCAGGCCTCGATCAGCGGCTCGCGGTGGCCGGTGACATAGGCCGGGTAGCGGAACTGCCGCACCAGAAGCACCGTCGAGCGCTGCGGATCGTAAGGCAGGATCACCGCACCGTCGCCACGATCGTAGGTCTGGCGGATCTGCGTCTCCCACTGCCCGTCGCGCCGGCGATAATCGAGGATGGTCTTTTTCAGGACCGCCCAGTCGTCGGAGAGAATTTCCTCTGAGCGGATGCGTATGCGATCTTCCATGAACGGACTCCTGCTGCCGGCAGCGCGAGGACTGCGGCGCCGCGCGTCTTTCCGGACGCTCAAAGGATGCTGCGGCACCGACGATTTTCGGTCATGCGTTAGCCTCGAACCGGTTTTTGCGCAATCCTGATAGCGATTGGCCTGACAGTGATTGGTCCAGAGCGCGTTTCACCGCCTCGTGTCTGGCGCAGGCGCAATCCATTGCCTAAATAGCGACGACCCTCCCGGAGCTGATTTTGATGACCACATCCCTTTTCCAGCCGATCACGCTTGACGGCCTCACCTTCCCGAACCGCATAGCGGTCGCGCCGATGTGCCAGTATTCCGCCGATGACGGTTCGGCCAGCGACTGGCACCTGTATCACTGGATGAATCTCGCCATGTCCGGCGCCGGCATGGTCACGGTCGAGATGACCGACGTCGAGCGCCGCGGCCGCATCTCGCATGGCTGCCTCGGTCTTTATTCCGAAGACAACGAGGCTGCCGCCCGGCGCACGCTGGACGCCGCCAAGCGCGTCGCCGCCCCCGGCACGAAATTCGGCACCCAGCTTGCTCATGCCGGCCGCAAGGCTTCCAACCAGAAACCGTGGGAAGGCGGCGGACCGCTGAAGCCGGATCAGGACCCGTGGCCGATCGTGTCTGCATCGGCAATTGCCTACGACACGGGCTGGCAGGTGCCGCGGGCGCTGGAGGACGACGAGATCCTGCACATCATCGAACGCTTCGCCGACGCGGCCCGGCGTGCCGAACGCGCCGGCTTCGACTTCATCGAACTGCACGCCGCACACGGCTATCTGATCTTCCAGTTCCTGTCGCCGCTTTCCAACCAGCGCACCGACCGCTGGGGCGGCTCCCTGGAGAACCGCATGCGGTTTGCTGTCGAGATTGCCAAGGCGGTGAGAAAGGCCGTCCCGAAGCTGATGCTCGGCGCACGCCTGTCGGTGAAAGAATGGGTCGATGGCGGCTTCGACGTCGAGGACGCGATCGAGGTGGCCAAGGCGCTGAAGGCAGCGGGTGTGGCCTATCTCTGCTGCTCGAGCGGCGGCAATTCGCCCTTGCAGAAGCTACCGACGGGTCCGGGCTATCAGGTGCATCTGGCGGAGGCGGTGCGCAAGGGCGCCGGCATCCCGACGCGAGCCGTCGGGCTGATAGACGATCCCAAGCAGGCCGAGGCGATCATCGCCGACGGCCGCGCCGACATGGTGGCGCTGGCCCGCGCCTTCCTCGCCGATCCACGCTGGGCGTGGCGCGCCGCGGCGACCTTCGGCGAGAAAATCCACCCGGCGCCACAGCTTGCCCGCTCGGTTACGACCATGCAGCACTGGATGAAGGCGGCGGGCTGATCGGCCCGCTTGTTGTGACCTGCCATACGGCACGCGTCGCTGGACAGCGTGCCACAGCTTCGCTTTAATCGGCCCACACATTGGCCCCTGGGGTTGGGACCTTTGGGTAGGCCGCGATTGGAGCGGCCAGGGGGGAGCAAAATCATGTTGTTCAGGGCAAGCTATCCAGCCGCCGCAATGGTTGCGGCCGGGCTGTCGTTCAATGTCTCGACGCCTGCCGGCGCGCAATATTGCGAAGGCACGGTGCACGGCCTTTCCCGTCACTACAATCTGGCAACAGGCAGCGGTTTTCTCGCTGTGCGGGCGCGGCCGAATTCGTCGTCGCGGATGATCGGCCAATTGTTCAATGGTGATCATACCGAGATCTTCGACCGGCGCGGCAACTGGTACAAGGTCGAAATCGGTGGCACGACCGGTTGGGCGAACGCACGCTGGATGCGCAACGACTGCGGCTATTGAGACTTTTACTGGGACTTTTGCGCGCAGGCTGAAGATGCGCTTGCAACCAAATCGGCTGCTCCGCGTTGGCGGCGATGGTGGACAACAAACCGTTTGAAAAGCCTGTCGTGGTCGAACTTGGCCATGTCGGCAAATATCGCGAGATCCGCAGCACCCAGGAGGCGGCCGAGTGCCTGATGACGACCTGGCCGCTCAATCGCGGCCCTCGGCATCGTGATGCCCTCGACACTTGCCTCAAAGTGCTGGAAGGTTATCGTTCGACCGCAGACGCGCGTCGGGCACTGATCGAAGCGGCGAAGGAATCGGATGTACTGGTTCCCGACGAGAGATTGCCCGACGGAAGGCTGCATTGAGCAGATGAGGCTTTTCAACCGGAGGACTTCATGGCCAAGCTGACTTACAAGATCGTCGAGCATGATGGGGGCTGGGCCTACAAGGTCGGCTCGACATTCTCTGAGACGTTCCCCAATCACCAGGACGCGCTGCGCGCCGCCGAGATCGCCTCGGCCGAGCAGCAGGTCGCCGGCACCACGGACGGTATCCAGTACGAGGACGCCGAAGGCAAATGGCACGACGAACTGGCAGACGGCCGTGACCGGCCGCAAACGGAAGTTTCCGACTAAAGCGCGTCGCGTGCAATCGGATACATGCGACACGCTTTAGGTTGTTTGTTTTATGCATGTCGTTATCGCAAAACCGCTGCACACTTTTTGCGCGACATGCATTAGACGGTGCCGTCCACGACCAGGAACGACGAAGAAAGGCGCGTGCCGCCGCTGCTTTACAGGCCGGCTTGGTAGCGCTACCGTCGTCATTGTCGCGTGACCAGGGAGGAGTTTGGGATCGCGGGCCTGACAGGAGCGGTTTCCTTCGAAGACGTCGCAGGAAGCATTCGGGAGGAAATCGATGGCGTCTGTCGCAATTGGCGATGTCTACAAATCATTTGGGACCGTCGAGATTCTGCACGGCGTCAGCGTGGATATAGACGACGGCGAGTTCGTCACGCTGGTCGGGCCGTCGGGTTGTGGAAAATCGACCCTTCTCAGGATGATCGCCGGCCTGGAAAAGATTTCGCGCGGCCAGATCGCGATTGGCGAGCGTATCGTCAACAACGTTGCGCCAAAGGAACGCGACGTCGCCATGGTCTTCCAGAACTACGCGCTCTACCCGCATATGACGGTCGCCGAGAACATGGCGTTCTCGCTGATGCTCAAGGGTGTTGCGAAAGCGGAGAGCGATGCCGGCGTCCGGCGCGCTGCCGAAATCCTGGGGCTGGTGCCGCTGCTGGAACGCTATCCGCGCCAGCTTTCGGGCGGTCAGCGCCAGCGTGTCGCCATGGGCCGGGCGATCGTGCGCGATCCCGCGGTTTTCCTGTTCGACGAACCCCTCAGCAATCTCGACGCCAAGTTGAGGGTGCAGATGCGCGCCGAGATAAAAGAACTGCACCAGCGCCTCAAGACCACGACGGTCTATGTCACCCACGACCAGATCGAGGCCATGACCATGGCCGACAAGATCGTCGTCATGCACGACGGCCTCGTCGAGCAGATCGGGCCGCCGCTGGAGCTCTATGACAGGCCGGATAATCTCTTCGTCGCCAGTTTCATCGGCTCTCCCGCCATGAACATGCTCAGGGGCGAAGTCACAACCGATGGTGGCGCACCGTCGTTTCGCGGCTCCGGTGGGGTTTCAGTCCCGTTGGCCACAGCACTTTCCATCAACAGTGGCGAGCCGGTAGTGCTGGGAATACGGCCCGAGCATTTACGATTGTCCGACCAAGGGATTCCGGTCACCGTCGTGGTGGTCGAGCCAAGCGGATCGGAAGTGCAGGTCATCGGCCGGACAGCCGGCGGCGAAGAGATCGTCGCGAATTTCCGGGAACGTCATTCCTTCACGCCGGGCGAGACCATACGGCTCACGGCCGAGCCCGGCCTCATCCATCTCTTCCACAGCGAAACCGGAAAGCGATTCAAGACGCACAGCGAACAGTAAGAACCATACGGCAACGAATAACAGGAGGAAACGAGCATGAAATTCACCAGACGCGACGTGATCCGCACGACCGCCGGCGTCGCCGCGGGAGCCTTGGGAAGCCGGTTCGTCGGCTCTTCCGCCTTTGCCCAGGAGGGATTGAAATACAAGCCCGAGGACGGCGCGAAGCTCAGGCTGCTGCGCTGGTCGCCCTTCGTGCAGGGCGATGAGGACCAATGGCTGGCCAACACCAAGCGATTCACCGAAGCGACAGGTGTCGAAGTCCGCGTCGACAAGGAAAGCTGGGAAGACATTCGCCCCAAGGCGGCGGTCGCCGCCAATGTCGGTTCCGGTCCGGATCTCATGTTCGTCTGGTTCGACGACCCGCATCAGTATCCCGACAAGCTGCACGACGTCACGGAACTGGGCGAGTATCTCGGCACGAAATATGGCGGCTGGTATGACGGACCAAAGCAATATGCGACCCGGGAAGGCAAATTCCTCGGCCTGCCTTTGGCCACCATCGGCAATGCCATCGTCTATCGGGAAAGCTGGGTGAAGGAGGCCGGCTTCTCGGAGTTTCCGAAGGATACAGCCGGCTTCCTCGAACTTTGCAAGGCACTGCAGGCGAAGGGGCATCCGGCCGGCTTCACGCACGGCCATGGCGTCGGCGACGGCAACAACTATGCTCACTGGCTGCTTTGGAGCCACGGTGGCCAGATGGTCGACGAGAGCGGCAAGGTGACGATCAACAGCCCGGAGACGGCGAAGGCGATCGAATATGCGCAGGAGCTCTACAATACCTTCATTCCCGGGACTGAGAGCTGGCTCGACGTGAACAACAACCGCGCCTTCCTGGCAGGCGAACTCAGCGTGATCGCCAACGGCATTTCCGCCTACAACACGGCCAAGATCAACAAGGACAAAGATCCGAAACTGACTGAGATCGCCAAGGACATACGCACCACCAACCTGCCGATCGGTCCTGTCGGGAAGTCCGTCGAGCTGTTCCAGGTGACCACGGCCGTGATCTTCGACTACACACCCTACCCCAACGCGGCGAAGGCCTACCTGCAGTTCATGTTCGAGGATCCGCAAATGGCGGACTGGATCACCTCCTCGGCGGGCTACTGCTGCCAGACCCTGAAGGCCTTCGCCAACAATCCGGTATGGACGGCCGACCCGAACAATGCCGCTTACGCGAAGGCCTCGGAGACACTGCGTCCCAACGGTTATGCGGGGCCGCTCGGTTACGCATCGGCGGCGACCATGGCCGACTATGTGCTGGTGGACATGTTCGCGAAGGCCGTGACAGGTCAGGCAACGCCGCAGGAGGCAATGGAAGAGGCGGAAAAGCGTGCCAACCGCTACTACCGCGTTTGAGCACAGCCGGATCGGGTAGCCGCGACCGCGGCGCGCCCGGTCCAATTCCTGAAATCGCTTGCCGGCCGCTCGGGCCGCTCAACGAGACCTCCTGGAGCGGTTCAGCTTAACAGAATCGCTGCCCCGCTCTAAGTATTTGTTTTTACGCAATTCCAGGAAAACCGCTATGCACTTTTCCTGGAATTGCTCTGAGGAGCTGTCCCATGGCCGTGCCGTCCGTTGCCGTCCAGTCGCGCCCGTCGATGCTGTCGCGCCTGTCTGAAAGCCGCAATGCGCTCGGCCTCGGCTTCATGCTGCCGGCGGCAGCGCTGCTGCTGGTTTTCCTGACCTATCCGCTTGGACTTGGCGTCTGGCTTGGCTTTACCGATGCCCGCATCGGCCGCCCCGGGATTTTCATCGGCATCGAGAACTACGAGTATTTGTGGAGTGACGCCGTCTTCTGGCTCTCCGTCTTCAACACCTTGCTCTACACGATCAGCGCCTCGATCCTGAAGTTCGTCCTCGGTCTCTGGCTGGCGCTCATCCTCAACCAAAACCTGCCGTTCAAATCGTTCTTCCGCGCGATCGTCCTGCTGCCGTGGGTGGTGCCGACCGTGCTTTCGGCCATCGCCTTCTGGTGGATCTACGATTCGCAGTTCTCCATTCTGTCCTGGGCACTTATGGAAATGGGCCTGATCGAACACCGCATCAATTTTCTCGGCGACCCCGAGAACGCGCGTGCCTCAGTCATCGCCGCCAATGTCTGGCGCGGCATTCCTTTCGTCGCCATCACGCTGCTTGCCGGCCTGCAGACGATCCCCCAGTCGCTCTACGAGGCTGCCACGCTCGACGGCGCCAGCCGCTGGCAGTTGTTCCGCTATGTGACGCTGCCGCTGCTGACGCCGATCATCGCCATCACCATGACGTTTTCGGTGCTGTTCACCTTCACCGATTTCCAGCTGATCTATGTGCTGACGCGTGGCGGGCCGGTGAACGCGACGCATCTGATGGCGACACTGTCATTCCAGCGCGGCATTTCCGGCGGCCAGCTTGGCGAGGGCGCGGCAATCGCGGTCGCGATGATCCCGTTCCTGCTGGCGGCGATCCTGTTCAGCTATTTCGGCTTGCAGCGCCGTAAATGGCAGCAAGGTGGCGGAGACTGACATGGCCGCGATCACAAAAACGAAACGTCAGGAACTCGACGAAGGCGGCATGGGCTACCTTCAGAGCCTGCCGCGCCGCGTGGTGACGGTCTATCTGCCGTTGCTCGTCTTCGTCATCGTGCTGTTGTTCCCGTTTTACTGGATGACGATCACGGCGGTTAAGCCCAATCTCGAAATGACCGACTATGCCAATTTCAACCCGTTCTGGGTCGTGCATCCGACATTGGAGCACATTCGCTATCTTCTCTTCGAGACATCCTATCCTGGCTGGCTGCTCAACACGATCATCATCTCGACCGCCGCCACTTTCCTGTCGCTGCTGGCGTCGGTCTTTGCGGCCTATGCGATCGAACGGCTGCGGTTCTCCGGATCGCGGCAGGTCGGCCTCGCGATTTTCCTCGCCTATCTCGTGCCGCCGTCGATCCTGTTCATTCCGCTGTCGGTGATGGTGTTCAACCTTGGGCTCTACGACACGCCCTTCGCGCTGATCCTCACCTATCCGACCTTCCTCGTCCCGTTCTGTACGTGGCTGTTGATGGGTTACTTCCGTTCCATCCCGTTCGAGTTGGAAGAATGCGCGCTGATAGACGGGGCGAGCCGGTGGCAGATCCTCAGCAAGATCGTGCTGCCGCTGTCGGTGCCCGGCCTGATTTCCGCCGGCATATTCGCATTCACCCTGTCATGGAACGAGTTCATCTATGCCTTGACGTTCATCCAGTCGTCCGAAAACAAGACGGTGCCGGTCGGGGTGCTCACGGAGCTCGTCCGCTCCGACGTCTATGAATGGGGTGCGCTGATGGCGGGGGCGCTGATCGGCTCGCTGCCGGTGGTGGTTCTCTACTCGTTCTTTGTCGAGCACTACGTGTCCTCGATGACCGGCGCGGTGAAGGAATAGTGCGCTGTCGCGGGTCACGTTGCCTCCCAGCCCTAAGGTATTTCCCGGCCGCCGCGGATGCCGATTGAACGGCATCCGCCGGCCGGTCCGGTCGTGGACTGATTACTTGCCGCAATATTGATCGTTGACGTTCAGGCCGGCATTGGCGTCGGGTCCTGGCGTATTCGAGGCGCAAGGCCCGACCGGCCCGGGATTGCCGCGGCTGTTGAGCCCTGACGCGTCGCCATTGATGCTGCCGGTGGTGCTGGGATCAACGGTCATCATCTGTTCGTTGCTGGAGACCGGGCGATGGCGGATGTGGTGGGCGCCAGACGATTGCGCCATTGCCGATGCGGCAAGGCCAAGCGTGAGGACCGAAGCTGCGAGAATTTTCGTAAGCATAAAGATTACTCCATGGAGTTCAGATATCGGGGGATTCCAGATATCGCCGACTTGGTTCGACGAAGGAGAACCCATTGGCGGGTTTTGGGTTCGATGAAAAAATCGTGAAGGCGCGCCGGTTTCGACACCTTTTTGTGAGCGATGCGTGAAGGCGCCGCTGATGCTTGGCAGCAGGCAATGCGTGCTCGCTCGGTCGTTTGGTGGCATTGCGGACGGCCGGTCGCCGCGCTATCTCAGGCGACCCTGTCTGCCCAAGGCGACCGTATCTGCCTAAGGCAAGCCGTTTGCCGGAGCCTCTCATGCCTGAAATCGTCACTGCCGCCATGCTCGTCATCGGCGACGAGATTCTGTCTGGCCGCACCAAGGACAGGAATATCGGCCACCTCGCCGACATCATGACGGCGGTCGGTGTCGACCTGAAGGAAGTGCGCATCGTACCCGACGAGGAAGACGAGATCATCGCCGCGGTGAATGCCGTGCGTGTCCGCTACACCTATGTCTTCACGACCGGCGGCATCGGCCCCACACATGACGACATCACGGCGGATTCGATTGCCAAGGCCTTCGGCGTGCCATGCGAATACGACGCCAAGGCCTATGCCATGCTGGAAGCGAGCTATGCCGCGCGCGGCATCGAATACACAGAGGCGCGCAGGCGCATGGCGCGCATGCCGCGCGGCGCCGACCATATCGACAATCCTGTCTCCATAGCGCCGGGGTTTCGCATCGGCAATGTCCATGTCATGGCCGGCGTGCCGGCGATTTTCCAGGCGATGCTCGACAATGTAGTTCCGACGCTGAAGGCCGGCACGAAAATGCTGTCCGCCACCGTGCATTGTCCGTTCGGCGAAGGCCTGATCGGCGGACCGCTGGCCGATATCCAGAAGGCTCATCCGGATACGATCATCGGCTCCTATCCAAAATATGGTGACGGCAAGTTCTGGACGGAACTGGTCGTTCGCGCCCGCAGCCAGGAGGCCTTGGACACTGCCCGCGCCGATGTCGAGGCAATGGTCGCAGGCTTTGCCAGCACCGCCACGTGAGCTAGTCCAGCTCGGAACCAAGCATAGTGCTATAACGTTTCCCGCAGGCGAGTTCCAATCGCCGTAAAATGAGGGATTACCATGCGATTCAAGACCATCGTCGCGATATTGCAGAACGAGCAGGATGCGGAACGCGTGCTCGACTGCGCCATTCCGCTCTCAGCCAAGTTCCAGAGCCATCTTATCGGCATTCATGCCGAAGCGCTTCCCGTCCCCTACACATCGGCCACCGGCTTCCCCGATACGGAGTTCCTGCAGGTTTCAGCCGACATGAGCCGGGAGCGCGCCGACAAGCTGCAGGCGCTGTTCCTCAAACGCATCGAGGATTCCGGCCTGTCGTTCGAATGGCGCAGTCTCGAAAGTTTTTCAGGCGACAGTGCGCTGACCGGGATTTCCAACGTACGGACCGCAGATCTGGTCATTGCCGCGCAACGCGAGTCGGGCGGCGATGCCAGCGCCGATGTCGATACGCTGGTCTACGACGCCGGACGGCCGGTGCTGGTCGTGCCGCATTCAGGCCCGCTCGTCACCAGCTTCAAGCATGTGCTTCTAGCCTGGAACGGCAGCAAGGAAGCCGCGCGCGCCGCCTTCGACGCCTTGCCCTTCATCATCGAAGCCGAGAAGACGGACATCGTCGTCATCGATCCGCCGGACACGCTTGACGAAAACCCGGAGGCCGCCGGTGCCGAAATCGCCGCCGCCCTGTCCAGGCACGGCGCTACCGTCAGCGTCTCGGTGCTGCAGTCGGGCGGCACCTCGGTCGATGACGTCATCCAGACCAGGATTGCCGAAACCGGGGCCGACCTGCTCGTTCTCGGCGCCTACAGCCACTCCTGGCTGCGCCAGCTTCTGTTCGGCGGCGTCACGCGCACGGTGCTGCGTTCAGTGCAGGTGGCCGCCTTCCTGTCGCGGTAGGATGCGTCGGTCAAGAACTCTGGCGCGCTGCGAAGTACGCCCCGATATGATCGATGACGGCGGAAGTCAGGTCGTGGGCCGCGTGAGGGCTGCGCCGCAGCGCCACGTCATAGTAACCAACCGACGGAAGGCCTTGATCGGGCCCAAATGGCGTCAGTTCGCCCGACAAGGCTGCAATCGGCAACGGCGCAACTGCCAGCCCCGCCACCACCAGCGCGAGCTGGCCTGCAAGATTCTCACTTGTACAAACGATGTGATAAGAGATGCCAGCTGCGTCGAGCGCATCGATGGCTGACTTCCGCCAAATGCAACTCGCCGGACCTGCGGCGACCGCCAGCGGACGACGGAGATGGGCGGTTCCATGTGCAAGGCCTGCCCACACAAGCCGATCTCTATGGATGGCCGCGTCGGGCGATCCGGCTCGATCTGTCGCACCCGCTGTCACCAGTGCCACATCCAGTTCGCCCTCATCCAGCATCCGCGTCATCGCGCTGCTCGTGCGGCACGTCACGCTGATCTCCGCCAGAGGATAGGCCGCTGTATAGCTGGCGAGAACCGAGGGAAGGAAGGCAACGGCATATTCGTCCGTCATTCCCAACCGCACGGCGCGTCCGTGCGACAGGCGATTGAACCGCACTATCGCCTCTTCGGCTATTCCTAGTGCGCGCCGCGCATAGGTCAGAAGCGCTTCACCTGCTGGCGTCAACATTGTGGAGCGCCCTTGATGCGCAAAGATCGGCTGTCCGATTTGCGTTTCGAGCCGCTTCATCTGCATGCTTACAGCAGACGGCGTCCGATGCACTGTTCGGGCTGCACCAACGAAGCTGCCAGTGTCGACAACCGCCATCAGAGTCCGCAGGAGCGAATTGTCCAGCCCCAACAGAACACCCGAATCCGGCCGCAAGCGTGCGTGGTTCGACATGCGTGGCAAATCCCAATTCGCCAATTTCGCTGATGTCCAGTGTAAATCCTTTTCGTTTGTCGGAGCAATCAGCACTGGCCAAACTGGTAGAAACCAACTGCACAACCGGCATGGTGACCGGCTGCGTCCCGGCATGTGCAAATGCCACCGTTTTGAGGAACCCACTCAATGAACACGGCGCTCGATCTCGCCTATCATGCAGCACGAGCATGGATCGACGGACTGGATAAACGTTCGGTGGCGGCAACGGCCAGTCTGTTGGATCTCAAGCGGTCTTTTGCCGGCCCGTTGCCGCCCGAGGGCAGCGGTGCAGAGGAAGTGGTTCAAGCACTTGCCAGGGATGCCGGCCCAGGCATGCATGGCAGCGCAGGCGGACGCTTCTTTGCCTGGGTGATTGGCGGCGGCCTGGAATCCGCCCTGGCAGCCGACTGGCTCGTTGCCACCTGGGATCAGAACGCGACGGTGTACGCCTCCAGTCCCGCCTCCGCCGTGATCGAGGAAGCAGCCGGCGAATGGATCAAGGAACTGCTCGACCTGCCGCGCGGCGCCTCTTTCGCCTTCACCAGCGGTTGCCAGATGGCGCACATGACCAGCCTTGCGGCCGCACGCGCGGCGCTGCTCAAACGCGTCGGCTGGAATGTGGAAGAAGGGGGGCTGTTTGGTGCGCCCGGGATCAGGGTGCTGACGAGCGACCAGCGGCACGTCACCATAGATCGCGCGGTGCGCTTTCTGGGGATAGGCCGCAATGCCATTGAACAGATGAAAACGGACAGGGATGGGCGCATCTCTCCGGCGGTTCTCAAGGGCGCGCTTTCCGGCAATTCCAAACCGACCATGCTGGTGCTGAATGCCGCCGACTTGAACATCGGCGCCTGTGACGCGTTCAGGGAGTTGATCCCGATGGCGCATTCAGCCGGCGCCTGGGTTCACATCGACGGTGCCTTTGGCCTGTTCGCACGTGCCAGCCGAACGCACCGCCACCTGCTCGACGGCGTGGAACTGGCGGATAGCTGGGCGACCGACGGCCACAAATGGCTGAATGTTCCCTTCGATTGCGGCATCGCCATCATCGCGGACCGGGAGGCGCACCGCACTGCAATGACGTCGAGCGCATCCTATGTCGCGCCCACGACAATCGCGCGGGACCAGGCGGACTGGAACCCTGAATACTCTCGCCGGGCGCGTGGCGTGCCCGTCTATGCCGCGCTCAAGCAACTCGGCCGCAGCGGCATGGAGGCTTTGGTGGATCGCTGTTGCGCGCATTGCACCAGCATCGTCGAGGGCATCGGCGAACTGCCGGGCGCTGAGATCCTTGCAAGGCCAACACTCAATCAAGGCCTGCTCAGCTTCTCTCGGCCAGGCGCGTCGCCTGGAGAAAATGACGCTTTTACCGACGAAACGATTCAAAAAATCAATGCCACAGGCGAAGCCTTCTTTTCCGGCACGACATGGCGCAACCGCCGCGCCATGCGTGTCAGCGTGGTCAACTGGCGCACCAGCGAGCAGGATGTGCAGCGGGCGATCGCGGCAGCGACTTCCGTGCTGACGCCGGAAGTGGCCATACCGATCTGACTGAAGGTTCCGCTACTTGCCAAGACCAAGGCTTTCCAGTTAATTCCGCGCGCATTCCATTGTTTCTTGCGCGCGGCCCGCGCGCCTTGCGGAGTGCGCGAAAAATGTCCCTTCCCGAAAAGGCCTTCCCTGTCTCCTGGGATCAGTTCCACCGCGACGCCCGCGCCCTTGCCTGGCGGCTTGCCGGGGCCAACAAAGGCCAATGGAAGGCGATCGTCTGCATCACGCGCGGCGGACTGGTTCCGGCGGCCATCATCTCGCGCGAACTCGGCATTCGGGTCATCGAGACGGTCTGCGTCGCCTCTTATCACGACTACACCAGCCAAGGGCAGTTGCAGGTGCTGAAGGAGATCACTCCGGCGCTGCTCGCCGATGATGGCGTCGGCGTGCTGATCATCGACGACCTCACCGACACCGGCAAGACGGCCGGCATCGTGCGCGCCATGATGCCCAAGGCCCACTTCGCCACCGTCTACGCCAAGCCGAAAGGCAGGCCGCTGGTCGACACCTTTGTCACCGAGGTCAGCCAGGATACCTGGATCTATTTTCCCTGGGACATGGGCTTCACCTACCAGAAGCCTATCGCCGACGACCACGCCGGCTGATCCCCGCAATACTGCTTACCCAGTTGGACCGTATTTATGCGTCCAGGGCGGACGCACATCGCTCTTAATGTGTGAAATCGGTGCTTATTGTCGCATTTTAGTCAGTCTGTATGAAGTTTTTTACTCTTGCTGCTTATATTGGCTGTAGAATTCGTGAGGCGACAAATGATTCTGGAGGCTGGGGCAAGCTTCTCTGATGTTGACAAGGCCAACGACGCATAACCACCTGGCCACACGGGTCCGGCAGCTTTTTGGTACGGCACCGTGCCGCCTGCAGGTTGCGGCGTTGCCGTGGCGCGATACCGGACATGGCGTCGAGATCATGCTGATCACCAGCCGCGACACTGGCCGCTGGGTGTTGCCCAAGGGCTGGCCGGAGGCCAAGGAGCCGCTTTGCGAGGCCGCGGCGCGCGAGGCCGGCGAGGAAGCTGGACTGCGCGGCAAAGTCTCCCACATCGAGGCCGGGCGCTATTTCTATGCCAAGGCTTTGGCCTCCGGCGAGGAAGTGCCTTGCGAAGTCCTGGTGTTTCCGCTGCAGGTCGACAAGATCGCCGACCGGTGGAAGGAAAAACGCGCGCGCACCCGCAAATGGGTCACCTCCACGGAGGCCGTGCGCATGGTCAACGAGCCGGACCTTTGTGAGATCATCGCCGGTTTCTGCGCCGACCCGCGCAAATTCTCCTGAGCGGGACAGCGTCTCGCAGGCCGAAGCCGCAGCGCCCTTAAGAGGGCAAATCACAATCCTCGGTGGCCCTTTCTATCCCCGTTATCCACATGTGTGACACACAAGATGTTGGGGTCACAAAAGCTACGCAAACGAATCCTTGACGGCGCAAAACGAGTCGCCTTTTATAGGCCATGCGTTCCTGTTGAGAGCGCGACCGGAAAGTTCTGAGCCCGGTCTTTTTTCCCGGATTTTGTGCGTTTTGCCCGCATTTCCGCCCGTTTACGAGGCCGGCGGAAGCGTTGGGGTGGTGGGGCTTGGGGAGACGAAAGGGAGAATTGTCGGACTGGAATAAATTGTCTGTTAACACTATATTTAGTGTTTGCAGGTAGGTTCGACGCTAGATAGTGTGGACTTCCCCTCGATTGAGGGAGTCGAAAAAAGTTTCAGTTTTGAGGGACCCGCAGGGTTCGCCGGCGCGTTGGATCAGGGACTTCGCAAGGAGTTTGACCAGCAGAGCGGTGGAGGCTGTGAAGAAGGGGCCGGCCGTTTTCGAACGCCGGCAGACGGCGGACATGCGCGTTTCGCATTGGGGGCAGAAATCCCCGGGGAAAAGCGCTATATATAGACAAAAGGAAAAGGGCCAATGCGCATCGAGCGTCGTTTCACCAAGCAGGGTCAATCGGCTTACGCGGAGATCGAATTCCGCAAGGCGCTTTCGGAGATCAAGAATCCGGATGGCTCGGTGGTGTTTCGCTTGGACAATATCGATGTGCCGGCGCAGTTCAGCCAGGTTGCCGCCGACATCCTGGCGCAGAAATATTTCCGCAAGGCCGGCGTGCCCACGCGTCTGAAGAAGGTCGAGGAGAACGACGTCCCCTCCTTCCTGTGGCGCTCCGTCGCCGACGAGGCGGAAATGGCCAAGCTGCCGGAGGCCGAGCGCTATGGTTCCGAGATCGACGCCCGCCAGGTCTTCGACCGGCTTGCCGGCACCTGGACCTATTGGGGCTGGAAGGGCGGCTACTTCAAGTCGGAGGAAGACGCGCGGGCCTTCCGCGACGAACTCGCCTATATGCTGGCCACCCAGCGCGTGGCGCCAAACTCGCCGCAATGGTTCAACACCGGCCTGCACTGGGCCTATGGTATCGACGGCCCGAGCCAGGGCCACTTCTATGTCGACCCCTTCACCGGCAAGCTGACCAAGTCGAAGTCGTCCTACGAGCATCCGCAGCCGCATGCCTGCTTCATCCAGGGCGTGCAGGACGATCTCGTCAATGAAGGCGGCATCATGGACCTGTGGGTGCGCGAGGCGCGCCTGTTCAAATACGGCTCGGGCACCGGCTCCAACTTCTCGTTCCTGCGCGGCGAAGGCGAAAAACTGTCCGGCGGCGGCCGTTCGTCCGGTCTGATGAGCTTTCTCAAGATCGGCGACCGCGCCGCGGGCGCCATCAAGTCGGGCGGCACGACGCGCCGCGCGGCGAAGATGGTCATTGTCGACGTCGACCATCCCGATATCGAGGAATTCATCGACTGGAAGGTCAATGAGGAGCAGAAGGTAGCCTCGCTGGTCACCGGCTCCAAGATCGTCAAGAAGCATCTCGAAGCGATCATGAAGGCCTGCATCAACTGCGAAGGCCAGGACGACGATTGCTTCGACCCTGCGATCAACACCGCGCTGAAGCGTGAGATCAAGCTGGCCAAGAAGGACGCGGTGCCGGAGAACTACATCTACCGGGTCATCCAGTTCGCCAGGCAGGGCTACACTTCGATGTCGTTCAAGACCTACGACACCGACTGGGATTCCGATGCCTACCTGACCGTTTCGGGCCAGAACTCCAACAATTCGGTGTCGCTGAAGGACAATTTCCTGCGCGCCGTCGAACAGGACGCCGACTGGCATCTCACCGCCCGCAAGGATGGCAAGGTGCTGAAGACGCTGAAGGCCAGGGATCTCTGGGAAAAGATCGGCTACGCCGCCTGGGCTTCCGCCGACCCGGGCCTGCATTTCAACACGACGATGAACGACTGGCACACCTGCGCTTCGGCCGGTGCGATCCGGGCGTCCAACCCGTGCTCGGAATACATGTTCCTCGACGACACGGCCTGCAACCTCGCCTCGATCAACCTTCTCCCCTACCGCAATGCCGACGGCACGATCGACATATCAGCCTATGAGCATACGGTCAGGCTGTGGACCATCGTGCTGGAAATCTCTGTCATGATGGCGCAGTTCCCGTCGAAGGAGATCGCCAAGCTTTCCTACGAATACCGCACGCTCGGCCTCGGCTACGCCAATATTGGCGGCCTGCTGATGACCTCGGGCATTCCCTATGACTCGGACGAGGGCCGCGCCATCTGCGCCGCACTCACCGCCATCATGACCGGCACGGCCTATGCCACTTCGGCCGAGATGGCATCCGAACTCGGCGCCTTCCCCGACTATGACCGCAACGCGCAGAACATGCTGCGCGTCATGCGCAACCATCGCCGCGCTGCTTACGGAGACAGAGACGGCTACGAGAAGCTCGCCGTCAATCCGGTGCCGCTGGTCGCCTCCGACCTCAAGCAGCAAGCGCTTGCCGAGCATGCCAAGGCTGCCTGGGACCGCGCCATCGAGCTTGGCGAAGAGCATGGCTACCGCAATGCGCAGGCAACCGTGATCGCGCCGACCGGCACGATCGGCCTGGTCATGGATTGCGACACCACCGGCATCGAGCCCGATTTCGCGCTGGTGAAGTTCAAGAAGCTCGCCGGCGGCGGCTATTTCAAGATCATCAACCGCGCCGTACCGGAAGCGCTGCGCACGCTGGGCTATTCCGAGAGCCAGATCGCCGAGATCGAGGCCTATGCGGTTGGCCACGGCAACCTCAACCAGGCGCCCGGCATCAACCCCGGCTCGCTCAAGGCGAAGGGTTTCACCGACGACAAGATCGCGGCGCTCAACGCAGCCTTGAAGTCGGCCTTCGACATCAAGTTCGTCTTCAACCAGTGGACGCTGGGCGCCGACTGGGTGAAGGAAACGTTTGGCTTCACGGACGAGCAGCTCAACGATTTCTCGTTCGAGATCCTGCCGGCGCTGGGCTTCGCCAAGAAGGACATCGAGGCCGCCAACATCCATGTCTGCGGGGCGATGACGCTGGAAGGCGCGCCGTTCCTCAAGGCTGAACACCTGGCGGTGTTCGACTGCGCCAGCCCGTGCGGCAAGATCGGCAAGCGCTCGCTGTCGATCAACAGCCACATCATGATGATGGCGGCGGCGCAGCCCTTTATCTCTGGGGCCATCTCCAAGACCATCAACATGCCCAACGACGCGACGGTGGAAGACGCCAAGGGCGCCTACATGCTGTCGTGGAAACTGGCGCTGAAGGCCAACGCGCTCTATCGCGACGGCTCGAAGCTGTCGCAGCCGCTCAACGCCTCGCTGCTCGCCGACGGCGAGGAGGACGAGGACGACGCGGTTGAGCAGCTGATCGCCGCCCCGGCGGCACAGCGCGCCGTGCAGGTGACGGAGAAGATCGTCGAGCGCGTGGTGGAACGGCTCTACCGCGACCGCGAAAAACTGCCGAACCGCCGCAAGGGCTACACCCAGAAGGCGGTCGTCGGTGGCCACAAGGTCTATCTCAGGACCGGCGAATTCGATGACGGCCGTATCGGCGAGATCTTCATCGATATGCACAAGGAAGGTGCTGCCTTTCGCGCGATGATGAACAACTTCGCCATCGCCATTTCGCTTGGCCTGCAATATGGCGTGCCGCTCGACGAATATGTCGAGGCCTTCACCTTCACCAAGTTCGAGCCGGCCGGCATGGTGCAGGGCAACGACGCGATCAAGAACGCGACGTCGATCCTCGACTATGTGTTCCGCGAGCTTGCCGTGTCCTATCTCGGCCGTCACGACCTCGCCCATGTCGACCAGTCGGATTTCGACAAGACCGCACTTGGGCGTGGCATCACCGAAGGCAAGACGACGCCCTTCTCCAAGGGGCTCTACCGCGGCGCTTCGCCGGTGAAGCTGGTATCGGGCACCGAGCAGCCCAAGGGCTTTGCCTCAGGCGGCTCCGGAACCCCTGCCCGCGCGGCACCGACCGCCTTCTCCGGCTCCAACGTGCTGGCGCTGAAGCCGGCCAGCGACGAGGCCATCGCCTACAAGCGCGACTATGAGGAGCGGGCGAAGGAGCTGGTCGAGGACATCGTCTACGAGGAGCAGGCCGAAGAGGCTTCCGGGGAGCTGTTCACCGATGCCGCCGCACAGGAGGCGGCCGAGGCGAAGGCGCTTGCCGCGACCAGGCGTCAGCAATCGCTGATGCAGGGCTACACCGGCAACGAATGCTCGGAATGCCACAACTTCACCATGGTGCGGAACGGCACCTGCGAGAAGTGCGATACGTGTGGTTCGACGAGTGGGTGCAGCTGAGCTTTGATTATGTGATTAGCGAAGCCGAAACCCGCGCGCACTGGGCGGGTTTCTATATGGCAGGATGTGATGAGCAATTGCGAATGCTCTTTTTGCAAAAATGAAAAAGAGTTTGTGTTCCCTCGTGAGCTTCTAGATCGAATATCGGAGGGGAAAGTAGCGATATTTGCAGGCGCTGGAATTAGCACGGAAAACCGAGATCATTGTAGGGGTACATTCTACGATCAAATACAAGTTGAAATCGGCGCAAGTGGAGACCTGGATTTCCCGTCGTTGATGTCACTTTATTGTAGCCGACCAGACGGTAGAATTAAGCTTGTTCAAAAAATTCGAGACCGCCTAAATTATTTCAGCTCGTTTAGGGGATTTTATGTGCCAATGACGCGATTTCATCGCGCCATTCGCCCGCTATTTATGATCAAAGATGTGATCACAACAAACTGGGATGACTTCTTCGAGGCCGAAGCTGGATTAGAGCCATTTGTATATGATCAGGACTTGGCGCTTGTCGACAGCTCAAAGCGGCGAGTGATAAAAATACATGGCTCAATTACGAATTATGGATCAATAGTAGCCACCTCAGAAGACTATGCCCATTCTCTCAAAAAGCTAAGAAACGGTGCGATAGGAGCATACTTAAAAAACATAATAGCGTCTAAAACAATTATATACACTGGTTATTCTTTAAAAGACCCAAACTATTTGAAGCTGGTTCAATCGATGACGAAGATAATGGGACCGTTTGTCCGGTCATCATACTACGTGTCACCCTATATAGATCATGAGTATCTACGAAAAACCGGGCTGAACTTGATACCGGTGGAAACAGACGGCTCCTTCTTTTTAGAACAATTTCGCACCCACTACAATTCCCTAGCCGGTGCTGATAAAATCATTCCCGAAGCAGCGTTTGATACCTGCGCCGAATTTCTTATAGGCGTTAATTCGTACCATTCTTTTACTGCAGATAAATTCTTGGAGACGAAGAACAAACTTCTCATACTTGCGCTGTCTTACCAAGACGGCCTTCAAGACGCCCTCATGCGCATAAAGGACACGCGCGCTAGCGGTGAGTATTACAATTTCGACCACGTTCACGCTCTTATTCATGGCTATGAGAATAAGGTCAACGAATACGTGTCGGCAGATAATCTATGGGACGCCTGCTATTGTCGCGGATATCAGAATGGCTTGCTGTTTTTGCTTTCCAATGGTGATGCGGCACCTCCCATTGTTGATCTTATTTTCGACGAGACAATAGACTCGGCTCCTAAGGTATTGCGTTTTCCGCGGAAGAAGATTCCTAAAACGATTTTAGATGAAATCGATAAGTTATTTTCTAGAATCGGACAAGGCGATTTAATTCCAGAACATATGCCATACGTATAGGTCGGTATCTCGGCGCACTGCCTGAGTTACTGGATTTCATTTTCGATTTCCACATCATGCATGGATCCTAGGGCCTGAGTAACCGTCGCTTCGCTCCTGCTCCGCCTCTAGAATGGCGAACGTAGGTTTATGGTCCCTCCCATTCCTACTCCGCCTCGGCCACCATCTGCCGTCCACCCGCCCACGCTCGCCATGCCCTCTCATCGCCATGGAACACGTTGAGGTCGATGCGGCCTCTCACGCCGTGCGACAGGCCGGAGCCGGAATATTGCCAGAACAGCCATTTGCGGCCGGGATAGACCTTTGACGGGTGCTGCGCCACGGCGCGCAGCCAGAATGGGTAATCGGGGAAGGCGCCGCGCAGATTGTCGCGGTAGAAGTCGGGGGCGGTGTAGATGATGGGCCGCTGGCCGTAATGGCGCTCGAGCTTGTCCATGAACACCTGCATCTTCTCCAGCACCGTTGCGCGCGACGGCCGGCGCTTGCAGGAGGAGTCGCCGTTCCACTCGACGTCGATCACCGGCGGCAGCGCACCCTCGACCCTCGGCACGTTGCGGATGAACCAGTCGGCCTGCTCGCCTGCCGTGCGGCACCAGTAGAAAAAGTGATAGGCGCCGCGCTTCAGCCCGGCGGCATCGGCATTGCGCCAGTTCTTCATGAACAAGGGATCGAGATGATCGCCGCCATCGGTCGCCTTGATGTAGGCGAAGTTGGCACCCTGGGCGCGCAGCTTGTTCCAGTTGACGTTGCCCTGCCAGCGCGAGACGTCGACGCCATGGACGGCAAGATGCCGGGGCGAGGATCTGCCGAAATTGATCGGCTTGGCGTCGCGAAAGCCATAGCGCGTGACCGGAGAGGCAAGCATGGCGGGTGCCGCGCGTGACAGGCGCTTCGGCGGCGACATCAGCGCTGCCGGCTCGACCGGTGGGTCGACACTGTCGGGGAGGTCCGGCGCCGGGAACGCCACCGTTTCCTCCTCCGCCAGGCCAAAGGGCCGATCGCTCTCGGCAACCTCTTCGGATTTCATGGGCGCGAGGCCGGCGGTCGGCGCAACAGCCGGCGCGGAAGCGACGGGGGCGCTCGGCCGTGGCACCGAGCTCGTCGTCTCGTTGGACGGCATTTGCAGGGCATCGACGCCCGCCGTCGACGAACAGCCGGCGAGCCAAAGCGATGCGAGCGATAAAATGACGACGCCTGGTAACCGCATCTGGACCTGTACGCAAAACACAACAGACCGAGAGCAAGCACACGCCCCGGCAGTCCAGATTACTAACGAGAAATTACCAACAAAGTTTGAATCAAATTTTTACGACGTTTTGCCGTGGCGGGGCTGAGCGGGGGTGAAACGATATCGCAAAGCTGGAGCGACAAAAGTCTTACCGGCACAGCCACAGCTTCTGGCAGGTCCTGGCCACCATATGTGCCGGCGGCAACTGAGGCCCGATGGCAGGCGATTCCCCGGCCACCGGGCCGCGGACGCGTTCGAGCAATATGCGCACCTGTTCCGGTCGCACGCGATCACGCTCCATCACGAGCTGGACCATCGGGTCGCTCAAAAGCTCGTCCAGTGTGTTGATTCTGTCGTTCATCAATCGCCTCCTCGACTACCGGCCCGCAAGCGATAGATAAGCAGGCAATGATGGCCCGCCAATGACGCTTTGCCGGCTATGTCGTGGCTTCAGATGAAAAATTTGGCCTTCAGTTGGGCGGCGGCGCGCCTTCATATTGCGGCAAGCCGTCATCGAGCCGTACCCAGGGCTGCTTCGAGGCGGTCCACATATGCATCTGCGGCTTGAACACGGAGGGGTCATCGAGCGAGCCCGTCGTGATGCCGATGATGCCGGCGCTATCGCGGCGGGAAAACATCGTCGTGCCGCAGCTTGAACAGAAGCCGCGCTTGAGATCGGGCGAGGAATTCACTGTCGCCACCGGCCCGTCGATTGTCACGTGGTCAATGCGGAACAGCACGCGCGCGTTGAACGCCGCGCCAATCGCCTTCTGGCAGCGCTTGCAGTGGCAGACACGTTCATTGATCGGCGCGACTTCTGCGTGGTAGCGCACCGCGCCGCACAGGCACCCGCCCCGATATCTTGCCATCACCCCGATCCATCGCTTGGAAACTGGCGGCAAGGGTAGCGGCGGGAATGGCCCGGTCAATTGAAAAGCCCTGATGGCTCCATTTATCGCCGTGATGCAGCCGCGATCCGTTTGGCCCAACAACACGCGATTGACAGGACGCAGGCCATTGCGCCTGCTTGGCGAAGGGCAGATTGGGAGAGACGCCATGGCGCAGGACATCGAGACCATCGGGATTGCGGATCTGTTCGGACCGCCCTCGCCCGCCCGCAACCGTACCGACGCCAGGATCCTGGCCGCTGCCTCGGGCATCGGCTTTATGGCGATCAAGGGTTTTCCCGGCGATGCATGGCTGACGCCCGAAAAGCGGGCGCAGCTGCTGCGCATCTTCACCCTGCCCGACGCCGAGAAGCAGAAACTGCTGCGCTGGAATTTCGATCGCACCAAAAAGAATGTCTATCGCGGCTGGTTCCCGCTGCAGCCCACCGCCGTGTCTTACAAGGAAGGCATCGACATGGGGCCGGACCTGGCGCATGGGCAAGCCTCCAAAGGCGCCCAATCGGACGATCCGTTGCGCGAGCCGACGCCCCTGCCCGCCGAGGCGACATTGCCCGGCTGGCGCGAGGCCACCGCGAGCTATTACCGGGCAATGGAGACGGTGGGCAACGCGCTGATGCGCTCTATTGCGCGCGGGCTCGGCCTGCCGGAAACGATCTTCGACGCGGATTTTCAAGGCGGCATCTCGACGTTGCGTCTCATCCGCTATCCCTTGCGCGACGCAAGTGCCGGCATCGACACCAGCGGGCCGGAGTTCTCGGTGGTCCACAAGGGCGAGACGCGCAGCATCATCGGGCGCGAACATGCCGATTCCGGGTTCGTTACGCTGCTGGCGCAGGACGGCGTCGAGGGATTGCAGGCAAAGAACCTGTCGGGCGAATGGATCGACGTGCCGCCGGCAGACAACACACTGGCGGTCAATTTCGGCCAGCTTTTGGAGCGCTGGACCGGCGGCCGGGTCAGGGCGACCCGGCACCGGGTGATTGCGCCGAAAACGGCGCGTTACTCGATCCCGTTTTTCTACGAGCCACGCGTCGACGCCGAAATCGCGCCGCTGCCGCTCGCAGGTGCACAACCTTTCGAGCCGTTTCTCTATGGCGATTATCTCTGGGAGTCGGCGACGAATTTCGTCGAGATGGCAGGGATCAAGCATCTGAGAGAGCCGCGCCGCGCCAAGGCGTCATAGGCGTAAAAAACTGCCGGCCATCTCGAAGACGGCCGGCAGCAATTTTATACATTATTCGCTGACGACCTCGTCCCAGCTCTTCACCTTGGTCTCGCCGTTGAGGAAGGGCAGTGCGGCGGCGGTCAGTTCCGGGGCGAAGAAGACGTCATAGTGGGTACGGTTGGGCAGGATGGCCAGCCGGTTCTGCGACAGGTTCTCGCGCATCCAGCCTGCGTCCCTCATTCCGCCGCCGAGCATCTGATAGAATTTGATCTCGTGCTCGGGCCGGTACATGTCGCCGTCGCCATAGGCCAGCATCACCGGCATCTTCAGCTTGGCGACGTCGGCCGAATAATCATAGTCGTTGCGCATGAAGTTGCCGAGCGTGTCGAGCAGTTTTGGAAAATCCTGCGGGCGCGGCGCCACCGCCACATAGGATTTGTACATCGGCGTGTCCTTCATGAAATCGGCCGCCGCCGCGCTGACCTGCGCCTGCTGGCCGCGCATCTCGGCATAGAAACCGTCGGCGGCATAGCCGGTCGACACAAGAACCAGCCGACGCACCGCTTCGGGATGCTGGACGGCCATGCGGAAGGCGACGCCGCCGCCCAAAGAATAACCCATGACATCGACCTGGTCGTAACCGAGCGCCTTGACGATCGCGGCCATGTCGTCGCCTATCGCCTCAAGGGTGAATGGACGTTCGCCCAGCGCGGTGCGGCCATGCCCCTGCAGGTCGACAACGATAATAGTGCGGTTCTCGGCGAGCTTGGGCAGGATCGGCGCGAACATGTCCGACGTGCCGAGGCCACCATGCAAGAGAAGCAGCGGCTCGCCCTTGCCGTAGATGGCGTAATAATAGTCCAGGCCGTCGACCGGCAGCAGGCCGGACTTTTCCGGTTTCGGCATTGCGTTCGTCTCGGTGGTCATGGCGGGTTTTGTCTCCTCTGCGATGGTGGCGCCCGGCGCGGCCAGCAATGCGGCAGCCGAAGCGAGAATGGCGAAAAACATCGATCTGGACATGGCAGTCTCCTCGGTGACGGCGGTTCAGGGCCGCTTGCTTTCGGTTCCGTTTGAAAGACGGACGGGCAAGGCGCTGGCCGACACGGTTCGCGAAAAAATTTCATGGGGAGGATGGGACGACCGATCGCCCTTAGTGGCGCTTGGCCTGGACGAGATACGCGTCGATCTCGGTCTCGCCGAGCCACTTCGCCGCTTCCAGCCGGTGCAGCCCCTCTACCAAGACGTGGCGCTTGCCGTCATGGCGGACCTGGATCGGCGTTTTCATGCCGTTTTCCAGAATATCCTCGGCCAGATGCCGCACGGTCTCGGGATGCAGCGTCTTGCGGCGCGCCGTCGGCACATAGATGTCGTCGACTTTGACCTTTTGCACTCTGAGCATAACGACTCCCGCAGCAGACATTGCCGCTCCCCTCTGAGATAGTCGGTTTGGCGAGAGCGGCCAAGGGTGGCTGAGCAATCGCTGGCCCGATCGTTTCCATTTGACGCTTGGCCGGCCTATGGCCGAAATGGCGGCATGCCACTTCTACGGTGTCCATGATCCACCTGCCGACCGAATTTCCCGATTTCGGACTGACGCCGGAGCAGCGCCGGCAAGCGGTGCGCACTCATTATTACGAACGGCCGGGGATGGACGGCGAGCGCGGCGAGATCTGGTGCTACACAGACCGGTTTTCGTATCGTCCGGGCGAGACGGTGACGCTGTATGTCAGCGCGACCGCCGCCAGCTTCAACATGGTGATTGTTCGGGATGGCGGCGCCGAGACGAAAGTGTTCGAGCAGAAAGCCATCGCGGCGCGCTGGCAGGACACGCCCGACCAGTGTTCGGTCGAAGGTTGCGGCTGGGAAGCATCCTTCGAATTCCGCATCGGCGACGAGTGGCCGTCCGGCGCCTATCGGGTGACGCTTGAAGCCGACGGCCGTGACGGCCAGCCGATCCGCTGCCACCATCTTTTCATCGTTGCTCCGCAGCCTGGCCAAAAACCCGGCCGTGTGTTGCAGGTCGCGGCGACAGGCACATGGCTCGCCTACAACACCTGGGGCGGCTCCAACCATTATGAAGGCATCACCGGCCCGAACCGCGACCAGTATGCGACGGTGGTGTCGACGCAGCGGCCATGGTGCCGCGGCTTCGCCGTACTGCCCAAGGGCGCGCCGCGCGTGCCGCTGGAGGTTGCGGTGCCGCGCAAGACCGTGCCGCGCTATCCCCACATGGAATGGGCCTTCGCCACCGGCCACTCGAAGAAATACGCCTCCTCTGGCTGGGCGAGCTATGACAGCCACTTTTTTCGCTTTGCCGAGCGCTCAGGCTATGCGGTCGATGTCGCCAGCCAGCACGAATTGCATTTTGCGCCTGATATTCTCGATGGCTACGACTGCGTCGTCTTCGTTGGCCATGACGAATACTGGACTTGGGAAATGCGCGACGCGGTCGACGCCTATGTCGAGCGCGGCGGCCATGCGGCGCGCTTTGCCGGCAATTTCATGTGGCAGACCAGGCTCGAGGACGAGGGTCGCCGGCAAGTCTGCTACAAATACCGCGCCCGCGCCGAGGACCCGGCCTATCGCGGCGGCGACGTCACCCGCGCCACCAATTCCTGGGAAGCACCGGAGATCGGCCGGCCGGGTTCGGCGACCTTCGGGCTCAATGCGACCAGGGGTGTCTATGCCGGCTGGGGCGGCTGTGCACCGCGCGGCGTGCGCGGCTTTCCGGTCTACCGGCCGGAGCACTGGGCCTTCGCCGGCACCGGCATCTATTATGGCGACCTGCTCGGCGCCGACAGCCATGTCTATGGTTACGAGGTTGACGGGCTGGACTTCGAGATTCGCGGCGGCCTGCCTTATCCGACGGCCACGAGTGGCGCGCCGGACGGGCTGCAGGTGCTGGCGGTCGGCATGGCGAGCCAGGTCGAGGAAAGTGCCGATATCCCGATCGAGGACCAGTTTCTCGGTGACGAGGATGGCCGCTTCACCGCCGAGACGCTGTTCGGCGAGGCGAGCGACGCCAATCTCGACAAGGTCAAGCGCGGCAATGGCATGATCGTCAATTTCCCGCGCGGCAAAGGCGGGATCTTCCACGCCGGAAGCTGCGAATGGGTCGCCGGCCTGCTAAGGCAGGATGCGATGGTCGAACGCGTGACGAAAAATGTTCTCGACCGCTATCTCGGAAAGACCTGACATGCTCAAGTCCAAGTCCCCTGCCCCGGAAGCCGAAGCCCGGTCGCCATCGCATCTGTTCTATTTGTCCAGCCTGCGCCGGCCGCTGGTCGACCGCGCCGAGGGCATCTACATCTGGACGCAGGACGGCCGCCGCTTCATCGACGGCTCCAGCGGGCCGATGGTCGCCAATATCGGCCATTCCAACCGCAATGTGCTCGACGCCATGAAGCGGCAGATGGATCGCGCCACCTTCGCCTACCGGCTGCATTTCGAGAATGAGCCGGCCGAGGATCTGGCAAGAGAGCTGGCGAGAAAGCTGCCCGAAGGCATGGACCGGATCTTCTTCGTCTCCGGCGGCTCGGAGGCTACGGAATCCTGCATCAAGTTGGCGCGGCAGTGGGCGGTCGCAACCGGCCAACCCAAGCGCTGGAAGGTGATCACCCGCTTTCCGTCCTATCACGGCGGCACTTTAGGATCGCTCGCCATTACCGGTGACGACGCCCTGGCCGAAACTTTCACGCCGATGATGCGGGTGATGCCGACCGTGCCGGCGCCCACTGCCTGGCGCGACCGCGACAATCTCTCGATGGAACAGCGCGGCATCCGTTATGCCGACATGCTGGAGGAAAAAATCCTCTCCGAAGGGCCGGAAAGCGTGCTCGCTTTCATCATGGAGCCGGTCGGCGGTGCCGCGACCGCCGCCCTGGTGGCGCCCGACAGCTACTATCCGCGCATCCGCGAGATCTGCGACCGCTACGGCATCCTGCTCATCCATGACGAAGTGATGAGCGGCGCCGGCCGCACCGGCAAATTCCTCGGCGGCGACCACTGGAACTGCAAGCCCGACATCGTCGCGCTGTCGAAGGGGCTGGGTTCCGGCTATGCGCCGCTCGGTGCGCTGGCCGCACCGATGCGGCTGGTCGAGCCGCTGCTCGCCTCCGGCGGCTTCCAGCACGGCCACACCTATGCCGGCAATCCGCTGGCCTGCGCCGCCGGGCTTGCCGTGCTCGGTGAGATGGACCGCCTCAATCTGATCGCCAATGCGGCCGCCATGGGCGAGTTGCTGATCAGCGAGTTGAAGGGCCTGGCCAAGCGCTTCCCCTTCATCGCCGATGTGCGCGGCAAGGGCCTGCTTTTGGGCGCCGAAATGGTCGCCGATCCCGACACGCTTCGGCCGATCGCGCCGGCGAAGAAGGCGACCCAGCGGCTGCTCGACCTCGCCTATGAGCGCGGCCTGATCATCTATGGCAGGCGGGTCAAGGGCGGCGTCGACGGCGACAATTTCATGGTGGCGCCGCCGATGATCGTCAGCGCCGAGCAGATCGGTGAGATCGTTGCCATCATTGGCGACTCGCTGCAGGTGCTGGCAAGCGAGCTTGATTTGCCGGTCGACGGTTGAGTGCGGACCATGGCGTCGAAGCCAGCGTCAAAGGACGTCACTATCCGGCCCGGCCGGATCGACGACGTCGATACGATCCATGCAGCCATCCTGCGGCTCGGCCACCATATCGGCGCGCCTGAGGAAATTACCTCGACGGCCGAGGATTTGCGCACCTACGGCTTTGGCGAAAAACCCGCCTTCTCCACCCTCATTGCGGAAGTGGGCGGCGAATTCGCCGGCCTCTGCCTATATTTCCCGATCTTCTCGACCTGGATGGGGCGGCCCGGCGTCTATGTGCAGGATCTCTATGTCGACGACCGTTTTCGCGGCCGCAGGATAGGCGAACGCTTGCTGCGCCAGGTCGCGCGCGAATGCCGGAAGGACAGCGGCGTTTACCTCAGGCTGTCCGTCGATACGGACAATGAAACCGCCAAGGCTTTTTATGAAAGGCTGGGCATCGCCTGGTCGAGCTACGAGCAGGTGCAGAAGATCGTCGGCGAGGCCTTCTTCGCTTTCGCCGATGCGCGGGAGGATGGGGAGAGCAAATGAAAGCCTTTTACGCCGAGGAACAGAAGCGCCACGATCCAAAGGCCTTCCTCTCCAGCGGTGCGCAGCAACCCAATCCGGAAAAGCCGGAACGGGTCGAGCGATTGCTGGTTGGAGCCAGGGCCGCCGGCTGCACGATCGAGCGACCGAGGGATCATGGGCTTGGCCCGATCGCTTCGGTGCATACGCCCGAATATCTCGACTTCCTCGAGCACATCTTTGCGCGCTGGCAGCGCATCGAGGGCGCCTCGGCTGAAGTCATCCCCAATATCCATCCGATAGCGCGCGGTGGCTCCTATCCGGCCTCGGCCGTCGGCCAGGCCGGCTACCACATGGCCGATACCGCTTGCCCGATCTCCGGCGAGACATGGCAAAGCGCGCTATGGAGCGCCTGGAGCGCGGTCGAGGCCGCCGAGGCAGTGATGTCGGGCGCGCCTTCAGCCTATGCGCTCTGTCGTCCGCCCGGCCATCACGCTTTTGCCGATGTCGCGGGCGGCTTCTGCTTCATCAACAATTCGGCGGTGGCGGCGCAGGTCTTGCGCCGACAAGCAGCCCGTGTGGCGATCCTCGATGTCGACCTGCATCACGGCAATGGCACGCAAGGCGTTTTCTATGCGCGATCGGACGTGCTCACGGTCTCGCTGCATGCCGACCCGGTGCGCTTTTATCCGTTCTTCTGGGGTTATGCCGACGAGCGCGGCGAAGGCGCCGGCCTCGGCTACAATTTCAACCTGCCGTTACAGCGCAAGTCTGGCGATGCCGCGTTCCTCGACGCGCTGGACGTGGCTTTGCAGCGCATCCGCGCCTTTGCGCCGGAAGCGCTGGTCGTGGCGCTCGGGCTCGACGCCTTCGAAGGCGATCCGTTCGGTGGCTTATCCGTGACCACGCCAGGCTTCTCACGCATCGGCGAGGCTATTGCACGGCTCGGCCTGCCGACGGTCATCGTCCAGGAAGGCGGCTATCTCTGCGACGCGCTCGCCGACAATCTTACCGCCCTCCTCACCGGATTCGGCGGCAAGTAGTCTTCGTGGCGCTCAGGATCGTTGTTGCCTGAGCATGGCAATCACCCGGTGCACGCTCTCCAGCGTCTCGTCGATTTCGGCTGCGGTGTTGTAGTGCGCAATGCCGATACGCACGACGCCCTGTTCGGCTGGAATGCCGAGCTGGTGGACGATCTCCCAGGCATAGTTGTGGCCGGACCAGAGGAAGATGTTTTCCGCATTCATCTGCCGCACGATCGTCTCCGGCACGATGCCGTCGACGGTGAACGAGACTGTCGGCACGCGTTCGCTGAGGCGCGCCGGATCGGTGATGCCATGGATGGTCAGGCTTGAAATGTCGGACAGACCGTCGATCAGCCTTTGCGCCAGCGGATTCTCGTAGGCGATGGACAGCTCGAATGCCCTGGCAATCTTGCGCCGCCGCGACCCGCCCTCGCCCGCCGCAGCGCCCAGTTCCGCAAAATAATCGACAGCGGCCGACAGGCCGGCCATCAGCTCGATCTGCGGCGTGCCGAGTTCGAACCGTTCCGGCAGGCCGTTGGACGAGCAGCGGCATTTGTACGGTTGCAGCGCATCGATCACCGCGTGGCGGCCCCACAAAATGCCCATATGCGGGCCGAAGAATTTATAGGCCGAACAGATCAGGAAATCGCAACCGAGATCCCTGACGTCGATCAGCCCGTGAGGCGCGAACTGCACGGCATCGACATAAACCAGCGCGCCGGCGCTCTTGGCGATGCCAGTCAGCGCCTTCACGCGGTTGATCGAGCCGGTGAGGTTGGAGGCGTAATTCAGCGCGACAAGCCGTGTCTTCTCCGAAAGCAGCGCCTGCAAGGCGGCCTCCTCGACCTGCCAGCTCTGCTCGTCGAAAGACAGCCAGCGCACAACGAGGCCAAGATCTTCGGCCAGTTGCAGCCAGGGCGAGACATTGCCCTCATGGTCCATGCGGGTGAGGATGATCTCGTCACCCGGCCTGAACCCACGCCCGAGCGTGCGCGACATGTGATAGGTCAGCGTCGTCATGTTGGCGCCGATGATGATTTCCTCAGGGCTCGCGGCGCCGAGGAAATCGGCCATCGCCGCATGGGCGGCGCCGACGACTTCTTGCGCCGCGACAGTGGTTTCGAAAAAGCCGCCGAGATTGGCGTTGGTGGTCAAAAGGCAACGCGACACCGCATCGGCGACGGTCTGCGGCACCTGTGTGCCGGCGGGATTGTCGAGATAGATGCGGCGGCGGCCTTTGTCGGTCAGGGAGAGCGCCGGAAATTGTTCCCGCACGGCCTCGATCGAAAAATTCATTTCTGCCCCCTTCCCCTTGTCATTGCTGGATATTTTCATTCCCGACGCGTTACGGGCACGGGTTGCCGACGCGCTGGTGGATGGCATCGACCGCCTTCTGCATCTCCTCGGTCCAGGTCACGTCGACCGAAGACAGCGCCATTTCGAGCTGCCAGATCGCTGTGGCGCCAACGATGTTCGAGGTAACGAAGGGCCGGCTTGCGACATAGGCATTGGCAAACAACGCCGGCTCCATGCCAAAGGAGCGCGCCAGCTCGTTGTATTCGAGCAGCACGGCCGCGGCATTCGGGGTCTCATAGCGCTGGCCACGGTTGAAAAGCTGCGAGCGCGAGCCCTGCGGCCGCGCCCCATGGTCGTATTTGCCGGTCAGATAACCTTGCGCCAGCGGTGAGTATGGAAGAAGCGAAACCTGTTCGCGCTCGCAGACTTCGGCCAGGTTCACCTCGAAGCCGCGGTTGACGAGATTATAGGCGTTTTGCAGCGAGACGACGCGCGGCCCGACGCCTTTGTCGGCCTCGGCGATGAAGCGCATGACGCCCCAGGAACTCTCGTTCGACAGGCCGAAATGGCGGATTTTTCCCGTCTTCACCAGCTCGTCGAAGACGGCGAGCGTCTCGGCGATCGGCGTCTCGCCGGCCGGCGCGCCAACAGCGTCGGCCCGCCGCGGCACGGCGCCGATGCGGTTCGGGTTGGCGCCCCAGGGTATATCGCGTTCCGGCCAATGGATCTGGTAGAGATCGATATAGTCGGTGCCGAGCTTGGCCAGCGACTTTTCGATGGCGTCGAATATGTCGGCGCGCACCAGCTTCGACGGGCGGTTGCCGCGAAACCATGCGTTGGCGGTGCGGCCGACCACCTTCGAGGCCAGGATCACCCGATCGCGGTTACCTCTGGCCTTCATCCAGCTGCCGATGATCTTCTCGGTCCGGCCTTGCGTCTCGGCCTTGGGTGGGATCGGATAGAGCTCGGCAGTATCGATGAAATTGACGCCGCGCGAAAAGGCCAGATCCATCTGGGCGTGGCCGTCAGCCTCGGTATTCTGCTGGCCCCAGGTCATCGATCCCAGGCAAATCTGCGATACAAGAAGATCGGTCCGACCGAGGCGGCGTTTGTCCATGGAATTTTCTCCGGCGGGAAAGCATTGCGCGGCTGCGCGGGGATGAAGCTGCAGCATACAGTAAGGCACCGCTCGTCTCCAAGCCCGGCTGCCGTTTGGTCTCGTTGCGCTGATACAAAAAGCCGGACTGCATCTTCATGCAGTCCGGAAGTGCGCCAGGAATGGCGAGGAAAAGCCGGCCCAAGCCGGCATTATACGTACGTTCGACCGCGCCAGAAGTTTCACCCGACACGTCGAATATGGTCAAAAAAGTATCGATGCGGCATGGCTGCCATGCAAATGTTGCACTGCACAATTGTCATGATTTGCCTATATTGAGGGCCGTGGAGGATCAACACGGGGGCCTGATTCATGGGGTTCTTCACTGAAATGTTTGCCCGTCCGCGTCCGCAGGAGCATCTGCGCTATCGCGCGGCACTTGCCCTGCTTCACTCGATGAGCAATGCCGACCGCGCCGACATCGGCGTCAAGCCGGCCGATTTCCCGCGCATTGCCCGCGAGATGTCTCTGCGCTGAATATTTAGTGGTGTGAGGTTTCCTGGCGGGACCGGGAAACCTCGAAGTCTCAGCGTGATCCCAGGAAGATCGCCTTGCTCAGCGGCACGCCATTGTGTCGCAGAATGTCGTAGGCGGTGGTCACGTGGAAGTAGAAGTTGGGCATGGCCAGATGCAGCAGATATTGCATGCCGGCCATCGAGATTTCGCGCTGGCCAAGCTTCAGCTCGATCATCCGGTCATCCGAGCCTTCGAAATCGGCAGCAGAGAACGTCGCCAAAAGGTCCAGGGTCTTGGCGATGCGTGCCTGCAGGTCGGCAAAGCTCGCCTCATTGTCCTCGTATTTGGGTACTTCGCGGCCGGCAAGCCGTGACGGCGCGCCCTTGGCGTGGTCGGTGGCGATCTGTACCTGCCTGGCTAATGCGAACATGTCGGGCGCCAGTCGCGCCGTCAGAAACACCTGCGGGTCGATCTTGCGGTCGGTCGCATTCTGTTCAGCGGTCGAGAGCACATTAGAAAGCGCTTTCAGCCTGGCCGTAAACACCGGCACGGATGCCTCGTACATAGATATGGTCACGTGAGTTTCTCCTGTCCGGCCGGAACGCCGACGACGGGACGTAGCGCCTTCCCCGCCGATTCTTCAAGCGTCACCACGCCGCCGCAATCGGTATGATAGAATTTCCCATCAGGTGGAGATTCCCGATGAGAAGCGCCTTTGTTGCAGCAACCGCTTTTTTCTCCCTTGCCCTAGCAGGCCAGCCAGTGCTCGCCGCCGAAGCTCCCTATATCGACGACCGATCGGACGCCGAAGCGGTCATCCGCTCGCTTTATAGCGCCATCAGCCGGCATGAATTCGCGCGCGCCTGGGGCTATTTCGGCGACACCAAGCCGGCCAAGGATTTCGAGACATTCGTCAAGGGCTATGACGGCACCGAAAAGGTCGACGTCAAGACCGGCGCCGTGTCCGATGAAGGTGCGGCCGGCAGCATTTACTACAACGTTCCCGTCGCCATCCAGGCGACCGACAAGAAGGGCGAGGCAAAGGTCTTCGCCGGCTGCTACACGCTGCGCCAGGTGAATGCCTCGATCCAGGAACCGCCGTTCCAGCCGATCTTCATCGACAAGGGCGCGCTGAAGCCCGCGACAGTCGATTTCGAGGACGCGGTGCCGGAAAGCTGCGGCGACGGCCCGCCGCCACCGAAGAAAGACGCGGCATTGGAGCAAGCCAAGAAGGCCTTCGCCGCCACCTATGGCGACCAGTGCGACAAGGAAACGCCGGAGGGCAAGCCAGTAGGCGAGCCGGCGACCCATACCCTCCATTACAAGGATGCAAGCGCGGCTGCCGACGAACCCGAACGCGAGATGCGGCTGTTCCGCTTCTTCTGCTCGATGGCGGCCTACAATGAGAGTGCCGTCTACTACATCTCCGACGACGTATCGGGTGTGCGGCAGTTGCAGTTCGCCTCGCCGGAACTCGATATCCGCTATGAGAACAACAACAGCGAAGGCAAGGTCGAGGCGATCAACATCATCGGCTTCCAGACCGACGACCAGCTGGTCAATTCCGACTATGACGATGCCACCAAGACGATCTCGTCCATGAACAAATGGCGCGGCGTCGGCGACGCCTCATCGGCGGGCACCTATCTGTTTCGCAACGGCAATTTTTCGCTGGTGCAATACGATGTCGATGCATCCTATGACGGCGAGATCAACCCGCAAACCGTGCTCGACTACAACACCCCGCCTTGAGGCTTCAAGGCGCTTTCGACAGCATCCAGTTGAGCGTGCCGCGCCAGTCGGTCATGCGGATTGGCGTGCCATGGGTGCCGGTCTCGAAGCGGACGAAGCGGGTGGGGTAGCTCTTCGATTTGGCCAGGATCGAACGGAAGAAGGTTTCCTGCTTTTCCACGGGAAACACAGGATCCTTGCTGCCCTGGCCGAAGAAGACCGGCACGCGGCGCTTATAGGCAGGGCTTGCGAAAAAGCTCTCGTCCCACAGCGAGCCGAGCAGCAGCAGCCCGTCGATGCGACCGCCGGTATCCTTGCGGGCAGCCAGCTTCCAGCACAGCGCGCCGCCCATCGAGCCGCAGGCAACGAATATCTTCGCGCCTGGCGACTGTTCGGCATAGTGATCGATCAGCGCGGCGATCTGGGCAGCACCTGTATCGCCGAAATCGGTAAAATCCGGAGAGAGATAGAGGCCGCCATTGCCGGCCATCAGGTTCTTGATGCGGTTGAAATTGCCGCCGAAGGTGAAGTCGTCGACGCCCTGCTTGCGGCTGCCGCCCTGCCCATGCAGGTAGAGCACGATGATGCCGGCGCCCTCAGTCTTGCCGACGGCGACGTGGCGGACATCGCCGGCATCGGTCTTCAGCAACAGATCCTGCTGCACCTTGCGCACGCTGGTGTCGACATATTGGACGTGCACCCGGCGCTCCGGCACCTGGTCGCGGGCGTTGATATCGCGCAGCTCACGATAGTCGATGACCGTATAGGCGCCGTTGTTCGCGGACGAGAGCGTGGCCGGATAGGCGAAGAGATCGTCCTTGAAGGGTCTTAGCGCGTCGGCGTGAGCGACAACGGCAACAGGAAGCAGGAAAAGCACTGAGGCCAAAAGGGTGTAACGGAATCTGAAAGCCATGCCTCAGGCATGCGTTCTTCGGCTTTGGTTTGTCAATCCTGCAGCACGCCGCCAGCGCCTTCCAGCGCCTCGCGGGTGTCGACATCGACGGCTGCCCCTTCGCCGATCTCGACATCGACTACATCGAGGCCCTCGGCCTCGACCAGATGGCGCGCGCCGGTATCGCCTTCCAGATGCGCGATCGCTGGAAACAGCGAGCGCGGCAGAAGAACCGGATTGCCGCGCCTTCCCTGATGCGAGGCGCGTACGACCGCCCTGCTCCCGGATTTGCGGAACGCCTCGATCAGCCGGTCGAGATCGGTCGCCGAGATACCCGGCATATCGCCAAGAACAATCATCGCGCCTGCGGCATTGCCGGCAACCCGTGCGACGCCGGCCTTCAGCGACGAAGACAGGCCCTCGGCGAAATCCGCGTTATCGGCGAAGGTCACGTCGAGTCCCGAAAGTGCCGTCCGCACCCGCTCGCGCTGATGCCCGGTGACGACGATCGTGCCCGAGGCTTTCGACGCCAGCGCGCGCTCGGCGGTGCGGCGTATCAGCGGCTTGCCGTCAAACAGAGCCAGCAGCTTGTTCGGGCCGCCCATGCGGCTGGAGCGGCCGGCGGCCAGGAGCACGATATCGACCTTCGGCTCAGATCGCGCTGGCCTTGGGGCCGGTAGCGACTCACGCGGCTGCGGCCGTGTCGGGATTTCCATCAGCAGCCCGCCGACGCCCATACCGGCGATGTCCTTTGCCGTTACATCGAGCCCAGCAATCAGCCTGTCGAGCACCCAGTCGAAGCCGTTTTCCTTGGGACTGCGGGCGCAGCCAGGCGCGCCGATGACGCGCTTGCCATCAAGCATGCCGAGCACCAGCAGATTGCCGGGATCGACCGGCATGCCGGCACGGATGACGATACCACCGGCTTTCTTGATCGCGGCTGGAATAACGTCGCCGAAATCGCTCATCGCCGAAGCGCCGAAGATCACCACCATGTCGTTATCACGCGCCAACGAAGCCGCAGCTTCCGCCACCGGGGCGACGTCGTGCGGTGTGCGGCGCTCCGCCGTCAATCGGCCGCCTGAACGCGTCAGCCGCGCTTCGGTGACACGCAACGTCTTGTCGAGCACGCTGGTTTTGATGCCGGGCAGGACCGTCTGGATGACGCCGATGCGCACCGGCTGGTAGGCGTTGACGGCAAAGATCTCGCCGCCAGTGCAGATTTTTGCCACGGCATCGACCAGGACTGAGGCGACGGCAAACGGAATGATCTTCACCGTCGCCACCATCTGCCCCTTCTCGACCGGCGCATGCTGCGCCAGCGTGGCGATGGTGATGGCCGGGTCGACGGCGTTGATGGCGTCAATCATCGCCGCATCGACGGTGAAGATGCCGGCGGCCTCGGCGTGGAGGTTGACCCGGCCGGTCGCGGCAGGCTTCGCCTCGATGTTGCGATGGACCATGCTTTGCGCGATTTTCTCGGCCGCTGCGTCCTCGCTGAGATCGTCCAGCGCAAGGACAGCGGCGACTATTTGGGTTATCCCAGCCGCCTTCAGCACCGACAGATCATCGGCGCTCAGCCGGTGCGCCTTGCGGAAGCGCCGTTCGCCGGCTGTGGTGGCGTGCGCCAGCACTGCACCTTCGGCCTGATCGATGGGAACCGGGCCAAATTTCACGCCACCGCGCCTTTGCTTTCCAGGCCGCGCGAGCGGAAGGCGTGGATTGCCTGCGCCAGCACCGCGACGGCGATCTCGGCCGGGCTTGCGGCACCGATATCGAGGCCGATCGGCGCGTGGATGCGGGCGATCTGGTCGGCCGTAGCGCCCAAGGCCAGCAAGCGCTCGACGCGCTTGGCGTGTGTCTTGCGGCTGCCGAGCGCGCCGATATAGAAACAGTTGGCGTCGAGCGCTGCCTTCAGTGCGAAATCATCGATCTTCGGATCATGGGTGACAGCGGCCAGCGCCGTGTAGCCATCCAGCGGCTGGCGCGAAAGCACATCCTGAGGCCACTCGGCATGCAGTGCGACATCGGGAAAACGGTCCGGCGTGGCGAAGGCCGTGCGCGGATCGATGATCTCGACGGGATAGCCGGCGATTTTCGCCATCGGTGCCAGTGCCTGGCTGATGTGGACGGCGCCGATCACCACCAGGCGCGGCTGCGGCAGATGCGCGTTGAGGAAGAAGGTTCGTCCCTCGGCTTCGACCGAGCCGGAATTGCCAGTGCGAAACGCCTTGGCAATCGCGGCTCCAAGATCGCCGGCGACCTGATCGCCTTCGCGCACGATGCGGTCGCGACCGTCACCAAGGTCGGTGACCAGGATCGCCGCGCGGCGGGCGCGGCGTTCGGCGTTCAACGTTTTCAGGGCGTACGGATCCATTGGAGGTCAGCCAAGCCGCTCGACATAGACTTTTATGCGGCCGCCACAGGACAGGCCGACCTGCCAGGCGGTCTCGTCAGCGACGCCGAACTCCAGCATCTTCGCCTTGCCTGAATCGATGACGTCGATCGCCTCAGTCACCACCGCGCCCTCGACGCAGCCGCCCGAGACTGAGCCGTGGAAATTGCCGTCTGCATCGATGACCAGATGGCTGCCGACTGGCCGCGGCGCCGACCCCCAGGTTTCGACCACGGTTGCGATGGCGACATCCTTGCCGTCCTTCATCCAGCCTTCCGCGATGATCAGGGGATCGCGGGCCTCATCGAGATAGATGCTGTTTTCCATGATCGCTTCTCTCAGGGTCTGTTTTTCCAAGGGCTATTTCCCCGGGGACATATGGCTATGCGGCGCGCCTCTCGCCAGCTTGCAGCCATCGGCGCGGATCGACCGACAGCGCCGATTTCTTGTCCAAGGAGGCGCAGAGATCGGCCAGTGCATCGAGATTGTGCACTGAGCGGAATTCGTCGACATGCGGCAGCATCGCCTTGACGCCGCGGGCGCGGGCTTCGAAACCGTCGAAACGCAGCAACGGGTTCAGCCAGATCAGACGACGGCAGGATTTGCGCAGGCGTTCCATCTCTTCCGACAGGCCGGCAACCTCGTCGCGCTCGAGCCCGTCGGTGATCAAAAGCACCACCGCGCCCTGCCCCAAAACGCGTCGCGACCACAGCCGGTTGAATTCGCAGAGCGTGTCGCCGATGCGGGTGCCGCCCGACCAGTCCTTCACCGCCGCCGAACAATCGGCGAGTGCCGCGTCGGGGTCGCGATGGCGCATCTGCCGTGTCAGATTGGTGAGCCTGGTGCCGAACACGAAGGCATGTACACGCCGGCGCTTTTCCGTCAGCGCATGCAGGAAATGCAGGAAGATGCGCGTATACTGGCTCATCGAGCCGGAAATGTCGGCCAGCACGACCAGCGGCGGGTGAACTTTGCGGGCCGAGCGGAATTTCGGCAGGATCAATTCGCCACCGGTACGCGCGGCCGACCGCATCATGGCGCGCGGATCGATGCGGCGGCCATGCGCGTCGGCCTTGAAGCGCCGTGTCCTGACCATGTCGAAGGGCAGCCGCAACTGGGCAATCGCCTTCTTGGCCTCAGCCATTTCGGCGGCGTTCATCTGAGCAAAATCCTTGTCTCTCAGCACTTCGTTGCCGGAGAAGGTGAAGCGGGCGTCGACCTCGATCTCAGGGATCTCCTGTGGCGGCTGGTTCTTGCTGTGACCCTCGAACATCGCCTGGCTGACGCGGTTCTCGGCCGTGCGGGGTTTTTGCTTCTCTCTGTTATCGGGCGCCACCGGCGAAAACATCGCCAGCATCTTTTCGATCAGCTCGTGCGACTTCCAGAACAGCCGGAATGCCTCGTCGAAGGTGGGATGGTCCTCGTGCCGCGACACCAGCACGGCGTGCAGCGTCCAATAGAAATCGTCTCGGGAACCGATGCCCGCGGCCAGCACCGCCTCGATGGAATCCTTCACCGAGGCCGGCCCGACCCGCATGCCCGCCTTGCGCAAGGTCCGGGCGAAATAGACGATGTTGTCGGCGATGCGTCCGTCCGCTGTCGCCTCTTTCGGTTCGGGACGCGGCGCCATGCCCTTACTCCGCCGCCGAAAGCTCGGCTTTCACCTCGTTGAGGATGCGCCGGCTTTCGCCTTGTTCAATGCGGGCAATGTCGTCCTGATATTTCAAGAGCACGCCGATCGTGTCGGAAACGGTCTCCGGATCGAGCGCCACCTTGTCGAGTTCGGTCAGCGCGCCGGCCCAGTCGATGGTCTCGGCGACACCCGGCACCTTGAACAGCTCGATCTGGCGCAGCTTCTGGATGAAGGAAACCACCTCTGCCGAGAGCCTGCGGTTGGCCTGCGGCACCTTTCGGCGCACGATCTCCAGTTCGCGCTCGGCATTGGGGTAGTCGACCCAGTGATAGAGGCAGCGCCGCTTCAGTGCGTCATGGATCTCGCGGGTGCGGTTTGTGGTTATGATGACGATCGGCGGTTCTTCCGCCTTGATCGTGCCGAGCTCGGGCACCGTCACCTGGAAGTCCGACAGGATTTCGAGCAGGAATGCCTCGAAGGCTTCGTCGGTGCGGTCGAGCTCATCGATCAGGAAGACCGGGGCGGCGCCGGCCTTGCCGGTCAGCGCATCGAGCACCGGGCGGCGGATCAGGTATTTTTCGGAGAAGACATTGCGCTCCATGTCGGAGCGGTCGACCTTGCCAGCCGCCTCCTCCATGCGGATTTCGATCATCTGGGCGGCGTAGTTCCACTCGTAGACGGCGGACGAAACATCGAGGCCTTCATAGCATTGCAGGCGGATCAGCCGGCGGCCGAGCGCCTGCGCCAGCACCTTGGCGATCTCCGTCTTGCCGACGCCGGCCTCGCCTTCGAGGAAAAGCGGCCGCTGCATGCGCAGCGATAAAAACAGCACGGTCGCCAGGGACCGGTCCGCCACGTAGTCCGCACCGGTCAGCAGAGCGAGCGTCTCGTCGATCGTCCGCGGCGCCGGGCGCGGTTTCAACTCGGTCATTCTCTCTCCGTGGGTGCAACCATGGCGCTACAAAGCGTGGTAGCCGCGGTCGTGATAGATCAGCGGCCGCAAATTATCGCCGATGCGCAGGCCTGTCACCTTGCCAAAAAGCACACGATGGGTAGCCAGATCCTTGGTGTCGATGAGTTCGCAGTCGAACACGGCCAGCGCACCCTTCAGCGTTGGCGCGCCGGTCGAGATGACATCCCATTCGCCCAGCGCGAAACGCTCCGCAACCGGTAAGCCGGTGAGGCCGGAGAAGCCGATCGACAGCGCCTCCTGATGCGAAGCTAATGTGTTCAAGGCGAATTTGCCATTTTTCACGAATGGCTCGTTCTTGGGATTTTCGCGATTGAGGCAGACCAGAATGGTCGGCGGCGTGTCCGACACCGAACAGGCCGCAATGACCGTCGCGCCACGCTTGCCAGCAGGACCATCAGTGGCGACCACATGGACGTGGCCAGCAAAGTGGCTCATCGCGTCGCGATAGGCCTGCGGCCCAATGTCGTTCTTCTTCAGCACCGATGATTTTCCCTTGGAACCCAGCCGTTATATATGGCCACATAGTGCCTGCCACAAGCGAAGTGCTTGACTCGCATCCTGAAATTCGCGTGTTGCACCGTGGTTAGGCAGCCTTTAGGTCTTTGTGGGCATAGTGCCGGGAGATGCTTGGCCGGCACGGAGGAATTCTTCGCACGCATGCGATTCGAGATAACGACAATAGCGCTGCTGGCCTGGCTGTCGCTCTGCGGCAATGCGAACGCCGAGACGCTGCTCGTCGGCGTCGCGGCACCCCTGTCCGGACCGTCGGCAATTCTCGGCAAACAGATCGTGGTAGGCGCCGGCCTGGCGGCGGAGGCGATCGGGGCCGAGCTCAAGACGGTCGACGACGCCTGTACGGCCGATGGCGGCGCCGCCGCAGCCAGGGAATTCGCGGCGGCGAAGGTCAGCGTGGTTGTCGGCTTTCTCTGCACCGACGCGATCGAGGCGGCGCTGCCCATCCTGAAAGGTGCCAACATACCGGTCATTACCGTCGGCGTGCGCACAGAAAGCCTGACCGACCGGCGCGCCAAGACCGGCTGGCCGGTGTTTCGTCTCGGACCGCGCGGCGACGACGAGCGCAACGCCGTCGCCACCATCCTCACCCGGCTCTGGCGGAACGACCTGTTCGCGATTATCGACGACGGCACGATCTATGGCCGCGAAATCGCCGAGACGTTTCGCGCAGCCGCCGAGCAGGCAGCGCTGAAACCGGTGTTCGTCGACACGTTCCGGCCGCAGCTCGACAACCAGATCGGCCTGATCGGACGGCTGAAGAAAGCCGGTGCGACGCACATCTTTGCCGGCGGCGACGGCGACGATATCGCTATCATGGGCCGCGACGCCGGCCAGCTCGATGCCGGCATGACTTTTGCCGGCGGCGAAACGCTGCGCACGCCGCCCGGCGACGTATCCTACGCCACCGGCACGCTGATGATCGCGCAACCCGAATGGTCCGATGTCGCCGACCCCAAGGTGCTGGCGGCGTTTGCTGCACAAGAGATCGTGCCGGAAGGCTACGCGTTGCCGGCCTATGCGGCGGTGGAGACCGCCAAGGTGGCAGCGACCCTGGCGGCAACCTCCGGCAAGCCGCTTGCTGAAGCGCTCACAGCGCATGATTTCACCACCGTGATCGGGCCGGTCCGTTTTGACGAAAAGGGCGATCTCAGCCAGAACCCCTACCGCGCCTTCCGTTTCGACGGTGCGCGTTTCGTGCCTTTCGAGGTGAAGTGATGTTTCGCACCGGGCCGCGCAATTTGATCACCGATGTCGCCGGCCTGCGCGTCGGCAACGCCGCCGACGCCAAGCTGAAGTCGGGCGTGACTGCGCTGCTTTGCGATGAACCGGCGGTGGCGGGAGTCCAAGTGCTGGGCGGCGCGCCCGGCACGCGCGAAACAGATTTGCTGGAACCGCAGAATTCCATTGAAGCGATCCATGCCATTGTGCTTTCGGGCGGTTCGGCCTTTGGCCTCGACGCCGCCTCCGGCGTGCAGGCGGCCTTGCGCGAGAGGAACATCGGCGTCGAGGTCGGTGGCTTTCGCGTACCGATCGTGCCGGCGGTGATCCTGTTCGACCTGCGCAACGGCGGCGACAAGGATTGGGGCCGCTATCCGCCCTACCGCGATCTCGGCTATGAGGCCGCGCAAGCAGCCGGCATCGACTTTCCACTCGGCACGGTCGGCGCGGGCACAGGCGCGCTGAGTGCAGGCTTGAAGGGCGGCCTCGGCTCAGCCTCGACGGTGCTCGACAGTGGCGTCACCATCGGCGCGCTGGCCGCAGTCAACCCGACCGGCTCGGTGACGATCGCCAGAAGCCGCTACTTCTGGGCGGCACCCTTCGAAATCGGCGACGAGTTTGGCGGGCTCGGCTATCCGTCCCCAATGCCTGCCGACGCCAGAAAGATCCTGCTGAAATTCCGCGACAAGAACATAGAGCCCGGCGGCAACACCACCATCGCCGTCATCGCCACCGACGCCGTTCTCACCAAGGCAGCGGCAAAACGCCTTGCCGTATCAGCGCATGACGGCTTCGTGCGCGCCATTTGGCCGACGCATACGCCAGCCGACGGCGATCTGGTGTTCGCACTGGCGACGGGCAAGAGCGGCATCGAGCTCGCGCTCAACGATGCGATCGACCTTTACGCCGCAGCCGGCGCCACCATGGCGCGTGCTATTAGCCGCGGCGTTTTTGCCGCGACGCCGGCCGAGGGCGATCTTTTCCCGGTGTGGTCGTCGCGCTGAACGCGCAACGTTGCGATCAAATGGGGGTGATCAAGTGGGATCGGATTTTTCTTCCTCGAAGGTGACCGCGACATCCGAGTTTGCCGACAGCCAGACTTTCTTGCTGTCGACTTCGGCGACGAGGCTGAGCGGGATATAGTGGTGATGGCCCTTGTGCGAGCCCATGCCACTGTCGGCCTTGGTCAGCTTGATCCGCTGTCCCTCGACTTTGTCGACGGTGCCGACATGAACGCCATCGGCGCCGATCACTTCCATATGCTCACGAATTTTGCTGGCGTCGGTCATGGTGGGGTCTCCCGTTGAAGCTGCCGACAATAACATTCGATGGCTGAATTGGATGCATGGTTGCCAGATAGCACGACGTTTTGACCATCTCGTGATAGGGAATCGTTGAACCCTGGCAGCCGAAGTGAAGAAACCAATGCGAATTCTCGTCCTTTCTGCCTTTCTCCTGCTCGCCCAATTGGCAGGGCCCCTTGCGGCCCAAGCCGGCGATGTCGCCGAGCTTGAAATCCTCGGCTTCAGCCAGGATGGAAGCGTGTTCGCCTTCGAGGAATATGGTGTCCAGGACGGCTCGGGATTTCCCTATGCCAACCGCTATTACATCAACACTGCCGACGACAGTTTTCTCCAGGGCACGCCGATCAAGGTCCGGCTTGACGACGAGAACGCCACGCTCGAAGCGACGCGCCTTCAGGCCCGGCAGAAAGGCGAAGCCATCATCAAGCAGGACGAGTTGACCGCCAACCGCGGCATCACCGCCGGGTTCAACCCGGTGACCGAGCTTTCGGCCGATCCGTTTCGCATGGTGGTGAACCCACGCCCGATCTTTTTTCCGGTCGACGATCCGCTCGAGTTCCGGCTCGACGAGATCGGCTTGAACAACACCGAAGGCTGCGAGAGCCTGGGCGAGATCAACGGCTTTCGCCTGCTGCATATCGAGGCGAAAGCCGGCGGCAAGACGGAGCTTCTGCACGAGGACAAGTCGATCCCAAAAAGCAGGGGCTGTCCGAATGGCTATCGGATCGGCGCGGTGCAAACGTTCTCGCTGCAAGGCCTCAGCGCCTATGCCGTACTGATCGCGGTACGCCAATACGGCTTCGAGGGGCCGGACTATCGCTGGATCGCGGTAGCCGGCCGCCTGTGACGCCGTTCCCCGTCATCCGCAACCGCGTCCTGGGTCTTGTCCGGCGCGCCTTGCCGTCGCCGGGCACTGCTCTTTGCGGCGCGCTGCTGTGGGCCATGGCAATGGGCGCCAGCGTACTCTTCAATCTGTTGCTGGGTAACTGGGAGACACCGGCCAAAATTCGCTACGTCTCGCTGCTCTATGCCGCCGGCGGAGCGCTCGCTTTTCCGGTTGGCCTGTTCCTGGCGCGGCTGATTTCGCTTGGCCGGCACTGGGAAGTTGCCTTTGCCGCCGCCTTTATCTGCCTTCTTGCCGCGACGATCGCCTTGACCGGCGGGCTCTTTGCGCTGCAATACCGCTCCTACTATGTCCAGTGGCATGCACCGGCCCTGACCATCGCCTGGTCCATCCAGTTCGTGTTCACGATGGCGACGGCGCTTTACCAGTTTATTGTTCTGGGCATCCGGCTTTATTTTCCACTCGGTTTCATCGCGCTGTTTGCCGCCAGCATCTGGTTTGCGCGGCAGCAGCGTTGAGCATTTTGTCGGCCTCTGTTAGGACGCGGGCGAACGCTCTCACAAGTCAGGACTAACCGATGATCCCTCGCTACTCCCGGCCGGAAATGGTGGCCATCTGGTCGGCCGAAACCCGCTTCCGCATCTGGTTCGAGATCGAGGCTTACGCTTGCGACGCACTGGCCGAACTTGGCGTGATCCCGAAAGAGGCCGCCAAAACCATCTGGGAAAAGGGCGGCGCGGCGAAATTCGACGTCGAGGCCATCGACGAGATCGAGCGCGTCACCAAGCACGATGTCATCGCCTTCCTGACCCATCTTGGTGAATTTGTCGGACCTGACGCCCGCTTCATTCACCAGGGCATGACCTCCTCGGACGTTCTCGACACTTGCTTTGCCGTGCAGTTGACCCGCGCCAGCGACATTCTTCTCGCCGACATCGACGGCCTGCTTGCAGCGCTCAAGCGCCGCGCGTTCGAGCACAAGGACACCGTCACCATTGGCCGCAGCCATGGCATCCATGCCGAGCCGACCACCTTCGGTGTCAAGCTGGCGCAGGCCTATGCCGAATTTTCGCGCTGCCGCGAGCGCCTGGTGCACGCGCGTGAGGACATAGCCACCTGTGCCATCTCGGGTGCGGTCGGCACTTTCGCCAACATCGACCCCTATGTCGAAAAGCATGTGGCGAAGAAACTGGGGCTGAAGCCGGAACCGGTGTCGACGCAGGTGATCCCGCGCGACCGCCACGCCATGTTCTTCGCCACGCTCGGCGTCATCGCCTCCTCTATCGAGCGGCTGGCGATCGAAATCCGCCATCTGCAGCGCACCGAAGTGCTGGAAGCAGAGGAGTATTTTTCGCCTGGACAAAAGGGCTCGTCGGCAATGCCGCACAAGCGCAACCCGGTGCTGACCGAAAATCTCACCGGCCTGGCCCGCATGGTGCGCTCCTTCGCACTGCCGGCGATGGAGAACGTCGCGCTCTGGCATGAGCGCGACATTTCGCATTCTTCGGTCGAACGCATGATCGGGCCGGACGCCACGGTGACGCTTGATTTCGCGCTGTCGCGGCTGACAAGCGTCGTCGACAAATTGCTCGTCTACCCCGATAACATGCTGAAGAACATGAACAAGTTCCGCGGCCTGGTGCATTCACAGCGCGTGCTGCTGGCGCTGACGCAGGCTGGCGTCAGCCGTGAAGACGCCTACCGGCTGGTGCAGCGCAACGCCATGAAAGTGTGGGAGCAAGGCGCTGATTTCCTTGAAGAACTTCTCGCCGACAAGGAAGTCACTGCAGCCCTGCCAGAGGCCGAGATCCGCGAGAAATTCGACCTTGGCTATCACACCAAGCATGTCGACACGATCTTCAAGCGGGTATTCGGAGAAGCGTGATGATTTCCGCGGCTGGAGACTTCGATTTTCTCGCCCTGCCGGGGCGCGGCAATTCCGGGCCGGATCACTGGATGTCGCATTGGTGCCAGGCGTTCCCCAATTCGAGCCGCGTGCTGCAGGCCGAATGGGACAGGCCCAGCCCTGAGGACTGGATCGGCCGGGTGGACGCCGCGGTTGCCGCGGCACCTCGGCGTGTGGTGCTACTGGCGCACTCGCTGGCGGTAGCGACGGCAGTGAAATGGGCGGCCAACGCCAGCGAAAGCCAACTCCGGAAAGTTGCAGGCGCACTGCTGGTTGCCCCGACCAATGTCGAGGATCCCGATCCGTCTTTCGACCTCGTTCGTCCCTTCGCGCCAATGCCGCTAAAGCGCCTGCCCTTTCCGACGCTGGTGGTGGCGAGCCGCACCGATCCGCGCGTCACCTTCGACAAGGCGACCGCCTTTGCCGCCGCCTGGGGCGCGGAACTCGCCGATGCCGGCGACCTCGGCCATATGGGAAACGAGCTTCGCCTCGGCATTTGGCCGGCGGGCCTGCTCATGCTTGGTCGGCTGCTGGGAAAGGCGGACCTCTAATCAGCTGACGATCAGGCCTTGCCGGGAACGGTCCTGATCACCGTTCCCCACGGATCCTCACGGATCGTGCCGTCAGTTGCATTGTCCGAACGCATCTCGACCCAGGCCAAGCCAGAGCGGGCGGGGTCGCGACGACCGGCGCCGGCACTTTGCCAGGCATTGGCGCCGATGTGATGATGGTAGCCGCCTGACGACAGGAACACCGCCTGGCCGCCATACTTCGCCACCGTATCGAAGCCGAATTCCTGATGCCACCAGGCCTCAGCCTCCTCCGGCCGGCCCACTCGCAGGTGGACGTGGCCGATGATGCTGTTGTCCGGCGCGCCCTGCCAGCCGGCATCTCCGGCCGGAACTTCGGCGACGACCGATGGAATATTCAGCCGCTCGGTCGCCATGGCGATCTTGTCGCCGTTCCACTTCCAGTCCTGCGGACGGCGGTCGGCATAAATCTCGATGCCGTTGCCCTCGGGGTCGGTCAGATAGAGGGCCTCGCTGACCAGATGGTCGGATGCGCCCTCGATGCCGATCTTGTTGGCTATGGCATGGTTTATCCAGCGGCCGAGATCGGCACGGCTGGGCAGCAAAAAGGCGGTGTGGAACAGGCCGGCACTGCGTGGGTCGTCAGGCTTCGCCGCAGCATCCGCCTCGATGACGAACAGCGGACGATTGGCGGCGCCCAGCGTGATCGCGCCATCGGCGCGGCTCAATTCCTGCAGTCCGACCACCTTGCGATAATAGGCGGCCAGGCTTTCGGCATCCCGCGCCCGCAGCCCGACGCGGGCAACGCTCACCGGTGTCGTGGCGGCAAAAGGCAATTCGCTCATCGAACTCTCCGTTTGGGCGGCGCTTGACGAAGCTCCAAAGGCCAGGAGCCCGGCACCACCGATCATCGTACGTCGTGTCAGCGCCAAAACCTCGGTCTTTCACGGCTGTCTCTTCCCAGTGACAGATCGTTGATCACGATCGTTCACACAAGACGGCAGGAAGCGAACAAGGTGTTCACTATTGTGATCAAATGCGTCGAACGGCTTTGGCTTAGCGCATGATCCTATCCAAAAACCGTTCCCACTTTTTGGGATCATGCGCGGTTGCATGCGGCGACGCCGCTCGCTACATGCGCGCCATGAAAGTCAGGGATGCAGATATTCTCATCGTGCCGGGCTATACCAATTCCGGCCCGGACCATTGGCAAAGCCGCTGGCAAGCGAAATTGTCGACGGCACGCCGCGTCGAACAGGCGGAATGGTCGAAGCCGGTGCGCGACGACTGGACGGCGCGCGTAGCGAAGGCAGTCAACGAGGCCGAAAGGCCGGTGGTCATCGTCGCGCATTCGCTTGGCGTCGCGACGGCTGTCCAGGCCATGCCGCAGTTCCAGCGACCGGTGGCCGGCGCCTTCTTCGTGGCGCCGCCCGACGTCGCCAACCCCAAGATAAAACCGAAGCACCTGATGACCTTCGGCCCCTACCCGCGCGAGCCGCTCAACTTTCCCTCAGTGGTGATCGCCAGCCGCAACGACCCGTTCTGTGCCTTCGACGTCGCCGAAGACATTGCCGGCGCCTGGGGCTCGCTGTTCATCGACGCCGGCGATGCCGGCCATCTCAATGCGGATTCCGGATTCGGCCCTTGGCCCGAAGGCTCGATGACATTCGCCAAATTCCTGACGGACCTTTAGGATCCGATCGAATCCCTGACGTTCTTCAGCAGGGTTTTTGCCCCGAGCGCAATGAGCGAATGCTCGGAGCCCATGGCCAGCAGCCGGTAGCCCATGGCCACTACACGGCCGGCGACGGCTGGCTCCATGACATAGATCGCGGCGTGCTTGCCGGCCTTGCGCGTGCGCTCCGCGATCGAGGCGACCGTTTCCATCATGCTTTCCAGCGTCGAATTGACGGTGGTGCCTTTCGACCAGGCAATCGAGAAGTCCGACGGGCCGAGGAAGATGCCGTCGATGCCCGGCGTGTCGAGGATGCCGTCGAGCGCATCGAGCGCCGCGCGCGTTTCGACCATGGCGAAGGCCATGGTGCGCTGGTTGCTATCGCGCAGCCAGTCGGCATGGTCGCCCTTGCCGTGGCGCGGAAAGGCGTAGGTCGGGCCCCAGGAGCGCTCGCCGAGCGGCGGGTATTTCATGGCGGCGGCGAACAGCCTGGCGTCCGCAACCGAGTTCACCATCGGCGCGATCACCGCCTCGGCGCCGAAATCGAGCGCGCGGCTCGCCATATCGAAGCGGCCGACGGGAATACGCACCAGCGCCGGCTTGCTGGCGGCCAGGACCGGCGCGATACCGCGCAGCACACTGTCCTCATTGTGGCCGCCATGCTGCATGTCGAGCGTGACGGCATCGAATCCCTGTTTGGCCAGGATTTCCACCGTCAAGGCATCCGGCACACCGGACCACGCGGTGCACAGCGTTTCATCCGCCGCCAGGCGTGACTTCAGGGACATTGGCGCTTTCCTTGTTGGGTAAAGGCCTGCGGACAGGCTCTGGCGTAGTTTCAGCCGGAAACGACGGCAAAGGCAAAGAAAAACCGCCCGGCTGGGACGGGCGGTCTATTGGTCCAGAATCTATCAGGTATTTTTGATCTGTTCGATGGCCTGCGCCATCAATTCATCCATGGTGCGACGGATCTGATGATCCGACTGATCGACGCCCCCCTCATCGAAATCCTTGCGGATCTTGCGAAAAACGTCGTGATCGCCGGCTTCCTCGATATCGGCGACGACCACCTGCTTGGCGTAGGCTTCGGCATCGGCGCCAGACTTGCCCAGTTTTTCCGCTGCCCACATGCCGAGCGCCCTGTTGCGGCGGGCCGAGGCTTTGAACCGAAGCTCCTCGTCGAATGCGAATTTGCGCTCGAAGCCCTCTTCGCGGTCTTTCATGCTGCTCATGGCATCCCTCCGATGAAATCCGATTCGTTGATGGTGAATATGTGTGCTGGGCGAGCACAAATCAAAAGGCCGCGGGGCGGTCAATATGCTACATCACTTGCTGTGCTGCGGCATTTCATTCCGGAAAGCGGTGATTGAAAGGATTTGCCGATTGAGCAAACACCGCGATTGAGATAGACACCGGCATTGAACCCTAGCCGTCGCCTCACTAATTTAGGCTGACGGACAGGAACTGGTCGCTTGCCGCCTGCCCGGAAATCCAGAGAAAAAATCAGATGAAAAATCGCCGCCGCATTTATGAAGGCAAGGCCAAGATCCTCTATGAAGGACCTGAGCCGGGTACACTGATCCAGTTCTTTAAGGACGACGCCACCGCCTTCAACAAGAAAAAACATGAAGTCGTCGATGGCAAGGGCGTGCTCAACAACCGTATTTCCGAGCATATCTTCAACCATCTCAACCGGATGGGCATTCCGACCCACTTCATCCGCCGGCTCAACATGCGCGAGCAGTTGATCAAGGAAGTCGAGATCATCCCGCTCGAGGTGGTCGTGCGCAACATCGCCGCCGGCTCGCTGGCCAAGCGCCTCGGCATCGAGGAAGGCACCGTGCTGCCACGCTCGATCATCGAATTCTACTACAAGGCCGATGCGCTTGATGATCCGATGGTGTCGGAAGAGCACATCACCGCGTTCGGCTGGGCAAGCCCGCAGGAGATCGACGACGTCATGGCGCTGGCCATTCGCGTCAATGACTTTCTGTCCGGCCTGTTCATGGGCGTCGGCATCCAGCTCGTCGACTTCAAGATCGAGTGCGGCCGCCTGTTCGAGGGCGACATGATGCGCATCGTCGTCGCCGACGAGATCTCGCCCGATTCCTGCCGGCTGTGGGACGTGGCGACGCAGGACAAGCTCGACAAGGACCGTTTCCGCCGCGACATGGGCGGTCTGGTCGAAGCCTACCAGGAAGTTGCCCGCCGCCTCGGCATCATGAACGAGAACGAGCCGCCGCGCCCGACCGGGCCGGTGCTCGTCGCCTCCACCGAGCCGCCCAAGGGCATGAAGCACTAATATTTCTTGCCGCTCATTTTTTGAACAGGAGCATGTCCAGCGTGATCAAGGCCCGCGTCACCGTAACCCTCAAGAACGGCGTGCTCGACCCGCAAGGCAAGGCGATCGAACACGCGCTGTCGGGACTGGGTTTTGGCGGCGTCGGCCAAGTACGCCAGGGCAAGGTCTTCGACGTCGAGCTCGCGGAGACCGACAAGGCCAAGGCCGAGGCTGATCTCAAAGCCATGTGCGACAAGCTTCTGGCGAATACGGTGATTGAGAATTATAGTGTAACGCTTGGATAGGGTTGCGTCTTCGCAGGTGATTGTGCGACGGCGTCTCCCAGCCGGCGAGGTAATGATCCGGTCTAGACCGGGATCGGTTTCTGCCGCCCGCGAATCCACAAATAGTAGACCGCGACCGCGCCAGCGACGATCATGAGCAGTCTATAAAACATTCGCTTGACATCGCCGCCGTCGAAAATCTTGTCAATCGCTTCAGGGCTGGCCGGATTTCGCAGCACCTCGACCTCAGTGCCGATCGAAGTCGGCATCTTCATAAAGAAATCTCCGAATACACCGAACGAATATTCACCTTCAGGAGTGCGATAGGTGAGCTTTGCGGTTGGAATTTTCGTTATGCGCCAGGCGCCAGCGCCCAGCGCCGGGGTTGAAGGAACTGTCGCAGCGTCGGAAGAGCAATCCGCACGGGAGCGCTCCGACCAGCCACGCCTGACTTTCACTTCCAGCACACATTGCATGCCGGTCTCGACCACCTTTGCCTTTTGCCGCTCCCAGGTGAACGTGTGAATGAAGCGGGCGGTGGCGGGCTTCATCGATGATGCGCCGAGATAGAACAGCGCCGCTGCCAACCCCGTCAGTACGACCTTTGCCACGAAACGGCCGGACGCCAGGCTCCATTTCGTCCGCTCCATTGCGGCCAATTGGATAGCCCTGACGCGCGGATCATCGGAGAGCTGGTTTGGATCACGACCCTCAGCGATCATCCACCGCAAATTCAGCATCACAAGGATGTTCACCCACCCCAGCAGCATCACGATCAGGAGGTGGCCATGCAACCGATAGAAGGTTGTGTGAAAGCTTGCAGCGCAGGCGGTGGCAAGATCGACCCGCGCAACGCCGCGACGCCCACCATCATACCACGCCCCATGTCCAAACATGAGCGGCAGTAGCAGCAGCAGGCTGAGACATGTCCCGACCAGCAGTTGTTTTCGGTAGAGTTGAAAGCTTCTCTTGTAGCTGTAGACATCGAGCGCGTTCGAAAGAATCAAGCCGAACGGAATGATGCCCAAGCTCACCGAGAGGGTCGTCGCGACCATTAGCAGATATGCAAATGACTCTTCGCAGCGATTCAAATCAGTGCTGAGAGAGAACCAATTGGCGAAGAACGCCCGCGTGGCAGGAGAAGCTCCCCAGAAAAACACGCAAATGAAAGCAGCTAGAACCGCCACGACGGCGATTGAAGATCCCAGGGCGCGCAGTCTATGGTCTCGGTCCTTATTCTTATTGGTATCCACGCAGATCCCCGGTCTTTCGCAAGGAACATTCTTGCCGCAAACTAGGTGCCAGCAATATCCTGTTCTTGCTGAATGATTTTCAAACACTGCGAACTTAGAAGCGACCTGACGTGACCATATAGCTAACCAATCGATAAGCTGCCGGGAGATGGCACTAGGTCTTGCCGCGACCGTTTGACTACGGTTGATCGCTTAGATACAGACGCCAGATGCGGGCAGCGTCACCGAATGCGCAACACCTGGAAATGCCTCGTCGCAAGATGTTATCCTGTGTGTCGACTCGGTAGCCATGGCTGGGGATGGAGTGCCATTCTTTCTCTCCAACAACGGCGTCTGGTTGACCAACCACGTTCCGCCCCGGTATCTGCTAGAAATCTGCGAACGGGAACTGCCATGAAATCAGCCGTCGTTCTTCTCCCCGGCCTCAATCGCGACCGTGACATGATCGCGGCGCTGACCAAGATTTCCGGCAAGGCGCCGGCGACCGTCTGGCAGACCGACACCGAAATCCCTGATGTCGACCTGATCGCCATTCCCGGCGGCTTTTCCTTCGGCGACTATCTGCGCTGCGGCGCGATTGCCGCGCGCATGCCGGTCATGCGGGCGGTTGCCGAAAAAGCGGCCAAGGGTGTGATGGTGATCGGCGTCTGCAACGGTTTCCAGATCCTGGTCGAAGCCGGAATGCTGCCCGGGGCATTGATGCGCAACAGCTCGCTCAAATTCGTCTGCCGGCAGGTGAAGCTGCAAATCGCCAACGCCAACACTATGTTCACCCGCCGCTACCAGCCGGGCCAGATCATCCGCTCGCCGGTGGCACATCACGACGGCAATTATTTCGCCGATGCCGACACGCTTGCCCGCCTCGAAGGCGAAGGCCAGGTGGTGTTCCGCTATGCCGAAGGCACCAATCCCAACGGCTCGATCAACGACATTGCCGGTATCATCAACAGCCAGGGCAATGTGCTGGGCTTGATGCCGCATCCCGAAAACCTGATCGAAGCGGCGCATGGCGGCAATGACGGCCGGGCGCTTTTCGAAGGCGCGCTCGGCATCGCCGCCTGATATCTTTTTCGGAAATTCCTTTCATAAACGCGGGGGCGGACTGACCATGAGACTGACGAGCACCCGCCTTGTTCTCCTGGCCGCCGCCGGGCTTGGCCTTGCGTCCTGCCAGTCGAGCCCGAAGAGCGCACCGGTCCCGTCGGGCAAGAGCGCCTCGTTGCTGGCCATGGAGCAAGTCGCTATCGCCGCCCACAAATGCTGGATCGCCAGCAAGGATCCCGCCTTCAAATCCTACCAGATGGCCAATGAGCTGAATTCGTTCAGCGGCACGCCGCGCTTCCTGCTGGTGCCGGCCAAGCACTATGGGGGCAAGCCGCTGCTGGTGGTTCAGGCGAAGGGCAATTCCAGCCGCGTCGACGTGTTCGGTCCGCTAATGGCTGAGCCACTTGGCGCTCGGATCGGCTCGGACATTGCCCGCTGGCAGGCAGGCAATCCTTCCTGCACCGCCGCCGCATAGGGCGATGGGCCGGTTTCTGCAGATATCGGGTCTGGTCATTGGCCTTGCCGGGCTTATCCTGCAAATCTGCATCACCATCCCGGCGTCGATGGAAGCAGGCCGCAGTTTCCTCGGCTCGCTGATCTTCTATTTCAGCTTCTTCACCATCCTGACCAATATCGGCGCGGTGCTCGTTCACGTCTCGCTGCTGTCATCCAGCGGCTATGCCTGGTTTCCCGTCTTTGCCGGACCGCGGGTGCGGGCAGGCGTGGCGGCGGCCATCGCGCTGGTCTTCATCATTTACGCAACCGTTCTGACGCGGCTTTGGCAGCCGCAAGGGCTGTTCCTGGTCTGCGACGTGCTGCTGCACTATGTGACGCCGGTGCTGTTCGTGCTGTGGTGGCTGGTGGCGGGCGCCGATGGTTCGACCCGGTGGCGCGACATCTCCTGGTGGATGGTCTATCCCATCGCCTATCTGATCTATGTGCTGGCGCGGGCACCGATCGCCGGAGAGGTGCCCTACCCATTCCTCGATGTCGCCAAGAACGGCGCGGCCAGCGTCGCCATCTCAGCGCTGGCCGTCACGGGGCTGTTTCTGGTGCTATGCGTCATTGCGGTGCTTCTGGATCAGGGCGTCTCACGCCTGAGGGCTTCGAAAACCCGCTAGACTTGGCGTCCAGAACATGCGCCGGCAAAGGTTCAGTCCCAGAACGGCCTGAGACCTTCGTTATGGGCGTCGCAGCGTGAGATGCCGATATCCTTTAGCTGGTCGTCCGTCATTTCCAGCAAGGCCAGTCGGCTGCGACGGCGTTCCAGCATCCGGCTGAGCCAGCGCATCAGCGAGCCGAACATCAGGACCAATCGGTTCACGAAGCCACCTCGCCCCGACGGGCGAAGCGCCTTCCCGTGTAATCCGGCGTCGGTGTAATGAATTGTCTCGATTGTAGCCATTGTCTTCCACCAGAATTTAGCATTGCACCCTTTTTGGCGCGCGATTGATATGTATTGACTCTCGAAATGGTGCAATATACAAAATTGTCACCATGACAAATTGGCTTCCCGACCTCAATGCCGGTTCCGGCCCTCTCTATCAGCGCCTTGCTGACAGCATTGAGTCAGATATCGACAAGGGCGTCATCGCAGCCGGGGCAAAGCTGCCGCCGCAGCGCGATCTCGCCTATGATATTGGCACCACCGTCGGCACGATCGGCCGCGCCTATCAGCTGCTGCGCGAACGCGGGCTGGTGAGCGGCGAGGTCGGACGCGGCACTTATGTGCTCGCCCAACGCGTTTTGGATGCGAAGCCAGATCTGGAGCCTGCCATACAGGGCACGCGCCCTATCGATGCGCCGACTGGCAAGATGCGCTTCGACAGCACCGCCGCGCCCGATATCGGCCAGGGCGCCATCATCGCCGAGGTGCTGTCGCGTACGACACAGGACCATCCGCACGACATTTCGAGCTACACTAGGGATTTTCCCCAGCGCTGGTATGAAGCGGGCAGTCGCTGGCTGGCGCGCAATTCCTTCCGCCCCTCACCCGATTCGATCGTGCCAACGCTTGGCACCCATGCCGCTGTGATGGCGGCGATCGCCGCGCTGACCATGCCCGGCGATTATGTCGTGTTCGAGCACCTCACCTATTCGCAGATCTCACGCAGCGCCGGGCTGATCGGACGCCGCACCGCGCTGGTGACATCGGACAATGAAGGTGTCGACCCCGATGATTTCGAACGTGTCTGCGCGCAAAAACATCCCAAGATGATGTTCCTGATGCCGACGGCCCAGAATCCGACTCTGGTGACAATGCCGGCGGCGCGCCGGGAGGCGATTGCGCGCGTGGCGCGCGAATACAATGTCATCCTGATCGAGGACGACCTTTATGGCCACCTGACCGACGACCCGCAGCCGCTGCTGGCCGAATATGCGCCTGAGCGGACCATCGTTGCCGGCGGCCTGTCGAAATCGGTCGCCGCGGGCGTTCGCGGAGGCTGGCTGTCTTGCCCGCCCGCCTATCGCCACCGCATCCGGGTGGCGCACAAGATGATGACCGGCGGCCTGCCCTTCCTGCTGGCCGAGGTCGGCTCGAGGCTGGTGCTGTCCGGCGAGGCAGCGGAAATCCGCAAGCGCTGTATCGCCGAAATCCAGACCCGCACTGCCACAGTACGCGAGATGCTCGCCGGGTTCGATTTCAGGGCAAGGGATAATGTGCCCTTCGTTTGGCTGACCTTGCCCGACCCCTGGCTCTCCGGCACATTCAAGAATGCCTGCCTGGCGCAGGGCGTGCTGATCGATGACGAGGACGAATTCAAGGCCGGCCGTTCCGAGCAAGTCTTCCACGGCGTCCGCTTCGGTGTCTCGCAGCCACGGGAGAAGGATGTCGTCAACGGCATCGCGGTCATCCGCCGCCTGCTCGAGGAAGGCCGCGCCGGCTACGACAGTTTTTCCTAACCCCCCGGCGCGCCGGCGATCACGCATTGGCCGACGCAACGGTTTTCCGGCGTTTTTCGTCATCCAATGGGGTGTATCGCGCGAAAGCTTGCGATAAGAGGAGAGTCAAAAATCCCCTCTCCCACGGATACAAATCGCCGCTCATGACCATTTCCAATTCCGTGCCGATCACTCCGGAACTCATTGCCGCGCACGGGCTGAAGCCCGATGAATACCAGCGCATCCTCGACCTGGTCGGGCGCGAACCAAGCTTCACCGAACTCGGCATCTTCTCGGCGATGTGGAACGAGCACTGCTCCTACAAATCCTCGAAGAAGTGGCTGCGCACGCTGCCGACGACCGGCCCGCGGGTCATCCAGGGGCCTGGCGAGAATGCCGGCGTGGTCGACATCGGCGACGGCGATTGCGTCGTCTTCAAGATGGAGAGCCACAACCACCCCTCCTACATCGAACCCTACCAGGGTGCCGCGACCGGCGTCGGCGGCATATTGCGCGATGTCTTCACCATGGGCGCGCGGCCGATCGCGGCGATGAACGCACTGCGCTTCGGGGCGCCCGACCATCCCAAGACAAAACATCTCGTCGCCGGCGTTGTTTCCGGCGTCGGCGGCTACGGCAATTCCTTCGGCGTGCCGACGGTCGGTGGCGAGGTCAATTTCGACGCCCGCTATAACGGCAACATTCTGGTCAACGCCTTTGCGGCGGGCCTCGCCAAAACCGACGCGATCTTCCTGTCGGAGGCCAAGGGCGTCGGCCTGCCGGTCGTCTATCTCGGCGCCAAGACCGGCCGCGACGGCGTCGGCGGCGCCACCATGGCCTCGGCTGAATTCGACGACAAGATCGAGGAGAAGCGTCCGACGGTGCAGGTCGGCGACCCCTTCACCGAGAAATGCCTGTTGGAGGCCTGCCTCGAGCTGATGGCATCCGGCGCGGTCATTGCCATCCAGGATATGGGCGCGGCCGGCCTGACCTGCTCGGCGGTCGAAATGGGCGCCAAGGGCGACCTCGGCATCGAGCTCGACCTCGACAAAGTGCCGGTGCGCGAGGAGCGCATGAGCGCCTATGAGATGATGCTGTCGGAGAGCCAGGAGCGCATGCTGATGGTGCTGCGCCCCGAAAAGGAAAAGGAAGCCGAGGCGATCTTCCACAAATGGGGGCTCGACTTCGCCATCGTCGGCAAGACCACCGACGATCTGCGCTTTCGTGTACTGCATCAGGGCGACGAAGTCGCCAATTTGCCGATCAAGGATCTTGGCGACCAGGCGCCGGAATATGACCGCCCCTGGACCGAGGCGAAGAAGCCGGCGCCGCTGGCGGCCAGCGATGCACCGCAGGCGGATGTCGCCGACGCGCTGCTGAAGCTGCTCGGCGGACCGGATCTGTCCTCACGCCGCTGGGTCTGGGAGCAGTATGACACGCTGATCCAGGGCAACTCGCTGCAGCTTCCGGGCGGCGATGCCGGCGTGGTGCGTGTCGAGGGTCATCCGACCAAGGCGCTGGCCTTTTCCTCCGACGTGACGCCGCGCTATTGCGAGGCCGACCCTTATGAAGGCGGCAAGCAGGCGGTGGCCGAATGCTGGCGCAATCTTACCGCCACCGGCGCCTTGCCGCTGGCGGCCACCGACAACCTCAATTTCGGCAACCCCGAACGGCCGGAGATCATGGGTCAGCTGGTCGGCGCGGTGAAAGGCATTGGCGATGCCTGCCGGGCGCTCGGCTTTCCGATCGTCTCGGGCAATGTCTCGCTCTACAACGAGACCAACGGGCGCGGCATCCTGCCGACGCCGACCATTGGCGGCGTCGGGCTGATCGCCGACTGGTCGAAGATGGTGCGGATCGGCTTTGCCGCCGAAGACCAGATGATCCTGCTGGTCGGCGCGCCGCCAATGTGGGGAACGCATCTCGGCCAGTCCGTCTATTTCAGAGACATCCACAGCCGCATTGATGGTCCGCCGCCGCCAGTCGATCTCGACCATGAAAAGCGCGTCGGCGACCATGTGCGCGCGCTGATCGCCTCCGGCGTGGTGACCGCGGCGCATGATGTTTCCGACGGCGGCATCGCGGTTGCGCTGGCCGAGATGGCGATGGCCTCCGGCATCGGCGCAACCATTCCCGGCCTGGTCGGGACCGATCCGATCCCGGTCTGGTTCGGCGAGGACCAGGGCCGGTACCTCCTGACGCTGTCGATCGATCCGCAGAGCGAGCAATGGGACGCCATTCGCGATGAGCAGGGCAAGCTCGGCATCTTTGCGCCATGGATCGGCTCAACGGGAGGGAGCGAACTGAAACTTGGCGAGGCGCGTGCGATCCCGGTCAGCGAATTGAGCGGCGCCCACGAATCCTGGTTTCCCCGCTTCATGGATCAGGCCATTTGACGAGGCTGGCTGCCCGGGCACTGCTTGCAGTCGTTTTCTGGCCGTCGCTGTTCTTCTTCTGGTTTCTCGGGCCGTTCGTCTTTTTCCTGCTGTCGACGACCTCAAGCGAGGTTTGTCCCCGGCTGGAAACCCGTGCCGAGTTCCTGGCCGCAGCCAACGGCACGCTCCTGATGTTGGCCGTTCAGAGTCTTTTCTATGCGGTTCCGATCCTGTGCCTAGTCCTTTGGGGCCGGCTTTCGCCGGAGCCGGCGCGGGCACGACAAATCGTCACCTGCGTCAAGCTGTTTGGCGCGGCCATCGTCACGGGAGCGCTCTGGGAGTATGGCTCTTCGCTGGTCTGCGACGGTTACGGCCAGCCCTTCTTCTCGCCGCTCTGGCAGATGACGAGCTACCTTCCGATCGTCAGCATCGTGATCAACATTCCGCTCTATGTGCTGGCTTTCGGCCTTGGCCGTGCCTTCTCGACACGCGAGGATGTTCCCGCGGACGATGCGGTCCATCCGGAGCAGAATGGCTTGTGAGTCGCCAATCATCCTGGCACAGGAGAGAACCGCTTCAATACGGACCAGAAAGGCTTTAGGCTTACCCCGAGTCACATCGCACGGGCCGCACCTGCCCGCCCGAAACAGGAATTTGCCATGGCAATGGACGCCCACGACATCGAGAAACTGATCAAGGAAGGCATTCCAGACGCCAAGGTGACGATTCGCGACCTAGCCGGCGACGGCGACCACTATGCGGCCGAGGTGGTGGCGGAAAGCTTTCGCGGCAAAAGCCGCGTCCAGCAGCATCAGATGGTCTATGACGCGCTGAAGGGCAATATGGGCGGCGTGCTGCATGCGCTCGCCCTGCAGACCAGCGTACCGGACTGAAACTTCCAGCCGGCGCTGCTCAGATCTTCACCAGCATCGCCGTCAGGTACATGAAGCCAACCCCGGCCGCTAATCCAGCCATCGCGCCCGGTGCGAACAAGGCGCGCGTGCCGTCCGATCGCTGACGAAGCTGCATCGACACCAGCTCGACGATCACCTGCAGGATTGCTCCCGCGCCGACCGCCAGCGCCAGTGCCGACCACTGCGGAGCATAGGCGAGGCTGCCGATCCACAGGCCGACGACCGCGGGGCCGCCTGCAAGCAGCGTCAGCGCGGCGAAGGCCCGCAGTGAGGGGCGCTGCTTCAGGATCGGGGCGGCGATGCCGATGCCCTCGGTGATATTGTGCAATGTGAAGCCGAGCACCAGGAAGGTACCGAGCCCCGCCGCACCCGAGGCGAAGGCGGCGCCGATAGCCAGCCCTTCGCCGAGATTGTGCAGGCCGATGCCGAGCGCGATGAAGGTGGCGAGCGCCAGACCGGTCGGCGTCCCGCTGCGCCGCCCTGCCGCCATCAGCAGGAGAAAACTGGCCGCAGCGGCGAGCACGATCATCGTCGGCCCCTGGAATAGGGCGGCGGCTTCGCTGGCCAGTTCGAACGCATCCTCCAGCGCATCGACGAAGAGGAAGGCGAGCAGCCCGACGGTTAGCGACAGAAGAAAGTCCATGCCTGCCTGTCCGACGCCGCGAAGCGCGGGATAGAACATAAGGCCGATCGCCACGGGCAGGATGCCGACGAAGGCGCCAAGCACCGCCTGCGCGACGAAGCTCAGCGAATCGCGCGTCGGGGTGGTTACGGCCACGGCGATCTCGTGTGTGAACGTGGCTCCTGTATTGGTCACGACATTGATCTCGTGCGCCTCCCCCAGCACCCAGGGATACGGCAGGGCAATCCATGCCGTCGCGCCGCGCGCGATCGGGCCCGGCGGATCCTGCGTGAACTGCCAGTAGGCATCGTCGACCTGCACCTGCGCGACGGTCATCGGCTCCGATCCGCCGGCCCTGACGAGAACGCGGATGCCGTCCGCGCTCAGAATCGTCCGCTCGAAGGTGAGGTTCTCGACCGGCGGCGCGCCATTGCGGAAGCTTGACAGCGGGTCCGAGGAGATCAGCCAGGCGATGGCCAGCCCGAGCACGGCGAGCGGCAGCGCGATCCAGAACAGATAGGCCCACCTTGGTCGGCCGGCACGTGTATCGGCGGAAGGCTGGCTCAGATCCGTCACGATACGGCCTCCACGACGTCGAACATGCCGGACCAGCCGAGTTCGGTGAATTCCGACTGGTGAGGATGGAACATGTAGAGGCCCGGTTCATGCTCCTTGAAATGGAACTCGAGGATGCCGCGCTCAGCCTGACACTGGGTGATCAGGTCGACAGTCCTAAGCGTCGGGGTCAGCGTCGTGCCCTGGTTGTAATAGTCGAAGAAATTGGCGTGCAAATGGAAGGAATTGATCGGATCGAACTCGATGACGTTGACGAGATAGATGCGGACGGGTTTGTCCTTCAGCACCCGGATCGGCTTTTTCGCATAGGCGTGGGCAACCGTGTTGACGGCGTAGACCTCGTTCTCGCCGTCGAAGTTGGTGTCGAAGGCATTCATGACCATGACGAATTCCTGCCAGCCGGCATTCTCGGGCGTGCCGAAGAGGCGTGAGCGGGCGACCGCCTCGTGTTCGGGATGGCGGGCCGGATCGGGATCGATCACGAATGCGCCGTACATCCCCTTCTGAATGTGCCGCTTCAGCGGCAGCGCGTGGCAGTGATAGAGATGACAGCCGAACGGCCTGGCATCGAACTCGTAGACGAACTCCTCGCCCGGTCCGATCAGGCCGGCGCCCGGGACGCCGTCCATGCGCGCGGCATGAATGCCGTGGAAATGCATGGAGTGCGGATGCGAGCCGCCGTTACGGAAGACGATCCTCAGCCGATCGCCCTCGGTCGCGCGCAGGGACGGCCCCGGCACACGGCCATTGTAGGTCCAGGCGGGGAACATAATGCCGGGCGCGATCTCGATCTCCTTGTCCTCGGCCGTCACTTCGAAGGTGCGCAGCGTCCGACCGTCCGGCAGTGTTGACACCGTCCCGGTGTCCCAGTCGCTCAGCAGCTTCGACGGATCGAAGCCGTTGCGCGCGTCGTCGACCTCGCCGACCGTGATCATCGAGCCATGGGCTGAGAGATGCGCCGGCGGCTCTTCAGCGGCCGCCGCTGCTGGCATCTCGTGACCGGCGTGGCTTGTCTGCCCGCGAGCACCACTCGCCGCGACCGCCGTGCCACCGGCAGCGGCAAGGCCACCGGCCAGAAGCAGCCTTCGATCGAGCTTTCGCTCCAGCAAGGATTTCATCTCGTGCATGCCTGCGTCCTCCAAATCACATCTAGCATAGTGCATGCTTCAAGATTTAGCTATAGCTATATTCCAGGCGACGACCGATTGATGCCGGACAAGGCAGGCAGAGGCGTTCCTTTGGGGCTACCCGGACACCGGCTTCTTCGCTGACACGGCGACGATCGGCCCGGCCGGATATTTGCCGCCGACGAGCATCCTGTCGCCATTCGACAGCGCCGAGACCACACCGTCGAAGAAGAGCGCGTTGGGACAGTGGAGAGCATCGCGAAACAACCGCGCGAAGCTGCCGAGGCTGACCTCGGAGCGTGAGATCGCCAACACGACCGTGTCACCATCGCGCACGCCGACGCCATTGCGGATATAGCGAGAGACACCATTTTCCTCGAAGCGAGGATGAAGCCGGCCATCGATCACCAATATCGGGCCTGACTGCGTCGCGAATGCCACCTCCGGCCGGGCGGAGGCATAGGCGCCGGTCTCCATGATCGCTGCCTTGCCATCCTTGCGGACCAGAAACACGCCGTTCGGTTTCAGGAAGAAATTGCCTTCGCAATCGGCAAGGTTGAGTGGTGCCTTCTCACGTCCATCTTCGACGAGAAGCCCGACCGGCGACAAATCCTCGTGATACATGCCGGCATTCATGGCGAGCAGGACCGGCCTGCCCTCGCCCGCCATCGCCTTGTCGAATTTTTCCAGCGAACCGAAGGCCTTGCCGTCCGCGCCAGCGTGGAAGACGCCGATGTCATAGCTGCGAAGGTCGATCTCGCAGACGACATAGGGGACCGCCTCGAAGCTGAAGTCCTTGCATGGCGCAGGCAGTTCGCCGCTAACGATGACTGCTGGAGGCGCTGACGGCCTGAACCACCAGATCAGGGCCAACGCGACAGCGAGAGCGCCAATCAGTATCGCCGCGATATGCCGCCTTTTCATCATTTCCCGGGAAAACAGTGACCGCACCTCTTGGCCCAAGTCAGGCCATCCTTTGCGCCATTTGCAAGGCGATGCGGCAAACGTCTTGTTTCGAGCAACCTATGGGTTTATTTGAAGAGTATGCTTCGAGCCTGCCTCCCACAGGCGTGAAAGGATTTTCTATGAGCGGAATCAACGACTACATCGACAGCGAAGTTAAGGGCAACGACGTCGTTCTCTTCATGAAGGGCACACCCGGTTTCCCGCAATGCGGATTTTCCGGCCAGGTCGTCCAGATCCTCGACTATATCGGCGCCGACTACAAAGGCGTGAACGTGTTGGACTCGGCGGAACTGCGGCAGGGCATCAAGGAATATTCCAACTGGCCGACGATCCCCCAGCTCTACGTCAAGGGCGAGTTCGTCGGCGGCTGCGACATCGTACGCGAGATGTTCCAGGCGGGCGAGTTGCAGACATTCCTCGTCGAAAAAGGCGTGAGCGTCAAAGGCGCCGCCTGACCTTTGGTTTGTGCATGTCGTTGTCCCAAAACCGCTGCGCACTTTTGGGCGACATGCACTAACGCACCGGGGTAGCCCCACCTCGGCATTTTTAGATCCTGAACGTCGGGAGCAAGACGAACCTTTGCGCCGACCCCGTCGGCGCATGTTCGTTTTTAAAGATCGGACTTTGCCGTGGATCAGCATGCACAAGCGCCGCAGCAGGCAAGCACCTTGCCTATTCCGCGCTGGGAATTCATCGCGCTGTGCGCGGCGCTGATGGCACTCAACTCGCTGGCCATCGACATCATGCTGCCGGCGCTGCAGCAGATCGGCGCGTCGCTGGGCGTGGCCAATGAAAACCACCGCCAATATGTGATCACCGCCTATATTCTCGGCTTCGGCGGCGGACAGCTTTTCTTCGGGCCGATTTCGGATCGTTTCGGGCGGCGTGCGCCACTGGTCGCCGGACTGGTGATCTATGTCGCGGCGGCAGCGGCGGCGGCCATTGCGCCATCCTTCGCCACGCTTCTGATCTGCAGGGCGGTCCAAGGCATTGGTGCGGCCGCCACACGCGTCATCGCCGTCTCGATCGTGCGCGACACGTTCGACGGGAGGCGCATGGCCGAGGTGATGTCGCTGATCTTCATGGTGTTCATGGCCATCCCGGTCATCGCCCCCGGCATCGGCCAGTTCATCATGCTGTTCGCGACATGGCATGTGATCTTCATCGTCATGGCGGCCGGCGCGCTGATCGTCTCGGCCTGGTCACTGTTGCGCCTGCCCGAGACGTTGCATCCGGAATATCGTAGGCCGCTGACGGCCGAATCCATCATCGGCGGCTTCCGCATCGTGCTGACCAACCGCATCGCGCTTTGCTATGCCTTCGCCAGCACCTTCATCTTCGGCGCCATGTTCGGCTTCATCAACTCGGCGCAGCAGATCTATCTCAACGTGTTCAATGTCGGCGAGATGTTTCCCGTCATCTTCGCAGGCATTGCAGGCGTGCTCGCCTTCTCCAACTATCTGAATTCCCGCCTCGTCGGCAGCATCGGCATGCGCCGCCTGTCGCAAAGCGCGCTGCTGTTGTTCCTGGCCATCAGCCTTGCCTGGCTGGTGGTGTCGCTGGAAATGAAGATGCCGCTCTGGCTGTTCATCACCTTCTTTGCCTGCGCGATGCTTCCGTTCGGCGCGCTCGGCGCCAATTTCAACGCGCTCGCCATGGAGCCACTCGGGCAATTGGCCGGCACGGCGTCGTCCATACTGGGTTTCATGCAGACCTTTCTCGGCGGCATTCTCGGCACGCTGATCGGCCAGGCCTTCAACGGCACGGTGACGCCGCTGGCCGCCGGTTTCTGCAGCGTTTCGGTGGGCGCGTTGCTGATGATCCTGATCGCCGAGCGTGGCAGGCTGTTCCAGCCGCACAATCCGCCGGTTTAATGCCGCGCGCTTTAGGACTTGCCTTCAGCGGCTGCAGTGAAACGAGGAAACAGCGCACGCCCCGCGATTGCTCCACCCATGCTATCCGAAAGGGGCAGCGGCAGAGCCTTGTCGAGAGCCTTGAGGACGGAAGCCACGAAGAGCCGGTTCAACTGGGCATCGTTGCCCAGATGGGAATAGGTGGCGCGAGGCTTGCCAATAAGCGTGCCGTTTCGACGAAGTGAGAACTGCAGCGTCAGGGTCATGCCTGCGCTTCCCTGCGGCGGCTCCCAACAAGCAAAGATCGCGGAGAACATCTCGTCAATGGTGTCGATGGGCTCGGGACTGCGACACGCGCGCACTTGTGCCCCTGCCTGGGTAGCGCCGGCAACCACAGCGAGGGCAAGGGCTGCTGCGCCAATTGTGGACCGCGTCTTCATTCGCGTCTCCCCATCTGGACGAGCTTGCGTCAATCTTACAGCCGTACACCCGCCGTTAAACTCTGGCTGGGAATCGAGCCTATTCCGCCCAGAGTTCGCGCCGCAGCTCGTGCCAGCTTTCCCTGTCCGGCGCGACAATGATGCCGCCGCCGAGATGCGAAGGCAGATAGGCGCTGCCGTCGAAACGCGCCGTATAGCCGCCGGCCTCGGCGTGGATCAGCACGCCGGGCAAATGATCCCACGGCATCAGCTTGTTGTAGACGACGAAATGGCCGTGGCCGCTCGCCAGCAAACGGTATTCGTGGGCGGCGCAACGATAGTTGAATTGAGACAGCGTCTTGGTCTGATTGCGCGCCAGCCGCGACCGTTCCGGTTCCGGCAGATATTGCCAGGACACGGCGCCGGTCATCTGCGACATGGCCGCAGGCTTGGCGACATGCACCTTCTCTAGGTTGCCATGCGCGTGACGGATGTGGCTGCCGGCGCCTTTGGCGCCGATCAGCCAGTCCTTGCCAACAGGATCGTAGATGATGCCGGCGACGGTCTCGCCCTTGACCACGACGCCGAGCATGACACCGAACAGCGGCACGCCAGAGGCGAAGTTGAAGGTGCCGTCGACCGGATCGATGACGAAGGCGAGATCGGCATCGCCCAAGCCCTGAAGCAGCGCCGGATTGTCGGAGCAGGCCTCCTCGCCGACGATCATCGCCTGGGGGTAACGTTCACGCAGCTTGACAGTGATCAGCCGCTCGGCGTTGACGTCGGCCTCCGTCACCAGATCGGCGGCCGAAGTCTTCTGGCGGATGTCGCCCTCGTTCAGCCGGCGAAAGCGCGGCATGATCTCGGCCTTGGCGACGTCGGACAGAAGCTCTGCCAGCCAATCGATTGCGGTATCGTCAAATGTCATCGGGAATGTCTTGCCTTGCGGTGAGGGTGTCGTTGAGGGCAGTAAAATCGAAGAGTTTGCGGTCGAGCAAATGCGAGGGCCGCACATTGGCCATGGCGCGGATCATCGTGTCCTTGCGGCCCGGCATGCGCTTTTCCAGATCGTCCAGCATCGCCTTCATGGCGTTGCGCTGCAGGCCTTCCTGGCTGCCGCAGAGGTCGCAGGGAATGATCGGGAATTGCATGGCGGCGGCGAATTTTTCGAGATCGGCCTCGGCGCAGTAGGCGAGCGGCCTGAGCACCATGACGTCGCCTTCGTCATTGAGCAGCTTCGCCGGCATGGCGGCGAGCCGGCCGCCATGGAACAGGTTCATGAAGAAGGTTTCGAGGATATCCTCGCGGTGGTGGCCGAGCACCAGGGCCGAACAGCCCTCCTCCCGCGCGATGCGGTAGAGATGGCCGCGCCTCAGCCGCGAGCAGAGCGAACAATAAGTGCTGCCTTCGGGGAGCTTGTCGGTGACCACCGAATAGGTGTCCTGATATTCGATACGGTGCGGGATGCCGTGGTTACCGAGGTAGTCGGGCAGGATGTGTTTGGGGAAGTTCGGCTGGCCCTGGTCGAGATTGCAGGCCAGGAGTTCAACCGGCAGCAGGCCGCGCCATTTGAGGTCGAGCAGCAAGGCGAGCAGGCCGTAGGAATCCTTGCCGCCCGACAAGGCGACCAGCCAGCGATCACCGGGCCTCACCATCGAAAACTCGTCGATCGCCTGACGGGTGAGCCGCAACAGCCGCTTGCGCAGCTTGTTGAATTCGACGGAAGACGGCACATCGGCAAACAGCGGATGAAAGCCGCCTTCGGCATCGGCAACCGGTTCGAGTGTTTCGGCGTCTGGCAGCATGTTCATGGCGCGTCGGCCCCAGGATCTTTGTTGGGCTTGGGATTAGCGGACATGACGGGCAAAGAAAAGGCCGCCTCGACGGGCGGCCTTCGGTGGTGTGGCTGAATGTGTCCGATCAGCGCGAATAGAATTCGACGACCAGGTTCGGTTCCATCTGCACGGCGAAGGGAACGTCGGCCAGGCCAGGGATACGCGTGAAGCTCGCGGTCATCTTGTTGTGGTCGGCCTCGATGTAATCGGGCACGTCGCGCTCGGCGAGCCCAACCGATTCGAGCACGATCACCAGCTGCTTCGACTTCTCGCGCACTTCAATGACGTCGCCCGGCTTGCAACGGTAGGAGCCGATGTTGACGCGCTTGCCGTTGACGTTGACGTGGCCGTGGTTGACGAACTGACGGGCGGCAAAGATCGTCGGCACGAACTTGGCGCGGTAGACGACCGCGTCGAGACGCGATTCGAGCAGGCCGATCAGGTTCTCCGAGGTGTCGCCCTTGCGGCGATCGGCCTCTTCATAGACCTTGCGGAACTGCTTTTCCGAAACGTCGCCATAGTGGCCCTTCAGCTTCTGCTTGGCGCGCAGCTGCAGGCCGAAATCGGAAAGCTTGCCCTTGCGGCGCTGGCCATGCTGGCCGGGGCCGTATTCACGCTTGTTGACCGGGGACTTCGGGCGGCCCCAGATGTTTTCGCCGAGACGGCGGTCGATCTTGTACTTCGCGGATTCGCGCTTGCTCATCGCATTCCCTTTTCAAAACAATACACCCGAACCTCATGGTCCGGGTGAAGGAAACGCGCCCTCCTCTGGCCTCCGTTTTCGAGACCTGACAGGGTTTCCCACGCAACGCGACGGAAAACCCACGGGACACGTCATTTCAAACAAGACTTTGGGTACGTATAGAACGGCTTCCCGAGTGTCTTGAGCACATAAAGAAACCACCGGGCATTGCGGCCCGGTGTTGGCGCGCTGATTAAACGGAGATTTAACCGGTGTCAAGCTTGTGACTGGCGCGGCCCAGGCCAAGCCTATAACGCTTCCGGTGTTAGATGCGGTGCTGGTGATCAAGCCAACGGCATCAGGACGCCAGAGGAGCCGGAAATTCACATGAAGAAGTTCTTCCTTACATTGGTGGGTGCAGCGGTAATGGCAGGGTCGATGGCAATCGCGCCCGAGCCGGCACAGGCCAGGCATTGGCACGGGCATTACCACAATCAGGTGTGCCGCACCGTGGTCAAAAAGAAGGTTGTATGGCGGCATGGCCATCGCAAGGTCATCCGCTACAAGGTACGGCGCTGTCATTCCCGCTGGTAATTCTGGCTTCGGTCTAGGAACTCCCCAACATATCAATGTCAAAGCCCGCGGTTTCGACCGCGGGCTTTCGGCTTTGTCGGTTAATCCGTCGATGGACGGGCAAACCCGATCGGCGTTGACATCAGCCTTTTTTCTTCTCCGGCAGTCCCTTGCGCTTGGTCTCGGCGAATTCCTCGAGCTGCTTTTCGCTCATGGACTCATACATTCCCTTCGAGGCGCCCCGGAGTTCGCTCTTCTTCGTCTCGCCACGCTTGGCGGACAGGGCTGCGCCGGCGGCCTTTTGCTGGGCTTTCGAGGTGGCTGGCATGATCGTTTCTCCCGTTTGCGATTGAGGGAAAAACGCACCGGTCCGGGTGATGTTCCCAATGCATGTCGCCAAAAAGTGCGCAGCGGTTTTGGGACACGACATGCATAACCGGGGGACCTGCATAAGACAGGATATCAGGAAATCGCCAGCCCAAATCCCTGCATCAGGCGGCGCGTCGGAAAATCGGCCCGTTTCGAGGTGAAGACGGCAAGGTCGGCGCCTTCCGGCAGCATTTCGGCATGACTGCTGGCCTCGGTATCGTCGAGAAGAGAGAGTGCGCGCCGCGCGATCGCCTCGGCGGGATCGAGCCAGTCGACCGGCCAAGGTGCCGTCTTGCGCATGCGGTTGGCCAGAAAAGGATAGTGCGTGCATGCCAGCACGACGATGTCGGTCCTGAGTTCGTCATGTTCGACGAAGCACGGCGCGATCTCGGCGCGCACGGCCTCTTCATCGACGAAGCCCTCGCGCATGTAGATCTCGGCCAGCCCGGCCAGATTGTCGCTGCCGACCAGGCGGACATGGCATTTCTGCGCCCATTTGCTGATCAGGTCGCGCGTGTACTGGCGCTTGACCGTGCCGGGCGTCGCCAACACCGAAACCAGTCCCGAGCGCGTGCGTTCGGCCGCCGGCTTGATCGCCGGCACCGTGCCGACAAAAGGATGGTCGGGAAATCTCTCGCGCAGCGCATCGATGACCAGCGTCGAGGCGGTGTTGCAGGCGATGACCGAAATGGCCGGCGAAAACCGGTCGAGCAGTTTGGCGAACAGCTCCAGTATGTGCACCCTCAGCGCCGGTTCCTCCCAGGCGCCGAAGGGAAAAGCCGCATCGTCGGCGACATAGACGAAACGGCGATCAGGCATCAGCACGCGCGCCTCGCGCAGCACCGTCAGGCCGCCGATACCGGAATCGAACATCAGGATCGGGCGGGCGTTTGAAGGATCGGTCATTGTCATCGCTTACGAGAGAAGGCTGGTGGCCACGAGAGGAGGCTGGCGAATGCTTTGGCCATTGATGCTTATCCGTGGCGCTTCTATCCGGAGCCATCATGGTCTTGAAGCGACAAGATGGTCACCCATCCGAAATAACATTCGGTTACCGTGACCAGGCTCGACGATTTGTTGCTAGTCTCCGTCTTTCGGCTTGCTGGCGCGTGCAGCGGCGGCGGGAAGCCGTCTTGGGTCATCGCCCGGCGAGCCGTCGCCGCGCGGCATGGCCGGCGAAAACCTGTCGAGCGATGAGATGATGCCGCGCAGCACCTTGAGCTCCGGCTCGGCGAAGCCGGCGCGTGTCAGCACCGCGCGCAGATTATCGACCATCTTCGGCTTCTTCGGCGCCGGGCGGAAATAGCCACGTGCCTCGAGCGCGCCCTCCAGATAGGCGAACAGGCCGTGCAACTGCTCCTTCGTCGCCGGCAGCATTTCAGGGCTGGTGAAATTGGTCTTGGTCTCGTCTTCCAGGCCGGACTTCATCCATTCATAGGACATCAGCAGGGCCGCCTGGGCGATGTTGAGCGAGGAGAAGGCCGGATCGACCGGAAAGGTGACGATCTCGTCGGCCAGGCCCACCTCGTCATTATAGAGACCGAAGCGCTCTCGACCGAACAGGATGCCGGTGCGCTGGCCGGCCATATGACGTGCCCGCAGCGCCCTGCCCGCCTCGACCGGACCGCGCACCGGCTTGAAATTATCGCGCGCGCGCGCCGTGGTGGCCAAGACGAAGTTCAGATCCGCGACCGCCGCGGCCAGATCGCTAAACACCGTGACCGCGTCGATGACATGGTCGGCGCGGCTTGCGGCAGCGCGCGCCTTTTCACTCGGCCAGCCATCGCGCGGATTGACGAGCCGCAATTCGGCAAGGCCAAAATTCGCCATGGCGCGCGCGACCATGCCGATATTCTCGCCAAGCTGCGGTTCGACCAGGATGATCGCCGGGCCTGCGGCGGTTTTGGCTGGGTCTTCTGTGGCTGGCATGGCGGTCAATGAACGGATGTTTGCAGCATTTCAGTGTCCCTGCCACATCCGGCCGGGAAAATGAAGCATTCACATAGGAGCGACACCGGGCCTCTTATTCCTGAAGAATTGCCGTTTCCTAACGGCATTGCGTGACAAGCCAAGTAGTGGGATTTTGAGATCTCCTCACGAGCGAAGTTGCCCATGCCTTCGACACTGGAAGAGCGCTACGAAAAAGTGCTCAGGAGCTTGCCAGACGGGCCAGCGCTCCTTGCGCAGGCGCTCGCTCTTGAAGACGAATATCAGCGACTCACAGCCAAGTTGATGCGGGACAATGGAGCGCCCAACCAGGTTCTGCGTGACTATGCCTCGGCGCCAGCCTTGTCGGGCAACGGCAAGGCCGCCATGGAGGCGCTCGCCGCATTGTCCAACCAGCTTTGCGGTGCAAATCCCGACTTGCCGCAGGTCCTGGTGCGATGGTGGCCGGAAAGATTGCCAAGCGCCAGTTGCGCGATGGGGGAGAGCGGCGCTCTCATCCGCGTAAACCTGGGCATGCTTACGCATCTTCGCTTGCTGATCCACCTCCTTTGCTCTTGCCTCGGGAGCATTACCGGCGACGAAGCGCGCTGGGGCGAGGATCGCCTGACCGTCGACCAAGCGCGAGGCGAATATCTGGCGATGATCGATGAGTTTGTCGGCGGCGAACCCGTTCCGCTTTACAAAACCGTGCTTGTCCATTGGGGCAAGCGTGAGCGCTTCCGGCGCGTGGCTACACTCGCAGGTCTCGCCTACGTAATCGCGCACGAATTAGGCCATGCGGACCTGTTGCAGGCCGCCAGCGCCACACCGGGACCGTTCGAAGTCTCGGCCGCTGAGCCAGAAATGATCAGCCACGAGGCCGAAACGTCGGCGGATAAGGCAGCCTTCCGCCTGCTGCGCGCATTGGCGCCGCTCGACCAGGATGAGGATCTGGCGTTTGCCTACGCCGCCGGTGCGGCCTCGGCGCTGGCAATCCAGGCCTGCCTTTTCTGGTTCAAGGCAAGCCACTCGGACGAGACGCTCGCATGGACGCATCCCGTGCCCGACCTGCGCCTCGGCATGGCATGCCTCGCTCTGGGCGACCCCGAGGAAGCCGATCGCCTGGCATCTCCCACCCCACGCGGAGCCTCGTCGTCGACGACAAACAAACGGCAGGCCCGCATTGCTGCGTTAAAACTATGGCTGGACACGGTCACAGGTGTTTCTTTGTTCAGGGAAGCGGCACTCGCCCGCGACCTGCGAGGGCGAGGGTTGTCGCCCGCGCAATTGATGACGCTTTACGTCGCTTATGGTATTCCTGTGCCAGACAAGGGGGTGTCGCATGTCGAGGAAAGGCAAGCAGGAGAAGCCCGTTCCCTATGAGGAAGGCACCCCGCCTGATTGGGATACTGCTGTCGGCAGCTTCACCATCACCAAGCGGCGCGAAGGCAGCTTGGAAAAGTCAATGCTGACCGGCGCGTGTCCGCGATGCCGTCATGCCTTCCTCAAAGATATTTCAGATGTTGTCGTGCAGGCCTTCGCGCCCGAGACCATAAGATACGCGTGGCGGTGCGGTTGTGGCTTGCTCCATGCGGGAGCGCCTGCCGGCACAACCGGCTGCGGCGCGAGCGGCGTCCTTGAAATTACGCCGGTTCTGAAGGTCGCGCCGAAATGAACGAGGAGCAGGACGATGCGGCAGGTTACAAGATTGAAACCGGCAACCCTCTGTCGGAAAAGGAGCGCTTGGCCAATAAGTGGGCGGATGACGCCATAGCCAACCAATTGCCTACTTTGCGGACAACCGCTCAGCATTGGCAAACCACCATATCCGCGATCATCGGTCTGTTCGGCGCCGCGACCATAATCAGTTCGGACGAGTCTGTAGCCGCGCTAAAAGCCTATTGGAACTACGGCTATGGGCTGTTGGTCCTTCTGTCGCTAGGCGCTGCCGGGTTTGCGCTGAACAGCGCGGCCCGTGCCGGCGAGGCATCGACGGTAACCATCAGGCCGGATGTCGGCGAAAGAGTCACAGAATACAATCAGCTTGTCAGCACGTCGGCCGGCCGCCTGAAATGTTCGCGGACCCTTACTTGGATCTCCATCTGCCTGCTTGTGACCGCGACCGGCATTCGCTGGTACGCACCAAAGAATCCTCCGCCTCCTCCAACGGTTGTCTCAGCCCCAGCGCAGACGCATATGTGAGGTCGGCCCGCCTATCGCATCTCAAAATCTCCTCGGGAAACTGCCAGACATATCGCGCACTGCATAAGCCGATCTGCCGTGTGCTACCCGCATCGTGACGGATCGCCGTTTGCGCGCTCAAAAAGGCTTTGATATACGCTGCGCATCCCCGGCCGAAAGCCATGCGGGCAAGGCCGTTCCGATCCCCAACAACGAGGCATTCTTTCCATGGCGAAGATCAAGGTGGCGAACCCGGTCGTCGAACTCGACGGCGACGAGATGACCCGCATCATCTGGCAGTTCATCAAGGACAAGCTGATCCACCCTTATCTCGACCTGAAGCTCGAATATTATGACCTCGGCGTCGAGCACCGCGACGCCACCGGCGACCAGGTGACCATCGACGCGGCCAACGCCATCAAGAAATACGGCGTCGGCGTGAAATGCGCGACGATCACGCCCGACGAGCAGCGCGTCGAGGAGTTCAAGCTGAAGAAGATGTGGAAGTCGCCGAACGGCACTATCCGCAATATCCTCGGCGGCACCATCTTTCGCGAACCCATCATCATGAAGAACGTGCCGCGCCTGGTGCCCGGCTGGACCAAGCCGATCATCGTCGGCCGCCACGCCTTCGGCGACCAGTACCGCGCCACCGACTTCCGCTTTTCCGGCAAGGGCAAGCTGACGATCAAGTTCGTCGGGGAGGACGGCAAGGTGATCGAGCACGACGTGTTCGACGCGCCAGCCGCCGGCGTTGCCATGGCCATGTACAATCTCGACGAGTCGATCCGCGAATTCGCCCGCGCCTCGCTGAATTACGGCCTGCTGCGCAACTATCCGGTCTATCTCTCGACCAAGAACACCATCCTCAAGGCCTATGACGGCCGCTTCAAGGACATCTTCCAGGAGGTTTACGAGGCGGAGTTCGAGGCTGAATTCAAGGCCAAGAAGCTCTGGTACGAGCACCGGCTGATCGACGACATGGTGGCCTCCAGCCTGAAATGGTCGGGCGGCTATGTCTGGGCCTGTAAGAACTATGACGGCGACGTGCAGTCCGACACGGTGGCGCAAGGCTTCGGTTCGCTCGGCCTGATGACCTCGGTGCTGATGACACCGGACGGCAAGACGGTGGAGGCTGAGGCCGCGCACGGCACCGTCACCCGCCACTATCGCCAGCATCAGAAGGGCGAGGAGACCTCGACCAATTCGATCGCCTCGATCTTCGCCTGGACACGCGGCCTCGCTCATCGCGCCAAGCTCGACGACAATGCCGAACTGAAGCGCTTTGCCGAGACGCTGGAAAAGGTCTGCATCAACACTGTCGAGGCCGGCTTCATGACCAAGGACCTGTCGCTGCTGATCGGCCCCGACCAGCCCTGGCTTTCGACCACCGGCTTCCTCGACAAGATCGACGAGAATTTGCAGAAGGCGATGGCTTGATCGGACAGGCGGCATGAGCAAGCCCGTCGTCTACGGGGCGGACTACAGCGTCTATGTGCGCATTGTCCGCCTCGCGCTCGAGGAAAAGGGCATCGACTACGAGCTCGTGCCGGTCGATGTCTTTGCCGAGGACGGCATTCCCGGCTGGTATTTCGAGCATCATCCGTTCGGCCGCATTCCGGCCTTCGAGCATGAAGGGTTTCGCCTGCATGAGAGCGGGGCAATCGCCCGCTATGTCGATGAGGCGTTTGATGGGCCGGCACTGCAACCGGTGGAGGCACGTGCCCGCGCCAGGACGAACCAGATCGCTGGCATGCTCGACGCCTATGGCTATCGGGCAATGGTCTGGGATGTCGCCGTCGAACGGCTGGAGAAGACGACACCGGACGAGGCGCTGATCGCCGCCGGACTTGGCCAGGCGGCCACGGTGCTTCGCGTGCTCACCTCGCTGAAAGCCACCGGGCCGTGGCTGCTGGGAGAGCAACTGACGCTGGCCGACCTGCATGCCGCGCCGATCATCGGCTATTTCGTGAAGGTCGACGAAGGGCGGAAGCTGTTGGCCGAGTTCGCGGATATCCAGGAGTGGTACGCGCGCTTCGCAGCCCGCCCGAGCTTTGCGCGAACCGAAAAGGCTGATTGAAAAATGTGCGAGAGGCCGAGGGACAGCCCCTCTGTCCTGCAGGACAGAGGGGGGTGCTGTCCCTCCGGGCCTTGCGATAATTCTCCTACCCGATCAAGCCGCTTCCAGCGCCGCCCTCACCGCGGCGATCGCATCGCCGGCCTTCGAGGCATCGGGGCCGCCGGCCTGGGCCATGTCGGGGCGGCCGCCGCCGCCCTGCCCGCCAAGCGCGGCGGACGCCACGCGAACCAGGTCGACGGCGCTGAAGCGGCCGATGAGGTCATCGGTGACGGCGACCACGACGCTTGCCTTATTATCCTCGCCAGCGCCGACGAAGACGACGACGCCGGAGCCGAGCGACGTTTTGCCGGCATCGGCCAGCGGCTTCAGGTCCTTCGGCGCGACGCCGGAGACCGCCTTGCCGAGGAAACCGACACCGGCGACCGTCTCGTTTTCGGCCGGTGCTCCTGCCGCCGCGCCACCGCCCAACGCCAGCTTCTTGCGCGCTTCGGTCAGCTCCTTCTCGAGCTTCTTGCGCTCGTCGAGCAGCGCTTCGACGCGCGCCGGTACGTCGGCCGGCGATATCTTCAGCGTCGCCGCCGCCGCCTTCAGTCGTCTGTCCTGCTCGTCGAGATGCCTGCGCGCGGCCTCGCCGGTCAAAGCCTCGATGCGGCGCACGCCGGCGGCGACCGCACCGTCCGACACGATGCGCACCAGACCGATATCGCCGGTCGCCCTGACATGGGTGCCGCCGCAGAGCTCGACCGAATAGGGCCGGTTGGCCTTGGCGCCATGCAGGCCCGTGCCCATCGAGACGACGCGCACTTCATCGCCATATTTCTCGCCAAACAGCGCCATGGCGCCTTCGGCAATGGCGTCGTCGACCGACATCAGCCGCGTGCTCACTGGGCTGTTCTGCACGACGATCTCGTTCGCCATGCGCTCGACCTCTTCGAGTTCGTCGGGCGAGATCGGCTTGTTGTGCGAGATGTCGAAGCGCAGGCGCTCGGGCGCCACCAGCGAGCCCTTCTGCGCGACATGGGTGCCCAGCACCTCGCGCAGCGCCTCATGGATCAAATGCGTGGCGGAATGGTTCGCGCGCAGCCTGGAGCGGCGCGCATGATCGACCTTCAGCTCGACGGTCGCGCCCGTCTTGACCGTGCCGCTGACCACCTTGCCGAGATGCACGAACAGCCCATCGGCCTTCTTCTGCGTATCGGCGATCTCGATCGAAAACCCTTCGCCCGAAATGGTGCCGGTATCGCCCATCTGGCCACCGGACTCGCCGTAGAACGGCGTCTGGTTGACGACCACGGCGACAGTGTCGCCCTTGGCGGCGCTGTCGACGGTCTTGCCGTCCCTGACCAGCGCCTGGATGAGGCCTTCCGCCTGCTCGGTCTCATAGCCGAGGAACTCGGTGGCACCGGTCTTCTCGCGCACCGGGAACCACACCGTTTCGGTCGCGGCCTCGCCGGAACCAGCCCAGCTCTTGCGCGCCTCGGCCCGCTGCCGCTCCATCGCATCGGTGAAACCGGCAAGGTCGACCGAGATGTTGCGCTGGCGCAGCGCGTCCTGCGTCAGATCGAGCGGAAAGCCATAGGTGTCGTAGAGCTTGAAGGCCGTCTCGCCATCCAGCATGTCGCCGGCGCCGAGCTTTTCCGTCGCCTCCGAAAGCAGGCCCAGGCCGCGCACCAGCGTCTTGCGGAAACGGGTTTCCTCAAGCTTCAGCGTCTCGGTGATCATCTGTTCGCCGCGCACGAGTTCCGGGTAGGCCTGGCCCATCTCGCGCACCAGCGCCGGCACCAGGCGCCACATCAGGGGATCGCGGGCGCCGAGCAACTGCGCATGGCGCATGGCGCGACGCATGATGCGACGAAGCACATAGCCGCGGCCTTCATTGGACGGCAGCACGCCGTCGGCGACCAGGAAGCAGGACGAACGCAGATGGTCGGCGATGACGCGGAACGATGCGACAGTGTCGGCATCCGGACCGCGGCCGAGCGCCGACGACGCAGCGTCGATCAGGTGACGGAACAGGTCGGTCTCGAAGACGCTTTCCACCCCTTGCAAGATCGAGGCCATGCGCTCCAGGCCCATGCCGGTGTCGATCGATGGGCGCGGCAGGTCGATGCGCTCGTCCTTCGTCACCTGTTCATACTGCATGAACACCAGGTTCCAGAATTCGAGGAAACGGTCGCCATCCTCCTCGGGGCTGCCGGGAGGGCCGCCCCAGATATGCTCGCCACGGTCGATAAAAATCTCCGAGCACGGCCCGCACGGTCCGGTGTCGCCCATCGCCCAGAAATTGTCCGAGGTCGGGATGCGGATGATGCGGTCGTCGGAAAAACCGGCGATCTTCTTCCAGAAGCCGGCTGCCTCGTCGTCGGTGTGATAGACGGTGACCAGCAGCTTGTCCCTCTTAAGCCCGAACTCCCTGGTGATCAGGTTCCAGGCGAGCTCGATGGCGCGCTCCTTGAAATAATCGCCGAACGAGAAATTGCCGAGCATCTCGAAGAAGGTCAGGTGGCGTGCTGTGTAGCCGACATTGTCGAGGTCGTTGTGCTTGCCGCCGGCGCGAACACTCTTCTGAGCGGTCGTGGCACGCGAATAGGGCCGCTTTTCCAGACCGGTGAAGACGTTCTTGAACTGCACCATGCCGGCATTGGTGAACATCAGCGTCGGGTCGTTGCGCGGCACCAGCGGGCTCGACGCGACGACCTCGTGACCCTCCTTGCGGAAATAGTCGAGGAATGTCGACCGGATCTCGTTCACGCCACTCATGAATAATACTGCCTTTTTGAGAGAACCGCCGGCTCGGCCGACGGCAATGGACATGGCCTTTTAGCCGCCGCGTTGCACCCTGTCCAGAAACACGGAATGGGCCAATTCACGCGGCTTGCCGGTCGTCTCCGCACTACGGCTGAAACGCAAACCGCCGGCGCTAGGCCGGCGGTTTGAAACGCAAAGATACAGAACTCGATTACATAAGCTGGAGGTGATGAGCCGAGATTATGGCCAAACTCCGACCACCACTGAGGCCTTACATAGCACCGGCTTCGTCCTCGAAACCATCGTCTCCGCCTTCGGAACCACCATTTTCGAGGAATTTCTCGGCGATCAGTCCAGCATTCTGCCGTAGCGCCAATTCGATCTCGCGCGCCGTATCGGGATTGTCACGCAGGAACAATTTGGCATTCTCGCGACCCTGGCCGAGACGCTGCGAATTGTAGGAGAACCAGGCGCCCGACTTCTCGACCACGCCGGCCTTGACGCCAAGGTCGACCAGCTCGCCGGTCTTGGACACGCCCTCGCCATACATGATGTCGAACTCGACCACCTTGAAGGGCGGTGCCAGCTTGTTCTTGACCACCTTGACGCGGGTCTGGTTGCCGACGACCTCGTCGCGATCCTTGACCGAACCGATGCGACGGATGTCGAGGCGCACCGAAGCATAGAATTTCAGCGCATTGCCGCCGGTCGTGGTCTCGGGCGAACCGAACATGACGCCGATCTTCATGCGGATCTGGTTGATGAAGATGACCATGGTATTGGAGCGCGAGATCGAGGCGGTCAGCTTGCGCAGCGCCTGGCTCATCAGGCGGGCCTGCAGGCCGGGCAGCGAATCGCCCATCTCGCCCTCGATTTCGGCGCGCGGCGTCAGTGCCGCAACCGAATCGACCACCAGCACGTCGATGGCGCCGGAGCGCACCAGCGTGTCGCAGATCTCCAGCGCCTGCTCACCGGTGTCGGGCTGCGAGATCAGGAGGTTTTCCAGATCAACGCCGAGCTTGCGGGCATAGACCGGGTCAAGCGCGTGTTCGGCATCGACAAAGGCGCAGATGCCGCCCTTCTTCTGAGCTTCGGCCACTGTGTGCAGCGCCAGCGTCGTCTTGCCCGAGCTTTCCGGCCCGTAGATTTCGACGATACGGCCGCGCGGCAGGCCACCGACGCCAAGCGCGATGTCAAGACCAAGCGAGCCGGTCGGCACGGTTTCGATCTCGACGACCTGCTCGTTCGCGCCGAGCCGCATGATCGAGCCCTTGCCGAAAGCACGCTCGATTTGCGACAGCGCCGCGTCCAGAGCCTTTGATTTGTCCACCGCTTTGTCCTCTACAAGCCGCAAAGAATTCTGAGCCATGATACATCACCCCTTGGTCGTCAATGAAGGCCGGACAATCCGTAATCCTTGCTAATTTGTACCTTTTTTGTTCTCGTTTGGCAAGAGGCATCAAATATCTGAAAAACAATAAATATCCGGATTTGTTCTTTTTTTGTTTCACGAATTCAGGTTCGGATGTATCCCGCATAGTCAAGGATTCGTCGTCGAGCCGGTCTTCCGAATCGCTGCCTCGATTGCAGCCAATTCTTGGTCAGCCTAGTGTCGGCGCCGGACAGATAACAAGGCGCATAACCGCAGCATGACGAAATCTCCGACAATCCTGGCCGTAGGCGCCGCCCATATCGACCGGCGCGGCCGGGTTTCGGGGAACTATGTGCCAGCCGCGTCGAACCCCGGTACCATGCGTGAGGATGTCGGCGGCAATGCGTTCAACGCGCTTTGCTGCGCCATGCGACGCGGCGCCTCCGGCTCGCTGCTTTCGGTGCGCGGCGGCGATGCGCTGGCCGACACGGTTTCAAGGGCCATCGCCGCGGCAGGCATTGCCGATTTGTCGGCGGTGTTCCTCGACCGCGCGACGCCCAGCCACACTGTGCTGCTCGACCGCGACGGCGCGCCGATCGCCGGCATTGCCGACATGGCGCTCTACGACCTGGCGCTGCCCAAGCAGATCCGCCGCGCCAAGGTGCGCGAGGCGATCACCGCCGCGGATGCAATCCTATGCGATGCGAACCTGCCGTCCGCAGCACTTGAGCGGCTGGTGGGTCTCGCCGCCGGCAAGCCCATCTTCGCCATCGCCGTTTCGCCGGACAAGGCGCTGCGGTTGGCACCGGTGCTCGGCAGCCTGGCGCTGGCCGTCATGGATCGGCGCGAGGCCATCGCGTTGGCCGGCGCCGACGCCACGGATCAAGACCTCGTCGGCGGGTTGAGGCGCGCCGGCCTCAGAAGCGGCGTGGTGATGGCGGGCGATGGTTTGGTGCTAGGCTTCGATGAGGCCGGCGCTTTCTCGATCCTGCCCCCGACGCGAAAAATCGTGGATGCCGCCGGTGCCAGCGACGCGCTCGCCGGTGCCACCGTAGCTGCCCTGCTCCACGGCCAGACACTGCGTGCGGCGCTGCGCGAAGGCGCTGCCGCAGCGATGCTTGCCAGCGAAAGCGCCGAGCTTGCGCCGGCCTTCACGGCGGTGGCCTTTGCCGAAGCGCTGGCCCTTGTGCCCAAAGCGCAAGAAGTGACTTGAGCGCTGGGACAAGGGTGAGGATTCAAATCCGAATTTTTTGCCTGTGGCCGGCGGCGCAAATCACTTTCCGGCCCGCCGTCCCGCGTCGTAGGCCCGGCGCGCCCAGACCGCCATCTCGTCCGGGTCGTCGAAAGCGCTGTCGGGAATGCTCCAATAGGGCATCGAGACCAGCTTGCCGTGCCGCGAGCCGGTATAAGTCCATTGCCGGCAGCCGGCGGCTTCAAAATCGGGCGCGCTTTCGGCATCAGCCTTCAGCAACAGTTCGCCGCGCAGAACGATCGCGACGATGACGCCGTCGAAATAGATCCCCTTGCCGCCGAACAGCTTGCGTATGCTGACCGGGCCGAGCCCCTCGAAAAGCTCGGCGATGCGTTCATTGTCCATATCGTGATCATGTCATCGGGATTTGGTCTTGTCATCGCCGCAACCAAAACCATGCTGACAGGTTGAGAGCCAATTCGTCGGAGTTTTGCCATGCCGCTACTGCTCAAAGGGTCCTGCCGGTGCAATGCCGTCCGCTTCGAGGTGGAAAGCCACACGCCGGTGCCGTTCATGCTGTGCTACTGCTCGATCTGCCGCAAGCAGCAGGGCGGTGGCGGCTTCGCCATCAATCTCGGCGCCGACTACGAGACGCTGAAGATAATCGGCAAACGCAATCTCGGCGTCTACCGGGCCGAGATCGAGGATGACGAGCATCCGCAATGCGAGATCTCGTCAGGCGAGCGTAATTTCTGCAGGAAATGTGGGTCCGCACTCTGGCTCTACGATCCGACCTGGCCGGAGCTGGTGCATCCCTTCGCCTCGGCGATCGACAGCGAGTTGCCGAAGCCGCCGGAGAAGGTGCATCTGATGCTGAAATACAAGGCAAACTGGGTCGAGCCCGACATCGGCAAAGGCGACAAGGTTTTCGAAGTCTATCCTGAGGAGTCGATCGCTGACTGGCACAAGCGAACGGGGATGTGGGTGGACTAAGTCCCTTCTCCCCGTAAACGGGGCGAAGAAAAGCTCAGGCCGAAGCGCGCGCCTCGGCCAAGGCCTTCAGGTCGGCCGGCTTCAGTTCGACGGATTCGCCACAGCCACAGGCCGAGCTCTGGTTCGGGTTCCTGAAGGTGAAGCCGGTGCGCAGCGTCGTCTGCTCGAAATCCATCTCGGTGCCGAACAGGAAAAGTGCCGCCTCCGGCGCGACATAGACATGGGCGCCGTCGCGCTCGATATGGTCGTCCTTGGTGTTGGGCTCGGTCACCAGGTCGACCGTATATTCCATGCCGGCGCAGCCGCCCTTCTTGATACCGAGGCGAATGCCATGCGCGTTTTCACGCGTGGCCACGATCTCGCGCACCCGGTCGGCGGCCTTTTCGGTCATCGTGATGACGGCGAAGCGTCCCATATTTTCCTTCTCCATTCTGTGCAGGTTCAAGGCCTGCCGAATGATTCCTCACCTAAAATGGTGAAGTTTTCTACCTGGCGCAAGTGCGCCCTCTAATACCAGCCAACCGCCACCTGCGCCTCTTCCGACATGCGGTCGGGCGACCAGGGCGGGTCGAAGGTCATGTTGACCTCGACGCCGGACACGCCTTCGACGGCGCCGACGGCATTTTCCACCCAGCCGGGCATTTCGCCGGCCACCGGGCAGCCGGGCGCGGTCAGTGTCATGTCGATCTTGACCGAGCGGTCGTCCTCGATGTCGATCTTGTAGACGAGGCCGAGTTCGTAGATGTCAGCGGGAATTTCCGGGTCATAGACCGTCTTCAGCGCCGAGACGATGTCGTCGGTCAGCCGCGCCAGTTCATCGGCGGGAATAGCGGAGGCGGAGACCACGGCATTGGTGGCCGTTTCCGAAGTGGTCTCAGCGGTATGGCGTGCATCGTCCATGATCGTCACCCGAAGAACTTTCGCGCTTTTTCGAGCGCATCCGCCAAAGCATCGACTTCGGCCCTGGTATTATACATGCCAAACGATGCCCTGCATGTGGAGGTTACGCCAAAGCGTTTCAACAGCGGCTGGGCGCAATGGGTGCCCGCGCGCACCGCAACGCCCTGCCGATCGATCACCATCGACACGTCATGGGCATGGATGCCCTGCAGTTCGAAGGAAATGATGGCGCCCTTGCCCGGCGCATCGCCGAAGATGCGCAGCGAATTGATGCTTCTCAGCCGCTCATGCGCATAGTCCTTCAGGTCGGCCTCGTGGGCGGCGATGCGCTCGCGGCCGATCTTTTCCATGTAGTCGAGCGCTGCGCCCAGGCCGATCGCCTGCACGATCGGCGGCGTGCCGGCCTCGAAACGGTGCGGCGGCTCGTTGTAGGTGACGATGTCCTCCGTCACTTCCTCGATCATCTCGCCGCCGCCCATGAACGGGCGCATGCCCGCGAGAATGTCCTTCTTGCCGTAGAGCACGCCGATGCCCGAGGGGCCGTAGACCTTGTGGCCGGTGAAGACGAAGAAATCGCAGTCAAGATCCTGCACGTCGATCGGCAAATGGACAGCACTCTGGCTGCCGTCGACCAGCACCGGAATGCCGCGCGCATGCGCGATGCGCACGATCTCCTTGATCGGTGTCACCGTGCCCAGCGCATTTGACATCTGGGTGATGGCGACCAGCTTGGTGCGGTCGGTCAGCCGCTTTTCGAACTCCTCGATGTGGAAGACGCCGAGATCGTCGACCGGCACCCAGACCAGCCTGGCGCCCTGCCGCTCGCGGATGAAATGCCAGGGCACGATGTTGGAATGGTGCTCCATGATCGACAGGACGATTTCGTCGCCCTCGCCGATATTGGGCATGCCGTAGCCATAGGCGACCGTGTTGATCGCCGAAGTGGTGTTGGAGGTGAAGACGATGTTGTCTGTGCTGGGGGCATTGAGGAAACGGCGCACCGTCTCGCGCGCCTTTTCATAGGCATCCGTCGCCGCATTGGACAGGAAATGCAGGCCGCGATGGACGTTGGCGTATTCCTGGGAATAGGCGTGCTGGATGGCGTCGAGCACGGCCTGCGGCTTCTGTGCCGAAGCGCCATTGTCGAGATAGACCAGCGGCTTGCCGTAGACTTCACGCGACAGGATCGGGAAGTCGCGGCGGATTGCCTCGACGTCATAGGGGATGTTTTCGACTTTCTGGTCCATTTCGAAGTCCTTGTCGGCCAAGGCCGCGATCCTTCCAACACCCTTGTCCGTCTCGGCGCTGAGCGCCGATCCACTGCCCCGGGGGCGAGCCACTTGCCTCGCCCGTCCTTCGGACCCACAAGGGGAGAAGGTCAGGCGCTTACCCGTGCGTCAAAAACCAATCGTCGAGCCGCGCTTCCAGCGCCTCGACGATGGCCTCGTCGTCCAGCTCCTCGATCACCTCGGCGACGAAGGCTTTCACCAGCAGTCCCCGCGCGGTCTTCTCGTCGATGCCGCGCGCCATCAGGTAGAAGAGATGGTTGTGGTCGATCTCGGTGACGGTCGCGCCGTGACCGCAGACGACATCGTCGGCGAAGATCTCCAGCTCCGGCTTGGTCGAGAACTCGCCATCGTCCGACAGCAGCAGCGTGTTGCAGGCCATCTTGGCGTTGGTCTTCTGCGCATATTGGTGGACGTTGATGCGTCCCTGGAAGACGCCGCGCGCCTTGCCTGTCACCACGTTGCGGATCACTTCCGTTGAAGTCGTATGCGGCACGGCGTGGTCAAGCACCATGGTGACGTCGGTATGCGTGTCGCCGGCGAGCAGGTTGATGCCGCGCAGCGTGAAATCAGCGCCCTCGCCTGTCGTCCTGACGACGACCTCCTGGCGCACAAGCTTGCCGCCGGCGTTCATGACGAACAATGTCAGTTTCGAGTTCTTGCCGAGATGCGCCTTGAACTGGGCAAGATGCGTTGCCGTGTCCGGCTGCTCCTGGACGATCAGCCATGTCACCTCGGCGCCTTCGCCAAGCACGAGCTGGCTGACCGAACTGACCAGTGCCGCGCCCTCGCCCGTCTGACGCTCGACAATGACAGCCTTGGCGCCGACGCCGACGCGCGTCAGCAGACGCACATGGGTCTGGCCGCCAGCCTGCAAATTCTGCAGTTCGAGCGGCTTTTCCAGCTCGGCGCCGTCGGCGATGTCGACGAAATAACCGTCGGCGACGAAGGCGGTGTTCAGCGCGCCGATGGCGTCATCGGTTCCATACGGATCGAGCCCGGGGGCTACGCTGCCGTCGGTGAGCTTCTCCGACAGGCGCTGGACAGTCACGCCTTCGATAACGGGAGGCTTCGCGCTCGACACGCCGTTCAGCACCGGCAGAATGGCGGAACCCTCAACGATCGGCGAAATGGCTTTCGCGGCGGCAGCCAGATCGAAGTCCGGCACCACGTTCAGCAGCCGGCGCAAATCGGTGTAGTGCCAGGATTCGATGCGCCGCGTCGGCAGGCCGTGCTTGATCGCCTCGATGGCGTCGTCGCGCTTCAGCATCACCGCGCCGTCGCCGGGCAGCAGCGACAGCCGCTCGCCGAAGGCGTCGATCAGCGCCGTCTCCGCCGGGGTCCGCTGGGGTTGAGTGTGCATATTCATCAGTATCGCCTTGCTTGCCTGGCCTTCTGGCATCTCACGCGGCTTCGCCGATCACGCCGGCATAGCCATTGGCTTCGAGGTCGAGCGCCAGCGACTTGTCGCCGGACTTGATCACCTGACCCCTGTAAAGCACGTGCACCGAGTCCGGTACGATGTGTTCGAGCAGTCGCTGGTAATGGGTGATGACGACGATGGCGCGGTCTGGCGAGCGCAGGGCGTTGACACCGTCCGAGACGATCTTCAGCGCATCGATGTCGAGACCTGAATCGGTCTCGTCGAGCACGCAGAGCTTCGGCTCCAGGAGCTTCATCTGCAGGATCTCGGCGCGCTTCTTCTCGCCGCCGGAGAAGCCGACGTTGAGCGGCCGCTTCAGCATCGCCATGTCCATGTTGAGCGACGCGGCCGCCTCCTTCACGCGCTTCAGGAATTCCGGGATCTTCAAAGGGTCTTCGCCGCGCGCCTTGCGCTGCTCGTTCATCGCCACTTTCAGGAATTCCATCGTCGCGACGCCCGGTATCTCCATCGGATACTGGAACGCCAGGAAGATGCCCGCTGTCGCGCGCTCGGCCGGATCCATTTCAAGGATCGACTGGCCGTTGTAGAGGATATCGCCTTCGGTCACCTCATAGTCCTCGCGCCCGGCAAGGATATAGGACAGCGTCGACTTGCCCGAGCCGTTCGGGCCCATGATCGCGGCAACCTCGCCGGCTTTCACCGTCAGGTTCAGGCCGCGGATGATCTCGGTGCCGTCATCGACGATGCGGGCATGCAGGTTTCTGATTTCAAGCATTTTTTCTTTCCTGAATATCTTGTCCGGTCAGCCGACCGAGCCCTCGAGGCTGATGCCGATCAGCTTCTGCGCCTCGACCGCGAATTCCATCGGCAGCTGCTGGATGACGTCCTTGACGAAGCCGTTGACGATCAGCGCGATCGCCTCTTCCTCGGGGATGCCACGCTGCATGACGTAGAACTTCTGGTCCTCGGAAATTTTCGACGTCGTCGCTTCGTGTTCGAACTGCGCCGTCGAGTTCTTGGCTTCCATGTAAGGTACGGTGTGTGCGCCGCACTGGTCGCCGATCAGCAAAGAATCGCAGTTGGTGAAGTTGCGGGCGTTGGCCGCCTTGCGGTGCGCCGAGACCTGGCCGCGATAGGTGTTCTGCGAGAAGCCGGCGGCGATGCCCTTGGAGATGATGCGGCTCGACGTGTTCTTGCCGAGATGGATCATCTTGGTCCCCGAGTCGACCTGCTGGTAGCCGTTCGATACGGCGATCGAATAGAACTCGCCGCTGGAATCGTCGCCGCGCAGGATGCAGCTCGGATATTTCCAGGTGATGGCCGAGCCGGTCTCGACCTGTGTCCACGAAATCTTCGAACGGTCGCCACGGCAGTCGCCACGCTTGGTGACGAAATTGTAGATGCCGCCCTTGCCCTCGGCGTCGCCGGGGTACCAGTTCTGCACGGTCGAATATTTGATCTCGGCATCGTCGAGCGCGACCAGTTCGACCACCGCTGCGTGAAGCTGGTTCTCGTCGCGCTGCGGCGCCGTGCAGCCTTCGAGATAGGAGACGTAAGCCCCCTCCTCGGCGATGATCAGCGTGCGCTCGAACTGGCCGGTATTCTTCTCGTTCATGCGGAAATAGGTCGACAGTTCCATCGGGCAGCGCACGCCCTTGGGCACGAAGACGAAGGAGCCGTCGGTGAACACGGCCGAATTCAACGTGGCGTAGAAATTGTCGGAGGTCGGCACGACCGAGCCGAGATATTTCTGCACCAGTTCAGGATGCTCGCGGATCGCTTCCGAGATCGAGCAGAAGATGACGCCGGCCTGCGCCAGTTCCTTCTTGAAGGTGGTGACGACGGAGACGGAATCGAACACCGCGTCGACAGCGACGCGGCCCGACTTGTAGACGTTGTCGCTGGCCTCCTCGAATTCCGACACGTCGGTCTTCTGCACGCCGGCGAGGATTTCCTGTTCCTTCAGCGGAATGCCGAGCTTTTCATAGACCTTCAAGAGTTCGGGATCGACATCGCTGAGCGAGGTCGGGCCGGGCGTACTCTTGGGCGCCGCGTAATAATAGATGTCCTGGAAATCGATCTTCGGATAGTGGACGCGCGCCCAGGTCGGCTCGTCCAGCGTCAGCCAGCGCCGATAGGCCCCCAGACGCCATTCGAGCATCCAGGACGGTTCGTCCTTCTTGGCCGAAATGAAACGGATGATGTCTTCGCTCAGGCCCTTGGGGGCCTTGTCCATCGCGATTTCGGTCTGGAATCCATATTTATATTGGTCGACGTCGATCTTTCGGACCCGATCGATCGTGTCCTGCACAGCAGGCATATGCGTTCTCCATCCACGCCGGGGTCAAGGCCCGACAGTTTTCAAACTATGGCACCGCTAACGAGCAGCCATGTGCGCTCCGAGGCGGCGTAAGTTCCATATAGTGCGCCTCCGCCGGAAATTCACCCGGCCAGCATGAAACGCACGGCTCTACCAGGCCTTTGCGGCCCCCGTATTCCTTTTTCTTCGAGCATCGAACCGAAAACCGCTTCACACTTTTCGGTTCGATGCTCCGGCCGCCCTCAAGCAGCTTTTTCCCTGCCCGCCCTGCGCGACGCGATACCCGCCAGCGCGGTCCGGAACAGTTCGATGTCCTCGGCGCCGGTTGCGTGACCGATGGACACGCGCAGGGCGCCAAGGCTGTCACTATGCCCCATAGCCTTCAGCACATGGCTTGGACCAACTTTGCCAGACGAGCAGGCTGAACCGGCCGACAACGCCACACCGGCCAGATCGAAGGCGATCTGCGCCGTCTCGGCCTTGATGCCCGCAATAGCGAAGAATGTCGTATTGGCAAGCCTCGGCGCGCCGGTTCCAAAGATTTCCGCATCCGGCGCCAGCGTTTTCACGATGGCCTCGATCTCGTCGCGGCGCCGACCCACCGCATCGATGCTCTTCAATCCGATCAGGGCTTCCCGCGCGGCCGCGCCAAAACCCGCAATTGCGGCCAGGTTCTCGGTGCCGCCTCGATGGCCTTTTTCCTGGCCACCGCCGGTGATCAAAGGCCGGGGCATCATCAGGTCGGAGGCCGCGACAATGGCGCCAACGCCCTTGGGGCCGCCGATCTTATGCGAGGACAGAATCAAATAATCGGCATAACCCGCTGACATGTCGATCGGAATGCGGCCCGCTGCCTGCACGGCGTCGACGACGAGGATGCCGCCCGCCGCCTTGACGATCTCGGCAATGCGGCCGACTGGCTGGATGACGCCGGTCTCGTTGTTGGCGGCATGGATCGCAACCAGCGGCAAGCCGTCGGTCTTGCCATGACTGCCGAGGGCCGCCGCCAAAGCCGTCAAATCGGCGATGCCGTTGGCGTCAACGCCGATGCGCGTCACTTGGACTGCCGGGAAGTGCCCGCCATTCAGGATGCAGGGATGGTCGGCTTCCGAGACATAGACCTGGCTCATGCGCACGGTGCCGCGGCCCATCTGCCAATCAGCGGTCAGCAGCGTCGAAGCGGCTTCCGTCGCTCCGGATGTGAACACGACATGCTCGGGTCTGGCATTGACCAGGGCGGCGACGTCGCGCCTTGCATTCTCGATCAGCCGCCGTGCGGCGCGGCCCTCGGCATGGACCGACGAGGGATTGGCAGCGACATCAAGCGCGGTAATCATTGCGTCACGCGCCGTGGACAGCAGCGGCGCGCTGGCATTGTAGTCGAGATAGGCGCGTGTTCCTGCCATTTTTAGTTTCGATCGGTCCCTCAAGAGCCATTCCGCGAGGATAGCGCGTTATTTCCTTGAAATTGCAAGGCAAGCCGTCCTATTTACGCGGCTTGCGGCGTGGGTGGCCGAGCCATGATTTTTTGGCCACTCAGTTTTGAACAATTCTAAACTAGCTTCTAAGAAGACGCTCGCCCTGCGTCAAGGCCTGGGAAAGGCTGGGGGCCAGAGGAAGAGTTGTTTCGGCGCCGCGCATTCTTATGCAATTGGAGTATTTTATGCCTGAGGTCATTTTCACCGGTCCGGCCGGCCGCCTGGAGGGTCGCTACCAGCCCTCCAAGGAAAAGAGCGCGCCGATTGCCATTGTGCTGCATCCGCACCCGCAGTTCGGCGGCACGATGAACAACAAGATCGTCTACGACCTCTTCTATATGTTCCAGAAGCGGGATTTCACCACGCTTCGCTTCAATTTCCGCGGCATCGGCCGCAGCCAGGGTGAATTCGACCATGGCACCGGCGAATTGTCGGATGCGGCCGCGGCACTCGACTGGGTGCAGTCGCTGCATCCGGATTCCAAAAGCTGCTGGGTCGCCGGCTATTCGTTCGGTTCATGGATCGGCATGCAGCTTCTGATGCGCCGGCCGGAGATCGAAGGCTTCATCTCGATCGCGCCGCAGCCCAACACCTATGATTTCTCGTTCCTGGCGCCTTGCCCGTCTTCCGGCCTGATCATCCATGGCGATGCCGACAAGGTGGCGCCACCCAAGGATGTGCAGGGGCTGGTCGACAAGCTGCATACGCAAAAGGGCATCACCATCACCCAGAAGACCCTGCCCGGCGCCAACCATTTCTTTTCCAATGACGCTGAGCTTCTGCTCGAGGAATGCGCGGGCTATCTCGATCGGCGGCTCGCCGGCGAATTGTCCGACCCACGGCCGAAGCGGTTGAGATAGAAGCGGATCCGATGTACCAGCCTCCCCATTTCCAGGAGACGCGGCAGGAAATCCTGCACGGGCTGGTACGGGCGCACCCGCTCGGGCTGCTGATCTCCAATGGCGCCGAGGGGCCAATCGCTAATGCGATCCCCTTCCTGCTCGATGCCCCCTCCCTGCCCAACGCAGATGTGCCGCCGAAGGGCAGGCTGCGCGCGCATCTGGCCAAGGCCAATCCGCAGTGGCGCCTGCTGGCCGACAATCCATTCTCACCCGTGCTGGTCGTCTTTCAGGGCACCGATGCCTATGTGACGCCATCCTGGTATGAGACCAAGCGCGAGACCGGCAAGGTCGTGCCGACTTGGAACTACGCCATCGTCCAGGTGCGCGGCATGGTCAAGGTGATCGAGGATGGGGACTGGCTGGCGCAGCAGATTTCCGACCTGACAGTGTTGCAGGAAGGCGCCCGCGAAGCGCCCTGGGCTGTGACCGATGCGCCGCCGGCCTTCATCCAGTCGCAGATCAAGGGCATTGTCGGGCTGGAAATCGAGATCACGGATATCAGCGGCAAGTGGAAGGTCAGCCAGAACCGGCCAACCGCCGACCGCGTCGGTGTCGCCGAGGGGCTGGAGAGTGAAGGTCAGACCGCGAGCGAAGGTTCTACCGCAAGAGATATGGCCCGCATGGTGCGATCCTGGGGTGGACTGGATATCAAGTAGCGCCTCTCAGGAGCCGGCTGCCTCCGGGAAAGGCATCCGCGGCGGGCTTGCCGGCTTCCGCCCTGCCGCGAGCAGCCTGAATGTCTTCTTGCGGACTGGCAGCCCCGCCGCCGTTTGCCGGAAGATGAAACCGAGCCGGGCAAAGATCGTCGCCGTAACGATGGTGCAAGCGATGCCGAGGCCGAAGCCAGCGATCGTATCGCTTGGATAGTGCGCGCCGACCACAATCCGCGTCGCCGCTATCCACATGGTGAGGGGCAGAACAACGTATTTCCCCCATGCCGGGTAAAGAAGGATCACCACAGCCGCAAGCATGCCCACATTCGTTGCATGGCCGGACGGGAAACTGGCGAAATACGGGTCGAACTCGAATGGGCGGAACGAGAACAACCCCAGGTCCAGGACCGGCCGGCCACGGCCGAAAACGTGCTTCAGGACCGTCACCGTCAGCCCTGACAAACCGGCGGCGCTCAGCACGAAGAAGGCGAAGCAGGTCCAGTTGTATGCGACCAAGCGCCAACGTCTTGAAAGAGCCCTCCAGTCCAGCAGATTGGCCGGCACGAACAGCACCAGGGGCGGGATGAGATACCAGCCGCCCAAACCGAAACTGGTGAAATCGTTGGCGACCGCGACAAAGCCGTTCGGCCAGCGGTCCCGCCAACTGACGGCAATACCATCCAGGAAAACCATGCTGGCAGCGGTCAAAAGCAGATAGACGCCCACCAGGACTGGCCAGGGGAATTGTGGATAATTGGCCGGACGTGCGACAAAGCGCCTTCGTATTATCTTGAACGTATCACGAAAATTGCCGAGAGACCGACGGAGCATCACAAGCAGGGCCACAGCCAGAAAAGTGTAATCTTACGAGCATTCGGAGCCCGAATCCATGCCCTGCCAGCAAAGTGCTACGTCACCTGCGTTGCCAGGATGAGCGGCGCTATAGTGTGGCTTGAAGCCCAAAATTTGCTTGTTGCGCGGTGCCGGAACGATCCGGCTTTCGGCTTGGCCATAGCAGCCGAAACGTCCTCTTGCGAACCGGCAATCCGACCGTCGTTCGACGGAAGATAAATCCAAGCCGGGCGAAGACCAGCGCACAAGCCACGGCGATGGCGCAGCCAAGGCCGAAGCCGGCGACGGTGTCGCTCGGATAGTGCGCGCCGACAAAGATCCGCGTCGATGCCACCCACAAAGCGAGCGCCAATGCGATATATTTGCGTTCCGGAAACAAGAGCAGCACGATGGCGAACACAGCCCCCATATTCGTGGCATGGCCGGACGGGAAGCTGGCGAAGCGCGCATCCATGGCGAAAGGATGCAGCGACAAATCGCCGAGGTGGTTGAAATAGACCGGCCTCGCCCGGCCAATGCCATATTTCAACAAATTGACGGTCAGGCCGGAAAGGCCAACGGCGCTCAGCATCAGAAAAGCAAGGCAGGTCCAGTTATAGAGGAGCATCAGCGATCGCCTGGAAAGGCTGCGCCAGTCCGTCAGATTTGCGGCCAGCAGCAGGAGTGCCGACGGAATGAGGTACCAGCCGCCCAGGCCAAAGACAGTAAAAAAGTCGGTGAGATCGATGAAGCCGGCGGACCACCGCCCCCACAACTTCCCCGCCTCATCGTCGAAACGGATCAACACCGCTATGGTCAGCAAAAGCCAGGCCACGGCCCAAATCGACCACAGGATCTGCGGATAATGCGGGGCACGGGTGACAAGGCGCTTTGCGACGATCTGGGCGGTATCACGGAAATTGTCTAGCGATCGACCGAGCACGGCAGCCGCAGGCACCGGAGATCTCACCAGCATGCGAGGCTCGCAACGATCGTCGCAGCGCCGTCATTTCGCCATACGGTAGAGGCCGAGCGACAGTTTTTCTCCCGACGAATAATTGATGCCGTCGATCCGGGCGACACGGCTCGCCGACTGTCCTGCCAGAAGGCCGTCCAGCGTTTTTTCTTCCCCGATCGGCGCCAGCGCCAGCGCGCAGGCAGGATCGGCAAGCAGATGTTGTGCAGCCCCATCGACATCGGTCAGAATCGTGTTCGTGCCTACCAAAAATACCAGGCTTGGTTCGTGATAGTCCGCGGAGGCGAGCACCGTCGTCTCACAGGGACGATTCGCACGAACCGCAGCCTCAATCTGAGGACTCATCCAAATCGGTTTCAATGACGGCGCGATGACACCGAACAGCAAAGCATAGGCAACGCCCGCACAAATCGCGATTGCCCCGATACGGCCGATCGGCACCTGCAGTTGCCGGGAGAAGCCGAGATAGCCGGCCGCGAGTGCCGCGGCGGCAGCCGGAATGCTCCACCACGAGAAGGTGCCGGCAAAGTGGATGGGCGCGGCCACGCAGAGCACGGCAAGGCCCGCCGTGACCAGCACGAAGCCAAAGGCGGTCGCCCACCACAGCCAATTTTGCCAGCGCCTGAGCGGCGCATTCGCCTCTTGCGGCTGCAACGTCAAAAGCCAGCCGACCAGCAGCGCCATGCCGGGATAGGCCGGCAGGACATAATGCGGCAGTTTGGTGGGGATCAGCTCGAACAGAAGCCAGAAGGGGATATACCAGGCAAGGCAGAAGCGAAGGCGCGGATCATCGCGCAGACGATTGAGGGCCTGAAGCCCGGCGCCGACGGCAATCAGGCCGAAGGGCCACATGAACAGCGAATAGGTCAGCATGTAGAAGCCGGGCGGAAGCCCATGCGATTCCTCGCCCTGCGCGACCTTGCCGAGCATATCCTTGCCGACGGCCTGCTGCAGGAAAGCGCCGCCGCTTTTCCAGGTGATGAGGATGAGCCAGGGCAGCACGATCAGCAACACCAGAGCGAGCCCCCGCGCGGCCTTCAACTTCGACAGCCAGCGCCAGTCCCGCTCGAAGGCGAACAGCACGACGACGGTCAGAGTCGAAAGCAGCGGCGCGATCGGCCCCTTGATGAGGATCGCCGCGCCCTGAGCCGCCCAGAATATCCATGGCAGATGGTTGGCGATCGCTTCGTTGCGGCGCGAGGCCACATAGATCTGCGCCAGTGCGCCTTGCGCCAGCACGCAGCAGGCCAGCAGCATTGCATCGGTCTTGGCATCGCGCCCCTCGAAAGCGGTCGCAAAGATCGCAGCCATCACCAGGCCGGCGGCCAAACCGGCGCTGGTTCCGAAAAGATTGGCGCCTGTCCAGGCGATCGCCGCGACAGCGATGGCAATGCCCAGGGCGGAGACCAGGCGATACACCCAGATCGGCGCTTCGGCGCCCTTTCCGCTCAGCGCGACAGCCGCCGATTGCAGCCAGTAGATGCCGATCGGCTTCTGGTAGCGGGAAGCTTGCTGAAAGCGGATGTCGACATAGTCGCCGGTCTCGACCATCTGCTTGGTGGCCTGAACGAAACGCGGTTCGTCGCGATCGAGCGGCGGCATGGTCGCCAGCCCGCAAACCGTCATCAACAGACTGAACAGGAAGAGAAAGAGGATGTTCCTGTTCATTCAGCCACCGGATCACTTGCCCTGATGAGACGGATTTCTCAGTCGACCTTCGTCATCGCCGCCTTGCGCTCATTGGCGATCAGCCAGAGATTGCGGATATAGATGAACATGCCCAAACTCTGGCCGGCGATGAACACCGGATCCTCGCGCTGGATGGCGTAGACCAGCAGCAGGCCGCCGCCGCCTAGCGAAAAGAACCAGAAGGCGATCGGCACGACGCTGCGCTTGGCTCTTTCCGACGCGATCCACTGCACCACGAAGCGCATGGAGAAGAAGAACTGGGCGACAAAGCCGAGCAGAACCCAGGCGTCGAATTGTTTGACGAAAACCTGATGGAACCACGTCGCCAATTCCTGAAGCACGTTAGCCATGCCTGATTTCCTCTGCCTTGGGCATTCTGCGACGCCGGCGGCGCAGCCACCAGACGCCAACGAGATCGAGCGCGCCCTGCAGGCCGCGGTCGAAAATGCCGTAATTCGACTTGCCGTGACGGCGCGAACGGTCGACGACGTCGCAATGAACGACGCGATATCCTTCCTGGATGACCAGCGCCGGAACGAAGCGGTGCGTGCCATCGAAGAACGGCAATTTCCTGAGGATATCCGTATGGATCGCCTTCAGGCCGCAGCCGGTGTCGCGGGTCTCGTCATGCAGGATCGCGTTTCTCAGCCAGTTGGCGAAACGAGAAGCCAGTTGCTTGATCTTGCTGTCGCGGCGCTTCAGGCGCTGTCCCTGCGACGCGCCGAAATCGGGACCGGCTTGCCGCAACGCGTCGACGAGCACCGGAATGTATTGCGGGTCGTTCTGGCCGTCGCCATCGATCGTGGCGACGATAGTGCCGCGCGCCGCCCAGGCGCCGGAGCGCACCGAGAGCGACTGGCCGGCGGATTTCTGGTGCCTGAGGTGACGCAGCGGAAACGGGCGAAGCGCCGCCTCGGCCGCAAGCACCGCTGACGTCTCGTCGGTCGATCCGTCGTCGACGACGATCACCTCGAAGTCGCGCCCAGCCATCGCGGCGCCGATCTCGTCGAGCAGGAGCGGCAGGTTCGCCGCCTCGTTCCTGCAAGGAATGACGATGGATATCTCCGGCATGTCGCGTCGGGGCTCTGTCACAGGATATGGCATTTGGTGGATGCCGTGCGGTGCCGTTCCAGCGGGCGAAGACTGCAAGGACCCGTTGGCGCGGCGCCTCATTACGCCAGCCGAAACGATGACGCAAGCATTCGCGCCGGAAGGCGAGCTCGCGCTGTTTCAACTAATAGGGAGCGCGCTCACAACCGGATTCCACTTTTGCTGATCGCGCCACCCTTCCAACGCACGATCGGACGCAAAACCGGAAACCACTTTTGCTGATCGCGCTTGAGTGCTAAACGCCCGCCTTCATGCATGTCCGAGCCGCATTCGGCCGGGCGCTTTCGGGAAAGAAACAATGTCCGCCTTCAAGTCCGACTTCCTGCGCATCATGAGCGAGCGCGGTTTCATCCACCAGGTTTCGGATGAGGCCGGCCTCGACCAGCTTTTCGCCAAGGAGACGGTGACCGCCTATGTCGGCTATGACGCGACGGCGACCAGCCTGCATATCGGCAATCTGATCTCGGCGACCATGCTCTACTGGCTGCAGGAGACCGGCCACCGGCCGATCGCCCTGATGGGCGGCGGCACCTCGATGATCGGCGATCCTTCCTTCCGCGACGACCAGCGCCAGCTTTTGACGCCCGAGGCGATCGCCGCCAATATCGAGGGCATCAAGCGCATCTTTGGCCGCATCCTGCGTTTCGGCGATGGTCGCAACGAGGCGATCATGGTCAACAACGCGGACTGGCTGATGAAGCTCAACTATGTCGAGTTCCTGCGCGATGTCGGCCGGCATTTTTCGGTCAACCGCATGCTGACCTTCGACAGCGTCAAGCTCAGGCTCGAGCGCGAGCAATCGCTGTCGTTCCTCGAATTCAACTACATGATCCTGCAGGGCTATGATTTTGTCGAGCTCAGCAAGCGCTACGGCTGCCGGCTGCAGATGGGCGGCTCGGACCAGTGGGGCAACATCATCAACGGCGTCGATCTCGGCCACCGCATGGGCACGCCGCAGCTCTACGCCCTGACCACGCCGCTGCTGACGACATCGTCGGGCGCCAAAATGGGCAAATCGGCCAAGGGCGCGGTCTGGCTGAACGGCGATCTCTTCTCGCCCTATGATTTCTGGCAGTACTGGCGCAACACCGAGGACGCCGACGTCGAGCGTTTCCTGAAGATCTTCACCCGCCTGCCGCTGGCCGAGATCGCGCGGCTCGCCGCGCTTGGCGGTTCGGAGATCAATGAGGCGAAGAAGGTTCTGGCCACGGAAACGACAGCCATCGTGCACGGCCGCGAGGCCGCGCAAGAGGCCGAGGAAACCGCGCGCAAAACGTTCGAGGAAGGCGCGCTCGCCGAAACGCTGCCGACCGTCGAGGTGGGCAGCGCCGATCTCGAAAGCGGCATCGGCATCTTGTCGCTGCTCGTCACTGCCGGCCTTGCCGCGTCCAACGGCGAGGCGCGGCGGCATATCCAGGGCGGCGCCGTGCGCCTCAACGACCAGCTTGTGTCCGACGACCGCAAGGTGGTGACGCGTCAGGATATGAGTCCGGAACAGGTCGCAAAGCTGTCGCTCGGCAAGAAAAAACACGTTCTGGTGCGGCCGGTCTGAACAGGTCGCTCCGCATCGACCTTCGCTGTGGTCATATCCCATTGCGGGCCGGCTAGAGACCGGCCCGCAATGTCTGTTCAAGCCGCTGCCGAGACCTTGCTTGGCTCGGCGAGCTGGCCCAGACCGAGACCTTCAATCAACTTGGCCTGGATTGGCGCTGTTTGAGCGTTAATGTCGTCGGCACCAAACGATTGGCCCACGACCATGCGCGCCGGGCGCGAGCCATTGGGCAGCTCTACGATCCGGGCAATGGCCTCAGCCACGTCGTGTGGATCAGGAGCATTTTCACCTCGGAAGAGGTCCATCAACGTCTCTACCATCTTGTTCGGGATCGCTGCGATCTCGCCATAGGCGATGCTGCGCGCTGAATCATCAGGCTGCTGGGCACTCGCGAAGATATTCGTCGGATAGTTGCTCGGCTGGACGAGGACCACGTCAACGCCGAGCTGGGACAGTTCGTAGCGGTAACCTTCAGTCAAAGCCTCGATCGCGAACTTTGATGCGCCGTAGAGACCAAAAAAGGGGAAGGTCAGCCGGCCGAGGATCGAGCCGATATTCACCACCAACCCCTCACCCCGGCGCCGGAACGCCGGCAAGACGGCCCGCAATGTCCGTTGGATGCCAAGTACGTTCACATCGAAGAGCGCGCGTACTTGCTCGGTGGTGAAAGCTTCAGAGATGCCGGCGGACCCGATGCCCGCGTTGTTGATGAGGACGTCGAGGTAACCCGCCTGAGCAAGCACCGAAGCCACGCCGCGCTCGACGGAGCTATCGTCGGTCACATCAATCTCGACGACCTCGATCCCCTTGGCGCGCAGAGCCTCGGCATGGGGCCGGTTACGACCGGCGACGTCGCGCATGGAGGCGAAGACACGGTGCCCGGCATGAGCGAGCGTCTCCGCGGTGTCACCGCCGAAGCCGCTGCTGGCGCCGGTAATAAGGATGATTTTGGACATTATGACAGCCTTTCAAGGGATTGGGATGGGGCACAAAGCCGAGCCATTTAGAAGATACCCGACATCTAATTTAGATGTTATACGAAATCCAAGATGTCAAGCGCCCTTGCGATTTTCGCGCGTCGGCGCGCAAACGCCCCGCGGACACTGGTGCTAGGAGGCTGCCGCCATTAGATTTCGACCAGCATCTATAGTAAGCAGGTGTCTGTTACCGCGCGAGAAGGATTGAACGGCATGAGAAAATCAAAGGAAGAAACCGCGGAAACCCGCAAGCGCATCGTTGCGGCCGCATCCGAAGAGTTCCGTCGCGGTGGCATTGACGGGACCGGCCTGGCCGACCTCATGGGCGCCGCGGGACTGACGCATGGCGGTTTCTACAAGCACTTCGGATCGAAGGAACAGGTGGTCGAGGAATCGCTGGCGCTTGCCATCGGTTCGATGCTGGAGCGGATCAAGGGCACAATGGCAGCTTCGCCCGGCGATGGTGGGCTGCGGGCCGCGATTGCGGACTACCTTTCGGTCGAATACCGCGACAACGTGGCCGGCGGCTGCCCATTTGTGGCGCTGGGGAGCGAGATGGCGCGGGGCGGAGATGCCGTTCGCAACGTGGCGACGACCGGTTTTCTTGAGATGACAGAGACCATTGCCGGTCAGCTTGAAGACCTGTTACCCGAGGATGCCAGGAACGAGGCTCTGGTGATGCTGTCAACGATGATCGGCGCCGCAACCATTGCGCGGTTTGTCAGCGACCCTGACCTTTCGGAGACTGTTCTTCGGCAAGCACGCGAGCATCTGACCAAGTCATCCTGACGTCACGTCGCGGGCATTTTGCCTCCCGACCCGGAGCCGCCATGCATTGGCGGCGCTGCCGCTGTCCCTTCCTAGCGCACCGATGGAGTCTGTCGTCGCCGCGGGAATCGATCTCGATCTATCTCGTTTTCCCAAATCTGGCGACCATTTCCATGATCACTCCCAGGTGACTTGCATAATGCAACTTACTTGGCTATTTGTCACTTTCATTATGAAAGAGACTTTCTGACCATGGTTGCAAAAACAAGCTTCGAAACACGGCCCTGCCCCATCGCACGCAGCCTCGATGACGTCGGCGAGTGGTGGAGCATTCTGCTTTTGCGGGACGCGTTTCAGGGCCTGACGCGCTTCGACCAGTTTCAAAAGAGCCTGGACATTGCGCCCAACATTCTGACGCGGCGGCTGAACAGCCTGGTTGAGCGCGGGCTGTTCGAGAAGTGTGTCTACTGCGACCGGCCAATTCGCCACGAATATGTTCTGACCGCCAAGGCCCGCGATTTTCGCCCGGTTCTTCTTGCCTTGCTCGCCTGGGGTAACAGGCATCTGGCGCCTGAAGGTCCCAGTCTGGTGGTGGTGGACAGGGCAGACGGGCGCTGGGCCGAACCCGTTCTGGTCGACCGCCGGACCGGCAGGGAGCTCGACAGCGAGGATTTCTCCATGGCGACGGGGCCTGCGGCTACCGATCGTATGCGGCAGCGATATCGCTTCAGCAGCGAGGGCTCAGGCCTTCCGCTTGTCGACAACTCGCTGACTCATCGCAGCCAGGAAGAGGCGCGGAACAGATGAACAAGGCTCTCTCCCCGGCCGAGTTGCAGCCGTCGGCCGTCCAGATTCCCTTGCCTGCCAAAAGACGCCGCAAGCCGTTGCTGATGTTGGGAGCCCTGATCGCGATAGGCTTTGCCGGGTGGTACGGTGTCCAGTGGTGGCAGGCCGGCCGCTTTCTCGTGTCGACCGATGATGCCTATGTCGGCGGCAACGTCACGCCGCTGGCGCCAAGGGTTGCCGGGCATATTGACGAGATACTCGTCCAGGACAACCAGCATGTGGCTGCAGGTCAGCTCGTGATCCGCGTCGACGACCGGCCCTTCAAGGCGGCGTTGGAACATGCGGAAGCATCGGTCCAGCAGCAGCAATCGGCACTCGACAACCTTCGCGCTCAGATTTCGCTGCAGAATTCGGTGATCGAGCAAGCCGAGGCCGATCTCGAGGCCAAGAGCGCGGCCGCTGTTTTCACAACCCAGGATGCGAAACGCTATCAGGTGCTCGCCAGCACCAGGGCCGGTTCGCAGCAGGACGCCCAGAGAAGCTTCGCGGCAGATGGTCAGGCCAAGGCATCGGTGGCCGCTTCCCGCGCGGGGCTTGCGGCCGCCAAGCAGCAACTCGACGTACTCAACACCCAGATTGCGGAAGCGACAGCCGCGGTCGCGGCGGCCAAGGCCGATGTCGATACGGCGCAGCTCGACCTGGGCTTCACGGAAATCCGCTCGCCCATCGACGGCATTGTCGGCAACAGGCTGGCGCAGGTCGGCACCTATGTCTCGCCGGGCAGCTATCTCTTGACGATCGTTCCGGCATCGGGACTCTGGGTTGACGCTAACTTCAAGGAAGACCAGCTTCGGAACATGACCGACGGGCAGGCGGCGACGGTCTATACCGACGTTGCGCCCGATGAGCCGCTCAAGGGCCACATCTCCAGCCTGGGGCCAGCAACCGGCGCCATCTTCAGCGTCATCCCGGCGCAGAACGCGACCGGAAATTTCACCAAGATCGTCCAGCGCGTCCCTGTCAGGATCACGATCGACCCGGATCAGGGGCAGAAAGTTGCCCTGCGGCCAGGTCTCTCCACCGTGGTTACGGTCGATACCGGCTCGCATTGAGACCGCCATGTCGGAGCGCGCTGCCCCAAAATCCTTCTTCGTCAGCATCCTGCCGTTCATGGTGATGTGCGTCGGGATGTTCATTGCGCTTCTCGACATCCAGATCGTCGCGTCGTCGCTACAGGACATAGGCGGCGGCCTGTCGGCCGCCCAGGATCAGATCGGATGGGTGCAGACGTCCTACCTGGTGGCGGAAATCATTGTTATCCCGCTATCGGGCTGGCTCACCCGCGTGTTCTCGACAAGATGGCTCTTCACAATCTCGGCTGCCGGCTTCACGCTGGCCAGCATGCTTTGCGGCCTCGCCTGGAGCATCGAAAGCATGATCGCTTTCCGCGCGCTGCAGGGGCTCCTTGGGGCGTCGATGATCCCCACGGTTTTTACCTCGTCGTTCCATTATTTCCAGGGTCCGAGGCGGGTCTATGCAGCGGCGGTGGTTGGCAGCATCGCTTCGATCGCACCGACGCTCGGCCCAGTCATTGGCGGCTGGATCACCGACACCCTGAGTTGGCATTGGCTGTTCTATGTCAACGTCGTTCCCGGCACCATCATCACCATCCTCGTCGCCTTCCTCGTAAAGATCGACGAAGCCGATCTCTCGCTGCTGAGGGGCGCCGACTACATCGGCATCGTGTTGATGGCAGTCAGTCTCGGCACGGCGGAATACGTTCTCGAGGAGGGCTCGCGCTGGAACTGGTTCGATGATGCAACAATCCGCAATGGCGCGGTGGTCGCCGGGATTACTATGGTTCTGTTTGTCATCCGAAGTCTGACCTATTCGCAGCCGGTGGTGGATTTCCGTGCCTTCGGCAACCGCAATTTTGCAATCGGCTGCTTCCTCTCGTTCGTGACCGGTGTCGGCATCTTCGCCACGATCTATCTGACGCCGCTGTTCCTTGGCTATGTGCGTGGCTATGACGCCTTGCAGACCGGGCTGGCCGTATTCTCCACCGGCGTCGCTTCGATGGTTGGTGTCCCGGTTTATATCTTTCTCGCCAAGCGGTTTGATACACGCTGGCTGATGATGTTCGGGCTTGCATCCTTCGGCGCGTCGATGTGGAGCTTCAGCGCCATCACCAGCCAGTGGGGCGCCGCGCAACTGCTCCTGCCGCAAATCTTTCGTGGTTTCCCGCAGGTTTTCGCCGTCGCGCCGAGCGTCAATCTCGGTCTCGGCAGCCTGCCGCCAGAACGGCTGAAATATGCCAGCGGCCTGTTCAACACGATGCGCAATCTCGGCGGTGCGGTCGGCATCGCCATTTGCGGTGCGATCCTGAACTACCGCACCAATTTCCATTTCCTCACGATCGCGTCCCACCTGACGCCACAAAACGAGGCCGCGATGCGCCTCCTCGACAACGTCGCGCAGCGCTATGGACAGCTGCCTGGTGCAGTCGACGACGGTCATGCCGCGTCACTGAAGCAGCTCTGGCAACTGGCCTATCGTGAGGCGTCCACCATGGCTTACGCCGATGCGTTCCTGGTGATCATGGTCGCTTTCATCATTGCGACAGCCCTTGTCCCATTTTTGCGCAATGTCACGCCGAAGGCTCCGCCACCGGACGCCCATTGAGGCGGACCTATCTTGCCGCCGCCGCTTTCGAGACGTTCGACAACCAGCGGAAACATAAGCGCGACCGCAACGACATTTGGTAGAAACACATCTCTTGCTACTTCCTGCCCCCGAAATGCGATCAGATCGCGGTGCAGGAGGCGTATTTCATGGACCAGTTGGTTATTGTCGTTCGTCGTGCGACCGAGCGAGACCATCAGGCAATTCGCGCGCTGGTGCGTTCTGAGCGCCTGAACCCGACCGGCATCAATTGGCCGAACTTCCTGGTTGCGGTAGCAGAAGGCCGCATCATCGGAGCGGTGCAGATGCGTAAACATACTGACGGCTCGCGCGAACTCGGGTCGCTCGTAGTGGCCAAGGAGGCGCGTGGCCATGGGATCGCGTCACGGTTGATCGATACGTTGCTTGCTGAAGATCGGGAGCCCGTTTGGCTGATCACGACCGCGCCCTATGCCGGCGCCTATTCACGATGGGGCTTTGAACAGATCGAGGCGCGGGCGGCGCCTGCGAAGGTAAGACGCAACCATTTAATGGGAAACCTGGCGCGCATCATCTCCTTTGTCATGCGACGACCAATGCGACAACTGGTGATTCTGGAGCGTCGTCCGGCGGAGGGACGGACGACTTCGCGGACGTCCGCATCGGGTTACCGACACGAACGCGGTCGGGGCGGACGAGCAGCCGCCCAGGATCGAATTCGAACGCTGACTCATCGGTACTCGAAGATCGACCTGAAAATCCCGGGCGCGATCACTGACAGCGGATTGACGTCCAGTTTCGGCTTGTTGGCATTGCCCCTGAGCCGGTAGGTCACGCCGATCAGGCCGCGATCCCGGCCATTGCCGAGCAGCGTGCCGAACAGCGGCAACTCGCCGAAAATACGGTTGAGGCCATAGACCGGCATGAAGGTGCCGGTCATGTCCATATTGTTGTTCTGATCATAGAGCGTGCCCTGAAAGGTGGTGCCGATGCGCGGGCCGCGCAGAACGCCATTGGCCAGCTTGAGATAACCGGTGCCCTTTTCGATCTGGGAAAAGCCGCGCTCGAACATCACCCGCGACGTGTCGAGCTTGCCCTTGACCGCTTCGTTGAGGCTGCGGCTGTCGCCAGGTGGCGTGGTCGACACGAGCGAGGCAAGTTTCGGCTCGTTGACCACGAAGAAGTTGCTGGCATCGACCTGGCCTCGCATCGGCCCGTCGCCGGTGCCAGCCAGCGCCAGCGTGATCGAACCACCCTCCATATGTTCATAGATGTTGAGAAAGCGCAGGATCGCGCCGGCATCGGCCGACTTCATGTTGAGCGCGCGTTGGCCCGCGCCGGTCGTGTTGCTGATGGTTATGGCGGCGCCGGAGTCTGCCGTGGCGCTCACCTTGAGCCCGTTCACCCTGGAACCGGCAGCGCTGTAGTCGAGCTTCAGGTTCGACAGTGTCTCGTTGTGGAAGCCGGTCAGGAAATTGACATCGGCACTGACGGAAACCGCGTCGGAACCCGTGGTCTTGGTGGCGGTATCGACATCGGAGGTGAATTGCTTGATCAGCGAGCGGGCGTCCAGCGCATTGCCGCTGATATCGATCGCAAAGCCCTTGCCCGATCGCTTGACCGACACAGCGACGTCGTCGCCCCGGTTCAAGGTGACCTTGCTGAAGCGGGCCGATGACAGTGCGCCTTTGACCAGAACCACGCTGCCGTCGATCGAGAAGCTCTTTCCGTCGAGGTCAAAGTCGGACAGCGTCGTGGTGTCGCCGGACTTGGTCAAGGTGAAGGTGACATTGGCGGGAATGCCAGGCCCCTTGCTCCAGCCGGCCCAGGGAATGTCCAGCCTGGCATTGGTCAGGTCGGCCGAGACGTTCTGGCTGCCGCCGCTGTTCTTGTCGATCGCAACCTTGATGGTCCCCGAAAGCAGCGTCGCCAGGCCGGGCATGGCGGTGGCGCGCATCTTGTCGTCAAGCACCATCGCCACTTTGCGGCTGGGTGGGGGCCCGTCCTTGGCCAGCGGCTCGATCAGGTCAAGCTCGGCTGGAAGGCCATTTAGCAGTGCCTTGGCGGAGATGACGGCCTTATCGGGCTCGACCGTGATCGAGCCGTCGGCATTCGTCACCGTCTGGCCCTCGAACGACTTGCCCAGCGACAGGTCCTTGTAGTCCAGCGCCACCAGCCAATCGAGTTTGGAAGAGTCGACGCCGGACTGCAGCGGAATGTCTGCCTTGACGTGGCCGGTCACCGTGCCGGACAGGTCGTCCGGCAGCAGGCCGACATGGCGCATGGCGTTGATCGGTTCGTAGGACGCCAGTTCGGCGATCGCCGGTGCCTCGCCGGCCACATCCATGTCCAGGGCGCCGATCACCGGCGGGCGGTTGGCCGCCTTGACCGTCATCGTGCCATTGCTTGCCGCCACCGTGCGGCCGCTGGCCATATAGACACTGCCCGAGGATAGCGCGATATCGACATCGTTGCCGTGGAAGCTGACGACGCCGACGGCATCGCGTATCGGCGGAATGCGGCCAGCCGTGTCGAAGCGCGATCCCTCGATCTGGAACCGGCCGAACACTTCATCCGCTGAAAGCGGAACGCCGTTGCCGAGCCGCCCCGGCACGACCTGGAACTGCAGATTGGCGTCGACGACGCGGCCGCCGAACAGGTTCTTCAGCACCCAGAGGCGAGCGTTGCGCGCGGAAAACCATGGCCACAACTGCTTGACATGCGAGACCGGCATGTCGTGGACGTTGAGGGCCACAGATATGCCCGGGGCCTTGCCGTCGACGAATGTCACCGAGGCCGTGCCCAGCACCTCGCTCGTGGACCCGGATCGAATCCCGATCTGCTCGGCGACGAGCTTGTGGCTCTCGGGCTGGTAGACGCCGGCGATGCGGGCAAAGAAATTAAGCGCAGGCTCAGGCGATTCCGAGGGCGCCAGCGTCGAACCGTCGCTGGTCAGGTCGTAGCGGTAGGACGGCTCCTCGCCAGCTTTTCCAGTGGCCGGCTTCGGGCCGATCGAACCGGCAAAATCGAATGTCGAACGGCCGGTCTTCAAAAGCAGTCTGTCGACCTGGATCTTGTTCGAGCCGGCGACAAGTGTCGCATCGAGGTCGACGTCGGCCGGAAGCAAGCCTCGCGGGCCGAGATCGAGCACGGAGCCGGCGAGCGCCAATGAGGCCGTCAGCCGCGATGCATTCTCGCCGCCGCCTTGCGATCCCGTCAGCTTCAAGGCGACCGCGCCCATCTTCCCACCTGCCGCACTTGCCGCGTCGGCGGCAGCCGCCATCTTCATGCTGGCGTCCAGTGCGGTCACACGGCGGGTCGCGATGTCGCGGGTAGCGGAAGCGGCGATCGTCAACATTCTGCTGTCGACTTCGGCGTCGGACGAAAACTCCATGCCGCCCGGCCCTGACTGCGAGACCGAGGCATCAGTGATCCTGATCAGTTTGACCGACCCGGCCTCCGGCAGCACGAGGTCGACATTGCTGAGGTCGATCTGGCGCATCGAATCCTCGCGCACCGCGTCGAGTGCGTGATTGATGTTGGAGAAGACCGCTTCGGACAGTTTTTCCGGATCGACGAGGCCATCTTCATTGCGCAGCGCCGCCGTCCAGTCGCCGCCCGACGGCATTGCCGCCATCACGATATGCGCATCGGAAATCCTGGCGCTGGTGAGCCGCACCTCGCCCGAAAGCAGCGGTATCAGCCTGATGCCGAAGCGGACCCGCCCGGCATCGGCCATCGGCTTGCCGTCGGCGGTCTTGAGGCTGACATCGTTGACCTGAAGCGCAATGAAACTCGACCCGTCAAGCGTGAGGCGAGCCGGCCCAGCCTCAACATTGACGTCGACGCCGGCCAGTTTCTCGATGGCCGTTTCGGCTTCCGTCCGCAACCGTTCGGAGCCGACGCCCGATACGCCGACCATATACACCGCGACGGCGGCCAACAGAACAAGGGCAACAAAGCCAGCGAACAGCCGTGCCAGAATGCGAACGCCACGGCCGATCGACGCCTGGCCGAGCGGCGGCACACGGCACGCGGACGGGAATGCCCCCAGGTCGGTGATCTCATCACGCCTGAATCTGATCTTCTCGTGCTGCGGTTGCTCCTGATCCACGCAATTTTCCGTTCTACGAACTCGATCGTGGACGAATCCCCGCTCGACATTATATCGATGAGGCTTGGCGCGTAACCACAAACAAGGGCATCGATATGGCTGATCTCAAGGTAGGCGATCTTGCGCCGCAGTTCGACCTTCCCCGCGACGGCGGCGGCTCGCTCAGCCTCGCGGCATTGCTGGGCAAGCCGGTCGTACTTTACTTCTATCCGCAGGACGACACCACGAGCTGCACGACCGAGGCAATCGGCTTTTCGCAATTGAAGCCGGACTTCGAGAAGGCCGGCGCCACCGTCATCGGCCTGTCGCCGGACAGCGTCAAGAAGCACGACAAGTTCAAGTCGAAATACGACCTCACCGTCGATCTGGTCGCCGACGAGGAACGCAAGGTGATCGAGGCCTATCATCTGTGGGTCGAGAAGACGATGTATGGCCGCAAATATATGGGTGTCGAGCGCGCCACGTTCCTGATCGGCCGCGATGGGCGGATTGCCGGGATCTGGCGGCAAGTCCGGGTCAAGGGCCATGCCGAGGCGGTGCTGGAAGCCGTGCGCGCGCTTTAACGCCGACTCCGTCGCCCAATCGCCTAAAAGATCGGCGCGGAGCACGACAGTCCACAACAGGCATCTCACCTGCTTATGCCAACGTGACTGCATCCATGAATTGCAAACGGTTGCGCCGAAGCAACCGACCGTTAACCTTAATGATGTGTAATCAGGCTCGTCGTTGGTGTCGTAACGAAAGCTTGGTCCCGTGAACGTAACCGGTCAGTCAGCGGTCTTCGGCAGGCGCAAGGAGCCCCACACGGTCATCATCGCCCGGGGCGACGAGATAAGGCACTTCACCATACGGCCATGGGTCGCCGCATTTTGCGGCTCTGCCCTGGCGGCAATTGTCATAGGTTACCTGCTGGCGACCTCTTACCTTGTGCTGCGCGACGACCTGATCGGCGCCACCACCGCGCGGCAGGCGCGCATGCAGCAGGCTTACGAGGATCGCATTTCGGCGCTGCGCGCCCAGGTCGACCGGATCACCAGCCGCCAGCTTCTCGACCAGCAGCTCATGGAAACCAAAGTGAGCGAGCTCTTGGAACGCCAGAGCCAGCTCAGCCAGCGCCACGGCCGCCTCGGGCCAATCCTCGACCGCGCCGAGAGCGAAGTCGGAACGCCGCCCGCGGCAAGCAGCGCGGCCGCAAAGCCTGATCAACGCGCCGACGCCACCGTTGCTCAGCCACAGGCCTACACGGTTGCCAGCTTGGGCGCCGGTGACAGCAGGCCGTTCTCCCTATGGTCGACCCGCTCCGACCCGCTGCCCAGCGACACCGCTGCCGACCGTGCCGACAAGCTCTTTGTTTCGATCAACGAGTCGCTCAAGGCCATCGAAAACCAGCAGCTCACCCGCATCGCCACGCTCGCCGACAATGCGTACAAGAACGCCGATGCGATTTCGCAGACGCTCGAGGCGGCCGGCCTGCCGGTCGACAGCGACTTTGGCGACGAACGCGACGTCGGCGGCCCGCTGATCCCCGTTGACAGCTCGATGATGTTCGACAGCAAGGTTAGGGAACTCGACGAGGCGTTGGACGCGCTCGACCACCTCAAAAAGGAAGCCCAGCGCCTGCCGCTCGCCAACCCCGCCCCCGGCCATTCCGTCACCAGCCCGTTCGGCGTGCGCACCGATCCGATCCTCGGCACCGCGGCGCTCCATTCGGGCATGGATTTCAGGGCGCCGATCGGCATGCCTGCCAAGGTCACCGCACCGGGCGTTGTCGTCAAGGCTGGCTGGAACGGCGGCTATGGCCGTATGGTCGAGGTCGACCACGGCCAGGGCTTTGCGACGCGCTACGGGCATCTCAGCGAAATCGACGTGAAGGTCGGCCAGAAGCTCGCCGCCGGCGATGTCATCGGCAAGACCGGCAGCAGCGGCCGCTCGACCGGCCCGCATCTGCACTACGAGGTTCGCCACAATGGTGAGGCAATCGATCCCCTGCGCTTCCTGACTGTCGGCAAGAAGGTCGCGCAATACCTCTAATGCATGTCGTGCAAAAGTGCGCAGCGGTTTTGCGATAACGACATGCATAAAAACAAGAACTTAAAGCGCGTCGCATGAATCCGTTCAAACGCGACGCGCTTTAGGAGCCGGCCTGCTCCTCGGCGAACAACCGCAATTGGACGATATCGGCCGGCACAGCCAGGCAAAGGTGGACCGCGCCTGACCTGGCGATCACCCTCCATTCTGTTCTTCTCCAGCCTTGAGGCAATTTGCGCGACTGCTCAGGCAATCGCGTTGACTCCCAGCTAGTTGTAGGATGATATGTATAACCCTATACCCTAGCCACGACCACCAGGCCCGCAATGACCGTTCACGGTATTCCGCCCGAAATTCTGAATGCGCTGGAGGGCGCCGTCGGACGAAGCGGCGTGGCTGCCGACGCTGCCGGCATGGCGAAATACCTTGCAGACTGGTCCGGGGACCACCACGGCGCAGCCCTTGCGGTGCTGAAGCCGGCTTCCGTCAGCGAAGTCCAGGCTGTCGTGCGGCTCTGCGGCACGCTCAGGCTCGGGATCATCCCGCAAGGCGGCAACACCGGGCTGGTGGCGGGCGCGATCGACACGGACACCCGCAGCGCGGTTGTCGTCAGTCTGGAGCGGTTGAACGCCATCCGTCTCGTCGACGCCGACGATTTCATCCTGCAGGCCGACGCCGGCTGCATCCTGCAACACATCAAGGATGCGGCAGACGCGCGGAATTGCTTGTTTCCACTGGCGCTCGGCGCGCAGGGAAGCTGTCAGATCGGCGGCAATGCGGCCAGCAATGCCGGCGGCATCAACGTGGTGCGCTACGGCATGGCGCGCGATCTCATCCTTGGCCTCGAAGTCGTCCTGCCAGACGGCGAGCTGTGGAGCGGCTTTTCCGGCCTGCGCAAGGACAATCGCGGCTATGATCTGAAGCAGCTTTTCATCGGCAGCGAAGGGACGCTCGGCGTCATCACCGGGGTCGAGCTCAAGCTGTTTCCGAAACCGGCCCGGGTCGAGACGGCCTATCTCGGCCTTGCCTCCTTCGAAGCCGCCATAGCGCTGTTCCGGCAGGCCCGCCGGGTCTCATCCGACCTGATTTCGGCCTTCGAGATCATCGGTTCGGAATGTATCGAGCTCGCACGCCTGGTGGACGCCGATATCGTTTCGCCGGTCGAGGCTCCCGTCCACGTGCTGATCGAACTCTCCGCGAGTGCCGCCGTCGATCTGCGCACGCTGCTGGTCGATTTCCTGGCCGGCGCCATGGAGAGCGGCCTCGTCGCAGAAGCCGTGCTTGCCGAAAGCGTCGCGCAGGCCAAGGCCTTCTGGGCGATCCGCGAAGGGCTGGTCGAGGGCCAGGCGAAGCGCGGCTACCATGTGCGCACCGACCTTGCGGTCAGGATATCGGACATCCCTGCCCTGGTCGATCAGGCCCGCCGCTTCGTTGGTCAGGAACATCCCGGCTGGCTGTCGCAGGCCTATGGCCATGCCGGCGACGGCAACATCCATTTCAACGTCCTGCCGCCGCCCGGCCTTGCCGAGGGTGAAGCCCGTGCCCAAGGCGCGGAGATCACCGCCGGGCTTTACCAGATCGTCGGCGCGCTTGGCGGCTCGATCAGCGCCGAGCATGGCATCGGCCGCACCCGTCATCGCACTTTCTGGACCGGGTTGGCGCCTGCCCATCGCCGACTCGTCACTGCGCTCAAAGGAGCGCTCGACCCTCAGGGACTGATGAATCCCGGCTGCCTTCTGCCGCCAACGGAGATTTTTCCATGAAGCAAAGACTGGCTGCCATCGGCACGGTGGAAGCGCTGCCGCATCGCGTCGCCGCCTTCCTCAGCCGCGAGATCGAATCCGGCGAGCTCAATCCGGGCACGCGGCTGCCGACGGAGCAGCAGCTCTCGGAAAAATTCGGTGTCAGCCGCAATGTGGTGCGCGAGGCGATCGCCCAGCTCAGGGCCGACGGCATGATCGAAGCCCGGCAAGGCGTCGGCGCCTTCGTGCTGGCGCCGGAGCAGCGCGCCTCGATCCGCATCGACGGCGAAGCGCTGAAGGCGACCGGGAATATGGAGCGGCTGTTCGAGCTGCGCTGCATCCTCGAAGCCGAGTCAGCCGCGCTCGCCGCCGAGCGGCGCGGGCAAGAACACCTCGACGCGATCAAGGCGGCGCTCGACCGGATGAGCGGCGAGGAGCGCTGGGAAGAAGGCAGCATCGACGCCGACCTTTTGTTCCATCGCGAGATCGCGCGGGCGACCGGCAACAATTACATCCACACCTTCATCTCCTTTGTCTGCGAGCAGATCCGCCGCTCGATCCACTACGCCCGCCTCACCAACCCGCTGCACGACCTGGTCGAGGTCAATGTCGGCGAGCATGTGCGCATCTACGAGGCGCTGGTCGCCGGCGATCCCACGGCCGCCGAGGCGGCGATGCGCGCCCACATCGTCGGCGCCGCGAGCCGTGTCGGCGTCAACCTGCCGGCATCGCGCCCGGCGCGCAGCACGGGGAGGTAGCCATGCCGGTCGGAGGCGCATATGCGATTTCGGACGTTTGCCTGCTCGTCGAAAACATCGAGCGGACGGTTGAATTCTATGTCGAGAAACTCGGCTTCCGCCTGCGACGCCGAGCCGAAGGGTTTGCCGATTTCCATGGCGAGGGCGTCACGCTGGCGGCGTGGGAGATCGATCACATCAACCGGCACACCGGCGTCTCGAAGCTGCGGTCGCCGCGCCAGGCGCACAAGGTCTGCGTGGCGGTCAGGCTCGACGCGCCCGGCGAGATCGACCGGCTCCACGACGAACTCGTGGCCAAAGGCGTGCCCTTCTACGGCCCGCCGCAGGACTATGTCTGGAATGCGCGCTGCGCCTATTTCACCGATCCCGACGACACGCTTTGGGAATTATACGCCTGGCTCGACGGCGGCCCCGGCGACTATCACGACGAACAGCCGTAGACGACGCCGCGCCAGTGGGAACGGCGCGCAAAAAAGAGACTGAGACAAGTCTTGCAACAGGAGCGAAAAATGAGTGGGAACAGACATTACGACATGAACCGCCGCAGCTTCGTGAAAGCCGGCTTCGCCGCCGTAACGGCAGCATCGGCCGGAATGCAGCTCGTGCTGACGCCGGGCGCCAGGGCTGCCGGAAAGGTCGTCATCCAGTATGACTGGCTGATGTCCAACGGACAGATCGGCGACATCGCCGCCGTTGCCAACGGTTATTTCAGGGATGCCGGCCTCGAAGTGGAGTTCAGCCCCGGTGGTCCCAATGCCGCGACGGTGCCGCCGGTGATTTCGGGCGCCGCACAACTCGGCCAGTTTTCCGAAACACCGCAGCTCTATGCGGCGCGCGCCAGCGGCGTGCCGGTGAAGATCATTGCCTGCGGCTTCCGCACCGGTCCCTATGCCTTCACCTCGAAGCCTGCCAAGCCGATCCGCGGCGTGGCCGACCTCAAGGGCAAGAAGATCGGCATCCAGCCGACGGCGCGTTTCGTCATCGACGAGATCCTGGCCAAGAACGGCATCGATCCGTCCGAGGTCACCGTCGTCAATGTCGGCTTCGACAAAGCGCCGCTGGTGCGCGGTGACGTCGACGCCATTGGCGGATGGATCACCAACACGCAAGCGCTGAGCGTCGTTGGCGATGACAGGATCGATCTTCTGGTGCGCGATCTCGGACTAAACTCCTATGCCGACGTCTATTTCGCCACCGACATCGCGATCGAACAGGATCCGGAAACGCTGGCGAAGTTCATCGGCGCTGTCGCCAAGGGCTGGGGCTGGGTGCATGCCAATCCGCAGGACGCGGTCAAGAAGATGGTCGAGGCCTATCCGGAAATGGATCTCGGCTGGGAGCAGAAGACGATCAATCTCGTGCTGAAACTCTCCTTCGACGGTGCAACCGCCAAGGATGGCTGGGGTACTTTCGATCCGGCCTCGATCGAGGAGCAGCTAGCGCTGCTGGATAAGGTCGGCCAGTATCCGAATGGCAGGCCCGCGGCGGCCGATGTCTACACCACAAAAATACTCGAATTGTCGGCGGCCGACCGACCCAAGCTCGACGCGCCCGCCGCCTGATGGCGAACGCAATCGAGGCCCACGGGCTGGATGTCGGCTATGGCGGCCGGCAGCCGGCAGTGAAAGTTCTCTCCGGTCTCGACCTGTCGGTCGCGGCCGGCTCTTTCCTGTCGATCCTCGGACCGTCCGGATGTGGCAAGTCGACCCTGCTGCGTGTGGTCGCGGACCTGCTCGATCCGCTCGGCGGTTCGATCAGCGTGTTGGGCGACACGCCGCATGCGGTCCGTTCGCGACGCGATGTCGGTTTCGTCTTCCAGGATTCGACCCTGCTGCCTTGGCGCACGGTGCGCGACAACGTCCGCCTGCCGCTCGATGTCGGACAGGGACGGCTGACCCGCACAATCGACGACCGTTGCGATGAGCTGCTCGATCTGATGGGACTTGCTGGATTCGGCGAGCGTCTGCCGCACCAACTGTCCGGCGGCCAGCGCCAGCGCGTGGCGATCGCCCGGGCGCTGCTTGGGCAACCAAGGCTGCTCTTGATGGACGAGCCGTTCGGTGCGCTGGACGAGATCACCCGCGACCGCCTCAATGACGAGCTCTTGTCGCTGTGGCGGCGCACCGGCGCGACCATCCTTTTCGTTACCCATTCGATCGCCGAAGCCGCCTATCTCGGCGAACGGGTGCTCGTGCTTGCCGCCAATCCGGGCCGCCTGGCCAAGGATCTCGACATGCGGCCGTTCAAGCAGGACGGCAATCGCTGCTCGCGCGAGGATCCGGCTGTTATCGCAGCGATGGCTGAATTGCGCGGCGCGCTGGAGAAAGCTTCATGAGACAGGCGCCCTTGCCGCCGGCGCTGACCATCGCCCTGCCCGTCCTTGGCGCGGCCTCGATCCTGCTTGCCTGGCAGTTCCTGCTGCCATGGCTCGGCGTACCGGCCTATATCGTGCCGACGCCGACGGCGATAGCAGGCGTGTTCCAGAAGAGTTTTGCCCTGCTGCTCGGCAATCTCTGGCCAACGCTGATCGAGGCGCTGGCCGGATTTGTCATCGGCAATCTTGCCGGCGTGCTGCTCGCGGTGGTCTTCGTGCACAGCCGCGTGCTGCAGGCCGCCTATTTCCCGATCGTGCTGTTCTTCAACACGATCCCCATCCTGGCGCTGTCGCCGATCATCATCCTGATCTTCGGGCTGGGGATGGCGCCGAAGATCGTCATCGCGGCGGTGATCTGTTTCTTCCCGACGCTGGTCAACATGATCCGCGGCCTGGACTCGGCCAGCGACAACGAACACGAACTGTTCCGGGTGCTGTCGGCCACACGCTGGGAGATCTTCTGGAGCCTGCGCCTGCCAAGGGCATTGCCGATGCTGTTCTCCTCGCTGCGGATCGCTTCGGCGACCGCCGTCATCGGCGCGATCGTCGGCGAGTGGATCGGCTCCGACAAGGGCCTCGGCGCGCTGATCATCCAGGCGACCTTCAACTACCAGTCGGACCGGCTCTATGCGGCGATCGTGCTGTCATCGTCCTTGTCGATCGCGCTGTTTGCAATCGTCGTGCTGCTGGAGCGACGTGCCATCCGCTACTGACCAGGCCATTGCGGGGGCGGTCCGCCAGGATCGCCTCCGTATAGCTCTCATTTATTTTTGAATTCCATTTGACTGAATAAATCTTTGGTGCCAACCTGCGCTCTCCCAAGGGACGCAAGGCATGGCACTGCGGGGGACCAATCAGGAATTCGGGCGGCCTTACAACAGGCGCATCGTGCTCGAATCCATCCGCCTTCATGGCCCCATCGCCCGCGGCGACATTGCAGGGCGGGTCGGGCTTACCGTCCAGACGGTTTCAACCATCGTGCGCGAACTGGAGGAGCATGGCTATGTCCTGTCCGTGCGCGAGGAGCCGCGCGGACGCGGCCTGCCTCCGGCAACGCTCAGGATCAACCCGGAAGGTGGCTATGCCGTCGGCATCCACATCACCCCGCTGGGGATCGATGCGGCCCTGACCAACCTCAGCGGCGACGTGATCGAGAGCGCGCATCGTGAAGCGCCGAATGCCACGCCAGATCTTGCCTTCGATTTGATCGGGGCGATGGTCAATGATTTGACTGGACTGCGTCCCGGCGGCCGCGTTCTCGGCATCGGCATGGCGTTGCCCGGCCCGTTCGGGGTGGAATCGATGAGTTTCATCGGGCCGACGACGATGACCGGCTGGAAGGACGTAGCGCTCAGGGAGCGGCTGGCGGCTTCGACGGGATTGCCGGCTTTTTTCGAGACCGACATGGCCGCAGCCGCCATGGGCGAGCGCCTCTATGGCCTCGGGACGGGATACTCCGAATATTATTACCTCTATTTCGGCGTCGGTCTTGGCGGCGTCATGGTGCATGATGGAAGCGCATTGCGCGGCGCCTGGGGCAACGCCGGCGAGATAGGCCACATTCCCGTCGTCCCGGGCGGCGAACTCTGTCCTTGCGGCAATCGAGGCTGCCTCGAACGCTATCTTTCGCTCGAAGCGCGGGGACGCTGGCCCGGCAGTGACGCTGACTGGGTGGCTGAGATCGGTCCGATCTTCCGCAACGCCATCGCCGTCGTCGAGAACCTGTTCGACCCCGAAACCGTCATCCTTGGCGGACTTGCGTCCACGGATTTGCTTGAGCGGTTGGCCAACTCGGCGACGCAGCTTCCCAACTCGGTCTCGGCCCGAAAGGACCGCGCTAGCCCCCGCATCATCGTGGGGCGCGGCGGACAATATGCGGTGTTGCGCGGCGCCGCCGCACTTGCCGTTTCCGGGGTGCTTTCACCGCGCTTCGGCCAGATGTTCACCGCCGAGCGCGAGCGCGGACGGGACCTCCTGCAAGGCAAGGGGATTGCGGCATGAGCGACCCCCTGCTGGTGCTCGACAATGTCACCAAGAACTATGGCGCCATCGAAGCGCTGAAAGGCATCAGTTTCTCGATCGGCAAGGGCGAGGTGGTCGCGCTTCTGGGCGACAACGGCGCCGGCAAGTCGACGCTGGTCAAGATCATAGCCGGCGGCCTGGAGCCGACTTCCGGCCGCATGCTGTTCGAGGGCAAGGAGTTCCTGGCCAGGTCTCCCGCCGAGGCCAAGGCCGCTGGCATCGAGACCGTCTACCAGGACCTGTCGCTTTGCACCAATGTCGACGTGGTGGCCAATTTCTTCATGGGCCGCGAGATCACCAAGAAGGTTCTCGGCGTTCCTGTGCTCGACGAACGCGCCATGGAACAGGTCGTTCAAAAGGCGCTGGCCAGCGCCGGTACCCGCATCCCTTCGCTGCGCACCAATGTCGAGCATCTATCAGGCGGTCAGCGGCAGGCCATCGAACTCAACCGCTTCGTGCATTTTGGTGGCAAGCTCGTGCTTCTCGACGAACCGTTCGCCGCGCTCGGCGTCGAGCAGACGCGGCGCGGCCTCGACATGATCCGCCAGGTGGCGAGCCAAGGCATCGGCGTCGTCATCATCACCCATATCATGCAGCAGGCCTTCCAGGTCGCCGACCGGATCGTGGTGATCCGGCAAGGCGTCGTGGCAGGCGATGTCGCACGCAACAAAACAAGTCCCGACGCGGTGATCAACATGATCACCGGTGAGACGCTTGCCGGTGCCGGACCGGCTGGCTGAGGGACAAATGAGGGGTCCGGCGCAAGAGGAGCGAACGACATGAAGAAAATACTTCTTTCCGTCTTCGGTATCCTGGCACTGGCCTTTGCCACGCTTATGCCGGCATTCGCACAGTCCAAGGGCACCGTCTACTATATGGTGCCGACACTGCTCGATGAATTCCAGACCGGCTCGGTGAGCGCGCTGGAACTCTTCCTGAAGCAGACCGGCTATGAGATGAAAACGCTGAACGCCGACAACAAGACCGACGCCCAGCAATCGCAGATGAACGACGTCATCGCGCTGAAGCCGTCGGCGATCATTCTCGCCGCCGTCGATTTCAATGCGCTAAAGCCGTCGATCGAGGCGGCTCGCGCTGCCGGCATACCGGTGGTCGAATTCGACCGTCAGATCACCTCCACGCCCTCCGACTTCACGTCGGTGGCGGGAACCGTCGAAATCGGCCACGTCGCCGCCGACCAGGCCGAGAAACTCTTGAAGGCGAAGAACGGCTCGGTGAAAGGCAAGATCCTGCAGGTGCTCGGCGATCCCGGCGACCCCTACACGCTCGACATCCAGAAGGGTTTCGAGGAAAAGATGAAGGCGTTCCCTGACGCCAAGATCATCTCGGTTCCCGCCATGCAATGGGAAGCCAGCAATGCCGGCACCATCGTTGCCGACCAAATGCTCGCCAACCCCGACATCGACCTGATCTTCAGCCACGCCGCGCATCTGTCGGTCGCCGCCGTCGCCTCGCTCGAGGCTGCCGGCAAGAAGCCGGGCGACGTCATGCTGATGAGCTCGAACGGCGCGCCGGTCGGCCTCGACCTGATCCGCAAGGGCTGGCTCAACGTCGAAGTCGAGCAGCCGCTCTACGCGCAGGCCGCGGCGGTGGCCATGTTCATGGACAAGATCGTCAATAAGCAGGAGATCAAGCCGGGCGAGTATGAAGTGCTCGGCCTGAAGTCGACCGTGACCAAGGAAGCCTGGGGACCCAACATCAAGATCCCGGGTGCTGCGATCACCAAGGAAAACGTCGACAATCCGGCCTTCTGGGGCAATCTGAAGCCGCCATCGGATACGGTGAAGCCGGTCGAATAACATTGTTGCTGCGCTCCGGGCCGCACGGCCCGGAGCGCGCCCAAGAGCGCCGCGCGTCCGCATGGATGCGCGAGGGACGTCGCATCACCTTGAACCTGCGCGCCAACCGGATCAGCCCATGAATCCCCGCACACGCCAAGTCCTCGAGTTCGTCCTCGACAACCTCGTCTGGTTCATGCTGGTCTTCGTGCTGGTGGTCTTCTCCATCTTCGTCCCGAACTACTTTCAGCTCGGCATATTCGCCAACATCATCGAGGCGTCGAGCGTGCTCGGCGTGATGTCGATCGGCCTGGCGCTGGTCATCATCGCCGGCCACATGGACCTGTCGGTCGAATCGGTGGCGGCGCTCAGCGCCATGGCGGTCGGCATTCTGTTCTGCTCGGCAGGCATCGGCCTTGGCATTCAACTGCATCCCGGATGGCTGATGGTTCCGGTGTCGCTGCTCATCGCTTTGATCGTCGGCGGCATCATCGGCGCCCTCAATGGCTACCTGGTGGTGCGGTTGAAGATGAGCGCCTTCATCATCACGCTGGCGTCCTACATCTGGGTGCGCGGACTGGTGCTGGTCATTTCCGGCGGCCGCTCGGCGCAGGACCTGGCGCCGGCAATCCGCTGGTTCGGCATTCAGCGACTGCTTGGCTTGCCGCTGACCGCGTGGATCGCCATTTCGTGCTTCGTCGTCTTTTCGCTGATCATGGCAAAGACGCCGTTCGGCAGGCATCTCGTCATGATCGGCGGCAACGAGACCGCCACCTTCCGCGCCGGCATCCGCGTGAACCGCAACCTCGTCATTGCCTTCATCCTCGCCGGCGCCATCGCCGGCCTCGCCGGCTGGCTGCTGGCGATCCGCACCTCCGGCGCCACCGCTAACCTTGGCGTCGGCCTGCTGTTCAACGCCTTCGCTGCCGTCGTCATCGGCGGCGTCAGCCTCAAGGGCGGCGTCGGCACCCTGCCCGGCGTCTATGCCGGCGTGCTTTTGTTGTCGGCCATCAATACGGCAATCAACCTGATGGGGCTGCCGGCCAATTTCACCCAGGTGATCCACGGCCTGCTGGTGCTTGCAGCCGTGCTGCTCGACGCTTTCAAGCAAACCATTCGCCAGAGGCTGGCATGAGAGAGGGGCTGGCATGAGCGGGCGGCTCGATGGGAAGGTCGCGCTGGTCATCGGCGCTGCCGGTGGCATCGGCAAGGCAACCGCCCTGCGCTTTGCCGAGGAGGGCGCGAGATTAGTGCTCGCCGACACCGAGATCGAGGCGGGCCAAGCGGCTGCGGACGAGATCGGCGCCGCCTTCATCCGCACCGACATCTCGCAGATGGCCGATGCGGAGGCCGCCGTGGCGCTGGCGCTCGACCATCACGTTCGGCTCGACATACTGGTCCAGAATGCCGGCATCTACCCCTGGCAGCTCATCGAGAACACCAGCCCGGACGACTGGGACCGGGTCATGGCCGTCAATCTGCGCGGCACCTTCAATGCCACCCGTGCCGCGCTCGTGCCGATGAAGGCGCAGCATTTCGGGCGCATGCTCTACACCTCATCCATCACCGGCCCGCACGTCACCAGCCCCGGCCATGGGCACTATTCGGCGACCAAGGCAGGCATCAACGGCTTCATCCGTTCGGCGGCGCTGGAATTCTCCGGCTACGGCATCACCGTCAACGGCGTCGAGCCCGGCAACATCCTCACCGAAGCGATCCAGCTGCATCGCGGCGCGGCCTACATCAAGAACATGCAGGATTCCATACCGCTCGGCCGGCTTGGCAGCCCGCGCGACGTGGCCAATGCCTTCCTGTTCCTGGCCTCGGAGGATGCCAGCTATATCACCGGCACGACCATCGTGGTCGACGGCGGGCAATTGCTGCCCGAGGGCAAGGATTTTCGGCTTGTTCCACCGTGATCCTCGATTTCGGCGACGTTTTTCTCTCCGCCAGCAATGCCGGCCATCATGCCAAGCTTGTCATGATCGGTCTCAGCACCGGCGACGAAATCGTTGCACTCATAGGCTGCATGGAACAGAAATCCCCCTCAAAGGTTGCTATCCGCGCACCAATAGATGGAGGGACTGGAAATGGCTAATGGAATCAGAGCCGATTACATCTATCAACGGGCTCAAGCGTTGGCAGAGAGCGGCGTCCATAGCTGTCCAGCAGAAGTCGTCGCCATGTTGCTGGCAGAGGGCTATCCGGAAGCGGCCGAATTGTTGAACTCCGACAACATCCGGGCCGATCTGCGACGCGTGTGTGAAGCCGCCAGCGACGGGCGACCGGCCACGCCATATCGGGCGCTTCGTCATTGAAGCAGTAATGGGTGGATCGCGTGGCTGAATGTGGGCGATGACGGGCTCGAACCGCCGACATCTTCGGTGCAAACGAAGCTGGCCCGTTCCTTGCTGTGCCTGCAGCTTCAACGTATGTTTTCGCAGCGGGGCCACCTTCCAGTTCCTTGGCGTTCCTGCCTTCCCTGTTGCTATTCTGCAGCCAGTTTCTATAGCCATGCCGATTACCAAGACCGACGCCGATTAAATGGAGCCCGACTCGACGATCTGCGACAGCGGACGCGGCAGCGTTCCCGGCTTCGGCCTCGATGCTCGACATCCTTGGCATGCGGGACGGCGGGATGATGTCGGTTATGGAAGTTCTGTCTTCTGTGGAGGACGCCAAGTGAGGTCCGAGAGCAGCGCGTTGCAAAAGTGGATCTGCTTTGTTTTCGTCCTGGCGGAGATGACCTGGTCGGCGTTTCCAGCCCGCGGCGCCGACGCTTCCGGGCAGGCCAGCAGCTCAATCTGGCAGTGGGATCACCTTACGAACGACTGGAACGGCAACCGAACGGCCCTCGAGAACAAGGGAATCAAGCTAACCCTCAACTACATAAGCGAGGCCATGGATGTAGCCAGTGGCGGGGTCCGTCAGGGCGCTGCGTATGAGGGGCGCCTGGACATAAACCTAGATCTGGATTTCGAGAAAATGGGCGTGTGGCCTGGTGGCTCAGGCCATGTGACTGTCTACCAGATTCACGATCTCAATGACCGAAACATCGCCGATGAGGTCGGAAGCCTGGGGGATCCCAGCAACATCGATGCCCTTCCTACCACAAGGTTGTTCACGGCTTGGTTGCAGCAGACTTTTGCTGGTGGCAGCTTCATCAAATTTGGGCAAGTGTCGGCAGACGAGGATTTCGCAACGAGCAATTCCGCCGGTAAGTTGTTGAACGGGGCGTTTGGATGGCCTGTTCTTTTTGCCTCGGACATGACGAGCGGCGGACCGGCCTATCCGCTTGCAACGCTTGGTGCTGTTTCAGGACTGTATCTCAAGCCGCAACTCGTCGTGCGCGGCGGCCTGTTTAGCGGCAATCCTGCTGGCGGAGGTTGCCAGGATGATCCTCAGGTCTGCGACCGACACGGCACGACGTTCAGTTCGACCGGTGGCGCCTTGCTCATGGCCGAGCTAGCCTATGAACTCAATCCAGATGGCGAGGCGGATGGTCCATCGATATCCTACAAGCTCGGGGGATGGTATCACACCAATAAGTTTGCCGATGAGAGATATGGCCTAAGCGGTTCCGGCAATGTGGTATCGCTAGCGTCATCTGAAGCATTGAGCCCGATCATGCGTGCGGGAAACTGGGGCGTGTACGCACTTGTTGATCGAACGATATATCAGGGTGGCGACAACGAAATTAGCGCCTTCCTGCGGGGCCAGTTCGCTCCGTCTGACCGGAATTTGGTGGCTTGGGGCGTCGACGCAGGACTGGCGTTCACCGGTGTATTGCCATCGCGCAAGGACGATACGCTGACCCTTGGTGTCAGTCACTCGGGCATAAGCCGCGCCGCAGCGGGTTTAGACAAGGATACGGCCGCGGAAACCGGGACAGCTTATCCAGTACGCAGCGGCGAGACCATATTTGAGGTGAGCTACGATTTCGCTCCGGCTCCGTGGTTGAATATTCAGCCGGATATCCAGTACATCATACATCCCGGAGCGGGGGCTGCGGATGACTCGACCGGCAAGGCCACTCCCAATGCATTTATATTTGGAGTGAGAAGTACAATCGACTTCTAAACTGATCGGCCTTTTCTTGGACATCCCAGCGGATTTCACCTTGGCGATACCCTCACTGGCCGCTCTTTGATGAACCGCGTCTCTCCATTTGCGAAACCATTCCCATAACCGGTTGCCGCATTTCGCCGCGCGTCGAGACATGGGGGTCGAGAACGATCAGAACGTCAACGCGCATCGCGGCCGAAAGTGGAAAATGCAATATTTCAATAAGATATATGGTGGGCGATGACGGGCTCGAACCGCCGACATCTTCGGTGTAAACGAAGCGCTCTACCAACTGAGCTAATCGCCCGCTCCGGCGCGGACCTTTAAGCGGTCAGGACTGGCTTCGCAAGGCCAAATGAACGGGCAGCACCCCAACCGCAAGCCGATTTGCGCGACAAAGTTCGCCCTGTCAAAAAACCTTCTCCTGTTTGCTGTTATGCTGTCGCGCTCCGCTTGACACCCGCTGGCTTACCCCTTATCCAGCGGCCCAACGACGAACACGGCTGACACGTGCTCGTCCATGCGCGGGTGTAGCTCAGTTGGTTAGAGTGCCGGCCTGTCACGCCGGAGGTCGCGGGTTCGAGCCCCGTCACTCGCGCCATTCCTTTGAATGGCCTAGGTTTCCTTCATACAAAAAGTTTCGACTTTCAGTTTTCTGAGAGTTTCGACTTTTTGTATTCGTTGCGTCGCACGCCGGCCATATGGATTTCAGAACCTCGAACGTACTAGGGCGGCGGACTTTCAAGTCGGACCGTGCCGCCACGCTATTTTTGTTCGAGCATTGGATTTTTCCAAACCGGTTCCCACTTTTGGGTCCGATGCTCTGCCGGAGAAAAAGCCTTGGATGCCCTGAAATCGCTCATCGAATCGCGCCGTTTCGACCTCGTGATCATGGTCCTGATCCTGATCAACGCCGTCACGCTCGGCCTCGAAACCTCGCCCGACGCGATTGCTGCCTTTGGTCCGCTTCTGACGGCCATCGACCGCGCGATCCTGGGCGTCTTCGTGCTCGAACTCGCAATCCGGCTGGTCGTCTACAGGACGCAATTCTTTCGCGACCCATGGCGCATCTTCGACCTCTTCGTCGTCGGTTTCGCGCTTATTCCCGCGACCGGTTCGCTCTCCGTGCTGAGGGCGCTGCGTATCCTGCGGGTCCTGCGCCTGATCAGCATCGTTCCGTCGCTGCGCCGTGTTGTCACCGGCTTCATCACCGCGCTGCCCGGCATGGGCTCGATCATGCTGTTGCTCGGGCTGGTGTTCTACGTCTTTGCGGTGATGGCGACGAAGCTCTACGGCTCGTCCTTTCCCGAACTGTTCGGCGGCATACCGGAATCGCTCTTCACGCTTTTCCAGGTCATGACCCTCGAAGGCTGGTCGGACGGCGTGGTTCGCCCGGTCATGGAGGTCTATCCGACCGCCTGGCTGTTTTTCATCCCGTTCATTATCGCGACCTCTTTCACCGTGCTCAATCTCTTCATCGGCGTGATCGTTTCGGCGATGGAGGCCGAGCATGAGGCGGTAGAATCGGCCGACAGGGCAACGCTGCATAGCGATCAGGCCACCATCCTCGCGGAGATACAGGCGCTGCGGGCAGAGGTGCGCGAATTGTCCGGCGTTCGCGGCTAGACATACAGCCAGTGCTACCCGGCAAGCAGCGCCTCGACCTCCTGCAGCGTCGGCATCGACGGCGCGGTGCCGGGCCGGGTCACCGAAATGCCGGCGACGGCGCAGGCAAAGCGGACCGCCTGCAACGGCTCCACCCCTTTGGCAAGGGCTGCGGCCAGGCCGCCATTGAAGGCATCGCCCGCGCCCGTGGTCTCGACCACAGGGCCGGCATTGACCACGGGAACATGATCCGAACGGCTGGCCGTCTGCAGCAGCGCGCCTTTTTCGCCAAGCGTGATGATCACCGCGCCGACGCCCTTGCCGAGCAGGCTGTCGGCGGCGCGGCGGGCATCGTCGATGGAGGAGACCTTGATGCCGGTCAGTTCCTCGGCCTCGGTCTCGTTCGGCGTGACATAGTCGCAAAGCGTATAGATGCGCTCGGGCAGGCTTGCGGCCGGCGCCGGGTTGAGGATGGTCGTGACCCCTGCCCCGCGCGCGATCTCCAGCGCCCGCAGTGCTGCCTCGATCGGCTGCTCGAGCTGGGTAACGAAGATTCCAGCCGATCCGATCAGGCCGGCATGGGCCTCGATGTCGGCAGGCGAAATCAGCATGGCGGCACCCGGGCTGACGATGATGGCGTTGTTGCCGCTCGTCTCCTCGACGAAGATATAGGCCGCACCGGTATAGCTCTCCGGCGTGTCGATGACCGCGTTTTTGACACCGGCATGCGCCCAGGTCTGCTTCGCCATATCGGCAAACGGATCGACGCCAAGGCGCGTCAGAAAAGTGATGTCGGCGCCGAGCCGGCCGGCCGCGACCGCCTGGTTCGAGCCCTTGCCGCCGGGGCCTAGTGTGAAGGACGTGCCAAGGATCGTCTCGCCCATGCGCGGCTGCCGGGCAGCGCGATAGGCGGTGTCGGCGACGAAGACGCCCAATATGACGATCGGTTTCGCCGGCATGTCGTTACTCCGCGTCCGGCGGCACGACGCCCTTGCGGAAGGCGAAGCAACCGTAGAAGCGGCGCTCGCCGGTCTGGATCACGCAGTAGGCCTTCTTGGCGCGCTCGTAGAAGGCGTAGCGCTCGACCGAGATCATCGGCCAGGCCTTGCCTTCCGCCGCATCGATCTCTCTTTGCACTTCCTTCTGCACGGGAGGAATCTCGTCCGGCTTGCCGACGATCTCCATGCGGGCGGCCGCGTCGTCGACGAATGTGTCAAGCGGATAGAGCGACAGCACCGCCTTGACCACATCGGCCGCAGGCGCGTCGATGCGCAGCAGCTTGCCGAGCACGGTCTGGCGCGCTGTCGAATCGGACGGGAAATTGGTGTCGACGATGACCAAATCGTCGCCATGTCCCATCGCCCTCAGCGCCTGGAGCACGTCGGCATTGAGCAGCGGATCGATCCCTTTGAGCATGGCATTCCTCCCGAACGGGCTTTTTGATGTGAGGTCAGATACGGCGGCCGGTCTCTGCATCGAAGAGATGGACCTGGTCAAGCCGGGGTTTGAGGTGCAGCGTGTCGCCCGGCTTGAAGTCGTGGCGCTCGCGGAACAGCGCCACCATCTCGCCTTCGCCGAAACGCAGGAAGACCAGCGTTTCGGAACCGGTCGGCTCGACCACCGAAATCTTGGCGGGCACGCCGTCCGGGTGGATTTCGAGATGCTCGGGCCGCACGCCGTAGACGACGTTGCGGCCATCCTCGACACTGCTTTTCGCTGATATCGGGAACGGTGTTCCTGATATCTCGACGACGGGCCTGTCGCCCTTGCGCACAACGCCCTTCAGCAGGTTCATTGACGGCGAGCCGATGAAGCCGGCAACGAACAGATTGGCCGGCCGGTCGAACAATTCCAGCGGCGCACCGACCTGTTCGATGCGACCGTCGCGCATCACCACGATCTTGTCGGCCATGGTCATGGCCTCGATCTGGTCGTGGGTGACATAGATGGTGGTGGTCTTCAGCCGCTGGTGCAGTTCCTTGATCTCGGTGCGCATCTGGACGCGCAGCTTGGCGTCGAGATTGGAGAGCGGTTCGTCGAACAGGAACACCTGCGGGTTGCGCACAATGGCGCGGCCCATGGCAACGCGCTGGCGCTGCCCGCCCGAAAGCTGGCGCGGATAGCGCTTGAGATAGGGATTGAGGTCGAGGATATCGGCGGCGCGCTTGACCCGCTCGGCGACTACGGCCGGATCGGTTTTGCGCAGCTTGAGCGCGAAGGCCATGTTCTGCTCGACCGTCTTGTGCGGATAGAGCGCATAATTCTGGAACACCATGGCGATGTCGCGCTTGGCCGGCGGCAGATGGTTGACGACGCGCTCGCCGATGGCGATCGTGCCGCCGGAAATGGTCTCCAGCCCCGCGACCATCCTGAGCAGGGTGGATTTGCCGCATCCGGAAGGGCCGACCAGCACCACGAACTGTCCGTCAGCGATGTCGACGCTGACGTCGTGCAGGACCTTGACGGTTCCGAACGCCTTGGCCACATTGCTGATCGCGACTTGAGCCATTATCCCCCCTTGGGTCCTTTGGACCCACAGGCCCTATCGTTGCCGTGAAGCTAACCAACGCACACGGCGAGGGCAAGTCGGTCTCTTATAGATAAAAACCCATTCTCGTTGACACGGCACTTGGTTGTGAGAATAGTGACAGCGTCAGGGTCCTGGCACTACCCGAGCGCCGGCACGCCAGTGCGGACAACGGAAGTCGAGGCGTTGCGGGAGAGAAGCCAAGAGCCGCTATTCCGGGAGTCGCGTCGTTGGGGAACATCGTTAGCGCTCCACCATCCGCAACAAACACCGTTTAACGTTCTGGGAGGAATGAGATGAAAGTCGGCCTGTTCAACCAACTCATGCGCGCGGGTGCCACGCGCCGCGATATCCTGAAGGGTGCGGCCTCCATGGCCGCGATCGCCGCGGCATCCGGCGTCGGGCTCGGCGCACTGACGCGCCCGGCTTCCGCGGCCAGTGAATTGCGGGCGCAGATCCTGCAGATTCCCGGCGTAGGCAAGGGCCAACCGACCGATGCGGACTTCCAGAAGGTCGGCGAGCTCTGCCTGGAAGCGACCAAGGCCAACGTCAAGGAAGGCGAATTCGCCGGTGTCGAGCTTACCTTCATGGGCCTCAACAACCAGAACCTGCACAATGTGCTGTTTCGCGGCTTCCTGAAGCCGTGGGAGGCCTATACCGGCGCCAAGATCAGCTGGATCGACCTGGCGCAGGCCGACTACAACGCACGCCTGCAGCAGTCGATCGCGACCGGCACCGTCGATTTTGACATCATCGAGATGGGCGCGCCGTTCGAAGGCGATGTCTGCGGCAAGGGCCTGACCTCCGAAATGCCGGACTGGGTCAAGGAACAGATCGACATGAAGGACGTCGTGGCCTATCTGCAGCCGCCGGTCGGCACCTGGGACGGCAAGCAGTACCGCGTCACCGTCGACGGCGATGCGCACAACTTCAACTACCGCACCGACGTGTTCGCCGATGCCGACCTCGCCAAGGCGTGGAAGGACGGCGGCGGTGAAGGGGAATGGGGCGTGCCGAAGACCTGGCAGCAGGTGCAGGCGGTGACCAAATTCCTCAAGGGCAAGCAGTTCCAGGGCCAGGACGTCTTCGGCTATCTCGACGCGCCCAAGGCCTGGGGCGGTTTCGGCTTCTATTTCCTCGGCAGCCGCGCCAGCGCCTATGCCAAGCATCCCGACGACAAGGCCTGGCTGTTCGACGCCGACACGATGAAGCCGCGCGTCAACAATCCGGCCTGGGTGCGGGCGATCCAGGATGTGATCGACGCGCTGCCTTCGGAGCCGGCCGATCAGATCAATGCGGACCCGAACACCACCGCCTTCCAGCAGTTCCTGGCTGGCACCGGTTCGATGGTCACTTGGTGGGGCGATGTCGGCTCCAACGTCAAGACCAACGATTCCTCGGTCGTCGGCGATGTCACCGGCTTCTCGATCTTGCCCGGCTCGGACGATGTCTACAATTCCAAGACAGGCGCCTGGGACAAGCTCGCCAGCGGCCCGAACTATGCGCCGAACTGCGCCTATCTCGGCTGGGGCGTCTACGTCATGGCCCGCGTCGATAGCGACGAAAAGAAGAAGAAGGCGGCATGGTCGGCCGCCGCCCATCTCGGCGGCAAGGACCTGTCGATCTGGACGGCCATGTATCCGTCCGGCTTCCAGCCCTACCGCAACTCCCACTTCGATATTCCCGAATGGGTGGCGGCCGGCTATGACGAGGCGTTCATCACTTCGTATCTCAAGTCGGAAGCGGACAGCTACAACCATCCGAACGCGGCGATCGAACCGCGCATCCCTGGCATCTTCCAATATTACAGCGCCGCCGAGGACATTCTGGCCAACACTTTCGCCGGCAAGATGAAGGCGCAGGAAGGCGCCGACGCGATTGCCGCCGCCTGGGAGAAGCTGACCGACCAGATCGGCCGCGAAAACCAGGTCAAGCTCTACAAGGCCTCGCTCGGCATGTAGCCAGCGGCTATGATAAGATCGCGGCCCGGCGGCTCTTGTCGCCGGGCCGTATCTTGACCGGCTCCGGCCGGTCATTTGTGCAAAAGAGGCGAGAGGCGTGGCTGACCAGACTTCGACCACGAATGCGTGGCCGGCAAATTCCGTTCCCACCGATCTGATCCCACCCGGCCGCAAGCGCCTCGGCTGGGCCCTGATGGCCGCGGCGACGCTCGGCCTCCTGGCAACGATCCTGGTCCAGATCCTCTACAAGAGCGAGGTCGACACGATCGGTTTCGAGACCTGGCGGCCGGTCGTCTACGCCTACATATTGTGGGGCGTGGCGCTCGGCGTCGGCCAGGTGCTGACGCGCGGCGAGGATGGCCAACGCGCGCTGTTCCTGTTGCCGGCGCTGCTGTTCACCATCGCCATGGTGATCTTCCCGACGCTGTTCGGCTTCTACATCGCGCTGACCGACTGGAACCTCTCTTCCTTCTCCGGTCGCAAGTTCAACGGACTCGACAATTTCTGGCAGATGCTCGGCGATCCCTATTATCGCAACGCGCTGTTCAACATGGTGCTCTATGTGCTCGCCGTGTTCGTCGAATATGTCATCGCCTTCGGTCTCGCTTTGCTACTCAACGCACAGATCCGGGCGCGAAAATTCTTCCGCGTCGTCTTCCTCATGCCCTTGATGCTGTCGCCGGTCGCGGTGTCGTGGATGATTGGCAAATCGCTGATGGAATACCGGTTCGGGCCGGCCGCGACACTGGCGCGCCATCTCGGCTGGGAGAACCCCGCCTTCTTCTCCAACCCGATCACCGCCCGCATCTCGATCATGGTGCTCGATGCCTGGACCTTCATTCCGTTCATGATGATCATGCTGCTCGCCGGCCTGCAGGCGATGTCGCGCGAGGTGCTTGAAGCCGCGCGTGTCGATGGCGCCACTCCATGGCAAACCTTCTGGCAGGTCACCTTCCCGCTGATGCTGCCGGTGTCGGTGACGGCGGTGATCCTGCGCATCATCTTCAAGCTGAAGCTTGCCGACATCATCATCACCGTCACCTCCGGCGGCCCGGGCGGTGCGACCGATTCCGTATCGAGCTTCATCTATCGCGAGTACCGCGACCGCTCGAATGTCGGCTACGGCACGATGCTGGCGATGGCCTATCTCATCATCATCGTCGTGTTCGTGACATGGCTGCTGAAATTCGCCAGCCGCTTCGTGCGCAACGTCAATTAGGGTCCGGCGATGAGCATTCAAACCACCGACTATGCCGCTTCCGAAATCCGCTCGCCGGCGAGCTTCCTCGCCAACCGTGTCTTCATCTATGGCGCGCTGGTCTTCTGGGCCTTCATCTGCCTGTTCCCGATCTACTGGACGATAACCACCTCGTTCAAGACCGCGGTCGACGTCACCCAGGGCCATCTCATTCCCTTTGTCGACTTCAAGCCGGACTGGAAGGGCTGGCGCTCGCTCGGCCTGTCGCCGGATTCGATCTTCCAGACCTCGACGGTGCGCGAGGAATTTCTCAAGCGCTTCATGAATTCGGTGATCACCTCAGTCGGCGCGTCGAGCCTCGCCATCATTATCGGCAGCCTCGCCGCCTACGGGCTCACCCGCTATCGCTATCACTTCGCCTGGTTCAAGAACGAGGACATCTCCTTCTTCTTCCTGTCGCAGCTGATCCTGCCGCCTGTGGTGCTGGCGCTCCCCTTTCTCGTCCTCTACCGGGAGGTCGGCCTGCTCGACACGCGCATCGGACTGATCCTGCTCTACACACTGATGGTGCTGCCGATCGTCATCTGGATCATGCGCGACCAGTTCAACTCGATCCCGGTCGAACTGGAGGAAGCAGCCCTGGTCGACGGCCTGTCGATCTGGGGCGCCTTCTTCCGCATCGTCATGCCGATCGCGCTGCCGGGCATGGTCGCCGCCTTCATCCTGGCAATGGTGCTGTGCTGGAACGAATATTTCTTCGCCGCGCTGCTGACCTCGACCGACGCCAAGACCATTCCCGTCATGGTGGCGAGCCAGACCGGCTCGCAAGGCATCAACTGGTGGTCGATGGCAGCCCTTGCCACCGCCGCCATCACGCCGCTCGCCGTCATCGGCATCGCGCTGGAGCGCTATCTGATCATGGGCATGACGGCGGGTGCGGTGAAGTAACATGGCCAGCAAGTACTGGTTCGCCCGTCACATCCGCCGCAACTACATGGGCCACGACCGATACCGCAAAGGCGCCATGCCGATCAGCTGGGAAGGCAATGCGGTCATTGCCGGCTTTATCGCGGCGCTGGTGATAGGCGGGTTGATCATGCTCTTGATGGCTGTTTACACGACCCTTTTTCCGCTCGGCATTGCACTCTTTGTCGTCCTCGCGGTTGCGGGCGCCGGCACGTTCATCTGGGCGGTGGCGACGAGAAGCGATCCGGACAAGTCGATCGCCGACTACAAGGCCGAGAGGCAGCGCGCTCGCTCGTCCGGCTCGTAAACACCATCAGCTCCCAAGGATCGCCCGTAAATGATCGAGGATCATGGCGACGCCCTTTTGCCCGAGTTCCGCCGAGGCGTCAGGTGCGCTCGCGGTGTACCAGCTCCTGTTGTCGGCGAAATGGGACGCGTCCACCGCTTCAGGGCACAGCGCCAGCATCAGCGACGTCTCGCCGATGCCGGCATGGTCGAAGGGATACTGGCCGTTCATTGTGGCCGGCATCAGCGGATGCACCTGCACCCAGTTGAAGAAATTTTCACCCGCGGCATGCCCGGCATAGTAGTCGGCCATCGCCTCCGAACCCCACCAGCCCTCGCCGCGCTCCTTTTCGAGGAAGCGGAAGATCGCCTGCCGGCCGGCGCTCTTGAAGGCGAGATCGGTCGGCATGCCGGCAACAAAGTTCTCGGTCTGATGGTGGATGATGGCATGGACGTTGCGAAAGCCGACGCGCAGCAGGCTGTAGAACAATTCCTCGGCGAAGGGCGCCAGCGCATTGCCACCGACCTGCACCGAGCCATTGCCTTCAGGGGCCGCCACGGCATAGCTCGCCGCGCCGTAATAAAAGGGCGGCAGGATGACGATGTCGGCTTCCCGCTCGAACAGCTCCAGCGTCTTGACGACGGCAAGCGTGTCCATGCCGACGGCCATGTGCTCGCCGTGGTATTCGAGCACGCCGAGCGGGAGCACGACCGGCCAGTTTTCGGTGATCGCCATGCGGATCTGGTGCGGCAGCATCAACTCGTAGCGCATGGGCGCTTACTCCATGTTGGTGTGACGGGCGCGCATCGCTTCGGACGACATGCCGGTGATTGCCTTGAGCTTCAGCACCATCACCTCGAACAGCAGGAACAACGCGCCTTCGAACACCGAGCCCATCGGCAGGACGGACGTCTTGTCCAGGCCCTGGTCGTCGGCCATCGTCTGCGCCGGGATGAGCAAGGTGAAGTCGGCAAGCGTTGCCGCGCTGCTCCCTGTCTGGGCGGTCAGCAGCAGGACGGTCGCACCTGCCTCGCGGGCGACCCGCATCAGGGTGAGCACGGTCGAGGTCTCGCCCGGACCGGAACTGACGAGGAAGACGTCGCCCGCCGTGAGCGGCGGCGTTGTCATCTCGCCGACCACCGAAACTGGCAAGCCGAGATGGTAGAGCCGCATGGTGAAGCCTTTGACCTGCAAAGCCTCGCGGCCGCAGCCATAAACGACGATCCTTCGCGCGTTGGCAAGCATGGCACAGGCGGCATCGATGCGGCCGTCGTCCACGCGCGCCAGCACATTGCCAAGCTCGCACAGCGCAATTCTGAACAGATCGGTGCCGGCACCGGTCATGACCGTTCCGCCAGTCTGCCCGAAGGCCGAAAAGGGTCTGGATTGTCTGCTCACGTTTTCCCCGAACAGCTTGTTTTTGTTCATGCTATCACCGCGAAAATCCGTGTCCAACGACGCCGCGCGCTTTTGCTGTGCCACGGGCGTGATAGTGTCATGTCAGACAAATCAACCCAGGAAACGGCAGGGACATGAGGACACGGCATTTCGACCGCATCGGCAATGGCGGCATCGACTTCACGGAGCTCGGCTTTGGCACGGCGCCGCTCGGCAATCTCTATCGCGCCGTTTCCGACGAGGACGCCAACGCCACGCTGGAGGCCGCGTGGAAGGTCGGCTGCCGCTACTACGACACCGCGCCGCTCTACGGGCTCGGCCTGTCGGAAACGCGGCTCAATCCGTTCCTGCGCTCAAAAAAGCGCGACGACTACGTGCTGTCGAGCAAGGTCGGGCGCATCATGCGCGCAAGCCCTCCCGAACACCGCACCGGCATCGGTAAATTCTTCGACACGCCGTCGCGCCGGGAGGTCTACGACTACAGCTATGACGGCGTCATGCGTTCCTTCGAAGCCTCGCTGGAACGTCTCGGTGTCGACCGCATCGACATCCTGTTCGTGCATGACGTCGACATCTTCACCCATGGCAGCAAGGAGGCCTCGGACCAGCGCATCGAGGAATTCATGCGCTCGGGCTATTACGGGCTGCTTTCGCTGCGCGATCAGGGCGTCATCAAGGCGTTCGGCGGCGGCATCAACGAATGGCCGGTTGCCCAGACGCTGGCCGAGCGTGGCGACTTCGACCTGTTCCTGCTTGCCGGGCGCTATACGCTGCTCGAGCAAGAGGCGCTGCAATCCTTCCTGCCGCTGTGCCAGAAGCGCGGCATCGGCATCGTTCTCGGCGGACCGTACAATTCAGGCATCCTGGCAACCGGTCCCAAGCCCGGCGCCTTCTACAATTATTCAGAAGCACCGCAGGACATACTCGAGCGTGTCACACGCATCGAGGCCGTCTGCAAACGCCACGGCGTGCGGCTGATCGAGGCAGCGCTGCAATTCCCGCTGCTGCACCCTTCGGTCGTGTCGGTCATCCCCGGCGGTCAGCGGCCGAGCGAGGTCGAAAGCAACCGCTCGCTGCTCGACGCCAAGCTGCCTAAGGCGCTATGGAGCGACCTCAAGCAGGAAGGGTTGATGCGGGCGGACGCGCCGACGAGTTGAAAGCCGCTTCCATCAAAGAGCCCGCATGCAAAAGAAAAGCCGGGCAAGCCCGGCTTTTCTGATCTCTGAAAGAAAAGGCTTAATTGACCGCGTCCTTGAGACCCTTGCCGGCCGAAAACTTCGGCACGGTGCGCGCCGGAATCTTCACTTCCGCGCCGGTCTGAGGATTGCGGCCCGTCGACGCGGCGCGTTTTGACACGGTGAAATTTCCGAAGCCGACAAGCCGGACATCGCCGCCCTTCTTCAGTTCGCCGGTGATCACGGAAAACACCGCATCGACCGCCGACTGCGCGTCACCCTTCGAAATACTCGCGGCATCGGCGACAGCGGACACCAGTTCGTTCTTGTTCATAAAAATTCCCTTCCATGAGAAAACCGGAACCACTCGACTCATCCGGCAGGAAACGGACTTTAGAAAGAAGCGTTCCTGCAACCAAGTCGAAAAGCGCCAAATAAAGCGGAAAAAGCCCGGAAATCCGGGGTTTTTCACATGAAAAAGCCGGGCTCAAGGCCCGGCTCTCTCTTTGTGCACTGCAACTTCAGCAAGTGCGATGCAACTTTAGCTACTTCTAATGAGCCAACGACTTGCTGGCATCATCGCCGGCATCCACCGCAGCCGGCGGATTGACCGGCTCGACCCATTCAATCGGCTCCGGCATGCGCACCAGCGCATGACGCAGCACCTCACCGACCCGCGAGACCGGAATGATCTCCATGCCGTTCTTCACGTTGTCCGGAATCTCCGCCAGATCCTTGGCGTTGTCTTCCGGGATCAGCACCTTCTTGATGCCGCCGCGAAGTGCGGCAAGCAGCTTCTCCTTGAGGCCGCCGATCGGCAGCACCCTACCGCGCAGCGTGATCTCGCCGGTCATCGCCACATCGGCCTTGACCGGAATGCCGGTCAGCACCGAGACGATCGCGGTGGCCATCGCCACACCCGCCGACGGCCCGTCCTTGGGCGTCGCGCCTTCCGGCACGTGGACGTGGATGTCGCGCTTGTCGAAGAGCGGCGGCTCGATACCGAAATCGATGGCCCGCGAGCGGACATAGGAGGCCGCCGCCGAGATCGATTCCTTCATCACGTCGCGCAGATTGCCGGTCACCGTCATGCGGCCCTTGCCGGGCATCATGACGCCTTCGACCGTCAGCAGCTCGCCGCCGACTTCCGTCCAGGCAAGTCCGGTGACGACACCGACCTGATCGTCGGCCTCGACCTGGCCGAAGCGGAAGCGCGGAACACCGAGATAATCGGCGAGATTGTCCGCCGTGATGTTGATCGTCTTCTTCTTCGTCTTCAGGATCTCGGTCACCGCCTTGCGGCCGAGCTTCATCAGCTCGCGCTCCAGGCTCCGCACGCCCGCTTCGCGGGTGTAGGTCTGGATGATGCCGCGGATCGCGTCCTCGCCGACGGAAAACTCCTTCGGCTGCAGCGCGTGATCGCGGATCACCTTCGGCATCAGGTGGCGCTTGGCGATCTCGATCTTCTCGTCCTCGGTGTAGCCGGCGATACGGATGATCTCCATGCGGTCCATCAAGGGCGCAGGGATGTTCAGCGTGTTCGCTGTCGTCACGAACATCACGCTCGACAGGTCGTATTCGACCTCAAGATAGTGGTCCATGAACGTCGAGTTCTGTTCGGGATCGAGCACCTCGAGCAAGGCCGACGATGGATCGCCGCGGAAATCCTGGCCCATCTTGTCGATCTCATCGAGCAGGAAGAGCGGATTGGATTTCTTCGCCTTCTTCATCGACTGGATGACCTTGCCGGGCATCGAGCCGATATAAGTGCGCCGGTGACCACGGATCTCGGCCTCATCGCGCACGCCGCCTAGCGCCATGCGGATGAACTCGCGGCCGGTCGCCTTGGCGATCGACTTGCCGAGCGAGGTCTTGCCGACGCCGGGAGGTCCGACGAGGCACAGGATGGGCCCCTTCAGCTTCTTCTGGCGGCTTTGCACGGCAAGGTACTCGACAATGCGGTCCTTGACCTTATCGAGGCCGAAATGATCGGTATCGAGCACGTTCTGCGCGAATGCCAGATCCTGCTTGACCTTGGAGTTCTTGCCCCACGGTATTGACAGGATCCAGTCGAGATAGTTGCGCACGACGGTCGATTCAGCCGACATCGGCGACATCGTCCTTAGCTTCTTCAATTCGGCTTCCGCCTTTTCGCGGGCCTCCTTGGAGAGTTTGGTCTTCTTGATGCGCGCCTCGATCTCGGCGGCCTCGTCGCGGCCGTCCTCGCCCTCGCCGAGCTCCTTCTGGATCGCCTTCATCTGCTCGTTGAGGTAGTATTCGCGCTGCGTCTTCTCCATCTGGCGCTTGACGCGCGAGCGGATGCGCTTCTCCACCTGCAGGACAGAGATTTCGGCCTCCATGAAGCCCATCGCCTTTTCCAGCCGCTCCTTGACCGAGAGCGTGGCCAGCATCTCCTGCTTCTCGGGGATCTTGATGGCAAGATGCGAGGCAACCGTGTCGGCGAGCTTGGAATAGTCGTCGATCTGGCTGGCGGCGCCCACCACTTCGGGCGATATCTTCTTGTTCAGCTTGACGTAGTTCTCGAAGTCGGTGACGACCGAACGGGCCAGCGCTTCGACCTCGACCTCTTCCTCCTCCGGTTCGACCAGCGCCGAGGCGCGGGCCTCGTGGAAGTCGGGACGGTCGGTGAAGGAGACGATTTTCGCACGCGAAGCACCTTCGACAAGCACCTTGACGGTGCCGTCCGGCAGCTTCAGCAATTGCAGCACGTTGGCGAGCGTGCCGATGTCGAAGATGGCATCAGGCTCGGGGTCGTCATCGGCGGCATTCATCTGGGTCGCAAGCAGGATCTGCTTTTCCTGACCCATCACCTCTTCCAGCGCCTTGATCGACTTTTCACGCCCGACAAAGAGCGGAACGATCATGTGAGGAAACACCACGATGTCGCGCAGTGGGAGGACTGCGAAGACGCCGTCGCTGGGAGCCTTGGATACTTTGGCCATTGTCCAACCTTTCATGTCGCAGCCGCCAATCGGCCAACCGCGAATCTCATATTAACGACCGGGGATCGTTCCGCCTACCACCGTTTGTGACGGGAGTTTTACAGCACAGAATTCGGCACCACGGCCTTCTGCTGTTAGTTGGATGCACGAGAAGCAAAGATCAAGGGTCTTCACCCATCCGGTCCTTCCAAATCCAATGCTGTCACAGCAAAACGGCGCCCCTGCGGCGCCGTTTCAAAGCAATCCATTCCAAGCTCACGTCAGGCGCTGACGTTGCCCTTCTTTTCCTTCTGCTCGGAGTAGATATAGAGCGGCCGGGCGTTGCCGGACACCACCTCTTCCGAAATAACCACTTCGCGCACGCCTTCCAGCGCCGGCAGCTCGAACATGGTGTCGAGCAGGATGGCTTCCATGATCGAGCGCAGGCCGCGCGCGCCGGTCTTGCGCTCGATGGCGCGCTTGGCGATCGCCGACAGGGCGTTCTCGTGGAAGGTCAGATCGACATTCTCCATCTCGAAGAGCCGCTGATACTGCTTGACCAGCGCGTTCTTCGGCTCGGTCAGGATCTGGATCAGCGCCGGTTCGTCGAGATCCTCCAGCGTCGCCAGGACCGGCAGACGACCGACGAATTCCGGGATCAGGCCAAACTTCAACAGATCCTCTGGCTCGACCAGGCGGAAAACATCGCCGGTGCGGCGATCCTCGGGCGAAGCCACGATGGCGCCAAAGCCGATCGAGGTCTTGCGGCCGCGATCCGAGATGATCTTGTCCAGCCCGGCAAAGGCGCCTCCGCAAATGAACAGGATGTTGGCGGTGTCGACCTGCAGGAATTCCTGCTGCGGGTGTTTCCTGCCGCCCTGCGGCGGCACGGAAGCGACCGTGCCTTCCATGATCTTCAACAGCGCCTGCTGCACGCCCTCGCCCGACACGTCGCGGGTGATCGAGGGATTGTCCGACTTGCGCGAGATCTTGTCGATCTCGTCGATGTAGACGATGCCGCGCTGGGCGCGCTCGACATTGTAGTCGGCCGACTGCAAGAGCTTCAGGATAATGTTCTCGACATCCTCGCCGACATAGCCGGCCTCGGTCAGCGTCGTCGCATCCGCCATGGTGAAGGGAACGTCGATGATGCGGGCGAGCGTCTGTGCCAGCAGCGTCTTGCCGCAACCGGTCGGGCCGATCAGTAGGATGTTGGACTTCGCCAGCTCGACGTCGTTGTTCTTGCCGGCGTGCGCAAGGCGCTTATAGTGGTTGTGGACGGCCACCGACAGCACGCGCTTGGCGTAGGGCTGGCCGATCACGTAATCGTCGAGGACCTTGAGGATCTCTTGCGGGGTCGGCACGCCCTCGCGCGACTTCACCATCGAGGTCTTGTTCTCCTCGCGGATGATGTCCATGCAGAGCTCGACGCATTCGTCGCAGATGAAGACCGTCGGGCCGGCAATCAGCTTGCGCACTTCGTGCTGGCTTTTGCCGCAAAACGAGCAATAAAGCGTGTTCTTGGAATCACCGCTGTTGTTGCCGACCTTGCTCATTTTCTTGTCCTTTCATGGCCGCCCGCCGATGGTCTGGCTGAAAGGGCGCATATTCAACCTATCGCGGGAATCCGCCGCCGCCAGTGCCCTAGCTCCCACAACGTATTCCGTACGAAACACAAATCAGAAAACGTGGCAATGATTCGCAACAACCCCACCCAAAGCTAAGCCGTCGAAAATCAACATAGCCTTAACGTAGGCAATCCCACCCGTCGAGGGAACAGCCAATTGTGGCCGAAATGCTGCAAACCGCCCCAAAAGCGCGTTATCCCGCCATTCACCTGCCACTAAAGGCCTATGCGGCAACGCCTTCGACCGGCTCGCGCGACGAAATGACCTTGTCGATGAGGCCGAAATCCCTGGCTTCGTCGGCGGTCATGAAGTGGTCGCGGTCGAGCGTCTTTTCAATCTCGTCGTAGCTTTTGCCGGTGTGCTTGACGTAAACCTCGTTCAGGCGGCGCTTCAGCTTGATGATGTCCTGAGCGTGGCGCTCGATGTCGGACGCCTGGCCCTGGAAGCCGCCGGAAGGCTGGTGAACCATGATGCGGGCATTCGGGGTGGCGAAACGCATGTCCTTGTGGCCAGCAGTCAGGAGCAGCGAGCCCATCGAGGCCGCCTGGCCGATGCACAGCGTCGAAACCGCTGGCTTGATGAACTGCATGGTGTCGTAGATGGCCATGCCCGAGGTGACGACGCCGCCGGGTGAATTGATGTAGAGATTGATCTCCTTCTTCGGGTTCTCCGCCTCGAGGAACAGCAGCTGCGCGCAAACCAGCGTCGCCATGCCGTCCTCGACCGGGCCGGTGATGAAGATGATGCGTTCCTTGAGGAGCCGCGAGAAAATGTCGTAGGCCCGCTCGCCACGATTGGTCTGTTCGACCACCATCGGAACGAGGTTCATGTAGGTTTCGACGGGGTTCTTCATGGACTATCCCTTATTGAAGATGGGATTCCGGCGCCGGAGATGAGCAAGTCGGGCAGAATCGGTTCTGAGCGTTAGGATGTAAATAGGATGCCGGCTCACCCTAGCGCAAGGCCGCCCCTCCTAGCCACCTGGTTAAGTGGAATCAAGGTTTGCGCGCAAGGATTCGCCCGGCGCGAATGCCAGCGGCTCCGTCCAGTTTCAAACGGCTGGGACTGTGTAGCAGTTTCTTAACCGCATCGCTTAACGAAATATGGCAAATCCGCTTTCCCCCGGTACGGCTTCCCCTACAATTCAACGTTGAACCCGCTTCATGCAGTTCAAACAGGGGGAGTGCCGTGACCAGGAAAGCTTCTTCCTTCGCCATTGCCGGCCTGACCATGCTCGGCACAATGGCCGAAACGGCGGCCGGCGGCCGCGCCGTCGAATGCTACGAGCCGGTCAACAGGGCGGCCGTCTATGATACTGTCTATGAGGACGTGATGGTCAGCCCTGGCGGCCAGATCGTCGACTACGATCCGCCGATCTACGGCACGCGCGAGAGCGTCGAGCAGATCGCACCGCCCCGCGTCACCTATGAGGTCGTGCCAGCCATCACCCGCACCGTCTACCACACGGTCAAGGTCGACGATGGCGGCTATGCCTGGGAATGGCGCGTCATCCACGGCCGCAAGGTGCTGTGCAAGGTGTGGCGCAAGGCCCGCTACGCGCGTGTCGCCGAAACAGTCGTCGTTGAACCCGAGCGCACAAGGCGCGTGGTCATCCCTGCCGAGTATGAAAGCGTGGCCCGAGAGGTGCTGGTGCGGCCGGAGCAGCGACGCGTCATCGAGGTTCCCCCCTCCTACCAGAGAGTGGCGCGCCGCGTGCTGGTCCGGGAAGGCTCATCGGACTGGCGGCGGGTGCATATCCCACGGCATTGCCGGTATTAGGTCGCATACCGATAGCATCCAACAATGCGGATTGCTGGACTTCAACCAGGAGAATAGCCTGCTTTGCAGTGGAGCTTCCTTGGGGTTGAAGACATGCGCGAACTGGAAATCTCCAATCAGGACCTGTCAGACCTGGCGGACGACGCGCTCAGTCTCGCCAAAAGCTATTGGACGTCGCTTGAGGACCGTCCGGCGTATCCGTCGACCAGTGCCGGACAGACGAAGGAGCTTTTCTCGCGGCCTTGGCCGGAGGAAGGGCGGGGTCGTGATGTCTTCCAGGACTTCAAGTCGATCACCGAGCATGTGCGACCTGCCACCGGGAGATTCTTCGGCTACGTCGTCGGTTCAGCCGAACCGGTTGGCGCGCTCGGAGAATTGCTCGCCGCGGCGCTCAATCAGAACGTCACGTCGTGGCGATCGGCTCCGGCAGCGACATCGATCGAGCGGGCCGTCATCGGATGGCTGGCGCAAGCGGTCGGCTGTGCCGGATTCACAGGCAGCCTGTGCGGCGGCGGCTCGACGGCCAACCTCATGGCACTGGCGATGGCGCGCGAAGCCAAGCTCCCTGCCAACGAAACGGGGGCACGGCCCGGCGTGATCTACGCCTCGGAGCAAGTGCACATGTCCATTCCGAAGGCTGTCGCGCTGCTAGGCATCGGCAGAAAGAACCTTCGTCTGATCCCGGTCGACGACGAGCTCCGGATGCGGACGGACGCGCTCGATGCCGCCATTGCCGACGACCGAAGGTCAGGAAATACGCCCATCGCCATCGTGGCCACCGTCGGCGCGGTCGCCACCGGAGCGATCGATCCCCTCGTGAACATTGCGGAGATCGCCCGAAGGGAAGCGCTGTGGCTGCATGTCGACGGCGCCTATGGAGGACTGGCGGCTCTGGCGGTGCCGGAAAAATTCCAGGGATTGTCTTTGGCGGACTCGCTGTCGCTCGACGCGCACAAATGGCTGTATCAGCCGCTCGATTGCGGCTGCCTGCTCTATCGCGATCAAAGCATCGCACACGCGGCTTTTTCGCACAGTGGCGACTATGTGAAGATATTCAGCCAGGATCCCGAGGAGGCCTTTGCTTTTTTTGAGGAGTCTATCGAGTTGTCGCGACGGTTCCGCGCCCTGAAGCTCTGGATGTCGCTGCAGTATCACGGACGCCGTGCCTTTCGCGATGCGATCGCGCACGATCTCCACCACGCTCAGATGCTGGCGGAGATGATTTCGTCACATCCCGAGATGGAACTGCTTGCGCCCGTTCCGCTAAGCGCGGTCTGTTTCCGCCACCGCTCGAAAGACAATGAAGCGATTTTGCGACGCGTGATCGCGCGCGGCCGGGTGTACCTGTCGAACGCGACTATCAATGGCCAGTTCGCGCTGCGGGCGTGCTTCGTCAATCACCGGACGACAACAGACGATGTGCGGGCGATTGTGTCCGAAGTCATCGCGGCCGCCGACGAGCTCAATCGCTGAGTCACCGCAAGGACGCTCCAACAATTAGAATCTGCGCATGATCCTTTCCGAAAACCGATTCCGGTTTTCGGGGTCATGCGCTATTGGTCAAGGATGATGCCAGACTATCTCGCTTTCGATCCGGCCAGGCGGCGTTTGCGCCTCGACCCGCACGAGCCGGCCTTCGTCCAAAATCCTTACGAGGCCTATGCTTTCCTGCACGGCGCATCGAGTGCCTTCTTCTGGGAGAACTATGATTTCTGGTGCTTTGGCGGCTTCGACGACGTCAATCGGCTTCTGCGCGACCGCCGCTTCGGGCGCCAGAACCCGACCGGCATCCCCGACAGCCGAGGCTTCGGCGAGGATCGCACGCATCTCACCGCCTTCGACGGCATCGAGGCCAATTCGATGCTTGAGCTGGAGCCGCCCGTACACACGAGGCTGAGGACACTGGTCAACCGCGCCTTCGTCTCGCGCCAGGTCGAGCGCCTCAGGCCGCGTGTCGAGGCGCTGGCCAACGAGCTGATCGACCATTTCGAGCCTGATGGGGTCGACCTGCTACCTGCCTTCGCCTCGCCCTTGCCGATCACCATCATTGCCGAAATGCTCGGCGTTCCCGTGGAGATGGGACCGCAACTGCTCGACTGGTCGCACCGGATGGTGGCCATGTACATGCATGGCCGCACGCGCGAGACGGAAGAGACAGCCAACCGTGCCGCCCGGGATTTTTCCGATTTTCTGCGTGGCTATGTCGGCGAGCGGCGCAAGAAACCCGGCGACGATCTTCTATCCTTGCTGATCGCGGCGCAGGAGGACGGCCAGAAACTGTCGGAGGACGAGCTGGTGTCCTCGGCGATCCTGCTGCTCAATGCCGGCCATGAGGCAACCGTCCACCAGACCGGCAATGCCGTGCGTTCGATCCTTGCGCAAGGTGGCGACCCGCGCCGCTTCTTCACCTCGCCGGAAGCAACGGCGGCAGTCGTCGAGGAATGCCTGCGCTTCGACGCGCCGCTACACATGTTCCTGCGCTATGCCTATGAAGAGATCGAGGCAGCGCCGGGGATTTCCGTGCGGCCGGGCGAAATGATCGGCCTGCTGCTCGGCATGGCCAATCATGACCCCCTGGCCTTTGCCGAACCCGCTGCTTTCCGGCCCGGCCGTGCCGACCAGAAGAACGTGTCGTTCGGCGCCGGTATCCATTTTTGCATCGGCGCGCCGCTGGCGCGGCTTGAATTGCAGGTGTCGCTGAAGACCTTGTTCGAGCGGCAGCCGCGGCTCCATCTTGCCGCGGAGCCGCACTTCCGCGACAGCTATCATTTTCATGGGTTGGAGAGGCTCGCCGTGAGCTTCTGAGAACACGACCCGAGGCTGAAACCGCATGACTGAGAAATTGACATTCGCTTTTCTGCAGGAGCCGCCCTTCTGCTTCACTGACGCTTCCGGGGACGTCGCAGGCTGCGACGCCGAACTCGCACGGAAAGTTTGCCAGGCCTTGGGATTGAAGACCTTTTCGCCTGTCGAAACCGAGTTCGCCAGATTGCTTCCAGGATTGACCAGCGGTGAGTGGAATATGACCACCGGCCTGTTCATTTCGGACGAACGCAAGAGATCTGTCGATTTCACGCGACCGATCTGGGTGTTACAGGACGGGCTGCTGGTCGCGAAAGGCAATCCGCGTGAATTCCGGGGTTATCGATCCGTCGCCAGGGATGGGACAGCCTTGATCGGCGTCATATCAGGCCAGGTCCAACATCAGACGGCCTTGCAAAATGGCGTTGCGCCGGAACGGATAAGGATATTCGCCACGCAAGCGGGCGCGGCAGACGCGGTCGCGGCCGGTGCGGTGCATGCCTATGCAAGTGTCGCCATGGCGCACCGAGGCTACCTGGCCAGGCGGCCCGATGCGCCGCTTGAGGTCATCGACGTTCCGGCCGATGAAAAACAGCCGGCAGCCGGCGCATTTGCTCTCGCCAAGGACGATGCGGTTCTTCGTCAGCGCATCGATTCATGCCTGGGCGATCTGCTCGGCAGCGCCTGGCACAGGGAGATGATGCGCGGCTACGGATTTTCCGACGCCGATATCGATCGGCTTTTGTGAATTCGGCGCGGCGCTGCGCCTGATCAGAGCTTGATCACATACTCCTTGCGAGTCGTTTCAAGCACTTCCCAGCTTCCCCTGAAGCCCGGCCTCAGCACGAAGCTGTCGCCGGCCTTGACGGTGCGCGCCTCGCCGCCTTCCTCCGCTATCACCGAGACGCCCGACAGAATGTGGCAGAACTCCCACTCGTCATACTCGATGCGCCATTTGCCTGATGTCGCCTCCCAGATGCCGGCATAGAGGCCGTCGCGTTCCTCGACATTCCAGGTGCGGAACTTCGGATCGCCCGAAATCAGGCGATCCGGCGCCGGTGCACCGAGTTCCGGTTCGAAGCTCTCGATATCGACGGACAGAAATTTCGGCTCGGTCATGGCATCAGACCTTGGCCAGGGCCTGTTCCAGATCGGCGATGATGTCTTCGACATCCTCGATGCCGACCGACAGCCGGACCGTGTCCGGCCCGGCGCCTGCCTTGACCTTCTGCTCGTCGGACAGCTGGCGGTGCGTGGTCGAGGCCGGGTGGATGACCAGCGACTTGGTGTCGCCGACATTGGCGAGGTGCGAGAACAGTTCGAGCGCCTCGACGAATTTGACGCCGGCTTCATAACCGCCCTTCAGGCCGAAGGTGAACACCGCACCTGCGCCAAGCGGCGAGTACCTTTTCTGCAGCGCATTGTTCTTGTCGCTGGGCAGGCCGGGATAGTTCACCCAGGCAACCTTGGGGTGCTCGGACAGCCAGCCGGCGACCTTCACGGCATTGTCGCAGTGACGCTGCATACGCAGCGGCAGGGTTTCCAGCCCGGTCAGGATGAGGAACGCGTTGAAGGGCGAGATCGCCGGGCCGATATCGCGCAGGCCGAGCACGCGCGCGGCAATGGCGAAAGCGAAATTGCCGAAGGTTTCGTGCAGGATAAGGCCGCCATATTCAGGACGCGGCTCCGACAGCATCGGGTATTTGCCTGATTTCGACCAGTCGAAAGTGCCCCCGTCGACAATGGCGCCGCCGATCGAATTGCCGTGGCCGCCGATGAACTTGGTCAGCGAATGGACGACGATGTCGGCACCATGCTCGATCGGCCGCACCAGATAGGGCGAGGCCAGCGTGTTGTCGACGATCAGCGGCAGGCCGTGCTTGCGGGCGATGTCGCCGATCTTCTCGATGTCGACGAAGATGCCACCTGGATTGGCCAGGCTCTCGATGAAGATGGCCTTGGTCCTGTCGTCGATCTGGCTCTCAAAGGTCGAGAGATCGTCGGTGTCTGCCCAGCGCACCTGCCAGCCATAATTCTTGAAGGCATGGCCGAACTGGTTGATCGAGCCGCCGTAAAGCCTTGTCGCGGCAACGAAATTGTCGCCCGGCTGCATCAGGTTGTGAAACACGAGGATCTGCGCGGCATGACCCGATGCGACCGCCAGCGCCGCCGTGCCGCCCTCAAGCGCTGCGACACGCTCTTCCAGCACCGCCTGCGTCGGGTTCATGATGCGGGTGTAGATGTTGCCGAAGGCCTTGAGCCCGAATAGCGAGGCGGCATGATCGGCATCGTCGAAGACATAGGAGGTGGTCTGGTAGATCGGCGTCGCCCGCGCCCCCGTCGCCGGATCGGGCTTGGCACCGGCATGGACGGCGAGCGTATTGAAACCGGGCGTACGGGTCATCGAAAACCTCCCTTTTGAAACCTTTTGAAAATCGCCGGGCATTCTTGGCGAAGCCCGGTCGCGAATGCAAAGAAGAAAATGCCCTTCGACGCAGGATCTGCGGTCACGGCGCGAGAAAATGCGCTGTTTGTCGGAATATTCTTCCGCCTATTTCTGGCGGACGCCGAAACTCTGGAACCCCGACCGCATGATCGGCTTCTTCGACGACAGCACGCCGGAGTTGACGCCGGTCCAGCCGATCTCGCCAGACAGCTTGCCATATTCGATCTTGGGGCAGCGGTTCATCACCACCTTGATCCCAGCGGCCTCGGCTCGCGCGGCCGCTTCGTCATGGCGCACGCCGAGCTGCATCCAAACGACTTTCGGCAAGGGATCGAGCAGCAAGACCTCGTCGACGACGCCCGGCACGGCCGCCGAGCCGCGAAAGATGTCGACCATGTCGACGGGCTCAGGAAGATCGGCGAGCCTGGCATAGACGGTTCGGCCGAGGATTTCCTTGCCCGCCTGTCCCGGATTGATCGGGAACACGGAAAAACCCTTGGCCAGCAGGTATTTCAATACGAAATAGGACGGCCGCACATCATTGGCCGACGCGCCGACCATGGCGATGGTCTTCACCGAATTGAGGATACCGGCGATGTAGGCGTTGTCGTAGGCTTCGTGGTTCATGCGGCAATCGCCTTCCTGCGATAGTGATAGTGGTAGAGCTCGCGGCTGAAGCCGAGCGAGGCATAGAGTGCGCGGGCCGGCATATTGTCGGCAACGACCTGCAGGCACGCCGCCGACGCCCCTGCCCGCCGCGCCCAGTCGATCAGGCCACCGACCGTCCTGCGGCCCAGCCCTTGCTGCCGAAACCTGCTATCGGTTTCAACCGACTCCACGACAAGCAGCCCATCGCGGATGACACCATAGGCCAGGGCGGCAATTTCGTTGTCGCGCTCGCACGACACGAACGCCTTGTCGCCTGATATCAAGCCGGTCATGTCGCGAAAGACGCGGCGCTCGGTGTCGTCATAAGTACCCGCGCGGAACCGCGCCGCGAACCAGTCCTCGCCTGGTGTCGGTGACACCGCGACCTGGTCGTCGCGGCTTCCCGACAGTTCATCGATCCCGGCATGGAGATGGATCGTCCCGCCTTCCCAATCATAACCGCGACGGTCGAGCGCGGTTTCCAGCTCGGCGGCGATGTCGGGTACCCGAAACAGTGGCGTCTGGCCGTGGCCGACATAGAAGGTCTCCGCGGCGTCGAGCACCGCGTCAGGCGCGCCCCGCTTGCCACGCAAGGGGTTGGCGGAATTCGCACGCCGGATCCTGCCGCCGGAGCGCCTGAGAAGCCAGCCATCGACGACCGTCTCGGCAGCCGCCGGCCAGGCTTCGCGGCAAGCCTCTTCCATCCGCCAGTTGAGATCATCGTCGCGCGCCGTCATTCGTCATCTTCCCTCAGCGCTTCCTCCATAAAGGCCTCAGGGTCGATGCAGAAGTCACGCAGCATACGAAAATGATCGGTATCGCTGAAATCGGTCGGATCGAGGCCGAAGCGGCTGATGCGGAACAGCCGCGCACCGGGACAAGCCATCAGCAACGGCGAATGCGTCGCCATGATCACTTGAGCCGTGCCCGGTTGGTCCATCCGCCTGAGCAACTTGAGCAGCTCGATCTGACGCGTCGGCGAAAGCGCGCTCTCGGGCTCGTCGAGGATATAGATGCCTTGCCTGCGGCAGCGCTCCTCGAAGAAACGGATGAAGCCCTCGCCATGTGACCAGGACAGGAAGTCGGGCGGCGCTTCACCTGCATCCAGCGCGGCCCGGTCCAGGTAACGGGCCACGGAGTAAAAGGATTCGGCGCGAAAGAACCAGCCAGCGGTGACCTTGGGCAGCCAGTGGCCACGCAGCGTTCCGGCAAGGGCCGCGCCGCTCTTGTCGATGGCGGCGGAATGGTCGACCGGCATGTAGCCCTTGCCGCCGCCTGCTTCGTCATAGCCGGCCAGCGCGCCGATCGCCTCAAGCAACGTCGATTTGCCGGTGCCATTCTCGCCGACGATGATGGTGATCGGCGTGGTGAATTCGAGCTGAAATTCCTGGCTGCGGAAGATCGGCAGATTCCAGGGATATTTTTCCCAGTCAGCGACCCGCGACGGCTCGAGCAGGATGCGCTTGAGATAAGGCGCCTTCAGCCGCGTCAGTTGCTTGCGAGGAGCCATGCGGCGGCAATCAGTCCGGCAGCGAGATCGTTCCGTCTTCCGCGATCGGAAAGGCCGGATTGTGCGCGACTTCCCAGACATGCCCGTCGGCATCGGCGAAATAGCCGTACCAGCCGCCCCAGAAGGCGCGGCCGGCCGGCTTGACGATGCGGCCGCCGGCCTTCTCAGCCGCCGCAAGCACCTCGTCGACTTCGGCGTCGGAGCGGGTGTTGTAGGCGAGATAGACCGCTGACGGCGCCCCGGAGAAGGCGACGCCGGAATCCTCTTCGGCGCTTGCGCGCGGAAACAGGCCGAGAATGACGCCACCCATCTGGAAGAAGGCGACGCCGTCGGTAATCCCGGCATGACGTTTCAGCCCCATTCCCTCATAGAAGCGCACGGCGCGGTCGAGATCGTCGGTAGCGATGGTGATGATCGAGATGCGCGGTTCCATGGCTAATCGTCCGACCACTCCGGCTTGCGCTTGCCGATGAACGCGCCGATGCCTTCCTCGGCGTCGCGCGCCAGCATGTTCTCGACCATGACCCGGCCGGTATAGGCATAGGCGTCAGCGAGACCCATCTCGGCCTGCGCATAAAATGCCTCTTTGCCGGTCTTGACCACCAAAGATGATTTGGAAGCAATGGTTTGCGCGTATTTGGTGACAATCTGATTCAGGTATTCGCGTGGCACGACGCGGTTGATCAGGCCGAATTCCTTGGCGGTCGCCGCATCGATCGTCTCGCCGGTCAGAAGCATTTCCATCGCGTGCTTGCGCGAAACGTTGCGCGACAGCGCCACCATTGGCGTCGAGCAGAACAGGCCGATGTTGACGCCCGGCGTGCAGAAGGTCGCCTCGTGCGAAGCGATCGCCAGGTCGCAGCTCGCGACAAGCTGTAGCCCGGCCGCGGTGGCCAGGCCATCGACCTCGGCGATGACAGGCTTGGGGTGGCGCACGATTGCCTGCATCAGTGCCGCGCAGGCGGAAAATGTCTGTTCGAAGAACGCCTTGCCCTTGTCGGCGTCGGCCCGGTGCAAGGTCATTTCCTTGAGGTCGTGCCCGGCGCAGAACACTTTTCCGGCCGCCGCCAGGATGATAACGCGAACCGATTTGTCGGCCTTCGCGCGGTCGAGTTCCGCCATCAACGCCGCCATGACCGAAAGCGACAGAGCATTGGCCGGCGGGCTAGCGAGCGTGAGGCGGAGCACTCCCCTGTCCAGCCTTACGGCAACCGGACCTTCTGGCGGTTTGATGGCGACGATTTCAGCCATGTTCTCCAACCTCTTCATCGGCCGGCGGCATCGGATTCGCGGGCCATGGAACAAAAGAACTAGCACGCTGCCGATTGAAGAACAGTCGTCAGACGTGTTTTCTCGCAAGCATCAATTGGCCCAGGCGTCCCACTCCGGACCCGTACCGGCTCCATATAGGAAACCGCTGATGCCCGCCCAAGACAAGCTGAAACCTCTGCTGACGGCAGCGGAAGTCAATACGCTGATGGCAACCGTCTACCCGCAGCTCAACGACCAGTTCACTTTCTACGAGGCGCTCGACGTGTTTCCGGGAGGCTGCACGGTGCGGCTCAATGCCGACGCGCGACATCTGCGCCCCGGCGGCACTGTATCGGGCCCATCGCTGTTCACGCTGGCCGACATTGGCGGCTATGTCTGCGTGCTTTCGCATGCCGGGCCGGATGCGCTTTCTGTCACCACCAACCTCAACATCAATTTCGTCCGAAAGGCCGAGGCCGGGCCGATCGACGGTCACTGCCGCATCCTGAAGCTTGGCAAGAGCCTTATGGTGTTCGATATCGATATCGTCGCCGGGCCGGACGGACAGACGGTGGCGCATGCCACGGGGACATATTCGATCCCGCCGAAGCGGTTGGAGGATGTGGTAAAATAATACCTTTTACTCAAACAATTGTTTTTATTGCATTTTTCTTATTATATGCCTTTCTAACTGCCTTGACGCGACCCCCGCCCTCCCCTATAAACCCTCGCGAAGCAGCGGCCCGCAAAGGCCGCCGTTTTGTTATTGGCGGCGGGCTAGCGCGCTCATTGCCAATCCAAGCAACAAGAAACGCCTTCTCCTATTGTAATGGGGAAGGTCCGAACCGAAAGCAGAAGACATGACAACCTTTTCGCAGAAGCCTGCGGATGTGGTGAAGAAGTGGGTGCTGATCGACGCCGAGGGTCTCGTCGTCGGCCGTCTCGCCACTGTCATCGCCAACCATCTTCGCGGCAAGCACAAGCCCACCTTCACCCCGCATGTCGACGACGGCGACAACGTCATCGTCATCAATGCCGACAAGGTGGTGTTCACCGGCAAGAAGTTCACCGACAAGGTCTATTACTGGCACACTGGCCACCCCGGCGGCGTCAAGGAGCGCACCGCACGCCAGCTGCTTGAGGGCCGTTTCCCCGAGCGTGTCGTCGAGAAGGCCGTCGAACGCATGATCCCGCGCGGCCCGCTCGGCCGTCGCCAGATGAAAAATCTCCGCGTCTATGCAGGCACGGAACATCCGCATGTCGCCCAGCAGCCCGTCACCCTCGACGTGGCCAAGCTGAACGCCAAGAACAAGAAGGCTTCGTAAGATGGCTGAGCTTTCCTCGCTCGCAGAACTCGGATCCGCAACCGGCAACTCGAACAACCAGCCGGCCGCGCCCGTCCACGTCCAAAAGCTCGACAAGTCGGGCCGCGCCTATGCCACCGGCAAGCGCAAGAACGCCATCGCGCGCGTCTGGGTGAAGCCCGGCTCCGGCAAGATCGTCGTCAACGATAAGGAATTCGCGTCCTACTTCGCGCGTCCGGTGCTGCAGATGATCCTCAACCAGCCGATCATCGCCGCCAACCGCTCGGGCCAGTACGACATCGTCGCCACCGTCATCGGCGGCGGCCTCTCGGGCCAGGCCGGCGCCGTACGCCACGGCATCTCCAAGGCGCTGACCTATTACGAGCCGGCGCTGCGCGCCGTGCTCAAGAAGGGCGGCTTCCTGACCCGCGACAGCCGCGTCGTCGAGCGCAAGAAGTACGGCAAAGCGAAAGCCCGCCGCAGCTTCCAGTTCTCGAAGCGCTAAGCGCTACGCAGCACATGCGAAAAGGCCGCCTCCGGGCGGCCTTTTTGTTTGGCGGCCATCGTTTCAGGATCGATTGGCCGACGCCTTGATGAAGTCGATGAATGCGCGCAGCGGCGCTGGCACGAGACGTCGGCCGGGATAATAGAGGAACGGTCCCGAAAAACTCTGCCACCAGGGTTCGAGGACGGGTTCGAGGGCGCCGCTCTCAAAGTAAGGACGAAGCCAGTCTTCGAAGAGACAGACGATGCCGGTGCCGGCGATGGCTGCATCGACGATGAGATCGGCCGCCCCGCCCAGGGTCACGAGAAGTGGCCCCGTTGGATCGACCCGTACCACCTCGCCGTCGCGCTCGAATTCCCACGGCGGCGGCGTACGGCCGGCGAAGCGGCCGCGCAGACAGGCGTGGTCGAGCAGGTCGCGCGGGTGTTGCGGGCGGCCATGGCGGTTGAGGTAGGCAGTGCTGGCGGCGGCGGCGAAGCGCTGCACGCGCGGTCCGATCGGCACCGCGATCATGTCCTGCTCCAGCCGTTCGTCGTAGCGGATACCGGCGTCGCAGCCGGCCGCCAGGATATCGACAAAGCTCTCCTCGGCGATGACCTCCAGCCGAATGCCGGGATAGGCGGCGAGGAACGGCGGGACAATGGCTGGCAGCACCAGCCTGGCTGCGCTGACCGGCACGTTGAGGCGCAGCGAGCCCGCCGGCCTGTCCCGAAAGCCATTCACCACGTCCAGCGCCACCTCGACCTCGGTCAAGGCTGGACCAAGCCGCGCCAGCAACCCCTCGCCCGCTTCGGTCAGAACGACGCTGCGCGTCGTCCTGTTGAGCAGCCTGACATCAAGTTGCGCCTCCAGGCGACGAACCGCCTCGCTCAAGCCCGACGCACTGCCACCGCTCGCACGCGCTCCATCGCGAAATCCCTTGGCGCGTGCTACCGCCATGAAAGCATGCAGATCTCCGAGGTCGATCTTCATTGTTCGCCATCTCGCACAGCCCGTGCGGATTGTAGCCAATTATCGCGAGATCGGACAGCGCCTATCTCTGCGTCATCTTCAAAAGGAGACAAACCATGTCCAGCATCGACAAGTCAGGCACATTTACTCTCGGCGACCGCTCCGTGAAGCGACTCGGCTATGGCGCCATGCAGCTCGCCGGACCCGGCGTTTTCGGTCCGCCCAAGGATCATGATGCGGCCTTGGCCGTGCTGCGCGAGGCCGTCGCAAGTGGCGTCGACCATATCGACACCAGCGACTTCTACGGCCCGCATGTCACCAACCAGCTCATCCGCGAAGCGCTCGCGCCCTATTCCGACGACCTCACCATCGTCACCAAGATCGGCGCCCGCCGCGACGCCGGTGGCGCGTGGCTTCCGGCCTTCTCTCCCGAGGAGCTGACCCAGGCGGTGCACGACAATCTGCGCAATCTCGGGCTCGACGTGCTGGACGTGGTCAACCTCAGGATCACATTCGATGTGCATGAACCCGCAGAAGGGTCGATCGAAGAACAGATCGCGGCGCTGGCTGGGCTGCAGCAAAAAGGTCTGGTGCGTCACATCGGGCTGAGCAATGCCACCGCCGCGCAGATAAAAGAAGCACGGCGAATGGTCGAAATTGTCTGCGTGCAGAACCAGTACAATCTGGCGCACAGGAGCGACGACGCGCTGATCGACGAACTTGCCCATGACGGCATCGCCTATGTGCCGTTCTTTCCGCTCGGCGGCTTCAGCCCGCTGCAATCGTCGACCTTGTCCAGTGTCGCGGCGCGCCTCGACGCCACGCCGATGCAGGTCGCGCTGGCCTGGCTGTTGCACCGTGCGCCCAACATCCTTTTGATCCCGGGCACCTCATCTGTCGCGCATCTCAGGGAAAACCTCGCCGCAGCCGACCTCGAATTAACGGAGGATGTCGTCCAGGAGCTGGACGGCGTGGCAATGGCGGCTTGAAGCCAGCCGATCTCCCCTCTCTTGGGGGAGATCGCAATTTCCGCCGCGCCGGTCCTAGTTGATGCTCGCCGTGTTCGCCGGCTCGGCCGGCCGCGCTTCGTCGGCGTAGGGTATGCGGTAGCCATTGGCGGCCAACCATTCGATCGCTGCTTTCGGCTCGTCGGTCTGGATGATGGTGGCGCCGCGCTCGGCCCAGAAACCGTAGGTTTCGGCGGGCAGGCTGGCCAGCACCGCCAGCTCGTCGCCGCGGCCACCGGCAAGGAAGCCACCCGGCTTGTTGACGATGGCGTAGGTGTCGGCCCAGATGTGCCAGCCGCCTCGTACCGACACGGCGCGCATCCTGGTGCTGAACAGCGGACCTCCGGTCTCGGTGAGCGTCTCGGCCCCTGCCCGCCAGTTGATCAGCTCGATCGCGCCCGGCGAAAAGACCCGACCCACCTTTTCGGCGAAGGCGGCATCATGCACGGCGTCGTCGGCGATGATCGGCATGAACTGGAAGCCGCCACCAATCGAATCGATCGTCGCCTTGACGGTATCGATCCGCTCACGATTCCAGAGGTTCTCCTTGACGATCACCTGTTCGGCCATGCCGAGCTCGCGGGCGATCGCGATCATGCCTGGCAGAGCCTGGACATCGAGCTTGTTGTCGAGGTTGATGAGGATCCGGTCCTTGGTCGCCATCAGCATCTCGCGCAGCGTCGAGACGGTCTCGTCCGTGACAGCGCCGGTGCCTTCGATGACCAGCCGGCATTTCCTGAGTTCCGCTAGCGTGTAGTCGACCACCTCGCCCTTGCAGGTCGTCGTGCGGTCGAGCCAGCTGTCATGCATGACGACGAATTCGCCGTCCTTCGAGCGCCTGATGTCGACCTCGACGATTTCAGCACCCATGGCGATCGAGCCCTCGACGGCTGCGAGCGAGTTTTCCGGGTAAAGCGTCTTGCCGGCCTGGATGCTGCCGGCGCGATGCGCGGCCACCATCACATGGTCGCGCCACTGGTTGGCGTGCTCGAACCGATCGAGGATCTGCCTGGCGTGGGTTTCGCCGGCCGAGGCGTGGCCAAGGGAGGCGGCCAGCGCGGCGGAAAACAGGAGGCCTTGCCAAATAGCCCGCATCGAGAATCGCTCCGTTCCGGATCGCAACCCGGTTAGGCGATGCGCGTGACAGGCAGGTGAACGAAGCCGGCTATGGGCTTTGCGCGGCTACACAAAAACAGCGGGTGCAACCCGCGTCTGGATGACTGAGCTGCGCGGCATGGGGCCTGTCGCGCCGCTGCAATGGAATCATGCTGAAACACGTCAGCAGCTCACCGAACGAGACATCGACAGGAGAAAAGCGGGATGCCTCATGAGATACAAATCCTGCTTTGCCGGGGCAGTTGCAGAATGCCATTTCGTCTCGCCAAGCTGTGACTGGCGTGTTGCGTGCCGGTTCTGTAGTTGTGGCAGCCCGATGAAACCGAGGATCCGTAATGGCGAACCAAAACATCGACCACGCTTTCACCGCCCGTTCCAAGACGGGCGCATCCTTCGAGCCGACCTATGCCGGCGCGCTGTCGTTCATGCGGCGCAGATACACGAAGGACGTGAAGGGCGCGGACGCGGTGGTCTGGGGCATTCCCTTCGATGCCGCCGTCACCAACCGGCCCGGCGCGCGTTTCGGGCCGCAGGCGATCCGCCGCGCCTCGACCATCCTCGACAATGATCCGCAATATCCGTTTTCGCGCGACCTGTTCGAAAATCTCGCCGTGGTCGATTATGGCGATTGCCTGCTCGACAGCGGCAATCACCAGAAGACGCCCGGCACGATCGAGCGCGAGGCGGCGAAAATCCTGAAATCTGGCGCCTTCCTGCTGTCGCTGGGCGGCGACCATTTCGTCACCTGGCCGCTGCTCAAGGCGCATGCCGCCATCCATGGCCCGCTGGCGCTGGTGCAGTTCGACGCCCATCAGGACACCTGGCCAGACGACGGCAAGCGCATCGATCACGGCTCCTTCGTCGGCCGCGCGGTGAAGGAAGGCATCATCGACCCCGACCGCTCGATCCAGATCGGCATCCGGACGCATGCGCCCGACACGTTCGGCATCAAGATCCTCTACGGCCACGAAGTGGAGGAGATGCGCGCATCCGACATCGCCTATGCGATAGTGGACCGCACTGGCGGCAAGAAGACCTATCTTACCTTCGACATCGATTGCCTCGATCCGGCCTTCGCGCCCGGCACCGGCACGCCGGTCGCCGGCGGTCCGTCCTCGGCCAAGATCCTGTCAACACTGCGCCAGCTCACCCAGGTCGATATTGTCGGCGCCGATGTCGTCGAGGTTGCGCCGGCCTATGATCACGCCGATATAACGGCAATCGCCGGCTCGATGGTGGCCATGCACTATCTCGGGCTCCTGGCGGAACGAAAGGCCCGGCTCGAAGAGATGAATAACGGCAATCACAGCGCTGCCGGATTGAATCACGCAGGCGACATATAATTTTTGAAATTTATGGGAATCAGGTGGAACGACAGGCAATGAAACCGAAAATCTTCATCGACGGCGAGCACGGCACCACCGGTCTCCAGATCAGGGCGCTGCTGGCCGAACGCGGCGACCTGGAGATCATCTCCATTCCAACCGAGCGCCGCAAGGAAACGGCAGCCCGCGCCGAATTTCTCAATGCCGCCGACGTCGCGATCCTGTGCCTGCCGGACGACGCAGCCAAAGAGAGCGTTTCGCTGATCGCCAACGACACCACCAAGGTCATCGATGCCTCGACAGCGCATCGCGTCGCCGACGGCTGGGAGTATGGTTTCGCCGAAATGGACAAGGATCAGGCGAAAAAGATCGCCGAGGCCAAGCGCGTCGCCAATCCGGGCTGCTGGCCGCAAGGACCGATCGCGACGCTGCGGCCGCTGGTGACGGCCGGGCTGCTGCCGCCGGATTTTCCGGTCACCGTCAACGGCATTTCGGGCTATTCGGGCGGTGGCCGCCCGATGATCGAGGATTATGTTGCCAAGGGCGAGGATGCGCCTGAATTCCTGCCCTATGGGCTGACCCTGCAGCACAAGCATGTGCCGGAGCTCAGGACCTACGCGAAGCTCTCGCACGATCCGATCATGCAGCCGGCGGTCGGCAATTTCGCGCAAGGCATGATCACGGTGGTGCCGCTGCAGCTCGGCGGCCTCGACCGTGTGCCGACCGGCGCCGAATTGCATGCGGCAATCGCCGATCATTTCTCGGGCATAGAGGGCGGCGTGGTCGAAGTGGCGCCCTACGCGCATCTGGAACGCGTGCCGGAGATCGATCCGGAAGCCTATAACGGCACCAACCGGATGAAGGTCTATGTCTTCGCCAATGACAAACGCGCGCAGGCGCTGCTACTGGCCGTCTATGACAATCTCGGCAAGGGCGCTTCGGGCGCCGCCGTGCAGAACATGGATCTGATGCTCGGCCTCAAGCATTGAGTTCGAGGGCATCGAGTTCGGGGGCATTGAGTCCAATGCCGGACTTCCCGCGCCGCTGGAAGCTCGCCGGCGGCGCGGAGCTGATCGCCCGAGACCTTTTCCAGCCGCATCTGGAAGGTTGTTCGTGCCGACGGCTCGCCGGCGATCGTCAAGGCGCTGAAACCTTTCGACGACGTCGCCGACGAATTGCGCGGCGAGCATTTTCTCGCCTGGCGGCGTGGCGAAGGCGCGGTGCGGCTGCTCGGTCGCGATGGCCACAGCATGCTGCTCGAATATGCCGGCGACAGGCTCCTGTCGCAGGATCTTGCCGAACAGGGTGACAACGCCACCACCGCAATCGCCGCCGAAGTGATGGCTAGATTGTTTTCGCCGTCAAAGCACCCTTTCCCGCCAGATCTTCAGCCGCTCAGGGAACGGTTCGCCAGCCTGTTCAGCAAGGCCAGGACCGATCGCGAAGACGGCCGGAACAGCCTCTATGTCGAAGCCGCGGCGACCGCCGAACGGCTGCTGGCCGACCCGCACGATGTCAGGCCGCTGCATGGCGACCTGCACCATGACAACATCATGCACGGGCCGCGGGGCTGGCTGGCGATCGATCCGAAGGGCGTGCTCGGCGATCCCGGCTTCGATGCGGCGAACATGTTCTACAATCCGCTCGACCGCGACGATCTCTGTCTTGATCCCCAACGGATTGCCCATATGGCCGAAATCTTCGCGAGGACGCTTGGCCAGGCACCCAACGCCATTCTCGACCACGCCATCGCCTATGGCTGCCTGTCGGCCTCATGGCATCATGAAGATGCCAACGAGGCCGAGGAGAACCGTGAATTGGCTATCGCCACGGCAATCCGAAGCGTTCGGCTCAGTCTCTGACCGTGATCTCGTTGGGCAGCGCGTAAGCGCCCTTGGTGCCTCGCCAATGCGCGGCGGCAAAGCCGAGCAGGATCAGCGCGAAACCCTGATGCGTCAGCGCCATGTGCAGCGGCACATGCATCATCAGCGTGCCGATGCCGATCGACGCCTGGACCAGAACAATCAGGAACAGCAGCGTCGCGCGCCGCGCATGCGTGCTGCCGGGCAGACGCCGGTGTGCCGCGATCATGTGCCACAATGCCACGACGAAGACCGTATAGGCGCCGATCCGGTGGACGAATTGCACGGTCTTGGGGTTCTCGAAAAAGTTGCGCCATGCCGGTTCGAGCAGCAGCAGATCGCCGGGGACGAGCTTGCCGTCCATCAACGGCCAGGTGTTGTAGGAGAGGCCGGCGTCGAGCCCAGCGACCAGACCGCCGAGATAGATCTGGATCAGCGCCAGCAGCACCAGGAAGCCGGCCAGGCGCTGCGTCGAGCGGTCGGCAGCGGGTTCAGAGTGTGGGGCCAATCCACGCGCGACGACCATGGTCGCGGTGAAGATCAGCGCCGCAAGCGTCAAGTGGGTCGCCAGCCGGTACTGGCTGACCGAGACCCGGTCGACCAGCCCGGACGCCACCATCCACCAGCCGATCGCACCCTGCAGTCCACCGAGGAGCAGTATACCGACAAGCTTCGGGCCAAGGCCGCGCTCGATACGGCGCGTCATCCAAAAGAACAGAAGCGGCAGGGCGAACACGACACCCACACTGCGCGCCAGGATGCGGTGCACCCATTCCCACCAGAAGATCGATTTGAATGCTTCGAGGCTCATGCCCTTGTTGAGCTCGGCATATTGCGGGATCTGCTGGTAGCGCTGGAACTCCTCTTGCCATTCGGCATCGTTGAGCGGTGGAATGACGCCATGGATCGGCTGCCATTCGGTGATCGACAGGCCGGACTCGGTGAGCCGGGTGGCGCCGCCGACCAGCACCAGCGCAAACAGTACAAGAAGCACGACATAGAGCCAGCCACGCAGCAGCGCCCGGTTGTGCAGGTCGCGGTCGCGGGCCACGTAAGGTGCGGCAGCTGATATGGCAGCCATGGGCTCGTCCCGAGAAAATTGAAGTTGCGGATTGGTGAACCATGGCAAGCCGGCTGGCAAGACCGGACGGCGCGGCACGCCGTCGCGCCGCTTGTCTCGGGTTGCGTGTCACTGTCTCAAGGCTTATTCGAGGCGCTTGAAAGAGGCTGAGCCATGCCCATTCGCCTGAAAAAACTGATCGGGACCTTCCTGCTGGTGGCGCTGGTCATCGTCTATGCGCTCGTTGCATCGATTGTGGCGGTGGCGCAACTGTCGCAGTCAGGCCCGTGGGTGCATTTCCTGTTCTTCCTTCTCAGCGGCCTGCTCTGGGTGCTGCCGGCGATGGGCATCATCAAATGGCTGATCCTGGAGCCACCGCCGAAAGGCTGAAACGCTAGAGCGACGTGCGTCCCTTGGACGCACAAAGTACGCTCTAGCACTTTGAATCCACGCATCGTGCTTTCCGAAAATCGATGCCGATTTTCGGGCCGATACGTCAGATCGTCACCACCATCTTGCCGGCATTGGCGAGCGGCGTCGTCACGCCCGACAGCATGGTGCGGATATGGGCGAGGCTCTGGTAGCGGCCGTTGACGGAAATGCGCGGCAAGGCATGCAGGAAGGCTGAATGTTCGGCGTGCAGCACGCCGTGGCGTGTCGTCACCGCGGAGGCATAGCCGGCGTCGCGAGCAAAGCCGACTTCACGGCCGCCGACGGCGCTGGCATAGCCATAGGGATAGGCGAGATGTCGCGGCTCTTCGCCAAGTTCGGCCTGCAATATGCGCCTGACGTCGTCGACCTCATGCCGTGCGTCGGCCTCGGAAAGCCGCCTCAGATTGCGATGATGGATGGTGTGTGCGCCGATCGTCACCAGCGGATGGGCGGCGATGGTGCGGATCTCGTCCCAGTTCATCAGCGTGCTCGAGCGCAATCCTTCCAGCGCGATGCCGTTCGAGCGGGCCAGTTCGCGCAGCACCTTGCGCTGATCCTCCTCGCGGACCTCCAGCGTCAGATGGGCGTGCAGACGCGCATTGGCCTGGAGTTTCTTGCCCGGTGTCGAGCAGTCGATCGTCACCTGCCCCGCCGGCGTCGCCAGGGTCAAGCGATCGCGCGCGTTGATGATGTCCTCGATCACTTCCCACCACAGATCGGCGGCACCATCGATCAACCCCGGCGCGACATAGATGGTTATCGGTGCACCATGCTTTTCCAGCACAGGCAGCGCCTCGGTCATGTTGTCGCGATAGGCGTCGTCAGCGGTGATCGCCGCGAACTGGCCACCCTTGCCGCCGGCCTTGATGCGCTCGACCGCCTCGTCCATGGCGACGAAGGTGTAGCCGTTCGCCTTCATGTCAGTGATGACGGCGTCAAGAAATTTGGGCGCAATGTTGAGATGCCGGTTGACGCCGTTCGGCTTTTCCGGCGTGGCGGTTACCCGGTGCAGCATCAAAATGGCGCCGATGCCGCCGACAAAGGGCTTCGCCAACGGGGCAAGCCCACTATAGCGCGCGACGTGGAGCGCCAGTTTCCGTATTGCCTCGCCCCCGTCGATCATTCATTCACCTTTTGCGTCTAGGCTCATCCAAGCACGGAATGCGCCTGCGCGTACCCCAAAACGCGATGAATACGCCCCAAGGATTGAGGTATGGTTGACGCCACTGCGTCATTTGACGGCAATCGGCTTGCGGCAAGCGAGGCGTCGCCACGTGCGGTGCCGGCTGACGCAATCGGCCTGTCTGTTTCGGCTGCCGATGGCGCAGCATTTGCGACCTATGCCAAATTCTGCAGTTCGGCGCTGTTCGCGCCGGCGCAGAGCGCGACCTGGATCCTGAATTGGGCTGCCGAGACCGGGGCGGACGTTCTCGTGGCGACGCTCAATACTGGAGACCAGCCGGTTTTTGCGTTGGCGCTGGAAGTCACCCGCCGCGGCCCGTTCCGGGTCGCCCGCTTCGTGGGAGGTCGCCATGCCAACGGTAATTTTGCCGCTGCCGACCCGCATTGGCTGGCCAATGGGCATGGCGAGGCCATCCGATCGGTGCCGGCGGCGATCGCCAAGGCGCGGCCGGACATCGACCTCGTCGCATTGGAACGCCTGTTGCCCGACCTGGATGGGATTGCCAATCCCCTTGCATCCTTCCCGCATTTTCCGAGCCCAAATCTGTCCCTCGCCGCCGATCTGGCGGGAGGTTTCGATGCCCTGCTGTTACGCGCGAGCGGCAAGCGCAGGCGCAAGAAGCACCGCTCGCAAATGCGCAAGTTCGAGGCCGTCGGCAGCCACCGCCGCATGGAGGCAAAAACGCCGGAAGAGGTAAACAGGCTGCTTGACGCCTTCTTCGAGATGAAGGAATTCCGCTTCCGCAAGATGGGTGTTGTGAACGTCTTCGGCGAGCCTGAGGTTCGGGCTTTCTTCCGCGCGCTGTTCATTGGAGCGCTTGCGGAGAAAAACCCGTCCTTCGTGCTGCATGGGCTCGAAGTCGCCGGCAAGCTTCGTGCCGTCACCGGGTCGAGCCGTTCGGGCAAACGCCTGATCTGCGAATTCGGGGCGATCGCCGAGGACGATCTTGCCCACACCAGCCCCGGCGACTTCCTGTTCTTCGACAATATCGAGGAGGCCTGTGAGAAGGGCTTCGAAATCTACGATTTCTCGGTCGGCGACGAACCATACAAGCGGCTGTGGTGCGATATCGAGACGCAGCATTTCGAGGTGCTGTTCCCCCTGACGCTGAAGGGCCGTGCGCTGGCGCTCGAGCTTCGGCAAGGTGCGCGCCTGAAGGCCTTCATCAAGAACAGCCCGACGATCTGGAAGCTGACCAAGAGGTTGCGCCGCAAGACAGCCGGACAGGCCGCGCCTGTCACCAATGAAGGCGACAGCTGACGCAACCGGAATCTGAGACCTTCGAGATTCGCTCCGGCGAGTCAGCTGGTGTGGTTTTCGAGAACCGGCGCGCAGCGGACGTTGAGTCCGTGAGCCCCCGGCCTACGCCGGCCATAGCCTTAACTACCACCACCGCTCATCAGTGGCTTCGGCCGGCGAAGACCGGAAGCGCAGAAAACCGCGCCAGATGGGCCGCCGGAGTAGAATTGTCGAAAGTCTCAGGCGGCAGAACGCCGTCCCGGCACTGGCGTGCCCGGCGTCACATGGCCGACCGGCGTCACCAGCGTCAGGTCGGGATAACCGCTCTCGATCAACATGACCGCGGCCTGCGTCACCTCGTCGTCCGGCTCCAGCATGGACAGGAAGACTTCGGTGCCCTCGCCCACCAGGCGGCTGATGCCTTGCGCGTCGGCAGGGCCGCATTCGACCACGACCAGATCGTAGGCGGTGGTCAGCGACTGCATGATGATCGGCAGCCGGTCGGCGGCGCGCATGGCGCGGACCGGATCGGCGGTGCCGACGGGGATGACGTGGCAGTCCGAATAAAGATCGGGATGGATCACGTCGCTGAATTGCGCTTCGGAGGCGAGCAGATTGGTGATGCCCGGGAAAAGCCCGCTGTCCAGCATCGGCCGCGAGGCGGCACCCGAAGCGGTCAGATCTAGCAGGAGCACACGCAAGCCGGCATCGGAGACTTCGCGTGCCACCAGCACCGCCGAGGCGGCAGCTTCGTCGCCTTCCGGCGAGACGAATATGGCGCGCGCAGCACCGGTCGAGATCAGTTTCTCCGCAGCCTTGTCGATGTCGACCTCGCCGAGCGTGACGCGCGGCGGTTCGGCAGCCTCGTATTCAGCGGCCTCGTATTCCGCAGCAGCTTCCGCCGCCGAAACCGTATCCGGCTCGGCTTCGGTCTCGGCGGCATAATTCCACGCCTCCTCGATTTCGGCAGCCATGAGCTCTTGCCGCACAGCCATAGGCTCCTGGCGGGCAACCGTTGGCTCCTGCTGAGCAACCGGCATGGCGACCTGCTCGATCTGTTCGAAACGGGCACCGGCGGCCGGCCGCATGGCGCGGCCCGAAAACAACTCTTTGAGAAGCGTTACGATCGCCATGAGCAACAACGAGCCGACGAAGGCCGCGCCGACGATCGGCAGGATCTTCGGGAAATAAGGCTCCGACGGTACCTGAGCCTCGGAAACCACATGCGCATCGACAGGCTGGTAGTTGCGGTCCTTGCGCGACGCCGCCGCCAGGTAGTTGGCCTGGTACGATTCGAGCTGCTGGCGTCGGGCGGTCGCGTCACGCTGCAAGGCATCAAGTTCGACCTGCTCTTCGCCGGCGCGTGCCGATGCGGCCTTCAACGTGTTGACTTCAGCGACGAGCTGGTTTTCGCGGGCCTGCGCGGTCTGCGCCTGTGTCATCAGCCCCTTCATGACCTTTTCCGCCTCGTTGCGGATCTGGCGATCGAGATCGGCAAGCTGCGACTTCAGCGCCCGGATGCGCGGATGATTGTCGAGCAAGGTGGTGGAAAGATCGGCGATATTGGTCTTGAGCTCGACCTGCCGTTCGCGCAGGCGCTGTATCAATTCCGAGGACAATACCTCAGGCACCGCATCCAGCGAACCGCCGCCCTGCAACGCCTTGCGCACGCTTTCGGCCGTCGCCTCCGCCGAGGCGCGATTGGCGCGCACCCGCGTCAGCTCGCTCGACAGTTCGGAAAGCTGCTGTGTGGCCAGAACCGAATTGTTGCCGCCCATCAGAAGGTCGGATTGCGCCCGGTAGGCGGCAACCTTGGCCTCGGCATCCTTCACCTTCTGCTGCAGATCGGCGATTTCCGGTCCCAGAAAGGCGGTGGCGGCGGAGTTCGATTTGATTTTTGCGCTGCCCTGGCTGGCGATGTAAGCTTCGGCGATGGCATTTGGGATGGCTGCGGCAAGCTTGGGATCTTCCGAGGAAAATTCGATGGCGATGATGCGCGTTTTTTCAACGCTGTAGACATTGAGCTTCTCGCGCATCTTTTTCAGCACGCGCTCTTCCACCGGGATCTCTTCCGGATCGCTCATGAGACCGGCAATGACGAGAAATCTGCTCAGCGCCGACATGTTGGCCGCGTCGTCGAATTCAGGCACCCGCGCCAGATTGAGCTTCAAGGCCACCTGGTTGAGGATGTCGCTGGAGGATACGATCTGGACCTCCGTGGCGACCCCTTCCTCGTCGAGAATCGGCTTGTCGTTGTCGTTGGCTACATTTGGCCGGGTGTAAACGGATTCGCCTGTCTCGATCTTGATCTGCGTTTCGGCCTTGTAATGCGGCGTGGCGAGCCAGGCGAGCGCGTAAGCCAGACCGGTTACCAGAAGCGAAACGACAAGAATGCGCAGCCAGTTCCTCGCAAGACTTGCGAAGAGCTGCCTTAGATCGACGTCGACATCTGCGGCCGCGGACTGAACGGACATGCATCCCTACTCCGATACTTAGTCGGAACGCACCGTAAACAACTATGGTAACTCAGCCGTTAAGATCACGGTAAGCACCTGTTAGGCTTTGCTGGCGGGCGGCAACAAAGCCGTGAACCCGATCACACTTTGTCGATTTGCCGCCGTATCGGTCGCGCGCCTTTACCGCCCATTAACCCTAACAGGATGATAACGGACCTCGATCGTTAAGGTTTGCCCCGTAGTCGCGGGCCATTGAAGGTACGTGTCCGGTCATGAAAAGCACTGCTTCCCTCTTCCGTGCGCTGCTTGCCGTGTCGATGCTGGCCGGTTGCTCCAGCTACCGGCCGACGCCAGCGGCTTTCCACAAGATGCTCGACCAGCCCTATCGGCTCGGCGCCGGCGACCGCGTCCGCGTCACGGTGTTCGAGCAGGATGGATTGACCAACACCTATAATGTCGACCAGTCCGGCTACGTATCATTGCCGCTCGTCGGCGCCGTGCCGGCACGCGGCCACACAGCCCAGCAGCTCGAAGGCGCGATCGCCGACAAACTGCGCCAGGGCTATCTGCGCGATCCGGATGTTTCGGTCGAGATCGACCGTTACCGGCCGATCTTCGTCATGGGTGAAGTGGGTGCGGCGGGCCAGTATTCCTATGTTCCAGGTTTGACGGTGCAGAAGGCGGTTGCCATCGCCGGCGGCTTCACACCGCGCGCCAACCAGGAAAGCGTCGATATCACCCGCGACATCAACGGCAAGGTGATAACCGGACGCGTGGTAACCTCCGATCCGCTTCTGCCTGGCGATACAGTCTACGTTCGCGAACGCCTGTTCTAGAACCAACCACGTGGCGGACACACTCAGGATCGTCCACTGCTTTCGCTCACCCGTCGGAGGGATTTTCCGGCATGTGCGTGATCTGACCGAGGCGCAGATCGCGGCCGGTCATTCCGTCGGCATCGTCTGCGATTCGACGACGGGCGGCGATTTCGAGGAACACCTGTTCGAAAACATGAAGGACAGTCTGGCGCTTGGCATCCATCGCACACCGATGCAGCGGCATGTCGGACCGGGCGACCTCGCGTCGGCGTGGCGCACTTTCAGGATCATCAAGGAATTGCGGCCGGACGTACTGCACGGGCACGGCGCCAAGGGTGGCGCCTATACTCGTCTTTTCGGCTCATTGTTGCGGGTATCAAGGTCTCGCGTAGCCCGCCTTTATTCGCCGCATGGCGGCTCTCTCCACTATGACGAGACCACCGGTACGGGGAAACTGTTCTTCGCGCTGGAACGGTTCATGGCGCGCTTTACCGACTGCCTTCTGTTTGTCTCAGACTATGAAAGGCGGACCTACCGCAAGAAGGTCGGCGAGCCGCCCATCCCGAACAGGCTGATCTATAATGGCCTGCGCGCCGCCGAATTCGAGCCGGTGCGGACCGAGCGGAATGGGGCCGACCTCCTCTATATCGGCATGATGCGCGACCTCAAGGGGCCGGATATCTTCATCGACGCCCTGGTTCTTGCCGGAACGCGGCTTGGCCGGCCGTTGAAGGCGGTGATGGTCGGCGACGGCGATGACCTGCCACGCTATCACGCGCAAGTGAAGCGGCTCGGCCTCGACGGCCATGTGCGCTTCCTGCCGCCGATGCCAGCCAGGTCCGCCTTCGCGCTGGCCGAGCTGGTTGTCGTCCCCTCGCGGGCGGAAGCCATGCCCTATATCGTGCTGGAGACGCTCGCGGCCGGCAAATCGATGATCGCCACCGCCGTCGGCGGCATACCGGAGATCTTCGGCGCCGGTTCCCCTGCCCTGATCCAGCCCGATCCGCGCGAACTTGGCGACAGGGTGAGCGAGGCGCTGGCCGACCCCAAGGCCTACCGGCGCCTGATGCCCGATACCGCCGATCTCAAGGCGCGATTCGGCGCCGATGTGATGGCCGCCGAGATCGAGACGGCTTATTTTACCGCGCTGGGGCGCCCGCATCGATCCTGACCAATAATGCCGGTCGCATTTGAACGGGACCGCGACATGCATTGATCGATCCCGCAGACCGCTCCAAAGCCACCTGTTGTTTCAAGGGTTTCTTAGCTCTCTTTTGCTACTCACCTGAGGGAAGCTAGCGGATATCCCATGAACGAGATCGATCCCGCACGACGCTTTTCGATAGACGCGGTGCGCAAACTCGAAAGCCCGGCCGATCGCCATACGCCTGGCGGGATGAATGATGTCGCCCGGCAGGTCGCTTCGCAATACAGGCGCGATACGATGTCGCCGATCATGGTCAGCGGTGTCCTGCGCATGGTCGAATTCGCGCTCCTGTTCCTGTCGGGCCTTTGCGTCTATTTCCACTATGTCGGCTTCTTCACCTATCTGGCCTGGCAATATCCGCTGACGATCGCCGCCGCCTCGCTGCTCGCCGTGGTGCTGTTCGACGTCACCGACTGCTACCAGATCGTCTCACTGATGCGGCCGATCGCCAATTTCGGCCGTCTGCTGCTGGTCTGGGCCGGCACTTTCGCCTTGATGGCGCTGACCGCATTCGTCATGAAGATGTCGGAAGACTATTCGCGCCTGTTTTTCGGCACCTGGTTCGTCGTCGGGTTCGTGCTGATCTTCGGTCTCAGGCTGGTGATGTCGAAGCTGATACGGCGCTGGGCGCGCGACGGGCGCATGGAGCGCCGCGCCGTCATCGTCGGCGGTGGCAAGACGGCGGAAGCCCTGATCCGCTCCGTCGAAAGGCAGCCCTATAACGACATCCGCATCTGCGGCATCTTCGACGACCGCGGCGACAAGCGCTCGCCGCCCATCGTCGCCGGCTACCCCAAGCTCGGCACCATCTCCGAGCTGATCGAGTTCGCCCGCATCGCCCGCATCGACATGCTGATCGTGTCGCTGCCACTCACCGCCGAATCGCGCGTCCTACAATTGCTGAAGAAGCTTTGGGTGCTGCCGGTCGATATCCGGCTCTCAGCGCATTCGAACGCACTGCAGTTTCGCCCGCGCGCCTATTCCTACATCGGCTCCGTGCCGATGCTCGACATTTTCGACAAGCCGATCAACGACTGGGATTCGGTCGCCAAGCGCGCCTTCGACATCGTCTTCTCGATCATCGGCATCGTCGTTTTCTCGCCGGTCATGCTGGCGACCGCGATCGCCATCAAGCTCGACAGCAAGGGGCCGGTGCTGTTCCATCAGAAACGGCATGGTTTCAACAACGAGATCATCGAAGTCTACAAGTTCCGTTCGATGTACACGGACAAGGCGGACCCGACGGCCAAGCAGACGGTGACCAAGAACGATCCGCGCGTGACCCGCGTGGGACGCTTCATCCGCAAGACCTCGATCGACGAGTTGCCGCAGTTCTTCAATTCGCTTTTCGGTTCGCTGTCGCTGGTCGGCCCGCGCCCGCATGCCATTGCCGCCCAGTCGCACAACCTTCTCTACAACGAAGTGGTCGACGGCTATTTCGCCCGCCACAAGGTCAAGCCCGGCGTGACCGGCTGGGCGCAGATCAATGGCTGGCGCGGCGAGATGGACACCAATGAGAAGATCCGCATGCGGACGGAATACGACCTCTATTACATCGAGAACTGGTCACTGCTGTTTGACCTCAGGATCCTGATCCTGACACCCGTGCGGCTGCTCAACACGGAAAACGCCTATTGAGCGCCGTTACCCATGAATTGCCGCCGGCAGCAGTCAACGCCAAGCTGATCGCTCTGATCTCGTCGGGTGCGGTTTTCCTTGGTGTCTTCCTGTCCGGCTTCGTCATCGACGAGCCGGCGCCATACGACCTCTATATGGTCGGGCTGATAATGGTGTGGCCCTTGTTCGGCCTGCGCATATCGCGCGCGGCGGCGCCGCTGCTGGTGTTGCTGGTGATCATGAACATCGGCGGCATGATCTCGATGACGCAGATGTCGGACCTCGCCAGCACGCCGCTCTATCTCGCCGTTTCGCTGTTCCTTGCTTTCACCGCGGTGTTCTTCGCCTCGGTGACCGCGGTCCAGCCCAGCCTGTACCGGCTGATCTTCCTCGCCTATGTCGTCTCCGCGGTGCTGACCGCGCTGCTTGGTATTGCCGGCTATTTCCATGCATTCCCCGGTGCGGAGATCTTCACCAAATACGACCGCGCAGCCGGCGCCTTCCAAGATCCGAATGTGTTCGGGCCGTTCCTGGTGCTGCCCGGCATCTACCTGCTCTATCTCCTGCTGACCGGGCCGGTCATACGCATGCCGCTGCTGGCGGTGCCGCTGCTGATCATCACGGCGGGCATCTTTTTCTCGTTCTCGCGCGGCGCCTGGGGCATGTTCGGCGTTTCGGCGATCCTGCTCACCGGCTCCCTGTTTCTGCAGAGCGCCAGCGGCAAGTTCCGGCTGCGCGTCGTCGTCATGACCATCGCAGCCATTGCGCTGCTGGTCATCGCGATGCTTGTCATCCTGCAGCTTCCGGGCGTTTCGGAAATGTTTTCCAGCCGCGCCCAGTTGGAACAGAGCTACGACACCGCCCGCCTCGGCCGTTTCGCCCGCTACACGATCGGCTTCCAGATGGCGTTGGAACATCCGCTCGGCATTGGTCCGCTTGTCTTCGGCACGATCTTTGGCGAGGACACGCACGACATCTGGCTGAAGATGCTGATGGACTATGGCTGGCTCGGCTTCGTGTCATTCCTGACGCTGACCTTGTGGACCATCGCCGCCGGCTTCCGCATCCTGTTGCGCGACAGGCCGTGGCAACCCTATCTTCTGTGCGCCTATGTCGCCTTCATCGGCAATATCGGCCTTGGCACCTTCATCGACATCGACCACTGGCGCCATGTCTATCTGCTGCTCGGGCTGATCTGGGGCGCGATTGCGCTGGAATACCGCCATCAGCGGCAGTTGCGGCCGGCGGTGCGACCGGCACCGGTGCCGGCCAGGGCATGATGGACCTTTGGGGCAAGTCCAAATCTTGAAAATGGTCGGAGTGGCCGGATTCGAACCGACGACCCCTTGACCCCCAGTCAAGTGCGCTACCGGGCTGCGCTACACTCCGGACCGGTCGCGATGTATCTTGATAACCCGCTTGGGGTCAACCAAATTCGGCGCCTGTCGTGCCAATGTTCAGCGCTGGTTTTGAAGTCCCGGAAAGAACTTCAAAACCAAAGCGCTGCAGGTAGATTTTAAGCGGCCCCCCGGCGTCGCCTTATCAGACGGATCGGTTTTCCGTGGGGTGCGCCAGCACGGGTGCATTGATCAGCGTGCCTTCCGGAAGCCGAAGCGCTGTGGCGATGCGCCGAAGCTTCGACGGGTCGGCATCCCTACCGCTCTCGATGTCCGCGATCTCGTTGATGGACAGGCCGCATGTCAGGGACAGCTCTTCCAGACTGTATCCCCTGGTTTCCCGGATGGCTCTGAGGGCGCTGTGATCGGGCGCAATCTCGGTCGCCGTCAGTTCGGAGAAGGTATCGCGTTTTGCTATGTTGGACATTGGCAACTCCGTGGGCTGAAAGAGTTTGGTCAAATCATGTTGTTGCCTGAGACGGGCGAGAGAATGCCCTCTTGTCGACGGTTTGCCAAGCACCAAAGAAACCGTCACAGCATCGTGATGCCAGCCCGAAAAATCGGCCGGCGCCGAGCTCACGGCGCCGATATGGAATGCCATGCCGATCAAGTTGTTTTGAAGGGCCGAGCGCCGATTGCTCCATGGTTTCGAGCCGCTCGCTCGTTAAGCAATTGTCGCTGGCTTGCCTACCACTTGGCCACCCATTCGGCCAACCCTTTGGTCAATCATTCTGGCCAGCCTTTTGAAAGGATCGGATCCATGGACTTGAAGACAATTGTTGTTGCGCTCGGCACGATTTCCAGCTTTGCCGGGAGCAACATGGCCGCCGCTCAGGCGGCGGATGCCGTGCGGGTGCGCGGCACAGTGGTCAGTTTCGAACCGTCGCTGCTCACCGTGAAGACACGGGAAGGCAGCACCGATGCCATCAAGCTGCCCGCGGACTGGACGATCTCCGGCGTCGCCAAGGCGTCAGCCGAAGACATCAAGCAGGGCGACTTCGTCGGCATCGCTTCGGTTGCGAAGGCGGATGGCGGCAGCGGGGCGCTCGAAGTGGTGATCTTCCCCGCAGCCCTCAAGGGTACCGGCGAAGGCGATCGGCCATGGGACCTTCAGCCCAACAGCCGGATGACCAACGGCACCATCGCCGATGTGACGGAAATCAATGGCCGGACGGTGACCCTGACCTATGACAATGGCCAGAAGAAAGAAATCGCCATACCGCAATCGACACCGATCGTGACCTTCGCCGCGGCGACGCCGGCGGATCTCAAGCCTGGTGCGACCGTCTTCGTCAACGCCGAGCGCGGCAGCGACGGCACGCTGGTCGCCAGCCGGGTCGTGGTCGGAAACAACGGTGTCGTCCCGCCGATGTGAGGCTCGTTTCCATGGTGAAGGGGCTTCAGACACAATCCGGAAACAAAATTCTACAGTCCGGAAAAACTGTCGAAAAACTCCGGAGCGATAGTCCTGCCGCGGCGCTCAGTCACCAGTGACGTTGAAACGCGGTCCGCGTAAAAAAGGAAAGTTAGTCATGAAGAAGTCCCTTCTGTCCGCTCTCGGACTCGCAGTCGCACTTGCCGTCTCGATGCCGATCATCGGCGCCAGCAGCGCCGATGCAGCGCCGCTGCATGCAAAGCATCACCGCCATCATCACCATCACCGTCATCACATTCGCCATCACCACCATCATCACCACCACCACAAGAAGTTGGTGGAGAAGAAGGCTTAAGTCCACCGCCTCCCCCAATGAGAAGGCTGGCTTTAGCCAAGGCAGCCTTCTCGTTGGATTCTCCAAGCACAATTTGATGAAAACAGGGTTTGGGACAGCCAGCCACATATCGGCGGGTGCCTGAAATCCCGCATCTAAGAAGTCCTCGATATCGACCGCGCGATTTTTTGAACCGACGCGTGAACCTTTCCTCTCTGGGCCGCACTAAACCGGCATGGACGCCAAGAAGGCGATCCCCAACCAGAAGGACGCCAGACGGCGATCCTCGATCCAGAGAAGGAAATGCTCAAATGACCAACATCTCGAACTTCAAGCGCCTCTCGTTCGCCGCGGCCATCGTCGTCTCGGCCTTCGGCTCGGTTTCCATGCCGAACTCGGCTTTCGCCGGCACGCACCCCACCGGCGACGGCGGCGCGGTCTGCAAGGGGTCAGGCTCCTGTCTGGTGCTGCAGCTCGACTGCAAGGGCACCTATACCGACGCCACCGACAAGAACGGCACCGTCTACGGCAAGTGCAGCCAGCTCATGAAGGTCGACCCGAAGGGCAAGATCAGGCTCGCTCGCTGATCGACTGTCACTGAAGGAAATGGCGGCCGTCGGCGCGACGGCCGCCATTTTCTTTTGCCCTCGCCCGGATCGAGCTAATGCATGTCGCACTTTAGCGCCGGCTGAGCAGCAGGCTGGCGACCAGCCCGACCACAACCAACCCGACGGCGGCTGCCGTTGCCGGATGATCGCGCGCCGTCTTCTCGATCACCCTACCTTGCTTCCTGATCGCGGGCAGAGCGTCACCAAGGTATCCAGCAAGGTGCGAATAGTAATCCGACGCGGCGTCGCGCCCGTCCTCGTAATAGGCGCCGCCCCGTCTGGACACGGCTTTCCTCAGCGCCGCTAGCTCCCTGGAGAGAGCTGCGACCTGCTTTTCAAGGTCGATGTCGGAGAGGTTTGAAAGCGATGCCATGGCAGGTTTCCTTCATTTGCAGAAGGAATCGTAACGCATGACCTCCAAGACCGTTCCGGTTTGGAAGGTGGCGGCCGGCCCTTAAAGAGCGGTGTGTTTAAACGGATTCATACGTACGCACCCTCGGGTCGAGCCCGAGGACATGCTTTTGCGCGACATGCACTACAGCGCCGCGCGTCCCATTGGACGCGCAAAGGACGCTGTAGCACTTTAATTTTGCGCATGATCCTTTCCGAAAATCGATTCCGATTTTCGGGGTCATGCGCTAGCGCACCTGATCGAGCAGGCGCTTGCATTCCAGAAGGTCGAACAGCGCCTCCTGCAGCAAAGCGCGATTGTCGCGCGAGAGCTTCGACGTATCCGGCTGGACCGGGCCTTCCTCGTCGCCCTTGCCCAGGCCGAAAAAGCGGCGGCTCGGTTTCACCTTGGGTTGGCCGACAAGCATCTCGTCGTCCGCACCGCGCGGCTGGGCGCCTGGCGTCAGCGGCACCGCGTCGGCCTGCCGGCGCTGCGAGATCGCTTCCACGGCCGCCATGTCACCATTGCCGATGGCGACCAGGAAATGGTTGCCATTCTCGCGCAGCAATTTCTGCACGCCCTTGATGGTGTAACCCTGGTCGTAGAGCATATGACGAATGCCCTTGATCAGTTCGACATCCTGCGGCCGGTAGTAGCGGCGGCCGCCGCCGCGCTTCATCGGCTTGATCTGGTTGAAACGCGTTTCCCAGAAACGCAGCACGTGCTGTGGCAGATCGAGATCTTCCGCGACCTCGCTGATGGTGCGGAAAGCATCGGGGCTCTTGTCCATGGGCGAAATCCTCACGCTGGACGATGATCCGGACCATTTCACCGAATCATGCCTTATTTCAGCGGTTTATGAAACAACATTCAAGCCCGGCGTCAAAGAGAGCGGCCGTTTTCAACTGAAGCGTTGAAGCACAGGGCGCTACTTACCGCCCTTGGCCTTGCTGTTCTGGTGGGAGCGCAGGATACGGCTCTTCAGCACATTGGACGACTTGAAGGTCATCACACGGCGCGGCAGGATCGGCACTTCTTCGCCGGTCTTGGGGTTGCGCCCGATACGCTCGTTCTTGGAGCGGACATGGAATGTCGCGAAAGACGACAGCTTCACCGTCTCGCCACGAACGATCGCGTCGCAAATCTCATCCAGAACCGCCTCGACGAGCTCGGCCGATTCAGTACGCGACAAACCAACCTTGCGGTAAACGGCTTCAGCAAGGTCGGCGCGCGTAAGTGTCTTTCCCCCCATGCGAACCGTCCCATCAGCTCAAAACATAAATCGATACAAGCAAAGGCAGAGCCTAAGTAATTGATCCGTCAAGGTCAAGGACCGAACCTGTCAGTTCGGCACTTACCAGCGAACCAGAACCGCGCCCCAGGTGAAGCCCCCGCCCATCGCCTCGAGCAGCACCAGATCGCCCTTCTTGATGCGGCCATCGGCAACGGCCACCGAGAGCGCCAGCGGCACGGATGCCGCTGAGGTATTACCGTGCAAATCGACGGTAACCACGACCTTTTGATCAGCTATCCCGAGCTTCTTGGCGGAAGCGTCAATAATCCGTTTATTGGCCTGATGCGGCACGAACCAATCGAGATCCTCAGCGGTGATCCCGGCCGCCGAGAACGTCGCTTCGATAACGTCGGTGATCATGCCAACGGCATGCTTGAAAACTTCGCGGCCTTCCATCCTGAGATGGCCAACGGTTCCGGTGGTCGACGGTCCGCCGTCGACGTAGAGCTTGTCCTTGTGGATGCCGTCGGAGCGCAGGCTGGCCGCCAGCACGCCGTGATCGGCAATACTGCCCGCTCCCTCTCCTGCTTCCAGAACCATGGCGCCGGCACCATCGCCGAACAGGACGCAGGTCGAGCGGTCGCTCCAGTCGAGGATGCGCGAGAAGGTCTCCGAGCCAATCACCAGGACCCGTTTGGCCAGGCCGCCGCGGATATAGAGGTCGGCGGTCGTCACCGCATAGACGAAGCCCGAGCACACCGCCTGCAGGTCGAAGGCGAAGCCGTGATGCATGCCGAGTCGGTTCTGGATGTCGACAGCAGTCGCCGGAAAGGTGTTGTTGGGCGTCGAGGTCGCCAGCACGATCAGGTCGATATCCGCCGGTGTTAGGCCGGCATCGTCGAGAGCCGCACGCGCCGCCGCTTCGCCCAGCGAAGCCGTCGTCTCGTCATCGGCCGCGATATGGCGCTGACGGATGCCGGTGCGCTGGGCGATCCATTCGTCTGACGTCTCGACCATGCCTTCGAAATCGGCATTCTTCATGATGCGGCGGGGCAGCGCAGCACCTGTGCCGCGCACGACTGATCTGATCAAAGCTCTTTCCTATTCCTTTGCGTCGGCAACGACGTCGGATTTCCTGTTGGTCTGGGCATGCGGATTGCGCGCATGGAACAGGTCGAGATCGGCCTCGATGCGGTCGAGCAGATTGTTGCGCACCATGTCGTAGCCAAGCTCGATCGCCGCCGCGAAGCCATCCGAATCAGCCCCGCCATGACTTTTCACCACAATACCGTTCAACCCCAGGAAGACGCCGCCATTTGAGCGACCGACATCCATCTTTTCACGCAGGCGATCGAAGGCACCCTTGGCAAAGATATAGCCGATCCTGGCCATCAGAGTCCGGTTCATCGCGGCGCGCAAATAACCGGCGATCTGTCTTACCGTGCCTTCCGCCGTCTTCAGCGCGATGTTGCCGGCGAATCCTTCGGTGACGACCACGTCGACGGCGCCCTTGCCAATGTCGTCGCCTTCGACAAAACCGTGATAGTTCATCGAGGCCATGTTGGCCTCGCGCAACATGCGCCCCGCCTCCTTGACCTCTTCCTGGCCCTTGATCTCCTCGACACCGACATTGAGCAGGCCGACGCTCGGCCGTTCGATGCCGAAAACCGAGCGCGCCATGCCGGTGCCCAGAATCGCAAAATCTATCAGTTGATGCGCATCGGCGCCGATGGTGGCGCCGACGTCCAGAACCACGCTTTCGCCGCGCAATGTCGGCCAAAGTGCTGCGATCGCCGGGCGGTCTATGGTCGCCATGGTGCGCAGACAGAATTTCGACATGGCCATCAGGGCGCCGGTGTTGCCGGCCGAGATGCAGGCATCGGCGGTGCCTGACTTGACCGCCTCGACCGCTTTCCACATCGACGACTTCCAGCGGCCATGGCGCAGCGCCTGGCTCGGCTTGTCGTCCATCCTGACCGATATCTCGCAGTGGATGAACTCGCTCACCTGCGCCAGCTTAGGGAATTTAGCGAGTTCGGGGCGCACCACCTCCTCACGACCATAGATGACGAAGCGGATGTCGGGACGCCGGGTCGCGACCGTCATGAGCGCCGGGATGACCACGCTTGGTCCGTGATCGCCGCCCATGGCATCGATGGAAATCCTGATCACGCGGTATTCATCTCACGTTTTGCTTGAGCGAGCGCCTGGCGCTTGCGATGGTTCGGGGCTCGCGAAGGTTTGGCGAAAATAGCGGTTTTGGGCTGCCGCACAACCGACTTTTCTAATATCAGGGCCGCTTTCAGGATTTTCCAAGCAGCGAGCGCAGCTTTTGCTGGAATTCGCTTTCATCGGACCCGGCGTCGCCCGAGACGGTAAGCGAGGCTCCCGGCTTGCGTGGATAAGGATCGATCGCCAGCCCGAAGAACTGTTCGGCAATCGCGCCGACATCGATCGTGTCGCCGGAGAAAATTTCGGGACTGTCCGGCCCTTCGGCATCGAGCAGTATCTCGCCACCGCCCTCGAAACCCTGCCGCCCGAGCTTGGACTCTTGCGGCAGAAACAGCGCCTCGACCGCCTCGTCGATTTGCGCCTCGACTGGCTCGAGAGTAACGATGCAGGCTTGGGTTATATCGGCCTCGACCCGACCGCTGACCTTGACGCCGTTGCGCTTCCATGGCGTCACCAGAAGGTCGGCGCGATAGCTTTCAACCGAAAGCAGATCGTGTTCGCCGGCAAGTGCTGCGCGCTGCTTGGCATCGGCCTCGATCACCACCGGCAGTCCCTTGTGCGGCAGGCGGGTGACGTTTGCCACGAAGGACACGGGGCTTTGGGTGTCAGCATCTTTCATCTTCCTCTCCTTCAGCCTGACTCTCTTCAGCCTGACTTGGTCAGCCCGACTTGGCCACAGGAAAAGTCACCGTGCCGGAAACGATCGATTCGGCAGGCTGTTCCGCGAGATGCCTGTCGGCCTCGACCACATAGTTTGCCAGTCGCAAAGCTTGCGGCCAGGCGCCAGCATCTGGCCTGACATTGCGGGCAAGGGCGGCGGCAAGCGCGTCGTGGTCGTTTCGTTCCAGGGCGTCGTCATAGGCGGCCGTACGGCCATAGAACATCTTCGCCAGTTTCTTCATGCGTTTCGGCACGCCGACATCGCCGACGCCCAGTTCCCGTAGCGAATGCTCGACATCCAGGAAGAATTCGTCGATCAGCACCTGCGCAACCTCTCCCGCAACGCCGCCCTCGCCGCGCAGCCGGTGCTGGAGCAGGAACATGTGCAGCGACAGCATCTCGAAACGGCCGAGCGGCGTGTCCGGTACATTCCAGTCGGAATAAAACCCGGTTTGCCGCGCGGATGCCACGATTTGTGCGTAAAGCGCCTCGGTGATAGCGCGGTTGGCGTGACGTTCGCGACCAAAAAGGCGCTGGAACATTTGAGGGTGGTCTCCCGGGGACCGTTTGTTGAATTGGCCTTGTTGCATCGGCAAGCAAGCTGGTTTACCGGTTTTGCGGCCCAGCGCAAGTTGCGGCAGTTTGAAGGAGTTGTTGTTGCGAGCGCTGAAATTCAAGTCGATTTTTCTGCAAAGTTCCGTCGGCGTGGCTTCGCTGCTGGCGATCGCTTCTGCGCTCTCCGCCTGCAATTCGTCCAAGATGATCGGCGATCTCAATCCGAGCGAGACGTTGACGCAGGGTTATGTGATCGACCAGCAGGCGATCGACTCGGTGCCGGTCGGCTCCAGCCGCGAACAGGTGCTTTTGGCGCTCGGCACGCCGTCGACGACAGCTACGTTCGACAATGAGGCCTTCTATTACATTTCGCAGACGCGAAAGCGTTACGTCGCCTTCGACAAGCCGCGTCTGGTCGACCAGAAAGTGCTGGCGGTGTATTTCGGTGACGATGGACGCGTTACCCAGATCGCCAATTACGGCATGAAGGACGGCAAGGTGTTCGACTTCATCTCGCGCACCACGCCGACCGGCGGCAAGGACCAGAACTTCCTCAGCCAGATCATCAACGGCGCCAGCAAGCTGGCGCCTGGTATCCCCGGCGGATCGTCGCCCGGCGGTACGTGATCGCCATCCGGCGCTTCACCGCCAGCACCAGAAATCAGGCAACAAAAAACCCGCCGGATCGCTCCGGCGGGTTTTTATTTGAGTGATAGCTTATCCGTGCGCGAGCACGGCCAGCAGCAGCAGCGCGACGATGTTGGTGATCTTGATCGCCGGGTTGACCGCCGGGCCGGCGGTGTCCTTGTAGGGGTCGCCGACCGTATCGCCGGTCACCGAGGCCTTGTGCGCCTCGGAACCCTTGAGGTGCTTGACGCCGTTCTTGTCGGTGAAGCCGTCCTCGAACGACTTCTTGGCGTTGTCCCATGCGCCGCCGCCTGAGGTCATCGAGATGGCGACGAACAGGCCGTTGACGATGACGCCAAGCAACGAGGCGCCGAGCGCGGCAAAGGCGGACGCCTTCGAGCCCGAGATCAGCAGCACGCCGAAATAGACGACGAGCGGCGCCAGCACCGGCAGCAGCGACGGGATAATCATCTCCCGGATCGCCGCCTTGGTCAGCAGGTCGACGGCGCGGGCGTAGTTCGGCTTTGATGTTCCGGCCATGATGCCCGGATCCTCGCGGAATTGCTTGCGCACCTCCTCGACGATGGCGCCCGCCGCACGGCCGACGGCCGTCATGGCGATGCCGCCGAACAGATACGGAATCAGGCCGCCGAAGATCAGGCCGGCGACGACGTAAGGGTTGGAAAGATCGAAAGAGATTTCGCCCATGCCCTGGAAGTAGGGATATTTGTCGCCATTGGCGGCAAAGAACTTCAAGTCGTTCGAGTAGGCGGCGAACAGCACCAGAGCGCCGAGACCGGCCGAACCGATGGCGTAGCCCTTGGTCACTGCCTTGGTGGTGTTGCCGACGGCGTCGAGCGCGTCGGTGGAGTGGCGCACTTCCTTGGGCAGGCCGGCCATCTCGGCGATGCCGCCGGCATTGTCGGTGACCGGGCCGAAGGCGTCGAGCGCGACGATCATGCCGGCAAGGCCGAGCATGGTGGTGACCGCGATCGCCGTGCCGTAGAGGCCGGCGAGCTGGTAGGTGGAGATGATGCCGCCGACGATGACGATCGCCGGAAGCGCCGTCGATTCCAATGACACTGCAAGGCCCTGGATGACGTTGGTGCCGTGACCGGTCACCGAGGCCTGGGCGATGGAGTTCACCGGGCGCTTGTTGGTGCCGGTGTAGTATTCGGTGATCACCACGATCAGGCCAGTCACCAACAGGCCGATCAGGCCGCAGATGAACAGGTTCTTCCCGGTGATGGCCATGCCGGCAACGATGCCGATCTCGCCCCAGCCGAGGCATACCGAGGTGGCGACGCCCAGCCCGACGATCGACAGCAGACCTGTAACGATCAGGCCCTTGTAGAGCGCGCCCATGATCGAGCCGTTGGAGCCGAGCTTGACGAAGAAGGTGCCGACGATCGAGGTCAGAATGCAGGCGCCGCAGATGGCGAGCGGATAGAGCATGGCAGCACCCAGAACCGCGGTGCCGCCGAAGAAGATGGCCGCGAGAACCATCGTGGCGACGACGGTCACCGCATAGGTTTCGAACAGGTCGGCGGCCATGCCTGCGCAGTCGCCGACATTGTCGCCGACATTGTCGGCGATGGTGGCCGGGTTGCGTGGATCATCTTCAGGAATGCCGGCCTCGACCTTGCCGACGAGGTCGCCGCCGACGTCGGCGCCCTTGGTGAAGATGCCGCCGCCGAGACGGGCGAAGATCGAGATCAGTGAGGCGCCGAAGCCCAGCGAAACCAGCGAGTCGATGACGATACGGTCGTTGGGCTGGAGACCCATGAAGTGGGTGAGGATCAAATAGTAGATCGAAACGCCGAGCAGCGCGAGGCCCGCGACCAGCATGCCGGTGATGGCGCCTGACTTGAAGGCAATGTCGAGGCCGGCGGCGAGGCTGTTGGAAGCGGCCTGCGCGGTGCGCACATTGGCGCGCACCGAGACGTGCATGCCGATAAAGCCGGCCGCACCCGACAGAACCGCGCCGATCAGGAAGCCGATGGCGGCGGTGGCGGAAAGCAGCCACCAGGCGAGCAGCAGGACGACAACGCCGACAATGGCGATGGTGGTATACTGGCGCGCCAGATAGGCCTGCGCGCCTTCGCGGATGGCCGCGGAGATTTCCTGCATGCGTGCATTGCCTTGGTCGGCCGCAAGGACCGAACGTGTCGCCCAAATGGCGTAAAGGACTGAAAGCAGGCCGCAGGCGATGACGGCGGAAATAATGGTCATTGCCTAATTTTCCTCGATTGATGGCCCAAAAGAACCCCTCCCTGGGCCGTTGAGACGGGAAGCGGATTCCGCCAAGCGGAATCCGCCTCCTTCGCACCGGCTTATGCGAAACAGGGCTGCGAACGTCAAGATATTGTTCGGTTTTTGCCCGGCTTTCGCCCAAAAGGCATGGACGGCAGCGGACCCGCCGGTGCCGCCGCCCTATTAGATCGATTAAAATCGGCCTGACGGCTTCGATCAGCTTTTACGCAGATCACCATCAGGCTGGATGACGAAGATCAGCACCACCAGCATTGTCATGTAGAATTTGAACGCCGCCTCCTGACCGTTCCATGTCGAAGACTGCCACATGGCGAACCACTCGCCGCCAACGACCATGAAGCCGAAATACCAGACAAGGAAACCCATGGTGGCGGCGATCACCACAAATTTCTTGGCGTCATTGAAAGCCTGCCCGCTGGCGTTGCGCGCCTGCCACAAACTCCAGGCGGCGATCAGATAGAGCAGACATGTCAACGCCTCGCCCAGGATGATCAGCCAGTAGCCCGCGGTCCACAGCGACGGGTTGGTGATCGAGCGATACATCAGCGCATTGCCGGGAAAGGTTGTGTCCATGCTCAACACATGCTGGACAAAAGCGAAGTTTGAGCCGTAATCGGTGATGTTGCCGAAGGCGACGAGGAAGGCGAAAACCGCCAGACACACACACATGACGATCTTGGAGAAACGCAAGGTCATGGCAAGAACTCCTGCTGAAAGATCGGGGCACCGGACAGATCAATCGCCGAGTCCCGAAGATTGCGCAACGGGGGGGTCGGCGATCATCGTGCTCACAGCCGTCGCGAGACATTATGCCAGCAAGCAAGGCATCGCCCAGGCTGTCGAAACGCTCGATCTCGGCTGCGATTGCGCTGCGGGTGATCTTGTCTCGTTGATACAAGCCGGCGCGCGACACGATTTCGCGATCATCCGCCGCCGCTGGATCGTCGACGGGGTTGGCACCAGGCTCGAGCTGACGCTCGACCACCCTGCCCGTTCGAGTGGACAATGAACCAGTAAGGCTTGCGCCGAGAGGTTACGCCGTCTCCTGCCCCATCCTGCGCGCGGAATAACGCTCGATCGCCGAGAGCCCGTCATAGATCAGCACGGCAAGCGCCGCGACGATCAGGCCGCCCTGCAGGATAAAGGCGAGATTGTTCGACAGCAGGCCGGCGATGATCACCTCGCCCAAGGTCTTCGCCGCTACCGTCGAACCGATGGTCGCGGTAGCAAGGCTGATGACCACCGACAGCCGGATACCGCCCAGAATGATCGGCGCGCTGAGCGGCAATTCTACCTTGATGAGCCTTTGCCAGCCGGTCATGCCGGCGCCGCGCGCCGCCTCGACGACATTGGCCGGCAGCGTCGTCAGGCCGGTCAACGCGTTCTCGAAGATCGGCAACAACCCGTAGAGAAACAGTGCGATCAAAGTTGGTTTCTCGCCGAAGCCGACGGCCGGCACGGCGAGCGCCAGCACGGCCACCGGTGGAAAGGTCTGGCCGATATTGACCAGGCTGCGCGACAGCGGCAGGAATTCGACGCCGGCCGGCCTGGTGACCAGGATGGCGAGCGCGACCGCGACGATGGTCGCGGCAACGGTCGCGATCAGGACGATTCTGAGATGCAGCAGTGTCAGCGTCAAAAGGCTGCCCTGATTGTAGATCGCCGGCGCGTTGTTCTCGGTCAACGGCTTCAACAAAGGTTCGAACCAGCTGGGGTTGGTCACGAAGGCAACCAGCAGCACAACCAGCGCAAGCCTGAGCAGCGATGGAAGCCAGGCCTTCATGCCGGCCTCGCCGCGCGCTTCACCAGCCCGTCCACGGTGACGCGGCCGAGCGGCTTGCCGTCAGCGCCTTTCACCGGCAGCGCGAGGCGGCCCGACCACAGGAGCTCGGCCAAGGCGTCGCGCTGGCTGGCGTCGCCGGGGATCGCCTCGCCTTCGGCGGTCCCCTTCTCCACCGCGTCGCGCACGCGCCCGAGCGACAGCAGCCGGAACGGCTTTTCGCTGGCGCCGACCAGCGTCTCGACGAAGGCGCTGGCCGGCCTCGCCAGGATCTCGGCCGGCTTGGCATATTGCACCAGCTTGCCCGCATCCATGACCGCGATCTTGTCACCCATATGCACCGCCTCTTCCATGTCGTGGGTGACGAGGATGATGGTGGTGCCGAAGCGCTTCTGGATCGCCAGCAGGTCCTCCTGGGCCTTGTTGCGGATGATCGGGTCGAGCGCACCGAACGGCTCGTCCATCAACAGCACGTTGGGCTCGGCGGCGAGCGCGCGGGCGACACCGACGCGCTGCTGCTGGCCGCCGGAAAGCTCATGCGGATAGCGCGGCCCGAACGCCTCGGGGTCGAGCTGGTAGAGGGTCATCAACTCGTCGACGCGGGCCTTGATGCGAGCCTTGTCCCAACCGAGCAGCACCGGCACGGTGGCGATGTTCTGCGCCACCGTTCGGTGCGGAAACAGGCCATGGCCCTGGATGGCGTAGCCGATGCTGCGGCGCAGCTCGTAGCCGGGCAGCGAACGGTTGTCTGCGCCGTCGAGCTTGATGACGCCCGAAGTCGGCTCGACCAGGCGGTTGATCATGCGCAGCAGCGTCGTCTTGCCGGAACCGGAGGTGCCGACAACGACGGCAATGGTGCGCGGCTCGATCAGCATCGATACGTCATCGACGACGGTCGTCGCGTCATAGCGCTTGGTAATGCCTTCGATCTCGATCATGCGGGTTGTGCCTCGCGTCTCTTGGTGGAGGTCATTTCGATGACCGCGTCGAGAATGATGGCCGCGGTAAAGGCCATCGCCACCGTCGGCACGGCGCCGAGCAGCACCAGGTCCATCGCCGTCTGGCCAACGCCCTGGAAGACGAACACGCCGAAGCCGCCGCCGCCGATCAGCGCTGCAATGGTGGCGAGGCCGATGTTCTGCACCAGCACGATGCGGATGCCGGTGAGGATGACCGGAAAGGCAAGCGGAAACTCGACGCCGAACAGGCGCTGGCGGTCGGTCATGCCCATGCCGCGAGCGGCGTCGTTGGCGGCGCGCGGCACGCCGGCAAGGCCGACCACGGTGTTGGCCACCACCGGCAGCAGCGAATAGAGGAACAGCGCGAGGAAGGCGGGGGCGGTGCCGATGCCGCGAATGCCGAGGGAGGCCGCTCCTGGCACATGCGTGGCGACCCAGCCGAGCGGCGCGATCAGCAGGCCAAACAGCGCGATGGAGGGGATGGTCTGGATGATGTTCAGCACATTCAGCACGCCGGCGCGCAATTTGTCGACGCGGTGGCAGAGGATGCCGAGCGGCAGACCAGCGACCACCGCCGCCGCCAACGAGCCCAGCGCCAGCGTCACATGCTTGGAGCCCTCCGCCCAGAAACTGTCGGCACGGTTGGCGTATTCCTTGAGGATGGATAGGCTGTTCCAGCTTCCCGAAACCAAAAGCAGGCCGATCGCGAGCGCAGCTACGACCAGCACGCCGACGCGCGCCCATGGCGACAGGTTTAGCCTCGTCAGCACATCGGCGAGCAAAAGCGTAAAGGCGAAGATGAGCAGCCAGAAGCCAGAGGCTGGCGAAATGCGCGCGAACGTATTGCCCTCAGGCGTCAGGAAGCTACCGGCGACACCGATCAGGATGGCAAGGGCCGCAAGTGCCGCCACGCTGGCCGCAAGGCGCAGGACGAGTGGGGTTTTCAACAGCGCGATGATTGCCGCGATCACCACGATCGCCAGCAGCAGCGGGCCGACCGTCACCGGCAGAGATTCAAGGATTGAGCGCGCCTCGCCGGGCACGATGCGGTTGGCGCGGAAAGTGGCGAAAGGAGCGAGGAACGCCGCATTGGCTGCGATCGCGGCGATAACCACGCCGAGCTTGTCGAAGCGGATGGTCATGAGACGCCTGCGTGGCGATTGGACGACCTGACGACAGAATCGCCGCGCTCTGTCGCGCCCTTCTTTGTCCTGCCGGACATCTCCACCACAAGGGGGGAGATTGGCAGCTTCGTCGCCGGCGATCTCCTTGCGACGCTGGAGATTGGCGAAAGCCGATGCGACATCCGATCTCCCCCCTTGTGGGGGAGATGTCCGGCAGGACAGAGGGGGGCGCCTCGCACCGATGTCATAATTTCAGCTGCGAGTTGCTTACTTCAAAAACCCGTTCTTCTTCAAAAAATCCTCGGCGACGCCCTTGACCGGCTCACCGCCAACCTGCACGCGGCCATTCAGTTCCTGCAGCGTGACGAGGTCGAGTTTGGCGAAGACCGGCTTCAAGAGCGTCTCGATCTCCGGATGCTCCTTCAGCACCGCCTCGCGGATGATCGGCGCAGGCTGGTAGACCGGCTGCACGCCCTTGTCGTCGTCGAGGACGACCAGGCCGGAGGGCGCGATGCCGCCGTCGGTGCCGTAGACCATGGCGGCGTTGGCGCCATTGGTCTGGTTCGCCGCCGCGGCAATGGTCGCAGCCGTGTCGCCGCCAGACAGCGTGATCAGCTGGTCGGGTTTTAGCGTGAAGCCGTAAGTGGTCTGGAAGGCCGGAAGTGCTGCCGCCGAATTGACGAACTCGGCCGAGGCCGCCAGTACCACCTGGCCACCGCCAGAGACATATTTGCCGAAGTCGGACAGTGTTGCCAGCTTGTTGGTCTCGGCGACCTCCTTGCGCAGCGCGATCGCCCATGTGTTGTTGGCTGGCGACGGCGACAGCCAGACGATCTTGTTGGCGTCGTAGTCGAGTTTCTTCGCTGTCTCATAGGCCTTGGCGGCATCCTTCCAGACGGGATCGTCGGCTTTTTCGAAGAAGAAGGCGGCATTGCCGGTATATTCCGGATAGATGTCGATTTCGCCGGCGGTGATCGCCTTGCGCACCACCGGGGTGCCCCCGAGCTGGATGCGGTCGGTCGTCTGGATGTTGTTGGCGTTCAGCACCAGCTGAATGATGTTGCCGAGCACACCGCCTTCGGTGTCGATCTTCGACGACACCACGACCTGGGCGCTGGCGGAGGCGGCTGTGATGCCGAGCGCCAGTGCTGCGCCGGCCAGAAGCTTGATTGAAAACATTGTGAAATCCCTTGCTGTGAAACCGGAATGCGGTTGCCGCATATGAGCATGGCCTCAACGCCCCGTCGGGGCACACGGTTTCATAACAATGGGTATGCACGCAATAATTTTGTGCGGATTGGCCTAATCCCACGCCGCCCGTCCCGACAGCGTGATGTCAGTTTACTGGACGCAAGGTCGTCATCTTCAACGCACCCAATGCCACGAAGCAAAGTACCGTGACCGGGAAGATGATCCAGTTCAGCATCTCCCAACCCCAGGCATTGTAGACCGCGCCCGACATCAGCGAGGCAAAGGCGACGGAGCCGAACAGGACGAAGTCGTGGAAGCCCTGCACCTTGCCCTTTTCCGATGGCGTGTAGCTGTCAGCGACCATGGCGGTGGCGCCGATGAAGGCGAAGTTCCAGCCAAGGCCGAGCAGGATCAGCGCCATCCAGAACTGCCACAGCGCCAGCCCCGACAGCGCCACCACGGCGCAGCCGATGAGCAAGACAAGACCGATTGCCACGATCCGCTCGGCGCCGAAGCGATGGATCAGCGAGCCGGTGAAGAAGCTCGGCGCGAACATCGCCATCACGTGCCAGGAAATGCCGAGCGTGGCGTCGTCGGTCGACAGGCCGCATCCGACCATGGCCAGCGGAGCGCCGGTCATGACGAAGGTCATCAGCGCATAGCTGCCGACGGCGCAGAAAAGTGCTGCGATGAAACGCGGCCTGGTGACGATCTCGGAGAGCGGCCGGGCATCGCTGTCGGCGATTTCCGCCTTGCCGACGGCTCTCGCCGGAATGCGAAGGAACGAGAGAATGACTGCTCCGACCGCCGCCAGCACGAGGATGGAAGCGAACGAGCCGGCGAACATCACAGGAGCAAAGGATTCACGGGTAAAGATAACGATCTGCGGCCCGAGGATGGCGGTAACGATGCCGCCGGCCAGCACGAAGGAGATGGCACGCGCCTTGAACGCCGGCGGCGCGTTGTCGGCGGCGGCGAAGCGGAACTGCTGGACGAAGGCGCCGCCGACACCGAGCACCAATAGCCCAAAGGCGAACAGCCAGAAGCTGGGATTAAACAGCGCCAGCGTGGCAACAAGCCCGCCAAGCGCGGTGACGATCGTGCCGGTCATGAAGCCGCCGCGCTGGCCGAGCTGGCGGATGATGGCGGCGGCCGGCAGAGCGCCGAGCGCAACACCGATGTTGAATCCGGTGACCGGCGCGGTCGCCAGCGACTTGTCAGGGCCAAGCAGATATTGCCCAGCCAGAGCGCCGAGCGAAATGGCGATGGGTGCGGCCGAACCGATGATCGCCTGCGAGGCGGCCAGAATAAACGCCGTTCGGCGCGCTTCCTTGCCAGCCCCGGCGGCGATGGCCGTGGCGGTCATGAAGCGTCCTTGCCGCGCCCCTCGCCACGCACCCGGCGTGACACGCGATCGAGCACGGCGTTGGTGAGCTTCGGCTCGTCGTCCTCGTAGAAGGCCTTGGCGATGTCGACGTATTCCGAAACGATGACGGCGACAGGCACATCCTCGCGCTTCATCAGCTCATAGACGCCGGCGCGCAGAATGGCGCGCAGGGTCGAATCAAGCCTGGACAGCGGCCAGTCGTCGGTCAGCGCCTGTCGTATGACCGGATCGATGGTCTTCTGGTTCTCGACGACACCGGTAAGGATGGCGCGGAACCATTGCGCGTCGGCCTCGCGATAGAGCGCGCCGTCGACTTCCTTGCCAAGCCTGAACAATTCGTATTCGGCGGTGATCTCGAAGACCCCGCTGCCGGCCACGTCCATCTGGTAGAGCGCCTGCACGGCGGCCAGACGGGCCGCGCCGCGCTTGTTGGCATGGCGCACTGTGGGCTGGCCAGGCGAAGCAGGCTCGCTCACGATGGCGCTCCCAATTGCTGTTTGAGCGCGATCATGGTCAGCGCAGCGCGCGCGGCAAAGCCGCCCTTGTCGCCTTCCGAACGCCTGGCCCGTGTCCAGGCCTGGGCATCGTTCTCGGTGGTCAGGATGCCGTTGCCGATGCAGATCGATTCCTGCACGGACAGATCCATCAGCGCGCGGCTGGATTCATTGGCGACTATGTCGAAATGATAGGTATCGCCACGGATGATGGTGCCGAGGGCAACGAAACCGTCATAGTCCGTCCCACCTTCGGAGGCGCCGTCAAGCGCAAAGGTTATCACCGCCGGGATTTCCAGCGAACCCGGAACCGTGACGACATCATAGGTCGCGCCCGCTTCATCGAGCGCGGTGGTCGCGCCTTCGAGCAGCGCGTCGGCAAGGTCGTCATGGAAGCGTGCCTCGATGACGAGAAGGTGCGCCTTCTTTTTCGGGCGGATAAACGCTTTGCCGTGTTGGGATGTGCCAGCCATAAATGTCTCCGGGGATCGCCGGTGACTTAGGCCGAAGCGGCCACATTCGCAAGCTTTGTCCGACGTTCAGGACCGGTCTAATTTCCGAGGGTGGCTTAAAGCCCCTCTTTCGCCGCCTCAACCAAGCGCGCCGCGTAGCGGGCCATGGTGTCGATCTCGAGGTTGACGCGATCGCCGACCTCGCGATCGCCCCAGGTGGTAACGGTCAGCGAGTGGTGGATCAGCAGCACGTCGAAGCGGGTGCCTTCGATCTTGTTGACGGTGAGCGAGGTGCCGTCGAGAGCGACGGAGCCCTTGGGCGCGATGAATTTCGCCAGATGGCGTGGCGCCTCCAGCGTGAAGCGTACCGCATCGCCCTCCTCCTTGCGCTCGATGATCTCGGCGGTGCCGTCGACATGGCCGGATACAATGTGGCCGCCGAGTTCATCGCCGATCTTCAGTGCCCGCTCCAGATTGATCCTGGTGCCGGATTTCCAGCCCGCAGCCGTCGTCAGCCTCAACGCTTCCTCCCAAGCCTCGACCTCGAACCAGCGCGCGTTCGAGCCGTGCTCGGGCAACGCCGTGACGGTAAGGCAGACTCCGCCGCAGGAAATTGACGCACCCATGGCGATGGTCTTGGGGTCGTAGGCGGTGTCGATGCGCAGGCCGATGCCTTCGCTCAGCGGCTTAACCGCGGCAACGGTGCCGACATCGGTAACAATCCCAGTAAACATCGCGGCCCTGGTCCTAGATATCTCTTACCCATTCGGCGTAGCTGTCCTCGCCGAAACGCATATCACGCAACTTGCGAAACCCCGCAGGGATATGGTCGGCGTCGATGGGCGATGCAATGCCGTCCTTGCCGATCGCTTCCGGCCCCTGGAACAGCACGATGCGATCGACCAGCCCTTCCGCCAGGAAAGTACTCGCCACCTTGGCGCCGCCCTCGACCAGCACGCTCGCCATGCCGAGCGCGGCCAGGTCTTCCAGCAGTTCCGGCAGAGCGACGCCACCTTCATGTGTTTCCGTGCCGATGAAGCGAACGCCGACGCGTTCGAGCGCTGCCCGCCGGTGCGGATCGGCCTCCAGGCAAGCGGCGACATAAAGCGGGACCCGGTCGATGCCTGAGACCAGCTTCGAGGTCTCCGGCAGGCGGATCTGGCGGTCGAGCACGATGCGTGCTGGCGAGCGGTTCTCCAGCCCCGGCAAACGCACGGTCAGCGCCGGATCGTCTTCCAGCGCGGTGCCGATGCCGACCAGAATGGCGTCGGCTTCGGCCCGCATCAGGTAGACTTCGCGCCGCGCGATCTCGCCGGTGATCGCGACCTGCCCCTCGCCTTCCCTGCCGATCTTGCCGTCGCTGGAAAGCGCAAGCTTCAGAATCACTTCCGGGCGCTTCTTGAGAGATCGAATCAGATAGCCAGCCATCTGTTCGGCGGCCTCCGCGGCGAGCACCTTTTCGACCACATCGACTCCGGCGGCGCGCAGGATGGCGTAGCCCTTGCCGGAGACACGCGGGTCGGGGTCGCTCGCAGCACCCACGACGCGCGCGACGCCAGCATTGACCAGCGCATTGGCGCAAGGCGGCGTGCGGCCATGGTGAGCGCAAGGCTCCAGGGTGACATAGGCGGTGGCGCCTCGGGCCAGCTCGCCAGCCTCGGCCAGCGCCTCGGTCTCGGCATGCGGCCGGCCACCGACGGCGGTGACGCCGGTGCCGACGATCATGGGGCCAGCACCATCGTCGCGCACGATCAGCGTACCGACCGAAGGGTTGGTCGAGGTGCGCCCGGCGTTCTTTCGCGACAGCCTGAGCGCCGCCGCCATGAAGCGGCGATCGAGGCTCTCCTGTTCGGCTTTGCTGCGCTCGGGCTTTGCCATGCTCAGCCGGCGTCCTCGTCGCCCTTGAGCTCGTCGCCCTTCAGTTCACCCAGCACGTCATGGAAATCCTTGGCCTCGCGGAAATTGCGATAGACCGAGGCGAAGCGCACATAGGCGACGTCGTCGAGCGATTTCAGCGCCTCCATGACCAGCCGGCCGACCTCGCCGGAGGCGACTTCGGTCTCGCCCGAGCTTTCGAGCTGGCGCACGATGCCGGTCACCGCGCGGTCGATGCGCTCGGGATCGACATTGCGCTTGCGCACCGCGATCTCGACCGAGCGCAGCAGCTTGTCGCGGTCGAACGGCACCTTGCGGCCGGATTTCTTGACCACCACGAGGTCGCGCAACTGCACGCGCTCGAAGGTGGTGAAGCGGCCGCCGCAATCGGGGCAGACGCGGCGCCTGCGGATCGCCGCGCCATCCTCGGCGGGGCGCGAATCCTTCACCTGCGTATCTTCGGACTGGCAGTAGGGACAGCGCATGGAGAGCCTTCGGTTCGCGAATCTCGTGAAGCGAAAGGCTTAGAGCTTTTTGCCGGAATGGCAAACGCAGCCTTCGCGTCTCAGAGATAGCGAGGCGCGGAGAAAATTGCGAGAGCCGCCTGTCGCGTCAAGGCGCAACGTCTTTTGTCGGGAAGCCACAGGACGTGCCGAGATTGCGGTAGGCCTTAGTGAACCCATCCATCGGGATGCTGGCGACCGCCTGCTTGCCGAAAACGACATCGAGCGAGGTGGCCTTGCGCATGGCGCGCAGCAGGGCGAGGCTGGTTTTGGCTTGGTTGTTTACCACCCAACTGGGACGGCCGTTGACGGCGTCGGTGGAATAGACCGTCGCGGAAACCTTGACGCCGGGGTCGCCGAATGTCGCGGCGATGTTCTTGCCGGTCGGCAGATCCTTATTGTCAACGGTGATCATGATGGCGGGATAGGCGTCGGGCGGCAGAGCATCGCCGTTCGAGATCGACAGCGTCAGCGTGCCGGCACTGCCGTTGCCGTCGACGAAGGCGGTCGAAGCGGCGCAGGTCTTGCGGACATCCTCACCGGTGTTGACTTCATCCACGATGGTCGACCACGTGCCGAAGGTTTCCATCTTCGGTGCCGCCGCAGGAGTCGTCTGCGCCCAGGCGACACCAGATGCCGGCAAGGCTGCCAGCAGGGCCAAGGCTCCAAGGACGCAAGAACCGGCATAGCTTCGCATCATCAACACTCCTGCCCGGATCGTTTGCAACGGCGCTTGTCGATAAGCAATGATGGTGAGCGTCAGGTCAACCGAGATAGGGATAGAGCGGAAAACGATCCGTTAATGCGGTCACCTTCGCCTTCACCGCGGCTTCCACCGCCGCATTGCCCTCGTCGGAGTTGGCGACCTTGAGCCCATCCAGCACCTCGGCGATCAGCTTGCCGATCTCGCGGAACTCGGCCTGGCCGAAGCCGCGCGTGGTGCCGGCCGGGGTACCCAGACGCACGCCAGAGGTGACGAAGGGCTTTTCCGGGTCGAAGGGGATGCCGTTCTTGTTGCAGGTGATGTTGGAGCGGCCAAGCGCGGCCTCGGCGCGCTTGCCGGTGGCGTTCTTGGGCCTGAGGTCGACCAGCATCAAATGGTTGTCGGTGCCGCCGGAGACGATGTCGAGACCGGTCTCCTTGAGGCTGGAGGCCAGCGCCTTGGCATTGGCGGCGACGCTCTCGGCATAGAGCTTGAAGCTTGGCTTCAGCGCTTCGCCCAAGGCCACCGCCTTGGCGGCGATGACATGCATCAACGGCCCGCCCTGCAGGCCCGGGAATACCGCCGAATTCATCTTCTTGGCGATGTCCTCGTCGTTGCACAGGATCATGCCGCCGCGCGGGCCGCGCAGTGATTTGTGCGTGGTCGTCGTCACCACATGGGCATAGGGCAGCGGCGACGGGTGCACGCCGCCCGCGACCAGGCCGGCGATATGCGCCATGTCGACCATCAGATAGGCGCCAATCGAGTCGGCGATCTCACGAAACCGCTTCCAGTCCCAGACGCGCGAATAGGCAGTGCCGCCAGCCAGGATCAGCTTCGGCTTGGTCTCATGCGCGATCTTTTCGATCGCATCCATGTCGAGCAGATGGTCTTCCTTGCGCACGCCGTAGGAGACGACCTTGAACCATTTGCCACTCATGTTGACCGGCGAACCGTGGGTCAGGTGGCCGCCTGAATTCAGGTCGAGGCCCATAAAGGTGTCGCCGGGCTGCAAGAGCGCCAGGAACACCGCCTGGTTCATCTGGCTGCCGGAATTGGGCTGGACGTTGGCGAAGTTGCAGCCGAACAGTTTTTTCGCCCGCTCGATCGCCAGGTCCTCGGCCACGTCGACGAACTGGCAGCCGCCATAGTAGCGCTTGCCCGGATAGCCCTCGGCATATTTGTTGGTCATGATCGATCCCTGCGCTTCCAGCACGGCGCGGGAGACGATGTTTTCCGACGCAATCAGCTCGATCTCGTGGCGCTGGCGGCCGAGTTCGTTGCGGATGGCGCCGAAGATCTCCGGATCGGCATCTTCAAGCGTGGTTTCGAAGAAGGATTCGAATTTGTTCGACACTGCCGCTGCTGTTGCCATGGCTTGAAATCCTCGCGCTCCGGGGGTCTGTCGCGCCATTAACACAGTTGCTTTCGCCCCGCCACGTTTGCAGCGCGAAATTTGCTGGTCGGATTGCGTCAGCGCGGGTCCGCAGTGCTTATTTCCTCCCCTGCCGGCCCTTCAGCAAGGCCTCGGTGAGGGTGATTTCGGCAAACAGCGCCTGCATCGTATGGTCGTTGATCTCGCGGCTGCGGAACATGGCGCGCACGGCGGCCCGCTCGGCCTCGATGCCGGCGAGCCTAAGCTCGAGCTCCAGCCGTCCGGCTTCACGGGCCTCGGCGCGGGCTTCATCCGCCTCGTCGGAGGCGGCGATCCGGCGCCGATAACCGGCGACGATGCTGTCGGCTACCGCCAGGCGGGCTCCGGCCTCCTCACCTTCGCTGCCGTCATTGGCGACGCTCTCGATGCGAGCGATGGCCGCATTGGCCGCGCCGACGCGTGCCCGGCGTTCCTCGGCGGCACCAGGATCCTCGCCCGGCTCGACCAGCCCGCGCGCGATCTTCGGCAAGGCAAGGCTGGCGATGACAAGCGAACAGATGATGACGCCGGCGGCGAGGAAAATCACCAGATCGCGGGCCGGAAACGGCGAGCCGTCGGGCATGGCGAGGGGCAGCGACAGGATGCCGGCCAGCGTGATGGCACCGCGCACGCCCGCCACCGAGCCGGCGAGCCGCACGCGCAGGCCGAACGTCTCGGCCTTGCGCTTGCCAAACCGCGCGGCAAGCCGCGCCGCGATGTCACCGACCCAGATCCACAGGAAGCGCAGCGCGATCAGGCATAGAGTGAGGATCAGCACCGTGGCGACCGGCTCGATCAGCCAATGCCGGCTGCTCAGCTCGGGCGGCACGTTGCGGATGATGTCGGGGAGCTGCAGGCCGAGCAGAATGAACAGAGCGCCGTTGAACACAAAGGAAAGCGTCGTCCACAGCGATATGGTCTGCATGCGCGCCGATACGCTGAGATAGCGGAATATGCCGGACCCACTGGTGAGCACGCCAGCAGTGACGGCGGCCAGGATTCCGGACGCGCCGGCATGCTCGGCGCCGAGATAGGCAATGAAGGGGATCAGGATCATCACCAGCACCTGCGCCTCGGCAGGCACACCGCCGATGCGGTTGAGCAATTGCAGTGCCTTGGCGGCGGCGAACACCGCCACCACGCCAGCCAGGATGCCGGCGGCAACGGCGTAGAGGAAACTCAGCGAAGCAGCGGCGAAGGAGAAGCTGCCGGTCAGCACTGCCGCCACCGCGAAACGGAACATGACGAGACCCGACGCGTCGTTGAGCAGCGACTCGCCTTCCAGAATATGCATTAGCCGCGCCGGCACCACGTTCCGGTCGACGATCGAGGAGACGGCCACTGCGTCTGTCGGCGACAGCACTGCCGCAAGCGCGAAGGCTACGACCAGCGGGATGCTCGGCACTAGCCAGTGCAAGGCATAGCCGAAGCCGACGATGGTGAAGAAGACGAGCCCGATGGCAAGGTCGAGGATCGGGCCGCGCAGCGCCAGCAATTCGCGCTTCGGCGCGGCAACGGCGTCGCTGAACAAAAGCGGCGGGATGAACACCAGCAAGAACAGCTCGGGATCGATCTCGATATGGATGCCGCGCACCGGCCAGGCCAGTGCCGCACCCATGGCGATCTGCAATACCGGCAGCGGCACGCGCACGAGCCGGACCAGCGCGCCCGAAAGGGCGACGAAGACGAGCACGACGAGGATGAAGACGGCGACTTGCATGGCCTGATTCCGAACGAGGTTTCCAAGATCGTGCGTAAACCGGACGGGAAGGTCCATCCAGAGTACGCAACAGACTCGCTTGCGGGAACTTGAAAGCAAAAAGGCCGCCTCATCGGCGGCCTTTTCAGCAAAAAATCAATCGCTTAAAGCGCAGAAGTGATTTGCAGCTCATTGGCTCCGTCGAGGCCATAGATGTCGTCGCGGAACTGTACGACGCCCGGCCCCGTCGACCAGGCCGACAGATAGAGGAAATAGACCGCCACCGGATTGGTGACCTGCACCGGGATGTTTTCGCCGCTTTTGATCGCCTGCTCGAAATGCTGGCGGTTCCAGCCCGGCGTGTCGCGCAGGATCCAGGTGACGAGGTCGCGCACGTTCTGGACGCGCACGCAGCCCGAGGAATCGAAGCGCATCATCTTGCCGAACAGGCTCTGCTGCGGCGTGTCGTGCATGTAGACGCCGTCCGGGCTCGGAAAATTGATCTTGACCGAGGCCATCGCGTTGCCTGCGCCCGGATCCTGACGGAAGCGGTATTTCTCGGCGTCGTCGGTCGACCAGTCCACGGTGAGCGGATCGACCTCACTGCCATCCGGCGCGAACAGCCTGATATGGCTGTCCTTGAGATAGTTGGGGTCCTTCCGCATCAGCGGAATGATGTCCTTGCGCACGATCGAGACCGGAGCATTCCAGTAGGGGTTGACGATGATCTCGTTGATCTTGGAATTGACGATCGGCGTCTGGCGGTCGATCTTGCCGACAACGGCGGTGTGGCGCAGCACGACGCGATCGTTCTCGACCGCCTCGACCTGGGCGCCCGGGATGTCAACCAGAACGTAGCGGTTGCCCAGAGTGCCGGCGCGCTCGCGCAGTCGCTGCAGGTTTGTCTGCAACTGGCCAAGCCGGATTGGCGCCGAAACATTCATCGCCGCATAGGTGTACTGGCCCAACGTTCCATCGGACGGCAGGCCATGGCGCGCCTGGAAGCGCTTGACGGCGGCGTCGACATAGGAATCGAAGGCCGTCGAGATGCCGGCGCTCTGCGCCAGATCGCCCGAAACCATCAGACGCTTGCGCAGCGGCACCACGTCCGGATCATCAACGCCGAGCTGCAATTTCTTGGTATCAGGAACCGGCTCCCAGCCGCCCTGGGCGACGATGTTCTGATACTGCGCGACCGCCTGCTCGGTAAACGCAACGGTCTGCAGGCTGAAGATCGGCAGCGTCGAGGCCACCTTGCCGCCCTGGCTGGGGCGGGCGTCGAACTGGTCGTCCCAATTGCCGCGGCCGGAGGACTTCAGGATGTCCCCGATCACGTCCTGGGCGCTGGCGGCGTTCGCTACCATGGCGGCGGCGAGCGCGGAGGCTCCGGAAAGGAAGAAACGGCGGCTGGTTCTCATGGACGTTCCAGACATTCTTGTAGCAATTCTTGTCACGGGCGATCTCGCCCACACACTAAAGTTGGCATTGTTAACAATTAGCCAACCAGCGCCCCATCACTTCGATGTGAAACAGGCAAGGTGTAACGCGCGTTCGAGGTGAATTCATGGCTTCCACCTCACCCGCATTCTCGCTTTCACCGGGAATATGGCGGCAACGTGGCCTTGTCAGCGATTTGGATCGGCTGGCCCATACGAAACGCAAGGACCGGTGCTTTTCGGCACCGGTCCTGATTGGCTGCTCCCCGGCCGCGCTTCTGTGGCGCGGCTTCCGATCTCGATGCGGCGGATGAATTACATCCGATAAGCAATCGTGTCATTCCAGAAGCGGTCCAGCCGCTGGAGCGCACGGTTCATCTGCTTGAACTCGTCGGTGTTGATGCCGCCGACCTGCTCGATCGAGCCGACATGGCGCTCGTAGAGACCGGCGACGACTTCCGCCACCTCGTTGCCCTTCGGCGTCAGCGAGACGCGGACCGAACGGCGGTCGATGCGCGAGCGCTGGTGGTTGATGAAGCCGAGATCGACCAGCTTCTTCAGATTGTAGGAGACGTTCGAGCCGAGATAGTAGCCGCGCGAGCGCAGTTCGCCGGCGGTCAGTTCCGAGTTGCCGATGTTGAAGAGCAGCAGCGCCTGGATGGCGTTGATGTCGGAACGGCCGTTGCGGTCGAATTCGTCCTTGATCACGTCAAGCAGACGGCGGTGCAGACGCTCCACAAGCTGCAGCGATTCCATGTAAAGCGAACGGATTGCCTCGCGGCGATCGTCGGATACGTTGGCGGTCTTCGCCGCCGGACGCGAATTGATCATTGTCTTTGCCTCTCGTTTGTCGCCCTGGTGATTTTTTGTTTTTCACCTTGATCGCGACACTATCGAATACTCATAAAATTCGACTTAAACGCCAAGGCTAACAAGAGCTTACCGGTAAGAGGTTTCGAAAGAGGCTTAACGAACGGTCACCCGAGCAAGGATAATTAACCTAAAGATTTCACCACTGATTCTGGGCGAAATCAGAGCGGGATGGGGCATCCCGTTCTATCTGCTTGTTTAACGGCATTTGCGCGACGCCAAGTCAGTCCATCTGGCTGCAAATGCTCTAGCGCCGGGTCTGGCGCTTCTGCAGCCAGATCACCACGCGAAAGACGATATAAAGCAGCGCCACCGCCGCATGTGAGGCAACGATCAGCAGCCGGTGGCCGAAGAGCTCGGGAAAGCCGGCATACATGACCGTCTCGGTCACCGCGCAGATGAACCATATTACCGGCCCCCAGGAGGCCAGCATCCAGAGGCCCGCGGCGGCGAAGGGGAAGAACACGGCGAGCATCACCGCCGCCACCTGCCAGTGCACAGGCATCAGGTCGAAGCGCCACAGCGGGCCCTGGTAGAAGCCGATCAGCCTGATCCAGTACAATATGCCGAACAGGAGGCAGTAGCCGGCAATGACACGCTGGAACCAGGCGAAGATGACTTCCACCGTCGTCGGCTGCAGCACGACGCGCCTCGAGGTGACTTCGCTCACAGCTCAAGTTCCCGTTCATCGAGCGGCGCGAAATAGGCGTCGACATCGGCAGCGCTGACCGCATCGAGGCTTGCCGGCAGCCAGAGCGGCGTCGAGCCCTTGTCGATGATGGCGGCGCGAATGCCCTCGTAGAAATCATGGCCCGACAGCATGCGGTTGAGGATGCGGAACTCCATCTTCATGCATTCGTCCATGGACAGCGTCAGCCCGGCGCTGATCTGACGCCAGGCGACATGCAGGCTGGTCGGCGAGCGGGTGCGGATCGTCGCCAGCGTCTTTGCCGCGAAATCGTCAGCAGCGGCTGCCAACTCCAGGCTGCCGACGATGTCGGCCAGCGACGGTTGCGCGAAATGGCGGGCGATCGCCTCCAACACCGGCCTGTCCGTCTCGCGCCGGGCCGGGACAAAAAAGCCGCGCAGCACCGATTCCGGATCGCCCGTCGCGCAAAGCCGGTCGAGAAAGCCCGCCTGATCCTGCGCCTTGATCGTGTGCGTCGCCAGGCCCGACCACAGCGCATCGCCGTGGCGGATGCGGTTTCCCGTGAGCGCCAGATACATGCCGAAGCTGCCGCCAAGGTCCGGCAGGAGGTGGCTGGCGCCGACATCCGGGAAAAAGCCGATGCCGACTTCCGGCATGGCGAACTGGGCGTTCTCGGTCATGATCCGCTGCGAGCCATGGAAAGAGACGCCGACGCCGCCGCCCATGACGATGCCGTCGATCAGCGCGACATAGGGTTTTTTGAACCGGGCGATACGGGCGTTGAGCCGGTATTCGTCGGCGAAGAACTCGACCGGCGGCTTTCCCGCACGGCCGGCTTCATAGATATGCAAGATGTCGCCGCCCGCGGAAAACGCCCTGCCCTCGGCCTTGACGACCACCACATCGACCTCGTGATCCCGCTCCCAGGCGCGCAAGGCCCTGTCGAGTGCCTTGACCATGCGATGCGTGACGGCATTGAGCGCCTGTGGCCGCGTCAGCGTGACGATGCCAGCCCGACCCAAATGTTCGAAGCGAATTTCGTCGCCTCCGTCAAAATCCATCGCCAGAGAATCCTCCCCCGCATCTGCGGGACTGAAGTGCTATCGCATCGGCCCGAAAATCGGAATCGATTTTTGCGGCGCTGACCTTCGGTTCGGAAAGCACGATGCGAAGACTCAAAATTCTTGAGACGCGTACTTTGTGCGTCCAAGTGGACGCACGTCGCTCTAATAGCTGGCGCATGGGTGCGTCAATGCCGGGGCCAATCGGTGGCGGGCTGGTTTGGATTTCGGGCGCAACGAGACCGTCCTTTGCGTCCGGCCCAAATGGGCGCAAAATTGCCGTCGAGGGCACGACCGTCCATCTATGCAGCAATCACCTCAGGGGCGAACGCATGATGCTTGAAACCGGAGCGTCGGGGTATGAGATGCCGCGAAAGTTCGACCCGGACGACGTTCTCAGTCGCCCGCTGATGGCGAATCTGGCGACCGTGACCGCGGACGGTGCGCCGCGCAGTGCTCCGGTATGGTTCATCTGGGAGGATGGCGCGATCTGGTTGCTCGGGTCAGCGGACGGCAGCGCGGTAAAACACCTTGAGATAGACCCGCGCTGCGCGGTTGAAATCGTTCACTTCGACAACGAGGCCGGCATCCTGCTCCATCTCGGGCTGCGCGGCGCCGCCACCATCGAAGCGATGTCGCCGGACCGCTTCAAACGGCTGCTTCACAAATATCTTGGTCGAGAAGCAAGCTGGAACCAGTGGTTCATCGACAATGTGGCCCAGATCGAACATCCGGACGGGCGCATGATCAGGCTTGCCCCGGTCAGCATCTTCACCAACAATGTGTCGTTCTTCAGAACCGGTCCCGAGCTGGCGTGGCCGCCAAAGCCGTAGATACCGAAGGACTGTGAGCCATGCCCTGGTTTTCGCGCCTTGCGCTCATGGCGATCGTCCTGACGGCGGGCTTTTTGACGGTGCGTTCCGCAATCACTGCAACAGTCGACGAACTCTACCAGTCGCAAACCATCGTCAACGGTCAGGGTGAGAAAAACCGCCAAGCCGGCTTCAAGCGCTGTCTCGACGCCGTTCTGGTCCGAGTTTCCGGCGATCAGCGCCTGCCAGCGAAACCTGCTATGTCGGCACTGCGCGACAAGGCCGGCAGCTTCGTCACCAGCTTCCGCTATCGCGACCGCATGGAAGGCATTCCCAACCATGACGATCAAGGGACGTACGACCGGCCCCACAATCTTTATTGCCAGTACAGGCCAGCGGTGATCGACCCGGTGCTGGCTTCGCTCGACAGCAGGCCATGGCTGGCCGAGAGGCCGCGGCTGGCGGTGTTTTTAGCGACCGAGCGCGGCGCAAGGCATTTCACGCTCGATGCCGAAGGCGAACGCGGTGAGCTGATGCGTGAATCGTTGGACAATGCCGCCGGGCCACTTGCCATGCAAGTGGCCCTTCCCAAGGCGGCGGCGCTGTCGCAGGCCGGGCTGGTCGACAAGACGTTGCGCGATGCCGGGATGGCGATGCTAGACGCGACCGCAAGAAAGGTCGGCGCCGACCAGGCACTGGCCGGCAGCCTCGTCTGGAGCGACAAGGAGCTGGGCTGGATCGCCGACTGGCGGCTTGCCATGGCCGGCAAGACCTACAAATGGCAAGTGCGCGGCGTCAGTTTCGACGAGGCGTTCCGCGTCGCCATGCGCGGCGCCGCGCAGGTGCTGTCCGGCAATGGGCAGCCGTAGGCTGGCACAAACGTGTCGCATTGGTCAGCAGCATAGGCTCGTGGTAAAAGCTGCCCGATCCGGAGTATAGGCGATGAACAAATTCACCCCCGCAAAGGCTGCCGGCGCGCGCAGCGTCGACGAGATCACCGGCAGCCGACGTCTGCGGCGCATGCGCAAGGCCGACTGGTCGCGCCGCCTCGTCCAGGAGAACCGGCTCACGGTCGACGATCTGATCTGGCCGATCTTCGTCGTCGACGGCAGACAAGTGCGCGAGCCGATCGCAGCCATGCCCGGCGTCTTTCGCCTGTCGCTCGATCTCGCCGTGAAGGAAGCCGAACGCGCGGCGAAGCTCGGCATTCCGGCGATCGCCACCTTCCCCAATGTCGAGCTTTCGCTCCGCGACCAGACCGGCTCGCACATCCTCGACCCGGAAAACATCATCAACCGCGCCACCCGCGCCATCAAGGACGCGGTGCCGGAGATCGGCATCATCACCGATGCCGCGCTCGACCCCTTCACCAGCCATGGCCATGACGGGATCTTGCGCCACGGCATCATCGTCAATGACGAGACGGTGGAACAGGTAACGGCGGCGGCCGTCATCCAGGCGGCGGCGGGCGCCGACATCATCGCGCCTTCCGACATGATGGACGGCCGCATCGGTGCCATCCGCGACGCACTCGACGCCAATGGCTTTTCCGACGTGGCGATCATGTCCTACGCAACGAAGTTCGCCTCCGCCTTCTACGGCCCATACCGCGAGGCGGTCGGTACCGCCGGCCTGCTCAAGGGCGACAAGAAGACCTACTACATCGACCACGCCAATTCCGACGAAGCGGTGCGCGAGGCCGAGCAGGATCTCGCCGAAGGCGCCGACATGCTGATGGTCAAGCCCGGCCTGCCCTATCTCGACATCATCCGGCGGCTGAAGGACGAGTTCCGGGTACCGACCTTCGCCTACCAGGTGTCGGGCGAGTATTCGATGATCAAGGCCGCCGGCGCCAATGGCTGGATCGATGGCGAAAAGGCGATGCTGGAATCGCTTCTCGCCTTCAAGCGTGCCGGTTGCGACGGCATTCTCACCTATTTCGCGCCCGAGGTGGCGGCGATGCTGAAGGGGTAATTCCTATCCGGATGTTCGGCCGCGACCAGTAGCGCCGGCGATCCCCTTCACCACTCAGAACAATTTCCGGCTTTGCGCCCGGTGAACAAGCGCGGAGGTCGCTCGACCTCTTGCTCTGCTTGCCATGCCCGAAAAATACCGCTTGCAATTCGCAATCAGTTTGCTACAACGAAACTGCTTGCAAATTACAACTGGTTTAGGAGGCAATCGTGTCCAAGCTGCGTGTCAATGCTTTCACCCTGTCGATCGACGGTTTCGGCGCCGGTCCCGACCAGGACCTGAAGAACCCGCTGGGTGTGGGTGGGGAAGCCCTGCACAAATGGATGATCGGCACCCGCACCTTTCGCAACATGGTCGGCAAGGATGGCGGGACCACGGACACGGACGAGGCATTCACGGCGCGCAGCTTCGACAATGTCGGGGCATGGATCCTGGGCCGCAACATGTTCGGGCCGATCCGCGGCGAATGGCCGGATGACAACTGGAAAGGCTGGTGGGGCGACAACCCGCCCTATCACGTGCCGGTCTTCGTGCTCACCCATCACAAGCGGGACCCCATCGTCATGAAGGGTGGCACGACCTTTCATTTCGTCACCGACGGCATCCACTCGGCGCTGGAACAGGCGAAGGCAGCGGCCGGCGGCAAGGATGTACGCGTCGGCGGCGGCGTCGCCACGATCCGGCAATACCTCCAGGAAAAGCTCATCGACGAGATGCATCTGGCGATCTCGCCGATGCTGCTCGGCTCCGGAGAGAACCTTTTTGCCGGCATCGACATGGTCAAGCTCGGCTACCGCTGCAGCGAACAGGTGGCCACGGCGAATGCCACGCATGTCATCATCGAGCGGGCGTAATCCGTTGAGGGCGCCGTCACCGAAGATGGCGCGCCCTCCCCTCTGCTTTGTCTCAATATTTTTCCGGCACGTAAAGCTCGCGGGGCAGCACCTGGCGTTCGTATTCGGGATTGAAGACACGCTCCGGCAGCGTGATCTCCTCATGCGGGACCTCCTCATAGGGCATCTGCTTGAGAAGATGGTCGATGCAGTTCAGCCGCGCCCGCTTCTTGTCATTGCCCTCGACGATGAACCAGGGAGCTTCCGGGATGTTGGTGCGGGCGAAGGTCTCTTCCTTGGCCTTGGTGTACTGTTCCCAGCGCACACGCGACTGCAGGTCCATCGGTGATAGCTTCCACTGCTTCATCGGATCATGGATGCGCATCAGGAAGCGCATCTGCTGCTCCTCGTCGGTGATCGAGAACCAGTATTTGACCAGTGTCACCCCGGAACGGACGAGCATGCGTTCGAAATCCGGCACGTCGCGGAAAAACTCCTCGACCTGATCCGGCTGGGCAAAGCCCATCACCCGCTCAACGCCGGAGCGGTTGTACCAGGAACGATCGAACAGCACGATCTCGCCGCCGGCCGGCAGATGCGGAACATAGCGCTGGAAATACCATTGCGACTTCTCGCGCTCGGTCGGCGCCGGAAGTGCTACGACGCGGCAGATGCGCGGATTGAGCCGCTGGGTGATGCGCTTGATAACGCCGCCCTTGCCGGCCGAGTCGCGGCCCTCGAAAATCACCACCAGCTTCTTCTTGTGGTAGGCCACCCAGGACTGCAATTTGATCAATTCGGATTGCAGCGTGATCAGGTCGCGAAAATATTGCTGGCGCTCGATCGATGGTGGATGCGAGTTCTTGTAGATTTTTGCGATCTCCAGCGACAGCGCCGGTTCCGACATTTCGAGCTCATAGTCTTCATCGAGCGTGTCGGCGAGTTCCGCTTCCAGCCAATCCTTGGCCGCAGAATTCTGTCTTGTCTCGGTCATTTTGCGCTGCTCCGCGTGCAAGCCTGCCGGCTTTTGTCCGACGCCCCTAGTCCCAGCCTGCCGACTGCTGATGGGACACCTTGAGCCGACTTCAATATAGACCGGCAATGACGGTTTTATTGCAGAGGGCCAGTGCGCCGATCGCCACCAGATATTAACGGTCAGTGCGCGCGGAGGGCGACAAGCCGCGCGAGTTGTCCTACAAATGCACGTCTCATACCCGGCGCTATGCCAGGCGCCCTCTTCAACGCCATTGCGAGGACCTGACATGGAATACCGCACCCTCGGCCGTTCCGGGCTGAAAGTTTCGACACTGACCATGGGCACCATGACCTTCGGCGGCGGCGGCGCCTTCGCCGCCGTGGGCAAGACCGATCTCAAAGAAGCGAGCCGGATGATCGATATGTGCATCGATGCCGGCATCAACGTTATCGATACCGCCAACGTGTATTCGAACGGGCTTTCGGAAGAGATCATCGGCGAAGCACTTGGCGGCAAGCGCAAGAATGACGTGCTGATCGCCTCCAAGGCGCGCATGCGGATCGGCAACGGCCCCAACGATGAGGGCCTGTCGCGCTACCATCTGATCCGCGAGTGCGAAAGGAGCCTGAAGCGCCTTCGCACCGATGTCATCGACATCTATTTCCTGCATGAATGGGACGGCACGACGCCGCTCGAGGAAACCATCGCCGCGATGGACACGCTCGTAACCCAGGGCAAGGTCCGCTATGCCGGCTGCTCCAACTACTCCGGCTGGCAGGTGATGAAGGCGCTCGGCATCAGCGACCGCCATAACCAGCAACGCTTCATCACCCAGCAGATCCACTACACTCTGGAAGCGCGCGAAGCCGAATATGAACTGCTGCCGATTTCGGTCGACCAGGGGCTCGGCGTGCTGGTCTGGAGCCCGCTCGCCGGTGGATTGCTGTCCGGCAAATACAATCGTGACAGCCCCACAGCCCGCCAGCTCAGCGGCTGGTCGGAACCGCCGATCCGCGACGAGGACCGGCTATGGCGGATCGTCGACGTGCTTGCCTATATCGGCAAGAACCACGGCGTGTCCGCGGCGCAGGTGGCGCTTGCCTGGCTGCTAGGCCGGCCAGCCGTCAGTTCGCTGGTGATCGGCGGACGGACCGAAGCGCAGTTCAAGGACAATATCGCCGCCGCAAGCCTGGTGCTCACCGATGACGACCGCAAACGGCTCGACGCGGTCAGCCGCCCTCCCGTGCTCTACCCCTACTGGCATCAGCAGCAGACGGCAAAGGACCGGTTCGGTCCGGCCGATCTGGTTCTCGACCGGGAATAGTGCCCGACAAGGTCCAATCCCCTTGGGTTCAATCCCGCTGGCGCTATGCCGAAATGTAGCGCCAGACCTCGGCGTCGGGTTCGACCTGGCCGCTGAGAACGAAATATTTGTAGAGCACGAGCAGGCAGATCGCCTGCTCGGTCGGTTCATCGGCAAATTTTCGGCAATAGGCATTGGCCGCGACAACGATGCGCTCAGCCTCGGCAGGGTGCCGTTCGAGATATTGCACCCGTTCAGCGAGATCCGAAAAATCCGGGGCGAGCGGCACGTAGTGAAGATCAGCTACCAGTTCGCTTTCGGCGAACCATGTCTCGTATGTTGGCGGCGGCATCAGACACAGCGAATTCGAGCTCATGATCCATTTGAGGTTGGTCGCGACGTCGTTGCCTTCGAGCGAAATGATGTAGCGATAGCGCCGCTGCTGATCGATGCTCAGATAGGGCTTGCGATACTCGACAGCCGCCGTCCTTTTGGGCGTGCCGACGTCGCAGAACGGCAAGTCGCGGGCGACCTCCAGAAGCAAGGTGCGTATCGGATTGTTGAGATCGCCGCGCCAGACCGCGGCCGGAAGCTTGTCGGCGAACGCAATATCGTCGGCGGGCATGTGGAAATGACGGAACTTGTTGAGCTTGAACAGAACGCCGTTCTTGTTGTCGCCGGCGATCGGCCGATCCTTCACGATCGAAGGCATTTTCGGCACTTCGATGACGTCGCCGAATTCGAGGTCGACGAGCAGGCCGGGATCGAAGTAGCGGGTAAACTCCTTCAAATCGTAATAATACATGCTCCGGTCGGTCGGCAGCCGGCTGACCGGCACGGCATCGGGGCTCGGCGCGAAAGCGTCCTGCAGCCGGTTATAATAGTTCAGGCGTTCGCGCACCGAGCCGTCCGAAAGCCTGGCCTGGTCGAGCAGTCCGGCAAGCCGGCGACGAAACAGTGCCTGCGGAGCGATGTCGCGCATGGCATTGCGCGCATAGTAGAACAGCTTCTGTGCGTTTCTTTGAAGCGTGGCCATCGGTCACTTGGAAGAAAAGTCGTCTTGTTATTTGGTACCTGGTTTCTCTCCTACATCATTGTGCCAGCCATCTTGCAACCCGGAACCGCGTGAAACCCGCATCACAGGCCCATCCATCAGGGAATTTCGCACGTGTTATGCCCCAACGCTATTGCATCTGCACATACTGGCCGGATAGAGGTCTGACTGCTCCTGGGGCGTTCACAATATGTCGCAAAATCCGTGTTTCTTTTTCGCTGCCGATCAAAACTATTTCCCATACGCGTGCTTAGCCGCGCGCCGTGTGTTGGATGTATCCGGCCCTATCAAGGGCTTTATCCTTCAGATTGGTGTCAGCACAGAAGACCTAGAGGTCGGTGACCGCGTACTAGGGTCCGCGGTCAGTATCCTTGACGTGTCGAAGTTCATGGAAGCGACGAATTTTGATCCGGGCCATCTGACCTTGGCGACCTATATCAGACTGTTCGCAGACCAGTTGGCTGAATTCAAGCCTTATGATCATGTTGTCTATGCCGACAGCGACGTCCTTTTTAATCGATCGATAGTCGACCTCGCCCACACACAACTGCAGGCGCCATTATTGGCCGCTCATGATGAGCAATGCTATTTCGACACGAAGTATCGCCGACGCCTGCCGATGAAGCCCGGCGCGCCGAAATTCAATGCGGGCGTGCTGGTGTTCAACATGCCCATGGTGCGGCGAGAGGGGCTATTGCAGAGGACTCGAGAACTCGCCTCGCAGCGCATCGATAATATGGACCAAGGTGCACTCAATGTCGCTTTTGAAGACAGATGGCAAACGATGCACCCCTACTGGAACGTCATGACGAATTTCACCAGCCAAGTACGATTCGACAAGGCATTTGCACGGCATTTCACGCGTGGCAAGCCCTGGTCGAACCGCCCGATCGGTGTCGAGTTGGAAGCGTTGGCCATCTATCGCCATCTCGCAAAGGACACGCCTTGGGCTGGTCATTTTGCCCGGCAGGCGCGGTTCGTTCTCAAACGGTTTACTAGAAAGCTTGATGCCATAACAGGTTTCCTCGTCAACGACGAGAAACGCCGCCGAAGATCCCTGTTCGACGCTGAACAGGTCAGCGCGGTTTTTGCCGAGCATGCGGATCGGTTGATGATGGCCGTGCGATATCCCGAGCGTGTCTCGGGAATTGAAAGTAAAAAAACGACAATCTCTCCCCGTTAGCCTTCAAACACCGTCAATGAACACGGGCTTCAGCGGGTCGCGCAACGCCGAGCACGGAAGTGACGGTGCGACTTATGATCGCTGGACCACCGCATGGGGGAGCGTTCGTATGAGACGGCAGTCAGAACGGCCTGCAAGGAATTGATCGGTCGCTATCCGGCATCCGCCGTAGTCGTTGTAATCGTCAAGGATCATGAGCCCGCCTGGGCTCAGCACCTCTAGTGTCCGCTCAAGGCAGAACTTGACCGGATCGTGCCAATCGCAATCGAGATGGGCCAACGCTATCCTGCTTTTCGGATGAAAGTGCACCGTGTCTTCAAACAGGCCTTTGTGAAAGACGATCCTTTCGCCATCGACCGGGACGCCAAAGTCCATGAAGCTGGCACTCACCTTGTCGAACAGATCGCCTTGATACCCGTAATACGTGTCACCGCCAATGCCCTTGGACCGTCCCGATCGGATGGTCTCGTAACGGGCCTTGGATTTTTCGTCGTCCTGTTCGGTTGGGCTCGGAATCATGCCAAACACATCGTAGCCATGGAAATGACGGTCACCGTCGAGCTCGGACGCGATGTAGATGGCCGAGCCACCGAGTGCGATACCATATTCGATGAAGTCGCCGGGGACCTTTTCACGCCTTACCTGCCTGATCGCATCGCGGAGGCTGACAAACTTTGCGTCCGAAAGATACGTCAGCCGAGCGCGCTGCACCGAACGGGCGACTGCCGGCACTCTAAGCCCGTTCGCATTCTTCAATAAGCGTCGAGTCAATTCTGACAGCATCGTGTGAGGCTAAACAGCAGCCTAAAGATTTACAAGGTGCAATGAAGACCGCCCTAAGTGAATACTTGTTTTGCTCCCAGAAGTATCCTGCTCCTCATGGTCGTGCGACGGATTTCTACCTTATCACCAGGCCAGCCGCGGAGGCTCGGTAGCTGCCTCCTCGCCGCTCACCCCATGTGCTCACACCCTGGCTGCGTCGATCGCGCAATGAGATGGATCACGTCCTCAGCGTCCGCACTCATCCTCATTTGCGCTCGCCGCGTTCAGGTAAAACTAAATACCGGCCGCTATTTCAACATCCTGCCGATGGCATTACGCCTTTTGCGCACGGATCGGGCGGTCTTTGCCATAAATTTCTTGATTCCGCGCTCGGTAAAAAGGAAATCGGTAATCGGTCGGTCATTGATCCATTGAACACCGCCACCAGCCGACAGCGTGGCACTGACGAAGATCGTGTCCCCGCGCGCTGCCACGATGTCGACGTGTGAGAGAGCAAAATTGATGTGTGATAGGAGGGCGTCGCCGGTCGCGAAATTGTTATGTATTTTCATGCCGGCGCGTCGCCACTTCGCCGGATTAAGAAAGTATGTGAAGATCACTTGACGGTCCGGCGCATGCGCGGCAAGTGCCCGGAAAAATCCGGCTAGATCATTGATATATTCGAGCGATCCCGCGCAAACGACAACATTGAAAGGCACGTTTGGTAGCCTGAACTCCTTGTTGAAGTCTACGACAAAGGTTCCAGGAAGATCATCGACGCAATCGACCGGGATATACGTACAGGCGGGGGAAATGAACTTCTTCAGTTTCTGATCGCCCGCACCTATGTCGAGAACGGTGTCTGTCGCTCGGATTAGCTTTGCGATGATACCTGCCCTGAATTCCCAATTGGGCTGTGTCCCGACTGCTACGCTGCGCCATTCGTCAATGTCTGTTTGCATCTTTCGCCCCTTAGCCTGCATCGCGTGAACATAGCCCCTAGTTCCACGTCAGAGGCCGGGTACGAAATATACAACTCGCCGTTAGCAGATCAAAAAATCGAAATGGACGATCGCGGCAACAACGCCCTGGTCAGGGGCTATCTGCAATCTAGCTGACTGCAAAGCGCCAGCCTTCATAAATCGCCTGAGCGACATATTTGGCACAATCCGGCCGATACGAGCCGCGCCGAGGCGAACAAGAAGATGGTGCTCGACAGGACCGAGGCTGCCCGCCTTCGCAACAAAGCCGTTCAGACGCCAAGCTTGCCATAAAGCTTCGCGAACAGCTAAAGCGACGTCGGAGCTTTCACCTTCACGCCATGGGCTTCTAAACGTGCGTGAAGGTCACTGGCGATGCGCTTTTTCACGTCATCGAATGCCGGCTGGCGTGCGGGTAAGCTCTCGATGCGCGTGCGCGGGAACCACTTTGTTCGAACCGACGGGATACCGATCAGGTCGATGATCGCAGTCCGGCCGTCGCGACGACCGGTGTAAACGACCGGGATGCCCATCGCTGCGCAAGGCATAGCGCTGTGAATGCGGCTAGTGACGACTAAGCCCGCATTGAGGCGGTAGAAGTCGAGCAGGTTCTTTGCCGCCTCAAATTTGACTTCGCTCGCTATCGGAAACGGCAAAATGTGCCCGATCTGGCTAGCCCGCTTGCGCTCCGACCGTGCGAAGTGGCCCCGTTTCTGATCCACTAGGATTACCTTCGGCTCGGCAGGTTCCTTCTTTCGGGCCGGAAATGTCATCGTCGCGCAGCCGCTCACATAGGTATCGACACCCCATGACTTGATAACGTCGGCCGTCGCTTGATCACGGCATCCGATCGGCGCAAAGCGCGCGAAATATGCCTTATGCTTTTCGAACACGGACGCCGCCTTCGGGGTCAGATGAAAGCCGAAGAAGATCGGCGTGATCGCTGGTGCAGGTGGCCAGTTCTGCGGCTCATGCGTGAACCAGCCGTTCATGACGACGACGCACGGCTCGCCATCATATCGATGCAAGAAGTCACGGTCGACCAAGCTGTATTCCTGATCGATGTGCTGCGCGACAGCGAGCGTCTGTATATTGTCTCCGATGTTGTTGGTGTTAGGGTAATTCAGCAGTGCGATATTCATTCTCTGTTCTCAAGCCCCGAGGCATAATGAATCCCGCGGTCCCGTTACGCCTGATGAATGCAGAGATCAACATCAATTGCCACGCCCGGAGTTTAAGACGCGCGAACCGAGCCGTCCGAAAGCCTGGCCTGATCGAGCAGTCCGGCAAGCCTGCGGCGGAACAAAGCCTGCGTGGCGATGTCGCGTATGGCATTGCGCGCGTAGTAGAACAGCTTCTGTGCGTTTCTTTGAAGCGTGGCCATCGGTCACTTGATTCAAAATAGTCTGGCGGCTGTCAGCGTCTGTACCCCGGTCTTTCCTACACCATTGTGCCAGCCATCTTGCAAGCCCCCGCACGGCCTGGAACCAAACTGCCCGCAAACTATGCAGCCGATCGCCCCTTGCGGTGTTGTGTTTGTGACCCAATGCTCCTAGGCAGGGTCCAGCATAGTGAAAGGAAACAATATGGCGCGAGCACCGAATTACGGTCAGGAACGCAAGGAGCGCGACCGGCAGAAGGCCGCCAAGAAGGCGGAGAAGCAGGCTGCCAAGGTGGCGGCCAAGGAACGGTCGAAGCCCGAGGACGAGGCCAACTCCGAAACCCAAACGGAAACGGCAGAGTAAAACATCATCCAGCCCGTGCGGTGGGCTGGATTGCACCCAGGCCTCCGCCGTGCCTTCAGGCCGGCGTTTTGTCGCTGACGAAGACGTTCACTTCGCGCGCCGCTGCGATGAAAGCGCGCCTTGCGTTCATCGCCGGCTTGTCGCCGGCCAGCGCATCATGGCAGGCCTGTAGCGCTTCGCGATGCTTGGGACTGCGCTTGCCGGGCCAGTTGTTCAGGAGGTAGTCGGAAGCCTCCCGAGCCGTGCGCAGGAGCTGGTTGGTCCCATCCGTGGCCGACTTGACAGTCACGGGTGTTTCAAATCGGTTGTTTTCCATCGCCGCTCTTACGCCATCGCTGCTCGCGAAGCGAGGGCGAAAGTGTGCTCCACGTTCGCGCACCGGCTTTTGCGCGACGACACCGCGCCCTATGCCTGGCGAGATCAAGCGGCAACGACTGCAAATCCCCTGGCGCGCAGGCCGCGCCGGTCATTGTGCAGCGACGTCACTAGCCGGTCGCGGCTGCCGACGATGTGCGCCGAAAGCCGGCTTGCCGCCTCATCGGCATCGCCGGCCCGCACCGCCGCCAGAATGGCATGGTGCTCGGCCCAGGCACGGCTGAGTGCCGCCTCGTCGCGAACCTCCAGCCAGCGGGCGCGCGACAGCCGGATCATCGCATCACGGACCGCCCTGAACAGGAACTCGTTGCCGGACAGGCGCGCCAGCTCAATGTGGAAATCCATGCCGACGCGGTGCCATTCCTCGCGCGGGGTGCTGGCGCTACAGGAGTCGAGCATCGCTTCGATGACATCGACGCCGCTTCTGTCGCCCTGCGCGCAGGTCAGCCTGAGCGCGGCGACTTCAACCGCCTCGCGGTAGACCGCGATCTGCTCGAGCTCGGCGAGATTGATGGGCGAGACCGTCCAGCCGCGCCCGTCGCGGCAGATCAGGCCTTCGGTTTCGAGCCGCAGCAGTGCTGCCCTGACCGGCGTGCGCGAGGCGCCGAACCGGCTTTCGATCCAGCGTTCGGTCAGCCGTTCGCCCGGACCGATCTCGAGGCCGAGGATCATCTCGCGTAGCTGCTTTTCGACACTCTGCATCTGCGACATCGTGGTCCATTCCTGGCGGCCGCATTGACAGCGGCTGGGTTGAAGTGCATGACGGATACCGACTTGGTATCCCAAATTGGTATCCGTAACAAGCCCGATGGCGGGCAGGACAGACATGGCGCAGGGCAATACGGAACACGGCACCTACAACATTCATTGGCGGCGCAATCTTGCGGTGTGCTTTGCCGGTTCGTTCAGCACGCTCATCGCGATGACCCTGCTGTTGCCCTTCCTGCCGCTCTATGTCGAACAGCTCGGCGCCGAGGGCCACGCAGCGATCGTGCAGTGGTCCGGCATCGCCTATGGCGCTACCTTCTTTGCCGCCGCGCTGGTGGCGCCGCTCTGGGGACGGCTGGGCGACCGCTATGGCCGCAAGCTGATGCTGGTGCGGGCGAGTTTCGGCATGGCGATTTGCATGTCGCTGACCGGCATGGTGCAGAGTGTGTGGCAACTGGTGCTGCTGCGCCTGCTGATCGGTTTCGCCGGCGGCTATTCCTCCGGCTCGACCATTCTCGTCGCCATGCAGACGCCGAAGGACCGTTCAGGCTGGGCGCTCGGCGTGCTGTCGGCCGGCATCACCGCCGGCGCACTCGTCGGTCCCCTGCTCGGCGGCGCGCTGCCGCCGGTGATCGGCATCCGCGCCACGTTCCTCCTCGCCGGCAGCGTTATCTTCCTGGCGTTCCTGGCGACGACCTTCCTCATCAAGGAGAACCCTCGCCCGGCAGTCGACAAGACAGCATCGACCGAGAAGCCGAAGGGCGGCTGGGCGCAAATTCCCGACAAGCGGCCCGTCGTCGCCATGCTGGCGACCGGCATGCTGTTGAGTTTCGCCACCATGTCGATCGAGCCGATCATCACGGTCTATGTCCAGCAGCTCATCGAGGATCAAAGCCGGGTCACGCTGATCTCCGGCGTCGTCATGTCGGCGGCGGCACTCGGTGCCATACTGTCGGCCTCGCGGCTCGGCAAGCTCGCCGACCGCATCGGCCACTGGAATGTCATTGTCGCAGCACTTGCCGTCTCGGCGCTGCTCTTGATCCCGCAGGCCTTCGTCACACAGGGCTGGCAGCTCATCGGCCTGCGTTTCCTGATGGGCCTGGCGCTTGGCGGCCTCCTGCCCTGCATCACCAGCGTCATCCGCCACAATGTTCCGGACGGTGTCGGCGGCAATGTGCTTGGCCTGTCTATCTCGGCGCAATATGTCGGGCAGGTCGCCGGGCCGCTGCTCGGCGGCTTCGTCGGCGGTCATTTCGGCATGCGCGCGGTGTTTCTCGGCACATCCGTGCTGATGGCGGGCGGAGCTGCATATAACTGGCTGGTCCAGTCACGCCGCGCACGCGACATGCTGGTGGAAGCCGGTAAATCCTGACGCGGTTCCGCAGTTCCGGTTTAAATTGTCGGCCGCCGCCTTTTGCGGATAAAGCCGTTAGATGAACAGCAAGCTGAGAGACTGGGCACGCACGATCAAGCGAGACGTGCATGCTGTTTACCTTGCCGCCGACGATCCTCGCACGCCTTGGTACGCAAAGGCGCTGGCGCTATTGGTTGCCGGATACGCACTGTCGCCCATAGACCTGATTCCCGACTTCATACCGCTGCTGGGATATCTCGATGACGCGATAATCGTGCCGCTCGGCATTCTGGCCGTGGTGAAAATGATCCCGCCGGAGGTCATGGCAGAACATCGAGCCGCCGCCGCGCTTGCAGCTGAGCGGCCGGTGAGCAAAACCGCCGCCGTGGTGATCGCCAGCGTCTGGGGCGCATCGGTCGCACTGGCTGCGTGGCTCGGCTATCGCTACTTCATCGGCTGAACTTCAAATCGAGACAGTATCCACGTCTCACAAAACCATACTTGTCGTTTGGCAATTCACGGAGGCACCCCAGGATGAACACGACCGAACACCCAGCAAGCGGCATAGGCCGCATCCTTGTTTTGGCCGGCGGCCTGTGCGGTGCGGCTGGAGTGGCGCTGTCGGCCGCTGCGGCGCATCTGGGTGGCACCTTCGTTGGCACGGCCGCGTCCTTCCTCATGATGCACGCGCCGGTTTTCCTGGCCGTCGGACTGCTTGGTGCAAACCGGATCCTGCGAACCGGAAGCCTCGTTCTTCTCGTCGGGCTTGTCTTGTTCTGCGGCGACCTTCTCGCCCGGGACTTCATTGGCTCGCGGCTTTTCCCGATGTCGGCGCCGATCGGCGGCACGTTGCTCATCGGCGGCTGGCTGGTGCTTGCCGCCTCGGCACTGGTGCGCCCGCGCGCCTGAGGCGGCAAGTCCGCCAAGGGGCGCGGCTCAATCCTGCTGGCGCTCGGGCCGGACAAGCAGTTCGCGATTGCGCGCGGCCTTGGTCAAGCGCAGGCGCTCCGGCCGGCGGGAGGCCGGCGAGATGCCCCAATAGTTGCGGTAGATGTCCTCGAACAGATAGCTGACGGGATGCATGGCTTGGTCTCCTCTTGAACTTATCAAGAAATTGAATCGATCCAATCGACAGGCACAAAAAACCTCTGCCGATCAGCTCCGCTTGCGCTCCACGAGGAAGCGTGGATCGCGGACCCAAGGACTGGTTCCGCCTCGGCGTTTCTGGGTCACCGCGTTCGACCTGATGCTCCAGTCATTGCGGTAGATGTCTTCAAACAGATAATTTACGGGATGCATCGCACCCTCCTCGGTCCAACATGAACATCGGAAACACTTGGATCGATTCAAAAATAGCTCATGACCAGCCAAAGTCAAGCAAAAATTTGAATCGATCCAACAAAAGTGCTAGCTGGAGTCCGGAGGCAAGCAAAATGGTACGCATCGTAGGCAATACAAGACCTGTCCGGCTGGCCGACATCGCCAAAGCCGCCGGTGTTTCGCACGGCACCGCTTCCAACGTCTTCAGCCGTCCCGAGATCGTGCGCGAGGAAGTGCGCGAGCGGGTCAAGGCGGCAGCGGAAGCGATGGGCTATGCCGGCCCCGACCCCAAGGGCCGACTGCTGCGCGCCGGCAAGGTCAACGCGATCGGTGTCGCCACGACAGAGCCCCTGTCCTATTTCTTCGACGATCCCTTTGCCCGCGTGATGATGTCTGGCATCTCCGAGGCATGCGACGCCACAGGTGCTGGCATCGCTCTCGTTTCGGCCGGCAATGAGGAGAAACTGGCCTGGAACATCCAGAGCGCGCTGGTCGACGGCTTCATCCTGTTCTGCATCGAGGGTGGCTCGCGCCTCGTCGAACTGACACTCGAACGCAAGCTCCCCTTCGTCGCGCTTGAACTCGGCTTCGAAGACGACAGGGTTTCGGCGATCGGCGTCGACAATGTCGCCGGCGCCCGCTTGGCGGCGCGCCATCTGGCGGAGCTTGGGCATCGCCGCTTCGCCGTGCTATCGCTGCAATTCGCCGATGACAGAACCGGTCTTGTTTCGCGCGAACAGATCGAGGCTGCGGTTTACACCGGAACGCGCGACCGCCTTGTCGGCTATTTCGAGACGCTTTCCGGCTTCGGCATCGATACCGCCAAGGTGCCGGTCTACGAGACCGAAAACGACGAAGCCAGCACCAAGGCTGGCCTCGAAACGATTTTCGCCTTGCCAGAACCGCCAACGGCCATCCTGGCGATGTCGGACCGGATTGCCATGATCGCGATCGAATGGTTGGCCGCGCGTGGCATCGCGGTGCCCCGCGATGTCTCCATCGTCGGCTTCGACGGCGTGCCCGACGCCGCGCTTTGCGAGCCTCCGCTCACCACGGTTGCCCAGCCGATCGCCGAGATCGGCCGCAGGGCGGCGCGACGGATCCTCGATTTCGACGGCGCGGTGCGGCGCGAAACGCTCGACGTCGAACTTGTCGTCAGGGCCTCTTCCGGGCCACCGCCGGCCGCCTGACTCCGGCAGATCATCCGCTACGCCTTATCGATTGGCGCTTGTCGCCATCGCCCCCACACCAAAGGACGTACGCACCGGCGATGTCTCGTTGCGGACCGGCTTGCTCTTGCTGGACCACCCAATACCCGACAGCCATTCGAGATAGTAGGCGAGCGCGAACTGCATGGCGATGCCGGCTGATATCAACAAACTGTCGTAGGCAAAGCCACCAGGATTGATCAGCTTCATCACCTGCGCCGCCATGGCGATCACCGTGCCGGCGATGAAAACCGGCAATGATCGCTTGCCCAATATGGCGAGCGGGTGGTCACGGCTCGTACGGAACAGGTTCGAGACGGACGGAATGGCCACGACCAGATAGCTCACGGCCAGGATGTGCAGCAGTCTCGGCAGCGACAGGAACGTCTTGTCGAAGCCGGTCAGTACCACCGGAAGATCCAGCCACGATACGTGCCCCCAGAGCGGGCTGTGCACCCAGACCAGCGCCCCGGCGACATAGGTCGCCGCCGCGCTTACCAGCCAGCGATTGACCGGAATGGTGCCGCCGCGCCTGACATGCAGCATGGCCGCCACGCCGATGTTGAAAAGGAACTGCCACGACAGCGGATTGAGGAACCAGAAGCCAGGCTCCGGATAGTTCGGTGGAGCGATCTGGTAGATCCCGGCAACCAGCCACAGAGTTCCGGATACGGCAAGCGTCGCCAAGGGCCTGCTGCTGATGAACAGCAGGAAGACTGGCGTCACCAAAAGCAGCACCGCATAGACCGGCAAGATGTTGTTGTAGCCGAGCTGATGGCCGAGCGTGACAATGCCGACCAGCACTTCCGGCGTGTTCTTCATCAGCGGCTCGATGTTGATCATCGCCAGAATGTCCGGCCGCTTCGAGAACACCGCCGCCGCACAGAAGATGGCCATCACCACCATCGTCGTGACGATGTGGGCGGTATAGAGTACGCCTGCGCGCCGCCACAGTTTGAGCGTCGCGAGCAGCCGGCTTCCGGGCTGGAATTTTGTGCCATAGGCGAGAGCGACCGACATGCCGGAGATCAGCACGAAGGCCTCCGCGGCATCCGAGAATCCGAAATTCTTGTAGGTCAGGTACTCGTAAGCGGTGCCCGGCACGTGGTCGACATATATGGTCAGGAGAGCGAGAGCCCGGAACACGTCTATGCGTGTATCGCGTTCCGGGATACGCGTCCCGCGAACGGGCGAAACTGGCAGGGTCATCGATAAAAGGCCTCAAAGCTGTTTGTTCATGCCCGGCAATGCGACCATGTCGGCGCACCGCTCGATTCCTCCCGAGGGATCAATACCAGTGAAAAACGGATTGAAATGCGCCCGGTTCGATCAACTTTATAGGAGGTCGAAAATATTCCGTTTTGAAGCCGGCAAATTAAGAAAAATCGCATGAAATCAAAAGGATGCAACTATGGTGGAAAAACCTCCGGAAGATGGCTTTTTGCGGCGCGATCTGGCGTTTTCCTATCGCCTGTACAAGCCGGCAAAGCCAAATAGCGAATGCCTTTTCCTGCTGCATGGATCGGGTGTCGACGAGACGACGCTGGTGGCGCTGGGGCGTCAGATCGCACCGCGCGCCGTGCTGGTGGCGGTGCGTGGCCGCATCGCCCAGGAGGACGGTTTCCGCTGGTTTACACGGATCACGCCGACGCGCTTCGAACAGACCAGCATCCGCAGTGAGGCAGACGCGTTCGCGGACTTCGTCGTCGAGGCCACGAAGCGTCATGGCCTCGATCTCTCCCGCACGATTTTCCTTGGTTATTCGAACGGCGCCAATCTGGTTTCGAGCGTGATGCTGCTGCATCCGCACCTCATCGAAAAGGCAGCGTTGCTGCGCCCGATGCCGGTGCTCGACGATTTGCTGCCTGCGGACCTGTCCAAAGCGCGCGTGCTGATCATCGCCGGCGCCGCCGACCTGACCTACGCGCCCTTTGCACCGGCTCTGGTCAGTCTGCTCAGCCAGCATGGCGCCGAGGTCGACGCCCGGATTGTCCCCTCAGGCCACGAATTCGGCGATCGCGACGCGGCGATCGTCAGGCAATGGCTGTCGGAACAGGCGGCCATCGTCGCACAGGCAAATTGACGAGCTACCGCCCTAGCCTCGCCCCATGCGATTCCACGCATCCAGGCCGGCGATCTTGTAGGCTTCGGCCAGCGTCGGATAGTTGAAGGTGTTGTTGACGAAGAAGTCGACGGTGCCGCCGAGATTGATCACCGCCTGGCCGATATGGATCAGTTCGGTGGCGCCTTCGCCGACGATGTGGGCGCCGAGCAGCCGGCGCGTTTCGACCGAAAATAGCAGCTTTAGGAAGCCGGTGTTGACGCCCATGATGTGGCCGCGCGAGGTCTCGCGAAAACGCGCCACGCCGACCTCGTAGGCAGCACCACTCTCGCGCACCTGCTCCTCGGACTGGCCGACGGTGGAGATTTCCGGCACGGCGTAGATGCCGTAGGGAAAAGTTTCCGGCGGTGGCGGCAGCGGCACGCCGAAGGCGTGGCAGGCAGCCACCCTGCCCTGCTCCATCGATGTGGAGGCAAGGCTCGGAAAGCCGATGACGTCGCCGGTCGCATAGATGTTGGGCGCACTGGTCTGGAAGGTATTCGGGTCAACCTTGATGCGCCCTCTGGAGTCAGCCTCGATGCCGACCACGTCGAGGCCAAGGCTGCCGAGATTACCGCTGCGGCCGGCGGCATAAAGCACGATCTCGGAGCGGATGGTGCGGCCGTCGGCAAGCGTCACCTCGGCATAGTCGGGTTTGGAGGCGATTTCCTTGACCGTGCTGCCCAAACGGATCGTCATGCCACGGTCGCGCATCTGATGGATGAAATCGTCGACGATTTCGCGGTCGACGAAATCGAGGATGGTGTTGCGCGGCTCGACAAGCGTCACCGGCACGTCGAGCGCCGAAAAGATGGTCGCATATTCGACACCGATGACGCCGGCGCCAATCACCGTCAGCGTGCGCGGCAATCGGCCGAGTTCAAGCATCTCGTCGCTGTCGAAGATACGGGTCTGGTCGAACGGCACATCGCGCGGCCGGTGTGGCCTCGTGCCGACCGCGATCAGCGCATTGGCGAAACCAACCTCGCTATAGTCGCCATTGTCGGTGGTCAGGCTGATCTTGTTGGCACCGACGAATTTTGCCGTAGCGCGCACGCTCTTGACCGCATTGCGCATGAACTGGTGCTGCAGCACCTCGACCTCGTGGTCGAGCGTCTTGTGCAGGCGCTCGACCAGATCGCCGATGGAAATGTCCTGCTTGACCCGGTAGCCGCGACCGTAGAAGCCGCGCTCGCGCCAGCCGGAGAGGTTCAGCACGGTCTCGCGCAGCGTCTTAGAGGGAATGGTGCCGGTATGCACGGAAACACCGCCGAGGCGCCGGCCCCTGTCAACCACCAGAACCGATTTGCCTAGCTTGGCCGATTGCACCGCGGCGCGACGCCCGGAAGGGCCGCTGCCGATGACCAGCATGTCGTAGTCCATATCGCCCCATCCCCTCGGCGTCTTGTTGCGCCGCAGCAAGCTAACGCCATCCACGCCGTGAATTCAACCGGTTCACCCCGGCAAGCGCATGCTGGCTGAATCGACCACCTTGATTCCGTCACCGGCTTTCACCATTTCAATGACGGTTGGCTCGCACCCTATTCCGGGCCTGATTACTAGGAAATGACATGAACGCGCGCGTTCTCGACGGCGAAATCATCACCACCAGGCTCGACGATGTCAGGGCCTATGAGGGCGTGCGCACGCGGCGCATCTTTGCCTTCATTCTTGACTATTGCATCGTGGCTCTGCTCACCATCCCGTTCGCGATTCTGGTGTTCTTCCTCGGGATTTTGACGCTCGGACTCGGCTGGATGCTGTTTTCAGTCCTCGTGCCGGTCGTTGCCATCCTCTATATCTGGAACACCCTGGGCAGCGCCGACCAGGCCACCACGGGCATGAAGATGATGGGCATCAGGCTCGACCGCCTCGACGGCACCCGCATCGATGGGCTGACCGCCGTCGTCCATTCGGTGCTGTTCTGGGCCGGCAATGTCATCCTGACGCCGCTGATCCTCCTGGTGACGCTGTTTTCCGACCGCAAGCGCACGCTGCACGACCTGTTGCTCGGCACGGTGGTCAGCCGCAGCGGTCGTTGAAACAGCTTTTGAAGAGTCAATGCAGCCGCTTACGCACAAATGCGAAGGCGTCCAGTCAACCACGCCTGCACAATCCTGTTGAATTTTTCGCCGTCCGCGCCAAAGGTAGAGCGATTCGCAGGAGTGTCTCCAAGGCTCGATGACGCAGCACCCGACCCAGTCGCCGCAGTTCTTCCTGACCGCGCCATCGCCGTGCCCCTATCTTGAGGGCCAGTTCGAGCGCAAGGTGTTCACGCATTTGGTCGGCGACAAGGCGCCGGAGATGAACGACCTGTTGACGCAAGGCGGCTTCCGGCGTTCGCAGAACATCGCCTACAGGCCGGCCTGCGAGACCTGCCGCGCCTGCGTTTCGGTGCGCATCCTGGCGCAGGAATTCACTGCCAGCCGCAACATGAAGCGGGTGATCCAGCACAATTCGGACCTCGTCGGCGCCATGCACGACGCGCAGCCGTCCACAGAGCAATATTCGCTGTTTCGCAGCTACCTCGACGCCCGCCACCGCCGCGGCGGCATGTCCGACATGACGGTGCTCGACTATGCCATGATGGTGGAAGACACTCATGTCGACACCAAGGTCATCGAATATAGGCGCCGTGGTCCCGACACGTTCATCACCGGCAAGGGCCAGGGCGAGCTGATCGCGGTGGCGCTTACCGACAAGATGGCCGACGGTCTGTCGATGGTCTATTCCTACTTCAACCCCGACTTCGAGGATCGCTCGCTCGGCACCTTCATGATCCTCGACCACATCGCCCGTGCCAAGGCGATGGGCCTGCCCCATGTCTATCTCGGCTACTGGGTCAACGGCTCGCGCAAGATGAATTATAAGATGCGCTTCATGCCGCAGGAGCATCTCGGCCCGAAGGGCTGGGAACGCTACGAACACGAAGCGGTTTCGCGCTGACCTTTTCTTCCGCCACTCATTCCTAAACTGTTTCAAGGAGGAGGATGCTGGTCTTGCAGCCGCGCGGCTGGAAGACAGGCACCGGGTCGATTTGCGACCTGCCTCCCCATACATTGCGAGACCGGCATGTCATCTCCCACCCAAAAGGGCCACACCGATCACCAAAAGGGCCTTCTCGTCACCGCCATTGGCGGGTTGATACTAACCGTCGATATTCCGCTGATCCGGCTAGCGGATGGCGGCGCCTGGACGATCCTGTTGCTGCGCACTGGCTCCACCCTTTTGGCGGCGCTGATCATCTGGGCCATCTGGCGCTCGCTGAGCAGGAATGCGCCGCAACTCATCCCCGGCTGGACGGGGCTCGTGGTGGCCCTATGCTACGGGCTGACCTCGGTCACTTTCGTCACCGCCGTCTATCACACCTCGACCGCCAATCTGGTCTTCATCCTGGCCTTCAGCACCGTTTTCACGGCTTTGCTGTCCTGGTTGTTCCTGAAGGAGCGGTTGCGGCTGGGCACCGTGGTGGCGATGCTGGTCATGATCCTTGGCGTGCTGATCATCGTCGGCGGCTCGATCGGCACCGGGCACCTGTTCGGCGATTTCATGGCGCTGTGCTCGGCGTTCTTCATTGCCCTGGCGATCACCATCTCACGCGCCAGTGGCAAGGACATGGGCTTCACCTCGCTGGTCGGTTGCGTCCTGCCCCTGGCCGTGGCGGTGTTCATGGTTTCGGGCGAAGGCTTTCAGGTGAACGCGCCGTGGTGGGTCATTTTCGACGGCGCTGTCATCATGCCGATCTCGTTCTTCTGCCTCGCCAACGGCCCGAAATACATTTCCGGACCGGAAGTGGCGATGTTCTATCTCCTCGAAACCGTGCTGGCGCCGGTCTGGGTGTGGATGATCTTTGCCGAAACGCCGACGCGCGACAGCCTCATCGGCGGCGCGATCCTCATCATTGCGCTCGTCGCGCATTCGGTGTGGCAATTGCACGAGGGTCGCAAGCGCCGCGCCACGCTCGCCGTCTCTCACCCGGCCTGAATCTTTTTCGCGTCGGCGACGATCTCGATCTGCGGCGGGGCGCCCTCCGCTCCAGCGGGCGCTTCCGAGGCGGGCTCGTCGGCCAGTTCCACCTCGCGCAGCCATTCGCGCCAGATCGCAACCAGCAGCGCCATCAGCACCGGGCCGATGAACAGGCCGAGAAAGCCCATCGTCTTGACGCCGCCGATCAGGCCGAAGAAGGTCGGCAGGAACGGCAGCTTTATCGGACCGCCGACCAGTTTCGGGCGCAATGTCTTGTCGACGATGAAGAGTTCGACCGCGCCCCAGATGAACAGCGCAAGCCCGGCCATCGGCGAGCCGCTGGCCGCGAGATAGATCGAGACAAGGGTAAAAGACAGAGGCGCGCCGCCAGGGATCAGCGCCATGATGCCGGTCAGTGCGCCGAGCGTCACTGGCGACGGCACGCCGGCCAGCCAGTAGGCGACGCCTAGCACCAGCCCCTCGCCGATGGCGATCACGGTCATGCCGGTCACCGTCGAGGAGATCGTCGCCGGCACCACGCGCGAGATCCGCTCCCACCTTGTCGGCAGGATGCGTTCGCCGAGACGGTCGACCTGCCCGGCGAAATGTTCGCCGTCGCGATAGGCGAAGAACAGCGCGATCATCATGAACAGCAGCGTCAGCAGAAGACCGAAGGCGCTGCCGCCGGCGGCCAGCACGCCGCGATAGATGCTGCCAATATTGGCGCCGCTGATCAGCTGGATCAGCTCGCCGATGCCGCCGGGATGGCCGAAATTGCGCGTCCATTGCTCGTTCAGCCACTCGCCGACGACGGGCAGCGTGGCGATCCAGTGCGGCGTCGGCGCGCCATGCCGGTTGGTCTCGATCGCCCAGCCGACCCATTCGCGGACCTCGTTGATGGCATAGGTGCCGGCGAGCGCGATCGGCACCACCAGGAAGGTCAGGATGAACAGGATCGCCAATGTCGCGGCGATCGTGCGGTTGCCGCCGACGCCGGCAAGCAGCCGCCGATAGAGCGGCCAGCTGGCGAAGGCGATGACGAGAGCGGCCAGAACCGGGAACAGGAAGCCATGGAAGAAATAGACGCCGGCGGCGACGATCAGCACCAGCAGCCAGCGCGCGGCAGACAACGGCGGAATGACGGCCGCCCTGAGCGGCGTCGACAGGCCGAACAGGCGCTGCTGGCGTTCCGGTTTCTGGATTTTTGCTTCCTTCAAATGCCCGACTCTCCCACCCGTGTCGCTTCAGGCGATGCTTATGCACTGTTATAGTGCAGCAATCGTGACGACATTCCAAATGTTTGGGTGGAGCTGCTAATCTCCCCCCTTGAGGGGGAGATGGCCGGCAGGCCAGAGGGGGTCGCCGCGCAAAAAGCGCCGGCGTCCTCAGTCCACAATAGGAAGTCGCGTCAGGACGTACCGACCCCCTCTGTCGCCTTCGGCGACATCTCCCCCTCGAGTGGGGAGATTAGCGGCGCTACCCGAACTTGCCCGTCCTTGGAAAACCCTTCGGCACCATGCGGCCGGCGGACGCCCGGGCGCCAATCCATTCCGCCAGTTCCTCACGCGACCTGGTGAAAGTGCGGTCGGCCGAATCCTGCCAGGAGAGGCCGCTTTCGAGCGTGAAAGTTTTCAGGTCGAGAACGCCGCCATCCTTGTATTTCTGCAGGCGCACACCCTTGCCGCGTCCCATTTCGGGGATCTCGGAGAGCGGGAACACTAGCATCTTGCGGTTCTCGCCGACGATGGCGAGATGGTCGCCGGTGACCGTCACGCAGCGCTTGGCCTCATCGGGCGCCTTGACGTTCATCACCTGCTTGCCCTTGCGGGTGTTGGCCACGACCTCCTCTTCCGGCACGACAAAGCCGTTGGCGTCGTATGACACCAGGAGCAGCTTGCGCTTGGGGTCGTGGACGAAGGCGGTGACGATATCCTGGTCGTTGTCCATGTCGACGATGATGCGGATTGGCTCGCCATGGCCGCGGCCGCCCGGCAGCCGGTCGGCGCCGATCGTGTAGAACTTGCCACCAGTGGTGAAGACCAGCACCTTGTCGGTGGTCTGCGCATGGAAGGCAAGCTTGAGGCTGTCGCCCTCCTTGAAGGTCAGCGTCGAATGGTCGGTCAGATGACCCTTCATCGCCCGCAGCCAGCCCTTTTCAGAGACGACGACGGTGACCGGCTCGCGCTCGATCATGGCGTGCGCAATGTCGGTCAGATCATGTTCGGGCGCGTCGGCGAACTGGGTCCGGCGCTTGCCGAGCTCGGTCTCCGGTCCGAATTTCTCACGGATGCTGGAGACTTCCCATTTGATCGTCGCCCACTGCTTGGCGTCGGAGGCGAGCAGCACCTCGATCTGCTTCTTCTCGGTGGTCAGACCGTCGAACTCCTTGCGGATCTCGATCTCTTCCAGCTTGCGCAAAGCGCGCAGCCGCATGTTGAGGATGGCTTCGGCCTGGTTGTCGGTCAGCGACCAGCGCGCCATCATCACTTGCTTGGGCTCGTCCTCCTCACGGATGATCCTGATCACTTCGTCGATGTTGAGATAGGCGATCAGATAGCCGGCGAGTATCTCCAGCCGCCTTTCGATCTCGCCGAGGCGATGTTTCGAGCGGCGGATCAGCACCTCGCGGCGGTGCTCCAGCCACTCCTTGAGCACGCCCTTCAGCGACAGCACGTTAGGCACCTTGCCGCGCGACAGCACGTTCATGTTAAGCGGGAAGCGGCTTTCCAACTCAGTCAGCTTGAACAGCGATTCCATCAAAATGCCGGGATCGACCGAACGGCTCTTCGGCACCAGCACGACGCGGATGTCTTCCGCGCTTTCATCGCGGATGTCTTCCAAGAGCGGCAATTTGCGCGCCATCAAAAGCTCGGCGATCTTTTCGATCAGCCGGGCCTTCTGGACGCCATAGGGGATTTCGGTGACGACGATGCTCCAGGTGCCCCTGCCCTGGTCCTCCTGGCCCCATTTGGCCCGGACGCGGAAACCGCCGCGGCCGGTTTCGTAGGCTTCGAGGATCGAGGCGCGGCCGTCGACGATGATGCCGCCGGTCGGGAAGTCCGGCCCCTGGACGAACTCCATCAGCTTCGTCACCGGCGCATCCGGATGTTCGATCAGATGCAAGGCGGCATCGCAAAGTTCGGCGGCATTGTGCGGTGGAATCGAGGTCGCCATGCCGACCGCAATGCCGGACGAACCGTTGGCAAGCAGGTTCGGGAAGGCGCCGGGCAGCACGACCGGCTCCTCGTCCTCCTCATTGTAGGTTGGCCGGTAGTCGACCGCATCCTCGGTGATGCCGGAAAGCAGCTCGGTCGCCACGTCGGTCATGCGCGCTTCGGTGTAGCGCATTGCAGCGGCGTTATCGCCGTCGATATTGCCGAAATTGCCTTGCCCGTCGACCAGCGGGTAGCGCATCGAAAAATCCTGCGCCAGGCGCACCAGCGCATCGTAGATCGACTGGTCGCCATGCGGATGGAACTTGCCCATCACCTCGCCGACGATGCGGGCGCATTTGGCAAAACCCTGGTCGGGATTGAGCCTGAGCAGCCGCATGGCATGCATGATGCGGCGATGGACCGGCTTCAGTCCGTCGCGCACGTCCGGCAATGCCCGGTGCATGATGGTCGACAGCGCATAGGCGAGATAGCGCTCTTCCAGCGCCTTCTTCAGATCGACCGGCTCAATATTGTCGCCGCCGCCATCTTCAGGCGGCAAAAGCCTTTTTCCCATGGTCTGGGACTAGCCGAGCGGGTGATTCGCGGCAAGAGGCGCCCGAAAGGAGTACCCATTCTGCAACAGGAATTGGGAGCCCTCCCGCGCCGGCCAACATCAACCTGTTACATGGCGGCTCTAGGCCGTGAACGGGTTTGCCTTTCGCTGTGATTTTCGACCATTGTGCGGGGATGCGCCTTTTTCCCGTCCAGTTCGTCACGGAATGGTGAGGGCGCAAAGAAATTCGAAAAACAATTCAGGACACTCTCAGGGAACTCGCGATGACAATCAAACGCTCGACTCTCCAAAAGCTTGCTTTTTCGACCTTTTTGCTGACGCTGCCACTGAACGCGGCATTCGCGCAGGATACGGCGGTTGCCGACCGGCTGAAGGCGGCCATGGCCGCCCAGGGCGTTGACATCTCCTGGACAGGGGTGAGCGGCGATGCTTCCAGCATGGTGCTGCAAGGCGTGTCCGTCAAACCGGCGGCCGAGAAGGAACCTCTGGCGATCGGCGACGTCAAACTCGAAGGCGTAACCGAGGCCAATGGCGGTTACGCCATCGCGACCGTATCGACTTCGGCCTTCCAGCACAGCCAGGACGGGGTCACACTCAACCTCAGCCCTTTCGTCATCCATGACATGACTGTTCCGGCGGACGGCGCCACGGGACCGCTGGGTTCGCTGATGATGTACAAGTCGGCCGAACTCAACAACATGACGGTCAAGGTCGCCGACAAGACCGCCTTCTCGATGGACGGGCTTGCCATCGAAATCACGCCGCCGGCCGACGGCAAGGCGATGGCGTTTTCCGGCACGACAGAAAAGTTCAATGCCGACCTGACGCTGGTCGACGATCCGAAATCCAAGGAGGTGATCAACGCCCTCGGTTACCAGAATATCACCGGCAACCTTGAAATGGCCGGCACCTGGCAGCCCTCGGACGGCAAGATGGAACTGTCGAAATACGACATCTCCGTCGACAATGCCGGCACGCTTGGCATGACCTTCGACCTCGGTGGCTACACGCTGGACGTCATCAAGTCGCTGCAGGAGATGCAGAAGAAGATGGCGGCGCAGCCCGAAGGCGCCGACAAATCGGCTGAGGGCATGGCCATGCTCGGCATTCTGCAGCAGCTCTCCTTCAACAGCGCCAGCGTCCGCTTCGACGACGATTCACTGACCAACAAGGTGCTGGATTATGTCGGCAAGCAGCAAGGCATGTCCGGCAAGGACATTGCCAACCAGGCCAAGGCGATCGTGCCTTTCGGCATGGCGCAGCTCAACAATCCAGAATTGACCGCCGAGGTGACGGCCGCGGTCAGCAAATATCTCGACGATCCGCAGAGCCTCGAGATCTCGGCCGCGCCGCCGGCAGCAGTGCCTTTCGCGCTGATCATGGCGGGCGCCATGTCCAACCCGCTCGACCTGCCGAAGACGCTTGGCGTGAAGGTCAAGGCAAACGAAGACTGAGCGAGACTACGGCTCGAACAGAAAAAGCCCGGCGCGAAGCCGGGCTTTTTCATGAATCAATTTAATCTGTTGCTGGAGGTTTCTAAGCCTCTTTCTTGGTCGCCACGACGCGCAGCGACAGCTCGCGAAGCTGCTGCGGCGTGGCTTCCGACGGTGCGTTCATCAGAAGGTCGTAGGCTTGCTGGTTCATCGGGAACATGGTCACTTCGCGCAGGTTCCTGGCGCCGACCAGAAGCATGACGACGCGGTCGATACCGGCCGCCATGCCGCCATGCGGCGGCGCGCCGTACTGGAAGGCCCGATAGAGGCCGCCGAAGCGCTCCTCGACCGTTTCGCGATCCAGCCCGACGGTCTCGAACGCCTTGACCATGGTCTCGGGCAGATGGTTGCGGATGCCGCCGGAGGCGATCTCGAAACCGTTGCAGACCATGTCGTACTGGAATGCCTTGATGCCGAGCAGATCATCGCCTTTTAGCGCCTCAATGCCGCCCTGCGGCATCGAGAACGGGTTGTGAGCGAAATCGATCTTCTTCTCTTCCTCATTCCATTCAAAGAATGGGAAGTCGACGATCCAGCAAAGCTCAAAGCGATCGCGGTCGACGAGGTTCAGCTCCTCGCCGGCACGCGTGCGCGCCGCGCCCGCGAAGGAGACGAATTTCTTCGGGTCGCCAGCGACGAAGAAAGCGGCGTCGCCATCGGCAAGGCCGAGCTGGAGGCGGATCGCCTCGGTGCGCTCCTCGCCGATGTTCTTGGCCAGTGGCCCCGCGCCTTCGAGCTTCTCGCCTTCCTTGCGCCAGAAGATGTAGCCCAGCCCCGGCTGGCCCTCGCCCTGTGCCCAGGAATTCATGCGGTCGCAGAAGGCACGGCTGCCACCCGTTTTGGCCGGGATGGCCCAGACCTCGGCCTTCGGGTCGTTGGCCAGGATGTTGGCGAACACCTTGAAGCCTGAATTGCGAAAATGATCGGAGACGGCCTGCATTTCGATCGGGTTGCGCAGATCCGGTTTGTCGGTGCCGTATTTGCGCATGGCCACATCGTAGGGAATGCGCTGGAATTTCTGCGTTACCGGTTTGCCGTTGGCGAAGGTCTCAAAGACCCCGCGCATCACCGGTTCCATTGTCGACAGCACATCGTCCTGTTCGACGAAGCTCATCTCAAGGTCGAGCTGGTAGAACTCGCCGGGCAGACGGTCGGCGCGCGGGTCCTCGTCGCGGAAGCACGGCGCGATCTGGAAATAGCGGTCGAAACCCGACACCATGATCAGCTGCTTGTACTGCTGCGGCGCCTGCGGCAGCGCGTAGAAAGTGCCGGGATGGATGCGTGACGGCACCAGGAAGTCGCGCGCGCCTTCCGGCGAAGAAGCGGTCAGGATCGGCGTCGAGAATTCGGTGAAGCCGACCTCGCCCATGCGCTTGCGCATCTCGGCGATGATCCTGGTACGCGCCATGATGTTCCTGTGCAGCGTGTCGCGGCGCAGGTCGAGGAAACGGTATTTGAGGCGGATGTCTTCGGGATAATCCGGCTCGCCGAACACCGGCAGCGGCAATTCCTTGGCCGCCGACAGCACTTCGATCTCGCGCGCGAAAATCTCGATCTCGCCAGTCGGCAGGTTGGCGTTGGTGGTCTCTGGCAAGCGCGCCTTGACCTCGCCGTCGACGCGGATGACCCATTCGCCGCGCACGGTCTCAGCGATCTTGAAGGCCGGCGAATCCGGATCGGCGACGATCTGGGTCAGGCCATAATGGTCGCGCAAATCGATGAACAGCAGGCCGCCATGATCGCGCACGCGATGCACCCAGCCCGACAGGCGGACGGAGGAGCCGACGTCGCTCTTCCTCAACTGGGCACAGGTATGGCTGCGGTAACGATGCATTGTCATTGCTAGGTCCGGATGCTGAGTTGTGGCCGAAGCACGATGGCCTGGCCCGAAAATTTGCGCGAAAAGCACATGAGAGGCCGCCTTTGTCAAGGCAGGCAGCGTCCCGGGCGGCATCTCCGTGGTGTTCACTACCTCATCCCTTGACCCCGCCCGCGGTGAGGCCGGCGATGATCTTGCGCTGGAAGATGAGGACGAGGATGACGAGCGGCACGGTGACGATCACCGATGCGGCCATGATGTTGCCCCAGGGGATTTCGAACTGGGAGCTGCCGGAGAGCAGCGCGATCACGACAGGCACGGTTCGTTGCTCGTTGTTGGAGGTAAACGTCAGAGCGAACAGGAACTCGTTCCACGCGCCGATGAAGGCGAGAAGCCCGGTGGCCGCCAGCGCCGGCCACATCAGCGGCAGGAAAACGCGCGTGATGATGATCCAGGGGGTCGCGCCGTCGAGGATCGCCGCCTCCTCGAGCTCGATCGGCAGGTCGCGAACGAAGGCGGTTAGCACCCAGACCGTGAACGGCAAGGTGAAGATCATGTAGGAGAAAATCAGCGCGAAGAGCGAATTGTAGAGGCCCAGCGTCCGGATCAGTTCGAAAAGGCCGGCAAGCACCGCCACTTGCGGGAACATCGAGACGGACAGGATGATGAAAAGCAGAGCCGAGCGGCCACGAAAGCGGATGCGCGCAAGCGCATAGGCGGCGGTGACGCCGAGAAATAGCGAAATGACGACGACGGCGCTGGAGACGAACAACGAGTTCAACAGGTTGCGCAGGAAGCTCCCTTCGGTGAAGACGCTCCTGTAATTACTGAAGCTGATCATCTTCGGCCAGTAGTCGACCTCAAACAGCGCGGACCCTGATTTCAGGCTGGTGATGATGGCGTAGTAGAATGGGAACACCGCGACGAGGACGATGACGGCGACGAGGAGGTAAAAGGCCGTGCGCTTGACGATCCACATGGTCGATGGCCCCTGTATCAATAGCTTCTGTCCAGTTTCACCCGGCCGAACCGCAGAACGAGCATGGTCAGCAGCACGAGGATGACGAAGAGCAGCGTCGAGGCGGCGGACCCGTAGGCGAATTTGTCGAATTCGAACAGGTTCTCGCGGGCAAATACCGACATCGACTTGGTGCGGACGTTATTCGGTGTGAGCACGTAGATCAGGTCGAAGATGCGCAGAGCGTCGAGGCCGCGGAAGATGACAGCCACCATCAGCGCCGGCCGGATGAGCGGCAAGGTGACCTTCCAGAAAACCTTCCATGGGCTCACGCCATCGAGCCTGGTGACCTCGTAGATTTCCTGCGGCAGCATCTGCAGGGCGGCGAGGATGAGCAGCGCCATGAACGGCGTCGTCTTCCAGATATCGACGATCAGGACGGCGAACATCGCCGTATCGGCGCTGGCCGTCCAGGCGATCTTCGTGCTGATCAAACCAAGCCTGAGAAGGGCGTCGTTGATGATGCCGAACTGGTCGTTGAGCATCCACTGCCACATCTTCGCCGAGACGATGGTCGGGATCGCCCAGGGAATGAGGATCGCGGCGCGCACGACGCCACGGCCCGGGAATTCGGCGTTGAGCACCAGCGCGACGATCATGCCCAGGATGGTCTCGCAGGTCACCGAAATCACCGCGAAGCGCACCGTGTTCCAGACCGCGCGCCACCAGACCGGGTCGGCGAGCAGGCCGTCATAGATGATCCGCCCGCTCGGCATATGCAGGACCGAGAAATAATTGGCGAAGCCAACCCACCGGCCGGCCTCGAGGTCCGTCAGCGAGGCATCGGTGAAGCCGAAATAGATCGTACGCAGAAGCGGCCAGCCGGCAACGGCGGCGAGCACGATGAGCATCGGGGCAAGGAACAGCCATGCCGAGCGCGCGCGCTGGCGCATCAACAGCGAGCCTTGACGCGGCGAGGTCACCAGGCGGTGCCTTTGAGCCTGGTCAAGGAGAATTCGAGATCGGCAAGGTTGTCTGCAGCCGTGCCGTCGCCGGACAGGGTGTTGTGGACAGCGGTCCAGAACTCGCTCGATGCCTCGTTGTACCTGCTCTTGGCCTGGGCCGAGGGACGCGGTACCGCGTTGAGAACGACGTCCTTCCAGCGCGGAATGACCGGCTGCGCGCTGGCAATTTCGGCATCGTCGTAGAGCGCCTGGATGGTCGGCAGATATGCCCCCTTCAAGGCGCGGTACTTCTGCATCCCAGGAGAGGCGATCCATTTGACAAGCTCGATCGCTACGTCCGGGTTCTTCGAATATCTGGAAACCGCGAGGTTCCAGCCGCCAAGCGTTGCAGCAGGGCGCGCGCCCTCACCCGACCCCGGCGGCAGGGTCGCCACCTCGAACTTGCCTCTGATGGGCGAGCCTTCGCTATTGCCAAGCGCATAGGCGTAGGGCCAGTTGCGCATGAAGACGGCGTTGCCGGTCTGCCAGACACCGCGCGACTCTTCTTCCTGGTAGGCCAGAACGCCGGGAGGCGAGATGGTTCCCACCCAGCTCCTCGCCATTTCCAGCGCTGCGGCTGCTTGCGGATTGTTGATGGAGATGGTGCCGTCCGGCTCGACAATCTGGCCGCCGCCGTTCGACTTGACCCATTCGAGTGCATCGCAGGTCAGCCCTTCATAAGCGTTGCCCTGGAAGACGAAGCCCCACATATCCTTGTTGCCGGCCTCGCGCTCCTTGTCCATGACAAGCTTGGCAGTGTAGGCAAGTTCGGCCCAGGTCGTGGGAACCTTGGCGCCATATTTGTCGAGCAGGTCCTTGCGGTAGTAGAGCGCCGGAGCGTCAGTGAAAATCGGCAAGGCGACGAGTTTACCGTCGACGGTCTGCGATTGGATGATCGATGGGAAATGGGCGCCAACGACATCCTTGGTCGCCTCGGTCAGGTCAACGAGCTGCTTTGCAAGCTGCGGGGCCCAGATGATATCCGTCTGATAGACGTCGATGTCACTGCTTCCAGCGGCGAGCCAAAGCCTGTATTGGCCGAACTGGTCCGTCCCCGATGACGGCACCGGAACGACGGTGACCTTGTTGCCGGTCTTCTTCTCGTATTGATCGAGTATCTCGCGAAGGATTCTCTGGCCGTTGCCGGTATCGCCCGACACGATGGCGAGGTCGACAGCTCGCGCCGGGCTTGCCGCCAGGACAGCGCCGACAACAAGCGCAAGAAGTGCGTGGCGAAACGTCATGATGGCGGGCTCTCCTTGGAACTTCAGGCCGGGCGGCAGAACAGACAAGCCACATCTGGCACATTCCTCGGCGCATTCGCCCCCTTCCCTTGAACTGCAAAGACACGTTTTGGGTTCCCAACCAAAGCCGTCAGCCGGTGCCGCCGGCAATTGCCGCTGGCATTGGCGGGAACGATGGTTCAATAAGGATCAACGAAAAGTGATTGCCTTCCTTCATGTCTTCCATCCGCCCGCTGATCCCGCTCCTCATTGCCGCCGGCATCCTTTTGGGCGGCAACGGCCTGCAGAGCACGCTGATCGCACTGCGCGGCGCGCAGGAAGGGTTTCCCGCCTCGACCATCGGCCTGATGGGCACGTTCTATTTCGCCGGCTTCCTGCTCGGCTGCCTTGCCGTCACCCGCATCATGAAGGCGGTCGGCCATGTCCGCGCCTTTTCGGCGCTGGCGGCGATCGCCTCGGCCGGCACGCTGCTGCTGGTGCTGGTCATCGATCCTGTTATGTGGTGCGCGGTGCGCTTTGCCGGCGGCTTCTGCTTTGCCGGCCTGTTCACCATCATGGAAGCCTGGCTCAATTCGGGGGTCGCCAACAAGGATCGCGCGCGGGTGCTGGCGATCTACCGGATGGTCGACATCGGTTCAGTGACGGGCGCGCAGTTCCTGATCCCGATCTTCGGCGCCGGCGGCTTCGCCATCTTCGCCATCATGTCGATCATGATCACGCTCTCGCTGGTGCCGGTCTCGCTCGGTGACCGCTCCAACCCTGCCGCGCCCGAAGATGTCAAGCTCGATCTGGCGCGTGTCTGGCGGATCTCGCCGCTCGGCTGCTTCGGCTGCATTGCCGTCGGCGTCACCAACAGTGCCTTCCGCACGCTGTCGCCGGTCTATGCCGAGCAGATCGGCATGTCGGTCGCCGACGTCGTTACCTTCGTCAGTGTCGGCATCTTCGGCGGCGCCATCATCCAGTATCCGCTCGGCTATCTTTCCGACCGCTGGGACCGGCGCTCGGTGCTGTTGATGACGACGTGCTGCGCCATGTTCGCAGCGCTTGCGCTGGCGCTTTTGGCCGGAAGCAATCCCGCGCTCAACTTCCTGATCGTCTTCATCTTCGGCTGCTTCGCCATGCCGCTCTACTCGCTGTCCGCGGCGCATTCCAACGACCGCGCCGACAAGGGCGAGTTCGTGCTGATCAACGCGGCGCTGATGCTGTTCTATTCATTCGGCGCCATTGGCGGCCCGTTCGCCGCCTCGACGGCGATGCAATATTTCGGGCCAAGCGCGCTGTTCGTGTTCTGCGCTGTCGTCTACGTGATCTTCGTCGTCGTCATCCTCTATCGGATGCAGGTGCGATCCGGCGTGCCGGCAGGCCATCGCAGCCGTTTCATCGCCCTTTTGCGGACATCGACGGTTTTCGCCCGGCTGGCCAGGCGCAATGGCGATTCCGACGGGCCCGCTGACCCTTGACGAAAGCCTGCGCGGCTGAAATTGAAGGAGACCTTACCTTTGCCAAAAGCGATTTGATGCACGTCATCACCACCCAAAAAGAACTCGAAACCGTTCTTGCCGCGTTCGAAAAGTCGGATTTCGTCACCGTCGACACCGAATTCATTCGCGAAACGACCTTCTGGCCGATCCTCTGCCTGATCCAGATGGCGGCGCCCGGCGTGACCGCGCTGATCGATCCTTTGTCGCCGGACATCGACCTGAAGCCGTTCTTCAGGCTGATGGCCAACGAGGCTGTCGTCAAAGTCTTCCACGCCGCGCGCCAGGATATCGAAATCATCGTCCATCTCGGCGATCTGGTGCCGCATCCGGTGTTCGACACCCAGGTGGCGGCGATGGTCTGCGGCTTCGGCGACAGCGTCTCCTACGACCAGCTGGTGCAGCGGGTCACCGGGGCGCGGCTCGACAAATCCTCGCGTTTCACCGACTGGCGCCACCGCCCGCTTTCCGACAAGCAGCTCGACTATGCGCTTGCCGACGTCACCCATCTGATCGAGGTCTACCAGCATCTCAGCGCCGAGCTTGAGCGGGAAAACCGCGCCCACTGGCTGAACGAGGAAATGGAGGTGCTGACCTCGCGCGAAACCTACGACCCGCATCCGGAGGATGCCTGGAAGCGGTTGAAGATGCGGCTGCGCAAGCCGCAGGAACTGGCGATCGTGCAAGCCGTGGCGGCCTGGCGAGAGCGGGAAGCGCGCGAACGCGACGTGCCGCGCGGCCGGGTGCTCAAGGACGACGCCATCTACGAGATCGCGCAGCAGGCGCCCCGCGATGCGGCAGCGCTCGGCAAGCTGCGCACCACGCCGAAGGGCTGGGAGCGGTCGGCGACGGCAACGGCACTGCTTGGCGCGGTGAACAGCGCGCTTGCCTTGCCCAGGGAAGATATGCCGAAGCTGCCGAAGAGTTTTCAGCCGCCCGAAGGCTCCAATGCCGCGGCGGAATTGCTGAAAGTGCTTTTGCGGATCGTCGCCGAAAAGGAAGGCGTCGCCTCGAAAGTGCTGGCCTCGAGTGACGACATCGACCGTATCGCCGCCGAGGGCGAGGCCGCCGACGTGCCGGCCTTGCAAGGCTGGCGGCGCGCCGTGTTCGGCGAGGCGGCGCTGAAGCTGGTGCGCGGCGAGATCGGCATCAAGTTCGACAAGCGCAAGATCGCGCTGTTCGATTTATAGCGTCTGCCACCTTCCCCCTTGTAAGAGAAGGGCAAGCCAATGTCGGCTCAAACCACCCCGAGCAGGTGGAGCGCGAACCATATCCATGCCAGCAAGAGAACCACCGCACTGAAGTAGAAGATGCGGCTGCGCAAGCGCAGATCGTTGATGGTGAGGTGAACCCAGGCGTGGGCGTAGCGCGAAATCACGAAAATCCACATCAGGGCCAGCGTCAGGTAGTTGACGCCGTTGGTCTGGTGCAGCGCCAGGCACAGAACGTAGAAGAGCACCGGCAGTTCGAACTGATTGCTCAGATTGTTGGCGACCGTGACGCTGGATGCCGGCTCGGTCGAGCGGGTCTTGAACTGGCCGGCCTTGGCCTCGCCTGACCTCATGGCACCGTATCTGCGGCGGCCCATCACGAGATAGACGATGTAGACCAGAAGCACCTGCGCCAAAACAGGCCAGAAGATCGCGGTCTGGTTCAAGAAGCCCCTCCGCCCTTGTTACCCCGACTCAAAGCCGTTTCTGGCCAGCCAGGTAGAAAACCACAATGACCGCCAAGGGTATCGTCAGCAGCGCGAATTTGGTGACGATCAGCGCCGAGGCGAAAGACAGCGAATCCGGATTGGCCGACAGGAAATCGGACAACAGCCGCGCCACGGCTATGTTCTGCGCATAATCGGCAAGCGTGTATGGCAGCACCAGAACAACCGCAAGCAGGGATTGCAGTTGCGCTGGCATCGCCCGGAAATTCTTCAGCCGCCGTCCGGTGGCAAGGATCAGGCTGACCATGGTCAGCGACAGCAGCGCCGGGAACAAAAGGTCGAAGGTCAGATAATGCCAGACCAGGATAATCTCGCCGCCGCGCCGGCCGAGCGCCGTCAACCAGGCCATGCCCTCGTCGGGCGTGAACCCGGCAAAGCGCATGTCGAGCGACGGCAGTCCCCCGCTCAATTGGCGGAAATAGAGAAACTCCATCGCCGTCATGGCGATGAAAACCGCCGCGGATGCAAAACACAGCGCTGCGACGTGGCGCGACAGCCGCAGGATCATTGCCGTCAGACTCCGCCCGACGGCATTCTGATCAAATTCCGCCGGGATAATTCGGGCTTTCGCGGGTAATCGTGACGTCATGAGCGTGGCTTTCACGAAGTCCGGCATTGGATATGCGAACAAAAGTGGCGCGGTCGCGGAAATCGGCAAGGTCGCGGCCGCCGACATAACCCATAGCGGCTTTCAGGCCGCCTGCAAGCTGGTGCAGCACGCCAGACACAGGTCCTTTGTAAGGAACCTGCCCTTCAATGCCCTCAGGAACCAATTTCAGCGTGTCGCGCACCTCGGCCTGGAAGTAGCGATCGGCCGAGCCGCGGGCCATGGCGCCAACCGAACCCATGCCGCGATAGGCCTTGAAGGAGCGACCCTGGTGCAGATAGACCTCGCCCGGGCTCTCGTCGGTGCCGGCCAGCAACGAACCGATCATGGCGGCACTGGCGCCGGCGGCGAGCGCCTTGGCCAGATCGCCGGAGTATTTGATGCCGCCATCGGCGATGACTGAAGCACCCGATTTCTGCGCCGTCTCGACCGCCGACATGATCGCCGAAAGCTGCGGCACACCGACGCCGGCGACGATGCGGGTGGTGCAGATGGACCCCGGCCCGATGCCGACCTTGACGGCGTCGGCTCCGGCATCGATCAGCGCCTGCGCGCCTTCCGATGTGGCGACGTTGCCGGCCAGGATGCGGACCGAGTTGGACAGTTTTTTCGCCCGGGTCACCGCATCCAGCACGCGCTGCGAATGACCATGCGCGGTATCGACCACCAGAAGGTCGACGCCGGCGTCGATAAGACGCTCGGCGCGCTCGAAGCCGTCATCGCCGACGCTGGTGGCCGCGGCGGCGCGCAGTCGCCCCTGCGCATCCTTAGTGGCGTGCGGATTGAGCTGCGACTTCTCGATGTCCTTGACGGTGATCAGGCCGACGCAATTGCCTGATTTGTCAACAACAACCAGCTTTTCGATGCGGTGCTGGTGCAGCAGGCGCTTGGCCTCGTCCTGGTCGACATTCTCCTTGACTGTGATCAGCTTGTCGCGGGTCATCAGTTCGTAGACTTTCTGCGCCGGGTCGGAGGCGAAACGCACGTCGCGGTTGGTCAGGATGCCGACCAGCCGGCCGATCTTCTGGCCGCCGGTGCCACCATTCTCGACCACCGGAATACCTGAGATGCTGTAGGTGCGCATCAGACCGAGTGCGTCGGCAAGTGTGGCGTCGGGGCCGATGGTGACGGGGTTGACCACCATGCCGGATTCGAATTTCTTGACCTGCCGCACCTGCTCGGCCTGTTCGGCCGGCGTAAAATTGCGGTGGATGACGCCGATGCCACCAGCCTGGGCCATGGCGATGGCAAGACGCGCCTCGGTGACCGTATCCATGGCGGCCGACAGGATCGGCACGTTGAGGTCGATGTCGCCGGCGATGCGGGTGCGGATATCGGTCTCGCCGGGCATGACCTCGGAATGACCCGGCTGCAGCAGCACGTCGTCAAATGTCAGCGCCAATGCGCCGGTGGACGTTTCGATGATTTTTGCCATGGCCAGCCCTTGGTGTACAAAAGTGCGGGGGAATACAAAAAAGCGCTGGACCGAAATGGACAGCGCCGACTCGTTTCTTCCCTTTCAGGATTGGCGCTGGCTCGTAACACGTCCCGCCGCCGATGAAAAGCCGATGATTGCACATGGGCCAGCGCCCGTTTTTGCGCGAAAGCCCGCTAATGTCCGTCAGTCGCACAAATGTGACAGCAAATTAATGCGACATCCGGCGCAAGGCATGATAACCGCCCCTCGTGTCGGCTTGCCCCGGTCGACGACACATAGAATCAAGTCCGGACGCGTTTTGTGAACCGCATCATCCCGCTTATCCTGGCGGTCGCTCTTTTCATGGAAAACATGGATTCGACCGTTATAGCGACATCGCTGCCGGCGATTGCCGTCGACATCCATACCAGCCCGATCGCGCTGAAACTGGCGCTGACAGCCTATCTGGTGTCGCTGGCGATCTTCATTCCAATCAGCGGCTGGATGGCCGACCGCTTCGGCGCCAAGAATGTGTTTCGCGCCGCAATCGCCGTCTTCATCATCGGTTCGATCGCCTGTGCCATCTCCAATTCGCTGCCGGCCTTCGTGGTGTCGCGCTTCCTGCAAGGCATTGGCGGCGCCATGATGACGCCTGTGGGACGCCTGGTGCTGGTGCGCGCCACGCCGAAGAGCGAACTCGTCGCCGCGATGTCCTGGCTGACCGTGCCGGCGCTGGTCGGGCCACTGGTCGGGCCGCCGATCGGCGGCTTCATCACAACCTATTTCACCTGGCACTGGATCTTCCTGATCAACGTGCCGATCGGGCTGATGGGCATCTGGCTCGCCACCCGCTTCTTGCCGGACACCGACGCGACGGAGACCCCGCCGCTCGATTTCACCGGTTTCGTGCTGAGCGGGCTTGCGGCATCGGGCGTCGTCTTCGGTCTTTCCGTGGTCAGCCTGCCCGCCTTGCCGCCGGCGACCGGCTTCATCACCGTGGCCGTCGGGCTGGTATCGGGTGCACTCTACCTCATGCACGCGCGGCGCGCCAAAAACCCGCTGCTGGCGCTAGAGCTGTTCCGCAACCAGGTGTTCCGTTCGTCCGTGCTTGGCGGCTCGCTGTTTCGCATCGGTATCGGCGCGGTGCCGTTTTTGCTCCCGCTGATGTTCCAGATCGGCTTCGGGATGACGCCGTTCCAGTCGGGCATGATCACCTTCGTCTCGGCGATCGGCGCCATTGGCATGAAGTTCGTCACCGCACTGATCTTCCGGCTCGCCGGATTCCGCCGTGTGCTGATTTCGGGCTCGCTGATCGCGGCCGGGTCGATTGCCATCTACGGCCTCTTCACCCCGGAAACGCCCTATGCGCTGATGCTTGCCATATTGCTGGTTGGCGGCTTCATCCGTTCGATGTTCTTCACCGGCGTCAACGCGCTCTCCTATGCCGAGGTGTCGGCCGAAGATACCAGCAAGGCAACGCCGATTACGGCGGTGTTCCAGCAGTTGTCGATCGCGCTCGGCGTGGCGCTGGCCGGCGGCATACTGGAAGTGTCGACGTCGATCCATGGCGGGCCACTGACGCTGGCCGACTTCCACACAGCCTTCTTCATCGTGGCGGCGGTTTCGGCGGCGGCGTCGCTGACATTCATGCGGCTGGCGCCCGACGCCGGCAACGCCGTTTCGGGTCACGGCAGGCTGACGACGCCCAAGACGCTGGAGCCGGTCAGATCACCGGGGGAGTGAGGAAGTTCAGACCCCTCGCCACTTCGTCATCCTAGGGCGAAGCGATGCGAAGCGTCGCGCAGACCCTAGGATCCATGCCGTGACATTAGAGCGTCTCAGCGTTGCAGAATCGGTGTTCAACGAGGCGACATAAACGAGCATTATTCTGCGACGTGGTCTTCTTCGGCGAAGGTAACGGCATGGATCCTAGGGTCTGCGCGCGTCGCTTCGCTCCTTGCTCCGCCCTAGGATGACGATGTAACCGATGCCTCTCGCCCCTTGAAATCCTTGGCCAACAAATACAGCTCCACTGACTCGTCGCGCGAGGCCGGCGGCTTGACGTGGTGCACCGAGCGGAAATTCTGCTTGAGCCGCGTGAGCAACTCGTTCTCGGCGCCGCCCTGGAAGGTCTTGGCCAGGAAATGCCCGCCGGGCTTCAGCACCGAGAGCGCGAAATCGGCCGCCACTTCACACAGATACATGGTGCGGATGTGATCGGTCCTTTTGTGGCCGGTGGTAGGGGCGGCCATGTCGGAGAGCACGATATCGGGCTGACCGCCCAACGTCTCGGCAAGCTTCTGCGGCGCCTCGGGATCGAGGAAATCCATCAGCAGCACCGGCGCGCCGGGCACCGCGTCCATTTCGAGATAGTCGATGCCGACGACATGCGGATTGTCCGCCGTCGATTTGGTGCGCGCGGCGGCGACCTGGCACCAGCCGCCGGGCGCCGCACCGAGATCGATCACCTTCATGCCTGGCTTCAAGAGGTGATGCTTGTCGTCGATCTCGATCAGCTTGTAAGCGGCGCGGGATCTGTAACCGTCAGCCTTGGAGCGCTGGACATAGGGGTCGTTGATGTGGCGCTGAAGCCAGCGGCGCGACGATTCCTTCAGGCCGCTCTTCTTCTTGATTCTGGTCTTCAGCACACGAATGCCGCCGGCGCCAGGCTTCTGCGGTTTCTTGGTCATTGCCGGCCACGCCCGCCATTGCGCCAAGCACCGTCGTCGGCCATCAATTCGCTCAATATGCCCTCGCGCAGGCCGCGGTCGGCAACGCGCAGCCGTTCCGATGGCCAGACGGCGCGGATCGCTTCCAGAATGGCACAGCCGGCCAGCACGAGGTCGGCGCGGTCGGCGCCGATGCACGGGTTGGCGACACGCTGGTGGAAATCCCAGCCGACCAGTTTTTCGACCATGCGGTCGACGCTGTCGCGGTCCATCCACAGCCCGTCGACGCGGCGGCGGTCGTAGCGCTCCAGGTCGAGGTGAACGCCGGCCAGCGTCGTCACCGTGCCCGAGGTGCCGAGCAAATGGAATTTCGGGCTGGCCAGCACATGGCTCAGCCGGTCGCGCCCGTCAAAGGCGTGCAGGCGCACGGCGACATCTTCGACCATGGCGGCGAAGATGTCGCGGGTCACCATGCGGCCGCCGAAGCGCTCGGCCAGCGAGACGACGCCGACCGGCAGCGACGTCCATGAGACGATGTGGTTGGCGAGCCTGGGCGAGCGGTGGCCGGTGAGGTCGATCAGCGCGATTTCGGAAGAGCCGCCGCCAATGTCGAACAGGACGACGCCTTGCGTGTCGCGCTCGACCAGCGAGCCGCAGCCCGAAACCGCCAGCCGCGCCTCGGTCTGGCGGTCGATGATCTCGAGCTTGAGGCCTGCCTCGCGCTCGACACGGTCGAGGAACTCGACGCCGTTTGCGGCGGTGCGGCAGGCTTCGGTGGCGATCAATCTCGCCTTCCTGATCTTGCGGCCGCGCAATTTGTCACCGCAGATCTTGAGCGCCTCGACGGCGCGATCCATTGCCGCCTGCCCGAGGCGGCCATTGGCGGTGAGCCCCTCGCCCAGCCTGACGATGCGCGAGAAAGCATCGATGACGCGGAACTGGCCATGGCGCGTCGGCACGGCCACCAGCAGCCGGCAATTGTTGGTGCCAAGGTCGAGTGCCGCAAACACCGGCAATTCCTGCAGCGGCGGACGGCGAATACCCTGTTCCGGCCGCGCCTGCGAAGCCGGAGGCAAAGGCGTAGCCGTTGTCTCTTGCGGGCGGCTGGCTGGAGCGCCGGCGGCGGCCGACGGTGCGGCCACTATCGCGTGATTGTCGTCGCGAGCGAAAACCTTGCGGCCGCGCCGGCGCTTGCGCCGCTTCCTGGCCTTGCCCTTCTGGTGCTCGCCCTGATGGTCGGCATGCCCTGGCCGGGAGCCCGCCTGACGATCAAGACGCCCGACGGATGGACTTGCCTGGCCTGACGACGGCGAAGCCCTGGACACGCCCACTGCCGGCGCGCCAGCGCCGGTGTCGTGGTCTTCCACTTCAGTTCCTTCCGGCGCCGCGCGAACCGAGGACCGGACGCAGCAGGCGCTTTCATGTGTTTCAAGTTGCCGCCAGCCTAGCAGCGCCGCGCCGGATCACCAAGAGCGCTGGCGGCGAATTTTACCAGCGGCACGAGACTGCGACACGAAGAGCCGCGCCTTGCCGGTTGAATAGCCGGCTTCGATAAGGCATTTCTGAAATGGAGGGGTGAACACTCGGAATCGTCGGCGATCTTTCCTGCCGCGAGCCGGAAAAGGGCATCGAGCTGCAACGCATGACGATCACGCCATGAACTGGAGGCGCTATTTCTGGCCGGTCGTCGGCATTGCCGCAGTGATTTTCTCGCTGCTGCTGCTCTGGCACGAATTGCGTGGCATTTCGCTCGACGATGTCAGGGCCGGCATCACAGCCATTCCCGCACGCGGCTGGATGCTCGCGGCGCTGAGCTCGGTCGTCGCCTATGCCTCGCTCGCCGGCTACGACCACATCGCGCTGCTGCATATTGGCAAGAAAGTCTCATGGTTGTTCGTCACCCTGTGCTCGTTCACCACCTACGCGCTGTCCCACAATATCGGCGGCTCGGTGTTTTCCGGCGCCGTGATCCGCTACCGCGCCTATGGCACAAGAGGGCTGACCGGGCAGGATGTCGGCATTCTGGTGGCGATCTGCTGGATCACCTTCGTGCTGTCGACGATCCTCGTCTCCGGCCTCGTGCTGGTGTTCGAGCCCGAGATCATCGACCGGTTTTCCGGCGCGCCGCATCATGGCCTGGCGATCGCGGCGGGCCTCGCCATGCTGATCCTGGTGGCGGCCTATGTGTTCGGGAGCTGGCTGCATCTGCGGCCCCTCAAGATCGGTGGCTTCCAGTTGCACTATCCGGCCCTGCCGATCGTGGCGCGGCAATTGCTGATCGGCCCGATCGAGCTTCTGGCGGCGGCGGCGATCATCTTCTTCGCCCTGCCCGTATCAGGCAATCCCGGCTATTTCGTCGTGCTCGGCGTCTTCCTGGTATCATTCTCGGTCGCGCAGATCTCGCATGCGCCGGGCGGGCTCGGCGTGTTCGAGGTCGTGTTCCTCACCGGGCTGTCACACATGGACCCGGTCGGCGTGCTGGCCGCTCTGCTGGTGTTCCGGCTGTTCTACCTGATCATCCCGCTGCTGATCGCTCTCGGTGTCGTGCTGTTCTTCGAGCACTTGCAATACAGCCGGGGCGAGGATTGAGGCGCTGGACACGTCTCCCCAGGTAGGTTCCGGGTCTGAACGCCGGGGCCTGAAACGTGGCGCGCGCCCGTCTGACGAAACGTGGTGATTGAAACGCGGGGCAGGCTTGACTATTTTCCGGCGGCAGCTACAAGGCACGCGCGGCGACATCGCCGCCCTGCCCGCGCGGTTTTTGAGAACCGCGCCTACTGGGGAATAGGTTAACGGTAGACCCACGGACTCTGACTCCGTTAGTCCTGGTTCGAATCCAGGTTCCCCAGCCATCCTATTTTAAGCAAATAAATCAACCACTTAGGTTTTCTTATTAGCAGTGTTCGTTAGCACCTTTTGTGAGCTCCGAGAGGGTGGATATCGCCGTCAATCTTCCCGGTCGGTATAGACCCAAGCGCCCGCTTCCTCGATCCGGAAGTTCGACCATTGCTTGCAACTTCCTCCGGAACACAACAAGAACATATAGAACGCCGACCGGTATGCGCGCTAATTTGCGCGGGGGCGACTCGGTTTAGAGGTAAGGGCGACGACGGTTTTAACGTAAGGAAGTATATTCGCCGCGCGATGTTGAGGCGATTATGCCCCAGTCTCATCATTCCCGGCACCGGCTGGTTTAGATTCCGGAGAGCCCTTGTGCCGGAGAAAAATCGACAGCACCACGAGGACAGCCGTCGACATGAATTCCGATTGCCAGTTCTGAAAGGACTCAAACCAAAGCTGTTCATCAAATAGATAGCTGCTAATGGTCAGAACCTCGCCACCGTGGCGAACAGCTTCATCGTTCGCGGCCACAAAGCTCGCACACCAGTGAAGCACGAATGACGCGATGAAGAGCAGCCCAAGGGATATGCCGAGAGAATACGAATAGAGCCAGGAGAGGATTGGGCTGCGTCTTCGACGGGCCAGAGGCAGATCGTCGTCCGGTCGATCAGGATCGTCAGGGTCGCGAGATTCTGCTGATCCTCGCTGAAACAGCATTGCTGTAAGCATGACGTAGGCGGACATTTGCAGGAATTCGCTCTCCCAGTTTTCGAACAATGCCGAAAGGAAATCGCCGCTTACCAGGTAGGCCATAATGCCGATTGCGGCTCGGCCGTGTTTTTCGAGTTCTGTGTTGTGAACTGCATGACCCGAAAAGATCATGCCTACCACACTGACTAGAAACAGCGTCACAAGTGCAATCGTAAGGCCATTATCTCGGAAAAAAACTTTCAACGTCGCCTCACACCAGCGCGAAAGAGCCAACGAGAACGAGGTTTTCGCCGCAAACTTTGGCCACCATGGATGCCAAGCCTCCCTGGTTCGCCTGGCGGGCAGCCTCTGCCTCGGCCACATCAATGGTGCAAATCAGTTCGCCGCTTTGGTTAGAGACCCGAACCAGCCAGCCGGACAGATTGGCAGAACCGGGCTGTAAGTCCACCAATAGATCAACCGCACAGCGGGTTGCCTCCGACCGAGCAGCATCAAGGCTAGGCATCCTGGACGGCGGAATGCGGCGGCTGCCCTCTCCATCGCGATATTCAAAAATATACACGTCGCCAGTTTCATCGCTCGCGGACGTGACCGCGACTTCATCAAAATTGCCGTTGCTTGTTGCGTCGTAATCGTTAGCGGCAAGGCCGAACGTAGCGGTCTGGATCAAAATCGCCTTCGCTCGGTCTAGCGCGGCGGGATCACCATCTGTGCCATCGCCGTTCGCCATATCCACGGTGACACACTCGCCACTCTCGCCGCAAAAGATGACGCGGAGGACCTGTTGCCCGTCCAGTGCAGTAGCTTTGGCAACTTCAGTCCGAACGATCTGCATTTGAGCCTCCCAGATGTGTCCCCTCAATGCCGGGATCGCTGTTCGGTTCCTGGGCGAGCACGTTTGAATTTACGGCGGCCGCGAGCGACCCTGAGCGATACACTGAAGTCCCCTCATCGACATGTGGATTGTTGCAAGGCTCTACGTCTGCGGTCCAGCTTCGCCAGCTGCCGCGACGACCACATGCCGTTAGAGCGATTGTGCACGGGCTACGCTACGTCTTCGACGTCCCGCCCAGTCGCAGAATCGTTTGCGCCGCGCCCTTTGCTCAACTGAACCTTTGACTTGTCGGAACCTCGCGGGCCGAGCGTCGTTTCACCTTCTCTGAAACTGAAGTAATGGAGGTCACGCACCATGGATTGGAACCGCGTCGAAGGAAACTGGAAGCAGGTCAAAGGCAAGGTGAAAGAACAGTGGGGTAAGCTCACTGACGACGATCTCGATCGGATCGCCGGAAAACGCGACCAGCTCGAAGGCAAGATCCAGGAACGCTACGGTATCGAGAAGGATCGCGTCCGGAAGGATGTGGACGATTGGTATGGCCAGCAGGGCTGGTAGGGATCGCTTTTGATCAAAAGCAAAAGGGGGCGCTGTCACACGGCAGCGCCCCCCTTTTGTTGCAGCGGTAGCGGGGCCGGCGTCAGTTAGAAGCCGAGATACATCGAGAGGGAGCTCTTCCACGACCGCAAGCGATGCTCTCAGAGCGCCAGTTCGACATGTGGACGATTTAGGCAGTGGCCCTGCGCATAGGAATAAGCGGCAACGAGCCATGATGTCGCCGTCCTCTCAATGCTGCGCTCTAGGGACACTGATCCCAGCAAGAATAGGAACCTTGGCACCACCGCGACGTTTGGCTGTCTCGCAGGAGCCACGATATGCACGACAATCACGAATTCGAAGGACAGTTCTGGAAGTCAATCCGCTCAGATATGACGGCCATGGTCGGGGTTCCCGGCGTTAATCCTCGGCCCATGACGGCGCAGTTCGACGGTGATCGGGAGGTCATTTATTTCTTCACCGCAAGAGATACTGAACTTGCAGAAAACGCCTCAAGCCCCAAAGCAGCAACCCTTGTTTACGCGGCGAAAGGCCATGACCTTTTCGCTACTGTCCACGGTACTTTACAGACCGACAATGACCGCGCCACAATCGATCGATTATGGAATCCCTTTGTTGCAGCCTGGTTTGAGCAGGGGAAAGAAGATCCCAAGCTCTGTTTGCTGCGGTTTGAGACGCTTCCAGCGTGGTGCCGGAATAAAGATGTTCCTCGGCATGGGGGATCCTAAGGAAGACTTCAAAGACAGCGTGGCAAAAGTTAGCCTGACGTAGCGACATGCGCCCGGCCGCCGCGCCAAGGCAAGCGCGACGGCGAAGCGTCGAAGGAACACCTTACGCGATCCTCGAATGGCCGAGCTTGTCACCATCCATGGCGGCGGACCCCAAAGAGGCCGGCGACACCTCTTCGCGGGCGCCAAACGCGTGCCCTGAGGCTTGCTTGCCGCAGATCATGAGATGCCGTCGCCTTTAGATGACGATGTCTGCTTCCCTATTCGCATGCTTCGTTAATATCAACGTTGATGCATATCTCTCCTCGCCATACGGTCTCCACAACGCCACCCCGTCGGGCCAAGGCACAGGCCAGGCCGTTCTCAGACCCAAAGAGAATTGATATGCTACGCGAAATACTAAGCAAATTCCTGACTCCTGAAGATCGGGCGATGTGCCAACGGGTGGTCGACCAGGTTACTGCTGACGCCAAATGTACAAGACCTCAATAGACGACGAGATTCTGGCCTCGACCACGCTAGCTCTGTTCCAGGCCGGCATCGTCAACGAGACGAACTTGCCCTCACATGTTCGCGCGCGCCGCCACGACTTCACGAAGCGGATCGGTTAGCCCGAGATCGGCGCACAATGCATATTCAGCAAGTCGTGAATTGACCTGCGTTCTTGGAACCAGCATGCTGCGCTGCACAAATCATGGATAATCAGATGGCGTTGCGGATCAAGTTGCCGAAAGGCATCCTGAAGGTGAAGACCTATTGAGAACTGCGGACTCGCGAACGCGAACGGCGTGTGAAGATCGGATCGATGTACGTGATTTGGTGGTCGAACAAACAGATGTCTGCGGAGGATCGGCAGCAGGATCGCTGAGGGAACCCCTTTGAGAACAACTGCAATACGCGAGGGAGCGCCGCATCCTGTGCAGCGGATGCCATAGGGCTGACAACCAGTGGAGGCCTGCCTCTCCATTTGCGAAGAGACAGGCCCTTCCCCCTGCCCCCAATTTCATCGATGCAATTGCGATGCCAACTTTTTGACCCATTTCGGGTCAGCTTTCAGATCTCATACCGGCTAGCGCTCGGGAGAATTAGCCGGCGTAGATCATTCTGATGTTTCGCGCCAAAATCCCGTTGGCTCATGTTCGCCCGCCGGCGATCCCCCGCCCCCCCGCACCGCTGGTTAAGGCCCTGCGGCTGTAGCGTGTAGTCTACTAGCCGCAGGGCCATGCGGAGGTCCGCCGCGCTGACGATTGAGGAAGATGATAGGCCGCCGAAAGTTGCAGCAGACAGCGGCCTTTGCGTGTTTGCCCAATTCCCCGCCAAGTCACGCAATGGACGGACATTAGCGGCAGCGAAAACACTGGATCAAGATCGGCTTCTGTGGATAAGATCATCAAAATTGATCTGTGACAAAAATGCCGTAGAGAAGTTCTCGACAGATGAGGCAGTCATCCGCCAATCGTCGATAACAAGGGCGAATGGTATAGCTCGAGCGAACTGTTCCAGCCTTCCTGCCGACCAAACCCGAAATGGAACACCGTCCGCGCGGTCAACCACTGGCTCGCTTGCGGGACGATGGATGGCTGTCACGACTGACTGAGACGTATCTCTTCTTCGGTGTGGATGAGTAGACCACCGGCGAGCATCGCGCTCTCTTCATCACCCCACTCGGCCTTGGCGGCCATGATGGGCACCGCTGGCAGTTCAAGTTCATTTGCAGTTGATCGTCCCTGTTTGAGTTCGGCAATCTCTTCATCGCGCTTCGCGATCCGGCTTTCAAGATTGGCGATGCGCTCAGCCAGGAAGTAGCGTCCAACCCAAAAGCCTCCACTTCCAAAAAGCACGGCCAAGGTTGCGAACGCTAGCGGGTTTGCCAGTACTAGCGTGGAATTGACTTGTAGAAATTCGATAAGCTCCTGCATCTCTTACATCCCTTCAATTCCTGGGGAGTCTGTGGATCTCCAGCCTTACCGGGCCGCCACGGTCGCAGCTGGTGCAGAACAGCGCTCTCTCGACGGTGCTGAACAGCGCAGCCTTCCCATATTTTCGAATGAGAGCCGCTGGCTTTACCCCCGCATGATGGGAGCAGTTCTTGCACCAGGCACGCAGCTTGTGCCATTCTCGCAGGTCACCCAGCGACACATCGAGTCCAGCATGCACGCTGCCGTCGATGATTGTCTGTGGTGGAATGCTCACTTCGCCTGGCGTGACGATTTTCTCCATGACGTGACGGCTGTTGTAGTGGATCAGCAGCATGCCAGGGCGGCGTCGGATGGCTGCTTGCCAAGCTGCCTGACTGACCATCGCGTCCGGCGATCGGGATATCGTTTCAAGATGCGTTTTCTCCTCTCGGTCCCAAACCTCAATCCGGAAATTGTCTTCTGCCGTGTCCGCCATGGCTAGGGTCGCGCCTTGTGCCAGCCGCGAGAAAAGCCGTTCGAGATCGCTCCCCGCGATAAGGCGAGTTCGCGCTCAAGGTCGGCATTCCTGACGAGCACGTTCAGCAGTGCAGCCACGGCATCTCCATCTGCGGCGGCTATCGCCTGCTGGGCAGCCAATTCCAATTCAGCCATGGCTTCGCCGGCCGGCGCGTTTTGGCGCTTTCCCATAGCCCTTCCCTGAGTAGATACAGCAGGAATAAGGAACATATTCCTCTGGCGTCAAGGTCCCGGCTTGACATTTTTGTTCTCATTTTGTTCACTATCGGCAGAACAGCCACATGGAGGCCAAAATGCCGCTCCGCTTAGTGATTGAGAACGCATCGCCTGAGGAAATGGCGCGGGGGATCGCCGCAGCCGAAGCAGTTTTCAAAACCTCAGATGTCGACCCATGGGATGCAGCCAACGGCATGTTTGCCGTGGAGGGTTGGGACATCAAAGGATTTCCCGAAGACGCTGAGCCAAGCGACGATGAGAAGGCAGCGGCAGCTGTCTGGACCAGGGCCGAGCGCGCCGCCTGTGAGGCATGTTGTGCTGGGTGGCCCGAAGACAAGGTCGTTCGACATAAAGCATTGGGTATTGGGCCAACGGAACCAAAGGCGAAAACGGCAAACCCTGCAACCTGGCCGGAAAGGAAGCTGCTGCACCCCAAGGTGATCGAACGGCTCGAAACAGCAACCGGTCCTGACCGACAGCTCGACATCGACATCTGCTATGTGATGGGTTGGGTCAATGAACCGGGAACACCGGAAGAGGCCGCCGAATTGGGCCTGCCCTATCTCACCGGCAATTCGGCTGAGGTAGTCGAAATCACCCAGAAATCTCTTCAGGGCTGGAAGATTGAGATCGACCAGGATCCTTGCGATGCCCGCATCATGGAGCCGGAGCACGACGAAGACGACGACGATATGAGCGTGGCCGCATGGCGTTGTTCCGACGGCCGGCTGCACATGGAGAAGCCGCCGGCCAACACCGCTATTGCTCTGACACTAGCGGCTATGCGCCTTCAGGCTGACAGCTTTTTGGAGCAGGCGTGGTAAGGCGCAGTCGGGGCGCCCCAACACCTTCGGCCATTGATCGCGAATTGCCGAACCAGATCGCACTACCCGACGACATTTGCACGGATCGGAACTTCCCGCTGATCAACCGTTTTCTGACGGAACGTGGCTTGACGTGTCGGACCAGAGCGGTGATTGCCGTTTGGGAGGACGGCAAGCATGAGCAGTGGCGGCTGCATTGCTTTGGCGATCCTGCGGCGGCGGCCTTCCTTGCCCGTTTCGGGCTGCGTCAGGCAGGAGATGGGCGCACGCGCGGCGTCTGGCGCAGGCAGGGCGCCTGTGAGCACATTCTGGAGCTGGGGCCGCTGAGCGTGCCCGAGATCCTGCGCAATTGAGTCATGCGCGTTCGGCGCGCACCGTCTCGGCAGAGAGCGAGCCTGTTGGCAGGGGTCGCAAAAGCTCGGCCTCTGGCTTCGTCAGATTGATCCAAGCCGTCCAGTTCTCAGGCTGAAGCACCACGACCTGCCGGTTGTGGTAGGGCGCGACATCCGGTCCGGGATCGGTCGTCAGCATAGTGAAGGTAGGCGGCTTATTGCCGACACCTTCTCGCCAAAGCCCCGCTATGACCATGAACGGAGAGCCGTTCAGAGTGAATCGATGTTTCGCTTTGGGGTACTTAGTGCCGGTAAATTCGAAGAACGCCGACGCCGGAACGAGACAGCGCTTGCTGTTGCCGAACTGGCGGTCCTCGGAGCGGAAGTTGAAGACAGGTCCGCCTTTTGGTCCGGACGGCGGAAAACCGAAGGTCATCGAGGCCAGTTCGATGGTGTCGCCGGCGGCGCACATGATGGGCGCGGGGTCGTTGATGCGAATGTCATCCGCCTTGGGTAGATCGAGCTCGGTCTGGTGGGCCGGGATCTTGAGCGCGAGCGACCCCATCATCCGGCAATATTCGGCCCAGGCGATATGCTGCTCGTAGTCATTGCACATGAAAAGCTCCGGATCTGTGATCTCCGACAGGCCCATGGCATATCTTGACGAGGACCAGGAGGAAACACATATCGATCGCGGGCGAAGGCTGCTGGTGGCTTGCGCCTATTCAGAAACAGGAAAATTCGTTCGACTTGGAGGATCTGATGAACGATCGGATGTTCGATAGCCCCGTTTTCGTGAAGGACGGAACCAGTCTTATCCAAGAGATTGCTTGCCTCGAAGACGCGCTGGAATTTCTCTACGAGTGGCCCAGGAATCGCCGCGGGCCTATTTACGATACGGCTCTTCGCGCCTGCCAAAGAGCGTTCGACCGTGACTACCCGTTGCCCGCGGCAAGGCAGGCATTCGCCGGCTTCGCAAAGGCTGCTAAAATCCTTGAGGAAGTCGCAACGCCGCTGCCCTGGATGGCCGTCAAATCCGGTCACAGCGGTGGCTTGGCAATCTGATTGCTTCAAATGGGAGGTCATGATGCTTTCGAAGCCATTCGGAAAGCCGATCCGCGTATGGGTCGGCCTTGGTTTTCCCCGCCAACTGAACACCGTAGTCGACGCCTACCAGTTTGCGCAGGAATGGTGCGGAAACAGTCCTGAACAAAAAGCTGCCGTTCGTGCTTGCAAGGCCGCGCTGACCGGTGGCGTTGACGCCGAAACCGCGCGTGGGGTGTTTGTCGCCTTCGCCCGGAAAAAGGATATCCTGATGGAGGATATCGCGATGCCGGTCATGACGGCTGGACCGCGTGCACACCACGCTTGAGGCCCATATAGGGCGGCAGTGGTCGCGCTGCCGCCCAGCGCTACTCCGGTAGCCCCGGGGTAAAATGGATGATGGCATCGAGGATTGTCCGGTAGAGACTGTCGACGTCCTCGTCGATTTCGTGGCGCTTGATCCCGACCGCCTTGGCGTCAGCAATCAGTTTGTGCGTTAGCTCGTCGATCGAAACCGCATCGGCGTTCGCCGTCTCGGGAAGGTTGTTTTCAATCCACTTGTGCAGGAAGTCGATGCCGCGTTTGCTCATCGCACTTAAGCCGGCTTACGACATTAGGTTCCGGCGGGCGGCTCGCTAACGCCGGTTTCGTCAAGCTCTGCCCTCCAGCCGGTCACTCACGGGCCTGGCTTTACCAACACCTGCCACGGGCTCGCCGTCAAGCTTTGGAGCCACACGTCCCGAACGCAACTCAGTTCGCACGGCTATATTAGGTTCCAGAATGTACTCGGTAACTTCGTGGGGAACAACTCTGACGTCCCTAGCTTGATAGCGCAGGGGCTACGGGCAATGGACAACGAACTGGCCGACCTTGATCACAAAAAGGAACTTCAGGCGAATGCGCTCGCCCGTGAGACTGGGATTACCGTTGACGAGGCGCTGATGCTCATCGAGCTGGTAGGGCCCCATCGCGGAGCTATGCTGCGGGTGGCCAAGATAGTGCAGGCACAAAAGTCCGGTGGCCCCGCGGCAAAGCAACTCGATCCAACTCCGACAACCGATGCCAGTTGGGGCGGTTGACCTATACCTGCCGCTGCCGGGGAACTTTAAGCTTGCATCTCTGTTTTCAGGGGTAGGAGAAAACAACAATGCCCGACAACAAGACCAAACTCGATTTCCGCGACCGAAATAGAGTTGCAGGCGACGAGGAATATGAGGTTGGCTACTTCGCCAGTAAGTTCGGACTGACTATTCCGGAGGTGAGGGAGCTTATCGCCAAGCACGGCAATGATCGCGAGACGCTGGAACGAGAAGCCAAGGCGCTCGGATCAAGGTAGCCGCGGTGACAAAGCCTGCCGGCCCCGGACAGTCCCGAAAATTAGGGAAACGTCGCAATTGCCCGTTTGCGCACCAGGCGATCATCTCACCCCCTGCGCAGGTCACGGTCTCGCCCCCTGTGCAGGTCACGGTCGCTTGATCCCGACGCCTGATTTGGCCCGGCAAAGTCTGTCGATGTGCGCGGAGCAAGCGCGCTTTCCCGTCCAAAGGAGACGCCTATGGCGCCTACCAAGTCGACGAGATGGGCGACGATCAAGTTGTCGCACGAAGCGCCGTCACACCACTTCAGCAATTGCTGCCGTGGAGGGTGTCACGGGGCGCCCGATAGCCCCCCGAACCTCCGAAGAGCATTGGTTTCGAGTGGTCGATGAAACAGCGTCTGCCGTGTTTGAATTCACGGTCGCCCATAAGGAATTTGCGGCCGGCTATCGCCGAGCGGCATAAAGAAAGAGCCCGCTGGCTCTTTACTCCGTTCGTACTTGGCGTTCCTGTGGTCGGAGCCCGGTGGGCCCGCCCCTCTGGCGGGGAAGCGGGCCCGGTCAAGGTTTGCCATTCTTGACCAGCAGCGAGGGGGTGCTGCCACTATTGAAACCAATCGCCAAATATCAGGTTCCGCTAATGCAGAAAAAAGCCCGCCCCTCCCTAAGGAACGACGGGCTTCCAAGCGACCGAAGAATGGGTTGGGTCGTTAGGTCGCTATCGCTTGCTTTGCGGGCTCCCGACATCTCCAACATTGTCTCGCAGGTTTTGTCCAGAAGGCACTACGAAGGATGTCGCAGTCGAAAGCCGCAATCCTGTTTCTGAATTGACATCTGCCGGTCCGTCTCCCCCAACTATGGCGGGAGCACCTGAGTTGGCTTCCAAGCGTCCGTTTGCAATGCAAGGTGCGGGCGATACTGAAAACTACGCCTTACGGCCCGCAAGCGAATCGCCTCGCCAGTTAGTATGCAAACATCGGCTTACTTTCGACCCTAAAAATCAATCACCGCTTGGAACATGCACATGGGGTCGAATGTTCAACTATAGGTCGATCTAAACGGTGTCCCGTGCAAGAATACTATGTTGAACAGATGATCGGCGATGCGATCACCACGTGGCACGTGGTGAGGGCCGGAACGCCAGAGGAGGCAGCGCGCAACGCTACTGGCCGCAACGTAACAGTTCGGACTGCCGAGCATATCTGGGTCAGGGTGACCGACGAGGATCTGCGACGCGTATATGAGTTCTGCTTTGCCCAGGGCCAATAATGGAAGCCTTTACGCGATGCTGTGTAGGAGGATAGGGAGGAATTCATGCGGCGGCTTTTGGCGGGCATTATCTTCGCTGGCGGCGCTGTGGCGGTCCCTGCCGGCGAGATTGAGCGGGGGGAATTCTATCCACTTTCATACTCGGAAGTGGAGACTATGGAGGCCGCCGTCCGACAGGTTTCGAAAGTTCCATCATCGGCCCAATTTTCCGGAGTGCAGGCTACACGCACCGATAAAGACCTGCTGAACGTCTGTGGCTTTGTGATCAGGGCAGAAGCCGGCTCAATTCCGTTTATCGGAGTCATGGAGCCTGGTGGCCGCTTCATGTTGGTTCTCTTAGGCAAGGACGAAGCCACTCGAGTTACGGTCATCGATCTGTGCAAGCGCGGCGGAATTGACCTCTAGGATCAGAAATGCCGCTTTCGTCACTCAAGGCCGATGGTTTTATTATGACGGACTTGCGCGATCTCCGGGGCGCCCGGCGGCTTCTGCTTCAACCTTGGCCAACCTCGCCTTGATCTCTTTCGGGTCGGCGTGTTCTAGCCCGACAACGTCGTTTCGCGTTTCATTGAGTGCAACGATGATCTCATCGAGCTTGGCGTGAATGGCGGCAGTGTCCCGGTAGCCCTGTATCAAAACGACGCCGGTGATTATGATTGCTGCTACTGACAGGCCGTAAGTCACGACATTCGTCAGGCCGAAAGGCACCAAGGCGCTACAGACCACCATCGCTATGACCATTACATAGAAGCCCGGCGGGCGTGACAGAAAATCGGCCGCGACGAAAAGGATCTTGTTCATCCAAGTCCACCATCTTTGTAGTGCATGGCGGCAAGAATGACCTTGAACACGCTGCCAACCTCCGGCGATTTTTCCTGGGGGCGATCCCGTTCCTTCAGTGGCTTTCGTGGCCAAGCCGCGCGGATCGCTGATGGCTCTAGGGATCGCGGTGATAGCGTCCGGCAATACTCAGTCATCCGTTTGCCGAGGAAATGCCGCGTGTACTCATCAAGCTCTCACGACAGAAATAACTAAGCAGCGGCTGCCCAACGCACTAGGCAAACGCTCCTCATGAGCACTCCCTTTTCGGCAGGAGGGGTCGGGACGAATGGCCACATTTTTGTTTATACCGACGTAAGCCAGACAGAGAGAACGACGATCGCGACAGAGAGCGGCACGGCTAGAATTAGGCCAGTTTCAACTAAGCGGGTTTCGGTATCGCTGAACACTTGGCGATCTCCTATGCATGATGCATTGAAGGTAAAATCTCCGAACACCGATCCGGTTCCACTTTCGCTATAGAAAGCGAAGCTCCCCTTTAGCTTTCGCGGCCCTTTGAGAGGGCTTGGAATGGCGTTGGACCCTGGGAACGTGCGACTCTCAATACACTTCAACAATCTTTCGCCTCGGTCTTCCAGAACACGACCGGCGGCTCGCCGGTCCTGGTTCGGCGCCTTCGATGCATTGAGTGAGCGGTTGTTCTCGCAGACGTGCCTATTTTCGCTTCGCGAACTTGGCGCTCGGCCCAACCGCAATTCGATACGCCCGATCAGCGGCCGGCGACCACCACCGCGAACGCGGGCCGACTAAGATGGCGTACACCTTCCGATCCTTGCCAACCCGCAATGCCTAACGCAAACCTAACCGGTGTGCGCTACGTCGTTTTGGACGCCTCATCCGACCCGAGCACGCGCTCTCGAATGGCCTCTTCGGTCTTGTGTGCAGTCGATCTGACGACGTTGCCAACACGCCCCGCCAATGTCTCCGCGTCACCGCTCGAACTTTGGCGGTCAGCCTCGTCCTTGACCGTTTCATATGCCTCGGCCGCGACTTCCTTGACCTGCTCCAGACCTTTGTCGAAAACATTCTGAGCAGACTCGCGCAGCTTGTCGCGGTATTCGCCGAGTTGCTCGTCCTCCATGGCGGTGTGGGGGAGCATCACCCCAATCGCGGTGCCGATTGCAAGGCCGAGGGCTGCGATAGCTAGAGGCTCGCGCTGGAACACCTCCTGTACTGTATGCCGCGCGCTAGCAGACATATCTCCTGCACTCGAGGCAAACTGCGCTGCAGTCTGCTTCAGTCTCTCGCCCGCGTCTGTTGTCGCGTTGACTGCTACCCCGGCTGCATCGCTTACCACTGATGCAGCTAGCTTACTGGCGTCAGAAACCCTTACTCCGATTCCGGAAACTTCATTGCCGAAGTCATCATCATCACGGTCCCCATCCTGGGATACGTCGTTAGCGTTTCTACCGGCCCGATATGCACCGGTGGCAGCGCTTCCATGCGACGCGCCACTTCCAAGCATCAACCAAGCCAGCCCTGCGCCAACGAGCGTGAGTGGCAACGGGTTGTCCCTGACCTGTGCCCTAAGATTACCGAGCATTGCGGATCCGTCACCGCCAGTGAATATTCCGGCAAATTCATCGATCAATTGGCCCGGGCTCATTTTGTTGCGGATCGAATCCGCAGTGTCAGACACTTTCGCTCGAGCAATGTCGGCCTCCCGCTCAAGCTCGGCTGCAGATTTGTCGCTCATCTTATTTGTTCCTTGATCACGCGCACGTCGCGCTTAAGTTGGTCTTGTGTGCGATCGGGTGTCAGCTCGGACGGGGCCATGCTGGCAATTCCGGAGCGCATGAGAATAGCTCCGAGTGCCGCGACAACTATGCCGACCAATAGCGAGGACCATCCGGCCCCCAACCCGACATTCGCCAAGGCGATCACGAGCGCTTGCAAAAGCACGACCAAAGCGGCCAGAAGACATATTGCGCCTCCGACAATCTCGACTGCACCCGCGCCTGCCTTACTCAGTTTTTCCGACATTTCCGCCCGCAGCAGATTGCCTTCGGTCTGAAGCAAAGTCGTAACCTGCTGTGCCAGATCGCTTACAAGCGTGGCGAGGCTGCGGTTGTCCTGGTTGTCAGTCATGGGTTTGCTCCAGGGTTTGCGTTACTCCAGTCATCGGCAGGCTCGCCGGCCTGCTGCACAGTTTTGTTTTCATTTGGCGAAGCCCAATCGGTTTGCGATTGGCGTTTTGCTTCGGCCGACGCAGACTGGGGCGAACTCTTGATAAATCGCCCGAGCGCCAAGCCTGCCAACACTGAACCGGCGATCAACGCCCCTGGGTTGTCCCTGCCGAATGATTGGATCTCACCAAGAACTTCTTCGAATGGTTTGTCTTTCACGGAAGAAGAAAGTCGCTCGAGGCCGCCTGCGGCATCAAGGACGAACTTCGAAGCGGTGCGTTGGTCGCTGTTGGCCAAATGCTCGCTTGCCGCTCGCAACGCTCCGCCAAAGGCGCTCAGGTTGGCGCTGACATCACGCTGTGTCCCTTCAGCCTTGTTGAATAGCGCTTGCTTAACTTCCGAAGCGTAGTCACCGGCTTTCCTCGTGAGTTCGTCGCGAGCGTCATGCAGCGTCTCTGTCGCAGTCTGCTTTTCCTGCTGAAAGCGATCGGACAACTCGTTCTTTGCTGTTTCGAAATCGGCCTGCTTAGGGCCCTGATCGTCTTTGCGTGGCATGGTATCTCCTAATGGAATCCGAGGAAGGAGAGGATCGCAAGCACAACGACGACAAGGCCGATGAGATAAATAACGCTGTTCATGATGCAATCTCCTCCACTCCAAAACGAACTAGCCCGAGACCCTCAGGTTCCTCGGCGACAAAAATTTTTCTTGGTGAGAGCCAGCCCACCTCCCAACTTCCCTTTCCGCTTTCCTGCTGCAGCAGGTCTGGGTTCTCAAACCACCTCCAATCGCGATCGCATCGGCACTCCCGCGATGACGCCGAAGTGGCACCGAGACCGATTGGGTACCAGAGGGTGAAGAGGCCAACAGTGGCTCCCGGGAACGGGTCTAAACCACCTAGGCTTAGCCCAGGACCGGCAAGCGCAACGACAAGTGAAAAGCTGCAACAAGCAACACCCCAACGACAACCGAAGGCCAACGATCAAGCGAAAGTATTAGACAGCACTACTAGTTATTGTCCGACACGGTAGGTTCGCTTTATCCGCGCCATCGTTGCTTGGCCGCAAAGCCAGCACGAGAGTTCATCAGGAAGGAACTCTAGGCGCGATGTGATGCCGGTGTTGCAATGTCTACGAAGCTGCCATCAGGCTCGGCAATCCAAATGGTCCGCTAATATCCTGCGTGTGGTTCTCTTAAGGAACAAGTAATGTATTATGCGCCTCATGCCTTTAGAGCGGAGATTATGGCCCCTCTCCAAGTCATCCTCCAGAAACGGCTTGGGGAGACGAGCAATGTCCGCCGGGACGCCGTCGGGAAGCTCGCAGTTTCGGGAATATTGTTTTCAATCCACTTGTGCAGGAAATCGATGCCGCGCTTGCTCATCGCCCTCAAGCCGGCTAACGGCATTAAGTTCCGATCGCAGCGCTTGATATCAAATGAGGGCGCGCAGTCTCTAAAAGGCTCTATTGTCTAGCCAGGTCGCCGCCCATCCGGCAAAGGCGCTTGGATGTAGGTGCTTTCGCCCGCAAGAAGAAAGCGAATGCCTCATCAGGAGATTTCGGCTTCGTTGAGATCGCGGAAAAGCCCGGAACAGGAAATAGGATCAACAATGGGAAAAGCCCAAGCCAGTGCAGACCCTGAAGCTCACGATCATCCCTATGATGCTGATGTCTTCGCCGAAAAGTATGGGCTGACGCAGAAGGCGGCAGAGGTGATACTTTTTTCGAATGGCCCTTCAAAGATCGCTTGTGACGCAGCTGCCCGTGCATTCCGGGCTGCGGTAGCGATGAGAAGCAATCGTCAGCGCGATCATTAGTTTTCGTCGCTAAAATCCCGCGGCGAGACAACGTCTTCCTCACCTCGCATGTGGCCGAGTTTCCGCGCAGCTAGAAGGTTTCGCAGATGAAAGGTCCCGCTGACATAATTTCTTGGGAACAAGTGTCGGCATCAAAGCTTCCTGACTGATGATCAGGAGAAGCGGTGATGGGCGACAAAGACGATGCGGGACGCTCTCGGCCGCAGGATCTCCAAGCGCAAGCGCTTGCACGAGAAACCGGTATAACCTTTGAACAGGCACTGGAGCTTATACAGCTAATCGGGCCTGAACGATCATCATTGCTGCGAGAAGCGAGAATCCTAAAGAACCGGGAACCGGGATGCGAACCATGACAGAGTTAGCAGCTCTTGGTACCCGGGCGGTACCTGATTAGTGGCGTCGTGCAAAGTGGTGGAGCACTTCCTTCCTCAAGGCGCCCAAGCAATTGGCCTTTCCCGTCCCGGGATTGGCACTAAACTTGGGATCACGAGCTGGTCCTGATCTGCGATCTGTTCAACGGTGCCATTTGCCGTCAAGAAGCAGGGTGGCCTGAAAAACAGGAGCGGGCTCACCGTCACGCACGGAGATGATGATTTTCATCATTCGAGGCAATGCCTCCCTGGCAATTTCTAGCGCCAACTCCAGCGCCAAATCCGGCACGAGAGTGCGCGCGAGAAGTTCGGTCCCAACCAAATCGGGTTCGTCAATCTCGTCTCTTTGAACGTCGAAGTAGAATCTGGCCACCGCCATCGTCCTCGGTTTGCGAAGAAACCGATTGACCGGCCGATCCCGCGCAGGGTTCTGGCTTCCGCCGCAGCAACAGACAAAGGGAAGTCAATCCTTACAATTCGCGACGAACCATACTCAACATAGGGCAGCAGGAGATTCGTTGCTAGGGCTGCGCTAACCTATGTTAAGGTGAAAGCCGGATTTGGCCTTAAATCTCAGGTGACGCGTCACGACAGGTTTGCATATGGCCCCCAACTTTCTCAGCCGGAAACTTCGCAATTTCATGCATCTCGATAAGATCGATCTTGCGCTCCTGGACTCCGTCATTAGCAAGACGCGCACTGTCGCTGCACATGTCGATTTGATATCCGAAGGCGAGAAACCAAGCGACGTCCATTTAGTCCTTCAGGGCTTTGCCTGCCGCTACAAAATTCTCCAAGATGGGCGGCGCCAGATAATGGCCTACCTCGTCCCCGGTGACATCTGCGATCTACACGTCTTCCTACTTGATCATATGGACCATTCGCTTGGGACATTATCAACATGTGAGATCGTTGATCTTCCGCGTACGGTCGTCTTGGAACTGCTCGATCGCCCCAACATCGCCAGAGGCCTGCTCCTAAGCACGATGGTTGATGAGGGCACGCTGCGGGAGTGGCTGGTCAACATCGGGCAGAGGGAAGCTGAGCCGAGGGTAGCTCATTTGCTCTGTGAGCTTTTGGCAAGACTGCGATCGGTGGGGCTGGTGAGCGATCAGAAATATACGCTGCCTCTTACGCAGGTGGAATTGGCTGACACCATGGGCATGACCCCAGTCCACATGAATCGAGTGCTGCAGTCGTTGCGGCGCAAGGCGCTCATCAGCCTCGAAAGCAATCAGCTCACAGTTCTGAATTCGAAGAGGCTGGAAAGCGAAGCGGGCTGGAATCCCAACTACCTTCACCTTCGAAAGGTTGCGGCAGCCGCTGCGGAGTGAACGGCACCTCCTTGTTTGCGTATCATTTTAGGTTTGCTGTATTCACATATGTTGTGGCCCTCGTTTCGCCAGAGGGCTTAGATCGAGCGATGGGAAGAGCGAACCGAACCCGGAACCTGATTTCCGAAGCCCATCCGTACGATGCCAGCTACTTTGCCAGAAAGTGGGGGCTTTCGCCTAAGGCGGCCGAGGTGCTTCTCTTTGCGAATGGACCTTCTCGAAGACGGTGTGACGCTGCTGCGCGGGCGTTTGTGGAGGCGGTAGCCTTTCGGAATAAAGTGATGGCAGCGGATTAAGAACTAGCTTTCAGCCGGAAATTTCCCTGAGGTTTGATGTTCAACGCCAACCGCCGCTCACGCAGCTGAGCAGTCTTCTCCTGTCGTGCTTTCCGCTCAGCCTCTACGGCGAGCCGAAACTCACGGTCAGCCCGTTCAAGTTTTTCTTATCGACCCGTCGTTGAGCCAATCTGCTAAACCATGCACATAAGATTTTCGCGTCGCCGGACGCGCGCTTGTGCGAGCAGCCGGGCTTCGTCGCGCACCCCGGCCTGGAACATTTCAATCAATGATGCTCCGATCAGTTCAGCCTCTTCCGAACCCCTTTGAAGACCCACGTCTGCACAAAGCTGATCAAATACCCGTTGCAAAAGCTGAATCTCTTCAGGTTGAATTCCGCAATGGCAGTTTCGAAACATCTCTGCGACCCCTTTGGAGCGGCGAGAGCGTCTATGCTCCCAGCATCGGTGGCCGTTTCGTCCCGCTGCTGGCTGGAATTAAGCGACCGCGTGATGAAGTTGGTCAATAACATATGTGAAGGGGCGGCAGCTAACGGCGATGCCATAGTAAGGGCTGGAAATGATTCTACTGAGCGCGGGAGACGGCGCGCAGTGACTCAAGGGAATCCTCGACAGGCCATCTTGCCGCGTGCGCTCACTCCGTAACCTAAGGCGCGGCCGGCTGCGCCGGCTGTAGGCCCTGTTGGTCTCCGCCTGTGCTCGATTGTGGAGTCGGACTCCTATCGACCTTGGGGTTCTGATCGACCGGCTCGACATTCATAGTGTCTGTCTTCGATTTTACAAGATCGCCCGACGGAGAGGCTGGGCCGGTAGACGCCGGCCCCCCGCCTTGTTCCGTAGATGGTGTCTTTGCCTGCTCCCCGTAGAGCTCAGCGATGCCCCAAGCGGCTGCCGTCAGGAGCAGTGCCGATATCAGGATTGTGAAACCGTGGCGGCCCCATCCACCTTGGCGAGCTTCAATTTCGGGGATGTTTTTCGGCATGTCCAAACTCCGGTGAGATGGCCCGCGCCGACTCGGCAAGATGGGCGATGGATCCAAGCGTACACCTTCCGGCGCGCGCCCTCGCTGCCCCAACCCGCCATTGCTATCCAGGTTCCCAGTCCAACAAAAAAAAGCCCGCCATTGCTGTGAAATGGCGGGCTTTGCCGATCGGGGGAGGGTTGGAGAAATGCCAATTGGGTGCTTGGCAACTCGTCCCGCCAAGAGAGGTTCCTGCTCGCAACCAAAATGCTCCTGCACCGTTATGCCGCTCAAAAAATTGGAGATGCGGGCATGGGCAAATTTCTTCCGCTAACGGTTAAGTTTCTCGATGGCCAATCAATGGTGGTCTCTTCGCTATACGAAGCCGAGATCGCCCTGCAAGCACAGTGGCCCAACAAGCAAGCTGCTGTTTTCAAGGACGCTGGTCGGCTGATTGCCGGAGCCAAAGACGGGACGTGCAATCCGGCGGTTGCATTTGCGGCGTTTAAAGCCGCTGCCGCAGCACAACGAGTGCTTCAGCCTACGAAGCAGAGTGCAGCCCTTGGGATGCTGGACGATGTGGCTAAAGGTTTCACAAAGTCAGATTCTTCCTGAGGCCCCAGCGGCAGTCTCGCGGCTCAGCAACACATGGCGCGCCGCCAATGACGACCTACTTTCTGCGCTTCAGAGGGAACGTGGCGTCGCCGTCGTCCTTGCCGGACAAGATCCGGGGGTTGGCGCTCGAAACACCATCGTTCTTTCCGCCCTCGTGGTTTTTCTCAGACTGGCCTTGCGCGTCTGCTTCCGGGCTCTTCCTTGTAGAGCCTTTGGACGTGCGAGCATTTTGGATGTCGGGTTTCGTAGACATGATGCCTCTCCTTTGACCCGACCAACTCAGAAAGGCAGCTTAAAGTTCCTGCGACCGTCGAGCGTGCGCGTCCTTCGGGCTCGACGGGGAGTCTAGGGCCGAAGGCCGTCCTGCCGGATTGATTGTGCATCCAATCGATTGCGGGAGATGCGACGCAGACGCTGCAAGCGGCTTTGGCACGGGTCTTCGGTTCTACCCCGAAGTGAGCATCCTCCAAGCACGGCTGTTGACCTCGTTCATTGTCCCACACCGCCCGCGTTTCGCTTATCTGGCAAAGCAGTTCCAAATTGAACGACGTTCTAGGGAACGCAGTCTCTCTGGAGCCCAATTCAGCGAAAAGCTCCGAGCCAAGGCATCCAATAGCGATTTGAGACGTTGGGACTGACGTCACAAGGCGTCCAGTTGGACCAGCCGTCCGTTGGCGCAATTTTGGAGACAATAAAATATGTACATTCCCAAGGGAGCAACCGTCGCGGTGGCTGACGGCGAGAGGCTGAACTTATTTCGCAATTCAGGCGACGAAGCCAATCCCAAGCTGACAGCCTCGGTGGTCGAAGACGTGACTAACGAGAACAAGGGATCTGGTGCACGTCACCAGAGCAGCTCCGCCAATCCGGACAACGGTCAAATCGAGGAAGATAGTTTCGCCGCTGGGACCGCCGAGTTGCTCAACCGCCAGGTGCTAGGCGGGAAAATCGCCGACCTGATCATTATCGCGGCCCCCCGAACGCTGGGGGAGCTTCGAAAGCACTATCATCAAAAGCTCTCGGCCGTGCTGATCGGAGAAATCGCTAAGGATCTCACCGGTCATTCGGTGCAGGACATAGAGAAGACTGTAGCGAGCGCTTAGGCGGCCCAATCCGAGCTTTACCTCCATTCCGCTCCAATCAATTGAAGGGACTTTTACGTTTGAAAAAATCAACTGGGCTGCTGGCCGCAGCAATGTTCTCCCTGGCGGGGCCGGCTCATGCCACTGACGCCGACTTCCTGAAATCGTTTGGCGGAAGCTGGTCCGGCAAGGGCACAGTCAAGGTGGAGGCTGACTCCAAGCCGATTGCGATCAACTGCAAATTTGCTTCTCAAGCGACTGACAACACGTTGTCGCTAGATGGCAAATGTACAGGTTATGTGGTTTTCTCGCGGGCGATCGGAGCCGACGTCAAAACCAATGGCAAAACCTATACCGGTATCTACACTGGTTCGAGTACTGGCCCTGCCGGTCTGAATGGCAAGCGTTCGGGCAGCGCTCTGATCCTTGGCATTCACTGGGCGAAAGAGGTCAACGGGGACCGATCGGCTCAATTGAAGCTGGAAAAAGTCGGCAGCAATGGAATGCGTCTGACGACGATGGACAAAGACCCGGCGACGGGCAAGACCATCGTGATCAGCGACATTAATCTCGTCCGCTGATTGCATCACACCCCGATGTTGGGGACCTAGGATGGCAGGAGCTACCGCGTCAACCCCGCCGCGCGGAGAGCGTCCTCGATTACTTTCGTGATGCCGACGGCAGAATTTCGCGGCGGCGCAGGTCGCTGCGATTGTTCTTGCGGTTCAAGTCGAACCACGTGCGGTTTCTCTGCCAGACCATTAGTTTGCAAGGCTGTAGCGGGTGCAGTTACCATTTTGGCATCTTGCGTCGCCGTGCGCTTGTCACTTGACACTCCGAGGCCCCAGAAACTGGCTATATCACGCGTGGACGATATCCCGACCTCCAACATGAATGGCCCCGCCGCGCCTAGTCCATCATCACCGGCTGTCTTCAATGGAGTGCCATGTCCCATACCGGCAACGGTAAGTTTCTCTATCACCTCTTGGCCGTTGACGTCGCACCATATTTGCCTCGTTTTGCCACCGGTTTTTTCTGTGTGCGCCGGCAAATCGTCCACGCCGTGAACCCCTTGCCATTGCGCCACGATCGCATCCGCGTTGGCAGGCACGACTATGTTGTCGGATGACCCTTGCCAAATAGCGATTTTAGGCCAGGGTCCTTTGTGGGATGCTGCTTCACGCAACAGCCGCTGCATTCTTGCAGTGGACGGGCCGCCATGACCACGCATGCGATCGAAGGCTTCGGGGATTGTCGACGCGATGCCATAGGCAAGCCCTGCTATGATCGCGCCACCAGCGAATACCTCCGGATAGGCCGCCAACATCACATTTGCCATGGCGCCGCCAGCCGAAAGGCCAGTGATAAAAATTCGCTCACGATCGAGCCCATACGCTTCGACCACCGCCTCGATCATCTGGCGGATGGAGAGCGCTTCCCCCCCGCCGCGCTTGATATCTCCAGGCGCAAACCAATTGAAGCAAAGATTGGCATTGTTAGCCCGTCGCTGTTCGGGGAAGAGAACGGCGAATCCCTGCTCGACCGCAAGTTGCGACCAGCCGGAACCATGATCATAGGCGGCTGCGCTCTGGGTACAACCATGGAGGACGACTACCAGCGCAGCTCCATCTTCCAAATTGTCGGGAACGAAGAGGCGTGCTCGCAAGGCGCCAGGATTGGAACCGAACTCGGCAATCTCGGAAAAACGCGTATGGCCGGGTGGCTCGGAGAAACCCGGTCGGCTACGCGTCGCCGCAAGGCGGGCAATCGTATCTGAGAGATTTCGCAAATGCGTATCCTGTCTACCGTTATGGTGCGCAATGCACTCGCACAACATCGTTGCCGTGCGGCACAATAGCAAACTTACCAAGGGTCAACCCCAGTGGAAGCCTTTGCCCCTGTCTATCGAGGGAAGTTACCTTCGGATGCGAGCAACCAAGCGAAGAGATTAACCTGGTTTTATCGCATATCGTTCGGAACAAAGCCGTCAGGCGCTTGTTAGGGTCCATAGCACATGTGTGCCTAACAAGGATCCACTATTCATGAAAATCCGATTGCTTTTGGCCTCACTGGCCACCGCTACAGCTATGACCTTCGTACTGCCGGCCTTCGCTGCAGACAATGCGCAAGACTTCGTCGACAAGGCCGCCATCGGCGGCATGTTCGAAGTGGATACGAGCAAGATCGTCGAAGGCAGGGCTCAGGATCAAGGTGTCAAGGACTTCGCGCGGAAGATGATCGACGATCATGGCGCGGCCAACGCCAAGCTCGAGACAATTGCCGGCGAACAGAAGCTGAAGGTGCCGACGGAACTGGACGCCAAGCACAAGAGCGAGCTGGACGCTCTGCAAAACAGCAAGGACCCGGTGGACGGAACCTATGTCCAGATGCAGCGCGATGCGCATTCCGATGCGGTCAAGCTATTCGAGAGCTATGCCCAGGACGGCGACAACGCCCAGCTGAAAACCTTCGCGCAGGAGACCGTCCCGACGCTCAAGATGCACCAGGAGATGATCGAAAAGATCGCGGCGACTATGGGCACCGAGCCTTCAGCGACAAGTTCCGAGACGCCGACCGCCACGGTGGGTGACGCGCCAGATCCGACTCCTCCGCTTTCCGGCGCAAACAGCTTCACCGAGGACCAGGCCAAAACCCGCATCCAGGATGCCGGGTTCTCGGATGTGTCGAAGCTAACCAAGGACGATCAGGGCATCTGGCGAGGCCAGGCAAACAAGGACGGCAAGAACACCACCGTGGCGCTGGACTACAAGGGCAACATCGTTGCCGGCACCAACTGAAACAGAGATCGAGGAGATCAAAGACATGAAAACCGTAACCGGACTATTCGACAATTACGATGACGCCTCCGATGCTGTCGGCCAGTTGGAAGCCAGCGGCGTCCCCCATTCCGATATCAGCATCGTCGCCAGCAACTCGACCGAATGGTATGACAACGGCGACAGCTCCAAGGCCGCAGAAGATGCAGCCGGCGGTGCCGGCGTTGGCGCCGTCATCGGCGGTGCTGGCGGGTTGCTCACCGGCCTAGGCATCATGGCCATTCCGGGCGTCGGTCCGGTCGTGGCTGCCGGATGGCTGGCCGCCACTGCTGTCGGCGCCTTGGGCGGCGCGGCCGTTGGAGGGGCTGCGGGCGGCATCGTCGGCGCCCTCACTGATTCCGGCGTGCCGGAAGAGGATGCCAACGTCTATGCAGAGGGCGTGCGCCGCGGTGGAACTCTGGTCACAGCCAAGGTCGACGAGGACCTTGTCGCTGATGCCGAGAGGATCCTGGGCCAGAGCAAAGTGAATCTCGATGAACGCCGCTCTAAATATCAGGCGGGCGGCTGGAACGAGTTTGATGCCGCTGCTGAGAACTACACGCCAGAGGAATTTGGCCGCGACGGCGCTCGCGACGTCAACCGGGTTTGATCACGTCTACCGGCCGAAGCACTAAGTTTCGGCCGGTAGGTTCTTTGGATAGCGACAGACGAGTTTCACGGATTTTCCATGGCTGTCGGAAGGTCGTACCCTGAAGAAGCCAGCAGACCGATGGCTAAATACCTCATCATCCCGTTTTAGGCTGGGAACGCTAAATTACCAGGAATCGGCCCCTTGAATCGCATGACCATCCGCGTTCTGCGGTTATGCAGTCGAAATCTGCGTTATAGTTCTCTGTCATGATGCCATTTATTATGAGTCTGAACGTTTTACCGGTTTTCGCTAGTCAAACAAATCGAATTGCGACTCCAAAAATCGTCAAATGGACATCAATCGTTTTCTGGTGGGAACATCACTGTCGCATAGCAGTTGCGCCTCAGTGAACTCTAACCAAGGAAACTGAAATGTTTTTACGTGTCGATAAATTACAAATAGAACTCCCCGCCCCTACCCTGGCGGATCCCAATGCCGGTGCTGCTTTGCAAGAATTGCTGGGCGGAAAATATGGTGAAATGTCGACTCTTGGAAATTACCTGTTCCAGAGTTTCAATTTTCGCAGCAAGTCCAAGCTGAAGCCATTCTACAGCCTCGTCGCTGCAATCACCGCCGAGGAACTCGGGCACGTCGAATTGGTTAGCAACGGCGTCGCGATGTTGAACAATGGCCCCGACCTTGAGGGCGCCGATGAGGAGGATGGCGGAGACATCTCCGGCGCTCCCTACGAAGCGATGAAGGACGTTCGGCTTGCGGGAGCCTTCTTTTCCAACGCCGGCGGCGCCATGCCAATGAACGCCAATGGCTCATCCTGGAATATGGATTTCGTCACGACGACCGGAAATGTTATCGTCGATCTCCTTCATAATTTTCATCTCGAATGCGGCGCCCGGCTGCACAAGTTGCGGGTCTACGAATCCTTGACAGATGCAACTGGTCGCGAAATCTGCGGGTATCTTTTGGTGCGCGGATCAGTGCACGCACACGCATATGCGCTGGCCATCAAAAATCTGACAGGCGTCGAAATTGAGAAGATGCTACCAACGCCCAATATCTACCTCGGCAACATTCCGGAGTGTCAGAAATACCTCGACGAAGGCTCGCATCGCCGCCTCTATACGTTCAGCCCGGAGGACTACACCGATATCGCCGGAATCTGGGGCCAGGGTGAGATGGCGCTGCCCGGTGACCCGCCTGGCGAACTGGAAGTTATCGAAGGGATGCCGGACGGTGGCAAGATCCATCAGCTCAGCGGCGTGCCCTCTGCATTCACTCCGGACTATGCGCCCGAAGAAATGATGGAAATCGCAGCCAAGCTTTACAAAGCTTCGCGCTGATTGCCCGGCGTGGTCGCAAATGGCCGCGCTTTCCGCCTTTCCGACTTTGAGCCCTTCATCCGAATGCTCGATGTGCCAGTGGAATCTTACCGTCGATCTTCGATCGCCGCGTCGTCAAAGCAATGGAACTCTCCGAGGGGGGCAGAGTTGTGCTCGACATAAGGAGACGAGGGAAGGTGCGACCAGCAGAAGCATCAGTGCAGATCCTGCATCCGGGTATGATGCAAAACACACTGGCCGTGCTTGATCGAGCGCGGAGCCTGACCCTCCAGACCTCTAGTCCCATACGGGCGTGTGTCACGGAGCCGAAATGCTTGAGTCACTCTACCTGAACCTTGGCCAGCACGATGCACTTTCGGACGAGGAGAAGGCGCTGCTGGCAGGCGCAATGGTCTTCGAGAAGCATTTCGCGACCGGACAGGATCTGGTTTCGGTCGGCTCGAGGCCCACCTACAGCACACTGATCCTCGATGGCCTGGCGGCGCGATACAAGGTCTTGGAGGATGGTGGACGGCAGTTTACCTCACTGCAGGTGCCCGGCGACTTTGTCGATCTTCACGCCTTCCTCCTGAAGACAATGGACCACGGCATTATTGCGCTTTCGCCTTGCCGCGTGGTCGTTGCCGACCACAGTCGTTTGCGCACTATTACCGAGCAGGCTCCCCATCTCACACGGTTGTTGTGGCTGAATACGTTGGTGGACGGCGCCATCCACCGTGAATGGATAGTGGCTATGGGCAGGCGGTCGAAGGCAGCTCATCTGGCGCATCTTGTGTGCGAACTCTTCGTCCGACTTCAGGTGGTGGAGCGGACGAACGGCATGAGTTTCCACCTGCCAATTTCGCAGACCGAACTGGCTGACGTGCTTGGCCTCTCGGTCGTGCATATGAACCGGGTGATCAGCGCCTTGCGAAAAGTGGGCGTCATTAGCTGGGGCAACCACATCGTCACCATTCTTGATTGGAATCGACTAACGGAAATCGCCGAGTTCGACCCTACCTATCTCAGCATGAACCGAGAACCTCGATAAACCCGTTCTTGCCATCCGCTTAACATTTGAGCGCGACAACGTCCCTGGAAGGTTGTCTCCTGGTCTGTCGCCGGCCAACAATGGGCTCCGGCGCTTGAGAGCTCGCTGTGCTCCCGCCCCCTAAGGAGCCAAGATGGAAGACAACAATCCCGTGCGGGTGTCCGCATTCGACATTCATATCGTGCGAGAGGCCTTCAGGTCGTCCATCGCCGATGGCCTGGTGGGAGAGAGCCGCTGGAACCAACACGCAACAGAGCTGCTCAGGGAATTGACGGGCACCGTCCATGTCGATGCCGAAATTGTCGAATGGATCATTCGCAAGGAGCCGATCAAAGGCCCAAGTCCTAGTTGATCCGAATCCTCGGTCGAACAACCACTCGGCGGCTGGTGTACCGAGAAGATTTGGGGCAGCGCAAGAGGCCTGAGGTTAGGAACCTAACACTACGCTATGTCTTATTCCACGACGGCATTTTCCCGCTCGTCATCGGAGGAAGTCGAGATGGCGCGCTACTTTTTGCGATATACATGACGGCAACGAATTTACAGGTGACGAGGACGGAGAAATCTGTGGTTCCCTATCCGACGTCAGTGACTACGCGGTAAGCGTCTTGCCTGATATTGCCCGTGAGGAACTCCCAAACGGTCCCAATCGGCTCTTCTGGATTAAGGTGCGTGATGAAGACGGGACATATATCTTCCGTGCTTCGCTTGCCTTGGCCTCAGCCCGGCTGGTTGAAAATGCCAACGGTCACCCCCACCCTGGAGAAAATCTGAAGTTGGCGGCTCTCAGACGGACGAGAGACCAAGTCAAGGCAATCAGGCGCGACCTGGCCGAGGATGGCTTGTCAGCCGAGATGCACGAGATTGATGCTCTTATCGGCATAGCGCAAACCGAAGCTGAACGGATGATCAAAAGCCTGTTCGCATCTGCTGCTACGCTGCCTGGCTCTGGATAGGCTCGGCGCAACCAACAAGGGGCGCCCCCGGGCCTTCAGACGGCTCAAACGAGCGGACTATTAGCGCGAATGTCTACCTGCAGGTTCCCGCCGAGCATTCTGGAATATGATTGAACCTGCCGGCGATCTTTCAACTTCGACAGGAACAAGCACCCCTTCCACGCATTGCCTTTCGGACGGACAGGAGATGTCAAATGGAACTCATGAACACAGTGGTACGCCGGGACATATCCGGCAACGTCGTGGAATTTCTCGGCGAAGGCGGCGAAGCGGTGAGTGTCACCATCGCCCCAGGCTACGAGGGCAAAGCAGACAATGAACTCGTTGAAACTGCGAAGCAAATGATGGTTCAGATTGTAGCTTTCGGTCGGCCGACTGTCGGCATCCCAGTGAGCCGGGCACCTTCTGAGCTCTACACTTTTGAATACCAGGACAAGGGAATTGTCCGGATAATGGCGGGCATATCCTTGCCAAATCTGAAGGCGGTTCAGGATGAGGTCAACCGATCTGCAGAGGATCTTTGGAGGGACGCACTCGATAAGGCTGAGGCACCGGTGGGATGGGCCGTAAGGGCTCGAAATGCAAGCGGCGAGATCGTGGCGGCTTGCACCTACGAGGAGCTTCAACTCCGCGACACATAAAATTTACTTCCGCCGGGAACGAGTAGTCAAACGGATGGTTATTGGGGCGCCTCCAGTCGACGAGGCGGTGACAACAACAAAAAGGAAAAACGCGATGGCGACGAACAAGGCATCGTCCAAAGGCCTCAACGAACTTTTTCACGACACTCTCAAGGACATTTACTTCGCAGAAAAGAAGATCCTCGCGACTCTGCCGAAGATGGCAAAGGCGTCGCAGAGCGCCGATCTGAAAGCTGCTTTCGAAAAGCATCGAGGCGAAACGCAGGAGCACGTTTCTCGTCTCGAAGAGGTGTTCGAAGTGATCGGCAAGAAGCCGGCCGCGAAGACATGTGCTGCCATCATGGGCATCACCGAGGAGGGCGCCGAGATCATGGAGGAATACAAGGGGACCCCTGCCCTCGACGCTGGCCTGCTCGCGGCAGCACAGGCTGTGGAGCACTACGAAATCTCTCGCTACGGGACTCTGCGCACCTGGGCTTCCGAACTCGGCCTGACCGAAGCGGTCAATCTCCTTGACCTGACACTCGGCGAGGAAAAAGCAACCGACGAGGCGCTCACCGAGCTTGCTGAGTCGGCCGTGAATGTCGCGGCGGAAGCAGCCTGACGAGGACGGGTTCCATTGATCCTGGCGTCGCGAGCCCTGGTGGTGGACCACCCGGGCTCGCCCGCGCCACTTATCGTGCACCGGCATCAAAACTCGAAGGAGAATGAGATGGGCTTTTTCGGCAAATATTTCTCCGGCCTCGGCGGCAAGAAGCCGGCAGAGAAAGAGAAGACCGGCGACATGCGCAAGGATACCGGGGCGGGTCCGGCGATAGCGGCCCACTCTAAGGACGCCAAGACATCGGCTGCCACAGGCCAAAATCCCACGGCCGCAAGGAAGAAGGCAGGTAATTGATGAGGTCGGGAGGTTCGCCGGCGAATTAGGCACCGATCGAGAGACGTCAAACAAGAAGCAAGACGACGGCAGATAAAGCTCACGCGACCTGCGAAAGAACCGCTCCATCCAGGTCGCATTTGGCAATGCCATAGCGCCAACGATGGTTCGTGCCTTCGCGCCTGCATTGATAGAACAAGGTCAGTTCACGCCCTTCGATGATAACGGTCGAGTGTCCATTTTCTCCAGGCTCGCCGGGTTCAAGCACCGGACCGAAAGTGCGATACGGCCCTTCAACGCGGTCGGCGATAGCGAAGAAGACGCGCTGTCGGCTGCCGCGAGGGCCATCAGGCAGGAAGCACGTTGCGTTCAGCAGGATTCGCGCATCCGGCAACTCGACTAGCTGGGCCCCTTCGATACCCCATTCATAGTCAGGGTGCTGGCGCGGATTGTGGTGTGGCAATTCTGTGTGGTCGAGAATCTTGCCTACGCGCTTCCATGGTCCAAACCAGGAGTCTGACTGGCTGCGTGCAAGATAGACGTCCGGCTGCGGCACCTTTGTAAATTTCGGCATGCCCGAATAGACGATGTAACGCTTGCCGCCGATGATCGCTGGATGCGGGTCGTAGATCCCGTCTTCATCGGTGCCTGGCAAGGCCAGAATCGCCGAACTGACAAGGACCCAATGAAACCCATCATTGGAAACAACATGCTCACAACGGCCGCCCGACTTCATGAATTCGGTTTGAATGAACATATGAAAGACGCCGCTTTCATGGATGACGCCGGGAGCGGCTACGCCCGACCCGCTAACCGGCAGGACGATGGGCCCGTGTTCCGTCCATGGACCATAGAGATCAGCTGCGGTGGCGTGAAGAATTCTCCAGGTTTCGCTGGCAACGGTGCCGCTCGAGCCGAACATGTGCCAAAGCTTCCCGTCGAAGACAGGACAGGGATCTTTCACATCATCCACAGCGGCTGGATGAAACAGTGGAAAAACGTTCGATTCAAAGTTGATCGACATCGGTTCACCCAATCGCTGTCCGGCACCAATTCGCTGTCCAATTCCTATGCGAGGCGCCTGACTCGTTTCATCGGCTGTTAGCTTTGTAATAGCGTCGATTAACGCACGATTAACAATTGTTGCGCGCCCCTCGCGGTTGGGACGCTCGGCCCTGCCGATCGACATCTCTCTCCGGTCCGTGGGCATCGACCAGTGAATCGGATTCGTAGCGGAACGAGTTCCTTTTTGGAAAGTTAGAGCCCTGGGTAATAAATCACAATTGAACGCTGTGATTAACATTTGTTGTACGAACGTCCACCGTTCCTGTCGAAAGGGCTTTAAAATGGAAATCGCTGTCGGAAAATCAAACCTCAGAATATCGGCAGCAGATCCATCGACCATTCTGTGTTTATCGCATCTACGTTGGAATTTCGTACATCAACGACCCCAACACCTCCTCACTCTTGCTTCCAAGACGAAGAATATAGTCTATTTCGAGGAACCCATTTTTGAGGACGTCCCTCAAGCATTTATGCGTTCTAACAAGGTTTCGCCGACTATCAGAGTCGTCACGCCGATCCTTCCCCTTGGAACAAGTCAGTTGCACGCAGACGCGGCCCAACGCCGGTTCCTCGACCTGCTAGTCGCCGCTATCCCCCAGGAGCGGCTGACCACCTGGTATTACACCCCTATGGCACTGCGTTTCAGCGACCATCTCCTTTGTGATGTGTGCGTCTACGACTGTATGGACGAGCTTTCGGCTTTCAAGGACGCGCCACCTGAACTCGTCGAGTTGGAACGGCAGCTGTTGGAACGTGCTGACGTCGTGTTTACGGGAGGCCAGAGCCTCTATGAAGCCAAACGAAGCATGCATCGAGCGATCTTTCCGTTTCCCAGCAGCATCGACTTCACGCACTTTCATCAGGCCAGAGGTCCAGGAACGGACCCGGTCGATCAGGAACATATACCGCATCCCCGGGTGGGCTATTTCGGCGTGATTGATGAGCGACTGGATGTCGACCTTGTTGCAAAGACGGCCTTGGCGATGCCTGACGTCCACTTCGTCATGATCGGACCGGTGGTCAAGATAGATCCCGCTGGTCTTCCTGCCGCAGACAATCTGCATTGGCTGGGTGGGAAGGATTACGCTGACCTGCCCCAGTACCTCAGGCATTGGGACGTCGGATGGATGCCCTTCGCCCTGAATGCAGCCACCCGCTACATCAGTCCAACCAAAACACCAGAATTTCTTGCTGCGGGCGTGCCGCTTGCTTCAACCGCGGTCGTGGACGTCGTGCGGACCTATGGCGCCGAAGGTCTGGTGGACATCGTGGACGCCGATGACGTTGAGCTGACACTTCGGTCGGTTTTGGCTCGACCTCGCGACCACGTGTTGACGCAGGTGGATGCCTATCTGTTGGACATGTCGTGGGAGAGAACGTGGGCTGGAATGGCGGCTCGCATCCAGCAAGCTCGCTCGACCAAAAACGTATTGCCGTTTCGGCGGAGCGCCTGACCATGTTCGACTGGTTGATCGTCGGTGCCGGTTTCGCCGGCAGTGTGCTCGCGGAGCGCATCGCATCGCAGAGGAACGAAAGCGTTTTGCTAATCGACAGGCGGAGCCACATCGGCGGCAACGCCTATGACCGCTACAATGAGGCCGGAATTCTTGTTCATCAATACGGGCCCCACATCTTCCATACCAATGCTCAGTCGATTGTTGACTATCTCTCGCAGTTCACAGCGTGGCGGCCTTACGAGCACCGTGTGCTGTCGTCGGTGGATGGGAAGCTCCTACCGATTCCGATCAATCTCGACACCATCAACAAGCTATACGATCTCGATTTGACATCGGAACAACTCGAGCAGTTTTTCCTCTCCCACCGGGAGCCGGTGGATGAAGTGCGAACGGCCGAAGATGTAGTCGTAGGCACAGTCGGTAGGGAGCTCTACGAGAAATTCTTTCGTGGCTACACCAGGAAGCAGTGGGGTGTGGATCCGTCTCAATTGAATAAGTCGGTGACAGCTCGCGTCCCGACCCGCACCGATCGCGATGACCGCTATTTCGGCGACAGTTTTCAGAGCATGCCGGCCGGCGGCTATACCCGCATGTTCCAGCGCATGGTCGACAACCCCAAAATCAAGATCATGCTGCAAACCGACTACAGGGAGATCCGGGACAGGATTCCGTTTCGGCGCATGATTTATACGGGGCCGGTAGACGAATACTTTGACTGGAGTCTTGGTCGCCTGCCTTACCGATCATTGAGGTTCGAGCATGTGACGCTTGATTGCGCCCAGTTCCAGCCCGTCGCTGTCGTCAACTTTCCGCAAGCGGAAGAGTACACCCGTATCACGGAGTACAAACATCTTACGGGGCAGACGAGTCCTCAGACGAGCCTGACCTACGAATATCCGACCGACATCGGCGACCCATACTATCCCGTGCCGCGGGCTGAGAACGAGGCCCTCTACAAAAGATATGAAGCGCTGGCGCGAGCCACTGCCGACGTTTGGTTTGTAGGCCGACTGGCTACATATCGCTACTACAACATGGATCAGGTGGTAGGTCAGGCGTTGGCGACCTTCGCTCGAATTCAGAAAAATTTGCCTGTAAGCAACGCGCTGCTCCGGGCTGAGGCCGCCGAGTGAACAATCCGCTCGAGATGTGGGGCGGCGTGGAATGCAGCCATGTCCGCACTCACGAGGCGGTGCGCAACCAGTTGGATGAAACAGGGCATGTAAACCGGATTGAGGACCTCGATCTGATCGCTGGCCTCGGCATCCGAACGCTTCGCTACCCAGTGCTTTGGGAAATGGTTGAGCACACGTCGGGCTCCTACGACTGGAATTGGGTGGACAAGCGCCTGCTACACATCAGCGAACTCGGAATGCGACCAATAGCCGGGCTGATGCACCACGGAAGCGGTCCGACATGGACCCAAATCCTCGATCCCGACTTTCCCGAGATGCTCGCTCAATATGCAGGCCGAGTTGCACAACGCTATCCATGGATAGAGCTGTACACACCCATCAACGAGCCGCTCACGACTGCCCGCATTAGCGGGCTATACGGGCTGTGGTATCCGCATAGCACTGACGAGGCCACGTGCCTGCAGCTGACGGTCGCGCAATGCCGGGCGATAGCGCTGGCGATGAAGGCGATCCACAAACATGTCCCGTCGGCTCGCCTTGTGCAGACAGAGGACGTCGGGCGTGTTTTTGCAACTCGGCGGCTCGCTTACCAAGCGGATCATGAGAACCAACGCCGATGGCTGGCCCTGGATCTCTTGGCCGGCCGCGTCGATGGTAGGCATTCCTTCTACCGAAGGCTGTTGGATGCCGGGATTGATGGTCGACATTTGTCGGCTCTAGTCGAAGAGCCTTGCGTACCAGATGTCATCGGCATTGATTATTACCTGACCAGCGACCGAATGCTCGATGACAAGATAGATCGGTATCCCGACGAGCAAATAGGTGGAAACGGCATCGACAGGTATGTCGATATCGCCGCTGTTCGGTCCAACTGCCAAGATGATTCAGGCCTGGAGCAAAGGATCAACGAACTCTGGAACCGCTATCACCTGCCCATCGCGGTAACGGAATTACACAACGGATCCACTCGCGACGAACAGGTGCGTTGGCTCGTCGATGGATGGAATGCAGCGCAAGCAGCAAGAGACAGTGGGGTCGACATCTGTGCGGTCACGGCGTGGTCGCTTTTTGGCGCAGTCGATTGGAACTCGATGTTGCAGAAGCAGGATGGGTTCTATGAGAATGGTGCGTTCGACATACGCGCAGGAGTACCTCGGCCGACTGCTGTCGCCTATGCGATTACAGATCTCGCCAAGCATGGGTCTACCGATCATCCCATATTGGATCGCCCCGGTTGGTGGCGAGAAGAAAGCGCTTACGAGAACGGCGGGCGGCCACTCTTGTTGGTAGGATTTGGTCGACTAATCTCAATCATCGAGGAACGCTGTTCCCTGAGAAGGCTGACGGTCTGCGCAGCAAGGCCAGACAACATTCAACCACTCCTTGCGAAACATGGCGCATGGGCAGCAATAGGAGTCGAAGAAGGTCACCCGGCACGCAGTGGCTCATCCGCTGCGCCCGTCAAGATTTCTTGCCGCTACCCCGATGGCGGGGATTTATTGCTGCAAAGTGACTACACACGCTCCCCTATCGAAGTGGCGAACGCAGTTCTGGATCTGATTATAGACGATCAGAGGGGCGCGTTTGAGTTGTTACACTACGGCCCTGGCAATCAGTATGAGCTGGTGCCTCTACCTGATGTGAATAGCGACGGACATTCTCGGAAAATAGCACGCAACGTCGGCTTTCTTTGCCAAGCTCGCTGAAACAGCCTAGCGACGCTAGCGACGAAGGCGATCGAGTGCCAAATGCGAGCTGCCGTGGTCCCTCCTTTTAGTAACTTTGGATCAGCACAGCAGACAGCGACGAGCTCGGCAGCATCCGCACATGCAGGCCGCGTCGTCGAATTACCCGGTTAGACTCGGACAAAATGCATGTGGCCGATTCAAATGAAGAGTCGTCACACTGGAACTCGGGCTCGCTCGTCACGTTGACCCAGACCCGAATGGAGAGTGATATGGCCCATGACTTGTCCCCGAAACTTAGGGAACTTTCCGCTGGCCTGAAGACCAGGGCCAACGAGCTGACACAAGCCGGACAAGATGGCGATATCGCAAGGTTGATGTCGGGCATGGCTGCAACGTTGGATGCTTTACAGGTCCTCGCCGATGAAATCAGGACGCCGCGCTCAGGACCCTCCGAAGAATAGACTACTCAGATCAAACGCAAGCGGCTTAAACGCCAAGACCTTGTGCCATTGAGGAGATATGGTGATCCGACTGACCCGGGAGCAATGCCGCGCAGCACGGGGGCTGCTAGATTGGCCCCAAGCAAGGCTTGGGGCTAAATCGAATGTAAGTGAAGGAACAGTTCGGGATTTTGAAAACGGCAAGCGTGTTCCCACTCCCGATAAACTCGTCGCGATACAAACGGCATTTGAAACGGCAGGTGTCACTTTTTTTGGCAATGGCGAGACCGCTCAAGGAGGACCTGGAGTCCTCCTAAGGACGCTAATGGCTCCACGCACCCTCGTTCGGGATGGCGAAGCAGGTATTATCGAGAACAGCGAAATGTAGTCTGGCTTTAGCTGCGGTCAGATCTGATTGTTGTAAGGCTCTTTCGTTCTCCCAACCATCTTCGCCAGCTCCGAAAATGACGGGACGTCCGATTCGCCTTGTGCGTTGTTTGCGATCTGCAGTAGCCGGATCGGGAAGCAGATAGCATCGCGATTGGCTGGCGACATATCCTCAAAGGTCCGCTTGTCACCCGTAATTGAAGCCTCCACCTTTCGCAAAGCAGTATCGATGTCGTCGATCGAAAGCAGGCCTTTGTGGACCAGCACGTTATTGATCGAAGCGAAGGCCATCATCAGGCCTTCGAGTTGAAGGTTGGCGACGTTCATTGCCGGCTCTTTTCGCGGCTCGGCTTTGCCTGTCCTGGAGGGTTCTGACCATCTGACTGGTGCGTCTTGTCGTCCACCTCGTTGACCCGGCGCGTCAGTCCGACCCCGCTCTTGGGCTTCTTGTTGCCAGCTGCGTCCTGAGAGAACGCATCCGAAGGATCGGCACCCGTTTTGGCGGGATATTTTGTTGCTCCGGTTTCGCGATGATTTTCATTGTCAGGCATTTTCGATTCTCCCGTGGGATGATCGATAACAGCCCGGCAAGCTGCGAGTTCCGCGTCATATGGAACATTCCTTAGCGCCGGTCGTTGGCCAGCGAAGGAGATAACGAATGGCTAAGGTCAGAAATCTCAACAAAGCAATTGTTAAGGAGCCAGAGGTTGCCGGCGTCGAGATCGAGCGCAAAAGCCCAAAGGTCTATGAAGCCAGCGAAGCGCCGGTTGCCCCCAAAACCGCGGGTACTCGGCCCAACCGCGAAAGCCCTCTTACAGAGCCTTTCCCAGCCAGACAGACCGCGGCTCGACCGGGGGCCGGCGAGACACCCCGTCCAACCGACAATCGCTGAGAGTAGCCATGCCGCCCAAACCAGATCCGACCGAACAACCGCCAGTGGACGCGCCAATCTGGACGCCAGACGTGCGTGAACCTGATCCCGATCTTCTTCCCGACGAGCAGCCCGTCCCAGATCCCGACGAGAACAGTGACCCTCCAATGAGAGCTCTCACATGAGCGAAGATGACGTTCGCAACGGTGGCTGCCTTTGTGGAGCCGTTCGCTTCTCTGTTAAGGGCGCTCCGCTCCGCGTCGGGCTATGCCACTGTCATGATTGCCGGCGCACGAGCGGAAGCGCATTCAACTTCTTCGGGGTCTGGCCGCGATCTGCTTACCTAGGAACGGGTGAACTCAGTACGTTTGAAGGCCGAAGTTTTTGCCAAATTTGCGGATCTCGCGTGACATCCTTGCGGGATGACGAGGCGGAGATCATGCTCGGTGCTCTCGATCTTGCTCCCAGCGACATCGTTCCCGGCTATGAACTCTGGATCGATCGGCGCGAACCTTGGCTCATGGATGTGCAATGGGCTGAGCAGTTTGAACACGATCGAGAGGCCCAGTCATCGATCGCCCTCCTACCTCAACAGTCGGATACCTGACCCGGCGCCCGCGTGAGCTATTCGACCCGGACGTCTGGGTCCTGCGGCGATTGCGCTGTCGACGGAACTTTTTCGGAGAAACGTAGTTTGTGATGCGGCCGCGGGGATTTTCAGTTGGACACCTTCACCAGGATCGATACGCTGATCGAAATGAACAGCCGCGACGGCGTCGATGAAGCCAAATCGCTATTGTCCAGGTTCAAAGGCAAATCAGAGGCACTCTCAAACGCTATCGACGAGTTCCTTCTTGATTTCATCACTCTGGTATTTCTGATCGAGAGCGGCGAAGAGGGATTTCAGACCTCCATTCGCAAGCTGGCACGGACCAGACTTTCGAAAATCAAGCTTCTAGTGGGTTCGTAGCCGCAGAGCGTCCATTCGTACCGCCGTCAATCGGCGTGCGTTCACTGGACGAATATCTGCTCGACCGTGCACTGCATGGGGTGCTTGTCCGGACGCCATCGCAAGAATTTGGTGCCATGACGGAAGCGATCGCCGGTGACGTGGTCGAAACGCACTTCTGCAACCAACTCGGGCCGCAACGGCTCCCATTGCCCGCTTCTCTCCGTGCTCCATCGGCTTGGACCTCCAGGCGCCTTGCCGGTAAAGCCGGGAGGCGACCTCAAAGCTTCGAGTTGTGTTGTCAGCTTTGACCGATCTTCCTGAGCAATCGTTGACGTAAATCCCACATGGTCGAGTTGGCCCTGATCGTTGTAGAGGCCGAGCAGCAACGAGCCGACCTCGCGCGACTTCGCCAGGTATCGAAACCCGCCCACGACACAATCAGCCGTACGTAAGCGCTTGACCTTGACCATCGCCCGCTCACCAGGCCGATATTCATCTTCGAGAAGCTTTGCCACAACGCCGTCAGTTGAACCACGACCAGAGTCGGCAAGCCACTTTGTCGCTATCGTCAAATTTTGCGTACAGCGCGACAACTCAAGATCGGTGCGCCCAGCTAACTCCACGAACGCTTCCAGCGCCTCGCGCCGCACAGTTAGAGGTTTATGCATTAGGCCCGCATCGGCACCCGCGAGTATGTCAAACAGGATCAGTTTGGCAGGCGTGGCGATGGATAGTCTCCGAATCCTGCTTTCTGCCGGATGCAGTCGCATCTGCAGCGCGTCAAAAGATAGCGAGCCATCGACGTCGATGACGATCTCACCATCGACAACGAACTCCTTGGATTTCAGCGCGCGCAACATCGAGACGATTTCGGGAAAATATCGGCCGAGCGGCTTTCCTGACTTTGCTCGCAAGTCCACATTATCGCCTGCTTTGAAGGCCAGGCATCGAAACCCGTCCCATTTAGGTTCGTATTGCCATCGGCCGATGTCACTCGGCAACGCGTCCGCTGCCTTTGCCTCCATCGGTGAAGTGTCCAACGGAAAGCGAAAAGACAGTTTCACATTTTTCGATGTCATGCGGCGAGCTTCGTTGAACCTATCCGTTTGATGGCACTGCTGATCGACCGTTCGCCATCGTCATAGTCCGCCCACGCCACGGTCTTCTTCAGGAGGCTCGGCACGGTGCGGACGGTGTATCTTTGGGGATCGAGATCCGCCCTGACCTGGCCCCATGTCACCGGCATGGATACTGTCGCCCCCTCTCTGGCGCGAGGAGACAGCGGGGCAACGGCGGTCGCCATGCGATCATTTCTAAGATAGTCGAGAAAGATCCGCGAGGTCCGGAGCTTCTTGGCCATGTTGACGAGGTAGAGATCTGGCCGGTCGGCCGCCATTTGCATGCAGACCGCCTTTGCGAAGGCCTTGGCCTCCGGCCAAGTCGTTTTGCCGCGCTGACTCGCCAACGGGGTGACTACATGCAGGCCCTTCCCGCCCGTGGTCTTGCAAAAGCTCACCAGGCCCAGATCCTCTAGCCGATCCCGCATTTCCTTGGCGGCATCGACTACGCTCGAAAATGCAACCTCGGGACCCGGGTCGAGATCGAAGACAAGCCGGCCGGGAACGTCAGGATGGCTCGGCTGGCAATTCCATGGATGCAGTTCCAGACCACCAATTTGGGCGATCGCGGCGAGGCCCTCAACACGATCGATCTGCAGATACGGCTTGTGGTCACCGAACACTTTCACGAGCTCCAGGAGGTTGGACGTTCCTGGCATTGCGTGGCGCTGGAAGAACTGCTCGCCGGCATAGCCATCGGGTGCCCGTACGAGCGAACATGGACGACCTTTGAGATGTTTGATCATCCAGGGGCCGATGGCCTCGAAATACTCCGCCAGGTCGAGCTTGGTGACCGGCTGGCCCCCATCGCCGGCATTCGGCCAGAGTGGTTTATCCGGCTTCGAAATGATGACACCCATAACGAGCGGACTCTTCCCAGTCCTTGCAGTTACTTTGGCCGGTTCGGCGATCTGCGTCTCTTGAGGGTCTGCGGGCCGCTCGGTCTCTACCTCTTTTGCGGATTTGTCTTCGCGCAAGCCTTTGAAGGCCGCCTGCCTGACATTGCCACCACCAGTCCAGCCGGCAAATTCGATTTCGGCGACCAGTTCCGGCTTGGTCCAAAAGACTGTCGGATCCTTCTTCGGTGCGCCATCGCCAGTGAACGGCGATTTGGCCGCCTTCATCTCCTTGAGCCTTGGCAGCAGTTGCTTAACCTTTGCCTCGCTGTAGCCGGTCCCGACGCGACCAATGTAAGCGAAATGCTCTCCACGATTGACGCCAACCAGCAATGAGCGGAACCTCCCATTCGTGGTCGACCAGCCCCCAATCACGACCTCATGTCCCGCGCGGCATTTGGATTTTGCCCAGGTATCGGTCCTTCCCGACACATAAGCCGCATCCGCCTTTTTGGAGATAATACCTTCAAGCGAAAGACGACAGGCCGAACGCAGCACCGCATCGCCGCCATTTGAGAAGTGCTCGACATAACGAATGAGATTTGCCTCACCGCGGTCGACGTCCTCAAGCATCTCGCCCAGCCGTTCCTTGCGTTCTGACAGGGGCAGCTCTCGCAGATCGACGCCGTTTGCGAACAGCAGGTCAAAGGCAAAAAAGATCAGGTCCTTCGTCCTGCGCTCCGACAATGCGGCTTGCAGAGCGGCAAAATCGGGCGCTCCATTTTCGCCGAGCGCCACAATCTCGCCATCGATCATGACATCGGGCAGGCTTGCCGCCTCTTTTGCAATGGCCCCAAACTTCTCCGTCCAGTCCAGGCCTTTTCTAGTCTTCAGCGTGGCTGTGTTGTCCTCGACACGCAGTTGGACCCGATAGCCGTCGAATTTGATTTCATGTACCCAGTTTGCCCCTACCGGCGGCCGGGATAGCGTGGCGCAAAGTTGCGGTGCGACGAAGTCGGGCATTTTCACCGCCAAAGGACGAGCGGCTCGTTTGGGTCGCGGAGGTGGCTTTGCGGACTTGGCGGTACGCTCATCGGCAGCATGGCCGCGATTGCTGTCCCACACCGCATCGGCATCGGCCACCGATGAACCTCGCATCATGAATGGCTTCGGTCCGGCGCCTTTTCCCGCCGCAATCTTTTCCATAGTCCGGCCCGAGGCGACGGACCGGTCCTGCGCCAACACCGCGTTGCCCTCGCCATCTGTCGCGTACTTGTCGCGGTGTTTGATCAGTAGCCAGTGGGTCCGTTTGCCGCCGCTGCGATCATGCTTCATGCGCACGAGCACAAAGCTTCCGTGCAGGCGCTTGCCGTCAAGCGTGAACTTCAGATCGCCTTTCTCCAACGCCTGTTCGGGAGCCATTGAGCCTTCTGGCGCCCAATATCCGCGATCCCACAGCTGCACAGTGCCACCGCCATACTGCCCCTTGGGAATAGTGCCTTCGAAGTCGCCGTAATCCAGCGGGTGATCCTCAACCTCGACCGCCAAGCGCTTTTCGTGAGGATTCAGAGACGGCCCCTTCGTGACGGCCCACGACTTGAAGACACCGCCGAGCTCAAGGCGAATGTCGTAGTGAAGCCGGGTGGCGTCGTGTTTCTGAATAACAAATCGAAGCCGGTTCGATTTCGCAATCGAGGTTTCTCCGCTCGGTTCTTTCGTCTTCGTGAAATCGCGTTTGGCGCGATAGGTGGAAAGCTCGCCCTTGTTCATGGAAGACCCCGGTTGGTGACGCAACGCGCGACTCAACGCCGTGGGTGGGATTTGGTTCTGACAACGCCGCAAGAACCCGCTACAGGACGCACCTTCTTAAGCTTAGCATTGCGTCAGGGCCGGCCTCGCACCCGCAGCGTCTCGGTCGACGAAAGGGTCGACCGATCTGCTTGGACGCGACGGTAGTCGCTAAGGCTTGATGACGACCTTAATGCAGCCGTCATTCTTGTCGCGGAAAGTCGTGTAGGCCTCAGGGCTCTCTTCAAGGCCGATACGATGGGTGATTAGAAACGACGGGTCGATTTGCCGTCCTTGATGAGTTTCAACAATGGCTCAAGATAGCGTTGAACACGGGTCTGCCCGGTTTTCATCGTCAGCCCTTTTCCCACGAACATCCCCATAGGCACGGTGACACTGCCAACGAAAACGCCAGGCAGCGACACGGGTGCCGCCGGGACGGCAGGCCCTTACCGTGCCAAGTCAGCGGCCTTCATCCGTCATGCTCCTATTGTTGACTGAGCAAACCAGCGGCCCGACGAAACGTTCCTGAGAGATTGCGATTTGCTGACATCAGTTGCGTAGCGCCTGGAATAAAGCGACTGCGCGCTGAGGTCATCGTTGCGCAGAAATCGCTTCAACGTATTGGACGGAGGATCGAGGCCATAATGGATCCTCTCACGGGGAGGCATCCGTCCCTGCGAAGGCGTTTTCAACCGCTGCCATATTCCCGTCCGACGGCGGGGAACGGGTGCGCCCTGCCAGCGTTCATAGGCACGCTTCGGACATTGGCTCGGGCACAGGGGACGAGCAATGAAGGATCAAGTCTTCGATATTCCGGTGAAAGTGCGTCTGCGAGAGGGAGCTAAAACTCGGCGGATCGCTTCTGGGCACGAGGCGTACGTTTTGCTCGAAAGTGCCGATTGGCTCACAGCCCAATCCCAGGCACATCGTGACGCCTGCAGAATGGCCGAGGACGCGCTTGCCGGCCATCGGCAGGACGCAGAGGTTTTCGATGCCTTCGGCTTGGCAGCCAAGGAAGCAGGCATTCTCGTAAAGTCGTCTACCGAAGATGACATCGTGCCAAGCCGTTTTTATTTCGAAAGTATTGTGTGCCTTCAGCCGCGAGGCGGTAGCACTGTGCGCGAGGTCAAATCGGTCAACGGCGCCTGCGAGGTCCTGATCGACTGGCCGCACGCCAAACGCGGCCCCTATTATCAATCCGCGCGTGAAGTGGTGCATGCTGCGCTGGATGGCAAGGCAACGCCGGACCAGGCCAGGGAAGCCTTCGCATTGGCAGGGCACGCCGGCATCCTGGTCGAGCGTGGCATTTAGGAAAGCGAGATGGCTTTCAAAGCGACACCGGGCCTTAATCCTAAAAGTACTCAATCCTCGTTAATCGATGGAGAAGCAGCCGCCCGAGCATCGTCAACAACAGAAGACGACGAGGCAGCCCTTAGGTCGGAACCAGGAGCCCGTGGCCGCGATGCGGCTTGGCCATCACAAATTCCAGGTCTGGGTTGGAAGGATATTTTCTGGCGGCTCTGGGAAGAATTCAACAAGGACCGCGTTCTGCTGGTGGCGGCAGGAGCAACATTCTATCTGCTTCTCGCTCTGTTCCCGGCTCTGGCCGCGTTCATCTCGATCTATGGTTTTGTCGCGGATCCAATCACGGTCGCAGACCATGTCGCGTATCTCGGTGGGTTGCTGCCCTCGGGCGGGCTCGATCTCATCCGAGGGCAACTCCAGGCTTTGGCGAGACAGAAACCAGGCGCACTGGGGACCGGCTTTTTCATCGGACTCGCCATCGCTCTCTGGAGCGCAAACAGCGGAATGAAGGCCCTCTTCGACGCGATGAACATCGCCTATGAGGAAAGCGAGAAACGCAGCTTCCTGACCCTGAACCTGATGTCGATATTGTTCACGGTTGGTGCCCTGCTTATTGCGATCGTGCTCTTTCTGACGGTGGGCGTCGTTCCCGCACTTTTGCGCTATTTCTACCTTGATGCATGGACGGAAACGCTGGTTACGCTGGCTCGGTGGCCAATCCTGGTGATCGCGATGCTCACCGGCATTTCATTGCTCTATCGCTTTGGGCCTAGCCGGGAACGTGCAAAGTGGCGATGGCTAAGCTGGGGGGCTTTGGCCGCGACGGCAGTGTGGATTGCCGCTTCGTGGCTCTTCTCGTTCTATTTGCAGCATTTCGCCAACTACAACGCCACATACGGTTCCCTTGGCGCCGTTGTCGGCTTGATGATGTGGACGTGGATTTCAGTCATTATTTTCATCGCCGGTGCCGCCATCAACGCAGAGATGGAACATCAGACGGCCTGTGACTCAACCACAGGCCCCGCACTCCCCATGGGTGAACGTGGGGCGGTCGTCGCCGACACCTTGGGAAAGATTGCAGAGTGATACGAGTGCGGATCATCGTAGAGCACCGCTGGCGATCCTAGCTGAACTTCAGGAAGCGCTGGGTGCCGGCTACAGCTGAGACTCGATGGGAAGATGGCGGACCAAGGCCGCCAGGACACGACGAAAAATTCCGGCTTCCGGTTCTCTGGTATAGTCTTGGAGTTCACCCTCGTCGCATCCATGCCAGTGCAGAACGTTGTCTTTCAGCTCAAGCCGGTAACTGGTTTCAGCCGATATCTCAGTTTGAAATCGGCGTTGAAGTTCAGCCACCAATTCCTGATCCTCAAAGAGCACACCCATCTCCGAATTCAAAGACACCGAGCGCGGGTCAAAATTGAAGGAACCGACGAATCCGATCTTGTCGTCAACGGTGAAGGCTTTCGTGTGCAGACTGGCACCCTTGGACCCAAATACCGAAATCGACGGTTGACGCGTGAAGGGTTGGAGCTCGAAAAGTTTTACGCCATTCCTCAGCAGTCGCTTGCGATAGTTTGCATAGGCGCCATGAACCGCTGCGACATCTGTGGCTGCCAGGGAATTGGTCAGAACTGAAACATCAACCCTATTGCTGACGAGTTCCGACAAGATTGCGGAGCCCCTCCTACCAGGGATGAAATAAGGAGATACGATTTCGAGACGGCGCCGCGCAGACTGAATGATGGGGCGTAACTCCTTCATCAGCCAACTGCGACGTCTCCAACCGCGCACCTTCTCTGGAGGATCGGAAATTACGCGCACACGGTCCACCCAATGGACGTCGTTGCTTGCTGCAATGAACTCGGTGACTGAAGCATGATCACCAATGCCGCTCAGAAGAGTCGAGGCAGCTTCAGGGTCAATCCCCTCGAAGAAGTTAACGTGCTCGTTCTTGGCGTCCGAACCAAGTGCACTGATCGGTTTGGCTTCCTCACAAGCCCAGAAGGCCTCGAATATTTGAGCGGTTTGCTGGACGGCAGGTCCAAGGAGCAGCACGTCGAGGTCGCGAAAATTTGTTTGTGCGGCATCGAAATAGGCATCGCCAACATTCCGCCCCCCAACGATTGCGATGTTGTCGTCTGCGATCCAGGCCTTGTTGTGCATCCGCCGGGTCAGCGCAAAAAGGCGCAGCAGAACTTCCACACCGCGCACGATGCTGCGTTGTCTAATGCCACTAGGATTGAACAACTTGAGTTCAATGTTCGGATGATTGCCCAATGCCAGATATGAAGAATCATTTTTGCGGGGATTTACGTCGTCCAGGAGCATCCGCACTCGCACGCCGCGCTCTGCGGCCTGGAAAACCTCGTGAAGAAGCATGCGACCCGTGTGATCGTCATGCCAAAGGTAATACATTAGGTCGAGGCTGCGAACGGCGCCTCTAGCCGCCAGAACGCGCACGGCGAACGCGTCATAATTGTCAGGCACCAGCAGCAAGCCGCTCTTGCCTACTTTTATGTTATCATCCGCACTCCGCGAAACGGATACATCCATTTATCGACTACCTCGGACGGCGTGCGATGCCGCGTTGACTCAAATCACAGCAAGAACCTTTCACTTTGGTTCTGGTTGCATGTGAGATGTCTAATCCCCTGATGCAGGTCCAATCGGGCCTTGATTGGCAGATGATCAGAGGCGATCCGCGAAGGCCCGAAGCATCGCGGTTTATGAATTGTTTTGGTGGATGAGCGGGGCGGCAAGACGCCATGGGTCTCACCCTCCGAGATGTGTCATTGGCAGGATCAAGCAGAAGCTGACAGGCGGCTGAGAATCCGCGGGGCAGCCCGGTGTCGCGAGCCTCCCCGGCCATCATGTTTATCGGCGGTCGTCTGGCCGGGATCTGCTTGTCGCGCCTTCTCGAAGGCGGCATCAAAGCGGAAGATGCCTTACGTACCCCCGCCGCAAAAACCCGGTTTGGGCACAGGCGGCTACAAGGTCTGGAGCAAAGTAGGGGGAAGGAAAATAAGCACGGTCCTTGTAGTTCACGGCACATGGTCGGCTGCTTGGGCATGAAGAAAAATGCGCGGCCGGCTGCGTGATCGCGGACATGAGTTGAGAACTCCTACGCTGACCCAGCCACACCTGGCCGGCCATTTTCCCGTGAAGCTTCTTTTGTTGGCAGCCGTCCGCACTTTCGATCGAAATGAGCGCTCTGGCGCAAACGGAAAAAACCGAAAAAAGTTTCAAGGTTTACTCAGAAATATTTTGCTCGGTTTTGGCCCGTTCCGCGCAAAGCCCGGAACCTTGATCCCTTCCTGTCGTTTTGAAAATGATCGTTGCTTGAACGGTCTCAAGGCAACAGGAGGACTACATTATGAACATCAAGATGATCTGCTTCAGCGCCATGGCGCTTTCGATGGTTGCGGGCTCGGCCCTCGCCGCTGGGGATACAGGCACGTCGGCACTCGACGATCCGGCCAAGATGCAGCCCTTCTATACAGACTCCAGCATGAAGACGATGGTCGGTAGCGACGATTTCGTGAAGGCCTGGAAGGCGCTGTCACCTGAGGATCAGGCCGCAATGATGACGGCCTGCGAGGACGAGGCGAAGGACGCCAACGCAGCCAAGGCCCATCCGGAGTTCTGCAGCAGCGTCAAGCAGAATGGCGGCAGCAAGTAGGCAGCATTACACTGCGTAAAAAACGGTCCCTTGCGGGGCCGTTTTTTGCAAGACGGCGTTGTATCGCGACTGCGAGCCGCGCTAGTAGGCAAGGGGCACTAGACGCACTTCCGCGATCACGCCATTTCGTATTACGCCCATCCCTCTACTTTTCACGATTGTGGATCCCCAATCCGCACGCCGGCGCCCTACCAAGGATCTACCCCAACGCTCCCCAAGCGGCGCCGGCCACCTTTCACCTCGACTTTTTGATGGAACAACACGCTTGAGACTTGTGCGAAGCATAGGAATATGATCCTCTTAGCCACGGTGCGGCGATCCACTCAAACGGAGATCGCCATGATGGCCAGAACCCAACCTTCCAAGCAACTTTCCCAGGCTGAAATTGAGCGCTTCATGTCGGCTGCGGAAGGGCTTCACAAAAGCATTGTCCAGCCATTGATTTCGCCAAGCTGCGAACACTATCGAGCGCTGCGAGAGGTGCACGAAGCGCTGTTGAAATCGGTGAAGGACATTACCGGCAGGGACGCGGCGTTCATCAAGTGGAATGGGACGGGGCAAGTGAATTAAGGCCCCAGAGGAGCCTTGGCCGGCTTAGTTCATTCTGATGTTTCGTTGGGCGCGCTTCTGCTCAGAATGTGCAGGCCGGCGGTACCTGCCAGTTCGCTGGTCTGGCCCTGCGGCCAACCCACTACCCTGGCCCAGCCGCAGGGCCATGTTGCTGTGCCGGCAATCGGCTTAGCCTCGAAACCGCTCGGTGTGCCAGACGATCCTGCCATCGACCTTCATGGGCTTGTGGATCATCAGTCGCTTTGGAAGGTGCTCGGGGTGCACCTCCAAAAGCGTAATCTTGATCTCGGGCCTGCACCGGCTGCAGTCGAATTTGAGCTTTAACGGATCGACGCCGCCGCCATAGACCATCATCAGATCCGCAGAACGACAGTAGCGCACGTTACCGCAACTGCACTCCGCCTTGACCAGCATATTGTGCCGCGTAGCCTTGCCCAGAGTTTCGATCGGATCGTGTGCCATTCCTTGAAATGAGGAACATATTCCTGTCTCGTCAAGCCGGCCTTGACTCTTTTGTTCTCATTTCGTTCACTGTTGGCAGGATAGCCACAGGAGGCCACCATGGACCTGCTTATGAAAGCCAGCGGCGCAACGCCCGAGGAAAAGCAGAGAGGGATTGACGCGGCCAAGGCCGTGCTTGACCGCGCCGGAATAGCGGCCGAGGACGCCGCCAGCGGCGCGTTTGCCGTCGAAGGCTGGGACGACATGGGATTCCCGGAAGACGAGGAGCCATCGGAAACAGAATATAAGGCGGCCGACGTCTGGTACGAGGCGAACAATGCCGCGCTGGACGCGTGCTGTGCGGGCTGGCCGGCAGCGAAGCGCCTGCAGGCGGCTGGATTGGAATTGCTCGACAATCCAGAGGAGCAGCTCGCGGATCGCGAGACGGCTTTGACAAAACTCCGTGCCATTATCCAAGCAGAAGACGGTCGAAACGAATATTCCGATGACCGCGTTTTCCTGCTTGCCCTTGCAGTGACTGCCGACATGGCCAACGGAACCCAAGCAAGAGATCTCGTCAGCGCGGTGATTGTTGCCTATACGTCGCTGGCGCATGCCGGCTTCGAACCGGATGAGCCTATCGAGCCCAAGCGGCAGGCTGTGTTCGCCGCGATCGATGCATTGGAAAAGGCATCGGCCCCCTAAACTGAGGTGCGAAGATGTGCGGGCGGTTTACTAGATATCTGCCTTGGTCGGAAATCCATCGCCTATATCGGCTGACCGCACCGGCAGAGACCGGTCGCAATGACGCCCCTCGCTATAACATCGCGCCGACCGAGGAGGTGCCATTTATCACCGCTGGTCAAGATGGCGACCACAAGCTCCGGCAGGGCCGTTGGTGGCTGGTGCCGTTCTGGGCGAAGGAACTGCCGAAGTACCCAACCTTCAACGCCAGGTCCGAAGAGGCCGAGACCAAGTCATCATTCCGCGATGCCTTCAAATCGAAGCGCTGCCTCATCCCGGCCGATGGATTTTACGAATGGACGATCTCGCCGGCCGACAAGAAACGCGACCCCTGGCACATCTTCCTACCGGGGCATCAGCCGTTTTCCTTTGCAGGCCTGTGGGCCTACAATTCTGCTCTCGACATAACGAGCTGCACGATCCTGACCGCGCCGGCTCAAATGCCGATGCAGCAGCTCCACGATCGCCAGCCGGTCATACTTGATCCCACGGCCTATGACGCCTGGCTTGATCCGACGACACCGGCGGCCGCCGCAAAACAGTTGCTTGACGTCAACCTGGACGGCCAGTTGGAGTTCTACCGGGTCAGCAGGGACGTCAACGCCTCATCTCGGGAAACCGCACCGAACGATGATGCGCACATGATCGAACCGATTGCCTTGCTATGAGCGACGAGCTCAGGATTCCAAGGCCGGAACACGTCACTGCGCCAGGCGTTCAGCACCATGTCTGCGAGCATCCGGGATGCGGCAAGCATGCTGGCCGGGGTTTCGCAAAGCCGAAGCTGGCGCCGCGCTGGTTTTGCTTCGGGCACCGCGGCGACGGCGAACGCTATTTGTAGGGGGCAGCATGATCAGACAGCCACGACAACTGGGCGATTACTTAGATCGCGAGATCGATTGCCAGGAAGCGATGGAGCCGGGTTTTCAGGCAATCGTTGAATGCATGGTCGAGGCAGGCTGGACGCGCGGCGAGATAATGCGATCGCTTCGCCGCCTCGTAGCCGCCGACAACGTGACCCAGAAACAGAATGCCAAGGTTGAAGCGGAATTAGCGATTGCCCGCGCCATGTTACGCGCCGGAAAATCTCTATAGCTGGCGTTATTTGGGCCTGCGAGCGTCAGCGATGGCATGCATCAGATGGATGCTGTCCACGTCAGGATCGCTTGACTGGGCAACAGCAAGTGCCACTGCGTCCGCCATTCTAGCGACATCATCGCTGCTGATCGTCCCACGCTTTTCCAGCAAATTCAGAAGTTCGACAACCAACAGAAGGGCGTTTACGCCATACCTCTCGGCTTTGAGCTCAAACTCCCCACGCGCCAATTTCTCCGCGTCTGTCTCAGCCCTTTTATCCACGAACGGTCGCCTCCTTGCTACAAACTATCCGCCATAGAGGGCCTAATCTTCGCTGATTTTTCAGGCCGATGATCACACAAAGATGAGAGCTGCCAGCAAACTCACAAGAATGATCGACAGTGGGACGGCAAGCAGGCAGCTCGCCTCCAGTATGATGGTTTGTCGAGAGTCCATTGTGCGCTCCTAACCCCTCCTCGTTCCGGGTTGCCCGCCGCTCTCCTCCGAAGCGGCGGGCTCCCCCCTGCCCGCAAATCGTCAGGTCACTCGATGATCTTGACGATCTTGCGTGTGCCCGGGTCGACGAGGACGGTGCGGTTGTCGACGACGACGTACCGATATTTGACGTTGGGGACTTCATGGAGCTCGACAGTGTCGGGCAGCGGTGAGCCGATATTGAGCTCCACTCCGGGAATCTTCACAGACGCGAGCGGCTGCTTCTTCACATATTCCTTGATGACAGTCTCCTGCTCAGGCGCGATGATCACATCCTGAGCGGCAGCGGCTCCGATACCTGCCAGCAGAAGAAAGCCGGCGGCAGCAGTGGAAAGATGCACTCTCATAATAGTCTCCTTATGGGCCTCTTGCGCTTGGATGACATCATCCTCGCGCCACGCTGAGCCCAACCCGGCACGCTCCTGAACGTTCCTCAACTGGTCTTCAGTCCCAACCTGCATAGGACTTAAGTCTGAGCTGCTGCCCGCAATGGGGTGGACGCCGAGTCTGCGAGGAACCGCCATGACCGATCCCCATTGGTCATTCAAAGGGAGGATCTAATGAACAAGAGCGTTCACCAAGCCCGCTGGTTGCTGGCTCCGATTTTCGTGGTCTCAATCGCCTTCCTGGCGATCGGCATGATCGTTGGTTGAGATGGGACTTTTCCTCGTGGGAATGAATATCTGCGCAGCTCCGACCCTTCCTACGCCGATAGGGAAGTGCCACCCGCCATTTTTCGATTTGGCCGGTGGCACTTCCCTTGCGGTTCCTTTTCGTCGCACGCCTGTACCGAATCGAGGCACTACGGACGGATGGGAGCCCCTGCTCCAACTAGCCCGTGCGGGGGACTGAAATTGTCACGCGCCAAACTAGCTGCGCTTCAGTGCAGATGAAGGCCGAGCGGGCGGGCCGCAATGAACCCGTCACTATAACATCGCGCCGACCGGCGGTCGTCGCTAAGCGATGAACACGCGTTTAAACGACCGCCGATAGCCAGCAGTATCGCCGCCCTCACGCCAGTGCTGGTTCAGCCCAGACAGTCGCACCCCCTCCGCCGCTGTTATGGGGGAGACGGGCTGTTGCCGGGCACGGTGGCGGATCATCGTCGTCGTCCCGACGACGGCGGCGCACCCACGAACTCCATTTGTATGGACGCCGTGCGAAGGGGGCGCGCCGCGACCTGGCAAAGCAATAACGGACCTCTTTGTCTTGCTGCTCGCCGTCCAGAGCCGACAAGGCACGCAAGATGTCGTCAATTATTGCAACCGAGCCGTTGTCCCATTGACGAAGTATCGGGACGCCGGGGATGGCGCGTGCGTCGGAGGCCCATGAGGCGAGTAATGCACGCTTTTCGGCGACGCTCATGTCTGGGTGGTGGAGTATATCGCCAGGGCTCCCGAGCGTCTCCGTTACGCTGAGGGGAACTGCAGGGCCTGACTTGGTTTGGAGAAAATCTTCGGTTTCGGGTGTCATCTCCGTTCTCCGCAATCTGTGCCTCACGGCTGGGGCCGTGAGGCGGGACCGCAGATTTTAGTGTGTGTGGTCAGGCTACCTTGCTTTGTGGCTGAGTATCCTGGCTGATCTGCTTGTTCTGAGAGGCCGGCTTTTCCGTGCTGATGCCAATTCGACGAGGCTTCAATTCCTCGGGAATGTCGCGCACCAGGTCCACAGACAGCAAGCCATTCTCCAGCGTGGCATTCGCCACCTTCACATAGTCTGCCAGCCTGAAGACATGTTTGAAGTTGCGAGTCGCCATACCACGGTGGAGAATTTGCCGGTCGCTATCCTCGGTCTGTTTTTGACCGACCACGATCAGTTCAGGGCCATGCTGTGTGAGCTCGACCTCCTCAGGGGTGAAGCCAGCAATTGCCATGGTGATGCGATAGTCGTTATCACCGGTTTTCTCGATATTGTACGGCGGCCAATCCGTCCGCACGCTGTTATCGAGCAGGTCGAAGAGACGATCAAAGCCGACCGTCGAGCGGTAAAGGGGGGCATAATCCAAGCTTCTCATAGCCATATCCTCCGTAAAGCAACATGGGTTACAAGCAGCGTCGCAGCGTCACTACGACGCCAAGACAGTCGAGCCTAAGCCTCGACGGCAATCGATTTGGCGAGGTCATAAAAAATTTCAAGGGCGCGCCGAAAATTTTTTTGGGAGCCTTCGACAGCCCGGGAATACTCGCGAGATGGAAACTAATCGTCACGTCGTGTGATGGCTTTGTGAAGCTCTGCGAAGTCGGATAAGCCAGCTTCATTATGACAATCTCGCCGTCAATGATGGCGTTGTCGAGCCAGAGCTATTTCGCTGCCCCGACCAGTTCCGATACTTAGCCGTTCAGTTGGCGCCGTTGCGCGTGAAGATGCGAATGTCTGGTCGAAGACCATCTGCGATCGGTAGCCATCCATCGATGGGCTTCGGGAGGTCTCTCCACCAAAGTCGGCAACAAAGGCTCGACGAACTTCAGACGCATGCACCTACTCGTACACCCGCGATTCAATTAGCTCGCACTAAATGGTTCCTACCCCTGAAACAAAGATGCGGGCTGCGCGTTGCGCATCGTCACAATAGTCGAAGGGAGGAAAGGAAGTGGCAGACGACAAGAGCAAGCGCGATTTCCGCGACCGCGACCGGATATCCGGCGACGAGGATTATGAGGTCGAGTACTTTGCCAACAAGGTCGGCATCACGGCTGACCAGGTAAAGGAACTGATTGCCAAGTATGGGAGCGACCGCGAGACTTTGGAACGGGAAGCGAAGGCTCTTCGCGGCCGCTGATGCCCCGCAACACGCATCAGGGGCGGGCTGCACGGCCGGCCGGCCACCAATGAGCGAGAGCATTTCATCCTTTGTTCGGTGGGCGGCCAGTCGATAGACTGCCGCGACCTCGGCCAGGTGTTCCATCATGAGCAGTCCGGGCATGAGCCGTTGCCGAATGACGCCCTGGAACGCTGCAAATCCGTTCGCGCATTTGGCAGGAGCTTTTGCCGTCATGAGCACACTCGTCACCAACTTCGTCCACGAGTGGATTTCCAACAACATTCCCAATACAGCCGGATGCGACGCCATCTCAGTCACCGAGTTGACTGAAAAGCTGTTCGCCGACGCAAAAGCGGTGGGCATCACTAGCTCCGAGGTGGAGGAAGACACCGGTAGAATCTATGCGATGATCTTAGATGCCATCGTGCAGCAGGATGCAGACTGGACATACTAAGGGGACCGATCATCGAACTGTTGCGAGGCTAACCATGAAGCGGGCCTGAAAAAAACTCCTGCATATATCGTCTATGCCCCACCGGTGCCCGGCTTGCCGTTCCTCGCCGTGACGCTGAAAGCGGATGGCAGCGTCAGCGCGAAAAGCTTCGACAGTGCCGAGGAGGCCGCGGCATTCAACAAACAGGCAGCGAGGCCGGCAAAGCACTAGCGTCAGCGTTGAGGAACAAACCGGCTGGACGGCCGTTCAGGCGTCAATGCCATTCAACGAGGTAGATCAATGGTCGCGCCGCGCGCCGCTTGGAAAGGCTTCCTGAAATTCGGTTCTGTTTCATGTGGGGTCAAGGTTGTTGGCGCCACAAGCGAGGCCTCGAAAATTCATTTCAAGATCCTGAATCGCAAGAACGGTTTGCCCGTCAAGAGCGCCTATGTCGACGAAGAAACCGACGAAGTGGTGCCGACTGAGGACCAGGTAAAAGGATTTGAGGTGGAAAAGGACGACTTCATCCAGATCGAGCCTGATGAAGTCAAGAAGCTGAAGCTGACTTCACAGCATACGCTGGAAATCGGAGTATTCGTTCCCCTCAGCGAGGTCGACACCCGCTATCTCGAAAAGCCTTATTATTTGATCCCTGCCGATGGCGCGTCCGTCGAAGCCTTTGAGGTCCTCCGGAAGGCGATGGAGAACAAGGGTGTGGCTGCGCGCTCGTGCATCGTGCTCTATCAGCGCGGTCGCGAGGTTCTCATAGAACCATACGGCAAGGGTATGGTGATGATCGAACTGCGCACTCACAACGAAATGGTGTCCGAAGAAAGCGTCTTCGGAGATCTCAAAAAACAGACCTACGACGAAGAACTGCTGGACATTGCCGGGATGCTCATCGACAAGAAAGTGACAACATTCGACCCGTCGAATTTCGAGGATACATACGAGAACGCGTTGATCGAGATGATCGACGCCAAGCGCAAGGGTAAAAAACCACCGAAGCCGGCGCCGAAACCCAGTGAGAATGTTGTCAACCTGTCGGAGGTTTTGCGGAAGAGCCTTGCAAAGGAGGGCATACAAACCAAAGCCAAAAGAACGGCTAACAAGAAGAGCGCGGCTTGATATGCCAGGCTGGCTATTCCGGAAGTCCACCATCTCTGTGCAGCATGGCTTCAAAAATTACCTCGAACACGTTTCCGACTTCCTCTTCGATCTCGTAAGTCGTGATGCCGCTTTGCTCAGCCTCCTTCGTGACATTGTCCGCAAAATCGCGGATGGCGAAGGGGTCGCTCGTCATTGCGTTGGGCAGATGCTCTGCCATCCATTCGTAGAGGAAGTTGATGCCGCGTGTGGTCATGCGCCAATAAGCTCACCGTCTGCATTAGGTTCCGGGAGCTCTTGACGTTCGACGAGTGAGCGCCAGAATCTTGATATGGCTTGGGAAATTTCTGACTCAACATCGGCGATGAGGTGACGAATACCGTCACCGTGCTGAAAATGGTCGACGACGGCCGCGCCAGCGTCAGCATCCCGTCATATGCTTTCCCCTATCCGATTCAGGCGCCGAAGAAGACGAAGGCCGGCGACGAACTTGAACTAAGGGGCGAGATCACCCGCGTCGATGAGGACGTTCGCCAACTCACGAGCAAGGCCGGCGATCTGATCACCGTGGAAGTGGACGCCATCACCGAATGGAACCCGGCGCCGCGCAAGCGTGCGCCGCTGAGGGACAGTTCAGATTGATATGCGAAAAGCCCGCCGTTCACAGGAAACGACGGGCTCCCGGCGACCGCGAACCGGGTGGGTCTTTTGGCCGCCTGTCGGGGCTTTGCGACGGCTACTACCCGACGCTAGCCAACTTTCCCTTGCTGCTTTTGTTCCGACGTCACCGCAATAAAGCTCAGCATCGGATTTTTACCTGCCGAGCGGCAATTTGGACGCCGAAGCCAGCTCATCCTCGTCGGAGATTCCAGCCTCAAAATTTGCGATTATTCGCGACGCGAGCGCTTCTCTTTGATGCTCGGATTGCCCCTCGAACTTGAGCCGGTCAAAGACGCGGCCCAGCAAGGCAACTTCGGATGGATTGAATACGCCAGCCTCTTCGGCTTTTCGACGAATCGGCATGTAGCCCTCCCACACCAAATACGTTTGCGGAGCTAATCCGACTTGGAGGTTTGCGCAACAGAAAAGCCCGCCACCTGTTGCGGATGACGGGCCTCGCCAACTGAGAGAGAGGGTCGAATTCACTCTCAGCCGGCTGTTGCCCAACGCGTCTCTATAGGGGAGGTTCCGGCTCGCAACCAAAATGCTCCTGCCTCGTTATGCCGCTCGAAATTGGGAGGCGAGCTGTGGGCAAATTTCTTCCGCTCACGGTTACGTTTCTCGATGGCAAAACAATGATGGTCTCTTTGATTTGCGAAGCCGTCAAAGCTCTCCAGCAGCAGTGGCCGAATAATCATGCTGCCGCTTCAGGGACGCCAAGCACCTGATCGCTGAGGCGAAGGAGGGACGGTGCAGGCCACATTGCTTTTGCGGCATTCAAAGCCGTCGCGATCGAGCAGCGGGTGCTACAGCCGATGAAACCGAGCACCGCGCTCAACATGTTTCGAAGATTCGGTAACATGAAGTCAGCCGCTATCCGGCCGGGGCTAGACTGAAAAACCTCCCGGACGGTACCGCGTTCTTTGCCGATAACATTTGAAACCTGCCAACGTCGTTGTTTGTGAGAATGGACCGTCGACAGTAGCGTGCCGCGTGATGGCGAAGTCAAAAGGTTTGACTTCGCCTGCCTTCTTGATTGCAGGGTCCAGAGCTCACTGCAATCCCTGCAAGCACGCCGATGGAGTGCTGGCATGGCACTAAGCCGCTTTTGCGGCCGCCGAGGTTTTGTTGATCGATGTCACCGCCAAATTTGTCAGCTTATTGTTAGTCGCCTTCTCCTGATCAAGGATCTCACTCAGGAGCTTATGGGCTTGATCGTGGCCAAGGTCTTTCGCCCATTCACGAAGCGATCCATACCTCGAAATCTCGTAGTGTTCGACGGCTTGGCACGCTGCCAACAGGCCAGCGTTGAGAGCGGTCCCGGAGGCTTCTTCTATAAGACCATCCGCTTCCTTGATCAGTCCCTCGATCGCGTCGCACTTTTGTCCGGCCGCTCTCTTGCCTATCGATCTAAAGACCTCCTCCAGTTTCCTGATTTGGTCCTTGGTCTCTTCAAGGTGCTCCTCAACCGCCTTCTTCAACTTCGCATCCGTCGCCGCCCTAGCCACCTTGGGCAGCGCCTTAGTAATGGCATTTTCGGCAAAGTAGACGTCTTCAAGCGTGTGCTCGAATATTTCAGCCAGGGTCTTCATGATAACTCCTCCAAGCCGGGAATGGCTTGGAGAAGAATGAAGTCGGCTGCCCTTGGTTCCTCGGCCAGTTTCCCTGAAGTTGTCGAAAAATCGGCTGCAGGATCGCCTTCGTTGCCCGCGCCTTTTAGGATTATCCGCAATAAGTGTAAGTGAACGAGCGCCTCATCCCGATTTCGGAAACCCGCACACAAGCTGGCCCGCCAGAACACAGCGTTATCAGGCGACCGGTCGCATTGGCGGCAGCTTTGAACGCCGAGGGGGGACAATGCCATGAGACGCGGTGACCGTACTCCCGTGTGGCGGTGGAAGCGGCTGCAAAGGGTCTACAGCCTCGGAGCCTGTTCAACCATGCCGTAAGAAAAGCCGCAAATACCGCGATACCTACGACACGGAGGGGCATAGAATGCCCCTCCGTCAACGGGTGCGCTAAGAAGCGGCGCACCCGTTGAAACTGTCAGACATTAAGCCAGCGGCGCACCTCCAGGTGCTTGGCGAGAGCAGTTGGCATCCTGTCTGCTGTCGCCAGCACCTTCCGCCCGAATTTCAGCTTCGATTTTCCTAAGTTTCGTAAGGCGATCCTGAATCTCATACCTGGCATCTACGAGCCCAAACGTTTCCTCTGTCATAGGTTTTTGGGCCAGTTCCTCGATCTTTGCGTCTATCCGTTTTCTTAGGTCCCAAAGTTCTCTATCCGCAGCTTCGGCTTCCTCAAGGGTCTCAATGTCATCGAGATCAACTTCGTTGATCTCGTGCGCGAGGACTCCGCCTGCTTCATAGCAAGAAAAGAACTCGCTAGCGACCCAACGAAGATGATCTGCGTGTCGTCTCTCATGCGCCGGCAGCGCATCTGCCTTCCATCTCAAAATATCAGAAATCAGGAACGATATACTCCCCAGACGAGTTTCTTTGGTCATTTTCGGGGAGAAGAAGACCACAATCTCCTCATAATTGTTCATACTATTTTTAATCTTTGGATTTGCTTCTATGTAATGATCCACGTCATGGCCCGGGAGGTTTAAAGGCGCGTGGTCGGCGCTAGCTGACTCCGATCCCGATTCTTCATCGGATCCGACCTTTTGCAACTGATCCAACACGCCCTGAACATCGGCCCGTGTAAGTTTGTCTTCATGCATTTGTTTGCTCCATTCGAACGAGTACCTTGCTCACTCGGATATAGCGAAATCAGCAACGGATCGCATAAAGGACGAATCGATTCGCGTCCGTTCCAAATACAAGTAGGTGCCTTCGACGCCGCGGAATCTGAGGGTCCGATAGTGAACCCGGCGTGCCTGTGACACGCTTCAACGCCGGTGGGTGGCGACGAAATTAGGCGGTCCAAGCAAAACGATGGTGCCATTTCCGCGCGCCAATTTATCGTCGGCAGGACTACCATATCCTTGTTCACACCTATTCAACCTTCCCTCGCTCAGCGAGGTCGAACACCGCTTCCTGCATCTCTATGCCCACGCGGCGACGCTGGATATGGATTTACCAACCCTTCCAGTTTGTATCCGTATACGTCCAGGATAGGTATTTGCCCTTAGCCTGCCCACCTTTCCCAGCTCGGCGCAGATTCGCAATTTGCCGGATGGCTAATGTTTGAAAATAGTATTGGGAATGTCAAAGGCGTTACTGCTCTTGCCTCTCTTTGGGCATGGAATGGCCCTGAGATGCGGCAGCGGATCGTATTTTGCACCATCCTGCCTAAGACCATCTTAGGTTTACCTCTTTGCAAAAATGGGGTTTTCGGCCTCTGCAGGTATACTCCGTGGAAACATGCGGTAATTCCCGTCATATTTGCCCAATCAAAGTATACAGACCGAGTTCTCTCGCCGGCAACCAATCGGACGTGTTGAGTGCTTGAGAGTGCCGTATCAGGGGCTCAGGTTGACATGGGCGGCAACTGCTTAATCGTCGATCGGCCCCCCTCCTCCCACGGAGAGCGGTGGTCTCGGAGAAAAATTGGCCGGGGCAACAGAAGGCATCCCCATCGCGGAAATTAAAAAACCCTAGGACTTCGATGGTTCCCCGCAATGGAATTGGCTGGGGACCGAATGTGATTGGTTCCTAGCCGATCCAGAGGAGCGGTAAGCGTCGACCTCCCCGGCAATCAGATGCTCACAACATTCACTGGATATCGCGTCCCGTGCCTTGCTGCGCCGACGCGGCCAATCCCAAGAAGCGTTCGGCCTACGCTCAGAGACAAACGACTTGATGATCGATCGCGCACGTTCTGAGCAGCGCAATCAGTCCGGCGTGCGTAACCAGGCTTAACGTCCAACATCCCGGTTAATGTGGCGCTCGACATCCCTCACTCCTGAGACAAGGCCCCTTTCTTGCAAAGCTATAGCTCACTCAGAAGCAAACTGAGCTTTTGTTCGAGAAAGGAAACGACAATGTTTGGAAGAGCAGAACCCGGGTCGAGAAGCAATCTGGCGGTCTTCATCGAGAAGCATGCTAAACTATCGAACCTCGACTACACCGATCTCGGGATCATGGCTGGATACTCCAACGCTAACATGATCCACGCATTCATCGAAGACCAGGCAAAGCTGCCACTCGACCGGGTCCCAGCCCTCGCGTATGCACTAGGATGCGATGGCTCCCAGCTGCTGGGACTGTGCCTCGAACGTCATTTCAAGCCGGAGATGTTGTCTCGGGTGCGTCTGCTGTTCGTCAAGGATATCACCGCTAACGAACGGGCATGGCTGGCAGCGCTTCAAGAGGCATCAGGAGAGCCGGATCCGGAGGTCACTGAAGAACGCTCTGCCAGGCTGAAGAAGATCTTCACATGAGTTTCTAGGGACACTGGGCGGGTTTGTCGGCCTGGCGCCTACGATCAGGGCCTGCCTGACGTGATCGCTCGTGGAAGTCGGCACGAGCAATCTCGCGCATTCCGCGGGAGATAAAAGTGATCTTGTCGATTCCCAGTTCATGGCAGATCTTGCGCCGAGTTTTCCGCAGATACGCATGCCATCCGGCCGGGTAATAAAGTTCCCTAAAAACGCACTGTCTAGAACCTGCCTTGCCGTGGATCTTGCCTGCCGCAGCGACAAGCGCTCTTTTCAGCTCGTTCAGACTCGACGGGTCGTATGAGCTATCCACAACGGCACCGTGAACATGAAGCCTACCCGCAGGCGAAATTTCGAAACGAATAGAGTAGGCAGCAGCTAAGCCAGCTTTGCCCAACTCTCGATTGATGTATGTCGATAGAAGCCGCGCCGGATCCTTGCTGGCTCTCAGAGTGATCTCTCTCTCCTTAGACAGGTTCAACGTGAGAGCGATGCCTTGACGTCGTCCAGCCGCCTCTATCGTCGCCACGAACCGGTCTTCTGCGCTCAATCGCTCCCAGGTGGTTCTACGAGGGTTGAGGCGTGAGGAGAGTCTGCTGCGATCACTATTACGGTTCTTAAGGGAACTAGCTCGTATCAACGGTGCAGATATGGGTGCAACTGGACAAGCTTTCGGATCATTGCCGCTAACCCCCTGTGGTGGCTGATGTTCCTCGGGTCGACGGCTAGTGTCTGCTGTCGCAAAACCGTTGACGGCAGCTGTCGCGGTTTTGTCGTCGCCGTTTCCTGAGCCTGGTGCAATTCTGCTTTGCAATTCGAGTTCGTCCACAATAGCATCGAACTGCGCAAGAGCGGCTACGTCGTCACTGTGCAGGGGGGCGCTTGGAGCCGGAAAGAGCGAAGCCACTTCAAACGGAACAGGATGCCCATAGGCGCGACTGACACGCAGTTGCTGGATGAATCCTGCTCTATGCTCATCTGGCGACCGCTCTCGCGCCGGTCGGACATCGGGGGATGGAGAATGTGAGCTGTCGGTTTCCATGGCCTTCTCGAATAAAAGGGGATGAGGTAAGCCTCTAGGCTTTCGCGTGGCAATATAGCGGAAGCTGGATCGGACGGCAGGTAAGACAGTAGATGTATCTACGCCGATTTTGAGTTGGTTACCCGACAGCTTGATGGCAATCTCGCGTCCAACACCATCACGACGACGCGCTAGAATCAGATGCCAAGACCTCAGAAGCGGGATAGCCGATACTACAAACGACGCCTCGAACAAGAGCACCCTGCAATCAATGCGGACCTTCTTGCGGGTGTCTACACATCGGTTCGACAGGCGGCTATTGTCGCGGGCCTGGTAAAACCCCCAACGAGGCTGGGCGCGTTGAAGGCAGCGTGGAAGAACGCGTCAAAGAGCGACCAAAAAGCATTCCTCTCCTGGGCCCGAATGCAGAATGCGGCGTCGGCAGGATCCAAGTCATGCTCAGCCGACGGCTACCTGCTTACCTGGGCTCATGCCAGGATCCAAGAAATCATGAAGAGGCGGGGGATCACTCAAAGGGCGGTCAGACTCGAGCTCGGCTTCGGCACATACGACACGTCACTTTGGACTGCCTTGAGGAAGCCGCCAGGCAAATCAAAGATTGCTCCGAAACTGATCCTGGCTCTCGATCGATGGCTCGAGGTCAACCGAAAGGTCTAACGTAGACGCATCTACCAACTCGCCATGGGGGTAGTGCCATTCAGGCTCTTATCACGCCAGGACTGCGTGCAACCTTCCGTCTGAACCGGATACGAGGTCCGCCGTCGTGCTGGAGATCAATCGCGAATTCCTTTGTTCGCTGGACGAGGCTGAGCAGGTTGCGATGCCCATATGTCCGCGGATCGAAGTCCGCTCGAAACCTTCGCAGGAGTTGTTCAACGTCCTGGAGCAAAGCCCATCCCTCTTGGGTTTGCGCGTGCATAAGCGCCCTTCGAACAACGCCGGCGGCTTGGGCTACGGGCACCAAAACTTTGGCATTGGGGGGCATTGACGCTGAAACGTCTCTCGCAGGAAGATTCTCGAGATAAATAAAGCGTCTGCACGCCTGCCTAAAACGCTCGGGTGTGTCAGCCCTTCCGAACCCATAGAGCGCGATACCTCGCTCCCGGATCCGGACCGCGAGAGGCGAAAAATCACTGTCGCTTGAAACCAGGCAGATCCCGTCGAGTGTGGTGTCGCTCAATAGCTCCATTGCATCCACGACAAGGGCAATGTCGGCAGAGTTCTTTCCACTGCCCGCCCTGAAGTGTTGTCGTGGAACAACCGCATGACGTGCAAACGCCGCTGCCCAGGCAGTGGACCATAGACCGGTGAAATCGCCATACGACCGCCTCACACTGGCATAACCGATGGTGGCCACCTCCTCAAAGATTCGGTCCGCAAAGCGCGCCGGAATATTTTCGGCGTCAATCAACACCGCTACGCTAGGAAGGGACTCACCGTCCATTAAGAGACTCTTTAGTGGACATAGGGATTCAGCGGACCTGGGCTTGAGCCGACTACGGACTTATCTCAACGTCGGTGCACCGCTCGCAAGGCCTTCACCCAACCACACTCATTTGGGTTGCGCTCATTTATGCTAAGCTGGCAGATATCGTAGATAAGATCAGACTTAAAATACTGTTGAAATGCGAGAAAGAAGAGATGAATAGCATCTACCCTTAGTGCTGTGGCCAGTGCCGGAATCCAATTAAAAGGCACTTCGACTCTCCCACTGATGACCAAATCGAGCGTATGCACACTGATGCCCGTTTGCTCCTCGATATCCTTTAGACTCTGGTTCGTGGATTTAACATTCTCTTTAATAAAAATTGCGACCGGCGTTTTTCCATAGCTTGAACCCATTTCCTATTCTCCACAACTAATGCGTCATGATTCTATATAATATAGTCATATTCGCTTATAAGCAATATTTTGACATCGATGATATCTGTTAGCCTTTTAGCCTTTTAGCCTTTTAGCCTTGTCGCTTTTTATTCTGCTATATGGAGGTGCGACAGATCAAGCGCTGGGTAGCTAATCGATTTCACCAGATCGACGCGCAGCTTAAGGGTGCCTTCCCGCCTTTTCCCATATTTGCTGGTCTGCGTCCGCTTCTCATGGCCGACGATGGTTTCAATCTCATTGTCCATGAAACCGGCAGTCCGAAGCTGATCTACGACAGTGTGACGAAGGCTGTAGGTAACGATTTTCTTGCTGGTCTTAACCCCGATGTCAGACAAGTAACGATTGAATTCACGCGAGAACTGCGCAGCAATCTGGCCTTCCTTCGGTATCTCGACTTCAGGAAACATCTGCTTTTCACCGGCAGCGGCCATACGTTTGCAGTGCCCCACAAAGCCGATACGGATCAATTCAGGGTGGATTGGCACAACGCGCTTGGAGTTCTGGTTTTTGGTCCTCTTGTTCTCGCCCTCGTCGTTGATGTCCATGATCCAAACATTATCATCCTGCCGAATATCGGCGGTGTGAAGCTGCGCAATTTCTGCGGGTCGAGCGCCGCTAAAGGCCATGATCAGCGGTATCCAGAAACGATGATCGCGCACCGCGACGTTGCCGGACTTGTCGAGATCGCGCCATTCCGCGCTTTTGCAAGTCCTGAACAGCGGCGACGTGAACAGGGCTGTCAGAGCTTCGTCGGTGAACGTGTCGCGCTCGTTCGTCGGGCCGTTCTTCTTCGGCAGCATGTCGACGACGGGGTTGGCGTCGAGATAGTCATTCTTCGCCAGCCACCGGCAGAAGCCGCCAAGGCTCGCGAGGTAGCGCCGGAGCGTATTTCGGGTAAGGGTCGGCTTGGGCTTCGCCAAGGTCTTGTTCTTGGCGACAACTTCACGGATGCTCAAATCCTTGAACGCGGCGGTTTCGGTCGCCTTCACCGGCCATTCGGCGAGAACTTCCTTCCACTCGCGAACCATGCGCTTGTCGATCTTGGACACCCGGACGCGCGGTCCAACAAGGTCCGCGAAATGCTGCACGTCACGGCGCGCTTGTGTGAACGTCTCAGGCCGGATGTTATTCGGGTTCTCCGCCTCATACTTGGCGAAGACCTGCATAATCCCCTCCCCAGCCGAGCCTATAGGTTCCGGCCGGTTTACCGGCTCGACAACAATCGGGTCTTTCGGGATGCCGGAGAAGTCGCCCTGGTCGCGCTCAAGGGTGCGCTGCAAGCCTTCAACCTCTGCCCGTATCATGAGGGCGCAAAGCTCGCGGTGTTCATCGGAGCCGATGCCAATCAGCAAGCGGTTGCGGGAAATGAAGTCCAGAACGGCAGCTTCAATTATTGTGGTGTTGCCAGACGCTAGCGCGGATTTAAGGCCTGTGAGGCGGCGGGCGCGATTGTTCGCGTCATCTGTGCGCGCCCGCAACATAAGTTCAAACTCGGTGAAGGCGTTGATCATGCCGATGAAATCGGCAGAACTGATCTCGCCCTTGTCGATGCGTCGAAACAGTCGCTGCTCTTCCGCCTCAATATCGGTAGGCGTCGGCATCGCGCGACGCTTTTGCTCATCGAGAGCTAGGATCGCTTCATAGTGGTCCCATACCGCAACGGCCTTGTCGTCGGAGGTGAGTTCACGGCGACGGCGCATATCGTCAAAGGTTGCCACCCACTGATTTAAGACGGTGGGCTGTCGGCGCTTCGCCTCTTCGCGGTCCTTTGTGCGAAGCGAAACCCACTTTTGTTTCTGCCCATTCATGGCCGAGATTAAATCAGTCGGAACATGGACTAGAGCGTAGTAGACGGCCTTGCGCCGGTGCAGTTTGTTCATTTGAGAGATACCCCACCCAGGTGCATAACATTAGCACCTTTCGTTAGCACCTCTTCTATCACCAACCCTATGAATCACAACATCTTTTTGCGATTTCAATGACTTAACAGTGCCGAAAAGTGGCTTTGCTTAAATTCCAGGTTCCCCAGCCAAATATTTTCTTCAATAAAAACAAGTATTTAAGTGAAATGAAAAATCGCAGCCGGAACACTTTTCCGGTGCATAATGCCGGAACGCGGACGTCCCTTTTTACTCGACAAATCCGGCCGAGGATTAACGCGGCTGAGTTGGCTGGTTTGTTTGTTGGTGCTGCCTAGAGACACTGACTCCCACGCTTGCTTAAGCGACGAGTGATGATGCGGGCAGAGTGAACGGCATTTGGGTTCCTCGCCGAACTAGCAACGAATGATCGATCCTCAGTATTCTGCGAACACTCGCCAGCGCCGCCTCATTCACGTCGATATACGCGACGATATACCATTCACCGTTTTCTTCCCGCGCCATGCCCATCGGCTCGGCCCGCCACTTCAGCGCGCCGTGATGGGGCATGAAATACGTTTCCTGGACACCGCCCACAGCACTCAGGCCCTCGTCGAGCGCGTATTCCATCACCGCGCAGCACAGCTGCGTCAGCGTGCCACGCAGCCCGGCCGAGCGTTTGTCGGGAACGACGAAGGTGCGCGTCCATTCGGCCCAGTCGGGACGCCGGGGGACGCCGGATCTCTCGCACATATGAGGAAAAACCTCCGAGACCATGTGCGGCTCGCTCGTTGGGATTAACCGGGCCGAGGTCACAACGCGTCCGTCTTCGATACCGAGCAGATAAGTTGCTGCGTCGGTATCGAACTGGTCTAGCTCGCGACCATCCGGGCTCGGAGGGCGCCAATGTTTCTGGTGCACGAAGAAATCGTGCCGCCGGCGCAAAAACTCGTCGAATTCGTTCTCGTAGAGATGCTTGTTCTGCGCATTGACGACATGAGCCGTGATCATAGCGCACCCCCAATTATTCTTTGGGGGAATAGTTGCAGTCATCCTAATATGCGTCACCTGTCCGATCGAACAGTTGACGCGGCTAGAACAGGACGGTCGTCCTGTTCTAGCTCTTTGTTTTTGATCTTGTCCGAAAAGTCTGCAACTTTTTTGCTACGGTGACCTTCGGTTCGGGATCATGCTCTAAGGGTGGATCAGACGCCTGCGCACGGCTTCAACGACGGCTTGCGTGGTCGTGGCGACGCCAAAAGCCTCGCGAGCCCGCGTTGAGTGCCATTTGACTGTGCGCTCGGTCAGACCAAGGATTTGGGATGTTTCCGACGAGGTCTTGCCGGCCGCAGCCCACAAGAGCACTTCCCTCTCCCGTTCGGTCAGTGGGCCTTCATCACCGTCATCCTCATTCGACAAAGCCTGGATCGACATGCCGGCATAGACCGCCATCGTCACCAGTTGCACTTGCTGGCGCGGCGACAGGCTGCAGCGCTTTTGCGAGGAGGCAAATGACAGCACGGATTGCCAATGGTGGACGCTGAGCATCGGCACCGCAAAGCCGCTGCAAATGCCGAACTCCGTCGCTTCACCGGCCACACGTCGGGAGTCGTCCGTGTCGGACCATTTTGCGGGAACATCGGCCCAGAAGAAGGGCTTCAGTGTCTTTGCCGAGTAAATGCAAACCCCGTCAACGGCAGCATGCTCGGCTTCGACATAGCGCTCGAACCAGCCCCTGGGCCAACCATTCAGTTCGACCATCGGCGCAAGTTTCTGACCACTGAGCGGAACCCCGCTCAGGATAAGATGCTCGAAGCCGAGATTTCTCACGGTTTCAAGAAGGTCGTCCAGGAGCGGCGCTGTTGCCGTGTGCTTTCTGCAGCGTTCGACAAAGTCGAACACCTCTGAATCAATCATGCCAGAGACCCCACCTCCATGCCGAAAGATGAGTATACATTAAATTAGAATATTCGAATATCCAATCACTGCATGGCGAAGCTGCCAGGGCGGCGGGAGGGTTCCTGCACTCAACCGGAGCGGCCCATCCAAAATCCCTTAGGCAGGATCAAAAGTCAGCTGACAGCGCGCAGACGCCGGGATCGAACAAAGGCCTTCAATCCATCGGAATTCAACGCCTTCCCAAAGGCATAACCCTGCAGTATGTCGCAGCCCAAGCTCTTGAGTATCCGGGCGTGCTCCATCGTCTCGACACCTTCCGCTACGACCTCGATACCCAGGGACTGGCCGATTTCAATGATCGACGAGACGACCTGCCTTCGTTGTGGCGATTTGACAATTGGGATGACCAGTTGGCGATCTATCTTCAGCCGGCGAGGCTGCAGCTTGAGCAGGCTGACTATAGAGGCATAGCCAGTACCAAAATCGTCTATTTCCAGGTCAATTCCGAGTTCTTTTATCTGCTCAATATTCCAGGTAACAAAATCATCATTTTCGTCGAGGAAAATTGACTCAACGAGCTCGAACGAAATTGTCCCCTTCTTGATATTCAGTTTTTTCAAACTCTTTATGAGTTCCTCATCTTGAAGGCGCCGCGCCGAAACGTTGACTGATATCCGCGGAATTTGAATATTCGCAGCAGACCATGCTTCGAAATCCGCAAGCGATTGCTCGAGTATGGTTCGATCGATTGTCGAGACGACATTCAGTTCCTCCGCGGTCCTCAGGAAGACATCGGGCGCCAAAATCCCCTTCGCCGGATGCCTCCATCGCGCCAGCGCCTCAACCCCAACAATTTCGAGCGTTTTTGCGTCAAATTGCGGCTGGTAGAAGGGAACGAACTCGTTGCGCTCAAGGCCGCCGAGAATTTCGTCGGCAACCCGTTTTGTGTCGACGATTTCGCTTTGCATCGCCTCGGCGAAGAATTCGTATCGATTGCGCCCGCGCCTCTTTGCCCGGTAAAGCGCGATGTCAGCGTTGACCAGCAGGTGTTTGGCTTCGATATCTTTTCCATTATCGACTGCAATTCCCACGCTGACGCCAAAACGGCATCGATGGCCCTGATAGTAGACGGGTTCGCGCATCTGGCAGATGACGCGGTCAGCGAGCAGCGCCAATTGCTTGATATCGTCATGCACCACGCAGAGCACGATGAATTCGTCTCCTCCGATGCGAGCGACAAATCCCTCACCATCGACCTTGGATCGGAGCACAGTCGACGCGTGAACAAGCATTGCGTCGCCTGCGGCGTGACCAAGTGTGTCGTTGATGTGCTTGAACCGGTCCAGATCTATATGAAGCAGTGCCGCATACCCGCCTGAGCGCCTGGCGTTTGCCACGTAATCTTCCAGCACCTGGTCGAGATAGCGCCGGTTGGGCAAACCGGTCAGCGAATCGTGAAGCGCAATGTGCTCTATGCGCGCCCTGGCCGACTCGAGTTCCACATTTTTCGACTCGGAAAGCTGTTTTGCGCGAACCAGGTCCTTGTTCAACAGGACATCGGCTGTCACATCCCATTCCGCGCCAATCATTTTTGGGGTCTCGTCAGCGGCCCGGTAAATGATCGCCTTGGATCGAACATACCGAATCTCGCCATCCGGACGAATAATCCGGTACTCCGACAAATATGGTCCGCCGCCGGCCACGGCCTTGTCGAAATCTGCGTTGGCGCCAGCCAAATCATCCGGGTGGATTGCTCCCGCCCAGTCCAGGTAGCCGCGGCCCTCCCCAGTTGGTCTGCCATATATTTCATTGACGCGATCGTCCCAGGCAAGTTCGTTGGTCGCGAGATCGTGCTCCCAAACGCCAATAGCCGACGCCTCCAGGGCGAGTTCCAGGCGTCTCGACAATCGACGCAGTTCCGCATAGTTGCGCTGTCTCTCGCCGAGCAGGCGACCCGTAACCAGGAAGGGGATCACAACCAGCGCCCCGGCCGCCGCCATGATTGCGCGCAAGAGCCACGCGTTGGCAGGCGTCGACGGCCAGCCATTCTTGGGAATGGCTGCGATCCGCCACGAACCGGACGGGAGCAGAACGTCGACCGTCACCGGATCGCTTTTGACGACGCCCTCATTGCCGAAGAATTGTTCTCCACTTGGACCGAGAGCGTCCTTGCCGATCAGCGCTATGTCAATCCCGAGATCATCGTCAAGCAGGCCGCTCGCCTTATAAAGACGCTGCACGTCGACAACGGCCGAAATGATGCCCCAGAACCTTTCGGTGTTGCCCGCACTCGGTACAAAAACCGGAATACGGCCGATGAAGCCTTGCCCTCCCTGCCGCAAGTCGACGGGACCGGCAAGAATGAGCTTGCGCTCGTCTCGCGCCCTCAGCGCTGCCGCACGTTGCCGTTCGTCCTTGCGGTAATCGAGGCCGATTGCCTTCTCGCTGCCCTTCATCGGGTAAATCAGGGAAATGACCAGATCGGGCGCGCCGGCAATGTTCTTCAATTGCGAGCCCGGGCCAAACAGGTTTTTCGCGAGCGAGGCGAAGCGTTGCTGTCCCATATAGGGCTCAGTCACGACCGTCGCGACCAGTCCCTGCACGAGTTGAAGGTTTCCGTTGATGTTACCTTCGAGCTTGGCGCGGATAAGATTGACCTTGGCCAGAACATCCGCACGGGCGGCTTGGTCCGATAGGACTTTGTTCTGGTGGTCCGCGAATACTGCGCTGATGGCAATAACCAGCACGGCCATTGCCGCCGGAATATTTGCCGACGAAAACACAGCCTTTTTAACACCGCCGAACCTAGCGCGGAAAAGAGCCAATAGGCGATTCCTCAGCTGCCAATCGAATTCTCGGGCCGACCCAACGATGGAATATTAGCTTTCAAGTATTTAATTTTGACCTTCACGGGTCTTAAAACTTTTTGCACTTTTCGATCACTGGCGGCCGAGTGCTGGAACGAATCAGCGTCTCCGCTTGACATCCTGGAGCTGTTGCCGTCTCCGACGCCGGTTATGGGGCCGACACCATCGTCCGCTGCTCTCGACGGCCGGCACAGCCTTGCCGACGCTGCCGCCTCGCATCTCTTCGGCGAGATCGATCCAGCCCTCTTCGAAGAGCGAGTTCCCGTCCTCGCCGGTCCACATGCGAATGCAACGTGTCCTCGCTAGCCTCCTGTCGCTTTGATTCTCCGGTGGCCGGCTAGGGCCAGGCACAGGCCGATCGCGATAGCTGCGGTGACGACCGTGGCCGTGACAGCAAGTCCGATCGTCTCGCCGATCAGAGCAGGCGATGCGCCCGAGCTGGCGTTCATGATGGAAAGACCGCCAATCCCGGCACGGAAGGCATAGGAGCCGGGAATCATTGCGACGATGCCTGGAAAGGCGAAAACGACTGGAGGGACGCGGAAGCGCTGCGCGAGAAGCCGTGCGACCAATGTCGCCACAAAGGCGCCGACCAGGGACGCAACGCTCAACTCGAGGCCGAGATGCTCCAGAGCAGTACGCAGGCCATGCCCGGCCATGCCGCACAGGACGCAAGCCCAAGCCGCGCGCGCTGGAACGTTGAACAGCAGCGCATACCCGCCTCCGGCCAGCGCGGAGAACAGGAAGTCCTCGCCCACCGGGAGCAAAGGAAGCGTTTCGCCGACCGGAAGCGTGTCGCCTGCGACACTTGCGGCCAGGAAAAGGCCAAGCGCGATCGCCAGAACGGTCACTGTACCCATAGTCAGGCGCGCGATCCCGGTACCGACATGATTTCCCAGCGTGTCGCGCACGCCGTTGAGTAAAGGCACGCCAGGCACGAGGATCATACCGGCCGCGACAAGGCAGAGCGTCGGCGAGGCCCCGGGGAACGCCTTCATCACAAGCGCTCCGAGCAATCCGCCGCCAAAGGCGGCGAGTGCGGCGCCCGCTACGGGGTTGGCGGACGAGGCCCCGAGACGTTGGCGCAGAAGCTGGGTGGCGATCCCGACCAGCACCGAGACGCCGACTACGGCCCATACGGCGCCGAACAGCCGCGCGAGCGAGGCTGCGGTCAGCCCCATGCCGAGGACCACGAGCCAATGCGGATAGCGATTGCCACTGTGCTCGAGCTGGTTCAATTCCCGATCGATTTTCGCGATGTCGGACGGCGCACAAATCTCGCGCCGGCGAATCTCGTCGAGCGTTGCGAGCGCGCCCATATTGACGGCGGTGCCAGCGATGGTCGGGCCAAGCCGGGTGTGAAACCCTTCGCCATCCTCGAGCGTGAGAAGCAGGCCCTCGGAAAAGACCAGCAAATGCGCGGAATATTCGAGCCGCCGCGCGAACTCGATCACCGCTTCCATGACATGTACCGTGTCAGCCCCATTGGCCAGCATCAGCCGACCCAGTCGCAACGCGACATGCGCCACGTCGCGGGCTGGCGGGCGCTCCGTCAGCATCAAGCGCCCGCGAGGCCGCTACCGACCATCTCGATCGGCTTGACGGTCTTGGTGAACAACGCCTCGTACACCTTGCCGGACGCCAGCGCCGCCTGCTTCAGCGTCAGCCCTTCGGCGATCGCCTTTTCGGCGATGTGGGCGGCGTTCTGATACCCAATCACCGGCGAAAGCGCGGTCACAAGCATCACGCTTCCCTCGACATACTCCCGGATCTTGTCGCGGTTGAGCTCGGTGCCTTCCACCGAATGCTCGCGGAACTTTCCGCAGCCATCGGCAAGGATCCGCGTCGAGTGCAGGAAGTTGTTGATGATCACCGGGCGCATTGCATTGAGCTCGAAATTGCCCTGGCTGCCGGCGAAGGCGACGGCGTTGTCGTTGCCCATCACCTGGATGCAAATCATCACCATCGCCTCGCACTGCGTTGGATTGACCTTGCCCGGCATGATGGACGAGCCCGGCTCATTGCTGGGCAGCAGGAGTTCGCCGAAGCCGCATCGCGGCCCTGAGGCGAGCCAGCGCATGTCGTTGGCTATCTTCATCAGGGCCACGGCCAAGTTGCGCAGCGCGCCATGAGCGCGGACCATCGCATCAAGCGAGCCTTGCGCCGCGAACTTGTTCGGCGCGGTGACGAAGGGCTTGCCGGTCAGCTCGGCGATCTTGGCAGCGACGTCCCTAGCGAAGCCTTTCGGCGCGTTGAGGCCCGTGCCGACGGCCGTGCCACCCACCGCAAGCTGGTAGAGACCGGCCCGGCTCGCCTCGATCCCGACGATGGCGTCGCGGATCTGGCCGGCCCAGCCATGCCATTCCTGACCGACCGTCAGCGGCACGGCGTCCTCCAAATGGGTGCGGCCGATTTTGACGACATCCATCCAGCCATCCGCCTTGCGCTCGATCGTCTCCACAAGCCTGATCACCTGCGGAACAAGAAGCCTATCGATGGCTTCGACGGCCGCGATATGCATGGCGGTCGGAAAGGTGTCGTTCGACGATTGACCCATGTTTACGTCGTCATTCGGGCCAATCGGCTTCTGCGTGCCGAGGGTACCGCCGAGCAGCTGGATTGCTCGGTTGGAAATCACCTCATTCACGTTCATATTGCTCTGGGTGCCGGACCCGGTCTGCCAGACGAACAGCGGATAGTGATCGTCGAGCGCGCCGCCGATGGTCTCGTCGGCCGCGCGGACGATGGCGTCCTTCTTCCATCCGGGCAGTCTGCCCGCAGCATGATTCACGAGGGCGCAGGCTTTCTTCACATAGCCATAGGCGTGGTAGACCGCCTTGGGCATACGATCGTCGCCGATCGAGAAATGCTGCAGCGAGCGCTGGGTTTGGGCGCCCCAGTAGCGGTCGGCCGAGACCTCGACTTCACCCATGCTATCGAATTCCCGGCGTGTGCCCGTCGTGTGAAGACCGATGGCCAGATCATGCATTGCCGGTGATTTGAGATCCGCGCCCATTCCGAATGCCTCCTGGTTCCGCCGGCCGCCGTGAGCAAGTGCTTGCCTGAGCGACCTTGAGATCGAATGTGAGCGCGATCGTATTGATAGACCCGTTAGAAGCAATATAGGGCCGCAAAATCTGCAAATCCCGACCTGCCTTTCAGAAAAAATTCGTGCGTTCCCGCAACCGTGCTTATCGTTTTAAATACCGGTCAGCAAAGGCAGCACATATATCCTGTTATCTCCGGAGCAAATCGGGGTGTACCGGCGGCCATTATGCTTCGCAATCGTGGTCCGGTCACGCAATGGGTCAGCTGGGAATACGCGAAGTCATCGTTGTTACTGACGCTTCAAATGGAATTGGAAGGGTCACAAGCAAGGAGTTGGCGCTTGCGGGGCACACAGCCTGTGCCCCGATGCGCGCAACGAAAACTCGCAACGTCCAATGTGTGGAAGCTCGAAACCGTGCTCACAATGGCCAAGCGCCGCGACTTGATCCCGGTAAAGTGAATGCCAACTAAGGGTTTCTCGGAAGATCGCGGGCCTGACGAGCGCCGTTGCATGCTTTGATCTCGGAGAGGACCATAGCTCCGCGATGACAATGCAAACGGGATCAATAGTAGGACTAGTGGCCCTCAATCGCCTTGGGAGTAACAAGGTATGGTATCTTGCCGACGCTACGCTTCGTCGCGCCTATGGAATAGGCCATTGGGATCTTGGGGGAGTTCTCCGGCAAGCCGTACATATCCTTGCCGGCCCTTACCGCAAATGAAAAGTGCTGCCACGAAACCGTGTCATGCTCATTGAGAAAATCAAGCGTCAGCCCGGCTGAAATCAGCGCGTTCACCACGTCACTGACCGGATGAATCCACTCATAATAACGTGGGTGTTTCAAGATGCGGTCGTCGCCGGTATAGGTCCGTTCCTCGTTCCACGTGAGTGGCCGCGCTATTGGCGTTCGCCAGTCGTGCTTGAACTGCAGTGCCGCAGCCTTGCGGTCGCACTGGAACATCAGGGGATGGCCCTCGGCCAGATAGAGCCGGCCGCCGGGCCGCAGGAGATCGGCAACCACCCGCGCCCAGCGGAACACGTCGTCCAGCCAGTTTACCGAACCCCAGGTAACATAAGCGATGTCAAAGGTTCGCCCGAGCGCTTCGACTGCCTCGAATAGCGGCGCTTCCACGAAACGCACATCATCTGTGCCTGCCTTCGCAGCGAAATCCCGTGCCGCTGCGATCGCGGTCGGTGAAAAGTCGAGGCCGGTCACACTGCCCGCACCCAGATTCTTCAAGCTGATCGTGTCAAGCCCGATATGGCATTGCAAATGGACGATATCCTTGCCGATGATATCACCGACCTCGCGCGTTTCCAGTTCATAGAGATTGGACCCGCCTGCCAGCACATTTTCGATGTGGTAGCTGCCCGTCGTGTCGGTCGAATGCAGTTCGGCCCGATCATCCCAATTGAGGCGGTTCGCACCCAGAAACGGTTCCAAAAATGACCCCCAAGTCCTGCCGCGACTAATATTTGGTAAACAGAACGTTAATATACTTTGCAGCTAATGGGTCACGCGTCAATCCGAGGCAGGCGGGTGCACCAACACGTCGCAAGGTCGCCCCTTGAGGACGCTTCTCACAGCGGTTGCGTTTGTCATGCGCATTCAGCACAAATTGATCGCAGATGAATCCGGCTCAGGCTCGCCGGCAAGACTTGCGCGAGAAGAGAATGGATCGCTTCAACCTCGGCGGCTACCACCGCTCCATCTCCACCCGCTCAGCGGAGACCCAGCGCTGGTTCGATATCGGCTTGAACTGGTGCTACGGCTTCAACCACGAAGAAGGCATCAAGTGTTTCGAGAAGGCGCTGGAAACAGGTGCTGATTGCCCGATGGTGCATTGGGGCATCGCCTATGCCGCCGGACCTTTCTACAACCTGACCTGGAAGGAGCATGGTGAGGCTGAAGCCGCCAGGGCGGCCAAGCGTTGCTTCGAGCATGTCCAGTTGGCGCGCGCCAACGCCGCTCGCGCCAGCGATGTGGAAAGGTGGTTGATCGAGGCGCTGGCCTGCCGTTTCCCTGAGCCGCATGTCTCGACGCCGCCGAAATTCGAGCAATGGGACGATGCCTACGCCGCCGCGATGCGGCACGTCTATGTCAGCTTTCCCGACGACCATGACGTGATGGCGCTGTTCGTTGAGGCGCTGATGATGCGCACCGTGCGGCGCCTGTGGGACCTCAAGACCGGCAAGCCCGCACCGAATTCGGATGTTCTGGAAGCGCTCGAGGTTTGCGAGCAGTCGATCCGGCTCGCCGACGAGGCCGGCGCGGCGCAACACCCGGCGATCGTCCATTTGCACATCCACCTTCTGGAAATGTCCACCATGCCCGAACGCGGGATGCGCTCGGCCGATCTGCTCGGCACGATGTGCCCCGATGCCGGGCATATGAACCACATGCCGGCGCACATCTACGTGCTGTGCGGTGAATACGAGAAGGCGAAGCTTGCTAGCGAGAAGGCGGTTCGCGCCAACGACCTCTATCTCGCCTATGCGGGCGAGCCGACCTACTATCTACTTGGCTGCTGCCACGACCTGCATCTGATGATGTTCACCTGCATGTTCCTCGGCCAGCACAAGCCGGCGCTGTGGGCCGCCGACAAGGTGCGCAGCCTGGTCACGCCAAGTGTGGTGAGCATCCCGGACCGGCCAAAGCTCACCCAGACGGTGGAAGGCTACCACGCCATGAGATCGCATGTGCTGGTGCGCTTCGGCCGCTGGCCGGAAATCATCGACGAACCGATGAATGACGAGCCTGAACTTTACGTGCTGACCACGGCCATGCAGCACTACGCCAAGGGCGTCGCGCATGCGACGCTCGGGGATTTCGCCAAAGCGGAGCAGGAACGCGGGCGGTTTCACCAGCACCTCGCGCGCATCCCGCCCGAGCGGCGGTTCCTCAGCAACCCAACACGGGCCTCGCTGGCCGTCGGTGCGGCCTTGCTCGATGGCGAACTTGCCTATCACCAGGGCCGCCATGACGAGGCCTATGTGCGTCTGCGGCAAGCGGTCGAGCTCGATGATAATCTCTCCTACACCGAGCCGTGGGCGTGGATGCACCCGCCGCGCCATGCGCTGGCGGCACTGCTGCTGGACCAGGGCCACCGCGAGGAGGCCGAGCAGGTCTACCGCGACGATCTCGGCCTAAGCGGCACGGTGCAACGCTGTGCCCGGCACCCGAACAATGTGTGGGCGCTGCACGGGCTGGTGGAGTGCCTGAAACTGCGCGGCGAGACCGAGGAGCTGCCCGCGCTGCAGGCCAGGCTCACCGAAGCACTCGCCAAGGCGGACGTGCCGATCAGCTCGTCCTGCCTGTGTAGAACGAGCGTGCAACCGGAGCAAAGTTGTTGCCATTGAGGCGCGCCCGGCTTCCCGGACAAAATCTTCTTATTCCAAAGAGATAGCGCAGCTCCCTGCGACCATGCCTCACGCGGCCGCGTCGAGCCCTTGCGCCGGCACGTAGTTTAGAATCGGCCCGAGCCAGCGCTCGACCTCGGCCAACGGCATGGCCTTGCGCCGCGCATAGTCCTCGACCTGGTCGCGTTCGACCTTGGCCACGCCGAAATAATAGCTCTCCGGATGCGACAGATAGAGGCCGGAGACGGAGGAGCCCGGCCACATGGCGAAACTCTCGGTCAGACTGACGCCGGCATTGCGCTCACCGTCGAGCAGCCGGAAAAGTGTCGCCTTCTCGGTGTGGTCGGGCTGCGCCGGATAGCCGGGCGCGGGGCGGATGCCACGATAGGGTTCGCCGATCAGGTCGTCCGGCGCCAGGTTCTCATCTGGCGCATAGGCCCAGAACTCCTTGCGCACCTTCTCATGCATGCGCTCGGCGAAGGCTTCGGCGAAGCGATCGGCCAGCGCCTTGACCATGATCGAGGAATAATCGTCGTTGGCCCGCTCGAAACGCTCGGCGATCGCCACTTCCTCGATGCCGGCGGTGACGATGAAGCCGCCGAGATAGTCGGCCTTGCCGCTGTCGGCGGGCGCGACGAAATCCGACAGCGCGACATTGGCCTTGCCGTCGCGCTTGGCCAGTTGCTGGCGCAGTGTGAAGAAGGTCGCCAGTTCCTGCGAGCGCTTATCGTTCGTGAACAGCCTGATATCGTCGCCGACGGTATTGGCCGGCCAGAAGCCGATCACGCCCTTGGGCGCGAACCATTTTTCGGCAATGACCTTCTTCAGCATCGCCTGGGCATCTTCGAAGAGCTGGCGTGCAGCCGGCCCTTGCGCTTCGTCCTCAAGGATCTTGGGGTAACGGCCCTTCAACTCCCAGGTCTGGAAGAATGGCGTCCAGTCGATATAGCGCGCGAGCTCCGCCAGATCCCAACCTTCGAAGGCTTTGACGCCGAGGAACGACGGTTTTGGCGGCTCGTAGCCCGCCCAGTCGATACTGTGGGCGTTGGCCCGCGCTTTGGCCAGCGGCAGCCGCTGCTTGTCGGCTTCTGAGCGCGCATGCGCATCGGCGACCTTCTTGTACTCGGCGCGAACGTTCTCGACATAGCCGCCCTTGGCCTCATTCGAGAGCAGCGCCGATACCACACCGACGGCGCGGCTGGCGTCGGCGACATAGACCGTCTGGCCGCTGGTGTAGCGTGGGTGGATCTTTACCGCCGTATGCACGCGGCTGGTGGTCGCGCCGCCGATCAACAGCGGAATGTCAAAACCTTCGCGTTCCATCTCGGCGGCCATATGCGCCATCTCGTCGAGCGACGGCGTGATCAGGCCGGACAGGCCGATAATGTCGACCTGCTGCTCGCGCGCCGTCTGCAGGATCTTCGCCGCCGGCACCATGACGCCGAGGTCGATGATCTCGTAATTGTTGCAGGCCAGAACCACACCGACGATGTTCTTGCCGATGTCGTGGACATCGCCCTTAACCGTCGCCATCAGGATCTTGCCGGCGGTCTGGCGCTCGCCATTGTCGACGCCATTGGCGGCGTTGGCCAGCTTCTCCGCCTCCATATACGGCAGCAGCCCGGCCACCGCCTGCTTCATGACGCGCGCGGACTTCACCACTTGCGGCAGGAACATTTTTCCCGCGCCGAACAGGTCGCCGACGACATTCATGCCGGCCATCAGCGGACCTTCGATGACATGCAGCGGCCGTTCGGCGGCGCGCCGCGCCTCGTCCGTGTCCGCGTCGATGAATTCGGTGATGCCGTTGACCAGGGCGTGCGAAATGCGCTGCTCGACAGGCCAGTCGCGCCAGGCGAGATCGCGCTCCTGCGCCTCCTTGCCGGCCGTGCCCTTGAAGCGTTCGGCGAGTTCCAGCATGCGTTCGGTCGCCGTGCCACCACCTTTCGGTTCACGGTTGTTAACGACATCCTCGCAGGCTTCGCGCAGCTCCGGATCGATGGTGTCGTAGACGGCAAGCTGTCCGGCATTGACGATGCCCATGTCCATGCCCGCCTGAATGGCGTGGTAGAGGAACACGGCATGCATGGCCTCGCGCACCGGTTCGTTGCCGCGGAACGAGAAGGAGAGGTTCGACACGCCGCCCGAAATATGAACATGCGGCAGCGTCGTGGTGATCTGCCTAGCGGCTTCGATGAAGTCGACGCCGTAATTGTTGTGCTCCTCGATGCCGGTGGCGATGGCAAAGACGTTCGGATCGAAAACGATGTCCTCTGGCGGGAAGCCGGCCTGCTCGGTCAACAGCTTGTAGGCGCGAGTGCAGATTTCGACCTTGCGCGCTTTGGTGTCGGCCTGACCGTCCTCGTCGAAGGCCATGACGACAACCGCCGCACCATAGGCACGCACCAGCCTGGCATGATGCAGGAAGGCTTCTTCGCCCTCCTTCATCGAGATGGAATTGACCAGTGGCTTGCCCTGCACACATTTCAGGCCGGCCTCGATGATCTCCCATTTGGAACTGTCGATCATCACCGGGACGCGGGCGATATCGGGTTCGGCCGCGATCAGGTTGAGATACTCGACCATCGCCTTCTTCGAATCGATCAGGCCCTCGTCCATGTTGATGTCGATGATCTGGGCGCCGTTGGCGACCTGGTCGCGGGCGACATCAAGCGCGGTGACATAGTCGCCCGCCGTGATCAGCTTCCTGAATTTCGCCGAGCCCGTGACGTTGGTGCGCTCGCCGACATTGACGAAGGGGATCTCATCGGTCAGCGTGAACGGCTCGAGGCCGGACAGGCGCATCCTGGGTTCGATGTCGGGAACAGCGCGCGGCGGATATTTCTTCACCGCCGCCGCGATGGCGCGGATATGGTCCGGCGTCGAGCCGCAGCAGCCGCCGACGATGTTGACCAGGCCCTCGCGGGCGAAATCCTCGATCTGCGCCGCCATGAATTCCGGACGTTCGTCGTAGCGGCCGAATTCATTGGGTAGGCCGGCATTCGGATAGGCGCAGGTAAAGGTGTTGGCGACGCCTGATATTTCGTCCAGATGCGCGCGCATAGCGTTGGCGCCTAGTGCGCAATTGAGGCCTATCGTGAACGGGTTGGCGTGACGGACCGAATGCCAGAACGCCGTCGGCGTCTGGCCGGACAGCGTGCGGCCGGACAGGTCGGTGATGGTGCCGGAGATCATCACCGGCAGATGCACGTCCTTCTCGATGAAGATCTCATTGCAGGCGAAGATCGCCGCCTTGGCGTTCAGCGTGTCGAAGATGGTCTCGATCAGGATGATGTCGGCGCCGCCGTCGATGAGACCACGCAGCTGCTCGCCATAGGCAAGGCTCAACTCATCGAAGGTCACGGCGCGGTAGCCGGGATTGTTGACATCCGGCGACATCGAGGCGGTGCGGTTGGTCGGCCCCAGCGCGCCGGCGACGAAGCGGCGCCTGCCGTCCTCCTGCTCGGCCCGCAGCGCTGCCCTGCGGACCAGCCGGGCGCCGTCGCGGTTCAGCGCATAGACCGCATCCTCCATGCCGTAATCCGCCTGGGCGATGGCGGTCGAGGAGAAGGTGTTGGTTTCAAGAATGTCAGCCCCGGCGATGGCGTATTGATAGTGGATCTCCTCGATCGCCCTGGGCTGCGTCAGGATCAGCAGGTCATTGTTGCCCTGCTGATGGCAGGCGCAATCGGCGAATTGGTCGCCACGGAAGTGGCTTTCGTCAAAACCCAGGCCCTGGATCTGCGTGCCCATGGCGCCGTCGAGGATGAGGATGCGTTCGCGCGCCGCCGCCGTCAGCGCCGCCAGCACTTCCGAACCGTCGGGCTTGGCGGCGACGGGGCCGAACAAATCGTCCAGCGATGAAGGGTTTTGCGACATTTTTTATCCTCAAGGCGACGGTCGCGCTTAAGTCACATAAAGACATCTTTATGTCAATATACGCTATTTGCCTGCCGATGTCACGCCGGACGCGGGAGCGTTACAATACGGCCTGCTCCGTCTTCGCTGCCGTCGCTGCTCTAAGCAGCATACCGAACAGATCGCGCGGTTCGTCGGGATCGGCCAGCATGTCGAGTTCCTGGTAGAGGCCGGTCGATATCAACTGGTCTCTAACATAGCGCAGCGCCGAGAAATCCTCGATGGCGAAGCCAACCGAATCGAACAGCGTGATCTGCGCTGGGTCGCGCCGGCCTGGCGCTGCACCGGTGATGACCTGCCACAGCTCGGTCACCTCATGGCCGGCTGGAAGCTGCTGTATCTCGCCCTCGATGCGGGTCTGTGGGGGATATTCGACGAAGATATCCGAGCGCAGCAGAATGTCGCGATGCAATTCGGTCTTGCCGGGGCAATCGCCGCCGACCGCGTTGATGTGCACGCCAGAGCCGACCATGTTGTCGGTGAGGATGGTGGCGTACTGCTTGTCGGCGGTGACGGTGGTGATGATGTCAGCCCCCTCGACCGCCTCCTCCGTGGTTCTACAAGCCACCATGTCAAAACCCAGCCCGGCGAGATTGCGGATGCATTTTTCCGTCGCGGCACGGTCGATGTCGTAGAAGCGCAGTTTGCGCACACCCAGCAAAGCCTTGAAGGCCAGCGCCTGGAACTCGGCCTGGGCGCCGTTGCCGATCAGCGCCATGCAGTCGGCGCCTGCTGGCGCCAGATGCTTGGCCGCCAGCGCCGACATCGCGGCGGTGCGCAGCGCGGTGAGGATGGTCATTTCCGACAGCAGCACCGGGTAGCCATTGTGGACATCGGCGAGCATGCCGAAGGCTGTCACGGTCTGGCGGCCTTCGCGCATGTTCTTCGGATGACCGTTGACATATTTGAAGCCATAGACCTCGCCGTCGCTGGTCGGCATCAGCTCGATCACGCCCTCGGCGCTGTGCGAGGCGACACGCGGCGTCTTGTCGAATAGCTCCCAGCGGCGGAAATCATCCTCGATGTAGGAGGCCAACTCGGTGAGGACGCGCTCGACGCCGATCTTCAGCACCAGCCTCATCATGTGGTCGACGCTGACGAAGGGAACAATGTTGAGATTGGGGATCATGGGTCTCACTTCCTCCCGCAATCAGTCTTTGCGGTGCGCATTGCGCGCCTTCATCATAGCGGCAAGCGTGGGATCGCGCGCCTCCAGCGCGCTAATCGCGGCATTGGTGTCGTAGAGACGTTCGTCCTGCCCCATCTTGAACTTGGCCTCGAGCCGCTCGATCGGCAGGTCGAAGCCAAGGATGTGCGGCAGGCGCCGCTCCATGCCGCCTGGGCCGAGTTCGCGCATGCGCCAGCGATCCTCGCGATCCTTTTCCAGCACATCGACCAGCCGCATGAGGTGCCGGGCGGTGGCGTGATCGTCGAGCGGCACCGGCCGGCCATGGCAATGGACGACCGCGAAATTCCAGGTCGGGGCGCTGTCGCGCACCGGATTGCGCGGATACCAGGACGGCGAGATGTAGCCATGCGGCCCCTGGAAGACGGCGATCGTCTCCTTGCCCTCTGCTATCAGCGCGCTGTGCGGGTTCTGCCGGGCGAGATGCGAGACAAGCGCGCCGTTTGGCCCTCTCTCCCGGTCGAGCACGAAAGGCAGATGCGAGGCGACCAGGCCTTGCGGCCCTGATGTCACCACTGTGCCGAAGGCGGTCCCCTCGATCAGGTCGAACACCTCGTCGCGCGACAAAGGCGCAAATTCAGGCTTGCTGTACATCAGCTGCGCTGCACGCGGACGGCCGGGATCAGGCCTTGCGGGCGCACCAGCAGCACGGCGATGACGCCCGACAGCACGATGGCGTCGCGATAGGGTGCGACCGCTGCCGGCAGCGTCGCCTGCAGCAGCACCTCGATGATGCCGAGCAGGAAACCGCCGGCGACGGCACCTGGCAGGCTGCCCAGTCCACCGACGACGGCGGCGATGAAGGCCTTCAGCACCGGCGTGAAACCCATCAGCGGATCAACGGAGGCGCGCTGCGCCACCCACAGCATCGCCGCCAGTCCGGCCAGCAGGCCGGAAAGCAGGAAGGCGGTGGCGATGATGCGGCTGGCCGGAATACCCATCAGGCGCACGACGTTGAAATCCTCCGCCGCGGCGCGCATCGCCGTGCCGGTGACGGTGCGGCGCAGGAAGAGTTCCAGCGCAATTAGCGCCAGCGCGGAGACGACGATGGAAATGCTTGGCCCGACGCCGATGGTGAAATCGCCGAAGGAGAAGGCGCCGGTCATCCAGCCAGGCATGGCGACGGCCTGCGGCCGGGCCGAGATGCCGTTCTGGAAGACGACCTTGAGCAGGCTGGAAACGGCAAAGCTGGTCAACAAAAGGCTGGTGACGCTGGCGTCGCGCATCGGCCGGAAGGCGACGCGCTCCATGGCGACGGCTGCGAGCGCGCCGCAGGAGACGGCGACGAGCACGGCCAGCGGGAACGGCAGGCCGAACACCAGCGCCGCCAGCAGTGCATAACCCGACAGCGTCATCAGCTCGCCATGGGCGAAATTGATCAGGCCGACAATGGAAAAGACGATCGCCAAGCCGAGCGCCAGGAGCGCGTAGACGCCGCCAAGGCTCACCGCATTGATGATCTGCTGCGCGATCATGGTCAGGCTCCGAGATAGGCTTGGCGGACGAGGTCCGAGCTGGCGAGTTCTTTCGCCGTGCCCGACAGCACCACCTCGCCATTAGCAAGGACGATGGCGCGATCAGCGATCTCAAGTGCCAGCGCCACGTTCTGTTCGACCAGCAGGATGGTCAGGCCGGTGCGGCGCAATTCGGCGATCAGGTCGAAGACGGTGTCGATCAGTTGCGGGGCAAGGCCGAGCGAAGGTTCGTCGAGCAGCACCATGCGCGGCTTGCCCATCAAGGCGCGCGCGATCGCCAGCATCTGCTGCTCGCCGCCGGAGAGGTTGCCGCCCTTGGCGCGGTGGTAGCGCCTGAGAATCGGGAACAGGTCCAGCATCTCCTCCTCGCGCGCCCTCGCCTCCGGAGCCGACAGGTGCACGGCGCCGCCGAGACGCAGATTGTCGGCCACGGTCAGGCCGGCAAAAATGCGCCGGCCTTCGGGCACCAGCGACACACCCTTGCGAGCGATCGCCTCCGGCGCCAGGCCGGTGATGTCGACGCCGTCGAAGACCACCTTGCCTGACGCGGCCGGCACCAGCCCGGCGATGGCGCCGAGCGTCGAGCTCTTGCCGGCGCCATTGGCACCAACCAGCGCGATGATCTCGCCGCTGTCGACGGCAAGGTCGACGCGGCGCACCGCCTCGACTTCGCCGTAGCGTATTTTCAGGGCTTCGACGCTCAGCATGATGTCACGGCGCCGGCACGTCGGCGGCGTCGGGGATCATGGTCTGGATGTGCTTGCCCTCGCCGCCCTCATAGCGCATCAGCGCCACGGGTCTCAGCGGCATGCGGTCGGTGCCGGCATAGGTGATCTTGCCTGTGATCCCCTCGAAATCCTTGAGGCCGGCAATGGCGTCGCGGACCGCCTTGGGATCATCGGAGCCGGCCGTCTTGACCGCTTGGTCGAGGATCAGGCCGATCTCGTAGCCGTTCACCTCATAGGTCGATTCCGGCGCATGTCCGGCATATTTGGTGAAGGCGGCGTTGAAGGCTTCCAGCTTGCTGCCCGGCTCGGCGTAGCCGGCCGCCGTATAGACGACGCCGTCGACCAGCTTGCCTAACCCCTTGATGGTCGGCGTGCCGATGGCATCGGCGCCATAGACCGGAATGGTCACGCCAGCGCCGCGCAATTGCTGGATGAAGGCCGGGAAATCGGGCTCGTAGGCGGCCGTCATGATCAGGTCAGGCTGGTCAGCCAGGCCCTTGATGTTGGTGATCTCGGCGGAAAAGTCCGGCTGGCCCATGGTGTAAGTGCCGCGGCCGGCAATGGCGCCGCCCTTCTTCTCGAACACCTTGCCGAAATATTCGGGCAGATTGGCGGTGTAGGTGGAATCCGGCGACGTCAGCAGAAAAACCTTCTTCTTGCCTTCTGAGATGGCGAAGTCGGCGACCGCGGTCGCCTGCACATTGTCGGCCGGATAGGTGCCGAACATGACGTCGCCGACCGCGGCGGTGAGCACCGGGGCGGAGCCGCACAGCGTCAATGTCGGAATGCCGAGCGGCTGGGTGAGCTGGCCGGCCGAGATCGAGGGATCGGCGTCGCAAGGCGTGATCATGATCTTGGCGCCGGCGTCGATCAGCTCCTGGGCGACTGTGGCGGTCTGCGCGGTATCGGAGCGCGTGTCCTTGATCACAAGCTTGACGGTGTATTTGCCGGCGAGACCGCCCTTGGCGTTGAGTTCGTCGAATGCCATGCGCAGGCCGGCAAGCGCCGGCTGGTCGTAAGGGGCGAGGCCGCCGGTCTGGGCGGTGGCGGCACCGATGATGATCTCCTCGGCTCTGGCTGTCGAAACGGCAGCAATGCCGAATACCGCCGCATAGAGGGCGGCGCGGTGAAGGCAATAAAGCGTTGGCATGTCGGTTCTCCTTCTGGATTTATTATCGTTGGCTGTCGTTGTGGGTCATGCGGTTTCGTTTGCGGTGGCTTGACTGGCGGTCTTGGCGCGGGCGGTGCGACTGCCGAGATAGGCGGCGATGACGGCAGGGTTGTTTTGCACCTCGCTTGGCGTGCCGTCGGCAATCACGCGGCCGTGGTCGATGACGACGATGCGTTCGCAGAGATTCATCACCAGCCGCATGTCGTGCTCGATCAGCACGACGCCGATGCGGCGCTCGGCGCGGACCGCCGACAGGATCGAGACCAGCTCGGCGGTCTCGACCGCGTTCATGCCGGCGGCCGGCTCGTCGAGCAGCAGGAAGCGCGGCTTCAGCGCGAGCGCTCGTGCCACTTCCAGGCGGCGGCGCTGGCCATAGGCAAGCCTGGCCGCCGGCTGATCGGCTGACTTCTCCAGCCCCATGCGCGAGAGCTCGCGCATCGCCGCCGCCTCGGCCTGGCCAAGATCCGGCTCGACCTGGCGGGCGGCGACAACGACGTTTTCCAGCACCGTCATAGCGGGGAAGACGCGGATGTTCTGGAAGGTGCGGGCAACGCCCGAACGGGCGAAGCGGAAGGCGGACGCCGCTCTCACCGCGCCGCCGATCGAGACCGTGCCGGCGCTCGGTTCGACATCGCCGGCCAGCATGTTGAGCAGCGTTGTCTTGCCGGCGCCGTTCGGACCGATGATGCCGGTGATGCTGTCGGTGTCGAAGGCGAGCGTCACGTCGTCGACGGCGACGACTCCGGCATAGCGCCGCGACAGATGGTCGGCCGCAAGGCGGTCGTGCTCGACATGCAGCGGGGGCTGAGCCGAAGCCGGTACTGCTCGACCGCCGGGCCGGCGCAAAATGTTCAGCTCGCGCTCGCCGAACAGGCCGGTCGGCCGCCGCCAGATGACCAGGATCATGGCGATGGCAAGCACGCCCTGGGTGAGCCCGAACAGCACCGGCAGATGCAGGCCGAACATTTCGCCGCCGCCTTCGAAGCGGCGCACGATTTCAATCACGGCAATGGTGACGACAACGCCGATGAAGGCGCCGAGCGAGGAGTTCATGCCGCCGACGATCAGCATGGCGAGCAAGGTGAAACCGAGGTCGAAATAGAAATCGCGCGGCGAGAATGCGCCAAGGAACTGCGCCATCATGGCGCCGGCGGCCATGGCGGCAACCGCGCCCACCACCCAGGCGGCCAGCCGCGCGGTCCGCTGGTCGACGCCGACGGCGGCGGCACCGCGCTCGTCATTGGCGGCGGCGCGCGTGGCAAGGCCGAAAGCCGTTTCCCGAAACAGCCTTGCCGCCACCAACGCCACCGAGGTGATGCCGGCGGCAGTCCACAATCCGACTTCGCGCGGGACGCCGTAGAAAGGCTGGCTGCCCCGCGTGATCTCGCGGCCGGCGACCAGCAGCGTGTAGACGATGATCAGCATGGCCAGCGTGGCGATTGACGCGCTCGATCCAGTCAGCCGCAGCAAAGGCGTGCCGGTTAAAAAACCGATGACGACCGCAAGGACAAGCACCACGGCGAGTGCAGCGAAGAAAGAGAGTTCATAGCCAGCGAGGAATTGCGGCAGATCGCGCAAAGCCGTGCGCTGCAATGCGGCCGGCATGGTCAAGATACCGGTGGCATAGGCGCCCAAACCGACAAAGGCGGCGTGGCCGAAAGAGACGATGCCGCTGTTGCCGGAAAAGATCTGCAGGCCGAGCACCGCCGTCAGCATGATCGCGGCATAGGTGACGACGCGCTGCATGGCGGCGCCGCCGAACAGGAAGATGATGAGCGCGGCCAGCAGCAGCACCGCCACCATGCAGGCGGCATCCGCGCTGGCATTACGGAAGGCGGCCGGCATCAGGGACCGTGCCCTGCGCTCGCTCATCGCGACCTCGGCCATCACGCCGCCTTGAAGCGGCTGGGCGAGAATGGCGCCAGGATGGGCTGGGCGCCTTCGGTCACCAGCTTCGCGATCGCCTCGCCCACCGCCGGGCCGGTCTTGAAGCCATGGCCGGAAGAGCCGGCCGAGACGAACAGCCCGTCGACGCCTGGCATGGCGCCGATGACCGGCAGGTCGTCGGGGCTCATGTCGTAGAGCCCGGCATAGCCTGGGCGGATACCGAGCTCGGCCATCGCCGGCACCCGCATCGCGAAAGTCTCGAGGATCTCGACCGATTCCGCTTCCTCGACGCCTTCCATGTAGTCATCGGGATTGTCGACGAAACGCGGACGGCCGGCATGCTCATGGCGCAAGCCGGTGCCGCCACCGGCCCAGGTGCCGGCGAGGATGACGCCGTCATTGTCGGGCCGCGCATAGTTGCAGGAAATGTCGTCGCACCAGGCGAAGGGCATGACTTTCCGCGCCTTGCCGGCGGCGTCGAGCACCGCCATCGGATGACGCTCGACATGTAGCGGCAGATCGAAGCCGACCGTCGCCAGCAGGCGGCGTGTCCACGGCCCGGCGGCGAGCACCACGGCATCGGCCTTCAACACGGTGCCGTCGGCGAGCGCGACGCCGCTGATACGGTCGCCTTCCTTCACCAGCCGCTCGACGAGCGTGTTCTGCATGATTTTGGCACCGCGCGCCTTGGCGGCGCGGGCGATCGCATTGGTGGCGCCGAAGGCATCGGCATAGCCATATTCGGGTTCCCACAGCGCCAGCGCGACATTGTCCAACGCAAAGCCCGGTGCCGCATCTCCGAAGGCTTGCGGCGACAGCGTTTCGATCAATGCGCCCTCGCCGCGAATGCGTTCAGCGGCAGCCTTCCAGCTCGCTTCATTGTCGTTGCCGCATACCCACATCATGCCGACTTCGGTGACGAAGGAGCCCTCGCCAACGATCTCAGGCAGCGACACCAGTATCTCGCGGCCGCGAATGGCGAGCTGTGACAGTTCCGGCATCAGGTAGAAAGCGTGCAGCAGCGCTGAAGACTTGCCGGACGGCCCGCCGGCGGGATGGGTCTGCTCGACCAGCGTCACCGCCACGCCAGCCTCGGCCAGATGATAGGCGGCGCTCGATCCCACAATACCCGCGCCAACGACGATGACGTCGCTTCCGTTCCGCATGGCTGTTCCCCACAGTCTCTTGGCTACTTTCGAACAAGCTAAGACCAGTCGTTCGATTATGTCAATATCTCTTCATTGTTGACCGAAATCAAAATCCCTGTAATAAACTAAACACAACGAGGCAGAGAGCCCAACACGGATTTCGGGGAGGCCAATGGCGATACGCGATGTTCTGATGCGACAGGATTTGGCGCTGACGCCGTCGGAGGAAAAAATCGTCCGGCTGCTTCTGACCGACTATCCGACATCCGGCCTCGGCACCGCCTCGGCGCTGGCGCGGCGCGCCGGCGTCAGCGACCCGACCGTGGTCAGGCTGGTGGTAAAGCTCGGCTATGAGGGTTTTCCGGATTTCCAGGCCAAGCTGCTGGCCGAGGTCGAGGCAAGGCTGCATTCGCCGCTGCTGATGATGGAGGCCAAGCGGCCGTCCGGCGCCGAAGACAGCGCCATCCTCGCCTATCTCGGCTCGGTCAGCACGGCACTCGAGAAATCGGTCAGCCTGACGCCGCTGCAGAGCTATGATCGCGCCGCCCGCCTGCTAATGGAGACAAAGGGCGAAGTTGCCCTGCTCGGCGGCCGTTTCAGCCGCCATGTCGCCAGCATGTTCGCCGGTTACCTGCTGCAGTTCAGGCCGGGCGTGCGCGACATCGGCACATTGTCGGCACAGGCCTTCGACACGCTGGCCGATCTTGGCCGTCGTGACGTACTCGTCGTCTTCGATTACCGCCGCTATCAGTTCGATGTCATCGAATACTCCAGGCAGGCAGCGGCGCGTGATGTCCACATCGTGCTGTTCACCGACCAATGGCTGTCGCCGATCGCCGATCTCGCCGAGGTCACCATCGTCAGCCCGCTCGAAGTCGCCTCCCCATATGACACCCTGGTGCCGGCGATCGCGCAAATGGAGGCGCTGGTCGCCCACATCATCTCGACGCTGAGCGACGCCGCCCGCGAACGCATCGAGCGGCTGGAGGAGATACGGCACGCCAATGCCGTGACCCTCGACAGCGCAGAAGAGAACAGAAGGGCGGAAGAAAGCGGGGCACGCGGCACGCCCGGACCCAAATCAACCCAAGCCAACTCAGCCCAAGCCAAGTCAGCCCAGGCCAAATCAGCCCAAACCAAATCAGCAAAGCAGGACCAGAAAGCATGAGCCAGCCACTGCCCGAACGAAACGAACCCTTCCGCGCCGGCGAAACCGCGCTGCTTCTGGTCGATATGCAACGCGTCTGGCTGGAGCCTGGCGCCGACCCGGGGCACCCCGAGCGTGGCCCCGATCATTATTTCTACAGGCAGACAGCGTCGCAGACGATCCCCAACCAGGAACGCCTCTTGGCGGCAGCCCGTGCCAACGGCGTCGAGGTCATCCACACCATCATCCAGAGCCTGACGGAAGACGGCCGCGACCGCTCGCTCGACCACAAGCTGACGCCAATCCATATCGCGCCCAGCCTGCCGGAAGGCCTGCCGGTGCCGTCGCTGGCGCCGGTCGGCGATGAGATCATGCTGCCGAAGACGTCGTCCGGCATCTTCAATTCGACCAATGTCGACTATCTGCTGAAGAACCTCGGCATTCGCTACCTCGTCGTGGTCGGCGTGCTCACCGATCAATGCGTTGACATGACGGTGCGCGACGGCGCCGACCGCGGCTACCTCATAACCTGTGTATCCGACGCCTGCGCCACCATCACCCAGGAACGCCACGACATCGCTCTCAAGGCATTCGGCGGATATTGCTGGGTCACCGACACCGACACGGTCGTCGCCCGCTTCGAAGCCTTGGGAAAAGCTGCATGACATCGACCGTCGAACCTCTCGTTGCCGTCGTCACCACCGATCTTTCCGCCATCACGCGCGGCCGCTCGGTGGTCGAAAGCAAGCTGCAGAAGATTGCCGCCACCGGCGTCGGCTGGCTGCAGGCCAATCTGTCGCTGACGCCGTTCAATTCCATCGTCGATCCCAATCCCTGGGGTTCGTCCGGCGACGTGCGGCTGCTGCCCGATCTCAATGCGCGCTTTCGCACGACGCTGACCGGGTCGGCGACGCCCTTCGACATGGTCGCCGGCAACATCGTCGAACTCGACGGCAGCCCATGGGTCGGCTGCACGCGCACCATGCTGATCGACGCGCTGGCGGAGCTGAAGGCCGCCACCGGGCTTTCCGTCATCGCAGCCTTCGAGCACGAATTCCACATTGCCGACGCCGGTTTCGCGCCGGGTCACTCGATGTCTTTCGCCGCGCTGCGCCGCGCCGACCCGTTCGCGCCCAATCTGATGGCGGCGCTGGAGGAAGCAGGCGTTGCGCCCGAAGTGGTTATCGCCGAATTCGGCAACGAGCAGTTCGAGGTGACGCACGAGCCGACCGATGCGCTTGCCGCAGCCGACCGTGCCGTCGCCATCCGCGAGATCACGCGCGAAATGGCGCGCATCGCCGGCTGGCGCGCTAGCTTCACGCCCAAGGCAGCCCCCGATGCCGTCGGCAACGGCGTCCACATCCATTTCAGCTTCGTCGACGAGGCCGGCAAGCCAGCGACCTACGATCCTGAGGGTCCGGGCGGTCTGTCCAGCCGGGCCGGCGCCTTCTGCGCCGGGGTGTTGCGGCACCTGCCCGGGATCATCGCCATGACGGCGTCGAGCGTGTCGTCCTACTACCGGCTGAAACCGCATAGCTGGAGCTCGTCCTATACCTGGTTGGCCGACCGCGACCGCGAGGCGTCCCTGCGCATCTGCCCGACGGTGACGATCGGCGGCCGCGATCCGGCCAGGCAGTACAATATCGAGTATCGGGCGGCCGACGCGACCGGCAATCCCTACCTGTCGCTGGCGGCCATCGTGCGCGCGGGACTCGAAGGGCTGAAGGCCAAGCTGCCAACGCCGCCGTTGGTGACTGGCGATCCGACGCTGATGAGCGAGGCGGAGCGCACCAAGCTCGGCCTCGTGCGGCTGCCGGAAACACTGCCGGCGGCGCTCGATGCGCTCACTGCCGACAGCACCGTCACCGGATGGTTCGCGCCTGTGTTCGTCGAGACCTTCGTCGGCCTCAAGCGGCATGAGAGCGAGCGCCTAGCAGGCCTCGATCCCGTGGCTGTCTGCGATCTCTACCGGACGCTCTATTGATGGCCTTCCAGCATGAAACCGGGCCTAAGAAAGGTTGGCCGGCAGCCGTCGAGGTGCTCAACGAGAACGGGCGCTCCGATATCGTGTTTTTGTGCGAGCATGCGTCGAACCATATGCCGGCCGAATATAGCCAGCTTGGGCTCGATGCCAGCCATCTGCAGCGTCATATCGCTTGGGATATCGGTGCCGCCGAGGTGACGCGCCTGCTGTCGGCATTGCTCGACGCGCCGGCCTTCCTCAGCGGTTATTCGAGGCTGCTGATCGACCTCAACCGGCCGCTCGGGACCAGCGGTAGCATTCCGGTGCTGTCCGAGGACACCGAGATTCCTGGCAATGTCGGGCTCGATGCGGCCGAGCGCGCAAAGCGCGCCGAGATCATGTTCACGCCCTTCCACGATCGGGTCGCCGCCCATCTCGACCGTCGCGCGAAGGCGGGCCGACCGACGCGGATCGCCACGATCCACTCCTTCACGCCGGTCTTCCTCGGCAAATCCAGGCCTTGGCATGCCGGTGTGCTTTACGCCGGCGGCAAGGATTTCGGCGAAGCCATCCTTGCCGGCTTGCGCGTCGACACAGCGCTCAACGTCGCCGCCAACGTGCCTTACGTGATCAGCCGGGACGCCGACTATGCTGTTCCGATCCATGGCGACGATCACGGCATCCCCGCCGTTCTCATAGAAATCCGCCAGGATCTTCTGGCGAACCGCTCTGGCATCGAGGCGTGGGCGAACCGCCTGGCTGCCGCCTTGCCCAGGCACCAAAAGGAGAATGCTTCATGAGCAATCTCAGCTTGCGCGAGCGCGACGCGGCAACCATCGCTCAAATCGGCAAGCTGCGCTTCTCACCGCTCAGCCTCATTGGGGGCCGGGGCAACCGGCTGATCGAGGAAGGCGGACGCTCGCTGCTCGATTTGTCGGGTTCGGCCGGTCCGGCCATTCTCGGCTACGGCCACCCAGCCATCGTCGAGGCGGTCGAAGCCTCGATCCGCGACATGGCGGGCGCCAGCCTCCTGCTCTACCCGAACGAGCCGGCGGTTTCGCTGGCCGAGCGGCTGCTGGCGATCACGCCCGGCAATGGTGAACGCCGCGTCTGGTTCGGCCATTCCGGCTCGGATGCCAATGACTGCGCCGTGCGTGTGCTGCAGGCCGCCACCGGCCGCTCGCGCTTCATCTCATTCATCGGCTCCTATCATGGCAATCTCTCCGGCTCGATGGGCATCAGCGGCCACACCGCCATGACCCACACGCTGCCGCGGCCGGGCGTGCTGTTGCTCCCCTACCCCGATCCCTTCCGGCCGCAGTTCAGCGCCGAGGCCGTGCTTGCCCTGCTCGACTACCAGTTCGAGACCACCTGCCCGCCGCATCAGGTGGCGGCCGTGTTCATCGAGCCGCTGATGTCGGATGGCGGGCTGATCGTACCGCCGCCGGGTTTCCTCAAGGCGTTGCAGGAGCGTTGCCGCAAGCACGGCATCAGGATCGTGGTTGACGAGGTCAAGGTCGGGCTGGCGCGCACGGGCATGATGCATTGTTTCCAGCATGAAGGCCTGACCCCTGACCTCGTCGTCTTCGGCAAGGGCATTGGCGGCGGCCTGCCACTGTCGGCCGCCATCGGCCCGAAGGAGATCATGGACCACGCGCCGGCTTTCGCGCTGCAGACGACCGCCGGTAACCCGGTGGCGACCTCCGCTGGCAATGCGGTACTTAAGGCGATTGAAAGCGAAGGGCTGGTCGAGCGCTCGGCACGCGTCGGCGCGCTGTTCTCAGACGGGCTCAGGGCGCTCGGCACAAAACACGAGATCATCGGCGATGTGCGCGGTCGTGGCCTTGCCGTCGGCATCGACCTGGTCAAAGGCCGTTCGACGCGCGAGCCCGTGGCGCCGGCGACGACGGCCAAGATCATCTATCGCGGCTACGAACTAGGCGCTGCCTTCACCTATGTCGGACTGAAGGCCAATGTGCTCGAATTCATGCCGCCGCTGACGCTGACCGAGGACGAAGTGACCGAAGGCGTGGCGATTGTCGATCAGGCGATGGCCGATGTCAGCGCCGGCAAGGTTTCCGACGCGGATGTCGCAACGTTCATGATGTGGTAGATCGGCCCGCTATGAGAAGATTTCCGCCAGTTCGTCGACGCTGGTGCCTTCCTTGACCTGCCGCAACTCGACATAGCTGACCGCCGGGGCGACCGATGTCACCACGGACACGACTGATGTCACCAGGGCGTCCAGGATGAGAGCCACGGTCATGCCGAAGATCGTGACGAGTTGGCTCAGCACAAGCTGGATGGCGATCGCGGCAATGATCAGGACAATCCAGAATCCGAACAGCGCCCAACGGCTGCCCTTGGTGAGGTCGCGGCTGCGCTTCATACTGCCGAACACCCCCAGCCGCTCCTGAACCAGAACCGGCACGGCGACCGACCAGCGAAGCCACAATATGATGCCGGGAACGATGAGGAGCATGAAACCCAGTCCCGCGCCAAGCGTGACGAGCACCGCAATGCCTATCACCGGCAGCAAAAGAGAGAGCGCAGTCCCGATGCAATCGCCTATTGCAGGCCGCTTGCCGTTCAGATCCTCGATGGCCGCGCGCACCAGTGCCGCCTGCAAAATGGCGGCCAGGACCATGGAAACCAGTACGACGACGACCGTGACGGTGGCGCGTTGGGCCGAGAATTCCGGGGCGGCTATCCCGATGCCGGTCACCGATTGCCAGATCCAAAGCTGATAGAGGAGTGTTGGCAAACCCGAAAACAGCACTGCAAGCCCGAGGCAAAGAACGGGATTTCGGCTGATGACCGCAAAGCTGTCGTTGAAAACCCTGCCGATGCGAAACTTGTCCGGCCGCTCGCTCGCGATTGAAGCCATATATATTATCCCCTGCTTATAGATATATGCAATCAGAAAGTATAATTCGCCAGGATTGATACTTGTGGTTGGACGCGCTTGCAATTGTCTTGCAGCATTGCCAGTGTCCGCGTGGAACCGCAGGTTGCGTGGGGGAGCGGTGAAGTGGCAGCGGCAGAGCCGGACATCGGGGGGCTGGTGGAACTGCACAAGCAGTTGCTTGCGGACGATTCGATCCAGTTCGATCTGCCGGCCTATGTGCCGCCTAAGCCACCCGATTGGCTGAAGCCGTTGCTGGACATGTTGTCGAGCCTCGGTCCCTACATGATCTATCTGTTCTGGGGGGCGGTGATAACAGGCGCCGCGATCATCCTGCTGCTGATTGTCCTTGAGCTGAAAGGGGTCGCCTGGCGCCTGCCGTGGCGGCGGACCGGGCAGGAGATCGAAGCGGAGGAGGCGTGGCGCCCCGATGCCGGCGCCGCGCAGATCCTGCTGTCGGAAGCCGACGCGCTGGCGGCGCGAGGCGACTATGATGAAGCAGTCCATCTCCTGCTTCGCCGCAGCGTCGCCGACATCGCCGGCCGGCTGCCCGATTTCCTGCGCCCGTCGCTGACGGCGCGCGACATCGCCAATGCCCCTTCCCTGCCGGCAAGAGCGCGCCACGCATTCGGCGATATCGCGCGCATCGTCGAGGCCGCGCTGTTCGCACGCAGGCCGGTCGGCGCCGACGGCTGGCAACAGGCGCGCGGCGCCTATGAGCGTTTCGCCTTCCGGGATGCCTGGACATGAGCGCACCGGCGATCGAGGCGCAGGAACCGTTCAATCGAAGAACGCTGTTCTGGGGGATTTTCGCCAGCCTGCTCGCGGCGGCGGGTTTCTTCCTGCTGTCCACCTATGCTCCCGACTTCCGGCAACCCAGCGATGGCGGGGCGACGCCGCTGTCCAGCGGTGGCACTGGTTATGCAGGGCTGGTGAAATGGCTGCGCCTGACCGGCGATTCACCGTCCATGGCGCGTAACGAAAGCGACCTGACCCAGGCTGATTTGCTGATCGTCACCATTTCGCCCGACAGCGACCCGGAAGCGCTCGGCCGTATCCTCGAGCTTCGTGAGGAACTGGCCACGCTGTTCGTGCTGCCCAAATGGCAGACCATGCCCTTACGGCAACATGAGGGATGGGAGATGAAAACCGAGCGGCTGCCCGATTCGGTGGTCAACAGCTGGCTCGGCCGGATCGCCAACGCGAAGCTCGGCAATGGCGAGAGCACGGTAAAGCAGTTCGATGTCGCGGGCCAGATGGTCAACGTTCCCGATCAGGTGCAATGGGTGGCCGACCAAACCCCGCTCATTGCCGCCGGCAACGGCAAGGCCGTGCTGACCGAGGTGGAAGACAAGCCGTTCTACATACTGACCGACCCCGACCTGATCAACAATGCCGGGCTCAAGGATCCCGACAAGGCGGCCGCAGCGCTGAATCTGATCGCCTTCCTGCAGCCCGAAGAAGGCCCTGTCATGTTCGACCTGACGCTGCATGGCGCTGGCCGCAAATACGATCTCGCCAAGCTTTTGGTCGAGCCGCCGTTCCTGGCGCCGACATTGACGATCCTGATCGCGGCGGCGCTGGCGTTCCTGCATGGCCTTGGCCGTTTCGGCCCACCGCGTACCGAATTGCGCGCCATTGCCTTCGGCAAGCGCGCCCTGGTGGATACGACGGCAATGCTGTTACGGCGCGCCGGGCGACTCGAGGAACTGGGAGACCGCTATGCGGCCCTGGCACGGGTGCGCGCCGGCGCGCTGCTGGGAGCACCGCACGGGCTGCAAGGAGAAGCGCTCGACCATTGGCTTGATTCCCGCGACAAGGATGAAGCCAAGGGATTCACCGCGCGGGCGCAAGCCGCCGGTGAGGCGAAAAACCTGACGCAAATGAACGAGGCAGCGGAGCGGCTGCACGACTGGACGGCAAGGAGGCTTAGTGAACGTCGATGATGTGAAGACCCTGGCGACAGCGATCAGGGAAGAAGTGGCCAAGGCGATCACCGGGCAGCACGACACGGTCGACCTGATGCTGACCGCCCTGTTCGCCGGCGGACATATCTTGCTGGAGGGACCGCCGGGCACCGCCAAGACGATGACGGCGCGCTGCTTCGCCCAGGCGCTGGGCGTCGCCTATGGACGCATCCAGTTCACCCCGGACCTGATGCCCGGCGATATCGTCGGATCCAACATCTACAATTTCCAGACCGGGCAGTTCACGCTGACGCGCGGCCCGATCTTCTGCGACCTGCTGCTCGCCGACGAGATCAACCGGACGCCGCCCAAGACCCAGGCGGCGCTTCTGGAGGCCATGCAGGAGCATGCGGTCACATTCGACGGCACCACGCATGCGCTTGGCCGCAACTTCATGGTGGTGGCGACCCAGAACCCGATCGAACACCAGGGCGTCTATCCCCTGCCCGAGGCACAGCTCGACCGCTTCCTGTTCAAGCACCGGGTCAGCTATCCCGACGCGCAAGAGGAACGGGCCATCGTCGTCCATCACGGCGGCGGTTCCGCTTCGCATGACATCGCGCAGTATGGCATCAAGGCGCAGACGGACCGCAAGACGCTGGAGAAGGCACTCGATACTGTCGGCTCCGTCACGCTTGTCGACGACGTCGTCGGCTACATCGTGGCGCTGGTGCGTGCCACGCGCGAAAGCCCGGACCTGGAAGTCGGCGCCAGCCCACGCGCGGGCGCCATGCTAGCCAGGGCAGCTCGGGCGCGCGCAGCACTGGACGGGCGCGCCTATGTGATCCCCGACGACGTCAAGGCGCTGGCGGTACCGGCGCTGCGCCATCGCGTCATCCTGTCGCCGGCCGCCCAGATCGACGGCCGCCTGGTCGAGCAGATCGTCTCCGACCTTGTCGACCAGACGGAAGCGCCACGTTGATCTATCCAAGCGGCCGAGCGGTGTGGGCGGCGGCAGCAGGCGCGGTGCCGGCCTTCCTGGTCGCGCTGGCGCTGCCGTCGCTCTGGTATCTCGGATTGCTGTGGATCTGTGTGCTGCTCGCTTTCCTGGCGGTGGACGCGGCGGCGGGACGCGGGCGGGCATCGTTGGCCGCCAGCCTCGACGCGCCACCGCAAGTCGGCATCGGCGGCGAGTTCACCGTCCACGTCGCCGCACGCTTCTCAGGCCGGCCGCGCGCCCTGCAAGCGCGCGTCGGCCACGATGAACGCCTGGCGCCGCTGAACGGCACCGGCGGCGCCCTGGCCCCGACCGGCGATGGCGGGTCGCTCGACCTTCGGTTCCGGGCGCTGCGGCGCGGCGTGGCCAGCTTCGACCGTCTGTGGCTGCGCTGGCGCGGGCCGTTCGGACTGGTCTGGAACCAGGTAATCCTGCCGATGGAAAGCAAGGTTGCAGTGCTGCCCGATGTCAGCGACGCGCGCGACCAGGCCATTACGCTGCTGCAGCGTGAAGCCTTGCCCGACGGCCACGCACAACGCCGGGCCGGCCAGGGCCGGGAGTTCGAGGCGCTCAAGGACTATCAGCCCGGCATGGGCCGACGGATGATCGACTGGAAGCGCAGCGCCCGCCACGGCAAGCTTCTGGCGCGCGAGTTCCGCATCGAGGAAAACAACAACATCGTGCTGGCCATCGACAGCGGACGCCTGATGTGCGAGCCGGTCGACGGCGTACCAAAGGTGGACCGGGCCGTGACGGCCGCCTTGCTGTCAGCGTTCATCGCGCTGAAGGGCGGCGACATGGTCAGCCTGTGCGGCTTCGATGCGCGGCCACGCATCGCCAGCGGCGCGGTGCGCGGCTCCGCCAGTTTCGCGATGATCCAGAAGCTGGCGGCGGAGATCGACTATTCAAACGAGGAGACCAACTTCACCCTGGCGCTGACCACGCTCGCGGGGCGGCTTGACCGACGCTCGCTGGTGATCATCTTCACCGATTTCGTCGATCCGATCAGCGCGGAGTTGATGCTGCGCACCGTCGGCCGGCTCACCGAGCGGCATCTGGTGCTGTTCATGCTGACCAGGGATGTCGAGTTGGAGACCCTGGCCGACATGCCGCCAAAGTCCGGCGAGGATGTAGCGCGCGCCGTCGTCGCTGGCGGACTTCTGCGCGAAAGGCAGGTTGTCATCGGCCGGCTGCGGCTGCTTGGCGCGCATGTGATCGAGGCCGACCATCAAGAGCTCGGGCCTGCGCTGGTCGAGCGCTACCTGCAGTTCAAGCGGGAGGATCTGTTGTGAACGCGCCAGTGCCCGGCAATGCTGTACGCGGTAATGCCGTACGCCAGTCGCTCGCCAGCTTCCGTCGGGAGCGCGAGGCCGACTGGAAGGCGTTGGAGGCGCTTCTCGCCCGGGTCGAGAAGCGCGCGCCGCGAACCTTGTCGGAAGAGGAGCTGCTGTCGCTGCCGCTGCTCTACCGGTCGGCGCTGTCTTCCCTCTCGGTGGCGCGAGCGACCTCTCTCGACAGCGCGCTGGTGGCCTATCTCGAATCCCTGTCGCTGCGGGGTTATTTCTATCTCTACGGGGCACGCCGCGGGCTTGGACAGCGCATCGCCGATTTCTTCCTGCACGATTGGCCCGGGGCGATCCGTGATCTGTGGCGCGAAACGCTGGTGTCGGTGGCGCTGATGCTGATCGGCATCGGCGCTGGCGCCTGGCTGGTGGCGTCCGACAAGGATTGGTTCGACGCGATCATTCCCTCAGGCCTGGCGGGAGGCCGCGGCCCCGATGCTTCGGCCGAGTTGCTGCGCGGGATGCTCTATGATGGCGACAATGGTTTCCTGTCGGGTTTTGCCGCTTATCTTTTCACGCACAATGTCCAGGTCGCGATCCTGGCCTTTGCGCTTGGCTTCGCCTTTGCGGTGCCGACGGTGCTGCTGATGCTGTTCAACGGCTGTATGCTGGGCGCGATGTTCCAAGTCTATTGGGCAAAGGGGCTTGGCATGGAACTCGGCGGCTGGCTGGCCATTCACGGCACCACCGAATTGTTCGCCATCGCGCTGGCGGGTGCCGCCGGCATGCGCATCGGCACGCGCATCGCCTTTCCCGGGGAGTTGACCCGTATGGCGGCGGCGGCCAATGCCGGGCGCGTGGCGGCGACCGCGATGGTGGGCGTTTCGGTCATGCTGCTGTTTGCCGGACTGCTCGAGGGCATCGGCAGGCAGACGATCACCAGCGATGTCACGCGCTATGCCATCGGTGGCGGCATGCTGGCGCTGTGGACCGGCTATTTCTACCTGTTCCTGGCGGTGAAGAATGGCGACCGCTAGCCGCCCCGCGCTGGCGACCGTCCGCTCGCTGATCACGCCTGAAGGCGTCGATCTGCGGATAAAGCTGGCCGATGCCGGCACGCGGGCTGCCGCCTTCCTGCTCGATGTAGTGTTCATCGCCACGGCTGCCATCGTGGTCACGATCGTCGCGCTGTTCGGGCTGAGGGGGCTTGGCTCCGGCGAATTGCAACCGCTCTTCGTCGTCTGGATCATCCTGATCTTTTTTCTGCGCAACGTCTATTTCATCGCCTTCGAAGCCGGCCGGCGCGCCTCGACGCCCGGCAAGCGGATCGTCGGCATCAGGGTGGCGTCGCGCAATGGAGCCGGCCTGTCGGTCGATCAGGTCATCGCCCGCAATCTGATGCGCGAGATCGAGGTGTTCCTGCCGCTGTCGATCATCGCGGCGCGCGGCGGCACCGGCGTCGCCGATACGCTGACGACGATCTTCGGGCTGGTATGGGCGCTTCTCTTTTCCCTGTTTCCGCTTTTCAATCGCGACCGCATGCGGATCGGCGACCTGCTGGCGGGAACCTGGGTCGTCGAGGCGCCGAAGCGCGCACTGATGGAGGATTTGTCGGCAAGGCAGGATCCGGTGGCCAAGGCCTTTCAGTTCAGCCCAGCTCAACTCGACGCCTATGGCATCGCCGAACTGCACAAGCTGGAAGAGGTGTTGCGCCGCGACGATTATTTCGCGCAGAAAGCAGTGGCGGAGACGATCGGACGCAAGATCGGCGTGAAGATCGAGCCGATCGATTCCAAGGCCTTCCTGAGCGCCTATTACGGCGAGCTCAGGGCGCATCTCGAGCGCAAGCTGCTGCTCGGCAACCGCAAGGTGGACAAGCACGACCGGTGAGCGCGTATCAGGAAATGGCCTGTCTGGGGATATCCGGCGATTGCCCGACCGACATCCGCTCGATGATCCTTGTCGGCATGACGACCCTTTCGGGCGGTCTATCATCCCCCTTCAGGCGGCGTATCAGAAGCTCGGCGACGCATTTGCCGAGCGCATAGACCGGTTGGTCGACGACGGTGATGGGTGGTGTTGTCACGCTCGTCCAGTCGGCGTCGTGGAAGGTGATGAGCGAGATGTCCTGCGGAATACGCAGGCCGCATTCCCGGATGGCCTTGAACACTTCGAGCGCCACGACGCTGTCTGATGCGAGGATCGCTGTCGGCCGGTCGGAGCGCTCGAGCAGCGTATGCGTCGCCGCCAGCGATCTTTCGGAGCGCCCGGCTCCAAAATGGATGTTGCGCTCGGCTCCCTCTATGCCGGCTTCCCGGCAGGCGTCGAGAAAACCCAGAATGCGCTCACGCACACTGGACGTGTTGATCTTCGAGTCGCTGCCGCAAAAATCTCCCGACAATTCCGCGGCGGTCAGATAGCCGATCCTGGTGTGCCCCGCTCGTGTCAGGATGCGGGTTGCGCGCAGGGCGGCGTCACGGTCATCGACCGTGACCGTATCGACATCGAGGTCCGGCTGGGCCCGGTCAAGAAGCGCCAAGGGACAGGCGGACCGGGCAACCTCCACAAGATGCGCGATCTCTCCCGATTGGGCCGGTGTGACGATCAGGCCATCAACCTGCTTTGCCATGAGGACACGTATCGCACTCTTTTCCGCTTCGACCTGCTCGCCCGAATTGGCCAGGATGACGTTGATGCCTGACAGACGCGCGGCGTCGCTGATGCCGCGCACCGCCAGCGAGAAGAACGGATTTTCGATGTCGCCGACGACCACGCCGATGCTGCCGGAGCGTCCGGTCGTCATGCTGCGCGCCAGTTCGTTCGGGCGATAGTCGAGCACCTTCGCAGCCTCGAGCACGGCGGTGCGCACCGTCTTGCTCACCCTACCATAGCCACCCAGGACACGCGCTGCCGTCGCTTTCGAGACCTTCGCCCGACGGGCGACGTCGCTGACGGTGATGGAAGGAGCCTTGGGCGGACGTTTCATCGTGGAAAATCGCTTCTGAATTCGTTGACGGATGGTCCATCTGGTGGTTACAAATGTCAAGAGACCGGTCTCAATCGAATTTGAGACCGGTCTCACAACCAAAAGAGCGCCCCAAGGCGCCGCTGTCGAAAGCCGTAGCGAAAATTGGCGCGTGTCCGTTGTGGAAGCTTCAGCGGCGGACCGATCTTCAGAGTGGAGACAACAATGAGCATCAGTGGCCTTCTCACATCGAGCCCGCGGCAGCGCATCGGCTCTATCATCTTCGCCCTCGCACTGGCTGCCCTGTCCTTGCCCAAGGCATGGGCCGCCGGCGACAACCCCTATAATCTGATCGATGCCAAGACCATCAGCGTCGGCACGATGGGCGACGCCAAGCCGTATGCCTTCGCGACGACGGACGGGAAATTCACCGGCTTCGACATCGAATTCTTCCTCAACGTCGTGAGCCGGATGGGCTTCAAGGCGGATCAGGTGACCTTCACCGGCCAGGAGTTCTCGGCCCTCATGCCCTCGGTTGCCAATGAACGCTTCGATGTCGCGGTAGCCGCTATCGGCACGACGGCGGAGCGGAAGAAAAACGTCGATTTCTCCGATGGCTATCTGGCCGGATATCTGTCGGTGCTGACGGCCGACGCCAAGATCACCAGTGCCGAAGGGCTGGCCGGCAAGCGCCTCGGGGTCGTCCAGGGCACGCTGCAGGAGATCTATGCCGTGAAAAGCTTCAAGAATACGGACCTGGTAAAATTCCCGGACAACAACTCCGCGATCGCAGCGCTCAACAACGGCACCGTCGACGCGCACTTCCTCGACTACGAGGCGGCGAAACAATATGGCGAGCGCTATCCGGCCTTGAAGATAGCGATAAACATCCCCTCCTTCGATGCGCCGGCCGGCTTTGTCATTCGCAAGGGCAACGATAAATTCCGTGAAGCGCTCAACAAGGGCATTCACGAGGCCATGGAAGACGGCACCTGGAGGGATCTCTACCAGAAATGGTTCCCTGGATCGCCGATGCCGGAGCAGTATCTTCCCAAGAAGAACTGACCTGCATGAGGCCGCCGGCGTTGGTGCCGGCGGCCCCAAGGCGCGACGCGCGTTTGGTCTTTGTTTTCATGCATGTCGAGATCGCGCGACCGGCGAAGCCGCCGTGGTCGCCGAACAGGTTGGCAAATGAATTGGCTTGAGAACCTTCAACGCAGCTTTTTCGACTGGGAGGCGATGGCATCGGTCTTGCCAACGATGCTTGCCGTCGGGCTGAAAAATACGCTTATCCTGGCCGCGGCTTCGACCGTGATCGGCGTCCTCCTCGGCATGGTCCTTGCGGTGATGGGCATATCGCGCTCCGCCTGGCTGCGCATTCCGGCGCGGGTCTACACCGACATTTTCCGCGGACTGCCTGCCATTCTTACCATCCTGCTGATCGGCCAGGGATTCGCGCGCGTCGGCCGGGACATCTTTGGCCCCTCCCCCTATCCTCTTGGCATCCTCGCGCTCAGCCTCATCGCCAGCGCCTATATCGGCGAGATCTTTCGCTCGGGCATCCAGAGTGTCGAAACCGGCCAGATGGAAGCGTGCCGCGCGCTCAGCATGAGCTACGGCCAGGGCATGCGGCTGATCGTGATCCCGCAGGGCGTGCGCCGCGTGCTTCCTGCCCTGGTCAACCAGTTCATCGGCAACGTCAAGGATTCCAGTCTCGTCTACTTTCTCGGCCTGCTTGCCTCTGAACGCGAGATTTTCCGGATCGGACAAGATCAGGCGGTTGTCACCGGGAACCTGTCGCCTTTGCTGCTGGCCGGCATATTCTACCTGATCATCACCGTGCCACTGACCCATGTGGTCAATTACATCGACAATGGCTTGCGGCTCGGCAAACAGAAACCTGATGGCGTTGTCAGCGGCCTCGTTGAGGTCGGCGAACTGGAGGGCGGCGAAGCCTCGGCGTCGCCCGACGGAAGTGCTGCGCCGCCGGCTTTCAAGGCCGGCAGCCTGGACGTCCGCGATCTCGACATGGCCTATGGCGAATTGCAGGTCCTCAAGCAGATCCGGCTCAAGGTCGAGCCGGGAACGGTCACCTGCATCATCGGGCCATCGGGCTCCGGAAAATCGACGCTGCTGCGCTGCCTCAACCGGCTGGTCGAGCCGAAGGCCGGCGACGTGCTGCTCGACGGCGAGAGCATCCTTGCGATGAGACCGGAGAGACTGCGCCGGCGCGTCGGCATGGTCTTTCAGCATTTCAACCTGTTCCCGAACCATACGGCGCTGGAGAACGTCATGCTCGCCCTTACCGAGATCAAGGGCGTGGCGACAAGCCAGGCCAGGCGCCAGGCGGAAGCGCGCCTTGCCGAAGTGGGGCTTGCCGCGCGAAAGGACTACCGGCCCAGCCGCCTTTCCGGTGGCCAGCAGCAGCGCGTGGCGATCGCCCGCGCACTGGCGATGGACCCAGAGATCATCCTCTTCGACGAGGTGACGAGCGCGCTCGATCCCGAACTCGTCAAGGGCGTGCTCAACCTCATGGCCGATCTCGGTCGGCGCGGCATGACGATGATCGTCGTCACCCATGAGATGGGATTTGCCCGCAAGGTCGCCGATCAGGTCGCCTTCATGGATGAGGGCCGTATCGTCGAGGTCGGCCCGCCCGCGGACATATTCGACAGACCGAAGAGCCCACGGCTCAAGCAATTCCTCGCCGAGGTTCTATGAACGATGCCGCCGCGAGCGAGCCGACCGAACCAAGTCGCTCAACCCCATGCAATGGCGGACGCAACCGAAACCAATCGTCTGATCATCGAAAGCTGCATTCATGACCCATAATTCTGCCCTCAAGATCGTCGTCATCGGCGGTGGTATCTTCGGCGTCTCCTCGGCCGTCCATCTCGCCCGCCTCGGCGTTGAGACGACGATCATCAACGACGGACCGGTCGCCAATGGCGCGTCATCGCGCTCGCTTGCCTGGCTCAACTCCGCACGCAAGCGCTCGGCCGTGTATCACAAGCTCCGCATGCTGGGCCTCGACCGCTACCGGACGCTTGCGGCCGGGCATGCCAGCGACACCTGGCTGCGCTTCGATGGCGGGCTCACCTGGGATGCAGACGATGCCTCCAACCAGATCCCCGAGATGTTCCGTCATGAACAGGCGATCGGCTATGAGACACGGCTGCTGGCGCCTAGCGATATCGCTGCCGTCACTCCGGGCGTCGACGCAAGAGCCGTTTCACCCCAGGGCGCGATCTTCAATGCTGGCGAAGGCTGGGTCGATCTGCCCTCGCTCATCGGCCTCCTGCTGAAGGAATTTCTTGCGCGTGGCGGCCGTATCATTGCCGATTCCGGTCGCGCGGAAATCACCCTTGCCAACGGCCGCGTCAGCGGCGTCAAGACCACCTCCGGCCATGCCATTGCCGCCGATGCCGTTGTGGTTGCTACAGGCCCGGCGGTTCCGCGCATGGCGGCGGAAGTGGGCAAGCGGATAGGCGACGGCACGACTCGTGCGCTGCTGGTTGTCACCAAACCGCTCCAACACCCGCTTCGCGCGGTGCTGAACACGCCACGCGTCGCCATCCGGCCGACGCCGAACGGTGCCTTCGCGCTCGACTCGGCATGGTCCGAAGACGAAGTCATTGTGCGCGACGACGGCGCCTACGACGCAACGCCATTGACAATTGCAGGACTGCTCGATGAAGCCTCAAACGTGCTGGATGGAAATCCGATGCTCGTCCTGGAGAGCTATCACACCGGGCCAAAGCCAATTCCGGCAGACGGCGAGCCGGTGATCGGCCAATTGACCGGCATTCCGGGTTATCACGTCATCTTCAGCCATAGCGGTGCGACGCTCGGCCTGGTCGCGGGAGAGCTGTTGGCCGAAGAGATCGTCACCGGCACGCCCAATCCGATGCTTGCGGCGTTCCGCCCTGGAAGGTTCGACGACTGATTGGGAGAAGGCGCCTGCCGCAGGCTGAAGCCGATGGCAACGCCCTTCTGCGTCCCCCTGTCTACCCCACCCACTTCTCATAGTCGGACACGAGCAGGTGCAGCGGCGCGACATCCTCGTCGATGTCCGCGAAGCGGCCGATCGGTTCGCGGAAGACATTGTCGGTGAGATCGTCATTGACGGTCGACACCTCGCCGATCAGCACATCCTTGCCCTCGGCCCAGAAGGCATGCCAGACGCCTGGCAGCAACGTGACGCTCTGGCCGGGGTCGAGCTTCAGGAGCCCGCCCGCCGGCAGCCTGTGGATGGTTCCGTCGACGGGCACCGAGACCTCGGCCTTCGGATCGATGCCGCCATCGCGATCGTGCATGAACAGCTCCAGCACCAGTTTGCCGCCACCACGGTTGATGATGTCTTCGGCCTTGATGTTGTGGCGGTGCATTGGCGACAGCTGATCCTTGCGCGAGATCATGATCTTCTCGGCATAGAGCATGCCCATGCCCCTCTTCATGTCCTCGTAGCGACCGTTGCGAACGGTGAACAGGAAGAGGCCGAGCTCGCCAAACTTGCCCTGGCCGTAATCGGTGATATCCCAGCCGAGCCGGGAGGAGAAGATGGCCGACGAATCCTGCCGGCGCGCCTTCATCTCTTCCGGCGACCAATAGGCGAAGGGCGGCATGATGTAGCCGAACGAGCGGATGAAGGTGTCGGCATCGCGGATGATGTCGTTGACGGTGGAGCGTTTCATGGTCGTGATCCCTTCTTCAGGCGGCGCCTACTGCGCATAGCCGAACACTGATCCGGTGTCGACGCAAACCCCATGCTGGCCTCATGACATTCGGGCCGATCAAGGCCATAAGTCCAGGCAAATTCCCAAGGTGACAATCCATGCGCAGCATAGACGACCTCGATACGCCGGCAATCCTGATCGACGCCGCCCGCGCCGAAGCCAACATCGTCCGCGCCCAGGCTCATGCAGACAGCCATGGGCTGAAGCTCAGGCCGCATATCAAGACCCACAAGCTGCCCTATTGGGCCAAGAAGCAGGTCGCGGCGGGCGCGGCCGGCATCACTTGCCAGAAGATCGGCGAAGCCGAGGTCATGGCCGATGCCGGGCTGGCCGACATTTTTCTGCCCTACAATATTGTTGGCCGCGCCAAGCTGGAGCGTCTCAAGGCGCTGCATGACCGCGTAACCCTCTCGGTCACGGTGGACAGTGGGGAGACGCTCGACGGGCTTGCCGCCACCTTCACCGATCCCGGGCACCGGTTACAGGTGCTGGTGGAATGCGACACCGGCATGGGCCGCTGCGGCGTGCAGTCGCCCGGCGAGGCGGTGGCGCTGGCCAAAGAGATCGCCAAGGCCAAGGGGCTTGTCTTTGGCGGGCTGATGACCTATCCGGCCGCCGGCCGCGCCGCGGAGGCCGAAGCCTGGCTTGCCGGCGCACGCGATGCGCTCGCCACTTCCGGCCTTGAATGCCAGCGCATCTCCAGCGGCGGCACACCGGATATGTGGCGTTCCGGCGAGGACAGCGTGGTCACGGAATACCGGCCCGGCACGTACATCTATCTCGACCGCTATCAGGTCGCCAAAGGCGTCGGCAGTCTCGACGATTGCGCGCTGACCGTGCTGTCGACCGTGGTCAGCCACCCGACACCGGCGCGCGCCATCCTCGATGCCGGCAGCAAGGCGCTCTCCAGTGACACGCTGGGGCTTGCCGATTTCGGCGAATTGCTGGGTATTCCCGGCGCCAGAGTGACCGGCCTCAGCGAAGAGCATGGCAATGTCACGCTTTCGGGCGAGGCAAAACTTCGCATCGGCGAGCGCGTGCGCGTCGTGCCAGACCATTGCTGCGTCGTCACCAATCTGTTCGACCAGGTGCATCTGGTCGACGGCGACAAGGTGCTGGAAACGCTGCCGGTGGCAGCGCGCGGTCGGATGGGGTGAGCTTGGCGTTGTTCGGACCGAACGCTCGTTCCGCTCAGGGTTGGACAAGTGGACCCAGCGCAGCCCTCAATGGGTCGAGGGCATCGCCATACAGTTTCCAGCGCTCGACCGAGGACGAATAGATCGGCTGGCGCACCTGCCAACGGCTCGGCGTGCGCACCGTGCGCTCGGTTTCGTGGAAACGCAGACAAGCATCGTCCCATTCCACGCCGAGAAATCCGATCAATCCACGAGCGCGGGTTTCGAAATCGGCCACGGTTTCTTCGTAAGGCATGTCGTGGATGGCCAGCGGAACGACCTTGGCCCAATGGCGCATCAAACGATCATATTGCCGGTAATACTGCCCAAGCTTGCTCAGATCGGCATTGTAGCCGTGGGCATCGGAGAAATTGTGCATGAAACAGGACGTGCAATTGTCCATCGGGTCACGCCGGCAGTGGACGGTGCGGGCATTTGGCAAAATGAGGCTGATAAAAGCCAGCAGCTCGAAATTATGCGGCATCTTGTCGACGACACGCGCCGCCTTGCCGTTGCGCTTGTCGAGATGATCGAGATATTTCGAGCCGAGTTCCCTCGCCTTCGTCGGCGTGAGCGCCGCCATGGCCTTGGCGAAAATCGCCGGATCAAGCTGGTCGAATCCAAGTTCGCCGGCCAATGAACGGATGATCGGGAGCTCACCAGCGCCATAGATATCGTGATGGCTGGCGCATATTTGCTCGGTCAACGTCGTTCCTGAACGTGGCATACCGACGATGAAGACCGGACGTTCGGACGGATTGCCGAATTTTACCCGCGCTTCGAAAAAACCGGCGTCGAACGTTTCGATGAAACTGTCATAGAGTCGCGTGTGCAGGGCAATGTCGAAATCATTGCCGGAAATTGCCTTCGCCCTGGCGAAGTGATGGATGGCAAGGCGGTACTCGCGCTGGTCGTTGAGGATTTTTCCGGCGGCGTGATGCAGGATGACACGCTCGCGATCGGTGGTCATCGGCAATTCGAGGCGGGCCTGCACCAAGGCCAGGGCTGGATCGCCCTCGACGGCCCGGCGCGCGAGCGCCAGCCCGGACAGCGCCTCGACACTTCCCTTGTCGATGGCGATGGCGCGGTCAAAGCATTCGACCGCCTCGGCTTGCCGGCCCATATCGGTGAGCAGATCGCCCATACCGACAAGCGCCGTTAGCGATCGGCTGTCGACCGCCAGCGCACGGCGGTAGAAACCCTCGGCAATGTCACCCTCGAGTTGGCTCCGGTAGGATTTGCCGAGATTGCACAAGGCCTCGACAAGCCGCCCGTCGAGTTCGATCGCCTTTCTAAGGTGCTTGCGCGCCAGCTCGATGTTGCCGGTCAGGTTGTAGGCGTTGCCGAGATTGTTGCGGAAAATGGCGTTGCCCGGTTCGAGCTTGACCGCGCTCTTCATAAAGTCGATGGCCGTCTCAATTTGTTGGGCCTCGATTGCCAGCGTGCCCATCAGATTGAGCGCCATGGCATTTTTGGGTTGCCGGCGAAGCACGGTCTGATAGCAGAACTCGGCTTCGCGAAAACGCTTGCGGCGCTGCAGGTCGATGCCGCGCTGCAAGGTCTGCGGCACCGGCTCGCCGGCGCTAGGCAGTAAATCCCGGACCATTGTCGGCACGCCGACGGGTTGCCGGCGCGGTAGGTGCGGCATCCTTCACCCCCAATTGCCTGCGACGGCAGTCAAAATGCAGCAGGAATTCGAAGCAATCAGAATTTGAATGTGACGCCAAGTTGCAGATTGTGGGAATTCAACTTGCCGTTCGAGAATTCAGCATCGCTATCGCGGGAGGAATCGAAGTCGACGCTGGAGACGGCCTTGAACCTGTAGCCGAAATCGAGGTCGATATTCTGCGCCAGCGCATAGGTGACGCCGGCTCCCGCCTGGCCAGCGAAACCCCACCCACCAGATCCGTATCCGTAGTCGTGACCACCCCAAGTTGTGTCGGCGGTCACATAGGCGGCGCCGATGCCGCCGCCGACGTAGAGCTTGGCATCTCCAAACTGAGCAACGTCGGCCCAGACGTTGGCGAGCAGATAGGTAGCGGACAAATCGCCGTCAGCCGGGTATCCGTGAAAGATACCCTCGTCATATGTATTCGCCTTGTAGCGTGCATAAGACAGTTCGCCTTCGACGCGGAAGATATCATTGATCCGCCTGCCGACGGCGCCGCCGACCACGAAGCCGGTGTTGAAGTCCATCGAAAAGTCTTGGTTGTAGTAGTCGGAATGCGTTTTCACGTCACTGGGGAAGCTGGCGCCGCCAAATAGCGTGATGTACCAGAGATTCTGAGCCGCCGGAACTTCGACCGCCGCGTCTGCGGCATTGGCTGAGTTCCAGCCAAGCGTCAAGGCCATTGCGGAGACACCAGCTAGCAGACGCACTTTCATCGACAAGATTCCCCCACTGCAATTAACAGGCAAACATAATGCATCACTTCCGGTGCAAGGCTTAGCTGTCAACGGTGAAAACGAGGCTGGAGTCGACCTTCTAGAGATGGGTGTTACAACATTGCAACAGTTCTGCTGCGCCCGTCGTCTCGGGCGTATTCGAGTGAACGGCCAGTGACGGCCAAGTCAGGCGCCCCCTAGTGGCGCTTGTCGGCGTTCCGGGCCGCGACCCGGCGCATGGAAATGACGCGGCGGCGGTGGATTTCGGTTCGCATCGCCGTCAAATGCAGCGCGAAGAACAACACGGTGAAGCCGAGCGCCATCACGAGCAGCGGTCTCAGCATGGAGGGATCGATGGTGGAGCCGCCCATGCGGAACACCGAAGCCGGCTGATGCAGCGTGTTCCACCAGTCGACCGAGAATTTGATGATCGGGATGTTGATGAAGCCGACCAGGGTGATGATGGCGGCGGCCCAGGCGGCGCGGCTGGCGTCGTCAAGCGCCCGCGTCAGCGCGATGATGCCGAGATACATCAGGAACAGAACGAAGACCGAAGTCAGCCGCGCGTCCCACACCCACCAGGTGCCCCACATCGGCTTGCCCCAGATCGAACCGGTGATCAGCGCAAGGGCTGTAAAGATGGCGCCGATCGGTGCCGCCGACTTCAGCGCGACGTCGGCCAGCGGATGGCGCCAGACCAGCGTGCCAAGTGCCGCGACCGCCATCAGCGTGTAACACATCATGGCCAGCCAGGCGAAAGGCACATGGATATACATGATGCGCACGGTGATGCCCTGTTGGAAATCCTCCGGCGCCGTGAAGCTCATGTAAAGGCCGACTGCGAGCAGAATGGCGGCGATGGACGCCAGCCACGGCACGAACCTGTCGGCCAGCCCGACAAACCGAGTCGGGTTGGCAAGGTCCATCAAGCCTGTCAGGCGTGAAGTCGTGTCGCTCATGCGGCTCTACATAGACCGGCGGGGCGTTTGTCGCAATCGAGCGGTGGTGTCGCAGGTCGCACTTCCCTTCTCCCTTGTGGGCGAAGGTGGCCGAGCGAAGCTTCGGTCGGATGAGGGTGCTGGACGGAGTGGGGCGCTGGAATTCAGGCGCATGGAATTTCTTCCAACATCCCTCATCCGGCTCGGCACTGCGCGCCGATCCACCTTCTCCCACAAGAAGGGGAGAAGGGAAAGCCGCGCAGGCTCAGGCGGCCTCGCCCGTCACGGTGCGGCTGAGGCGGCGGACCTCCTCGTCGTTGAGCAGGCCGCCGGCGCGTAGCAGGCTGGCAAAGCGGCCATTGCGCATCGACAGTTCGGCGAAGCCACCCATCTCGACCACCTTGCCCTTGTCCATGAACACAACCAGATCGGCGTCGCGAACGGTGGTCAGGCGGTGGGCGATGATGAAGGTGGTGCGGTCGCGCCTCAGCTCATCGATCGCCTCCTTGACGCGATCTTCCGTCTCGACGTCGAGCGCGCTGGTCGCTTCGTCGAGCACCAGGATCGGCGCGTCCTTCAGCACGGCGCGGGCAATGGCGATGCGCTGGCGCTCGCCGCCCGAAAGTTGGCCACCGCGTTCGCCGACAAGCGTGTCATAGCCTTCGCTCTTCGACAGGATGAAATCCTGCGCGGCGGCGGCTAAGGCGGCAGCATGGACCTCATCATAGGTCGCATCGGCCCGGCCAACACGGATGTTGTCCTCGATCGAGCGGTTGAGCAGGCCGGCATCCTGGAACACGGTGGCGATCGAGTGGCGCAGCGACTTGCGGGTCACCGAGCGGATGTCGATGCCGTCGATCAGGATACGGCCGCTGGCCGGGTTGAACACACGCTGCAGAAGGTTGATCAGCGTGGTCTTGCCTGCGCCGGTCGGACCAACGATGGCGACAGTCTGGCCGGCCTGGACCTCGAACGACACGTCGTCGACGCCCTGTCCGGAATTGGCGAATTCGAAACCGACATTCTCGAAGCGCACATGGCCGGTGACGCTGCCCAGTTCGCGCAAGCCTTCCGGTTCCGCCGCATCCGCGGCCGAATCTTCCAGCCGGTAGAACTCTTCCAGCTTCGCCCTCGCCTCGGAAATCTGATTGGCGAAAGCCGACATCTGGTCGAGACGAGCGATGAGCAGCGTGGCAAAGCCGGTAAAGGCGATGACGTCGCCAATGCGCAACTGGCCGTGCGTCACCAGATAGGCGCCGATCAAGAGCACGACCATCATCGAGATGGTCGACGACAGGCGGTGCAGCGCATTAGCCATCGCCCACCAGTCGAGCACCGGGTTCTGGGCGTCGAGCAGGTTCTTGACATAGCGCTTCAGCGCATCGGTTTCGTGGCCGATGCGGTTGTAGCTCTGCAGCACGGCGACATTGTTGACCGAGTCGGTCACATGCGCGAACACCTTGTGGTAGTGCCGCTCCACAGCCGCCTGGCCTGCCTTGGTGCGCCGCATCACCAGCCTGCCGATGCCGACATAAAGCACGCCGAGCGCGAGCAGGACCATCGACATGCGGATATCCATGCTCAGCGCCGTGGGCACGAGCAGGACCAGGGCGACGGCGGTGGACAGATGCTGCCGCATGAATTCGAGCCAGAGGCTGAACAGCGTTTCGACCGCGCGCAACAAGGTGTGCAGCGAATTCGACGTGCCGCGCTGGTGGTGCCAGGCGAGCGGCATGGTGATGACGCGCTCGAACGACTCGCAAAGAACCTCGCTACGGCGTGCGTGGGCAAAGCGGTCGGCGCCGCGTGCCACCAGCACGAAAGCAATGATGTTGAAGGCGCCAAGGCCAGCCCACAGCCCGAGCGTCGAAAAGACCGAGCCGCGATCCGAAATGGCGTCGATCACCCGTCCGAACATGATTGGCTCGAGGATCGCGATGATGGCGAGAGCAACGTTGGCGCCGCAGATCAACGACACGCGTTTCTTGTCGGCCGCGAGGTAACCGAGCGCTCTCCAGTAGATTTGCAGAAGGGACACTTCAGCTACTCCGCCAAACTATTATTGTGCACTGCATCATTTCCAAAGTCGTACCGGTTGATGCGTCGCAAAACAATGCTCCTGTACCGTGTCAGTTCCCATTTCGCGAACAAAACATAGCGACGGTACGAAATCTGCCGTGATCACCTAACGGTTTGAGATAAAAGGTGAAATGTCAGCCTTGCGGCGAAATCATGGCAGCGGGCGGGCGCTGCCACAATTTCAGGCAGCAGGCCCTCAGGCCGGGATCCTGACGACCACTTCGGTATTGTCGCCAGTCTTCAGTTCCAGCGACGAAGCTTTCGTCTTTGTCCCATTCACCTCAAGCGAGATGGTCTTGGACTTCTTGTCGCGGACAACGCGAACCCTGAGTTCGGCCCCCAACATCTTGAGGGTTGCTGAATAACCATCCCAATGGCTAGGGAGTTTCGGCTTGAACTGGATACGCTCTCCCCGGCGCTCTATGCCGAGGATGCCTTCGACCGCGGCACGATAAAGCCAACCGGCCGAGCCGGTATACCAGGTCCAGCCGCCGCGACCGCCCTTGCCCTCGCCAGCGTAAACGTCTGCAGCCACGACATAGGGCTCGACGCGATAATGCTCCGCAGAGGCCTCATCAAGCGCGTGGTTGACTGGATTGAGCATCGAAAAACAGCGGTAGGCATCATCGGTGCGCCCCATTTCGGCGAGCGCGATGACAAACCATGTGGCCGCATGGGTGTATTGGCCACCGTTTTCACGGACACCCGGCGGATAGCTCTTGATGTAGCCTGGGTCCTTCTCTGTCCGGGAGAAGGGCGGGGTGAACAGCTTGACGATCTTCAGCTCGTCGTCGACGAGCATCTTCATCGCTTGCTGCATCGCCGTCGTCGAGCGCGCCGGATCGCCCTCGCCCGACAGCACGCTCCAGGACTGTGCGATCGAGTCGATCTTGCACTCCTCGGAATTGCGCGACCCGAGCGGTGTGCCGTCGTCGAAGCTGCCGCGACGATACCATTCCCCGTCCCAGGCCGTGCTTTCCAATGCCCGCTTCAGCGCATCCGCGTGCTTTGTCCAGGCCTGCGCGCGCTTGGTGTCGCCTTGCGCCTTGGCGACGGGGGCAAAGTCGCCCAGCGTCTTCAAGAGGAACCAGCCCAACCAGACGCTCTCGCCCTTGCCGTGCTCGCCGACGCGGTTCATGCCGTCGTTCCAGTCGCCGCCAAGGATCAGCGGCAGCCCGGCCGGGCTGCTGCGCTTGACGGCAAGGTCGAGCGCTCGCGCACAATGATCGTAGAGCGAAGCGGTCTTCTTCGAGATCTCCGGGGTGAAGAAGGCATCGTGCTCGCCTTCGCCCAGCGCCTGTCCGTCGATGAAGGGAAGCTGTTCCTTGAGGATCGTGGTGTCACCGGTTACCAGCAGGTAACGTGCCGTGGCGTGGGCGAGCCAGACGACGTCGTCCGAGATCATGGTGCGGACGCCTGCCTCGGTGCGCGGCAGCCACCAGTGCTGCACGTCGCCTTCGGGGAATTGCCGCCGCGCCGCGTTGAGGATCTGGTCACGCGCCAGTTTCGGATCATGGGCCAGCAGCGCCAGCGTGTCCTGCAACTGGTCGCGGAAGCCGAAGGCGCCGCTCGCCTGGTAGAACGCCGAGCGGGCGCGGATGCGACAGGCAAGGCTCTGGTAGGGCAGCCAGTGGTTGACCATGGCGTCGAGCGCCTTGTCCGGCGTCTCGACCTGTATGGTGTCGAGAAAGCCTCGCCAAACGCGCTCGTTATCGGCCAGCCGCTGATCGAAATCCTTGCCGCGATGATGCTGCACCAGGGTGCTGGCCTCCTCAGCGGAGGCCGCATCACCGAGCAGCCAGATGAGCGTCACGTCGCCGCCGGCAGGGATATCGACGTCGCGCGCGATTGCAGCGCACGGATCGTCGCCGGCCTCGACCCTACCCGACAGAGTGGCGCCGGTAAGCACCGCATGCGGAAACTCGCTGCTGCCGTGCCTGCCCAGGAACTCCGTGCGGTCGGCCGTCACCGACTGTGCCGCACCATCGGCAGCCAGGAAGGCGACCCGCTCGCTGAAATCGAGCCCGTAGGGGTTTTGTGCCAGCAATGCGCCGGTCGCGGTGTCCCTGGACGGAACGATGGTCGCCGCCGTGCGCGACCGATGGCTGCCAAGAACCCATTCCGCATAGGCATAAATGCGCAGCCGCGCCGGCACCGAACCCGAATTCTGGATGCGCAGCCTCGAGATCCTCACCGGATCGACCGGGTCCACCACATGGGTGAGGTCCATCGACAGTGGTCCACGCTTCGAACGGAAGGTCGAAAAACCCTGCCCGTGCCATGTCTCGTAGGTCATGGCGGGATCGCGCACCATGGCGGCCAGCGGCGAGAATGCCTTGCCGCTGGCATGATCGTAGACGTAGATGCCCTCGCCCGGCCGGTTGGAGACCGGGTCGTTCGACCATGGCGTGAGCTGATAGTCGCGGCTGTTGCGGCTCCAGGTGAAGGCCGCGCCCTCAGCCGAAACATGGAAGCCGAACGAGGCGTTGGAGACGACGTTGATCCAGGGCTGCGGCGTCGCGCGCCGGCCGGCAAGGCGCATGACATAGTGACGTCCGTCGCCGTCAAAGCCGCCAAAACCGTTCCAGAGGCTCAGCCCGCTGCCGTCGGCGCTGCTTTCGATCAAAGACTGGGCCGCCAATGCTTGCGCGCTGATCGGCGCCGGCAAGGACGGCTCGCGAGGCGCCATGGCGCCGCCCGGCTGCAGTGTATCCCGTGCCTGAAGTGCGGCGGCCTCGGCGCGCTCGATCTGATCGAAGATGGTGCCGTTGCGTGTATGCAGCACAATGCGCGCCGCAGCGAGCAGCGTCTTGTAGGTCGCCTCGTCCATCAGGTCGCGGCGCACCGCGAAGATGTGCTGGCGCGGTCCCAGCTCCTTGCCGCGCAAGCGGCTGTTTTCGCACAGTGTCTCGACAGCCCGCTGCAGGTCCTGCACGTAGGACGAGGCCTGTTCGTTGACGACGACGAAATCGATCATCATGCCGCGGGCGCGCATATATTCCTGGAAGCGGAGCGCCTGGGCGACAATTTCCAGGTCGGCGACGTCGCCGATCCTGACCAGGAAGATCGGAAAATCGCCGGATATGCTGGTCGGCCACAGGTTGGATTGCTTGCCGAGCCCGGAGGCGATGGATTCCGCGGGAAGGCGCAGGAATGGATCGGGATAGATCAGATAGCGCGCCAGCTTCTGCACATTGGCGGCGTCGGTCAGGCTGAGGCCGAGGTGACGGGTCTGCACCTGTGAACGAGTCCAGGCGAGCATCGCCTGGCGGGCGAAGCTTTCCGGATGGTCGAGACGAGCAATGGCTTCGTCGAGTTCGGCGCGGTTGGCGCCGACGATGGTCCAGAAGGTCAGTGAGATCTTCTTGTTGGCAGGCACACGCACCTGCCGGCGCAGCGAGGCGACCGGGTCCAGCGTGAAGCCAGAATGGCCGCCGAGCTTAGCGCCCGGATCGAAGGCGGCGGCCTCAGCGATGGTGCGGCCGCGGCCGATGAAGGCGCGCCGGTCGGTTTCGGCCTCGGCGTCGCGCGCCGGTCCAGACGGATCGGTGACGAAATGCACCATTGTGACATCAGGTTCGTCGGTTTCGCGTTTGCGTCGCGTGGCGAAGATCGCACCTTTGTTGGCAGCGATTTCGGTTTCCACGAACATCTTCGAGAACGCCGGATGTGCGTAGTCCGATGCCTCGGATCCCAGCACCAGTTCGGCAAACGAGGTCACTTCGATGTGCCGGTCGGTGGCGCCATCATTGTAGAGCGTTACCCGCCGGCCTTCGCCGTTGCCTTCGGAAATGACGATGCATTCGACCTCCGAGCGCAGCGATCCCACGGATTTGACGAAGCTCGCCTTGTCGTCGGAAAACAGCGTCTGCACGCGCTCATCCGTCGCGCGCTTTGGCTCCGCGGTAGTCGACCACCAGTCGCCGGTGCCGGCGTCGCGCAAGAAGATATAGGAGCCAAGCCGGTCCTCGGTCGGATCCGGCTGCCAGCGCGTGACAGCAAGCTCGCCCCAGCGGCTGTAGCCCGAGCCGGTGGCGGTGACCATGACCGAGTAGCGGCCATTGGACATGACGCTGGTCGAACGCAACGCCCTGAGCGGATCGAGCACAATGCGCATGTCCGGGCTCTCGGTCTCGGTCTCGTCCTTCGAGCGCTCGTCGGCCTCGGTCCTGACGGTCGCGGTCGGGATGTCGCGCGGCGCCCTTTCCTGCAGCAACAACTCGGCCGACTCGATCACCGGATCCGAGTGGAAGCGGTCGCGCAGGCGCCCTTCGAAGATGGCGTCGGCAACGGCGGCGATCGACATGCCGGAATGGTGGGCCATGTAGTTGAGCACGACGGCATGGTCGGTGCCTTCGGGCACGCGCTGCGGCGTGAAATCGACCGCATCATAATAGCCGTGCCGGCCAAGCGCGCCGATGGCCCTCAGCCTGGCCAGGTTCTGCACGGATTCGCGTGGCGTGAACTGCGCCGCAAGGATCGTCGCGTAAGGCGCGATCACGGTGTTTTGGCCAAGGCCGCGCTTCAGGCCGAGCCCGGGTACGCCGAAATTGGTGTACTGGTAAGTCAGCTCGCGGTCGCGGGCGTTGTAGGCCGCTTCCGAAATGCCCCACGGCACGTTCTTCGAGCGGGCATACTGCATCTGCCGCTTGATGATCAGCTTGCTGGTCTGATTGAGGATCGAGCCCTGCGGCTCCTTCATCACCAGCGGCGGCATCAGATATTCGAACATCGAGCCGGACCATGACATCAGCGCGCCCTGGAAACCGATCTCGACGATCGGCCGGCCGAGCCGGAACCAGTGTTCGGTCGGCAGGTCGCCCTTGGCGATGGCGAACAGGCTGGTCAGCCGCGCCTCGGAGGCGAGAAGGTCATAGCAGCTTTCGTCGAGCTGATGCTCCTCGACCCGGTAGCCGATCGACAGCAGCTTGCGCTCCTGCCGCATCAGGAAGGAGAAATCCATCTCGAAGGCGAAGCGGCGGGTGCGCTCGCGCAGCGCCAGGAGCTTGGCACGCAGGGCCTCGACGGCATTGTCGTCGCTGTGCGCGTCATGGACATGCGCCTCGCAGGTTGCCTCCAGCCTGGCCGCCCAGTCCGCGATGACGTCGCTGCGCGTCGACGCGGCCTCGGTGTGGATTGCTACGGCGAGCTTACGGATCTCGCCAGCGAGGACAGCCAGGTTGATGGTGCGGATCGACGCCATCTCGGGCTGCGCCTTGATCGACAGGACCGCCCGCCGCATGCCATCGAGGCGGTCGGCGAGACGCTGGCGCAACGGCCGCAACTGGCGGCGGTCGTCGGGCAATTCCTCAAGGCTTTCGTCGAGGATCGTCACCGTATCGAGGATGCCCTCGAAGTCGCCCTGGAGGTGAACGGAAGGCGCTTCCGCCCATTCGGCGCAGGCGGCGGCCACCGCCACCAGATGGCCAGCGAGATTGCCGCTGTCGACGGCGGAAATATAGAGCGGATAGAGCGGCTTCAGCGTTGTCGTGTCATACCAGTTGAAGAGATGGCCGCGGTCGCGCGGCATGCTCTCGATGGTGGTCATGGTCGCGTCGATACGGGTGATGGCGTCGGACAGGCTGATCCAGCCGAAGTCGCGCGCCGAAACCACGGACAGAAGATAGACGCCGATATTGGTCGGTGACGTGCGCGGCGCCACGACCGGCGCCGGGCTCTCCTGGAAATTGTCGGGCGGCAGATTGTGGTGCTCGGCCGTGACGAAGGTCTCGAAATAATGCCATGTGCGCCGCGCGACGGTGCGCAGCGCATGGATGTCGGCCGCCGATATGCGCAGCCGGTCCTCGGTTTCGGCCGAGCGGCTGATCCAGCAGGCGACGGCCGGCGAGCCGATCCAGAACAGCGCGAAGAAAAAGGCGACGAAGGCGCCGGTGGAATCGGCCAGCACCGGAATGGCGAGGCCGACGACGCCGATGATCACAGCGCCATACATCATGCCGTAGTAGGAGCGGAGATCATTGTCGCCGTTCTTGTGCGCCTGCGAGGCGGTGCGCCATTCGAGCAGGTTCTGCCGGCTGACGAACAGGCGGTAGAGCGTGCGGATGATGGCGTCGCCCATCATCCAGGCATTGTGCGCCATCAGCACGATTTTCAGCGCCACCAGGGCTGTGCCGAAGACCACGTCGTGCGCCAGCGCCGAGAAATGCCCGCGCGGCGTCTGATCGCCGCTTTTCGGCAGGATCGAATTGACGATGTCGAAGGTCGGCGCCATGAACAGCGTGAGGATCAGCAGCGCCTGCCACTGCGCGGCCTGCGTGAAGGGCAGGAGCGTCCAGCCGGCGATCGCCGCCATCACCCAGAAGATCGGTGTCAGAGAACGGCGCAGATTGTCGACCATCTTCCAGCGCGACAGCGCCGGGACGCCGGAGCGCGGGTCGAGGATGAAGCCCAGAAGCTGCCAGTCGCCGCGTGCCCAGCGATGGTGGCGCGAGGCGTCGACCGAATAGCGGGTGGGATAGTCCTCGACCAGCTCGACGTCGGTAACGAGCGCCGAACGTGCCAGCGCGCCTTCGAGCAGATCATGGCTGAGGATGGTGTTTTCCTCGATGCGGCCCTTCAGCGCCGCCTCGAAGGCGTCGACATGGTAGAGGCCCTTACCGGTGAAGGAGCCGTCGCCGAAGACGTCCTGGTAGAGATCCGACACGGCAAAGACATAAGGATCGAGGCCGCGATTGGCCGAAAAGATCCGCTGGAAGAAGGAGGAGTCGTCGCCACTGGTCAGCGAGGCGGTGATACGCGGCTGCAGAATGGTGTAACCTGATGTGACGACCCGCTTTGCGGCATCGAAATGCGGGCGATTGAGCGGGTGGCAAAGCTTGCCGACCAGAGTGGCGACGGCATCGCGGGTGGTGCGCGTGTCGGCGTCCAGCGTCATCACATGGACGACGTTTTCCGGCAATGGCACATCCAGCGGCAGGAAGGTGGTATCGCTGTCGCCGCGCAGCAGAAGGTCCAGTTCGTGCAGCTTGCCGCGCTTGCGCTCCCAGCCCATCCAGACACCCTGGGATTCGTTGTAGAGCCGCCGGCGGTGCAGGAGATAAAATCGCGGCACGCCTGCGCTGGGATAGCGGGCATTCAGCCGCGCGATCTCGTCACGCGCATATTGGAGGATCTCGATATCCGCTGCATCGATTTCGGTCTTCGAGTCCGGCCAGTCCGAAAGCAGCGCGAAATGGATTTCGTCCTCGGTGTTGGCGAGATGATGCACTTCTATGTTGCGGATATTTTCCTCGACATCGTCGCGCGAGCCGATCAGCGACGGGACCACCACCAGCGTGCGCGCCTCGGGCGGCAGACCCTGCCGATAATCGTAGCCGATCAGACGCGTCGGCTTCAGGAACAACGATACGACGGTGTTGAAGAATGCCAGCGCGCCTTCGCTCGCCGGCACCGCAAACAGCGCCAGCATCAAGACGATCGAGGGCACGGACAATCCGAGATTGGCAAGCGCATTGCCTGAGAGGACCAGAAGCAGCACCGTCAGCGCGAACACCGGCACGACAATGCCCAGCCACCCCGTGCTGGCGAAGGCTCGTTTGGTGGCGACGGTGATGGTCGGCCGGTAGCCGATCGCCTTTTCCAGTTCCAGCCGGCGCGGGCCGACGAGAAAGAAGCCGACATCGGTGTGAGCGACCGGACCGGTTTCGGCCAACGAAACTGGGGCATCCGTAACGGAGGCATGACCGGCGAGTTCGATCGCCTTTTCGGCGACGCGAAATTCGGAAAGATCGGAGCGGCGCGCCAACGCCTCGATAGCGGTCCGGTACTGGTCGCGCGAGAAGAAATCGAGCGCGGCGAAATCGGTGCGCTCGCGCAGAAGCGTATCGATGCGGCTGACACCTTCGAACCACACCGTCCAGTCGATATCGTTGATCAGCCTTAGGCCGCGGATGATGTTGCCGGTGGTCACATTGCCGCTGGACAGCGTCCGATGCTCGCCGATGATGATTTCCTCGGCGTCGGAGCCGGTCTTTTCAAGCTCGCCTTCCAGCCATTCCAGCGCCCTGCCGGCGTTCTGCGATCCGTCGCGCAGACGGTAGAGCAACTGGGTGGCAAAGGTGGTGTCCTGGGCATGGGCGCCATAGCTCGACAGGATGGCCTGGCGGTCGGCGCTGTCGTCGGTCGACAGAACGCGGTCGGCGACCTCGTTGGCGATCTGGCGCATCTGCCTTGTGCGATTGACCCTCACCGCGATCCGGCGAAGATTTTCGATCAGAACGAAACGCAGCAGCGACGGCAGCGCCCAGAGCTCGCCGATCTTCAGCGGTTCGATCGACTGAAAGCCTTCAACGATCGCTTTGAACATGGTCGCCGAGACGGAACTGTCGGAATGCGCGACATAGGTCCAGGCCAACGCCAGCGCGCGAGGCACGCTGGCGCCATCGGCCAGCTTCAGGGTCGGCAACTGCCGGTAGAAACGGCGTGGCAGGTCACGCTTGACCTGAAAGATGGTTTCCTCGACCAGATAGTTGTTGTCGAGCAGCCATTGCGCTGCCGGCGTGATCGTTTCGCCCCTTGCCTGTGCGGCATTGGTCGAGCGGTAAACTTCGAGGATCTTCTTGGCGCTGTCGCGGATGCGCGCCTGAAAGTCGAACGGGGTCAGGCCAAACAATTCCGTGAGGTCGCCCTTGGCGAGGCTTTCGCCCAGCGCGCGCAGGCGATCTTCTGGCAGGAAATGGGAGCGTATCGGCTCTTCGGTGATGGCCGGGAAGCTCGCGCTCGTCTTTTCCATTTGGGTGGGATTTGTTTGGATATTCATTGAAAATTCCGCATGGAGGGACGCAGTGCGGCGTCACCGCCACGGCAATGTCCCTAAAACCGGTTCAAATGCAATTGGTTGCATCACGACAATTGGCCGAAAGTTATGTCTGCACCACGACAGGGCGTCGTCTTCGACAACTTCCGGACGAGCGCCCCTCTCTTCCATCCGATTTGATCGAAGAAAGGATTCGGGCTTTTTCGTGATGTGGGTCGCAGCTTACGCCAAATTCGGCCCGGGCCGCGATCATGTTTGGAGACAGGCGTTAATCGTTTGCTGGGACGCGGTCGATGCGGATCACGAATAGCGTCGCCGTTCGGGCAGGCTCCAGGTGCATTTCCGGGGCATCCCATCCGATCATCAGCGTATCGAAGGGATCCAGCTTTACGGCCCCCGCGAGGCCGGCCGTGACGCTGTGGTCAACGCACAGAATGAGCGTCGTCGCGGTCTCCGCGCGGATGTCGAGTGGAGCTGAAATGATCAGGCGTTCGACCTTGTGCGTCATCCGCCCGCGGCGGGTCATGACGTTGAGATCGGTGATTGGGCCGGCGATCAGGGATGCTTGCGTCGGCACGTCGGCCGGAAACGAAAACGGCGCCGACACCTCGGTCAGTTCCGTCGGGGCTCGGCCGGCGATGTCGAGCACGACGCCCTCGCCCCCCAGCACAGCCAGCGTGCGATCGACGCCGGCGAAGCCGGAAAATGCACCGTCGCTTTCGATGCGCGCCATCGAAACGCGCCAGTCGAAATCGTCGAGCCCCGCGCCATCAGGCGAGACGGCGATCTCCGTCGTCGTGCCGCCGCCGTTCTTCCATGGCATGACGCGGTATTCGGCGGCCCTGAGGATACGCATGGTCGGCTCAGCCGAGAATACCCGGCAGGTTGAGCTGGTGCTCCCTGGCGCAATCAATCGCGATGTCATAACCGGCATCGGCATGGCGCATGACGCCGGTCGCCGGGTCGTTCCACAGCACGCGTTCCAGGCGCCTGGCCGCTTCGCGCGTGCCGTCGGCGACGATGACCATGCCGGCATGCTGTGAAAAACCCATGCCGACGCCGCCACCATGATGCAGCGACACCCAGGTCGCGCCGGAGGCGGTGTTGAGCAGCGCGTTCAGCAGCGGCCAGTCGGAGACGGCGTCCGAGCCGTCCTTCATCGATTCCGTCTCGCGGTTCGGCGAGGCGACCGAGCCGGAATCGAGGTGATCGCGGCCGATGACCACCGGCGCCTTGAGCTCGCCCTTGGCCACCATCTCGTTGAAGGCAAGGCCGAGCCGGTGGCGGTCGCCAAGGCCGACCCAGCAGATGCGCGCCGGCAGGCCCTGAAAGGCGATGCGCTCTCGCGCCATGTCGAGCCAGTTGTGCAGATGGGTGTTGCCGGGCGTCAGTTCGCGCACCTTGGCGTCGGTCTTGTAGATGTCTTCCGGGTCGCCTGAGAGGGCAGTCCAGCGGAACGGGCCGATGCCGCGGCAAAACAGCGGGCGGATATAGGCAGGCACGAAGCCGGGGAAGGCAAAGGCGTTCTCGAACCCCTCTTCCTTGGCGACCTGGCGGATGTTGTTGCCATAGTCGAGCGTCGGCACGCCGGCGTTCCAGAACGCCACCATCGCCTCGACATGTTCGCGCATCGAGGCGCGGGCGGCTTTTTCGACAGCCCTGGGATCGGACGTCCGCTTCTCGCGCCATTCGGCCAGCGACCAGCCCTTTGGCAGATAGCCGTTCAGCGGATCATGCGCCGACGTCTGGTCGGTCACCATGTCGGGACGCACGCCGCGCCGCACCAGCTCCGGCACGATGTCGGCGGTGTTGCCGACCAGGCCCACCGACTTCGCCTCTCCCGCCTTGGTCCAGCGCTCGATCTTCTCCAGCGCCTCGTCTAGCGTATCGGCGCGCTCGTCAACATAGCGGGTGCGCAGCCGGAAATCGATGCGATCGGGATCGCATTCGATGGCCAGGCAGCAGGCGCCGGCCATGACCGCGGCGAGCGGCTGGGCGCCGCCCATGCCGCCAAGGCCGCCGGTCAGGATCCATTTTCCCCTGAGGTTGCCGCCATAATGCTGGCGACCGGCCTCGACAAAAGTCTCGTAAGTGCCCTGCACGATGCCTTGCGTGCCGATATAGATCCATGAGCCGGCCGTCATCTGGCCGTACATCATCAGGCCCTTCTTATCGAGCTCGTTGAATTTCTCCCAGGTCGCCCAGTGCGGCACGAGGTTGGAATTGGCGATCAGCACGCGCGGCGCGTCGGCATGGGTGCGGAAGACGCCGACCGGCTTGCCCGACTGCACCAGCAGCGTCTCGTCGTCGCCAAGCGTCTTCAGCGATGCGACGATACGGTCGAAATCGTTCCAGGTGCGCGCGGCACGGCCAATACCGCCATAAACGACCAATTCGTTGGGATTCTCGGCGACATCGGGATCGAGATTGTTCATCAGCATGCGCAGCGGCGCTTCCGTCAGCCATGTCCGGGCATTGAGTTCGGTGCCACGCGGGCTGCGGACTTGGCGGATGTTGTGGCGAGGATCGTTCATGGCGTTCCCTTTTGAATGAGGTAGGCGGCGCGTGTCAGTTCTGCGCCCAGGCAATCGCGGTCTTCAGGATATTCTCCAGCGTGGCGCGAATCGGTGCTGCGAACGCGGCATCGTAAGGCACCGGCCAATTGTCCGGTGCGCCCTTGCCTTCGGGCTCGCGCATATAGCCGCGGTTGGAAAGCTCCATCTGCAGCGCATGGACGCCATCTCGCGGCTGGCCGAAATGGCGTGTGATCCAGCCGCCCTTGAAGCGGCCGTTGACGACAAAACTCTCGCCGGTTCCGGCCAGGATCTCGCCGACCATGGCCTGCAAGGATGGATCCGCGCTCTTGCCGTCATTGGTGCCAAGGTTGAACACCGGCAGCGTGCCCTCGAACAGGCGCGGCAGCACCGAGCGGATCGAGTGGCAGTCGTAGAGCACGATCTGGCCGTGCCAGGCGCGCAGCCTGTCGATCTCGGCCTGCAAGGCCGCATGATAAGGCACGAAGTATTTTTCGCGGCGTTCGTCGACTTCCGATGGTCCGGGCTCTTCGCCCTCGCGATAGAGCGGATCGCCGTCGAAGGTCTCGGTCGGGCACAGGCCGGTGGTCGTCTGGCCGGGGTAGAGCGAGGCGCCGGACGGATCGCGGTTGACGTCGATGACGGTGCGCGAGATCGCGGTGTGGACGACAGTCGCGCCAAGGCCTTCGGCAAAGTCATAGAGCTGGTCGATCCACCAGTCGCAGTCGCGACGGCCAAGCCAGGGCGAAACCAGACGGCTTTCGAGGCCGGCGAGATCGATGCCGGTGTGCGGGATCGAAACCAGCAGGGGTGCAGTGCCGCGAGTAACCGTCAGCCAGGAGTCCATCATGCCACTCCCGAGATGGAAGGCAGCGCAACCGCGCTCGCCGCCTTCACCGCTGCCCCACTGCGCACCATGGCGATGGCCTTTTCCATGTCGGGATGGAAATGCCGATCATTGTCGAGGTGCGGCACCTCGGCCCTCACCAGCTTGCGCACTGCTTCGAGTGCTGCACTGGAGGCCAGGGGCGCATGGAAATCGCAGCCCTGGGCTGCGGCCAGCAATTCGATGCCGATGACGGCCGTCGCATTCTCGACCATGCCGATTAGCCGGCGCGCCCCGTGTGCTGCCATCGAAACGTGGTCTTCCTGGTTGGCCGAGGTCGGGATCGAATCGACGCTGGCCGGATAGGCCTTCTGCTTGTTTTCGGAAACAAGTGCCGCCGCCGTCACCTGCGGGATCATGAAACCGGAATTCAGGCCGGGTTTCGGCGTGAGAAATGCCGGCATACCCGACAGTGCCGGATCGACCAGCATGGCGACGCGACGTTCCGACAGCGAGCCGATCTCGCAAACGGCAAGCGCGATCATGTCGGCGGCGAAGGCGACAGGCTCAGCGTGGAAATTACCACCGGAAAGTGCGGTATCGTCCTCGGCGAAGATCAGCGGATTGTCGGTAACGCCATTGGCCTCGGTGCCCAGCGTGTCGGCTGCCTGGCGCAGCACGCTGAGGGCTGCACCCATCACTTGCGGCTGGCAACGCAGGCAATAAGGGTCCTGCACGCGCTCGTCGCCGACCCGGTGCGATTCACGGATGGCGCTGCCGGCCATCAGATTGCGCAGCGCTTCAGCCGTCTCGATCTGGCCACGGTGTTTGCGCAGCAGATGGATGCGCGGATCGAAGGGTGCATCGGAGCCCTTGGCCGCATCGGTCGACAGCGCGCCGGCGACCAGCGCCGACTGATAGAGAACTTCGGCCTCGAACAAAGCGGCCAGCGCATAGGCGGTCGAAAACTGCGTGCCGTTGAGCAGTGCCAGACCTTCCTTGGCGCCGAGCGTCACCGGCTCCAGCCCATGCGAGACGAAAGCGACCTTGGCCGGGAAGCGGCCATGCGGCGTGAAGCACTCGCCGACGCCGATCATCACCGCCGTCATATGCGACAACGGCGCGAGGTCGCCCGAGGCGCCAACCGAGCCTTGTGCCGGCACCACCGGGATAACGTCGTTGGCCAGCATCGCTTCCAGCAGCTCGACGGTTTCAAGCCGCACGCCGGAGGCGCCCTGCGCCAGGCTGGCGAGCTTCAGCGCCATCATCAGCCGGGCGACCGTGACAGGCATCGGCTCGCCGACGCCGGCGGCGTGCGACAGCACGATGTTGCGCTGGAGCGTTTCGAGATCGGCGGCGGGGATGCGGACGCTGGCCAGCTTGCCGAAGCCGGTGTTGATGCCATAGACCGGCTCGCCCTTGGCGACGATACGCGCCACGGCCTCGGCGCTCGCCTTGATCTTCGGCCAGCATGAATTGTCGAGTTTCGGCACGGCGCCGCGATAGATGGCACGCCAGTCGGCCAAGGTCGCGTTGCCCGGCTTCAGTACCAGTTCGGTCATTGTCCCCTCCAGATGCGGGCGTGCAGCGGATTAAAACCCATGCGGTAGACGAGTTCGGCCGGGCGCTCGATGTTCCAGATCGCCAGGTCGGCCGATTTTCCGGCCTCGAGCGTGCCGGTCTGTCCTAGCAGGCCGAGCGCGCGGGCAGCCTCGCGGGTGACGCCGGCCAGACATTCGTCGACTGTGAGGCCAAACAAGGTCGCGGCCATGTTCATGGTCAGCAGCAGCGAGGTCAGCGGCGAGGTGCCGGGATTGTTGTCGGTGGCGACGGCCATCCTGACGCCGTGCTGACGAAACAGGGCAATCGGCGGTTTCTTGGTCTCGCGAATGAAGTAATAGGCGCCAGGCAGGATCGTCGCCACGGTGCCGGCCTTGGCCATGGCCGCCGCACCCGCCTCGTCGGTGTATTCGAGATGGTCGGCCGACAGCGCACTGTGGCGCGCGGCAAGTTCGGCGCCGTGCAGATTGGACAATTGATCGGCATGGAGCTTTACCGGCAGGCCGGCAGCCTTGGCCGCATCGAAGACGCGCGAAATCTGCTCAGGCGAAAAGGCGATGCCCTCGCAGAACCCATCGACGGCATCGGCCAAACCCTCGGCGGCGACCGCCGGAAGAATTTCGTTTGCGACCAGATCGACAAAAGCGTCCTTGTCGCCTTTCGCTTCGGGCGGCAGCGCATGGGCGCCGAGGAAACTCGTCCTGACCGTCACCGGCCGCTCTTCGCTCAACCGCCGTGCGGCGCGCAGCGACTTCTTCTCATTGTCACGATCGAGGCCGTAGCCCGACTTGATCTCGACAGTGGTGACGCCTTCGGCAATCAGCGCATCGAGACGCGGCAATGACTGCGCGACCAGCTCGTCCTCGCTGGCAGCGCGTAACGCCTTGACCGAAGAGACGATGCCACCGCCAGCCCTGGCGACCTCTTCATAGGTGGCGCCGGCGAGCCGCATCTCGAATTCGTTGGCGCGGTTGCCGGCATGGACAAGATGCGTGTGGCAGTCGATCAGGCCGGGCGTGATCCAGCGGCCTTCGCAGTCGATGGTGTCGGCACCCTCACTGAAAGGGGCAGGCATGTCGGCTTCGGGACCGGCATAGTCGATCACCCCGTCACGGGCGGCGACCGCGCCCTTTTCGACGATGCCCAGCCCGGCCGCGCTTTCAGCCATGGTTGCGAGTCGCGCATTGCGCCACAGGCGAAGGCCCCCTGCCCGGCTTTTGTTCGCTGCCGCCATCATCTTTTCCGTTTCAATTGATGGCTATTATGTATATACATATTGAGACGCGACGCAAGTACCATCGTCGCCCACGCATTCGGATTCGGAGAAAAAAGTGACGGCGATCTTTGCGGAACAGGCGCTGCTGCCCGAGGGCTGGCACGGCAATGTGCGGATCACGATGGGCGGCGGCCTTATCGACGCGGTCGAGCCGGGTGCGGCGGCGCAAGCTGGCGATGAGCGGCACGCCATCGTCCTTCCCGGCATGCCGAACCTGCACAGCCACGCCTTCCAGCGCGGCATGGCCGGCCTTGCCGAATTGCGCGGCCCTTCATCAGATAGTTTCTGGAGCTGGCGCGAGGTGATGTACCGTTTCGCGCTGTCGATGACGCCGGACCAGGTCGAGGCGGTCGCAGCACAGCTCTATGTCGAGATGCTGGAGGCCGGGTTCTCGCGCGTCGGCGAATTCCACTACCTTCATCATGACCGCGATGGAAAACCTTACGCCAACATCGCCGAGATGGCCGAGCGCATTGCTGCAGCGGCCGCCGACACAGGCATCGGCCTGACGCTGCTGCCGGTGTTCTATGCGCACTCCGCCTTCGGCGGTGCCGCGCCCAATGAGGGCCAGCGCCGATTCATCAATGATGTGAATCGGTTCTCGCTGCTGCTTGAGAAAAGCCGGCAGTGTGTTCGCGCATTGAATCAGCCTGTCGTCGGCGTTGCGCCGCACAGCCTGCGCGCCGCGACCCCCGACGAACTTGCCGCGGTTGCCGCCATGGCGCCTGACGGACCGATCCACATCCACGTTGCCGAGCAAGTGAAAGAAGTCGAGGACTGCCTTGCCTGGTCGGGCGCGCGGCCGGTCGAATGGCTGCTTGCCAATGCCGGGGTCGACAAGCGCTGGTGCCTGATCCACGCCACCCATATGACGGAAGCCGAGACGATTGCAATGGCCAAGAGCGGCGCTATCGCCGGTCTCTGCCCGATCACCGAGGCCAATCTCGGCGACGGCACCTTCGCCGCGCTGCAGTTCAGAGATCATGGCGGCCGCTTCGGCGTCGGTTCCGATTCCAATGTGCTGATCGGCCTGCCGGACGAGCTCAGGCAGCTCGAATATTCGCAGCGCCTCGCCCACCGCGCCCGCAATGTGCTGGCAGTCGCCGGCGGCTCGACCGGCCGCGCGCTGTTCGATGCGGCACTCGACGGCGGCGGTGCCGCTCTTGGCGCCGGTCCGTCGCGGATAGCTGCTGGTGCATCTGCCGATTTCGTCTCGCTCGATGCCAACCACCCCTCGCTATCCGGCAAGACCGGGGACGCGATCCTCGACGCCTGGATCTTCGCCAACGGCACCAAGGTCGATTGCGTCTGGGTGCATGGCACAAAACTGGTCAGTGGCGGCAGGCATGCAAGGCGCGATGCCGTTGCCGAGCGCTTTCGCTCCGTGATGACGGCGCTTTCGGCATGAGCATCATCGAGACTGTTGAAGCGGAAGGCAGCGAGGCTGTCTCGCTGCACCAGCGCATCCTGTCCGATATCAGCGAGAAGATCCTGTCCGGCGCCTGGGCGCCCGGCCACCGCATTCCGTTCGAGCATGAACTGACCGCCGAGTACAAGTGTTCGCGCATGACGGTGAACAAGGCGCTGTCGCAGCTTGCCAAGGCCGGGCTGATCGAACGCCGCCGCCGTTCGGGCAGCTTTGTGCGCCGGCCGCAGTCGCAGGCCGCGGTGCTGGAAATCCATGACATCAGGATCGAGGTCGAGGCGCTTGGACTTCCCTATCGCTATCAAAGGCTGGAGCGGCTGCAGCGCCGCAGCAGCGCTGAGGACCGCATGCTGCTGGAACTTGCCACTTCAGGGCCGGTGCTGGCGCTGGAGGGCTTGCATTTCGCGGGACGGCGGCCATTTGCGCATGAACGACGGCTGATCAACCTGGCCGCCGTCGCGGAAGCCGGCGAGGAAGAGTTTCTCGACATCGCGGCCGGGCCGTGGCTGATCGGGCGTGTGCCGTGGAGCGAAGCCGAGCACCGCATCCGCGCCATCGCCGCCGACGATCATATCGCCGATGCCCTCGACATCGAGCCCGGCGCGCCGTGCCTGGTGGTAGAGCGGCGGACATGGAGCGCCGAGCACCCGGTGACGCATGTGCGCTTTACCTATCCGGCGGAGAGCCACACGCTGGTGGCGCGGTTCAGGCCGTCGCAGGGGTGATTACCCTCCCCCCAAGGGGAAGGGTAAGAGCCGCGCCTCAGATCGCCGCCGTGACGATAATCTCGACCAGATATTCCGGGCCGGCGAGCTTGGCCTCGCCAGTGGCGCGCGCCGGCGTGTGGCCCTGCGGCACCCACTTGTCCCATTCCGCGTTCATCTCGGAAAAAGTGCTCATATCGGCCAGCCAGATGATCGCCTGCAGGATCTTGGTCTTGTCGGTGCCGGCCTTGGCCAGCAATTCATCGATGGCCGCCAGGATGTCCCTGGTCTGGGATGCGACATTGCCGCCCGGTTCGCCGACCTGGCCCGCCAGATAGACGGTGTTGCCGTGGATGACGATCTGGCTCATGCGCGGGCCAACATCGATGCGACGAATGCTCATTGGGCGTTTCCTTCTTTTGTCGGTTGCGCCTCTTTAGAGTCGCTGCTGGCTTCGGGCAAGGCCGGCTGAGGGAATCCCCTTGAGCCACAGGCGCAAGGCAAAAGGTACACGGCAAATTGAACCTGGCGTCGTAATTCCGCCGAATTGGCTTGTTGACTAATGTAATAACATCACATATCGACTCGACTTCCCTGGTTTCGCGGACCGCCGCTCACGGATCGTCTGATGATCAATGCCTGCCTGACCTTCCGCGACCTGACGCTGGGCTACAACAGCCATCCGGCCATCCATCATCTCGACGGCACCATCCGCAAGGGCTCGTTGACCGCAGTCGTCGGCGCCAATGGCTCGGGCAAGTCGACGTTGATGAAAGGAATCGTCGGCGTTCTCAAGCCGATGGCCGGCGCCGTCATACGGGCGCCCGGCGTGCGTGCCGCCTATCTGCCGCAGCAGTCGGAGCTTGACCGCTCCTTTCCGGCCCGGGTCGTTGATCTGGTTTCGCTCGGCCTGTGGCCACGGCGCGGACTGCTCGGCCGCTATACCAAGGAAGATCGCGATTCGGTCAGCCAGGCGCTGATGGCGGTTGGGCTCGGCGGCTTCGAGAAGCGGCCGATCGACACGCTGTCGGGCGGCCAGTTGCAGCGTACGCTGTTTGCCCGCGTGCTGCTGCAGGACGCCGACCTCATCCTGCTCGACGAGCCGTTCAACGCGGTCGATTCAAAGACGGTCGGTGATCTCATAGCCTTGATCAAGCGCTGGCATGGCGAGGAGCGCACCGTCATGGTCGTCGTCCACGACCTCGATCTGGTGCGGCAGAATTTTCCCGAAACGCTGCTGCTCGCACGCCAGCCGATTGCCTGGGGCGAGACCAGGGAAACGCTGAAGCCGGAAAACTTGCTGCGCGCCCGTCGCTTCCACGAAGCCTGGGAAGAGAACGCGCCATGGTGCGAACCCGACAGCCACGATCACGACCACCCCCACGCTCATGACCATGATCACCATCACGGTGCTGGACCGAGGGCGGCGTGATGGACATGCTCTACGGCCTCTTCATCGCCCCTTTCGCCGATTTCGCCTTCATGCAGCGGGCGTTGATCGGCTCGTTGATGCTGTCGCTCGGCGCCTGCCCGGTCGGCGTCTTCCTGATGCTGAGGCGCATGAGTCTGTCGGGCGACGCCATGGCGCACGCCATCCTGCCGGGTGCCGCCGCCGGCTTCCTGCTCTATGGGCTGGAAATCCTGCCGATGACCATTGGCGGCCTGATAGCCGGCATCATCGTGGCGCTCGGCGCCGGTGCAGTTTCGCGCTTCACCATCCAGCGCGAGGATGCCTCGATGGCGGCCTTCTATCTGATTTCGCTCGCCATCGGCGTGCTGATGGTGTCGATCCGCGGCTCCAGTGTCGATCTCATGCATGTGCTGTTCGGCACGGTGCTGGCGCTCAACAACGAGGCGCTGGCGCTGATCGGCGGCATCGTCGCGGTGACGCTGGTCAGCCTTGCCATTTTCTGGCGGGCGCTGGTCGCCGAATGTCTCGATCCGCTGTTCCTGCGCTCGGTCAGCCGGCTGGGCAGCCCGGTGCATTTCATCTTTCTCGGCCTTGTCGTGCTCAACCTCGTCGGCGGCTTCCAGGCGCTCGGCACGCTGCTTTCGGTCGGTCTGATGATGCTGCCGGCAGCGGCGGCCCGCTTCTGGACCGCTCGCGTCGAGCCGATGTGCGTGCTGGCGGTGGTAATCGGCTTTGCCTCCTGCATTGCCGGACTGCTTTTGTCCTATCACGCGTCGCTGCCGTCCGGCCCGGCCATCATCCTGTCCGCCGGCGTCGTTTATTTCGCCTCGATCCTGTTTGGCACGCGCGGCATTCTGCGCGCCCGCATCATCCATCACCGCCACAGAACCGCCTGATCCCCAACCCTGAAGGAGACCTGCCCAATGCTGAAATCGATCCGTGCCGCCCTGGCGATGAGCGTTATAACATTAAGCGCCTTTGGCGCATCATCGGCCTTAGCCGAGCCGTTGAAAGTGGTCGCCAGCTTCACCGTCATTGCCGATTTCGCCAAGAATGTCGGTGGCGACCGGGTCAACATCACCACCATCGTCGGGCCGGATGGCGACGCGCATGTCTATGAGCCGAGCCCGGCCGATGCCGTCGCGATGGCCGGCGCCGATGTGGTTCTGGTCAACGGCCTGCATTTCGAAGGCTTTCTGCAGCGCCTGGTCGACGCCAGCGCCACCAAGGCGACGATTGCCGTCCTGACCAAGGACGTGACGCCGATCAATTTCAAACCCGAATTCGCCGATGCCGATGCCGCCGAAGGCGCCGATACCGGCAGCGGCAAGACGGTCACCGATCCGCATGCCTTCCAGTCGATTGCCAACGCCAAGATCTATGTGAAGAACATCGCCGATGCTTTCTGCGCCGCCGATGCCCAGGGCTGCGACAGCTACAAGGCCAATGCCGCCGCCTATACCGGCAAGCTCGATGCGGTCGAAGGCGAAGTGAAGGCGGCAATCCAGTCGATCCCGCAGGAGAAGCGCGTGGTCATCACCTCGCATGACGCCTTCGGCTATTTCGAGCACGCATACGGCCTGACCTTCCTTGCCCCGCAAGGCGTGTCGACCGACTCCGAGCCTTCGGCCGCCGATGTCGCCAAGCTGGTGAAACAGGTGAAACAGGACAAGGCAGCGGCGATCTTCGTCGAGAACATCACCAATCCGCGCCTGATCGAGCAGATCGCCAGCGAGACCGGCATCAAGGTCGGCGGCACGCTTTATTCCGATGCGCTGTCGCAGCCCGACGGCCCGGCCTCGACCTATATCGACATGATGCACAACAACATCGCCCAGATCAAAGGCGCGATCCTCGGCAGTTGAGGCGAGCGCGCCTATCCGGCCGGAGCAGCATTCAAGTTGTCGCAGCCTCCTTGGCATCCAAGAGGGATACGCGGCGCTGCGGGAGCCCCGGTTGGATTTTCCGGTCGGCAATAGCTATTTGGCAGAGAATTCCCCCGATGCGGATTGCCGCCCATGCCCGGGAGTGGCAAGACTGCCGCCAAGAGAGATTGCGAGGACAGAGCCATGGAATATCGTGAGATCAGCGAGGACTATTCGGTCTCGGGCCAGATCCAGCCCGAAGACGTCGCCGCCATCAAGGATGCCGGCTTCAAGAGCGTCATCTGCAACCGGCCGGATGACGAGCAGCCCGGCCAGCCTTCGGCCGACAGCGTCAAGGCGGCAGTCGAAGCCGCCGGTCTCGCCTTTCGCTTCATCCCGGTGATCAGCGGTCAGATCACGCAAGAGAATGTCGAGGACCAGGCCGAAGCGCTGGATGAACTCGAAGGGCCAGTGTTCGCCTATTGCCGTTCCGGGGCGCGCTGCACCAACCTGTATGGGCTGATCCAGCAGTCCAGAGGCTGACCTATCAAATCGGCAGCGCGCCGGTTTCCTTCAGCGTTTCGAGCACGATCGCGGTCTTCACATGCTGGACGGATTCGTGCGGCAGAAGCACGCCGTTGACGAATTCCGACAGCGACTTCAGGTCGGGCGTTACCACCTTGAGGATATAATCCATCTCGCCGGTCAACGCGTGGGCCTCCTGCACTTCCGGCAGCCGTGCCACCAATTCGCCGAAGCGCCGCGCATTGTCGCGGTTGTGGGTGGCGAGCGTCACCGAGATGACGTTGACCAGCGAGAAGCCGAGTTTGTCGCGGTCGAGCACCGCCCGGTACCCCTTTATGTAGCCGTCCTCCTCCAGCCGCTGGCGGCGGCGCGAGCACTGTGACGCCGACAGGTTCACCCGCTCCGACAAATCGTTGTTGGTGAGCCGTGCGTCGTCCTGCAAAAGCGACATTATCTTGCGGTCAAACTGATCAATGCGCGTCTCATCCATGGATTTTTCTCCATATGTGCACAATTCACGCATAAACTGATCATTTCAAGCGTTTGAATGCAAGCACCATGCACCCGCTCCGCGCTATCATTGCATTGAGATGGCCTTTCCCGGCCACGTCAGCTTTTGGAGGATTGCCATGGGTCCCTTTCCGCACGACGCACCGCCCGCGAAAATCAGCAAGACCAATCCGGCTGGTACCGACGGTTTCGAATTCGTCGAGTTCGCGCATCCCGAGCCGAAAAAGCTCGCCGAGCTGTTCACCCGCATGGGCTATGTCGCGGTTGCAAAACACCGCTCGAAGGACATCACCGTCTGGCGGCAGGGCGATATCAACTATGTCGTCAATGCCGAGCCCGGCTCGCATGCGATGAAATTCGTCGACAAGCATGGCCCTTGTGCTGCCTCGATGGCCTGGCGGGTGGTCGATGCCAAGCATGCCTTCAAGCACGCTGTCGCCAAGGGCGCCACGCCCTATGAAGGCGAGGACAAGGCGCTCGACGTGCCGGCCATCGTCGGCATCGGCGGTTCGCTGCTCTATTTCATCGAGACTTATGGCGAGAAGGGCTCGGCCTATGACGCCGAGTTCGAGTGGCTGGGCGCACGCGATCCAAAGCCGGAAGGCGTCGGCTTCTATTATCTCGATCACCTCACCCACAATGTCTATCGCGGCCAGATGGACAAATGGTGGGATTTCTACCGCGACCTGTTCGGCTTCAAGCAGATCCATTTCTTCGACATCGACGGCAAGATCACCGGGCTGGTCAGCCGGGCGATTACCTCGCCCTGCGGCAAGATCCGCATTCCGCTCAACGAATCCAAGGACGAGACCAGCCAGATCGCGGAGTATCTGAAGAAGTACAATGGCGAAGGCATCCAGCACATCGCCGTCGGCACTGACGAGATCTACGCCGCCACCGACAGGCTGGCCGCCAACGGGCTGAAATTCATGCCAGGCCCGCCCGAGACCTATTACGACATGTCCCACGACAGGGTGAACGGCCATGACGAGCCGATCGAGCGGATGAAAAGGCATGGCATCCTGATCGACGGCGAAGGCGTGGTCGATGGCGGCACGACCAAAATCCTGCTGCAGATTTTTTCAAAAACCGTAATCGGGCCGATCTTCTTCGAGTTCATTCAAAGGAAGGGCGACGAAGGCTTTGGCGAAGGCAATTTCCGCGCGCTGTTCGAATCGATCGAGCAGGACCAGATCAAGCGCGGCGTGCTCAAGGTCGACGGCAAAGCGGCGTAACTCACTTGCATCTCGGCCAGTTATGACCTAAATTCTGGTCATAAGAGGTTGTCTATGAATATCCCCATGGCAAAAGCGAAGGCTCAGCTCTCCGAACTGGTGAAACGTGCGCAGGCTGGCGAAGAGATCCATCTGACACGGCATGGAGAGGTTGTCGCAACCTTGAGCGCTCCCGTTCGGGCTGGTGGGAGCAAAGGCTTGTTTGGAGCCCTGAAAGGCCAAATTCGGATATCGGACGATTTTGATGAACTCGGTCCCGAATGGGACGAATATATTAAATGAGCCGTCAGTATCTGGTTGATACCCACATTCTGCTTTGGGTGCTCAACGCGGATTCACGTCTTTCGGACCACCATCGCGACATCTTTCTTGCGGGTGAGAATGTGATCGTCAGCGCCATCTCGGTAGCAGAAATCGCTATCAAGAAATCGCTCGGCAAAATCACGCTCACCGGCAATATCGTGGACATCTTGCGATCGAACGGGGTTCCAATCCTCAGCGTAAATGAACTACACGCAGCGAGGCTTGAGTATTTGCCGCTCCATCATCGAGATCCCTTCGACCGTCTGCTGATTGCACAGGCACAAATTGAAGGCCTGACGCTGCTCACCTCGGATCGGCAATTTTCAGCCTATGACGTCGCGCTGGTCTGAACATCCAGTCCCAGCCGCTCGACTTCGGCTTTTCTCAGCTTCACATCGTAATCGAGTAGGAATTCATCCAACTGCGGCGGCGCGACCGATGTGCCGGATAGCATGGCGTGCACCTGGCCGCGGTGATGGATGTCGTGCAGGAAGACATGGGCGAGGATGTCGCCGATCCTTTCAGGGATCATGCCGTCCTCGCGCCGGTCGGTGATGACGCGCCGGTCGAGATCGGCCTCCGACAGTTTGTCGCAAAATGCTATGAGCCGCCGGTCGGAAGCGGTCTGGGCAGCAAACAGTGCCTGCGGTTCGTCGAACGGTACATAATCGTCATGAGCGGCAGCACCGACCCCGCCCTCCTCCAGGAAATCGAGATAGAGGAGATCGACAGCCAGGATGTGGTTGAGCGTCGCTTTGATCGAGGGGAAGAAGCTGGTCCTTTCTGCCTCGAATTCGCCGGGCTGGAGCTGCAGCACGGCGTGGTAGAGCCGGTCGTTCGACCAAAGATTGTTGCCGGCCATGCGGCACAGGTGGTCCAGGAGGGTCATGATCCTATCCGTCTGACCAGACCAATGGCTGCCCCCATGATCACGAATCCGGCGAGAACGATCAGCAAAAGCCTGTTCATGCGCCGTCGCATGGCTTGCGTCTCCTCGTCCCGCGCCACGTTCAGGTTGGTGACCGTGTGGAACATCATCGCATTGCGCGGAAAGCCGCTGCGGTTTGTAAGATCAGGCGAACGCGCCTCGATGCGATAGCTCAGCCGGATCGCCATGATGAAGATCGCCAGAATGGCGATGGCCCAGACACCAGCCATTAGATAGAACGCCTCCCCCGTCATTCCCTACCCCTCGTATTTCTCGACCTTCTGCTCGATGGCGCCGAAGATCGAGTGCCCGGTTCTGTCCTTCATCTCGATGCGCACCGTGTCGCCAAAGCGCAGGAATGGCGTTTTCGGTTCGCCTGACACAATGGTCTCGATCATACGCAGTTCGGCAATGCAGGAATAGCCGGCGCCACCGGCCGAGACAGGCTTGCCCGGCCCGCCGTCAAGCTTGTTGGAGACGGTGCCCGAGCCAATGATGGTGCCGGCGGCCAGCGGCCGCGTCTTCGCGGCATGGACGATCAGCGCCGGAAAATCGAAGGTCATATCGATGCCGGCATTGGCGCGGCCGAACGGCTTACCGTTGAGATCGGCGAGCAGCGGCAGGCTGACCTTGCCGCCTTCCCAGGCATCGCCCAGTTCGTCCGGTGTCACCGCGACCGGCGAAAAGGCCGAAGACGGTTTCGACTGGAAGAAGCCAAAACCCTTGGCGAGTTCGGGCCCGGTGAGAGCGCGCAGGGTGACATCGTTGACCAGCATGACCAGCCGGATCGCGTCCCTCGCCACTTCCAGGCTTGCGCCTATCGGTACATCGTCGACGATGACGGCGACCTCCGCCTCCATGTCGATGCCAAATTCCTCGTCGGTCATGCGGATCGGATCGCGCGGCGGAACGAATGCGTCCGAGCCGCCCTGGTAGATCAGCGGATCGGTCCAGAAGCTTGCTGGCATCTCGGCGCCGCGCGCTTTCCGCACCAGTTCGACATGGTTCACATAGGCGGAGCCGTCCGCCCACTGATAGGCCCGCGGCAGCGGCGAATGGGCGTCATGCTCGTGAAACCGGGCAGAAGGCACCGCATTGTTCTCAAGCGATTCCGCCATGGCGGCGAGATGCGGGGCGATGCGGCTCCAATCGTCGAGCGCGGCCTGCAGGGTGCGCACCAGGAACGAGGCATCGGTAAAGCGCGTCAGGTCGCGCGAGACGACGACAAGTTTCCCGTCGCGCGTCCCGTCCTTCAATGTGGCAAGCTTCATTTACTTCAGCCCCTCTAACGATCCAGCCCTCGGGCCGCAAAACTGCGTCGGATAAGGCAGCGAGGACATGCATATCGTGAACGGTACACCACTGTTCACGATCTGGACCGCCTCCGAAATATCTGCAGGCATAGCATGGGAAATCATCGAAAACGTCATCCTCGTCCTCTCTTCCTGGATCGTCTCTCAGAAAAGCGGTTCTTAATCATCATGTCGACGATTCTCTTTTCAAAGAATCGCCTACGGTGGCGGCGGCAAGCTTCAGCAGGCTGCGGCGATCGAGCATGATCCTGGTCGGTCCTTTTGCTGCGGTCTCTCGGCCGGCCGGGCGCTGTGCCTTCCTTACCAAGCCCGGTGGCGGGAAGCCAGGCCCGGCCTGGGCATTGGCTCTTTTCAACTGCGCCGGCCACAGCGTAGATCACGGGACCGTATGGAGGATCCGATGGACAGCCGCCTCGACCGCATGATTGCCCGCCTCACCACCCAGCGCCGAGCGTTGGACCGGGCGGCGGTGGAGATCCGGGACGTGCCCGGCCCGGTGCTGGAGATCGGCCTGGGCAAGGGCCGCACCTTTAGCCATCTGCGCAAACTGTTCCCAGAGCGCCCGATCATCGCGTTCGACCGCGACCTGCATGCGCCGCCCGACGCCGCGCCGGCCGGCGCCGACCTGGTGCTGGGCGATTTCCGCGACACGCTGTCCGCCCTGCCCGGCCGGACCCCGTGGGTCCCCGCCGCCCTGGCCCATGCCGATTTCGGCAGCGAGGACCGCGCCCGCGACGCCGCCCAGGCCGGCTGGCTCGCGGTGCTGATCGACGGGCTAATGGCGCCCGGCGGACTGGTGATCAGCGACCGGCCGATGCAGGTGCTGCGCTGGACCGCCCTGCCCTTCGACACTCCGGATTGGGCGTATTTCATTTGGCGCGTCGGCTGATCCGCCACCGCGGCTCCCTTCCCGCTGACCGAGGCATCATACCGCACGGCGATTTTCATCATGTTTTGGCGCTTTCATCCCCCAGAATGGGACTTGTTCCAAGCCCCACACCGAGGCCGTCGCGGGCAATCGTCAAGTCGCCAGCCCAAGTTTTCCTGACAGCGGCGACCCAGTCGGCTTCGCCGATCTCTGCATCGTCGGCCGGAATGAGGTGATTGAGCACCAGTCTTTTCACCCCGGCATCGCTGGCAATGCGCCCGGCCTCCTCGGCAAAGCTATGGCTGGCAAGCAGATGCTCTCTCAGTCGCGCGCCGTTGCCGGTCCGCGCCACCAGCCGCTCGACGCCTTCCTCCAGCATGGCTTCGTGGACGAGAATGTCGGCATCTTTGGCGAAATCGGCCAGCGGCGGGAAGAACGCCGTGTCGGATGAGAACACAGCGCTTTTCCTGCCATGCTCGAAGCGCAGCGCAAAGCAATCAGTCACCGGCGGATGGTCGACGCGCAGCGCCGTCACCTTGAGACCGCGCTCTTCAAGCACCTCGCCCTCGCCGAATTCAACGACCGAAACCAGCCGGCGGATGTCCTGGCGGCCTTCATCAACGATGCGGATATCGATGTCGAACGCCATCGCCTGACAGAAATGTTGCCAGTAGTCGGCGGTGCCGGGCGGTCCGAACACCGTCACCGAGCCGGCCAGTCCCGCCGTCCAGGCAGTGTGAATCAACGGCCCGAGCTCCAGCACATGATCGGAATGCAGATGCGTGATGAAGATCAGGTCGAGCGCCTTCAGGCCGATCCCAGCATCGACCAGGCCGCGTGTCACGCCAAGCCCACAATCGACGACGATGCTTCGCCCGCCGAGTTCCAACAGCGAAGAACTCGGCCATGGCCCGCCGGGTCGGAGCGCCGGGCCGCCCTTGGAGCCGAGAAGCACCAGCCGATCTGCCCCTGGATCAACGCTCAAGACCAGTCGCCCTCGGGCGTGCCGTTAAAACGCTTCTTCAGATCGGCCCAGCAATCGATGTAGTTGTCCTGCCGGGTTTCCAACTCGGCGCCGTAGCGGGTCAGCATCTGCGGGAATCGGGTCTCGAACATGAAGGCCATGGTGTTGTCGAGCTTGACCGGTTTCAACTCCGCGCGCGAGGCCTTTTCGAAGCCATGGGCATCAGGCCCGTGAGCCAGCATCAGATTGTGCAGGCTGATGCCGCCGGGGACAAAACCTTCCTCCTTGGCGTCGTACTGGCCGTGGATCAGACCCATGAACTCGCTCATGATGTTGCGATGGTACCAGGGTGGGCGGAACGTATTTTCCGCCACCAGCCAGCGCGGCGGGAAGATAACGAAGTCGATATTAGCGGTGCCTTCCTCGCCGCTCGGCGCGGTCAGCACAGTGAAGATCGACGGATCGGGATGGTCGAACAGGATGGCGCCGACCGGCGAAAACGTCGCAAGATCATATTTGTAGGGCGCGTAGTTGCCGTGCCACGCCACCACGTCGAGCGGCGAATGGCCGATCTCGGTGACATGGAAATTGCCGCACCATTTGACGATCAGCCGGCATGGTGTTTCCTTGTCCTCAAACCAGGCGCCGGGCGTCTTGAAATCGCGCGGATTGGCCAGGCAATTGGCGCCGATCGGGCCGCGGTCGGGCAGCGTCAGCTTGGCGCCGTAGTTCTCGCAGACATAGCCGCGCACCTCGTAGTCGATCAATTCGACCTTGAAGACGAGGCCGCGCGGCAGGACCGCGATCTCCTCCGGCCTCAGTTCAATGACGCCCATTTCGGTGACGAAGCGCAAGGCCCCGACCTGCGGCACGATCAGCAACTCACCGTCGGCGTTGAAGAAATGGTCGTCGACCATCGAGCGGTTGGCGACATAGACATGGGCTGCCATGCCTGTCTGTCCAAGCACGTCGCCGGCAGTGGTGATCGAGCGCATGCCGGCGATGAAATCGGTCGGCTCGCTCGGTATCGGCACCGGGTTCCAGCGATACTGGCCGAGCGCCAACTCGTGATCGCCGACATTGGGGGCGGTCTTCCACAAGGGATAACTCGCCGCCTTGAAGCGGCCGGTGTGCTTGACGCTCGGTCGGATACGATAGAGCCAGGAGCGCTCATTGGTGCCGCGCGGCGCGGTGAAGGGCGAGCCGGACAATTGCTCGGCATAGAGACCATAGGCCGGCCGCTGTGGCGAGTTGCGCCCCTGCGGCAGCGAGCCCGGCAAGGTTTCGGTTTCGAAGTCGTTGCCGAACCCCGGCATGTAGGAAAAGGCCATGGCATCCTCCCTGGATACTGACAGAGTGCGCTTCTCGCCTCCGATGGTTGCGGCACTCTGGCGTTGACGTAATTGGTTTCATTTGTAACCATCGAAAATGTAACTATCAATCGCAGCGTCTGCCGGGATACAAAGTCATGGACGTCCTGGAACTGGAAAGCTTCCTGCCCTATCGGCTCTACCGGCTTGCCGATGCGGTCAGCCGTGAATTCTCGCGAGTCTACAAGAACCGTCACGGCCTCACGCGCCCGGAATGGCGCACGCTGGCCGGTCTCGGCCAGCACGGCACGATGACAGCGTCAGCGATCGGTGAGCAATCGGCGATGCATAAGACCAAGGTTTCGCGCGCCGTCGCTGAACTTGAACGAAGGCGCTGGCTGACGCGCACGCCGGACGAGAACGACCGCCGCGTCGAGCATCTGACGCTGACCAAGGCAGGGCTGGCCGCCTATCGCGAGATGGTGCCGCTGGCGAAGGCTTTCGAGCGGGAACTACTTGCAAAGCTGAGCACTGGCGAGCGCGCGGCGATTGTCAGCGGAGTGGCCGCGCTGGAGACGGGCGTCGCCTTGGGCAAGGATCAGGATTCAGACCCAAGCCGGACCGGTGACTTGGAATGATCGAATGGGTTGGAAGGCTTGGTGATCGTCCAGCCTTCCGGGTAAATTCGAGATAGATGGTATAAGTTCTGCTCCTCCGTGTAGCCTAGAAGCTTCCCCTGCAGCCATTCCAGTTGAGGGCACCAGGCACTGCGATGTAAGAGGTCGAGAAGCAGTGTAAATGTTTCCACCCTCCATTCTTCACCCTTGAGAGCGTAGAAGTAATAGTCGACGTCGAAGGAGCGGCCGTCCGGTCCGCGTCTCGTGAAGGTACGGACATGCTCCGTCAGCGTTCCATTTGCGACGTAAGTTGCGAAGTCTTGATTGGCCAGCGCATCGGACTTTTCAAAACCGTCCACGCGCTCATGAGCAAACACGGCAAGGGGCTTGGCCCGGCGAGCATCATCTCAAGTTCGCGGTTCGTATGGCAGGGGTAGGGATAAGGCTCTTTGTGGTTCATTTTTTCGATTCCGCCCCTTGGGACTAGCGCCGCTCACCAATCCATCACCACCTTGCCGGAATTGCCGCTCTTCATCGCCTCGAAGCCGGAAATATAGTCGTCGATGCCGATACGGTGGGTGATCAGGCCCGAGACGTCGAGCGGCCCCTGCACCAGGGCGATCATCTTGTACCAGGTCTCGAACATCTCGCGGCCATAGATGCCCTTGAGATGCAGCATCTTGAAGATGACCTTGTTCCAGTCGATCTCGAAGCCGGTCGGCGCAATGCCGAGAATGGCGATCTTGCCGCCATTGTTCATGGTGTCGATCATGTCGCGGAAGGCGGGTGCCGCACCCGACATTTCCAAGCCGACATCAAAACCCTCGGTCATGCCGAGCGCCGGCATGACGTCGCGCAGCTTTTCCTTCGAGGCGTCGACAACATGCTGGACGCCGAGCTTTTTCGCCAGCGCCAGCCGCACCGGGTTGATGTCGGTGATGACGACTTTTCGCGCGCCGACGCATTGCGCCACCAGCGCGCCCATGATGCCGATCGGCCCGGCGCCGGTGACCAGCACGTCTTCGCCGACGAGGTCGAAAGACAATGCGGTGTGAACCGCATTGCCGAGCGGATCGAAGATCGCGGCGATCTCGTCCGGCACGTCGTCGGGGATCGGCACAACATTGTGCTGCGGGATCGCCAGGTATTCGCCAAAGGCGCCGGGGCGATTGACGCCAACACCGAGTGTGTTGCGGCACAGATGCCCCCTGCCCGCGCGGCAGTTACGGCAATGGCCGCAGACGATGTGACCCTCGCCCGAAACACGCTGGCCGACCTTGTATTCGGTGACCGCCGCGCCAAAATCGGCGACCGTGCCAACGAATTCATGCCCGGTCACCATCGGCACCGGCACGGTCTTTTGCGCCCACTGGTCCCAATTGTAGATGTGGACGTCGGTGCCGCAGATCGCCGTCTTCCTGACCTTGATCAGCACGTCGTTGGGGCCGATCTCCGGCACCGGCACCTCTTCCATCCAGATGCCCGGCTCGGCCTTGGCCTTCACCAGCGCCTTCATCATGTTCGACATTCTTTTGTCCCCTGAACCTTTTGATCCGGAATCGCTTTTGGCGGCTCAGGAGATGACACCCAGTTCCCTGCCAACGGCACCGAAGGCCTCCACCGCGCGGTCGATGTCGGCGCTGGAATGGGCAGCCGACATTTGCGTGCGGATACGCGCCTGGCCTTTCGGCACCACAGGAAACGAGAAGCCGATGACATAGATGCCGCGCTTCAGCATGCGCGCCGCCATCTCCTGCGCCAACGCCGCATCACCCAGCATCACCGGTATGATCGGATGGTCGGCGCCGGCCAGCGTGAAGCCGAGCTTGCCCATCTGCGACCGGAAGTGCGACGCGTTGGCATATAGGCGTTCGCGCAAGGCATCGCCATTGCGGATCAATTCGAACACCTTGATCGAGGCGCCGGCAATGGCCGGCATCAGCGTGTTGGAAAAGAGATAGGGGCGCGAGCGCTGGCGCAGCCAGTCGACCACCTGTCTCTTGCCCGATGTATAGCCGCCGGAGGCGCCACCGAGCGCCTTGCCGAGCGTGCCGGTGATGATGTCCACCCTGCCCTCGACACCGCAATGCTCGGCCGAGCCACGGCCATTGGCGCCGACGAAGCCGACTGCATGGCTGTCGTCGACCATAACCATGGCGTCATACTTCTCGGCGAGATCGCAGACGCCTCTAAGATTGGCGATGATGCCGTCCATGGAAAACACGCCATCGGTGGCGATCAGCCGGAAACGACAGTCTTTGGCCTCCTTCAATCTCGCCTCCAGATCAGCCATGTCGTTGTTGGCGTAGCGGAAGCGTTTTGCTTTCGACAGCCGAACGCCGTCGATGATCGAAGCGTGGTTCAGCGCATCGGAGATGATCGCATCCTCCTCGCCGAGCAGCGTCTCGAACAGGCCGCCATTGGCGTCGAAGCAGGAGCCGTAGAGGATGGTATCGTCCATGCCGAGAAAAGACGAAATCGTCGCCTCGAGCTGCTTGTGCTCTTCCTGCGTGCCGCAGATGAAGCGAACCGACGCCATGCCGTAGCCATAGCGGTCGAGGGCCTGCTTGGCCGCCTTGCGCAAATCGGCGCTGTCGGCGAGGCCCAGATAGTTGTTGGCGCAGAAATTCAGCACCTTGTCGCCGCCAACCTCAATCTCTGCGGATTGGGTCGAGGTGATCACCCGCTCGGATTTGTAGAGCCCTGCCGCTTTCAGCCCTTCAAGCTCGCTGTCGATATGGGAGAGGAATGCCGCGCTCATAATCGGACCCTGTTGAGATTGAACGGACTGTCGCCCCGCGCCGGCGAAAAATCCATCGCAAAAGCGACGCCTTGGCGCCGCCGCGGCCAGTAACCAGAATGCAGTCTCGGAATGCCGTCAATGACGGATGTTCAAATGCAGATATATCGAGAAAGAACGCGATAACCATTTCGCGAGCTTTCCAGTGCCGCCGCGGTCGCTAGGTCATTGATTTCCAAACCTGTTAATACTTTCACGCCAATGGTTATCGCACCAGGAATCTGTCGGCGAGAAGGGCCGCCCCAAGAAAATGTCGCAGCAGCCGGTGCAAACCATTTCGAGCAGGCTCATATTGCTGATCAAGGCCGGCTATTGGCTGGCGCTGTTGATCATCGCCGCCATGGTGATGGCCTCCTTCATCCTTCTCCAGCAGATGATGGCTGCCCAGCGCCACGACGATTCGCTGCTCGACATCGTCAGCACGCAAAAGGCGCTGTCGCAGCGCATCGTCTTCCTTGCCAGCGCAGCAGGTGCCGCTTCGCGCGACCAACAACCAGCTCTGATCACCGCATTCAAACAAGCGACGGCGGAGTTCGAGAAGAACTACGATCTTCTGCTCGAACGGGTCGCCGCCGATCCCATGTCGCCGGCACGGTTCGATCCAAAATCGGTCCAGAACGTGCTTTTCGCCAAGCCGTTCCACCTCGACTATTTCTCGGTCGGGCTTATCGCCAACGGCGAACGCCTAGTCTCGGGATTTGAATCGCAGCTCGGCATGGCCACTGACGGCGGCTACAAGGGCGGCAGCGAACGCGTCAAACTCGACGCTTCCGTCGCCAATGCGACCCTGTCGGGCTACGCCGCACTTGGCCAGCGCATCAGCGCCGATGCCGATGCGCGATCGGACACGCTTCTCAATCTTCATCGCACGCTGTTCTACGCCACAATCGGCGTCATCGTGCTGGTGGCGCTTTTCATCTTCAGGCCGATGTCGAATGCCATTCTGCGCAAGACGCATGAGCTCATGGATGCACGCAATTCCATGGCCTTCATCGCCGTCCATGACGGTCTCACCGGGCTCTACAACCGCACCTTCCTGACCGACCATTTCGACACGCTGATCAAGAGCGCGCAGCGCCGGCGCGAACGGCTTGCGGCGGTCCAGCTCGACCTCGACCGGTTCAAGCAGATCAATGACACGCTTGGCCACGCAGCCGGCGACTATGTGCTCGTGGTGACGGCACAGCGCATGCGCGATGCCTGCCGGGCGTCGGATCTCTGCGTGCGCCTAGGCGGCGATGAGTTCGTGATGATCCTCAACGGCGCCGGCGCCACCGAGGACATCAACATGACCGCCAAGCGCATCCTGACGCAGATCAACGAGCCGATCATCTTCCAGGGCGCGACCATCCTGCCGGACGCCAGCGCAGGTATCGCCGTCTACCCTGTCGATGCCGACAACGCGCAGGATCTGCTCGTCCATGCCGATCTCGCGCTCTATTCCGCCAAGAAGCAGGGCGGAGGCAGTTTCTCGTTCTTCTCCGAGGAATTGCGGCGCGAGCTCGACTACCGCAAGCAGCTCGAGCATGACATCAGGATCGCCATCGCGGAGAAGGAGTTCCAGGTCTATTTCCAGCCGCAGGTTTCGTTGTCGAACGGCACGATCGGCGGCATCGAGGCGCTGGTGCGCTGGAGACATGCCGAGCGCGGCATGATCGCACCGGGCGAGTTCATTCCCGTCGCCGAGAAATGCGGCCTCATGCCCGAGATCGGCCGCATCGTCATCGCCAAGGCGATCAACGAAGCTGCCGAATGGAACCGCGACGGCATTGCCTTCGGCCGGCTCGCCGTCAACGTGTCCGGATCCGAGTTGCGTGAGCCCGATTTCGACGCCTTCCTCTTCGACACGCTGGAAAAAGCCGGCCTGCCGCCAGAAAAACTGTCGCTGGAAATCGTCGAATCCGTCATTCTCGACGATGAGAAGACCGGCATAGCGGCAAAGCTGCGGCACATTCGTGCGGCCGGCGTCCACCTCGAACTCGACGATTTCGGCACCGGCTATGCCTCGCTCAGCCATGTCAGCCCGAACGAGATCGACCGGCTGAAGATCGACCGCCGCTTTGTCCAGAACATCAACAAGAACGGCGACAACACCAAGATCGTGCGCGCCATTACCGAACTCGCACGGGGCCTCGGCATCTCGATTGTCGCCGAGGGAGCCGAAACCGAGGCCGAACTCGATTCGCTGATGGCGATCGGCTGCGACCAGGTGCAGGGCTACTCCATCGCCTTCCCAATGCCGCAGGAAAAGGCGCGCGAATGGCTGGTCGCGCGGGCGCCGAGGAAGGCCAGGCTGACGGTGCTGCAGGGAAGCCTGGCGTAAGGCGCCAACCTTGACAATCCTCCTTGGAAATGGCGGCCTGTCGCGATCGGACATGGAGTTCCGGATGCTGACGCCGCTTCGCCTTGCCGTGCCGATCGTGTTGTTTCTTGCTTTTCCCGCAATTGCCGCGGATCGCATGATCTATCTAACCTTCGACGACGGCCCGCTGACCGGCACCAGCAACATCCTCGACGTGCTCGAGGCCGAGCAGGTGCCGGCGACCATGTTCATGGTCGGCATGCATGCGCAGGCGAGCGCGGCCAACAAGGCGCTGGTGCAGCGCGCCAGAACCATGCCGCTGGTGACGATCGGCAACCACAGCTATAGCCACGCCTACAACCACTACCAGCATTTCTATTCGGACACCGAAGGCGTCGTCGCCGACATGCTGCGGGCCAACGCGGTGCTGGGGCTGAAGCCGGCAGTGCATGCGCGGCTGCCGGGGCGCGACGTGTTCCGACTGCCCTCGATGTCGAAGGACGACAACTCGCTCGGACTAGCCGAGGAAGGCCGCGAGGATCCCGATTACGAGTTCGTCGCCGCGTCCGGCTTCTATCTCTACGGCTGGGATCATGAATGGGTTCACGAGAACAGCGGCAAGCCGGTGCAGAGTGTCGACCACCTGGTCAGCGAGATCGATCACCTGTTCGGCTACGGCCATTTCGTCAAGCCCGGCAAGCTGATCCTGCTGATGCATGACGAGATGTTCCAGGACGTCTTCAACGGCAAGGCGAATTTGACGGCCCTGATCACCGCCCTGAAGCTGCGCGGCTACACTTTCGGCGCGATCACCGGCTATGACGGCTGAGCTTCTGTCAGGACAGGGCTGGAATGGACGGGATTTTCGGAACATCACAATCTGTGATGCTTATATAGTTTCTTCGAATACCGGTGGCCGCTGCATTGATTGACTCCCAGAGTTGAGGGCGCGCTAACTACGGCGGCTAATCAACGTGGTGGGGTCCAATGTCCGTTTTCATCGCCAACAAATGTCGCATCATCTCCGTGTCGTTGCTCTGTCTGGTGGTGGCACCTTTTCAGGCCGCTCAAGCCGAAACCGTCCTGCGACTGGCGCATGCCTCCAGCTCCAGCAGTCTCATCAACGAGGCGGTGACAAAATTCGCCGACGAGGTGAAAGAGAAATCCAAGGGCGAGCTGACCGTACAGATTTTCCCGGACGGGCAATTGGGTGACGAGGGCCCGATCGCTGATGGTGTCGGCGCCGGCTCGATCGATATCGGGCTGGGTGGCGTCGTCGACCAGATCGACCCCAAACTCAACGTCGTCACGCTGCCTTTCCTGTTTGCCGACGCGAAGGCAGCGCATGCATTCCTGGATGGTCCCGTCGGTAAGTCGGTGTTCGACACGGGCGGCGATCGCGGCTATCGGATGCTTGGCGCACTGGATTCGGGCTTTCGCCAGTTCGCCAACAGCGCGCATCCGATCAAGGCTCCCGAAGACATTTCCGGGCTGAAGCTGCGCACGCCGCCAAACCCGGTGATCCTGGCAACGATAAAACAGCTTGGCGCACTGCCTCAGTCGATCCCGTTCGGCGAGGTCTACACCTCGCTCCAGGCCAAGGTCGTCGACGGCGTCGAGCCGGAGATTCGCGATTTCTTTGACCAGAAATGGTACGAAAGCGCGAAATATCTCTCCGTTTCGAACTACATTTGGACACCTAACTACTGGTACATGAACAAGGACCGCTATGACGGGCTGACCGACGCCGAACGTACGGTCGTCGATACCGCGGTGGCCGACACCACGGTCTGGTACCGCGGCAAGCTCGACGAGGTCTATGCCGACGTGCGCGCCAAGCTGACGAAGGCCGGTGTCGAGATCAATGAAGTGGACGGCGCGCCGTTCAGGGCGCTGGTCGATCCGGTCTACCAGCAGTTCGGCGCTGAGTGGGGCGCGGATTTCGTCGCCAATGTCCGCAAGGCGGCTGCCGGGCAATAGGAGAACCCGCTCGATGCAATCCGGATTTCCGGACGGCGAGACAACCATGCGTGCAGGACGAACATGATGGAACGCACCGGGCGTTTTCTGACGCTGGCCCTGTCGGTGGTCGGCGTAGGCGTGATCGCCTTGCTGATCGCCGCAACCGGGCTTGGGGCGATCGGCCGCTATTTGCATATCAACGGGATTACCTGGTCGTTCGAACTCGTCGGCATGCTGTTCCTGTGGACGACTGCGATCGGCGCGGTGCTGGCCGAGATAGCCGGCGAGAACGTCTCGATCGACGGCAACAGCGTCACCAGCAGCCGGGGCGCGGTCTTTCGCGTCTACCACAATCTCATCCTGCTGGCCGTGGCGGCCGCCATGGTCTGGAGCGGCCTTGCCATGCTCGGGCGCACCGGTTTCGTGCCGACACCGGTGATGCGTGCACCATCCTGGACAGTTCATTCGATCATAGCGTTCATGGGGCTCAGCCTCGGCGTCATCGCGGTTGCCCGCATCGTGCGCATATTCCGGTAATCCGCGCATGACCTTGCTTGTCCTTTTCGGCATCTTCGCGGTGACGCTCTACACCGGCGTTCCGGTGGCCTGGGCCATCGCGATCTCGACGCTTGCCGTGATCTTCTTCGGCCTGGTGCCGCTGCCGCCATCCTGGTTCGCGCAACAGGTCTATGGAGGGGCCGACTCGATCTCGCTGGCCGCCATCCCGCTGTTCCTGGTCGCCGGCGGCATCATGAATGAGGGCGGCTTGACGCGACGCATCATCGACCTCGCGGACGACCTGCTTGGCTGGGTCCGCGGCGGGCTTGGTGTCGTCAATGTCGCCACATGCATGGTCTATGGCGGCATCACCGGATCGGCCACCGCCGATACCGGCGCCGTGGGCTCGATCATGATTCCGGCCATGGTGGAGCGCGGCTACCCGCCGGCATTCGCCGCGGCGGTGACAGCCGCGGCCGGCACGCTTGGGATCATCATTCCGCCAAGCGTCGTCATGATCATGTATGGCGTTCTGACCAACACCTCGATCGGCGGCCTGTTTGCCGCCGGCATCATTCCCGGGCTGATGCTGGCAATCACCTTCATGCTGACCGCATGGTGGGTGGGCGTCCGGGAGGGATTTCCCAAGTCGGACACGCGGCCGACCATAAGGAGCTTTTCGAAGCACCTGCTGCGGGCACTGCCGGCGCTGCTGATGCCGATCGTCGTGCTCGGCTCGATGCTGACGGGCTATGCAACGACGACGGAGGCGGCGTTCGTCGCCGTCGTCTGGGCATTGCTGGTCGGCGGGCTTCTCTACCGCGAACTCACCTGGGCCGCCGCCTGGAAAGTCGGCATCGAAGCCGTGCGCATGACCGGCGCAATCATGATCATCATGGCGGTGTCGACGCCGTTCTCATGGATCCTGACGGTCGAGCAGATCCCGCAATGGAGCGCGGACCTGCTCTCGGCGTCGGGCGCCGGCCCGACGGTGACGATCCTGCTGATCCTGCTGCTGCTGACCTTCGTCGGGACCTGGGCCGACCTTGGCCCGTCGCTGATCATCCTTGCGCCGATCGTGCATCCAATCGGCATTGCCGCGGGTCTTGCTCCCTACCAGCTTGGCTTGATCTTCACCGTCGCCCTGGGGATCGGTCTATTCACGCCACCGGTGGGAACGAACATCTTCGTGGTCTGCAACATCGCCAAGGTCGGCGTCAACGCGGTCACCTGGCGCCTGATCCCATTCTTCATCACCAGCAACATCTGCCTGCTGCTCATCGCATTCGTTCCGGGAACCACGGAATGGCTGCCGCGACTCCTGGGTTTCTGACCTATCGAAGCGAGTACTGACATGAACCATCTCGTTGGGGGCATATCCAGTGCCGGTCGCGCCTTGCCCGTCGTCGACGGGACAAGTCTTCTCGCTTCGCGCTCCCGCGGTCCTTACGTCTGGGACCAGACAGGACGCCGTTATATCGATACGGCTCTCGGCTTTGGCGCGACCGTCCTCGGCCACGCCCATCCGGTCGTCGTCAATGCCGTCACCAGGGCGCTTCTGGACGGTCCGATGCCGGCATTCGCCCATGCCGGCGAGGAAGAGGCAGCGGCGACGCTGACGGCCGCCACCGGTTCGCTCTCGCGGGCGATCTTCACCAACACCGGTAGCGAGGCGGTCCATCTTGCCTGCCGGCTTGCACGGGCAGCGACAGGACGCGGCCGGATCGCCAAGATGGCAGCCGGGTTCGACGGCTGGTACGACGATGTCGCCTTCGGCAATGCCGGTTCGCCGGAGGCCGACATGCGCGCGAACGAACGCCCCTGGCAACGGGACACCACGCTGCTGCGCTTCAACGATTTCGACGATGTCGAAAGCCTGTTCGCGGAGTCCGGCGATATCGCCGCCATCCTGATGGAACCGATGCTCGCCAATGCCGGCTGCATCCTGCCGGAGCCGGGATATCTTAGGCATGTCGAAACAGTCGCCCACCGTAATGGCGCAATGGTCATCCTCGACGAGGTGCTGATGGGTTTTCGGACCCGTTTCGGGCTTGCCGGACAGGCCATGGCGATCGAAGCCGACCTCGCTACGGTCGGCAAGGCGATCGGCAGCGGCATTGCGGTGGCCGCAGTGGTCGGAACGCCTGAAATCATGGCGCTCAGCGAGAGCGGACAAGTTGCACGCGCCGGTACCTACAGTGGAAATCCGGTCGCAACCACGGCCGTGACTGCAACGCTTGGCCTGCTTGCCAAGCAGGACTATCCCGCCTTCGTCGCGCGAGGCGACAGTCTTCGGCTTGGTATCGAGCAGGCCTTCACTGACGCCGGAACGGCGGTCACCACCAGCGGATATGGCAGCGTCTTCACCGTGTGGTTCAGCGACGCGGCACCGAAAAACTACCGGGACGCCGCGGCGAAAGCCGACGAACGGCGCTCCTTCGATCTGCATGCGGCGCTGCGCCGTGCAGGATTGCTCGCCATGCCGTCACCCTTCGGGCGGATGTATCTCTCGACGGCGCATGACAAGGAAACCATCGAGGAGATGATCGGCATGTTCCGCGTGGCCGCCGCATCGCTTTAAGATGTGTTGGCGCGTCAGGGCGCCCGAAACTCCGTTCGGATGAAGGTTGCCATGCGCCGCACCGCGGCGCGGGCGCCATTCGGCAAGAGCAGCGCCAGTTCCACCGGCTTCAGCTCCGGCAAGCCGTCTTCTGGCCCGAGCCGCCTGTGCATTGGCGAAATCACCGATGCGGGCAGCGCCGTCACCGCCTTGCCCAGGCTGATCGCCGTCTGGATGGACGGAAGATGAGACGAGGTCCAGGCGACGCGCCACGAACGCCCTGCCCGGTCAAGCGCGTCAACGATGTGCGGGCGGGCACGGCAGAACTTTTCGGGGAAAAGCGCCAGGGGCAATGGATCCAGCAGTTCCGGCGTCTCGTCCGGCGAGGCGCACCAGACCAGCGGTTCATGGCGCAAGAATTCTCCGGCAAGGCTGTTCACGTCACGGGTGATGATCGCGATATCGATGTCGCCGCGGTCCACCGAGCCTTCCAATTCACTGGAAAAATTGCACTGGATTTCGACCTGGATGCGCGGGTTCTGAGCGGCGAAGCGCTCGATCAGCGGCGTGCCAAACACGCCGAGATAATCGTCGGGCATCCCGACGAGAACCCTCCCGGCCAGCGCCTCTGGCTGCAGCGCGGCCAGCGCTTCGTCCTGGATGGCCACGATCCGGCGCGCGTAGCCGATCAGCAGCTCACCATGGTCGGTGAGATGCGGTCCACGTCGCGACCGGTTGATGAGTTTCTTGCCGAGCTTGTTCTCGAGCCGCGCGATGGTGTTGCTGACGCCAGGCTGAGTTCGACCCAGCCTGTGCGCGGCAGCGCCGAAGCCGCCGGCGTCGATGATCGCTATCAATGTGGCGAGTGCGTCGGTGTCGATATTGTTCATGGACATGTCAAACGCGTATCGGCAACGCGGGAGAGTTGAGATTGCACGGGCGCGGCCTTTTGACGAAACCTGATCTCTTCTAGACTTCCACATTGGCGCGCAGCGCCGCAAGCACTTCCGCGAAGTCGGCCAGCCGCTCGTCCGACAGCCCGGCCCGCAGCCGTTTGTCGAAGGCAAGGGCCGCGGTGCGCAATTTGAGGAACATCACTTCTCCCGCTTCGGTCAGCGCGACCTGATGCACCCGACGGTTGTCCGGATCGCGGCGCCGTGTCAGCAACCCTTGCGCCTCCATCGCGTTGAGATGATGCGTCAGCGTCGCGCCCTGGATGCCGATCATGCCGGCAAGTTCACGCTGGTTGGCAAGTTCGCGTGACTTGATCGACAGCAGGGTAAGCCAGACCGGGAGCGTGCCGCCGGCCTCGACCAAAGCAGCGTCGAAGGCCTGCGCGATCACCTTGGCGGTGCGGGCGAGATTCATGCCGACTGGCGGGTGGTCAAAGGGTGTCATGATTCGACACTAGAGCAACAATCGGATTGGCGGAACTTGACTGAATACATTGACATCGAATCATTCGATATCTAACTGTATGGGCGGCGGGCACAGGAGGGAAAGCGATCATGCAATATGTCTACATCGTCGTCCTCGGCCTTCACGTCATGGCGGGCGTGTTCTGGGCCGGCACCACCATGGCGGTTGGCCGCGACCCAGAGATACGGGCGGAACGGTTCTTCCGGCCGCAAATGGGGGCGGCCGGCCTGGTTTTCCTCACCGGCATACTGCTGTGGTATTTCTTCCATGAGGGCGTTTTCGGCTCGATGGAGAAGGTGCTGGCGCTGGGCATCGTGACGGCCCTGATTGCCGCCGGTGTCCAGGGAGCGTTGGTCGGTTCCGCCAGCAGACAATTGGCCGGCGCCGACGCCACGACGCAAACCCAGCTGCGCGCCAAGATGACCAGGGGCGAACGCATCGCCGGCGGGCTGCTGGTCATTACCGTGCTCTGCATGGCCACCGCCAGGATGTTCTGAGCGGCGCCGCCGCAATTCACGAGATCGTACGGTGTCCGGCCGCAGGTCGGCGGCGTGCGCGGCGCGCACCGAACCCAAGCGGAAGGTGGCTCTCCCTGCGAAGGTTCGGCTGCGCGCCACCAGTCGGTCAATTCAGATCCGCAAGCCGAACCTGATGCCGTCATAGATGGCGGCGTGGATGTTGCGCGAGGCGACCGCGTCGCCGATGCGGAACAGCATGAAGCCGCCTTGCGCATTACGCTGCGGAAAGATGTCGCCGCCGCTAACCAGGTGCTCATAATCGACCGCGCCGCCATTCTTCGACAGCGGCTTCAGCGCCAGGTACAGATCATCAAGCGGCGCGGTGCCGTGCTCGACCACCACCTGATCGACCCGCCGCTCGCCACGCCAGCCATCGGCAAAGTCGGAAGCCAGTTCGGCGATCAGCTGGTTGCCTTCGCGCCGCACCGAACGCAGCCGCGTGTTGATGGTGATGGTGACGCCCTTTTCCTGGAAAGCGCGCATATAGGGGACGTGGTTCATGCCGCCCATTTCAGGCGCAAAAAAGCGCTCGGGTGAAATCAGCTCCAACCTCGAGCCGCTGTTGGCAATGATCTCGGCCGCGCCCATGCCCTGATGGCCGCCATTGTCGTCGTAAAGCAGCACGCTCTCGGCCGGCTTGACGCTGCCCGCCATAATATCCCAGCTCGAAGTGACGAGATTGTCGCCGGCCGTCAGCGGCGGGTTCTGTGGCAGGCCGCCAGTAGCGATGACCACCACATCGGGCGACAGGGCCAGCACGTCGTCCTTCTCGGCCCAGGTGTCGTAGCGGATCTCGACACCGAGCCGGTCGAGTTCGGCCAGCCGCCAGTCGATGATGCCGATCAATTCCTTGCGGCGCGGATTCTGCGTTGCCAGCCGCACCTGGCCGCCGGCCTGGCTCGACGCCTCCAGCACCGTCACCTGGTGCCCACGCTCGGCCGCGACGCGCGCTGCCTCCAGCCCACCGGCGCCGGCGCCGACGATCACCACCTTGCGCTTCGGGCCAGCGGTTTTAACGATGATGTGCGGGATCTCGGCCTCGCGGCCGGTCGCCGCATTGTGGATGCACAGCGCCTCGCCTCCCTCATAGATGCGGTCGAGGCAATAGGTGGCGCCGACGCAAGGGCGGATCTCGTGCTCGCGGCCCTCCATCACTTTTCTCACGATATGCGGGTCGGCGATGTGGGCGCGGGTCATGCCGACCATGTCGAGCTTGCCGGTGGCGATGGCGTGGCGTGCCGTGGCGACGTCGGAAATCCGCGCCGCATGGAAGGTCGGGAACTTGGTCGCCGCCCTCACCTCGCCGGCAAAGTCGAGGTGCGGCGAAGACCGCATGCCGGTCACCGGGATGACCTTGGTCAACGCCGCATCGGTCTCGATCGAGCCACGGATGATGTTGAGGAAATCGACCTTGCCCGAGCCGGCGAGCCGCTTGGCGATCTCGACGCCCTCCTCCTTCGACAGGCCCTTTTCGAAATCCTCGTCTGCGACCATGCGGATGCCGACGACGAACTTCTCGCCGACCGCCGCGCGCACGGCGTCCAGCACCATGTTGGTGAAACGCAGGCGGTTGTCGAGCGAGCCGCCGAACTGATCGTCGCGCTGGTTGGTGGCCGGCGACCAGAAACCGTCCATCAGATGGCCGTAGGACTCGAACTCGATGCCGTCGAGTCCGGCGGCCTGGCAGCGTTGGGCAGCAGCGGCATAGTCGGCGACGATGCGCTCGATGTCCCAGTCCTCGATCGTCTTGGGAAAAGCGCGGTGCGCCGGCTCGCGCACCGGCGAGGCCGACAGCACCGGCAGCCAGTCTGCCTTGTTCCAGCCGGTGCGGCGGCCAAGATGGGTGATCTGGATCATGACCTTGCAGTCATGCTCGTGGCAGGCGTCAGCCAGCTCGCCAAGCCATGGCACGATCCTGTCATCATAGACATGCAGATTGCCGAAGGCGGCCGGGCTATCGCGCGAGACGATCGCCGAACCTGCGGTCATGGTCAGCGCCATGCCACCTTTGGCCTTCTCGGCATGGTAGAGCCGGTAGCGTTCCTTTGGCATGCCGTCTTCGGAATAGGCCGGCTCGTGGCTGGTCGACATGACGCGGTTCTTCAGCGTCAGGTGCTTGAGCTGGTAGGGCTGGAGAAGCGGATCGTTGCTGGTCATCGTCTTCCTGCTGTATCAACTGTGTTAATGAGCGCGGCAAATCCAAGGAAACCGCGATGATCGACACCAAAACCCTCACCCAGCTCGGCGCGCACGTCGAGACGCCACAGAGCCCGGAAGCAGCGGTGCTGGAAACCGTGCCGTTTACGCGCGGCGACGGCCCGCCGGCCATCGTGCGCTTCACCTGCCCGGAATTCACCTCGCTCTGTCCGGTCACCGGCCAGCCGGATTTCGCCCATATCGTCATCGACTACGCACCTGACGCGCTGCTGGTGGAATCGAAGTCGCTGAAACTGTTCATGACCTCGTTCCGCAACCATGGCGCCTTTCATGAAGACTGCACCGTCATGATCGGCCGCCGTATTGTGACGGCAACGAAACCGTTGTGGCTGCGCATTGCCGGATACTGGTATCCACGCGGCGGCATCCCGATCGACGTGTTCTGGCAAACCGGAGCGCCGCCGGAAGACGCCTGGCTGCCCGACACCGGCGTGGCGCCCTATCGCGGCCGGGGTTGAGCCGGATCCGTCGCGCAAGCCCATGGCGTCAGTTCAGCGGCAGCCGCCGGTAGCGGCCGGGATTGTTCGGATCGCTGAAATGGTGCATCGGCCCGTGCTCGGAAAAATGCCCAGCCCAGCGTTTCATCGCCGCCGGGTCGAGTTCGACGCCGAGCCCATTGCCTTCCGGCACGCGCACCGTGTTGTCTTTCTGCCGGAACGGACCGTCCTTGACGACATCGCCGATCTGCCAGGCAAACAGCGATTGCGACGCCTCGGTGATCCACGGCGTTGCCGCAACGACGTGCAGGTAGGCTGACGTCATGACACCGAGATCGTTCGAGTAGCACCAGAAGCCCTTGCCCATCGCCTCGCAGGCGGCAATGAACTTCAGGGTTTTCGACAGGCCGCCAAGGGCAGCGAAATTGCAGACGAAATAGTCCGGCGCGCCAAGCGCGACCGCGCGCCTGAGATCGGGCACATGGGTTGAAAACGGAATGCGCGAGTGCTGGCGAAGTGCGGCCATCTCCTCGAAGGTGGCGACCGGATCCTCGTAGTTGCGGATGTTGAACGGCTCGATCTCGCGCAGCACCCAGCGCGCTGATGTCAGCGACCACTGCATGTTGGAATCGAGCTTGATCTGCGCCTTTTCGCCGAGAGCCTCGCGCAGCATGCGCACGGTCCTGATCTCGAGCTCAGGGTCGCCCATGATCAGTTTGCCCTCGAAGATCGTCGAGCCATGCTCCTCGCGCATCTTCAGGCAGTAGTCGACGATCGCTTCGGAGGTCATCTCGCCACCCGCCCCGCCCTGCGCGGCGCGAAAGGAGAAATATTCCGAAAACGGAATGTCCTTGCGCACCGCGCCGCCAAGGACCTTGTAGAGCGGCATGCCGAAGACCTTGCCTCTGATGTCCCACAGCGCCAGCTCGACGGCGCCGAAGGCGACGGAAGCGGCGTTCTCGCCGGTGTTGGCGGTGATCTGCCAGGGCGGCACGCAGCGCGCCTCGCAATCTGCGATGTCAAGCGGATCGGCGCCGATGAGCGCCGGCGCTATCTCGGCCTTGATCACCTCGCCGAAATGCCACCACGGGGCTTCGCCCAAGCCGACCACGCCTTCGTCGGTCTCGACCTCGATGATCGACTTCGAGGCGCCGCCATAGAGACCGGCCGTCCACCAGAACGGCGCGTCGAGCGGGACATTGACATGCGTGACGCGGATATTGGTGATCTTCATCGTTTCCCTATTCGCACTGGTATTGGCTGAGCGCCCATTCGCCGGTCACCGACAGAAGGTCCGTTATCTTCCAGCCGCCGCCTACTTTCCTGAGTTTCCATTCCAACCGGTGCGGGTTGCCGGCGACGACGAAGGCGACGACGACCTTGGCCTCGTTGCCATTGACCGCTTCGATGGTCTTCAGGCTCTTGTCGATCTCGGCCTTGTCGTAGTCGGCATTGTCGAGCGCCATGTTGGGATCGAGGCATTCGCCCTGCCCGGATTTTCGCAGCGTATCGCTCTTGTCGAGCACGGTCTTGGCCGGATCGACGAAATTCTTGCGCTCGGCCGGGTCGAGTTCCAGCCCTAGATGCTCGTAGAACGGTTTTACCACGGCCGTCGGCGATCCCGGCAGAACGGGCGCCGCAGGCTCGGGTTCTGGCGCCGATGTTGCTGGTGGACTCGCGGGCGATGTGTCGGCCGGCGGGTTGCCGGCGTCGCCGGAGGGCGCTTTCGGCGGCGGCGCGCCGAATAGACCTTGCGCCAAGGCGCCGCCGCTCAGCCCGGCAGCCAGCATCGAGACCAACGAGAATGCCAGGACAAGGCGACGAAGCACTGCATCACTCCGCCGTCGGACCGGGCATGCATTCCAGCGCGCTGAGCGTCCAACCGCTGGATTTGGAGGCGATGTCGGCGACCTTCCATCTGCCATCAATCTTCTTCAGAGACCACACCATTTCGCGTTTGGAATCATCGCCTTCCGGGAAAAGGTTGAAGGTCACCGTCACGTTGGCGCTGTCGCCATCCACCGCTTCCGACAGCTTGAGCGTCTTGGCGACGGTCTTCTCGTCATAGTCCTGCGCATCGAGACCGGGGGCGAAATCGATGCAAGGCACCTCATCCGGCTTGTTCTTCCGCGCCTGGTCGTTGAGGTCGAACAGCTTGGTCACCGGCTCGGTGAAGCGGTCGCGGTATTTGGCGTCGGCCTCGAATTTGACCTCGGGCATGTAGAAGAACTTCACCGCATTGGATGCCGGCCCTGCCAGGGCGGCCGCGGGTGCTGCGATCGATAGGGCGGCGGCAAGCACAGTCAGTCTCATGCGACAATCTCCAGGCTTTCGTGGTGGAAACCGTTCCATACCACGAATCCTGTATCCCGGCTTTTTTGCGGCCCATGAAATCCCCTCGGGCGTTAACTCAGGCGTCCAGCCAGACATTCTGGAGATCCATCTCGAAGGTCTGGTGGACGGCGTAGTTTTTCACCTTCTTGTTCATGTGGCTGAACAGCTTCTGCCAGAACGGCTGAATGATGACGCCCGAATCCTGCAGGATCTGTTCGACGTCCTTCATGACCTCGCGCCGCTTCTCCACGTCGATCAGCGAGAGCGCCTGCTTGAGCTTGGCGTCGAAATCGGGATTCGAATACGCCGTTTCATTCCAGGCTTCGCCCGTGCGATAACCGAGCGCCAGCACCTGAACGCCAAGCGGGCGCATGTACCAGATCGTCATGGAATAGGGATATTTCGTCCAGTCGTTCCAGAAGGTCGAGCCCGGCAACACAGTGCGCTTCACCTTGATGCCGGCATCGCGCAACTGGCCGGCAATGGCGTCGCCGGTGTTCTTTTGCCAATCGTCCTCGACAGTGATCAGTTCATGCTCGAAGTCGGCCTGTCCGGCCTCGGCCATCAGCTTCTTGGCGCCCGCCGCGTCGCGTGTCTTCTTGGGCAGCGCGTAGTATTCCGGATGGATAGGGCTGACATGGTGATTTTCACCAGGGGTGCCTCGCCCGGCATAGCCAAGTTCGAGCACAGCGTTGTTGTCGACCGCCATCTGCAACGCGTTGCGGACCTTTTGGTCATCATAAGGCTTGTGCGTGATGTTGGTGCGGGCAACCAGCGTGGTTGCAGTCGCCACCTCCGATTTCTCCAGCTCCATCTTGTCTAATATGTCGATGAAGTCGGCGGGAGTCTCGAAATTGAGGTCGATCTCGCCGGAATCGAAGGCATTCACCGTGGCGTTGAAGTCGGTGCCGTAGTCGATGAATTCGACGCTGTCGAGCGGCGCTTCGCCGCCCCACCATTTGCCGTTCTCGCGACGCTTGACGACCGCTTTCTGGCCGACGTCGTAAGAGACCAGTTCGAAGGGTCCGGTGCCGACCGGCTTTTTGATCGGATCCGCGCCGTCGGCATCGAAATTGCGGTGGACGACCAACGCCGGATAGTCGGTGAAGTTCGGGATCAGCGAGATGTCGGGTTCGTTGAGCTTCAGCTTGACCGTGTTGTCGTCGACCTTGGTGATCGCGCCGTCCCTGGCCTTGCCGGATTTTGCGTCGATCAGCGCACCGACGCGTGCAGCCATGGAATTGCCGGCTGCAGCCTTCTCGCACCAACGCGTCAGATTGTAGACCACATCATCGGCGTTGAAGGTATCGCCATTGTTCCAGGCGATGCCCTTGCGCACATGCAAGACGTATTCGGTGGCGTCGTCATTGACATCCCAGCTTTCAAGCAGAACCGGCTCGAAGGTAAATTGGCGCGTGTATCGGACAAGCGGTTCGAGCCAAGTGCGGGTGATGTTTGCCATCTCCACCCAGTCGTAAGTGCGCGGGTCCTTCTGCGCCTTCACCGACATCGATATGTGCAGCGTCCCGCCCTTCTTCGGCTCCTCGGCCAAAGCCCGCCCGGGCGCGGCAAGGCCGATCATGCCGTAGGCCAGGGCCGTCGAGGCGCCGAAGGCGCTTGCCAGCGCCAGGAATTCGCGCCGGTCCATCCGTCCCGCACGCGTCTCTTTAGCCATTGTCTCGATGGCACTTGGAACGCGGTCGCCGTTGCTTCTGAAGAGTGCCATATTTTCCTCCCTTGCGGCTCCGTCAGGTCTTCGCCTGTCTTATCAACTAACGCTGTCCGGCAGTTTTTCCTCACGCCGCGCGATCAAATCCTTGAGACCCTCGGCGATGCCCTCGTCGAGCTTGGGCTCCTCATAATCGGCCAGCATGTTGCGCGCTTTCTCGCGGCCGCGCGTGTCATGGTCCTTCGCCCCCTCAGCCTTCCACTGCTCGAACGAATTGAAGTCCATGATGCTTGGTATGAAGAAGGCGGACTCGAAATGGTCGAGCGTATGCTGGGTGCCGAGGAAATGGCCCTGCGGCCCCACCTCACGGATCGCGGCCATCGCCTCCTTGAAATCGTCGAACGGCAGCCCGCCTGCGTATTTGTACCAGCCAACGAGTTGCTCGCAGTCGGTCGCGAACTTTGAATAGCCGCAGGTGAGGCCGGCCTCGAGCCAGCCGGCGGAGTGCCAGATGTAGTTGGCGCCGGCAAGGATGGCGGCATGCATCAGCATGTTCGCCTCGTAGCCGGCCTGGGCGTCGTTCAACTTGGAGCCGACATGGAAGCCCGACGTGCGCCATGGCAGCCGGTATTTCCTGGCCAGCGCGCCCATCAGATACATCATCTGGGCCGCCTCCGGCGTGCCGCCCATCGGAGCGCCAGTCTTCATGTCCACGGTAACCATGAACTGGCCGTAGATCTGCGGCGACCCGGGACGCAGCAGCTGCGTGAAGGCGACGCCTGCCAGCGCTTCCGCATTGACCTGCGCGACCGCGCCGACGGCGGAGGCCGAGGTCGAGGCGCCGCACAGCGCGAAGGGTGCCAGTATCAGCGGCTGGTTGTGGCGCGCATAGACCTTCATCGCATCCAGCATGGTGGCATCCCACACCAGTGGCGAATTGCAGTTGGTGATCGCCACCAGGACCGAATTGTCCCGGACATAGTCCTCACCGAAGACGATGCCTGCCATCGCCATCGTGTCTTCGGCCCGATCCTTCGACGTCACGATGCCCATGAACGGCTTGTCGGAATGCTTCAGCGCCGAATGGATGATGTGGAGATGACGCTTCGGCACCGGAATCTCCATCGGCTCGCAGATGATCGAGCTCGAGGAGTGCAGAGCCGGCGCCATGTAGGCGAGCTTGTGGAAATTGTTGAGGTCGGCGAGCGTGCCGTAGCGCCTGTTGTTGTCGAGGTCGCGCACGTAAGGCGCGCCATACATCGGCACGAAGATGGAGTTGTTGCCGCCGACGCGCACCGAACGCTGCGGATTCCTCGCATTGAGAGTGAACTCCGACGGGACCTTCGAGACAAGCTCCATCAGCAGGGCGCGGTCTATCCGGACGCGTGTCTCGGAGACATCGGCTCCCGCTGCTTTCCACATGGCGATGGCCTCGTCGTCGCGGAACTCGCATCCCACTTCTTCTAGGATGGCGAGCGACTCCTGGTGGATCAACTCCACCGCCTCGTCCGGAACCATCTGATAGACGGGGATCTGGCGGACCAGGGTCGGAAACGACGCTATGGGTGCGCCCCGCAGCGCCTTGCGCCCCAGGCGGCCGCCGCTGCGGCGATTGGTGTGTTCGGTCACTTCAACGGCCGGTGCGTTCATGGCAACTCCATCCTCCCAGAGCCCGTCAACTTAGCGAGACGAAATATGACTGTGACGCTGGAAAATCCTGATCTTTTGTATAAGCTCCACTTATGCGAAGCCTGCGCCACCTCTTACCCTCGGCTGGCAGTCTGATCGTCTTCGAGGCGGCCGGGCGGCTGTCGAGCTTTACCGCCGCCGGGCGCGAGCTCGGCATGACGCAGGCCGCCGTCTCCTATGCAGTGCGCGGGCTGGAGGAAAAGCTCGGCGCCAAGCTGTTCCAGCGGCGCCACCGGCAGGTCAGCCTGACCGAGGCCGGAGAGCGCTTCCATGCCGATGTCTCGCTCGGCCTCTCGCACATTCGCAAGTCGGCCGAAGACCTGCGCCAGCAGGCGAGCGGCGGCCATGTGACGCTTGCCGCGTCGACCGCTTTCGGCTCCTTCTGGATGATGCCGCGCCTGCAGCAGTTCCGTGACGAACTGCCGGGCATCGACCTGCGCATCCAGACCGCCGACCGCGATCTCGACATCATCGCCGAGGGCATCCCGCTCGCCGTGCGCGGTGGCGAGCCCCGGGAGTGGCCGGATTATCATTGCCTGCCGCTCGCCGACGAGGAGATCTTCCCGGTCGCCGGCGCCAGCTATGTGGCGAAGTTCGGCCTGCCGCAGACCGTCGAGGAATTGGCGTCACATCGCCTCATCCATCTTGAGGAGCCGTTTCGCGAGGCTGCGAGCTGGGAGGAGTGGTTCGCGTCAGCCGGGGCCAGCATGAAGCAGGCTGACGCCGGGCGCGGCTTGCGCATCAACGACTATGCGCTGGTGATCCAGGCCGTGATGGAGGGGCAAGGCATCGCGCTTGGCTGGCGGCATCTTGCCGAGCGGCTGCTGGCGTCGGGCCTGCTGGTGAGCGCCACCAGCCATGTGATGAGAACCGGCACGCGTTTCCATATCATCTGGCCAAAGAACCGCGAACTCAGCGACAATGCCCGCAAGGTAAGGGATTGGCTTGCCGCGCAGGCGTGAACCATTGCCTCAAATTCTACCCCTCCCGCATGAGCCACGAATCCGCGTATAGTGCCTTCATGCCCATCCGCCAGCTTTCCGAAACGATGATCAACCAGATCGCCGCCGGCGAAGTCATCGAGCGTCCGGCGAGTGTGGTCAAGGAACTGGTCGAGAACGCGCTCGATGCGGGAGCTGCCAGAGTCGAGATCGTCACCGCCGGCGGTGGGCTGAACCTGATCCGCGTCACCGACGACGGCTCCGGCATTCCGGAGAAAGAGCTGGCGCTGGCGATCGCGCGCCATTGCACTTCGAAGCTTGCCGACAACATTCACGACATCCGCTCGCTCGGCTTTCGCGGCGAGGCCTTGCCATCGATCGGTTCGGTGGCGCGGCTGTCGATCCGCTCGCGCACGGCTCTCGGCGACAATGCCGCCGAGATCAGCATCGAGGGCGGCCGCGTGTCCGCCGTCAAGCCAGCGGCCGCCAATCGTGGCACCACGGTCGAGGTGCGCGACCTGTTCTTCGCCACGCCGGCACGGCTCAAATTCATGAAGGGCGAGCGCGCCGAAAGCTCGGCGACCAGCGACGTCGTCAAGCGCATTGCGATTGCCTTTCCTGCTGTGCGCTTCACGCTGGCCGGTTCGGACCGCTCGACGCTCGAATTGGTGGCGACGGACAACAGCGCGGAAGGCCGCTTGCGCCGCGTCGCTCAAGTAATGGGCGCCGACTTTCCCGACAATGCGATCGCCATCGATGCGGTGCGTGATGGCGTGCATCTTGCCGGCCACGTCTCGATCCCGTCCTTCAGCCGCGCCAACGCGCTGCAGCAATATGCCTATGTCAATGGTAGGCCGGTGCGCGACAGGCTGATCGCCGGCGCCATCCGTGGCGCCTTCGCCGACGTGCTGCCGCGCGACCGCCATGCGGTGACCGTGCTGTTCCTGACGCTCGATCCGGCTATTGTCGACGTCAATGTCCATCCGGCCAAGGCCGATGTCCGCTTCCGTGACCCCGGACTGGTGCGCGGGCTGATCGTCGGCGCCATCCGCGAGGCGCTGGCCAATGCCGGCATTCGCGCTGCCACAACGGGGGCTGCCGGCATGATGGCGGCGTTCCGTCCGGGCGCTGGCAGCTACGCGCATCCCGGCCCGGCCAATGGCCATCGCAGCTACGAGGCGGCCTACCGTGCCTCCGGCTTCACCGGTTTCGATCGCTCGCCGCAGCGGCCGCTCGACATGGGGTTGGACAGCGCCGGAAGTGGCGGATTTCGCGAGAACGATCAGCCTGCCTTCGATGCCGGGCCGCTACACAGCGCCGATGTCCGCGCCGGCCAGGACGAAGCCACGCAGACGCTGCTTGGCACGGCGCTCGGTGCTGCCCGCGCGCAGGTGCACGAGAACTACATCGTCGCCCAGACCAGAGATTCGCTGGTTATCGTCGACCAGCACGCCGCGCATGAGCGGCTGGTCTACGAGGCGCTGAAGAACGCGCTGCATTCGCGCGCGGTGCCGTCACAGATGCTGCTTTTGCCTGAGATCGTCGACCTGCCGGAAGAGGATGCCGAGCGGCTTGCCATGCATTCCGAAACGCTCGCCCGCTTTGGCCTCGGCATCGAGCGCTTCGGCCCAGGTGCGGTGGCCGTGCGCGAGACGCCGTCAATGCTCGGCGAAACCAATGTCCAGCAATTGGTGCGCGACCTCGCCGACGAGATCGCCGACAACGACACGGTCGAGACGCTCAAAGGCCGGCTGGACAGGATCGCCGCGACCATGGCCTGCCACGGCTCGGTGCGTTCCGGCCGCCTGCTCAAGGCCGAGGAGATGAACGCCCTGCTCAGACAGATGGAGGCGACGCCGGGCTCCGGCACCTGCAACCATGGCCGCCCGACGTATATTGAACTCAAGCTTGCCGATATCGAGCGGCTGTTTGGGCGGCGGTAAGGCTGTCCCTGTACCCTCTTCGCCGCTTTCCGAGGTCGCTTGTGCAACGGATCGTAATTCTCGGAAATGCTGGAAGCGGCAAATCAACCCTAGCAAGAGAAGTGGGCGAACGGCTGAAATTGCCGGTCGTGCATTTGGACAAACTGTTCTGGGGGCCGGGCTGGAGCAAACCTCAAAATGAGGTCTTTCGTGCACGCGTCAGCGAGGCTATCTCCGGTGACGGCTGGGTGTGCGAGGGAAACTATTTTCGGCAGACTTTTGATCTGAGGCTGCCCCGAGCTGATCTCGTTGTTTGGCTCGATACCTCTCGCACAATCTGTTTGAGCCGGGTCATATTGCGCAGCGCAATGAACCGGCCTCGGCCTGATCTTGCGGCCGGATGCCGTGAGAGGTTGGACAAAGAGTTTTTGTCTTTTCTGCATTATATCTGGAATTTCGATCATGACAGTCGACCGCTCATCGAGCAGGAGCGTCTGGCGACAGGACCGCTGGTGCCGGTGATGAGATTGCGTGGCAGCCGTGAGATTTCAGACTTCGTAAGCTCGCTTGCCCGCCAACCAACATCCTGACCCGGGCAGCCGCTTTGATTCAAGAAAGCCTTCCAAGCCTCTGATTCACCTCTTCAAATTCACCACGATGACGCCGCCGAGCGCCAGCGCGCCGCCGATGATGCCGAGCAATGTCGGCACCTCGCCCAGCCAGAAGAAGCCAATCAGCGTGGCCACCGGCGAAACCAGATAGAGGAAGTTGGAGGCGCGGGCGGCAGGCAGGCGCGACAGGGCGGTTGCCCAGGCGGCGTAGGCGATCAGGCTCGGCACGATGCCGAGAAAGATGACAGCGCCGAGACCGGCGGTGTCGGCGACCGCTGCCTGAGACAGTGCGTTTGGCAGGAAGGGCGACAGGCAGAGCGCGCCGAGCACCATGTTGGAGGCGGCGATGGTCAGCGGGTGATGGCGGACAAACAGTGGCTTCTGGGCGATGGTATTGACAGCTGAGCAGAGCGCCGAGCCCAGCACCAGCAGCGCGCCAGTGTTGAAGTGCAGGCCCTGCCCCTCGCCCATGGCGATGATGCCGATGCCGGCGAAGGAGATGGCCGTGCCTGCCCAGGCCATCGTTGAGAAGCGCTCGCCAAGCAGTGCCATCGCCATGATGGCGGTGAAGATCGGGCTGACATTGATGATGAAGCCGGCCGCACCCGCCGATACGGTCAACTCGCCGAAATTGAGCATTGCCGTATAGAGCGCGACGAAGATGGCGCCACCGAAGGCAAAGCGCCACAATTCGTCGACCCTTGGCAAAGCCGGGCGCTTGACGGCAAGGAAGATCGCGGCTGGCACGGCGGCGATGGCAAAGCGCAGCGCGCCGAGTTCCAGCGGATCGAAGGCGGCGAGACCGGCGCGGATGGCCGGGAAAGCGGAGGCCCAGCCGACCACCGTGAGCGCCACCGCGATGGCCGCTGTGGTATCCATGCGCTGTGTCGGATTCAACGTGCCGGTGTAGACGCTCATCTCGCTGTCCTCGCTCTTCGATGCCATGAAGAGAGAAAACGCCATTCAGAGGCGGTTGACAAACGACCAAATCGAGAGCCACCTGTGAGTATGGATCACAGCTCAGAACCGATGCTGCCGCTCGAGACCTTGCGCGCATTCGACGCCGCGGCGCGAACTGGGAGTTTTTCCGCCGCCGCTGAAAAGCTCAACCTCACCCATGGCGCCGTCAGCCGGCAGATCGCCAAGCTTGAGGACTGGCTCGGGCTGAAAGTGTTCGACCGTGGCGCGCGCGGGGTTTCACTCACCATCGAGGGAACGCGCTTGCATCTGCGCACCACCGAAGCCTTTGCGCTGATCGCAAGCAATTCGGACCGCTGGATCGAGCCGCGCGGCACCGCAGTGGTGCGGCTGGCCTCGATACCCTCCGTCAGTGGCCTGTGGCTGATGCCGCGCATGGCCGCGCTTGAGAACAATCCCGGCAAGCTGCGCATCGTGCTCGATGTCGACAACCGCCAGGCCGATCTCGCCGACGAAGGCATCGATCTTTCGGTCCGCTGCGGGCGCGGCCGCATTCCGGGCCGCGTCTCGGTGCAGCTCTTCGAGGAACATGTTTTCCCCGTCGCCTCTCCGGAGCTCGCCAAGGAGATCGGCCGCGGCGACCCTGCCCGTCTGCTCAAATTTCCGCTGATCAATGATTCCGACGCTTCGGCCTGGCGTGCCTGGTTTGCAGCGCAGGACATGGACTACCGTCCGCGCCCACAGGACCGCCGCTTCGAGGATTATAATCTGGTGCTCGATGCGGCAGCCCACGGGCTCGGCATCGCGCTGGCAAGGCCACCGATGACAGTGGATCAATTGAAGTCGGGCCGCATTGTCACAGCCGACGAACGCAGCGTGCTGAGCCCGATATCCTACTGGCTCGATCGGCCGCTGGGACGACCGCGCGCCGCGGCGGCAGACCTCGCCCGCCGCATTGCAACCCAGGCAGGGGTTTCTGCCGAAAAGATTGAGGATTTTATCGTAGCCGAAGGATAACACATCCATTTGCCGGCTTGCCCGACCTGGCGCGCCCGCGAAGCAGACGTGACCAAGCCTGGTTTCAATTCGCTCCAAGCTTGACCTCGCCGGGATTTATGGCGATGACATCGTCATGAATTTCGGCACCACCCCATGATGAACCGTTTCGAAGGCCCCGGCGGCAAGGAAGCGCGTATCCGCTATCTCGACGGCGACTTCCAGGTGACCAGTCCTGGCGCCTTCGTGCGCTGCGCGGTGACCGGTGAGAGCATTCCGCTGGATGAGCTCAAATATTGGAGCGTCGCCAGGCAGGAACCTTATGTGAGCGCGATCGCTTCGCTGCGCCGCGAAATCGAGGCGCATCCGGAACTGCGCAGCCGGCGCTAGTCGCGGATCGAGCCTTTCCGGCCGGTTTAACCTTTCAGCTTGCGCTGCCGCCAGGCATCCAGCGTCTCGTCGATGATGCGGCCGGGCACGTGCTCGGGCTCGAACACGGTGTCGATCTCCAGCACGTCGAGTTGCCCAAGGAAATCGGCTGACGCCGCGTCATGGCGCAGCCGGGCGGCGTCCTTGGCGGTGGTGATGAGACCAAGACCGGCGCGACGTGCCGTCGTCGCCAGTTCGGCAAGTTCGTCCCCGCCATAGAAATGATGGTCCGGAAACGACCGGGTCAGCGCCACCTCGCCGCCGGCTTCACGGACCGTGTCGAAGAACTTGTCGGGATGACCAATGCCGGCAAAAGCCAGAAATCGCTTGCCGGCCAGCCCCGCCTTGCGGCTTGGCCTCGTATAGGCCTCGAAGATCGGCCGGCCGGCACGCGCCGCCTGGCGCACGACCGCATCGGCTCCGGCCCCCTCGCCCATTTTGAGGAGCCCGCTGGTGAAGACCAATTGGTCGACGATGTTTGCCCTGAGCGGCCCGCCCGGAATGACATGGCCGTTGCCGACGCCGTAGCGCGCGTCGACGACGACCAGCGCATAGTCGATATGGATGCGCGCGCTCTGGAATCCGTCGTCCATGATCAGGAAGTCGCAGCCATGCTTTTCCAGCAAGAGCCTGGCGCCGGCAGCGCGGTTCGGCGTCACCGCCACTGGCGCGTGCTCGGCCAGAAGCAGCGGCTCGTCGCCGACATGCTTGGCGGCATCGTGATGCGGATCGACGGCATGCGGCTGAGCAAAGGAACCGCCATGGCCGCGCGACAGGAAACCGGGATTGAGCTGCATGCGCCTGGCTTGTCTTGCCAGCGCGATCGCCACCGGCGTCTTGCCGGTGCCGCCGACGGTGAAGTTGCCGACGCACAGCACCGGCGCTTCGACCTTTTCACGCGCGGCGTGCCGCATGCGGCGGCCGGCGACGCGCGCATAGATCGCCGACAGCGGCGACAGCGCCAGCACCCGCCAGTCCGGTTCCTCCCACCAGAAGGGCGGTGCTTCCGAGGTCATGTGGATAGGCCCACGACGACCTACCTCCCGTCGGCGCCCTTCAGGCGCGATTTGACGACCAGCGGCTGGATGTAGGGTTCGAGCGACCTCAGCGTATGCGCCAGCGCGCCGCGCATCTCGTCGACGGTCGCCGCACCCGCCGCCATCATCTCGTGGCGCGCCGCCTCGTTGGTCAAAAGGAAGTTGACGGCGCCGGCCAGCATGTCGCGGTCGCGCACCAGTTTGGCGCCGCCGCTGTCGAGCAGGCGCTGATAGGCCTCGCGAAAATTCTGGACATTGCGGCCGGCCAGCACTGCCGTCTCGAGCATGGCCGGCTCCAACGGGTTCTGGCCGCCCTCGGAGGTAAGCGAACGGCCGACGAAGGCGATTTCCGTCAGCCTGAGATAGAGCCCCATCTCGCCAATCGTGTCGCCAAGCAGAATATCGGTATCGGCGGTGATCTTGTCACCCTTGCTGCGACGCACGAGCTTCAGGCCCATGCCGGAAATCTGCGCGGCAAGGGCTTCGGCGCGATCGGGATGGCGCGGAACGATGATCGTCAAAAGACCGCGATGACGTCTGTGCAGCATCGCATGGACCTCGGCGGCCACCACCTCCTCGCCGTCATGGGTCGATATCGCCGCCCAGGTCGGGCGGGTGCCGATCTGGCGCCTCAGCGCGTACAGCGTCCTTTCATCGGCCGGCGGCGGCGTGGTGTCGACCTTGAGATTGCCGGATACCGTGACAGGCCGGGCGCCGAGCGAGAGAAAGCGCTCGCCGTCGACATCCGACTGGGCGACGACATGGGCAAGATTCTCGAAAAGCGCCTCGGCGATATTGGGGCGTTTCTTCCAGGATTTGAACGAGCGGTCGGACAGCCTGCCATTGACCAGCACCTGCGGCACGCGGCGCGCGCCGAGTTCCAGGATGGTCATCGGCCAGATCTCCGATTCGGCGATGATCGCCAGGTCTGGCTGCCAATGATCGAGGAAGCGGCTGACAGCCGGCTTGAGGTCGAGCGGCACATATTGATGGATGATACGGTCGCCGAGCCGCTCATCGGCAACCTGCGCCGAGGTAACCGTGCCCGTTGTCAGCACGACGTTGACGCCATAATCGAGAATGCTCTTGACCAGCGGTATGACGGCCAGCGTCTCGCCGACACTCGCCGCATGGATCCAGATCACCGGCCCGTCGGGCCGTTCCCGCCCGGCGATGCCGTAGCGCTCGCGCCGCCGAACGCGGTCTTCCTTGCCCATGGAGGTACGCCAGGCGACGTAAGGTCCGATCAGCGGATAGGCGACGGCCCCCGCAAAACGATATGCCGTCAGGAAGGCGCGCGCCCAGCGCTCGCTCATTTCGGGCCATCCACAAGACGGTAGGCCTCGGCGGTCGCGGCATTGAGCGAGGCTGTGACCTCCTGGCGCTTGCGTTCCATTTCGGCCTCATCGGCATCGGCTGGAACGAACACAGGCGCGCCGACGATGATCGACGAGCGGCCGAAAGGCAGGTTGATCGTGGTCTTGTCCCAACTCTTCTCCAACACCTTGCGGCGGCTGGTGGCGATCGCGGCGGGCAGGATCGGCCGACCCGAAAGCCGCGCCAGGAGAACAATGCCGAGCCCCGCGTCGCGCGGCGTGCCGTGGGGGATATCAGCAATCATGGCGACGTTCTTGCCGGCGGTGAGCGACTTTTTCAGGGCAATGAGCGCCTTGGCGCCGCCCTTGTCGAGATGCTTGGTGCTGTCGCGCCCGCCGGAACCGCGCACCGCCTCGATGCCGAATTTCTCGATCATCAGCGCGTTGAGTTCGGCATCGGCGCTGCGCGACACCATGGCGACCAGCGGCCGGCCCTTGGGGTAATAGGCCGGGGTCAGGAGGTGCTGGCCGTGCCACAGCGCGATGATGCCGGGTTCGAACTCGGCATAGGAGCCGCCCGATATCTCGGCCGATCCGTCGACTACACGGTTGGTCAGGCGGACCAGGCGGACAAACTGCGCAAACAGGCTGGCGATGGCGTCCTTGACGAATCGCGACTGCGCCAAAGGTTCGCGAATCTTGCGCCAGAGCGTCTTGGGCGTGCCACCGGGGTGCCTTTTGACCGCGGACCTGGTGGCCGGCCCTTTCACAGCCTCATGCTCCATCGATGTCAACCGGCAGCCTTGTTGTCGGGGTCGAGCAACCGGTGCAGGTGAACGACGAAATAACGCATATGGGCATTGTCCACGCTGGCCTGCGCCTTGGCTTTCCATGCCGTCTGCGCGGACTGATAGTCCGGGTAGATGCCGACGATGTCGAGCGCGTCGAGATCGCGGAATTCGGTCCCGCCCAGCTTCTTCAGTTCGCCGCCGAACACCAGGTGCAAAAGCTGCTTCTTTCCGTCTTCCGCGGTCATTTCGGTCCTTCACATATCGTGAGTTTGTGACAGGTCTAGACCAAAGCCGTCGACTTTGGAACCTTTGATATCCGTTCAGCCGTCAAGCCCGGCAATCACGCCAGCCAGCACGGCAAGGAGTTCGCCACTGCCGGCGACCAGCGCGCCGTGGCGGATCACCTCGCCGGCATAAAGCGGCGCACGGCCGTGCCGGTCGAGCAAGGCGCCGCCGGCCTCGCGCAGGATAAGGTCCGCAGCGGCGATATCCCAGTCATGCGCGTTGGGCTTGATGAAGGTCGCGTCGAGTGTGCCGTTGGCGACCATCGCCAGCCGGTAGGCGAGCGAGGGAATATGGGGCGCGCGCTGCAGCCGGCTCTGCCATTCCGCAGGCATGAGGTCGATCAGCTGCTTCAGCCCGCCGATCTCGACCATGGCTGTGGGGCCGCGCACGGCAATGGGCTTGCCGTTGCGGAATGCTCCCTGGCCTGGTAGCGCCCAGTAGGTCTCATCCTTGGCCGGACATTCGAGCACGCCGGCCAGCGTGCGGCCGTCCTCGACGACGGCGACGCTGACGCACCAGGAGCGAAGGCCTTCGAGGAAACCGCGCGTGCCGTCGATCGGGTCAACAACGAAGGTGCGGCGCGCGACAAGCCTTATCGGATCGTCGGCCGTTTCCTCCGACAGCCAGCCATAGTCCGGCCGTGCCGCCAAAAGGGTCTCGCGTAGATAGGCGTCGGCGGCATGGTCGGCCTCGCTCACCGGAGAGGTGCCGCCCTTCATCCAAACCTGCGGATTTTTGCCGAAATAGCGCATGGCGATGGCGCCGGCCTCGCGGGCGGCATCACGCAGCAGCGGCAGGTCCTCGCTGATACCGACCGCTATGACCGGATCAAGCTCCGGCAAGGGTCATTCCTTCGATCAGCAGCGTCGGTGCCGCAGTGCCGAAATTGCGGTCGAGATCGCTGGCGGGAACCATGTTGAGGAACATGGTCTTGAGGTTCGAGGCGATGGTCACTTCGGCGACCGGATAGGTGAGCTCGCCATTCTCGATCCAGAAGCCGGAGGCGCCGCGGCTGTACTCGCCGGTCACCATGTCGACGCCCTGGCCGAACACTTCGGTGACGTAGAAGCCTGATTTGAGCGACTTGATCAGATCCTCCGGCGAACGTTCGCCCGGCTCGATGGCAAGATTGGTCGAGGACGGCGAGACTGAGGAGCCACTGCGCGAGCCGCGCCCATTGGTGACGAGACCAAGTTCGCGCGCGGCGGAGGTCGACAGGAACCAGTGGTTGAGCACGCCCCTCTCGACCATGAACAGCTTTTCACCCTCGATGCCCTCGCCGTCGAACGGACGCGAGGCCTGGCCGCGGCGCCGCAGCGGCTCGTCGGTGACGGTGATCGCCGCCGCCGCTACCTGTTTGCCCATCATGTCGCGCAGGAACGAGGTCTTGCGCGCGACGGACGCGCCATTGATGGCGCCGGCGAGATGGCCGGCAATGCCGCGCGCGACGCGCGGGTCGAACACCACGTCGACCGGCCCGGTCGCCGCCTTGCGGGCGCCGATGCGCCGCGCGGCGCGTTCGCCGGCCTTGCGGCCGATATCTTCCGGCGCGTCGAGATCGGAGAAATGCTGGCGCGAGGAGAATTCATAGTCGCGCTCCATGCCGGTGCCCTCACCGGCAATGACGCTGGTCGAGCGCGAAAAGCGCGACGCGACATACTGGCCGACGAAGCCGTGCGAGGTGGCCAGCACCAGCCCACCCAGCCCGGCGCTGGCGCCGCTGCCGGCCGAATTGGTGACGCCCTTGATGGCAAGGGCCGCGGCTTCCGCGGCGAGCGCAGCTTCCTTCAACTGGTCGGCGGAGACTTCCGTTGCGTCAAACAGATCGAGGTCGCGCGGCTTGTCGACCAGCAAAGCCGGATCAGCGAGGCCCTGATAGGGATCTTCCGGCGAGACCTTGGCCATCGCCACGGCGCGTTCGGCGAGCATCTTCGGATCCGATGCCGCCGTCGCCGACACGCTCGCCACCCGCTTGCCGACGAAGACGCGCAGCGAGACATCCTCGCTCTCGGACGCCTCGGTGGCCTCGACCTTGCCAAGCCGCACCGACACGCCTGTCGAGCGGCCGCGCACTGCCACCGCGTCGGCGGCGTCGGCGCCGGCCCGCTTGGCGGCCTCGACCAGGGCCGCGACGCGATCGGTCAATTTCGCTGCATCGAGCGTATCGATCATGCTAGCAATCCTGCTTTTTCAGCCGGCTATGGGAGCGGCCGTTGCAGCACCATCTATTGTCCCGCTGCCGCTTCTGCAATGGGCGAAGTGGCATATGCGCCAACTACGACCACCGACAGGCGGCCGGCCCTTGGACACTGAGCCGCAGGGCACAGCCCAATGCAAGCCCGTCAACACCGGACATAAGCAGATGCATTGCGTTCTGCGGCCGCAGACTGGATAGTTTCGGCAATGTTGCAGATCCTAGCGACCCACTGGCCCCAGATCGTCGCGATCATTTCAGGGGCGATGGCGACAGTCGGCATCGTCCATGCCGTCATGACGAAGGAAGACGTGCGCGCCGCCACCGGGTGGGTGGGCGTGATGCTGCTTTCGCCATTCCTTGGCGCAATCATCTATGCCATCGCCGGCATCAATCGAATTCGCCGCGCAACGATCAGCGCCATGCGGCCCGTTCCTGGCGAGGCGGCTTCGGCAATGCACGACCGCGACAGCGCCACGGAAGCATTGATCACAGCACAATACGGCCAGCGGTTTGCTGGACTGAAGACATTGGGCGACAGAGTGGCGCGGCGCCCTTTGACTTATGGCAACACGATCTCGGTCCTGAAGACGGGCGATGAGGCCTATTCGGAGATGCGCCGGGCGATCGACAATGCTGAGCGCAGTGTCCTTCTCGAAACCTACATCTTCGACAATGACGCCGTCGGGCGGCTTTTCGTCGAATCGCTTGGCCGTGCCGTCCGGCGCGGCGTGACCGTGCGCGTGCTGATCGACGCCGTCGGCGTGCGCTACTCGGTCCCCAGCATCCTTAAGCAGCTCAAGGAGGCGAACGTCACCGTCGATCTTTTCAACGGCAATATCGTCGTGGGCCTGAGACTTCCCTATGCCAATTTGAGAACCCACAGGAAAATCCTGGTCATCGATGGCATGGTTGCGTTCACGGGAGGCATGAACATCCGCAAGGGCTTTTCCGCCGAATTCGCGGGCTCCGACAGCTCCAGGGACACGCATTTCCGGGTCACCGGGCCGGTGGTGGCTGACCTTTTCTCGGTTGCGGCCGAGGATTGGCGCTTCGCCGGCAACGAGGCACTGAAAGGCGACATCTGGCAAATAGAAGACCTCTCGCCGCCGCCCGGCCAGCCGGTGCTGGTGCGCGCCGTGGCAACGGGGCCGGATGCCAGCAACGAAACGAACCACAAATTGCTGATCGGGGCATTTTCCGTTGCCCGCAAGTCGATCCGCATCATGTCGCCTTATTTCCTGCCAGACCGGGAACTGGTCAGCGCGCTGACGACGGCCGGCCGGCGCGGTGTCGAAATCGATATCGTCGTGCCGGCCGTGAACAACCTTTTCCTCGTCGACCACGCGATGACGGCCCAGTTCGACCAGGTGCTGAAGCACTATTGCCGCGTGTGGCGCCACGAGGGCTCGTTCGACCATTCAAAGTTGATGTCGATCGATGGCGTGTGGGCCTATGTTGGATCGTCCAATCTTGATGCCCGGTCGCTCAGGCTGAATTTCGAGATCGATATGGAGGTTCTCGACGCGGACTTTGCTTTGGAGATCGAGGAGAGGATCGCTTCGGCGATCGCCTGCGCCGTGCCGGTAACGCTTGAAGCCCTGCGAGCACGACCATTCATCATTCGCCTGTTCGACCGTGTGCTGTGGTTGGGATCGCCCTATCTCTAAGTGCGTCGTTTGTCCGGCGACGCGCTTTAGGCCGTTATTTTATGCATGTCGTTATCGCAAAACCGCTGCACACTTTTGCGCGACATGCATAGAAGCAAGGAAACAAGAGCAGCAGGCGCATGCATAAAAACGAACGCAGCCTTCCGGAGACCGTGCTCGTGTCGATCCGCGGCAGAAATGCGCGGAAGGCAAAATCCGAGCAACGCAGGCGGATTGACGACACCGAAATGGTGGTCGCCTCCTATAACGTCCACAAATGCATCGGCGTCGACCGGAAATTCGATCCCGAACGCACCGCCCGCGTCATCCGGGAAATCGGCCCGGATGTCATCGCCCTGCAGGAAGCCGACAACCGCTTTGGTGATCGTGCCGGGCTGCTCGACCTTGCCCGCCTCGAAATGGAGACGGGACTGGTGCCGGTGCCGATTACCGGAAACGGCAAGGGACATGGCTGGCACGGCAATGTGCTTTTGTTCAAGCGCGGTACCGTGCGCGACGTGCACCAGATCAAGCTGCCGGGGCTTGAGCCACGTGGGGCGCTCGTCGCCGAGATCGATCTCCACGAGAAACCGACGCTGCGCGTCATCGCGGCCCATCTCGGCCTGCTGCGCCGCTCGCGCTCCGAGCAGGCCCGCGTCGTGCTCGATATCATGAGCAGCGCCGACGAAAGGCCGACGCTGCTGCTCGGCGATCTGAACGAATGGCGGCTGGGAAACCGCTCCGCGCTGAACACGCTGCATACGACTTTTGGACCCTTGCCACCGGCAGTCCCCACCTTTCCATCGAGCCTTCCGCTGCTGGCGCTCGACCGGATCATGGCCAATCGACACGGAATGATCTCGACCGTCGAAGCGCACGACACCCCGCTGTCGCGGGTTGCTTCCGATCATCTGCCGCTCACGGCTTTCGTTCACCTTTGATGCGCCTGCCCTATCCTTACGGGCCGGCACCTTCATCCAACGCGGAATGCCCTAGGAACTCGGAAGGCCGGCTCGCGACAGCATTTCAAGGAACCGGGAGTGATGATCATCCTTCACATAGCGCGGCAAGAAGCCAGGGCAGACATTGCCCAGGTTGAGATGTGGAAGTTGCGATAGGCAATGATGGATGGCGCGGGACGCTTCCTCGTTGTTTCCCGTTGCCGAGGCAGTCGCGGCCCAATAGAGGGCGCCGCGAACGAAGCCCGGCTTGGTCCTGACCACCCTGCGTGCCACTTCGAGTGCCCGCCGGTCGTCTCCGCCGGCGAACAGCGCCACAACCAAACTGTGGTGACGCCAGAAGTCGATGACATCATGCGTTCCTAGCCTAATCGCTTCGTTGGCCTCGCGCACCGCTTCGCTTACCTGCCCGCGCAAGGCAAAGAGCATCGCGATATCGCCGTGGCCACTGGGATAGCTTGGGTTGAGGCTGATCGCGTGCTGGCATTCGGCGATCGCCTCGTCGATACGGCCGGAACTCTCGAGGGCAAATGATAGGATACACCGGGCGATCTCGTCGTCGGGCACTGCCCTCACCGCGGCTTTCGCAAGCTCCAGCGCATGCTCGATCTGCCCGTGCTCCCGAGGCAAGGCGCCAAACGCCACGCCCATGGATATAACGATCGACAGCGTCCGCTTCGCACGCGCGTTCTCGGGGGCTATCGCAAGGGCCTTCTCGGCAAGCTCCATCCCAACCAGCAGCGAGTCGCTGGTCATCTCGAAATACTTCATGAGAGCTTCATTCACCAACCTGCGCACCTCAGGGGGGCCGGGCGGGCTCTTGTCGCGGACTTTCCAGTTGGTCAGTTGAAGTTCGAGGATCACCGCCAGAACAACCGACTGCGCGATTCTGTCCTGGAGCTCGAGCGTGTTTTTGGACTGACTGTCGAACTTCTGGGCCCAGACGTTGTGGCCGCCGGCCGCGTCGACAAGCTGGACGTTCACCCTCAACCCATCGCCGGACCGCTGGATGCTACCACTGAGCACATAGCGCGCCCGAACCATCCCCAGCGTTTTGGTTTCTTCGCCCGGGCCGTTCTTATCCATTGGAAGGGGTGCGGAGAGCACGACGTAATCGGCTACCTCGGAGAGCGCCGTGGTGATGTCGTGGACGAGTCCCCGCGCGAAAAAATCGTCGCCCCGCTTTCCCGTCAGATTAATGAAATCGGCAACACTGATGGTTGGGCGCCCGAGGCGCTGGCCAGCCGGGACACCATTTGCCGGCTGCATGTTTGATGTCTTGTCCGGCGCCGACTGCAGGGATTGCCAGAAGGCCCGTGTCTCCGGGCTGACGTCGACACCGAACTCCTTTTTCAAGACGCTTCTGCAAGTCTCGTAGGTCCGCATGGCCCTGTCGCGTTGGCCGCAGGCGACGAGCAGTTCTATTTTCAGCCGATAGGAAGCCTCCCTGGTCGGCTCCATCGCCAGAAGCCGGTCAGCCAGGGCAAGTCCCGTCTCTTCGTCGACAAGACGGGCCAGTCTTTCGAAGGACTCAAGCGCGCGGCTGAGCAGCCTGTCGCGTTCCGATGCGGCCCAATCGTCGAACCCATTGCTGCCCAGATAAAACCCGTCGAGAAATGGCCCGGTATAGTTCGCCAGAGCCCTTTCGAGCTCCTGCGCGGAACGGGCCGAGAGACCCGCTTCGAACTCCGCCACGTCAACCCGGACCGCGTCCGGGCCGAGGTCGATCAACTCCCTGCGAGAATGGATAAGATCCACACCCACCCGCGACAGATCCCGGCGCAGGACGCTGAGGGTTTGCCGAAGACTATTGCGCGAATGTTCGCTATCGCTGTCACCCCATAGCAGGTCTGCCAGCCTTTCCCGGGTCGCCGCCATGCCCGGGCACCGGGCCAGATAAGCGATGATTGCAGGGCCTCGTTTCCCGGTCAGCCAGAGCGGACCGGCGGTTTCATTTTCGATCCGAAAACCGCCGAAGAGCGAGATTCTATTTGCAGCGACGCTGTCCCCACTTTGCATTTGCTCTCCCAGCCTGACGAGATTCTAACTCAAAACTAACGGTTCGCAAACGGTAGCGCCGCGCGCTCAAGCGCTAACGTGACGCACTTCATTTAGACATTCCTGAATTGGAGATAACTGAACCTGCAGCAGGGTTCTGGCCCGAGGGGTGCGGGGAATGTCAAAGCTCACAGCCAATTTACTGCTCCTGTTTGCCGCGGCCTTGTGGGGCTTCGGCAATGTCGCGCAAAAGACGGTGCTTGCCCACCTCGATGCGCTGAGTGCCGTTGGCCTGCGCTGCCTGATCGGTGGGCTGCTTGTGCTGCCCTTTGTCCCGACCGAAAGGCGGCTGCCGGCCGCGACCGGCCATTTTTCCAGCCTGATCAGGGTGAGCGCCCTGTTTGCCATCTCCATCACGCTTCAGCAGCTTTGCTATCTCGGCGCCACCGTCACCAATGCAAGTTTCCTGATAAGCACGGCAACGGTGATGACACCGCTGGCCGCGTGGCTGCTGGTCGGCGAGCGTCCGACGGCCGGCCTCATACTTGCCGCCGGGTCGACCGTGGTCGGTTGTCTGTTTTTGTCGGGCGGGATCGCCGGCCTCAGCGGCGGCGATCTTACCGCCATCCTGTCGGCCGGCTGCTATGCGCTGTGGACGGTCGAGCTCGCCCGGCATATGCAGGCCCATGGGCGTCCCTTCGCGGCGGCGGCCGTACAGTTCCTTGCCGCTGCCGCCTTCGCTCTACCGCTCGGGGCAATGCAAGGCAATTTGTCGCTCGACGCGACAATGGCAGCCGGCCCTGAACTGATGGTGCTCGGCGTTTTTTCCACCGCGGTCGCCTTCGGCATCCAGATTGCCGCCCTGCGCTTCACCTCGGCCAGCCATGCCGCCGTGATCGTCAGCGCCGAAAGCGTCTTCGGCGCCATTGGCGCGGCGATCTTCCTCGGGGAGCGGAACTCCCCGGCGGGCGCATTGGGCGCCGCGATCATCCTTGGTGCGATCCTGTCCGTCGCAATGTCGAACCGAACGCTGCCGGCGCGCGCGCCCTTGCCGGATGTTTAAAACGGAGAGAATCATGTTCGGAATTTCAAATGAGAATGCCGGTTCCGAAGCGGCCTGCCGTCGCGGGCAGGTACGGACAATGCCTGGAGGCAATCCGCCAAGGTTGGCGGGCCGGCCAGATGCAGGGCTGACAAGGCGGGCCAGCCTGTTGCTCAGGCTGGCGGGAGGCCTTGCCGCTTCGGTGCCTTGGGGGTTGCAGGCCCATGCGGCCAACGTTGATGTCGCCATCGTGTTCGCGGTCGATTTTTCGTCCTCGATCGACCCGAAGACTGCCGACCTGCAGCGCGAGGGACATGCCGCGGCGCTCACGTCGCCCGAGATCATTTCGGCAATCTCCCGGAATTATCTCGGCTGCATCAGCGTGGCCTATTTCGAGTGGTCGAGTCCCGGACGCGCACGCAATATCCTGCCGTGGACAACCATCTGCGGGCTCGAAGATGCCAAGGCGGCAGCGGCGATGATCAGCAAGAGAGGCGATACCGGCTATTCCCGCGGAGGTCGAGGCGGAACATCCGTTTCCTTTGCCATCGACGTCGGAAGTCTTCTGCTCGACCAGTTTCCTGGGGAAGCGGCCAGGAAAGTGATCGACATCTCTTCCAATGGCGAGAACAATGATGGGCTTCCCGTACAGCCGAGCAGGCAGAACGCGATTGCCAAGGGATACACGATCAATGCGATCGCCATTCCACCCGGGGATGAGAATCCCGATCAGTCATTGGCAGGCTATTTCGCCAAATCAGTCATTGGCGGCTCGCAAGCATTCGTCATGACGCCGAAGGGGCCGAACGACTACGCTGCGGCGCTGCGCCGGAAGCTGGTGACCGAAGTAAGCATGACGGTCGACCCGCAGACTCCCGTCACAGGCGGATGGGCCCCATCCGAGGTGCCACACCTGCAAGAGTGAGGCTGCCGAGGCTGCTCAGCCGTCGCGCAGCCACACCTGCATTTCGCCGGGCTCGCGGTTGTCCCAGGCAAAGTACGGGACGGCCTTGAGCTTGGCCTGTTCGGTGGCCGGCGGATCGGTGCGGTAGAGGCCGTTTTCCCAGTTTTCCACGGCCTCCTTGCTGCCGGTGGCCGAAAGCGTGACGACCCCGCCCAGAAGATTCGGCTCCTTGTGCGCCTCGACCTTGGCCGTGCGCGGCAGAGTGATGCGGTGGAGCTGGCCGGCATTGTCGGTCTCCTCGACGCAGTAGATCAGCGGACCGCGCGCCAGGGCCACGCGGCCGATATCCTGGCGCACCTCGGGGTTGGCGAAGAGGCGGGCGATCGACATTTCGAGGTCGAGTTCGACCTTGTCGCCCTTGCGCCATTCGCGCCGGATCGCGGCATAGCCGTCGCTTGCCGCCTTATCCAGATCGACTGGTGCGCCATTCACCTTGAGCGCCGCCTTGCCGCACCAGGACGGGATGCGCAGGTGCAAGGTGAACTCGACCGGCGCTTCCGACTCGACCTGGATCGAAACCGCGCCGTCCCAGGGATAATTGCTGGTCTGGAGGAGTTCCACCTGCCGGCCCGCTATGTCGAAGCGAGCGGTCGAATCGCCATAGAGATGGACGGCGAGCGCGTCATCCGACAGGCCGTAGAAATAGCTGCCGATCGAAGCCACCATGCGGCCGATATTGGGCGGGCAGCACGGGCAGCGGTGCCATTTCCAGCGATTGTGCTTGCCGCGGCTTTCCAGCGGGTTTTCGTAGAAGAACAGCGAACCGTCGAGCGACAGGCCGGAGATCGAGCCATTGTAGAGCGCGCGCTCCATCATGTCGGCGTAGCGCGCATTGGGACCCATGCCGAGCATGCGGCTGGCCCAGAACACCAGGCCGACCGAGGCACAGGTCTCGGCATAGGCGGTTTCATTGGGCAGGTCGTAGTCAGCCGTAAAACCCTCATTGTGCGCGGACGGGCCTATGCCTCCGGTGATGTAGAGGTTCTTGGTCGTCAGATCGTCCCAGAGACGGTCGAGCGCCACCCTGAGTGTTTCGTCGCCATATTCGGTGGCGATGTCGGCCATGCCGGAAAACAGATACATCGCCCGCACCGCATGGCCGACGACCTTGTCCTGCTCGCGCACAGGTCTATGCGACTGGCTGTATTCGTAGGTCTTGAAATGATAGGCTTTCGGGTCGGTACCGCGGGCGCGCGCCTCCTCGTCGAAATAATGCGGCTGCTGGCCGCGCTGGTCGATGAAGTACCGGGCGAGGTCCATGTACTTCTGCTCGCCCGTTACCCGTGCCAGCTTGACCAGCGCCAGCTCGATCTCCTCATGGCCACAATAGCCCTTCTTCTTGCCAGGCTCGGGACCGAAGGTCTCGGCGATATGGTCGACATAGCGGCACATCACGTCGAGCAGCTTGCGCTTGCCGGTCGCCTGGTAATAAGCAACCGCTCCCTCGATCAGATGGCCGGCGCAATAGAGCTCGTGGCAGTCGCGCAGGTTGGTCCAGCGCTTGCCGGGCTCAATGCGCTGATACCAGCTCGAGAGATAGCCGTCGGGCTGCTGCAGCTTCACGTACATGTCGATGACGGCGTCGATCTTCTTCTCCAGATCGTCATTGCGGCGGCGGTAGAGCGAATAGGCCGCGGTCTCGATGGTCTTGCCCCAGTCGGAGTCCCAGAACATCTGCGTCGTCACCGTCGATCCGGTGAATTCGTTGCCGGCGCTGGCTGCCTCGTCGGGCGAAGGCGAGTGGAACGGAATGACGACGCCGGGCGACGGCCGATCTGGATCGATCTGCTCCAGCATGCGGGCCTCGACGCAGCGGTCGTAGAGAATGTCGGCGGTGCGCGAGGCCACCGCATCGACGCGGTCGCCCCAAAAACCTCTGATATCGACCTGCGGCACGGGCAGCGGCCGGAAGGCGAGCTTCGGCCGGCCCGATGCGGCGACCTTTTTGGCGGATTGCGATGCGGTCATAACGTCACTCCATTCGAATGCGATTGCTCACTTGATGGCCCCTGCCATGAGGCCGCGGATGTAGAAGCGCTGCAGCAGCAGAAAGAGGATCAGGCAGGGCACCATCATCACGGTGACGCCGGCCTGCACCGCGCCCCAGTCGATGGCGCCGAAGCGGCCGGACTGGAGTGCCGTCATCATGATCGGCAGCGTGAATTTCGACTGGTCGGTCATCAGCACCAGGGCGGCCAGGAACTCGTTCCAGGCCCCGAGGAAGGCGAACAGCGCGATGGTGACGATGCCCGGCCAGACCAGCGGCAGCATCACCTTCAACAGCATGGTGACGTTGTTGGCGCCGTCCATGCGGGCGGCCTCCTCGATCTCGCGCGGCACCGCGTCGAAGGCATTGCGCATCATGAAGATCGAGAACGGCAATTGCAGCGTGACATAGACGCAGACCAGCCCGGTCAGCGTGTTGTGCAGGCCGATCTTGGTCAGCACCAGGAAGATCGGCGTCAGGATCGACTGGAACGGGATCATGATCGTCGACAGGATGACGACGAAGAGCAGGTCCTTGCACGGGAAGCGGAAGCGCGAGAAGCCGTAGCCAGCAAGCACGCCGACGATGACCGACAGCACAACCGTCATCAGCGAAACGTAGAGGCTGTTTTGCGCCGGCAGCCACAGCCCGTCGCCGAAGGTGTTGAGCGTGGCGTAGTTCTCGACGGAGAAACCTGTCGTCGGCCAGGGCGGCAGCGGCGGCAGGCGCGCCTCGCCTGCCGGCTTGAAGGCCGACAGCACGGTCCAGACGATCGGCGCCAGGAACAGCAGCGAGGCGATGATGCCGGTCGCGTGCTCGGCAAAGCCAAGCCAGATGCGGCTGCTGCGGCTTCTTGCCTGCGCCATCAGTCGACCCCCTCGGGCTTGCGCAGCAGCCAGAGCTGGACGAGGCTGAGCGCGACCAGGATGACCAGCAGGATCATCGACAGGGCCGCGCCATAGCCCAGCTTGAACGACACGAAGGACTGGTTGAAGATCCAGTAGACAGCCGTCATCGTCTGATTACGCGGGCCGCCGCGCAGGATGATGTAGAACTGGTCGAAGGCCAGCACCGAGCCGGCGACCGACAGAATCAGCGCCAATGCCAGCGTGCGGCGCATCAACGGCAGAGTGATGGCCCTGAAGCGCGCGAACGGCCCCGCCCCGTCGATCATCGCCGCCTCCTGCAGGTCGGACGGGATCGACTGCAGGCCGGTCATCAGGATGATCATGGTGAAGCCGGCGACCTTCCACACGACCATGGCGATGATCGACCAGAAGGCTGGCTGGAAGGTGGCGAGCAGATTGACCTTCTTCTCGGTCAGACCGAGCTGGAAGGCGGCCGGGCTGAACAGGCCGGAATCGACGTTGAGCAGCCATGACCATAGCAGGCTCGCCGAAGCGAAGCCGACGACCGCCGGCATGAAAAAGGACGTGCGGTAGAAGCCGGTGAGCTGGCGCGGCCGCTCAATGAACAGCGCCAGCGGAAAGGCGACGGCAAAGATCGCGATGGTGACGATCACCGTGTAGTAGCCGGTGAAGCGCAGCGCGTTCCAGAACCTGTTGTCGCGCAGGATCGCCCAGTAATTGTCGAGGCCGATGAAGGAGTGCGCGCCCATCAGCGGCCAGTTGTGCAGCGACATCCACGCCGTCATGCCGAGCGGAATGATGAAGAAGACCGTGACCAGCGCCACCGCCGGCGCGACATAGAGCAGGCCGATCCACTGCCGGCGGCCGGCGCCGACCAGTTTTCGGCGGCGCGCGGGAGCGGCGGTGGTTGCTGCGATGGTGGTCATGCCGTGGCTCCAGTTGGGGCATCCCCCCTCCCCCTTGAGGGGAGGGTCCGGCCGAAGGCCGGGGGTGGGGTCCTGCGTGCGGTGCGCCGACATAGAGAGAGAACGTCGAGCACTGCCGCGATGCCCGACAGAGAAGAAGCGTCGAGCACTGCCGCGATGACCCCATCCGGACCTGCGGTCCGACCTCCCCTCAAGGGGGAGGTGGGCGTCGGCGCTTATTTCTGCGGCGCCTGGTCGATGATCGACTGCATGGTCTCCTGCGCATTCGCAATCGCGCCGTCGACATCGTCGCCGAAGAAGACCTCGTTGACCATCTGGTTCCACGGGCCGTTGGCGGAGTTGATCAAATCGTTGAACACCACCGAATAGGGCGTGCGGCCCTTGGCCATGGCTTCGGCGGCGATCTGGTAGCGCGGATCGAGATCTTTCAGCGCGTCCTTGGCAATGTCGCCGCGCACCGGCAGGCTGCCATATTTCGCCAGCAGGGTCTGGCCCTCGAGCGAATAGGCGAAGTCCAGGAACTCTTTCACCACCGCCAGCTTCGTGGTGCCCTTGGTGACGACGAAATTGTCGCCGCCGGCGAAGGACGACCAGCCGCCATCCTTGCCCGGCAGGAAGGTGACGCCATAGTCGACATCGGGATATTGCGTGTTGAGCGCGCCGATGGCGAAGGCGCCGGAGGGCGAGATGCCGATATTGCCGGCGGCAAAGGCGGCGAAGAAGTTGGAGCCGGTGTCGGTCTGCGCGCCAGACGGCACCAGGTCCTTCTTGACCATCGAGCGGTAGAGATCGATGGCGCCGCGCAGCTGCGGGCTGTCCAGCGTCGCCTTGGAGCCGTCCTCGGTCAGGATATCGCCGCCCGAGGCCCAGACCAGCGGCGTGAAGGTGAAGATGTTGCAGCCGCCGCAATTGCCGGAGAAGTAGAATCCCCTAATGTCGCCGCCGAGCGCGTTGACCTTTTCGGCGTCGGCTTCGATCTCGGCCCAGTTGGCCGGACCCTTTTCGGGATCAAGCCCGGCCTGTTTGAACAGCTTCTTGTTCCAGATCAGCACCGAGCTATCGGCCGAGAATGGCAGGCCGTAGATGCGGCCCTTGTAGGTGCCGGTCTTGACATGCGCCGGCGACAGGCTGGCGAAATAGGGCAACGATTTCGCCCAGTCGGTGATGTCCTCGAGCTGGCCGGCGGCGGAAAAGGCCGGCGTGTAGATCAGGTCGAGCGAGAGCGCATCGGGCGCGGTGCCGCCGGCGGCCGCGGCGCCATATTTCGGGATGATCTCGGCATTGGGGATGATGTCGAGCTTGATCTGATTGTCATGCCCTTTGTTGAAGGCATCGACGATGCGCGGCATGAAGTTCGAGCCGTCGGCGCGCACCCAGATGTTGGCGGTCTCGGCGGACATTGCAGGCAGTGCAAAGATGCTCGCGGCAAGCGCGAGCCCGGCAATCATGGTCTTCATGGTTCTCCTCCTCATGGTTTCTCCTCCCGGTTTGGCCGCGCCTCCCGCGCTACGGCCTTGAACTCAACCGCCCGGCGGACGGCCGCATGACTGACGCACCACCAGCCGGCACGGCAGTTTCCTGATGCCCGGTTCGGCGGGTTTGCCGCCGACGAGCGAAAGCAGGGCAAGCCCGGCCTCGCGGCCAAGGACTGAAAGATTCATGTCGACCGAGGTCAGCGGCGGGCGCGTCGCCTCGGCCACGATCTCCCAATTGTCGAAACCGATGACGCCGACATCGTCGGGCACGCCAATGCCGCGCTCACGCAAAGCATCGATGACGCCGCGCGCGATCTGGTCGTTGCCGCAGAAGACGGCATCGGGCGCCCCTTCCCTGCCGCCGCCGAACAGTTTTGCAACGGCCTCATGCCCCCAGGCTTCCGACCACGCGCCGAGCAAGGGCTCGCTGACCGGCAGGCCGTGCTCGGTCAGCACGTCGCGATGGGCCTCGGCGCGGGCGTGCACCACGGCGAAGCTCGCGGGCCCGCTGACATGGGCGATGCGCTTGCGCCCCAGCCGCCAAAGATGCTCGACCGCCAGACGCGCGCCACCCTCATCGTCGGAGACAAAAGCGATGGCGCCGGGATCGGGCTGGGTGAAGGCATAGATCACGGGAATGCGCAGATTGGCGAGATCGACCGGCAGGTGGCGGTCGATGCGCTTGCCGGTGGCGATGATGCCGTCGACGCGCTTGTCGAGCATGGCCTCGACATGCAGCTGGGCGAGCCGCGTGTCGTCCTCGACATTGCACAGGAACACTGAGACGCCGGCATCGACCAGCGCATCGGAAACGCCCGACATCAGCGGCAGCGAGAAGCGGCCATAGGTATCGTTGGTGAGCAGCCCGACGGTGAAGGAGCGCCGCCGCAACAGGCTCTGCGCCAGGCTGTTCGGCCGAAAGCCCAGCCGCTGCGCCGTTTCGCGAATGCGCTCGCGCGTCTCCGCCGTCATCCGCCCCTGCCCGTTCAGCGCCTTCGAGGCCGTGGCAACGCTGACGCCGGCGGATGCGGCCACCTCGCGGAGGGTGACGGGGGTTTTTGCGGGCGCTGGCGAGGCGTCGGAGGACATGGTGAGCGGCGAATTCCTTAGTTGGGAAAAGGTTTTCTCTTGTTGGCCTGCGAGGTGGTGACTGGTGAGGTCAGCGCGTGCGAGGCGATTTGGGAAAAGGTTTTCTCAAAAGGAGATTAGGGGAAGGTGGCGGGGATGGCAAGTGGGATAACTTGGCTATGGGCACCCCAAAATTGTTAAGTGCCACTTTCTACGCCCCGCCACGTCGGCAGTGGACCTAAGCTCACGCTATGAATTCTTCCGCACAAACAACATCGATTCCATATTGCCTTCTTAAAAATTTGGATACACATCCCCCATCTCTTTTTATCTTGATCTTCTCTTTTGCTTTACGTTTCTTTGCCTTTGGATCGAATAGATCTATATCTTCAGTAACGATGGTATCGGATTTCGCTCCAAGCGCTATAGCCGGCCACTTCAGATCGGGACTTGGAACCCCCATTTTTCGGAGTTCCTTTTCCGCACCACGATCCATCTTGAACATCACGATTACTTTGTTGACAATTTGATCAGCGATCCAGTCGCAGAGATTCAGGCCTACAGCCGAGGGGCGGCAGCAATCATTGTATTCCTGTAGCGCCTTGCCCTCATCGTCAATCGCAATGTATTCCCGGTCGATGGCCCTAGTTATCACCTTATAATAGGTGCCTTGGCGCTCATCGACGCGCTCTTCTTGAAACAACTTGAAGCAATTTGTGTCAATCACAGTAGACATAATTCTACCTTCTCACAGGATAAATAAAATTAAATGTCGGCTCTGATTGACGTCGGTCCTTTCGTGACGCTGCTTTTGCCAATTCGAAAGACTCGGCTTGTCTCTGAGGAAAAAATCCGCCCGGCCATGGTGGGATAAACGATCCGTCGCTGGCCACCTTGATTGGGGTTACCCTCTTCAGGCCATCATCATCTTGAACGTAGAATATTCTTACCGAATCTTCGCTGATGTCCCCCGACGCGACGTGTGTCGCTATCCTAAGTACAAGATTATCGCTATGAGTTTCTATGAAAACTTGACATTTCAATTTTGATAGAGAAGCAAAGAACGAGCCAAGCGCCGCCTGAGCATTCGGATGCAAGTGTATTTCTGGCTCTTGGATCAGTAAAGTTGGGCTTATTGTGGCGCTCGCCCGCCTGGCTCGATTGCTCAGCTCAATCCCAGCAACAAGAACAGGCAGTACCTGACTACAGCCAAATCCAACGTCACAAATATTGTGATCGGACCCATCCCTCCCGACGACCACCAATTCGAAGTGCCGTTCAGTCAGGTACTTCACTTTAATTCCGGACGCTATTCCAGTCGCCTGAAGCCATTTCGAGATTTCATCGACCAAACCAATCTGTTCACTACCTCGCTTTGATGCATCACTGGCGAGCATCGTGACGGTGTTTTGACCAAATCTGCCGATTTTGGACGCAGTTTCCCCCGATTGAAGATACGTCCTTTGAGGCATTTCGCGGAACGCGCCCAGAGTGTCATAGTTGCGAAAACTATCCAGTAATATTCGTCTAAAATTTGATATATGGCGCTCCTGAACACGAAGAAAATTGAATATTTCTTGAGAAAAATTCGACCCCGAAGACATTCTTGATAGTTGATGGTATTTAAATGCCTCTTGAAATAAAGGTATAAATCCTATCAATCTCGGCCTAGATTTCTTTATGCCGATGCCTAGTGAATCAATATCCTTTCCACCTATCATAATCGTGTATCTGTCTTTTGAAGAGGTATATTCGTACACCGGTCGCCCCGCACTCATCAACTTAAGCCTAGAAAGCTCCACCTCGCGGCGTTGAGCGCGATACTTAAGCTCGAACTCGTAGGAGAAATCTTCTACATTCAATGAGAGGCGAATAGGCGTGTTGGCGCGACCGCCGTGGACCATGTCCTTGTACGTGCCAAGCTGATCGAACGGCCCATTCAGGATAACGGGACCGCCGCCAAAACTGTCAGTCGTCAGCGACTGGGCCAGTAAGTTTATGGCGCTCAGAGCACTTGACTTACCGGAATTGTTCGGCCCAACAAATATGTTCAATCTAGAAAAATCGAAGGCCTCTGATTTAAAAGCCCGGAAATTGTTTAATTCAAGTCGAGACAACAAGGCCGTGAGTCCCCTTTTCGGTGCGCCCACGAACGTCCATGCGGCGCATGTTACAAATGCTCGTGGTTAGCGATTCCATCCCCGTCGGCGATTAACGTCATCCGTATTCTGGAGCCTATATGACTTTGCGTTTGAAACAATCCTGAGACACCAGTCACATAACATCAAATCACTATACGATCATGTTGGATGAGTATTTTCGACCGCTGTCCAGGAATAACCTTGAGGGGCTTCTCTCTGCGTCGGGTCAAAGCGCCCATAGCGGACAAACAGCCCTAACCGCCTCCACGTGTCTCTCATGCCCGGTCCCCAGCATGTTGCGAGGGCCCAGTATGTTGACAATGATCAACTGCAATCGCGCCGAGCGTTAGGGGTTCGAGGCTCGTGCCTGACGTTGGCTACCACAGCAAAGCGCGACGCTATTTTTCCCAGAGGCTGTCGCAAACGGCCAGCGCCATCCGTCCTTTGGCCAGGGAGAGCGCCATGAGAAAACTTATCGTCACCGAATTCATCAGCGTCGATGGCATTGCCGAGGTCGAGAAGCTGCCTGGCGTGACCTGGAACGATGAGATGAACAGGTTCAAGGAGGATGAGCTTGCCGACAGTGGCGCCATGCTTTTGGGGCGCACGACCTATGAGATTTTTGCCGGCTCGTGGCCGAAGGAAACCGGAGACTTCGCCGAGCGGTTCAACGCGCTGCCGAAATATGTCGCCTCGACCAGCCTGAAGGCGCTCGACTGGAAGCCGGCTGAGCTGCTGAAGGGCGCCTTGCCGGATGCGGTGAGGGAACTGAAGCAAGGCAGCGGCGGCAACATCTATGTGCATGGCAGCCTGAGCGTGGCGCAGGAATTGCTTCGCCATGGGCTGGTCGACCGCGTCAGGCTGCTCGTCTATCCCGGTGCTGTTGGTGAGGGGAAGAGGCTGTTCCCGCCGGGTGAGAAGGTGGCGCTGGAGCTGGTTTCGGCGACGCCGTTCGGCAATGGCGTGGTGGCGCTGGAGTATGCGCCGAGTAAGGCGTGAGGCGGGGCGCCTATGAAGGCCAATCTCCCCCCTTGTGGGGGAGATGCCCGGCAGGGCAGAGGGGGGCGCGAAGGAACGCAAGCGTTTGAGGTTAGGCGGCGATCGGCCGGCAATTTGGCGTAGCGGCGCAAGTGGCGATTTCGTTGATAGGCTGGCGGGACAGCGCCCCCCTCTGGCCTGCCGGCCATCTCCCCCACTTGGGGGGAGATCGGCAGCTTCGGCGCGCCGGGTTCTACCCTACCCTCTTCCCACGCCGACCCTTCACAGCCACCCCCGCCCTCGCCTCCATCACCGCCTCAATCTCCCGCTTCAGCTCGTCCTTGATATCGACCGTTTCGCTCATCAGGGCGTCGATCTTCATGAAGTCGAGCACGCGGTATTTCGAGACGGCCGGGCGCACCAGTATGTCGGGGCGGCACTGTTTCAGCTTGTGAGCTGTTATCGACTGCATCATCAGTTGCGTGGCGCCGAACATCAGGTCGACGGAGGTCGGGTGCTTGCGCTCGGCCTCGGTCGGCGCACCGACGACGTCGACGGCGATGATGATGTCGGCGTCCTTTTCGATGAGATCGAAGGGCACGGGGTTGTAGATGCCGCCGTCGATCAGCAGGCGGCCGTCGCGCATCACCGGGCGGAACACGGCGGGAATGGCGGCCGAGGCGGCAAGTGCGGAATGCAGATCGCCGTCGCTGATCACTTTCAGCTTGTGGCCGTAGTAGTCGGTCGCCGTCACCTTCAGCGGGATCTTCAATTCGGCGAAGGTCTCGGGGATCGCTTCGGGCAGAAAGGCCTTCAGAATGCGCTCGACATTGAACTGGCTGACGCGCAGGCCGCCCTGCAGCGCCTCGGCGAAGGTGCCGGGCCTGGCGCGCCACATGCGGGTGGCCACCTCGACGCGGCGCGAGAGGATCGAGCGCGTATAGTCGTGCATCTCCTTGCCGGTCATGCCCGCGGCCATGCCGGCGCCCATGATGGCGCCGATCGAGGAGCCCGATATCGCCACCGGCCGGATGCCGAGCTCGTCCAGCGCCTCGATGACATGGATATGCGCCAGCCCGCGCGCGCCGCCGCCGCCAAAGGCGATGCCGAAGGTGGGGCTCATCCCTTGCCCCCGAGCGCCGGCCCGACCACCATGATCGACGGCTCGGCCGAAAGCAGCTTCTTCGCCACCGCCTTGACCTGATCCAGCGTCACGCCGTTGATGAGCGCGGCGCGGCGCTGGATGTAGTCGATGCCGAGCTTGTCCAATTGCAGTTCGAGCAGCGTCGCGGCAATCGAGCTGGAAGAATCCAGATTGCTGATGGCATAGGCGCCGACCATGTATTTCTTGGTCGCCGCGAGTTCGGCCTCGGTCGGGCCCTCATCGGCCATTTCCTTGACCACCTTGCGCACCAGCGCCAGCGTCTCGGCCGCGCGGTCGGAGCGCGTCGCGGTGGTGACGATCAGGGCGTTGGCATGCTGGTGGTCGACCAGGCCGGAGCTGGCGCTGTAGGCCAGGCCGCGCTTTTCGCGCACTTCCTGGTAGAGGCGCGAGGTGAAGGCGCTGCCGCCGAGGATCTCGTTCATCAGCGCGGCGGCGAAGAAATCCGGCGCCTGGCGATTGACGCCGGGGTAAGCGAGCTGCAGCGACGTCTGCGGCAGGTCGTAGTCGACCTCGACATGCTCGCCGAGCTTGGGATCGATATCGGCGACGGGGGCGAGCGTCTGCTTTTGCGGCAGATCGCCGAAGACCGCGTCGAGCTTCTTCTTCAGCGTCTCGGCGTCGATGGCGCCGACCACCGCCACATGCAGGCCGCTGCGGGCGAAGTTCGCCTTGTGGAAGGCGGCGAGATCGGAAGGCGTGATGGTGGCGATGCTTTGCCTGGTGCCCTGGTCGGGCCGGGAATAGGGATGCGCGCCATAAATGGCGCGTAGCCATTTGGTCTGGGCGATGGTGTTGGGGTCGCGCTCATTGGCGATGATGCCGGACAGGACCTGGGCGCGGATGCGGTCGATCGGCGCCTGGTCGAAGCGCGGGTGGTTGAGCGCCATGCCGAGCAGGCCGAACGCGCCGTCGCGCTCTTCGGCCAGCATGCGCATCGAACCATAGGTGCCGTCGCGCCGCGCATCGAAGCTCATCTCGGCGCCGACCTCGTCCAGCTTCGCCTGGAAGGCCTCGCTATCGAGATCGCCGGCGCCCTCGTCGAACAGGCCGCTCATCAGATTGGCCAGTCCCTCCTTGCCCTCGGGGTCCTGCGTCGAGCCGCCATCGAACACGAAGCGAATGGCGATGATCGGCACGGAATAATCCTCCACCAGCCAGGCGGTGATGCCCTTGGGCGAGGTCACCTGCTGGATGTTCATCGCCGCGCGGGCGGTGAGTGGGGGGAGGATGAGGAAAAGGAGGGAGAGGAGCAGCGTGACGAGGGCGAGCGCCACCTTCCCTTCTCCCCTTGTGGGAGAAGGGAAGAACCGCCGGCGCGTGGAGATCAAGCTCATCATCAATTCCCCGCCTGTGTCTGCGGCAGCAAATAACCTGTCGTCGAATGGTCGAGCTTGAGATAGCGCGCGGCGACCGCCTTGACCTCGTCGGCGGTGACCTTGCGGATCCGGTCCGGCCATTCCTGGACATCCCGGACATTGCCGCCGGTGGCCAATGTCGCGCCATACATGTTGGCCATGTCGTCCTGCTTGTCGCGGGCGAAGATCATCGACCTGACATAGCGGTCCTTGGCCTTCTCCAGCTCGTCATTGCTGACGCCGCCGCTGGCGATGCGGGCGATCTCGGCGTCGACCGCGGCCTCGACATCAGCCAGCCTAGCGTCGCCGCGCGGCGCGCCATAGACGGTGAAATTGGTGGCGTCGAGCATCGAGCCCTGGAAATAGGCGCCGGCATCGGCGGCAATGCCCTGTTTGACGACAAGCTGCTGGTAGAGCCGGCTGCGATTGCCGCCGCCAAGGATCTCGGCCAGCAAATCCAGCGCTTCCGCCTCGCCGGGCTTTGCCGTGTGATAGGACGGCACCACCCATTGCGTCGTAAAGGCCGGCACGGAAACGCGCGCGTCGGTCAGCGTCACCGTGCGCCTGGTATTCTGCTCCGGCTCGACCGGACGGATGCGCGGCGGCAGGTCCGGGCCGCGCGCGACCTTGCCATAGGTCTTTTCGGCCAGTGCCTTGACCGTCTCGGGCGTGACATCGCCGGCCACGATCAGCACCGCGTTGTTGGGCGTGTAATATTTGTCGTAGAAGGCCTTGGCGTCGGTGCGGTTCAGCTGCTCCATCTCCTGCATCCAGCCGATCACCGGAATGCGGTAGGGCTGGTTCTGCCAGAGCGTGGCGTCGACCTCCTCCTCCAGCACCGCCTGCGGGTTGCTGTCGATGCGCGAGCGGCGCTCCTCAAGGATCACGTCGCGCTCGGTCTTGATGACATCGTCGGTGAGGATGAGGTTGCGCATGCGGTCGGCCTCGAAGCTCATCATCTCACCGAGCGCAGACGGCGCCACCGTCTCGTGGAAGGCGGTGTAGTCATAGGAGGTGAAGGCGTTGTTGGAGCCGCCGATGGCCGAGACGGCGCGGTCGAACTCGCCAGCGGCATGGTTGGTCGTCGCCTTGAACATCAGATGCTCGAAGAAATGCGCAATGCCCGATTTGCCCGGCGGCTCGTCGGCGCTGCCGATCTTGTACCACACCATATGGGTGACGATCGGAGCGCGATGATCGGGGATGACGACCACCTCCATGCCATTGTCGAGCAGGAAATTGGTGACCGTGCCATCGTCGGCGGCAAGCGCCGGGCCGGTGAGCGCCAGCGCGGTCGTCAGCAGCGTTGTGCGCAGCCATTCAGAAGGTTTCATCGATGGCTCCGGTTGTCATGGCGGACGATAGGCAGGGTTGATGGCCGAGGCAAAGTGAATTGTTCGTCATTTTGAAGGCGGTGCGCTTCCTTCCATGGCGGCCGACGGCCGCATCCGGCAACAGTTGGCGTTCCTTCGCGCCCCCCTCTGTCCTGCCGGACATCTCCCCCACACGGGGGGAGATTGGCGGTTTCAGCGCTCCGCTCATCCTGCAATGCCGAAGATTGGCGAAGGCCGGCGTGACGTCCAATCTCCCCCCTCGTGGGGGAGATGTCCGGCAGGACAGAGGGGGGCGCGAAGGAACTCGACCTGGCGGGAGCCAACACCGCCTCACCCAACCTCGATAAACCGGATGACCGTCTCGCCGTAGTTCCGTTCATCCGCCACAGCAAAACCCGGCCCAACCTCGAACGGCGCCGAAGCCGCCTCCTCGACCACGCAGAGCGCACCCGGGAGCAGCCAGCCGCCGGCCCTGGCCGATCGCAGCGCGCGTTCGCCGAGGCCTTTGCCATAGGGCGGATCGGTGAAGACCAGACCAAAAGCCGCAAGCGTGCCGGCCTCGCCCAGGGCGGTGGCGTCGCGTCGAAAAATCTTGGTGCGCCCGGTCAGCCCAAAAGCCTCGACATTGGTGCGGATCAGGCCGCGCCCTTCGGCCGATTCCTCGATGAAGACGCCATAGGAAGCGCCGCGCGACAGCGCTTCGAGGCCAAGCGCGCCGGTGCCGGCAAAGAGGTCGAGCACGCGGGCGCCTTCGAGGTTTTGCGGAAAGCGATGCGCCAGCACGTTGAACACCGCCTCGCGGGTGCGGTCGGTGGTCGGACGGATGGCATGGTCGCGCGGCGTCGCCAGCGGACGCCCGCGAAACTCACCGCCGACGATTCTCATCTGGTTCTGGGACCCTTGGGGCCGCCGCGCGGCCTGTCGCCACCAGGCCTGCCGCCCTCCGGGCGATCCCCGCGCGGCTTGCCGAATGGCTTGGCGCCAGTCGGCTTGCCATAGGCCGGCTTGAACGAGGCCTTGCGCGCCTTGGTCTCGGCCGCCTTGGCCGCATCGGCCTCCGCCCTGCCCTTGCCTATGGGGCGCGCGCCAGGCGCCATCCAGACATTGGCCTTGCGCTGGCCTGGCGGCTCGATCGGCCGCTGCTCGCGCTCGGATTTCTTGCCGCCGCCCGGCTTGCCACCAAAGCGGGGCTTGTCGCCAAAGCCGCCACGCGGTTTGTCGCCGAAGCCGCCGCGCTCGGCTCTCGGGCCTCGCTCGCCAAAACTCTTTTCCGGCCGCGCGCTTCTTTCGGGACTTGTCGAGAGCTTGCCCAGCGCCTCGTCGCGGCTGCCTTCCCTGCGCTTGCGGTTCTTGATCAGCCCGCCCTCGCCGATCGGCCGGCGCTCGCCGTCGCGGGTGAATTTCGGCCGCTCGACCTCTTCGGGGCGCGGCTCGGTGCGCCGCACCGGCTTGTTGGAAAACGGTTTCTGGATCTCGGCATCGAAATTGGCGCCGGATTCCTCGACCAGGCGCTCGCCAAGCTGGTCGCGCAGCACGCGGCCCTTGATCTCCAGCACATGGCCCTCCGGCAATTCGTCGAGCTGGAACGGCCCGTAGGAAATGCGGATCAGCCGCGTCACATCGAGACCGAGGGAACCGAGGATGTTCTTCACCTCACGGTTCTTGCCCTCGCGCAGGCCAATGGTCAGCCAGGCGTTCGAGCCCTGCTCGCGGTCAAGCGACGCCTCGATCGCGCCATAGAAGACGCCGTCGACGGCAATGCCTTCGCGCAGACTGGCGAGCGCACTTTCCTCGACCTTGCCGTGGACGCGCACGCGGTAGCGCCTCAGCCAGCCAGTGGCCGGCAGTTCAAGCACGCGCGACAGGCCGCCATCATTGGTCAGCAGCAGCAGGCCCTCGGTGTTGATGTCGAGCCGGCCGATCGTCATCAGCCGCGGCAAATCGGCCGGCAGCACGTCGAACACGGTTTTGCGCCCCTCGGGGTCTCGGTTGGTGGTCACCACGCCGGCCGGCTTGTGGAACAGGAACAGCCGCGTGCGCTCGATCGGCGGGATCTCCATGCCGTCGAGATGGATGATGTCGCCCGGCATGACGTTGAAGGCCGGCGAGGTCAGAGCCCGGCCGTTGACCTTGACGCGGCCGGCCGCGATCAGTTCCTCGGCATCACGGCGCGAGGCGAGGCCAGCGCGAGCCAGCCGCTTGGCGATGCGCTCGCCGGGCTCTTCCGTCGCCTCGGCGGGACGCGGCCGCGGCTTGAAGCCGCTTTGCGGCCGATCTCCGCCGAAATCGCGCTTTGGACGATCGCTGAAATCGCGTTTGGGTCGGTCGGCGAAGTCGCGCTTGGGCCGATCGCCGGCGTCGTGCTGTGCGCGATCACCGAAATCACGCTTGGGACGCTCAAAGCGCTTCTCGCCACCCGCTGCCGCGGCAGCCGGCCGGTCGCCACGCGGCTTGAAGTCGCGTTTCGGCCGTTCGCCCTCCGTTGCCATCGGCCGGTCGCCCCGCGGCGCATAAGGCTTGCGCGGACCCTCGCGCTTCTCATAGGGCTTGCCTTCCGGGCGCGGACCTTTGTGGAAGGGTCTTTCAGCGCGCGCTTCGCCTGGCTCACGCGGCTTGTACTCACGCTTGAAATCGCGCTGCGGCCGCTCGCCTTCGGCGGCCATCGGCCGATCGCCGCGCGGAGCATATGGTTTGCGCGGACCTTCGCGCTTCTCGAAGGGCTTGCCTTCGGGACGCGGGCCTTTGCGAAACGGCTTGTCGCCGCTTTTGAAGTCGCGCTTCGGCCGCTCGCCCTCGGCCGCCATTGGCCGGGCGCCGCGTGGCGCATAGGGTTTCTTGGCGCCGAAAGACGGCTTGCCGCCCTTGCCGGCGCCGCCATCACGGCGCGGCCCCGCCGCATTCGAACCGCTTTTGCCCGGACCTTTTTGGCGCGGAAATTTCTTGTCGTTGTCGTCCATGTGGCCTTTGCTCGTTTGCGCGGGTAGATAACAGGATCGGGCCTGAGTAGCGAGGAGATAATCGGAATGGAAACCGCGTGAAGCGGCCGGATTTCATGGCACTGGCGCTTGAGGAGGCCGAGGCCGCCGCCCTGCGCGGCGAAGTGCCGGTCGGCGCGGTGGTCGCCAGTGGCGGCACAGTCGTCGCCAGCGCCGGCAACCGCACCCGCGAGCTTGCCGATCCCACGGCGCACGCCGAAATGCTGGCGATCCGCGAAGCCTGCCGGAAGCTCTCCAGCGAGCGGCTTACCGGACATGATCTCTATGTCACGCTGGAGCCTTGCGCGATGTGCGCCGGCGCCATTTCCTTCGCCAGGCTGCGCCGGCTCTATTTCGGCGCCGCCGACGAAAAAGGCGGCGCGGTGGTCAATGGCGTGCGCTTCTTTGCATCACCCACCTGCCACCATGTGCCCGACATTTATCCGGGCCTGGCGGAAAGCGAAGCAGCCTTGCTGCTGAAGGATTTTTTCCGGGAGCGGCGCGAACCCTGAACGGGTCGGCGCCATCAACGCAACGAAGTGTCCGCGGTACTTACCAGGACGGCATCCAGTCGAACCAGCCGCTGCCGCTCTTGCTCTTGGCGGCCGCCTCCTTCTTGAGGCGACGTTCCTTCTTGTACTCGTCTTCGCCGAGGTCGTCTTGCGGCGCGGTGCCGGCGGCAACGCGATACTGCACCGGCGGTTCGCTGAGATATTTGCGGGTGGTCGGATCGCCCTGCTTGCTTTCGACAAGGCGGCGCTTGATCTCGTCGGCGCGGCCCTTGTCCGAATCCGCCGGTGACCAGGCCGGCGGGTGGCTGGAGGCCGAGTCCGCCATCGCCTTCTTCACCGAGGCCGGATCGGTCTGCACGTCATCGACGATCTGCGACTGGTAGGACGGGTCGTCCTGATGGGCGGTGGCATCGGCGCGCAGGCGGGCGCGGCGCTGCTCGGGCGATTCGGGCCAGTCGGCGCTCGCCGTCTCGATGCTTTCCTGGGGCGGCGGCAGGTTTTCCTTCTGCCCCGGCGCCGGCTTCACCAGTTCAGGACGCGGCTTGTAGTCGATCCGTTCCTTGCGCTGGGGAGAGATTGAAAAGGCGCTGGTCAGATCGCCGGCAAGCTGCGCGCCAGCGCTCTTGTCCGTTCCGTAGGTCGGTGAGCCCATGCAGCCGGAGAGGGCGAAGCCCGACACGACAAGCGGCGCCAGCAGCGCAATGCGCACGCAAGTTCTTTCGGTCATGCCAAAAAGTCCCACTCTAGACAGCCTCTCGATCGCCACCGGCCAAAGGTCCGGTCCCCATCGTCCATGCACTTGCGACGGAAATCCGGCGACAATTTGTCGGCCGGAGTTTCGCGTGTTTACCTCAACCACCCGTTAAGGGCAACGCGCGGGGGCTGATCAGCCGCCCGCCGTGGCACTTTTGCACCGGCTTATATACGACCAAGCGACTTCAACTCGTGCAAAACCGCGGCATCCCGTGCCGAAACATCGGGGAACTCCGCGTCGCTGCCGACATCGGCGGTATAGCGCCAGGAGCGCGCGCATTTGACCAGCCCCCTCGCCTCGGCCTTCTCGACCACCACGGCAACGCCCTTGACGTCGTCCAGCGTAAAGGCCTCTGCCGGCGCCTGGCCATGGACAATGACCAGGTCGCTGGTGATCGCCATCTCGGCCATATCGACATCTGAAATCGCTGCTTCCAGTGCCGCATCGTCGAGAGTGACGACCGGCACGGCTTCCAGCGAGGAACCGATGACCTTCTGGGCGCGCGCGATCTCGAGTGCGCCGGTAACGACACGGCGGACCTGCCGTACCTTGCGCCATTTCTCCGCCAGCGCCTCGTTCTTCCAGTCCGCCGGGATCTGCGGAAACTGGTCGAGATGCAGCGAGACAGCGTCGGGATGGCGGTCGAGCCAGGCTTCTTCCATGGTGAAGGGCAGCATCGGCGCCAGCCATTTCACCAGGCAGTCGAAGAGGTGGCGCACCACCTGCACGGAAGCCTTGCGCTTCACGCTGGACGGCGCGTCGCAGTAAAGCGCGTCCTTGCGGATGTCGAAATAGAAGGCCGACAGCTCGACCACCATGAAGTCGAGCAGGGCACGGGTGATGCGCTTGAACTCGAAGGCGTCGTAGCCTTGGCGCACCACCTCGTCGAGCTCGGCCAGCCGGTGCAGCATCAGCCGCTCCAGCTCCGGCATCTTGTCCAGCGGCACCTCTTCACCATCGTCATGGGCGAGCGTGCCCAGCATCCAGCGGATGGTATTCCTGAGTTTGCGGTAGGCGTCGATGTTGGTCTGCAGCACGTTCTTGCCGAGCCGCTGATCTTCCCAATAATCGGTCGTCACCACCCACAGCCGCAGGATGTCGGCGCCCGACTGCTTGATGACGTCCTGCGGCACGACGGTGTTGCCGAGCGACTTAGACATTTTGCGCCCTTCCTCGTCCATGGTGAAGCCATGGGTGACGACGGTGTCGTAAGGCGCCCTGCCCCTGGTGCCGCAGCTTTCGAGCAGCGAGGAGTGGAACCAGCCGCGATGCTGGTCAGAGCCTTCGAGGTAAAGGTCGGCCGGCCATTTCAGGTCCGGGCGATCCTCGAGCGTGAAGACATGGCTCGAGCCGGAATCGAACCAGACGTCGAGGATGTCCATCACCTGATGCCATTTCGAGCCATCGTGGTTGCCAAGGAAACGCTCCTTGGCGCCGGCGGCAAACCAGGCGTCGGCGCCCTCCTTCTCGAAGGCGTCCATGATGCGCTGGTTGACCGCTTCGTCCTTCAGCACATTGCCGTCCTCGTCGGCGAAGACGGCGATCGGCACGCCCCAGGCGCGCTGGCGCGACAGCACCCAGTCTGGGCGCTCCTCGATCATGGCGCGGATGCGGTTCTGGCCCGCCGCTGGCACGAAACGGGTGTCGTCGATGGCCTTCAGCGCGCGGCTGCGCAGCGTCGTACCATCGCCGAGATCCTTGTCCATATAAACGAACCATTGCGGCGTGTTGCGGAAGATGATCGGCTTCTTCGAGCGCCAGGAATGCGGATAGCTGTGCTTCAGCCGGCCACGCGCGAACAGCGCGTTGCGCTTGATCAGCTCGTCGATGACCGCCTGGTTGGCGTTGCCTTTCTTGCCGTTGTCGTCGATGACGCGCGCCGGCCCACCCTCGCGATCCGGACCAAAGCCCGGCGCGTCCTTGGTGAAGAAGCCGGCATCGTCGACGGGGAACGGGATCGCCGTGTCGATGCCGCGCGCCTGCAGATCCGATACGGCATCCGTCCAGGCATCGAAATCCTCACGGCCATGGCTTGGCGAGGTGTGAACGAAGCCGGTGCCGGCATCGTCGGTGACATGGTCGCCGGCGAGCATCGGTACAGGGAATTCGTAGCCACCGTTCAACCCCTTGAAGGGATGCGAAAGCGTAAGGCTTCCAAGCTGTTCGGCCGAAACGCTATGAAGACGATTCAAGGTGACTTTTGCCTTGGCGGCGGCATCCTCGGCCAGCGCGTCGGCGAAGATCAGCTTTTCGCCAGGCTGCGGGCCGAAGGCGTTCTCGGTCGCCGTCACCTCGTAGAGGCCATAAGCGACGCGTGGCGAATAGTTGACGGCGCGGTTGCCGGGGATGGTCCAGGGCGTCGTCGTCCAGATGACGACATGGGCCTCGAGCAAGTCGAGCGCGGTCTCGGTCAGCGTTGCCGGCTGCCCGTCTTCGGCGGTGATGATAGGCCGCGCGAGGCTGACGACGGGAAACTTCGCCCAGATCGTGTCGCTCTCATAATCCTGGTACTCGACCTCGGCCTCGGCCAGCGCGGTGCGCTCGACCACGCTCCACATGACAGGCTTGGAACCACGGTAAAGCTGACCCGACAAGGCGAACTTCAACAGCTCGCCGGCGATGCGCGCCTCGGCGTGGAAGGCCATGGTCGTATAGGGATTGTCGAAGTCGCCGACGACGCCCAGCCGCTGGAACTCGCCTCCCTGCACCTTGATCCAGTGCGCGGCGAATTCCCGGCATTCCTTGCGGAACTCGTTGACCGGCACCTCGTCCTTGTTCTTGCCCTTGGCGCGATACTGCTCCTCGATCTTCCATTCGATCGGCAGGCCATGGCAGTCCCAGCCGGGTACGTAATTCGAATCGTAACCGCGCATCTGGAACGAGCGGGTGATGACGTCCTTGAGTATCTTGTTCAGCGCATGGCCGATATGGATGTTGCCGTTGGCATAGGGCGGGCCGTCATGCAGCACGTATTTGGTGCGGCCGGCCGCAGTTTCGCGCAGCTTGCGATAGAGGTCCATATCCTGCCAGCGCTTGACCAGCAGCGGTTCCTTCTCGGGCAAGCCTGCGCGCATCGGGAAATCCGTCTGCGGCAGGTAAAGCGTCTTGGAATAGTCGATCGTTTCAACAGTATCGGTCATCGGGATGTCGGTCATTGGTCTGCCATCTGCATTGCCCGGCGGCAAAGGAGCTCGGGCGTTGAACTATCATGATCTGGAAAAAGCGCGAGAGGGCACGCGCAAGATTCCCGGCGGTTCCGGCGGCGCTCAGGCCGCCCGGAACCCCGGGCCGGTAATTCGTATCGCAATCGCCAAAGCGCCGACAAAGTACGTCATAATCGGGCTTTTAGACGAGGCCGGCCCCGTTGGAAAGCCCGAACTCGCTGGCACCCGCTTCCTTGCATCATGTGCCAATTGCGCCTATATCTTTGGGCAAATGGCAAGAGAGCCAAGACATGTCCAGCTTGCACATCAAGGTTCAGCCGAATCCAAGTCCAAAGGCAGAGCGTATCGGCGCCGCCATTTCGGACACCGCAACGGAACGATTTCTCGTCCATGTCACCAGGGTCGAAGGACTTCGCCAGCGTGGCTTCAGCAATGACGAAATCTATAAGATCGTCGCCCCGCGACGGACATTGGCGCGCCGCAGGGAGCGAAACGAGACACTGACGATCGCCGAGTCCGACCGCGTCATGCGGCTTGAACGGATTTCGGCGATGGCGGACCGGGTTTTCGGTAATCACGAAAAGGCGCAGCGTTGGCTGCGCAAGCACAGCAGGGTGCTTAACGAGACACCGATCAACCTCTTGCAGTCAGAAACGGGTGCAGCGCTGGTGGAAGAAGAGCTGCATCGCATCGACCATGGCATCTTCGCCTGACATATGCGGCTTTGGCGCATTTCCGGCTACGCCGACCTGCTGGGTGTCGGCGGTTTGGTCAGCGGCGGTCGTTGGCATGTCATGGGAATACCAATTGTCTACTGCGCCGATCACCCGGCCACCGCGCTTCTCGAGATTCTGGTCCATGTCGATGCGGAAGACATGCCCGAGACCTACCAGTTGCTGGAGATCGACGTGCCGGATGGCGTTGCCATCATGTCTCCCGGTTTGCCCGATGACTGGAAGGAAGATCTGGCCATGACGCGGCAGCTCGGCAGCGGCTTTGTCACGGCTGCCACTCACGCGGTCATGGAAGTCCCTTGTGCAATCGTCCCTTTCACAAGGAACTATCTCCTTAACCCGGATCTGCTGGCCCGCGACGGCATCCGTATTGTTGGCGTCACGACGCATCCGGTCGATACCCGATTGCTGGGATAGAGTTCACATCGAAAAGTCGAAGCGATAAGTGGTCGAGACGCCGATCGTGAACTGATTGCGGTCGCCGCGCTCCTTGACCAGGCTGGAATCGGCCGCCGGACCCATCAGGCGCGAATATTCGCCGAACAGGCTGGCCGTCATCGGCTCGGTCACCTTCCAGGTCACTGCGCCGCCAAGGCCCGCCGACTTCACGCCGCCGCCCGGATGGTATTCGCTGAGGCCGGAAGCCACGGCCTCCTCGGCGTTGACACCGTAATAGGCGTCGAAATAATCCGATGAGGCGAACGAAACGCGCGGCCCGCCCGAAATCCTGACTTCCGGCGTTACATCGTAAAAGGCGTCGGCGGCGATGTCGGCGACAAAGCCGTTATGGGCGCGGATGCCGTGCCGCAACTCGGCGCGAGCGCGCAGCCAGTCCAGCGGATAGAATTCGAAGAAGCCGCCGGCTTCGCCGCCCCAGCGTACCGGGTCGAGCCCTTTCAGTTCATCGGCATCGCCGCCATCGCGCGAAAACAGGAGCTTGCCGGTCAAGCCGGCGCGAACACCGCCATCGTCGATCAGCGCCAGCGAGATGTTGTCGTTGCGCGAGGTGAAGCGGGCCTGGGGGCCAGCCTTGCCGAGCGAGATGATCGGCTGGGCGGCAAGCATATAGCTCTTGCTGCCTTCGAAATCCGGGGCGACCAGGCCCGTGGCGCCGACGGTCAGATACCAATCGCCATGAAGCCAGCCGAAAGCGCCCTCGCCGGCTTCGGCGACACCAGCGGCCCCAAGTATGAAGGCGGCCAGAACCACCGGGATCGCTCGGACAGAACGCATCGTTACTCCATACGTCGAATACGTCGGCCGACACAACCAGCCTTCACAGAAGCCATGGCGCCAGTTCGGTAAAATTTGACTTAATATCCGTAACATCGGCGGCGATGGCCGGACTGTTCCGCATGGCAGCCAACGGCATGGCGCGCCACGATCCCGGATCAGGACGTCTGGAATGCGCCAGCTGCTGCCGTCTCGCTTTCCAGCCTGGAATGTCTCGGCTGCTGTTGGAATTTGGCAATAGCCGTATCCCTAGCTGCTCACCCAAGGGTTATAAATATTCGCGGACAAACGTGCCCGCGTTGTGAAGAGCGCGGCGACCGGCACTCAATCCCGCATTCCAAACCGGCCAGGCGTGAATCATATGCGGCCAAATTTCGAGACGTACTTTGACGTCAGCCGCGCCGGCGGCTTCCGCGAGCCGCGTTGCATCCGACAACAGCGTCTCGGCCGAACCGACTTGTATCAGCATTGGGGGAAATCCGCTCAGATCTGCGAACAAAGGCGAGATCAGGGGATCGCGCCGGCCAACGCCCTGGGAGACATAGGCTGTCGCCAGTTCCTCCAAATACGCCCGGTGGATGATAGGGTCGATCGCGTCCCTGGTTGATAGTGTCGCACCGGACATCGAAAGGTCCGTCCAGGGCGAGACCAGCCAAAGACATCGCGGCAACCGCTCGCCCGCCGCGCGCAATATGCTGACCAGACACAAAGTGAGGTTGCCGCCCGCACTGTCTCCGCCAACCACGATACGATCCGGCGCGATCCCTTGTCGGCTCAGAAAGTGCCATGCCGTGAGCGCGTCTTCATGCTGCGCAGGGAAAGGATGTTCCGGTGCGCGTCGATAGTCGATCGCAAGCGTGCGCATTCCCATTGCTCGACCTGCCTCGGTCACCATTCGACGATGACTTTTGAGCGAGCCGGAGCAGTAGCCACCACCGTGGAAAAAGAGCAGAACCTTATCCCTGTCACTCCCGGGCGCCAGTGACCACTCTCCCCCGAGGCCGTCGAAAACCACATCCTCGCATCGGATATCGTCGGCAATCGGCCACACCGAACCAACCTCGTCGAGCCGTGCCCGGCGTTCGTCCCAGCTCACCGGTCGTGGCTTTGACGTCAGCAAGTTGCGGATGGCGTTGATCTCTGTCAGATCGAGGTCGACATCGCTCATTTTGCTTCCCTGGTCTTATCAAGCTCAGAAAACGGCGGACAGCAGCCATACGTCATCGATAGGACGCCAAATGCCAGCTTGCAAATATAGCGACGAACCAATGCCACGATCATCATGCGATCCGTCAGAACCAACATCAGAGAGAAATCGCCCGGCGTCCGTGCCATAGTGGCACGGTGCACCCCGTGCGAGCCAATTTCGATTGGTCGACAGTGCAAGGTTCAGAAGAGGGGGAACTCCGATGCAAGACAATTCATACGCCGGAGCCGCTGCTGAGCGGCTTGTCAATCCGCGCAGCGTAGGACGATTGGCGCTGATCGTGATGGCACTGTTCCCCACCCTATGGGGTTTTCTCGGCCTGTTGAACGACGCCACCGACTTCAACGACACCCTGGTGAATGCCGTGAAGCCGATGATCGAAATGACCAACACCTATGGAAACCCGTGGCAGCAGTGGCGTGCAATCACCATGCCATGGGCTGCCCCTGTGGCCCTCGTCGGGATCATGGCCGTCGAGACGCTGGCAGGGGTATTTGGACTGGTGGGGCTTGTGCTCATGGTGCGCAAACTGGGCGGCAGCAGCACCGATTTCGCTCATGGCAAAGCGTGGATGATGCTGGGCTGCCTGTGCGCAATCCTGGTGTGGGGCATCGGCTTCATGGTCGTCGCCGGCGACTATTTCCTGTCATGGGAAGCCAAGACCATGCCACTTTCGAACCAGCTCGGAGGAACGATCTACTTTTTGCCCAACGCGCTCGGGCTGATCCTCGCTACACTGCATCGCGAGGATCACTGAGACCTGGTCATCGACCCCGTGACATGGCCGATGAGGATGCGCCCGGCGTTTGCGCCGCATTTGGAGGCAAGGTCAAAAGCCGACATGACCAGACGACCGCTTCGCGGCAAGATCTGCCCTTGTGACGGGTTTCATTGAACGACCGAAAAGGGCCGGAAGCAGTAGGTCCGCTTGTGGTACAGGGAAGAACGATAGCGGATGTTAGATCTCAGGATCCGATGTCCTGAGTTGACCCAGGATAGACCTTTGGCGGTCGCTCGGTGGTCGACTGCTTCGCGCACCTCTGCGAACATTCGAAACCATGATGTTTGACTAGCGTGAGATGCGATGCGCTCCGGGGTCGGCACTGCCAAGCGGCAAATCAGGCCTGGAGCCGCCACATTCGCACACGACCTGTGCCACGCAATTCCGTTTCCGCGAGTGGGTCGCAAGCAAAATCTGGTCCAAGCAGTTTGTGAGTTGCATCCGAAATACGGATTTCATCGGGCTCCGCGGACGTTTGAATACGGGCGGCGAGATTAACGGTCTCGCCCCACAGGTCATAGGCAAACCGCCTCTTGCCTATGACGCCCGCGACGATTGGTCCTGAGTGAATTCCAATTCTGAGTCTTAGCGGTTCTCCCGCGAAGCGTTCGAGCTTAACCGCCTTCCGCAGTTCAAGTGCATAGTGCGCAAGGGCTTCTGCATGATCGGATCGCGCGGCGGGCAGGCCAGCGACCACCATCACACAATCGCCGATTGTCTTGATCTTTTCGCAGCCGTATCGTTCCGAGAGCAGATCCGCCGCCTTGAAGAAGTAATTTAAAATAGCGAGCGTCGTCTCGGCTCCGACGCTCCGCGCTCTTTCCGTAAAGCCGACGATGTCGGCAAAAAGCACACTCACTTCTGCGTGGTTGTCTGCAATTTGTTCGTCCGCTTTTAACCGCTCCGCGATCGACGCCGGAAGAATGTTGAGGAGTAGGCTTTCGGCGCGCTGGTATTCACGCGACAATCCCTCTTGGCTCTCCCTCAACGCGTCGTTCGTCGATTGCAATTTCTCGTTGAGTTGACGCTCCCTCTCTTGCAGGAGCGTCATTTCATAAGCCTTCTGTTGAAGCCGCTGCCTATTGTCGCGTTCGGCAGTGGCGTCAAGAAAGAGCAGCCACACGCAGGCATTGTCAGCAAAAAGATGAAGGTCCGCGACACGCCCGCTGGGCAGTTCGACCATAGCCATATGATATGGAAGCTCAGGGCAAGGCAGCAAACCTTCCATGAATTCAATCTGCTCGGCAACAGGCTCACCAATGCGAAGTGATGAGAGTCCGTAATGTTTAACATTACCGCCCTTCGCAGCTACGCAAAGCTGGTCGTCAATTTTCAGATATGCGACAGAGTGCTCATTGTAGAAGAAATTGTAAATCCAGCTTCTGACTTCTTTTGGCAATCCACCCATGGTCTATTTGGTAACCATCGAAGCAAGCTGACGAAATGCATCATCAACATATTCGCCCGAAAGCGCACTTGTTAGATAGATTTGCCATCCAAGTTGCCTCAGTTCGTTAATCTCACTATCCGATATTGCCCATTGATCGGCCAGATCGGATTTGTTGAACAGCAATACAAACGGCATGGCGCCGAATTCGGCCTCGGCCCGCTCGCGCAGCGTGAGCGCCACGGCAAGAGTAGCGGCGCGGGTTCCATCGACGACAAGCACGAGCCCGGCCGCACCTCGCACATAGCTGACGCGGAATGAGCCGATATCGTCTTCGCCGGCCAAATCCCACAAAATCAGATCTACGGTTTTGTCTGGGAGTGCGACACTCTTCTTGTCGATTTTCACTCCCACCGTGGTCAAGTAGGCTTCCGAAAAGATGCTTTGCACAAACCTGCGAACCAGACTCGTCTTTCCGACAGCGAACCCGCCCAACATGCAGATCTTTTTTTGCAACGTCCTGGGCTCCGCACTAGTCTAGGTTCACCGTAACCGAAACCCGGCGATTGGTGGAGCTCCCAGTTCGACTATTTTCAGGCACCGCCGGCTCAAAGGTGCCCGCGCCCCGAACCTGCAGCAGTTCCGGAGCGACGCCGCGCTTGTTGAGAAGCGCACGAACTGTCTCGGCGCGGGCGGCACTGATCGACACATTAGCCGTCTCACGGCCCACGGCGTCCGAATGGCCGGTCAACATGAACCGCGCTGTCACGCCTGACTTGCGGGCATTTTGGGCGAATTCCTTTAATTGATCCGCCAATCTGTCGAGAACCGGCGTCTGTTCAGGTCCCGGCACAACCCTGCCGGAATAGAAGAAAATAGCGGTCGCCTGGATGGCCTCTCTCAAATGGTTGAGTTCCGCAAGGCTCAGCTCACGCAGCTGTGAGACATCCAGAGTCACTCCGTCCTCGGACAGCTGCTGAGCGGCGGCCCGCGCCCGGTTGATCCAGGCGGCAGGAGCCTCACCCACGACAACGATGCGATCCTGGATGATCGAGAGCTGAACCGATTTCGGCGGGGTCAGCGACGCCGTCAGCCGCTTCACCACGAACTTCGGATCAAGGCTCTGATAGAATTGCCATTGCGCATGAACGCGGGCAGGATCAACCTGCGTTCCGGACAGCAGAGCTTGCGGGTCGGCGGCAAGCGGGTCTCTCAGGCCGGAAATGTAGAAATGTCCGCTCCTCACCGTTTGTTGGGCGACGATGATTCCCGGTTGGGCCTCAAGTCGCGACACATAATGCTGCCAGTGCTCCGCCGCGCGTGCTTCGGGGCTCACATCACGAACCCTGGAGATGTCGAATTCCGGTCCGCCTGCCGAAAGCTGTCGGGCCGCTGCGCGCGCCCGATCTATCCAGGTGTCGGGAGCCTCACCCTCGGCAACGATGCGATCCTCGACGATCGAAAGCCGAACCGATTTCGGCGGGGTCAGCGATGCCGTTAGCCGCTTCAACACAAACTCCGGCTCAAGGCTCTGATAGAATTGCCAGTCTGAATGAACGCGGGCAGGATCGACCTGCGTTCCGGACAGCAGAGCCTGCGGGTCGGCGGCAAGCGGGTCTCTCAGGCCAGTAATATAGAATTGGCCATCGCGCATCTTTTGTTGGGCAACGATGATGCCCGGCTGGGTCCCCAGTTGCGACACATAGGCCTGCCAGCGCTCCGCCGCGCGTGCTTCGGGGCTCACATCACGAACCTTGGAGATGTCGAATGCCGGTCCGCCTGCCGAAAGTTGTTGGGCGGCGGCCTGCGCCCGGTTGATCCAGGTGTCTGGAGCCTCACCCTCGGCAACGATGCGATCCTTGACGATCGAAAGTCGTACTGAATCCGGCGGGGTCAGCGATGCCGTTAGCCGCTTCAACACGAACTCCGGCTCAAGGCTCTGATAGAATTGCCAGTCTGAATGAACGCGGGCAGGATCGACCTGCGTTCCGGACAGCAGAGTTTGCGGGTCGGCGGCAAGCGGGTCTCTCAGGCCGGTAATATAGAATTGGCCATCGCGCATTTTTTGTTCGGCAACGATGATGCCCGGCTGGGTCTGCAGTCGCGACACATAGGCCTGCCAGCGCTCCGCCGCGCGTGCTTCGGGGCTGACATCACGAACCTTGGAGATGTCGAATGCCGGTCCGCCTGCCGAAAGTTGTTGGGCGGCGGCCCGCGCCCGATCTATCCAGGTGTCGGGAGCCTCACCCTCGGCAACGATGCGATCCTCGACGATCGAAAGTCGTACTGAATCCGGCGGGGCCAGCGACGCCGTTAGCCGCTTCAACACGAACTCCGGCTCAAGGCTCTGATAGAATTGCCAGTCTGAATGAACGCGAGCGGGATCGACCTGCGTTCCGGACAATAGCGACTGCGGGTCGGCGGCAAGCGGGTCTCTCAGGCCGGCAATAAAGAACTGGCCATCGCGCATTTTTTGCTCGGCGACGATGATGCCCGGCTGGGTCCCCAGTCGCGACAGATAGGCCTGCCAGCGCTGCCCGGATTGCCAGGAAAGAAAGAACCAAGCGCCTGCCGGAACCAAAACCAGCAGGACTGCGGCTACCACCAGCCACGGAAATCCCTGATTTGAATCCTCCTGCTTCAGTTCAACACAGGTCTGTAACTGCGTCTCTACGGCCGCCAATTGCGAACTGTCGCCGTCAAACTGCTCTAAAGCCTGTGAGGATTCATCATGGATGCGAAGCAATACATCGCGAATTATTTCATGTAATTCCTCAGGCGGATTTCCGCGGATCACCGCAACCAAGGTCGCAAACGGGCCAACTTCCGACCAGAGACGAAGCTCCCCGAAACGGATAGTGTCCAGGCCGCTCTGTTCTTTCTCGTTGAACGAGTCCTTTACAAAATCTTGAATCGCACTAAGCATCGAAGAAATTAGTTGAGGGTCTTCGCTCGTTGCGTTTTCGGCAGTTACATGCGCAATCAAAAGCCCGGAATTGCGGTTAATGAGAAAGACGTGCTCTACACGATAGACAAGAGAATGCTTAAGGACAACTTCTGAAAAGCTTGTGCCCGTTCTCCAAGCTTCAAGTCTCCACTTAAGTCCACGCCAGGTAAATATATGTCTTAAAGATTCATTCAGCGACTGAAAGGTCTGGTCGATCTTCTCGCCGATCGACTTGCGAATAGCCGGCAGAAACACCGGATACAATATATCCGTTAGCGTGCGGGGGCTCTTCTGGATGGACCGTTGCACGGCCCTCTCGACAGCTGGCGCAAGGGCCTCGCCGAGTTGCGCATGAGCCGCACGTGCGGCTGCACTGGGGAGAACGTCCCCCACTGCGGCCGCAAGCTGCTCAGGTTCGTCGAGCAGGTGCGCAACTCGTGAAAGCTCAGAAATTTCGCGGCCGACCAGCAACTGGCGCAGCGTTTCCATGCGAGGATCGGCGGTTGGAACTCCGTCGACACGCACACGATGGTCCGGATCAACATTCCGGGCAATTTCGACCAACAGACTAGCCAGAGCAGCGCGATCAATCCCGGTATCGTTCGAAGCTGCTCTTTTAGGAAGGCTGATTGGGTCGACGGTCGACGTCAAGTTCCGATCAACTCACTTTCCAGCTACGTTCCGAGTTGTTTTTGCTGCCGACGGGATCCTGATTTAGACATTTTGCAACCTCGACAAACAGGCCAGCCAAAAGATTTCGGTCGGTCTTGACGTTGCTGAGATCGGAAAACATTTTCTCGATTAGCATCTGAACGCTTTCATTCTTCTGCTTGATTTCCTCACGCAGCAAATGATCGTTTCGATTCATCCGGTCCGCAACTTCGCGCTCAAGCTCGCTCAATTGATCCGACAACGCGCGCACCTGCTTTTCAAGTGCCTGGTTTTGCTCGCGAAGATTCCGGTCAATCTCCTTGTCGGCGTCGGCTCGTGCATCTTTTTCGTTCCGCAATTGCCCCGCAAGCGAATCGACCTGCTTCTTTGCATTTGACTCGTACGTTTCAAGATTGCGCTTGGCCTCGGATTCGACATCCTTGAAGCGCTGCAAGACCCGTTCTTCAAGCTTGGAAAAGCGGCGGTCATAGTCCTGCATCTGGTTGCCGAACAGCAGATCACGTATCTTGTCGACACCTACAGCGTCGCCGGACGCCCCGCTCTCGCGAGCCTGGCCGCCCATGAAGTTCAGCCCGTTTCCCTCTGCGTTACTTATCAGATTTACGTCCGCTTTATTTGCTGAAGAAGCGGCATTCGAAGATTCCTTGGCCATCTTTGCGCCCCACTTGCCACAGTGTAAAACCCAGAAACAGATAAATATGTCAGCAAAATACCCGGCCCGCAAGCCGGAATCTTCTTGGCTTAAGCCGATACGAGCGTCCCTTTTTTGTGTCCCGGACCAGCAACAAATGAACGAGTTTCGATTGGTGTCGCGCTTGTACCTCTTTGTGATAGTGGCCATGACCGACTAATCCAATCGACCATTGTACACAATCTACTACCGAAAAGAGTAATACAAAAATCAGGCTATAGCTACTGGGGCGCAATTAAGTAGCGCAAACTCATTAGAATAGTCTAAATTAGCTGCTCTGGCGACGCATATACTGCCTCATACCCGGCGGTATACTGCGACCATCAGCTTGCGGGCCTAACCGCTAGAAGGAAGGTCTTCTTTCGGACGGGGAATGGCTGTTCGAGAACGCAGGGGGCAACGACTGTTATGAGGCGCAAAGCTGCCGCATGCGCGGGCGCATAAGATGCACTCAGACACCTTGTAACGTGCGCGATTCCAGCGCGCGCCTTAGCGACACAATCTCGGAACTAATTTCATGCAATCTTGCGCGGCAACCTCAGCTAACCAAGGGTCATTGCCGTGACCAGCGCGCAACCGGCTTCAGAGGGAAATAACAACGTGCGGGAGCGTCGCATCTGGCCGGCTGCGATCGCAGTGATCCTTCTCCTGGTGGCGCTTCCAGTTGCTGTCGTCCTCGACCTGCGTGACTTCACGCATCAACTATCCGAACGTCAAGCGAACGACATCAGCAAGATCATAACTGACATTCGCACGTTCTACGCCAATGACGTGGTCGGGCGAATCCTCCAAGCGGACCCGCATACGAAAATCACCGCGACAGATAACTACCGCGACGTTGCTGGGGCGATTCCAATTCCAGCGACGTTCTCACTGGAAATCGGGCGTCTCACCAGTTCGCGTGACAACACTGTCCGGTACGAATTTGTTTCCGACTATCCGTTCGCCGGGCGGCCTCCACACAATCTTGATGACTTTCAATTGAAGGCATTGGCATCGTTTCGTGCCGACCCGAATGTTCAAACGCTTGAGGCGACGGAAGGTGGCTGGAGTCCGACCGTTCGGCTGGCTTCGCCGATCCGTATGACCGCCCCCTGCGTGGCATGCCACAACTCGCATGCGGACAGCCCAAAGAAGGATTGGAAGGTCGGTGATGTCAGAGGGATTCAAGCTGTGTCTGTCTCGCAGCCCCTGTCTCAAGGGTCGATCGGCTTCCACTATCTCTTCGCATATTTTGCGGCCGCCATAGCCACTGGAGTTGCATTCATCGTAATGCAGTGGCGGCAGTCGCGCGAACTCGCCCTGGTCAACGGCGAACTGAAGGAGGCCAACAACTTCTTGGCAACGGTGTCGCTTAAGATCGCAAAATATCTCTCACCTGAGATCTACAAAAGTGTGTTCAGCGGCGAGCGCGACGTGAAGGTGACTGCAGAGCGGAAGAAACTGACCATCTTCTTCTCCGACATCGTGGATTTCACTGCCACGACCGAGCGTATGCAACCTGAGGAACTGACCGCCCATCTCAACGAGTATCTAACCGAGATGTCGCATATCGCCATTTCTCATGGCGCCACCGTGGATAAGTTCATCGGCGATGCCATTCTCGCGTTTTTCGGCGACCCGCAGACGCTTGGCCCGCGCGAAGACGCACGTGCATGTCTGCGTATGGCCTTGGCCATGCAAAAGCGTTTGGAGTACCTGCAAGTCAAATGGCGGCAGCAGGGCATCGAGCACCCCTTCCGTGTCCGGATGGGAATAAACACCGGCTACTGCAATGTCGGCAACTTCGGCAGTGACGATCGTATGGATTACACCATCATCGGCGCCGAAGCTAACCTCGCTGCTCGGCTGCAGAGCATTGCACCGGCCGGCGGAATAATGCTCAGCTACGAAACATATGCCAACGTACGGGACATGGTCGATGCGTCGGCAGGTGAGCAGATCAGCGTGAAGGGGATCAGCAGACCGATCGTGCCTTATTTGGTGCGGGGTGTCCGGGAACAGTTGCGCGACGACACTGTCATAACGGAAATGGACGAGGGCATGTCGTTGACGCTCGATACCGCCGGGCTCGACCCCGCCAGGGCTGCGCGGCTGCGCGACAAACTTCAGTCGGCGTTAGCTCAACTCGAGGCTAAGTTGACTGTGCCTTCTCCAAAGGAAACGAGCGGTTAGCGTATTGGGGGCCGTTTACGGCCCCGACGACCGGCGAGCAGATGAAGCAGTTAGGGCTAGAAAGATGAAGACTATTTTATTCGCGGTCACTCTCGCGGCAACGGCAACAGTGGCAATCGCGCAAGACGCGGAAACCGTGACCGTCGGTTTCGTCGATGCGGCGGGCAAAGACAACGGAACAGCTCAGCTGACGGCAACGCCAAGGGGCTTGCTGATCGAGCTTGAAATCACCGGCCTACCTTCCGGCCAGTGGGTAGCTTTTCATGTCCACGAGACCGGCTCTTGCGACCACAATTCGGGGCACGAGTCCGCTGGCGGTCATTTCAATCCCGGGGGAAAGGAACATGGCTTCTTGAGCGAACATGGTTCGCACGCCGGGGATATGCCAAATCAATACGTAGGGGCAGACGGGATATTGCGCGCACAGGTCTTTAACGACCAGGTTGAACTCAATCGAGGCAAGACCGGTATCCTTGGGCGTGCGTTGATGATCCACGCCCAGGCGGACGATTACCAAAGTCAGCCTTCTGGAAGCGCAGGTAAGCGACTGGCTTGTGGTGTCATTGACTAGCTGGGTCGCTGGAAGGCGTCGAGCTGCGTGAACCTCTGGGCAAAGCTACCTGCGGCCCCTGCAATAGCGATGTCTGCTTTAGGCGCGTGAAGGGACCGCAGGAATGACCTATTGAACTCACCGGCGCAAACCAACCTTTCCCGAGTGAGTTCGCAACGGCCGCTCTGGTCCAAAGCGGACGTCTGGCGCGCGGATCACTCGGAGTGTGGCGCTCGCGGCTTGCTCGCTTTACGGGCAAGCTTATCGGCGTTACCCTCCAAGCCGGCAAAAGGCCAGGTAACCTTGAGGGAGAAGGGCGATGACACTGCACGGCGATGCCTTGAAGGATGCAATCAGCCAGACGAAGGCGAAATGGGGATGGTTCGTCGCCCTCGGCGTGCTGCTTTTGATCTTCGGCGGCATTGCCTTCGGCAATCTGTTCATCGCCACGGTCGCCTCGGTCTATGTCGTCGGCTGGCTGATGCTGATGGCCGGCGTCATCGAGATCATCCATGCCTTCGGCGTCAAGACATGGGGCCGCTTCTTCTACTGGTTGCTTAGCGGACTTCTCTATGCTGTGGCCGGATTCTTCGCCTTCTACAATCCGCTGCTGGCCTCGGCCGTTCTGACTTTCCTGCTGGCGGTCGCCCTTCTGGCTTCAGGGGTGCTCAGGGCCTGGGTCGGCTACAAGCACAAGCCAGGACAAGGCTGGGGCTGGCTGGTCGCGGCCGGCGTCATCACCGCGCTGGCTGGCCTGGTCATCGCCATGGGCTGGCCGGTCAACAGCCTGTGGGTGCTGGGGTTGTTCCTGGCCATCGACCTGATCTTCCAAGGCTGGAGCTTCATCGCCATCGGACTTGCACTGAAGAAGTAGGCTCAGAAAGCAATGGCGGCGTCGAGCTCGGAAAGCGGGCTGACGCCGGCAAGCAGCGCCCTCGCCTCGGCCTCGTCGCGCTTCATCTGCGCGACCAACGCGTCGAGCCCGTCGAACTTCACCTCTGAGCGCAGGTAGCCGAAGAAGGACACCGCGCAGATCTCGCCGTAGAGATCGCCGGAAAAGTCGAAGACGAAGGTTTCCAGAAGCGGTGCGCCATTGTCGTCAACGGTCGGCCGGCGGCCGAAACTGGCGACGCCGTCATACAGCGTGCCATCGGCGCGGCGGAAGCGAACGGCATAGATGCCTTCCCTGAGGGTCGCTTCCGGTGAGAGCCTCATATTGGCGGTCGGAAAGCCCAGCGTGCGGCCAAGCTGCTGGCCGCCGATCACTTCGCTTTCAACCGTGAAGCGGTAGCCGAGCAGGCCGGCGGCCTCGGCCACCTCGCCCTCGCAGAGCAATGTGCGGATGCGGCTCGACGACACCACCTCGGCGCCTTCGTCTCGGAAAGCGTCGACCAGGGTGACGCCGAAGCCGTGGCGTTCGCCGGCCGCCATCAAATAGGCCGGGCCGCCTTGCCTGTCCTTGCCGAAATGGAAATCGAAGCCGGTCACGGCATGGCTGATGCCGAGATTCCGGTCCAGCACGTCGGTCACGAAGGCTTCCGCCGACAAGGAAGCGAAGTCACGCGTGAATGGCTGTTCGACGAGCGCGGCAAAGCCCAGAAGCGATAAAAGCCGCGCCTTCATCGGCGGCGGCGTCAACACGAACAGCGGGATGTCGGGCCGGAACACCTTTCGCGGATGTGGCTCGAAGCTCAGCACCAGGGCCGGCACGCCGTGTCGCCTCGCTTCGGTGAGCGCGCGTTCGAGCACAGCCTGATGGCCGCGGTGAACGCCGTCGAAATTGCCGATCGCCACCACGCCGCCGCGCAAACCGGGCGGCAGCGGCGAGGTTGCGGAAATGCGTTCGAAGGCTTCGGTCATTTCGAGGCTTCCATGGGAGCGACCCTATTGTAGTCTCGGCCCTATTGTAGTCTCGGGCCTACTGCAGTTTCGGAATGACCGCGACCGGCTGGTAGCCATGCTTTTCCAGAAAGGCGGCGAGCCTGGCCGGATCCGGCTGCAGCGGATCGCCATAGTCGCGGGCGTGGATGCCGCCGGATACGTAGAGCACATCGAAACCATTGTCGGCAGCGCCCTTGATATCGGTCATCATGCCATCGCCTATGGCCAACACTTCCGAGCGCTCGACCGGGCGGCCGAGCAATTCGGCAATCTCCTTCAGCGCGACATCATAGACCGGCGCATAGGGCTTTCCCGCAATCAGCGTGCGTCCGCCAAGCTGGGCATAGTCGCGGGCGAGTGCCCCGGCGCACCAGATCATCCGCTCGCCGCGCTCGACCCAGATATCGGGATTGGCGCAGATAAACGGCAGATTCCTGGCGCGCAGCCGCCGCAGGAGATCGGCATAGTCTTCCGGCTTTTCCACCTCGTCGTTGAACAGGCCGGTACAGACCACGCCTGAAGCCTCGAACTCCTCGACCAGATCGACGTCGAGACCGTCATAGAGTGTGAAATCGCGGTCGGCGCCGATATGGAAGATTTTTCGCGGACCCTCCGCAATCAGGTCACGGGTCACGTCACCGGAGGTGACGACGCGGTCATAGGCGTCGGCCGGAACGCCGATCGCGTTCATCTGCGTCACCACGTCGGCGCTTCGGCGCGGAGAGTTGGTGATGAGAACCACGGGCATTTTCATCGCGCGTGCGGTGGCCAGCGCCTCGGCCGCCGCGGGGAAATGCCATTCACCATTGTGGACCACGCCCCACACATCGCAAAGGATAGCCGCGTAGGCTGCCGACAAATCCGCGAGCGAGCCGATGATGTCAGGCGAATGCGCCATACCACTTTTCCCAGGGTCATGATGTTTGCAGAAGCCGCAGCCGACGGTCCGCCGCAGTCGGGTCTGGATTAGCTGAAGCTCTTAACCCTGTCACCAGTTTTCGCCAATGGCGGCTGGCATCGACATGAACGCTCCGTCCATTCAAAGCGACCATCTCGCCTACGGGGGATCAGGAACGGCCAAGTGCCGGGAAATAGTTAACCGACTTTGAAAAGACGAGCTGATCTTGGATATATTTTAGCAATCTGAAATTTAGTGATCGATGGCATTGTTCCGGCAGTAACTGGGCTTGCTGGGGCAATCAAGAACATGTTGGGCAAATTCTGGCGGGATCAGCGCGGCAACTACGCGCTGATGACGGTCATCACCATGGTGCCGCTGATGGGCGGGCTGGCACTCAGCATCGACTACTCGCAACTGCTTCGCCAGAAGCAGGACGCGCTCAACGCCCTGGACGCAGCTGGCATCGCCACCGCTCAGCAGCTCGTCTCCGGCGCGAGCGACAGCGACGCCAAGGCCTATGCCAAGAATTTCTTCGAAGCCAATCTCGCCTATGTCAATCCGGCGGATACGGTGCTTACCGTCACCTTGCCCAACAACAATGCAGGCGGCGGCACGCTGAAGCTCTGCAGCACCCTGACATACCATCCCTATCTTCTGCCGGCCGCTGCCATGCTGATCGGCGGGACCGCCAAGGACACAAGCTATACGGCGTGCTCGGACATCCGCCTCAAGAACACGCTGGAAGTCGCCCTCGTGCTCGACAATTCCGGCTCGATGGACTACCTGGGCTCCGGCACCGGCCAGAAGCGGATAGACCTGCTGAAGGCGGCCGCCAAGCAGCTTGTCGGAACGCTGGCGCTGCAGGCGCAGCAGATGAAGCAGATCAGCAAGCCGGTGCAGTTTTCCCTCGTGCCATTCGCCGCATCGGTCAATGTCGGGCCCACGCATGATCAGGATAGCTGGATGGATCAGGACGGCATCTCCCCGATCCAGCATGAGGATTTCGACTGGACGACGATGACCGCGGCGAATGATCCAGACAAATACGCGGAGAAGACCGGCGGCGTCTGGTACAAGCGCGGCAGCGGCTGGGGCGATACCGAAAACCAGGCGCTGACCCGCTTCAGCCTGTACGCCGACATGACGGTCGAATCCGGCCGCGAAGAGGTACCCAATACGAGGCAATATGTCTGCGACAAATACAAGAGAAATGGCACCTGTGACGACGGCCATTGGACTGCGGAATATATCTACACCACCAGCCGCTATGCGAGCTGGCAGGGTTGCGTGGAGGCGAGGCCGTATCCGTACAATGACGACGACACGACGCCCGATACCGCCAGCCCGGCAACGCTGTTCGTGCCAATGTTCGCACCGGACGAGGCCGGCACGCTGTGGCGCGATTTCAACCGCGATGGCGTCGATGATGTCACCGCCCTTTCCTATAATTACGGCAACAACTGGTGGGCCGACTGGCCCTACATCGCCGATCCGACCGCCGCGCAGCGGCAATCGGACATGCGCAAATATTTCCTGGTCAAGCCCTACGGCTCGAAGTCGGCTAACGCGGGCGATGGTCCGAACTCTTCCTGCACGACCAACCCGATCACGCCCCTGAAGGACGTGAGCCAGCTTGCCGAGAAACAGGAGATCGAGAACGCCGTAGACGCCATGGCGCCGAACGGCAACACCAACGTGCCGGAAGGACTGGCCTGGGGCTGGCGGACGGTGTCTAGCAACGAACCGTTCACGCAGGGGCGGCCGAACAACGAAAGAGGCAACGACAAGGTGGTCATCGTCTTGACCGACGGCGCCAACACCTATAGCGCCGTCAGCGACAGCAACTATGCCAACAACAGGTCGACCTACGCCGCCTACGGCTACACCGGCCTGACATATCCGGGGTCGGGAGGTGTGACCCGGCTGTTCATGAACACCAGCGACGGTGTCGGCAAGACCACCTATACCAGCGGCAACTACACCGCCGCGCTTGACGAGCAGATGCAGACCCTTTGCACCAATGCGAAGAATTCGAACATTCTCGTCATGACCGTGGCGCTCGACCTGTCGGCCACCGACGACAAGAATGCGCTCGACGCGCTGAAGAAATGTTCATCGGACTCGCGCTTCCGCAAGGATGCGACCGACTCGACCAAGCCAGCCAAGCTGTTCTGGAACGCGACCGGGGCAACGCTGTCGGACAATTTCAAGGAAATCGCCAACGAATTGTCCAACCTGCGCATCGTCGGCTGAGCGTTCGCGAAGACTGACAGATTAGGACGGTTGGAGGGATAGCGCCCCGGCCGTACAGAGGGGCGCGCGAAGGATCGCCAGCCCAACATCGATGCGTCACTGGCGCAACGGCTGGCGCCGCCAAGCTCTTGTGGGTTCTTTCCAGGCAGGGCACGTGTCAGGTACTTCCCGGAGACGCCTCGATGCCCGAAACCGCCAACCATCTCGCCTTCGCGCTGGTCTGCCTCGGCATGGTGCTGACGCCCGGCCCGAACATGATCTATCTGATCTCGCGCTCGTTGTCGCAAGGGCCGAAGGCCGGACTGATCTCGCTCGGCGGCGTGGCGCTCGGCTTTCTCTTCTACGTGCTGGCGGCCGCCTTCGGCATCACGGCACTGCTGCTTGCCATACCTTTCGCCTATGATGCGCTGCGCCTTGCCGGCGCGCTCTACCTGCTATGGCTTGCCTGGCAAGCCGTGAGGCCTGGCGGCCGCTCACCGTTCCAGGTTCGCGAACTGCCGAAGGACAGGCCGCGCAAACTGTTCGCCATGGGCTTGATGACCAACCTGCTCAACCCCAAGGTGGCGGTGCTCTATCTGTCGCTGCTGCCGCAGTTCATCAGTCCCGGCAAGGGCCATGTGCTGTCGCAGCTTCTGGTGCTCGGCACCACGCAGATCGCCATCAGCCTCACCGTTAACGCCATCATCGCGGTGACGGCCGGTTCGATCGCCGTCTTCCTTGCCGGCAGGCCGCTCTGGCTGGTGATCCAGCGCTGGATGATGGGCACGGTGCTGACCGCGCTTGCCCTGAGGATGGCGACCGACGCGCAGCGTTGAGGACAAGCGGCGGTCCCAGTTCTTAGCCGTTGAAAGCTTCTTTCAGAAAGGCACGAACGGCGCTTATGGATTGATCGGCCGCAGCCGCGTTGTACTCCATCCGATACTCCTCGGTGCCAGTCTGGAGTCCTGGGAAGTCAAATGCATGACGAGCACCCGGATAGACGTCAAGCTGCACGGTGCTTCCCTTGCCGCTGCGCTGCGCCATCATCTCCTGGCATTTCTTGGAGGGGGTCCGATCGTCAAGCTCGCCGATCAGGATCAAGGTCGGGACCGCCATGTCGCCATTCGTTGCCGAACAATCCGGATAGTAGGCGATCGCTGCCTTGAACTTGCGCTCCATAAGCCGCTCGTCTCCACCAAGTTGCAAGGCCTCGAGCGTTGCGCTCCCGCCCGCGGAGAATCCCATCAACGCAATGCGCTGCGGGTCGACAAAACTGTCTTTTGACAGGAAATCCAAGGCACCGTAGGCGTCATATACGCGATCAACAGAGTGGAGGCCATCACAGGTCTCCTTTATGCCGCGCGTGCTGAAGCTGTCGACAACAAGGACGACGTAACCCCAAGACGACAGCCGCTCGGACCAGGTTTTCTTTACACTTGGGAATAGACCCGAACATCCGTGGAGAACCACGATGGCCGGGAACGGCCCCTCACCCGGCGGCCGCATTAGATACCCCTGCAGTGGCGTGCCGGAGACAGCTTTGAGCACGTGCCCGTTTTGTTGCGCATTGCGCACCTGAAATGACGTTGGCTCCGAAGCCGCGCTTTCAAACTGCACCGGCTGGTCAGCACTTGCGGGCGCGGTGTAGAGATAGCCTGCAGTGGTGAAGCAAACCAGGTAGTAAACATTTTTGAGCAGTCCCATCGGCTTGCTCCGCCATTATTCCACGGCTCAGGGACACCATCGCCTTTCCTGATAACGAGCGGTCCGTTCTGGTGATCCACAACTTGCACTCATGTCGCGTGATTGTGATCCTGTTGTGATCTCATTCAAGCTGTGGAGAATGACGATATAGCCGGGGACCGGCCCCTCTCGCGGCGGTCGCGTTAGATTCCTGCGCGCGCCAGGGACAACCTTCACACGCCGACTCTTTTGAGCAATTCCAGAAATTTGCTCATCATGGATCAGTCTTTAGTGGGCCTTTAGGTCGGTTGCGTTTGCCCCTTGGGGCCGGACGCCTTCCTACATCGGCCGCCTTATTTGCTGCGCCCGCTCCGGCTCGACCACCCTGCGATAGAGATGCCAGGTCGCGTGGCCGAGGATCGGCATGACGACGGCGAGCCCGGCAAACAGCGGGATCGAGCCAATGACCAGCAGCACGGCGACGGTCAGGCCCCACAGCGCCATCTGCAGCGGGTTTGCCATCACCGCGCGCGCCGAAGTCTCGATGGCCGAGACAGCGCCGACATCGCGGTCAAGCAACAGCGGAAAAGCGATGACAGTCGTTGCCAGCACAACCACCGCAAAGACGAAGCCGGCTGCATTGCCGAGCAGGATCAGCGTCCAGCCCTTGCTGGTCGTCAGCACCTCGCGGATGAAGGCGCCGATCGAGGCCGGCGGCTGGTCGCCGAACAGGCCGGTATAGATCGCCTGGGCCGTGTACAGCCACAGCAGGAACAGAGCGAGCAGCATGATGCCGATCACCGCGATCGCCGGCAGCGCCGGCGAGCGGCGCACATCCAGCGCATGCCGCCAGTTGGTGTTCATGCCGAGCTCGCGCCGGCGGCTGATCTCGTAGAGGCCGATCGCGGCAAACGGACCGACCAGGGCGAAGCCCGACATCAAGGGATAGATGAGCTGGATAGCGTTGGAACCTGAGGTCCATTGCGTCAGGATCAGGCCAACGACCGGATAGATCAGGCACAGGAACACATAGTGCGACGGCTTTGCCCAGAAATCGGCTGCGCCGAGCCGCAGCGCATCCCAGAGATCCGCGGTGGTGATGCGGCGAACCGTGGGCTGCACGTGCATTCCGCGCGCGTCCGCCATGACATGAAAGCCGGCCATAACCTTCCTCCCGTGTGTCGGGGCGGTCACCGCCAGGACGGCCGCCCGTAGCTGCCACTTCTCGTACCGGCACCATGATAGTCGAATTAGGAGTGATTGTCGCCGCGTCCATGGTCCGGACGGTAAATGCGGTTATAGATTTCCCACGCCGCCATCGACGAGCAGTTCCGTGCCGACGACGAAGCCCGATTCATCCGATGCCAGAAACACCGCCGCCTTGGCGAGCTCCCAGGGTTTGCCCATGCGGCCGATCGGCACCAGCGCGCGTATCTGATCGCCCAGCGCCTTCTCTTCCGCTTCGGGCAGACCCAGCTTGCCCAGGGCCGGCGTCTCGGTCGGCCCGGGGCTGAGGCCATTGACGCGAATACCGCGCTCGATCATCTCCCCCGAGAGCGTGCGCGCCAACGACAGCAGGCCTGCCTTGCTGGCGGCGTAGGCACTGCTCTGGGGCAGGCCGATATGGGCACTGACCGAGCCGCACAGGATGATCGACGACGGGTTGGAAAACATCGGCAACAGGGCCTGGATCAGGAAGAACGGCCCCTTCAGATTGGTCTGCATCAGACGGTCGTAAACCGCCTCGTCCCAATCCTGCAGCGGTTGGTGCATCACATCGCCGGCGTTGATGTGGAGTATGTCGAGCCGAGGCCAGCGCTGCGCGAGCTCAGTGGCAAGCGCACGCTGATCGGCGAGATTGCCGGCATCATTCCTGATCACCTGCGCCGATTCGCCCAGCTCGCGCTGCGCAGCTTCCAGCCCGGACGGGCTCCTGCCGGTGATTGCCACCGTCGCGCCCTCGGCCAGGAACTGGCGCGCGGTTTCGAGACCGATGCCGCTGGTTGCCCCGGTAATGAGGGCATATTTGCCTTTCAAGCGACCCATGATTTGCCTTCCCAAAAACGATGAGAACGGCATTGTCGACACAATAGTATGCTTTGTATAGTAGACACCGAATGGGTACTAAAGGAATAATTTCATGGCGCAGGCAAAAGCCATCGAGGCTCCGCCAGTCGAAGGCGGAAATGGCGCGACCGATCGTTGCCCGATGATCGATTTCGTCAATCTGGTTTCGGGAAAATGGGCCATTCCCATTCTTTACCGCCTGATCGTCGCCGGTTGTCCGCTCCGCTTCGGCGAGCTCCAGCGGGCCGTCGCACCGATTACGCAAAAGGAGCTTACGCGGCAGCTGCGCCTGTTCGAGCATCGCGGTCTGGTCTATCGGAAGATCTATGCCGAGATGCCGCCTCGCGTGGAGTATGAGATAACGCCGCTGGGCAGAACCTTGCGTGGCACGCTGGATTCGCTTGCCGACTGGATGCGCGTCAACGCATCCCACCTGATCACCTGACTGATCGTGGGAGGTTGTGGCTCTGCGATTACCGCGCGGCGCCACAGTTTGGCGCCGCGCTGAGATGCGTGACAAGACTAGGCAGCGAAGCGATCGATCACCTCGGCCAGTGGGACATGGCCAAGGCAGGCACCAGAACCAGTGGGGTTTTCACCGTTCTCGATAGCCTGTGCGTAACGCACGGCCGGATCGGCTTCGATGCGGCGACGCAGTCCAGCCAGTTTTGGATAGGCGGCCGCGTCGACTGCCTGGTGGAACTCGGCCCAGCGCGCCACGCCGATCAACGTGGTGTCGGCAAGCGTCAGCCGATCGCCGACCAGAAAGTCGGTATCGGCGATCATGGCCTCGAGCTTGTCGTGCCGGTCGGTGACCGCCTTGCGGCCGAAGTCACGCAGGGTCGCCTTAAGTTCCGGTTCGGCCGCCGCCATTTCGAACGCCACCCAGAGCGGACTAAAGGCAGCAGTGAAACCGGTGTTCACGAAGGCCATCAACTGGTGCATCCGGTCGGCTTCTGGCGAGCGCGGCTCGAAGCTGATGCGGCGCTCACCGTCGCGGGCTTCGAGCCATGCGGCAATCGCCATGGTCTCGGTCAGCACCCTGCCCTTGTCAGTGATCAAAACCGGCGTTTCCTGACGGCCGTTGATGCTGGCATAGGCATCGTTCTTCATCTCAGTGAGCATGTCGACGCGACACAGGCGATAAGGTTGTCCGACGCGTTCGAAGGCAGCGACAAGCCCCATCGAACTTCCCGCCGGGAAGCCATAAAGGAGGATAGGTTCCATTTTTTCTCTTCCATGATTTAGGGATCACGCCGCGCAGCGAAACTTGACCCTAAACGCTGGTCGCCCCATGTAAATTACGCACTATTCTGTAACCAAGCCCGCCACAGGTCCCTCATGAAAGATGTCGTCTCGCGCTGCCCGATCGAAGAGACCATGCGTGTGCTCAGCGGTCGCTGGCCGACCCTGCTGCTCTACTATCTGAAGGACGGGACCAAACGCTTCAGCGAACTCAGACGCGACAACCCAACCGTGTCGCACCGCATTCTGGCGCTGGAACTGCGCAAACTTGAGGAAGCCGGGATTGTGCGGCGGACGGCGCATGCGGGCTATCCGCTGCGCGTCGACTACGACCTCACGGCGCCTGGCCGCAAGCTTGTGCCGCTGATCGATGCGCTCGGCGCCTGGTGGATGCATACGGAAGACGATCGCATCGATCGTTCCCCGACCTCGGAAGCAAATCTCGATACCGCTGCCTAATGCATGTCGCGCAAAAGTGTGCAGCGGTTTTGCGATAACGACATGCATAAAAATGAGAACTTAAAGTGCGTCGCATGATTCGCGACGCGCTTTAGGAACCATCGGTTCGACCGAGATTTTCGTCGCCCTGCCCGGCAAAAGCCATCATCGCGACTATGTCAGGCAGGCATGGCCCTTGCGAAAATCGAGAATCAACAAGCAAACCTGAACCGGCGCTCGCTGCTGAAGGGTGTCGGCCTTGCCGCGCTCGCCGGCATCGCCGCCTGCAGCACCGTCTCAGTGCCGGTCGGCGAAGGCGCAGGTGTGTCGTCCTCGGCCACGGCGACATTGGCCGGAATCCGTACGTCTGTCGGGCTGCCGGCGCTGGTTGCAGACGCGCAACTCGAACAGGCGGCTCTCCAGCAGGCCGGCTACATGGCGTCACGGGAGCGCATGAGCCACACCACAGGCTGGGGCAGGAATTTCGCCTCGCGCATGAAGGACAACGGGGTACGGGGCGCGGCGGCCGAGAACATCGCCGAGGGCCGCTTCGACCAGCAGAAAGTATTCGACATCTGGATGCATTCGGCCGGCCACCGCCGCAACATGCTCGATCCGGATTTCAGCCGCTTCGGCCTCGCCTATGTGCGCGACGGGCGCGACAGCGCGATCCGCTACTGGTGCCTCGTGCTGGGGGCATAGAGCGTTCCGCCGCCATATCGGCCGCATCGACTGCAGAGATAGCGTTCACGTGCGTTTGGCCAACGCAGGTGTCGAATCCGCACACGGCAACCACCTCTTCACCTCATTATACCAGTTGACATCATGATCGGTATAACTATGGTCGACATTTGAGGTCCTGCGCATCGCGAAGGAGCCCGACAAGGAGGAGATCATGCAGTCGTCGAGGAAACTGTGGTGCGTAGCGCTTTTGGGCGCCGTCACGATGATGGGCGCTGGCACAGCGTCGGCGCAGGAGGTCAAGGTTTGGACTTTGACCTTCGCAAACGATTCCGCCAACAAGGCCTGGCAGAAGATCGTCTCTGACTACGAAGCGGCCAATCCCGGCACGACGATCCGCGTTGAAAACCGGGGCGTTGACGAGCACAAATCAGCACTGCGCGTTGCCGCCGGTTCGGATCAAGGGCCAGACATCTATTTCATGTGGGCCGGTCTCGGGCTAGGTGGCGAATTCGTCAAAGCCGGACTCAGCCTGCCGCTCGACAAATACCACCAGCAGTACGGTTGGGGTGATCGATTCCTCCCTTCCGCCGCCGCGTTCGCCGATCTCTACGAAGGCGGCAAGCACGGCGTTCCCTTCACCTTCAAGGGTGAGGCCATCTACTACAACAAGAAGCTCTTCGAGCAGGCGGGTATCACGGCTGAACCAACCACCTATGACGAGCTAGTGGCCGCAGCCGACAAGCTCAAGGCCGCCGGGATCCCGGCCATCACCTTTGGTGGCACCGTCAACTGGCACCTGATGCGGCTGATGGACGTTTTGCTCGAAACCAAGTGCGGAGCAGAAAAGCACGATGCCTTGATGAGCATGAAGGCGGATTGGACGAAGGAACCCTGTGCTGCCGATTCGTTCACCGAGCTCGGCAAGTGGACCAACCAATACGTCCTGTCGCCCTTCATGGGCATCGATCAAGCGCAGTCCTTCAACCTGTTCGTCGCCAATCGCGCTGCCATGATGCTCGAGGGCGATTGGCTGGTGCAACAGCTCTCCGAGAGCGCCAATCTCGACGACTTCGGCATGTTCCCATTCCCGACCAACACAAACCGGCTTTATGGGTTCGCCGAGTACCACTACATCAGCACGAAGAGCTCGAACCCCGATGCCGCGGCGAAATTCCTCGATTACTTCACATCGACGCCCGTCCAGCAGGCCACGCTGGGTCTGTTCAGCACGACCTCCGTCAACAAACACGTGAAATATGAGAACCTCAGGCCACTCGATGCGAAATGGGTAGATATCTTCAACAAGTACTCGGCGGTCTACATGAACGGCGATCAGGCGTTTCCGCTCGACGTCACCACCGAGTACTTCCGCGTGATAAACGAGGTCGCAAGCGGTAGTATCGATGCGGCTACCGCAGCCAGTCAGATGCAGTCCTTCATCGCCAAGCGCGGTTGAATGGAGGCCTTACTCTAACCTCCCGGCAGCCGGTCCCGGTGCATAGGCCGGGGCGGGCCTGCTTTGCATTGTTCTTGGAACGAGTCATGGTCGCAAGTCCATCAACCGCTGACCGCTACGACCGGACGCCGGCACAGACGAGGCGGGTCAAGGCAAGACTACAGGATCCGGCGGTGCAGGGCTTGGTGCTGATCGCGCCAGCGGTGCTGGTCTACGCGCTGTTTGCCTTCTACCCGATGCTGGACGTCATTCAGCTTAGCTTCATGAAATGGAACGGACTGACCGCAGCCAAGCAATGGGTGGGGCTCGACAACTACCGTTACGTGCTCGGCGACGATCCGGTGTTCTGGGTCGCATTCAGGAACACGCTGATCTGGACCGCGCTCTCGGTGATTTTTCCGCCACTGATCGGCTTGGGACTGGCGCTCGGCCTCAACCAGAATATCCCCGGCCGTTCACCGCTGCGCGCGCTGTTTTACATGCCCGTGATCATCGCACCGATCGCGGTGGCAACCATGTGGCGCTGGATGTTCGACCCGTTCTTCGGGCTCTTCAACAGCCTGCTCACCACAGCCGGATGGACCAACCTGATCCAGGATTGGCTGGGTGACCGCAGCGTGGCGCTCTATTCGGTTTTCATCGGCTATGTCTGGGAGGTTGCAGGCTTCTCGATGGTGCTGTTTCTGGCCGGGCTGCAAGGCGTCTCGCAGACGCTGATCGAAGCCGCTCGCATCGATGGCGCAGGACGCTTCCAGGTGTTCCGTTACGTGACTCTGCCGGCGCTGCGGCCCACCATCACCATCGTCTTGATCCTGTCACTGATCAACTCGCTCAAAGCCTTCGACATCGTCTACGGCATGACTGGCGGCGGGCCGGCGCAATCGACGCAGATGCTGGCCATGTGGGCCTATACGCAAGCCATGCAGCTCGGCGACTTCGGTCGCGGCAGCGCTATTTCCGTCGTGCTTCTGCTCATGACCGTTGTCATCGTCGTCCCCTACCTGCGCTGGACGCTCAGGCGGCAGGAGGCCTAGCGATGAGCGGCGTTGCCAACCCCTTTCGTCAAGCCGGCGCGGAGCGGATCGATCCACTGCTGGTGGCGCTGTGGATCACGCTGATCATCGTTGCGGTGATCTGGATCGCTCCCTTTGTCTTCATCATCTTCACGTCGCTGAAGTCGAACGCGACAGTGATGGGGACTGGCGCATTCTCGCCACCGACCAGCATCGCCTGGGAGAATTTCGCCAACGCCTGGCGGCGCGGTGATTTCGGCACCACGGTCGTCAACAGCACCATTATCACCGTCATCAAGGTGCCGCTCGGGCTGATGATCTCGGCGATGGCCGCCTATTCGCTGAGCCGCATCCAGTTCTGGGGACATAAGGTAGCCTTTCTTGCCATCGTGTTCGGCACGATGATCCCGTTCCAGGTGATGCTGGCACCGATCTTCAAGCAGGTGAACAGCTTTGGGCTTATCAACACCTATGTCGGCATCATCCTGCCCTATCTCGCCTTCGGCGTGCCCTACCAGGTCTTCATCCTGCATGGCTTCTTCAAGGAAGTGCCCAAGGAGCTGAGCGAAGCAGCGCTCATCGATGGCGCGTCGCACTTCACCGTGTTCCGGCGCATCTTCCTGCCGGTGTCGCTACCGGTGCTGGCGGCATTGCTGATCCTCGACTTCGTCGCCACCTGGAACGAGTTCGCCATGGCTCTCGTCATCCTGCAGGATCCGGACCGCTGGACGCTGCCGCTTGGCCTGATGTCGTTCCAGAGCCAGTTCGCCCGCGACTACGGCCAGCTCAACGCGGCGATCGTTATGACGGTGCTGCCGGCGGCGATCGTCTACCTCATCTTCCAGCGCTACTTCGTTTCGGGACTGACCTCGGGCGCAGTCAAGGAATAGCAGACAAAGGACTACGCATGGCCGAACGAACGACAGTCGAGAAGTGGGGCATATTCGAGATCGCGCTGAAGGGGCCGACGGACGGCAATCCCTTCCTCGAGGTCGAACTGTCCGCCATATTTTCCCAGGCGAACCGCAGCATCACGGTTCCTGGCTTCTATGATGGCGACGGCACCTATCGTGTGCGTTTCATGCCGGACAACGAAGGCAGCTGGAGCTACGCCACGAAGTCCAACAGCGCGTCGCTGGCGGGCAAGAGCGGCGCCTTCGACGCCGTGGCGCCATCGACTGGCAATCATGGCCCGGTGCGCGTCAGCAACAAGTTCCATTTCGCCTATGCCGATGGCACGCCATACTTCCCGTTCGGCACGACCTGCTATGCCTGGACGCACCAGCCGCTCGACATGCAGGCCGAGACGCTGGCGACCCTGGAGAAGGCGCGCTTCAACAAGCTGCGCATGGGTGTCTTCCCAAAGGACTATCCCTTCAACAGCAATCCGGCACTGCATGCGATCTTCGAGGCCGGAGTGGACGGCAAGGAAGATTTCGACCGGCCGAACCCGATCGCTTTCCGCCATTTCGAAACGCAGATCGGCGCGCTGCGCGATCTCGGCATCGAAGCCGACATCATCGTCTTCCATCCCTATGACCGTTGGGGCTACGCCGACATGAGCGCGGCTCAGGATTTCCGCTATGTCGCCTACCTCGCCGCCCGGCTTGCTGCCTATCGCAACGTCTGGTGGTCGCTGGCCAACGAATACGACTTCCTGCTCAACACCAAGCCGATGGCGCAGTGGGACCGCTACTTCCACATCCTTGAGGAAAACGACCCCTACCAGCACCTGAAATCGATCCACAATGGCGAGCAGTCGATGAATTTCGACCACCGCAAGCCATGGGTCAGCCATGTCTGTATCCAGAACTGGGATGTGAAGCGCACGCCCGAATGGCGTGACGCCTATGGCAAGCCGGTCGTCAACGATGAGCCCGAATATGAGGGCAACATCATTTTCCCATGGGGCAACATCACCGCCAAGGAGCTGGTGCATCGCTTCTGGATCACCGTTATGCGTGGCGGCTATGCCGGTCACGGCGAAACCTACATGCACCCTCAGGATCTCATATGGTGGGCCAAGGGCGGCAAGCTTCACGGCGAAGCCTGGAAGCGGATCGGCTTTCTGCGTGGCCTTATCGAAGAGGACGTCAGCAACGGGCTCGAGCCGATGGGCCACAACGCTGCCTGGCCGTGGAGTCGTGTTTCAGGCGCCGCCGATGGCGCTCTGCGCTACATTTATCTTGGCGAGCACCAGCCGGTGATATGGTCGACCGGCCTGCCGATGGAAGATGGCGATTATGACGTCGACATAATCGACGCCTGGGAAATGACCGTGACGCGGGCGAAGAAAGTGGCGGCGCCGATCCCGCATCCGACACGCCATGGTTCGGTCGTGCGCGGCGGCAAGGCCGACGCTGCCTTCGCAGTCGAACTGCCCGGCAAGCCCTGTCAAGCCATCCGCGTCAGGCCAAGGCGCTAGCAGAGGTCCGCTCAATGTCTTCTGTCCAGATCGTCGACGTGAAGAAGTCCTATGGTGCGACGCCGGTGATCCATGGGGTCAGCGTCGACATCAAGGATGGCGAGTTCGTCATCCTGGTCGGTCCTTCGGGCTGCGGAAAATCGACATTACTGCGCATGATTGCCGGGCTCGAAACCATCTCGAGCGGCGAGATCTCGATCGGGGAGCGCGTGGTCAACCATCTGCAGCCGAAGGAACGCGACATTGCCATGGTGTTCCAGAACTACGCGCTCTATCCGCAGATGACAGTGGCGCAGAATATGGGTTTCGCCCTCGAACTTGCCGGTGCCAAGAAAGCCGAGATCAAGGAGAAGGTCGGCACTGCGGCATCGATCCTTGGGCTTGAACCGCTGCTTGGCCGCTATCCACGCCAGTTGTCCGGCGGCCAGCGCCAGCGCGTCGCCATGGGCCGCGCCATCGTGCGCGACCCCAAGGTCTTTCTCTTCGACGAGCCGCTATCGAACCTCGACGCCAAGCTGCGCGTGCAGATGCGCTCCGAGATCAAGGCGCTGCACCAGCGGCTGAAATCGACCATTGTCTACGTCACCCATGATCAGATCGAGGCGATGACGATGGCCGACAAGATCGTGGTGCTCAACGGCGGCAGGATCGAGCAGGTCGGAAGCCCGCTCGAGCTCTACGACCGGCCGGTCAACATGTTCGTCGCCGGCTTTCTTGGATCGCCGGCGATGAATTTCATCGAAGGGACGGTGCGCGACAATCCGCAGCCCGGCCTCGAACTAGACGACGGATCGATCGTCCCGCTCCCCGCCATTCCCGCTGCCGCGGCAGGGCGGCGCCTCGTGCTTGGCGTGCGTCCGGAGGACATTCATATCGACAGAAAGAGCGGCGCCCCGGCCAAGGTGATCGTCGTCGAGCCGACGGGCGCGGAGACGCATCTTTCGGTCGAAATGGCGGGGCATGAACTTGTCTGCGTGCTGCGCGAGCGCGTCAGTCTGCGGCCGGATGAGACCGTCATGCTGTCCTTGCGAAAATCGACGGTGCATTTCTTCGATCCGGCATCAGGGAATCGTATCTGACAGTGGCGCCACGGCGGGCGGGCCACCGCCGGGGGCTCCAGCCCGTCAATCCTTGCGGCCACCGTCGAGCAATTTCTCGATGTCATGGGCGGAGATCGGTTTGCTGAAATGATAGCCCTGCATTTCATCGCAATTGTGCTTGCGCAAGAAGGCCACCTGATCGTCTGTTTCAACGCCCTCGGCAATGACCCTCAGATTGAGCTTTTGACCCAACGAAATCACGGCGCTGGCGACAGCCTGATCATTCTCGTCGGCGGCGACATCGTCGATGAAAGACTTGTCGATCTTCAGCCGCGCGACCGGAAAGGCCTTGAGCGCACTGAGGCTGGAATAGCCTGTTCCGAAATCGTCGATCGAGATCTGAACACCCAGGCTTTGTAGTGCGTTCATCGTTGCGACCGCTAGTTCGATATCCTGCATGATAAGGCTTTCGGTCACCTCCAACTCCAGATATCTCGCCTCCAGATCGCTGTCCTTCAGTGCGTTGACGACGCGGTCGATCAGGTTCCTTTCCTTGAATTGCCGTGGTGACACATTCACACAGACAGTCATTGGTGGCAGACCCGCGTCTTGCCAGGCCTTGTTCTGCCGACAGGCTTCATGCAGGACCCAGTCGCCGATCGGCACGATCAGACCTGTCTCCTCGGCCGTTGGAATGAAGGTCATCGGAGCCAGCACGCCCTGTGTCGGATGGTTCCAGCGTATCAACGCTTCGACCGCGAAGACGTGTCCCGACCGGAGATCGACCTGCGGCTGGTAGACAAGGGTGAATTCCGAACGGACCAAGGCGTTTCGCAATTCCTCCTGAAGCACGAATTTTTCGTGGGCCCTTAGATTGAACTCGGGGGCATAGAACTGAAAATTGTCGCGGCCGAATTCCTTCGCGCGATACATGGCTGCATCGGCATTGGCCAGGAGCGTGTCCGGACTCGTCCCATCCTTGGGATAGCTTGCGATGCCGATACTGGCTGCTGCTCTCAAGCGATGCGCTCCGAGTTGAATCGGCTCTGCAATGGCCGTCCGGATCTTTTGCAGGGTTTCGGAGATGAGATCGACGTTCGTGGGTTGATCGAACAGAACGATGACAAATTCGTCGCCACCCAGACGCACAACGGTATCGGTCGCCCTTACGCATTCGACCATACGGCTGGCAACGGTCTTCAGGAGCTCGTCTCCGGCATTGTGGCCCAGCGTGTCATTGACGAGCTTGAAATTGTCCAGGTCGATGAACACCACCGTCACCCAGCGATCGTATCGCTGCGCGTACAAGATCGCTTGCGAAAGCCGGTCTTCGAGAAGGGCGCGATTGGGAAGCCCGGTCAGCACATCATGGTTGGCCATGAAGTGAATCCGGTCTTCAGCCAGTTTGCGCTCGATCGCGATTCCAGCAATGCGCGTCGTGAAGTCGATGAGGCGGGTCTCGGCCTCGGTTGGTTCGCGCACCGTCATCGAATACATCGCAAAGACGCCCAACACAGCGCCCTGATGCGACAGGATCGGGGTCGACCAGCACGAACGATAGCCGTAAGGCGCTGCCAGTTCGCGGTAATCCTCCCAAAGCGCATCTTGCATTATGTCCGCGACGACAACCGCCTCCCGTCGGTAGACGGCGGTTCCGCAGGATCCCGCCTTGGGACCGATGGCGAACCCGTCGATGGCGTTCGTATAGTCTTTCGCCAAGCTTGGCGCGGCACCATGGCGCAAGTGGCTGCCGTCCTTGTCGAGCAGCAGGACGGACCCAAATATCCCCGTCAACTGGGACTCGACGAGGCGCATGAGGCGGTCGAGCACGTCTTCGAGCGGGGCGCTCATCGCGATCATTTCCAGGATGGATGCCTGCCCGTCTCGAAGGACATCTGCTCGCTTGCGGGCGGAGATGTCGCGGGCGATGCCAACCAGACCGAAGACGTCATTTTTAGCGTTGCGCAACGGTACCTTCGTCGATGAGAGCCATCTGCCGGCGCCTGACGCATCGACAACAAACTCTTCCTCGTCGATCATCGGCTGCCCGCTGCTCAGCACGCCCTGTTCGATGGCGCGAAATTTCTGTGCAAGGTCCGCTGCATGGAGATCAAAATCGGTCAAGCCGATCATGTCGCTGGTCTTGTCCCGGCCGCTGTCGGTCGCAAGGGCCATGTTGACGACGACGAAACGGCTTTCGGTGTCCTTGACCCATAGATAGTCGGGCACCCAGTCGATCAGCGTTTGCAGCGAAATGCGCTCGTCGACGATCAGGCGGTTGGCCGTGAGTTCCGTAATGTCCTCATGTGTAGCCACCCATCCGCCGTCAGCCATCGGCTGATGGCAGACCTGGATAGTTCGACCGTCGGCAAGGTTGGCGGTCCAATTTCCCGAAGCCGTGCCCGAATTGACCGCCCGAGCCAATGCGAGATAGGTATCGGCCGCCATTGCCGACGTCCCGGCGGCGATGCGGCGTTCGACGATTTCGCGCAGCGCCAGGCCCGGCTGCAATTGCTCGGGCGCTATGCGGTAGATTTCCGCATAGCGGCGGTTGCACAGGATCAGCCGTTCATCGGCGTCGAAAAAGCAGATGCCTTGCGAGATGTTGTCGATCGCCGTCTCAAATCGCAGCGCCTGCTCCTCGAGGGTCACGATCGTAGCCCGAAGCTCACGCTCGAGGACTTCGTACGAAGCACCCGCCAGTTTTGCCAGCGCGGCCAAATTGGCCGATTCGGGCGCCTCGGTGGGTTGCCTCGCTGATTTCATGACCAAACAGAGTTCCTCCGGCCTGTCGCCTGGAGCAAAGCAAAAGCTCGCTGCACGCTAGAAGCGAGCGCATATTGGTCCGGATGTACTAATGGTAGGTGAACCAACTCAAAGTCAGGACGACCTAATGCCGGCTTGGCGCAGGAGATCGTCAATCCTGCCGGGGCGGACGGCGCGACAGGCGTGTCCAGCCGGCCCCAAACGTCAATCCATATGCGCGGCAGGCGCGCCACCGGCGGCCGGGCTAGCCTTCGGCTTGCGCAGCAGGAAAACAAACGGGACGGCGAGCAGCGTCATCATCATCAGCAGCTTGAAGTCGTTGACGTAAGAAATCATCATCGCCTGGATATTGACCATTCTATCCATCTGGGAAAGCGCCGTAGGGTCGCCGCCCGCGGCTGCCGGCGAGGCCGCCCAGAGATTGGGATTGAACGGATTGATAAAAGCCGAGAGCTCGCTGTGGTTGACCTGCGTGTTGCGCACCAGGAGAACCGTGACGACCGACACACCGATCGACGAGCCAAGATTGCGCACCAGGCTGAACAGCGCCGTGGCATCGGTGCGGTAGCGCGCGTCGAGCGTGGCGAAAGCCACGGTCGACAGCGGTACGAACACCATGCCCATTCCCAGGCCCTGGATGACGCCGGAACTGAGGATCAACCAGTTGTCCATCTGCGGCGAGAAGCTCGACATGGTGTAGAGCGACTGCGCGGTCAAAAGGAAGCCGATGACGACGAGGATCCTGGCATCGATCCTGTGCATGATGCGGCCGACCAGGAGCATCGCAATCATCGTGCCGATACCGCGGGGGCCGATGACGACACCGATGGTCATGGTCGGGTAGCCGAAGATGGTCGCCAGCATTGGTGGCAGCAGCGACATGCTCGCAAGGATGAGCACGCCCATGATGAAGATGAACGCCAGCCCGGTCACGAAATTGCGGTCGAGGAAGATCTTGGGGTCGATGAAGGGATGTTCAGCCGTCATCGTGTGAATGATGAACACCCAGAAGCCGGTCAGCGAGAGACCAAGCTCGATCCAGATCTCGACCGAGGAAAACCAGTCGACCTCGCCGCCGCGATCCAGCATCAGCTGCAGCGCGCCGACGCCGAGCGATATCATGGCGAAGCCGAAGAAATCGAAGCTGCGTATCCGCCTTGCAACGGCCGGCAGATAGGCGGCCATGCCAAGGAAGGCGAGGATGCCGACCGGCAGGTTGATGAAGAACACCCAGCGCCAGTTGAAATTCTCGGTCAGCCAGCCACCGAGCGTCGGGCCCAGGATCGGCCCCAGCATGATGCCGGCGCCCCAGATGGCCATGGCCTGGCCGTGACGTTCCTTCGGATTGATGTCGAGCAGGAAGGTTTGCGACAGCGGCACGATGGCAGCGCCGAACACGCCCTGCATCAGCCGGAAGAACACCATGGACTCCAGGCTCCAGGCGATGCCGCACAGCATGGAGAAGATGGTGAAGCCGACCACCGCCGTCAGGAACAGTTCCTTGCGGCCGAGCCGATCTGCCAGCCAGCCGGTCACCGGCGTCATGATGGCGGCGGCAACGATATAGGAGGTCAGCACCCAGTTGATGTTGTCCGGAGAGGCACCGAGATCGCCGGTCATGGTCGGCAGCGCGACGTTGGCGATCGTGGTGTCGAGCGCCTGCATGATCGTCGCCAGCATGAGCGCAACGGTGATCAGGCCGCGGTGCGGCACTTCGCGAAAGGGTTCTGGCGTGCTCATGATGCGGAACTTCCGACAGGTAACAAAAACGTGTAGACTAGAGCGACGTGCGTCCATTTGGACGCGCAAAGTACGCTCTAGTACTTCAGAGTCTGCGCATCGTGCTTTCCGAAAATCGATTCCGATTTCGGGCCGATGCACAGGTTTCCGGACGGCGAGGCCTTCCGTGTGGAGACCCTCATCGCGGTGGGACGCGACTTATCGATGTGGGGGTTACATCGACCGAGTGTCTCGATTGAGCGGATGCCCGCCGCCCGGAAACCTGAGGACCGAAAAGGCCCGCATCGGGTTGTAAGGGTTTTGGCCAGGCCACAACGCGGCCCGGTTCAACCCCCTAACCCTTAGCCTGCCTCCCATCGGACCAATCCTGTCATTCACCTCGCCAAAGCGGCGAGTATTGTGTTTAGAGCCGGTTCCATCCCGATGGAATCGGGATGGGGCTCTATCTCTTTGTTCGAGCATGATCTTTTCCGAAAACCGGTTCCCACTTTTCGGGATCATGCTCTAGTGCTCGCCCGCCGTGGCGTGGCCGAAGATGCTCGGAAAGCCGCGCGCAACGCCGGTATCCACGGTGACGGTCGCGCTCATGCCGGTGCGCAGCGCCATCTTGGCGTCGGCGTCGGTCAGTTCCAGGCGCACCGGAATGCGCTGGGTGACCTTGACCCAGTTGCCGGTGGCATTCTGGGCGGGCAGCAGCGAGAACTCGGCCCCCGTGCCGGCACCGATCGCCTTGACCGTGGCCTCGAAAGTCCGGCCCGGATAGGTGTCGACCACGATCTCGGCCTTTTGGCCGGGTTTCATGTGGGTGAGCTGGGTTTCCTTGAAATTGGCATCGATCCAGGTGTCGCCGGTTTCGACCAGCGAAAACAGTGGCGTACCCGAGCCGACATACTGGCCGACCTTGAACGAAGAGGCCTGGCTGATAACACCGTCAGCAGGCGCCTTGACCGTGGTTTGCGCCAGGTCGTAGGCAGCCTTGTCGCGCGCCGCGAGCGCCGCCATCACGGTCGGATGCTTGTCGGTCTCGATGTCCGGATTGCCGCCAAGTGCCGCCTTGGCGCTGACGATGCCCTGCTGGGCCACAGCCAGTTGCTGCTTGGCCTTGTCGAGATCGTTCTTGGCCTGATCCAGCGAAGACTTGGCATTGATGCCCTTGCGCGAGAGGTCGGCGGCGCGGTCGTATTGCGACTGCGCGTAGTCGACTTCGCTGGCGTCGGATTTCTCCTGCGACGTCGCCTGGCTGTAGGCCGCGCGCAGCTGCTCGACATTGAGGCGCGCACCGGCCACCGCCGCGTCGGCCTGGGCCAGCGCAATCCGATAGGGCTCGGGATCGATGGCGAACAGCACATCACCCTGCTTGACGGACTGGTTGTCGGCAATATCGACCTGAACGATGCGGCCCGCCGTATCCGAGGCGATCGACACTTTGGCCTGCTGCAGATTGGCGTTCTCGGTCTCCTGGTAGCGACCGCCGGTCACCCAGACGTAGGCGCCGCCGGCGACAAGCGCCGCAGGCAGCGCGACCATCAGCAGGAAACGACCAAGGCGGCGCTTCTTGTTCGGCGCCACCGGCGCCGGTGCTACCGACGGAGCGACCGCCACGGGGGTTGCCGCCGGCTGCGCGGGAGCTTCCAGCTCCAGCTCGGCCACATTCTTGTCTATCTTGGCTACCGCGTTCATGTTGCTGCGCCTTCTGCACTCTTGATTTTTCCGCAGGACGCCTCGGCGTCCGTCAGGTTCTCGACCATCACGTCAAGGGCCTTGATCAGGACGCGGCGATCTTCCGGCGACACGCCGGTCAGCGATACTTCATAGACTTCGCCGGCGAGGCTCTTGACCTCGGCATAGGCCTCGCTCGCCTTGGCGGTCGGAAAGATCATGCGGACCCGGCGGTCGGCTGCGTCGGCACGGCGTTCGATCCAGCCGCCCTCTTCCATGCGGTCGACAAGGCGCGACACGCTGATCGGCTCGATTTCGAGAAGCTCGGCAAGCCGTGCCTGGGTTATGCCTTCTTCCTTGGCAACGCGGACCATAAGCCGCCATTGCGCCGAGGAAAGGCCAAGCCCACTGGCGCGCGCCTCGAAGCGCTTGCGCATCAGGCGCTGCACGTCGTGGATCAAAAAGCCCAATCTGTCGATGCCGTCGGAAACCATGAGCGGTATATATAATAAGCGTGCTTATCATTCAAGATGCGGCGTTGTGCCAGAAGCCGGCAAATCTGCATGACAGTCCGGCGATGCAATCATGATTAGCGAACGATGGACGGCACAGCGCTCGGACCTGAGTGGAATTCCAATCCCCTCGGCGCCGCTTCAAAGGCGGTTGCGAACAAGCATCGTAACGACGACGAAGGCGCCGAGCGAGCTGGTGATGATACCGATCGGCAGCTCCTGCGGCGGCAGCACTGTGCGTGCGAGGAGGTCGCTGGCCAAAAGCAGCACCGCCCCGAACAGCGCTGAGCTGGCGATCAGACGCAGATGCAACGGGCCGGCTAGTGGCCGGCACAGATGCGGGATCATCAGGCCGACAAAGCCGATGACGCCGGCGACCGAGACCAAGATCGCGGTCGCAAGTGCGGCGACGAGAAAGGTGGTGCGGCGCATCCGTGCCACCGGCACGCCGAGGCTTTCGGCGGCGTTTTCACCGGCGAGGAAGGCGTCGAACCTGCGGTGGTTCCACAACCCGTAGGCAAGGATGATGGCCGCGCCGAGCGCGGCCAAACCAATATTGTCCCAGCGCGCCAGCCCGAGCCCGCCCATGGTCCAGAACAGCACCGAATGGGCGGCGCGCTGGTCGCCGGCGAAGACGAGATAGTTGGTGAGCGCGGTAAAGATGAAGGAGACGGCAAGCCCGGCCAGAATCAATCGCTCCGGACCCTGCCCCCTCACCCGCGAGACCAGCAGAAGGACAATGCCAGCGGCCAGCATGCCGCCGGTGAAGGCGGCAATGGGCAAGGTCCAGATGCCGAAACTGTCGCCGAAAACGGTGATGACGGAAACCGCGCCAGCGGCCGCGCCGGAGGAGAGGCCGAACAGGAACGGGTCGGCGAGGTCGTTGCGCGTCACGGTCTGGAGCAAGACGCCAACGACGCCCAGTCCAGCGCCGACCGCGATCGCCAGCAGCGTGCGCGGCAGCCTGAGGTCGACGACGATCTTGCCGACCGGTCCAGGCACCGGATGCGCGTCCAGTCCAACCGCATGCGCCAGCGCGCCAACGACATCCGCCAGCGGGATCACCGTCGAGCCATAGGCGATCGACAACAGCGCCAGAGCGGCCATCGCTGCCGCTCCAGCCACCATGGCCGGTACGAATGGCTTGTGCAGCAGCAGCAAGCTCAGAACGCTTCCGGGTGCATCGCCCTGGCGATCTTGCCGATCGCCTCGATATTGGCGGGTCCTGGCGTCAGTTCGGCATAGCGCAGCGCCACGAAGCGCTCGTTCTTGACCGCGTCGGTCTCCTTCATCGCTGGATGCGCCTTGAGGAAATCAAGCAGTTTCCTGTAGCCGGCACCATCCTGGTAATCGAGCAGGATGAGGAATTGCGGGTTGCGGGCTGCTACCGTCTCCCAATCCGTATCGCCCCAGCTCGTCTCCATATCGGCCATGATGTTGTCGCCGCCGGCAGCAGCGATCATGGCGCTCGGGATCGCGAACTTGCCCGCGGTGAAGGGTTTGTCTTCGCCGGAATCATAGAGGAAGACGCGCGTGCCCTTGCGGTCGCCGACCTTCGCGGTGATCTCCGAGAGTTGCGCTTTCCAGCCCGAAACAAGCTTTTCCGCCTCGGCCTCCTTGCCGAAGATCTTGCCCAGCTTTTCGACGTCTCCATAGAGCAGGTCCATCGAGGCGGCGGGCCGGTGCTTGTCGAGATGGACGCAGCTTTCCGTCAGTACCAGTGTCTTGATGCCGTGCGGGGCGAGCGTATCGGGCGTCACCTCGCCGCCCGGCTTCATGCCGTAATACCAGCCGGCGAAGAAGAAATCCGGCTGGACGGCGATCAGGTTCTCCAATGTCGGATATTTTGGTGCCAGCTCCGGGATCGAGCCTTGCTCGGCCTTGAATTCGGGGCCGACCTTGTACCAACCGGTGATGCCGGTCAGGCCGACGATCGACGGCTGCAGCTTCAGCGCGAAGGCCATCTCGGCCATGTTGAGATCCTGAATGATGGCGCGCTTGGGCGGCGTGTCGAAGCTCAGCGGCTTGCCGCAACTGTCAACGGTGGCCGGATAGGCGAAGGCCGCCGAAGCCAGCAGCGAAAAGGCAAGAGAGAGGGCGAAACGCTTCACGGATGTTGCTCCTTGGGTTCAGGAAGGTTGTCAGGATGGCGAGGCGGCATGGTTGGGAACGTCGAAAACGGTAAGCTCGCGGTCTTCGGTCGGGTGGCGCAGGCGCAACACATCGATGCCGAACACGTCGTGGATCAACTGCTGGGTCAGCGCGTCGTGCGGAGCGGCCAGCGTTTGCAGTCGGGCATTGTTCATCACCGCCACCTTGGTGGCGAAAGGTGCCACCAGCGCCAGGTCGTGCAGCACCGCCACAACGGTCATGCCGAAACCGGCGACCAGTTCGAGAAGCTCGCCGCGGGCGCGCGGATCGAGGTGGTTGGTCGGCTCGTCGAGGAACAGGATTTTTGGCTGCTGGGCGATGGCGCGCGCCAGCTGGGCGCGCTGGCGCTCGCCGCCGGAGAGCGAGCCGATGGTGCGACCAAGCAGCGGCAGCAGGCCCGTCCTGCGCAGCGCCTCGACGACGATGTCGCACTCTTCGTGCCTGCGTCTGAGGCCGGCATGCGGGACGCGGCCAAGTTCGACATAATCGATCAAAGCGAGCCTGGGATCGGGCTGATCGGTCTGGCCGACGACCGCCATGTTGAGCGCCCGCTCGGCGGGCGTGATCCTGTCGAGAGGGCGCCCCGACAGACGCACCTCGCCGGTGCTCGGCGGCAGTGCGCCGCACAGCATGCGCAAAAGCGTGGTCTTGCCGGCGCCGTTGGGGCCGATGATGGCCAGGCGCTCCCCCGCCGACACCGAAAGGCTCACCGCATCCACCATGCGACGACCATTCGCCGTCGCGGCCACCGCACGGGCTTCAAGCAAGGCCACGGTCATCAGCCACGCCCCGGCGGATTGGCCGCGGCAGGGATGCGCGCCAGCGTCTTGCCGGCGAGCCTTGGCGGGCGCTGTCCGGAATTGCACCAGCCATCGGCCAGCGAGATATAGAGCCTGGCGAACTCCACGAGCGCGCCGGCATCGGTGCCCCTGTCTATGGAGCCGAAGAGGTAGGAGGCCTTGCCGTTCGCCTGGAAAGCGACGGTCAGCGGCCGCGCGCAACCGGCCATGCAGTCGACAGTTTCGATTGCATAATCGAGCGCCTGACTTTCGGGGGCGGAAAGCCTGGAGCGCAGATCGGCGCACAGATCCTCGCCGGACCTGAGCCCGGTTGCGGATTCGCGGCACAGCGAGCACACGATGATGCGATGGGTGAAATCCGTAGAGCCCAACGTTCCGTCACTTTCCAAAACTGGCGACGGAAGGAAGCTCCAGCCAATCGGACGACAGACCGATGGCTTACGTCTCCTCCCGGCACACCCCGTCCGGTCAACTCAGTTGATGGCAGGTCTCCTGGCTCGCGGGTCTTAGCTTCATCCTGCCTTCCCAGCCTTGCCGGCCAGTGGCATTTCCGGATGTTGCTCGCCGCTTACAGTTGCGGGGGCAGCCACGGCCTCGACCCGAGGGTCTCACCGTGTTCCCTTTTCACCCCTCGCCTTTCGACTCGGGGACCATCACCCTTTCACCCTAGATTTCCGCCAACCGCGCCGCAACGGTTTTTTGAGGACACTTCAAGCAGCTGCAATCACCGATTTTTTGATATGTAATAACGTTACAAAACTGCATCGGCCGCTGTCAACACCGGTGGGCAGGTTCCGATTCGAATTTCCCCTCTATCCCCAAGTTTGAGGAACCGGTCGAAGGCCGGCGCAGCAGAGGTCAGTCGCCAAAACATCGGAAAATTTTCAGAAACGGATCGGGATTTCGCGGCCTGGAAATCACAAAACGCTGGGGCTGGCGAAAGACAGGCCGATCACCCAGCCGTCCTCCCAGTCAACCCATTCCGGCCGCCAGCGCCATTCCCGGCGCCGGCCGCAACATTGGTCATGGAGACAACATGATTGCCGCACTCTTCCACAACAGGTCGCTGAAGCGCCGCCTCGTCGGTGCCTCGATCGCGGCGCTTGCCTGCGCCACCGCAATCGTCTGGCACGGTGCAACAAGCGAAGCCTCCAGTGCTGCGCCGAGCGCACCGGAATTGAAGCTCGTCAAGACAGTGGCCGTGAAGACGAGTGCCCGCGCCGACGCCCGCGTCGCGATTGGCGAAATACGGCCGCGGCGCGAAAGCGATCTCGGATTTCGCGTCTCCGGCAAGCTCGTCGAACGCATCGCCGAAATCGGCTCGACGGTGAGCAAAGGCGATGTCCTGGCGCGCATCGAAGACCAGGATTACCGCAACCGCCTGCGCAGCGCCGAAGCCGATGTCGCGGCGGCACAGGCCGTCATGGCCGAGGCGAGCGCCGGCGAGAGCCGCATCGGAGCACTTCTGCGCAAAGGCTATGCGACGCGCGCCAATTACGATGCGACACTGAAGAATTTGCGCTCGGCGCAAGCCAAGCTGCAATCGGCCAACATCGCCTTCGAGATGGCCAGGGATCAGCTCGGCTACACCGAACTGCATGCCGATTTCGACGGCATCGTCACCGCGACCGGCGCCGAAGCGGGCCAGTCCGTCAATGTCGGACAGATGGTCATTCGCGTCGCCGACCCTGAGGCTCGCGACGCCGTCTTCTCGATCGCGGAAGCCGTCCTCTCGAACGCGCCCCATGGCGCGCGGCCGCCGGAGGTCACGGTATCACTGCTGAGCAATCCGGCAATCGCCACGGCCGGAACCATACGCGAAATCGCACCGGTGGCGGATGCCGCGACCCGCACCTTCCAGGTCAAGGTCACATTGCAGAACGCGCCTCGCGAAATGCGCTTCGGCTCAAGCGTCGCCGGCCGCGTCGATGCGACGGGCAAACCAGTCGTCGTGCTGCCCGGCAGCGCGCTTTTCGACAAGGAGGGCAAGCCGGCCGTCTGGGTCGTCACCGCCGCGTCGGCGGTGGAGCTCAAGCCCGTCACCGTCAAACGATACGAGACCGACCGCGTCGTCGTCAGCGACGGTCTTTCCGAAGGCGACATCGTCGTCACCGCCGGTGTCAACCGCTTGCGTGAACATGAAAAAGTCCGCACCATTGAAGGAGAAGCAAAATGAGCGTGTCTCAGACAAAGATCCTCATCGCCGGCGCCGGCCCGACCGGCCTGACGCTCGCGCTTTGGCTGACTCGCCTCGGCGTCCCGGTCCGCATTTTCGACAAGGCCGCCGGTCCCGGCGAGACCTCGCGCGCGTTGGCCGTCCAGGCCCGCACGCTGGAATTCCATCGGCAGATCGGCATCGTCGACGATATTCTGTCGGCGGGAGTGAAGCTGGAGCGACTCACGCTGCACACGCCGGCCGGCGTCGCCGCCCGGCTGCCGCTTTCCGACTTCGGCCGCGGCGTCAGCCCTTACTCCTTCGCCTTCGCGCTGCCGCAGGACATTCACGAGCGTGTGCTGATCACGCATCTGCAGCGCGCCGGCGTCGAGGTCGAGCGCAATACGGAGCTTGTCGCCTTCGAGGACAACGGCAATTCGATCGTCGCCACCTTGCACAAGAACGGCACGGCCGAGACCGTCAGCGCCGCCTATCTCGTTGGCAGCGACGGCGCCCGCAGCGCCGTGCGGCATGGGCTGAATATCGGCTTTCCCGGCGGCACCTACGAACAGGCCTTTTACGTCGCCGACGTCAGGGGCCGCGGCGCGGTGACCCCCAACGGCATGGACACCACCATCAGCACTTACGGCTTCGCCATCGTCATGCCGGTCAGGCAATCCGGATCGCTGCGTCTGATCGGCATTGTGCCGAAGGCGCATGAGGCCAACGAGACGATCACCTTCGAGGCGATCCGCGCCGAGGTCGAGCGCGACATCGGCATCACAGTGGACGAGGTCAACTGGTTCTCGACCTATCGCGTCCATCACCGCGTCGCCGAGCGCTTCCGCGTCGGCCGCGTGTTCCTCTGCGGCGATGCCGGCCACATCCACAGTCCGGCCGGCGGCCAGGGCATGAACACCGGCATGGGTGATGCGGTCAATCTGGCATGGAAGCTCGCCGCCGTGGTGCAGGGGCGCGCCGACCAGCGCCTGCTGGACAGCTACGAGCCGGAGCGCATCGCCTTTGCCCACAAGCTGATCGAGAGCACGGACCGGGTGTTCCGTTTCGTCACCAGCGGCTCGCGCCTGATCGGACTGTTCCGTCGCTATCTGATGCCGAGGGTCCTGAATTTCCTGCTGCACACGTCGTTCGGCTCGCGCCGCTTTTTCGGCCTGATTTCGCAGACCGCGATCGAGTACCGCGCCGGCCCGATCAGCACGGGTAGCGCCGGGCGAGTCCAGGGCGGCGATCGCTTGCCCTATGTCGCCTTCGACAACAGCGACAATTTCGAGCCGCTGCGTTCGCTGGACTGGCAGGTGCATGTCTATGGCGAGGCCAATGCCGAGTTCAGGGCCATGCTCGCCTCGACCGGCATTCCCGTCCACGTCTTCGCCTGGTCGGACACGGCGAACGCCGCGGGACTCCACCGCAACGGCGCCTATCTCGTCAGGCCCGACGGTCACGTCGCGCTGGCCTCGACGGTCCAGGAGGCGGCCGCGTTCCAGCGTTACCTTGCAGGCCTCGCCATCAGGCCAAGGCTGGCCGAGCGCGCGCCGTACCGGATCTCAGGCACCATGCACAGCCTGGCCTGAAAGCCGCTGGCACCGGCCTGACGGCCGGCGCCGCTCAAAACCCCAATCGTTAGGAAACGTCAGTCGGCGCAGGCCGGCCGCGCGCGGGTCCGCGCGTTCTGAAAAGGAGTTGCATCATGACCAGCTTCAATCTTTCCGACTGGGCACTGCGCCACAAGAGCTTCGTCATCTATCTGATGATCGCGGCAGCGCTGGCCGGCATGTTCGCCTATACCGGCCTCGGCCGCGAGGAGGATCCGCCCTTCACCATCAAGACCATGGTGGTGAAGACCATGTGGCCAGGCGCCACGACCAGCGACACGGTCAAGCAGATCACCGACCGCATCGAGAAGAAGCTCGAGGAGCTTCCCAAGCTCGACTACGTCAAGAGCTACACCAAGCCCGGCGAATCCGTGGTGTTCGTCAACCTGAAGGACACGGTCGCGGGCGATGAGGTGCAGCCACTCTGGTACCAGGTGCGCAAGAAGCTCGACGACATCAAGCCGACCTTGCCTTCCGGCGTCCAAGGCCCCTTCTACAATGACGAGTTCGGCGACACCTATTCGCTGATCTATGCGCTCACCTCCGACGGCATTAGCCATCGCGAGATGAAGGATCTGGCCACCAGCCTGCGCGCCGGGCTGCTGACGGTGCCGGACGTCGCCAAGGTCGAGCTGATCGGCCAGGAGGACGAGAAGATCTATCTCGAATTCTCGACGCAGAAGGTCGCCGCCCTTGGGCTCGACGTCGGCACGCTGTCGCAGGCGCTGCAGGCGCAGAACGCGCTGACGCCGAGCGGCACGGTCGATGCCGGCCCCGAGCGCATTGCCATCCGGGTCTCGGGCAGCTTTACCTCCGAGGAGAGCCTGAAGGCGATCAACTTCTACGCCAACGGCCATTATTTCAGGCTTGGCGACGTGGCCGAGGTCAAGCGCGCCTATTCGGACCCGCCGCAGCCGATGTTCCGCTTCAACGGCAAGCCGGCTCTCGGCATTGCCATCTCGATGACCTCAGGCGGCGACGCGCTGGCGCTCGGCGAGAACGTCAAGGAGAAGATGCACGAGATGGCAGCCGAACTGCCGCTCGGCGTCGAACTCGGCCTGGTCGCCGACCAGTCGCATGTGGTGGAAGAGTCCGTCGGCGAGTTCACCAAGAGCCTCGGCGAAGCGATCGCCATTGTGCTTGCGGTCAGCTTTCTGGCGCTCGGCTGGCGTCCCGGCATCGTGGTGGCCGTCGCCATCCCGCTGGTGCTCGCCATCACCTTCGTCACCATGGAGTATTTCGACATCTCGCTGCAGCGCATCTCGCTCGGCGCACTGATCATCGCGCTCGGCCTGTTGGTCGACGATGCGATGATCGCGGTCGAGATGATGATCTCGAAGATGGAGGAAGGCTACGACAAGATCTCGGCCGCGACCTACGCCTACACGTCTACCGCTTTCCCGATGTTGACGGGAACGCTGGTGACGATCGCCGGCTTCGTGCCGGTCGGCTTCGCCAAGAGCGGCGCCGGCGAATACTGCTTCTCGCTGTTTGCGGTCGTCGGCATAGCGCTGGTCGTCTCCTGGGTGGTGGCGGTGCTGTTCACGCCGCTGACCGGCGTCGCCCTTTTGCCTGAACGCATCAAGGGCCATGACAGCCACCAGCCCTCGCGCCTGTCGCGTGGCTTCCAGGCGCTGCTCGAAATGGCGATGCGGGCGAAGTGGCTCGTGCTATCGGCGACCGCCGGGCTGTTCGCGCTGTCGGTCGTGGCCATGGGCTTTGTCGGGCAGGAGTTTTTCCCGAAATCCGACCGGCCGGAAGTCATGGTCGACCTCACCCTGCCGCAGACGGCGTCGATCAAGGCGACCGGCGAGGTTGTGGCGCGTGTCGAAAAGCTGCTCGCGGCCGATCCAGACATCGACCATTGGAGCTTCTATGTCGGCCAGGGCGCGGTGCGCTTCTACCTGCCGCTTGACGCGCAGCTCGCCAACGACTTCTTCGCCCAGGCAGTGGTCGTGACCAAGGGTCACGCCGTGCGCCAGGCCGTGATCGACCGGCTCGAAAAGTCGCTCAGCGTCGGCTTCGAGGACGTCATGACGCGCGTCACGCCGCTCGAGCTTGGACCACCGGTCGGCTGGCCGCTGAAGTTCCGCGTCAGCGGGCCGGACCCGGACAAGACGCGCGCTCTGGCGCAGCAGTTCGCGCAGGTGCTGGGCAGCGATGCCGCCGTGCGCAACATCAACTACGACTGGAACGAGCCGGCCAAGGTCATCAAGGTCGAGGTCGACCAGGACAGGGCGCGTGCTCTCGGCATCTCCTCGCAGCAGCTGTCCGACACGATCAACTCGATCCTGTCGGGGTCGAAGATCACGCAGATGCGCGACGACACCTATCTCGTCGACATCGTGGCCCGTGCCGTGCAGTCGGAACGCGCCGACATCGACACGCTGCGCACGCTGACGATCAGCGCGTCGGGCGGACGCCGCGTGCCGCTCGACCAGGTCGCGACGCTGTCCTACCAGACCGAGCCGCCGCTGATCTGGCGCCGCGGCCGCGTGCCGACGGTGACCGTGCAGGCCGACGTCGTGCCGGGCATCGCGCCCACCTCCGTGGTGCGCAAGCTCGACAGCGCGATCGCTGCCTTCAAGGCGGAACTGCCGGCCCGCTACAGCGTCGAACAGGGCGGCGTCATGGAAGACAGCGCCAAGGCCCAGGCAAGCATCTTCGTGGTCTTCCCGCTGATGCTGTTCATCATGGCGACCGTGCTGATGATCCAGCTGATGAGCTTCCAGCGCCTGGTGCTGGTGCTGCTCACCGCTCCGCTGGCGCTGATCGGCGTCGCCGGCGCGCTGCTCTTGTCAGGCGCACCGATGGGCTTCGTTGCCATCCTCGGCGTGATGTCGCTGATCGGCATGGTCATCCGCAACTCGGTTATCCTGATCACGCAGATCGACCAGCACATCGCCTCCGGCGAGGAGCCGTGGGCGGCGGTGATCAGCGCCACAGCCCACCGGCTGCGGCCGATCCTGTTGACGGCGGCGGCGGCCATCCTTGGCATGATCCCGATTGCGCCGACGGTGTTCTGGGGTCCGATGGCCTATGCGGTGATGGGTGGTCTGCTGGTGGCGACCGTGCTGACGCTGATCTTCCTGCCGACCCTCTATGTCGCGTGGTTCGGCATCAAGGCACCGGCGGAAGCCATCCCGGCAGCCGAGCCCGTCGAGGCGATCGCCGAACCGCGGCCGCTGGCCGCCTGACGCGGCCAGCATCCCGGCAAAGGCCACGGCGGAAAGACCGCCGGGGCAGCCGCCCTGCAATATTCAAAACTGAAAGGAATGAACATGACCCCCGCTTTCGGAAACATTCTCATCCGTGTCAACGCCGGCTTCCTGATCCTCGCATCGGCAGGCGGCCTGATAACCGACATAGCCGGCTCCTTCTTCGGACGCGGCGCCGAGGCCGCCCTGCTTGCCGACGCGCCGGGCGCAGGCATCGGCTTCATCGAGGCGCATGGCCTAGCCCTGATCATCGGGCTGACCATGTGGCGCATCGCCTATTCCGCGAACTGGCACGCCTTCCTGGCGGCCGTCCATGCACTGCTTGGAACCGCAAACCTTCTGTTCTGGCAGTTCTTCATCGCCGCCGACGTGCTCATCGTCGGTTACGCGACAACCGCGGCACATTTTCTGTTCGTGGTTGCCCACCTCGCGGCGCTGGCGGGCGCTGCCCGGCTGGCCGCGCCATCCCGTTAGACTTCCATCAAACAGCAGGAGAGAGAATATGCCTACCAAGTCCGTCAAGAAAATCAGCGCGATCGCCACGGCGGCCGCAATCGGCCTGGCGGCCGTCGAAATCATCGGCAGCACCGTGCCCGCCCTGTCGCTGGTCAGCCAGGCCGAGGCCCGCATCGGCCAGCCCTGGACGCCGCGCAGTGCCGCGGGCGTCGCGCGGCGCAATACGACATGGCGCGTGCTCAGGCACACCACAGCCTGGGTCCCGGCCTTGCCGGCCGGCTGCGTGCGCACCAAGGTCAACGGCTTCGCCGTCTGGCGTTGCGGCGGCACCTATTATCGGGCCTATCAGGGCCGCTATATCGTCGTTGTCGTCGATTGACCGGCCTGAGCCCGCTCGCCAAGGGCAAGCATGACCCCTTCGGCGAGATGGTCCGCGTCGGCCTGGTTCTCAAACGGGACGCCGCGCTTTGCATAGTCGACCGGCGAAAACGGATCGCCCTCGTCAATGAGGGCGATCTGCCGCCGCGCCCGTTCCATGTCGCCCATCTGGGCGTAGCAGGCGGCGAGCCGTGTGCGGATCCACGGCGCCGGGCGCGTGGCAAGTTCAAGCGCGTCCGCGGCCTGCCGGTATTCGCCCATCATGTAGAGCGCCAGCGCGCGATCGAACTGGTACCAGTGCGGGTGCAAGGGATCGATGCTTATGCCGCGCGCTAGCCAGGTCATCGCATCGAGCGGGCGCCCGCGCATGGTGAGCAGCATGCCCATCTGCTCGATACTGTCGGCATCATAAGGGTTGAGCTGCAGCGCAATGCGCATGTGGTGTTCGGCCGCCTCGTGGTCGCGCATATAAAGCCGCACGAGCGACTGCACCCGGTGGCCGGTCGCCTGGTCGGGTGACAGCGAAAGACCCTTGTCGGCAAGGTCGCGCGCGTTTTGCAGCACCGCGTCGCTGGCACGTCCGAATTCTCCATCCAAGGCGCGGGCCAAGGCGAGGTAGGTATAGGCCAGGCCATAGGTCGGATCCTTGGCGATCGCCGCCTCGAACAAGGCCTCCGCGCCCCGCTGGTCGGTCTGGGCGGGATCGCGCAACAGCGCGAAGCCGCGCAGCGCCAGTTCATAGGCGGCAAGGCTGGTGACCGGCTTGCGCGAGGCCTGCTCCAGGCCGGCATTGGTGACACGCGTGACCAGCCGGCTGACGATCTGCTCGACGATCTCCCGCTCGATCGCGAACAGGCCCGTTCCTTGCGACTGGTAGCGGTCGCCCCAGAGCTGGCTGGCGGTCGCGGTATCGATGAGGTTGACGGCCGTCACGACATGCTCGCCCTGCCGGCGCAGCGAGCCTTCGACGAGGTAGTCCGCGCCGATGCGGGCGCGGATCTCGGGCCATTCGGCGCGTCCGAAGGAGGCGAAGGAAAAACTCGAATTGCGCGCCAGCACGGTGACCGTGCCGAAACGCGCCAGCCCGTTGATGATGTCCTCGGCAAAACCGTCGACGACCGCCTCGTCAGCCGGATCGCCGCTCTCGTTGCGGAAGCGCACCACCGCCACCACCGGCTGCGCGCCGATCTCGGGCGCGGCCTCGGCCTCGGCGGCAAGCATGTAGCCGCGTTTGGAAACGGTGCGCACCATGTCGTCGCCAAGCACCTTGCGGATTTCGCGGATCGACTGGGTCAGCGAATCCTCGGTGACGAAGACGCCGGGCCAGACCACGTCCATCAGTTCCGATTTCGGCACCACGCGCCCCATGTTGCGGGCAAGATGGGTGAGCAGCGCATAGGCTTTCGGGCGCAGGAACAGCGGCTGGTTGACGCCGCGCAGCGTTCCCATGGCAAGATCCAGCGTGAATCCGCCAAATCGAAAGATCTGATCGGCAGGCGCGATCGCCACGGGGACACCCCTCCCTGACATAGCGCATTCACATGCCAGACGGACACCGCGTCAAGAGCCGTCGGCATGAGGAAGCATTATTGCGCGATGCGCAATTTCGATCAAACTGGCCTCGCCAGGAAGCGGCAGCATGATCCGGCCAATGCGAGGAGACAGATGAACCCGACCGAGAAAGCGCTGTGGTTCGTCGAGAGCCATCTGCCGGAAGCGATCTCGCTCGATGACATCGCGCAAAGCAGCGGCGTGTCGCGCTTCCATGTGACGCGGGCCTTTGGTGTGGCGACCGGCCGCTCGGTGATGGGCTATATGCGTTCGCGCCGGTTGAGCGAAGCGGCGAGAAAACTCGCCGCCGGCGCGCCCGACATCCTCTCGGTCGCGCTCGACGCCGGCTACAACTCGCATGAGGCCTTCACCCGCGCCTTCCGCGACCAGTTCGGTACCACGCCGGAACTGGTGCGCGCGCAAGGTTCGACCAGGACGCTTGATCTCGTGGAGCCCATTCTGATGGACCAGTCCCTGCTTGATACTCTTGAGCCGCCGCGCTTCGAAACCAGCCGCCCCTTCCTCATCGCCGGCCTCGGCGAGCGCTACAGTTGCGAGACCAGCGCCGGCATTCCGATGCAATGGCAGCGCTTCGGTCCCTATATCGGCAACATTCCGGGCGAAATCGGCGACGCCGCCTACGGCGCCTGCGTCAATGGCGACGACGCCGGCAATTTCGACTACATCGCCGGTGTCGAGGTCTCGGATTTTTCCGATCTGCCGAAAGAACTCAGCCGGGTGCGCGTGCCGGCGCAGAAATATGCCGTCTTCGCGCATCGCGAGCACATTTCGACGATCCGCCGCACGGTCAACACGATCTGGAACAAATGGCTGCCGGCCTCGGGCCATGAGGTCGCCGACGCGCCCGAATTCGAACGCTACGGTCCCGAATTCGATCCGCGCAGCGGCAATGGCGGGCTGGAGATCTGGATACCTGTCAAGGGTTAGAGCTCCAGGTTCCAGTTCTGGCCGACCAGATCCTTGCCGAAGGAATGGTGGCGCTCCTCCTCGGCAAGCTTGAAGCCCGCCGCCTCGTAGATGCGGCGCGCCGAGACGAGAATGTCGTTGGTCCACAGCGTCAGCGTCTTGTAGCCCTTGGCGCGGGCGAAGCCGATGCACTCCTCGACCAGCCGCTTGCCGATGCCAAGGCCGCGCGCCGAAGGCTCGACATAGAGCAGGCGGAGTTTTGCCACCGTGTCCGACTGATGTACGACGAAGACCGAACCGACGACTTCGCCTTCCCGCTCGGCGATCCAGCTTCGCTCCCATTTCGGATCGAAGGATTTCACGAACGCGCCGAGGATCTCGGCGACCAGCGCCTCATAGGTTTCGTCCCAGCCATAGTCCTGCGCGTAGATGAGGCCCTGGCGACGCACGACCCAGCCGACGTCGCCGACCTGCAAAGGCCGCAGCAGATAGGGAATTTTCGGCTCGGCACTGTCGCCGCCCAGCAGGCGCTGCACCGTCTGCATGGCCTTGACCAGCCTGTCCTGGTCCGATGCCGCCAACCGATCGAGCAAAGCCGCGACCTGATCGTGCGAATCCCGGTTCAGCGGCGCGAAGGCCTGCCGTCCGGCCGACGTCAGCGCGATCGACGAACGCCGCGCGTCGGCTTCGGTCGCGGCGCGCTCGACCAGGCCGCGCTCCTCGAACTTCTTCAGCAGCCGGCTGAGATAGCCGGGGTCGAGACCGAGATCGCGCGCAAGGTCGGTGGCGGTCAGGCCATCGCGATGCGCCAGTTCATAGAGCACCCGCGCCTCGGTCAGCGAGAAGGCGCTTTTCAGCAGCCCTTCGTCGAGCAGCCCGATCTGGCGGGTGTAGAAGCGATTGAAGCTCCGCACCGCGTCAATCCGTTCCTTGCCGGGGTGATGATGAATCGTCATGGGATTCTCCTGCCCGCACAGAATCAATCATTTATTTGACTTAGTCAAGTATCTGGAGGCAGGGCCAGAACATCGCGATTTGGACGATTATCCGAATTGCCGGATCAGCCCCTCGAAACCATCGGCCAGATGAGCGGCGCCGGCCGCGAACATCTTCACCAGGTTCTTGGGGCGCCCAGGGGTCTTGTTGGCATCGAGCAGCACGGCCCTGCCCTCATGCATGACGAAATCGAACTTGCCGTAGTCGAAGCCAAGTTCGCGTCGCAGCTCGCGTATTTCCTGGGGAACAGGCACCGGCTCGCGGCGGATCGTTTCGGACGCCTTGACCAGGGCATTCGGCGAGATGTAGCGGGTGCATCGTTCGCTCTCGCCGCAAAACACCCAGAACCGCGCCGCGAAGCCGTCTGGCTCCCTTTCCGGAATGAACTTTTCCACGACCAGATCATCGCGCTCGAAGGCGCCATCCGGAACATCGCCTAGGGAATCATAGACCTCATATGGCTGCAGTGCCGGCACGTCCGGAAAAGGCGGTGGTTTGCCAGCCCGCTCCGAACGCCGATTGAGGAACCTCTCCGGAATGCCCTGATTGTTGAGATTGCTTTTGACAATGACCGGGCCTTGCCAGGCGTCTCCCTCCTCCACCAGCGCTCCGCTGACCCGTCGCTTGGATATGTCGGCCGTCCCGGCATTGAGGCAGAATGGAAAACTTCGGGCATAGTCGAGGTATTCCGCCGGCGTTATCGTCGCATCGACATGCAGAACGGCGATGTCGGCGCTGGATGTCTTAGACAGACCTTGCTCGATCCGCACCGAGTGGCCGCGTCTTTTCAGCGCCCCTAGAACGTCGAAAAGCAGATAAGGGCTGTCCCTGCGCAGCAGGATATCGCGCTTGCCCGCGAACTGGTCGTGTTCGTGCGTTATGACGATGATCCGCGCCACGAGTATCTCCGCTTGGCTTGCCTGTCCATTTCCATTAAGCGGCTATGGGCAATGGACGCCAGACTTCTTTGGTCCGACGGGCTTGCATGACAAATCACTGGGACAATTATCACCGTCACTGGACGCTTCTGGGCGCGCCACTCCGGCCGACCCCGGAGACTGTCGGCATTGTCGAACGCGCGCTTGATCTGGACGAGGCGGACGTTCTCCTGCTGGGCGTTACGCCGGAGCTGGCCGGTCTCGGCAAGACGATGCTGGCCATCGATGGATCCGCCGCCATGGTTTCCGGCGTATGGCCGGGCGACAGTGCTGGCCGCAGGGCGATCACCGGGAATTGGCTCGACCTTCCGCTCAGCAGAGCCAGCGTCGGCGCGGTGATCGGCGACGGCTGCCTGACGGTCGTCGATTCCGCGCAGGCCCGCCATGCCCTGCTCGGCGAGGTCGCCAGAGTGCTGAAGCCCGAAGGGAGCGCGGTGATCCGCGTTTTCGCCGGCCTCGAGGCTTTCGAGGATCTGGCTGATATCAAGGCCGAGGCTTTGGCCGGCGAGATCGGGAATTTCCACGCGCTCAAATGGCGTATCGCGATGGCGTGTGCGACAAGCGATGCCGATCGCGCCATAAAAGTGCAAGCGATCCGCGACGCTTTTGACAAGACCTTCCCGGACCGCGAAGCCCTTGCCGCACGAACGGGCTGGAGCATGGCCTCGATCGGCACGATCGATGTCTATGCGGGTTCGGAAACGACCTATTGCTTCGCGACGCTGGCCATGCTGATCAATGAGGCGCGCGACTGGTTCGGCGACGTCCACGTCGTCCCGAGCGGCTCCTATCCGCTGGCGGAACGATGCCCGCTTCTGATGCTTGAATCGCCGAAGCGCCGGTAAGGACATTATCGGCGGCGGGCATGATCTCGATTTGGCTTCCGCCAGCCTTGACTCTCGCAAGCCGCCGGCCTATCTCACCGCCACGTTAGCACTCGCCAATGGTGAGTGCTAACCAAGTGCCCGGCTCCGCCGGACGTTTATTAGTTTGTCCGGCTCCGCCGGACGGAGGAACTGTTCTCACCAGTCTCATTCGAGGAAGAAAAAATGGCAAAGTCGAAGTTCCGCCCGCTTCATGACCGTGTGGTCGTACGCCGGGTCGAATCCGAATCCAAGACCGCCGGCGGGATCATCATCCCGGATACGGCGAAGGAAAAGCCGCAGGAAGGCGAGATCATCGCTGTCGGCTCCGGCGCCCGCGACGAAGCCGGCAAGCTCGTGCCGCTGGACGTCAAGGCCGGCGACCGCATCCTGTTCGGCAAGTGGTCGGGCACCGAAGTCAAGCTCAATGGCGAGGACCTTCTGATCATGAAGGAATCCGACATCATGGGCATCATCGGCTGATCATCGGCCTCACCTTCATTTAAATCTTCGGGCTCGATCCGAGCCTCTGCCAGGAGTTAAACATGGCTGCCAAAGACGTAAAATTCTCCCGCGATGCCCGTGAGCGCATGCTGCGCGGCGTCAACATCCTCGCCGACGCGGTGAAGGTCACGCTCGGCCCCAAGGGCCGCAACGTCGTCATCGACAAGTCGTTCGGCGCCCCGCGCATCACCAAGGACGGCGTCACCGTCGCCAAGGAAATCGAGCTTGAGGACAAGTTCGAGAACATGGGCGCGCAGATGGTCCGCGAAGTCGCTTCCAAGACCAACGATATCGCCGGCGACGGCACCACGACCGCGACCGTTCTGGCGCAGTCGATCGTCCAGGAAGGCCACAAGGCGGTTGCCGCCGGCATGAACCCAATGGACCTGAAGCGCGGCATCGACCTCGCCGTCACCGACGTCGTCGCGACGCTGATCAAGAACGCCAAGAAGATCAAGACCTCCGAAGAGGTTGCCCAGGTCGGCACGATCGCTGGCAACGGCGATGCTTCGGTCGGCTCGATGATCGCCGAAGCGATGCAGAAGGTCGGCAATGAGGGCGTCATCACGGTCGAGGAAGCCAAGACCGCCGAGACCGAACTCGAAGTCGTCGAAGGCATGCAGTTCGACCGCGGCTATCTCTCGCCCTACTTTGTCACCAACGCCGACAAGATGGTCGCGGATCTGGAAGACGCCTACATCCTTCTCCACGAGAAGAAGCTCTCCAACCTGCAGGCCATGCTGCCGATCCTCGAGGCTGTCGTACAGACCTCGAAGCCGCTGGTCATCATCTCGGAAGACGTCGAAGGCGAGGCCCTGGCCACGCTGGTCGTCAACAAGCTGCGTGGCGGCCTGAAGATCGCCGCCGTCAAGGCACCGGGCTTCGGTGATCGCCGCAAGGCCATGCTGGAAGACATCGCCATCCTCACCGGTGGCCAGGTCATTTCCGAAGACCTCGGCATCAAGCTCGAGAATGTCGGCCTCAACATGCTCGGCCGCGCCAAGAAGGTGTCGATCTCCAAGGAGAACACCACCATCGTCGACGGCGCCGGCAAGAAGGCCGAGATCCAGGGCCGCGTCGCCCAGATCAAGCAGCAGATCGAGGAGACCACCTCGGACTACGACAAGGAGAAGCTGCAGGAACGTCTCGCCAAGCTGGCGGGCGGCGTTGCGGTGATCCGCGTCGGCGGTGCGACCGAGGTCGAAGTCAAGGAAAAGAAGGACCGCGTCGACGACGCTCTCAACGCGACCCGCGCGGCCGTCGAAGAAGGCATCGTTCCCGGCGGCGGCGTCGCCCTGCTGCGCGCTTCGCTGAACATCAAGGCCACCGGCGCCAACTCCGACCAGACCGCTGGCATCAACATCGTGCGTCGCGCGCTGCAGGCTCCGGCCCGCCAGATCGCGGCCAACGCCGGTGCGGAAGCATCGATCGTTGCTGGCAAGATCCTCGAGAACAAGGGCGCGACCTACGGTTACAACGCCCAGACCGGCGAATATGGCGACATGATCGCCATGGGTATCGTCGACCCGGTCAAGGTCGTGCGCACGGCTCTCCAGGACGCGGCCTCGGTTGCCGGCCTCTTGGTCACCACCGAAGCCATGATCGCCGAGGCTCCCAAGAAGGAGTCGGCTGGCGGCATGCCGGGCGGTATGCCTGGCGGCGGCATGGGCGGCATGGGCGGCATGGACTTCTAATTGCCGAATGATCCCGAAAAGTTGCAGACTTTTCGGACAAGATCATTCGCAATGTGAACTCCATAAAGCACGTCCATCAACCAACATTGCTCAAGCCCGCAAGCGGGCTTGAGCGGCGGTATGGATTTCTAATCCAGCCCCTGTCAGCTTTAATTACGGAAAGGGCGCTGAAAGGCGCCCTTTTTTGCCTACACCTCGGTCACTTATTCCTCACACGGCCGCATCAGCGCGCCGCCGCGCTTGGCCGGCAAGCACGGCGGCTTCGATCAGCGCCGCGACCTCGTCGGCCACCGCCAGCACCGGGGCACGGTCGCGGGTGGCGCGCGCGATCACCATCAGCCCTTCCAGCGAGGATTCGACAAGCAGCGCCAGAACGTGCGCGCGGCGCTCCGGCACCCCTGCCCTGACGAAGGCCTCCCGCAGCAGGCCTATCCATTGCTCGAAGGCCGTGCGGCACAGTTCCGCCAGTTCCGGCGTCGGCGAATCCAGCACGACAGGTGCGATCGGACAGCCGATTGAGAACTGGCTGTCCTCCAGCATGCGCGCCACCGACTGATAGATATGATGAACGGCCACCGCCGGATCGCGCTCGGCGGCGAGCGCCTCGGTGAGCCCCTCCGTCACCCTGGCGATGCTGTCGCGCGTCACCTCGATGACCAACTGGTCCTTGCCGCCCGGAAAATGGAAGTAGAGCGAGCCACGTGGTGCTGCGCTGGCGCTCAATATGTCGTTGAGCGAGGTGCCGTGATAGCCCCGCTGCCTCAGCAGCAGTCCAGTCGTCTCGAGTATGCGGGTCCGGGTGTCTTTTGCCATGTCAGCCTCTGTCAGGAGACATCATTATAGGCCTTGTCGAGAATATGACAACCGGTCTATATAATATGTAGATCGGTCCATATATATCGGAAGGAGAGATCCAATGACAATCCGTGAAGCCTCGGCCGAATGGCAAGGCACGCTGAAGGAAGGCTCGGGACGCTTGCGGCTCGGCAGCGGCGTCTTCGAAGGCGCCTATTCGTTTCCGTCGCGTTTCGAGAATGGCCCCGGCACCAACCCGGAAGAGCTGATCGCCGCCGCGCATGCCGGCTGCTTCTCGATGGCGCTGACCGCCATCCTCGGCCGGGACGGCCATATCCCGCACAGCATCCGCACCATCGCCAAGGTGCATCTCGGTGCGACCGAGGCGGGGCCGACGATCACGCGCATCGAGCTCGAAACCGAGGCGGAAATCGCGGATCTCGCGGAAGACGAATTCGAGCGCCTTGCGCAGTCCGCCAAGGCAGGCTGCCTCGTCTCGCGCGCGCTGGCCGGCGTGCCCCGGATCACGCTCAAGGCCACGCTCGTCAAGGGTAAATGAAACCAGGAAATGAAGATGACACAGGAGCTTATCATGGACAGGGCTGCGAACGAGCTGTCCGGGCAAACGGCAGAGATCATGCGGCGCTTCAACGACGTGTTCCAGCGCCACGACCCGTCGGCGCTCGCCGAGCTGGTGGCTGAGGATTGCGTAATCGAGAACACCGTGCCGGCGCCGGATGGCGCCCGCCACACAGGCCGCGAAGCCTGCGTCGGGTTGTGGTCGGCGATCGCCACCCAGGCCGGCACCCGCTTCGACCTCGAAGAAACCTTCGTCGCTGGCGAGCGGGCGACAATCCGCTGGCGCTATTTCATGGCCGACGGCAATTCCGTCCGCGGCGTCAACCTGATGCGTGTTGCCGGCGGGCGGATCGTCGAGGCGATGGGCTACGTCAAGGGGTAGCGCCGGCTGCGCTACCTCTCAGCCAGCGCCAGCTTGGCGCCAAGCATGACGAAGGCGCCGGCGAAGGTGCGGCGCATCCAGGTCAGCACTTTTGGCCGCGACACAACATGGCTGCGGATCGAGGCGGCGAAAATGCCGTAACCGACAAAGACGACGAAGGTCAAAAGCATGAAGACGCTCGAGAGTTCGAGCATCTTCGACAGCGCATGCGGCTCGGTGGTGCTGACGAATTGCGGCAGGAAGGCGAAGAAGAAGATCGACAGTTTCGGATTGAGGATGTTGATCAGTATGCCGGAGGTGATCACCTTGCCGGCCGAGCGTGGCGCTACATTCTGCTCGACGCTCAAGCCGCCCGTTTCCTTCAACGTGTTCCAGGCCATGTAGAGCAGGTAGGCGACGCCCAGATATTTCAGCGTCTCGAAGGCGACCGCGCTGGTGTGCAGCAGCGCGGCCAGCCCGGTGATGGCGGCCGCCATATGCGGGATGATGCCCAGCGTGCAGCCGAAAGCGGCAATGACGCTGGCTCTGGCACCACGCGAAAGACCGGCGCTCAGCGTATAGAGAACGCCGGTGCCGGGCGAGGCCACGACAATCAGCGACGTCAACAGAAATTCGATGCTCACGATTGATCCTCCGCTGCCCTGCCTGCCGGCAAGGTAGCTAGCCAGGGCACGCCGCACAAGCGGGGCTAGAAGACCGTGCTAGAGCGGCAGCCCATGTGCTTGGCGCGCCATCAGGCAATCGTCGCCGCCGGGCATGCAGGCTTGGCAGACATCCGGGCGGAGTTCGTAGATACCGCAAGCAGTGTGCTTGCCGACCTCACCGGAGAGCGCCGAGCAGCGCACGCCGTCGCAGCGCATGCCAGATTCATCGGCCGCGACATATTTTTGCGGGATCCGGTCGAGCTGCGCGTCATCCTCAGTGGAAAAGCGCGGCCATTCGGCCGAATAGGAGCAGCAGGCGCCACAGCTCTGGCAGTCAAAAAGAGAGGCGGCGGCAGCCTCCTGCAGGGAAGAAAAGTCCGTGGCGATCGCGACGGCAAGCTGCCCTGGCCGGACAGGATTGCGATCGGCGTTGCGCGGCAAGGCTGCTATTTCTTCTTCTTGGTTTTGCGCGACGGCACTTCGGCCGGCGTTTCGAACAGATCGATCGCGGCCTCGGCGGCTTCGCCTGCTTTCAGGGCGGCGGCCGGCTTGGCCGGCTTTGCGGCGGCAGCGGGTGCTGGCGGCTGGTCCTTGGCGGAAAACTTGATGGCCATATCAATCCTCGTCGGCGAAACGCGATGACGGCGCGCGCGGATTGCGCAGGCGCCCGATCAGCGCCGAGACCGCCGTGATGTTCATTTCCTCCGGCGACCAATTCCTGGCCTCCGCGATATGATGCGGCGCCAGCTCGCGATGCGTGCTGCCGCTATAGGCGGCATCCTGATAGGTCTCACGCTCACGGGTCTTGGCATTTTCCCGCGCATATTCGATCAGATAGTTCGGGGCCTCGGCTCGGCCGCGCACGCCGACCCGCACCTGGGCGTCGCCATGGGCGCGCTTGCAGCGCTCCAGCTTTTCCAGCACACGCCGGACATATTCGACCGGCTTGTCCAGGGCACCGACCATGTCGGCGATGGTCGCATCGGCGGCGATCGGGGTTTGCGGCACGCGCTTGGTGGCCATCAACGTCTGCCCGCGCGTTTCGGCGAGGCGGCAAGGGCCGCGGCGGCAGCCATGTCTTCGGCTTCCCTCTCCAGACGCAGTTCGCGCAGCCGGGCCGTCTTGGCTTCCCGGGCCTGGCTGACTGCATCCTGCTCGGAAATGATGCGGTTAAGCGACATGGATTGGGTGCGGGTCTTGCTGAAAATGGATTCGGCCTGATCGCGGGATTTGTTCGAAGGGGCGGTCAAAGTCTTCCTCCTGTCCGGAGCGTGATGCCGAAACATGCAAGACCGGTCTTTCGGCCAAGACCAGGCACAAAGCAATACGGCGTCGGATTCAAATTGTCTAAACGTCTTAGCACATCCAGGCGGACGGGCGGTGCTCTTTTGATCTGTGCCTGAAACGGAAAAAGGCCAGGCATTGCCTGACCCCTCCTCCGCCAATCACCGGTGCCAGTACATCCGTGGTCACCGGCGAGGCTGAATCGTTTTACGCCGCTTTCAACTGGTCGGCCGACATCTTGCCCGACTTGTTGTCGCGGACCATCTCGTAGCCGAGCTTCTGGCCTTCGACGATATCGCGCATGCCGGCGCGCTCGACGGCCGAGATGTGGACGAAAACGTCTGCCGAGCCATCGTCAGGCTGAATAAAACCAAAACCCTTTGTAGCGTTGAACCATTTAACTGTGCCGGTGGACATGAAGAACCCTTTCCCTGGCAAATATTCGTTCGCCGTCGCGCGACTGCACAACAGCGTTTGTCTCGATTTTTGATGGGAGAAGTTCGTCAAAGGCGCGCATGCGTGCGCGGATAACAAAAGTCGGTCAAACAAATATCGACAAACTTCTTATAGACTTCTTTTGACACCGTGTCAATTTTTGGTTTCGCCGCCCGGCGAACAGGGTCACCGCGAGCTTGTCCCAGCAGTGGCCCAACGACGGATCTGGCCGGCGTCAGCGCCCCAAAAAAATCGCGCCTGCCGGGAACCATTTTAGCATCCGTGCATTTTGCGTATCGTCAGCAGTTCATGAGAGCAATCCAGGAAAGGCTGACACAAAGGACGCCTCCCGTGCAATAAAACGCGCGAGGGGCGTTCTTGTATGGGCCGAACAAATCGTTGTAGCGAAAGCCGAGCTGCTCAGCGTTCCTGATCGGTCGGGCGGATGACGATCTCGTTGACGTTGACGCGCGGGTGCTGGCTCACCGCGTAGAGGATGGCGGCCGCTATATCCTCGGCGGTCAGCGCCTCCATGGTGGCGAGCCGCTTGCCCAGATCGGCCTTGAACGCCGCATTGGTGATGTGGTCGCCAAGCTCGGTGCGCACCAGGCCGGGTTCGATGACGGTGACGCGGACCTTGTCGGCATAGACTTCGCGGCGCAGCGATTCGGAAAAGCCGACGACGCCGAACTTGGTCGCGGCATAGCCGCTGGCGCCGGGATTGGCGACGCGGCCGGCGACCGACGAGACATTGACGATATGGCCTTTGGCCGCCTTCAGATGCGGAAGTGCCGCCTTGGTGACGCCCATCAGCGCCAGCAGATTGAGCTCGACCATGCGGCGCCAGTCGTCGAGTGTCGCTTCCGCCGCAGACGACAAAAGCATGATACCGGCATTGTTGACGAGGATGTCGAGACGGCCCCAATCGGAAACGACCTTATCGACCATGGCGGTAACATCGCCGGCGTTGGTGACGTCGGCCTCGATGCGAAGGGCCGTGCCACCGGCCTTCTCGATGCGTGCGGCCAGCGCTTCGAGGCGATCAACGCGGCGGGCGGCAACCGCCACCTTTGCCCCGGCGGCGGCGAGTGCGGCGGCCGTTGCCTCGCCGATGCCCGATGATGCGCCGGTGACGAGGCCGACCTTGCCGGCAAGTGGGGAATTAGCGGATGTCATGAGAAATCTCCAAGTGCCCGGCCCGCCCCTTCAGATAGGTCGCGAACGGCATTCTTGAAGTCCCGTCATCAGTCCTGTTCGTGTGGGCCAGGCTCTGGCCAGGTCTCCTTGGCAGCCTCCGCATACCAGTGCCGCATCGCCGGCGTCGCCAGCACGGCGTCGACATAGGCGCGGGTGACTGGCGCCAGCTCGCCACCATAAGTGTCGAAGCGGGTGACGATTGGCGCGTACATCGCATCGGCCGCGGTAAAATGACCGAACAGGAACGGCCCGCCCTTGCCATATTGCTCCCGGCACTGGCGCCAGATCGCCTCGATGCGCGTCCGTTGCGCTTCGCCTTCGGCATCGAGCAGCTTGTGAGCTTTTGGCCGGCGCAGATTCATCGGCCAGCCATAACGCACTTCGCGAAAGCCGGAATGCATCTCGGTCGCCACCGAGCGCGCCAGTGCGCGGGCTTCGATATCGACCGGCCACAACTTCTTCTCAGGATAGAGATCGGCAAGGTATTCAAGGATCGCAAGGGTTTCCCAGATGATCCTGGCCCCGCCATTCGACAGTTTGTGATTCAGCACCGGTACCAGCCCGGTGGGAGATACCTTGGCCAGGTTGGCAGCGGTTTGCGGCGTGCGCAGGCGCACGAAACCCTCCTCGAACGGGATCTCCAGATGCTTCATCGCCACCCATGGCCTGAGCGACCATGACGAAAAGCATTTGTTGCCGATGAAGAGTGTGAATTCAGCCAAGGTGGTCTCTCCGTGTTGAGCGCGTTGGCTTATCGCATCGGCCCGAAAATCGGAATCGATTTTCGGAAGTGGCCGCACGTCGCTCTAATCTGCCTGTGCCGCAGCTATTTGTGCTGCCGGTGCGACACCGGTGCGAGCACGAATGGCAGCGACCGCCTTGGCGATATCCGCATTGACCAGGACCGCCTTGCGGCCGGCCTCAATGGTGAGATCGACCTGCTCGACCGGCAGCCTCAGCCTGGTCGGGATGGCGTTCAGCTTGACCTCCGTTGCCTTGTCGACATCGGCGAAGGACAGATGCTGGACCACGAGCCGGACATCGCGGCAGTTCCAGCCGGCCGCCGAGCCGCGATAGGCGGAGACGGTCGAGGCAGGCAGGCCGCAGCGATAGCGGACGAGTTCGCCTTTCCATTGCGAGACAGCCAGCGTCAGCGCATCGAATTCGTCGCGCACCGAGGCGGCGAGCGTGGTGCTGGTCGTGACGTCGAGCAGTTCGCTGGCCTTCGGCCCGTGCAGCGACTTGGCCCAGCTGCGGTCGCTGCCACTGCCGGCATCAGCGACGATGAAGAGCAGCGTCGTCAGCCGAACGGCGGCCGACGGCGACAGCGGGCCGTAAGGCGTACCGGCGGCGTAGCGTTCGAGCGCGAAGCCGGTGACGCCGATATTGTCTGTCAGGCCACCGTCCAGCAGCTTCACATAGTCGTGCGGGCCGGCATTCTGATAGGCATCGAGCGCGGCGGCGTAAGCCTTCAACCTCAGCGAAGCGTTGTGGTCGGCAAGCGCCTGGCTCAGCCATTGCGGCCGGTGGTAACCGCAATCCGGGCTGGTGGCGGCGACGACGATCGGCGCGAAGACGACCGGCACCGCGGCGGAGGCCGCCACCGCATCGGCAAGCCGCACCTTGTCGAGGTCGCTGCACAGAGCCGCGAAAGTGTCGTAGGTGAACAGGAACGGCGTGCGGTTGTAGATGTCGGTAGCATTGATCCAGACGATAGGGCCGCCGGGCCTGCGGAAAGCGTCGAATGTCGCGCCGTCGAAGAGATGGTCGTTCAGCCATTTGGCGAAGCCGCTGCGGTCGTTGACGCCGCCATAGTAGGCGCGCACGAGATTGACCGGCGAAATCCTTTCCCTGAGGTTGGCTTCCGCGTTCTGGATCAGGAAGCGCTCGCGAAAATCGCGGTAGCCGTCCTTGCCCTTGTAGCCGAAATAGGCAGCAGCCACCGCGCCACCGGACGCACCCGAGATCATCCTGACATCATCGACCAGGGTGCGCCGCCGTGGCTGCTCGTCGATGACGATATCATCCAGCGCCCGCAAGACACCGTAGGAGAAGGCCGCAGCCCTTGTACCACCGCCGGAAAAGGCGAGACCGACCACGGTCGAGCCGTCGTCGCCCGCATCGGGAAGGAAGGTCGGCGACGGCTGGCCGGCTTCGGGCGTGAAGACGTTGATCGGCCCGACATCGTCGGCGACGCAGCCGGCCAGAAGCACGGAGGCCACAACGACACAGACAAGGCGAAACCGCATCGAACTCCCCCAGCCTGCCCTCACACGCAAGCCGGGGCAGAACCTAGCCGCATTGCCGCGTCCGGCGCAACCGGTCGCCTTGTAACAGATTGCAAGGCATGGAACCGAAGTCGCACCGACCCGTTTGCCCTTTGCGGACGAAATCCCCGAAAATCCCAGGAGATGCGGACAATGGTGAACAAGGATCAGGTTGCGGGCGTGGCCAAGCAGGTCAAGGGCTCGGTCAAGCAAACCGCCGGCAAGGCCACCGGCAACCGGCAGACCGAGGCCGAGGGCGCAGCCGACAAGATGGCCGGCAAGGTGCAGAAGGCCTATGGCGACGTGAAGGACAAGGTGAAGAAGGCGCTCTGATTAGGTATTTGCCCCACGGCGACAACGAAGGCGGCTTAGGCTGCCTTTTTTGTTATGCTTCTTGTTCCTGTGCATGTCGTTATCGCAAAACCGCTGTGCACTTTTGCGCGACATGCACTAGAAGCTCTTTGAGAAAGCGTTGGTGAAGGCGACTTCGCCGTGGTCGCCGGTTGCCTCGCCCAGCACCACATCCATGCTGTCATTGGTCACCCGCGCCAGCGCGAAGCCGCCCATATAGGCGGCTTTCGGCTTGAACAGATCGACTCCGTCGGCGCGATAGATCATAGGCACCTCATGCTGGTGGCCGTGAAAGATGGCGATGACATTATAGCCCTTCAGCGTTGCCAGCAGCGCCTGCCGGTCCGCTTCGCTCCACCAGTGCGGCGCGCCGGCGCCATCATCGTCAAAGGTCGTTTTGGCCGGATCCCACCGTTCAATGGAGAAGGTATCCCAGCCATAGTGCTGGAACAGGATGACGGGGCGGCCGTCGCCGGCATAGGTAGCCAGATCCTGCTTCAGCCATGGCAGGCTGGAGACCGCGCCGTGGCCGGTGTCGCCGGCGAAGCGGTGCGTCTGGATAAGATGCAGGCCACCCCAGTCCCAGGAATAGCAGTCGGTGTCGACATCGTATTCGGTCGCCGGCACCGGCGGCTTGAAAAACACGCCCGGGCGGTGGTTGACTTCGACATAGTCGCGCAATTCGCGCCGATACCAGTCGACATGAGGTGGCGGGCCATTCTGGTCGAGATCATGGTTGCCGAGCCCGACATAGACCGGCATATGCACGCGATCGGGGCCGACGCCTTGCTGATAGCGCTGGCTGAACTGGAGAAGCTGCGTGCCCTCGCTTGGCTCTGTGATCTGGCCGCCGCCATCGTCGGTCATGTCACCGCCGACGACGAGGCCAAGCGGCGTGGCGATGCGGCTGCCGGCCGAGCGCAAGCCGGTGGCGACGCCGCCGATTTCGGCAGGCCATTGCTTGTCGCTGATGCCGTTCAAAGCGGCGACACTGCGCAGCAAGGCAGCGTCGGTCTTGCCTTCCTGCTGGCAATTCGGGCTCAAGCCGCTGGCCATGCGACAGGCATGGACATCGGCGATGAACAGGAAAGTGGCGTCGATGGACTGAATGCGCTGCCCGGTCTGACTGAGCGCCGGGCGCGCAACGAAGCCTGCTGCAGCAAACCCTGCCGCTTGCGCCAGGAAGCAGCGCCGGGAGACCGATTTCGACGAGCGGCAATTCTTCATGCACTGAAATTCGCATGACCAGAGCCCTGCCGTCCAGTCTCGCACGGAATTCCCCGGCCATCGACAGCGTGGCGTCAGTCTGGCATTTCTTTCGGACTAACGCCCAAGTTGTGAAGAAGAGAGGAGGCCCTCATGAGAGTTGCCGCCATCGGCATTACACTTGTCAACCTCGCTGCGGCGAGCGCCGCGCACGGCGCCGAATGCATCGACGCCAAGGCCGCCAAGGCCGGTTTCATCCTTTCGAAGCCCGGCATAAGCAGTGAGTTTCGACCCGCGGCTGGCGGAATGATGCATATCGCCAACACATACGAATCCGCCTCGCCGCAGACGCAATTCCTGTTTGGCGGTCTGATTGAGGTGTTTCGCGACAGCAATACAGGTCAGCTTGCGATGATCCCGTTTTCCGATCTCAGAAAGCTGTTTCCGCTCAAGGCAGGGGCGAAAAGCAAGACGATTTTCGTTCGCCTGGCGCCAAACAAGCAGCCGAAAGGCACGGAGACGCTGGAACTCGCCGTCAGAGGCAAGGAGACGTTCAGCCTGGGTTCCTGCAAATACAATGTGCTGGCCGTCAAGGAGACGACAAAGAACCAGGACGGCGAAACACTGGATGAATTCACCGCGCTCTACGCGCCCGACCTGCAGGCCGTTCTCGCCAAACGCTATGACGAGGGCACAAGCGCCGAAAGCGTGGTTGGATATGAGGTGATAAAGCCGCTGGCGAAATAGGGGCTTTGAAGGTGATTGGACAGAGGCAGCGTGCCGTCACCTCGGCATCAAAGGGATCTTGGCGCCAGCAGCACCCGGCGACGTCGCTTCGCTCCGCTCCTGGAGGTTGGGGAAGCTCCCTGCTCCAGCGCGTTCAGGCAATCGCGCAGCACGCCGGCGTCCTGCGCTGTCTTGGCCATCGACATGGCGCCGGAATAGGTAGCCACCGCGAGTGCCGCGAAGCGCTGCGCATCGGTGCCTTGCTCCCCGCCTGCCTGCTGGTCTGCTCCGACCTTGTCGGCGATGGCCTGGCGCCATGCGGCAAAGATGCCGGCAAGGGCGATACGGAAATCCGGATCGGCGAGCGATAATTCATGCGCCAGATTGTTGAGCTGGCAGCCGCGCACGAAACCTTGCCGTTCCAGCTCTGTCGCCACGGCCTCGAACACCGTGCGCACGCCCTCGCGGGCCGAGCCCGCCGCCTGCATCGGCGCGATCCAGGTCTCTTCGACGGCGGCCGCCACCCGCTCCTCGATCACGGCCAGTGCCAGTGCCTTCTTGGTGGGGAAATGGTGGTGCAGCGCGCCACCGGTGACGCCTGCCGCAGCCATCAGGTCGCCGATGCTTGAGGCGTGATAGCCGCGCGCCTGGAACGATGCTTCGGCGACATCGAGCACGCGTTTGCGCATGCCTTCGGGATCGTTGGTGCGTTTTTTGTGCCGCCGTGTTGCGGGAGACTTGTTCTCTGCTGACATCTCCTAGAGATAGCAGATTGACAAAACAGGACAACCGGTCTGTTTTAAAAACAGGATGATCACCCTGTTTTGGAGTCGAGCGATGAACCTGCCCCTGAATGCGCCGCCGAAATCCCGCCTCAACGCCTCGCCTGTCGTCGAACTCAGGCAATATGTGCTGAAACCCGGCCAGCGCGAGACGCTGATCGGCATCTTCGACGGCAAGCTGATCGAGGGCCAGGAGGCGGCCGGGATGACCATCATCGGCCAGTTCCGCGATCTCGACCGCCCCGATATGTTCGTCTGGCTGCGCGGCTTCGACGGCATGGTTGCGAGGAAGGACGCACTGACCGCCTTCTACGGAGGGCCGGTATGGGCTGCCTGGCGCGACGCCGCCAACGCGACGATGATCTCGTCAGACGATGTGTTGTTGCTGAAACCAGCATGGCCAGGCGCTGGCTTCGATCTGCCGGGTTCGCGACGAGCAGGTTTTCCCGGCAACGAAAAGACAAGCGGGGACAGCCGCTTGGCGGACATTGTTGTCATCCGGATTCATCATTTGCGACCGGGCACGGAGACCGATTTTGCCAAAGACTTCGCGACCGAAGCCGTGCCGGTGCTTGATGCACTCGGTGCAAAACTGCTGGGCGCCTTCGTCAGCGAGCATGCCGAGAACAGCTTTCCGCGCCTGCCGGTTCGGGCTGGCGAAAATGTCTTCCTCGCCGTCACCGGTTTCAACAGCATCGAGGCGCATGCCCGCCATGAAGCGGCCCTTGCGGCCTCGCCCGAATGGCAGGCGCTACAAGCAGACCTGGCAAGACCGATCGAGACTTTGCGGCTGTCGCCGACCGCGCAATCGCTGCTCGGTTGAAGTTCATACGCTGAGATAGGCCGACGGCTTGACCTTGGCTGCCGGCATGCGGCGCTCCAGCCGTCACGAGGCGCGACTGGGAGCTGCTTATCTCCCCCCTCGAGGGGGAGATGGCCGGCAGGCCAGAGGGGGTCGCCTCGCGTAGAGCACCAGCCCCTCCTCTGTCGATAAGGAGAGTCGCGCCAAGTCGCACGGACCCCCTCTGTCGCCTTCGGCGACATCTCCCCCTCGAGGGCAGGGCCATCGCATATGGCGCTCCCCCACTCCGTCTCGGCTTCGCCGAGCCACCTCTCCCCCACATTCGTGGGGGAAGAGGAAATGCCAACCGCCGAGGTTGCTGCCTTGAAAAGCTTGGGTTTCCTCTCCCCCATGGACATGGGGGAGAGGTGGCCGCGCAGCGGCCGGAGTGGGGGCTGGCGCTGCCATATGCGATAGCCCTGCCCTCGAGGGGGAGATGCCAGCGCCTTCAACCGATTTGCATCACCGGCGTCCGCAATCTCCGCTTGAAGCCTTTTGTGCAACGCGATACGCCGTTGCCGAATTCGACAGACCGGAGAGACAAGTGAGCGCGCCAAAGACCAGAACCGAAACCGATACATTCGGTCCCATCGAGGTCGCCGCCGACCGTTATTGGGGCGCGCAGGCGCAGCGTTCGCTTGGCAACTTCAAGATCGGCTGGGAAAAGCAACCGGTCTCGATCGTGCGCGCGCTTGGCATCGTCAAGCGGGCGGCTGCCGAAGCCAATATGGAGCTGAAGCGGCTCGATCCGGCGATCGGCAAGGTCATCATCGAAGCCTCGCAGGAGGTCATCGACGGCAAGCTGAACGAGCACTTCCCGCTGGTCGTCTGGCAGACTGGCTCGGGTACGCAGTCCAACATGAACGCCAATGAGGTGATTTCCAACCGGGCGATCGAACTTTTGGGAGGCGTCCTGGGGTCGAAGAAGCCGGTGCACCCCAACGACCATGTCAATATGAGCCAGTCGTCGAATGACACCTATCCGACGGCCATGCATATCGCCTGCGCGGAGCGCATCGTGCACGACCTCTTGCCAGCGCTGAAGCATCTGCACAAAGCACTCGAGGCCAAGACAAAGGCGTTCGCTCACATCATCAAGATCGGCCGCACCCACACCCAGGACGCCACGCCGCTGACGCTTGGCCAGGAATTCTCCGGCTATGCCGCGCAGGTCGCATCGTCGATCAAGCGCATCGAGTTGACGCTGCCCGGCCTGCAGGAACTGGCGCAGGGCGGCACGGCCGTCGGCACCGGGCTCAACGCCCCGGTCGGCTTCGCCGAAAGGGTGGCGGACCGTATCGCCGCCATCACCGGCATCGCTTTCGTCACCGCGCCGAACAAGTTCGAGGCGCTGGCGGCCCATGATTCCATGGTGTTTTCGCATGGCGCCATCAACGCCTGCGCCGGCGCCCTGTTCAAGATCGCCAACGACATCCGTCTGCTCGGCTCCGGCCCGCGCTCCGGCCTCGGCGAATTGTCGCTGCCGGAAAACGAGCCGGGCTCCTCGATCATGCCTGGCAAGGTCAACCCGACCCAGTGCGAGGCGTTGACGCAGGTCTGCATCCAGGTGTTCGGCAACAATGCCGCGGTGACCTTCGCCGGCAGCCAGGGCCATTTCGAGCTCAACGTATACAATCCGCTGATGGCCTATAATTTCTTGCAGTCGGTGCAGCTTCTGGCCGACGCCTCGATCTCGTTCACCGACAATTGCGTCGTCGGCATCGAGGCGCGGGAGGACAATATCAAGGCGGCGCTCAACCGCTCGCTGATGCTGGTGACGGCGCTGGCGCCGACCATCGGCTACGACAACGCCGCCAAGATCGCCAAGACCGCGCACAAGAACGGAACCACGCTGCGCGAGGAGGCTTTGGCCACCGGGCTGGTCAGCGAGGCCGATTACGACCGGCTAGTGCGGCCGGAAGACATGACGCATCCGGGGTAAGCTAGTATCGTCGATGTAACCATGTGAACGATCTGTCGCCAGATCGACGTCTTTGGTGAACAGTCGGGCTCCTCTATCTCAGGAGGGATTGTAACCTTCCGGAGAGACCCGCCATGTCCATCAACACTTCAGTTGCCGCTTCCGGCACCACATCCAACAATTCCGTCACGATCCTGCTCGGCCGCATCCTGCTGTCCGTCATTTTCCTGCTTTCCGGTTTCGGCAAGCTCACCGCGATTGCCGGCACCGCTGGCTATTTCGGCAGCCTCGGTCTGCCGCTGCCGACCGTAACCGCCATTGTCGTCGGCCTGATCGAGCTGGTCGGCGGCCTTGCCATCCTGGTCGGCTTCCAGACGCGAATCGCAGCCTGGGTGCTGGCGATCTTCACCGTCGCCACGGGCCTGGTTGCCCATACCGGCTGGGCCGATCAAATGCAGATGATCAGCTTCATGAAGAACCTGGGGATTGCCGGCGGCTTCCTCGTGCTGGCTTCCTCGGGCGCCGGCTCGCTCTCGGTCGACGCCAAGCGCGGCTAAAACAGACCGGAGATTTCCACGGCAAAAGGGGCGCGGAATTTTCCGCGCCCCTTTTTCGTTGTCTGTGCATGCGCCCCGACCTGCAGTGTCTGCTAGACTGGATACCTGAACAGGCCAACCCGTCCGCCGAAACGGAGGTGACCATGCCTCGTAATGTGCTGCTTCTCATGTCCCGGCTGCTGCTCGCCGCGCTGTTTGTCCCGTCCGGATTCCACGCGCTTGCCGATATTGCCGGCACCTCAGGCTATTTTGCCGGGCTCGGCCTGCCGCTGCCGACGCTTGTGGCCTGGGCGACCGGCCTGTTCGAGCTGATCGCCGGGCTCGCCATAGCAGTCGGTTTCAAGACGCCGATCGTGGCGCCGCTGCTCGCCGCCTTTTGCATTGCCGCCGGCTTCATTGGCCATTACGGCCAAGGCGGCGGCGATCCGACGCTGACGTTCCTGCATTCACAGATGCTGATGAAGGACATTGCCATCGCTGGCGGTTTTCTGGCGCTGGCGATGGCAGGCGCCGGGGCGTACTCAATCGACGGTCGAGCGTTTGGAATCGGCGCCGACGTCACGTGACCGAAACGACCTATTTCACCGAAACGCCAGCGCCACCCTCTACCGCCAGCACCAGCCGGCGGTTGGTTACTCTCGCCAGTTGCGCCAGGCGCCCGGCCGGCCGCTCACCGTAAAGGTCGGCCAGCGGCGCCGGCAGCACCAGCGCCAACGCCCCATTGGCGCGATTTTCCCATTTCAGCCGCGGCATGACGCCAGGCATCGCCGCGGTCAGCAGGTAGACGACGCGCATCGTGGCGGCCAGCACACGGGCGCGCTCGAGGTAGCGCGGGCTCGCCAACGCCTTGATTTCGGGCGCGATGGATTCGTTGAAGATACCATCGTGGCGATAGGCATTGGTCAGCGCCAGGAAGGCGCGGCCGGGATGGTCGACGCCGATGAAGGAGGCGTGAGCGATGATGTTGAGCGACTGCCTGCCGCGATATTCGGGATGCGCGCGCCAACCGATGTCGGCAAGCAGGCAAGCCGCCTGTCGGTAGCGCGTCTCGTTCTCGGTCTCGTCCAGCCCGAAGGCGGCAAAGGTCTTGCCCGTCCATTCGACCAGCTCATGCGCATGGGTGACTGAGCGCGAGCGCAGCCGGGCGAGTTCCTCCGAGGCGGAAATCAGCGGATCGGCCTTCTGCTCGGTCTTATCGAGCAGCGAATAGAGAAAGCCTTCGCGCACGCCGAGTGCCGAGACGATGATCCTGGACGGCTGCATCACCGCCATGATCTCCTGCAGCACGATGGCGCCGTAAGGCAGCAGCGAGCGGCGGTTCTTCGAGACGCCCTCGATACCCTTCACCTTCTCGATCTCGCCCTTGGCCACCTGCTTGAGGAAGCTGGCAGCGCTGTCGATGCCGATCTCGTAATGGTGCATGACGGCCAGCGGATAGTTGGTCATTTCCATGTGCAGCCGGGCGAGGTTTCGCCAGGTGCCGCCGACCGCATAGAATGGCCGGCCCTGCCCGCCTTTCAGCAATTTGGCCTTGGCGAGCTCGTCGCGCGTGATCTTTGCTGCCTGAGCCAGCGAATTCTTCGCCATATCCTGCAAGCGCAGGCCGCCCAGCGGCAGCGTGATGCCGTCGCCGATCGCCTCGCCTTCGACATCGACCAGTTCGAGGCTGCCGCCGCCAAGGTCGCCGGCAATGCCGTCGGCCGGATGGAAGCCGGAAATGACGCCGAGCGCCGAATAATGGGCCTCCTGGCGCCCGCTCAGTACCTGGACTTCGGTCTTGAGCACGTCTTCGGCGCGGTGGATGAAGTCGGGACCGTTGACCGCCTCGCGGGCAGCGGCGGTCGCCAGCACATACATGCGCTCGGCGCCGGCCTGTTCGGAGAGCGCGCGGAACCGCCGGAACTCCTCCATCGAGCGGGTCACGCCCTCGGGGTCGAGCTTTCCGGTCGAAACGATGCCACGGCCAAGGCCGGCAAGCATCTTTTCGTTGAACAAGGTGGTCGGCGAGCGCGCCAGCCCCTCATAGACGACAAGACGGATCGAGTTCGACCCGATGTCGATGATGGACAGCGGTCGGCGATCCTGAAGCCGGCCCTGGGACGTTGAAATCATCAGCTGGTCGCTGCGCCGTTTTTCTTGCGGCGCTTGAACTGCGCGATGCGCTTGGGCGCGTGCGACTTCAGCGCATCGCCCCGTCCGGACAGGCTCGGATTGGTCATGAAATATTCCTGCGCGTTGAACGGTTCCTCGCCCTCCTCCAGCACGACGCGCCGGGAGGTTCCGTCAGCCAATACGTCGAAACTTTGCTGGTTGTCCATGATATTGCCCAGCATGATCTGGCCAAGAACCTGTTCATGCACAGTTGGATTGGTGATCGGCACCATGGTCTCGACGCGGCGATCGAGATTGCGCGGCATCAGGTCGGCCGATGAGATGTAGACGATCGCCCCGTCCGACGGCAGGCCATGACCGTTGCCAAAGCAATAGATGCGGCTGTGCTCGAGGAAACGGCCGACGATCGACTTGACCCTGATGTTCTCCGACAGGCCCGGCACCTGCGGCCTCAGGCAGCAGATGCCGCGCACGACGAGGTCGATCTCGACGCCGGCACGGCTGGCATCATAGAGCGCGTCGATGATGATCGGATCGACGAGCGAATTCATTTTCATCCAGATGCGCGCCGGCCGGCCTTCCAGCGCGTGGCCAATCTCGTCGGAAATGTGCTTGAGGATGCGGTTACGCAGCGTGAAAGGCGAGATCGCCAGACGCATTTCCTCGGCGGGCTCGGCATAGCCGGTGATGAAATTGAACAGCTGGGCGACATCGCGGGCGATCGTCGGATCGGTGGTGAAGAAGGACAGGTCGGTGTAGATGCGCGCGGTGACCGGATGGTAGTTGCCGGTGCCGAGATGCACATAGTTGCGCAGCTTGCCGTCCTCGCGCCGCACCACCAGCGACATCTTGGCGTGGGTCTTCAGTTCGAGGAAGCCGAACACGACCTGGACGCCGGCGCGCTCGAGGTCGCGCGCCCAGCGGATATTGGCTTCCTCATCGAAGCGGGCCTTGAGCTCGACCAGCGCCGTCACCGATTTTCCTGCCTCTGCCGCGTCGACCAGAGCGCGCACGATCGGGCTGTCGTTGGAGGTGCGGTAGAGCGTCTGCTTGATCGCCACCACTTCCGGGTCGGCCATCGCCTGGCGCAGGAACTGCACGACCACGTCGAAGGATTCATACGGGTGGTGAACAACGATGTCCTTTTCGCGAATGGCGGCGAAACAGTCGCCGCCATGCTCGCGGATGCGCTCTGGGAAGCGCGGATTGTAAGGCCTGAACTTGAGATCGTCGCGGGGGACGGCGACGATCTCGGAAATCTGGCTAAGCGCCAGCGGACCGGTGAGCACGCTGATACGGCTCGACGACACGCCAAGCTCGCCGGCGACGAAGTCGCGCAGTTCGGCGGGCATCAAAATGTCGAACTCGATCCGAATAACCGAGCCGCGGCGCCGCCGCTTCAGCGCCGTCTCGAACAGGCGCACGAGATCCTCGGACTCCTCCTCGACCTCGATATCGCTGTCACGGATGATGCGGAACGTGCCGGAACCCTTGACCTCGTAGCCAGGGAACAGCTTGCCGATATAGAGGCCGACTGCCTCTTCGAGCGGGATGAAGCGGACATGCTGCTTGCGGTCCGGCAGACGGATGAAGCGCTTCAGCGCCACCGGCAGGCGCAAAAGCGCGCTCATCTCCTCGCCATTCTTGCGGTGACGCAACTGCAGCGCCATCGAGAAGCCGAGATTGGGAATGAAGGGGAATGGATGCGCCGGGTCGATCGATAGCGGGGTCAGCACTGGAAAGACCTGCTCCTGGAAATGGTCCTCCAGCCAGGTCTTTTCATCCTTGGTCAGGCCATCGCGGGTGATGCTCTCTATGCCCTCCTTGTTGAGCAGCAGCATCAACGCCGAGAGGCTGCTCTGCTGGTCCTCCTGCAGGCGCTCGACCTCGCGCAGCAACTGTTCGAGCTGCTGCTCGGGCGTGCGGCCGTCGGGGCTCTTCAGCGCGATACCCTCGCGCACCTGGCCGGCGAGGCCGGCGACGCGGACCATGAAGAACTCGTCGAGATTGGCCGCCGATATCGACAGGAAGCGGACACGCTCGAGCAGCGGATGATTGACGTTCTGCGATTCCTCAAGGACGCGCCGGTTGAACTGCAGCCAGGAAAACTCGCGATTGACGAAACGGTCCGGATTGCCGCCTTCGGGGCTTGCCGTCTCGACGTTGATGAATTCGCTCTGGACCGGCTTCAGTTCGTTCATGGTTCCTGCTTTTCCCCCGCGCTCAGCCTGCTGAAGCGCCGCGCGTCCCTTCGGGCGCGCAAAGGCCGCTCTACCCAATATGAGGCGACGCACGATCCCCAGCGAAAACCGAAATCGGTTTTCGGAGTCATGCGTTATCCGGCTTAGCTTATCCTCTGACAGGCTTTTGCGACAGTTTCATTTCATCGATCTTGCAAAGAGACCGGTTATGATCCAGATGCAATTGCACGATATGAAGGAGATGACGATGGCAGGCGGTTCCATTCCCCACTTCCAGAACGATGCGGGCCATCCGGCAATCGACATCGGCGTCAAGGAATTCATGTGCACCGGCGCCAACCCGCCTTTCGACCATCCGCATGTGTTCCTCGACATGGGCGACGACAATGAAAAAGTCTGTCCCTATTGCTCGACGCTCTATCGCTATTCACCGAAGCTGAAGGCGACGGAAACGCAGCCGGCGGGATGCCTGTATATCGACCAGGCTGCCTGAAGCGCCTGCCACGCCCCCCTCTGCCACGCCCATGGACGACTCGCGGTCCCGGCAGGTCCTCATCGCCGGGGCTGGCATTGCCGGACTGACCGCAGCACTGGCATTTTCCGAACGCGGCTACCTGGTGCGGCTGTTCGAACAGGCGCCGCGCCTCGAGGCGGCCGGCGCCGGCATCCAGCTTTCACCCAATGCGACACGCATTCTTCGCCAGCTCGGCGTGCTCGAGCAGCTGTTGCCGGCGGCGGTGCGGCCGGAGGCGGTCGTGCTCAGGGATGCCGCCACCTTGCGCGAGCTGGCGCGGGTGCCGCTTGGCGAAGCTGCCGAAAGGCGCTGGCAGGCGCCCTATCTCGTCGCCCACCGCGCCGACCTGCAAGGCGCGTTGATGACGCGGTTGACCGAACGGCCCGACATCAGCCTCGTCACCGATGCGCGCGTCAGCGGCGTCGTCCCGGGGCCGCATGTAACGGCGACGGCCGAGATTGCCGGCAACACCGTCGAAGCCGGTGGCTTTCTGCTGATCGGGGCCGATGGCGTCTGGTCGAACATCCGCAATCTCAGCGCTTCGGCCAGGAGCGGGTCGGCTGGGAGCGGAGCCCAAAGCGCCTCAAGCCGGTTTTCGGGCGAGCTTGCCTGGCGCGCCACGGTTCGAGCCGACAGCGCTGCCGGAGAAGCCTTTGCGGCGGTGGGCTCCGCCAATTGCGTGACCACCTTCCTGCATCCCGGATTCCATATGGTCGCCTATCCCGTCAGCCGTGGCAGGGCGTTCAACATGGTCGCCTTCACCGCGGGTGAGATCATGGCCGAGAGCTGGTCCGGCCGCGCCGACCCGGAGATTCTCGCCGGCGCTATGCGCGGCACGGCTGCAGCGCTGGTTCGGCTTGCCGAGGATGCCGGTCCGTGGACCGCATGGCCGATCCATACCGTAGACAAGCGCCAGCCCTGGACGACACCCGGCGGGATCGCGCTGATCGGCGACGCGGCGCATGCCATGACGCCGTTTGCGGCGCAGGGCGCGGCAATGGCGATAGAGGACGCCGCAACCCTTGCCGGTTTTGTCGCCGCCTCGCCCGCCGATCCCGCGGCCGCGCTTGCGGCCTGGGAAAAGATGCGACGGCCGCGCGTCGCCAAGGTCGCCCGCCGCGGCGCGCTCAACCGTCTCGCCTGGCACGCTTCGGGCCCGGTGGCGGTCGCCCGCAATCTGTTCCTGAGATTGCGAGGGCCGGAAAGGCTCGGGGCGGATTTGGACTGGCTTTATGGGTGGCGGGCACCGGAGGCTGGTGCGCGATGATAGGCTCGATAGGGCGGACAGAGGGGGCGCGAAGGAATGAGGCGGCTCGCATTCGACAGCTGCGCCCACACCAACCGTCAATTATACAGCCGCATCGACAGGCCGAGCGAGGCCGGTAGCGGGTTCCACCAGCCTGTGCGCAGGCCGGCGGTGCGCAAGGCCGCCGCCGTCCAGGTGTTGCAGCCGACCAAGGCGTTGAAACGGCCGTTCGCCTCGTAGAAGCGATCGAAACGAGAATGGGCGGTATTCTCGACCACGATCGGGCCGTTTGGCCCTTGCTGGAAACTCGCCGCGATGAAATCGAGCAGTGCTGCAAAACGCTCCTCGCCGATGTCGAAACCGGCGACATCAGGATGCGGCTCCGCGATGGCGCCGGCGACATCGACATGCATCACCGAAGCGTCCGATGTTAGCGCCTTCATCACCGGCACGGCTTTGAGCTCCGACCAGGTCGGCGTCTCCAGATAGAAGGCACGGCCACCCCAGCCGAAGACGATGTAACGGACCTCCGCCGCGTCGGCCGGAATGCCGGCATCGACCAGGAAACCGAAGCGCTGGCGCACGCGGTCGTCGACAGGAATGGCGATATCGGTGTGAATCTGGTTCTTCAGCACGAGGATGTGCCGCGTCGTGGCAGGATTGGCGGCGGCCGCTTGCCATAGCGGCTGCGGCACCAGCGTGCCCAGTGTCACGGCAAGCACGATTGCCACTGCCAATATGCCGAGAAAACGCCCGACCTTTTTCATCCGGCGCGGCCTTGCAATCTGGCCCCGACGCAGTGGGGCGCGATCGCCGGCAGGCCATCGGGACGCAAAAGAACCCGGCCGGGGTCCGGCCGGGCTCTTTCGATCTGCATGAGACCGATCAGTGCAGGATCTGCGACAGGAACAGTTTCGTGCGCTCGTGGCGCGGATGGTCGAAGAACTCGGCCGGCGTGTTCTGCTCGACGATCTGGCCCTGATCCATGAAGATCACCCGATTGGCGACCTTGCGGGCAAAGCCCATCTCATGTGTAACGCAGAGCATGGTCATGCCCTCTTCGGCCAGCCCGACCATGGTCTCCAGCACTTCCTTGATCATTTCCGGGTCGAGTGCGGAGGTCGGCTCATCGAACAGCATGATGCGCGGGTTCATGCACAGCGAACGGGCGATGGCGACGCGCTGCTGCTGACCACCGGAAAGCTGGCCGGGATATTTGTTGGCCTGTTCGGGGATCTTGACGCGCTTGAGGAAGTGCATGGCGATTTCGTCAGCCTGCTTCTTCGGCGTCTTGCGCACCCAGATCGGCGCCAGCGTGCAGTTCTCCAGGATAGTCAGATGCGGGAACAGATTGAAGTGCTGGAACACCATGCCGACCTCGCGACGCACCTCGTCGATCTTCTTCAGATCGTTGGTCAATTCCTTGCCGTCGACGATGATCTTGCCCTTCTGGTGCTCCTCCAGCCGGTTGATGCAGCGGATCATCGTCGATTTGCCCGAGCCCGAAGGGCCGCAGATGACGATGCGCTCACCGCGCATCACCTTCAGATTGATGTCCTTCAGCACATGGAATTCGCCATACCATTTGTGCATGGCGATGATGTCGATGGCGACATCGGTGTCGGAGATGTGCATCTTGGCGGCGTTGACCTTGATCTCTTCCGCGCTGACGGCATTTTCGATGGCCATGACAGGGTTCCCTTGTTCTTTTGTTTAGCGTTTGTGGCCGGTGTCGAGCCGGCGTTCCGTGTACATTGAATAGCGCGACATGCCGAAGCAGAACAGCCAGAAGACGAAGGCGGCGAACACCAGGCCTGACCTGGCCGTCTGCGGCGTTGCCCAATTGGCGTCGGAGAAGTTCTGTTTGACGATGCCGAGCAGGTCGAAGATCGAGATGATAAGGACCAGGCTGGTGTCCTTGAACATGCCGATGAAGGTGTTGACGATGCCTGGAATAACCAGCTTCACCGCCTGCGGCAGCACGATCAGGCCCATCTTTTGCCAGTAGCCGAGGCCGAGCGAATCCGCGCCCTCATACTGGCCCTTGGGGATCGCCTGCAAGCCGCCGCGTATCACCTCGGCCATATAGGCCGCGGCGAACAACGACACGCCGATCAGCGCCCTGAGAAACTTGTCGAAGGTGACGCCGGCTGGCAGGAACAGCGGCAGCATGACGCTGGCCATGAACAGCACGGTGATCAGCGGGATGCCGCGCACCGTCTCGATGAAGATAATGCACAGCATCTTGACGATCGGCATCTTCGAGCGCCGGCCAAGCGCCAGCACGATGCCGACCGGCAGCGACACGGCAATGCCGACGAAAGACAGGCTGAGCGTCACCAAGAGCCCGCCCCACCGCGAGGTCTCGACATGCGGCAGGCCGAACGTGCCGCCGACCAGCAGGACGAAGGAAACGATCGGCAGCACCAGGAACAGCAGGATGGCGTTCAAACCCTTGCGCGGTATGCGCGGGATCAGCATCGGCACCAGCAGCGCCACGAACAGGATGGCGACCACGATCGGCCGCCAGCGTTCCTCGATCGGATAGGTGCCGAACATGAACTGGCCGAACTTGGCGTTGACGAAGGCCCAGCAGGCGCCGCTCCAGCCATCCGACTGGATGCCGCCCTGCGCCACCGTGGCGCAGACGGTGCGGTCCGGCCCCGTCCACTGGGCGTTGATGAAGGCCCAGTTGATGATCTGCGGCAGGATCATCGCGACCAATGCGATACCGATGATGGTCAGGATGGCGTCGCCGACCGAACCGACCAGGTTCGTGCGCACCCAGGCTCCCATACCGCGCACGCTAGCCGGCGCCGGCTGTGCCAACGCCATTTCGGTGCGCACCCAGGACATGTCGTGTTCCTGCATGGCCTTACCTCTCCACCAGCGCCATTCTGGCATTGACCAAGTTCATGACGGCCGAGGTCACCAGGCTGAGTACGAGATAGACGGCCATCATGATCAGCACGCCCTCGACCGCCTGGCCGGTCTGGTTGAGCACGGTACCCGCCGTGGCGGTCAGATCTGGATAGCCGATGGCGATCGCCAGAGAAGAATTCTTGGTCAGGTTAAGATACTGGCTGGTCAGCGGCGGAATGATGATGCGCATGGCCTGCGGAACGACGACCAGCCGCAGGATCGAACCCGACCGCAGCCCAACCGCGGCGGCGGCTTCGGTCTGGCCCTTGCTGACGCCCCTGATGCCAGCGCGCACGATCTCGGCAATGAAGGCGGCCGTATAACAGGATAGCGCCAGGTAAAGCGACAGGAACTCGGGGCTGACCTGGAAGCCACCCGTCAGGTTGAAGGTCGATTGCTTTGGATAATCAAAGCTCAAGGGGAAGCCGCTCAGCGCATAGGCAAGCAGCGGCAGCCCGACGATCAGCGCGGTGGAAGTCCAGAACACCGGGAATTGCTGGCCGGTCGCCATCTGCCGCTGATGCGCCTTGCGGGCGACAAACCACGCCATGGCGATGCCGACAAGCAAGGCAACGAAGATCAGCCAGGAGCCGTCGCCCCATAAGGCGCGCGGAAAGTAGAAGCCGCGCTGGTTGAGAAAAGAGCCGAACGGCAGGTGGATGCTGTCGCGTGGCGGTGGCAGCACCGCAAGCACGCCGGAATACCAGAAGAAGATGACCAGCAGTGGCGGGATGTTGCGAAACACCTCGACATAGACCGTGCAGATCTTACGGATCAGCCAATTGTGCGAAAGCCGGCCGATGCCGATGATGAAGCCGATGATGGTCGCGGTGATGATGCCGACGACGGCAACGATCACGGTATTGATCAAGCCGACCAAAATGGCGCGGCCATAGGTCGAATCCGATGAATAAGCGATAGCGCTCTCGCTTATGTCGAAACCGGCGCGACCCTTGAGGAAGCCGAAGCCTGAAGCAATGTGCAGGCGCGTCAGATTGGCAATGACGTTTTGGGCGATCCACCAGACGCCCGCCACCAGCAAGACGACGACCAGCGCCTGAAAGAAGAGACTGCGTACCTTCGGATCGTTGACGAAGGAACCACGGCTTGGCTCCTCGCGAAGAATTTCCTGCGATGCCATTCGACCCTCCTGGCGACCATCCCCTGGAAAGAGAAACCGGAAGGCAGACGATCTGCCTTCCGGATCACATCTCGATCAGCGGATTGGCGGAGCGTATTGCAGGCCGCCCTTGGTCCACAGCGCGTTGATGCCGCGCGCGATCTTCAGCGGGCTGCCCGAACCGACATTGCGCTCGAACAGTTCGCCGTAATTGCCGACGGCCTTCACGATGTTGACGACCCAGTCGTTGGAGACGCCAAGATCGGTGCCGATCTTGGTATCCGCTTCCTGGCCGAGCACGCGCTTGATCTCGGGATTGTCCGAGGTCTTCATCTCCTCGACATTGGCCTTGGTGATGCCGAGTTCCTCTGCCTGCAACAGCGCGAAATAAGTCCACTTGACGATGTGGTACCACTGGTCGTCGCCCTGGCGCACGGCCGGTCCGAGCGGCTCCTTGGAGATGATTTCGGGCAGCACGACATGGTCGGCAGGTGCTGCGAGCGTCAGGCGGATGCCGTAGAGGCCGGACTGGTCGGTGGTGTAGACGTCGCAGCGGCCTGCGTCATAGGCGGCGTTGACCTCTTCCAGCTTTTCGAAGACGACCGGATTGTACTCCATCTTGTTCGACTTGAAATAGTCGGCAAGGTTGAGCTCGGTGGTGGTGCCGCTCTGCACGCAAACCGCCGCGCCCGAAAGCTGCAGCGCCGAATTGACGCCCGGCAGTTTCTTGGCGTTGATCATGAAGCCCTGGCCGTCATAGTAGGTGACGCCGATGAAGTTCAGGCCAAGTGCTGTGTCGCGGTTGATGGTCCAGGTAGTGTTGCGCGACAGTATGTCGATTTCGCCGGATTGCAGCGCGGTGAAGCGCTCCTTGGCGCTGAGCGGGGTGAACTTGACCTTGGAGCCGTCGCCGAAGACGGCGGCCGCGACTGCGCGGCAGAAATCCGCATCGATGCCTTGCCAGTCACCCTTGTCGTCCGGCGCCGAGAAGCCGGCCAAACCGGTCGAGACACCGCATTGGATGAAGCCCTTGGCCTTGACATCGTCGAGCGTGCTCGCCGATGCGGCCGAAGCCATCACTCCAAGCGTGGCGGCGCCGAGAATGCCGATTGCAATGTGTTTCATGACCCACAGACCCTTTTCTGTTTTCAGGCAAAGCCCGATCTTTTTCCCGTGTGAACGCAGCTCCGGTTCCGGCCCATTTCCGAAACCCCGCATCGTAACCGACGCGATGCCTCCCATTCACAAACTGCATCGAAGGCGATTATTCCTGTGAGGTCAAGGGAAATGACCGAAAGCGAAAGAGTTTGAAAACCAATTGCCTGAAATGCCTGAATTGCAGACAAACGCATCGGAAAGTAGCAAGCCACGCAAACAGAATTGGCAGAATCCGATCGGTGCCAATCCGGGTTTCCCCAAGGGAATTCATCCTTCGGACCTACCGCGCATTACTGCCAATTCGCCAAGAGAGTTGGCGTATTCGAAGTCCGCTGCTTGGCCGATGCCTGGCGGTTGCACGGCCCGTGCCGCCACACTATGGCTAGCGCTTCACCAGAGAGCGAAAAGCAATGGCAAAAAACGGCGACGACATTGGCATCAACACGCGGCTTGCCCACTCGGGCAACAATCCGCACGACTATTTCGGCTTCATCAATCCGCCCGTCGTGCATGCCTCGACCGTGCTCTATCCCAATGCGGCGGCGATGGCGGCGCGCAGCCAGAAATACACCTACGGCTTGCGCGGCACGCCGACCACCGATGCGCTGGCCGCCGCCGTCGACGCGCTGGAGGGTTCGGCCGGCACGATCATGGTGCCTTCGGGCCTGGCGGCGGTGACGGTGCCGTTGCTGGCCTTCCTGTCGTCGGGCGATCATGTCCTGATCGTCGATAGCGTCTATCACCCGACCCGCAATTTCGCCGACACGATGCTGAAACGGCTGGGCGTTGACGTCGAATATTACGATCCGCATGCCGGCGCCGGCATCGCAGCATTGATCAAGCCCAACACAAGGGTGGTGTTCACCGAATCGCCGGCGTCCAATACTTTCGAGGTCCAGGACATACCGGCCATCGCCAAGGCAGCACATGCCGCGGGCGCGATCGTCATGATGGACAACACCTGGGCGACGCCGCTCTACTTCCGCCCGCTCGACCACGGCGTCGACATCTCGATCCACGCGGCGACGAAGTATCCGGCCGGCCATTCCGACGTCCTACTGGGTACGGTTTCGGCCAATGCGGCGTGCTGGAAACAGCTTTGCGAGACCTTCTACACGATGGGGTGCTGCGCCGGACCTGACGACGTCTACCAGGTGTTGCGCGGCCTGCGCACGATGGGCGTGCGCCTCGACCACCATCAGCGCAGCGCACTCGCCATCGCCGGCTGGCTCGAGGGCCAGTCGGGCGTGGCACGCGTCCTGCACCCTGCCCTTCCAAGCCATCCCGACCACGGGTTGTGGAAGCGCGATTTCTGCGGCTCGAGCGGCATCTTTTCGATCGTTCTGGCAGGCGGCGGCCAGAAACAGCAGCACGCCTTCCTCGATGCGCTGAAGATATTCGGCCTCGGCTATTCCTGGGGCGGCTATGAGAGCCTTGCGGTGCCGGTCTTCCTCGGCGACCGCACCGTCGCCAAAGGTCCCTATGACGGACCACTGATCCGCCTGCAGATCGGGCTCGAGGATGTCGACGACCTCAGGGGCGATCTGGCGCGCGGCCTGGCAGCGGCGGCTGCCGCCTGAGACGCTGTTTGCCAAACCGATTCCGCCAATTGGCGTAACATCCTCAAAAGATTGGTGAAAGGCTCGGCGCCACCCGACCATTCGGCGGCGCCACGATGCCGCGCTCGGTGCGCTGGAGGAAACCTTCGACATCGACCGCAACGATCTCGAACGGCTGCTGCGGCAGGTCGAATTGCAGGCGATGGTGCGCTCGCACCGGACCTTGCTGTGCGAAGACATCATGTCGCGTGATGTGATTTCTGTCGATGAGCAGGCGTCAGCCGACGAGGCCCGTCATTTTCTGGTCGACCACAACATCCGCACGCTGCCGGTCGTGGATGGCGAAGCGAGGCTGGTCGGCGCCGTCGGGCTTCGGGAACTGACGCGAGCGGCGGAGGCTGTGAAAAGCGTGACATCGACGGCGGCGACCGCTTCGGCAAGCGCGCCGGTGATGAGCCTGCTGCCCGTGCTCACTGACGGGCGCAGCCACGCTGTCGTTATCGTCGACGACGACCGGCGCATCCTGGGCCTGATCACGCAGACCGATCTCCTGGCGGCGACGGCGCGCACGCAGGCCGCAGACAAGCCGCCAGCGGAAGCGCTACAATAATCACTGGCGGTAAAGATGTTCGGGAACCTTTTCCCGGCAAGGCCATCCAATGTTTCGATCGGGGTTCCGTTCAGGAGATTGGGTCGCGATGAGGAAACTGGCCATGCCAGCTGTTTTGGCGGCAGCGCCTGCCGCGGCGCCCGGCGACATGCAGCTTGTCTGCCGCGCGCTGGCGCGCGAAGGCGATGCCTTCCGCTCGATCATGAAGGCCCACAACCAACGGCTCTACCGCATCGCGCGTGGCGTGGTACGCAATGACAGCGAGGCCGAGGATATCGTCCAGGAGGCCTATGTCAGGGCCTTTGCCAATCTCGATGCCTTTCGCGGCGATGCGTCGCTTGCCACGTGGCTGTCGCGCATCGTCATCAACGAGGCACTCGGCCGTCTGCGCAAGAAGCGGCGAACGGTGGCGCTGCCCGAGAACCGGCAAGCCGAGATCATCCGGTTTCCCCTCAGCGACGATCCGGAGCGGACAATGGCGCAACGGCAGATCCTCCAACTGGTCGAACGGGCAACCGACAGCCTGCCCGATATCTACCGCACCGTGTTCGTGGCGCGCGTTATCGAGGGACTGAGCATGGAAGAGACCGCCGACCTGCTCAGCGTCAAACCGGAGACGGTCAAGACCAGGCTGCATCGGGCGCGTGCCCTGGTGCGCAAGGCGCTGGACGACCAGATTGGCCCGGTGCTGCTCGACGCCTTTCCCTTCGCCGGTCGGCGCTGCGAAAGGCTGACCGAGGCGGTGTTGAAGCGCCTGGGCTTCGAGGACTGATTTTCCCAGGAACGTTTCGCCCCTCCCCGCATCCAATGCGCGTCAACCCAGATGAAGCCCGGCGCGTTCGCGACCGGGCGAAGGAGATGCCATGTTTACCCGATCGACCGTAGCCGTTGCTACCCTGCTCCTCATGGGCGCGGCCCCGCTGGCACAAGCCGCCGACAAGCCGACCGACCCGCAGATCGCCCATATCGCCTACACCGCCGGCGTGATCGACGTCGAGGCGGCCAAGCTGGCGATCGAGAAGTCCAGGAACAAGGAGGTCGTCGACTTCGCCAACGACATGGTGCGCGACCACGAAGCCGTAAATGTCCAGGCGCTCGACCTGGTCAAAAAGCTCAAAGTCACGCCGGAAGACAACGCCACCAGCCAGGCGCTGAGCAAGGCTGCCGCCGACGAGCGGGTCAAGCTCGCCAAGCTCGACGGTGCCGCTTTCGACAAGGCCTATGTCGACAACGAGGTTGCCTACCACAAGCAGGTCAATGGAGCGCTGGAAACCGTGCTGATCCCGTCGGCCGAGAACGCCGAGCTGAAGAGCCTGCTGGAAACCGGGCTGAAGATATTCCAGGGCCATCAACAGCATGCCGAACATGTCGCTGGCATGCTGAAATGAGAACAGCATTGCCGGTGCCGAAACGGTGTCTGTGGATTGCGCTGGCGCTGACGATCGTCGCCGCGCCAGTCCAGGCCGAAACGATCGAGGTGACGATCGACAAGCTTGTCTTCTCGCCAGCCAGCATCGAAGCAAAGGTCGGCGACACGATCGAGTGGGTGAACAAGGACGCGTTCGCCCACACGGCGACCGTCAAGGGCGGCTGGGAGGTGATGATCCCGCCGAAGGCATCGGCGAGCCTGACGCTGAAGACAGCGGAAGCGGTCGACTATTTCTGCCGCTTCCATCCCAACATGAAGGGCCGTCTCGTGGTCTGGCCCTGATCCTGCTCCGCTGCCCCGTCCAGTGCCAGTGAGGCGCGCCTGGCTTCGTCAGGCCGCGTGACATGCGTCCACGAGCCGTCATAGCTCGGCGGGCGCCGCGCGATCCAGGCGTCCAGGCCTTCGCGCAGGTCGGCGGTCGGGGCCATGCGGGCGAACTGCTCGGCCTCGACCAGCAAGCCCTCGGCGATGCTGAGGTTGATGCCGCGCGCTACTGCCGTGAGGATGCTCGCGACTGCCGCCTGCGAGTGGCGGCCGATGCGACGGGCGAGATCGATCGCGGCCGGCATCAGATCCTCATGCGGCACCACCTGGTTGACGAGGCCGAGCTCCAATGCGCGCTGCGGCGAGAATGCCTCACCCGTCAGCAGCAATTCGAGCGCGCGCTTGCGCCCGGCCAGCCGCGGCAAGCGCTGTGTTCCGCCGAAGGTCGGCGGCATGGCAAGATTGATCTCGGGCTTGGCGAAGGAGGCGCGCTCGCTGGCGATGGCGAGTGGCACCGCCTCGGTGATCTCGCAGCCGCCACCAAAGGCGAGGCCATTGACCGCCGCGACGACGGGTTTGCGGAAGGCCTCCAGCCGCGCCGTCAGCCGCTGGCCTCGCGTGACGAAGTCGCGCAGCGCGATATCGGCGCCGCCGGCAATGCTGGCCGAGAATTCGGGAATGTCGCCGCCGGCGGAGAAGGCGCGCTCGCCCGCGCCGGTGAGGACGACCGCATGGACGGCATCGTCGACTTCAATGTCGTCGAGAACCGCAAGCAGCCGGTCGATCAGGGCATAGTTCAAGGCGTTGAGTTTTTCGGGGCGATTGAGGGTGAGCACCGCGATCCCGTCGCAGCTTTCGCTCAGTACAAGGTCGGTCATGTCTTTCCTTTCCGGCATGCGATGGCCGCAAGGGATCAGGTTCCTCATTGTATGTATATTCACTAGTCGGTATACATGGCGGCATGCCTGAAGCCACAAGCCCTACCCGCAAGCGCATTGTCGACGCCGCGACGAAGCTCTTCTATGGCGAAGGCATCGGCCGCGTCAGCGTCGATGCGGTGGCCGAAAAGGCAGGCCTGACCAAACGCACGCTTTACTATCACTTCAAGAGCAAGGACGAGCTGATCGCCGCCTATCTCGATGGCCGCGATCAGCCCAATCTGAAACAGATGGCCGGCTGGTTCGACGACGCCGAAGGCGGCGCGGACAAGAAGGTGGAAGCGATCTTCACCAATCTGGCGCGCGCGGCCCGCCATCCCAAATGGAAAGGCTGCGGCTTCCTGCGCACGGCGGCGGAACTGGCCTCAATGCCTGGACATCCCGCGGTCAAGGCCGGGGCGCGGCACAAGACCAGGTTCGAGACATGGCTGGCCGGCGAATTGTCGACCCAAGGCATCGGTGAGCCGCAAATACTGGCGCGCGAGATCGTGCTGCTCATGGACGGGGCCTTCTCGATCATGCTTATCCACCGCAATCCCGACTATGTCGAAGCGGCCGGACGCGCGGCCGGTGTGTTGGTCAAGGTGAGGATGGGGGCGGCTTAGATATCGGCCTCCAACGCCTCGGTCTCAATGAACTGCCGGTGAGCGCCATACCTTCTCGAACGTGGCCATGACGGAGGCGCTCCCCTGGCCGCTCGTCTTCGCCTGTTGCTGGACAAAGTCCTCGCAATGCGCGAGCATGCAAGGCCTTCGAGCAAGAGCGGTCATTGATGCCTTCGCCATGGCGGATGCGATATCCGAAATCGACTGTGGCCTTGGTGGCGTGGATGGGCGGGCTCGGCGCAGACGGGTAGTTTTAGCGCCTAGGCTGGAAAATTTCAGGGGTAAGCGGAATCCCTGGTGAAAGCGCCTTGTTCAGGCCAGACAGGCGCCCTATCTGTCGCCGGCCGTCGGGCAAGAGACGGCCTTTGCGGAACAGTTATGTGCCCTGTTCAGCAGTTGGATGGTGCCACAGCAGTGCCTCAAGGTCTGCATCTGGGAGACGTCAGATGAAAGATGCCGAAGAACGCGCCCGCGACCTCTTCAAGATCGCATGACGGATGCCAGTGTTGCCCTGTAAATCCAGGCCGGCACGCTCGTTTTTCTGGGTGCTTGCGGCTGCAAGCCTGTCCGGCTGCGCGGGCGGGGTGCTTGATCCGCAAGGCCCGATCGGTGCAGGCAACCGCACGATCCTGCTCAACTCGCTGGCCGTGATGCTGGTCATCGTCATTCCAACGCTGGTGGCGCTGCTTGCCTTTGCCTGGAGGTTCCGCGCCTCCAACAGCAAGGCCCGCTACGACCCGGAATTCACCTATTCCGGCCGCATCGAGCTGATCGTCTGGTCGATCCCCACGCTCACCATCCTCTTTCTTGGCGGCCTGATCTATTACGGATCCTATCATCTCGATCCGCGCAGGCCGATCGCCTCCAGCCAGCCGCCCCTCGAGATCCAGGTGGTGGCGCTCGACTGGAAGTGGCTGTTCCTCTACCCGGAGCAGGGCGTCGGAACGGTCAACCAGCTGGTCATCCCGGCCGGCGTGCCGGTGCATTTCAAGCTGACTTCGGCCAGCGTGATGAACACGTTCTTCGTGCCCCAGCTCGGCAGCATGATCTATGTCATGAACGGCATGCAGACCGAACTGCATCTGCAGGCCGACCGCGAGGGCGATTATTTCGGCCAGTCGGCGCATTTCAGCGGCGACGGTTTTTCGGACATGAATTTCCGCGTGCGGGCGGTCTCGGCCGACGCCTTCTCCAGCTGGATCTCGACCGTGCGTGGCGGTGGTGGCGTGCTGAACGCCAGCGCCTATCGCGACCTTGCCCGGCAGAGCATCAAAGTGCCACCGGCGTCGTTCGGCCATGTGCAGCCCGGCCTGTTCGAGGCGGTGGTGCGCCAGACGCTGCCGCCGGGTCCGGGTCCGACTGAGACCGCCGCCGGCGAGCCGCATGTAAGCCTGAAAGCGCAACCGGCGGCGGGCGCGCCAGCCATGGCCCACCAGCCGCAGTCTGAAGAGGGAGAATGACGATGCTCGGCAAGCTCGACTGGTCGGCCATTCCCTTCGATCAGCCCATCCCGCTCGGCGCCGCACTCATCGTCTTCCTGGCGGCCGCCGCGGTACTGGGCTGGATAACGGTGAAGGGATACTGGCCCTATCTCTGGCACGAGTGGATAACGTCCGTCGACCACAAGCGCATCGGCGTGATGTATATCGTGCTGGCGATGCTGATGCTGCTGCGCGGTTTCGTCGACGCCATTATGATGCGCACCCAGCAAGTGCTGGCCATTCACGGGCCGGGCTATCTGCCGCCGGAGCATTACGACCAGATCTTTTCGGCTCACGGCACGATCATGATCTTCTTCGCGGCGATGCCCTTCGTGATCGGGCTGATGAATTTCGTCGTGCCGCTGCAGCTCGGCATCCGCGATGTCGCCTTCCCGACGCTCAATTCGGTCAGCTTCTGGCTGACGGCGACCGGCGCCCTTTTGGTCAACATCTCGCTCGTCGTCGGCGAGTTCGCGCGCACCGGCTGGCTGCCCTACGCTCCGCTGTCGGAGACGACCTATTCGCCGGGCGTCGGCGTCGACTACTATCTATGGTCGATCCAGATCTCCGGCGTCGGCACGCTGCTGACCGGCGTCAACCTGGTGACGACCATTCTCAAGATGCGCGCACCGGGCATGGGGTACCTGCGCATGCCGATGTTCTGCTGGACCTCGCTTGCCTCCAACCTGCTCATCGTCGCGGCGTTCCCGATCCTGACCGCGACGCTCGCCATGCTGACGCTCGACCGCTATCTCGGCTTCCACTTCTTCACCAACGAAGCCGGCGGCAACCAGATGATGTTCGTGAACCTCATCTGGGCGTGGGGTCATCCGGAGGTCTATATCCTCGTGCTCCCCGCTTTCGGGCTGTATTCCGAAATCTTCTCGACCTTCTCCTCGAAGCCACTGTTCGGTTACCGCTCTATGGTGGCGGCGACGTTGTTCATCTGCGTCGTCTCCTTCATGGTCTGGCTGCACCACTTCTTCACCATGGGCGCGGGAGCCGACGTCAACGCGGCCTTCGGCATCGCCACCTCGGTCATCGCCGTCGGCACCGGCGTCAAGGTCTACAACTGGCTCTTCACCATGTATGGCGGGCGCGTCCGTTTCGACACGCCGATGCTGTGGGCGCTGGGCTTCGTGACCACCTTCACCATCGGCGGCATGACGGGCGTTCTGCTCGCCGTCCCGCCGGCCGACTTCATGCTGCACAATTCGCTCTTCCTGGTCGCGCATTTCCACAACGTCATCATCTCGGGCGTGCTGTTCGGCGCCTTCGCCGGCTTCACCTACTGGTTCCCCAAGGCCTTCGGCTTCCGGCTGCATGAGGGCTGGGGAAAGGCGGCGTTCTGGTTCACCCTTGCCGGCTACATGCTGGTCTTCGTGCCGCTCTACATCGTCGGCCTCTTGGGCATGACGCGCCGGCTCCAGCACATCGACATGGACATGTGGGCGCCGTATCTAGTCGTGGCGGCGTTCGGCATATTGGTGATGATCGTCGGCGCGGCATGCCAGATTACCCAACTTGTCGTCTCGATCCGGCGCCGCGACGAGCTGCGCGACGAGACGGGCGACCCCTGGGACGGACGTTCGCTGGAATGGTCGACCTCCTCCCCGCCGCCTGTCTTCAACTATGCGCGGCTGCCGCAGGTCGAGAACGAGGAGCCCTACTGGACTATCAAGCAGCGGGCTCTCGAGGAGCAGAGCCCGGACGACGAAGAGAGCTACGAGCCGATCGAGATGCCTCGAAACAGCCCGACAGGCTTCGTCACCGCCTTCTTCAGCACGCTGGTCGGCTTCGCGCTGATCTGGCACATCTGGTGGCTGGCGATCGTCGGCTTCATCGGCGCCTACGCCACCTTCGTCGTCTTCGCCTGGCGAGACCATGGCGACTATGAGATCCCCGCGGACGAGGTCGCGCGCATCGACGGCGACCGCAAGGCGGCGCAGCTTGCCTGGCTGCGCAGACGGGAGCGCGTGGCATGAGCGACGCGACGGGCGCCTTTACCAGCGACATCGCCGCCGGCGGCGCGACGCGCGATGTGTATCGGCCGGGCCATGGCCACGGAAGCGCGCATGGCTGGGCGACCGGCCACGGCCAGGGTGGCCCGGCCTCGAAATTCGTCACCGTGGCCTACGGCTTCTGGATCTTCCTGTTGTCCGACATCATCATGTTCTCGGCCTTCTTCGCCGCTTACGCCGTGCTCGCCAGGGCGACGGCCGGCGGACCGACCGGCAGGGAGCTGTTCGACCTTACGCGCGTTGCGGTGCAGACCGGGCTTCTGCTTACCTCGAGCTTCACCGGGGGGCTCGCGACGCTCGCGATCCACCGCCGTTCGATGGCGGGCACCCAGTTCTGGCTTCTCGTCACCGGCCTGCTCGGAGCGGCCTTCCTGTTCCTGGAGGTGCAGGAATTCGCGGCGATGGCCGCCGAGCAGGCCGGCCCCTCGCGCAGCGCCTTCCTGTCCGCCTTCTTCGCTCTCGTCGGCTGCCACGGCACCCATGTCAGCCTTGGCCTGCTCTGGCTCGGCACCATGATGGCGCAGCTTTGGGTCAAGGGCTTCCGGCCGGAAATATTGCGGCGGCTGCACTGCTTCGGCCTGTTCTGGCACGCGCTCGACATCATCTGGGTCGCCATCTTCACCCTGGTCTATCTGCTCGGAGCATCGCCATGACCGACATCGACAGCCGGATCGACGAAGACCTCGATCGCCGCGATTCGGCGCCGGGAGAGGAGACCATCACCGAGCACGAGCCGGCGGGAGGGCTTACGGGCTACCTGCTCGGCTTCGGCCTGGCGATCCTTTTGACCATCGCATCCTTCCTCGCGGCGCAAACCGACCTCATCTACCAGCCGGCGGTGATCTCGGCCCTGGTGGTGCTGGCGATAGCGCAGATGGGCGTGCACCTCGTGTTCTTCCTCCATTTGACCACGGGATCGGACAACACCAACAACGTGCTGGCGCTCGCCTTCGGCGTGCTGATCGTCGCGCTGGTCGTTCTGGGGTCGATATGGATCATGGGTCATCTCAACCAGAACATGGCTCCGATGAGCGCTCATCAGGCGGAGATGATGCCTTAGCGACAATCAAGGCATCGAGGCCAGCCACGCCGTCCCGGCCAGCAGCGTCACCAGCGTCAGCGGCAGGCCGACCTTGAAGAAGGCGCCGAAGGAGAGCTGCGTGCCTGCCGCCCGCGCCTGCTCGGCGACGATCAGATTGGCGACGGAACCGAGCAGCGTGAAATTGCCGGCCAATGTCGAGCTCATGGCCACCACCAGCCAGGCGCGCTCGGGGTTTTCCAGGCCGGGAATGAACGGACGCAGCGCCAGCACCGCCGGAACATTGCTCATGATGTTGGACAGCACCGCGGTGAAGCCGGACAGCCGCCAGACATCACCCAGCCCGAGGTCTTTTGCCGAGGCGATGATGTCGGGCGTGAGCAGCGTCTTCTCGGCGCCGGCAACGACGATGAACAGGCCGGCGAACATGAACAGCAGCGGCCCATCGATCTCGCGATAGATGCGCGACGGCTTGATGGCGCGGGTGACCAGAAGGATGGCGCCACCGATCAATGCCGCCTTGGCGACCGGAACCCCAGCAAAGAAGGCGATCGCCAGTCCGATGCAGACGACCACGGCTTTCAGCACCTGACCCGGCAGCATGCGGCCGCGATAGACTTCGAGGCTGAGCTCGGTCTGGCGCGCGAATTCGGCCCGGTAGACGATGCGCACGATGGCGATGACGGCGACAAGGCCGAACAGAGCCACCGGTGCAAGCGCCGCCGAAAAGGCCGGATAGGAAATTCCCGACAGCGCACCGATGACCATGTTCTGCGGGTTGCCGGTGATGGTGGCGACGCTGCCGCAATTCGACGCGGTGGCAGTGGCGATCAGGTAGGGAACCGGGTTGCGGTTGATGACGCGGGTGACATGGACGACGATCGGCGCCATGACCAGGCAGATCGCGTCGTTGACCAGGAAGGCGGACAAGACACCGGTCAGCACCGTCACCATGATCAGCAGCATGAAAGGCGCATGCGCATGCTCGATGGCAATGGCGCCGAGCGCGCGAAAGGCTCCGGAGACCTTCAGATGCGCGACCACGATCATCATGCCGAGCAGCAGCGTGATGGTGTCGAAACTGATGGCGCGGTAGGCGTCCTCCATGCCGAGCGCGCCGATGGCGATCATCGTAGCACCCCCGAGCAGCGCAATGCCTGCCCGGTCGAGGCGCAGCCCGGGGATCCTGCCGATGGCGACGCCGGCATAGGTCAGGATCAGGATCAGCAGTGCCGCCGCGCCCATCAGTGTCATTCGCAGAAAAGCCCCATTCAGATCGGCCCGGACCCGCCATTGGTGAATACGGTCCACCCCTCTTCGACTGCGGACAGGAATGAACGCAAGCACATGAGGTGTCCGCGACGCCGGCGAATCCTGCCCGCCAACCGGACGATTAGCGATATCCGAAAAAAGACAGGCTTTGCCAGCCTTTCCGATGCAAACTGGAACACATGTGTCCAGAATGGACCGTTCGGAAGTGGCGCACCCGACAGGATTCGAACCTGTGACCTCTGCCTTCAGAGGGCAGCGCTCTATCCAGCTGGGCTACGGGACCGCTGCACCGACCGCTGGATTATCAGCCATTGCCGAGCTGCGGATAGAAATGCGGGCGCGTCTTCCTTCGTTTGCATGCTTCGGCGATATTAGCGATGGTGCATGTATCTGAAGCCGGAGCCCCCCACCCCCAACCGGCGAGGCCCGGTGCCGAAATCTGTCCGCACCGGAGCGGGCACCGGGCCGCTGCCCTCGCCCTTGCCAACGGTCGTGATGCCAGCACCAAGTCAATTTCTTGACGCCGAAGATAGGGCACTCTGCCAACGGGTGGCCGATCAAGTAACCGCCGATGCAAAATGGTACAGCACATCAATCGACAAGCATGTTCTAGCTTCGACCATACTGAGCCTCTTTCAGCATGGCGTCGTCAACGAAGCGAATTTGCTCGCACATGTTCGCGCGCGTCGCCACGACTTCACAAAGCAAACCGGCTAGGGCCACTGATTGGCCCGCCATGGGCGCCGCGCGCATAAGCTGAAGCATCTGCGAAATTGTCGAAGCTCTTGACCTGAATGTGGCGTCCCGCAAAAGCGCCGCTTTCGTGTGGGTCCACATAAACCATTGAAAAAATTGGCGATCCCGACAGGATTCGAACCTGTGACCATCGGCTTAGAAGGCCGGTGCTCTATCCAGCTGAGCTACGGGACCGCTGCGCCGACCCCAGGGGCCAGCTGAAATTATGCGCTGGAATCAACTCCCGGCGTTGCCGGTCAATGCGTCCAGGGCGTCCTGCGGTCATAGCGAAAATTCTCCGCATAGGAAATCTGCCGGCGCTTGGTTTCCTTCGGCTCCTCGACGCGGAAGGCCAGCCCCTCCTTTTCCGCGTAGGCGACCGCTTCTTCCCTGGTGTCGAAGGTAAGCCTGATCTGGCTGCGCATGTCGCCCGACGTGGTGTAACCCATCAGCGGATCGATCTTCTTGCGCTGCTCTGGATCGAATTCGAGCACCCAATGGCCGGTCTTGGCCTTGCCGGATTGCATCGCGGTTTTGGCTGGGCTGAAAATGCGCGCGGACATGGCCACCTCGTTCTAACGTGCAAGCGGCACCGCCGCCACCAGAGCGCCGCGCGTCCTTTGGACGCGCAAAGGACGCTCTGGCACTTTTGAATCGACGCATGATCCTTTCCGAAACCCGATTTCGGGTTTCGGGGTCATGCGTAAGCCCCGTCATTACTGCGCAATGCTGCCTGCGGCAAGGTGGATGGTTTTTGTGTCGACGGTTTTTGGACTTGCGTTGCCGGGCCGAAATCACTAGGCAACAGACCGTTCGGAGTGTAGCGCAGCCTGGTAGCGCATCTGGTTTGGGACCAGAGGGTCGGGAGTTCGAATCTCTCCACTCCGACCATCCAATCTCGAATGTCCCCGGAATCGAACTGTCTGAAGGCAAGCTCGCCGGGCGAGGACCCCAACCGCCTCCCACTCCCGGCGAGCCTACTACCTGATCAGGAACGCGATCAGGACCGGGATTAGCCGGCAAGCTGGTATTGCAAGACGAATGCCAGTTATATTTTCCCAAAATGGGACAGCAGCTGCTGGCCCTTTTTCTCTCCCAGGGAAGAAGAGGGTTCTTCCGCCACCTAAATATCTAACTCGGCCTGCCCCTCATCCATGGCGCTGACGGTCTCGGCGGCGAGCGCGCGGGTGATCGGCGTCTTGCGTTCGAGTGCGGTGCGGTCGAGCCGTTCGACGACCCGCATGGCGGTCGCCAGCGAGCGCTCGATGCGGCGCACCAGATATTGCACGACATGCGGCTCGACCTCGACCTGGCGGTCGGCGAACAGCTTGGTGATGACGCCGGCCAGCAAAAGATCGTCGGGTTCGTCGATCTCGATTGTCGCCGCCGCCTTCAGCCGCGAGACAAGGTCGGGCAGCCGGACACCCCAGGCGGATGGGAAGCGCCGCGCGGTCAACAGCAGGGTCGAATGGGCGCCGCGCACCGCATTGATCAGATGGAACAGCCCCTCTTCATCGACGGGGCGGGCATCGACATCATCGATCAGAGCCGGGCGAGCGCCGAGCTCGGCGATGCAGCCGCCGATGCGGCCGGCATCGACCGTCACCGCGCCGGCACGAGCCTGCCAGATGGAGACCAGATGCGTCTTGCCCGAGCCGGCAGGTCCGGCCAGCACCACCACCGGCGAGGGCCAGTCCGGCCAGCGGTCGACCAGCGCCACCGCCTGGCTGTTGGTGCCGGAGACGACGAGATCATCGCGCGAATAGCCGGTGCCGTGGCCGAGATCGAGCGGCAACTGGCGTGGCGGATCGCTCTTGTTGTCGGTCATCCCTGTCAGCCGCGCGGCGCCCCCCTGCGGCGGCTGGGCGGCAGCGGCGGAACAGGCTCGGTGCTGCGCCCCTTGTAGAGCGGCGATTCGAGATAACGGGCAATCGCAAAGCGCACCAGAACGGCGACCGCCGCAGAAGCCGGCACCGCGATCAGCAGGCCGACAAAGCCGAACAATGCGCCAAAGGCAAATAGCGCAAACATCAGCCACACCGGATGCAGGCCGACGCTTTTGCCGACCAGCCGCGGCTGCAGGATGTTGCCCTCGATGAACTGGCCGACGAAGAACACGCCGGCCACCGCCGCCACCATAGTCCAGTCGGGCCAGAACTGGACGAAGGCGACGCCAACGGCCAGCACCAGCCCGGTCAGCGAGCCGACATAGGGGATGAAGGAGATCAGCCCGGCAAACAGGCCGATGAGGATGGCGAAATTCAGTCCGGTCAGCGTCAGTCCGGTGGCGTACATGGCACCCAGCACCAGGCAGAGCGTGCCCTGGCCGCGCACGAAACCAGCGGTCGCGGTGTTGATGTCGTTGGCGATCGTCCTGACCGTCTTGACATAGTCACGCGGCACCCAGCTGTCGACGATTGCCACCATGCGGTCCCAGTCGAGCAGCATGTAGAAGGCGACGACAGGCGTGACCACGAACAGGCTGACCACCGACACCAGCGCCACGCCGGAGCTCCAGATCGACGTGAACACCGTCGTCAGCAGGCCGAAACCGGAGGTGAGCAAGGAGTTCAGCCCATCGCGCAGGCTATTGGCGTCGACGCCGAATCTCTGCTCCAGCCATTGCGGATCGAAGCTGGTGATCAGCGACTGCAGCCGGGTCAGATATTCCGGCAACTTGCTGGCGAAATCGGCCATCTGCGAGGCCAGCACCGGAACCAGGATGACGAAAGCCAGCACCAGAACGACGATGAAGGCAATAAGGATGACCACCGTTGCCATGAGGCGCGACAGGCCGAGCCGCTGCAGCCGGTCGGCGACCGGATCCAGGAAATAGGCCAGCACCATGCCGGCGACGAACGGCAACAGGATGCCGCTGAAGACATAGAGGAACAGCGCCAGCAGGACGGCGGTCGCCAGCCAGAAGAAGATCTGCCGGCGCAATACGGCAGACGCCGCATAGTCGGCCGCCGCCGCCGCGGCGGCTTCCTCGTCAGGTGCCCGGTGTGGAGCCTTCGCCATAGCCGCTCATATGCCTCAGCCAAGCCACGAGATAGGCCGCGGCCGAAGCTACGGTCAAGACCCCGGACAGGATTATGAGCGCCGGCCTCAGCGGGTCGAGCTGAATGCCGAAGGCGAGCTCGCCCAGCACCACGGCCGCCAGCACGATCTGGATGGCGGTGTTGGCCTTCGACACGAACAGCGGCTTCATCTCGACCGGATGGCTCATGACGCTGGACAACAGCACGGCGAAAACGATCAACGCGTCGCGCGACACCATCATCACCACCAGCCACAGCGGCAGTTCGCCGATGAAGCCCATGACGACGAACACCGAGACCAGAAGCAATTTGTCGGCCATCGGGTCGAGATAGGCGCCGAGCTGCGACTGCTGGTTGAAATGGCGGGCAATGAAGCCGTCGACGCCGTCGGAAATGCCGGCGATGAGAAAGCCGGCAAAGGCCCAGTCCCAGCGCATGTTCAGCATCGCCAGCACCACGGCCGGCACCAGCACCAAGCGCATGATCGTGATCAGGTTGGGGATGGTCAAGGCGATGTCCCGTCGCTTTTATTGGCTGATACATGATGGAGATGGCGGGTGGGCGCAAGAACCAAGAGCGAAAGGCAAGCTGCCCATGGTTTTGCCTAGCCGGGAAAAGTAGGTATTTTCCAGCAGTGCTCGGGCATTGTTTGGTCGCAGCAATCCGGCATGGGAGAACAAAGCGAAGATGAGGATGGCACAAAGAATCACCATTATCCTGCGTGTCACGCTCTGCTATCTGGCCGGAGTGATCGAAAGTCTGCTGACTTTCGCACTTTTCGCATCATTCGCAACTCCCCAGCGCTACGCCGCCTTGACTGACCATTTGGCCGGTTTCGCTCTTGTGCTGGCCGCTGGCCTTCTGGTGTCTTGGCCCCTCTGGTTGACGGCCGTCGTCGTGGCCTTTGTTTTCGCGCGGTCAGTTGCCGCGAGGCCGGGTCTTTGGACGGCGGCGGCAACCTTGATCGTCGCCGGTTTCTCGTATGGGGCCCTGCCGTTTGATGGAGAAATCAGATCGGTGGCGACCGTCGGTACCCTCGCCGCCGCGCTGGCAGGCATTTCTTTCTACTGCTGGAGTGTATCGAGCCCGGTTCGCCCAGTTTCCAACTGAAACACCAGCATCGCCTGCTTGCCTTGCGGGGCAAAACCGTTCATGCGAAGAGCCCGCAGGGAACAGCGATGGGCAAGCGCAACAGATGAGCAAAGCGCCAGACATGAACAAGCGCAAGAACGGGCTCACCTATGCCGAGGCGGGCGTCGATATCGACGCCGGCAATCTGATGGTCGAGAAGATCAAGCCGCTGGTGCGCGCGACGCGCCGGCCCGGCGCCGATGGCGAGATCGGCGGCTTCGGCGGCCTGTTCGACCTCAAGGCGGCCGGCTTCACCGACCCGGTGCTGGTCGCCGCCAATGACGGCGTCGGCACCAAGCTGAAGATCGCCATCGATGCCGGCAAGCATGACACGATCGGCATCGACCTCGTCGCCATGTGCGTCAACGACATTGTCGTGCAGGGCGCCGAGCCGCTGTTCTTCCTCGACTATTTCGCCACCGGCAAGCTCGACCCCGACCAGGGCGCTGCGATCGTCGGCGGCATTGCCGCAGGTTGCCGGCAGGCCGGCTGCGCGCTGATCGGCGGCGAGACGGCCGAGATGCCGGGCATGTATCACGGCAAGGACTATGACCTTGCCGGTTTCGCCGTGGGCGCGGCCGAACGCGGCCAGCTTCTGCCCACGGACGACATCGTCGAGGGCGACGTGCTCCTGGGCCTAGCCTCGTCGGGCCTGCATTCGAACGGCTTTTCGCTGGTCCGCCGCATCGTTGCCACCAGCGGCCTTTCATGGAGCGATCCAGCACCCTTTAATGACGAGGCGACATTGGCGGAAGCGCTGCTCGAGCCGACCCGCATCTATGTCAAGTCGATCCTCAAGGCGATCCGCAACACGCATGGCATCAAGGCGCTGGCTCACATCACCGGCGGCGGCTTTCCCGAGAATATCCCACGCGTCCTGCCGAAGGATTTTTCGGCTGAACTCGACCTCAACGCGATCGAGGTGCCGCCGGTGTTCTCTTGGCTGGCGAAGACCGGCGGCGTGGCACCTGAAGAGATGATGCGCACTTTCAACTGCGGCGTCGGCATGATCCTCGCCGTTGCCTCCGGCCAGGCGGCGCAGGTCGCCGCCGTCCTGCAGGAGGCCGGCGAGACGGTAACGCCGATCGGCCGCATCGTACCGCGCCGCGACGCCGGCGTGATCTATCGGGGCTCGATCGACCTATGAACGCGCGCAAACGCACCGTGGTGCTGATTTCGGGACGTGGTTCCAACATGACCGCGCTGATCGCTGCCGCCAGCGATCCGGCCTATCCGGCCGAGATCGTCGGCGTCATTTCCGACCGGGCCAATGCGGCCGGCCTCGGCATCGCCGCGGCGCGCGGCATTCCCACCAAGGTGATTTCGCGATCCGACTATGCCAGCAAGGAAGCGCATGACGGCGCGATCGATGCCGCGCTGGCCGCCTTCGGCGCCGAGATCGTCGCGCTGGCCGGCTACATGCGCATCCTCGGCGCGCGCTTCGTCGAGAAGTGGCAGGGGCGGATGGTCAACATCCACCCTGCCCTGCTGCCGGCCTTCAAGGGGCTGGACACGCATGCGCGCGCGTTGCGCGCCGGCATGCGCATCCATGGCTGCACGGTGCATTTCGTGACGCTGGACATGGATGACGGCCCGATCATTGCCCAGGCGGCGGTGCCGGTGATGGTGGGCGACAATGAGGATACGCTGGCAGCGCGCGTGCTCAAGGCCGAGCACCGGCTGTATGCGCTGGCGCTAGGCCTGGTCGCCGAGGGCAAAGCGCGCATGGAAGGCGGCCGCACGGTGCTTGCGCATTTCGCCGACGATGCCGACAACGGCACGTCGGTGGTGATGGCGCCCGACCCGCTGCGCGAGGAGACCGACCTGGAACATCTGGCGCGCATCACGCCCTGAGCAGATGGAGGCCGGCATGGCGACAACGAAGCAACTTCTGCTCCTGCGCCACGCCAAGTCGAGCTGGGATGATCCGGCACTTGCCGATTTCGACCGGCCGCTCGGCCCGCGCGGGCTGAAGGCGGCGCCGCTGGTTGGACGCGCGCTGGCCAAGCGCGGCTGGTTGCCGGACCTGGCGCTGGTGTCGCCAGCGCTGCGCACGCGCGACACATGGCGGCTGGTTTCGGCGGAATGGAAGGCGAAAACGCCAGCCGAATTCGTCCTGGCGCTCTACGAGGCCACGGCTGCCGATATCCTCGCCAAGGTGCGGCAGGCAGATGCTGCCGCCGGCACCCTTCTGGTGGTCGGCCATAATCCCGGGCTGGAGGAGTTTGCGCGCCGGCTTGCGGGCGTTGGATCGGATGCCACGGCGCTGAGGAAACTCGAGGAAAAATTCCCGACCGCAGCGCTTGCCCGTTTCGTCGTCGACAGCAACTGGGCCGGCCTCGCTTTTGGCGCTGCCCGGCTGACGCATTGCCTGCGGGCGAAGGAGCTGGGTTGAATTCGCTTCGGCCGGCCGCAATTTGAAAAGCTCATACAGAACAATGAATTGGCTCAGGCTGCTGCCGATCTGATTCAAGTTCCGCCCGCTATAGCTGGCCCACGAAGACAGAGCGGCGGGACAAGCCCGCCACTTTGAGGTCTCGAGAACCGGTGACCGTTCACCGGTTGCCGAACAGGTCGCGGTCGCTGCCCTGGGTCACAGGCTTCTGGACAGTCGTATCCGACTTCTTGATCGAAGCGGTGAACGAGTTGTCGACCTTGGGTAATCAGGTCCGCGCTTAGCGGCCCCAGATGCCCCGGCCGGATTCCGGCTGGACGACATCGGACGTCGACTTGGCACCGTTGTGCTCGACCGGCTTGCGGATCGAAGCCGTGTACGAATTGTCGATGTTGGCAGGCGCGGTAACAGCGGCAGCCGGCTGGTTGACGTTATCCGAACCATAGTGGTCGCTGCCAGCGAAAGCGCTACCCGTGGCAACGAGGATGACGGCGGCGGTAAGAGCGATCTTGGTCATTTCAATTACTCCAGTATTCTTATGTTCTGTCCGTCTAGTGGCGTACCTTGGGAGGAATTCGCGTCGCTCGGACCACCCCGAGATGGGTCGGCAGTGCTGAAGTTTCCAGTCACGAAGTTGTGCCTGAAAACCTCCAGAACGGCGCTTGAAATCCGGCGAGGAGCTCCTCCGCCACAATCTTTCCATGCAATATCAGATGGCTAGGAGAACATTCCCGGCGCTGACGCCAAAATTTACCAAGCCGGCGTTCACAGCCTGTTGCACAGTGCGTCAACATAAATCGAACCGAACGGTTCGGTTTCATGTCAAATCATTACCGATGGGGAGGATCTGCGAAGCGCGGATGACTCGGCAGGGCTTATTGTTCAGCCAAACCCCAGCACATCGCGCATATCGTATTCACCAGGCCGACGCCCGGCTACCCACAACGCGGCGGCGATGGCGCCGCGCGCGAACATCGAGCGGTCCTGCGCCGCATGCGCGAGCGTCACGATCTCACTTTCGGCGCAGAAGGAGACACTGTGCTCGCCGACAATGCCGCCGCCGCGCAGCACCGCAAAGCCGATCTCGCCTTGCGGGCGGGCGCCGGTGATACCATCGCGCCTTGTGACTGCGTCCAGTTCGACGCCGCGTCCCCTGGCGGCGGCCTCGCCCAGCATCAGCGCCGTGCCGGACGGCGCATCGACTTTGTGACGATGGTGCGCCTCCAAGATTTCGATATCGCAGTCGCCGGGGCCAAGTACCCTCGCCGCTTGCTCGACCAGGCCGACCAGCATGTTGAGGCCGAGCGAATAACTGCCGGCGCGCACGATAGCGATCGTTTTCGACGCAGTTGCGATGGTGGCAAGCGCGGCGGCGTCGAAGCCGGTCGAGCCGATGACCAGCGCCGGACCGCCACGCGCGGCGCAGCTCTGCGCCAACGCAGCCGAGGCGGCAGGCGTGGTGAAGTCGATAACCACATCGGCGGCAGCCAGCGCCTCGTCTCGGCTGACCAGTCCGTCGCCGGCAACATCGGGCCGATGGAAGCAGGCGGCAAGCGTCAGCCGCCGGTCGGCCTCGACGGCCTCGATCATCTGCCGGCCCATGCGGCCGCGAGCGCCTGCGATGGCGATCCTGATCGGCGGTTGGTACAAGGCAGGCGATCCCGTCAAAGCGCCCGCAGCCAGACCTTGTTGTCGTGCACAGCAGCACCACCATAGGGCGCCGGCGCGTCGGCGCCAGTCAACACGTTGATGCCCTCGCCGCGCTCATGGGCGCTGTTCGGCCAGATGCCTTCTGCCACCACCACGCCGCGCTTGATGCCGTCGAACAGTTTTGCGTGCAACACGATTTCGCCGCGCTGATTGCCGACCTCGACGCGGCCGCCCTCGGCGAGCCCGAGGGCGGCCGCGTCGTCCGGATGCAGCAGGAGTTCCGGCCGCCTTTCCCTGGCTTTGGACACCGGCGTCTCGGCAAAGGTCGAGTTGAGGAAATTGCGGGCCGGCGAGGTCGTCAACCGGAAGGGATGCGCCTCGTCCGCGACTTCGATCAGGTCGACATGATCGGGAAATTCCGGCAACTGCTCCACAGGCCCGAACAGGCCCATGCTTTTCGGCGGCCGGTTGGGCGCCGCCTGCCCGGTCCAGTTGGCGCGGAAATGGAACTTCCTGTCGGCGTGGCCGAAACCGGTGATGAAATGCGCGTCCTCGAAATCCGGCTGCAGGTCGACCCATTTGTCTTCCTTCAGACTGTCGAAACTGCCCAGCCCACGCTTACCCAGGATGATGTCGATATGCTGCTGCTCGGTCAGGCCAAAGCCCGGCATGTCGGCGACGTCGAGGCGCTTGCCCAGCTCCTCGATGACGAAATGGTTGGTGCGCGGCCCTTCCGGCGGCTCGATCAGCTTCGGCCCCAGCGTGATGTGCTGGTTGCCGCCGCCCTTGTAGATGTCGTCATGCTCCAGGAACATCGTCGCCGGCAGCACGACATCGGCGAACTTCGCCGTATCGGTCATGAACTGCTCATGCACGCAGGTGAAAAGATCGTCGCGCAGGAAGCCTTGCTTCACCAGCCGCTGTTCCGGCGCGACATTGGCCGGATTGGTGTTCTGGATCAGCAGCGCCGTCACCGGCGGGCCGCCATAGAGCGCATCCTTTGCGCCGGTCAGCACTGGTCCGATGCGCGAATGGTCGAGGTGGCGGATCGACGGATCGCGCATCTTCGTGCCTTCCAGCACCTCCTGGTTAAGCTTGAAGATACCCGAATTGGAATGGAAGGCGCCGCCGCCCTCATACTGCCAGCAGCCGGTGACCGCCGCGATAGAGGCCGCGGCATGCATGTTGACCGAGCCGTTGCGCTGGCGCGAAAAGCCGTAGCCCAGGCGGAAATAGGTCTTCTTCGTCGTACCGACGAGGCGGGCAAAGGCTTCGATCTCGGCGACTGAAAGCCCGGTGATCGCGGCTGCCCATTCCGGCGTTTTTGTCCGCAGATGCGCTTCCAGCCCCTTGGGATCGTCCGTGTACCTTTCCAGATAGGCGCGGTCGGCAAGATCCTCGCGGAACAGCACATGCATCACCGCGCAGGCCAGCGCGCCATCGGTGCCTGGCTTCAGTACCAGGCCCAGATCGGCCTGCTTCATCGTCGCGTTTTGATAGACGTCGATGACGACGATCTTGGCGCCGCGTTCCTTGCGCGCCTTGATGGCATGAGTCATGACATTGACTTGAGTGACCACGGCATTGGTGCCCCAGATCACCACGCAGTCGGATTTGCCCATCTCGCGCGGATCGGGGCCGCGTAGGGCGCCTGCCCCCATCATCCAGCCGGTCCAGGCCAGATTGGTGCAGATCGATCCGAAGAAACCAGAATATCTTTTCGCATGGCGCAACCGTTCGATGCCGTCGCGCTGCACCAGCCCCATCGTGCCGGCATAGTAGTATGGCCAGACCGTCTCCGAGCCGTACTTCGCCTCGGCGGCAATCAACTTCTCGGCGACGAGGTCGAGCGCCGCCTCCCAGCTCGATTCCTTCCAGGCGCCGTCGCCCTTGGCTCCGGCCCGCACCAGCGGCTTCAGCAGGCGGTCGGGGTGATGGATGCGGTCGGCATAGCGGGCGACCTTGGCGCAGATGACGCCTGATGTGTAGCTGTTGGCCTTGGCGCCATGGATGCGGCCGATGCGCCTTGCATCGAGCAACTCGACTTCGAGCGCGCAGGTCGACGGGCAATCATGCGGACAGGCCGAATGGCCGATCCTGAGCTTGGCATGCTGATTCATGATTCCACGTTTAGCGACTTTGGCAGGGCACGTGTAGGGCCAGTTTTGCTCAACAGTCCGCCTTTGAAGATGAGTTTTCTACCTCACAATCGTGCCACGCCCTTGCGGGGACAAGGACCTCCTACTCCGCCGTGCCTTCCTCGTACTCGGCCGACATCGACAGCCATTTCTCCTCGTGGCCAGCCAGTTGTTGCGCGAGCTGCGAACGTTCCTTGGCCAGCCGCGTCGCCGTCGACGGATCCTTTTCATAGACCGCCGGATTGGCGAGCTCGTCCTCGATCAGGTCGATGCGCTTGCGGATGCGGTCCATCAGCGCTTCGGTGGCGCGGATTTCCTTGGCCAGCGGCTCGAAGGCAGCACGGCGCGCTGCCGCATCGCGGCGACGGTCGGCCTTCGAGGCCTTTTCCGCCTCGCGCTTGCCGCGGCGGTCGCCGGATACGCCTGTCACCAGCGTCTTATAGTCCTCGAGGTCGCCGTCATAGGGATTGACCGCACCGTCCTTGACCAGCCACAGGCGGTCTGCGGTCGCCTCAAGCAGATGGCGATCGTGCGAGATCAGGATGACGGCGCCGGGAAACTCGTTCAGCGCATGGATCAGCGATTCACGGCTGTCGATGTCGAGATGGTTGGTCGGTTCGTCGAGGATGAACAGGTTCGGCCCCTCGAAGGCCGAGAGGCCCATCAAGAGCCGCGCCTTTTCGCCACCGGAGAGGTCCTTGGCGGCGGTGTTCATCTTTTCGGTGGTGAGGCCGAACTGGGCGACGCGGCCACGCACCTTCGATTCCGGCGCCTCCGGCATCAACCGGCGGACATGCTCATAGGCGTTTTCCTCCGGCCGGAGATCGTCGAGCTGGTGCTGGGCGAAGATCGCCACTTTCAAGCCTGGCGCCACCGTCATGGTGCCGGTCTCCTGCTTCAGACGGCCCGACAAAAGCTTGGCGAAGGTCGACTTGCCGTTGCCATTGGCGCCGAGCAGCGCGATGCGGTCGTCGGCGTCGATGCGCAGTGTCATCTTCTTCAGGATCGGCTGACCCTCGGTGTAGCCGACATTGACACCGTTCAGCGCAATGATCGGCGAGGCCACTGTCTTCACCGGCTCGGGAAAGGAGAACGGCCGCACCGTGTCGTTCACGATCGCGGCGATCGGCTTCATCTTCTCCAGCGCCTTGATGCGCGACTGTGCCTGCCTTGCCTTCGAAGCCTTGGCGCGGAAGCGCTCGACGAAGGATTCCATATGCTTGCGCGCCGCTTCCTGCTTGACGCGGCCCTTCTCCTGCAACTCGCGCTGCTCGGTGTATTGCCGCTCGAACTGGTCGTAGCCGCCACGCCAGAAGGTCAGCTTCTTCTGGTCAAGATGGACGATCGAGTTGACGGCGCGGTTGAGCAGATCGCGATCATGCGAGATCAGGAGCACGGTATGCGGATATTTCGAGACGTAGTTCTCCAGCCACAGCGTGCCTTCGAGGTCGAGATAGTTGGTCGGCTCGTCGAGCAACAGCAGATCCGGCTCGGAAAACAGCACCGCGGCGAGCGCCACACGCATGCGCCAGCCGCCGGAAAAGGACGAGGCCGGGCGACGCTGCGCCGCGTCGTCGAAGCCGAGGCCAGCAAGGATGGTGGCCGCGCGCGATTCGGCGGAATGCGCGTCGATGTCGGCCAGCCGCATGTGGATGTCGGCGATGCGGTGCGGATCGGTCGCCGTTTTTTCCTCTTCGAGCAGCGCCGTGCGCTCGACATCGGCCTTGAGCACGATCTCGATCAGCGGCTCTTCGGTGCCCGGCGCTTCCTGCGCGACCTGGCCGATGCGGGTGTTCTTCGGCAGGCTGATCGAACCGGTCTCGGACGGAAAATCGCCGGTGATCGCCTTGAACAAAGTCGTCTTGCCGGTGCCGTTGCGGCCGACAAGCCCGGCCTTGGTGCCGGCCGGCAAGGTCAGCGAGGCATGGTCGAGAAGCAGGCGTCCGGCCATGCGCAGCGAAAGGTCATTGATGATCAGCATGGCCGCGCTTTCGCACAGGACGTCGGCGCTTCGCAAGGCCTTGCGCGCCGGTTCGGTCGCATAGTGCGTGAAAACGACCGACGCAGACTGTTCGACGCCGTCGGATTCCCATCTCCGAAGCTTGTTACCGGTGGAAGGCGGCTGGTCTTCCGCGATCACGCCATGACGCAGGGGCAAGACTCAGCTATCTCTGCTGTGCGGCGGATCTGATACCCGCCTGGCCGGCGCCATCCATCCCCTCCCAAGCGGCGCCGGCCATCGTTCTCACTGTAGTCACTGTGCCGGTGGCGTCACCGCCGGTTGTCGACTTGGGCACCGGGTTCTTGTCAACTTGCGGGTTTTGATCGACGGGGGCCTTGGTCGGCGGAATGTTATTGTCGCAAGCCGCGACAGCCAGCGCAGCCGTCAAAGCCAGCGGGATTGAGAACTTCATCATCGCAACCTCCTCTCGCCCAACCTCTTCCTTTGGGGGCAAACGAGACGGTACCGATTTGGTTGCGTCGCCTTGTTTGGAGAAACCTGGCCTCGTTTGGAGAAACAGGGAACAAAACGCCGCCTCTCCGGTTGGTTCATACCAATGGAGGAGTGCGATCATGATCCGCCTGCTCATAGCCGGAGCTATCGCCTACGCGGCCTACCGCATCACCAAAAAGGTGATTGACGAGGTGCCCGACGATTTCGATCCGTTCCTGCCGCCGCCGCAGGATGATCGCGAGGCGCTGCGGCGCCAGTCGGCGGCGATGGGGGTAGAACCCCAGCGATAGGAGCGATGCTCGCGCAGCCATAGATTCTCTCCGCCAAGAGCTTCCTTCGGTGAATGCAAGTCGTGTGCCTCCTACCGAAAAACCGATGGGTTGCTGCAGCGCGCCCATTGAAAGGCTCATTGGCGTCGCTGCATATAGGCTGATGGCTCAACGCGGCGTGTTATCATTCATCGTTGGAACTGGCGTTGGTTCGCTCGGCGGGCTGATCGGACTTGGCGGTGCCGAGTTTCGCCTGCCGTTCCTGATCGGCCTGTTTCGCTTCGCCGCGCTTGAAGCGGTGATCTTGAACAAGGCAACCAGTCTTGTTGTCGTCGCAACGGCGCTGCCGTTCCGGGCCGCCACGGTGCCGCTAGGCGCTGTTGCGGGACAATGGCCCATCATCGTCAACCTGTTGGCCGGCAGCCTTCTAGGTGCATGGTTCGGGGCAGGATGGGCAACGCAATTGAAGTCTGAAACGCTCTACAAGGTGATTGCCGGCCTGCTGATGTTGATCGCTGTCGTTCTGGTCTTTGGTCACGATCCGGGCGCGACAGGATCGCCACTATTCAATGGCGCGACACTGGTCGTTGCCGGCATCATCGCAGGCTTTGCAATCGGCGTGGTCGCGTCACTCTTGGGCGTGGCTGGCGGCGAATTGTTCATTCCGACGCTGGTCCTTCTGTTTGGTGCCGATATCAAGCTGGCGGGCTCACTGTCGCTCGCCGTGAGCCTGCCGACGATGCTGGTAGGCTTCACTCGCTACAGCCGAGATCAAAGCTTTTCTGTCATCGGCAGAAACAAGGTGTTTCTGGTTGTCATGGCAGCCGGTTCAATTGTCGGAACATTCATCGGGGGCTTGCTGCTTGGCATGGCGCCCGAGCAAGTCCTGTTGCCAGCCTTGGCCGCAATCCTGGTCGTTTCGGCATATAAGGTTTGGCGGCACAATAGTTCGCAGATTTCAAACTGAACCCGCTACCGCTGAAACCGTTGCGAACAAAGCAGAAACGATGCTTGATGGGCAATGAACCTCGCTGCCCGTGATTCGACCTTCATGCCTGCCTATCTTGCCAAGCTGAACGCCGAGCAGCGGCTGGCGGTCGAATATGGCGACGGCATGGTGGCCGGGCCGCTGCTGGTGATTGCCGGCGCCGGTTCCGGCAAGACCAGCACGCTGGCGCATCGCGTCGCGCATCTGATCGTTAGGGGTGCCGACCCGCGCCGCATCCTTTTGATGACGTTTTCGCGCCGTGCCGCTTCCGAAATGGCCAAGCGCGTCGAGCGCATCGCCGGCGAGGTACTGGGCCGCGATGCCGCAGTCATCACCGACGCGCTGAGCTGGGCCGGGACGTTCCACGGCATCGGCGCCAGGCTGTTGCGCGACTATGCTTTGGAGATCGGCCTTGACCCGGCCTTCACCATCCATGACCGCGAGGATTCAGCCGACCTGATGAACCTTGTCAGGCACGAACTCGGCTTCTCCAAGACCGAAGCCCGTTTCCCGACAAAGGGCACGTGCCTGGCGATCTATTCGCGCGCCGTCAACGCCCAGGCGCCACTTGGCGAGATTCTGGGTTCGGTGTTTCCGTGGTGTGCGGGCTGGGCCGATCAGCTGAAGACGCTGTTTGCTCGCTATGTCGAGGCCAAGCAGGCGCAGAACGTGCTCGATTACGACGATCTGCTGCTCTATTGGGCGCAGATGGCCAGTGAGCCTGAGATCGCAGCACATCTCGGCAGGCGTTTCGATCATGTGCTGGTCGACGAATACCAGGACACAAACCGGCTGCAAGCCTCGATCCTGACGGCGCTCAAGCCCGACGGGTCGGGCCTGACGGTGGTCGGCGACGACGCGCAGTCGATCTATTCGTTTCGCGCGGCGGAAGTGCGCAACATCCTCGATTTCCCCAAGCAGTTCGCGCGGGCCGCCGAGATCGTCATGCTGGAGCGCAACTACCGCTCCACCGTGACCATTCTGGCCGCCGCCAACGCGGTCATCGGCGAGGCGTCGGAGCGTTTTACGAAGAACCTGTGGTCGGAGCGCAAATCGGCGGAAAAGCCGAAACTGGTCAATGTCCGCGACGAGACCGAGCAGGCGAGTTACGTCTGCCAGGCGATCCTGGCCGAACGCGAGGCCGGCACGGCGTTGAAGGCGCAAGCCGTGCTGTTCCGCGCCTCGCACCACAGCGGGCCGCTGGAGATCGAGCTGACGCGCCGCAACATCCCGTTCGTCAAGTTCGGCGGCCTCAAGTTCCTCGATGCCGCCCATGTCAAGGATATGCTGGCCGTGTTGCGCTTCGCTGAGAACCCGCGCGACCGCGTCGCCGGTTTTCGCGTGCTGCAACTTCTGCCCGGCATCGGGCCTTCGGCGGCCAATGCCATCGTCGAGACGATGGCAACCTCGCTCGACGAAGCAATGGGGCTTGCCCGCTATCGGCCACCACAAAGGGCCGCCGACGACTGGCCGGGTTTCGTCGCGCTGTTCTCGCAACTTCGGGCCGGGTCGAAGAAATGGCCGGCCGACCTCGAACAGATCAGGCTCTGGTACGAACCGCATCTGGAACGCATCCACGAGGATGCAACGATGCGCCGGGCCGACCTTTTGCAGCTCGAACAGATCGCCGCGGGCTATGCCTCGCGCGAGCGCTTCCTCACCGAGCTGACGCTCGATCCGCCGGACGCGACCAGCGACGAGGCCGGCCAGCCGCATCGCGACGAGGATTATCTGATCCTGTCGACCATTCATTCGGCCAAGGGCCAGGAGTGGAAGAATGTCTTCGTGCTCAATACCGTCGACGGCTGCATTCCGATCGACCTCGGCGTCGGCTCGAAGGAAGAAATCGACGAGGAGCGTCGCCTGCTCTACGTGGCGATGACGCGGGCCAAGGACAGCCTGCACCTGGTCATGCCGCAGCGTTTTTTCGTGCATGGCCAGGCGGCGCGCGGCGACCGCCATGTCTTTGCCGCGCGCAGCCGCTTCATCCCAGCCTCGATCCTCGGCGCCTTCGAGCAGACGGCGTGGGCAAGTGTCCAGGCAAAAGACGATCCGCGCCGCCAGCCGCAGGTTCGCATCGATCTCGGCGCCCGCATGCGCGGCATGTGGAAGTAGAGGTGAGTAGTGAGTAAGATCCGATAACTATTCACTACTCCCCTCCCCGATACCGCAATGCATCGACCAGCACGGCGAAGGCCGGCGACTGCTGCCTGCGGCTCGGGTAATAGAGATGGCAGCCTGAAAAAGGCGGACACCAGTCGGCGAGCACGTGAACAAGCCGCCCTTCCGCGATGTGAGCCCGCACCTGATCCTCGGGCAGGTAGGCCAGACCGAACCCGGCCAGCACCGCGTTCAGCCTGAGCGCAGAGGTGTTGAAGACTAGCTGCCCTTCCACCCGCACCTTGATCTCGCGCCCGTTCTTCTCGAACTCCCAGGCATAGAGCCCGCCATGGGTCGGTAGCCGCAGATTGATGCAGGTGTGCGCTGTCAGGTCCTGCGGCGTCTTTGGTGGCTTGCGCCTGGAGAAATAGGCGGGTGCGCCGACGACCGCCATGCGCATGTCCGGTCCGATGCGCACGGCGATCATGTCCTTTGCCACCTGCTCGCCAAGACGGACGCCGGCGTCATAGCGCTCGGCGACGATATCGGTGAGGCCGTAGTCGACAATGATCTCGACCTTGATATCGGGATAGTCAGGCAAAAGTCTCGCCAGAGCAGGCCAGAGCACCGTGTCGGCGGCATGTTCGCCGGCCGTTATGCGGATGGTGCCGGCAGGCTTGTCGCGCAGCTCGCTCAGCGCGGCGAGCTCCGTCTCGATCTCCTCAAACCGCGGGCCAACGGTTTTAAGCAGGCGCTCGCCGGCTTCAGTCGGCGAGACGCTGCGTGTGGTGCGGGTCAGCAACCGGAGCCCGAGCCGCTCTTCCAGCCCTCGAACCGTGTGGCTGAGCGCGGACTGCGAAACGCCGAGCTGCGCTGCCGCCCTGGTGAAACTCCGCTCCTTCGCGACAGCCAGGAAGGCGATGAGATCGTTGACGGTCCGGCGCGGCATATATGAAGCATCCTCATGAGTGTGTACGCATTATACCACCTCACCCCTTCGCCGCCGCAGCCGTTAAATCCGGCCATGGGTCACGAGACAAGGTCGCCGCAAGCCGGACGAAGGTATGCCTCCATTATCTAAGGGGCATCGGCCCAGTCTTTCATGAGCCAGATTCATAAGACCTATCGCTGATCGACCACTAATCAAAAGTGGAGGAGAACCTAAGTGAATGAACGTCCGGTGCAATGACCTCCCGGCGCGCGAAAACCGGCTTTGCCGGCAGGATCAGAACCAACCTGCTGTAACGGCCTGTCCCAACGACGATATCGAGCAGCTCGACGATATCCAAACGCAGGGAACACAATATGCCCGAGAAACTCGAAATAACCCGACGCGACCTGTTGATTGTCGGAGCCGCGACAGCGGCTTTGACAGCGACGCCATCCGTGGCCAATGCACAGGCTGCCGCTGACAAAGTGCCGTCGTCCGCCGGAGCGCCTGCGATGTCAAAGGTGACCTTCACCGTGAATGGGGCGGACCGGGAACTTGCGCTCGACACGCGCACCACTCTGCTCGATGCGCTGCGCGAGCATTTGCACCTTACCGGCACCAAGAAGGGCTGCGATCACGGCCAGTGCGGTGCATGCACGGTGATGGTCGACGGACAGCGGATCAATTCGTGCCTGACGCTGGCGGTGATGCACGAGGGCGACACTATCACCACCATAGAAGGGTTGGGCACGCCCGAGAACCTGCACCCGATGCAGGCCGCCTTCGTGAAGCATGACGGCTATCAATGCGGCTATTGCACGCCCGGGCAGATCTGCTCGGCCGTGGCCGTCCTCAACGAGATCAAGGCCGGTATACCGAGCCATGCAAGTGTCGACTTGACTGCCCCGCAGCAGACGACGGCCGCCGAACTGCGCGAGCGCATGAGCGGCAACATCTGCCGTTGCGGCGCCTATTCCAACATCGTCGATGCAATCACCGAAGTCGCCAGGAGCGAGGCATGAAACCCTTCACCTATGAACGCGCGCACTCGCCTGCCGAGGCCGCGGCGGCCGCGGCGCGCACTGAAGGCGCCAAGTTCATTGCCGGCGGCACCAACCTGCTCGATTTGATGAAGCTCGAGATCGAGACGCCGATGCATCTGATCGACGTGAACGGCCTTGCGCTCGACACGATCGAGACCACGCCCGAGGGCGGCTTGCGCATAGGCGCGCTGGTACGCAACACGGCCCTTGCCGCCGATGAGCGCGTGCGGCGCGACTACGGCCTGCTCTCGCGCGCGCTGCTCGCGGGCGCCTCCGGCCAGCTTCGCAACAAGGCGACGACCGCTGGCAATCTGCTGCAGCGGACCCGTTGCCCCTATTTCTACGACACCAACCAGCCGTGCAACAAACGCCAGCCCGGCAGCGGCTGCGCCGCCATTGGCGGGTTCAGCCGCCCGCTGGCGGTGATCGGCGCCAGCGATGCCTGCATCGCGACCCACCCCAGCGACATGGCGGTGGCAATGCGGGCGCTCGACGCGACGGTGGAAACGGTGCGCTCCGACGGCACGACGCGCGGCATCGCGATCGCCGACTTCCACCGCCTGCCCGGTGACACGCCGGACATCGAGACGACGCTGGTACCCGGCGAGCTCATCACCGCGGTCACGCTGCCCAAGCCGGTCGGCGGCAAGCACATCTATCGCAAGGTCCGCGACCGAGCCTCCTACGCCTTCGCGCTGGTCTCGGTTGGCGCGATCGTGCAGCGCGACGGGACCGGGCGTGTGGCGCTCGGCGGCGTGGCGCACAGGCCCTGGCGCGTCGAGGCGGCGGAGGCCGAGATGCCGCGCGGCGCCAAGGCCGTCACCGGGCGGCTGCTCGCCGAGGCCAGGCCAACCCAAGAGAACGCATTCAAATTGCCTCTGGTCGAGCGCACGCTCGGCGCGGTGCTGGCTGAAGCGAAAGGCTGAAGCGATGAGATTCGATACCCCCGCCACCACCAACCCGATCGATCAACTCAGGATCGTCGGCCAGCCCGTCGACCGGATCGATGGTCCGCTCAAGACCACCGGCACCGCGCCCTATGCCTATGAGCGTCACGACGTCGTGCCCAACCAGGCCTATGGCTATGTAGTCGGCTCGGCGATTGCCAAGGGGCGCATCGCCTCGATCGATCTGACAGCCGCCAGAGCCGCGCCCGGTGTGCTCGCCATCGTCACGGCGGACAACGCCGGCAAGCTCGGCAAAGGCAGGTTCAACACCGCCAAGCTGCTGGGCGGTCCCGACATCGAACATTACCACCAGGCGATCGCCATCGTGATTGCCGAGATGTTCGAACAGGCGCGCGCCGCCGCGCAGCTGGTCCGCGTCGACTATGTCCGCACGGATGGCATGTTCGATCTGGCGGCGGCGAAGGACTCATGGAAGCCCGCCGCTGGCTTCGATGCCACGGCTGATTCCGGCGTCGGCGACTTCGCCGGTGCGTTCGCCGCAGCGCCAATCCAGCTTGATGCAAGCTACACCACGCCCGATCATTCTCATGCGATGATGGAGCCGCATGCCTCGATAGCCGCCTGGGAGGGCGACAGGCTCACCCTCTGGACCTCGAACCAGATGATCAACTGGACCACGGATGACCTGGCCCAGACTCTCGGCATCGCCAGGGAGAAGGTTCGCCTTGTTTCTCCGTTCATCGGCGGCGGCTTCGGCGGCAAGCTGTTCCTGCGCGCCGATGCGGTGCTCGCCGCGCTCGGCGCGCGCGCTGCCGGGCGGCCGGTGAAGGTGGCGCTGACGCGGCCCCTGATTGCCAACAACACCACGCACCGGCCGGCAACGATCCAGCGCATTCGCATCGGTGCGACGCGTGACGGCAAGATCACCGCGATCGGCCACGAAAGCTGGTCCGGCGACCTGCCGGGTGGCGGACCGGAGAATGCGGTCCAGCAGACCCGTCTGCTCTATGCCGGTGCGAACCGGATGACGGCGACGCGGCTCGCGACCCTCGACCTGCCCGAAGGCAATGCCATGCGCGCGCCGGGCGAGGCACCTGGCCTGATGGCGCTGGAGATCGCGATGGACGAGATGGCCGAAAAGCTCGAGATCGATCCGATCGAATTCCGCGTCCTCAACGATACTCAGGTGGATCCCGAAAATCCTAGCCGACCCTTCTCTCAGCGTCAGTTGGTCGAATGCCTGCGCACCGGCGCCGAGCGCTTCGGCTGGAAAACACGCAACGCAAAGCCCGGCCGGCTCCGCGAAGGGCGCTGGCTGATCGGCATGGGTGTCGCCGCCGGGCTACGCAACAATCTGTTGACGACGTCTGCCGCCCGCGTGCGTCTCGATCATCGTGGCGTCGTCACGGTCGAGACCGACATGACCGATATTGGCACCGGCAGCTATACGATTATCGCCCAGACTGCCGCCGAGATGATGGGCGTGCCACTCGACAAGGTGGTGGTGCGGCTTGGCGACTCGAGCTTCCCGGCCTCGGCCGGCTCGGGTGGGCAATGGGGTGCCAACAACTCCACAGCCGGCGTTTATGCCGCGTGCATCAAGCTGCGTGAGGCGGTGGCGCAGAAGCTTGGATTCAACTCCGCCGACACGATTTTCGCGGAAGGGCAAGTCCGCTCGGGCAACCGTACCGGATCGCTGGCCGAAGCTGCAGGCGATGCGGGCCTCGTCGCAGAGGACGCGATAGAATATGGCGACCTTGGCAAGCAATACCAGCAATCGACCTTCGTCGCGCATTTCGTCGAAGTCGGCGTCGACGTCGCAACGGGCGAGACCCATATCCGGCGTATGCTGGCAGTGTGCGCCGCAGGCCGTATCCTCAATCCCAAATCGGCGCGCAGCCAGATCATCGGCGCCATGACCATGGGCGTCGGCGCGGCGCTGATGGAAGAGCTTGCCGTCGACAAGCGCCGCGGCTTCTTCGTCAACCATGACCTCGCCGGCTATGAGGTGCCGGTCCATGCCGACATCCCGCACCAGGAGGTGATCTTCCTCGACGAGACCGATCCGATCTCATCGCCGATGAAGGCCAAGGGTGTCGGCGAGCTCGGCCTGTGCGGCGTCGGCGCGGCGGTCGCCAATGCGATCCACAACGCCACCGGCGTGCGCGTGCGCGACTATCCGATCACGTTGGACAAGCTGCTTTCGGGTTTGCCCGAGGTATGAGCGGCACTGCCGTTTCGCCGCCGGGACGCAACGAAGCGCTCGACGGCAAGGTCGTCGATTGGATGGAGAAGGTCAGCGACGAGCAATATCCAGGCTGATCCGCGGAGGGCGTTCAGGCTGGAAGAACGGCATTCAGGCTTGTGTCGGGCACCGGCGACAGCCCTCTTTTGGCCAACCCATCCGCCGGCCGTTTTATCATTTCCACCACAAGGAGAAGACAATGCAAAAGCGCACACTTGGCAACAGCGGCCTGGAAGTCTCGGCCATCGGACTTGGCTGCATGGGGATGAGCCACTCCTACGGGCAGCCGATGGAGACGGCGGATGCGGTCCGTCTGATCCGGGCGGCGTTCGAGCGGGGCGTTACCTTCTTCGACACTGCGGAGGTCTATGGCCCGTTCAAGAACGAGGAGGTCGTCGGCGAGGCATTGCAGCCAATCCGCGACCAAGTGGTGATCGCCACGAAATTCGGCATCGATATCCCCGGCACAGCCGGACACAGCGGCATGGACAGCCGGCCGGAGCATATTCGCGACGTCGTCGAGGCGTCGCTCAAACGGCTGAGGACCGACCGCATTGACCTCCTCTACCAGCACCGCGTCGATCCGGTCGTGCCTATCGAAGAGGTGGCGGGCACGGTGAAGGACTTGATCCAGCAGGGCAAGGTGAAGCATTTCGGCCTCTCCGAGGCGGGCGTGCGCAATATCCGGCGCGCGCATGCGGTGCAGCCGGTCGCCGCGCTGCAAAGCGAATACTCGCTCTGGTGGCGCGAACCCGAGGAGGCGATCTTGCCGGTCCTCGAAGAACTGGGGATCGGCTTCGTGCCCTTCAGCCCACTGGGCAAGGGCTTCCTCACCGGCGCCATAAACGCCGACACGACGTTCGACAGCAGCGACTTCCGCAACACTGTCCCCCGCTTTGCGGAGGAGGCGCGCAAGGCGAACCAGGCGCTGGTCGATTCGATCGGCGCGATCGCGACCGAGAAGAAGGCGACATCAGCACAGGTCGCGCTCGCCTGGTTGCTGGCTCAGAAGCCCTGGATCGTTCCGATCCCCGGCACCACGAAGCTCCATCGCCTCGAGGAGAACATTGGATCGACCGGTGTTGCGCTGACGGCAGAAGATCTTCGCAATATCGAAAACGCGGTTTCGGCGATTGCCGTGCAGGGGGAGCGTTATTCCCCGCAACAGGCCGCGAGGATCGATCGCTAAGCAAACCGAAGTTCAGAAAGAAAAGATCATGACACAAGGGATTGAAAACAAGGTGGGGATTGAAAACAAGGTGGTCGTCATCACCGGCGCCAGTAGCGGGCTCGGCGAAGCCACGGCGCGCCTGCTTGCCAGTCAAGGCGCCAAGCTGGTGCTCGGTGCCCGGCGGCTGGACAGGCTGCGGGCACTCGCAGCGGAGCTGTCGCTCGGCGAGGATGCCGTCGTGCAGACGGACGTAACGCAGCGCGACCAGGTCCAGCATCTCGTCGACACAACGGTGAAGGCGCATAGCCGCATCGACGTCATCATCAACAATGCCGGCCTGATGCCGCATTCGCCGCTGGAGCGCGGCAAGGTCGAAGACTGGGACCGCATGATCGACGTGAACCTGAAGGGCGTGCTTTACGGCATCGCCGCGGCACTCCCGCACATGAAGGCACAAAAGAGTGGCCACATCATCAACGTGTCGTCGGTCGCCGGCCATAAGGTCGGCCCGGGCGGCGCGGTCTATGCCGCGACCAAGCATGCGGTACGCGTCATCTCGGAAGGGCTGCGGCAGGAGGTGAAACCCTACAACATCCGCTCCACTATCATTTCGCCAGGTGCGGTCGCGACAGAGCTGCCCGACAGCATCACCGAAGCCGACGTCGCCAAGGATGTTCGCGAGCGGTATGAGCGGTGGGCCATTCCAGCCAGTTCCTTTGCCAGCATGGTGGCCTTCGCGATGAGCCAGCCGGAGGAGGTCGACGTCAACGAGATCCTGTTTAGGCCAACAAGGCAGGATTATTGAGTAAGGGAGTAGGCAGTAGGCAACGGGGAATAGGAGCCACTGCCCTACTACTGCCTACTCCCTCATATTCCATGGAACCTCCCGGCCCCTTTCGCGTTTCCTCGCGTCCGATCCCCAGCCCGAAGAAAGGCGTCCGCCTTCTTCTTCGCCCAAATCGAGAGGCCCGTATGCACGACAGGATGTTCTTCACCCCGGTTGCCGTCAGCGTCGGCGCCGGTCACAAGCGTATGATCGCGTCGCTGTTCGACATGCACGAATTCCTGACCGAATTTCCACCGTCGCGGCGGCGGCTGAGCTATGGCGCGGCGGTGAGGGCCTGCGAAGCGGCTCGCGCCGGCGAAATCTCGATCGAGGCGGCGCGCGATGCGCTGATCACCTTTGCAGTGACGGCAGGCATCCTGTGGCCGGGCGCCCAGCCCGCCGTCTCGGTCAAGCCGGTCGCGCGCGGCTTCGGCGGCTACGCCGCCTGACATCAGGCAATCAAGTCTCTGGGCTCAGCCGCGGTTCGGCGCGGAAGATCACTTCGCCTCGCCGGCGGGCAAGGGATCGGCCACCGGCGCCAGCGGCTCGGCACTGCCAACGAATGGATAGGCAAGCTGTTGATGATAGAGCGACGGCACCGGATCGTCGGTGCCATATTTCTCCGGCATCCGGTCGGGCATGAATAAGGTGCCGCCCAGCATGTCGAGCAAGGGCAGCTGGCCGGCGAAATTCTTGTCATAGGCCTGGCGCTCGTTGGCATGATGCCAATGATGGAATTGCGGCGAGGCCAGCAGCCATTTCAGCGGGCCGAATTTGATGCGCGTGTTCGAATGGATGAACAGCGACTGCCACTGATAAAGCAGCGTGAAGATCAGGATTGCCGGGCTGGAGAAGCCGAGCGCGAAGACCGGCAGGAACGAGGCCGACTTGGTCAGGATCTGGTCGATGGGATGAACGCGGTGGGCGGCCAGCCAGTCCATCTCCTCGATGCTGTGGTGGATGGAATGGAACCGCCACAGGAACGGCACGGCGTGAAAGGCGCGATGCGCCAGGTAAAAACCAGTGTCGGCCAGGATCACCACCTCGATCGCCTGCAGCCAGATCGGCTGCGACTGCACCGCCTGCGTAAGCTCCGTGGGAATAAACCGGCGCAGCACCAGCATGGCAGTGCCGACCACCACGAGCAGGCCGATCTTGATCACGATGCCGTTCACCAGGAGATAGACAAGGTCGTTCAGCCAATGCCGCCGCGTCAGCGGTTGCTCTTCGTGGAGGGGCAAGAGCCTCTCCAACGGAATGAAGATAAGGGCGATGATGAGTATCGCCTTGAGATCGATCAGGTCGGACATCGTTGCTCGCTTTGTCTGATGCCTGCCAATGCGTTCGATCGGCCTGCCTTAGATTAATGACCAAGGGATGAATGGATCGTTGATGGGCCAGGGCGAGCTGACCCGCCGATCCCAGCGGGCTTTCGGTCGGACGCAGCACTACGCCCAAAGCCTAGGGAAGAGCTCAATGGACCGTCATCAGGTCGCCGACCGGCAAACCGCTCGACCCTGCCGCTTCGAAGCTGACCTGGTCGCGGCCGTTCGATTTGGCCTTGTAGAGATGTCTGTCCGCCACCACGAACATTTCGGCATAAGTGGTCGGCCCGCTGAAGGCGACGCCGCCGATGCTCACCGAGAGCGGACAAGGCTGCCCGTCGGGGGAAAATTCAGCTTCCCGGATTCGCCGTCGTATTCCCTCCGCGACGAGCTGGGATTGTGACGGGTCGGCTCCGGGAAGGAATACCGCGAATTCCTCGCCGCCAATGCGGCCGACGATGTCGGCGCCGCGAAGCTGTCCCTGGATCGTCCTGGCGATCAGCTTCAGCGCCTGATCACCGCAGTCGTGACCGAGGCGATCGTTGATGGTCTTGAAATGGTCGGCGTCGACGATCAACAACGCGCCGGCGTCGACGACGGAATGGGCACGGGCCTGTTCAAGATAAGCTTCGACGAGCATTGAAAACGCACCACGGTTGAACACCGCCGTCAGGCTGTCGGTCGCCGCGACGATGGTAAGCTCCTTTTTGGCAATGGCCAGTTGCCGCATCTTCCACATCAGGAAAGACAGGAACGACCCGGCCAGAACCAGGGGCAGAAGAAGGTCGGTAAGTTGTGCCCTGAGCAACGCTTCGGGCGACAGATACGGGAAATTGAAGGAGTCGACGAAGAAGGCGGCGGCAATGCAGACAGCCGTGCCGGCAACGGTCACCGCCACCACCCTGCCCCAACTCGTGGGAGACAAATCGATCCGCATGCCGTTGCTCCGGCTTCACCCAGCTTAGAGCAGGATGAAATTCAAATTGAGTCGGTCATCCTGCTCTAAGTCTTTGTTTTTCGCGCATGATCTTGTCCGAAAAGTCTGCAACTTTTCGGGACCTTGCTCTATTGTGAAGCGGGAGCGCAAACGAAGTCCTAAGACTTTGCCTTCAATTCGATCATGATCAGCCTGGACGATGCGGGCCTGTTGGGTGCTGATGCCAGGCTAGATCAGGCGCTTGCTGACGCTAAGCCAGGTCACCGCCGTCACGAGAATGGCGCCGACCATGAAATACAGGGTCGCGATCATGTCGCCCTGGTGGAAGTGGTATCCGGAATTGAGAAGCGCCAAAACAACGGCAAGGAATGCCACGAGGCGCAAGGGTTCATTGGTCATGCGTGCCAACTTTCGCTGTTGCTGCAGGCGGCCACCCTCAAGGCCGCGCGCTGAATATGATGTTTTGGCGCGTTTTGCAATCGCCAGACGACCCCGTCCCCTGGAGCACTGGCGCGTTCCGGCGCAGAATTATGCGAAGGCCCTGCCCTCCTCGGTGCGCTGGAACAGCATCAAGTCCAATCCCAGGCTTGGGCGGCCCAGAATGGTCAGGATCGCATGCGCCTGGCCGCGGTGATGGGTCTGGTGGTTGAAGACATGACCCAGCGCCGGCGCCAGCCGCTGCGAAACCGTGCGCATGTCGGAGACGGTCATGTAGGTGAAGCGGCCGGCCAACGCCTTCTCGCTCAAGGCCCCGACCCAGTCGATGATCCTCTTGTCTTCGGCCTCGCGCGCCATGCGCAACACGGGCAAGGCTCGGTGCAGGATGGCGTCGAGACTGGTCGGCGCGTCGCCCTCGCCGGTGAAGCGTTTCATCCAGATGCGGTCGGCAGTAAGCAGATGGTTGAGCGTTCGCATCATCGATCCGAAGAACGCGCCGACATCGCGATTGAACTCCTCGTCGGTTAGGTCGTCGGCAGCATCGTAGATGCGGCCATTGGCCCATTGATTGTAGGCCGCAAACATCATGAAATGCTGCTTCATCTATTTCTCTCGACCCCACGAAATCCCGTTTCGGGTGCTTAACTAGACCGCAAGGACGCTGCCGCCAATGACCATTCTGCTCTATGACCTCGTCGGACGCGATACCGCGCGTCCGTTCAGCCCGCATTGCTGGAAGGCGGCAATGGCGCTTGCCCACAAGGGGCTCAACATCTCGACCGTGCCGACGCGCTTTCTCGAGGTGTCTACCGTCGAAGGCGGAGTTTCGAAACTCGTTCCGGTGATCCGCGACGGCGAGAGGGTGGTCGCCGATTCCTTCGCCATCGCGCTCTATCTCGACGAAGCCTATCCCGAGCGGCCGACATTGTTTGCCGGCGATGGCGGCAAGGCGATGGCGCGCTTCATCGAACGCTGGTCGCAACTGACCATCCATCCCTATGTCACCACCGCGGCGATCATGGACCTGCACGCCATGCAAGACGAGGCGAACGCCGCCTACTTCCGCCAGAATCGCGAACAACGCTTCGGCAAGAGGCTGGAAGAGGTCATGGCGGCGCGCGACGCCGGGCTGGCCGCCTTCCGCGCCGCGCTGGAGCCACTGCGCTCGATGCTCTCCTACCAGCCATTCATCGGCGGCCAATCGCCGCTGTTCGCCGACTATATCGTCTTCGGCGCACTGCAATGGGCGCGCATCGCTACACCCTACCAGTTGCTCGACGACAGCGATGTCGTGGCGCAGTGGTTCGAGCGCTGCCTCGACCTGCATGGTGGCCTCGGCCGCAAGGTAGCGGCGGCGGCCGCATAAGGCAGTAGGCAGTAGGCAGTAGGCAGTAGGTATACGCGCCGCAGTCACTTTCCCTACTGCCCTATTGCCCTACTCCCTACTCCCTTAGCGAAGGCAGCGACGCGATGACGCCAGGTCCGCAATTCCCCGACGATTTTCGCGCCGCGCTCGTCAATCTCTTCCTGTGGCGCCGGGATGTCAGGCGGTTCAAACCGACGCCGCTTCCGGAAGGCGCGCTGGAGCGGCTGCTCGGCATCGCCAGCATTGCGCCCTCCGTCGGGCTGAGCCAGCCCTGGCGCTTTGTCGTGGTCGAGAGCCCGCAACGCCGTGAGGCCGTCAAGGCCTGCTTTGAACGCTGCAATGCGGAGGCGTTGACAGCGTTCTGCGGCGAACGTGCCGCGCTCTATGCCCGCCTGAAGCTCGCCGGCCTGAATGAGGCGCCTTGTCAGTTCGCGGTTTTCGCCGACCACGCCACCGAGCAAGGGCACCGGCTTGGCCGCATGACGATGCCCGCCACCATCGAGTACTCGGCCGTGATGGCGGTCCACACGCTGTGGCTGGCGGCGCGCGCCGAGGACATAGGCATGGGCTGGGTCTCGATCCTCGATCCGGCCGAGATGGCAGCGATCCTCGACACGCCGCCGCAATGGACATTGATCGGCTACTTCTGCCTCGGTTACCCCTCGCAGGAGCACAGCGTACCCGAACTGGAACGAGAGGGCTGGGAGGTCCGGCGACCTCCGACCATCATAGTGCGCTGATCCGCAAGCGGTCCTCCCCTTGGCAATGGGCCGGGCGGCTTGTATAGAGCCCGCCACCTCAAGTTCAATTTCTCATCACAAGGACCATCGCATGGCGCTCGAACGCACCTTTTCCATGATCAAGCCGGACGCGACGCGGCGCAATCTTACCGGCGCCATCACCAAGATGCTGGAAGATGCTGGCTTGCGCGTCATCGCCTCGCGCCGGGTATGGATGAGCCGCCGCGAGGCGGAAGGCTTCTATGCCGTCCACAAAGACCGTCCGTTCTTCGGCGAACTGGTGGAGTTCATGTCGTCGGCACCAACCATCGTTCAGGTGCTGGAAGGCGAGAACGCCATCGCCAAAAACCGTGAAGTGATGGGCGCCACCAACCCGGCGAACGCCGCCGAAGGTACCATCCGCAAGGTGCATGCTTTGTCGATCGGCGAGAATTCCGTGCACGGTTCCGACGCTCCGGAGACCGCCGCGCAGGAGATCAAATACTGGTTCTCGGACACCGAGATCGTCGGCTGAGCCGACACCGTCAAATCTGATCGAAAAGGCCGGCATTTCGCCGGCCTTTTCATTGGCTCTAGCTTTTTCGCGATCATGGTCTGGCCGGGAAGAACTGGTAGTCGACGAGGATGCGTCCCTCGCCGTCGACCGACAAATATTCGAGCCCGGTCGCCGGCACCGTGTCGCCGTCTGCAGGCAGCATCTCCCAATAGAAGGTGACAACGTCGTGCAGCAGCCGGGCATTCGAGGCCGCGCGGAACCGGTTGCCATCGTCGCGGACATTCTTTTCGTGCGAGCCGCGAATTCGCTCTTCGAGCGCCTCATAGCCTCGCGCCTCGCGGGCTCCGACATAATGCTGGCCATCCGGCACCCACAGGGCCGCAATGGCCTCGCGCCGGCGCTCCTCGTCCGTTTCGTTCCACACGGCGACATAGCGGTCGGCCAGTGCCTGGGCGTCTATGGTCTTCTTCATGGTCCTTGCTCCATCCGAACTCGTAGACTTGAGCGGCACAGCGCCGTCCCAAGGCCTTGAGAATTCGGCTGGAAGGCAGCCAAAATCCATGACCTCGGAGGTCAAAAAGCGACGGCCCGGTCACGGCGAATTTGACCTCGGGGGTCATTGAACCGATGTGACGCCAAGGATTAGGCTCGTTGAATGACAGTGCATCAGATCCCTTTCGGCGTGCTGCTTCGCCGCTGGCGCGAGCAACGCAGGATGACGCAGACCGATCTCGCCCTGGCAGCGCAAAGCTCGACCAGGCATCTGTCGTATCTCGAGACCGGACGCTCGCAGCCGAGCCGCGACATGATCGCCCGGCTGGCCGAATGCCTCGCCGTGCCGCTGCGCGACCAGAACACGCTGCTGCTCGCCGCCGGCTTTGCGCCTGGCTTCCAGGAGCGCCCGTTGGCGGAGTTGGAGGTGGCCGTTAAGGCCATCGACAGCGTATTGCAGGCGCACAAGCCCTACCCGGCCTTCGCGGTCGATCGCCATTGGAACGTGGTTCTGTCGAATTCCGCCCTGCCCCAGCTCTATGAGGGCTGTTCGGCCGATCTCATGCGCAGCCCAGTCAACGCCGTGCGTCTCACCCTGCATCCGGCCGGAATGGGTCCGCGAATCCTGAACTTCGCGGCCTGGCGCGCCCACACGGTGCATATCCTGCGCCAGCAGATCGAGACGCGCGCCGATCCGGTCATTCGCAGCCTGCTGGCCGAGGTGATGGCCTATCCCTTGCCCGTCAATTCCGAAGCGATGGACGGTCTCGACCCGGGGCATCGCCTGGCCACGCCGCTGCGCATCGCGACGCGGCTGGGCAATGTCTCTTTCCTCAACACCACAACCGTTTTCGGAACGCCCAACGACGTGACCTTGGCGGAGCTTGCCCTGGAAATGCTGTTCCCGGCTGATGAGCGCACAGTCGAGATCGTCGAGACCATGGTCCGGGAGGCGCCGTCCTGACGTTATGCGATTGAAGGGCGAACGAATTGCGCACTCCCCGACGGCCAGTGGCTGCGTTAAGGTCGGGTCACAGCACAGTGGAATCGACATGACATGACCAGCGCCATTCCTGGCTTCTTCCAGGGCACGGAGATGCCAAACAGCGGCTGGTGGGAAGCGCTGTGGCCCGACCCCGCTGGCGTGCTCGCTGCAACCGGGTTGAAGCCCGGCATGGATGTGGTCGACCTCTGCTGCGGTGACGGCTGGTTCACCCTGCCGATCGCCAGGGCGGCCCGCTGCGTCATCGCCATCGATATCGACACCGGTCTGCTCGAGGTCACCCGGCGCCGGCTGATCGACGCCGGCGTGACCAATTGCGAATTCATCGCGGGCGACGCCTACCAACTCGCCAGCCTGGTATCCCGACCGGTCGACTTCGTCTTCATGGCCAATGCCTTCCACGGAGTGCCTGACCGGCCGCGACTGGCGCGCGCGGTGGCCGCGACGCTTGGCCCGGCCGGGCGCTTTGCCATCGTCAACTGGCACCAGCAGCCACGCGAGACAACCACGGTGCTGGACGAGCCGCGCGGACCGAGGACCGAATTGAGGCTGTCACCGGAACAGACCATCGCGGAAGCCGAAGCAGGCGGCCTGCGATTTGCCGAACTGGTCGACGTGCCGCCCTATCACTATGGCGCGTTGTTCGAAAAAACGACGGCTTGAGTGCTGCTGAAAACCGATTTTCGGTCTGACGCCGGGATGTGTTGAGATTTAGGTCAGGCCGTGCCGCACATCCTAGCTCGCCGCGTTGAACCGCAAAATATCTCGGCCGTCCTTGTCGGCGATGGTGAGCTTGCCGGCATCGACATGGTAGGACGCCGCCTTGGCCAGCGCCTCGAACAGCGCTTTCTCTTCGGCCATGACATCAGGTGCGCAGGCCTTGAAGGTCGAACCGATGCCGCTGATGGCGATCGTCGAACCATCGAGCTTGGCGGTGGCGAAATAGACGTTGCAGGGGCCACTGCCGCCGGCCTTGCCGGCCTCGCTGATCCTGAACGTCGCCTGCGGCTCTGAAATCACGCCGATGCCGTCGATATATTCGACAAGCCAGCTCTGTCCGAACACCGCGGCCGGTTTGTCGCTCGGCGTCACCATCTTCAGCATGACGGTCTGCGGCGCGTCGCTGAGCGGGTCGACCTGATGGCGCGTGTCGGTGACGAACAGCAGCCGGTCGTCGGCTGTAATGCGCGCCTGCAGCGCATAGGTCATATTGGGCTGGATCACCTGCGGATCGAAGCTGATCTCGAACTTGATCGGTACCTGGCCGGCCGGCACCTTGCGCTCGCCGAGGATTGCGGCCGGTGCATCGGTCAGCGACACGTCGGCAAGCTGGACCGAGAGCACGGCGTTGGGCGGCAAGGCGATGCGCTCGCGGTACAGCACTTCGCCCTTCAAGACTTTCTCGGCGGCCACGGACAACTCCGGAACGGCCAGCATGCCGACGACCAGCGGCACAAAACCGAAGATGAAGAACTCGGCGATCCTGTCCAGCATGATCCTGCTCCCCTTGCCATGCCTAACCGGCCAGAAGGTCTCGCAGGATTGCGGTGGTTCCGTGACCACCGCAGAGCATTATTCTTGCGGCGGCGCCTTCCAGCGGCTGGCTGCCTTGTCGTCGCTCTCCTTGGCCTCAACCCAGCCGCCTTCGGAGCCGTCGCCATGGTGTTCCTTCTTCCAGAAGGGCGCACGCGATTTCAGATAATCCATCAGGAAATTCGCCGCCTCGAACGCGGCCTGCCGGTGCGCGGATGCCGCCACCACCAGCACGATGTTCTCGCCTGGCCGGACCTTGCCATGGCGGTGGATGACGGTCAGCCCCTGCAGCGGCCAGCGTTCGGTTGCCTCGCCAGCAATACGGGCGATCTCGGCCTCGGCCATGCCGGGATAATGTTCGAGTTCAAGCGCCGAAAGCCTGCCCGCCTCGTCGCGGCAAAGGCCGGAGAACGTCACCACGGCGCCGATATCGGCGCGGCTCCCGGTCAGCCGCGCGATCTCACCGGCGACATCGAAATCCCCGGCCTGGATGCGCACGACAGGCACGACCGCGGCCGGCATCGGGTTCAGCCTCCGGTCATCGGCGGGAACAGAGCTATCTCGCGCGCGCCTGATATCTTCTCGCGATGCTCGACATGTTCCTGGTTGATGGCGACACGGATTACATCAGGATATTGCAGCGCATGCTCATATTCCTCGCCGCGCGATTTCAGCCAGCGAAGCAAGTCGGCGACCGTCTCGATGCCATCAGGCAGTTCGACATCCTCCTCCGGCTTGCCGATCCGCTCGCGCACCCAGGCGAAATAGATGAGACGCGTCGACATGCTACTCGTCCATGATGTGCTTGAGGCCGGCACGGAAATAATCATAGCCGGTGTAGAGCGTGACCAGCGCCGCGATCCACAGCAGCACCAGCCCCGTCTGGGTGGTGAGCGGGAAGATCTTGTCGCCGGCCGGCCCGGCAAGCAGGAAGGCGATAGCGACCATCTGGATGGTGGTCTTCCATTTTGCCAGTTGCGTCACCGGCACCGAGACCTTCAGTGCCGCCAGATATTCACGCAGGCCCGAGACCAGGATCTCGCGGCACAGGATGATGATCGCCGCCCACAGCGACCAGCCGGCGATGCCGGCGTGGCGGTCGGTGTCGGCGGCAAGCAGCAGCAGGCAGGTGGCGACCAGCAATTTGTCGGCGATCGGGTCGAGCATCTTGCCGATATTGGAGGTCTGTTGCCAGGCGCGCGCCAGATAGCCGTCGAAATAATCGGTGATGGACGCCAGCAGGAAAATGATCAGCGCCGACCAGCGGGCGAAGTCACTCGACTTCAGATGCCCCTCGAGAAAGAAGCACAGCACAACCAGCGGCACCGCGATAATGCGGGCGTAGGTGAGCATATTGGGCAGGTTGAACGCGCGCTGGGCCATATTTTTGGGACTCTTTCTGCCTGCGTACTCAAATCAGAAGCGAATGTGGGGGGTCAACTGGCGATAGTCGATGGGCCAGCCGAAAATAGCTGGCAAACGCCTTAAAGTGCGATGCATGTCGTTGTCCCAAAACCGCTGCCCACTTTTGGCGACATGCATCAACTCTCGTGAAAATGATTGTACACCAGCTTCGCGACCTGTTCGGAAATACCGTCGACCTTGACCAGATCCTCAACCGCGGCCCGGCTGACCGCCTTGGCGGTGCCAAAATGCAGGAGCAGCGCGCGCTTGCGGCCGGGACCGATGCCGCTGATCTCGTCGAGCGGGCTCTTGACCATCTCCTTCTTGCGGCGCGCGCGATGCGAACCGATCGCAAAGCGGTGGACCTCGTCGCGCAGCCGCTGGACGAAGTAGAGGACGGGATCGCGCACGGGCAGTGAAAACGAATCCCTGCCCTTGACGAAGAAGCGCTCGCGGCCGGCATCGCGGTCCTGGCCCTTGGCGATGCCGATCGCCACGACCCGATCCTCAATGCTGAGATCGGCGAGGATCTTGCGCACCGCCGTCATCTGGCCCTGGCCGCCGTCGATGAGGATAACGTCGGGCCAGGCCGGGAAACCGCTGACGCCCTCGATGTCGTCCTCCGCCTCGCCCTCGGTTTCGGCGCTTCGCGGTGTATCGCCATGTTCCTTCAGCAGCCTGGAGAAGCGCCGCTCCATCACCTCGCGCATCATGCCGAAATCATCGCCCGGCGTGATCTCGGTCGAGCGGATGTTGAATTTCCGATACTGGTTCTTGACGAAGCCTTCCGGTCCGGCAACGACCATGGCGCCGACAGCGTTGGTGCCCATGATGTGCGAGTTGTCGTAGACCTCGATGCGCACCGGCGGTTTTGCCAGACCGAAGGTCTCGGCGAAACCGGTAAGCAGCCTCCCTTGAGTCGACGTCTCGGCCAGCCGGCGGCCGAGCGCCTCGCGGGCATTCTGCAGCGCATTGTCGGTCAGGTCCTTCTTCTCGCCGCGCTGCGGCACCGAGATCGACACTTTGCGGCCGGCGCGGGTGGAAAGCGCCTCGGCCAGCAGCTCCTGCTCCTCGACGGCGTGCGAGAGCAATATGGCGCGCGGCGTCGGCTTGTCGTCATAGAACTGCGCCAGGAACGAGCCCAGCACCTCGGCTGCCTCTAGTGCCGGATCGGCTTTGGGAAAATAGGCACGGTTGCCCCAGTTCTGGCCGGTGCGGAAGAAGAACACCTGGATACAAACCTGGCCGCCCTCCTGATGGATGGCGAAAACGTCGGCTTCGTCCACCGTTTGCGGGTTGATGCCCTGGTGGCTCTGCACATGCGAAAGTGCCGCCAGCCGGTCGCGATAGATGGCGGCGCGTTCGAAATCGAGGTTCTCCGATGCCTGCTGCATGGCGGCGGAGATTTCCGTCTTCACCTTCTGGCTGCGGCCGGAGAGAAAATCCTTGGCCTCGGCGACCAGCTCGGCATAGTCGGTGTGCGAGATCTCGCCGGTGCATGGCCCGGCGCAGCGCTTGATCTGGTAGAGCAGGCAGGGCCGGGTGCGGTTTTCATAGAACGAGTTGGTGCAGCTCCTCAGCAGGAAGGCGCGCTGCAGCGAATTGATGGTTCGGCCGACGGCGCCCGCGGAAGCGAACGGGCCGAAATAGTCGCCCTTGCGCGAGCGCGCGCCGCGATGCTTGTAGATGCCGGGCGAGACATGGTCGCCGGTCAAGAGGATGTAAGGGAACGACTTGTCGTCCCGCATCAGCACATTGAATCGTGGCCGCAAGCGCTTGATAAGATTGGCTTCAAGCAGCAGCGCTTCGATCTCGGTGCGGGTGACGACGAATTCCATCGTCGCGGTCTCGCGCACCATGCGGCCGATGCGGCTGGTGTGGAAACGGCCTTGCGCGTAGTTGGTCACCCGCTTCTTCAAGCTGCGGGCCTTGCCGACATAAAGCACGTCGCCGGCTGCGTTCATCATGCGGTAGACACCGGGCGCATTGGGCAGCCGCTTGACCAGCGTCTGGATGACCTCGGCGCCGACCATACCGTCGGCATCGCCGGCATGCGGCGTCCAGTCGATGGCGGTAAAGGCCACATCCGGGCCAGCGGGCGCGACGATCTCCTCGGCCGCCTCTTCCTCAAGGTCGATTTCCGGGGGCAGGTCGTCGGCGGCGCCGCTGCGCGGTCTATGCTTTTGGTCTACGGGACTCATTCCACCATGCCTGTCACATCGGGCGTCTGCCATGCAAGATGCTGGCCGCCATCGAGCGCAATCATCTGGCCGGTGACCGAGCGCGCCGCCCAGAGATAGCGGATGGTAGCGCCGAATTCCGGCAATTCCGGGCCGCGTTTCAGGATCAGGCCGGCGACCTGCTTGTCGAAATCATGGTCTTCCTGGCGCGTGTTCTTCAGCGTCGGGCCGGGGCCGATGGCATTGACGCGGATGCGCGGTCCCAGCGCCTGCGCCAGCATCTGCGTCTGCGTCCACAGCGTCGACTTCGACAGCGCGTAGGAGAAGTAGCGCGGAGTCGGTCGCCAGACGCGCTGGTCGATCACGTTGACGATCAGTCCCTCCTGCCCGTGCGGCAAGGCGCGGGCGAAGGTCTGCGCCAGCAACGCCGGCGCCTTGACGTGTATGGCAAAGTGCCTATCCCAGGCAGGCCAGTCGAAATCCTGAACCGCATCGTCCACGAATAGCGAGGCGTTGTTGACCAGCAGCGTAACCGGCCCGAGTGCGGCTTCGGCGCGACCGATCAGGTCGCCGACCGCTTCCACGTCGGTCAGGTCGGCAGCTACCACCGCGGCGCGGCCATTCTGGCCCTTGATCTTTTCCGCCAGCGCCTCCGCCTCGGCCCGCGAGCGGTTGCAGTGAATGGCTACGGCAAAACCGTTTGCCGCCAGATCCTCGACAATTGCCTTGCCGATCCGCTTGCCTCCACCCGTTACCAGCGCCGTTCCCGCGGCCTTGTTCATCCTGTCAATCCTTAATCGGGGCTCGAATTTCAGCCCGCCGGCAAAATATGGCCGGCCAAGGGTTAAATGCCGTTCGTACCTTGGGCAGCATTGTGGCAAAGCGGCTGTATCGGCCTTTCGACTCTGGCCGGGACTCGGCCTGCCGGACCGCAATATAGGGCGATGGACCCCTTGCACCAAGCGGTGTGCAGCGCAGCATGGCAAAGCCTCCTGACACCATCTGTTGCGCAGATGCAACGTCAAGTTTCAGCCTCATTCGTGCCCGGTAATGACCCAAGTTCAGGTTCGCTTCAGCCGCATTTTGACACGACATTTGGAACCGTAGAGCGCCAGATCCGTTTATCCCCCCGGACGGGTTGAGGGCGCTCGTGAAAGCAAGCCTGTGCCTGTGGCTTAAGGAGTAAAGAACAATGCAAGCCAATCTTAAATTCGCGCGACCGCTGGCGGTAGCGCTTGGGCTCTTCGCCCTCAGTGGAACCGCCTATGCCGCGGACGTCGTTTCAGAAGAGCCGCCGGCACCCGCCCCGGTCGCCGAACTTCCCGTTGCCTCCTGGGCCGGTCCCTATGCCGGTCTGAGCGTCGGCTACGGCTTCAGCGGCCATGCCGATGCCGAGGATGTCGGCGTCGACGTTGGCACCAAGGGCTTTGTCGGCGGTGTCTTCGGCGGCTATCAGTGGCAGCAGGAGAACTTCGTCTACGGTGCTGAAGCCGATCTCGGCTACACCGACGTCAAGGGCGACGATGCTGGCATCGAGTCCAAGGGTGGCTTCGAAGGTTCGCTCCGCGCTCGTCTCGGCTACGCCGTCACCCCGGAGATCCTGCTCTACGGCACCGCCGGTGGTGCGCTCAGGAATCAGAAGATCGAAGCTGCTGGCATCAGCGACACCAACACCATGCTCGGCTGGACGGCCGGTCTCGGTACCGACATCAAGATCACCGACAACGTGTTCGGCCGTGTCGAGTATCGCTACACCGATTTCGGCGACAAGGACTTCGACGGTATCGGCAAGGTCAAGTCGACCGACAACCGCGTCACCTTCGGCGTCGGTATGAAGTTCTAAGTCGTTCAAGCCACGACACGAAAAAGCCGGGCCTCGCGCCCGGCTTTTTTTCGCCCGGCACCCGCCCAATCCGCCCATCGGTGCGGTCACGCGCGATCTCGAGGCCAGCGTCGAGCCAGCATTCGGTCAACCAGGACCAGGATCTCGGCTGCTGCAACGAAACCGAGGGCGATCACGACGGCGTTCGACATGACCCCGGCCCAGCCATTCACGGACACATCTATGAATGGGTAAGCGTATTTGCCTTCAGCGACACCACGAGCCAGGGCATAGGCGAGATACGCCACGGGATAGAGCGCCCAAAAAAACGGATCGCGCCCCGAGAGCGTTCCCTTTCGCGTGAACAGCAGCCAGAACAATAAGACAAGAACCGGGTTGAGCTGATGGAGCAGAAAGTCTGCTTCGGCCGTGGCGCCGGCCAGGGTGCGCAGCCCCTGAAGCAGCGTCGCGAAAATCACACCGACCAGGGCCATCACGGCGGCCATCCCAGCTACCAGCCTTGGTTGATCGAAACGCTCCCCGAGAAGGGCAATGGCTGCGAATACAACGGCGACAAAACCGTTGGTGAGGATCGTGAAATATCCAATCAACACCCATAGCGAGCCGAGCATCGAGGCGCCGCCCTTCATCAAGGTGCTGAGCTCAAAACCAACGCCAGCGCAAGCGGACAGACAAATGATCAGGGCAAACAAGCGCCGTATCAAATCGCCCTCTCCGTCGGCTCACCTTTGAGAAGGTCACGATAAGACTGGCTGGGAACGACTGTCGACCAAAATGCCCCTCGGATCACCGCTTCCAGCCTCGCCGGACGGCCCGACGTTTCAGCCTCCCCAAGCGTGCTGAAATTAGCCGTTGCGCCCCGATATGGCCTGTGTCTATAGTTAGTACGTGGCTCGCACGAACAAACAGTTCAACCTGTGACGACCCCTTCAGTCGGAAACTGAGATGCGGTCAGGCTGTGAGCCGGAACACTCGATCAACAGGGGATATGCACAGTGAACCGCTTTCAGAAATTCTCGACCGCGGCGCTTGTCGCGGCATCCTTCGCGCCGGCCGCATTTGCAGCTGACGACAAGCTGACGATCGGCATCGTCACCTTCTCGACCTCCGATGTCGACACCAACCAGATGGTCGACACCATGACCAAGCAAGCCCAGTCCAAAGGCTGGACGGTGGAAACGCTCAATGCCAATGGCGATCCCTCGCAGGCGATCACCAGCATCAAGCAGCTGGCGACCAAGAAGGTGAGCGCCATTATCGTCACGGTGTTCGATTCGACCGGTCTCGCCGCCGGGCTGCAGGCCGCGGCGGATGCAAAGATCCCGGTGCTTTCGGCCGGCGGCGGCATGGCCGACGGTATCGCACTTTCGGCAAGCACGGGTGCGGCGCCGCCGCTGCTCGAATTGATGCTGAAGGACATCGGCTACACCGGGACAGTGCTCGATCTCACCTATCATCCCGGCATCCCGTGCCGCGAGCGCGCCGACGCCTTCGACGCTGCGGTCAAGGCCAATCCGGGGCTCCAGGCGACCTCGCACGAGATCAGCATCCCCGGTGCTGCCGAATCCTCTCAGGCAGCGACCAGCGCCTGGCTTGCCGCCAATGCCAACGCCAAGGGGCCGTTCGCGATATTCAACTGCTATGACGACAACGCCATGGGCGCTATCGCGGCGCTGAAGCAGAACGGCCGCAGCGACGTGAAGGTCTATTCGTTCAACGCCACCGCACCCGCCGTGCAAGCGGTCAAGGACGGCACTATGACCGCCACGCTCGGCGTCGACCTGACCTCGGCCGGCAAGATGCTGGTCGATCAGATTCCCGATATATTGTCCGCCGGCGACAAGTGGCAGCCAAAATCCTTCGTGCCGGGCTACACGCTCGTCACCAAGGAGAATGTCGACCAGTTCATGAAGGACAATCCGCAGTAAGCTCTACAGATTGCGGATCTGGTCGGGGCCTGCCCGGCCAGATCGAAGTCCAATCATGAGAGCCGCCATGCCTGCTGACCGTTCCCTGCCCGAAACCTCCGCTCCGGCAGAGGCAGACCGCGCCTTGCCGTCAACGCAGGCCGGGTATCCATCCCCCGGCGCCCGCGAACGGCGTGCCATGTTGATGCGCCTGCTCGGCACCTACGGCACCATTATCGTGCTGGGATCGATGCTGCTGATCTTCTCGGTGCTGCAACCGGGAACTTTCGCCACGATCGGCAATTTCCGCAACATCATCAACGACATGGCGATCGGCACCATTGTCGCGGCCGGCCTCACCGTGCCGCTGGTGGCAGGCGATTTCGACCTCAGCATCGGCTATGTCGCGAGCTTCTGCGGGCTGCTCGTTGTCGGGCTGCTGAGCTATGGCGGCCTGTCGATCCCGGTCGCCATCATCCTTGTCGTCGGCCTCGGCACGCTGATCGGCATCGTCAACGGCATCGTCGTTTCCAAGATCGGCGTGAACGCTTTCATTGCCACGCTCGGCACCGGCACCATCGTCGTCGGGCTGAACTACGCCTATTCGGGCGGGATTCCGCTGCAGCTCACACAGAGCCGGGAATTCACCGGCATCGCCATCGGCCGGATCGCCGGAGTGCCGCATCTGGTCATCATCATGGCCGCGGTGCTGGCGCTGCTATGGGTGATCCTCAACCGCACGGTTCAAGGCCAGCACATCAAGGCGATCGGCGTCAGCCCGGAATCGGCGCGCCGCGCCGGTGTCGCCGTCGACCGCAGCCGCATTGTCGCCTTCGCCATCGCCAGCACATGTGCTGCCGTCGGCGGCGTGCTGATGGCCTCCAATCTCGGCTCCGGCCAGGTGACTGCCGGCGACGGCTTCATGCTGACCTCGTTCTCGGCCGCTTTCCTAGGCTCGGCGGCGTTGCGCGAGGGTCAGTTCCACATACTCGGCACCCTAATCGGCGTGCTGACGGTGGCTGTTGGCAACAATGGTCTGGCCATGATCGGCGCGCCGATCTTCACCCAGTTCCTGTTCACCGGTTGCCTGCTCGTCGTCGCGGTGGCGCTCGGCGGCATCGGCCGCCGCTACGCGCGGGGTTAGGCCATGACAAAACTGCTCAGCCTGCGCCACATCTGCCGCAGCTTCGGCGGCATCCAGGCGCTCGACAATGTTTCGCTTGACGTTGCCAAGGGCGACATCGTCGGCCTGGTCGGCGACAATGGCGCCGGCAAGTCGACGCTGATCAAGATCCTGGCCGGCGCGCATGATCCGACGTCCGGCGAGGTGGTTCTCGAAGGCCAGCCGCGCAGACTGTCGCCGCCGGCCGAGGCGCAACGGCTCGGCATCGAGACGGTCTACCAGGATCTGTCGCTGATCGGCACCTTCACCGCGGCGGAGAATTTCTTCCTCGGGCGCGAGCTCGCGCTTGGTCGCGGCCCTGCCCTGCTGCGCTGGATTCGCCTGAAGTCGATGGGCGACACCGCGATGCGCGGTCTCGAGGAACTCAACATCGACATTCCCGGTGTGCGCAGCAAGACGGTCGAGCGCATGTCGGGCGGCCAGCGCCAGTTGGTGGCGATCGCGCGCGGCGCCTTCTGGGGGCATAAGCTGCTGTTGCTCGACGAGCCGACGGCGGCCCTTGGCGTGCGCGAATCGCGCGAGGTGCTCGACCTCATCAGGCGGCTGGGCGCCAAAGGGCTGACCATCGTCATGGTCACCCATAATCTCGATCACCTCTGGCAGGTCTGCAACCGCGTCGTGGTGATGCGCCGGGGCCGCAAGGCCGCCGATCTCCCGAGCGCCGCCACCAATATGGAAGAGGTTGTCGCCTACATCACCGGCGCCAAGGAAGCGATGCCGTCCCTCGCCGCCACGCTGGAGGCCGGCGCATGAGTGGAAACAGCGCAATGACGCTCAGCCGGCTACTGGCCGATGCGCCCAACCGTTGGGGGCACTGGGGCGCCGACGACGAGATCGGCGCCCTCAACTATCTGACATCGGACGAGGTCAAGCGCGGACTCTCTACAGTGCGGCACGGCCGCACCTTCACGCTCGGCGTGCCGATCGCCACCCATGAAGGCGATGCGGTGTTTCCCGGCCGCTGGCCGGCCAAACATTTCATGGTTGCCGACAAGGCCGGCTTCGAGAATGGCCATTGGCAGCCGCTGGCCGGCGGCCTCGAATTCGCCGACGACTATGTCACCGGCTTCGCGCAGACCGGCACCCATTGCGACGCGCTGGGCCACATGTGGTTCGACGACACGCTGTGGAACGGATTCCCAGCCAGCAGCACCAATGGCGGCATGACCAGGGCCGGCATCATGCCGATCGCCGAGCGCGGCATCGTCGGCCGCGGCGTGCTGCTGGACATCGCCCGCTTCCGCGGCAAAGCTGCGCTGGAGCGCGCCGAAACCTTTACGCATCACGACCTGATGGAATGCGCGCGGGCGCAAGGCGTCGACATTCTGCCGCGTAGCATCCTTCTTGTCCGCACCGGCTGGGTCGGCGCGCTGGCGGCGGGACACCAGAAAGTTGGCGACGACTACTGGGAGCCGGGCCTGACCTTCAGCCTCGATCTGGTGCGCTGGTTCGACGAGATGCAGATCCCCAGCCTGGTCACAGATACGCTGGCCAATGAGACCACCTATGAGCCGGAGACCGGGCTGACGCTGGTGCTGCACGCGGCGCTGATGCGCAATCTCGGCATCGTCTTCACCGAAATGGCGTCGCTGGATGCGCTGGCCGCCGATTGCGCCGCTGACCGCCGCTACGAAGGTTTCTACTGCGCGAGCCCGGCCAAGGTCAGCAAAGGCACGGGTGGCTCGGCAAATCCAGTGTTCATCAAATAGAACTCAACAAGACGGAATGACTTCCATGACTTCTGCAGACGACCAGCTCTGTTTCCTGCCGGCCACCGAACTGGCCAAGCGCATCCGGCGGCGCGACCTGTCGCCGGTCGAGGTGACGGAGGCGTATCTGCGCCGTATCGAGGCGCGCAATCCGGTCGTCAACGCCTACACGCTGGTGCTTGGCGACGAAGCGATGGATGCCGCGCGCGTCGCCGAAAAGGCGGTGATTTCAGGCATTCCGCTCGGGCCGCTGCACGGCGTGCCGGTCGGCATCAAGGATCTCGACGACGTCGCCGGCGTGCCGACCTCGATGGGATCGCGGGCGGTGCACAACCGGGTGCCGAAAGACAGTGCCACAGCGGTCGAGCGGCTGCTCGATGCCGGCGCCATCGTGCTCGGCAAGACCAACACGCCAGAGTTCGGCCACAAGGGCATCACCGACAATTTGCGCTTCGGGCCGACCAGCACGCCCTTCGCCATCGGCTACAATTCCGGTGGCTCGTCCGGCGGGAGTGCTGCGGCGGTGGCCGACGGCATGGCGGCGCTGGCGCAAGGCACGGATGGCGGCGGCTCGGTGCGCATCCCGGCCTCGTTCAGCGGCACCGTCGGCTTCAAGCCTTCCTTCGGCCGCATCCCCTCCGTAACGCGTCCCGACGGCTTCTTGTGGGGGCACCCGCTGGTCCATATCGGACCGCTCGCCCGCACCGTCGCGGACGCGGCGCTGATGACCAAGATCATGGCCGGACCGCACAGCCGCGATCCGTTCAGCCTGCCTGACGATGGCGTCGATTATGTCGGCGCGGTCAGCGGGCCGGCACGAAAGCCGCGGGTCGCCTACAGCCCGCGCCTCGGCAATTTCCCGGTCCACCCCGATGTCGCCGCGGTTGTTGCCAACGCGGTCGACGTCATGCGGCAGAACGGCATCGAGGTCGACGAGGTCGAACCCGATTTCAAGGCGGATCACAAGGAGCTGGCGGCGCTCTGGGTGCGCACGATCTCGATCCACTATGCGGCGATCGCCGTATACTGGAAACAGGAAGGCATCGATCTGATGGGCGAGCATGCGGCGGCACTGACGCCGCAGTTCCTCGCCATGCTGGAGGGCGCCTACAAGGTGTCGGCGGTTGAGCACGCACTCGACGACCTGCTGCGCACCGGCGTCTATGACGGCCTTCAGGATCTGCTCGAGACCCATGACCTGATCGTCTCGCCGACGCTGGCCATTCCACCGGTCAAAAACGCCACAGACGGCAACACGATCGGCCCGACCTCGATCAATGGCGAGGCGGTCGATCCGCTGATCGGCTGGTGCATGACCTACCCGATCAACTACACCGGCCATCCGGCGATCTCGGTGCCGGCCGGGCTGACGGCACAGGGCCTGCCTGTTGGGCTGCAAATCATTGGGCGACGACACGCCGATGCGAACGTGCTCAATATGGCCGCGCGCTTCGAGCGCATGCAGCCGTGGTTTCAGAGCTATCCGGGGCTGAAGGGGCGGTAGGAGCCGATCTCCCCCCTCGAGGGGGAGATGTTGCCGAAGGCGACAGAGGGGGTCGCTGCGCGTAAAACGCCGGCGCCTTCCACGACGACAGAGGGTGTCGGCGATCTATGCGAGACGACCCCCTCTGGCCTGCCGGCCATCTCCCCCTCAAGGGGGGAGATTACGCACTCGGCCGTTTTCGCCAATCACCAGACCGACACTCTAAATCGGCAGCTGCAGCAATTCCGAAATGACCAGCCCCGCCGCGCCCAGCAGCGCCGCCCCATCACCGGCATCCCCTGCAATGAATTCGATCGCACCGCCTGGCCGCGCCGGGACCATGGCGCGGACGTGGCCGGCAATCGCCTCCAGCAGGCGGTCGCCGCCGAGCACCACATCGCCATGCAGGATGAAGATGTTGGGCGCCACCGTCTGCTGCAGATTGGCGATGCCGACGGCGACGTTGCGGGCGTAGCGGTCGAGCAGCTCGGCAGCCCCCGGCAATCGGTGCTGCGCCATATCGACGAGGCGGGCTGAGTCAATCCGATCCGGCTCTGGCAAGGCCGCGCGGCTGGCCTCGCGCCGCAGCCAGCTCAATGTGGCGATAGTGTCCCAGCAGCCGCGCCTGCCGCAGCGGCAAAGCTCGCCGTCGAGCTGCACGAAAGTGTGGCCGAGTTCGCCCCCTGCCCCGGCAGTGCCACGGTAGAGATGGCCGTCGAAATAGAGCGCGCCGCCCAGCACTTCGCCGGTATAGACGACGGCGAACTGCCTGACGCCGCGCCCGGCGCCGAACCAGCGGTCGCCGACCAGCAAGGCACGGGGATGGTGGTCGAGCTTGACCGGCAGGCCGAAGCGGCGGCCGAGATCGTCGGCGAGCGGATAGCGGTCGAGAGCCGGCGCCAGGTTGACGGTGACGATCGATCCGCGATCGGTGTCGACCATGCCGCCGACGCCGACGCCGATGCCGAAAGGTGTGCGTCGCGCCTTGGCGAGCGTATCGCCGACGCATTCGGCAATGGTTTCGATGATCGGCCCAACCGGTCCCCTGCCGTCCGGCAACGCCATCTTGCGCTCCGCTTCGATCTTGCCGTCGAGCGTCGCCACGCAGGCATGAACGGCGTCCGGCATCAAAAGCACGCCGCAGATTGGACGGGCATTGGGCGAGAACCACAGCGGCCGCGCCGGCTTGCCGCCGCCGGGATTGGCGGGGATCGGGTCGCTCTCGACCAGCACCTGGTCGTCGATCAACGGCTGCACGATGCCGGAAATGGTGGTGCGATTGACGCCGGCAAGCCGCGCCAGATCGGCGCGGCTGGTGGGGCCGAGATCGAACAGCGCCTGCAGCACGCGGCCGCGATTGGTCGAGCCGACCATCGAGGAGGACAGCAGAGCCTTGCGGGGGCGCCCCGCCTTTTCCGTGCTAGCACCATCGCCAGGCGGCGTGAACGCTGCGTTGCGTGCGCCGTTCGGGCTGTCGTCGTCGGTTATGTTCATTGCTGGATTTTCACACCGCCACTCTCAAAAAACCTTTCTAGCCCAGGAGCTTGCTGGTTTCGAGAACTTTGTGCGAGACGGCAACAAACTCGCCGCCAAGTGATGCGTACTTGCCCGCGCGAGCTTCGCTGCCGTCTCGGCGCCTCGCCCGGACCTCAGAGTGTCTCGGCAGATGGGTGGACCGACGGATTTTGCTGGAAACCGTCATGGGTCGGAATCGATGTCAGCCGCTCGAGCCATTTCGCTCGCGAGCGCATGACGACCTGCGCATCCGGCCGGTAGTCGCCCGGATCAGTCATCGTGGCGGCGTGAACATGAATCTCGGTGGGCCATTTGTCGAAGCGGAAATAGAGCCTTGAGCCGCAGGACGGGCAAAAACCGCGAAATGTGTTGGGGCTGCTCTCGTAATGCACGATGTCGCCAGTCCAGCTCAGATGCTCCGGCTTCATCCCCAGGAAGGCCGTGAAGGGAGAGGACGTGGCGCGCTGGCAATCGGCGCAGTGACAGACCAGATTGCGCGTGAGTTGCCCGGAATATGTCCAGGCGACCGCCCCACACATGCAATGCCCCGCCAGAAATGCCATTGCTTCCTCCTGCGTGCCCCGATGCAGTGCAATATAGGTCGCGCGATCAGCTCAGCCGCGTCGCTTTGCGACATTGTTCGATCTCAAGTTGGAGGCGAGGTGCGAACTGCCAATCTCCCCCTTGCGAGGGAGATGGCCGGCAGGACAGAGGGGGGTGCGAAGGAACTCGGCCTCCGTCCCCAGCACTCTTGTTTTGAGCTATGCGCGGAGATGCTACCCAACGGACAGGTTGGCGGGACAGCACCCCCCTCTGCCCTGCCGGGCATCTCCCCCGCAAGGGGAGAGATTGGACGTCACTCCGGCTTTCGCCAATCACCAACGTCGAAGACTAACTCGTTGCTCAGCCCGGAATCGCCGGCTTCAGCTCGGGAAATTTCTCATCAAAACGTGCCGCCCAGCGGATCAGCCGGCTGCGGCCCTTCTCCCATTTTCCGGCAAAGCGCAGCGCGAGATAACCGAGGCAGACGCGCAGCGCTATCTGGCCGGTGTTGATCTTCTTCGGCAGCTTCGGCGGATTGGCGTTGAGCAGATCGAGTGCTGCGGCGATCTTTGCCCACTGGCGGTCGAGCCAGGGCTGGTAGACCACGTCTTCAGGTCGGTAACGCCGCTCATAGACCATCGACAGGGCGCAGTCGCAGATGCCGTCGGCCAGCGCCTCCAGCACTTCAGCTTCAAGGCGCTTGTCGGGATTGCGCGGCAACAGCGCGTTCTTCGACACCCGGTTGAGATGCTGGGTGATGGCGCGGCTGTCGTGGATCGAGCGGCCATCGTCCAGTACCAGCACCGGAATCTTGCCAAGCGGATTGGCGCCGATCAACTCGGCCGGCTTGTCCTCGGTCTTGACGGGCACGAGATCGATGGCGATGCCGGCATAAAGTGCCGCCATGCGCACCTTGGAGCTATAGGGGGAAGTGGACGCATAGAGCAGCTTTGGCATGATCGGTTTCCTGTTTTGCGGACAGTGCGTTTTTACCGCTCGCCGATGACGAAGCAACGGCCACCAACGGGAAAACAAGCCGCCAGAGGCGACATCAATCGTGAGCGTGATCCACGTTGAGACGCAAAAAAAGCCCCACCGGACTTCGCCGCGTGGCGAAGTCCTGGGAGCTGCGAAAGATACCTCCGCCCTCTTTTCGAGCGCCACAATACCGAAGCGCAGAGCGCGGCGCCTTGACGGCATCCGCCCTCATATGTTCCGGCATTGTCCCCGGCGCGCTAAGTGACGCGACTACTTCTTCGCGGCCTTGGCCTTGGCAGGCGCTGCCTTCTTGGCGGCAGGTGCTGCTTTCTTCACCGGCGCTGAAGACTTCGCCGCGGCTGCCTTTAGCGGAGCCTTGGCCTTTGCCGGCGCTGCCTTCTTGGCGGCGGGCTTTGCCGCTGCCTTTGCAGCCGGCTTCTTAGCCGGTGCCGGCTTCTTTGCCGGTGCTGCCTTCTTCACTGCCGGTTTTGCCGCGGCTTTTGCGGCCGGCTTCTTGGCCGGTGCAGCTTTTGCCTTAGGCTTGGCAGCAGGTGCTGCTTTCTTAACCGCAGTTGCCGCTTTCGCCGCCGCTGCCTTTGCTGGTGCTTTCTTTGCCGGTGCCTTGGATGCCGGCGCTTTGGATGACGTCTTAGCCATGCGATGCCCCTTGCGTTGTGCCGGCCATTAGTGACCCGGCTTGTCATGCATATCTGACTCGCGCGTGTCTAGCCAGCGAAGCATTACAATGATTTTCGCAGCTTAAATTTTGGTTACGTCATGCGCACCACCATGCAGATTGTCGCAAAAATCCATCTGGCATCTTCGACCCGGCAGTGAAATTCTGCGACGGAAATTCTCCGCGCTCTATCTTGGTCGGTCTCATCGAGAAGCGCAGGAACTTTTTCGAACGGCCTCCACCGCAGACATCGGCTGCTGGTCGCGACGACCATGAAGAGCTGCAACGCAGCTCACTTCGTCTTGACCAACGCGGCAAACTACAGGCGTGGATAGAAACAACACGACGAGTGCCGCCGCATCACCTTGCGCGATGAAAGTGAGCTTTTAGCTCACATTTTTCGAGATCGGGATTTTTGCTTTCGACAGTGGAGTTGACAATGCAAACATTGGCAATCGTCAGTCAGTCGAGCACCGATGCATCGGTCGGAAATCGGAATCTATTTTTATTTTGTGATCTTTTAGATTCGGAAATAAATAAGCGTATTCAAAGTGTTATAGTGTGCGTGGTATATCCATTTGCATGAACGTCGCTCTAGTCGGCTCGGCCTGCCGCCGGCGTGAAGGCTCGGCCCGATGGAGGTGGACTGCGAAAGTGTCCCATGGCGGCGTAATGGAAAGCTGCGCCAGGATACGGCCGATCTCGCCACGATGATAGCCACCGTGGAGAGCAACATGCATCAACATTTCCTGGCGCGACATCGACCCCTTGTCTCCGTCGGTAAACACGAAAGGCACAAGTTCCGATAGCTGTTCCGGCGAGACGATTTCGAGATAGTCCAGGTACCAGCGATCCGACTCGGCGACTGCCACGCGCAATTCGGCGAGCGCCGGTGTGTCCGCCGTGTTGTCAGTGTCATAGCTGTGGCTCTCGCCGATGAGATGCGCCGAAAATATCCGCGACACCACATGGCAATGACTGATCAGCCGTATCGCGGCGTGCCGTTCTTCATTGTGCACATGCTGATCCAGGCTCGCGATTTTCTCCAGCAATTCGTCGTTGGCCCAGGCCTGATAGGCAAAGAGGCTGCGAAGCAAGATCAAGGCGCTCATGATTCGTTTTCCTTCTGATCCGGAAAATGTGAGTATGTTGTTTATATTTTCATGTTTGTATTTTCACGGGGACAAGCAAACGTGTCTACTCGCATCGCAAAATCGCGTCCGCGCATGCGCAAGCAGCCGCGCCAGGCGCGCTCGATCGCGACCGTCGAAGCAATCATCGAAGCCGGTGCTCATATTCTGAGCGAGCTTGGCTGGACCGGCTTCACCACCAACAAGGTGGCAGAGGCGGCCGGCGTCAGCATCGGCTCGCTCTATCAATATTTCCCCGACAAGCTGGCCTTGGTCGAGGCGATCCGGCGCCGCCATTTCGATCACGTGCTGTCGGTCATCAGCGAAGCGGCAGCAGACGAGAAACCGCTCAGGCAATTTGCGCGTGAGCTGGTCCGCGGCATGATCGCGGCGCATAGCATCCACCCGACGCTGCACCAGGTGCTGCTCGACGAGGCGCCGGGCGATCGCGGCTCGCGGGCCGCCCATGCCGCGTTCCAGTCCCGCTATCTCGATTGCTACACTGCTGCCGTGGCGCAGTATCGCCGACGCAGGAAAGACAACGAGACCGTGGCACGGGTACTGTCATCGGCGGTCGAGGGTGTGATCCACAATGCGGCACGCCGGGGCATGCTGGATGCTGCCGACCTGCAGAGGCAGCTCGTCGAATTGGTCTCGGCCTACTTGTCCGGCGCGGGCCGGACTGCGTGAACAGTATGGTGCAATCGAATCTTTTTCGCCGTTACACCTGATAGCCGAGGCAGATGGCGCCGAGCGCGACGACGGCGCAAGCACCGACGCGCCTCGGCGTCAGTGCCTCGCCGAGGAACAGCCTGCCGATGAAAGCGGCGAAGACGACGCTGGTTTCACGGATCGCGGTGATCGGGCCGGCCGGCCCGAGCGCGAAGGCGGCGACGACGACGCCATAGGCGAGCAGCGCGAACAGTCCGCCGCCAAGCGCCTTCCAGGTTTCCGGCGCGCCAAAATCGACGGCAAGCTTACCGCGCAAGGCGACGAAGGTCGCCGGCAGCAAGGCGCCGTAGAGCACCAGAACCCAGGCCGTATAGGCGCCGCTGTCGGCCGCCGCGCGAACGCCGATCGCATCGACCGTCGCATAGGCGGCGATGATCGCGCCGGTCGCCAGCGCGTAGAGGATCGATGTCGTCGACGCCCTTCCCCTGCCTAGTGAAAGCGCCATGATGCCGCCGGCCACGAGCGCAACGCCGAGGATCTCCGGCATGGTGAGTTGCTGGCCGGCCAGAAAATACCCGCCGAGCGTGACCAACAGCGGCACGCTGCCGCGAACGATCGGATAGACCTGCCCCAGTTCGCCATATCTGTAGGCGGCCACCAGGAAGACGCTGTAGCCGACCTGCAGGCCGGCCGAGAGCACGACATAGGGCCAGGCGGCTGCTGCCGGAAGCGCATGGAAAAGTACGAAGGGGATGGCGACCAGCGTGCTGGAAAAGCTCATGACGGTGACCGTCCACAACCTGTCGGCGCCGGTCCGCAGGAAGGCGTTCCAGCTGGCATGCAGAATGGCCGCGAACAGCGCAAGCGCAATGACAGTCGTGCTCATTGCGGTGTGCGCGCGCTGGCGATGATGGCGGCGGCCGCCTTGCGGGCACCATCGATGGCGGGCTGCCCCATCTGCGCCATCAGCGTCGCGCCCTCGATCAGCATCAGCAGCGCCGCCGCAGCGCTCTCGGCTGCACCGGGCGGCATCATTTCCTCTAGGATCGACTGCATGCGCCGCTTGAGGCCGTTCTTCTGCCTGGCGACAGCCTTGAACACCGGATGGCCTGGATCGCCGAACTCGGCCAGCGCATGTGCGAACAGACAGCCGTGGAAATCGGGGCTGCGAAACCAGCGCTCGTGCCAGTCGAAGATTTTTCCGATCTTCTGCTCGGGCGTGGCGACCTCTTGCGCGAGGCGGTCGAGCTGGCGCTCGAAACGTTGGGCGCGATGCTCCAGCACCTCGACGATCAGCTCGTCCTTGCTCGGAAAATGGCGATACATCGTCATCTTGGCGATGTCGGCTTCGGCGATGATCCGGTCGATGCCGGTGGCGTGGAAGCCGTCGCGTTTGAACAGTGCATAGGCGGTGTCAACGACATGCTGACGTTTGCCGGAAGCAGATGACGGTGCCATGGTCTCTCTCGCCTAGTGATGAGACAGGTCTGTCTCATATCTATGCGACGGATCGCGCCGACTGTCAACACGCCGAAAGAAGCCTGCGGCGATGGCGCCGCAGGCTATAGAGAGGAATTAAATTAGGAGGGGAACGTCGCGCTCAGCGCAGGACGCGGCAGCGGCCGTTATAGACCAGCCAGCGGTCGAAGCCCGAGACGCAGAATTCGACATTGTCGCCGATCGAGGCGAAGCCCTGCCCTTCCTCGATCAGGTACCAGATGGTGCGGGCGCGGCCGTCGGACAGGCTGACAATGGCACCGCAATAGCGGCGGCCGATCGGCCAGGTTTCATCGGCCGGCAGGTAGCGGTGCTGGTGAATGCGCTGGAAATCGACGATTTCGACATCGGGCAGATGCGGCACGTGATGCACCTGATAGCTGAAGCGGTTGGTGATCTTTTTCAGCACCCAGTCCTCGCCGCAGACGCTGCCGTCGTCGTCGGAATAGACGCCAAGGTCGGCCGCGTGCACGGCCTGTGTGACGCCAAGCGACGTGCCGAGCGGTGTGCAAAGGGCAATCAGTGCGGCAAGGGCGGATCTGGCGAAGCGAGTCATGGCAGCCTCTTATGGTCAACTGCGCGCACTGTGCGGATTCGCTCGGCGGCGGTCAAGCGGTTGCGGCGGTGATGGTTTCCCAGTTTGAAACTATCTTTAACCGAGGCAGTCGCGCGCCTCTGTCGTCTCTACGCCTCCCCCGCCAGCCACTCCAGCCTCCAGTCCGCCGGCTTTTCGACGGCCAGCAGCCGGTGCAGGACCGGCAGCACAATGCGCAATTCGCCTTCCAGCGTGAATGGCGGGTTGACCACCACCATGCCGCTGCCATCGAGGCTGGGTTCGGCCGATGCGGGTTTGATCTCGAAGTCTATGTCGAGCAGCTTCGGGATGCCGGATTGCTTGAGCGCCTTCCTGAAGGCGATTACCGCCTTGCGGTCCTTCACCGGATACCACAGCGCATAGATGCCGCCGGGCCAACGCTTGTGCGCCTTTTGCAGCCCGTCGACGAGCCGGCCGAACTCGCCCTGCTCCTCGAAGGGCGGATCGATAAGCACGAGACCGCGCTTTTCCTTGGGCGGCAGATGCGCGCCGAGCGCCAGCCAGCCGTCAAGCTCGATCACCCTTGTCTGGAAGTCGCCGGCAAACAGCGCTTTCAGCTTCGCCGCATCGTCTTGGTGCAGCTCGACCGCCGACAGCCGGTCCTGCTTGCGCATGAGCTGCCTGGCGATCAGCGGCGAGCCCGGATATTTTTTCAACCCGCCATCAGGACCGCCCTGCGGATTGAGCAAACGGACCACATCGAGATAAGGAGCCAGCAGCGCCGCCGCCTTCGCGTCGAGCGAGGCATCAATCAGCCGGCCGATGCCGCCTTGCCATTCGCCGGTCTTCTGCGCTTCCGTCGATGACAGATCGTAGCGGCCGATACCGGCATGAGTGTCGATGACGCGGAATGCCTTGTCCTTCTGTTTCAGATATTCGACGAGCCGGCTCAGCACGACATGTTTGACGACATCAGCGAAGTTTCCGGCATGATAGGCGTGACGGTAGTTCATCTACCTAGAGCCTGTTCCATCCCGATGGAATCGGGAGGGGTTCTATCTCTTTGTTTGAGCATGATCTTCTCCGAAAACCGGATTCCACTTTTCGGGATCATGCTCTAGCTCGACGAACCGTTGCGGCCCCAGCGCGGCGGTGGCGGCTGCGAGTTCGGATTTTGCGGCCGGCGGCCGCCGCCGAAGCGAAACGCCAGCACCAGCCCGATCAGCCCGACCGCCATCAGCGAGAAGCCGACCGGCTGCGCCCGTCGATCGACCTCGCCGGCGCCGGCGCGCAGCACGAGGTCCACGGCGCGCATGGGGATGTCCTCGGCGTCGCCGGGACCGACCGTGAAGGTGTAAGGACCGGGACTGAGCGTCTGGATCACGCCCGCCTCATCGCGAAAGATCTTGTCCGCCGATTGCGGGCTGGGCTGGCGCGGATTTTCGGAATGGTTGAACGCAAGCGTCGAGGCAAGCACGGTCCGGCCGCCGCCGGCGGCGGTCAATGTCAGCACGGTGCGCTGTTGCGAAACGACGATGCGCTCGGCCCTCGCGGTTAGATCGACCAGCACCCTGACCGGGGCATCGCTTTCGGCAAGCGGCACCGTCACCGGCTTGAACCGGCCCTGCTCATAGACCCGCCAGGTGCCGATCTCATGGCCGGAGAAATTGCTTATCGTCCAGGGATAGACGATGCCAATGCCAATGCCGGCGAGCAGGAACAGAAGAAACAGAAAGCGCATCGTTCATTCCATGGGATATGGTTGTGAGCAGCCGCGCGTCACGCCTTGCGTTCCCAGCGCCGGTCTGATGTCTGCTGCCAGTAGGTCACCGTGTGGCCGGCGTCCTTCATCGTCTTCCAGTGCGTGCGTGCCGCTTCGACCTGGGCTGCATCGTGGCCGTCGAACAGGAACACGGCGCGTTCATAGCCGGCAAGTTCGGGCGGCGCCGCGCCATCGACGAGGAAGCGGATCTGCGCCTCATTCGGATTTTCCTGACCCGTGGTCAGAAGGATCGGCTGCTCGGCGGGATAGGCTTCGCGGTCGGTTGCATGCGCCAGGAACGAATCGTCGCGGAACGTCCACAAATGCTGGTCCAGTACATCACGCCGCTCCTCGGTGCCGGTCTGCACCACGGCGCGCCAACCGCGATCGACGCTGCGCTCGAGCAGGCCGGGAAGCGCATCCTCCAGCGTCGATTCGGTCAGGTGATAGAACAGAACGTCAGACATGATCGCGCCCTGAAAGGCCTTGGAGACTGTTTGGAACCTCTACTCCGGCGGCCATCTGATGGCGTTTTCTGCGCTTCCGGTGCTCATGGACCCAAATGTCCGCTGCGTAGGCCGGTTCTCGTAACCACCACCATATGACTCGCTGGAGCGACTTTCCAAACAGTCTCTTACCCCTCGTAATTGTCGTGCACCAGCCGGTCGAGCAGCCTGACGCCAAAGCCGGAGCCCCATGACTGGTTGATTTCGCTGGAAGGCGCGCCCATCGCGGTGCCGGCGATGTCGAGATGTGCCCAGGGCGTGTCCTTGACGAAGCGCTGCAGGAACTGCGCCGCGATGATGGCGCCGCCGTAGCGGCCGCCGATATTCTTCATGTCGGCATTTTTCGAATCGATCAGCTTGTCGTATTCGGTGCCGAGCGGCATGCGCCACAGCCTTTCCTGCGTCGCCTGCCCGGCGCTGGTCAGCCTGTCGGCCAGTTCGTCATTGTTGGAGAACAGGCCGGCATAGTGCTGGCCGAGCGCGACCATGATGGCGCCGGTCAGCGTCGCCAGATTGACCATGAATTTCGGCTGGAAACGGTCGTTGCAGTACCAAAGCGCATCGGCCAGAACGAGCCGGCCCTCGGCGTCGGTGTTCAGCACCTCGATGGTCTGGCCGGACATCGAGGTGACGATGTCGCCGGGACGCTGGGCATGGCCGTCGACGGCATTTTCGACCAGTCCGATGACGCCGACGACATTGGCCTTGGCCTTGCGCGAAGCCAGCGCATGCATCAGCCCGGTCACGGCGGCAGCACCGCCCATGTCGCCCTTCATGTCCTCCATGCCGGAGGCCGGCTTCATCGAATTGCCGCCGGTGTCGAAGGTGACGCCCTTGCCGATAAAGGCGACCGGGCTGTCCTTGGCCTTGCCGCCGTTCCACTGCATGACGGCCATGCGGGCGCCGCGCGGCGAGCCTTGCGCAACACCGAGCAGCGAGCCCATGCCGAGCTTCTTCATCTCCTTCTCGGCCAGAATCTCGACTTTGACGCCGAGCGCTTCCAGTTCGCTGGCGCGGGCGGCGAATTCCACCGGGCCAAGCATATTGGCCGGTTCGTTGACCAGATCGCGAGCCAGGAGCACGCCGTCGATCACCGCTAGCTCATCGGCAAAGGCCTTTTTCGCCGCCGCCGGATCGGTGGTGTGGATGGTCACCTTGACCGGCTTTTTGGGCTCGACCTTCTTGCCGTCATGCTGGCCGTCGCCATTGTCCTTTTTCGTCTTGTATTTGTCGAAGGCATAGCTGCGCAGAAGAATACCAGCGGCAAGGTGCGCCGCCTGTCTGCCGCCGGCGGCTGCGCCCGGCAGATCGAGCACGACGGCCGCCTCCGTCGCCTTGCGCAGGGACGCGGCAATCGTGCCGCCAAGCTTCAGCCAACCATAATCGTCGAGCCCCGACACCTTGCCAACGCCGACCGCCACCAGCCGATCGAGCGATGTCCCCTCCGGCGCCAGCACTTCAACCAGGCTGGCGAATTTGCCGGAAAAATCGGCCACCGGAAACGCGCGCTCCAAGGTCTTTGCCGGATCGCACGCCTTTGCCGCCTCGCCGAGGCTGCTATCGTCGGCCACCAGCACGAAGACGCTGCCCTTTTTGGGCGCTGCGAATTTGGCGAAGGCGATCGAAGGTCTCGAAGTCATCATGTCCTGCTTTCGGCGAAAATGCGTTGGGTTTTTGGGAAATGTCCTGACGAAAACCGATATTTGGCCGTTTCCGGCCAGAAGCACCACTTATTTTTCAGATCGTGATCTTGCTGGGGCTATTTGCCGGTTTTTGTCGCGTCGCAGCTCATCTCGACAGGATAGTTCTGTCTTACAATCAGTGAGCGGCTGGTTGAAACAGTTCGATCACATTTCCGGATGGATCTTCGAGCAGGGTCTGAGAGCCGCCGACGCCGGTTATGATATCGTTGCGAAAGACCAGTCCCGCGCTCTTCAGCCGCGCTACCTCTTCCTGCAGATCCGGCACCAGCAACAGCAAGCGGTTCCACCCGCCCGGGACCGGCCGGCGGCCATCCGGCATCGCCCGCGCTCCGGAACTGGCGGGGCCGCTGAGGAGAAGGCGCAGCTGACCGCGCGTGACCGAGGCAAAGGCCGGCCGCGCATCCTGTTCGATGACGAAACCCAGATGTCCCGTGTAGAAGTCGACCGAGGCGGCGACATCATCGACAATATAGCGAATGCTGACTGGCGTCATGACCCAGACCTTTCAGTTCGAGGCGCGTTCTATCAAAGGGCATCCATTGTCGGCAACGCCTCGCACGCGAACCGGCGATCCCGCACGTCGCAAATCATCGTCCCTGGCCGACGATCTGCTGCGCGATCGCCTTGGCCTGGATGCTGGCATTGGCGAAACAACCGCGAATGCTTGGGCGCATGCCGGTGAACCACAGGCCAGGCAATTTCGGGTCAGCCTCGCCGCCATTGAAAAGCGGAACGCCCTTGCCATCGAGGACGCCGAGCCCGCCGACCATTTGTTCGAGCCCGGTGCGGTAGCCGGTCGCCGCGATGACAATATCGGGGGCGATCATCTTGCCATCGCCCAGGATCACGCCGTCGCGGATAAATTCCCGCACAGCCGGCACGACAGCGATCTTGCCGGCCTTGATGGCGCGGACCGCACCCTCGTCGGCGGCGATGGCCGTGTAGTCCGAGGTCAGACGGCTCGCGCCTCCCGAGGGCGCTTTCGGCATGCCGAATTTCGTCAGGTCACCGAAAACCAGGCGCTGCGTTGTGGCCATCACCGCATCGGCGAGCCACAACGGCAGGCGCGCCATGAACGGCGAAAGTCTATGGACGGCGATTTTACCGATGCGCTTGGGCAGGATCGAGGGACCGTTGCGGGCCGACAGCCACATATTCCTGGTCTCTATATTTGCCAGATGGTTGAGCACGTCGAAGCCCGAATTGCCAGCGCCGACCACCAGTACCTTTTTCCCGGCGTAATTTTTGGCTCTGCCAAAATCCGCCGAATGGATGATCCGGCCGGCAAAGTCGCCTGCCCCCTTCCACTCGGGAATGAATGGTTGCCGGTCACGCCCGGTGGCGACGACGACATGGCGCGCCAGCCGCGGCCCTGTATTGGTCTGAACAATCCAGTGGTCGCGCTTGAATGCGATCTCCTCGACAGCCACGCCGAATTCCACCGGCAGGCTGTGCGCCTGGCTGAAATCGTTCAGGTGCCGGATGACGGCGGTCCTGGCGGGGAAAGCAGGAGTGCCTGCGGGATAGCCGGCGCCAGGCAGCGCCGAGAGGTCGCGGTGCGTGTTAAGGTGCAACTGCTCGTGCCGCCGATGCCAGGGTTCGGCAAGCCGGCTTTCCTTTTCCAGGATAATCGTCGGCACACCGGCCTTGATCAGCGCATGGGCGGCTGCCAGGCCGGCAGCACCGGCGCCAATCACGATTGCACCATGCGAGGTCGATGCCTCTTCGGTTTGACCGCGCAATTCTCCAACGTCCATACTTGCACCTGTCGCAAACCACGGCGGCCGCAACCGTGGTCGGCGCGACATTTGGTCGTTTTCCTTTATTTGGCAAGACTTTGCCGGAATCACACCCCATATGGCACATGGAATCGATGGGCGATTCGTCGCGGCACGGCCCCGCTTTCCTGCCGCAACTTCTTGTTAACCATCGATGTTGGCCCTTTCTTATCCATTGCCGCCGACACTCCGCCCCGCTGAACGGGCGTGGGACAGAGCCGGATCGAACCGCTTGATGAAACCGTCCAATGGAGCCAGTTGTGCGGGCGTCGCCGGACGACTACCTTGTCTGGAGGCATGATGCCGTTCGGCAAAATCGAGAAAAGCGTGCATGAAGGTCGTTGAACGCTACATCATGCGTCGCGCGCTGGCGGTTTTCCTAGCAGCGCTCATCTGGACGCTGGCGATCGTGTGGACGACGCAGGTGCTCGCCCGCATCGATCTCGTCACCGACAGCGGCCAGTCGGCGCTGACCTTTTTCGAGGTCGCGGCGCTGATCATTCCATCGATCGTTCCGATCGTCGTGCCGTTCGCCCTGGTGGTGGCGGTCGCCCAGACGCTCAGCGTCATGAACACCGATTCTGAGCTAGTCGTCATCAACGCCGCCGGCGCCTCGCGCTGGACGATCGTCAGGCCGATCTTGCTTCTGGCGCTGGCAGCCAGCGTCTTTTCGTTCGCCGTCGACAACGGTGTCGACCCCTATGCCCGCCAGAAAAACCGCGAGCTGGTGGCGTCCTCGCGCGCCGACCTGTTGTCGCTGATCATCCAGGAAGGCACTTTCCGCAAGATCGACGATGGCCTGTTCCTGCAGATTGGCGAACGGCTTCCGGACAACCGGCTCGGCGGCATCTTCGTGGCGGATTCACGCGAGGAAGGCGTCAACCTCATCTACTACGCCAAGACCGGCAGCATCGTTGAGCGCGGCGACGAGAAGGTGCTGATGATGAATGACGGCGTCATCCATCGCGAAACGCTGACCGGCGATCTGTCGGTCATCCGCTTCACTTCCTATGCCTTCGATCTGTCCGCCTTCATGTCGGCTTCCTCGGACATACTGCTTCTGCCAAAGGACCGGACCACGCAGTACCTGCTCAATCCCAGTCCGAACGACAAGATGTACCAGCAAAGGCCGAACAGATATTGGGCCGAGCTCAATCAGCGCTTTTCCGAATGGTCCTATTCGCTCGTTTTCGCGCTGATCGCGCTTGCGGTCGCGGGAGACGCGCGCTCGCATCGCGAGGCGCGAGTCCATCCCCTGATCACGGCGATCGCGATTGCGCTTTTTGTGCGCTGGCTGGGTTTCTTTGCGGCGGGAAAGGCCGACAAAGTTCCGCAATACGCCTATATGGTCTACGGCGTTCCAATCGTCGCATCCGCCGTCGCAATATGGTTCATCGTCTCCAACCGGACCATGGAACTACCGGTCGCCTGGGCCGACTGGATGACGAATCTCGCCAGCCGCTTCACTGACGGCTGGAACTCTGTCAAGCTCCGCTTTGCCAGGCGCGGCACTTCCGGCCAGGAGGTTGGCTGATGGGCTGGACCCTGGGTCGGTACTTCTTCTTCCGCTACGTGACGATTACCGTATGGTTCTTCATCGGCTTGCTGGCGCTGGTGTTCCTGATCGATTTCACCGAGCTTTCTGGCCGCACGACCGGCCTGCCGGGCTTCACCTACGGGACTGCGCTCGCCATTTCAGGCCTGAGGATGCCGATGATCATGCTGCAGACGGTGCCATTCGTCGGCCTGTTCTCGGCGATGGCGACACTGGTTTCGCTCAATCGCAAATATGAGCTGGTCATCGCGCGTTCCGCTGGCGTTTCCGCATGGCAGTTCCTGCTGCCGTGCTGCATTGGGGCGCTGCTGTTCGGCGTGTTGTCGGTCGGCATCATCAATCCGATCGCCGCGCACGCCTTTTCCTGGTCCGAGCAGATCGAGACCCAGCTCCGTTCCGGCAAGTCAAACGCCGTGTCGGCCGACGCCGCACCGTGGATCCGGCAGAAAACCAGCGCGGGCGACACAATCATCGGTGCGCGCTCGATCCTCAACCAGGGCCTGGAGATGGCTGACGCCGTCTTCTTCATCCTCAGTCCGCAGGGCGACATCATTGAACGCAAGGACGCCGCGCACGCCTTTTTGCGGGATGGCTACTGGGAATTGCAGGACGTCAAGGTGTTTCGCGACGGCAACATTGAATCGCTGGCAAACGACCGGGTTGCGACCAACCTCAAGCCCGAATTCGTGCAAGAGCGGTTGGCGCGCCCGGAAACCATTCCTTTCTACGATCTGCCCGGCAAGATCGAGGTTGCCCGCTCCTTCGGCCTCAAGGCAAATGCCTTTGCCATGCAGTTCGATTCGCTGGTAGCACTGCCATTCCTGCTTGTCGCCATGACGCTGATTGCGGCAACAGTTTCAATGCGATTTGCGAGGATGGGGCAATCGGCGACGATGATTCTGGGTGGCGTCATGGCCGGGTTTCTGCTTTATGTCGTTTCGGTTCTGGTCAAGGCATTCGGCGTAGCGGGATTCGTACCCACAGCCGTGGCTGCATGGGTTCCGGTTGTCGTGGCTATGTTCTTCGGGGTGACGTTCCTGCTGTACAAGGAAGACGGCTAGTGAGGGAGTCGGTTTTGCGCAGCCATAGGCAGGCCGGTTTGGCACGTCTCTATGGGGCGAGCGCCTTGGCATGCCTGTTCGCCTGCGTCACCCTCATCCCGGCTTCCGCCCAGGATATCGGTGACATGTCGGCCAAGGTTCCCGCCGGCTCGCAAATGCTGCTGGCTGCGGATACGCTGGTCTATGACAACGACAACAACACTGTGACGGCCGTCGGCGGCGTCCAAATCGACTATGGCGGCAACCGCCTCGTCGCCCAGCGGGTCGAATACAACCGCAACACCAAGCGCCTGGTCGCCAGCGGCAATGTCGCGGTCGTCAACAGCGACGGCACCAAAATCTTTTCGCAGCATGTCGACATAACCGACGATTTCGCCGACGGTTTCGTCAATGCGCTGCGTGTCGAAACCATCGACAAGGCGTATTTCGCCGCCGAAAGCGCCGAACGCATGGGCGGCGTGCTGACGACGTTCCACAATGGCGTCTACACGGCCTGCGAGCCGTGCGAGGACAAGCCCGACAAGGCGCCGACCTGGCGCATCAAGGCCAGGAAGATCATCTGGAACGGCGAGAAGAAGACGGTTCGCTTCGAGAATTCGAATTTCGAGTTCTTCGGCTTTCCACTAGCCTATCTACCGGCTTTCGAGATCGCCGACCCGACCGTCAAGCGCAAGAGCGGCTTCCTGATCCCCGGCATCGCCTATAAGAGCGACCTCGGCGTCGGTGTCAAAGTCCCCTATTATTTCGCGCTCTCGCCGACCTACGACCTCACCGTCACCGGTACCGGCTACACCAAGCAGGGCTTCCTCGGCGAGGCCGAGTGGCGCCAGCGCTTCAACAATGGCCAGTACAGCCTGAAGATCGCCGGCATCCACCAGCAGGATCCCGACGAATTCATCGACAGCCACGGGCACAATGTCGATTCGGGCGCCGCCGGCGACCCCAACAAGTTCCGCGGCATGATGGGCACCAAGGGCCAATTCGCCATCAATCCGCGCTGGGACTTCGGCTGGGACGTGTTGTTGCAGACCGACAAGAACTTCTCGCGTACTTATGCCATCGAGGATTTCAACGACTACGTCCACCAGTCCTCGATCTACCTGACCGGCCTCGACGGCCGTAACTATTTCGACGTGCGCGCCATGCGCTTCGAGGTTCAGGAAACCACGCTCGCCAGCGATCCGACCGCACGCTCCGCCAAGCAACCCTGGGTGCTGCCCTCGCTCGACTATGCCTACATTCCCGACATGGCCGTGGCCGGCGGACAATTGTCGTTCAATGTCAATGCGCGGGCCCTCAGCCGCGACAGGCTGGATGTGGCTCTAGCCAACTCGGCGGACCCCAGTTCCATAAACAATGTCCGCGGCATCGAGGGGCAATCCGGCCGCCTCACCGCAGAGGCAGAATGGAAGCGCACCTTCACCACCGACGGCGGACTGCTTCTGACGCCGCTCCTGGCGCTGCGCGGCGACGCCGGCTATGTCAATGCCTCCTCGGCTTCGCTCACCGCCATCAATCAGATGGCGACGAATCTCGGCGTCAGCGACGACATGCGTTCCTCGCTCGCCCGATACATGGCGACCGCCGGACTTGAAATGCGCTGGCCGGTGCTGTTCTCGATGCCCAGTTCGAGCCACATCCTCGAGCCGATGGCGCAGGTCTTCGTGCGCCCGAACGAGCAATATGTCGGTGGCCTCGCGGTCCCCAACGAAGACGCCCAGAGTTTCGTCTTCGACGCCACGACATTGTTCGAACGCGACAAGTTCTCCGGTTACGACCGCATGGAAGGTGGCAGCCGCGCCAATGTCGGCCTGCGTTATTCCGGTGCCTATGACAATGGCTGGAGCACCAACGCGCTGTTCGGCCAATCCTACCAGCTTGGCGGGCAGAACTCCTTCGCCGCGCCGGACCTGGTCAATGTCGGCGCCTATTCCGGCCTCGAGACCTCGACCTCCGATTATGTCGGCCTCGTCGGATTCAATAGCCCCAGCGGCTTCTCCGGCTCGATCAGCGGCCGTTTGGACGAGCAGACCTTCGAGATCCGCCGCGCGGAGGTGAAGGCCGCCTATTCCGGCCTGCCGATTTCGCTCAGCGCCAAATATGCCTTCATCCAGGCGCAGCCGCTCTACGGTTTCGAAACCGATCGCCACGAAGTCACGCTCGGCGCGTCGACGCATCTTGCCGAGAACTGGCGCGTCTTCGGCACCGGCACCTACGATCTGGAGCAGAGCGTCCTGGTCAAGGACGGCGTCGGCTTTGCCTATAATGATTCTTGCTTCACCTATTTGATGACGTTCTCCGAATCGCGCGACACGGTCACCAAGGAGGTGTCGCAGAACATCGGCTTCAACCTGTCGTTCCGCACGCTCGGCGATTTCGGTTCGTCGCAAAGCTCCATCGACACCATCCAGTAGCAGCGACTGGCCAGTAGCAGCGACTGGCCAGCAGCAGCGACTGGACGGACAGCGCCCACGCGTCCTTTCGGACGCGCAAAGGAAGCTGTAGAACTTTGGTTTGGCGTATGATCCCCAGCGAAATCGATTCCGATTTCGGGGTCATGCGCTGACGACATCGTTTCGCCGCATAGAGTAGGCACGGCTTTCGGCTCCCTTGATTGGAATAGAATGAGCCAAACCGGGATAGAATTGGGATGCTTTCGATGAGGAATTACCTCTTTTCGGCAGGGTTGGCGCTGCTGGTGGCGGCGGCCTCTGTCTCGATTACCGCAACGGCGTCGCCAGCTTTCGCCAGCGAGATCAAGTATGTCGTCAACAACATACCGATCACCACCGGCGACATCGCGCACCGGGCCGCGTTCCTGAAACTGCAGCGCAAGAAGGGCAGCGCCGCCGACGAAATGATCAATCAGACGCTGCGCGTCGCCGAAGCCAAGCGTCTCGGCATCCGCATCAGCGACGCCCAGGTCAATGCCGCTTACCAGCGCTTTGCCACGACCAACAAGATGCAGCTCAAGCAGCTCGATGGCGTCATGGCGCAGTCCGGCGTCAGCAAGGAGCACTTCAAGGAATTCATCCGCGCCCAGATGGCCTGGAACCAGGCGCTGAGCGCGCGTTATCGCTCCGGCGAAGGCGGCTCCGTGAGTGAGCAGGACGCAGTCAGGCGTATGCTCGACAAGGGCGGGGCCAAGCCGTCCGCCATGGAATACATGCTGCAGCAGGTCATCTTCGTGGTGCCAGCGGCCGAGCGCAGCGCGACGCTGGCCAAGCGCAAGCGCGAGGCCGACGCCATGCGCGCCCGCTTCAATGGCTGCAATACCACGCGTGAATTCGCCAAGGGCCTGATCGACGTCACCGTTCGCGATCTCGGCCGGGTGTTGGCGCCGCAATTGCCGCCGGATTGGGCGGAGCAGATCAAGGCCACCAAGGTTGGCGGCGCTACCGCAACGCGCGAGACGGATCGCGGCGTCGAGTTCATCGGCATCTGCTCGTCGCGCGAAGTGTCGGACGACAAAGCCGCCCAGATGGTGTTCCAGAGCGAAGGCTCGAACGACAAGAACGCCGACGAGCTCTCCAACAAGTATGTCGAGGAGTTGCGGAAGAAAGCCCGCATCGTCGAGCGCTGAAGTCGACATAGCCGTGCCGGACGCAAAGCTTCCGCTGGCGTTGAGCGTCGGCGATCCGTCCGGCGTGGGGCCGGAGATCGCCATTGCCGCCTGGCAGGCGCGTGAGAGCGCCGGCGTGCCACCCTTCTATCTTCTCGCCGATCCGGTGCTCATCGCCGCACGGGCGCGCCGGCTCGGCGCCGATGTCCCGATCACTGAGACAAAGCCGGCTGAAGCGGAGCGCGTCTTTGCAAGCGCCCTGCCCGTCGTGCCGCTTGCCGCCCGCTCCATCGACAGTCCCGGCCGGCCGGATCCGGCCAACGCCGCCGGCATCATCGAGGCCATCGACCGCGCCGTTGCCGACTGCCTTGGCGGCCGCGCCGCCGCGGTCGTCACGTGCCCGATCGCCAAGAAGCCGCTCTACGATGCCGGCTTCCGCTTTCCCGGCCATACCGAATATCTGGCGCATCTGGCATCGTTCCATACCGGCGCGGACGCGATGCCGGTGATGCTGCTTGCCGGCCCCGAGCTGCGCACGGTCCCAGTCACCATCCACATAGCACTGTCCGAGGTGCCGAAGGTACTGACGAGCGACCTGATCGTTGCGACCGCCCGCATCACCGCCGCCGACCTAGAGCATCGCTTCGGCATCGCCAGGCCACGGCTTGCCATTGCCGGCCTCAATCCGCATGCCGGCGAAGGCGGCACGATGGGAGCAGAGGACGAGCACATCATCCGCCCGGCAATCGATAGGCTGAGGGCGGAGGGTATCGACACTTTCGGGCCGCTGCCGGCCGATACGATGTTTCATGCGCGTGCAAGGGCCGGCTACGACGTGGCAATCTGCATGTACCACGACCAGGCCTTGATCCCCGCCAAGGCGCTGGCTTTCGACGAGGCGGTCAACGTGACGCTCGGTCTGCCCTTCATCCGCACTTCGCCGGACCACGGCACCGCCTTCGACATCGCCGGCAAGGGCTTGGCCCGGGCCGACAGCCTGATTGCGGCGCTAAAGCTCGCCCGCCGGCTGGCCGATAGCGGAACGAAGGCCGCGGCCGCATGAGAGTGGACGCATGAGCGCCGACGGGCTGCCGCCGCTGCGCGCGGTGATCGAGCGCCATGGGCTGCAGGCGAAGAAAGCGCTCGGCCAGAACTTCCTGCTCGACCTCAACCTGACCGGCAAGGTCGCACGCGCCGCCGGCGATCTGACCGGGGCAACCGTGATTGAGGTAGGCCCCGGCCCCGGCGGGTTGACCAGGGCGCTGCTCTTCGGCGGCGCGCGACGCGTGATCGCCATCGAGCGCGACGAGCGTTGCCTGGAAGCACTGGTCGAGATCTCCAACCATTATCCCGGTCGGCTCGAGGTCATTGCCGGGGATGCGCTGAAAACGGATTTTGCCGCGCTTGCCGGCGCGGCACGCGGCGGTCCCGTGAAGATCGTCGCCAACCTGCCCTACAATATCGGCACCGAACTACTGATCCGCTGGCTGACGGTCACTGAGTGGCCGCCCTTCTATACCTCGATGACGCTGATGTTCCAGCGCGAGGTGGCCGAGCGCATCGTCGCCCACCCCGGCAGCGATGCCTATGGCCGGCTCGGCGTGCTGGCAGGCTGGCGGACGGAGGCAAAAATCGCCTTCGACGTGCCGCCACAAGCGTTCACGCCACCGCCCAAGGTGACGTCATCGGTGGTGCATCTGGTGCCGCGCGCCAGCCCCCTTTCCGCTGAAGTGAAAAAACTCGGCCGCGTTACCGAAGCAGCCTTCGGCCAGCGCAGGAAGATGCTGCGGCAGAGCGTGAAAAGCCTTGGCGGTGAAGCCCTGCTCACCCGCGCCGGTATCGATCCGACCAGGCGGGCGGAGACACTTAGTGTCGAGGAATTCGTGCGGTTGACGAATGCGGTATAGCTCTCTTCCGCCTGTTTACGGGGAGAAGATGCCGGCAGGCAGATGAGGGGCGGCGCGAACCAACCGAAGTATGGCTCTGCCCTCATCCTTCGGGCCACGTTCTCCCCGTGAACGGGGAGAAGGAAGGGAGATCACTCCGTCTTCTCGTCCAGTAGCCCCGAGACGAAATCGAACAGGCCCGGCCGGCGGTCGCGTCTCAGCCGCTCGGCGGTGACGATGCCGCGGACCTCGGCGAAGGCGCGGTCGAGATCGTCGTTGACGATGACGAAATCATATTCCTTCCAGTGCTCGATCTCGTTGCGGGCGTTCTTCAGCCGTGTCTCGATCACCTGCTCCTGGTCCTCGGCGCGGCGCTTCAGCCGCGCCTTCAACTCCTTCATCGACGGCGGCAGTATGAAGATCGAGACGATGTCGGCGCGCATCTTCTCCTTGAGCTGCTGGGCGCCTTGCCAGTCGATGTCGAACAGCATGTCGCGCCCTTGCGCCAGCGCCAGTTCCGCCGGCTCGCGCGGCGTCGCGTAGCAATTGCCATGCACTTCGGCCCATTCGAGCAGCGCGTCGGAATCGCGCAGCCGCTCGAATTCGCGCATGGTGCGGAAGTGATAGTGGACACCCTCAATCTCGCTGCCGCGGCGCGGCCGCGTGGTGACGGAGACCGACAGTTCGAGGCTGCCATCGCTTTCCAGCAGATTGCGCGCGATCGTCGACTTGCCGGCGCCGGATGGCGACGACAACACCAGCATCAGCCCCCGGCGGCGAATGCGGGAACCCAAATCCCTTGCAATCGTGGGGTCCTTGGCAATCAAGGGCTCCTTGGCAACCATGGGTTACTCCAGATTCTGAACCTGTTCGCGAAACTGGTCGACGACCGCCTTCAGTTCCAGCCCGATGGCGGTCACCGCGGCGGCATTCGACTTCGAACACAGCGTATTCGATTCGCGGTTGAATTCCTGCGCAAGAAAATCGAGCTTGCGGCCGATGGCGCCGCCGCCGGCCAGAAGCACCCGGCCCGACGCCACATGCGTCTTCAACCGGTCGATCTCCTCGCGGATGTCGGCCTTGGTGGCCAGGAACGCCGCTTCCATATGCAAGCGGCTGGCGTCGAGATTGGCGGAGGCGTCCAGCAACAGTCGCACCTGCTCGGCAATCCTTTCGCGGATCGCCGCCGGCTCGCGCGAGGGATCGGCCTCGGCTCTGAGCGTCAGCGCCTCGATCGCATCGATATGGCCGGACAGCAGCGAACGAAGTGCTGTGCCCTCGCCCTGGCGCGCCTGCTCCAGCCCGCTCAGCGCAACCTCCAGCGCCGATACTATCGCGGTATCGAGCGCGGCTCGCGCCTCTTCGGTCTCGGTGGTTTCCGGGATGTCGAGCACGCCGCGCAGCGAAAGCAGCCCGTCGGCTGTCGCTGGCGCCACGCCGAACTGCTCCTGCAGCCGCCTGGCCAGCCCCGCCAGGTCTTTCAGGAAGGCCTCGTTAACAATCGGCTGCACCTGCTGGCCGGCGGCGCGGCCGATGGTCAGCGTCGCCTGGAAATTGCCGCGCGCAAAGCGCTTCTGCACCGTCTGCCTGACGGCCGGCTCCAGCCGCTCGAAGCCCTGCGGCAGCCGCAGCCTGACCTCGACGCTCTTGCCGTTGACGGATTTGACCTCCCAGGCGATCGACGTGCCGTCATGCTCGGCGACGGCACGTGCAAAACCGGTCATGCTTTGCAAATTCATGATGCCGCGTGTCCCCCCTGGCGCATGATCCCGGACCCGGTCTTCGGACCGGACCATACGCGGCTTTACAATGCCAAAGCGTTTCCCGCACGTCTAAACCGACTTTAGGACGCTCCTGTCGAAAATATCGGTGTGTCCCTTGCAGCATCCGCAAGGGACGATTCAAATAGCTGACGCTACTGGGCAGCCCCCGCATCGCCATCGGCGTCGCCGCCTTCCACCGGAGCATCGGTTTGACCGTCCACCTTGGCGTCATCGCCCTCGGCCTGCTTCTTCTGCAGTGCTCGGTAGCGAGCGACGTTTTCATTGTGCTCGGCAAGCGTCGCGGCAAAAACGTGACCGCCGGTGCCGTCGGCAACGAAATAAAGGTCGTTGGTCTTAGACGGATTGGCCACGGCCTCCAATGAGGCGCGGCCGGGATTGGCGATCGGCGTCGGCGGCAGGCCATTGATCATATAGGTGTTGTAGGGCGTCGGCTTCTTGATGTCCGACTGGTAGATCGGGCGATCGGCGGGTTTGCCCTTGCCGCCAAATAGGCCATAGATGATGGTCGGATCCGACTGCAGCCGCATGCCCTTGGCCAGCCGGTTGAGGAAAACGGCAGCGACCCGCGAGCGTTCATCGCCCTTGCCCGTCTCCTTCTCGACGATCGAGGCCAGGATGACGAAATCTTCGGCGTTGGCCAGAGGCAGGTCGGGGGCACGCCGCTGCCAGACCTCGTCGACCAGCTTCTTCTGGTCAGCCAGCAATTTGTCGACCATCTGCTGGCGCGTTGCGCCACGGGTGAACCGCAGCGTGTCGGTGGCGAGGCTGCCTTCGGGCGGAACGGTTGCCGGCATATCGCCGGCAAGCCCGCCTTGGTCGGCTATGCGCTGCAGCGCCTGCTCGACCGTCAGCCCTTCCGGGATGGTCAGCGAATACATCACCGACTTGCCGCTCTTCAGCAACTCCATGATGTCGTGCATGGAAGCGCGCGGCTTGATCTCGTATTCGCCGGCCTTGAGCGCCGAATCATTGCCGTAGGCACGCACGCCAAGGCGGAAGATGCGGGCATCGCTGATCAACCCGCGCCGCTCGAGCTGGTCGGCGATATCCTGGACGCCGGAATTCGGCTTGACCGGGAACGTGTCGCCATTGGCCGACGGGCCGGGTTCGTTGAACTCCTGCTTGCCGAAATACAAGGCAACGCCGGCTGCCAGAACCACCAGCATTATCGAAGTGATGACGAAGTTCATGAATACGACGAACTGGCCGCGCGAGGCGCGTGAGCGCTTGGGCGGCGGCGTGCCGGCTTCAGGCCGCAATGCCTCGCTGGCCGTCTTCGGCACGATCGGGCTAGGCGTCGCTTGCTGTTGCGCCAATTCCCCATTATCCGCCGGATTTGTGTTCATAGCGCCCTACCGTTTGATCTCTCAGCGAATCCCCTTGGGCAGAGTAGGGGCGAATATGGCAAATTTGACGACAAGAACAACCCGTGCCGGTCGGCGGGCCGATCAACCATTGTAGCGTTGGAAGACGAGCGAAGCGTTGGTGCCGCCGAAGCCGAAGGAGTTGGACAGCGCCACGTCGACCTGGCGGGCGCGCGGCTTGTGCGGCACCAGGTCGATCGCCGTTTCGCGCTCCGGGTTGTCGAGATTGATGGTGGCCGGCGCGATGTTGTCGCGAATGGCGAGGATCGAAAAGATCGCCTCGGCGGCGCCCGCCGCCCCCAGAAGATGGCCGATCGACGACTTGGTCGACGACATCGATATTTTCGACGCGGCATTGCCGACCAACCGCTCGACGGCGCCGAGTTCGATCGTGTCGGCCATGGTCGAGGTGCCGTGGGCGTTGATGTAGTCGACATCGGCGGGCGTCAGCTTGGCCCGGTTCAGGGCTGCCGTCATGCAGCGGAAGGCACCGTCGCCGTCTTCGGCGGGTGCTGTGATGTGATAGGCATCGCCGGTCAGGCCGTAACCGGTGACCTCGGCATAGATCCTGGCGCCGCGCGCCTTGGCATGTTCGAGCGCTTCCAGCACGACGACGCCGGCGCCCTCGCCCATGACGAAGCCGTCACGGTCGCGGTCATAAGGACGCGAGGCCGTTTGCGGGGCATCGTTGCGCTCGGTGGACAGCGCCCGGCAAGCGGCGAAACCGGCGATCGACAGCCGCGTCACCGGCGCCTCAGCGCCGCCCGCGACCATGACGTCGGCATCGCCCCACATGATCAGCCGGGCGGCATCGCCGATGGCATGGGCGCCAGTGGAGCAAGCGGTGACGACGGCGTGGTTGGGGCCTTTCAGCCCATGCCGGATCGAGACCTGGCCGGAGACGAGATTGATGATCTGGCCGGGGATGAAGAACGGGCTGATGCGGCGCGGACCACGCTCCTTCAGGATCATCGCGTTCTCGGCGATGCCTTCGATGCCACCGATGCCAGAGCCGATCAGCACACCAGTGGCGCACTGATCCTCATGCGTCTTTGGCGTCCAGCCCGAGTCCTTCAGCGCTTCATCGGCGGCTGCGATCCCGTAAAGGATGAAGTCGCCGATCTTGCGCAGTTCCTTCGGCTCGAGAACGGCCTCGGGATTGAAGGTGGCGTTCTCGCCGTTGCCGCGCGGAACGACATGGGCGATCTTGCAGGCAAGATCCTCCACTTCGAACTCGGTGATGCGCTTGGCGGCGCTGCGGCCGGTCAGGAGTTCCTTCCAGCTATGCTCGAAGCCCATGCCGAACGGCGAAAGCAGCCCAAGGCCCGTGACGACGACACGCCTCATCGCAGGTCCTCCCAGGTGATGCCTGCGGAAAGCTTCAGGCCGAGGCCTTGTCGATGTACTTCACGGCATCGCCAACGGTCAGGATGGTCTCGGCCGCATCGTCCGGAATCTCGACGCCGAACTCTTCTTCGAACGCCATGACGAGTTCGACCGTGTCGAGGCTGTCCGCGCCCAGATCATCGATGAAGCTCGCCTGCTCCGTCACCTTGTCGGCATCGACGCCAAGGTGCTCGATGACGATCTTCTTGACGCGCTCTGCGGTGTCACTCATTTGGGGCATCCTCGTCTTTTGGTTGTCTGTCTTCGTTAGCGGGCAGAATGCCGCTAATCAAGCTGAAAGATGGTCCTGCCAGAAACGCAACGGCACCAGACCGGTTTTTGCCCGAACCGCCGGGTTGCGGGCCGCATTACACGAAAATCGGTCTGGGTCCAAGGCGAAATGGGTGTTTTCCGCAACTGTCAAATCATCGCCATGCCGCCATTCACATGAATGGTCTGGCCGGTGACATAGGCCGCTTCGTTGGAAGCGAGGTAGGCCACGGCGGAAGCGACTTCGGCGGTGGTGCCCATGCGCCTTGTCGGGATCGCCGCCATGATCGTCTCCTTCTGCTTGTCGTTGAGCTTGTCGGTCATCGCCGATTCGATGAAGCCCGGGGCGACGCAATTGACGGTGATGTTGCGGGTGGCGATCTCCTGCGCCAGCGACTTGGAAAAACCGATCATGCCGGCCTTGGAGGCGCAGTAATTGGTCTGGCCAGGATTGCCGGTGACGCCGACGACCGAGGTGATGTTGATGATGCGGCCGTGCCGGCGTCGCATCATCGGATGGGTAAGCTCGCGGGTCAGCCGGAACACGGCGGTCAGATTGACCTCGAGCACGCTGTCCCAGTCGGCGTCCGCCATGCGCACGAAAAGCCCGTCCTTGGTGATGCCGGCATTGTTGACGAGGATATCGACGCCTTCGAGATCGGCCTCTGCCTTCTGGCCGAGCGCCTTGACCTCGTCGCGATCGGCAAGATTGGCCGGAAACAGCTTGACCCGGTCGCCGAGTTCGGCGGCCAGCGCTTCAAGCTTCTCGACACGCGTGCCATGCAGGCCGACGACGGCGCCCTGCGCATGCAGCACCCTGGCGATCGCCTCGCCGATGCCTCCAGATGCGCCGGTGACGAGCGCCTTGCGGCCAGTCAGTTCGAACATTTTTGTCTCCCGATCTTAGAGAACACCCTTCACATGGGCGCGTTCAAATCGCCAGTGGATTATGCGAGTGCCGCCAGTGCCGCCTCGACATCTGCCGCTGTGCCGACGGCGCCGGTGGCGATGTCGCGGTTGATGCGGCGCGCCAGTCCCGACAGCACCTTGCCGGCGCCGACTTCGTAAAGCGTCGAAACGCCGTTGACGCCGAACCATTCCACCGTCTCGCGCCAACGCACGCGGGCGACAACCTGCTCGACCAGGCGGCGGGCGATCTCGTCCGGATCGCTTGTCGGGGTGACGGTGACATTGGAGACGATGGGAACGACCGGTGCGTTCTTCTTCACGCCGGCGAGCGCCTCGCGCATGATATCGGCCGCCGGCTTCATCAGCGCCGAGTGGAACGGCGCCGAGACCTGCAGCATCAGCGCCCGCTTGGCGCCTTTTTCCGTGCACAGTTTTGCCGCCAGTTCGACTGCGGCCCTGGCGCCGGAAATCACCAGTTGGCCGCCGCCATTGTCGTTGGCGATCTGGCAGATGGAACCTTTGGACGCCTCTGCGCAGGCGTCTTCGACTTCGGCCTGTTCCAGCCCGATGATCGCCGCCATGGCGCCCTCGCCGGCCGGCACCGCCGCCTGCATGGCGTTGCCGCGGATGCGCAGCAGCCGGGCGGCATCCGCGACCGAAACGAAACCGGCGGCGGCAAGTGCCGAATATTCACCGAGCGAATGTCCGGCAACATAGGCGACCTTGTCCTTCAGCGAGAAGCCGCGCGATTCCAGCGCCCGGATCGCGGCAAGCGAGACCGCCATCAGCGCCGGCTGGGCGTTGGCGGTCAGCATCAGCGTCTCTTCCGGTCCCTCCCAGATCAGCTTCGACAGGTTTTCGCCGAGCGCGTCGTCGACTTCTTCGAAGATTTTCCGCGATTCCACAAAGGCATCGGCGAGATCCTTGCCCATGCCGACAGCCTGGCTGCCCTGTCCCGGAAAGGTGAATGCGACGGCCATATGCGGCTCCCCAGAGGCTGGTTTTTCCCTGCCTGTGACCAAGGCGGCCGGCCAAGTCAAGTCCGCGATGGGCCGATCCGTGACGGTTCCGGCACTGCGATGGCGGCCGAGTGCCTGTTCCAAAAGGCTTTTTGGCGATCACTCATGATGAAAATCGCTCACGATTCGTTTGCTGGCTCTTCTTATTTTCGCCACAGGCGCTAGCTTTTCGTGACAGTACGATGACAATTCAGTGAAGCTAATGTTACGGGCCGGGGAAAGATCAAGGTGGCAAGAGTTAGGAAAGGTGCAGGTAAGGCTGCGCCACAGTTTCTGGAAGGCGATCCGTCCACCGGCTATTTGCCGGGGCGGAAAGGGCCTGTCATCCGCTATGGCCTCGCCAGCCTGCTCGCCGCCGCTATCCTGGTGTTTGCAATCGAATTGATCGTGCGTGGCGACTTTGCCGGCACCGTCTCCTTCTTCCTGCAGCCCTTCAAGCCGGGCTGGACCACCATCATCATCTTCGCGCTGGTGCTGGTCGGGCTCGACGCCGTGCTCGGCCGCAGCCACCAGAGCCTGATGATCGTCGCGCCGCTGACCCTGGCGCTGGCCTTTGTAGGCCATCAGAAGTCGCACTATCTCGGTGATCCGCTCTATCCGACCGATTTCCTCTATTCCCGCCAGATCGTGGCACTGATGCCGCTTCTGGTGCGTGACCGCCCGGGAACCGCCATCGCCATGGCGGTCGGCATCATCGGCGGCCTGTCGCTGCTCGTCTATGGCTGGCGGCTATGGCGCCGGCGGGTGCCGGCGCTCAGCCACAAGGGCCGCCTGGCCCGACTGGCGCTGACCGTGCCACTTCTCGCCTTCTTCGTATCGATCATGGATTACGCCACCTTCTCCTGGACCCGCGACCGGCTGCAGATCATCCCAATCATGTGGGACCAGAAGGAGAACTACGCCTCCAACGGCTTTGCGCTCGCCTTCGCGCTTAACGTGCCGATGGCGCACGTCTCGGCGCCGGCAGGCTATTCCGACAAGGCAATCGCGGCGATCGACAGGCCCGGTGTGACGGCCACGATGCCGGCCGAAAAGCCTGACATCATCGTCGTCATGAGCGAATCCTTCTGGGATCCGACCAAGCTGCCGGGCGTCACCATCACGCCCGACCCGATCCCCAATGTGCGCGCGTTGCGCTCGGGCTACATGTTCTCGCCCGAATTCGGCGGCATGACCGCCAATATCGAATTCGAGGCGCTGACCGGCTTTTCCAACGCCTTCCTGCCGGCGGGCAGCATTCCCTATCAGCAATATGTGCGCACGCCGACGCCCTCGCTGGCGACCTTCCTGAAAAGTCAGGGCTACCGGGCACGCGCCATTCATCCGGGCACCAACTGGTTCTGGAACCGGGGCGCGGTCTACGCCGATTTCGGCTTCAACGACTTCAAGTCCGAGGAGACGTTGCCACCGATGCAAAAGCGCGGACCGCTGGCATCGGATGCGGCGATGACCGACGAAATCATCCGCGAGGCCGACGCCAGCGCCGATCCTGTCTTCTTCTTCGCCGTCAGCCTGCAGAACCACGGGCCCTACGAACCCTACCGTTACTACAATCCGACCCACAAGGTGCAGGCGCCGATCAGCCAGTGGGCGCGTGAATCGCTGTTGAGTTACACGGAAGGCTCTTCCGATGCGGATCGCGGCCTTGAACGGCTGATCGAGTGGGCCAAGAAACGCGAGCGGCCGACGGTTATCGCCTTCTTCGGTGACCATCTGCCGCCGCTTGGCCCGGTCTATGTCGAGACGGGCTTCATGAAGGACAATGTCGCGCCGCGCAAGGAGCCGGCCGACCAGATGCTGCAGCATCACCAGACGCCGCTGATCATCTGGTCGAACCGCACCGGTCCGGCCGAGGACATGGGCGCGGTGAGCCCGGCCTTCCTGCCCTATCATATCCTGACCACGGCCGGGATCAGCCATCCCTACTACACCGGCTTCCTTGGCCAGATGCGAGAGCGCTACCGCGTCGTCGACCGCAATTTGCTGCTGACGCCGACGGGCGAGGCCATTCCCGACTGGGCACGGCAGAAGAACATCGACCCCGCCATCAACAACTTCCGCCTGCTGCAGTACGACATGATGTTCGGCAAGCGCCGTGCAGCGCCCGACTTCTTCCCCGAAACAGTGAACAAGCTCGGCCCGCATACAAGCTGAGCGACATATCGCCCTTGCAACAGCCGGATTTTCCGCTTGCCCTTGCCTTCCGGCCGGATTGCTGTATAGACGCCCGCAATCTGCCGGTCCTTGCTGGGGGCTGAACGGAGGGCCGGAGGTTTTTTCAAAAAACCTTCGTGTGAAGCCAGAAGCGCTTCCGCCTCCCGTGTCTCCGCTCTCGACCGTCTCGTTATGCTCCTTTCTTCCCCGCCCCTCCGGGACCAGCGGGTCAGAGAAGTTGCAGAGGCTTTTGCCGCCGGGAACCGGGAGAGAAACGAAGAAAGGCAAAGAACTATATGGCTCTCTACGAACATGTGTTTCTTGCCCGGCAGGACCTCTCGCAGCAGCAGGTCGATGCGCTTGTCGAACAGTACAAGGGCGTCATCTCAGCGAATGGCGGGTCCGTCGGCCGGGTCGAGAACTGGGGACTGAAGTCCCTCACCTACCGGGTCAACAAGAACCGGAAGGCCTATTACACTCTGATGGACATCACCTGCCCGCCGGCCGCGCTCAACGAGATGGAGCGCCAGATGGGCCTGTCCGAGGATGTGCTGCGTTTCCTCACCATCAAGGTCGATGCGCATGAGGAAGGCCCGTCGGCGATGATGCAGAAGCGCGAAGAGCGCTCGGAGCGCGGCGGCTTCGGCGACCGCGACCGCGGCCCGCGCTCGTTCGGCGACCGCGATCGCGGCGACCGTGGCGATCGTCCGCCGCGCAGCTTCGGCGATCGCGACCGTGGTGACCGTCCGCCGCGCAGCTTTGAAGGAGGTGCAGAATAATGGTCGACATCAACCAGATCCCGACCCGGCGCCCGTTCCACCGCCGCCGCAAGACCTGCCCGTTCTCCGGCGCCAACGCACCCAAGATCGACTACAAGGACGTGCGCCTGCTGCAGCGCTACATTTCCGAGCGCGGCAAGATCGTGCCGTCGCGCATCACCGCCGTCAGCCAGAAGAAGCAGCGCGAACTCGCCAAGGCGATCAAGCGCGCCCGCTTCCTCGGCCTGCTGCCCTACGTGGTTCGCTAAGGCCTTTTAGTTGACCATGATCTTGTCCGAAAACCGGTTTCCACTTTTCGGGATCATGGTCTGACTTTCGAAGCGGGCGGTTCGCTGCCCGCTTCTTTCCCCACGGCGACGGGCGCCGCGGGGTTCTCGTCAATCCCGGGTTGAGGCAGATATGCCTCTAACTGCCGACAGGCAGGACAGCGACACCAGCGCCAAGGCGCTCAAGCTTCCTGACCTGTTCCAAATGAATTCGGCGTCCGCGCCCAACCTGAAGGAACAAAACCATGGAAGTCATTCTTCTCGAACGCGTTTCCCGCCTCGGCCAGATGGGCGACACCGTCAAGGTCAAGGACGGGTTTGCCCGTAATTTCCTGTTGCCGCAGGGCAAGGCGCTGCGCGCCAACGAAGCCAACAAGAAGAAATTCGAGGGCCAGCGTGCCCAGCTCGAGGCCCGCAACCTCGAGCGCAAGTCGGAAGCCACGCAGATTGCCGAAAAGCTCGACGGCAAGAGCTTCATCGCCGTGCGTTCGGCCGGTGAAACGGGCCAGCTCTACGGTTCGGTTTCGACCCGCGACATCGCCGAGCTTTTGACGGCGGAAGGCTTTTCGGTCAACCGCAACCAGATCCTGCTCAACCAGCCGATCAAGACCATCGGCCTCACCAATGTGGCGATCGCGCTGCATCCGGAAGTCGAGGTCACTGTCACGCTCAACATCGCCCGCACCGCCGACGAAGCCGAGCGCCAGGCCAAGGGCGAGACGCTGACCACCGCCGAAGCCATCTATGGCGAAGACATCAACGACAATGCGCGGCCGGAAAATTTCTTCGACCCCAATGTCGAGTTCGAAGGCGACGAAGACAACGCGTAACCGCGCATTGCAGGGCCTCGGAATGGCGCCCTGACCAAAATTCGTCGGCTTCCAGTTATTCTGGACTAATGCCCGGGTCTCTCGCCCGGGCATTTTTGTGCCAAAAGGAACTTTTCCAACCCCTATATATTGGTGCAGACTACAGCGTCGCGCGTCGTTTGGACGCGCAACGGACGTGTGGCACGTTGACTAGGGCGCATGATCCTTTCCGAAATCGGTAGCGATTTCATGCGCGGACAGCCTGTCTGACCGAGAGGGGACGTTTGGTCATGAATATTCTGTTGAAGCGCGTACTTGACCGCCTGGTGCGCACCGGCAATCTCAAGGTAACCGGGCCGAAGGGTTTGACCGTCGTTTTTGGCGACGGCTCCGGCGAGCCGGTACACATGCACATCAAGACCAGGCACGCCGAGCGTGCCATCACATTCGATCCGATGCTGGCGGTGCCGGAAGCCTACATGGACGGCGAACTCGACATCCTCGAGGGCGGCGTGCTGGGGGTGATGCGCGTCGCCTTCCAGAACATGGGCAGCGGCGGCATCGACGCTACCTGGTCGAAGGCGATCGAGGGCCTGCGCCACGCCTTCCGCCGCCTGCAGCAGATCAATACGGCTGCGCGAGCACGCCGCAACGTGCAGCGCCACTACGACCTGTCGGGCGACCTGTACCGGCTCTTCCTCGACGAGGACATGCAGTATTCCTGCGCCTATTTCGAGCAGCCGGACATGACACTGGACGAGGCGCAGGCCGCCAAGAAGCGCCACATCGCCGCCAAGCTCAGGCTGAAGGCCGGCCAGACGGTGCTAGACATCGGCTCAGGCTGGGGCGGGCTCGGCCTCTACCTGGCAAAATCCTTCGACGTCGATGTCCAGGGCGTCACCCTGTCGACCGAGCAGCATGGCGTCGCCACCGACCGCGCCCATGCGCAGGGCCTGGAAAACCGCGTGCACTTCGAACTGAAGGACTATCGCGAACTCAACGAGCGCTTCGACCGTATCGTCTCGGTCGGCATGTTCGAGCATGTCGGCGTCAACCATTTCCGCACCTTCTTCGACAAGTCGGCGACGCTGCTCAAGCCGGACGGCGTCATGCTGCTGCACACGATCGGCCGCTCCGGCGTGCCGTGGGCAACCAGCGCCTTCATCCGCAAATATATTTTCCCGGGCGGATACATCCCGTCACTGTCCGAAGTCATGCCGGCAATCGAGAAGTCGGGGCTTGTCGTCACCGACATCGAAATCCTGCGGCTGCACTATGCCGATACGCTGAAGCACTGGGGTCAGCGTTTCGCCGCCAACCGCGACAAGGCCAAGGCGATCTATGACGAGCGTTTCTGCCGTATGTGGGAGTTCTACCTGGCAGCCTCGGAAGCCGCTTTCCGCTGGCAGGATCTGGTGATCTTCCAGATCCAGATCGCCAAGAAGAACGACACGCTGCCGATGTCGCGCGACTACATGGCCAAATGCGAAAAGGCGCTGGAGATGCGCGACATGGGGCATCGCGAAAAGGCCCCTGCCGCCAAGCCCGCCCGCCGCCGCAAGGTGGCGGATCCGGAATAGAGCCCGGCGATTGCGCCATTGCCGCTTGCTATCGCAGGCCTGCACACTGAAAAAGGTCTCGTCACCGCGAGACCTTTTTTCATGACCTATCTCCTCTATGTCGCCGCAGCACTTGCCGAGATCGCCGGCTGCTTTTCTTTCTGGGCGTGGTGGCACCTGGAAAAGTCGCCGCTGTGGCTGGCGCCGGGTCTCGTCTCCCTCGCTCTGTTCGGCTTCCTGCTGGCGCTAGTCGACACGTCAGCCGCTGGCCGCGCCTATGCCGCCTATGGTGGCATCTACATCGCGGCATCGCTTGGCTGGCTGTGGCTGATGGAAGGCGTGCGTCCCGACCGCTGGGACCTTGCCGGCGCCGCGCTCTGCATCATCGGCGCCTCGGTCATCCTGCTCGCGCCTCGGGCGGCGTGATGGAGCTGCCTGGTCCACTTCGGCAAGGCGTCGAGCGCCTCCTCGAAAAGGTGCCACTGCCGGTGCTCAAGCAAGCCGCAAGGACGCTGTCGGACCGCTACCGCGCCGAACTGCGCGACGGCCGCCTGCACATGGCCGAGGAGATGGCGGTGAAGGCCTATCTGGCGACGCGGCTGCCGGCGACCTATGCCGCCGTCCGCGCCAGCCTGGATGCGGTTAGCGAGGCGCGTCCCGGCTATGCGCCGAAAACCCTGCTGGATGTTGGCGCCGGTCCTGGTACGGTGCTTTGGGCCACTGCCGATCTCTGGCCCGATCTCGAAGAGGCAATACTGATCGAGGCGAGCGCGGCGGTGCGCCGGGTCGGCGAGGCTCTTGCCGCCGACGCGATGACGGCCAGGATCACCTGGCTGGCCGGCGATGCCACCATCGACCTTGGCGACCTCGGCCCGGCCGATCTGGTCACTTGTGCCTACGTGCTGGACGAGATCACGCCGGCGTCGCTGCCCAAGCTCGTCGACAGGCTCTGGCAGCTCACCGCCGGCACGCTTCTGGTGGTCGAGCCGGGCACGCCGGCCGGCTGGCAGCGCATCCTTGCCGTGCGCCGGCAATTGATCGAGGCCGGCGCGCATATCCTGGCGCCGTGCCCGCATGAGCTGCCCTGCCCGCTTACCGCACCCGACTGGTGCCATTTCTCGCGCCGCGTCGCCCGCTCGCGTCTGCACCGGCTGGCCAAGGATGCCGACGTGCCGTGGGAGGATGAGAAATTCATCTACGTCGCCGCCTCGCGGCAGCCCGCCCCTTCCCGCTCGGCGCGCGTGATCGCGCCGCCGAAATCGGGTTCCGGCAAGGTATTGCTGAAACTCTGCGAAAAGGACGGCGGCGCCGGCGAAAAACTGTTCACCAAGCGCGATGGCGATGAATTCAGGCTGGCGCGGCGGCTCGACTGGGGCGACACAATCTAATCTCGCATCGATTCCGTGTGCAGCGTCCTGCTCTTCTTGATTTGTTCAACGTGTCGCGTAGAATCGCAACCTTGCCGTGTCAAATGGAATCAGAGCCCGGGAATTCTGTCCTGTGGACTGTCTGCCGTTCCTGTGAACAGCGGGCATCAACGCTGTTTGAGTGCGAGTGATGCATATAAGTCAGCATCGGTTTTTCCTCGTTCTGATATCGAGAAGCCGGGATCGAAATCGGGGACATCATGGCTGAGGCAGCGCGAAAATTCGGCGTGGCGGAACAACCGCTTTATCGCGAGGCACCGAATAACATCGAGGCCGAGCAGGCGCTGCTCGGCGCCATCCTCGTCAACAACGATGCCTTCTACCGCGTCTCGGACTTCCTCAAGTCAGGCCATTTCTACGAACCGCTGCACAGAAAGATCTTCGAGGTCGCGGCCGAACTCATCCGCATGGGCAAGATCGCGACGCCGATCACGCTGAAGACCTTCCTGCCGGCCGACGAGAAGGTCGGCGACATGACGGTGGCGCAATATGTCGTGCGGCTGGCAGTCGAGGCTGTCACCGTGGTGAACGCCGCCGACTACGGCCGCGCCATCTACGATCTCGCCACGCGGCGCGCGCTGATCACCGTCGGCGAGGACATGGTCAACATCGCTTATGACGCGCCGGTCGACATGTCGCCGTCCGAGCAGATCGAGGACGCCGAGCGGCGCCTGTTCGAGCTGGCCGAGACCGGCCGCTACGATGGCGGCTTCGAGAGCTTCACCGACGCGGTAAAGACCGCCGTCGACATGGCCAACGCCGCCTATATGCGCGACGGGCATTTGTCGGGCGTCGCCACGGGCCTGCGCGATCTCGACCGCCGCATGGGCGGCCTGCAGCCGTCCGACCTGATCATCATCGCCGGCCGTCCCGGCATGGGCAAGACCTCGCTCGCCACCAACATGGCTTTCAACATCGCCGAGGCCTACGTGCCGGCGCAGCAGGCCGACGGTTCGTTCAAGGCGGCCAATGGCGGCGTGGTCGGCTTCTTCTCGCTCGAAATGTCGTCGGAGCAGCTCGCCACCCGTATCATTTCCGAGCAGACCGAAATCCCGTCGTCGAAGATCCGCCGTGGCGAAATTTCCGAAATGGATTTCGAGAAGCTGGTCGCCTGCTCGCAGACCATGCAGAAGATCCCGCTGTTCATCGACCAGACCGGCGGTATCTCGATCGCACAGCTCTCCGCACGCGCGCGGCGGCTGAAGCGTCAGCGCGGCCTCGACGTCATCGTCATCGACTATATCCAGCTGATGCAGGGATCGAGCGCGAAGTCCTCGCAGAACCGCGTGCAGGAAATCACCGAGATCACCACCGGCCTGAAGGCACTGGCCAAGGAGCTTGCCGTGCCGATCATCGCGCTCTCGCAGCTGTCGCGCCAGGTCGAAAGCCGCGATGACAAGCGCCCGCAGCTCTCGGATCTGCGCGAATCGGGGTCGATCGAGCAGGACGCCGACGTGGTGCTGTTCGTCTACCGCGAGGAATATTACCTGAAGAACCGCGAGCCGAAGCCCGGCACCGACGAATACATCAAGTGGGAAAACGAGATGAACGAGATGCGCGGCAAGGCCGAGGTCATCGTCGCCAAGCAGCGCCATGGGCCGACCGGCTCCGTCAGCCTCGCCTTCCAGGGCGAGTTCACCCGCTTCTCCGACCTCGCCGAGGAGCATCATCTGCCGGACAGGTTTGAGTAGGCGCTTGCCCGACGTCGTAGCAAAGATTCTGGACAGCAGCGCTCTACGGCGCCCCCCTCTGTCCTGCCGGACATCTCCCCCACACGGGGGGAGATTGGCTGCCGCCCGCGCCGGCACTTTTTTCTGCAACGCTGAAAATTGGCGAAATCCGAAGCGCAGCCCGATCTCCCCCCTCGTGGGGGAGATGTCCGGCAGGACAGAGGGGGGCGCGAAGGATCACGGTGCTCGCCAATTGGCGGGAAGGTAGCAGTTTGGCCAAATCCCGCGTCCAGTTCATCTGCCAGAATTGCGGATCGGTGCATCAGCGCTGGGCCGGCAAATGCGATGCCTGCGGCGAGTGGAACACGCTGGTCGAGGAAGGCACGTCCGGCGGCATCGGTTCAGGCCCGGCCAACACCCGCAACGCGCGCAAGGGCCGCGCCGTGGTGCTGACCACGCTCTCCGGCGACATCGAGGATGCGCCGCGCATCGTCTCCGGCATCGGCGAGCTCGACCGCGCCACTGGCGGCGGTTTTGTCCGCGGCTCGGCGCTGCTGGTCGGCGGCGATCCGGGTATCGGCAAGTCGACGCTTTTGACCCAGGCGGCCGCGGCGCTGGCGGCAAAGGGCCATCGCATCGTCTATGTCTCGGGGGAAGAGGCCGTCGCGCAGATCAGGCTACGCGCGCAACGGCTCGGCGTCGCTGACACGCCGGTGGAGCTCGCAGCCGAGACCAATGTCGAGGACATTCTGGCCACAATCGCCGACGGCAAGCGGCCGGACCTGGTGATCCTCGATTCGATCCAGACCTTGTGGACCGACATGGCCGATTCGGCGCCCGGCACCGTCACCCAGGTGCGCGCAGCCGCCCAGGCGATGATCCGCTATGCGAAATCCACAGGGGCGGCGATCGTGCTGGTCGGCCATGTCACTAAGGAAGGCCAGATCGCCGGCCCCCGCGTCGTCGAGCATATGGTCGATGCCGTGCTCTATTTCGAAGGCGAAGGCGGCCACCACTACCGCATCCTGCGCACGGTCAAGAACCGCTTCGGTCCGACCGACGAGATCGGCGTCTTCGAAATGTCGGACAAGGGCCTGCGCGAGGTTGCCAATCCGTCCGAGCTTTTCCTCGGCGAGCGCCATGCGAAATCGCCGGGCGCCGCGGTTTTCGCCGGTATGGAGGGCACGCGTCCGGTGCTGGTCGAGATCCAGGCGCTGGTGGCGCCATCGTCGCTGGGCACGCCGCGCCGCGCCGTCGTCGGCTGGGACGGCGCCCGGCTGTCGATGATCCTCGCCGTTCTCGAAGCCCATTGCGGGGTCCGCTTCGGCACCCATGACGTCTATCTCAACGTCGCCGGCGGCTACCGGATTTCGGAGCCGGCCGCCGATCTTGCAGTGGCGGCGGCGCTGGTTTCCTCACTCACCGGTCTTGCCCTTCCGGCCGATTGCGTCTATTTCGGCGAAATCAGCCTTTCGGGCGCCGTGAGGCCGGTTGCGCACGCGCAGCAGCGCCTCAAGGAAGCCGAAAAGCTGGGTTTCGGAAGCGCGGTCCTGCCCTTGGGCAGCGAGGAACTTGCCGGGGGGATAGGGGCCGGCGCTTTCCAACCCACCGAGCTTGCCGACCTCGTGGCGCGCATAGCCGGCTCACGGCGCAGCCGCGCCGACGAGCAAGAGTGACGCGGCTCGCCCGAGTCGTGGAAACGAGATCGGAGTGGGGCAAAGAACATGCCGATTACGCTGCTTGACGGAATTCTCGTCGGCTTCACCCTGGTCTCGGCGATGCTCGCCATGGTCCGCGGCTTTTCACGCGAGATCCTGTCCATCATCGCCTGGATAGCCGCGGCGGCCGCGGCGTACTTCTTTTACCAGCCGGTCCTGCCTTATGTTCAGCCCTATATCGACAATGAGAAGATCGCCATGGCGGCGGCGGCCGGCATTGTCTTCGTCGTCGCGCTGATCGTGGTTTCGGTCATCACTATGAAGCTCGCGGACTGGATCATCGATTCCAGGATCGGCGCGCTCGACCGCACGCTGGGCTTCCTCTACGGCGCGGCGCGCGGCATCCTGGTCATCGCGGTGGCCTTGCTGTTCTTCAACTGGCTAGCTGGCGCCAAGGCTCCAGGCTGGGTCGCCAACGCCAAATCGCGGCCGCTGCTCGAATCGATCGGCGCCAAGCTCGAAAGCATGCTGCCCGAGGATCCGGAAAACACCATCCTGAAGAAGCTCAATCCGAATCAGCCGGCCGCACCCGAGGCCGGCGCCGAGGCGCCGGCTGCGCCCGACGCACCGGCGGCTGACGCGCCGGCAACCGGCGACGAAGCCCCGGCGCCCGACGACAGCGAAACCGACGCGCCGCCGGCCGACAATGCGCCAGCCAACCCGCCAGCCACTCCGGCACCGGCAAACTAGGGCCGGACAGATCGGGGTCTGCGGCGCGACGGACCCGACGATGATGTGAATGCCGCACGGCGTGCGTTGCTTTCGACGCGCGATCGCCCTATATGGCGATTTTAGCGGAGCTTGACCCCCATGGCAGTTTCGAAGGCAGACGCAGACGACGTGCTTTCCGCCGAAGCCGACGACCATTTCCATGACGAATGCGGTGTGTTCGGCATTTTCGGCCGGCAGGACGCCGCGGCCATCGTCACACTCGGTCTGCATGCGCTGCAGCACCGCGGCCAGGAAGCGGCCGGCATCGTCTCCTATGACGGCACCCAGTTCCATGTCGAACGCCATGTCGGCCTGATCGGCGACACCTTCACCAAGCAGCATGTCATCGACAGCCTGCAAGGCAACCGCGCCATCGGCCACACGCGTTACGCCACCACCGGCGGCGCCGGCCTGCGCAACATCCAGCCATTTTTCGCAGAACTCGCCGATGGCGGTTTCGCCGTCGCCCACAATGGCAATCTCACCAACGCCATGACCGTGCAGCGCGCGCTACAGAAACAGGGCGCGATCTTCTCGTCGACCTCCGACACCGAAACAATCTTGCATCTGGTCGCCACCAGCAAGGAGCGTGACCTGAATTCGCGCTTCATCGACGCGGTGCGCCAGGTTGAAGGCGCCTTCTCGCTGGTGGCGATGACGGCCAAGAAGATGATCGGCTGCCGAGATCCGCTCGGCATCCGCCCGCTGGTGCTGGGCGATCTCGACGGCGCCTGGATCCTGGCTTCCGAAACCTGCGCGCTCGACATCATCGGCGCGCGTTTCGTACGCGACCTGAAGCCCGGCGAGATGGTCGTCGTCACCGCCAAGGGTATCGAGAGCCTGTTCCCCTTCGAGCCGCAGAAGACGCGCTTCTGCATCTTCGAATATGTCTATTTCGCGCGGCCGGATTCCTCAGTCGAGGGCCGCAACGTCTACGAGGTGCGCAAGCGCATCGGCGCCGAGCTGGCGTTCGAAAGCCCGGTGGAGGCCGACATCGTCGTGCCGGTGCCCGATTCGGGCACGCCGGCGGCAATCGGCTTTTCCCAGGCCGCGGGCATCCCATTCGAACTCGGCATCATCCGCAACCACTATGTCGGCCGCACTTTCATCCAGCCCGGCGATTCAATCCGCCACATGGGCGTCAAGCTCAAGCACAATGCCAACCGCCGCATGATCGAGGGCAAGCGCGTCGTGCTGGTCGACGACTCGATCGTGCGCGGCACTACCAGCCAGAAGATCGTGCAGATGGTGCGCGACGCCGGCGCCAAGGAAGTGCATATGCGCATCGCCTCGCCGCCGACACGCGCCTCCTGCTTCTATGGCGTCGACACGCCGGAGAAATCGAAGCTGCTCGCATCGCGCATGTCGGTGGAAGAGATGGCCGATTTCATCCGCGTCGATTCGCTCGGCTTCCTCAGTATCAACGGGCTCTACCGCGCCGTCGGCGAAGCCGGCCGCGACAACGAGCAGCCGCAATTCTGCGACGCCTGTTTTACTGGGCAATACCCGACCCGGCTTGCCGACTTCGAAGGCTCCGACAATGTCCGCACGCTGTCGCTGCTGGCGGCGAGCGGGGCTTAGGGTCACGCTGCAATCGTGAATGCCGCCGGTGTGAAAACTTCTTCGGGATCGTTTTGTCGCGCCCCCCTCTGTCCTGCCGGACATCTCCCCCACAAGGGGGGAGATCGGCTTTCATCTCCGCTTTCGCAACTCTCCAACCTTGCAGGTCGAGCGCCGTCGGCGCGGCAGGCCAATCTCCCCCCTCGTGGGGGAGATGTCCGGCAGGACAGAGGGGGGCGACATAGAGCGCTAACCTTTGGAGTTGCCTGGTGACCCCTGCCCTCGACCTCTCCGGCCGCGTCGCGGTCGTCACCGGTGCCTCGCGCGGCATCGGCTATTTCATCGCCAGGGAGCTGGCTGCCGCCGGCGCTCATGTCATTGCGGTCGCGCGCACCGTCGGCGGGCTGGAGGAACTCGACGACCAGATCAAGGCGGCCGGCGGACAAGCGACGCTGGTGCCGCTCGACCTTGCCGACATGGCAGGCATCGACCGGCTGGGCGGCGCCATCCATGAGCGCTGGGGCAAGCTCGATATCCTCGTCGCCAATGCCGCCGTGCTCGGCGTCATCTCGCCGATCGGCCATGTCGAAGCAAAAACCTTCGAGAAGGTGATGACTCTCAACGTCACTTCGACCTGGCGGCTGATCCGCTCGGTCGATCCGCTCCTGAGGCTCTCCGACGCGGGCCGCGCCATCATCCTGTCGTCCAGCGCCGCCCATTCGGCGCGCGCCTTCTGGGCGCCCTACGCGGCCTCGAAGGCGGCGGTCGAAACCATGATGCGCTCCTGGGCGCATGAGACGCAGAGCCTGCCGCTCAGGGTCAACGCCGCGGACCCTGGCGCCACCCGCACCGCCATGCGAGCGCAGGCCGTGCCCGGCGAGGATCCGGAAACGCTGCCGCATCCTGAGGAGATCGCCAAGCGCATCGTGCCGCTGGCCAGCCCGGACCTGAAGGAAACCGGGCTGATCTTCCAGGTCAAGCACAACCGCTTTGTCGCTTACCGGCAGCCGGAGTAGCCATATCCGCTTTTTGCTGGAAGAATTCCGGCAGTGCCAACGTTGTTCGAATGCCACGATTCGCAAACGGAGGACCATCATGCGCAGACTGCTTCTCGTTACCGCCGCCACCTTGCTTGCAGTCGCCGCCGGCTCCGCCTTGGCACAGGATGAGACGATGAGTTTCTTCGTTACCAGCGTGGGATCCGGCAAGGGTGCCGATCTCGGTGGCCTCAAAGGTGCGGACGCGCATTGCGCCTCGCTGGCTGAAGCCGCCGGTGTTACCGGCAAGACCTGGGCTGCCTATCTCTCGACCAGCGACACCGATGCGCGCGACCGCATCGGCAAGGGGCCGTGGTTCGACGCCAAGGGTGTCAAGATCGCCGACGACGTCGCTTCGCTGCACAGCGATGCCAATGCCATCACCAAGCAAACAGCGCTCGACGAAAAGGGCGAGGTCATCAACGGCCGCGGCGACAAGCCGAACCGGCACGACATTCTGACCGGCTCGAAGCCCGATGGCACCAAGATCGCCGACCAGACCTGCGGCGACTGGACAATGAGCGGTGCCGAAGGTGTGGCGATGGTGGGCCATCATGATCGTATGGGCCTCGACGATTCGGCCGCCGCCAAATCGTGGAACTCCTCGCATGCCTCACGTGGCGGCTGCAGCCAGGAAGCGCTGCAGGGCACCGGTGGCGACGGCCTGTTCTACTGTTTTGCAACGAACTGAACCGTCCTCGACAAAAGCCAAAATCACGCGGCTGTGATGCCGTGGCTGATCGCCGCGCCCCTGCCGCGCTTTCGTCGCTCGTGCGGAGTTGATAGGATCGTCGCGACTCCCACAACAATCACAGCGAGGAAATTCCCATGGCGGCTTCGAGCGTAGCGTTGGTCTGGTATCTGGTGATTGCCGGCCCGCAAGGCGGCATGGTCGTGCTGCCAAGCACCTTCGACACCCGCGAACAGTGCACCAACGCAGTCACCGAATACCAGAAGCAGCCGACGCCGACCGGCTGGGCGGTGCAGTGCGTGCCGAGCGCCTCGCCCTTCACCGATGAAGGCGACGCCGAGGAGCCTTCGGCGCAGTAGAGCTTGATCTCCCCCTCGAGGGGGAGATTTGCAGCGTCAGCGCCGTGCGCTTACTGTTAGTTCCGGCTTGCTGTTGATGGTCTGGAACACCACGCAGTAGCGTTCGGTCAGCTTCAGCAGCGAATCGATACGCTCCTGCGGCTCGTCGGTGTCGAGGCCGAAATTCAGCCGGATGGCGCGGAAGCCGACCGGCGCATCCCTGGCGACGCCGAGCGTGCCGCGAAAATCGAGATCGCCTTCGGCTTCCACCGTGGCGGCGCCAAGCCTGAACTCCAGCGCCGTCGCCACTGCCTTCAACGTCACGCCAGCGCAGGCGACCAGCGCCTCCAGCAGCATGTCCCCGGAGCATAGCTCCAGCCCGGAACCGCCGGTTGCAGGATGCAGACCGGCGACGGCAAGCGCCCTGCCCGTATCGACCTTGCAGGCGATCGACTGATCGTCGATCGAGCCCCTGGCCTTCAGCGTGATCAGCGCGCGCGACGCATCGTCTCGATAGGCCGCCTTCAGCGGCGCCTGCATGGCCTTGAGTGCGGTCGCGTCCATTTCTATCCTCTCGACAGTCTTTGCGGGTTGATAGCATTGTTTGCGAAGCTTGTGAGCGAAACCGACTTGGCCTTGGATAGGCTGGCGCCAAGGAATGCGGCGGTTCAGGTGTTCAACCACGCGCCATTTTCCTTTGACTTCGATCGCCTCAGCCATACCTATGCGGGAGTTGTTCTCGCGGAGGCGTCATGCCGTTCAAGCTGAAACTGATCCCACTCATCCTGCTGATGCTTGCTGCCTTCGTACAGCCTGGCCTGGCTGAAACGACGGAGCGGCCAGCGCCCACGGGCGGCGTGCTGTCGCTGCTGCCACCACCGCAGACCACGGACCATTCGATCACGCTCGCCGGGCGCAAGCTGGACTACCAGGCGAAGGCCGGCACGCTGTCGCTGCTTTCCGGCAAGGGCGAAGTCACAGCGGAGATCTTCTATGTCGCCTATATCAGGCGGTCGCCGGACGACGCGGCGAAGGCGCCGCAGCGGCCGATCACCTTCGTGTTCAACGGCGGTCCCGGAGCGGCGTCCGCCTATCTCCATCTCGGCGCGCTCGGCCCGCGCATAATCGCCACCGGAGCCAATGGCGAATTCCTGCCCTCGCCGCAAAAACTCATCGACAATCCGGACAGTTGGCTCGACATGACCGACCTCGTCTTCGTCGATCCCGTCGGAACCGGCTACAGCCGCGAGGCACCGGGCCAGAACACGCACGACTTCTGGGGAGTCAACCAGGATGCCAGTTCGATAGGCGCCTTCATCCGGCTCTATCTGGCGCAGAACGGCCTTACCGGCTCGCCGCTCTTCCTCGCCGGGGAAAGCTATGGCGGATTCCGGGCGGCGCTTCTCGCCAGGACCTTGCAGGAAGATATCGGCATCAGCCCGAACGGCATCGTGCTGATCTCGCCGGCGCTGGAGTTCATGCTGGTGCAGCCCGACGAGTTCGAACCGCTGCACTGGGCGCTCGAACTGCCGTCGCTCGCGGCGGTGCGCCTGCGCAGCGAAGGCATTAGCGGCCGTGCGCTTCAGGAGAAGCTGGCGGAGGTCGAGCGCTATGCGCTGGGCGACTATCTTACGGCTTTGGCCAGCGGGCTGGAGCAAGGCGGGCGGCTGGCCAGCCAGCGCGTGGCCGACATCACCGGCCTGCCGCTCGAACTCGTCCAGCGGAATTTCGCCCGTATCCCGACCGGCCTGTTCGCAAGGGAGTTTGCCCGCGCCAGCGGCAAGGTGCTCAGCCCCTACGACGGCACGATCACCACGGCAGACATCGCGCCCGAGAGCGCCCGCATTGCCGGCCCGGATCCGGTGCTCGATCGCAGCGTGCCGGTGCTGACCTCGACCTTTGTCGGCTATATCAGCGACGAACTGAATTTCCACACCGATGTCAGCTACCGGCTGCTCAACGGCGAGATCAGCCGCAATTGGGATTATGGCACCTCGCGGCAAGGCTATGCCGGGGTGATGGACGATCTGCAGCGGGCGCGCGCCTTGAACCCTGCGCTCGGCGTCGTGATCGTCAACGGCTACACCGACCTCGTCACGCCCTATCTGGCCTCGCGCTATCTGGTGAATCAGATCCCGTCGCTCGCCGACGCAAAACCCATCCGTCTCGATGTCGTGGAGGGCGGGCACATGATGTATTTCAGGCCCGACGGCCGGCGCGCGCTGAAAGAGGCCGCTTCGGAGCTCTACCAGGCGACGCAGTGAGCGCAAAAATGCTCTGAGGGATTCAGGCGACCTCAGGCCGCCACGCAATGACACCCTCGGTCCGCGCCCGTACCTCAGGTGAGGCCAGGCAGGTGGCGACGGCCTCGTAACCGGGGGTGCCGGGGTATGGGGCGACATAGGTTGGCGGACTGTGATTGGCGGGGCAGAGAATGATCACCTCGTCGGCCCCAACAGCCGCCAGGTCCAGTATCGCGCTGGAACGCGTGAGCAGGAAAAGCGGCCGCCCACCGGGGCCACGGCGGCGCAGATGGGCAATCAGCGCCTCCTGGGAGGCCTGGCCCAGCCCCTGCTCGATCATGTCGACGACCAGAATGGCCGGACCTTCGGCCTCCAGTCCGGCAAGCAGCGCAAGCAGTGCGTCCGATACAGCGGCGCCATCCTCCACAAGCCAGGCCAGCGTCCGGTCGACCCGCGCCCTCAGAGCCGGATCGGCGTCCATGCGGGCCAGAACTGCCGCGCCGTCCGCCAAACGGTCCAAGCCAAGGAAGCTGGCGTTGGGCAGGCTCTCGGCCAGCCGCCGTGCCAGCCGGGTCTTGCCGCTGCCCAGCGGACCGATGATGTAGTTCAGCGCCCGGACAGGGCCTAATTCGAAGCACTCACCACCCCAAGGCCAGGGAAGTTCAACGGCAATGCCGGGCTCGGCGGTCAGGCGCGCCAGATCGCCGGCGGTCGGGGCATCGCCCCGGGCGAGCCTCTCACGCAAGCTGCCAACCTTCTCAATCGTGCCGGCAAGCTGACGCAAGCGACCCTCCAGCGTCGCCTGATGCGCGGCCAGGGCCGGCTCCAGCCCGTGCGCGTCGCCTTTCAAGACTCGCGCCACCTCGGCCAGGCTGAAGCCGAGGGCGCGCAAGGCGACGATCTCGGCAGCCCGGCGCATATCCTCGGGCCCATACGCCCGCCAGCCGGCAGGGGTGCGGTCCGGCGCGATCAGGCCGTGCTCTTCATAAAGCCTGAGCGCCTTGGCCGATACGCCGAGACGGCTGCTGGCTGACGCGGCGTTGAGGAAGCGGGAGCCCATGGAATCACCTCGCGGTTGCTGGACCGCATCCTTATCGGCGCGGCCCCAGGGGCCGAGTCAACAACGATGTTTGGGGCGCCTAGATCGGGATAACGTTTGGTTGAATCGTCATCCCGATCTAGATCTTGGTTAGGCATGATCCTCTCCGAAAAACCGGTTCCCACTTTTCGGGATCATGCTCCAGCCGGATGCCGCCATCGCCCTGCCCCAATGCAAGCCTGCCGCTGGCGCAGCGCCGCGCAAGGTTTCGCCCGTATAGCCTGATGATGCGGTCCTGATGATCTGGCCCGCGCACTGTCCCTCGCAGCTTCAGGCCGACGCCGTATGGCCGATATCGCCATCCTGGAAACCCGCGAAAGGGTTCTTGCCGGCATCCTTTTCACAGGGGCCGCCTATCTTTTGTTTTCGATGCAGGATGCTTCGATCAAGCTTTTGGTCGCCGCAATCACCGTCTGGCAGATCATGTTCTTCCGCTCAATCAGCATCCTGGCCGCCTGCACGGCAATCGGCGGGCGCCGCCTGATTGCCGATACAGTCCGCTCGTCCATTGTCAGGCCGATGTTCGTGCGCAGCGCCTTCACGCTGGCGGCGTGGCTTTGCTACTACAACGCCGCCCGATACCTCCAACTGGCGGAACTCACCACCATCTATTACGCGGCGCCGATCATCGTCACCGTGCTTTCGGTCGTCATGCTCGGCGAGAAAGTGCCGACGCTGCGCTGGCTGGCAGTGCTTATCGGTTTCGCCGGCGTCTTCGTCGCTTGCGACCCCGCCCGTCTCGGCCTGTCGATGCCGATGCTTCTGGTGCTGGCCGCCGCCCTGCTGTGGGGCATCGCCATTGTGCTTTTGCGCAAGACGGCGATGGCGGAACGCACGATGGTCCAGCTCGTGCTCAACAACCTCTATTTTCTGATCTTTTCGGCGGTGCCGGCGCTGCTTTTGTGGCAGACGCCCGACTGGGGTCAGGTGCTGTTGCTGCTCAGCGTCGGCGCACTCGGTGGCGTCGCACAGTATCTTTTGTTCGAAGGCATGAAGCGGGCGCCGGTCTCGATCGTAGCGCCGTTCGAATACACGTCGCTAGTTTGGGCTTTCGTGCTCGGTTTTGCGATCTGGGGCGACGTGCCGCGCCGCGAGGTGTTTTTCGGTGCTGCCCTGATCTTCACGGCCGGCCTGCTGATCGTCGGCAACGAACATTTCCGCAAGCGGCTTTAGGATCGAACGATCCCTGCTGACAGTATGGTGTCAGGACGAGGCGGCGTAGTCTGGCGAAATGACAGAGGCTTTGAGCATGCCGGGCACCACCGACACCGCCGCCGAGCGAACCCTTGGCATCATCCTGGTTTCGGCTTCGGCGGCTGTCTTCGGCCTCACCGGCGTACTGACCAAGTCGATCCATGCCGATCCGCTGACCATCACCTGCTGGCGCGGCTTTGTCGGCTCGATCTTGATTACGCTCTATGTGTTGTGGCGCCGCCGCCGCTCCGGCGGGCGCGAGAGCCTGCGCCTCGGCTGGCGAGGTTGGCTGCTGGCTGTCGAGGGGGCGCTGGCTAGCATCGCCTTCATCGCGGCGTTCAAGTTCACCTACGTCGCCAATGTCGCGGTCATCTATGCGACGTCGCCCTTCATTGCCGCCCTGCTGGCCTGGGCTCTGGTACGCGAAAAATTCCGGCTGCAGACGATGTTGGCCGCCGCCGTGTCGCTCTGCGGCGTGGGCATCATGGTATGGTCCGGTTTCGGCACCGGGCATCTGTTGGGCGATGGGCTGGCGCTGCTGATGACGGTCGGCGCCGCGCTCTATATGATCATGGTACGCGCCTTCCGCGACACACCGGTGGTGTGGGCCGGTGCGGTGGCGGCATTTCTTCTGTTCGTACTCGGCTGGCTCGTTACCGATCCCCTGGCGGTGTCGCCCAGGGATGCCGTGCTGCTCGCCACCTTCGGCGCCTCCTTCGCGCTCGCCTCGATCCTGTGGACGGAGGGCTCGCGCCTCATTCCGGCGCCGGAATCCGGCCTGCTCGGTTCGGCCGAAGTGCCGTTTGCGATCCTGTTCGCCTTCCTGTTCCTGGCAGAGATCCCGCCGGCCGCCAGCATGATCGGCGGCGCCATTGTGCTCTGCGCCATATTCGCCCATGCCGGGCGCGACTGGCTCGTGGCCAGGCAGCGTGCACTCTGATCGTGTACTAAAATCTTATCTGAAATAAATTTGCAAAGTCATGGAACCATCATCGGGTTCAGACATTATGGCTGCGACGGGTCAACCCCAAGTCCCCCCAAACCCCTCGACCCGTCTAACCTCCAGCCGATCGTAAGGTCGGCTTTTTCTTTGCAGCGCTTATTCTTGCGGGCGCTCAGGCGGACGTTGAAAGACTGCCGCTCAGCAGCGCGGCGAGATCCTGCGCCGGCCGGTCGGCACCCTTGCGCAGCCGAATGGCGAATTCGGCAATCGGAACCGCTGGCATGGCAAGATCGCGCGGCGCTTCCACGATGCCGGAGTGGGCGAAACGCTCCGTCCTCAACGTCAGCGCGATGCCGGCATTCACGGCTGTGCGCAGGCCGGCCAGGCTGGCGCTGCCAGCCGCGATGCGATAGCGGCGGCCAACAGCATCAAGTGCGGCGATCGCTGCTTCGCGAAAGCCGCAATGCGGATCGAGCAGCGCCAGCGGTATCTCGTCCTGACGCACCGCCAATCCCTTTTGCGAACAGAGCCACACCATCGGCTCCCTGAACAAGCCAACTTCGTCCGGCGCGGGCACCTGGCGCATGGCGATCGCCAGATCGAGACCGCCGGCCTGCAGCGCCTGGGTCAGTTCGGCGGAGCGGCCGACGCGCAATTCGATCCTGACGCGCGGATGACTGACGGCGAATGCACGCAGCAGGTCCGGTAAACCGCTATCGGCGAAATCCTGCGTCGTGCCGATGGCGACGCGTCCGGCAGCCCGCGCGCCCTTCAGCGCCAGCCACGCCTCACGATGAGCCGCCAGAATGCGCCTGGCATGGCCGACGAGGTCCTCCCCCGCCGGCGTCAGGCCGCGACCCCTGCCCTGCGGCGCCAGAAGCCGCTCGCCGACGATTTCCTCCAGCCGCTGCATCTGTGTGGTGACGGCCGAGGGCGAGCGGCCGACGATGGTCGCCGCCTGTGCCAGCGAGCCGCCATCGACGAAAGCGAGGAAGGTTTTCAGGAGGTCAGGATCGAGCGTCTGCATAGTTTGGTATTATCGAATCTTTGCTTGAAAACAATTTGATTTTTTTGATGTGACGATCATGGCATGGTTTTGTTCAACGGTTGACAGCCGTCCGTCCCAACCCAAGGAGAGAAAAATGCCAATCATCAATGTCAGCGTCACCGGCAAGCCGAACGCCGCCTTGTCCGCGACAATCGCGAGGGAAGTCACGAAGCTGACCGCCACGCATCTGCGCAAAGACCCGACGATTACCGCGGTCGCGATCACCTATCTCGACCCGCAACACTGGTTCGCCGGTGGCAAGTCACTGGCCGAGCACGGCGCCAACACTTTCTGGCTCGACACCAAGGTCGTCGATGGCACCAACACTAAGCTCGAGCTGGAGGCTTATCTCCGAGCGATCTTTGCCGCCTTCGGCCAAATCCTGGGAAATGTTCATGAGGAAAGCTATGCCCTGGTGCACGAGGTCCCGGCCGCCGCCTATGGTTTCGGTGGCAAGTCGCAGGAGTTCCGCTTCATCAGTGGCCGATTGAAGGCAGCGTAGCATCTCCTTCCCACATTGACGTCGCCCCCACTTTCGCTAGGTTCTCCCCCGAAGCGGCCGTGAAAGAGCCGTGGTGCGAAAATCCGTTGGGAGAGATGCGGCAATGATCCTGACACTGGCGTTGCTTGCGGGCCTCGTTGCGGCCTGGCTGCTGATCGGCGTGGTAGAAAAGTTCCGCCTCGGCGTGCGCTTTACCCAGGCGCTGCTCTATGTGCCGTTCAAACTTGCCTACCGGATCAGTGACGACCGCATCAAGATCGCGCGCAAAGCGACAGCCCCTGTCATCTATGTCATCTCGCATCAGTCGCGCATCGAGCCGGCGCTGATGCTGTCACTCCTGCCTGATGACACGTTGCACATCCTCGATGATGTCTCGGCACGGTCTCCCTGGCTGGAGCCGTGGCGCGAGCTTGGCCGCACCATCGCATTCAACGCCGAGCATGTCTTCGTCAGCCGCCGGCTGGTACGGGTGCTGAAGGGCAAGGGCCGCCTCGCCGTCTACCTGCCCGACGCGGTCGAGCCCGACGTCAAGACGTTTCGCCTGTTTCGCGCCGTCACCCGCATCGCCATGCAGGCCGACGCCAGCATCGTGCCGATCTTCGTCGCCGGTACGCGCACCCTGCCGGTGTCGCTGACGCCGGCGGACAAGGCGCCGCGCCGCTGGTTTGCGCGCCTGTCGCTCAGCGTGTTGGAGCCAATGACCATCGCCGAGCTCGTGGCGCGAAATCCCGACCAGGCCTCGAACACCAATGCGCTGTTCGACCGCTTTGCCGAGGCCCGCCTGTTCGGCAACGATCTCGACCGCGGTCTGTTCCTGGCCATGCGTGACGCCGCCGACCGCGTCGGCGCCTCGCACCCGATCGTCGAGGACGTCATCTCAGGCGCGTTGAGCTACCGAAAACTGTTCATCGGCGCGCGGGTGCTGGGGCGTCGCTTCGAGGCAGCAACCGCGCCGGGCGAAGCGGTTGGGCTGCTTCTGCCCAATGCCAATGGCGTCGTGTTGTCCTTCGTCGGCCTGCTGTCGGCCAGCCGGGTGGCGGCGATGATCAACTACACGGCAGGGCCAGCCAGTGTCACCGCGGCCGTGCGCACGGCGATGATCCGCACAGTGGTTTCGTCCCGCGCCTTCGTCGAAAAGGCCGACCTTGCCGACATCATCTCGGCGGTCGAGAAGGGTGGCGCGAAGCTGTTGTGGCTGGAGGATATCCGCGAAAGCGTGACCGCGCTGGAGAAGTTCGCGGCAGCCTTGCGCTGGCGCTGGCCGCTGCAGCGGCAGGACGCGGCCAAGCCGGCGGTGATCCTGTTCACGTCAGGCTCGGAAGGCACACCAAAGGCGGTGCTGCTGTCGCACCGGAACCTTTATGCCAACGCCATGCAGGCCGAGGCCCGCATCACCATCTCGCCGGCCGATATCCTGCTCAACGTGCTGCCGGTGTTCCACTCGTTCGGCCTGACAGGCGGCACCATCCTGCCGTTGGTCACCGGGGTAAGGCTGTTCCTCTACCCCTCGCCGCTCCACTACAAGATCATCCCCGAGATCGCCCGCAAGGTGAGGCCGACCGTCATGTTCGGTACCGACACTTTCCTCGCCAATTATGCGCGCACCGCCAAGGACGGCGATTTCTCCAGTCTGCGCTTCGTCGTCGCCGGCGCCGAGGCGGTGAAGCCGGAGACGCGCCGCGTCTACCGCGAGCGCTTTCAGGCCGAGATCATCGAAGGCTTCGGGCTGACCGAGGCAGCCCCCGTCGTTGCCGTCAACACCGCCATCCACGGCCGCGATGGCACGGTCGGCCGCCTGCTGCCGGCGATACGCATGAAGCTGCAACCGGTCGAGGGCATCAGCGATGCCGGGCAATTGTGGCTCAATGGACCCAATTTGATGATGGGCTACATGACCGCAGACCGGCCCGGCGAATTGCAGCCGCTCGACGGTTGGCACGACACTGGCGACATCGTTTCGGTCGATCGCGAAGGTTTCATCACCATTCGCGGCCGCGCCAAGCGTTTCGCCAAGATCGCCGGCGAGATGGTATCGCTGGGCGCGGTCGAGATGCTGGTGCAGTCGCTGTGGCCGGAAGAACGCCATGCCGCGGTCGCGGTGCCGGACAAAAGGCGCGGCGAGCGCATCGTGCTGGTCACCACCGCCGACGACGCCGATCCCGAGGAGTTGCGCAAGTTCGGCAAGAAGGCAGGTGCTGCCGAATTGATGGTGCCCAACGATATCGTCAAGGTCGAAGAGATCCCGGTGCTGGGTTCGGGCAAGACCGACTATGTCTCGACCCGCAAGCTGGCGATCGACCGGCTGGGGCTAAGTGCAGCCGCTTGAGCGCCCACAGACCTCATCGTGAGTCCCTCTAGAGAACCATCACCGACAACAGCAAGATGAGTCCGGCCGCCATCATCAGCAGGCCCGGCCAGTTCTGCGACAAGCCGAGGAAACCAAGCCCGCGCCGCCTAGGCTCAAGTGTCGGCCCTGGTGTTGCGAGATTTGGCATCGAGCGATCCGAGGCCGAAACGGGCGCCGGATCGCTGAGCCGCCCACGTCTGAGTGCGGCGCTGGCCATGTAGACAATGCCAGCGACAGTGAGCAATGCACCGATGAGAATAACAGCCATTTCTCCTCGCTCCTTTCAGGCCATGCCCTGAGAAGCTTGCGGGAGCGCTAACGAAAACCTTTCGCGATGCTGCCTACCCGCACCCGTGCAGCGTCCGCCAGCGCCACCTGAATAGAACGGTCAACATGCCCGGCAGGTTCCGGCAAGAGGCTATCGAACAGCCCAGAGCAAATTGGTGGCAGGTTTGCTAACCGATGTCCGAAGGCGGAACCTTCTCGCCTTCGCGCTTGGCGCGCCTGGAGTAGGCGCGCACGCTGAACGGCAGGAAGATCAGGTAGCCTGCGACCGACGCGGTCAGCGTGTACCAGGGATAGGTCATCAGCAGCAGCACGTAGAGGACGACGGCGAGGATGACCGGCAGCACCCGGTCGCCCGGTATCCGTACGCTTTTGCCGGAATAGACCGGCAGCCGGCTGACCAGCAGGAAGGCGACCAGTATGGTGAAGCCGGTAGCGACGAAGGCTGCCGGGCGGGATGGCTCCAGGCCAAGCCGCAGGAAATAGAGATAGAGCGGCAGCATGACCAGAACGGCGCCGGCCGGCGCCGGCACGCCGACGAAATATTCGGTTTGCCAAAGCGGACGCTCGGCCTTCTCCTCGTCAAGCACGTTGAAACGGGCAAGCCGCAGCCCGCAGGCAATGGTGAACAACAGCGCCGCAATCCAACCCGGCGAGCCGGCGCGGTCGAGCAGGAAGGCATAGAGAACCAAAGCGGGGGCGACGCCGAAATTGACGATGTCGGCCAGCGAATCCATCTGCGCGCCGAATTTGGAGGTCGCCTTCAGCATCCGCGCGAGGCGGCCGTCGATGCCGTCGAGGAAGGCGGCAAGCAGCACCATCACCACCGCCGGCTCGAAGCGACCTTCGAAGCCGAAGCGGATGCCCGACAAGCCGGCGCAGATGGCAAGCACGGTGACAAGGTTAGGCAGCACCATGCGCATGGGGATTTCGCGAATGCGCGGGCCGCCGCTGGCATGCGCCTCAAATTTCTTGAATGGCGCGCTCACCGGTCAGGAAATCCGTACGAGCGGCGTCGCGGCAACGCCGCCGAATTCGGCCAACACGGTCTCGCCGCCCACCGCGGTCTGGCCGACGGCAACGCGCGGCGTCACTGTGGACGGCAGGAACACGTCGACGCGCGAGCCGAAGCGGATCAGCCCGAAACGTTCGCCGATGGCGAGCGCATTACCGGCCTCGGCCCAGCAGACGATGCGCCGTGCCACCAGCCCGGCGATCTGCACCGCCGCCACCGTGCCGTTCGGGCTGTCGATGACCAGCCCGTTGCGTTCGTTCTCGGTGCTTGCCTTGTCCAGCTCGGCATTGAGGAATTTTCCCGGCCGGTGCTCGATCCTGGAAATGCGGCCGCGCACCGGGGCGCGGTTCACATGGCAGGAAAAGACGTTCATGAACACCGAGATACGGGTCATCTCGCCGCTGCCGAGGCCAAGCTCGCGCGGCGGCACGGCCGGGCCGACCGCCGAGATGATGCCGTCGGCGGGGCTCACCACCAGCCGGTCATCGACGGGCGTGACGCGCTCGGGATCGCGGAAGAAATAGGCGCACCATGCTGTCAGGATGAGGCCTATCCAGAACAGGATCGAGGAGAAATAGCCAAGTACCAGGGTCGCCGCGCCGAAGGCGGCGATGAAGGGATAGCCCTCGCGATGGATCGGAACGAGCGCATTCTTGATCGTGTCGACGAGGCTCATGGGATTGGGGGCGGTCCCTGTTTCAGGTCCGGCCTCAATAGCGGAAAGCCCCCCTTCCCGCAACGCAACAATGGCAGCGGCTGGCTCACCCGGCGCCAGGCGCGGCTAACCTTCCTACAGCTCGGGCAAACGCTGATAGTTGGCGATGTCGGCCCGCACACCGAGCCGCGCGGTCGTCTCCTGCGGGCTGAAGCCCGCTCGCTCATGTGCCGCCTTGACGATCGGCACGACGTTGTCAATGGCCGCCTGGTTCTCCCATTCGACGATGGTGACGAGGTTGAATTCGCCCGGCCCCGAGAATTGCTCGAGCAGGAAATCCTGCACGAAGCCTTGCTGGAGGCGCAGCAGTTCATGCGTCGCCCTGACCTTGCGGAGCATCTCCTCGCGAGCCTCGGCCGGGACGACGAACTTGTCGACCCTGAACACGCTGTCATTGCCAAGCTTTTGATTCAGTTGATCCATTTCGTCTGTCTCCGATCTCTTGTTTGACCATGATCTTCTCCGACCACGGTCGCCAGCAGGCGCACCAGGCGCCTTCGATCGGCGGTCTACGATCTCAACTTAAGTTGAGGTCAATCGGAAAAATCAGCTGTAATCAAACGCTCAACTGACCTCCGAAGTGCGACGGCGCACGATGACGCCGAGCTCGTCGCTTTCTCGGGCGATGCGCAACCGCTCCTCGGCCTCGGTCGCCTCGCGCTGACGGTCCCACATCGAGGCGTAGAGGCCGTGCTTGCGCAGCAGATCGGCATGGGTGCCACGCTCGGCGATCTGGCCGTCCTTGAGCACGATGATCTCGTCGGCCGTGATCACCGTCGACAGCCGGTGGGCAATGACGATGGTGGTGCGGCCCTTGCTGACCAGATCGAGTGCGGCCTGGATTTCCTGTTCGGTGTGGCTGTCCAGCGCCGAGGTCGCTTCGTCGAGCATCAGGATTGGCGGCGCCTTCAAGATAGTGCGGGCGATCGCCACGCGCTGCTTCTCGCCGCCGGAGAGTTTTAGCCCGCGCTCGCCGACCATCGAACGGTAACCTTCCGGCAGCCGCTCGATGAAAGGCCCGATCTGGGCAAGCTCGGCCGCCTTGCGCACGTCTTCCTCGCTGGCGTCGATGCGGCCGTAGCGGATGTTGTAGGCGATGGTGTCGTTGAACAGCACGGTGTCCTGCGGCACCATGCCGATCGCCGCGCGCAGGCTCTCCTGCGTCACGTCCCTGACATCCTGGCCATCGATCAGCACCTGGCCATCCTGGATGTCGTAGAAGCGGAACAGCAGCCGCGAAATGGTCGACTTGCCGGCACCCGACGGCCCGACGATGGCGACCGTCTTGCCGGCTGGCACTTCGAAACTGACGCCTTTCAGGATCTTGCGGTTGGGATCGTAGGAGAAATGCACGTCGCGGAATTCGATCTTGCCGGCAGAGACGGCGAGCGGTTTGGCGTCAGGTTTATCGACAATCTCCTGGCGGACATCGAGGAGGTCGAACATCTGCTCGATGTCGGTCAGCCCTTGCCGGATTTCGCGATAGATGAAGCCGATGAAGTTGAGCGGCACCGAAAGCTGCATCAGCATGGCGTTGATGAAGACGAAGTCGCCGACCGTCTGCGTGCCGGCCTGCACCTCCAGCGCCGACATGCACATGACGACGACCGTGCCGAGGCCAAAGATGATGCCCTGGCCGAAATTCAGCCAGCCAAGGGAGGTCCAGATCCTGGTCGCGGCGATCTCGTAGCGCGCCATCGAGCGGTCGAAGCGCTCGGCCTCCATCGCCTCGTTGCCGAAATATTTGACCGTTTCGAAATTGAGCAGTGAATCGATCGCCTTGGTGTTGGCGTCGGTATCGCTGTCGTTCATGTCGCGGCGGATGGCGATGCGCCAATCGCTCGCCTTCACCGTGAACCAGACATAGACCCATACTGTTACCGCAACGACGGCGACGTATTTCCAGCCATAGGTGAAGGCGAAGATCCCGGCTGTCAGCGCGAATTCGAGAATGGTCGGCGCGGTGTTGAGCATGATGAAGCGAACGATCGTCTCGATGCCCTTGGTGCCGCGCTCGATGATGCGCGACAGGCCGCCGGTGCGGCGCTCCAGGTGAAAGCGCAGCGACAGTTCATGCATGTGGACGAAGGCGCGGAAAGCGAGTTGGCGCACCGCATATTGCCCAACGCGGGCGAACAACGCGTCGCGCAACTGGTTGAAGCCGAGCTGGACGAGGCGCAGAAAATTGTAGGCGATAACGAGAGCAACCGGCGCCAAAAGGAAAGCCGGCAGCAAAGGCGGCAGGGCCGCACCCTGCCCCGCCAGCGCATTGGTTGCCCATTTGAAAAAATACGGCCCGGCGACGAGCACGAGTTTGGCGACGACAAGCAGCAAGGTCGCCCAGGTCACGCGCCAGCGCAGGTCCGGGCGATCTGCCGGATACATATACGGCCACAGATTGCGCAATGTGTCGAAGGTCGAGCCGGATTCGGCGGAGACGGTTTTTTCGGCCATTTTGATTGCCTTCTTCTTATGTTCTAGCGGCCGGAGCAGCAGAAATCGACAAGCGCGGTCAGCGATACGGAAAGACTAGCGAGCGCATCACGGTCGACCTGGTAGCGCGAGCGCTGGCGGTCCGGCTCGTAGCGGACCAGACCGGCATCGACCAATATCTTCAGGTGCTGTGAAACGGTGGACTGCGCCAGATCGAGATGGTCGACCACCTCCCGGCAGCAGCAGGAGCGGCTTGCGGAAAGATGCTTGAGGATTTCAATGCGCGCCGGATGCGAAAGCGCCGCTAGCTTCGTGGCAACGGCCTGGCTGTCGGCGAAGCCGCAGGTGTTCCGGGTCTCAATCTGGGGGGCGTTCATCGTCTATCGGCGATAGACGATGAACGAACTTTCTTCAAGACCTAGGAAAGAAGAAAAAGATTTCTATTCGGTCTTGATGGGGGCCTTTGTCATCTGGTCGCCCAGCGCCTTGAGGTTGGCCGGTTCGCCTTCCTTCGACTTTTCCGGAACCTTGAACACCTGCCCCGGCCAGATGCGGTCGGGATCGGCGATCTGATCCTGGTTGGCGAGGTAGATGGTCGAATAGCGCATGCCCTGGCCATAGACCCGCCGCGAAATCCGCCACAACGTGTCGTGGCGGCGAATGATGACGGCGCTGTCGGCATGCTCGAGCTTGGGCGCCACCGCCTCGGGAACTTCAGTTGGCGGCGTCGCGGCGGCGACATCGGCCGGCGCCTTGGCGGCAGGTGCAGCCGGCGGCTTCGTGGCAGCGGCGGCAGGCGGCGTGGAAGGCTCTGCTGCGGGCGCCGCAGGCGCTTCGCTAGCAGCGACTGCCGGCTTCGGCTCGGCTGGTTTGACCTCAGCCGGCTTCGGCGCGGCGGGCGCCACGGCGGCAACCGCCTCACCCGGCTCGCGCTCGAACGGCACGGCGGCGCGGGCCACCACCTTGACCCCGTCGGCATCAAGCCCATCGACATGGATGGTGTAGGTGCCAACCGGAATGTCGCGCGTCGCCTCGACCAGGAAATGGCCATCGGGCGAGGTCTTCGCGTCGCCAAGCAGAATGTCGTTGGCGTAGGCGCGGACCTTGCGGCCGGGATCGGCTGTACCAGCGACGAAGATCTTCTTGCCGTCGATCTCGACTGCCTCGACGACGATCTTGGGTTCGGCCGCCGGTGTGGCGGGTGCCGGAGTTGTTGCCGGAGCCGGCGCAGGTGCGGCTTCCACAGCCGGGGCGGCGGGGGCCGGTTGGGCCGGCGCAGGTGCGGTGGCGGCGGGCGCTTCCGCTGCCGGAGCAGCCGCCTGCTCGCCAGCAGGCGGTGTTTCAGGCTTTGTCTCGGGCGCCGGAACCGTCAACAGTTCGGACGGCTTGCCCGGCTCCTCGACCATGGCCAGCACTTGACCCGCTGGATTCTGGGGAATCGAGACGACAGCGGTCTGTGCCGAGTTGATCACCACATTGCCGGTTGAGCGCAGCGTGATCGTGTAATCACCGGGCTTCAGCGGATCGTCGAGCACGATGGCAAAGCCGCCATCCGGACCGGCGATCGTTGAGCCAAGGACCGTCGAACCATTGAGTACCTCGACCTTGGCGCTAGGCGCCGCATTGCCGGCGATGACGATCGAGCCGTTGCTTTCGACCCGCACAATATCGAAGGTCGGAGCGATCGGGCCGGTCGCGGCAGGCGCGGCAGGTGCCGCCGGAGCAGCCGCATCCAGCGCCGGTGCAGCCGGCGCCATCGTATCTGTGCCGGGAGCGGAGGGCGGCGTCAGCGTCGCCACTTCCGCCGGCGGCGTACGATTGAGATACGGGTCGAGCGCGCCCGACACATAGGCGGTTCCCGCCGCGGCTACCGAGCCGCCTGCCGCGAACAAAAGCGCCTTTAATGGGTTAATTGCCATAGTTCCCTGCCCCTTAGCCACCTAACGCCGGTCTAGCGTGTTTTAGCAAACCCTACAAGAAAAAGGGCCCTGCAAGAAAAAGGTCCGCCCCGGGCTTGACCATACCCGCCGTCCCTATCACCAATCATCAGTATGAACACGATTCGATCCGTCTGCGTCTATTGCGGTTCGTCTCCGGGCCGCGATGAAACCTACGCCAAGGCCGGGCACCTGCTCGGCCGCTCGATTGCCAGGTCCGGGCTGCGTCTGATTTATGGCGGCGGCACCAAAGGCATTATGGGCGCCGTCGCCGAAGGCGCGCTCAAGGCCGGTGGCAAGGTGACCGGCATCATTCCGCGCTTCCTGATCAACAGGGAAGCGACCGAGAGCGCGCTCGATAAGCTCGATGAGTTGGTGATCACCGACAACATGCACGAGCGCAAGCACAGGATGTTCGAAAAATCCGACGCCTTTGTGGCGCTGCCGGGCGGTATCGGCACAGTCGAGGAGATCGTCGAGATCATGACCTGGGGCCAGCTCGGCCACCACCGCAAGCCGATCGTCTTCGCCAACATCAAGGGGTTCTGGGATCCGATGCTTTCGCTGCTCGACCATATGTCGGCCGAAGGCTTCATCCATACCGCCCAGCGGGTCAAGCCGCTGGTGGTCGAGGACCCGGAAGCCATCGTTGCCGCCATCATGGTGGCGGGATCCTCGGTCGATGCGCCAACGGAGGGCGTGCAGTCGGTGATCGACAAGATGTAGGGGAGTAAGGGAGTAGGGCAGTAAGGCAGTATGTGAACTGCAAAGAAAGCCTCCCCCTACTGCCCTACTGCCCTACTGCCCTACTGCCCTACTGCCCTACTGCCCTACTGCCCTACTGCCCTACTGCCCTACTGCCCTACTGCCCTACTGCCCTACTGCCCTACTGCCCTACTGCCCTGCTGCCCTCCACGTGATGCCGGTGATCGACAGACTGTGAAGGCGCTGTCAAGAAACTGTCACACGAGACCGGGGTCGCCCGTGCTAGGACTCACAGCTCGGCCACTGCACGGCGCTGTGTTCAAAAAAACTGGCGAAGCGACCATGAACATCGCTCTCAATCCGGACGGCACCGACCTGTCCCCTTATCTGCCCGACGAGCACGGGCTGTTCTTCCTCTATCACTTCACCGCCGAGGGCGTGCGCACCAAGGACGCTGCGCAAGCGCGCTGGACCTGGCGCAGCTACCAGCTCTCCGACATGCGCGCTCGCCACGAGATCGCCGCCGATCAGGCTTTGCCGTCGCCGGTACGCGAAGCCTTCCTGTCAGCCAGCCATGGCTGCCACATCGACCTCGAGGATGATTGGCTCTATGGCGACCTGCCGGATCTGCGCCACGACTATTCGGCGGAAGCGGGCGGACTTGGTCATTTCCGCTTCGCCCTCAACGACACGATGCTGGTCGGCGCGCGCAAGCAACCGCTACAGTCCGTCGACAATATCCGCAAGGCGATCGAAAACGGATCGCGCAAGTTCCGCTCGCCGGCCGAACTGATCGAAGCCGTCGTTGGCCAGTCGTTCGATGGCATGGTGGCGGAACTCAGCGGCCTCGGCGACACGCTCGATGGCATCGAGGACCGTATCGTCTGCGACGCATGGCACAATGAGCGGCAGGCACTTGTCGACGCGCGCCGGCATCTGGTGGTGATCCACCGGCAGATGGCGACACTGAGCAACCTGTTCCGCCATCTCGACCATTCGCATCGCAACGACCTGCCTGACACAATCAACGACATGGCGGCGCGGCTGTCGCACCGGGCGCACACGCTCTATCACGACGGCGAACAATTGCAGGCGCGCGCCCGGCTGTTGCAGGACGAATTGATGGCCAAGCTGACAACAGAGTCGAACCGCTTGCTTTACGTGCTCTCGGTGATGACCGCGGTGCTGCTGCCGATGACCATCATCTCCGGCCTGTTCGGCATGAATGTCGGCGGCCTGCCGTTCCTGGAAACGCCTTCCGGCTTCTGGATCGTCACCCTGTTTTCCTTCGCGGTGGCGGCCATAGTTTTCTTCGTCGTCACGCGGCTAGGCCGCAACGTTTAAAGCGTGTCGCGTTCAAGCTTTTCTCGCTGACGTGAACATCGACCAGGAATAGATCGCCAGCGCCGTCCAGATCAGGCCGAAGGCGATCGCCTGGGTGCTGCCGAAGGGTTCGCCGAAAATCGACACCGCGATCAGGAACACAATGGTCGGCGCAATATATTGCATGATGCCGATGGTGGAGAGGCGCAGCAGCCTCGCCCCGAACGCAAACAACAGCAGTGGCACCGCGGTGACCGGACCGCAGCCAACCAGCAAGGCCGTATCGCTCACCGAGCCAGAGACGAAATGGTCCTGCCCGCTGGCAATCAGGAAGACGATGTAGGCCAGCGCCGGCACCGACAGCAGAAGCACTTCGAGCAGAAAACCCTGGCTCGGGCCGATCGGCAGCGTCTTGCGGAAGAAGCCGTAGGCAGCGAAGGAAAAGGCCAGCGCCAGCGACACCCAGGGCAGCTTGCCGGCATCGACGGTCAGCACCGCGACGGCGACGGCCGCCAGCACCACTGCCGCTATCTGCAGCCTGTTCAGCCGCTCGCCAAGCAGCAGTGCGCCGACGACGACCACGACCAGCGGATTGATGTAGTAGCCGAGCGCGGTCTCGACGGTACGGTCGACGGCGATCGCCCAAACATAGATGCCCCAGTTGACCGAGATCAGCGCCGCCGTCAGCACGGCCATCGAAATGGTGCGTGGCGAGCGGATTGCGGCCTTGAAGTCCGCGGTGCGGCCGGCCCAGACAAGGACGGCCGCGGCAATCGGCACCGACCAGACAATGCGATGCGCGATCACTTCGGCCAGCGGCAGATGCGCGACCGCCTTCATATAGAAGGGCAGCAGCCCCCACAGGAGATAGGCGCCCAACGCCAGGAGAAAGCCGCGACGGGCGTTGGAGGCTGCGTCCAGTTGAAGTGCTTGCGTGGCCATGGCCCAACGCTATGCGCCAGCCGCCTTGCCAAGACCATCGCAAATTGCTGATGGATCAACGGACTTTCGCTGATGGTTCAACCCTACTCCGCCGCCACCAGTCCGGCCATCTCGCGATTCTTCATCAGCTTGTAGACGATCGAATCCATCAAGGCCTGGAAGGACGCGTCGATGATGTTTTCGGAAACGCCGACCGTCCACCAGCGGGCGCCGGTCCCGTCGTGCGATTCTATCAGCACGCGGGTGATCGCCTCGGTGCCGCCATTCAGGATACGCACCTTGAAGTCGGCGAGTTCGAGGTCGGCGATCTCGTTCTGGTACTTGCCGAGATCCTTGCGCAGCGCGATGTCGAGCGCGTTGACCGGGCCATGCCCTTCGGCCACCGACATCTTCTCCTCGCCTTCCACCAACACCTTGACGATCGCTTCGGAGACCGTCTTCAGATTGCCATTGGCGTCAAAGCGGCGTTCGACCATGCAGCGAAACGAGGTGACATGGAAGAATTCCGGCAAGCCGTGCAGCATCTTGCGCGCCAAAAGCTCGAAAGACGCGTCGGCGCCTTCATAGGCGTAGCCCTCGGCCTCACGTTCCTTGACCACTGATATCAGCGCGTCGAGGCGGTGATCGTCCTTCGGCACGTCGATGCCACGCCGTTTCAGCTCGGCGAGGAAATTGGCCTTGCCGCCCTGATCGGAGACCATGACGCGGCGCCGGTTGCCGACGGCTTCCGGGGGTACATGCTCATAGGTCGCCGGCTCCTTGGCCAGAGCCGAGGCATGGATGCCGGCCTTGGTGGCGAAGGCGGAGGCGCCGACATAGGGCGCCTGCGCTTCCGGCGCGCGGTTCAGCAATTCGTCGAACGCGCGCGACAGGCGCGATATGCCGGTCAGCGTCTCGGCCGAAATGCCCGTTTCGAAGCGGTCGGCGAAAGCCGGCTTCAACGCCAACGTCGGCACGATCGAGATCAGGTTGGCGTTGCCGCAGCGCTCGCCAATGCCGTTCAGCGTGCCCTGGATCTGACGCACGCCGGCTTCGACGGCGGCGAGCGAATTCGCCACCGCCTGGCCGGTGTCGTCATGGGCATGGATGCCGAGATGGTCGCCCGGAATGCCCGAAGCGACGACCTTCTCGACGATGGCGCGGACTTCAGAGGGCTGCGTGCCGCCATTGGTGTCGCACAGCACCACCCAGCGCGCACCGGCCTCGTAGGCGGTCTTTGCGCAGGCCAGCGCATAGGCGGGGTTGGCCTTGAAGCCGTCGAAGAAATGCTCGCAGTCGACCATCGCCTCCTTACCAGCGGCAACCGCCGCTTCTACCGAGGCCTTGATGGAGTCGAGGTTTTCCTCGTTGGTGCAGCCGAGCGCGACACGGACATGGTAGTCCCAGCTCTTGGCCACGAAGCAGATGGCGTCCGACTGCGACTGGACGAGTGCGGCAAGGCCCGGATCGTTGGAAGCCGACACCCCTGCCCGCTTGGTCATGCCGAAAGCGACGAATTTGGCGCTGGCCGTGCGCCTCTTCTGGAAGAAGGCGGTGTCGGTCGGGTTGGCGCCGGGATAGCCACCCTCGACATAGTCGATGCCGAACTCATCGAGCAATTTGGCGATGGCGATCTTGTCCTCGACCGAAAAGTCGATGCCCGGCGTCTGCTGCCCATCGCGGAGCGTAGTGTCGAAGAGATAGAGGTGTTGTTTTTTCATTGTAGTGGTCCGAAAGGCCGCGATCCTTCGCGCCCCCCTCTGTCCTGCCGGACATCTCCCCCACAAGGGGTGAGATCGGCAGCTTCAGCCCTGCTGCTCTTCCTGCGACGCTGGAGATTGGCGAAAGCAAGAATGACGGCCGATCTCCCCCCTTGTGGGGGAGATGTCCGGCAGGACAGAGGGGGGCGCCGTAGAGCGCAAACAACCATCATCATTTCCCCGCAAACTGATCCGTCGCCCGGATCAGCCGGTCCAAAATCCCGGGCTCCGAATAAGCATGGCCGGCGCCTTCTATCAGATGGAAATCCGCCTTTGGCCACGCCTTATGCAGCGCCCAGGCGTAGCGCGCCGGGCACGGCATGTCGTAGCGGCCGTGGACGATGGTGCCGGGAATGTCCTTGAGCTTCCAGGCATCGCGCAACAGCTGCCCTTCCTCCAGCCAGCCGGCATGGACAAAATAATGGTTCTCGATGCGGGCAAAGGCGACGGCGTAGTCGTCCTCACCGAACGGGCCACTGGTTTCGGGGTCAGGCAACAGCGTGATCGTCTCGCCTTCCCACAGGCTCCAGGCGCGGGCAGCCTCGATCTGCGCCTTGCGGTCGCTGCCGACCAGCCGCTTGCGGTACGCGGCCATCATGTCGCCGCGCTCGGCCTCGGGGATCGGCGCCAGGAAGCGCTCCCATTTGTCAGGAAACATCTCCGAGACGCCGAACTGGTAGTACCATTCGAGTTCCGCACGCGTCAGCGTGTAGATGCCGCGCACGACCAGTTCGCTGACCCGGTCCGGATGGGACTGGGCATAGGTAAGCGCCAGCGTCGAGCCCCACGAGCCACCGAACACCAGCCATTTGTCGAAGCCGCACATCTGACGCAGGCGCTCGATGTCGGCGACCAGATGCCAAGTGGTGTTGGCCTCGAGCGAGGCGTTGGGCGTCGATTTTCCACAGCCGCGCTGGTCGAACAGGATGACGTCGTAAAGCTTCGGATCGAACAGCCGCCGGTGCTTTGGCGAGATGGTGCCGCCCGGCCCGCCATGCAGGAAGACCGCCGGCTTGGCGCCTTTGGTGCCGGAGCGCTCCCAATAGACCTGATGACCATCGCCGACATCGAGCATGCCGGACTCAAAGGCCTCGATCTCGGGATAAAGGCTGCGAAATTCGCTGTTCATAGATTCTGGGGTCACAGCTTCTGGTCTCGCGGCTTCCGGGCTCATAATTTCAGGCCCTGCTGCGGCCAGTTGGCCGTCTCGTGATCGGGATGCTGGAAGGAGATGATCTGCTCCTGCCTTGCGTAGTAATCCGGATCATCATGGACCGGCGCGTCGAAGATGGTCTCCACCCAGGGCAGCCTGGCGGCGTAATTGACCTGGATCCGCGGCGCGAGGTCGGAGCGGTCGTCAAAGGCGCCGATGGCGATCTCAAGTCCGCCCGGCTGCCGATAGGTCAGCGGCGTGCCGCAACGGGCGCAGAAGCCACGGTCGATATTGACCGACGACTGGAAATAGCTCGGCTCCTCATGGGTCCATTCGACGCCGTCCTTGGGCACGGTTACCAGAGCGCCAAAGAACGAGCCGAATTGTTTCTGGCACATGCGGCAATGGCAGATGGACGGGCGGCCGAGCGCCCCCTTGATGCGGAAGCGCACGGCGCCGCACTGGCAGCCACCGGTTCGAATTTTCTCGGTCATGATCTTTCCTTTGGCGGCCATTGTTCGGTGTCGTGGTCGGGATGCTGGTAGGAGACGAGTTCGGCGAGATAGGGCGCCGACGAGATGTCGGCCATGGTGTCCTCGCCCGGCAATTCATGGATGTGATCGACATAGGCGAGTTTCGCTTCGGTGCCCCACTGGATGGTCGGCACAATGCCCGCCGGGTCGTCGAAGGCAGCGATGGCAAGCGCGATGCCGTCGGGCGCCTCGAAGGTCAGCGGCGTGCCGCACTCCGCGCAAAAACCACGCCAGGCGGCGCTGGATGAGCGGAAACGCTTCGGCTCGCCGCGCGTCCAGTCGAGCTTGGCACCGCGTACGGACACCAGCGGCAGGTAGAAATTGCCGCTCGCTTTCTGGCACATGCGGCAATGGCAGACAGAGGCGTCACCCAGCATGCCCTCGACGCGGAAGCGCACGGCGCCACACTGGCAGCCGCCCGTATAGACCGGCCGGTTGTCGAGGCTCATCGCAGGTCACTCCGGAGCATGGCAGACCGCCTCCACATTGTTGCCGTCGGGATCGAAGACGAAAGCGCCATAGTAGTTCGCGTGGTAGTGCGGGCGCAGACCCGGCCCGCCATTGTCCTTGCCGCCGGCAGCGATTGCGGCGGCATGGAAGGCGTCGACCTCGGCGCGGCTGCGCGCGGTGAAGGCGACGTGCTGGCGGTCCCTCGGTCTGTCCTTGCCGGTACTCAGCCAGAACACCGGCCGGTCGCGCCCATAGCCGCCGACCTTGGCGCCGCCGGTATATTCCGTGGGCACCATGTAGAGCAGCGAGGCGCCAAGCGGCGCCATCGCCTTGTCGTAGAACGCCTTCGAAGCGTCGAAATCGGAAACGGTGATGCCGAGATGGTCGATCATCTTTTTACCTCCCAGGTGGTGATGCGTTCGCCAGTGATCGGGTCCTTGCCGTCCTTCAATTGCACGCCTTGCGCCAAAAGCTCGTCGCGGATGCGGTCGGCCTCGGCCCAGTTTTTCGCGGCGATCAGTTCCAGGCGCCTGGCGATAGCCTTGGCGATCTCGCCTTCGTCGACCTTGGCAGTGCCGACATCGAAGCCGAGGAACGATAGCGACGCCTTCAGCGAAGCGGCGGCATCATTGCCCTCAGCCGCCTCGCCGGCAAGCTGCGTCAGCACCTGGAACGCGGCATAGGTGGCAAGATCATCCGACAGAGCGTCCACCACGGCCACCGGCAATTGCTGTGCTGCCGCCGGCGCCAGATCCGCCGCGCGTTTCCATTTGCGCAAGGTGTTTTCCGCCTCTTCCAGCTTGCGCACGGAAAAGTCGATCGGCTCGCGATAATGCGTCATCAGCATCGCCAGCCTGAGCACCTCGCCCGGCCATTTGCGGCCGCCGAACGTCTCGGTCTCAAGGAGTTCGTTGATCGAATAGAAATTGCCCAGGCTCTTGGACATCTTCTGGCCCTCGACCTGCAGGAAGCCGTTGTGCATCCACACCTTGGCCATCGTTTCGGTGCCGTGCGCGCAACGCGACTGGGCAATCTCGTTCTCGTGATGCGGGAAGATCAGGTCGAGGCCACCGCCATGGATGTCGAAGACCTCGCCGAGATAGGCCGCCGACATCGCCGAGCACTCGATGTGCCAGCCCGGACGACCCCTGCCCCATGGGCTGTCCCAGCCGGGCTCCTCCGGCGACGACAATTTCCACAAGACAAAATCTTGCGGGTTCTTTTTGTGCACGTCGACGGCGACGCGGGCGCCGGCCTGCTGCTCGTCGAGATTGCGCTTCGACAATTGGCCATAATCCGGCATCGAGGCGGTGTCGAACAGAACTTCGCCTGCCGCAACATAGGCATGGCCGCGTTCGATCAAGCGTTGAATCAAGGAGATCATGTCGGCCTTGCCATCGGGCCTGGGTTCCACGAATTCGGTGGCGCACGGCTCGACCGTCGGCTCGAGGCAGCCGAGCATCGCCACGTCTCTGTGGAACTGATCGGCGGTCTTTTCGGTTACCCTTCGGATCGCCTCGTTCAACGACAGCTTTCCCGAGGCGATCTCGGCTCCGAAATCGCGCAGGGCGCGGTCGTTGATTTTATCGTCGACATCCGTGATGTTGCGCACATACGTGACGTGCTTTTCGCCGTAGAGTTGGCGCAACAGACGGAAGACCACATCGAAGACGATCACCGGCCGCGCATTGCCGATATGGGCAAAGTCGTAGACTGTCGGGCCGCAGACATACATGCGCACATTGCGCGGATCGATCGGAACAAAATCCTCCTTCGCCCGCGTCAGCGTGTTGTAGAGGCGCAGGTCCTTCGATGCGTCAGACATTCGTGCCTTCCCGGTCCAGTACTTTTGTTGCGCTGAGAGTCATCCTCGCGCCGAGACGCAAATCAGGCTCCAGCCTGCTGGCCGGGGCGTTTGTCCACTCTAGGGAAAGATGAGGCGAAAACGTCCGGACCAGCGCGAGGCTAGCCAATAATGCAAATGCCACAAATGGCGAAAGACGTTTTCATGGGCGGCTTTATCGCCTCAGCCGGTGTTGCCGTCAAGTCGCAACAACAAGCAAAAGCGACGCTGGATCACAGGTAATGATGCGCCGAAACATTTTATTAAACATGTCGGCACAGTCATGAAACATTCGCCGGCTAGATCACCACACGTCACGATTTGGTCGGATTCGACCAGCAAACGCAGACACGAAGACGTTACCAGGGAAGAGAAGACAATGCCTCGAACCAAGCAAGATACCAACCGAGCCAAGCAACCGATGCTGGCCAGCCAGTACCGGGCGATCGGACCGGCCGCGATCGTCGCCGCCCTTCTCCACACCGCGAAGAAGAAAAAGCCGGCACAGAAGATCACATCGCCGCGCGCTGCCTGACATGACGTGAGGCCGGCGTCATATGCCGGCAGTGAAGGCGCTGAAAGGTGCCAGGAAAATAGCAGCTAGAACAAGGTCATTTGACTGTCGTCCGCGCCGGGCTTCTGGCGCCTGACCTTCTCGGGCTCCGGCCCGACGACGCCACTCACCTGAATCTCCGGTCCGGTGTTGGCGACCTTGTTGACAAGGTCGGAAACCGGGACGGCCTCGAAGAAATCAAGTTGCGCCGGTTGCAACAGATCGGCGACGTCGCGCGGCTCGAGCGTGCGGCAGTCCAGCCAGCGAGCGAAATCCTGCGGGTGGATCACCACCGGCATCCGGTCATGGATGTGGGCGATGTCGGCATTGGCATGAACGGTCAGGATGGCGCCGGTGTCCATTTCCGAACCGCCCGGCTCGGCATAGGTCTCGATCAGCCCGGCAAAAGCGACCAGCCCGCCATGCCTGGGCCTGATCCAATAGGGCTGCCCCCTCTTGCCACCAGTTTGCTGCCATTCGTAGAAGCCTGAGGCCGGCACCAGAGCGCGGCGGTGGCGCATGGCAGCGCGGAACGAGGCTTTTTCCGCCGCTCCTTCCGAGCGCGCGTTGAACAGCAGCGGAAACTCCCTGGTATCTTTCACCCAGGCCGGAATCAGTCCCCAGCGCACCAGCATGGCCTGCCGGTCGGGCAGGTTCGAACCGGGCGCGAGCGGCGGACCGGCGAGCGCCATCAGCACTGGCTGCGTCGGCGCGATGTTGTAGCGGGCCGGAAAATCCTCCAGTTCCGCCAGTCCGAGGAAGGCAGCGGTCTGGTCCGGCGTGGCGGTCAGGGCAAAGCGTCCGCACATGAATTCAACTCTCGAACTGGTGACATATGAAAGTGGCGATGGAACCCGCCTTTCGCAACCGCTAAAGCTGTCCGCCGACGGCCGTCCACAAACGGGCTATGTCTATCAAGCGGGAGCCCATGGAAACACGCAGGATCATTCCGGCAGTCTCGGTCGCCGTCGTGCGTGGCAGCACGGTGCTGCTGGTCAAGCGGGCCAGGCCGCCCTCGCAAGGCCTCTACGCCTTCCCAGGCGGTAAGGTCGAGGCTGGCGAGATGCTGGAGGAAGCAGCGGCCCGCGAATTGCTGGAGGAAACCGCCCTGCGCGCGGACTTCTATCGGCCGTTGCGCGAAATCCACATCGACGGAAGCGACGAGAACCATCCGGTCGACTACCGGCTGACGGTGTTCGGCGCGACCTATGCCGGCGGCGAGGCGACGGCCAGCGACGACGCCGAGACCGCCGCCTTCTATACGCTCAGCCAGATGGTGACGATGCCGCTCGCGGGCTCGGTGCTTGAGGTGGCGGAGGAATTGCTTGGGAATGCAAGTGAATAAACCCCTGAAGAAATCGCCTTGCGGGCGACAAATTGTTTGGCCACATAGACTTATGACCCGCGCCTCGCTGTTCCTTGCAGCTTGCCTCGCCGCCAGCATAGCTGTCGGCGAGCGGCCGGCGTTCAGTGCCGAAGCCCCGTTCGAGCCTGGGTTGATGCGGCTGGCGGAGGTGCTTGGCTCGCTGCATTTCCTGCGCAATCTGTGCGGCGAGAAAGGCGACCAGTGGCGCGTCGAGATGGAGAAGCTGATCGCTTCGGAAAATCCCGACCCGGAGCGGCGCGCCCGCTTCATCGCCAGTTTCAACCGCGGCTATCGCTCCTTCGGCGGCACCTACACGCAATGCACCGCCTCGGCGACGGAAGCCATCAGCCGTTACATGAAGGAAGGCGAGACGCTGTCGCGCGACATCGCCTCGCGCTATGGCAACTGACGGCAATTTCTCGGCCGTCTTCCGTCCAGGCGCCGTTCGCCACATCGGCATTTGACACCCTCCCTCCTTGTTTCCGGGAGCGTCTTGGTGCAATCCTGATGTTGCACTTCTGCAACATCATTAACGAAACGTTACGGCGTAGATGTGGAATTAACTCAAACTGAAGGTTTTCATCCCGCTCGCCGGTCTAATCGGCTAAGTTTTGAATCGGATCGAACGCAGGTTTGCAAGACGCGACGGGCCTTGTCGAAGACGACCCAAGAAATGTCGTATTTACAATGGCTTATTAGATCTGCGTACAAAAGGGACAGCCCAAGCCTGATCCGCACCCGTCGGATCGCCGCTTGAAAAGGGTGGACATCGCAATGGAACATGGCCTCAACGACATCGACGCGCTGGTCAGGGAAGAAAAGCGCCTGACCGCCGTGGAAAGCCACAGCGAGGCCTGGGCTGAAGGGCTTTCGGCCGGAATCGAGCCGGAAATCATCGCCGAGGCGGCGCTGGAAACCGCGTTTGGCGAGATGCTGCGCGCCAATGGCGAGACTTCTGCCCTTGCCCTGCTCGACCGCATGCGTGAAAAAGTGATAGCCGGGGCCTTCGAGCCGGAGAGGCTGCGGCACTGAATCGGCATCCAGGGCGGGCCTAAAGCCCTCGCATTCGAACGGATTCATGCGACGCGCTCCGAGTTCTTGTTTTTTGTGCATGTCGTTGTCGCAAAACCGCTGCGCATTCTTGCGCGACAGGCATTAGAAACCAAGGAGAAGCAGGCGGTGATTTTTTCGATGTCAGGCAAGCCGCGAGGCTTGGTCCTCAGCATCTGGCTTACCGTTTGCTGCGTTGCGATTCCGCTTACCTTATGCTTGGCGATCAGCCCCGCCCATGCGCTGAGTGAAATCAAGCGCGAGGATCTTCCCTCGCCGGCCACGCCGCCCATCGACGATGACATGGCGCCGCCTGGAAGCGCAGTGCCGATGCCCGACCCGCCCGGCACCACGCCGCCCGCGGCCAGCCCGGCGACGCCTTCCGGGGAGCCGGAAAAGACAGATCCTGAGGGACCGACGAACGATGGCGGCATGGCCAACCCGCGCGCCGATCCCGACGCTCCCTTGCCCGAAGTCGTCTACGACCTTGGAAAACTGCCGGAGCCGGTCAGGCGCATGCATGATTTGATCGTCGAGGCCTGCAAGAGCGGCGACATCGAAAAGCTGCGGCCGCTGATCGGCACGGGCGACGCGATGACCCAATTGTCGCTGAGCGAAATCGACGGCGATCCGATCGCCTTCCTGAAGGGCCTCTCGGGCGATACGGAAGGTCAGGAAATCCTCGCCATCATGGAAGAGGTGCTCAATGCCGGCTATGTCCATGTCGATGTCGGCACGCCGCAGGAACTCTATGTCTGGCCGTATTTCTTCGCGTTGCCGCTGGACAAGCTCGACGCCAGGCAGCGGGTCGAGTTGTTCAAGATCGTCACCGCCGGCGACTATGACGGCATGAAGCAGTTCGGCGCCTACATCTTTTACCGCATCGGCATCACGCCCGCCGGACAGTGGACGTTCTTCGTCGCCGGGGATTGAGCGCGTCCGCTCAAACGACCAACGCTTCGGAAAACTCCACCACCCTGCCCTGTCCGGGCGTGGCAATTTCGCCTTCCCACATCACGCGCCGGCCGCGCACGATTGTGCCGACCGGCCAGCCGGTGACCTGCCTGCCGTCATAGGGCGTCCAGCCAGCTTTCGAGCCGGCCTGCGCATTCGTGATGGTCTCGCGGCGCTTCAGATCGACAATGGTGAAATCGGCATCGTAGCCGGCGGCGACGCGGCCTTTTCTGGCCATGCCGAAGATGCGTTGCGGGCCGTGGCTGGACAAATCGACGAAGCGCTGCAGGGTCAGCCGGCCTGAATTGACGTGATCGAGCATGATCGGCACCAGCGTCTGCACGCCGGTCATGCCCGACGGCGAGGCCGGATAGGGCTTTGCCTTTTCGGCCAGTGTGTGTGGAGCATGGTCGGAACCGAGCACATCGACGATGCCTTGCTGAATGCCGTGCCAGATGCCGTCGCGGTGGCGTGCTGCCCGCACCGGCGGGTTCATCTGGATCAGTGTGCCAAGACGCGCATAGTCGTCGGCGCTCAGTGTCAGATGATGCGGCGTCGCCTCGCAGGTCGCGACATCCTTGTGCCGTTCGAGGAAGGCGATCTCCTCGGCGGTCGAGATGTGCAGCACATGGATGCGCGCGCGCGCTTTCCGGGCAATGCGCACAAGACGCTCGGTGCAGCGCAGTGCCGCGATCTCGTCGCGCCACACCGGATGCGAGGACGGATCGCCCTCGATGCGTTCGCCAAGCCGCTCGCGCAGCCGGAACTCGTCCTCGGAGTGGAAGGCGGCACGCCTGCGCGTATTCCCAAGGATTGCGGCGACACCCTCGTCGTCCTCGACCAGCAGGTCGCCGGTGGACGAGCCCATGAACACTTTCATGCCAGCGGCGCCGGGCAGCCGCTCCAGTTCGCCCACATCGCTAGCATTGTCGCGGGTGCCGCCGACCCAGAAGGCGAAGTCGCAATGCATGCGCCCGCTGGCGCGCCGTACCTTGTCGGCAAGGGCCGCCTCGCTAGTCGTCAACGGATTGGTGTTAGGCATCTCGAACACGGCGGTGACGCCGCCCAGCACCGCCGCGCGCGAGCCGGTCTCGAGGTCCTCCTTGTGCTCCAGCCCCGGCTCGCGGAAATGCACCTGGCTGTCGACGACGCCCGGCAGGATATGCAGGCCGCGGCAATCGATCGTCTCGCCGGCCGATGCCTGGCCGAGATTGCCTATTGCCGCGATGCGACCGGCCTTGACGCCGACATCGCGAAATCCCTCACCGTCATGGTTGACCACGGTGCCGCCTGTCAAGATGAGGTCGTAGGTCGTAGCCATGCTGATCCGATCTCTTGCGGGGGGAGTGTCAGCGGCTTACGTAAAGGCCGACCGTTTTGCAAGATTAGGTTGCTTTCCGCCCATGCCCTTTGCCCTGTTGGAAGATCGCGCACTCGTTTCCGTGTCAGGCCCGGATGCCGAGAATTTTTTGCAGAACATTCTGACGACCGACCTCGATGCACTTGCCGTCGGTGAGGCAAAGCCCGGCGCCTTGCTGACGCCGCAAGGCAAGATCCTGTTCGATTTCGTCATCTCGCGCGCCGGCGAGAATACCTTCCGTCTCGAATGCCGCGCCGACATTGCAGACGATTTCATACGCCGGCTGATGCTCTACCGGCTGCGCGCCAAGGTTGAGATTGCCAAGATCGATCAGGCATTTGTCGCCGTCGCGTGGGGAATTGACTCAACCACTTCACAATTTGATTCAACGCCGGTTGCCGATGCGCGCTTCCTCGACGCTGCCGTCCAGCGCTTCTATGGCGGCACCGCCGAAGGCGGCGATCTCGCTGCATGGCAGGCCTTGCGCATCGCCCATGGCATCGCCGAGAGCGGCAGCGACTACCAGCTTGGCGATGCCTTCCCGCATGACGTGCTGCTCGACGAGACCGGCGGCGTCGGCTTCAGGAAAGGCTGCTATGTCGGCCAGGAGGTGGTTTCGCGCATGCAGCACCGTGGCACCGCCAGGCGGCGGGTGCTGATCGCCAGGGCAGAGCGGCCACTGCCCGATCCGGGCACCGAGTTGACCGTCGACGGGCGGCCGGTCGGCGCGCTCGGCTCGACGGCCGGGATGACAGGTCTTGCCATTGCCCGTATCGACCGGGTCAAGGCGGCACTCGACGCCGGCCAGCCTATCCTGGCCGGATATGCTGCCGTCTCGCTCACCATTCCGGCCTGGGCGAAATTCACTTTTCCACAGGAAGCCGTCGGCGCGGAGGAGGCCTGATGGCGGCTGATCGCGCAGGCGCCCCGCCGCGCGCCTGGCAGCGCATGTTGTCCGGCCGGCGACTCGACCTGCTCGACCCCTCGCCACTCGACATCGAGATTTCCGACATCGCGCACGGGCTTGCCCGCGTCGCTCGCTGGAATGGCCAGACCAGCGGCGACCACGCCTTTTCGGTCGCCCAGCATTCGCTGCTGGTCGAGGCGCTGTTTTGCGAACTGGCGCCGGACGCCCCGGCCGACGCACGGCTGGCCGCCTTGCTGCACGACGCGCCGGAATATGTCATCGGCGACATGATCTCACCGTTCAAATCGGTGATGGGCGGCAGCTACAAGGATTGCGAACTCCGACTTCAGCGCGCCATCCACTTGCGCTTTTCGCTGCCGGCTGAACTCGGCGCCGGCCTGCGCAAGGAGATCAAGCGCGCCGACCAGATCGCCGCCTACTATGAGGCGACATTGCTGGCCGGCTTCTCGACGACGGAGGCGACCGAGTATTTCGGCCGGCCGCGCGGCTTCAATGCAGAACGCTTCGATTTCACGCCGCGTTCGGTGACTTGGGCGCAAAACGCCTTCCTCAAGCGGTATGCGGCGATCGAAACGAAACGTCAGGCAGCGGTTACGGTGCACTCGGTGAAGTAAAAGAACGCTAAATTAACCGGCGGCTACCACAGTACCGTGTCCGATCTCGGTCCGCAGGCCCGCACATGCCCGTCGCTCATGCCAAGGCTGGTTCGCCCGCACGCAGGCGCGGCGCCGGAGGCTTCGGCCCGAAGCGGCGCGTCGACGACGAACTGCGCGAGCAGAACGAGCGCTTTTCGGCGGCTGTCGAGAACATGTCGCATGGGCTGTGCATGTTCGATGCCGACGAGCGGATGATCATCTGCAACGGCAACTATCTCAGTATCTTCTGCCTCGACGCCGAAATCGTGCGGCCCGGCATCCGTTTCTTCGACATCCTCCAACACAGCGTCGACATCGGCGTCGCCTCGCAGAGCGCCGCAGAACTCTACGCCATCCGCAAGCCCTATATCGACCAGGCGAAACCTTCGACCTACGAGGAAACGCTGTCGGACGGGCGCATCATCGACATTTCGCACCGGCCGCTGGCTTCGGGCGGCTGGGTGTCGATCTATGAGGACATCACTGTCCAACGGCGCGCCGAGCAGGAGCTGAAGGAACAGCACCGCCGCTTCGACGCTGCACTTGCCAATATGTCGCAAGGTCTTTTGATGTACGACGCCGACGGCAAGCTGATCGTGCGCAACGAGCGTTTCCTGGAACTCTACCATGTGACGCCAGCCGACTTTCCGCTTGGCATGAGCCACCGCGACCTGATCGAGCAGCTCGTGCGCCTGGGCATCTACGCTGAGATCGACATCGACAGCGAAATCTCCAAAACCCGTGCTTGCCTGCAAGCCGGGGAAGTCCGGTCGACACATCGCCATCTGACCGATGGCAGAACCCTCTTGGTCGCGCGCCGGCCAATGAGTGGTGGTGGCTGGGTCGCGACCTTCGACGACGTCACCGAGCGCCGACGTGTCGAAGAGCGCATGACCCATCTTGCGCTTCACGACACGCTGACCAACCTGCCCAATCGCTCGATGTTCCGCGAAAGGCTCGACCAGGCCCTGCGCGAGGCCACGGATCTGGCGATATTGTCGCTCGACCTCGACCGCTTCAAGGCCGTCAACGATACGTGGGGACATCCTGCCGGCGATTGGCTGCTGAAATGCGTGGCCGAGCGGCTGCAACGTTGCCTGCGCAACGAGACCGACGTCGTCGCCCGTTTCGGCGGCGACGAATTCGTCATCATCCAGTTCAATCCCAAAAGCGCTGCCGATGCGGAAAAACTGGCAAAACGCATCGTCGATATCATCGGAAGACCGTTTCGCGACAAAAGCCGCGACATGCATGTCGGCATCAGCCTCGGCATTGCGCTTTTCCCCGACGATGGCACGGACGCCGACACGCTCTTGAAAAACGCAGACATGGCCCTCTACCGGGCAAAAAGCGAAGGCCGTAACGTTTACCGCTTCTTCGAGCCCGGCATGGATGCGATGGTGCGGGCGCGCCGTGCGCTCGAAACAGACCTCGAGGCAGCGTTGCCGCGGCGAGAATTCGAGCTGGATTTCCAACCCATCATGAACATCGCTTCCGGCGAGATCGTCGGCGCAGAAGCCTTGATGCGATGGCATTCGTCGGCACGCGGCCTGGTGCCGCCGGACAATTTCATCCCGGTTGCCGAAGAAATCGGGCTGATCGTTCCGCTTGGCGAATGGGCGCTGAGGAAAGCTTGCACGGTGGCGGCGGGTTGGCCCCATGAGCTGCGCATCGCGGTCAATGTCTCGGCCGTGCAGATCAAAAGCGGCACCTTTGCCCGCAGCGTCATCTCCGCACTGGCGTTTTCCGGTGTGCCGGCCAGCCGGCTGGAACTGGAAATCACCGAAACGGTGCTGATGGACGAAAGCGATACGGTGCTGAAGACGCTCAGGCAGTTGCGCGAACTCGGCATCCGCATCGCGCTGGATGATTTCGGCATTGGCTATTCGTCGCTCGGCTATCTCCGCCGCTTCCCGGTCGACAAGATCAAGATCGACCGCTCCTTCATCCGTGATATCGACAACCGCGCCACCGCCGCGATCGTGCGCACGGTCATCGGGCTCGGCGCCCAGCTTGGCATCACCGTTACCGCCGAAGGCGTCGAAACCGAAGCTCAGCTGGAGTTCCTGCGCAAGGAGGGCTGTGTCGAGGCCCAAGGCTATCTGATCGGCGTGCCATCGAAGGCAGCGGACATCGCTCGTCTGCTGGAGACGCGCGCAGCGATCAGGCAATCAGGCTGAGCGCGCCAGGACCGAGCCAGTCATCGGGCGAGCCTGAAACACCTGCCATCAGCGCAATGCTTCGATATATTTTTCGTGGAAGCGCACGTAACCGGCTTCGATCTCCTTGAGATGACGCTCGATCAGGGCGTGAAACGCCGGCAGCTGATGGAACGGCACACCCGGATAGGCATGATGCTCGGCGTGAAAGGGCATGTTCCAGGCGAGCTTGCGGACAAACCAGTTGGTCAGCGTGGTCCGGGTGTTTTCCAGCATGTTGGCGACAAGCGGACAACGGCCATGTTCGGCCAGGAGATAGAGGCGCAGAAATGGCTGTCCCAGAAGCGCCGGCACGATCCAGACATAGAGCAGCGTGGTTGCCCGGAACCAGATGGCCAGCACAAGCACGACGGCATAGAAGGCAATCATGGCACGGGCCTCAGCGCGCACCTTGGGCCGGCCTTTTGGCGGCGCGTAGCTGTCCCGGCATTGACCGGTGGCGTTGGTGTAGAGCGTCTTGAAGTGGCCCCACCACACCGGAAGCCCGGAGACGTGGATGAGATACTGGCGCCAGGTCTCGGGCTTCGAGAAGGCGAGTTCCGGGTCGTTCTCCGGATCCTGGGTGAAGCGGTGATGGGCGAAATGGAAATAGCGGAACCAGTCGGCCGGCAACGCGATCGCCAGACTGCAGATGCGCGCCACGAGATCGTTCAGCCGTTGTGTTTCGAAAGCCGTGCGGTGAACCGTCTCGTGAAGAAGCGTGAACAGGAAAACGATGAGGATGCCTTGCGGCAGCATCAGCAGCGGCCAGTACGGCACCTTGGCGATGATCAGCGCGCCAATGACGATGATCGCGCCCCAATGACCGGCAAGCTGCAGCAGCCCGAGCCGATCCGACTTGGCGGTCAGTCGATCGCGCTGTTGCTGCGTCAGCGATGCGATCACGTCGCGATGGTCCATTGGCTTGATCCCGCACTGTCGATCAGATCAGCCTAATCGCCAAAACAGCTTTCGCAAAACGAGGATTTCTGCAATTTAGATAAGCTCAACTTATCTAAATTGGTCACCATGGTAGCACTTCCATCCTTGCGGGGACTCCAGGCCTTCGAGGCTGCGGCGCGCTGCGGCAGCTTTGCCGCCGCAGCCGAAGAACTTTCAATTTCCGCGGCCGCGGTCAGCCAGCTGATCCGGACTATCGAGGACCAGATGGGCCGCAAGCTGTTTCACCGGGTCAACCGCCGTGCCGTGCTGACCGATGCCGGCCGGGAAATGCTGCCACGGCTGACACCGGCCTTCGAGGAGATCGGCAGCGTGTCGCGCGAGCTCAGCGGCGCGGAGTTTCGATCGCGCCTTGTCGTCTCGGTGCCACCATCCATGGCGATGGGCTGGCTCTCGACGCGGCTCGCGAGCTTTGTCGCCAGCCATGGCGCGGTCGACATATCGCTGAGAGGCGAAGACGATCCGGTATCGTTCGACCGCGACCTGATCGACATCCGTCTTTCCTATGGACGCTCCCACTATCGCGACCAGGCAACGGAAGACATCGCGAGGGATGCCGTCTATCCCGTTTGCGCACCTGCGATGGCAAGCGGGATCGGCGATCTCGAAGGCGCCGCCGCCCTCGCCAGCTTGCCGTTGATCCAAACGGATTGGGGCCCGACAGGTGCGTCCTTTCCGTCCTGGCGCAGCTGGTTCGAGACCGCCGGCATCGAGCTCGGCCGCACGAACCAGCACGGTCTGTCGGCGAATTCCTCGCGGGCGGCACTCGATCTGGCGATCTCGGGCCTCGGTGTCGCACTGGCGCAGGGCGTCTTCTGCGCCGAGGCGCTGGAAGACGGCAGGCTGGTCAGGCCCGTCACACAAGCGCTGGAGCTGCGACAGCCCTATTGCCTGACGATCCCGCAGAGAAGCTTGAGGCGCGACGTGGTGGTGGCGTTCAGGACATGGCTGATCGAGGAATGCCTGCGCTCGGTGGACTCGCCGGCGTTGATCACTCGGCCATCTGAGAGCCAGTGACGGCAATTGCCCGGTCAGAGGTGTCCGCTCAATGCTGCCACCATGTCCCTGTTCGTCGCCACGGGAACGATCTCGAATTCGACCAGATCCGCCCATTCGACGACCCAGCGCTGCAGGAGTGTGACGTCATCGGCCTCCACCAGCAGGAAGCAGCGGCTCATATCCGCCGCGATCCAGCTGTGGTGCACGAGAAGCGCGTCCGGCTTCAGGCGGCCCTGGTCGCGGAAGCGACGATAGATCTCCTTGCGGTCACAGCCGCGAAAATCCTCGGTCACAAAAAACAGCATCTCTGTCCCCTACTCGGATGATTGTCGGCCCGGCCGGTCGAGCCGCTCCAGGAACCACTGCGTCAGCCGCACCCAGACCTCGTCTTTTTCGCCGGAATCCTCCCAGCCATGGTCGAGGTTGGGATTGTCGTTGACCTCGATGACGAAGACGCCGTCCCTGGTCTCCTTGAGGTCGACGCCGTAGAGGCCGTCGCCGATGCAGCGCGCCGCCCTCACCGCCGTCTCGACGACATGGGCCGGTGCCTCCTTCAGCGTGAAGGTCTTGATGCCACCCTGGTCGGGCTTGCCATTGGCCTTGTGGTTGACGATCTGCCAGTGTTTCTTGGCCATCAGATAGTGCACGGCAAACAGCGGCTGGCCGCCGAGCACGCCGACACGCCAGTCATACTCGGTCGGAATGAATTTTTGCGCGATCAAGAGGTCGGAATCCTCCAGCCATTCGGTGGCCAGCGTCTTCAGCTCCTCGAAGGTCTCACATTTCTTCACACCACGCGAAAATGACGAGTCCGGGATCTTCAGCACCAACGGAAAACCCAGTGTCTGTGCCGCCACGTCAAGGTCCGAAGTGCCGGCGATCATCACCGTCGGCGGCACCGGCACCTTGTTGTAGGTCATCAGCTCGTTGAGATAGACCTTGTTGGTGCAGCGGATCATCGACAGCGGATCGTCGATGACCGGCATGCCTTCCTGCTGGGCGCGGCGGGCGAAGCGGTAAGTGTGGTTGGAGATCGAAGTGGTCTCGCGGATGAACAGGGCGTCGTAATTGGCAAGCTTGGCCAGATCCCTCTTGGTGATCGGCTCAATTTCGACGCCCATTTTCTCGGCGATCTTGGCCCAATAGCGCAGCGACGAAATCTCCGACGGCGGCAGTTCCTCATGCGGATCGACCAGCGTGGCGAAGGTGTAGCGCGCCGGCGTGCGGCCCTTGGTGTCGCGCCACTCTCGGTTGGTGTAGGTCTCAAGGCATTGCAGGAAGTGCTCTTTTTCCCCGTCGGTCATCCTGATCAGCGGATGGAAGCCGATCTTGCGGATTGCTGCCCATTCGGCGCTGTCCTTGATGTGGACCTCCAGCGCCGGCGCCCGGAACCAGTCGAACAGGAGCTTGGCGAAGCGGTCCCATATCCTGGACGGACCGATGCCGAAGAAGATGCAGACCTTCTGCGGAAAGGCGCCGCCGAGATCCTTGCGGCATTTGTTGAGCGCGAGTTCCAGTTCCGGCAGCGCATGCTCGTAGAGCTTGCGCTCCGACAGGTCGATCATCGTCTCAACCGTCGGGATGACCTTGTGACCGCGCGAACCGGCGAGCAGCGAGGCATAGTAGCCGCGGCTCTGATAGCCGTAATTGTTCGACAGGTTGATGACCTTCGGCCGCTGGCCGCGAAACAGCGCTGGATGCGCAAGATAGTCGCGGTTGGTGATGATCTTGTGCGGCGTCGCCACTTGGTCGAGATCGTTCTGCCGGCCGGTGAGGATGACCCAGGTCATTGTCTGTCGCGCTTTCCCAGAGTGATCGCGGCACGCAGTCCGTCGCGGCCGAATTGCGCCATGTTCATGAAGATGCCGTAAGGCACGGGAATATTGGCGGCATCAAGGATGGTCTCCTGTCTCTCATCCTCGACCCAGGGATCGTGGATCAGGATATGATCGCCGTCGTCGCCGATGGCCAGCACCCAGTGCGGAACCTTCTTGCCGAACATCAAGAAGCCGCTGATCAGGACCAGCACCAGTTTCCCTTCGGCGATCGCGGCGCGGATATCGTCGATGGCGAATGGACGGTAATTCACCGGGATGCCGTAAAGTTCCGCGCGCCGGCGAAAGTCGACCTGCGCCAGTTCCATGACCCGCCGCTTCTCTTCGCTGCGCACCGACTGCAGGAACAGCGCGCCGTAGAAGGACACGTAGATTTCCGCCGCAAGTCCGCTTTCATAGCCGGAGACGGCGAGCCCGAACGGCTCGCAGCCGCCCGGCCCCGACATCATGAAAACGGTGGTCGCCTCGCGCCACAGGCGGATTTCCATGACCGGGTCGGGCACGAAGCCGGGATCGAAATTGGCCATCGCCATCATCAGGCAGCACGGGCCGCAGGTGAATTCGCAGGTCTGCTGGTAGAACGGCACCTTGGTGGCGACCGGAATGTCGCCGCGCAAGGTCTTCTCATAGCGCAGCGCCGTGGCGCCGTCCTCGTAGTAGCCGGGTTCACGGCCGATCTTGCGGTAGCCGCTCTGTTCGTAGATGCGGATGGCGCGGCTGTTGTCCTCGCGAACCTCGAGGCGCAGCATCATGCGGTCATGCTCGAAAGCAGCCTCCTCGGCCCGCTCCAGCAGCATGCGGCCAATGCCGAGCCCACCGAAGAAGGGACCGACGGCAATCGAATAGAGGCGCGCGACGCCGCTGCCCTTGCGAAACAGCACGACCGCATAGCCGGCGATGCGGCCATCGCTTTCGGCGACCAGCATGCTGGCGGTCTCGCGTTCGATCAACTGGCGAAAGGAGCGGCGGGAAATACGATCGCTCGAGAAAACAGCCTTCTCGATGGCGGCGAGGTCATCGACGTCAGACGCGCGGGCCTTGCGAATCTCGGCAGGCATGCGGGTTGAGAAAACCTCGATTGGGATGTGAAACGGCCCTGATGTGGTCAAGCGCTATCGCACCTCGATTAGGGCCGAATTGTGACAGTTCCGGCGACGGTTCAGCCACCCAAACGGACAGCGGCGCCTATACCGGAAAATGACGCCGTCAGCCGGCCAGGCCGGCCAGAAGCTGGCTGTAGGCGCTCTTGGCTACCGAGGTCAGTTGCGCGCGTGGCAGCGAGCCAACGACGGCGCAGGCGTAACCCTTGTCCAGCCAGTAGACAGCCTCGGGGCCGTTTTCTTCCGATCCATAGGTGCCCTTGGCTTTCCCGGCCGATTCAGCGGTGACGAAGAGGGAAATGCGCTCGCCCTTGTCGTCCTCGTAGAGCAGCATCGCCGCCTTGCCATGGCCAGCGGGCAGCAGCCGGCCGCCGACGAGCTGGAACCCTTCCGCCGCCAGATCCGGTGCGACCAGTTTCAGGCCGACCCGGTTGGACAGCCAGGTCTGCAAATGATCCTTGTCGCTGGCCGGCACTTCCACCGCGTGCCGTTTTTCGGCGGCATAGATGACATGGGCCGCGATCGCCTGCTCGGCGAGCTGGTCGTTAGAGGGGTCTTCCAGGCCGATATGGTCGATGCCGGCGACATAACCACCAACACCGCCAATGGCCAGCACCGCCGCTGCGGCGGCCGCAAACCACCAGCGCGAGCGCCCTCGCGCTGTCCTTGCAGGCGTTTCGCCGAAGACGATCTTCTGCAGCCGCGCCGGCACCGGCTCATCGAGCACGTCGGCGAAGGCGGCATGGAGCGCGGCACGGTCGGCGACATAGCGGGTGCTCTTCGCCTTCATTTCGGGATTGGCGTCGAGCCAGGCGTCATAAGCCGCGCGCTCGTCGCCCGGCAACTCGCCGTCGAGAGCCATGTGAATGTCGCGTTCGGAAAAATCGTGCCGGCTCATTTCTCGACGATCCTTATCGAGCGGCGGCGCGCGGTGTCCTCCAGCAATCCGCGCAGTTCCTCACGCCCGCGCGCGATGCGCGACATCAATGTGCCGGCGGGAACGCCGAGGATATTGGCGGCCTCGGCATAGGAAAAGCCTTCGATGGCGACCATGACCAGTGCCGCGCGCCGGTCCGGGCTGATCGCCTGCAGCGCGTCGATGATCTCGCGCGAGGCGATGCCCGCCACCTGTTCGGCAGGTGCCGCCTGCGCTTCGCTCGCGTCCAGCGGCAGCATAGCGGCCTCACCGCGCCGGTTGACCTTGCGCATCTGGTCGATGAACAAATGATGCATGATCGTAAACAGCCACCTTCTGGGGCTTTCTCCAGTCTGCCAGTTGTCGAGCCGCACAAGCGCCCGTTCCAGGCAGTCCTGAACGAGATCGTCGGCGGAATCGCGGTCGCGCAGCAGCGAGCGCGCGTAGCGGCGCAGCCGCGGTATCTCGCCAAGGATTGCTGCCTTCTTTTCGTCCATGACCGCTGATTCTGAGGTCGCCCTGTCATCCCAATTGAATGCGCCTTCGCAGCGCAGCGCAAGCGGCCAGCGCGAAGCGGTCTGTCGCCCCGGTCACCCAAGCAATGAGATAACGCCTGCCGCGGGCGATTTATTCCCGGCCGGGGTTGGAATCCTGTTGTTCTTGCTTGTCTTTGTTCATTTCCCTCGCCGCTCTTGTCAGCAGCCGCTGGTAGAACAGGCCGATGCCGATCAGCACGGCGCCGAGACCGATGAAGGACAGCGCTCTGAGCACACCTTCCAGTTCCGACATGTCGAAGACGAAGACTTTCAGCACGGCAACCGAGATCAGCGCGGCGGACGCGATGCGCAGCACTTGCGATTTCAGCCGGACGCCGGCGGTGAGCAACGCCACGCCGATGACCAGCCAGAGCGCCGAATAGGTGTAGGTTTCGAGCTGGCCGAGGCCACTCCACAGGCCAATGAACTCGCCCTTGAACAGCCGCCTGACCGACAATGTGGCATAGGCGAAGGCAAGTACTGCCGCCACCACGGCGAGCATCTGCGCATACCATTTCGGCCGCTTGTCCCTGGCGTAGAGTGCCAGCCCCCCCGCGGCGACCGCCGGCAGGAGATAGGCGAGGAACAGAAGGTTGAACACCGGGATCCGGCCTGTCGATTCGTCTGACAACAGCGGGTTCAGCACCACGAAATGCCGGATAACGATGAAGGCAACCGAGGCCACACCGACGGCCATCGAACCATAGCGCAGCACCGGGCTTGGCGAGCGCATGTCGATGGCGACCAGGATGGCGCCGGCGCCAATAGCGATCAGCGTATAGATCGCCTGCTCGGCAAGCGTCATCGCACCCGTGTCGATGACGCCACCATGCATGGCATGGCGCACCAGCATGGCGAGCGTGAGCAGCGCAAACAGCGCCGCCGCTGCTTCCATGGCGAGGCGTGGCCGGCCATTGGTGGTGCGGGCGAGTTGCCAGGCGGCGAAGCCGAAGGCGAGCGCCGGCACGCCATATCCCGGCAGCAGCCAGTTGAACACCGGCGTCGTCGACAGGAATTGGGCACCGACGATTGTCGGATCGAAGGCGACACGGCCGAGCACGGCGATGACCGCACCGACCGAAATCCAGCCGAGCACCGGATAGGCGCGCCAGCGCGTGGCCAGCGCCGGCACGACGGCCGCGGCGCCTAGAAGAATGGTGGTCCAGCCGGACCCGAAAGCCATATGCAGCATCAGCAGACCGGCGACCGCCGCACCGCCGAGTGCAAAGGACATAGCCGCGCCTCCCTTTAGCGGCGGTTCCTCGCCTCGCGCGATCCACTCGCCGCCGGCGGCGAAGACCACGACCAGAAGGGCTGCGGCCGCCGCATAGACAAGATCGCGGTCTAGGTTGCCGAAGGTGAACCAGAGCGCCATGAGAATGAGCAGTGGTGCAATGACACCCCATGCCGCCCATGAAACGGACCGCACCCGGGCCGTTGCCGCAAACCTGCGCGCAGCCCAGAAGCCGGCGCCGATGAAAACAAGCCCGAGACCGATGCCGATCCTGAGCATCAGCGGGTCGGATATGAGCGCCGGCTGGCCGTCGACGCCGAGAGCGCCGCCTGAAAAATCGGAAGCGACCGAGGTCGGCGGAATGATGCCGAGATAGACCAGCACTGTCACCAGGCCGGCGGCGTGCAGGAGCGCAAGCGCCCGAGGCCGGTAGAGCGCCACCGCCACCAGTGCCGCGATCAGCGCTGCTCCAGGCAGGGCACCGCTGGCGGCTGCATAGGCCGGGTCGACGAACAGCGCCATGGCCGAAAGACCAACGAAGAAGCCTGGGGCGATCGAGGGCCAGTCGAAGGCCCTGTCAGGTTCCGCTTCGCCACCGCGACGGCCGAGCCAGACGAAAGCGAGCACGGCCAGGGTGACGGCGTCGATGAACAGGATGACGGGCAGGTTGGCGCCCGGCGCGTCGGTCATGAAGAGGATGGTCCAGATACCGGTGCCGACGAAGGCAGCGGCCATCAGGAAAGTCCAGTCGCGCATGCGGGCGATGACGCCAGCGGCGGCAAGCACGATTGAGAGATAGCCGAACAGCGCCCAGTAATTGGGCGCCTCGGAGGCGATCAGCATCGGCGTCACCATCGCGCCGAGCAGGCCGATGCCGGCCAACGCCTGGCCATGGACGAGCGCCGCGGCAATCGTCGCCACACCAATAGCGCCGAGCAAGGTGAAGGCGACCGCCGGGCCGATGAAGCCGTAGACGCCATGCGCGGCATAGACCGTGCCGAACAGGATGAAAGCACCGGCCGCAGTCAGGATCGCTGGAATATAGGCGCCGGCAACGCCCTGCACCGGCAGCCTGAAGCCGGTGCGGCGGATGAACTCGCCGCCGCCGACCAGTACCAGCCCGAGCAATGCGGCCATGCATAGCCGCACACCGGGACCGAAGATGCCGGCCTCGATGGTGTAGCGGATCAGGAACAGGCCACCCAGCGCCAGCGCGATGCCGCCGACCCAGACCGCCCAGCGAGTGCCGAGCGCCGTTTCGATGTCGGGTTTTTGAGCCGCTCTCGCCGTCGCGACGGCCGGCTCTGCCGGCGCAGACCCGGCCGGCGTCGTTTTGCCCGTGATCCAGGGGCCGGATTTGATCTCGCCAGTCTCAGCCTCCGTGGACGGCTTTTGCGCGGTCTCGTCCGCCGATGGCAAAACAATATTGGCCATGGATGTTGCCGCCGCATCCGCCGGCTTGCTGTCGTTTGCGGCCGGTTCCACCGGCTTGTGCTGCGGCGGCGCCACAGGGACACCCGAAAGCACGAGGCTGCGCAACGCGCCAAGCTCGCGCTCAATCAGGCCGATGCGGCTCTGCTGGCGCGCGATGATGACAAACAGCGCGATGACGGCGACAAGGCCGATCAGGCTTTCGAACATGGCGGTTCCCCCAAACCAGACCAGTTTCACTGAAATTCGGTTTTCACTGACACTCAAATACGGCCGCCAAGCGACGACCGGACAATACGGCCGCCAGGCGGCGACGCAAATTCAGCGCGCCGCCAGATTGGCCGCCGGAAAGATCGAGCATGTTTCGGTGCCGAAAGCCAGCAGCTTGCCATTGGCATCCTTCAGCGTCGCTTCCGAAACCGCCAGCGTGCGGCCCTTGTGCACCACCTTGCCCTCGCAAACCACCTCACCGGTCTTCGGCGTGATCGGCCGCGTCAGGTTCACCTTGAATTCCGCCGTCGTATAGGCCTCGCCCCTGTCGAGCAGCGTCTGTACCGCACAGCCCAGCGCCGAATCCAGGAGTGTCGCGGCCCAGCCGCCATGCACGCCACCGAGCGGGTTGAGATAGCGCTCATTCGGCATGCCGCGGAACACCGCGCGTCCTTCCGACACTTCGGTAAGATCGAAACTAAGCTGGAAGGAAATCGGCGGCGCCGGATATTTGTTGTCGATAATGCGCTGGAGCAACTCAAGTCCAGTGTATTCCAGGATGTCCGCGTGCGGAATTGTGCCGAGGCCGAGCGGCGAAACCCGGCCGGGATAGAGCTCCACTTCGCTCATCTGGTGATCTCTCCGGCGACGGCTTCTCCAGCGACGGGCTTGCCAGGCGCGTAGTGCTTGCGCAGCGCCGCGAGGAAGCCGGCGCGGGCGCCGGGCGGCTCGATGCCGCGCGGTTCGTAGACATGGCGAGAAAAGAAGAAGCCGGTCAGCCGGAAAGCATCCTCGATCGCCGCCGGATCGGCGCGCAGGCCGGAGCCGCGCTGCAGGAAGGCAGGCAGCGGCAGCATCTTGTCGCGCCATGGCGCGCCGGCCTGGCGCGACACCGCGCGCCCGGATTTCGGCGAGACATAGGCAAGGTCCTGCCGGGCGCCGGTCGCCGCGCACTGGCTGAGATCGAGGCCGAAGCCGAGTTCGTCGAGAACGAGCAGCTCGAAGCGCGCCACCAACTCGCCGGCGGCATCGGCATCGTCGAGGTGAACGATCATCACGGCCAGAGTCTCGTAGAGGCCGCCATGGGCGTCGCGCTCGGGCAGCAGGCGCAGATGCGCGGCCATGGTCTGCAGCCCATAGATGGCGACGGCGCTGTCCATCAACCGGGCAGCGTTCATCTCGATCGCCTCAGCCTGGAAGGTGCCGAGATGTTCGTCGAGCCGCGCCCGCCACAACAAGTCGACGCGGTTGCCGGGTTGCAGGACCGGCTGCTGCTTGCGCGAGCGGCCACCGCGTACGAGGCCGAGGTGGCGGCCATGCGCACGCGTCATCACCTCGAGGATGGCGCTGGTTTCGCCATGCTTGCGGGTGCCGAGAATGATTCCCTCGTCGCGCCATTCCATGAACGAAGCTTGTCACCGCTTCGGTGGCGAAATCAAGATTTGGCTGAGCTTGACGCAGGAAATGCAATCGCCGGCAGCGCCAACAATATCGGAAATTCATCAGAAACCGCTCGGGATTTTGAACCGCGCAGGTGCCAATAAGGACGGGTTGACCGACGCGGTCGACGCCTGCCGAAACCGTTCGGCTGGTTCAGTCCCAGACGCAAGTCGACCGATCGGGCAGTTCGACGACCTCTCGTGCCCCACCCTGCCCGCTGCGAGGACCGGACATGACTTCCTTTCTGAGCCTGGTGCGAAGGCACCAGCTGATTGTCTTCTTTTCGCTGACGCTTGGCCTGACCCTGGCTGGCGTTCATCCCGTTCTGGCTATCGAATGGCGACAGCATTCCCTGGTTTACCTTCGGCCCGATGGTCCCCGGCTTCATCGTCGCGGCGCTTTCCGGCGGCTGGGGTTCGGTCAAGGCCATCCTCGCCTCGATGGTAAAATGGCGGGTGCATCCGCTGTGGTATGCGGTGGCGTTCGGCCTGCCCTTTGGAACGCAGCTGGTCTCGATCCTGATCAATCCGCTGTTTGGTGCCGCAGCTCCCGCCTGGAGCAACATTCCCGCAATAACCGAGATGCTGCCGATCATTGCGCTCTATGCCGTCTTCAGCGGTCCGCTCGGCGAGGAGCCCGGCTGGCGCGGTTTTGCGACGCCGCGTCTGCTGGTTGGTCGGTCGGCGCTCGCGGGCAGCCTGATCCTGGGTGTGATCTGGGCCATCTGGCGCTTCCCGCTTGGTCTGGTCGGCGACTTCAGCGTCTACGGCACGACCAATGTGGTGCTGGCTGGCGTGGTGTTCACCTGGCTCTACCAGCACACCGGCAGCGTGCTGCTCGCCTTCATCATGCACGTAACGCACCAGAACAGCGTGCGCTTCCTCGGCAAGGTGTTCGTCGAAGGCGACTATGTGCAGCAGCAGTGGATCGGGGTTGCGATCTGGGCAATCATCGCAATTGCCATCGTCGCCTACCACGGCACTGAGAGCTTCGTCCGCCGGCCAAAAGCACTGCTTGCCATCAGCGGTGCTGCCTGACTGGCTGGCGACCGCTGCAGAAACTCATGCGCCGCGGCATCACATCCGGCGCGTATGGTCGGCGAGCACTTCGTTGATCACATGTCGGGACTTTTCAATTTCGACCGGATTGACGTCTATGTCTCCGGCGAGCGTGATCAGCGCCTTCCACAGCGTCCAGCCACGGCCTCGCGCCCACATTGCTTCATCGGCGGGAAGGCCATCACGGAACGCCTCCCGGCTCTCGCCTTCGAACAGCGTCCAGGCAATCGCCAGATCGCATGAGGGATCACCGACGCCCGACGTTCCGAAGTCGATCACGGCGCTCAGCCGGCCTTGCCTGACCAACAGGTTTCCGCAACTGACGTCGCCGTGGAACCAGACGGGAGCACCCTGCCATGTCGCGGCAAGCGCTGCCTCCCACACCGTACTCGCGGCCTCCGTGTCGATCTTGCCATCGAGGGCGGCGATTGCCTGCCGGGTTTCACCATCATAGACGCTGAGCGGCCCGCCGCGAAAAAAGTTGTGCTGCCCAGGCGCCGGCCCGCCGGTGGGATCGATCCGTTGCAAGGCGACCAGGAGCTCGGCCAGACTGGCCGCGAATTGCGACGGGCTGGCGATACGTTCCCGCGTTGCCGTCTCGCCTTCGATCCAGCGATAGATTGACCAATGCCAGGGATAGTTCTCGGCCGGGGCTCCCATCGCCAGGGGCACCGGGATCGGCAGCGGCAGCAAGGGGGCCAGCCTCGGCAACCAGCGATGCTCTTTTTCGACTTGCAGGGAATAGGCGGCAGCGCTCGGCAGCCGCACGAGCATCTCGTCGCCGAGATGAAAGGTCCTGTTGTCCCAGCCGCCTGGTTCAACCGGCCTGACCGCAAGGTTCTTCCACCGAGGGAATTGGATGCCGATCAGTCGGCTGACGAGAGCCGTGTCGATTTCGATCTTAATGCGGAAACTCCAGCCCCATCTCGCGATAGCGCTCGGGATCGTCGCCCCAGTTCTCGCGCACCTTGACGAACAGGAACAGATGCACCTTCTGTTCGAGGATGCCTGCTATCTCCATGCGCGCCGCCTGGCCTATGGCGCGGATGGTCTCGCCCTTGTGGCCAAGCACGATCTTCTTCTGGCTGTCGCGCTCGACATAGATGACCTGTTCGATGCGCACCGAACCGTCCTTCTTCTCTTCCCATTTCTCGGTTTCGACATGCGAGGAATAGGGTAGTTCCTGATGCAGCCTGAGATACAGCTTCTCGCGGGTGATCTCGGCGGCGAGCTGGCGCATCGGCAGGTCGGAGATCTGATCCTCCGGATAGTACCAGGGGCCGACCGGCAAGGTTTGTGCGAGATAATCGAGCAGATCCTTGCAGCCGGAACCGGTCAGCGCCGAAACCATGAAGGTGCGCTTGAAGGGCACTTTTTCATTCGCTGCCGCGGACAGGGCCAGCAGCGCTTCGGGTCTGACCCGGTCTACCTTGTTGAGGATCAGCACCATCGGCTGGCGGACATCCTTCAGCCTTTCGAGGATAGCCTCGGCATCGCCCCTGATGCCGCGCTCTGCGTCGATCAGGAGCAGCACGACATCAGCGTCCTTGGCGCCGCCCCAGGCTGTGGTAACCATCGCCGTGTCCAGCCGCCGCTTTGGCTTGAAGATGCCGGGTGTGTCGACGAAAACGATCTGCGCATTCTCATGCGTGGCGATGCCGCGCACGATCGCGCGCGTGGTCTGCACCTTGTGGGTGACGATCGACACCTTGGCGCCGACCAACTGATTGACCAGCGTCGATTTTCCGGCATTGGGCGCGCCGATCAGCGCGACGAAACCCGAACGGGTAGCGGCGGCTTCCGCAGGCGAGGCGGCGTCTTCAGTGGCGGTCATGCCGCATCCCCTTGGTTAGGCCAGACGCCTTCGCGAAGCAGAAATGCCGAGGCCGCCGCTTCTTCAGCAGCCCTGCGCGAACCTCCCGTGCCACTTGACGGCGCAAAACCGTCAACCCGCACGCAAACCGTGAAAACGGGCTGGTGATCCGGTCCTTCGCGGTTTTGGATAACGTATTCAGGACGGGCATCGCTGGTCTTGGCAATCCATTCCTGCAATTCGGATTTGGGATTGGGTGGCTTGACGACCACCATGCTGGAGCGCGGCTCCCAGTAACGCATGACGAAACGTCGGGCGGCGTCGATGCCGCCATCCAGATAAATCGCCGCAATCAGAGCTTCGACCGCATCGGCGAGGTAATTGCCGCCCGAGCCTCGCGACCGCGACTTCAAGGCAGCGTCGGCGCGAACCAGATCTTCCAGCCCCATTTCAACGCCGATCTCGGAGCATGTGCGCGAATCGACCAGCGCATTGAAGCGCGGTGCGATTTCTCCTTCCGGAGCGGAAGGAAACTGCTGGAAGAGCATATCGGCGACGATGAGACCAAGCACCCGGTCGCCGAGAAATTCGAGGCGTTCGTTGTTCCTGACCGCCTTGACCGCGCTGGAATGGGTCAGCGCGGTCTCGAGCAGCCGCATGTCCTTGAATGCATGCCCTGTCCTGGCCTCCACCACACCAGCCAATGTTTCGCCAGTGGGGCGTTTCAAAGCCATCAGTTGACGAAGTGGAACAGGCGCGACGCCCGCATCAGCGACGGCCATTTCCAGATTTCGAGCGGGCTGGCGCCGCCGGCGATCGAGAAGAAGATGAGATTGGCGCGGCCGACCAAATTCTCGTCCGGCACGAAGCCGACAGTGAAGCGGCTGTCCGCGGAGTTGTCGCGGTTGTCGCCCATCATGAAATAGTGGCCGGGCGGCACGTCAAATACACGGGTGTTGTCGCCGATCGAATTCGGCGTCAGGTCGAGCGTGTCATAGCTGACGCCGTTCGGCAGGGTCTCGCGATAGACGTCGACCGGTCCGTTCTCTTCGGTGATGTCGCGATTGTCGATCTGGCCGACCTTCTGGCGTGGCACGCCGACGCCATTGATGAAGAGCTGGCCGTCCTTTACCTGGATCTTGTCGCCCGGCAGGCCAACGACGCGCTTGATGTAGTCGACGGAGGGATCCGGCGGGAACTTGAACACCACCACGTCGCCGCGCTTCGGCTCGGCGGCCCAGATGCGGCCCGAAAAGATATCAGGCCCGAACGGCAGCGAATAGCGGGAGAAGCCGTAGGACCATTTGGTGACGAAGAGATAGTCGCCCTCGAGCAAGGTCGGCCGCATCGACCCGGAGGGGATCGAGAACGGCTGGAACAGGAGCGTGCGGATGACAAGCGCGAGCAAAAGCGCCTGGACGATGACGCTGACGGTTTCGCCAAGCCCGCCGGATTTCTTCTGGGATTTTTCAGCCACGCTCATGTCGTCCTCGATTGTGCGTTGGTTGGTATAGAGTCTCGGCGCGCGCTGGGCAACGTCATGCCGGTGGTCAGATGCAATCAATGTGGCGCTTCTTCGACCGGCAACGCCTCGATGATCACAAAGGCTTGAGCAAGCGGAAATTCGTCAGTGATGGTGAGGTGGATTGCCGCCCTGTGCCCCGCAGGCAGGATTTTGGCCAGCTGCTCGGCAGCGCCGCCGGTCAGCGCCATGGTCGGTTTGCCGCTGGCCATGTTGACGACGCCCATGTCGCGCCAGAATACGCCTTGCGCGATACCAGTGCCCAGCGCCTTGGCGCAAGCCTCCTTGGCGGCAAAGCGCTTGGCGTAGGATGCAGCGCGGGCGCCGCGGCTTTCGGAGCGGGCCTGTTCGACCTCGGTATAGATGCGCTGGATGAAGCGCTGGCCATGACGGTCCAGCGATTTTTCGATGCGTCTAATATCGATCAGGTCGCTGCCGATGCCGATGATCATTCCGCGGGAACTTCCCGCCCGGTCCTGCCGGCTCTTTCGGCCAGGCGCTTGCGCCGTTGCTCGCGGAAGGCGGCCATGCCCCAGCGCGTGATGCCGTAGAACAACAGCCCGAAGATCAGGCCAAGCGGTACCGCGCCGATCGTCATCGGCTTCAGTATGGGTCCCCACAATTGCGAAAAGGAAAGACTGTGCAGCATGTCGCCCAGATGCGCTGGCGGCCCTTGCGCCGGCAGGCGCTCGTGCAGGATCAACTTGCCGGTCTCCCAGGACGCGCCCCACAACAGCGGGAAGGTCAGAGGATTGCCAAGCGCCGTGCCGAGCGCGGCCGCCACAAGATTGCCCGCGATGACCCAGGAGACGGCAAAGGCGATGATGAAGTGAAAGCCGAGCGGAAAGAACGAGGCGAAGACGCCCGCCGCAACACCGGCCGCCACGGCATGCGGAGTGGCCTTAAGCCGCAGGATGCGCTTGGAAAAATACCGCAGCGAGCGTGAGAACGAGCGGCGCGGCCACAGATAGGTACGCACGCGCTCGAGAACACCATCAGGCTTGCGGCGTCGAAAAAGCACTCTGTTCCAGTTCCCGGTTCATGACGCCCGGCCATCTCTGGCCAAGGGGCTCGACGGCCACATCTTGCGCTCTGCGGTCGCCGAAAGGCAACCACGACTTTGATATAGCGACACACCGGCGGCCGAACAACTGCGTGCTTCCCCCGCCCACATCGGCGTTTCGCCGCTTGGAGGAGGGTACAATCGCGGCGGATTTGAGGAGGCGCCACCCAAGTCATGATACCCACGGCCGCGATCTCGACCAGCAAGTCAGGACAAGCTTTACCAGTTGAGCGCAGCCTGCAAGTCAGCCGCTCCGCCGGTGTTGCCGGTCTCGGAAACCCAGCCGTCGGGATAATCTTGAGCAAAGCCGGCATCGGGAATGAGCAGCGTGGCTCGGTAGGGTACTGTCGGCGCCTCGTAGGCATACTCGGTTTCGCTCACGCGATTGTAGGTTTGCGGGAGCACAGCCAAAGTCGAGGCACCGGCAACCAGCCAAGCCACCGGAAAATCCGCTTTGTCGCCGACCTTAAGGTTCATCCTGCGGAGTTGTTGTAGGTTCGTCGCCGGAGTGAAGCTGTAGTCCAGGTCGACCATCGATTGAACCGCCGGCTGCGGCTGCCCATTAATGGTCCAGCCGGTTTCGCTGCGGACGATCGTGAGGTCGACTGTCTGAGCTCCAATGAATCCGCGAACCGTGCCGGACGTGGTCCTCCAATCTTCGGCCAGTTGCACGGTATAGTCCAAACGTGCGGGACCCGCCTCCGAGAGGTACACGGCAGTTCCATCAAGGAGCCAGCCGAGATCGGTCTGCTTGAGTTGCACGACATCGTGCCCCGGGTTGTCCGTCCTGCGCCAGATAGCGAGTAGCGTCATGTTCTCACACCTCGCTACGCCTTTCGTCGCCACGATCAATTTCCCGGTCAAAGCTCGACACGAGTCGCTGCAGGCTGCCGCCCAATACGACCAAGCTCACGCCGAGCAGCGCGACATCCTTGATCAAGAAGGCACCTAACCCATTGAGGAAGGGAAATCCTCCCGATCCCGTTTCCCAGATCGGTAGAGTGAGCATTGTCGAGGCTGTCAGCGCAAAAGTGATTGAACCCATGGCGCCTCCCATGTTTCCGGCCCAAATGCTACGGAGAGACGCAAGCAGCAAGAGCGCTGTGCCCAGTTCGACCACGCCAAGGAAGTAGCTAGCCCCAGCAAATCCGAACGCGGGATAGAGCCAGGCCAGCCACGGCGTATTCTCAACAAATGGCTTAAGCGCCTCGATCTCGATTGAGGTGAATTTCAAAATGCCGATCAACAGCAGCGGGAGCACCACCCCCGAAAGGGCGACGGCACGGCCAAGAGCCGTGAGGCGTTCACCGGCTTGATTGATGCACGCCATGAACGGCACGGTTGCCGTTGCAGAGGTAAGCATAGCCTGTCTCCTTCAATTTATGTGCTTCGAGCATATAATAATTTGGCCTTGATGTATATGCTTGGAGCACATATTTTTCCCTGATGGCTGATTCCAAGATCGAGAATGTGATTGGGGCTCTGGCGCTCGCCTTTGCGGACACGTTGCAGCGGGACGCTCAGGCCAAAGCGCCGGAGCCCGGCCCTGCGGCTGCGGCCATCACCCTCATTGGCCACGTGCCGGGATTGTCGATCGAGAGGCTGCGCCGCGCTCTGTCGCTGTCGCATTCGGGCGCCGTTCGACTGGTCGACAGATTGGTAGCGGAAGGATTGGCGGCTCGGTTCTCAGCACCTGACGATCACCGCGCGGTAGCGCTAAGGCTCACGCCCGTGGGTGAGACGACCTGCAGCGCTATTCTTTCGGCTCGTCAGAGGGGGCTCGCGTCAGCACTCGCCACTCTGGATTCGGAAGAGTTACAGCAGTTCGGCAAACTAGCCACGAAGCTGCTGCGTGGGTTCGTCAGCAACGAAGACCATGCCTACCGTATTTGCCGGCTCTGTAATTATACCGCTTGCCTCGACTGCCCTGTGGAAGCGGAATTGGCCTGAGCGGCCGCTTTGGCCCGCTCACTCTGAACACGCTGGAGCGCGTCATTTTACCAGAAGCAGGTATCGGATGCTGGACGATGCGCCGAGTTGCTGCGCCCGGAGGCCGAGCGGGCTGGCTGCAAGCCGCTCTTGCGCGATGCGCCTCGTTCTCAGCCGAAAATAGGTATTATTTCAGGTATTCGCTGACCTCGACGAGGTTGCCGTCCGGGTCGCGGAAATAGACCGACATCATCGGACCACGGGCACCGATTCGCTCGACCGGCCCGACTTCCACGGCAACGCCATTGGCCGCCAGGCTGGCGCATATCTCGGCGAGCGGCCGCGCGGCGACCAGGCAGAAATCCCCGGAGCCTGGCGTCGGCGCCTTCGCTTTCGGCTCGAAGGTGCGCCCAACCTCGTGCAGGTTAATCTTCTGGGCGCCGAACAGCAGTGCGGTCGGGCGGTCCGGCTCGTCGAGCCGCCTCAGCCCCAAGACGCGCTGATAGAAGGCGCAGGTTGCCTCGACGGAGCGGACCGTCAGCACGAAATGGTCAATCCCGGCGATCACGACGGCGCCACGGTCAGTGCGCACCGCTCCCGAAGAGATTCAAGTGGCGTGTGCTCAAGTGCTTGTTTTCGTACATGGCGCATCAGATGTTTCGGCTGCCAGGCTTGACGGCCGGAATGGCGGCGAGTTCGGGCGGCAGCCTGTCGGCCGGGTAAGCCGGAACCTCGTATTCGGCGAGCGCGATCAGCGGCACGCCGACATCGGTCTTGCCGGCCGAGCGGTCGATGATGCAGGCTGCGGCAACGACCTCGGCGCCGAGCGCGCGCAAGCAATCGATGGTCTCGCGGATCGACAGGCCCGTGGTGACGATGTCCTCAACGATGACGACGCGCGACCCCTTTGCGATCTCGAAGCGGCGCAGCCTGAACTCGCCCCCTTCCCGCTCGACCCAGATCGCCGGTGCGCCAAGATGGCGCGAGGTTTCATAGGCCGGAATCAGCCCGCCGATCGCCGGGCCGACGACATAGTCGATCCGGCCTGGCACGGCGGCGCGGATCTTTTCGGCCAGCGCCTTGCACAGGCGCTCGGTCTTGTCGGCATGCATGAAGACGCGGGCTTTCTGCAGGAAGACCGGGCTTCGCAAACCCGACGTCAGGATGAAATGCCCTTCGAGAACGGCGCCGGCTTCACGGAAAATGCCCAGCACTTCATCGGTGTTCATCTGCGCCTCGTCTCCAAATATGTTGGGGGCATCAGCCATTCACGCGCCTTGCATCGCTGACGCTCGAATTTTCCTTGAGCTGCGAGAGCAGCCGGTTCAGGTGCTTCAAATCCCAGACTTCGAGATCAATCAGCATTTCGGTGAAATCGGGCGCCGTGCGCACCATCGACAAGGTGTGGATGTTGGCATCGTTGGAGGCAACGACCTGGGCGATGTCGGCCAGCGAACCCGGCGCATTGATGGCGGTGACCGAGACGCGGGCGGGAAACCGCTCCTTGGTGCGCTCGTCTATGTCCCAGCGCACATCGATCCAGCGCTCGGGCTGGTCATCGAAGGCTTGCAACGCGGGCGACTGGATCGGGTAGATGGTGATGCCGGTTCCCGGCTGGATGATGCCGACGATGCGATCGCCGGGCACGGCACCTTCCGGCGCGAAGCGCACCGGCAGGTCACCGCGCACGCCGCGGATGGGGATTGAGCCGTCGCGCGGCTGGTTCTTGTCCTTGCGCGCGGCGCGACCGGGGATCTGGAACAGCATGCCGGCGGCGTTGCGGATCTTCGACCAGCCCTCCTCGCGCTGCTTGGGCGCCGCCAGCGTCACGCGTTCGTCCTTGAAATCCGGGAACACCGCCTTCATGACGTCGGTGGAGGCAAGCTCGCCGCGACCGACCGAGGCCAGCACATCCTCGATGTCCTTGCGCGCCAGCCGATGCAGCACCGACTTCAGGCTTTCCTTGGTGAAAGTCTTGCCGGACCGTTCGAAGGCGCGCTCCAGGATGCGGATGCCGAGACCCGAATACTGCTTGCGGATGGCGTTCTTGGTGGCGCGGCGGATCGCCGAGCGCGCCTTGCCGGTGACGACGACCGATTCCCAGGCGGCCGGTGGCACCTGTGCCTTGGAGCGGATGATCTCGACCTCGTCGCCATTCTTCAGCTCGGTCATCAGCGGCATGATGCGGCCATTGACCTTGGCGCCGACGCAGGTGTCGCCGACATCGGTGTGCACGGCATAGGCGAAGTCGATCGGCGTGGCACCACGCGGCAGCGCGATCAGCATGCCCTTGGGCGTAAAGCAGAACACCTGGTCCTGGAACAGCTCCAGCTTGGTGTTCTCGAGGAAATCCTCGGGATTGTCGCCTTCGGCAAGCTGCTCGATGGTACGCCGCAGCCAGGCATAGGCGTTGGTCTCCTTCGAGATCGCATGAGCGGTGCCGTTCACCTTGCCGCCGGTGTCCTTGTAGATCGAATGCGCGGCAACGCCGTATTCGGCGATCTTGTTCATCTGGTGGGTGCGGATCTGCAGCTCGACACGCTGGCGCGACGGCCCGACGATGGTGGTGTGGATCGACCGATAGTCGTTCTGCTTCGGCGTCGAGATGTAGTCCTTGAAGCGGCCGGGCACCATCGACCAGGTGGTGTGGATGGCGCCGAGGGCCCGATAGCAATCCTCGACCGTCTCGACGACGACACGGAAGCCGAAGATATCGGAGAGTTGTTCGAAGGACAGCGCCTTGGCCTCCATCTTGCGGAACACCGACCATGGCTTCTTCTGGCGGCTCTTGACCTCGGCCTTGATCGAATATTTGTCGAACAGGGTGGACAGCGCCTTCTCGATCTCGGACAGCACGCCCTTGTTGCGCTCGAATATCTCGGCCAGCCGGGCGGTGACGGCGCGATAGGCTTCCGGATTGATGTAGCGGAAGGCGATCTCCTCCAGCTCCTCGCGCATGCCTTGCATGCCCATGCGCCCGGCCAGCGGCGCATAGATGTCCATCGTCTCCTCGGCGATGCGCAGGCGCTTGGCCTCCGGCACATGGTCGAGGGTGCGCATATTGTGCAAGCGGTCGGCGAGCTTGACCAGAAGCACGCGCACGTCTTCCGAGATCGCCAGCAGGAGCTTGCGCAGGTTTTCCGCCTGCTCGGCCTTCTTGGAGACCAGATCAAGCTTCTTGAGCTTGGTCAGGCCCTCGACCAGCTTGCCCATTTCCGGGCCGAACAGTTCATCGATCTCGGCCCTGGTCGCCGTGGTGTCCTCGATCGTGTCGTGCAGCAGGGCAACCGCGATGGTCGCCTCGTCCATGTGCATTTCGGTGAGGATGGCGGCGACTTCGAGCGGGTGCGAGAAATAGGGATCGCCGGAGGCACGCTTCTGGTGGCCATGCTTCTGCATGGCATAGACATAGGCCTTGTTGAGCAACGCCTCGTTGACGTCAGGCTTGTAGCGCTGGACGCGCTCGACAAGCTCATACTGACGCATCATGGGCGGGATCTCGCGGTGCTGAAATGAATCATGCGCCGCACTGGAATGCGGCGCATGTCATAGATAGCCACGAAACCGCCGATACGAAAGTGTCGGCAGCTATGCCAAGGATCAATAGTCGTCGCTTTTTTCCGGCGGCACCAGGCCTTCGATGCCGGCCAGCAGGTCTTCCTCGGTCATGCGGTCGAAGGCGATGTTGTCTTCGGCGTCGTCGGCGTCGGCCGCGGCAACCGGGGCACCGGTCTGGTCGGCGATGGCCTCGCCGTCAGCTTCCGGCTCGTCGACCTCGACATGCTTCTGCAGCGAGTGGATCAGATCTTCCTTGAGGTCGTCGGGCGACAGCGTCTCGTCAGCGATCTCGCGCAGCGCGATGACCGGGTTCTTGTCGTTGTCGCGAGGAACGGTGATCGGCGCGCCCTGGCTGATCTGACGGGCGCGGTGGCCGGCGAGCAGCACCAGCTCGAAGCGGTTGTCGACCTTGTCGATGCAATCTTCAACGGTTACGCGGGCCATGGATTGCCCCTTTCGTGCCTGGATTTGATGGAAAACAGGCGCGGTCCATAACCCGAACGCCGCCAAAATACAAGCTTCATGGCAATATGAGGCCGGGCCGGGCCAATACCGGGATTCAACACCGGGATTCGGGGCGCCGACCGCCAGCAACGATCCGGCGTCCGATCACAATTGCTTGCAGTACAGCACCGCACCCTTGGTTTGCCGTAAAACTGGCGTTATCTCGAATGATGAGAGGTCAGCCGGTTTATTAAGAGCCGACCGATAGTCACTGCGCATTTTGACGACCGTTTATTTCGAAAAAGGATATTTCCATGTTCGATCCTCGTGAGAAAATCGCCCTTTTCATCGACGGCGCCAATCTCTACGCCACGTCGCGCGCGCTCGGCTTCGACATCGATTACCGCAAGCTTTTGTCGAGCTTCCAGAAGCGTGGCTACCTGCTGCGCGCCTACTATTACACGGCGCTGGTCGAGGACCAGGAATATTCCTCGATCCGGCCGCTGATCGACTGGCTCGACTATAACGGCTTCAAGGTGGTGACCAAGCCCGCCAAGGAATTCACCGACTCGACCGGCCGCCGCAAGATCAAGGGCAATATGGACATAGAGCTGACCGTCGATGCGCTGGAGCTCGCCGATGTCGTCGACCACTATGTCATCTTTTCCGGCGACGGCGATTTCCGCACGCTGGTCGAGGCGCTGCAGCGGCGCGGCCGCAAGGTGTCGATCGTCTCGACCATGGCCTCGCAACCGCCGATGATCTCCGACGATCTGCGCCGGCAAGCCGACCATTTCATCGATCTTATGACGCTGAAGAACGATGTGGGCCGCGATCCGTCCGAAAGGCCGGTGCGCCGGCCCGAGCCGGCCGAAGTCGACGAGGACGACTTTTGACGGCAGCAGCCTTGACCGCTCCGACCCCCGCTCCCTTGGTCGCCTCCCCGGAACCCGACCGCGATTGCCCGCTTTGCCCGCGGCTGCATGATTTCATCGCCGAATGGCGACGCCGCGAACCATCCTGGTTCAACGCGCCGGTGCCAACCTTCCTGCCGCCGGAGGGCGAAGATGCGGTGCGGCTTTTGATCGTCGGGCTGGCGCCCGGCCTGCGCGGCGCCAACCGAACCGGGCGTCCCTTCACCGGCGACTATGCCGGCGACCTGCTCTACGGCACGCTGATTGCGCACGGTCTGGCGCGAGGCGAATTCAAGGCGCGGCCCGACGACGGGCTGGAGCTTGTCCAAACGGCGATCACCAATGCGGTGCGCTGCGTGCCGCCGGAGAACAAACCGGTGGGTGCGGAGATTGCCACCTGCCGGACGTTCCTGGTGCCGACGATTGCGCGGTTTCCCAATCTGCGCGCCGTGCTGGCGCTCGGCTCGATCGCCCACCAGTCGACGGTCAGGGCGCTGGGTGGGCGTGTTGCCGCCCATCCCTTCCGGCATGGCGGACAGCAACAGGCCGGCGGCATCACGCTGTTTTCCAGCTATCACTGCTCGCGCTACAACACCAATACGGGCGTTTTGACCGAGGCGATGTTCGTCAATGTTTTTAGCAAGATAGAGGCCTTTCTGCAGAGTTAGATTCGGGCTGGCTACCTCGGATCAAAAACCTTCGAGGACAATCTTGCCCTTGGCCTTGCCGGTCTCGATCAACGCATGGGCGCGCTTCAGATTGGCGGCGTTGATAGGGCCGAACGTCTCGCCCAACGTCGTGCGGATGGTGCCTGCGTCGACAAGCCGGGCCAATTCGTTGAGGTGTTCGCCCTGTGCGGCCATATCCGCCGTCTCGAATATCGACCGGGTGAACATCAGCTCCCAATGCACCGAGACGCTCTTGCGCTTGAACGGATTGATGTCGAGCATCTGGGGATCGTCGATCAACCCGAAACGGCCCTGCGGTGCGATCAATTCGGCGATTTCGGCCAGGTGTTTGTCTGTGTTGGTTGTCGAGAACACAAAGGCCGGTGCGCCGATGCCGAGTGCTGCGACTTCTGCAGCGAGCGGCCTGGAATGATTGACGACGTGATGGGCGCCAAGCCCAAGCACCCAGTCACGCGTTTCAGGCCTCGATGCGGTGGCGATCACCGTCAGATCGGTCAGCTGGCGCGCAAGCTGGACCGCAATTGAACCGACGCCGCCTGCACCGCCGATGATCACGATGGCATTCGCGGCGCCTACGACCGGCTTCTTCACGTCAAGGCGATCGAACAGCGTCTCAAAGGCGGTAATTGCCGTCAGCGGCAGCGCCGCCGCTGACGCATAGTCGAGCGAGCCGGGCTTGCGGCCGACAAGGCGCTCATCGACGAGGTGGAACTCGGCATTGGTGCCTTGCGGCGCCAGCGCACCGGAATAGAAGACGTCGTCTCCGGGCTTGAACAGGTTGGCATCCGGACCCGTGGCGACCACTCGGCCGGCAGCGTCCCAACCAAGCACGCGCCAGCTTCCGGCTTCGGGTTTGGCGCTTTTGCGGATCTTGGTGTCGACCGGATTGACCGAGATCGCCTTCACCTCGACCAGCAGTTGACGGCCTTTCGGCTCTGGCTTGGGCAAGTCGATATCGACGAGGGACGACTCATCGGTGATGGGGGCTGGGATTTGATAGCCGACGGCGCGCATTCTGATCTCCGCGATTGCTGTTGAGCGTTGTCTGGGGCAGAGATGCGGATTATGTGTGTCAAGCGCAAGAATGCACATATAAAGCACATAGTGTCGAAAAGGATACCGTCATGCCGCGCATTCGCCATGAGCGATTCGATTGCAGCCCCGGCTGCACCGTGGAGGGCACGCTCCGCTACATCGACGGGAAGTGGAAAGGCGTCGTGCTCTACCATCTGTTCGAAGGCACGCTGCGCTTCAACGAGATACGCCGACGCATTCCGAACTGCACGCAGCGCATGCTGACCAACCAGCTTCGCGAGTTGGAAGCCGATAGGCTCATCGCTCGCAAAGTCTATGCCGAGGTGCCGCCGAAGGTGGAATACAGCCTGACGCCGCGCGGCAGGAGCCTGGAGCCGGTAATCACAGCGCTCAAGGCCTGGGGCGATGCGAATGTGATGCTCGGCCCGCAGGCGTCACAAGCCGCGGCGTGAGCGCAGGATTCCAGTCATCCTGGCGCTACAATCGGCGTTTCGACAGCAGAGATGTTCCTTAACCTTTTCAAGGAGATCGCGGCGTTTCTGCAGGAATAGAGTCGGAAGGCGTCGCGGCAAACAGCTCGGCCAATTTCTCCGGTCCGCCCTGCAAAACATTGAGGTCGACGTCGCCCTCGATGCCATTGACACGGCCTTTGTTGTGGTACTGCCAGTAGATCCAGTCGTCATGGCTCGGCCGCAACGCCAGCGAACGACGCCAGTGCGGGCGGCCGGCAATCTGTTCGGCATAGATCTTGGCGGCCTCGTCGGTCACATAGACGATCGCTGTCTTGCCGAATGCTGCCTCGACCGGCCCGAGAAATGCTGCAAGCTCGGCATCCAGCTGCTCGGGAGATGGCCGCTGCGGACAATTGCCGCCAAATTCGACATCCACCACCGGCGGCAGCAGAGGCTGATCGCGCGGCACAATGGAGATGAAATTCTTCGCTTGATCGGCTCCCGGCCGGCAGAAGGTGAAGAAATGATAGGCGCCGACGGCAAGACCCGCGGCCCTGGCCTCACTCAGATTGGTGGCGAAGGCATCGTCGACATGATCGCCGCCTTCGGTCGCCTTGATGACTGCGAAGGCGACATCGTCGGCGGCGACACGCGGCCAGTCGATCTTACCCTGATGATGGGAAACGTCGATGCCCCTTACCGGAAATCTGTCACGATCCGGCGAGAAGGTGTGGAAATAGAAAAGGCCGCCGGCCGCGACGAGACCGGCTAAAACCAGACTCGCTGCGCCCCAGAGGATGATCCGGTTCTTCAAGACTATCCCTTGTGTCCGCGGGCTCCGGCTGTTTGAAACCTGAAAGCCAGACGCCGGCTTTTTTCAGGCTAGAGCGGGAGGTTTCTCACCCACGCTCCTTCAGCAACCGGCCCTTCTCGCGCGACCAGTCGCGCTGCTTCTCGGTCTCGCGCTTGTCGTGCAGCTTCTTGCCACGACCGACGGCGAGCAGCAGCTTGGCGCGGCCCTGGTCGTTGAAATAGATCTTCAGCGGCACCAGCGTCATGCCTTCGCGGTCGACGCTCTGCGACAGCTTGGCCATCTCGCGCTTGTTGAGCAGAAGTTTCCTGCGCCGGCGTGGCTCGTGATTGAAGCGGTTGGCCTGCAGATATTCCGGGAGGTAAGAGTTGATCAGCCAGATCTCGCCGCCTTCGACCGATGCGTAGCTGTCCTGGATGTTGGCCTGGCCCTGGCGCAGCGACTTGACCTCGGTGCCGGTCAGCACAAGACCGGCCTCGATCGTGTCGAGCACCTCATAGGAAAACCGCGCCTTGCGGTTTTCGGCAACGGTCTTGTTGTTGGGATCGGCTTTTCTGACTTGATTCATGATGCGGAGAGGTGGCGCCTCATCCCTAATTAATCAAGCCGGCGTGCTTCATGGCCGCATCGATCTTCTCGGCGGTCGAGGCTTCGACCGTCATCAGCGGCGAGCGCAGCACATTCTCGACCTTGCCAAGCTTCGACAGCGCGTATTTCGCGCCGGACACGCCGGGCTCCAGGAAGATCGCCTTGTGCAGCGGCAACAGGCGGTCCTGTAACTCCAGTGCCTTGACGCTGTCGCCGGAAAGCGTCGCCTCCTGGAATTCGGCGCAGAGCCTGGGCGCGACATTCGACGTCACCGAGATGCAGCCGACGCCGCCATGGGCATTGAAGCCGAGCGCGGAGGCGTCCTCGCCCGAAAGCTGGATGAAATCCTTGCCGCAGGTGGCGCGCTGCTCGGAGACCCGCTCGACCTTGCCGGTGGCGTCCTTGACGCCGACGATGTTCTTGAAGTCGTGAGCCAGCCGGCCCATCGTCTCGGGCATCAGGTCGATCACCGAGCGCGGCGGGATGTTGTAGATGATGATCGGTAGGCTGGTCGCCTTGGCGACAGCGGCGAAATGCGCATAGAGGCCGCGCTGCGTCGGCTTGTTGTAGTAGGGCGTGACGACGAGCGCCGCGTCGGCACCGGCCTTTTCGGCATACTGGACCAGACCGACCGCCTCTGCGGTGTTGTTAGAGCCGGCGCCGGCGACGACAGGGGCGCGGCCCTTGGCCACCTCGATGCAGACCTTGACGACATGGCGATGCTCATCATGCGACAGCGTCGGCGACTCGCCGGTGGTGCCGACCGGGACGAGGCCCGTCGTGCCCTCGCCGAGCTGCCATTCGATGAACGCACGAAAGGCTTTCTCGTCGAAACGGCCGCTCTTTTCGAACGGTGTCACGAGCGCGGTGAGCGAGCCTCTCAGCATATCGTCCAACTCCTTGGGACTTTTCTGAGCCTGTTTGGAAACTCTACTCTGGCGGCCATCTGATGGCGTTTTCTGCGCTTCCGGTGCTCACGGACCCAAATGTCCGCTGCGCTCCGGTTCTCGAAACCACCACCATATGACTCGCCAGAGCGATTTTCGAAACAGTCTCTTGGTCTGTCGTGGGCGCCTTCTAGCCGAAAGCGAAGCGGCGCACCATAGTCTCGACATTGTTGCGCGGCAAGCATCATGCATGTCGCCCAAAAGTGGAAACCGGTTTTGGGATAACGACATGCATAAAACAAGAACCAAAGCGCGTCGCATGAATCCGTTCAGACGCGACGCGCATTGGTGCCAGCAAGCGCAATTTGAACGACCTCGATAAGCTTTTGTTTACGTGCTCTTCACCACGGGCGACTAGGCTTCAGAATATCTGTGCCTTTTGGTCTGTGCAAAGACAGGAATGACGCAAACCATGCCGACCGGACGGCCTCACCTTTTCGCTCTGCTTGGCGCCACTGCCATGCTGATGCCGGGCGTGGCGGTCGGCAGCAACGTCGATGTACAGGTCACATCGGCCATCCCGATGCCGAGCCTGCAAGACAAGCAAGATACCTCCCCAACCGCCAGCATCACCAGGTTGAAGAGCGGCCTCGATGCGCTGGCGGCCAACGACATTGCCCGTGCGCGCCAGGTGCGCGAGAGCCTGCCGGCCAATTCGCTCGACCGGCATATCCTTGCCTGGGCGATCGCGCTCTATGGCGGCGATCAGGTGCCGAGCGGCGACATTGCCGATGCCGCCAAGATGTTGCCGGCCTGGCCAGGCACGATGGCCTTGCGCGAAAACAGCGAGCGCGCGCTCTACCGCGAGAACCCCGCCCCGCAAGTCGTGGTCCAGGCCTTTGGCGGCAGCCAGCCGCGGACGCCAGAGGGCGTGGTGATCCTGGCACGCTCCTACCTGGCGCTGGGCAATGCCAAGGCGGCACGCTCGGTGCTGTCGCCGTTCTGGCGCACTGAAAAGCTGGAAGCCAGGGACGAGGCGGCAATCGTTCAGGAATTCGGCAAGCTCATCCCTGCCGCCGACCACCGTTACCGCATGGAGCGCATGTTCTATGCCGACCGGGTCAATTCGGCGCTGCGCGTCGCTGGTCTCGCAGGCGCCCAGCAACTGGCCGATGCGTGGGCGGCAGCGGCCAAGGGCGACAAGAACACCGCCAGACTGCTAAAGGCGGTGCCCGCCGCACAGCGTTCGGCCGGCTATCTCTTCGCCGAGGCCGAATATCTGCGTAAGCAGGATAAGTTTTCCGACGCTGCCGCGGTGGTGATGCAGGCGCCGGCCGACCGTGACGCGCTGGTCGATCCGGACGCCTGGTGGGTCGAGCGCCGCGTGCTGTCGCGCGAACTGGTCGACCAGGGCGACATGAAGACCGCCTATAAAATCGTCGCGGCACACGCCGCCGAAAGCGCCGCCAACGCAGCTGAAGCCGAGTTCCATGCCGGCTGGTACGCGCTGCGCGGCCTCAACGACCCCGACACCGCCGCCAAGCACTTCGCGCGGATCGCCGATCTCGCCCAGGGGCCGATGTCGCTGTCGCGCGCCTATTACTGGCTTGGCCGTACCGCCGAAGCCGGCGGCCCCGGCAGCGCCAAGGACTACTTCACCCGCGCCGCCACATACGGCACCACCTTCTACGGCCAGCTCGCCGGCGAGCGTGTCGGCCGGCGGAGCCTTAACATCGCCTATCCGCAGCCGAGCGCGGCTGACCGGCAGAACTTCGCCGGCCGCGAGGCCGTCAGCGCCATCAAGCGGCTGCAGGAGGCCGGCTACGAGCGCTATGCCGATACGCTTTACCGCGACCTTGCCGGGCAATTGACCAGTCCGGGAGAACTGGCGCTGCTGGCCATGATGGCTGAAAAGCAGGGCAACCATTTCCTGGCGCTGAAAGTCGGCAAAATCGCCGGCGCGCGCGGCATCGACGTTGGCGCGCTGTCGCATCCGCTCGGCGTCATTCCCGACAGCGCCAACATCTCCGGCTCCGGCAAGGCGCTGGCCTATGCGATCGCCCGCCAGGAAAGCGAATTCAACATCGGCGCGGTCTCCAGCGCCGGAGCACGCGGGCTGTTGCAGCTCATGCCGGGGACCGCCAAGCAGTTGGCGAAGAAGGCGGGCATGACTTTCTCGCAGGCGCGGCTGACCACCGATGCCGGCTACAACGCGACGCTGGGCGCCGCCTTCCTCGGCGAACAGCTCGGCCGCTTCAACGGCTCCTACGTGCTGACCTTCGCCGGCTACAATGCCGGCCCCAACCGCGCCGCCCAGTGGGTGGCCAAATATGGCGACCCGCGCGGCAAGGACGTGGATGCGGTCGTCGACTGGATCGAGCGGATTCCCTACACGGAAACAAGAAGTTACGTGCAGCGCGTGATGGAGAACTACGAGGTCTACAAGATGCGTATTTCCGGCAAGTACGACATCGTGGGAGACCTGGTGAACGGACGGAGTTGAGGCTCCTCCTTCTCCCCTTGTGGGAGAAGAAGGCCGAGCCAAGCTCGGTCGGATGAGGGGTGTTCCAGGGAACGCCGACGCCTCATTGCTTCCAGCACACCTCAACCGTCTCAGCGCTGCGCGCCGATTCACCTTCTCCCACAACAAGGGGAGAAGGAGGAGCCCTGCTCATTTGACCGCGCCCGCCCTCGCCTGTAGCAGTCGGGAGACGATCCGGCAGGTAGGAATCGAGTTCAGATGACCGAAGGCTTTTCCGATTTCTTCTACGCCTCGCCCGACGGGCTAAAACTCCATGCCCGCATCTATGGCGAAGCAAACTCCGGCCACTGGCCGGTCGTCTGCTTGCCGGGCCTGACCCGCAATGCCCGCGATTTCCACGAGTTGGCGCTGCATCTGTCGGGGCGGGCGGCGAGAAAAATTGTCGCCTTCGACTATCGCGGACGCGGACAATCCGCCTATGACCCCGATATCAGCCACTACAATGTCGGCGTCGAAGCTGGCGATATCCTCGCCGGGCTGGGAGCGCTGGGGATTGAGGAAGCGGCCTTCGTCGGCACGTCGCGGGGCGGGCTGATCATCCATGTGCTCGGTGCTATGAAGCCATCCGTGCTGAAAGCCATTGTCCTCAACGACATCGGCCCCGTGGTCGAGGCCGACGGCTTTGCCCATATCCGCTCCTATCTCGATCCCTCGCCGAAGCCGAAAACCCGTGCCGAGGCGATCAGTGCCCAGCGCGGTGCGCATGGCGGCGACTTCCCTGCCCTGAGCGCTGCGGATTGGGAACGGATGGTGTGGGCGCTCTACCGCGAGACAGAGGAGGGGCTGTTGCCGGATTTCGACCCTCGACTGATCCAGACGCTGGCAGGTCTCGACCTCACCCAGCCGCTGCCTGATCTGTGGCCGCAATTCGAGGCGCTGGCGGCAATCCCGTTGCTTGCCATACGCGGCGCCAATTCGAAACTGCTATCCGTCGAAACGCTCGAACAGATGCGAAAGCGGCATCGCGATATCCAGACGATCACGGTCGAGGGCCAGGGCCACGCGCCTTTTCTGGAGACCGGCGGCCTGCTCGGCGCCATCGCTGCTTTTCTGGATCGGGCGGAGCTCAAGTCCAGTTGAAGTAAAACCCCAAGACCTGATCGGTCCTGGGGTGGTTACAGAAGTATAGAAATGGCCAGGGCTTACTTGGCTTTCGAGCTTTTCCTCGGTGCCTTTGCGGCCGTCGGTTCGGCCTTATGCTCGCTCGGCGATGCCGAAGGCGTCGTCAATGGAGACGAAAACACAGAGCTTTCAGCACTCCCAGCCGCCGCCCCGCTGCGAGGCGTTTCCAGCACGGTGACGCAGCCATCGAGGTCGTTGGTGGCAAGATGCGCGTAGCGCATGGTCATCGAAAGCGTCTGGTGGCCGAGCCACATCTGCACGCGCCTGATGTCGATGCCGCCCTGGACGAGACGCGAGGCGCAGGTGTGACGCAAGATATGCGGCACCACCTGATCGTCGGCGCCAAGACCAACTTCGGCTTTGGCATCGTTCCAGATGGCGCGAAACTGCGCCTGGCTGAGCTTGGTGAACGGGCCCTTGGGCCGCCGGCCCTCGGTGGGCGGCAGCTTGATCACTTCCTTTACCCGCTCGGTCATCGGAATGGTGCGGCTGCGGCCGGATTTGGTGATCCAGAAGCTGACGCGATGCTCCTGGATATCGTTCCAGATCAAGCCGAGCGCCTCGCCAAGACGGCATCCGGTGTCGACGAGAAAAACGGAGAGCCGGTAGGCATCCTCGCTGCGGCTCTTGATGGCGGCAAACAGCCGTGCCTCTTCGTCCCTTTCCAGGAAGCGAATCCGCCCTGCCCGCTCCTTCTGGCGGCGGAACTCGGGCAGGCTGTGGATATCTCCCATCTTATGAGCCTTGCGCAGCAGTTTGCTGAGAGCAGCCATCTTCCGGTTGATGGTTGCGTTGCTGTTGCCGCGCTGGCGCAAGGTGCCGATTAGGTTGTCCAGGGTGCCCTGGTCAAAAGCGCTGAAACGCTCTCCGAGGAGAATCTCATCGATTTCGCCGATGAAGGAGCTGACATTGTATTTATGCCGCCCATCATCCCAAAGTATGTCCCGGTATGCTGAAAACAGCTCTCCGACCCTGTACGACTTTACTTCCCGTATCTTGTTGTAACTGTATTTTATCTTCGAGATTTGAGAAGAAAATATCGAAAAATGATCAGAGGGGTCTTCCTCTTGAATCGCTTCGGTCGTCATCATTCGCCACACCCCCGAGTGGATGGCATTCACACCTACCCGCTTGGAAGCGCCCTTTCAAGAGTTTTGATCACGCGGTTGTGATTTCATCCGCCCATCGACGGATCCCACGAAATCGTCCCACGGACCTATTCAGCTACCGTTACCCCCTGTTCCTTCTGTTTGCCTTGGTCCAGTCACGAAACAAAACAGCCCGGGCGTTGAAGCGCCCGGGCTGGAATTGCACTTGTATTAAGTCCAGCCTTTAGAACGAGCGCTGGAAGCGGAGCATGCCGCCGATGGCGTCGTCGCCATCAGTAATACCGGTCCAGTTGTGGTTCAGGCCATCGAGATTGTCGATCGAGCCTGCATTGACGTAATCGACTTCGGCCGTGATCGTCAGGCCCGGGACAACGTCATAAGCGATGTTGGCTGCGATGCCGAGGTTTTCACCTTCGTCATAAGAGATCTGGGTGTTGAACGAGGTCTTCTCGTTGAACTTGTAGGTGCCACCACCCCAAAACGCCCAGTTGCCATCCCACGGCTTGTAGAAGCCGCGGCCGCCAGCTGCGAAGACATAGGTCGGGTCCGTCAGGTTGTCATCGGTGCCGTAGCCGCCCATGATGAACAGGGAAATTGCATCGTTGACAGTCACGTCCAAACGAACCTTGCCGGACACTTCTTCATAGTTGCTGTCATAGGCGATGACACCGGTGATGGCGCCCCAACCCTGCGTCCACTTCACGCCGCCGACGACATGCGGAACGTAGCTGTCGATCGTGCCGACGCCGTAGAAACCATCAACGCCGCCGCCCGAGCCTTCTTCGAGAGAGACAACGGCCGAGAAGCCGTTGCCGGCATCGAAGTAGTACTGGACGACGTTGGTGTCGAAGCCGCCATAGGGAACCAGCGTATCCTGGATGACGTTGCCGGCATAGCCGATGAACGTATCGAAGGCCGATTCGTCCTTACCGACACGCAGGCCGCCGAGCTGGATCCAGGCGAAGTTCAGCGAAACACCGGTGCTGTAGGCAGGATTGACGTCACCGACGAAGCCCGCATCACGGTTGTTGTTCTGGAAGTTGAAGCGGGTCTCGGTGTAGGTCTTCAAGGTGCCGAGTTCGGTTTCCTGGCCGGTCCAGGTCTTCAGCGCGAAACGGGCCTTCTTGTAGTAGGTGTCGTTGCTGCCGCCGTCCTCAACATCGGCGGACGTCGCACCGTCGAACGAACCCACGTCACCGACGCCGATGTCGTAGCGGACATAGCCGCCGATGCGCAGGCAGGTTTCGGTTCCGGGAATGTAGAAATAGCCAGCGCCGTAGACGTCGCAGATCTTGACGTATTCGGCGGGTTCCGG
>NZ_JAOWPS010000004.1 GCF_025753795.1 Mesorhizobium sp. YC-39
GGTGAAATCCGGCTATGGCTTTCATCTGGTGCTCGTCACGCAGCACACGGCGACCGTGCTGAAGCCCTTCGAGACGGTCAGGGATGCGGTCCTTGCCGAGTGGCGCTCTGCGAAGCAGATCGAGTTCAGCCGGGACTATCTGATCGCGATCGTCGACAATGCCGGACAGAAGATCCAGTTCAGCGCCTCGGGCACGGCAACCATCTCTCGCCCCGGCAAGCTCTTCATTACCCGCAAGGGTCCCTATGCCGATGCGGAAATCAGTTTCGATGGCAAGACTGTTTCGGTCTATGGCAAGGCGCTGAACGTTTATGCCCAGCTTGCGAGCCCGGGACCGACGATCGATGAAGAGGTTCGCATGGCCACCGGGATGGACGCCGCCGGTGCCGATCTGTTGTCGGCCGATCCCTATGCCGCGTTGATGACGGAAGTCCACGAGGGTTCGGTGGTAGACACGGCCTATATTTCCGGGATCAAGGGCGATCATCTGGCATTTCGCGGCGACGCCGTTGACTGGCAGATATGGATCGAGCAGGGCGAACGGCGGCTGCCGATGAAATACGTCATCACCACCAAGTGGGTGACCGGAGCGCCGCAATACACGGTTAGGTTCGCGAACTGGAACGTCGCGCCTCAGATCGACGCCACCTGGTACGCGCCTGCCGGCTAACGCGAACTGCTGCGGAAGGGTCAATCTCGCCGACAAACTGGGATCATTGAAAATAGAAGCACACCAAGGGAGGAACTTGAGATGAGTGACAAGCAAAAGCAACCCAGCTCGACCGATCATGAAAGCCAGACGGCATTGTCGATGCGACGCCGAGACCTTCTGTTGAGTGGCGTCTCGCTGTTTGCAGCAGCAACCCTGGCGCCAGTCGCGTCAACCAGCCCGGCGCAAGCGCAAGACACCGCGAAACAGCCAAACATCCTCGTCATCTTCGGCGACGACGTCGGCTACTGGAACATCAGCGCCTATAACAGGGGCATGATGGGCTACCGCACACCGAACATAGACCGGATTGCCAAAGAGGGCGCAATCTTCACAGATCACTACGCCCAGCAATCCTGCACCGCAGGCCGCGCCGCATTCATTACCGGCCAATCCTGCTTCCGCACCGGCCTCCTGAAGGTCGGTCTGCCCGGGGCCAAAGAAGGGCTGTCGGAGAAGGATCCGACACTCGCGGAACTGCTCAAGCCGCAGGGCTATGTTACCGGGCAATTCGGCAAGAACCATCTCGGCGATCGAAACGAGCACCTGCCAACCGTTCACGGCTTCGACGAATTCTTCGGAAATCTCTATCACCTTAACGCCGAAGACGAACCGGAGCATCCTGACTACCCGAAAAACCCCGAATTCAAGGCCAAGTTCGGTCCGCGCGGAGTGATGAAATGCAAGGCCAGTGCAACCGACGATCCTACCGAGGATCCGCGCTTCGGACGGGTGGGCAAACAGGAGATCGAGGATACCGGCCCACTGACGAAGAAGCGCATGGAAACCGTGGACGAAGAGTTCCTCGGCAGCGCGCTCAACTTCATCGAGCGATCGAGCCAGGATGGGAAGCCGTTCTTCTGCTGGTTTAACTCGACCCGCACCCACATCTACACCTTTCTCAAGGAGGCCTCGAAGGGCAAGACCGGCTTGGGCATCTATGCGGACGCCATGGTGGAGATGGACGGCATGGTCGGTCAGCTTCTGGGCAAGCTCGATGACCTCGGCATCGCCGACAACACCATCGTCCTTTGGACGACCGACAATGGTGCGGAGGTTTTCTCGTGGCCGGACGGCGGCACCACGCCCTTCAAAGGCGAGAAGAACACGAACTGGGAAGGCGGCTACCGCGTGCCCTGCATGATGCGCTGGCCGGGCGTCATTAAGCCCGGAACCGAAATCAACCACATAACGTCACATGAAGACTTCGTGCCAACGCTGGTCGCCGCCGCCGGCGAACCAAACGTCGTAGAAAAACTGCTGACCGGGTACGATGCCGCCGGCAAGAGCTTCAAAGTGCATCTGGATGGCTACGACCAACGCGACGTGTTGGCCGGCGAAGGCGAAGGCAAGCGCCGGGAATATTTCTACTGGACGGATGACGGCAACCTCGCCGGCTTGCGTTACGAACGCTGGAAGATGGTCTTCCTCGAGCAGCGCGAGGAGGGGCTTGCCGTGTGGGAGAACCCGCTGATTCCGCTGCGGTTCCCGAAGCTCTTCGACATCAAGGGCGACCCGTTCGAACGGGCGCAGACGGACGCCGGGGAATACGACAGATGGCGCGTCGAGCACGCCTTCGCGCTCGTGCCGGCGCAGGCTTATGTCGCCAAACACCTCCAAACCTATGTTGAGTTTCCGCCGCGGCAGAAGCCCGGCAGCTTCTCGCTCGATCAGGTCCTGGCGAAATTGCAGGAGGGTGGCAGAAACTGAGTCTTCGCTCTGAATAGGCCGCGCTCGCACTGTCGGCAGGCGCGGCCTCCAAGCCAACTCGGAAGCAGATCAATGGCAGTCGCGAACAATCCTTCGACCGAGACCATTGCTCAGAGGGCAAAGAACGAGCTGCGCGAGTACGCGCTCCTGTCGTTGTATCTATTCGTCTGCTTTGGTGCGCTCATTCTCTACAAGGTAGCGATCCTGGGCCAGGAGGGCATCAGCTATCTGCCATCAGGGCTGGCGGCCATCAAGGCACTGATCCTGGCGAAGTTCATAATGCTTGGACACATGATCCGATTGGGCGACCGGCGTCGAAGCAGGATCGTCTACGTCATAGCCTACAAGGCCCTGTTATATCTGATCCTGCTTCTCGTCCTCTCGGTCGTTGAGGAAGTCATCGTCGGGCTGGTTCACGGGCGAACAAGCGCCGCCTCCCTCGCTGAATTCGGAGGATACAAGCTGCCGCAGACGCTTGCGACAAGCCTGATCATGCTGCTGATATTGATCCCCTACTTGGCGTCCAGGGAACTCAACGTCGTGCTTGGGGAAGGCAGGCTTTGGACGCTGCTGTTCGAACACCGCGACGGACCTCAGTCAGCCGGTTTGGCAGCTGCCGCGAGAGAGTCAGGCCCAACGAACCCGAGCGATCACCTTTCCCGGTAGCCGCTTTTTGATGATGGCGCTCCCGAGGGGCGCTGACCTGGAGGAGACATCAAGCTATGACCAATCTTACTTGCGCCGCGAAGCGCTACCTTTTGTCCATCCTCCTGTCATTGGGGGTCGCTGCCTCTGCCACCGCGCAGAACGCCGATCAGCTTCCATCTTGGAATGACGGCCAGGCCAAGCAGTCCATTGTCGCCTTCGTCGAACGCGTGACTGCGGAAGGTTCGGCGGATTTCGTGCCGATCGCCGAACGCATCGCCGTTTTCGACAACGACGGCGCGCTCTGGGCGGAGCAGCCAATGTATTTTCAACTCTTGTTCGCCCTCGACCGCGTGAAGGCGCTGGCGCCTCAGCATCCGGAGTGGAAGGACAAAGAGCCCTTTGCCTCGTTGCTGAAGGGCGACGTGAAAGCCGCGCTCGCTGGCGGCGAACCGGCGATCATGGAAATCGTCATGGCCACGCATTCCGGCATGACCACGGACGAGTTTGATCAGATCGTTCTCGACTGGATGGCAAGCGCCAAGCACCCGAAGACCGGCCGGCCCTACACGGAGATGATTTATCAGCCGATGCTGGAGCTCCTGACCTATCTGCGGGCCAACGGGTTCAAGACCTTCATCGTCTCGGGCGGCGGCATCGATTTCATGCGTCCGTGGACGGAGAAGGTCTATGGCATACCGCCCGAGCAGGTCGTCGGCAGCAGCGGCAAGACCAGTTTCGAAATGCACGGCGGCATCCCGGTGATCATGCGGCTGCCGGAAATCAACTTCATCGACGACAAGGCCGGCAAGCCCGTCGGCATCCACCAGCATATCGGCCGGCGGCCCATCGCGGCGTTCGGCAATTCCGACGGCGATCTGCAGATGCTGCAGTGGACCTGTTCTGGTCCCGGACCGCACTTCTGTCTCTATGTCCACCACACCGACGCGGAGCGGGAATGGGCCTACGATCGGCAGTCGAGCATCGGCCGCCTCGACAAGGGCCTCGACGCGGCCGCTGATGGCGGTTGGACGGTTGTCGATATGAAGGCCGATTGGGCTAAAGTGTTTTCGTTCGAACCCTGAGTGGCCTCAACAGGGCATTGCATCAAGGACGACACGATAAAGCCATGACAAAACTTGCCGACACCGAACGAACGCTCGCCGGCTCTACGCCGGTCGGTTCGCCCCACGACCGGATGGTTTGGATTCCCGGCGGCGGGTTCCTCATGGGTTCCGACAAGCATTATCCGGAAGAGGCACCGGCGCACCGAGTGACGGTGGGCGGCTTCTGGATGGACATTTGCACCGTCACCAACCGCGACTTCGCGCGCTTCGTCGAGGAAACCGGACATGTGACGGTGGCCGAGCTGCCGGCGAACCCGGATGATTATCCCGGCTGGCAGCCCGACAAGCTTGCGCCTTCATCTGCGGTGTTCATCAAGGCCAAACAACGGGTCGATCTTCGCGACCACTACAATTGGTGGGTCTATGTGAGCGGTGCCAACTGGCGTCATCCGCGCGGCCCGGCGAGTTCGATCAAGAAGCTTGCCGACCACCCGGTCGTCCATGTGGCCTACGAGGATGCCGAGGCCTATGCAAAATGGGCCGGTAAGGAATTGCCGACCGAGGCCGAGTGGGAGTTCGCGGCGCGCGGCGGGCTCGCTGGCGCCGAGTTCGCCTGGGGCGACGAGTTGACGCCGGACGGCATGCACATGGCCAACATATGGCAGGGCGAGTTCCCTTACCGCAACACGCTCGAAGATGGATTCGAGTATACAGCGCCGGTCGGGTCGTTCCCCGCCAACGGCTACGGTCTCCACGACATGGCCGGCAATGTCTGGCAATGGACGACCGACTGGTACCAGGAGCATGGCCGGATCGACAGCCCATGCTGCACGGTGGATAACCCCCGGGGCGCCAAACGGGAGGACAGTCTCGATCCAAGACAGCCGGCGATCAAGATCCCACGCAAGGTGATGAAGGGTGGGTCGCATCTTTGCGCTCCCAACTATTGCCGGCGCTACCGACCAGCCGCGCGCATGGCGCAGCCCGTAGACACGTCAACAAGCCATTTGGGTTTCCGCTGTATTGTTCGCTGAAACTGACAGCTCGCCGTATCCCGTTGCGTCCCGGATGGGCGTCGAGGACAGTGCAGCATGACCAGCAACAACATCCGCTACGTCATCTTGATGGTCATTGAGACTGCTGCCGCTATGTTCCTATTTTACACGATTTTCCCGATCTTCCGGCAAGTAATCACCCAATTGGGAGAACCACAGGACATCAGCCCCTATCAGCAGGCCGCAGTGGCTTGTGGTGCGCCGGTTCTGCAGGCCTGTTACTGGGTCAGGTTTCGCTGGGTTGCGATCCCCGCACCGTTTCGCAATGCCTTGGTGAGGCACCTGTTCCCGTTTGCCAGCCGAGTCAGTTTCTTCTTTGGAGGCGCTTTGTTTTCGGTCTTCTTTTCCGCCACGTACCGGAACTCGATCAATTCCCTTCTTTCATTCAGGGAGCAGTCAAGTTGTTGGAGGTCCTGTTGGTTCTGTTCAGTCTGTTTTGCTATTCGCTCGAAATAGAACGGTTGGGCAGGGCAAGAGAGGACCATTCCTCGGCGCCGGGCCGCAGCAGATAATTCAGGCTGGCCAAATTCGGTCTGTTACAAGCATGCCGATGGTCGGCGGCCTTGCCTGCCTGTCAAACGTTTGGGAGACTTCTGACAATTTGTATGTCTCAGGAACAATCTTGGATCGACGGCGTTTCATGCAGTTAATGACGACGTTTCGCATACGGTAAACATTGCCACCAGCGAGGACGTGATCATGAGGTTCCTGTCAGGCATAGCGACCTCCCTGGTCGCAGCTTTTGCACTTACGAGCACTGTTCCAGTTGATGCCGCACCGATCTTCGTGCCCAGGGAACAAGGCGCGCAGTCCGATGTCTTCCAGATTCAGGATGGCTGGTACAGGGGTTATCGCGGCTACCGCCACTATCGTCCGGGATACCACCGGCACAACGACTTTTGGTTCCCCGCCGGCGCATTTGTCGCCGGAGCGCTGCTCGGCAGTATGATCGCCAACAACAACGGCTACTACGGCGGGTATTACCGAAGCGGCTTCTACGGCGATCCGTATTACGGCGGACCCTACTACGGCAGGCCCTACTACGGCAGGCCCTATTACAGCGGACGCTATTACGGCGATCCGTACTACCGCGACCCGTATTATGGCGACCGGTACTACGGCGATGGGTATCACTCGAACAGGTCCTATCGCCCATGCTCACCCAGGGAAGCCGATTCCGGTAATTGCTACTAGCGATCGTCGTCGTCGGGCAGGGTGCGCTTGGGCCGATTTTCTATGTGGTCGACAAGCCGCCGATGCGAGCCCAGCCTTTCATGGCCATCCCAGCGGAGGTCCGACCGCTCCTTCGAACGGCCTCGCAGTCAGAAAGTTACCCTCCCTTCCACGTAACTTACGTTCCGCCGCCGGTTCGGTCCGGTAGGCTCGGGGACAACACGACCAATCAACGGGATGGGACGCCGGCTGGCAGACAAGCGGTCTTGACGGCGGTGCGCCGGTTCCGCAGTTTGCCGTCATGATGATGGTTGGTTTCACAGGCTGGTGCTTGCCGCGGCAGATCGGGAGTCCTCTCGTTGCCGCCGCGGTTCATTCAGTCTCGACGCAAGGGGGAGAAGATGGACAGTCGATTTCGGCAGCATCTGCTGAAAGTGTCGCTAGCAGCGTTGACGGTGCTGGCGGTACATGGCCAGGCGCCTGCGGCGGATCTCCTCATCGCAATGCCGAACTGGCCGTCGGGCCAGGCGGCCGCCAATATCATCAAATACGGCATCAAGCAGAAACTCCAACTCGACGCCGACGTGCGCGAGATGGGCACCATGACCGCATTCGCCGGAATGGATACCGGTGAGGTCGACGTCTATCCGGAAATCTGGCTTCCCAATTTCGATTCACTCGTCAAGAAATACGTCGACGGGCGCAAGACCGTTGACCTCAGTTCCAAGGGTGTGCCGGCGACGCAAGGCATCTGTGTCACGCGCGAGACGGCGGACAAATATGGCGTCAAGGACATTTCAGATCTGGCGGATCCGAAAAAGGCGTCCGTGTTCGATACCGACGGCGACGGCAAGGGCGAAATGTGGATTGGCGCGCTGGGCTGGTCGTCGACGAGCATCGAGAAGATCCGGGCCAAGAGCTACGGCTATGAAAAAACGATGACGCTCCTTCAAATGCCGGAAGATATGGCGATGGCTGCGGTCGACGCGGCCGCGGCAACCGGGCAACCGATCGCTTTCTATTGCTACAGTCCGCACCACATTTTCGAACTCCATGATATCGTCGAATTGACCGAGCCGAAATACGATCCCGCCAAATGGCACATCGTGATGCCGAGCGACGACCCTGACTGGCTGTCGAAATCGGAGGCACCGGTGGCGTGGGACGCATCGCATTTCTACATCGGCTTCGCGTCCTCCACGGCGAAACGCCTGCCGAAAGTGGCGGCCTTCCTCTCCCATATCGACTTCACACCAGAGGAGGTCACCGAGATGAGCTACGCATTGCAGGTCGACCGGCAGGATCCCGCCAAGTACGCGCAGACCTGGGTTGCAAATCATCAAGACCGGCTGAACGCCTGGTCGAAATAGGGGCAGGGACGAACATGACTCTTTTGCTCGCAAACCGTTCCGTCACTTCGAAAAGCAATGATCGCGGAATGGCTGGTCGCCGCCTGGTTCTTGGCGCGGCGCTTGTCATGACCGCGATCGGCGCGACACTGGCGTATGCCGCTCAAACGCAGGTATTCGATCCGCAGACCCACAAGTGGGTCGATTACGACAAGAAGAAAGCGCGAAAATACTACGCCGCTCACAAGGAGGTGCCCGAGGCATTTCGGCCGCAGATGGTCAAGTTCCGCACCGCCGAGGTGCCCGGTACGATCATCATCGATGGCAACAAGCATTTTCTCTATCTTGTGCAATCAGGCCAGAAGGCCATGCGCTACGGCATCGGCGTCGGTCGGGAAGGGTTTGGATGGGCTGGTATCGTGCGCGTCGGCCGCATGGCGGAATGGCCGACCTGGACGCCTCCGGCCGAAATGCTCGCCCGTGATCCGAACGCGGTCAAACATGCGGGAGGCATGCCGGGAGGGCCCGACAATCCGCTCGGCGCCAGGGCGCTCTATCTCTATGAGCGCGATCAGGACACGATCTATCGGATACACGGCACGCCGGAGCCCTGGACGATCGGGCTCGACGTGTCGTCAGGGTGTATCAGGATGAGGAACGACGACATCACCGACCTCGCGTCGCGCGTCAAGGTTGGCGCCAAGGTCATCGTTCTCATGCAGGGGGCGGCCCTTTACAAGGGCGTGTGAGGCGGCATTCGGAGAGGGACAAGCAATGTCGGCAAAACGTGCAGTGAGAAGATCGATCCTGGCCGTAGCTCTTGGATCCATGGTGCAGAGCTTGAGCGCGTGCGTCAGCACGCCGCCGCCGGCTCCGGAGCAGATGTCGAGGACCCAGGTCGAAACGGCTCCAGCGGATCTTCAGCTTCTTTGCGCCAATGCGGTCGCCAAGGCGAGCGGCGTCGACAGCGCCAAGATCCTTCCGGTTTCCTCGAGCAAGATCGATTCCAAAACCTATCAGGTCGAGCTCGATGCCGGCGGCAAGAAGACAAGCTGCCTTGTGGATACCGAAGGCAATGTCAAATCCGTCGAGCCTGTCTGATCCGCTCAGCGTCACCTTCACCTCGCTTGGTTATGGCGACGTGGTTCTCAGCGGCCGCATGCGGCGACTTGCGCCGCTTCAGGCCGCCAACGGGCTGATGATGTTCGGGGTTACCACGGCCCTGTTCATCGCCGCTGTCCAGCATGCCACGGCTAAGTGGTCCGCGGCGCATCCGGCCCGCGCGCAGGATGCAGGTTGAAATTCTTCATGCCGAGCCGCGCTGAAGCGGCCGAGGCTGTGGGACGTGTCCTCATAAATCGAAAACCACCTCTGACGCTGCTAGGACGCGGACTCATTAAGGCGCAGCCATAGCCTGATTGACGCGAGTTGAACGAAGGCGAGGTAGTTAGCGGCGAGCCTATCGTAGCGTGTCACCACCCGACGATATTGTTTGATCCTGTTGAAGAACCGCTCGACGTGGTTACGAGCCCGATAGAGATAGGGGCTGAAGCAGATCGGATCGCTGCGATTGCTTTTCGGCGGGATGTTGGCCCACGCGCCCTTCTTCATGGCAAGCTTCCTGATCCAGTCCGCATCATAGCCACGGTCGGCAAGCAGCATTGACCCGGATTTCAAACGAGACAGCAGTTTTCCGGCGAGTCGAACGTCATGGGCCTCATCCGGGCTCAGCGCCAGCCGTACCGGCAAACCATTGCCATCGACCACCGCATGGATTTTGCTGGTCAAGCCGCCGCGGGACCTTCCCATCGACTGGCGCTGGTTCCTTGTGATGCAGGCTCCATGCTGATGCACGCGGACAATGGAGGTGTCGATCATCTTGACATCGCCATCATGGGCAGTGGCAACCGCTTCTATGATGCGGCCCCAAACACCGGCCCGCCGCCACCTAACGAAGCGGTTGTAGCAAGTGGTGTATGGGCCAAACGCCGTTGGCAGATCACGCCAGGGTGCTCCTGATCGGAGGACCCAGAAGATGCCATTCAGGACCCGTCTGTCGTTCACCCGAGGAACGCCACGCGGCTTGTTCGGCAGCATCGGCTTGATGGCGGTCCATTCATGGTCGGTGAGTTCGTAGCGCATGATTCGAGCCTCCAGTTCGGGAGTTTGAATCACGGCGGTCCGGCCAAACGCAACGCTCCTAGCCCGCTCTTGGTACGGCGCTTACGGACAGGAGCGGACATCAACCAGTCCCCAATCTCTGCCAAGTGCGCCGAAAATGACCCATAACGGACGTTGAATTTACAGCGGTCCAATGTCCGTTACTGGCGCTTCCGAAGCTATGGACGGCGTCAGGGTAATGCTGGCTCCACTTTGCCGTCGCACGAAGTCGACGAAGGCCTTGAACGCGGCGGTCGGATTGCGCCGGCTCGGATAGTAGAGGCTCAAGGGCGCCAAAGCGGGCATCCAATCCTCAAGCACGCGCACAAGGCGGCCTGCCTCGATGTCGTCTCGTACGTCGGATTCCATCGCTAGGGTGAGACCGACGGAGGCGAGGGCCGCGGTGCGTGCGAGGCTCGCTTCGTCGAGGGTGACGGCGCCCTCAACGTCGATTTGGACAGATTGTCCGTCCTTCTCGAACGGCCAGCGGTAGATTGCGCCATTGGGAAGCCGGACGCGGAGACAGGAATGCTCGGCGAGATCCTGCGGGATCACGGGCGTCCCGTGCGCTTTCAAATAGCTCGGTGTGCCCACCACAACATTGCGCCGCGCGACCCCCAATGGGAGTGCGATCATGTCGACTGGCACAAGGTCTGAGCTACGGACGCCGAGGTCGAAGCCGCCCGCCACAATGTCCACCAGGCGACCCTCCGTGACGATGTCGATATGGACCTGAGGGTGCACTTGGAGAAACGGTAGGACGAGCCAAGAGAAAATCTCCCGCGCGGCTGTCGGAAAGGCGTTGATGCGCAGTGTGCCCGAAGGCGTGGCCTGTTGAGACCGCGCAACCTCCATCGCCTCATGAATGTCACGCACGGCGGGAGCGACTTGAGCGACGAACTGCTGGCCTGCCTCCGTCAAGGAGACGCTTCGCGTCGTCCGGTTGAAGAGCCGTACGCCGAGCGTGCGCTCCAGCTTTCCGACCGCATTGCTGAGCGCAGTCGTCGAAACCCCGAGCTCAAGCGCAGCCGTGCGGAACTTGCCTCGATGGGCGACCATGAGAACAGCGTCCAATTCCGTCAGGCTACTCTGCGCCATTGTCCCGTTCTTCGTGATGAAACATCCCGAATTATCCTCATTATCGTGGACTCTGTCTATCGCTATCTTGACTGGTAAGCGCACTTGCAGCCGCCGCGGCTGCGACCGCAAGCAAGGAGGACAAAAATAATGTTGCTCGAACTTCCAATCCCCATCGCCGCATATGTGGCTGCCAACGCCCGCCTGGACGTCGATGGCATGCTGGCACCCTTCGCAGCCGACGCCGTCCTTCGCGACAACGGCGCCGTTCTTCAAGGACACGCTGAACTGAGGCGTCTTTTTGAGGACGAAGTGGTGGCGGTGAAGGCGATTTTCGCACCGGACACCGTCCGGCACGAGGACGATCAGGTCGTCGTCGAAGGGCCGGCCCATGGCGACTTCAAGGGGAGCCCGATCCGCTTCACCTACCGCTTCACGCTCGAAAATGACGCCATCAAAGCTCTGGAGATCACGGCATGACCATCAAAGCTGATCCGATCGAGTTCGCGGGAAAGCGCGTGCTCATCAGCGGCGGCACCAAGGGTCTGGGCCGCGCTACCGTTGACCGCTTCCTGGCCGGCGGCGCCCGGGTGATCACCTCCGCCCGCAGAGCCCTAGATCCCATCGATGGCGTCGAGTTCGTCCAGGCGGACCTGACGACGGCCGAGGGCGGCGAAGCCTTGGCCAAGGCGGCGCTCGAGCGTCTGGGGGGCGTCGACATTCTCGCCCATGTGCTCGGCGGCTCGACCACGCCAGGCGGCGGCTTCGTCGCCCTGACCGATGACTACTGGCTATCCGAACTGAACTTGAACCTGCTGGCCACGGTCCGTCTTGATCGTCTCCTGATCCCGCAGATGATCGCGCGGGGCGCCGGCGCGGTGGTGCACGTCACCTCCATCCAGTCCGTCCTGCCGCTTCCCGAGGCAACCACCGCGTACGCCGCCGCCAAGGCCGCGCTTCGGACCTACAGCAAGTCCATTTCCAAGGAACTGGGGCCGAAGGGCGTGCGGGTCAACGCTGTGTCCCCCGGCTGGATCATGACCGAGGGGACCGGGGTGTTTTTGGAACGTATCCAAGCCGCCAACGGCGGCACGCTAGAGGACGCGCGCCAGCTCGTCCTGGACGGCCTTGGCGGCATTGCCATCGGGCGCGGAGCCGAACCATTCGAGGTCGCCGAAGCCATCGCCTTCCTGGCCTCGGATCGCGCCTCTTCGATCCATGGTTCGGAACTCGTCGTCGACGGCGGCACTGTCCCGACTGTCTGATCACACGGACACGTCCACGCTTGGCCGATCCGGCCATGCGTGGACAGACGCATGCCATGGCCGGATTGTCCCAACGTCTGCTCGCCGGCCTTAGAGCGAATGTCCGCTGCTCTGGCCCATCGCGACATATTGCGCTACCGCCCGAAGTCGGTCGCTATAGGGGCAGAGCAGACATTGCTTTAGTCGCATCACGCCGCCGGGTTTATGGGTACACGGCCTAGTTGCCAGGCATCGCCACGAGGAAGCCACTGGCCAGCAGATATTCATAAAGATGCCGTAGAGGGGGTGCGGGGAGCAACTGATCGGCAGTTATCCATTGCCGGCTACCGTCAACCTCCCATCCGCGCCCCAGCTCAGTTTCGAGCAGGGGAAGCAACTTCTCGCGAGGGCATGGATAGGCCAGTACACGCACGTTGGAGCCGAAAAGCCGCGCGATACCCTCGAGCAGGCGGCCTTCCAGGTGTTGGTATCTCACATCGTCGAAAATCCGTATTAACGCAGGCAGCGGTATGGCAAAACGCAACGGCGCCTGCGTATATCGACGCGCAAATGCGGTGGCACGGTACAACTGGCGATGCCGCGTCATCATCGCCGCGCCCTTGCCCATTGCAGGCAGCGGAGCATCAGAATCGACGACCATCAGGCGCACATCGATGACGTCCTTCACCTCAGGATTCCCAGCGACCTCGCGGCGGAGTGTTTCCAGGCACGCCACAATCGCTTCCGGCGAAAGATCGTCGCGCGGGTCGTTCGCCAACGGTACGATGGCCACAGACTTCTTATAGAGAAATTCGTTGGCGGCGACGGCCACACCGTCACTGTCCAGCGTCACCGCCTGAGCCCGGCCGTCGCGTGCCAAGGCTGTGTGCAATTCGTCCATCCGGCAACCCGCGAACGCGTGGCCTCGCATCACGATCTGATCAATTTCGAGGCGATCATTTGCAAGATTGTCGAACATCCTCGCCGGCAAATCACCGGGGGCTGCCCGCTCATTCAGCAGCGCATGCAGCAGGTTCACACCCAGAATGCCCACCGCCTCCTGCTGAAGCAGGTTGGCATTATCGCGAAGGTTTACGTGCAGCAGAATGTCGCTGGCCTCAGCCCGCGGGTGATCCTGAAAGCGGACGCCGATCCAGCCGTGGCAATCGTTGGTGCCCGCAAAGTTGCGGGCGGCGATGGTATCGGCGAAAGCGAACAAGCGCGTGTCTTTGCCGCGCGCATCACCGATCTGTTGCACGAGGGATTTCCATTCACAATCAAGCATCGTCTCAAGCCGCGGTCTGGACACGTAACGTGTCCCGGAGCCGTAAAGGTCGTCACTCACTTCCTTGTCGTAGGCTGAGACGGTCTTGGCCACTGTGCCCGACGCGGCGCCGACGCGCAGAAACCATCGCGCCACTTCCTGACCCGCGCCGATCTCGGCGAACGAGCCGAAACTCGTCGCATCGAGATTGACCTCCAGCGCCTTCTGGTGCGTGTCAGCAACGGTAGTGGCGGTATGATTCATGGCAGGATGGCGAGCACGAAATCAGTGTGCGACGCTCGCGGTGATGATCCCAAGTTTGACCAATCCGCTAACGACCAGTTGGACGGCAACCGCGGTCAGGAGAATGCCGAAGACAACCTCCGAGACGATAAGACTGGCCGGCTTCATTCGCTTCGCCAGCGCGTCGATGTTGGTGAACACCAGGTAGTCAAATGCGGCGACGAGCAGGATGAGCCCCACAACGAGCGCCGCACTTGCAACCGAGACGACTTCGTCGGAGGCGATGATAATGACCGTGATGCCGACGGGGTTGAGCAAGTAGGGAATGGCAAGGGGAAAAATCGCGATCTTTTCCGGGTCCTCCGGCAGGCCCGAATCCTCCCCGTGCTTTTCGGTCGGTCCAGACGCCATCTTGATCGCGAGGAGCGCCAGGATAATGCCGCCAGCGACCGCAACCGCGCCGCCAGTGATATGCAGCAGTCGCATCAGCAGAGCGCCGGTGGCAAGAAGGATCAGAGCCGTGACAAGAGCCGCCAAAACCATCTGGCGGCCAATCTTGACCTTGGTTTCGGCGTCGAACTTCTGGGTCTTTTCCAGAAATGGCACCAGCGCGATCTTCGGTCCCATGCCAATCAGCAGGAGCAGGAGAAGTTTTGTCACGAGAGCGGCATCAATGACTGCGAAATCCATCGGAAGGTCCCCCGATCTCGACAACACGCTGGTGAGGAATTGTCGGTTATCCGAAACGGATTGTCTAGCAAATCCGAAAATCCGGCAGCTCCAACATGTAACTTACCCCCGGTTGACTGGAACCATCTGAAGACTGTGTATAGTGTGGATACGATGAGGGGTCGCTTAGCTCTTTCCTTCGCCGCAGGTTATCCTTGCGAGGTTTTCTGGGCCGAAGATGACAATCAAGCAAGCATTCGCCCATGGCGCGATATTAGTCTGACTGGGAGAAGATGCCATGGCATCCGACGCAACCGGGACCTCTCAAGACAACGCCGCTGACAGGCCGGATACGCCTGCGATGAAGGGCAACCCGCTGCGCCGGGTCGCGCTTGGCGTGCTGCTGCTGGCTTGCCTGCTGTTCGTGATAGCTGTCTTCATGGAAAGGCGCACGCCTTCTTCATCGCAGGCGACGGTCAGCGCCTATGTCGTCGGCATCGCGCCGGAGGTCACCGGCCGCGTCATCGAAGTGGGCGTGGCTGACAACAGCGGCGTGAAGCCTGGCCAGATGCTGTTTCGCATCGATCCGCAGCAATACGAGCTGGCCGTAGCAGAGGCTGAGGCTCGGCTTGCTCGGGTAGGCCAGACGATCGGCGCTTCGACCGCCTCCGTCGATGCCGTCCAGGCACGCCTCGTGGAAGCAAGGGCGATCCGCGACAACGTCCAGGAGCAGGCAAACCGGGCCATGGAGTTGGTCAAGCGCGGCGTCTATGCCAAGGCGAAGTACGACGAGGCTAAGGCGGCGGTGGACCAGGCAAATGCCTCGGTCGTCGCCGCTGAAGCGGACCTCAAGCAGGCGCAGGAAGAGCTTGGGCCAGCCGGCGCCGACAATCCTCAGCTGAAGGAGTCGCTGGCCGCGCTTGAACGCGCGCAGCTCGATCTCTTACGCACCACGGTCCTGGCGCCGGCCGAGGGCGTCGTCACCAACCTGCAGCTTTCCGTCGGAGGCGTTGTCGGCGCCGGCCAAAGCGCCATGACCTTCATCGACGTCGGCACGGTGTGGATCACCGCGGCGTTCAAGGAGAACAGCCTCGAGAACGTCGCAGCCGGCAACCACGCGGACGTCTTGTTCGATCTCTTGCCCGGCCAGGTTTTCAGCGCGACGGTCGAGAGCGTCGGGATGGGCGTAGCCCAGGGAAGTGTCGACCCCAAGACCGGGCTGCCGAAGATCTCCACCGAAAGCGGATGGGTGAGAACGCCACAGAGCTTTCCGGTCCGCCTGATCCTCGACGAGGGCAGGCCCAAGGGCGTGCGCTACGGCTCGCAGGCGAACGTGGTGATCTATACCGGCGACAATCCGGTGACCAACGCGATCGGCCGCATCTGGATGCGCGTGTTGTCGGTCCTGACCTATGTCAGTTGATGGCGAGCTTGCGCATGCCAATGCCAAGCGCAAGGGTCTGCGCATCGCGCTGGCTGTAGCCGTCGGCTTCACGTGGTCGGTTCTGTCGGGGGCGATCATCCCCTTTCTGGGACCATTGTTCGCGGCGCAGTTCCTGATCTCCAGTTCCCGCCCGCTGCAGCTGAAACAGGCCCTGGGAATGGCGATTCTCATTGTTGTCGCAGGCGCGCTTCTGCAGGCCGTCGCGGTACTGACAGGCGACCGGCCACCAGTCTTGCTGCTGCTGCTCGGGCTCGTCTATTTCGTCTGTTTCTACCTGCAGGCGAACGGCAAGGGCGGCGGCGCGATCTTTCTTGTCCTGGTGGTCGCCGTGATGGTGCCGCTGCTGACCGTGCTCAACCGCGATCTCGGCGATTCCATCCTGTCGATCCTTGTACAGGGCGTGGTCAATGGAGCGATCCTGATGTGGATTGCCCATGCGGTCATACCCGACCGAGGCAGCGCCGATGTTCAGGCCCCGGCTCCTGCGGCAAACCCTCGCGCTGCGCGCTATGCCGCCGCCAATGCCATCATTCTGCTGATCGCCATGCTCGCTTGCCTGACGCGGGACGGCCTCGCCACGGCGATCGTCATTCCGATCACAGTCGCATCGCTATTGTCGCAGCTCGACGTCAGCGCAAGCGCAAGGGCGGCCTTCGGCCTCGTCATGGTCAATCTCCTCGGAGGCGTGGCTGCATCCTTTGCGTTCGCATTGCTGCAGGTTCGCCCCACCACCCCCTCGCTGTTTGTCCTGGTGCTGCTTGCCGGCCTGGTGTTTGGCGGCCGCGCCGCGCTGAGCAACCCTGCCGCCAAGCTCTACGCGGGCGCGCTTACAATCTTCCTCATCCTGTTCGGAACGGGCGTCTCGCCGTTGCCGGGATCGGCAGCCGAATCTTTTGCCACGCGAGTCAACTACATACTGGTGGCCGTCGCCTATACGATCTTCATGGCGGCGTTGCTTTGGCCAGGACAGAGGCGCAGCGCTGAAGACAGGGTGCTGTCATGAAGTGCTCGTGACCGCTCGGCCCGTATGTCTTTTCGTTCCTCCTGGTCTCCTTTTGCTGTGTTCCGTTCCGCCGAAGCAGCCGAGCAAAGGCCTGGCCGATCGGGTCGAAGTCGCCGGTCAGGATGCCTCCTTCGACGCCCAAGGAGATCTCCTGGTTCGGATCCAGCCGGTCATCCTCGCCGCCCTCGAACGCCATTATTTGACGCGGACATTTGATCCGAAGATGGCCTCGACGTCGACTGCTCCGCTGGCAAGGTCTCCCGATTGTGCACGTAGCATACAGTTACTTACCTTCCGCGCCGGCAGGTAATGCGCCAACGTTGCATCAACCGCCCTGGACTTGGCGACGACGTCGCTGACAACCGGGGGACACAACCCGGGAGGATGACAATGCAGATCCAGTTTCCGCGCTGGCATGCTGGCGCCGTGGCCGTGATCGCGATGTTGATGTGCTCCGGTCAGATCTCTTTCACGGTTGCTCAGGATCAGGCCGCTGCTACTGATAGCGCAGCGGCAGCCCAAGCTCCCGAACCGCTCGACGAGGATGAACTCGAAATCCTGGTAGCGCGGATTGCGCTCTACCCCGATGAACTTGTCGCGGTAATTTCCGAAGCGGCGCTGTATCCACTGCAGATCGTGGAGGCGAGCCGCTTTTTGGATCAGGTCGCCAAGAAGGCAAGCCTGAAACCGAAGGAAAGCTGGGACGGCAGCGTCATCTCGCTGCTCAACTATCCCGAGATCGTCAAGATGATGGGTGATGATCTGGATTGGACTCAGACCCTTGGCGACGCACTGACATATCAGCAAAAGGACGTGCTGATCGCCATCCAGCAGTTGCGCGACAAGGCTGTCGCCAAAGGCGTGATCAAGACTGACGACAAGATCAGGGTTGTCGAGGAGAACGACAATGTCGTCATCCGGTCCGTCAGCGCGGACACGATCTATGTTCCGCGGTATGAGCCGGAAATGCTCTATGCCACCGACTATCCGGTTGCTCCGATCTCCTATTATCCAGACCCTTACCCAAGCTACTATTATCCCACTGCTCCCTATTTCGCGGCTTTCGTGACTGGCGCCGTTTGGGCAGCGGCAGTGGATTGGAATGACTGGGGTGTTTGGGGCGGCCGCTGGAACGGCAACGATATCGATATCGACTGCAACAATTGCTTCAACAACATAAACGGCAAGGTCAATTTCAACGACGTCGACTGGAAAAATGTCGACCGTTCGAAATTAAAATTCGACAGGAACCAATTCGCCAACTTCGACAAAACGAGCATCCGCGACCGGGTCAAATCGGACGATCGCAACAATATGCGCAACAAGGCGTCCGATCTCAAAAGGGACCGGATGAGTACGCTGGCCGGAAAATCCGGCAAGGTGAAGGACGTCCGCCAACGCGAAATCAGAGAGGGTTTGAAAAACCGGCCCCCGGCGTCAAAGCCGGATTTCAAAAAGCCAACCAGTAAAAAGCCTGCTTCGGTGCGAAAAAATGACCGTTCCGCGGTCAAGGCGTCCGGGAAGATCAATCGCTCGGTTGGTAAGCCGAAGCCGGCAATGAGAGTGGACAACAGACCGAGGAGTCCTTCGGGTCTTGGCAACGTCAGCTCCGGAAAACGTCAGCAGATTGCCTCCAACCGCGGTGCGAGGAGCATGGGCGGCGGAATTCGGAGCGGCGGTGGCGGCAACAAGATGGTCAGGCGCGGCAGCGGTGGCGGCCGCAGGCGTTAGAACTTTGGCGAGAGGAAACCGACCATGAAAACGTGCGTCCGCAGTCTTGTTCTACGTTCGCTGCTCGGTGCCGGAATGATGTTGAGCATTGGCGCGGGTTCCGCAGATTTTGCCAGCGCGCAGGAGGTGCAGAGCCTCTCGGACTACGTGGCCAAGAAAGATCCGCCGCTTTTCGATGATCCCTCAGCGGCTGTGGATGCGTTCAAATCGGTCCTGGCGAAGGATGATTTTGATGGACTGGCCGGACTGCTGGGGCTGGATGCCGCAAAGCTGCGGACAAGCGAAGGCGTGATGGATACCTACGCGCAGATCCGGCAAGGCGCTGCCAAGACGCTGATTGTGCGCGATCTTGGCGACCGCAAGGAACTCGACATTGGTGACAAGCTGTGGACGCTGCCATTTCCTATCACCAAGGGCAAGGACGGCAAATGGGCTTTCGATACCTATGCCGGCATCGAAGAGATCATCAACCGGCGCGTCGGCGAAAATGAGATCGCGGCAATCGAAACGGTCCGCGCCTACCTGGACGCTCAACGTGATTACGCCGCGGAAGACCGCGATGGCGATGGCGTGCTGGAGTACGCCCAGAAGCTGATCAGCGACGAGGGCCAGGCCAACGGGCTATATTGGCCGTCCGACGAGACCAATGGCGTTAGCCCGGCAGGCGATTTCATCAATGAGGCCGCTCTGGACAAGGCGAAGAAGGGCGATGGCTATTTTGGTTATCGCTTCCGCATCCTGAATGGTCAGGGCAAAAATATCGCCGGCGGCGCTTACGACTATGTCATCAACGGCAACATGATCGCCGGTTTCGCGCTTCTGGCCTGGCCTGTAAAATATGCGGAAACGGGCGTCAAAACCTTTGCGGTCAATCAGCAAGGCATTGTCTACGAGGCCGACCTCGGCCCGAAAACGGAGGCTGTGGCTGGCGCGATAAAGCAATTCAATCCCGGTGACAAATGGCAGCTGACAGGTGACTAGCTTCAATTTGAAACCGTACTACCTGCCGCCAGTTCCAACCTAGCCGCCAGAGGCCATTTCATGATCAACCAGAACTGGTGGTTCACAACCTACTGGTCAAACAGTTCCAATATTGCCCGCCGCTAAACCGGTCGAGTGCGACGTGCTGATCGTCGGCGGAGGAATGAGCGGCATAAGCGCGGCGGGGTATCGCTCATTGCAACGGGCGAGAAAGTCTTGCGAAAAGCAACAGAGGCGGTGTGGAAACACTGATATTGTAAAATGTGGAAGTCGCTCGTCGTCGCCATTGCTATTCTTGCCGTGGGTGGTTCGGCTTCGGCAGCCAGCGTGGTCAACAAGGACAGCGAGATACGCACGCTGATCGTGACACAAGGCGGCGTCAAGACGAAGCTGGCGCTGCACGCCGGCGAAGCCGCGGAATTCTGCCCGAACGGTTGTTTCGTCACCTGGCCCAATGGCGACCTCGAACCCCTGACGGGGTCGGAAACGATCGAGATTTCGGGTGGCATCGCCCGCATCAAGTAAAGTCGGCGGCATGAGGCATTTTAACCTTACCGCTCCGAGGCGAATCGTTACGACACATGCCGGCAGTTGCGCAAAACAGAGGATTCCGATACTTCATTTGGCAGTGTGGAGCGGCATGCCCATCAGTCCTCGGGGGCCACTATCGTGGCAATCTGTATCGACTGATCGGTTGGCGACAGGGCGGTACTAACCACCTTGTTGAGGTTGCACACTTGGGGGGGCGTTTTGAGCACCGGCGTTATAAGCAAATTAAAAGTCGGGCGTACCACCAATGCATTGCTGGCACTTGCATTGGTCGGCCTGCTTTTCGGCTGCGCGTCCCGCCCGACGAATGTCTTGTTGCCGGTGGCCGATACCTCCCCTTCCTCCAGCAAGGTGGAGATGCTGGTGGCGACGACCCGCAGTCGATCTATCAATCCGGCCGAAATGTATACGGGCGAGCGCGGACTGGCTCCCTCGTTCGCGGAAATTACGGTGTCGATCCCTCCGGCATCGGTCCGCAAGGTCGGCGAGGTCGCCTGGCCCAAGAAGCTGCCGTCGAACCCGGCAACCGATTTCGCGGTTGTAAGAGCCGAGGAAATAACGCCGGAGACCGCGAAGGGGTGGCTTAGCGCCTCTGTCAGGAAGAGCCCGGACCGCAGCGTTCTGGTCTTCATCCATGGCTTCAACAATCGCTTCGAGGACTCGCTTTATCGTTTTGCGCAGATCGCGAAGGATACGGGCACAGACAGCGTCCCGATCCTGGTCACATGGCCCTCCCGAGGCAGCGCGCTAGCCTATGGCTATGATCGTGAAAGCACCAACTACACACGAAATGCCCTCGAATTGCTGTTCCAGTATCTTGCACGCGATCCTGACATCAAGGAGGTGTCGATCCTCGCCCATTCGATGGGCAACTGGCTTGCGTTGGAAGGCTTGCGCCAGATGGCCATCCGCAATGGCGGCCTCCCGGCGAAGTTCAAAAACGTCATGCTGGCTGCGCCTGACGTCGATGTCGACGTGTTTCGCACGCAGATTGCCGACATGGGCAAACAGCACCCGCAGTTCACCCTCTTTGTCTCGCAGGACGATCGCGCGCTCAAAATTTCGCGACGGGTCTGGGGCAATATCCCCCGACTCGGGTCGATTGACCCGGAACAGGCTCCATACAAGGAAGAACTCGCGAGCAACAATATAACCGTCATCGATCTGACGAAAGTCAAATCCGGAGATCGTTTGCATCACGGCAAGTTCGCGTCGTCACCGCAGATCGTGCAACTGATCGGGGCGCGAATAGCCGGCGGCCAAGCGTTGACCGACAACAGGATAGGCCTCGGCGACACGATCGTGCAAGCGACGACCGGCGCGGCGGCGGCGGCCGGCAGTGCTGCAGGGTTGGTGATTTCGGCACCTGTGGCGGCGATCGATCAGAACACCAGGGAAAACTATGGCAATCAGGTCGAGAATTTAACCGGCTCTCCAAGCAGCCAGGCCAACAACGCCAATAAGGGTTGTACGTTGCGCGCGACTTCCAATGACTGCAAGTAGAGCGATTCCGGGCCAGGGCGGCAACGAGGCTTACTGATGCCCAATCTCGAAGTTGCTTCGAACGTTCCGTGAGGGCATTCAGATGGCAACGAGCGAGCCCGGCCGCACCCAAAGCGACGCCCCTTCGGTCCCGCATGGCTGGAAGGAGGAATGATGCGTCGCACCGCTCGGATCTCGCTCGCCATTATCCTTTCGCTTGCCATTGCAGTTTTAACCGCCTGGGCCGGATTTGCCATGTGGTATCGCCTGCCTGCGGGAGAGCTTGGTCGGGCTGTGGCCTGCGCCCTTTTCATCTTGTTCGGTCTCGCCACCGTCATCGCGCTCTTCAGTCGTTTTTACATCAGGGCGTTGGTACTGTTTCTCGCCGCGTTTGCTGCGGTTCTGGTTTGGTGGAGCACCATCAAGCCTTTGGGCGACGCCGACTGGGCGCCGGATGTTGCTCGTCAGGTAACCGGCACCCGCGACGGAAATCTGTTGACGCTCAAAGACGTGCGCGACTTTGAATGGCGCAGCGACACCGATTTCACCGAACGCTGGACGACGCGGACCTATGACCTGTCCAACCTTCAGACCGTCGACCTCTTCATGTCCTATTGGGCTGGACCGAAAATGGCCCATGTCATCTTGAGCTTTGGCTTCGCAGGTGGTGACTATCTTGCCTGGTCCATCGAGGTGCGGCGTCGTAGCGGTGGCGAGTTTTCGCCCATAGCTGACCTGTTCAAGAGCAATCCCCTGGTCATTATCGCAGCCGACGAGCGAGACGTCGTCGGCGTCAGGTCAAATGTTCGCGGAGAGGACGTCCAGATCTATCGCCTGAAAGCGTCGCCGGATGCGGCCCGGGCACTTCTGCTCGAGTACCTGTCGGACGCGAATGCTCTTTCCACGACTCCGGAGTTTTACAATTCGATCACGACGAACTGCACGACCACGATTGTCAAGATGATGCGAGCGGTCGGCGACACCGTTCCTTTCGACTGGCGCCTCATCGTCAACGGCTATCTTCCCGACTATGCCTATGCACGGGGTGCACTCGACACCCGCTTGCCATTGTCGACTTTGAGGGAGTTGGCCCACATAGACGACCGTGCGCGGAAGTCGGGCCTTTCGCCGGATTTTTCGAGATTGATCCGGGTTGGTGTGCCGTCTCCCCTCCTTGGCTATTGATCTGGGAGCGGCCTCGCGGATGCCCGGATCCTCTTGGCCTGCAAGGTTTTGCTCTTCCGGCCAAGTGCCGCGTCCGATGCCAGGAAGTCTCCTCGCAGCGTCAGCAAACCAGGCGGCCTGAAGACCGCCTTTCGCTCCAGGGGGCGGGGATTGAGCCGATGGCCGCGGATCATGTTGAATTCTCGGAACTTGCCACGCTGATCGTTGGTATGATGGCAAAGGGCCGGGCAGAAAAGCTTGAATTGTTCGACGGTTGGGCGCTGGATAGCGAGACAGCGGCGAGCGACCGCCGCAACTGGCTTGCGGGGCGCTGGAGGGGGAAATCGTGGACACGACAGCGGAAACGGACGTTACTTCTTTGATTTCAGGCTTCGAACAGTTCGCCGAGCGTTTCGTCTCCGGACTGTTCGCGCGGTTTGCCGCTCTGACCGACGTTCCCGTCGAGCTTGGAAGCCTGAGGGCCTCGCTTGCGGCCGGGGGAACATCTCTCCTTGGGCTCCTGTTCGAGATTGTGTTGGTTGTCGCGCTCGTCGCGGGCGTGTTCATCCTGCTCGCCCGGCTGTTCAAGAAGGCGAGTGCCAAAAGCAGTGCATGGCGCAGATTCTTCGCGGGCGTGGCTGCTACTGTGGTGGCGCTGGTGGTCGGTTTCATTGCTGCGCGGCTGCTGGCCGGTTCTGGCGTGCCTTTGCAAACCCTTCGCCTTTGGACGGTGGTGACCGTGCTCGGCCTCATCATCCTCGCCGCCGTCAGATCACTCTTGATGGCATCGCGGCGAACCGAGTTTACAGAGCGCTCCGTCCATATGGCGGCGCTCGTGCACGACCTCTCGCTTGCCATTGGCTTGGCGATCATCGGCGTCACGCTGATCGCGACGTTGCGGCTCTGGAGCGTCGGGCCGGCCTTGGGGGATCTGCTGCGAACAGGCTTGGGAATTCCGATCTACCTTCTGGTTGCATGGGCGGTATGGCGGCACAGACGCACCATGGCAGCCGCCGTCGCCGGTCCGCGCCCCAGAAGCCGCTGGCGCACCCGTCTCGCCAAAATGTGGCCGGGAATCGTGATCGCGTTCCTGATAATCACCTTTCTCAGCACTCAGGCCGCGCTGACCCTGGGAGCATCGCTTCGTGGGTCGGCCGTTCTGCTGACCGGGTTGGTGTTTCTCGCCGCGCCGCATCTCGACGCAATGATCGGGAACTGGGCGCAGCGCGGATTGGAGTCTCCTGACATCTCGATCTTGGCAGCGGCGGGGCGACAGACCGCCCGCTTCACCGTCGTGGCTATCATGATTGCCATGCTGGGAACGCTATGGGCGACACCGCTGGCTGCCGGGTTCGGCATAGATCTGCGAGAGGTCGCCAAGGGCGCATCCGGTGTGGCGCTGATCATGTTGGTGGCGGCGTTTCTGTGGAACGTGGTCGGCACAGCGACGGCTCGCGCCTTGCGCGCGGAGTTGCCCGCCGTAGGTGGTGACGAGGAGGCGCTGGGTGCGCCGCGTTCACGGCTGGGCACGCTGGTGCCTCTGATCAGCGCGGTCGGCAAATCGAGCATTCTGGCCTTGGCGCTGCTCTCGATCCTGGTGTCGATCGGGGTCAATGTCTGGCCGCTGATCGCCGGCTTGAGCGTGTTCGGGCTGGCCATCGGCTTCGGCTCGCAGACGCTGGTGAAGGACGTGGTCTCCGGGCTGTTTTTCCTGATCGACGATGCATTCCGCTTCGGCGAATACATCGAAACGTCAGGCGCCAAGGGGACCGTGGAAAAGATCTCGGTCCGGTCGGTTTCCCTGCGCCATCAGCGCGGTGCCTTGGCGACTATTCCCTATGGTGAGATTGGCAAGATCCAGAATTTCAGCCGCGACTGGATGATCGAGAAACTGGTCTTTCGCGTTGCATTCAACACCGATGTCGAAAAAGTCCGCAAGATTTTCAAGAAGATCGGCCAGGATATTTCGGCCAACCCGGAACTTGCTGGAGATCTGCTCGAGCCGTTCAAGAGCCAGGGAATTGCCGAGGTTGAGGATGGCACGCTGGTCATCCGGGCCAAATTCAAGGCGAAAGCGGGCAGAAACTTCATGATCCGCCGCGCCGCTTTGATCGCCGTGCACCAGGCATTTCAGGAACACGGCATTAAGGCCGTCCCAAAGCCACTGACATCTAATCCCGGAGCAGCCTGAGCATTCCGGATAGTCACGGCTACGACGTAGTCAATTGGCAAGTTTGTGCACTGGTGGTGGGACCAAGCGGCTCGATACCTAGCTGTTTGGGAAGGTGACAATTGAGTTCGAGTTCGTGGCGGCTGTGCGAGACCATGCGGAACGATACGAGAATAGTTCTGAATCTTACCCACGAAAAAGCCAATGAAATCAAAGTTCTTGTTACACCCTCCGGGCATGCCATTAACTAATTGATTTATATATTTTTTTGTTTTTCTGCATCATCCGGGATCGGTCGCTTAGATACCTATCCAGGGACCGTTGATATTCAGGTTTTGTCGGTTGTTCTTGGAGAGGTGATAAACGCGATAAGGTCAGCGAGGAAGCCGGAGGACTGAAGCCCGGACTGACGGCGCTCCATATACGGGGCCATTTCACCGCGTTTCCCTCCGGTCGCATAGGAGGTTTCATTGACTTGCGATACAGTCGATTAATTGCGTACAATACAATACAAGACAAGTTAGTCAGCCTGTGCGTCTCTATTCCAGAAACGGGGGAGCAAATGGCAAAGGGGTTCACTCGACGTAGCGTCATGATCAACGGGGTGGCTCTCACCGCCGCCTTCGTAATCACTGGGGCATTGGCGACAGCACCTTCGGCAAAGGCAGAAGAGCAGATCGAATCGATCACCTGGGCGCTACCCAGCATCCCCGACACACTCTTGGTTCCGCATGCCTGGTCGACCTATTCGGGTGCGATCATGTCGCTCGTCCAGGAAGGACCGCTAGCCTTCGGCGACGATCTCGCTCTTAAGCCCGCATCGGCCGACAAGTGGGAGCAGGTCGATTCGACGACGATCAAGTATCACCTGCGCAGCGGCGTCAAATTCGGCGACGGAAGTCCGCTCACGGCTGACGATGTCGTCGCCACCTTCGAGTACCACATGCGCCCGGATTCCGGTTCGCAACTCGCCTCCTTCTACAGTTCGGTTGCGACCGTCAAGGCGACGGCTCCGGATGAGGTAACCGTCACATTGAAGGCGCCGAACGTCCAGTTCGCCTATACGGCCGCCCACATGGCGGGTTTCGTCTTCAAGAAGGAACAGCTCGCAGACAAGAGCATCGGAACGCCCGAGGTCCTGCCGCTGGGAACCGGCCCCTACAAGCTTGTTGAATTCGTCCCGACAGACCATGTCGTCCTGGAAGCGCGCGACGACTACTGGGGGCCGAAACCAGTGGTCAAGCGGATCACCCTCCAGTCGATTCCAGACCGGCAGGCCCGGCTTCTCGCCATGCAGAACGGCGACATTGACGGTACCTTCGACCTCGCCATATCCGACGTCGACCAGTGGAAGGCGCTAGGCAACGTCGACATCGTCACCGCGCCGTCGCTCGGCATGTTCTCGCTGACTCTCGACCATTCGGCGCCGCCGTTCGACGATATCCATGTGCGTCGTGCCGTTGCCTATGCCGTGGACCGGGACGGTCTGGTCAAGGCGCTCCTCAAGGGAAATGGCGAGGCGGCGACGGCATTGAACCCGCCCGAGATGTGGTCGGGAGTTCTGCCTCCCGACGAGGTTCGCGCCTTCTATGCTACCTTGCCGAGCTACACGTTTGACCTGGCGAAGGCGAAGGCAGAGCTGGCTCAATCCAGCCATCCGAACGGCTTTGATGTGACCATCCCCGCACCGACCGCCGATCCCTACATGGTCAACATCATGCAATCGGTGGTGGAGAACCTGAAGCAGATCGGTATCCGCGCAAGCATTCAGGAGATCGACAACAACACGTGGCTCGCGCAGTACTTTAGGCACGAGAATCTTGGCATGCAGATCATGGCGTATTATCCGGACTTCGCCGATGCGGCCAACTATCCCTACCTATTCTTCTCGAGTGCGACGGCAGCGAAGGATGGCATGAACGCCTCGAACTTCAAGAATGCCGAAGTCGATGCGTTCCTGAAGACCGCCAACGAGCAGGCCGACCCGAAGGCGCGCGCCGACGCGCTGAAGGGCGTGTTCAAGATCGCCAACGAGGACGTTGCGCTCGTGCCGATCTTCTGGCCTGCCTCGGCGATGGCGATCAACAACAAGTACAAGCTCACCGGCTACACTGCCTTCTGGTACAATATCCCGTGGGCGATCCGGGGTTTTAGCCTGAAGTAAGGGAGCGCTGGGCCGCTGGGTCATGGCCGTTCTCATCGTTTTCGTCGCATCGACCGGCGCTCGTGCGCTCATGCGTCACCCCGAGAATTGCTGAAGGTGTCGGCAGATGGACTTTTTCGAAGCGAGTCTCGCACGACTTCATCAGCTGCGCTTTCCTTCGGATATCTCCTTCACCCGCGATGGCACGGCGGTCGTTGCCGCTGTTCGTCCCGCCACGCATGAGCCACGGCAATCCCCGCAGAGTCGCGTCTGGCGCTTTTCCCTGGATGGAGCAGAAGCGGTGCAGCTCACCGATGGGCCGGGCGGCGATGGCCTGCCGCATCTGTCGCCGGTCGACGGTATGCTGGCGTTTGTTTCCGATCGCGCTTTGCAAGGAAAAATGTCGCTGTATCTGAAGGACGATCGCGGCGAGCGGCCAATAGGGGACGTCCCCGGCACCATCGAGGACATGCGGTGGGCAGCCGACGGCAGGAGCCTGATCGTCATGGCCGCGGATCGCGGCCTCGACGGCGGCGCGACCAATGGTGCACAGCGCCTGACCTGGGGAGAGCCCGAGGATCCCGCGGTGACGAGCCCGGCCAATGCGCGCCGCCGCCTGTTCCGCGTCGGGATAGGCGACGGATCGACGGTCGAGGTCGGACCACCCGAGGTCAGCGTCTGGGAATTCGAACTTCTCGGCGATGATGCCGCCCTTGCGATCGTCTCCGCCGACCCCAGCGAGCGCGGCTGGTATCACGCCGAACTGGCTAGGATCGATCTTGCGACACGTGCCGCGACGATCCTGCACCGCTCGCGCTGGCAGCTCCTGGCCCCCGCGGTCGACCCGAGCGGCAAGCGCGTCGCCTTCCTCGATGGGTGGTCGAGCGACCGAGGCCTCGTCGCCAGCGAAATCAGCATCCTCGACATCGCCACAGGCGAGATCGTCACCGTCACCCCGAGCGGTATGTCGGGCATTACGTCGATGAAGTGGCGTGACGACGACAGCCTCTGGTTCACCGGCTGGTCGCGGCTCGGCTCCGTCTATGGTGTCACACGCCTCGACGGCAGCGTCGAATGGATGACGCAGGAGGATGCGATCATCGGCACGAACAGCTTCAGCGCCAGCATAACGACCGCGCCCGACAGGAAGGGTTTCGCAGCGGTGCGCGAGAGCGATGGGGCGCCGCCTGAAATCGTATTCAAGTCCGGCGCGAAGGCTTCCGCGTGGTCGGCGGTCTCCAATCTGAACGGTGACGTAGCTAGGGACTTCAATGCCTACCCTGAGGTCCGCGCCATTGCCTGGAAAGGGGCAGGTGGTGTTGAACTGGAGGGGCTGGTCCTGCTGCCACGCGACGGCGCCAAGGGGCCGAGGCCGACCATCGTGGACATCCACGGCGGCCCGAGCTGGGCGGTCAGGCACGCCTACAATCCGGGTGACGCGCTGCCATTCGCGACGGCCGGTTATGCCGTCTTCCTTCCCAACTACCGTGGCAGTGTTGGCTGGGGGAGGGCATTCGGCATGCTGAATATCGGTGACCCGGCGGGGGCCGAGTTCCAAGATATCCTCATCGGCCTCGACAAATGCGTCGCAGCGGGTATTAGCGACCCCGACCGGCTCGGCGTCACCGGCGTCAGCTACGGCGGCTATCTTACGGCCTGGGCGGTCGCGACGACCAACCGGTTCAAGGCCGCGGTGATGGTCTCCGGCATCGCCAACCAACTCTCCAGCCACTATTCCTGCAACCACGACTTCCATGCTTTCATCAACGGCGGGCCGCTGTCTGAGGAGCGCTATCGCCGGATTGCGATGGACCGTTCGGCGATCACGCGGCTCGACAACCCCACGACGCCGACATTGATGATCCATGGCGAGGGGGACCGATGCACTCCGCTCGGCCAGGCGCAGGAATTATATGCTGCGCTCCTTGAGCGCGGCGTCGAATCCGAGCTGGTCGTTTATCCACGCGAAGGCCATGGCCTGCGCGAACGCGATCATCAGCTCGACGCATGGCGCCGCACGATTGGCTGGTTCGACCGCTATCTCGGGTCGCCCCGGTGACGGGCTCGAGCGTCGTCGTCTTCGTCATGCGGCGGTTCGCAGTGGCGATCCCACTCTTACTCGTGATCTCCTTCGGCGTCTTCGCGCTGGTCCATATCGCGCCCGGCGATCCGGTGCGCTCCCTACTCGGCGCGCGCGCGTCAGACCCGGCAACGCTCGCCGCCATCCGCGAGCGCTATCACTTGGACGATCCATTCCTCGTACAATACTTCAAATGGCTGTGGCAGGTGGCCCAAGGCGATCTGGGTGTCTCCATCCAGGGCAATCGGGCGGTGACGAGCACCATCGCGGATCGGCTCGGCGTCACCATCTTCCTGAGCTTGATGAGCACCGTTCTCGTTCTCGGCCTTGGCGTCCTGCTTGGAGCGGTCGCCGCTTTCCGCCACGGCACGCGGCTCGACCGGGCGGTGGTCATGTTCGGGGTCTTCGGCATCAGTTCACCGGCCTTCGTCACCGGCATTTTCCTTCTGTATGTCTTCGGCGCCTTGCTGCACTTGTTCCCGATCTTCGGTCCGGGGACCGGATTCCTCGACCGTGCCTGGCACCTGACGCTTCCCGCGCTTGCGCTTGCGATCTCGGTCATGGCCATCGTCATCAAGATCACGCGCGCGGCGATGATCGAGGAACTGGACCAGGACTACGTCACCTTTGCGCGGGCGCGGGGGCTGAGTTCGCGGCGCATCACGTTCGCCTACGTGCTCAGGAACGCCCTCATTCCCGTGGTAACGGCCGCAGGGCTCATCGTCGTCGGGATCGTCGCCGGCGCGATTTACGTCGAGGTCACCTTTTCCTTGCCAGGTCTCGGCGCCTTGACGGTTGATGCGGTCCAGAAGCGCGACATCCCGACGATCCAAGGCACCACACTGCTCTTCTCTGTCTTCGTCGTGCTGGTCAACCTGGCGATCGACGTGATCTACATGCTGATCGACCCGCGCATCCGCTTCGGCAGAGTTGAGTCATGAGCGCCCCAACCATCACCGAGACGCGAAAGACGAAGCTGCCGCGGCGCCTGCCGATCGTCATTCTCATTGCCGCGCTGATTATCACGGGGGTGGTGATCTGCGCCGTCCTTGGGGAGGGCATCGCTCCCTATTCGCCTTTCCTGCAGCGTCTTGGGATCGGCGATACGCTACCTTCCGCCGCCCACCTTGCCGGGACGGACCTTCTCGGCCGCGATGTCCTGTCACGAGTGATCTACGGCGCGAGGACGGCCTTGGTCGGCCCGGTCGTCGTCGCCGCCGGAGCGTTCGCGATCGCGACCCTGCTTGGCCTTCTCTCGGGCTATCTCGGCGGCCTGGTCGATTCGGCGATTATGCGCTGGGTGGATTTCATGTTTGCGCTGCCGGGACCGCTCGTGGCTATCGTCGTCGTCGGCGTGGTAGGCGGCGGATACTGGACCGCCGTCTTCGTTCTGATCGTCCTTTTCACGGCCCCCGATACGCGCATTGTGCGGAGTGCGGTCCTTGAGCAGCGGCCGCTTCCCTATATCGACGCCGCACGCACGCTCGGCATTTCGAAGACGCGTATCCTGTTCGTCCACATCCTCCCCAACGTGCTGCCGATCATCCTGGCGTATGTTGTCCTCGACTTCGCCTTCGCGCTGGTCAATCTCGCCGGGCTGTCGTTCCTTGGCCTTGGCGTTGAACCCGGGACTCCCGACTGGGGTCGGATGCTGTTCGAGAACCGCAATATCCTCTTCTCCAATCCGGTTGCGCTGCTCCTGCCCGCGGGAATGATCATCCTTACCGCGGTCAGCATGAACCTCATCGGCGATTGGCTGTTCGCGCGGTTTGCAAAGTGAACACGGCCGTGGTGGGCGCGGGTCAGGAGGGTCCGCTCCTCAACGTCGAGGGGCTGGTGATCTCACACGGCGCGGTGCCCATCACAGCCCCCTTGAACATCGCAGTCGAGCGGGGCGAGACCATTGCGATCGTCGGCGAATCGGGGTCCGGGAAAACGCTCACCGCGCGAGCGATCGCCGGCATATTGCCGCCGGGTATAAATGCCACAGGCGCTGTCACGCTCGACGGCATCCCCTTGTTGCGGCTTGCCGAGAGGGAACTCCGCAAGATCCGCGGGTTTCGCGTGTCGATGCTTATGCAGGATCCGTTTACGATGCTCAATCCGCTCATGCGATGCGGCGACCACATCAACGAGATGTTGCGCGGTCGACCCGAATTCGCCTCGCGCGCTGCGCGCGCGGCAGAGGTGAAACGCCGCCTCGCGGAAGTCGGCATCGTCGACGAGGATGTAGCCCGCCGCATGCCATTCCAGCTGTCGGGCGGCATGTGCCAGCGCGTGGCACTTGCCGCCGCCCTTGCTCGCGACCCGGAGCTGCTCATCGCCGACGAGCCCTCGACGGCGCTCGACGTAACGACCCAGGCGGAGATCATCAGGCTGCTGCGGCGTGTCCAGCGCGAGCGCCATATGAGCCTCATCCTCATTACCCACAACCTGCGGCTCGCATTCTCGACCTGCGAGCGCATCTATGTGCTCTACGCCGGCTCGTTGCTCGAAGTCGGCGACGCCGCCGCCGTCGAGCGCCAGCCGTTTCATCCTTACACCCTGGGACTTCTGCTGTCGGAACCGCCGGCTGATATTCGCGTGCCACGGCTTGTCGCAATCCGGGGCTCCGTGGCGCGCGCGGCCGATGTGGTCGACAGCTGCGGTTTCGCCGACCGCTGCGATTGGGCAAAGCAGATCTGCCGCGCCGGCAAGCCGCCGCTGGTGGCCCGCGATGCGAGCCGGTTCACCGCATGCGTTCGCCAGGACGAGATTCAGGGCGAGCTCGATGCGCTGCGCACGGCGGCGCTGTCAGCGGCACCGATGACGCTGCGCCCGGACCCAACCGAAGGGGCACTCGTCCGCGTCGACGCGCTCGTCAAGACGTTCGTCGGGGCGCGGGGCCGCCCGATCCGCGCGGTAAAGGACATATCGCTGCGCATCATGCCGGGTGAAAGCGTCGGTCTCGTCGGCGAATCCGGCTCGGGCAAGACCACGCTCGGGCGCTGCCTCGTCGGCCTCGAAACACCGACAGCTGGTGACATCAGCATCGACGGCATCGCGGCAGCGGATTTTGACGCCATGGCGAAAGCCGACCGCGCCCGCGTACGCCGGACAATCCAGATGATCTTTCAGGATCCGTATTCGACACTCAATCCGAGGCACAGCGTCGGCCAGGCGCTGAGCGAGGCGCTCGGGGCCTCCGCGGGCGCAACCAGCCCGGCGACGCCTGATCGGATCGCGGCGCTGCTGGCGGATGTCGGCTTGTCCGCCGCGTACGCCACGCGCCGTCCGGCGTCGCTCTCCGGCGGTGAGCGTCAACGGGTCGCCATCGCGCGCGCACTTGCCGTCAAACCGGCGGTCCTCGTCTGCGACGAACCGGTATCGGCCCTCGACGTCTCGGTGCAGGCGCAGGTGCTCAATCTCTTCAAGCGCCTGCAGGCTGAGCACGGGCTGGCATATCTCTTCATCACGCACGACCTTGCTGTCGTCCGCCAGATCGCCGACCGCATCTATGTTCTCTATCTCGGTGAGATCGTCGAGGAGGGCCCGACGGAGCGGGTCATCGGCGACCCGCAGCACCCCTATACGCGTCGCCTCATTGAATCGATCCCCCGCTCGGCCAACCAGCGTGCGCCGTGACGCCTCCGCGTGCGCCGTCCCTTACGGCCAGTGGAGAACGCAAAGATCAGGACGGTCGTGAGCAAGGCCGTTCTGCGGGTCGTCGTTTTCACCCTACTCCGATCGCCGGGTGTGATCGATTGCCCGGTGGTGGGGTCGTGCGCTACAAAAGACCTATCGGGGTGTTTGCAGGAAGGCGGTAATGGAGTACCGGGTGCTCGGTCCCCTGGAGGTCCGCGACGGCGACCGGTTGCTGCTGCTCGCCGGGGCGAAGCAGCGGGCGCTGCTGACCCTGCTGCTCCTGAACGCAAACCGGGTCGTCTCGCGCGAGCGGTTGATCGACGATCTCTGGGGAGACAAGCCGCCGGAGGCGGTAACCAGCGTCGAGGTGTACGTTTCGCGGCTACGGAATTTGCTCCCGCCGGAAACGTTGCGCACACTGCCGTCCGGCTACCTGCTCGAAGTCGAGCCGGAGAGCGTCGACCTCTTCCGCTTCGAGCGACTCGTCGCGGAGGCGCGGCAAGCCGATCCCGTACGTGCGTCGCAACACCTGGACGAGGCGTTGAAGCTCTGGCGCGGGCCGGCGCTGGCGGAGTTTGTCGGCGAGCCATTCGCGCAGATCGAAGGCGGCCGCCTCGACGACCTGCGCGTCGAGGCGCTCGAAGACCGGATCGAGGTGAACCTGGCGCTTGGCCGCCACGCCGACCTGATCGGCGAGCTTGAGGTGTTGATCGCCGAGCACCCCCACCGCGAGCGCTTGCGCGGCCAGCTGATGCTCACGCTCTACCGATCGGGACGACAGGCGGACGCGCTGGAGGCGTACCGTGACGCACGCGCCATGCTCGACAAGCTCGGGCTCGAGCCCAGCGCCTCCCTCCAGCAGCTCGAGAGACAGATCGTCAATCACGACGAGGAGCTCGACGCGCCGCCGAGGCTGCATCCGGTCGCGTCTGGTCCCGCCGAGCCGCAGGCCGCGCAGCCCCCGCCCGAACGACGGCGCGTGACGGTGCTGTTTGCCGCGCTTGCCACGACGAACGAGGCGGACGAGGATCAGGAGCGGACGGCGGCATTGTTCGACCGTCTCCACGACGAAGCCGCGGCCGAGATCGAGGCAGCAGGAGGAGAGGTCGACAAGCGTCTCGTCGGCGCGCTGCTGGCGACGTTCGCAATGCAGGACGATCACGCAATTAGGGCGGTCAGCGCCGCTCTCGCGACGCGCAACCGGCTGACGCACGCGTTCGGCGAGACGCTTTCGCTGCGGATGGGAATCGAGAGCGGCGAGGTGATCCTCGGCCGGCCGGGCTCGTTTGCGATGGGTGCACCGGTCACAGCGGCCGCACGACTTGTCTATCTGGCGCGGCCCGGCGACGTCGTCGTCGGCTGGCGCGCTGCAGCGTCAACCGCCGGTGCATTCGAGTTGCAGAAGCTAAACGGTTCCTACGTGCTTGCCGGAGCGCTCGCGTCACGGCGAACGGCCGGCCCCGTTCCCGAGGTGCGAAAGACGGTCACCGTCCTCTTCACCGACGTGGTCGAGTGGACGCGGCTGAGCCGTGAGCTCGACGCGGAGCCGCTACGCCGTATCCAGGAACGTTTCTTCGTAGCGATGAGGTCCGTGGTCGAGCGCCACGGCGGCATCGTCGAGAAATTCATCGGCGACGCCGTGATGGCAGTTTTCGGCGTTCCGTTCGTGCGTGAGGACGATGCGCTGCGTGGGGTGAGGGCCGCCGCCGAGATGCGTGCGTCGCTCGCGATGCTCAATGAGGATCTCGAGGGCATCTACGGCGTCCGGCTCACGAGCCGCATAGGGGTCAACAGCGGCGAGGTGATTGCAGGCGATCCCGGTGAGGGCCACCGGTTCGTGACGGGAGAGGCGGTGAATGTCACCAAGCGCCTCGAAGAGGCCGCTGAGACGGGTGAGATCCTGATCAGCGAAGCGACGTACCGGCTCGTCCGGGATGCAGTCGTGGTGGAGCCGATCTCCGATCGCGAGGTGAAGAGGGGTGAGACCGTCCAGGCTCTACAACTCGTCGAAGTCCTGGCGCGTGTCCCCGGGCGCGTCCGCCGGTTCGACACGCCGCTGGTCGACCGCAAACAGGAGCTTAGCTCATTTCGAAGCGTGTTCGCAAACGTCCATGGGACTCGAGCTTGTCATCTGCTGACAGTGCTGGGCTCGGCCGGAGTCGGCAAGTCGCGACTTGTGCAGGAGTTCGTCAGCGAGGTCGGCGCCCACGCAACGGTGCTGCGCGGCCGCTGCCTCTCGTACGGCGAGGGCATCACATACTGGCCGCTGGGCGAAGTCATGCGGGAGGTTGTCCGCGTCGAAGGGTCCGCCGACACTGAGCTGTCCACCGCTGCGCTCGCGGAGTTGCTATCCGGCCAAGAAAAGGCCGCCCGGATCGCCGAGTTGATCTCGGAAGCGCTCGGGCTCGGCGGCACCCCCGCGATCACCGGGGAAGAGACATTCTGGGCGGTACGAAAGCTCTTCGAGACGCGTGCGCATCGTCGCCCGCTCGTTGTCGTCTTCGACGACCTTCAGTGGGCCGAGCCGACGTTCATCGAGCTCGTCGATCACATCGCCGAGCTTTCGCGCGACGCGCCGATCTTGCTGATCTGCACGGCGCGTCCGGAGATGCTCGACACCTATCCCCGCTGGGGCGCCGGCAAGCTCAACGCAACATCGATGCTGCTGGAGCCGTTGAGCAATAGCGACTGCCGACGGCTGATTGCGAACAGGCTCGGCGTGCCGCTCCCTGCCGCCGTCGAGACGTGGATCGCAAAGGCCGCTGGCGGCAACGCACTCTTCGCCGAGGAACTGCTGGCGATGGTGGTCGACGACAAACACCTCGCGGATGACGGCCGGTGGGTCGGCACCGACGACGTATCCGTTCTCCGGGTCCCGCAGACGATCAACTCGCTCCTCGCCGCGCGGCTCGAAAGCTTGCCCGTCGAGGAGCGCGAGCTTTTGGAACGTGCGTCGGTCGAGGGCACAGTATTTCACCGCAGCGCGATCGGCGCACTCGCGCCGGAGTTGCGCGATTACTCTGTCGAAGACAGTCTCGCGAAGCTCGTTCGCCGCGATCTGATCCGGCCAGACCGCTCGATCCTTGCCGATGGCGAGGCGTACCGCTTCAGACATCACTTGATCCGCGAAGCTGCCTATGAGTCGCTCCCGCAGCAGATTCGTGCGGAGATGCATGAGCGGTTTGCCTCCTGGCTCGAGCAAAAGGCGGGCGAGCGTGTGCGTGAGTATGAGGAGATCGCCGGGTACCACCTCGAGCAGGCGTACCGCTATCGGACCGCGTTCAGGGCCGTCGACGCCCACGCGGCTTCCCTCGCAAGCGGCGCTGCCGAGCGGCTCGAGGCCGCCGGCCGGCGGGCTCTAGGGCGTGGCGACCTTCCGGCGGCGATCGGCCTGTTCGAGCGGGCGAGGGATCTACTTGCTCTCGATGAACCGAGGCGAGCCGCACTGCTCCTGGACCTCGGGGCGGCACTGATCGAGGTCGGTAGGCTGCCCGATGCCGACATCGTCCTGGCGGAGGCGAGGCAGTTGGCCGCTGCGGCCCAGGACGAATGCGCCGATTCGCGCGCGCTGGTGCAGCAGCAATTCCTGCAGCTCCTGCACGCTACCGAAGGAGGTACCGAGGAGGCCGAACGGGCGGTGCAACAGGTGATTCCCGTGTTCGACCGCTGCGACGACCACTCCGGCCTCTGCAGCGCCCGCCGGCTCGAGGCTTGGCTGCATTGGAATGACGCGCGCGCCGCGGACGCGGCTAAGGCCTGGGAGCTGGCGGCGACCCACGCCAGCCTCGCCGGTGACGACCATGCGCGATCCGAAATCCTTACCTGGATCGCGTCGTCGCTCTGGTTCGGTCCCACGCCCGTCCTCGAAGGCATCCCCCGCTGCGAGAAGATCCGGAGCGAGGTCAGCGGTCATCTCGAATCCGAGGCTCTGGCCCTTCGTCATCTCGGCGGACTGCATGCGATGAACGGGAATTTCGAGCTGGCCCGCTCGCTGATGGCCGCCAGCAATGCCGTGTTTGACGACCTAGGTCTAACCCTGAACGCGGCGACGTCGCACAACGAAGCGGTGATGGAAATGCTGGCGGGTGACCCTGCGGCTGCCGAGACCAGCCTTCGAGTGGGCTTTGACGCCCTGACGCGGATGGGCGAGCAGGCCTTCCTTTCGACAACGGCCGCGTTCCTCGCGCGAGCTGTCTTTGATCAGGAACGGGATGACGAAGCCGAGGAACTTGCGCAACTCAGCGCCAGCCTGAGCACGACCGGCGACCTGCTGACGCAGGTTCTCTGGCGGGGCGTCCGGGCGCGGATCCTGGCGAGGCGCAGCCGGCTGGCAGAGGCCGAGACGCTCGCTCGAGAAGCCGTGTCGCTGGCGGAGCGGACCGACTTCCTCGTCCACCACGGAGACACGCTCGTCGACCTGGCTCACATTCTCCAGGGCGCCGGACACGAACAAGAGGCCGCGGCAGCCGCCGCCGAGGGATTGCATCTCCACGAGAAAAAGGGCAATCTCGTCGCTGTCAGGAAGATCAGATCCCTTTTCGACGTTTCGCTATTCGCGGGAATTAGAGAGTCCTAGCGGCTCGGATTGGACGGTGTAATGTGCCTGGCGGAAACTTTGATGCATCGCTGAATGTAACGAGTGCCCAGGTCGTCACGGCCGGCGGCCCGCTGGATCCATCGGTGACCCATATCATCTCTTTGTGCGTCTGGGTTCTACAGCGACAAGACGCGTCGACGGATGACGCCATCGCGCAAGCCATGGGGCCTGAGCATGTATCCGGAATGGCAACAGGACACGGCGGTATGGTCACGGTCACGGGTAAGGGTACTCCCGCGGCGCGCTGGGAGATGCAACTCAATAACCGCGAGGGCACGGAAGCGGTCGACTTCGTCAACGGTGCCGCAATGGCTGCTGCGATCGGAGCCTTCCTCATCGACGGACAGCAGCGCAGAGGCTTTCTCTGGTCTGAGCCCGTCGAACTCAAGTTGGCAAGCACGGCGAGCTGATCCTCGTCAATCATCCGTAGAAACGTCTCTATGCGCTCGAGGAATGCCTCGGGTTCCTCGACGTACGGCATTGCCTAATTTAGGCTGATTGAAGAGGTCTGCAGTCTGGACTATTCGTTTGCTAATCCCGCTGACGGTCCTTCTCCGCCACGACCGTCGCGGCCAGATTTTGGCTCGTGACAGGTGGACGGGTGGCCGGCTTACCTTCAGGCCCCAATATTCATGCCCTTGATTTCAACGAGCCGGGAGCGGCAATGGTTCTGGCAATGTTTGCCGAGAGGCACTCCGCCTCGTTTGCGGCTTCGTAGCGGGAGCGGTTTCAGAAGAACCTCGAGTACGAGGGCAAGCCTAAGCGAACCTTGCCCAAGCTATTTTTCGCTGCCTGGCGCAAGATCGGGTGGCCGCATCCGCTTCCGCATGGCTACTTGGCCCTCAACCTTCATGGGGAAGAATGGTTCGAGGATCTGGCGACACTTCGACATGAGATGGAATCTGGAAATCTCGACTCAATGCAATGGCGCGTGGCAAGTTCAGCGAGGCGGCATTGCTGGCTCTGTCTATACAGGGAAAGGTGGGGAGAATTTGATGCGGAACACGATGCTGGGCTTTGCGACACTTGCCCTAGTCGGATGCCAATCGGCTCCTGAAGCGTCGCAATCTGCTGCGCTCGAACCTGCGGTAAGTTCTGGTGCCATTCTCCAACCTGCCTCGGATCCTGCCGCTACCCCTCCTGGTTCAGCAATCATGGATCAATCCGTAACAATTACTCTGCCCGCGAAGGGCATCCCAGCAAAGTACGCTAGATTCTCGGGCATGTGGGCTGGACGATTGGATGGGATTTATGAAGCCAAACTTGCTGTGCAGACGATTTCCTCGAACGGAAAGGTAACTGTCACTTATGCGTGGGGAAATTTGGGCGACAACAATCCAGGTGAGGCTGCGGGCGCTGGAAAAATTGTGGGGAACATAATGAAGCTTGGGCGCCTCCCGAACGGCGCGGACGCGAGCTTTACGATACTGCCCGACGGAACCTTGGCCGCAACCCTTACGCTTGCCGGCCAGACCTACACAGGCGTGTTCGCCAGGCAATGATCAAAGAGCATCTGGCCGATCGCAAAGTGGCCAGTTGTAGACTGCGCGTTCGGCCAGTGTTTGCGTCTCGATACTGCCTCCTCGTATGACCGATAAGGACGTCTTTCTGCGCGAGCTTATTGGGCGCTGATCCAGCGAGCCGCGTTCTGCTGGCGCCGGATGAGGACAGTCGTCGGCTAATTGCCGAAGACAACGGTATCGGCTTGGACCGCGACGAGATGATCGAGGCGCTGGGCACCATGCGCGTTCGGGAACACGCGTTCCGTCAAGCTGGACCGGGACATCGGTTACCAGCGACACAATCGTGTCCCGGTCCAACGCGAGATTGACGCGGACATTGGGGCGGCCGGCGCTGGCTTCGACGATCTGTGGCGTTATCGACGGCAAAACCGGCGCAGGCGAAGAAATTGCGCGTCTCCTGGTCCTGGATGCGCATGCCAACGTCTCCGCAGGCGCTGACGAGTTGGCCGTCTTTACCAGTGCCTCAGAAACCTTCGCGTCCAGAAACATCAATTGCACCATAGCCGAAAGCCTGGACCGATTCGTGCCGGTGATCAGGCTCGCTAGGTCGCATGGCATTCCAGTTCGCGGCTACGTCTCTTGTGCCGTCGATTGTCCTTATGAGGGCGAAATCACACCCGACGCAGTCGCAATGGTTTCTTCGCAACTGATGGACTTGGGGTGCCATGAGATCTCGGTAGCGGATACGATCGGCCGGGGATTGCCGGAGCGCGTAGGTGTTATGCTGGAACGCGTACTCCACCGGGTTCCAGCATCGATGGTTGCCTGCCACTTCCATGACACTTCCGGGCGAGTTCGTGCGAATGTGGACGTCGCATTGGATTTGGGTATCGCTACGTTCGATAGTTCCGCCGGCGGTCTAGGGGGCTGCCCTTATGCTCCAGGTGCCGCAGGCAACATTGGTACCGGAGTTATCAGTTGTTTCGATCTCCACGACAAATATGCGCACAACGTTTACATCCATGGCCATTGTTATGATTTCGCCAAGCGCGTAGCTGTTGACAACAGTGAAGGCAGCTTCAATACCATCGACCACGATATCCGTCCGCGACCTTGGCGCGCGGAACCATACGGAACGATACGGGAATACTTCTGATTGGCCTACGAAAACTCAATGAAATCAATGTTCTTGGCATATCCACTGGGCCTACCATAACTTTTGATTTTGTTTAGGAAATTTTTTGGCTTTGCACACCTTGCCGCAGATGGTGCCCGTCATAGCACTAAAGCCAGTTGGGGGAGATGAAGGGGCCGCGCCGCTCGCCGGGAGTCTCTTTACCCGCACCGAAGAACAGATACGCCTGAGTCAGTTATATGCCTCTGTTTTGGGCGGGCCCCACCAACCATTAAAATAGCTCAGTCCGGCCTGCTTGCTCCGCCAAACCACATGAGAATGATACCATCTTTGCAAGCTACCTGAGTTAGTTCCCGCGTGTCAGGCGAAGAACTTGTCCGCCGTCGTCAGTTAGAAGCAATATCGAACCGTCCCGCGCTACAGCAACGTCGCGAATGCGACCAGCTCCTTCCAAATAGCGAGCTTCGCCAGTGACGCGGTCAGCGGAGAGCGTTAGGCGCACAAGCGATAGGCTGGACAGCCCGCCGACGAGGATGCTTCCTCGCCACTCGGGGAACATGCTCCCATCGTAGAAGACCATGCCGCTCGGCGCGATTACCGGATCCCAGTAATAGATGGGCTGCTCCATGCCATCCCGGGCTGTGATCCCTTCGCCGATTGGCGCTCCGCTATAAGCTTCACCATAGGTAATGATGGGCCAGCCATAATTCTTACCTGGCTGGGGACGGTTAAGTTCGTCGCCCCCACGCGGACCATGCTCGATCGTCCACAGCGCGCCATCCGGTCCAAGTGTCGCAGCCTGAACGTTCCTGTGACCGAAGGACCAGATTTCCGGCAGGGCGCCTTCGATCTGGGGATTGCCAGGAGCCGCGCCTCCATCCGGATTGATCCTGATGACCTTACCAAGATGCGTGCCGACGTCTTGAGCCAACTGCGGCTGGCCTCGTTCACCGGTTGTAACAAACAATGCGCCGTCGCGGTCGAAGACAAGGCGCGATCCGAAATGGTAGTTCGATCGCCATGCCGGCTGCTGTTGAAAGACGACCCGGACGCCGCTCAGAGCCGCGCCATCGGCTGACAGAACTCCGGTCGCGACAGCCGTCGCATTACCCTCGGCGCCACGGGGCTGCGAGAAACTCCACCAGACCCGTCGAGACTCGTTGAAGTCATCGCGAACGGCCACATCGAGGAGCCCGCCTTGGCCCTGCGCCACGACCTCAGGTACCCCCCGGATCGGCTCAGATATTGTCCCGTCGAGACGCAGAAGGCGCATGCGTCCAGGGCGTTCCGTAACAAGCCATCCACCGTCCGGCAACTCCGCCATGCCCCAAGGGTTCTCAAGGCCCTCCGCGACCACAGTGCTTATCAACTGGGTGCCGTCGTTGATTACCGGAGCGCGCGTCTGACCTTCGAACGCCGGCTGCTGGTCTGCTGCGTTGGGCGGCGCCAAGTTGAAATCCTGCGCGGAGGCGTTCCCGGCCGCTGCGAGGACGATAGATGCAATAGCGGCACGAGAAGCGGAAGACCAGCTTTGCCTAGTTAGAAATGCCTGACTTATGTTTCGCATGAGATTGTTCCTCTGCAGCTTTGCTAGCACTGGGTGGGCATCGGCGGGATCATAAACGATCCGAACCATTCGGTAACACTTGCGAGCCTCTGGCGTTCCTGCGGGCCGTCGAGTGAAAAACCCTCTGTCGCACTCGGTGCACGCTCAGCCGTTCTTCGCGATAGAGCCGGTTGCCAACATAACTGATATTCCACGAACGGGTCTGTCTAGGGTTCTCCAAAAAAGGGATGTTCGTTCAGCTCGATGCCGATCGCGCCGGTCCGCGTCCGCGGGTCGACATCGGCCGGTCTGGGAGGTCCGAAAAATGGGGAAAGCGCGATTGTCGCAAGAAGGCGTGGTGTTCGCACTGGCCGTTGCGATGTTCGCGGTATTCGCGGTCACGCTCAACAATTTCCTGACCGCCGGCAACCTAATAGCGCTGGTGCGCAGCGTCTCGATCCTCGGCATCCTCGGCCTCGGCATGGGGCTGGTGGTGATCGGTCGGGGAATAGACCTCGCAATGGTGGCGACGATGGTGGTCTCGCTGTCGTGGGTTTTGTCCATGGCGCAGACCGGCACGCCGTTCGACACCGCGCTTGTGTATGGCGTCCTGCTCGCCCTTGCCATCGGCCTGGCGAGCGGCATTCTCGTCGCCTACGCCGACATCCCGGCGATCTTCACGACGCTTGCCATGGGCCTTGTGGCCTATGGCTCCGGGCGCGCCTTCCTGTTTCAGATCGACGTGCAGAACACTCCGGTCGGCGTCGACTGGTTCGACTTTCTCGGCCGCGGTTTGTTGTTCGGCCTGCCGATGCCAATCATCGCCTTTGCCGTGCTTGCGGCGCTGATTGCGTTGCTTTTGCTGCGCACCCGTTTCGGCCGGTTTGTTTATGCGGCAGGCGACAATCCGCTGGCGGCCCGCATCACCGGTTTGCCGCTGCGGCCGCTGATCGTGGCGCAGTACGTCGTGAGTTCGCTGATCGCCTTCCTCGCCGGTGTCGTCATGGCGGCGGCCGTCTCCGGGATGAGCACGCGCGTCTACAACTCGACCATGATCTACGATGTCCTGCTTGTCGTGGTGCTGGGCGGAATCAGCCTGAGCGGCGGCCGCGGCGGCGTGCGCAACGTGCTGGTCGGAACGCTGCTCGTCGGCGTGCTGCTCAACGGCATGACCATCCTCGACATCACCTACACTGCGCAAAACCTGATCAAGAGCCTGATCCTTCTGCTCGCGATCATGGTGGACAGTTTCATCAACCCCAGGGACGAGCAGACCTCGCAGCAGAGCCAAGGGGACATCTGAACCACATCTTGTTTGCAATTCAACGGGAGGAAACCATGAAGATTCGCAACATTCTGGCGGCAGGGCTGATGGCCCTCGGACTCGCCGGCGCCGCCCATGCCGATGACGGCCTCGACAACCCATCGCGCAATCCATTCTATGACGGCCTGAAGGGAAAGCGCGTCGTTTTCATCCCCCTGGCGATGGGTTTCGACCTGACGGAGGGATGGGCCGCGATCATGCGCAAGCAGGCGGCCGATCTCGGCTATACGCTCGAAATCCGCGATCCGAACTGGAGCACGGATGCGGGCACCCGCGCCTTGACCGCGCTGATCGCCGAAAAGCCCGACCTCATCATCGCGCACAATCCCGATGTGCAGTCCTACGCCCGGTTGCTGAAGCGCGCCATGGACGCCGGCATCAAGGTGATCCAGCTCAATCTCGAATCCGTGGTCCCGACCGATGCCTATGTCGGCGCCGACTGGTCGCGCGTCGGCTACATCGAGGCGGACGCGCTGGTGAAGCAGTGCGGAGCCGGCTCCGGCAAGTCCGGCAAGGTCGCCATCATCCGTGGCCAGCCCACGGCTGCCTCGGACCTCTACGAGCTTTATGCCTATAAGCAGACTTTCGCCAAGGATCCGTCGATCAAGGTCGTGTCGGAGCAGGCCGCCCAGTACGACCCCGCCAAGGCGCGCGCGATCATGGAGACGGTATTGCAGCAGCACCCCGATCTCTGTGGCGTCGTCGGCAATTGGGACAACCAGGATGTTGGCGCTGGCGCCGCAATCCAGGCGGCCGGCAAGGCCGACGACATCTACGTCGTGACCTCCGGCGGCGGCAACCAGATCGGTTGCGACAACATCACCAAGGGGTTGCTCGACCTGATCATCAGCTACGATGTCCCGCTCCAGGGCAATGCGATCAACCAGCAGATCGTGCAGACGCTGCTGACGCCGGCCAAGGCCGGAGAGAGCAAGACCTCCTACTACACGCCGCTGACGCTGCTGACGAAGGACAATATCGGTCCGCGTACCTGCTGGCAGCTGGACCAGCTGAAGTAGGCCGGCCGTACGAGCACCCAGGATCATCATGGCCAGCAGCGACACCTTCGCCTATCTGCGTTCGCGTTATCTCCCCGATCACCTGATCGGGGAGCTTCTGTCGAAGCGTTGGATCGACAATGCGATTCCGTTTTCCGCCCTCCTGCTCACGATCGTGGTGCTGGGCTCGATCATTCCGGACTTTCTGTCCCTGTCGAGCCTTTCCGACCTCGCCCGGCAGTTCGCGGAATTCGGGCTCGTGGTGCTTGCGCTGACGGTCGTGATGATCTCAGGCGGCATCGACCTTTCGGTCGCTTCCGTCTTCTCGCTCGCGGTGCTGTTCTCGCTGATCGGCGTGAACGTCTATGAACTGCCGGTTCCGGTCGTGCTGGCCGGCGTCCTGGTCATGGGCATGGGTTGCGGCGCCATCAACGGCGTCCTGGTCGGATATTTGCGCCTGCGCGCCTTCCTGACCACGCTGGTCAGCCTGATCATCTTCCGCTCGATCTATGAGATCGTCTTCGTGAAGATGTCCACCTCGATGATGGTGGGCTTTTCCATGTCCGACCTCTGGCTGTTCATCGGCGAAGGCACTGTGCTCGGCGTTCCGACCTCGCTGGTGATCACGCTGGTGATCGCTCTTGCCTGGCACCTCGTCCTGTCGCGCATGCGTCCCGGCTGGCGGCTTACCGCCGTGGGCGGGGCACGACGTTCGGCTTTCAACGCCGGCATCGATGTGCGCTTCATGGTGTTCCTCACCTATGTCGCCTCCAGCACGATGTGCGCGCTGGCCGGCTTCCTGTTCGCCGCCCGGCTGGGCAGTACAGGGTCCGATACCGGCGTCGGGCTCGAAGTGCAGGCGCTCACCGCGGCCGTCCTCGGCGGAACGGCGATCGGCGGCGGCCGGGGTTCGGTGGCGAAGGCGATCATCGGCAGCCTGCTGGTGCTGATGCTCACCAACGGCCTGATCAATCTCGGCATCAGCGGCCCGATCACCTCGACCATCCTCGGCGCGATCCTGCTGTTCGCGGTCTTTGTCGATATGCGCTGGCAGAAGCACCGCCACCGCATTCTCGCCAAGGTCTATGTCTCGCCTGCCTATCTTTCCCTGCCGCCCGCTCCGAAGGTCGACGCACCTGGCTCGCCCTATGTGCTGAACGACCGTTTGCGTTCCGTGGAAATCATCGGGCTTGGCGAGATCGAGGGGCCTGAGGACGTCATCCTCGACCGTGACGACAATCTGTATTGCGGCACAAGGCACGGCGACATCGTCCGGTTCTTCGGCCCCGACCACAAACGCTCCGAGGTGTTCGCGCATATTGGCGGCCATCCGCTCGGCATGGCGTTCGACCGCACCGGAAACCTGCTCGTCTGCATCGGCGGCATGGGTCTGTTTCAGGTTGCGCCCGACAAGACCGTCACCAAACTCACCGACGAGACGAACAGAAGCTGGACCTCGGTCGTGGACGATTCACGGCTTCGTCTAGCCGATGACGTCGACGTAGCGCCCGATGGCCGCGTCTATTTCAGCGAGGCGACGATCCGTTACGAGCAGGAAGACTGGGCGACCGACGCGCTGGAAAGCCGGCCGAGCGGACGCATGATCTGTTATGATCCGCGCACCGGCAAGACGCACACCGAGATTCCCAAGCTGGTCTTCGCCAACGGCGTCACCATGTGTCCCGACGGGCAGTCTTTCATGTTCGCGGAGAGCTGGACCTGTTCCATCAGCAGATACTGGTTCGACGGACCGAAGAAGGGCAAGACCGAACGCGTCATCTCCAGTCTTCCCGGCTATCCCGACAACATCAACCGGGCCTCGGACGGCAACTACTGGCTGGCGCTGCTCGGCATGCGCGGGCCGGCGCTCGACCTTGCGATGCGCATGCCCGGCTTCCGCAAGCGCATGGCCCGCCGCGTTGCGCCGGATCAGTGGCTCTATCCGAACATAAACACCGGCTGCGTGGTGAAGTTCAACGAGAAGGGAGAGATCCTCGACAATCTGTGGGATCTCGGCGGCCGCAACCACCCGATGATCACCTCGATGCGCGAGCACAGGGGATGGCTTTATCTGGGCGGCGTTTCGAACAACCGCATAGGCCGCTACAGACTGCCGGACGCGGATCCCGACTGGTGCGCGCAGGATGCCTATTGGGGCCTGCGCCCATGATCGGCGCCATCAAGCGCGCCTGGGCGAACTTCCGCGGCTTCGATCTCACAGGCAGCACGGTGCCGCCGATGGACGGCCCGCTGCGGCCGAATGGGAAGCTCGACGCGGCGCCGCTGCTGCTGGATCTCGCCGATGTCGACAATCTGGTGCTTTGTGGGCAACAGATCGTCTGCTCGGTCGGTCATGAGATCCACACGCTGGCGCCGGCGGCCGGCAATAGCGGGCAGGCGCTTTCAATCACCGGAACGCGCAGCGTGGGCAAACCCGCGACCAGCATGGCCGCGGCCGGGGAGCTGCTGGCAGTCGCCGTCGAGGGAGAGGGCATCCGCATCGACCGACCGGGCGGCGCATCCGCGGAAATGATCAGGCCTGAAGGGCTCAATTTGGAGTGCATCACGGCGATGGCTTTCGCCGACCCGTCCACCTTGTTCGTCGCGGTAGGATCGGCCCTTAATCCCGCGCACCGGTGGAAACACGATCTGATGACGAAGGCGGCCGCAGGGTCGGTCTGGCGTGTCGACCTTGGCGCAGGCAGTACCGTTTCAATCGCGTCGGGGCTCGCGTTCCCATCAGGGATAGTCGTGTCGAGAGATCGCGTCTTTGTCTCGGAGGCCTGGCGCCACCGTGTCCTTTCGATGGGCCTCGACGGCTCACGCCAACAGATCGCCCTCGGTTCGCTCCCCGCCTATCCCGGGCGCATCGCACCGGCAGCGGAAGGCGGCTTCTGGCTGGCGATGTTTGCGCCGCGCAACCCGCTTGTCGAGTTCGTCCTGAAGGAGGACGAGTATCGCAGACGCATGATCGAGACGATCGATCCCGAATATTGGATCGCTCCCTCTCTCGTCACCGGACGGAGCTTCCTCGAGCCCATACAGGGCGGCGCGCGCAAGAAGCTCAATATGCTGAAGCCGTGGTCGCCGACCTGGTCGGCGGGCCTCGTCGTGCGCTGCGATGAGACCATGTCCATGTTGCGAAACTATCAAAGCCGTGCCGATGGCGATGTGCACGGCGTGACGTCGATGTGCGAAGCCGATGGCCGGCTTCTGATCGGTGCAAGGGGATCGGGAAAGATCGTGGCGATCGACGAACTGGCGGGGCACGCCGCGAGATGACACCACTCATTCAATTACGCGGCGTCTCCAAGGACTTTCGCGGCGTTCTGGCGATCTCGAACGTCGATTTCGAGATCCGTCCCGGCGAGATACACGCCATTCTCGGCGAGAACGGCGCGGGAAAGTCGACGCTCATGAAGGTGCTCGCCGGCGTGTACCAGCCCAGTTCCGGCGAGATGCTGCTCGACGGCCAGTCGGTCACCCTCAATTCGCCGTCAGACGCGCTGAACCGTGGCATAGCGATGGTCTTCCAGGAAACCAATCTGGTGCCGTCGATGTCGGTGGCGCAGAACATCTATCTTGGAGACGAGAAGCTGTTCAACCGGCTGCGCGGATTGAATATCCAAGCGCAGCGCTACTTGCTGTCGCTCAATTTCTACGTCGATCCCACCGCGCAGGTCTCCTTTCTGGGGGCCGGCAAGAAGCAGATGGTCGAGATCGCGCGCGCTGTTCACCACAATGCGCGGCTCATCATCTTCGACGAACCGACCGCGACGCTGACGCCCGAGGAGAAGTTCCACTTCTTCAACCTTGCCCGCCGCCTGAAGGAGGAGGGCATTGCAATCATCTTCATCAGTCATGCGCTCGAAGAGGCGTTGCAACTGTCGGATCGCATCACGGTGATGCGCGACGCCAAAGTGGTCGTGACCGACGAAACGAGCAAGTTCGATCGCGACAGGATCGTGCAGGCGATGGTCGGCCGCAGCCTGTCGGGCGAGCTCTATTCCGGCCAGACGCGTGTTGCGCGCCCCATGGGCAGAAAGATCCTCAGCGTCGAAAACCTGTCGATGGGCAATACGGTGCGCAACACATCGTTCTCCGTGTTTGCCGGACAGGTGACGGGGATGTTCGGCCTTGTCGGCGCGGGACGCACCGAGACGATGAAGATCGTCGCCGGCGTGCTGAAGCGCGATTACTTCCATGGCGGCACGGTGCGCTTCGAAGACAGGCCCGTTCGCTATCGCACGCCGCGACCGGCTATGCGCGACGGCATCGTCTATGTCACCGAGGATCGCAAGATCGAAGGCTTTTTCGAAACCATGACGATCGCCGGCAACATCCAGCTTGGACAACTCGCCAAGGGTAATAATCCGCTGACACTGGTCGCGCCGCGGCAAGGGCGGCAACTCGCCACCGAATGGACGAAGCGGCTGGGGGTCAAGGCGATCGATGCCGATGCCCGCGTCATCGAACTCTCGGGCGGCAACCAGCAGAAGGTGGTTCTGTCCAAGGCGCTGATCCAGAAGCCCAAGCTGGTCATCCTCGACGAACCGACACGCGGGGTCGACGTCGGCACCATCGTGGAGATTCACAACTTCATCAACGAGCTTGCCGACAGCGGCATGGCCGTGGTGGTGATCTCGTCCTACCTGCCTGAAATCATGTCGCTGTCGGACCGGATTCTCGTTGCGAGGCAGGGACGGATCGTCGAGGAGATGGACATCGCCGAGGCGACCGAAAGCGGGATCATGTATGCGGCGGTCCACTGAGCCTGCCGTGGTTGGAGCGGCAAGGACGGAACCGGAAATCGTGGCGAAAACGGACCGCCCCGGCTACCACCTGTTCGTCGGCAGGACGAACATCTGCGCGATCTGGACGTGGGGCGGCTGATCCAGCGCGAATGAGACGCAGCGGGCGATGTCCTCGGGGTCGAGCGCCATGCCGAACTTCTCGAAGTATTTTCTGGATGCCTCCTCGTCGCCGCGGTGGCGGGACGTGACGATGTTGGTGCGGGTAAGCCCCGGCAGGATCTCGATCACGCGTATGGGTGTCTCCGCCAGTTCGCCGCGGATGATATCGCTCAGCATGTGCACGCCGGCCTTGCTGGCGGAATAGGGCGCCTGGTCCGGCACCAGGCGCAGCGCACTGATGGAGCTCATGTTGACGATGTCGCCGCGGCCGCGTGCGATCATTCCAGGCAGGATCGCCCGCGTCACGCGCATGAGGCCGATCAAATTGGTGTCGATGATCGCCGACCAGTCGTCGGCCGATCCGATGTCGAATCGGGTGCGCCCGCCGATGTCGTGACCGGCATTGTTCACCAGTATATCGATGTCGCGGAATTCCGGCGGCAGGCGGTCGAGGCAGTTGGCGACGGCGGCGCCGTCGGTGATATCCAGCGGGAGCGGAAAGACTTTGGCGCCGAGATCGCCAGCCAGAGCGGTGAGGTGGTCCTCCTGGCGATCCGCCAGCACGATGCGGCAGCCCTTGTCATGCAGGCTCACGCAAACCGCGCGCCCGATGCCGCTCGCGGCACCAGTGACGAAGGCGATCCTTTGCCGATCCGTCATGTCGGGTCGTCCCGATCAGGCCTTGGCGGCATCGAGTTCGGCGAAAGCTTCGCGTCCGATGCGGAAGGAATCCACGCCAGCAGGCACGCCGGCATAGATCGCCACCTGCAGGAAAATTTCGCGGATCTCCTCGCGGCTGACGCCATTCCGCAAAGCGCCTTTGATATGCATCTTGAGCTCGTGGGGCCTGTTGAGGCAACTGAGCATGGCGAGATTCAGCATCGAGCGCGTCTTGCGCGGCAGGTCTTCGCGGCCCCAGACCGCGCCCCAGCAATACTCCGTCACCAGCTCCTGCATGGGGCGGTTGAAGTCGTCTGCCGCAGCGAACGATTTTTCGACAAACTCCTTGCCCAGCACATCCTTGCGGATCGCCAGGCCACGCTCGAAGACATCTTTGGACATATGAAATTTGCTCCTGCTTTGGGATCTTACGAAACTTGACTGGACAATGGACGCGTAGCTTTGCCGGCCCCTTGTTGGGGCGTTCGCGTCGCTTGCCTTTTGGCCGCTCCCTTTGCCGCGCAAAGCGACAGGAGCCGGCCGGCATCCTTCTTGCTGTCCAGCCTGTCGACGAATTCTTCGATGGCTTCGGCCGCGGCAACGCCAAGGATGGCCGCGGCCGCCGATCGGAAGCGCTCACGCACCTCCGCCTCGGTGGCAGGCACGACATCGGGCAGGCCCATCGAGAGCTGGCGGCCGTCGCCGAGCGTCACATCGATCGCCGCGCCCTGCTGGCCGGGGAACAGCGCGGTCAGATCCGGGCTGGCAACCAGTTCGCTGGCGCCGATCAGGCGCAGCGTTTCGGCATGAGCGAGATCGCTGTAGATGTCCTCGGCCAGCCGGCCATGTGCAAACACGGCCCCCACACCAAAGGGAATGCTCATTTTCGCCTGCAGGGTTCTGTCGAACGGTCCTGTTCGGTCGCAACCCGGATATGCGGCAGCCGCGGCGGGCACGCTTATGCGGATGCGCTCGACCGGCGCGGCATCCGAGCCAATCATTTCGACAAGCTTCAATGCCGTCTGGCAGGCTGTCTGGGCGAAATTACAGGCAGGTGCCGCCTTGTGATAGACGTTGAGAATATCCGCCTCTCCATCGGGGAAGAGTTCGATCGGTCCGGGCATCGGCCGCCGCGCCAGCGCCGCAAAGTATCCCGACCGGCCTTCAAGTATGTCAGGACTGCCAAAGGCTCCGGCCTCGGCCAGTCGAACCGCCATCCAGGCATTGCGCGCGGCAAAGCCGGGATGGAAGAACATGTCGGAACCGCCGCTGTGCGGCCATTGGTTCAGCCCGGACGCGGTGTTCGCCGCCAAGGCAATCGCCGCGGCCACTTGCTGTCGGTCGAGCTTCAGCATCCAGGCGCCGCCGCATGCTGACCCGACAGGAGCGACCAGTCCTGTTGGTCGGAACAGTGACGACATCGCCGGATCGATCAGCATCCTTCCAAGACGTCCGCCGACCTCATAGGCGACCACCGCCGACCGGATCAGGCCCATGCCGGAAACAGTCTCTGTCTCGGCCAAAGCAAGAAGCAGCGGCCAGACGACCACGCCGTGATGGCACACCGATGCGGCATGCATGTCTTCCCTGACGAGGCCGTGGCCCTTCACGGCATTGACGAAAGCGGCGTCCGCTGGTGTTGCCGTTGCGCTTTCGCCAATCATATGGCCGCCAGGCGCTGCCGCCACGGCGGCGACCGCCTGTCGGCTGGGCTCCAATGCTGAAGCCTCAAATGCGCAGCCGAGAAAATCGAGCAGGCACAGCTTGGCCTTGGTGGCGACGGCCGGACTGAAAACCGACGCAGGAAGGTTCGCCAAGGCATCTGCCAGTTCCATCGAGCGCGTGGTCATAGACTGCTCTCCCACAAAGGCCGACCCTAGGCGCGTATCTCCACGCCGGCCCATTCCTCGATGATGCGGACCATCGAGGTGAAATCCGAATCCGGCCCGAAGCGGGCGTTGGTGGCGGCCAGCATCTGCCGCACCAGCGAGCCGCCAACCATGGGCACGCCCAAATTCTCGCTTTCATCAACACACATGCGCACGTCCTTGTAGGACAAGGCAGTGGAGAAGCCGAAATCGAAGGTTCCCGGCAGGACGGCGCGGGGGAACTTGTCCTGCGTCGCGCTGTTTCGCCCGCTCGAAGCGTTGATGATGTCGCACATCACCGTGGGATCCAAGCCGGCCTTGACGCCCATTGCGAGCGCCTCTGCCGACAGCAAAATGACGCCGGCGGCGATCATGTTGTTTCCGAGCTTTGCAACCTGAGCGCTTCCCGGCGTTTCTCCGCAATAAAACCTGCGACCGAAATTGGCCAGGACAGGTTCGATTTCCTCGTAGATCTGCTTGGGGCAGGAGACCATCACGGCCAGCGTGCCGTTGCGCGCGCCTGCGATCCCACCCGATATCGGTGCGTCCACCCAAGCAATGCCTTTGCTGGTCAGAGCCTCCGAGATGGTCTTTGCCATGCTTGGTCCGGTGGTGGACACATCGACAATGATCCTGACCTTCGCGCCGGTCGCGATTCCATTCGCACCCAGCACGACCTCCTTGACGACGGGAGGCGTCGGCAGGCTGCAGAATACGATGTCGGCTTCATCGGCGACCGCCTTGGGAGATGCGACAAATTTCGTGTATTCTGCGGGCAGCTCCTTCGCCGCGTCCGGCCGCGTATCGTAGACGACCAGATGGTGGCCGGCCTCGATCAGGCGGCACACCATCGGCGCGCCCATGCGGCCGAGGCCGATGAACCCAAGCGTTTGACGCTGCAACGACTTTTCCTCTCAAATCTATTGAATTCGGGCAGTTTTGGACTGGGTGAGATTAGGCCAATTGCTGCCCGCGCGATAAGGCTCGCGACGTGCATAACAGCTTTGCCGCGGGCCCGACGCGCGCTTGTCAACGGCTTCGATGTACCCCAAACTCCGGCATTCGTTGCATGCCAACGGAAATTCTCTGTTCCGCATTTTGCGACGAGGCAATGTTCATGTTTGACTTACGGCAGCTCCAGCTGTTCACGGCAGTGGCGGAATTCGGCAGCTTCTCGCGGGCCGCCGTTGCGCTGTCGGTCAGCCAGCCGGTGCTCAGCAGGCAGATCAAGGCGCTGGAGGAGAGCGTCGGGATCGCGCTTCTCTATCGGAATGGCCGCGGCATCGTCCTGACCGAAGCAGGCAAGCTTCTGCGGGACTACGCGTCGGCAATCCTGGAACAGGCCTCGCGAGCCTCAACGGAGCTCGGGGCCTTGCGATCGAATCCGCGTGGAACGATTGCTCTCGGAATGCCGCCATCGGTCGGCGTCGTCCTTACCTCGCCGCTTGTCCAGCATTTCCACGAGCAGTTCCCGCAGGTGAGCATGCGCGTCGTCGAGGGTTTCAGCGGCCACCTTCTCGAATGGCTCGTGATGGGAAAGATCGATGTCGCGGTGCTCTACAACGCGCCTCGCATGAACAATCTGCTGGCGGAACCGATCCTGCGCGACGAACTCTTTCTGCTCGGCGCGAAGAACGACCCCAGCCAGCTCGGCCCCGGACCGGTCGATGCCGAGGTCGTTTCACGAATCCCCATGATCCTTCCCGCGCGACCGCACGGACTGCGAGTGTTGCTCGATCAGATCTTCGGCTCGGCTGGCATCGAACCCAGGATCGAGGTCGAGGTCGAGGCGATGCCTTCGACGTTGCGCCTCGTCGAGGCCGGTATGGGGTATACGATCCTGTCCTATTCGAGTTGCCACAATCTGGTAGCGGAAGGCAGGATCAAGTACTGGCGTATCCAGAACCCGTCGATAGAAAGAGAGCTGCTGCTCGCGACGTCTACTCAGCGGCCAACCACCACGGTCATCCGGGCGCTGACGACCCTCATAAGGGAGGAGGTGCGCGCCTTGCGCAAAATGGGACTCTGGGACCCGAAGCCTTAGGAGCGGGCTGCGCCCTCCTGGTTATCGATCGCCCGTCATGCATGTCGATACTCAACAGATATCTCAGCCAGCAGCTAGCTGCATCCTCGAAGGGTTTGGTGCCGGCTCCTCGGTCACACCGAGGCGGCATAACGCCGGGCAAGCGCCGACATCCCAACCGCGAGCACGAGGATCCCGCCCTTGAAGATCGGCTGAAAATGGGTGGGCGCGCCGAAGATGCTGAGCCCGTTGAAGCCGACCGCGAGGATGAGCACGCCGACCAGCGTCCCGGTTATGTGGAATTCACCTTCCTTGAGCGTGGCGGAACCCAGGAAGACGGCGGCGAAGGCGTCCAGGAGATAGCCGTCGGCCGCTGCCAGCGTGCCGCTGCCGAGCAGGGAGGACAGCAGCGTTCCCGTCAATGCGGCGCAGAAGCCGGCAGTGGCAAAGGCAAAGATCTTGATGCGGTCCACCCGGATGCCCGAGAGCCTCGCCGCCTCCAGATTGCCGCCGACAGCCTGCATCTTCTGGCCGATGTCGGTCTTGTTCAGGATGACCCAGAGCGCAATCAGCACGATCACCATGATGATCACCGGATTGGGCAGGCCAAAGACGAGGCGGCCGAGCGAAATGTCGGTGAAGGCACGCGGGATTCCGGTGGCGATGGGGAAAGAACTGTAAGTGAAGCCTATCCCCGTCAGCATGGTGCCGATGCCCAGCGTGGAGATGACGGCATTGATCCTCACCTTGGTCACCAGCACGCCGTTCAAGGCGCCGATCGCGGCGCCGAGCAGCAGGGCGCAGACAATGCTGAGCCAGATCGGAAAACCCTGGTAAGCCATCAATCCGGTGACGATCAGGCCGACGAAGCTCGCCACATAGCCGATGCTGAGGTCGAACTCGCCGACAACGAGCGTATAGGTCAGCCCGGAGGCGATGATCGCGGTCAGGGATGCCTGGCTGAGGATGTTGAGGAAATTGGCGCGGGACAGGAAGATTCCTGGCGCGTTCGCCGAGAAGAAGATCACCATCAGCAAGAGCCCGACGATCGTGCCGTAGCGGGAGAGCCAGATCAGCGCGGTCCGCTTCCACGAGGACTTGCGGAGCTGTGGCGCATCCTTCGCCGCGGTTCCGACCTGGGCCATCATGCGATGTCTCCTTCTTCGTCATTGGGATCGTGGTAGCTGAGTTCGATGATCCGCGCTTCGGCGATATCGGCGCCGGTCAGTTCGCCGGTGACGCGGCCTTCGCGCATGACGAGGACACGATCCGCCAGCAGCGTGAGTTCCTCGACATCCGACGAGATCACCAGGATGCCGACGCCGGATCGGGCGAGCGCCCGGATCGCGTCATGGATCTCTTCACGCGCGCCGACATCGACACCTCGCGACGGCTCGTCGAGAATGAGGAGCCTGGTTCCGGCGTTGAGCCAGCGGGCGATCAGTGCCTTTTGCTGGTTGCCGCCTGAGAGACCGCCGATCCTGGCCTCGACGCTGGGCGTCTTGATGCCCAACTGGGCCACGAGGCCCTCCGCCTGCCGCCGGGCCTTGGTGTCGGAAACGAACGGGAGCCCCGGAATGGCGCGCAGCTTCTTCAAGGTGGATATGTTGATGTTGAAGCCCACCGACTGCTGCAGCATCACGCCTTGCGAGCGGCGTTCCTCCGGCACCAGTGCTATCCCGGCCCGGACCGCCTCAGCCTCGTTGGCGATATCGAGCCGTTTGCCGTCGAGCTCGAAATGGCCGGCATCCGGCCGGGCAACCCCGGCCACGAGATGGGCAAGTTCGGTCCGTCCCGCGCCGACAAGGCCGCCGAGCGCCAGAACCTCGCCCTTGTAGAGATCGAAACTCACGCCCTTCACCGCGCTCTTCCAGGCGATGTCGCGGACGGAGAAGATCGGCTGCCGGCTGCGGTCGGTGGCGAAGCGGGCGCGCGCGTCCGGCGGGCGCATGTCATGGCCGATGATGGCTCTGACCAGGCCCTTCTTGTTGAGCGCTCCGCGCTCGGCGCCATCGACGATGCGGCCGTCGCGCAACACCGTGATCCTATCGCAGAGCTGGAGCACCTCTTCGAGCCGATGCGAGACGTAGAGTATGGCGACGCCCTGGGCGGAGAGATCGCGGATGATGGCGAAGAGCTGCTCGCTCTCCGGACCCGAGAGCGAGGCCGTCGGCTCGTCCATCGCGATCATGCTGGCTTCGCCCACGAGCGCCTTGCTGATCATGACGAGCCAGCGCTGGGCCACCGAGAGTTCGGAGACCTTCGTCTCGAGAGGAAAGCGGATGCCGACACGCTCGGCAGCGGCGCGGGCGGCGACGCCGGAACGCTGCCAGTCGATTATTCCGAAACGGGTGACCTTGGGTGCGCCGAGCAGCATGTTCTGCAGCGCGTTGAAATGCGGGATCAGATTCAATTCCTGGTGTATGAAGGCAAGCCCGGCCTGTTCCGAAGCTCTCGGCGATCCTTTTTGCAGGTCTTCGCCGGCGATGGTTACGCTGCCCTCGTCAGCCACCGTTACCCCGGCAAGACAGCGGATCAAGGTGGACTTGCCGGCGCCGTTGGCGCCGACCAGGCCATGCACCTTGCCGCGCTCGATGTCGAGATCGGCGTGGTCGAGAGCGAGTTCTCCGGCGAAGGATTTGGTCAGGCCGCGAATGCGCATCCACGGCCCAGCCGAAGCGGCGGGCGGCATCTAGCGCCGCCGCTCCGCCAGGCGTTTCAGATCGGTCTCACATTCCATTGGGATGTTCGGCCATGAACTTGTCGACATTGTCCTTGGTGACCACGATCCCGGGGATCTGGATGTCCTTCGGCTGCCAGGAGGCGCCGGCCTTGATCGAGTCGAGGATGGCCTGGAAGACCTCCTTGCCTTCCTGGTAGGCCGGCTGCCAGACGGTGGCCGTCAGATCGCCTTCCTTGACCAGTTGCAGTGCTTGCGGGCTGCCGTTGATCGAGACCGTGGTGACGTCGGTGCGGCCGGCCTGGCGCATTGCAGCGACGGCTCCCTGCATCGGCTCGTCCCAGCAGGCCCAGATCGCAAGCGGCTTGTCGCCGCCGGCGGGATGGGCGGTGAGCCAGGCCGCGGCGGTGGCGTTGCCGAACTGGACCTGTCCGGGCGCCGTCACTTCGCTGTAATCCACCTTGACGTCGGACTTGCCCTTGACGCCTTCGTCGAAGGCGATGCCGCGATCGATGCAGAGCTTCCCAGGGTGGAAAGTCATCGCCAGAACGTCGGCCTTTTCGCCAACCTTGTCGATCAGGAACTTCACCGAGTCGTCGCCGACCTGGCGACCGCTCGTCGTCACCACGATGCCGGGAACGATCTCGCCGCCCCAGGTGGCGACGGGAATGCCCGCGTCGCGCGCCGCGGCAAGACCGGAGCCAATGGAGCTGCTGGCAAAGGCAAGCACGAAGATCGCGTCGACGTGTTGCGCGGCGAAAGAATTCATTGCGGCGTTGGCCTGGTCGGCGCTCGCCTGGGTATCAGTTACCTTGACATCCCAGCCCGCAGCCTTGGCGGCTTCGGTCGCGCCGCCAATGACGGCTATATTGAGGGCATCATTGGCCAGAAGTGCAACGACGCCAAGCGTCTTCGCCTGAACGACGGTGGCAACCATCATGGCGCCGGCCGTCAATGCGGCAAGCAGCAGTTTGTACATTTTTAAAATCCTCTCTCCCTGTCGACCGTCCCCACGATGGGGCCGGCGCCTTCCTTTCACGAGATTTCAGCGGTCTTCGTTTGCTCCTCGCGTCCAAAGACCTGCTCCTCCGGCCAAGCCTCGAAGCGGTGTGCCTCTCCAAGTCCGTTTGGCCCCCGCAGATCAGGTTGTGCCGTTCACTTAGTCGTTCGGACCAGTCATATTTGATACCGGTATCATAAATTACATTCTGAAGGGCGGCAATAGGCGGCTTGCCTTGTCCGAAGAATTCGTTTTTGGCCTAAAATCGAACAAGCGCCGCTATCTTGCGCGCATCTTGCCCTATTTCCTCTTGTTAGCGGTATCACGTCAAGGCTATGGATAGCCACGGCGCGAGTGATTTTTGTCGCGAATGTCTTGAGGCCGCGGGCCATAGGGAGGACCAACCATGCAAGTGAAATATGATTTTTCCGGCAAGAACGTCATCTTGATCGGTGGAACGACCGGCATTGGCCGCGCCACGGCGCTGGCCTTCGCTCAGGCGGGGGCAAATCTTTTTGTCGCCGGCATCGGCGCTGATGCCGGCAACAGCCTCAAGGAGGAGGTGAAGCCGCTGGGCGTCGAGATCGAGTTCATGGAGACCGATGTGCGCGACAGCAAGGCGATGGCCGCGCTGCACCAGAAAGCTTTCGATCGCTTCGGCAGGATCGACGTCGCGTTCAACAATGCGGGCGTGCCCGGCAAGACGGCGCCCGTGCACGAACTCGACGATGCCGACTACGACCTGTTGATGGACGTCAATCTGCGCGGCATGTTCAACGGGCTGAGACATCAGATCCCGCATATGATTGCGAAGGGCGGCGGCGCGATCGTCAACACGTCTTCGCTCTTCGGTGTCATGGGTTTCGCCACCACCGCCGTCTACTGCGCGAGCAAGTGGGGCGTGATCGGGCTGACCAATTCGGTGGCGCTGGAAGTGGCGCGCAAGAACATCCGCGTCAACGCCATCGCGCCCGGCTCGGTGATGACGCCGCTGCTGCGCGGCATGTTCGGCAGCGAGCAGGGGGCAAAGGACACGGTGTTGCCGATGATCCCCATGGGGCGCATCAGCGATCCGTCGGAGATCGCCCAGCTCGTCCTGTTCCTGTCATCGGATGCGGCCTCATTCATCACCGGCCAGGCGATTGTGATCGATGGCGGCGGCTTCGTCGCCGGCGCCGACCAACTCTGAATATTCACGGCAAGTTTGGGCAGGGCGTCAGTGCGCCCTGCTGTGCAAAGCTCAGTCTACCCAGCTTTTCTCAGGCGACCCAGCTTTTTTCGCCCTTTGCAAGCGCGATCTCCACGACCTGCAAACCCTTGTCGGTGAGCCGCGACGGAAATGTGGTGCGCAGCCGATCCTCGTGGACAGGGATCACCCGCCGCACCTCGCCACCCACCGATTTGAGCATCTCGACGCTGGAGAAGATCAAATTGTGCTGGCTGCCGACGGCAAGGCCGATCGGCACGATCTGTGGCGCATCCTGATCGAGGCCGGTCAGATTGTCATAGGTATAGATAAGGTCGCCCGCGAAGATCCACTTGTCCTCGCCATCCCTGGCGCCGTCGTTGCGGATGGTGACATACATGCTGCCATAGGTATGGGTATCCGCGGCCAGATGAACGTCGATGCCCGGCAGAACATCCGCCTGGTCGCCGTCGATGCAGATCATCCGGCCTTCCTTCGCCGCTTCGACGGCGCGCACGATGTCGGCCGGATCGCCGCCACCGGTCAGGAAACGATATTCCGGGCCCAAGGTCAGAGCCCAAACCCATTTGTCCAGCTCGCTCTTCTGGACATAGAATTTCGCGTTTGGAAACAGATGCATGGCACCCATGTGGTCGAAATGGGCATGGGTGATGAAGATGCTGGTCACGTCTTCCGGCTTGACACCGCATTCGGCCAGAACCTCGCGCGGCCCGTGATAGTTCGAAACCCCGTAGGCGGTCGCCAATTGTTCGCCATAGGCAACGTGGTCGTAGCCGGTGTCGATCAGGATCGTCTCGCCCTTTCCCTTAAGCAGGGCGTAGGCGTAGGGCAGTTTGCGCGTGCCCTGATGCTGGGGCCCGTACATCATGACGCTGAAGGGAAACTTCTCCACCGCCGCATATTCGAGCACCCAAATCGAGTAGTCCGCCATTTCATCCTCCCTGATATCGTTGGCCTTGAAGCGCGTCGCGACGCTTCAAATTCTTGTTTTATGCATGTCGTTATCGCAAAACCGCTGCACACTTTTGCGCGACATGCATTAGGTGACTTCCTCCAGCAGACGCTGCGGCGCATGGGCCGCGCAGCAGGCCTGGCCGAAATCGACAAGTTCGAAGCCCGGCAACAGACGGGCCGTGGCTCTAAGGTGATCGCTTGACGCCCGCAGCGCCCGGACGAGTGCGTCATTTTGCTCAGAGGCATCGATCCGGCGAGACTCCAACGCCGCGACGCAGGCGTGGAGGAGCGTTTCGGCGGCGCCGCGCAAATGGTGATGGTGATGCGCAGCGACTTCGGGCACTGCGAGCGCGCGCACCTCCTCGGCTGCTCGCGTCGCTGCGTCCCGCGCCCCGGCGAGGGCGCCTTCGGCGAGCGCGGCGCGGCGGCGCGAGGTCATCAGCAGTAGCGCGAAGCCAGCGACTTGCGTCAGCGTCTCGCTGATCAGCTGCTGTACCGGTCGGGCAGCCGCCACATAGTGAAGCACTGCCCGTTCCTCTCCGCTGTTGGCCGTTCCATCCATTGCGATCTCCGCAGACCCCTGAATGCGTAAACCCTTTCAGGCAATACTGGATTTTGGTATCGGTAACAATACTATTGCGGAATTCTGTGGTGAAGGCTTGTTTGCGCGCTCACGCAATGGTTTGATTTCTGCTGCCACATTGGACTGCGACCGGAAATGCCGAAGAGAACGTCTGGAGACGGAAATCCGCATAGCGGGAGCGCGCGGATGCGGGACGTGGCGGTTCGCGCCGGCGTCTCCACCATGACCGTGTCGCGGGCGCTGAACGAACCCGGCAAAGTCTCCGAGGAGATGCGCGAAAGGGTGCTCCGGGCGGTGCGCGAGATCGGCTATTTGCCGAACCACCTGGCTGGCAGCCTCTCGTCGAACCGGTCCACGACGATTGGACTGATCGTGCCGAGCATCGACAACTCGATCTACACGCAAACGGTCAAGGGCCTGTCGGAGGTGCTCAAAAGCTCAGGCTTCCAACTGATGATCGCCGAGTCTGGCTATGACCCCAACGAGGAGGAAGAGCTGATAACGGTCTTCCTCAGTCACCGTGTGAGCGGCCTGGTTCTGCACAGCACCGAGCATACGCCGCAAGCCACGGAGAAGATCCGGAAATCAGGCATACCGGTGGTCGAAAATGGCAATATACCGAAAGAACCGCTGGATATGGTGGTCAGTTTTTCCAATTACGATGCATCCTATGCAATGACGATGCATCTCGGCCGACTTGGGTACCGCAAGATTGCCTTCGCCAGTCTCTACTCAGTCCACAACGACCGCTCGCAGGACCGGCTGCAAGGTTACCATGCAGCGCTCAATCAGCTTGGCCTCGATCCCGACCCTCGCATCGTGCTGGAGACGGAGCGCGGGCTCGCCGCCGGGGCAGAGGTGATGGCGCGCGTGGTACAGAGCGTGCCGGAAGTCGATGCGCTGTTTTGCGCGGGAGACGTGCTGGCCGTGGGCGCGCTCTTTGAGTGCCAGAAGCGCGGCTGGACGGTGCCCGGCCGGATCGCTCTGGCAAGCTTCGACGACGTGGACCTTCTGCGTCACGTCAGTCCATCAGTGACCACACTGAGACTGCCACGCTATGATATCGGCGAGCGAACGGCGCGCATATTGCTCAGCCGAATCATGGACGGGGCCGAGCACCTGCGCGGCAGCGTGGTTGATCTGAAATTCGAATTGATCCAACGCGAAAGCACTTGACCGCCGGGACCCGGTACCATCGGTTGCATCGCTGACGGCGCTGCTCTATAGTCCATTTCTGTTACCGGTACCAAAAAATGAGCCGTGGCGAGACGCTGGATCCGGACCGGGACGAGGACTTTGGCGATGCTCACGAAGCGGCGGGGCAGGATATGAGCGTGTCGAAGGAAACAGAACAGGCGATGCTTCCCGTCCCGGCAAAAGTCTTGAGAGAACGCCGTGCGCTGATCACCGGCTCCACCGCGGGGTTAGGACAGGTGATGGCCGCCAGGCTTGCCGAGGCCGGCTGCAGTGTGATGCTGCACGGGCTCGAAACACCCGAGGCGGTCGAGCCGCAGCGCGAAGCCCTGGCCCGCAGGACAGGCTCGCAAATTGCCTACCACAGGGCCGATCTGTCCACGCCAGCGGGAGTGGAGGGGCTTGTCGCGGCAGCCAGCGCCGAACTTGGCGGGGTGGATATCCTTATCAACAATGCGGTCGTGCGGCATTTCGCATCGATCATGGATTTCCCGCCCGATCAATGGGATATGGCATTGGCCGTGAACCTCTCGGCCATTTTCCATGCCGTCCGGCTGTTGCTGCCGCAGATGAGGGAGCAGAACTTCGGGCGCATCTTCAACATAACCTCCGTCTACGGCATGCGCGGCACACCAGGCCGTGTCGGCTATGTGACGACGAAATCCGCTATCCTCGGCCTTACCCGGGCGGTGGCGCTGGAGAACCTGGACGTCGACGTCACCTGCCACAGCCTCTGTCCCGGCTCGGTGCTGACACCTGGTACGGAGAGCCGGGTGGAAGAGTTGATGGCAGATCGAGGCATTGACCGTAGCGCGGCAGAGCGCCTCTTTCTGGAAGGCAAGCAGCCTGGCGGCAGCTTCGTCTCAGCACAGAGCGTGTCCGATCTCCTGGTCTTTCTCTGCGGGCCGATTGCCCGCGATATGACGGGAGCCATGCTCCCGGTCGAGGGTGGGTGGCTTGCGAGCTGAGCGGATCTGGCAGCGAAAGGAGGCACGCATGGATGATATTTATGAGCTCTACGCGGTTCGCTACGGGCACCATGACCGCAACGCGGCGGCGAATTTCATCGGCGGGGATCCGCACGACGGCCCAATGCCACTCGACTATTTCGTCTGGGCCATCGTTGGGAAGACGCGGACCTTCGTGTTCGACACGGGCTATGACGCCAAGGTGGCTGAGAAGCGGCAAAGGCAACTGCTGCGGCCGGTCGGCGAGGGCTTGAAGATGATCGGGATCGACCCGGACAAGGTCGAGGACGTGATCTTGTCGCACATGCATTTCGATCATGCCGGCAACCACGAACTGTTCCCGAATGCCCGCTACCATGTCCAGGACGTGGAGATGGCTTATTGCACCGGGCGTTGCATGTGCCACGACTATCTGCGCCATCCCTTCGCCTATGAGGACGTGGCAAGCATGGTCGCCAAGCTCTTCGCCGGGCGGGTGACGTTCCATGACGGGGTCTCCGAGATCGCCCCGAACCTCACGGTGCACCGTGTCGGCGGCCACTCGAAGGGATTGCAGGTGATCCGGGTGAAGACGGCGCGCGGCTGGGTGGTGCTCGGCTCCGACGCCTCGCACTTCTATGCCAATTTCGAGCAGAACCGGCCCTTTCCGGTGCTGGAGAGCGCCACCGACATGCTGGAAGGCTATGCCACGATGCGCAAGCTCGCGAGCTCGCCCAAACATGTCATTCCGGGCCACGACCCGCTTGTCCTTGCGCGCTATCCGACCGCGCTGCGGGGCATCGACGACATCGTGCGCCTGGACCTCAATCCGATTGCGGCGGCGCCGTGAGCATTCGCGCGCGGACCTGAGCTGCACGGGCTTTTAAGCAGGAGATTAAGATGACCAACCTCAAGCTGGGTTTTGCCGGCGTAGGACGCATGGGAACACCTATGGTGAGACGGCTCATTGCCGCCGGCTATGCCGTCACCGTCTACGACACCAACACCGTCGCCGTCTCGGCCTTGACGGGAGAGGGAGTGGGCAGGGCCGCGACCCCGGCGGAGCTGATGGGCCTGTCGGATGTGGTCCTGTTGTCACTTCCGACGCCTGAGATTGTGCATGCCGTCGCGCTCGGGCCCGAGGGGCTTGCATTGGGGAAAGGGGCGAAAATCGTCATCGACCTGTCGACCACTGGCCCGCGCACCGAGCGGCAGCTGGCACAAGGCCTCAAGGCGGCCGGCATTACGACGGTCGACTGCCCGGTAAGCGGTGGCGTCGGCGGCGCGGAGAAGGGCACGCTGGCGATGATGGTCGCCTGCGAAATGTCCGCCATGGAGACGGTGCGGCCAATCCTCGAGGTGCTCGGCAAGCCAATCCATGTCGGCGCGGAACCGGGCATGGGGCAAATGATCAAGGTGATCAACAACCTCATGTCGGTCACGGCGCTGTCCATTGCTTCCGAGGCGCTGGTGCTCGGCACCAAGGCCGGTCTCGATCCCGACGTGCTGATCGAGGTGGTCAATTCGGGCAGCGGCAGCTCCAATGCGACGATGACCAAAGTTCCGAAATTTGTCCTGACCCGCAGCTTCGATTTCGGCTTCTCCATCGGTCTGTCAGCGAAGGATATCCGGCTCTGCCTCGAGGAAAGCGACGCGCTTGGCGTGCCGATGATCGTCGGTGGCGCCGTACGGCAACTTCTGACGGTGGCAAAGGGCGATCTCGGCGCGGATGCGGACCTTACCGAAATCATCAAACCGATCGAGGACTGGGCCGGCGTTACGGTGGCCGGCGGCAAGGCGAGGGGCTGATGCCTCGCGGTTGCAGATCGGAGGTCCGCGCATGACCGGCGATGTTCTACAGCCTTCCGCCGCAGGCCTCTCGCGCCGGCTCGCGGCTTTCGTGCGTGGCTCGCGCTGGGAGGACGTGCCGGAGCCGGTCCGCGCGCACGCGTTGAGATCCATGTTCAATGGCTTCGGAACGGCGCTCGGCGGGTCGTCCGATCAGGCGGTGCTGCGACTGGCCAAAAGCCTCGCGCCTTTTTCGGCCGGCGAAACCGCGACCGTTATCGGCCATAGCCAGCGACAGGACGCACTGACGGCCGCTTTCCTCAACGCCGCGGCGATAAACGTCTTCGACTTCGACGATACCCACGCTGGGACGATCATCCATCCCACCGCGCCCGTCGCACCGGTGGTGCTGGCGATTGCCGAAATGCGCCCGGTGAGCGGCGCGGAGCTCCTCCACGCCTTTACCCTTGGGGTGGAGGTCGCCTGCCGCATCGGCAACGCAGTCTCGCCCAGCCACTACGACCGCGGCTGGCACATCACATCGACATGCGGGGTCTTCGGTGCTGCCGTGGCCGCCGCGAAGCTCCTCGATCTCGGCGAGAACGAAATCCTCTGGGCGCTCGGCAATGCCGCCGCGCAAGCGTCCGGCCTCGTCGAGACGCTCGGCTTCATGGCCAAGAGCACCGGCGTCGGCAATGCGGCGCGCGGCGGTCTCGTCTCGGCCCTGATGGCGCAGTGCGGCGTCGAAGGGCCGCCACAGCCGCTCGAAGGGCCGCGCGGGTTCCTCAGAGTTTGCTCGGACCAGCCAAAGCCCGAACTGATCGAGGGCGGACTGGGAAGGGATTGGGAAATTTTGCGCAACATGTTCAAGCCTTACCCTTGCGGCGTGGTGCTGAACCCGGTGATCGATGCCTGCCTCGCTGCCCGGGCCACCCCCGATTTCTCCGCTGACCGGATCGCGGAGGTCGTCGTGCGCGGCGCGCCCTTGCTCAAGGCCCGCGCCGACCGGCCCGAAGTCACCACCGGGCGCGAGGCGCAGGTGAGCGCCCAGCATGCGGTCGCCGTCAGTCTGCTGCGCGGTCGTGCGGGCGCGGAAGAATTCAGTGACGCCGCGGTGAACGATGCGCAAGTGAAGGCGCTGCGCGCCAAGGTCCGCCCGGTCGAGGTCGATGCCGGCACGCCGGTCGAAGCCGCTCATGTCTCGATCCGATATGCGGATGGCTCTTCGGTCGAGGTGGCCGAAAAAGTCGCAACCGGCAGCCTTGCTCGACCGATGTCAGACCCAGCGCTACGAGAGAAATTTGCCGCACTGGCGCATTACGGTTGCCCGACGCTCACTGTTGCTCCGCTTGCCGACGCGCTTTGGACCCTTGCCGATCTTGCAGATGCCGGCGTCCTCATGGCGCTCGCTCGGCCTCGAACCGAAGGTACCCGCAGATGAGGTTTCTTCGATCCGAGCCGGTGATGTCGCGCCCCTTCGAAGGTGATGCTGCCTGCGGTCGGACGTGCGACGCCGGAGATGGAGTCGAGCAGCGTCGCGGATCGGCTTAGACCTCGGTGTAGCCCTGCAGGTCGAAGAAACGCAGAATCGATGATCGCGAGATCATTCGGAACGATGCGGGAAGATGCGGCGACAAGGCCGGCCTGAAAAAGCCATAGCGTCGATATTCAACCTCGGGGAGCATTCACCTCCTCAAGCAAGGCCAGCAGACCCTTCAGGATTTCGATCGGCGGTGGTGGGCAGCCCGGAATGTGCAAGTCGACAGGCAGCACTTCCGAAACACCGCCCACCACCGCATAGCTGCCGGCAAAGCAGCCGCCGTCCTTGGCGCAGCCGCCCAGCGCAACTACCCATTTCGGGTTGGGCGTCGCATCCCAGGTCCGCTTCAGCGCCTCGCGCATGTTCTTGGTGACCGGTCCGGTGACCAGCAGCACGTCGGCATGGCGCGGCGATGCAACAAAACGAAACCCGAAGCGCTCGATGTCGTAGAACGCATTGTTGAGCGCGTGCATCTCAAGCTCGCAGCCATTGCAGGAGCCAGCGTCTATCGCCCGGATCGACAGGCTTCTGCCCAGTTTCTTGCGGGCAGCACCGTCCAGGACGCGTGCCAGCTCGTCGACCGCCGCGTCGCTCACCTGCGGCGGCCGCTCGGTCAGCGGCGGGCGGATCAGGCTTTCGAAGAGGAGCTTGCGCATGATGGCATGCCTTCTTGTTTGACCATGATCTTTTCCAAAAACCGGTTTCCACTTTTTGGGACCATGGCCTAGAGATCGTGCCCGGAATAGGAGCAGTTGAACGACTTGTTGCAGAGCGGAAAGTCGGCGACGATGTTGCCCTCGATCGCCGCTTCAAGCAGCGGCCATTGAAACCATGAGGGGTCGCGCAGATGGCAGCGTTCGATCGTGCCATCTTCGCCAATGCGCAGCCAGATGAGGATGTCGCCCCTGAAGCCCTCGACCAGTGCCATGCCTTCGCGCGGCCCGTCTGCTCCGGTGAGGTCGACGCGGATCGGGCCGCCAGGCAGCCGCTCCAGGATCTGCTCGACCAGCGACAGACTCTGCTCGACCTCGCGGATGCGGATCCAGACGCGTGCGTTGACGTCGCCCTCCTGGAGGACCGGCACGTCGAAGGCGAGCTCATCGTAAGGTGCGTAGCTTGGCCCGCGCCGCGCGTCGAAGTTACGGCCGGAGGCGCGGCCGACATAGCCGCCCGCCGCATATTGCCGGGCAAGCTCGACCTTGAGCCGGCCGGTCGCGACGGTCCGGTCCTGCAGCGACGCCGTGTTGTCGTAGAGTTCGACCAGGTGAGGAAACCGCTGCCTGATCTCTGCGATCAGCGACCGAATTGCGGTCGTCCCCTCCTCGCTCAAATCGTTTGTCACCCCACCCGGCACGACGCGGTCGCGCATCAGACGATGACCGAAGGCCGCATCACCGGCACGCAACACGCGTTCGCGCAGCACGCCGCAATGGGCATGCATGAGCGCGAAGGCAGCGTCGTTGCAGATGGCGCCGATGTCGCCGAGATGATTGGCGAGACGCTCCAGCTCGGCCATCAGCGCCCGCAGCCAGGCGGCGCGCCTTGGGATCGCGGTGCCGAGCGCGGCCTCGACCGCATGGGCAAAGGCGAGGGAATAGGCCACGGTGCTGTCGCCGGAGGTTCTGCCCGCCAACCGGGCGGCGCGATCGATCGGCGCGCCAGCCATCAGGCTCTCAATGCCCTTGTGCACGTAGCCGAGGCGCTCTTCCAGCCGCACTACCGTTTCGCCGCTTGCCGTGAAGCGAAAATGCCCAGGCTCGATGATGCCGGCATGCACGGGCCCAACCGGGATCTGGTGGAGGCTTTCGCCTTCCGCAGGAAGGAAGCGGTACGCCGCGGCTGGTGCCTCAGCCGGCATTCCCAACGGATGACTGACGCCCCACTGGCCGTGATCGAGCCAGCGGCGGGTATCGGGAAGCCCTTGCGGCAGCAGCCCGAACAGGTCCGCGGCCGCGCGCTCGAGGCGCAGTGCAGGCGGATGCCGCTGGCCGACCGATGGGTAGCGGCCGCCGGGGCATTTCAGGCTGATGATACCGATGTCGCGAACCGCGTCGAGGAGTGCCATGTGCACGGTCTCCGGCTCGCCCCAAAGGCCGAGCAGGGCCCAGCGGCCCTCGGCAAGCTGGTCGACGGCAAGGTTCCAGGTTTTCGGCGTCACCACGGCGCGTCGCCAGGGGGCGTGGTGCTCGACAGGGCGGCCGGCCTCGATCAGGTCGATCAGCGCGGGCATCTTCCTTTTGCTCATCCGCTTCATCCCAGGATGGTCGCGACGTGCTGGAACCATGTGACCAGAGGTGCCGGCAGGTAGATGCCGGCGCCAAACACCAGCGCCAGGTGGGAATACATCGGCACGTAGGATGCCTCGACGGGCGCGGTGCTGCCGCGCGGCTCGCCGAAGGCGACGCCGGTCAGCCGCAGCAGCAGGGCGCCGAAGGCGAGCAGGAGCCCGAACACCAGCGGGATCGCCAGAAGCGGCTGTCTTGCGAATGTCGAGCTCACGACGAGGAATTCGCTCATGAAGATGCCGAGCGGAGGCAGGCCGGCAATGGCAACGACGCCGATGACGAGCGCCCACCCAAGCCCGGGATGCGTTTCCGTCAGCCCTCTTATGTCGGCGATCTTCTGTGTCCCCTTGACCTGCGCGATATGGCCGACGGCGAAGAAGATCGCCGACTTGGTCAGGCTGTGCATGACCATGTGCAGCAGGCCGGCGAAGTTCGCGAGCGGCCCGCCCATGCCGAACGCGAACACGATAATACCCATGTGTTCGATCGAGGAGTATGCGAACAGGCGTTTGATGTCACGGCGGCGGTAGAGCATGAAGGCCGCGAAGATAAGCGAGGTGAGCCCCATCGCGACCATCAATGGTCCAGGCGCTATCGCCTCCGGGCTTGCGGCGAGCAACAGCTTGAAGCGCAGCACGGCATAGAGCGCGACGTTCAGCAGCAGGCCCGACAGCACAGCCGAGATCGGCGTCGGGCCTTCGGCATGCGCATCGGGCAGCCAGGCATGCAAGGGGGCAAGCCCGACCTTGGTGCCGTAGCCGAGCAGCAGGAAGACGAAGGCGACGTTGAGCAGAGCCGGGTCGAAACGCGCCGCCTGTTCGATAAGCACCGTCCAGACCATGGCATTGGCGCCCTCGCCGACGACCGGCTGCGCGGCCATGTAGACGAGGATCGTGCCGAACAGTGCAAGCGCGATACCGACGCTTCCAAGGATGAAATATTTCCAGGCCGCCTCCAGCGCTTCATGCGTGCGATAGATGCCGACCATGAGCACGGTGGTCAGCGTCGCAAGCTCCACCGCCACCCACATCAAGCCGATATTGTTCGACACGAAGGCGAGGTTCATGCCGAACATCATGATCTGGTACATCGCGTGATAGAATCGCAGGTTCGGCGCGGTCAGCCGGCCGGTCTCCAGCTCGTGCGCAATGTAGGAGGCGCTGAATACGCTGGTGGTGAAGCCGACGAATGTGTTGAGCACAATGAAAACGATGTTGAGATCGTCGACGAGCAGGTACTGGCCCGGCTGCGGCCTGTCGGTAACGAGCAGCGACAAGGCGGCGAGCAAGGTCAGGAAGCTTGCCGCGACATTCAGGCCTGCCGTGATCCGATAATTCGGCAGGGCCGCCAGAAGTGCTGCCGCGCCGACGGGTATCAGCAGGATGGCCGCCACCGCATCGAAGGAAACCGCAGTCAACGGCGTTCTCCCCTGTAGTCGTCGAGCGCACCGACATCGACCGAGTCGAACCTCTCGCGGATGCGGAACAGGAAGACGCCGATGACGATGAAAGCGATCAGGATCGAGAAGGCGACGCTGATCTCGACGACCAGCGGCATGCCCTTGGCGCCGGTGGCGGCCAGCACCAGGCCGTTCTCCAGCGACATGAAGCCGACAACCTGGCTGACGGCGTTGCGGCGGGTGACCATCACCAACAGGCCGAGCAATATTATCGACAGCGCGAAGGCCAGATCCTCGCGTGCCAGCGGGTCGGCTTCGGGTGTGACCCGCAGCATCAGCACCATGGATAGCGTCACCAGGCCGATGCCGGCAAGCATGGTCGGACCGATGCCGACCGCTGTCTCGATATCGCGGTGGATGCCCAGCCGCTGAATAATGCGGTGAAGCCCGACGGGAATGACGATCGCCTTGAAGACGAGGGCTATCGCGGCGGTGACGTAGAGATGATGAGCGTCCTGGACATAGGCCTGCCAAGCTACCGACAGCGCAAGCACGACGGCATGCAGCGCAAAGACGTTGATCAGCGCAAAGAGGCGGTCCTGGTAGAGCATCATGAAGCTGACCAGCACCAGGCCGCCGGCGAGCAGATGGGCGATGTCGAAGGTGAGGCCGTTCATCACAGGCTCCGAGACACGAACAGCAGCAGCGTGCCGAGCAGCGCCAGCATGAGCGCGGCGCCGAGGAAATCCGGGACGCGAAAGACACGCATCTTGGCAATCGCCGTCTCGAACACGGCAAGCAGGATGGCGCAGACGGCAAGCTTGCCGAGATAGGTGACTGCACCCAGAACCAGTGACCTCGGTCCTGCTCCGGTGTTCGCCAGCCCCCAGGGGAGGAAGACGCAGGAAATCAGCGACACATAGAGCAGAAGCTTGAGGAATGTGGCGAGTTCGATCATCGCCAGGTGGCGGCCGGAATATTCCAGGATCATCGCCTCATGGACCATGGTGAGCTCCAGATGCGTTGCCGGATTGTCGACCGGTATGCGGGCGTTCTCGGCGATGGCAACCATCACCAGGGCGATCAGCGACATGCCGAGCGACACCCGCAGGCCGACCTCGGGCGAGCCCATGAAAGCGGCGACCGTGGAGAGCTGCGTCGCGCCGGCAACCAGCGCCAGGCTGAACACGATGAGAAGCATCGCCGGCTCGGCAAGCGAAGCGATCATGACTTCACGGCTGGCACCTATGCCGCCGAAGCTGGTGCCGACGTCCAGTCCGGCCAGTGCCTGGAAGAAGCGCGCGCTGCCAAGCAGCGCCACAATGACGATGAGATCGGCGGTCCAGCTGAATTGGAGACCGGTAGCGAATGTCGGGACGAGCGCGGCGGCGACCCACGTGGCGGCAAAGATCAGATAGGGCGTCACCCGGAACAGCCAGGATGCGTTGTCCGCCAGCACGACTTCCTTGCGCATCAGCCTGATGAGATCGCGATAGGGCTGGATCAGCGAAGGCCCCTGGCGCCTGAGCAGTCTGGCCTTGAACTTGCGCACGAAGCCGATCAGCAGCGGCGCCAACAGAAGCACCAGCAGCATCTGCACGCCCTGGATGGCCAGTTCGAAAATCAGGGCCATAGCGCGAGCACCAGAAGCAAGGTGACGAGATAGAGGAAGACAAGCGTCAGATAGCGCCGGATTGTCAGAAACTGCAGATGATTGAGCCTCTCGGTCGTAAAGTCTATGGCTCCGGCGATTGGCTGGTAGAACGTTTCCCAAATGACGTCGTGGATCTCGACATTCAGGCGTGCCGGACCGATGGCGCCCGGTGGCGGCATTTCCACATTTTCCCTGGCGCGGAATGCGAATGTGCCGAAGACGCGGCGAATAGGTTGCGCGAAGCTGACCGCCGTGTATTGCGCCGTCGGCACCGCCTCGGCGAAGCCACAGCCCCATGCCGGGCCTCGACGCAGCGCATGCGAGGCGAAGCGGTGAATGACGAGAGCGGCGAGCGATGCCGAGATAGCGATGAAGACAAACACCAGCAGGCCGTTATAGGAGCTGCGGCTTTCGGCGATCGGCACGATCGACAGCCAGGGTTGCACTGCCTGCACCGGCATGCGGTCGCCGATCAGCGAAAGCGTTACCGGCGAAAGCCCGTCGATGATGAAACCTGGCAGAATGCCGGCAAGCAGGCAGAGAACGGCGAGGACGAACATCGCCGCCAGCGACCAGCGATCGACCTCGTGCGCCGATTCCACGACCGCGGAGCGTGCCCGGCCGAGGAAGGTGATGCCGAACGCCTTGACGAAGCAGGCCGCGGCTAGCGCCGCCGACAACGCCAGCAGGCCACCAACGGCGGGCACCATTACTTTCAGTCCCCATTGCTGCAGGTCCGGGCTCTGCAATATGGCCTGGAAGGCCAGCCATTCGGAGGCGAACCCGTTGAAAGGCGGAAGCGCGGAAATTGAGACGCAGCCGACGAGAAAGACAAAACTGGTCAGCGGCATGCGGTGGATAAGGCCGCCCAGCTTCTCCATGTTCCGTTCGCCGGTCGCCGTGAGCACGGCGCCTGCCCCAAAGAACAGCAGGCTCTTGAAAAAGGAATGGTTGAGGACGTGAAAGAGTGAAGCGGTGAGCGCCAGCGCCGCAGCCGATGGCATCGCGTTCGCCTTGAAGGCGAGCGCGAGGCCGAGGCTCGCGAAGATGACGCCGATATTTTCGATCGTGCTGTAAGCGAGCAGCCGCTTGAGATCCTTTTCCATCAATGCATAGAGGATGCCGAGAACCGCCGTCAGGCCGCCAAGGAAAAGCACGACAACGCCCGACCACCATGCCGGCTCGCCCAGCAGGTCGAAAACGACGCGTATGAAGCCGTAGATGGCGACTTTGGTCATGACGCCGCTCATCAGCGCCGAGACGTGGCTTGGCGCCGCAGGATGGGCAAGCGGCAGCCAGACATGGAGAGGGACGAGGCCAGCCTTGGAGCCGGCGCCAAGCAGCATGAGAACGAGGACGGCGGCAGCGATGAACCGGCTTGGCTCGGCAGCCCGCATCGCGTCGAATGCATAGGTCCCATCGGGTCCCGCGAGCAGGCCGAAAGCCAGCAGCAGCGCCAGCGTGCCGAAGCTCGCCATCACCAAATAGATGTAGCCTGCCCGGGTGTTATCTTGTTCACGATGGTGCGCCATGACGAGCGCCCACGATGCGAGCGACATGAACTCCCAGGACAGCAGGAATGTAAAGGCATCGTCCGCCAGCACGACAAGGTTCATGCCGGCGAGAAACGCCGGGAAGAATGGCAGCACGCGGTGCGGTGCGGTCTCATGACGGCCGTAGCCCAGTCCGTAGAGACTGGCGAGCGCGCCGCTGAGGTTGACGACGACGAGAAAAAATAATGAGAGCGAATCCAGGCGGAAATGAGCGCCGATCCACGGCAATCCAAGCGGCAGCGTGATGGCGGAGGCGCCGGCACGATCGTCTGCCAGCGCGCCTGTGACGATCACGAAGACGAGGGCTGAGATGGCGAGCGTCGCGCCATAGACCAAGCGCGTCGCCGAACCATGTCGGCTGACAGCGACGGCCAATATGGCGACCCCCAAAAGCGCGGCGACGCCGCACAAAGGAAGGGCAACGACCGGCGTCACGGCAGGCTCCCGCCGGTTTCGGTTTCAGCGTCGGCGGCATCGGAAATCCTGGTTGGGTTGAAGCCCACCTTGAGCCGCACCCCGCGCCCGCCCGCCTGGCTGGTCGCGCCTTCCCCGATCAACTCGATGCCGGCAGCCTCAAGCGCCGCGATCAATTTCATCAGGGAATCGACGTTACCCCGGATCATCCATTCGCTGGCTTCCATGCGCTGAATTGTCGGCACCGAAAGACCGGACAGTTCGGCAAGCCTGCGTTGATCGATGCCGAGCAGTGCCCTGGCGGCGCGCAACTGCGGAGCAGTTATCATCAATCGCCCCTTTGTCAGCGTTGAGACATAAGCACTACGCGTTGCAGCATACATAGAAAGGTGCTACAGTCAAGAACTGATATGTGAGATATCTGTTTTGATGGCCCCACTTTGAAGAGGTTTCAGCAATCAAGCGGCGGCCATCGAAGTCATGTCTGGTGGAACTTCAGGATCTGGAATCCCGACTGCGGCAACTAAATCGTGATCCGGATAGCAAAATATCACAGCGATTTCGGCAATATCGAAGTTCTTCGCGCGAAGGACACCGGCTCGTTTATTTATCGTCAAGGCGGCTGCTATCAAAGCGAATGCGATCAAAGCGGCATCAGCATTGTTCCATATATACACGCGATCTTTGGTCTTCTCGCGCAGGCGCGGGTGTCCGACGTTCTGATGATCGGTTGTGGCGGTGGCAGCCTGGGCACCATGCTGCACAGGACCGGCGCGCGCGTGACCATCGTCGACATTAATCCAAGTGCCTTCCAGATCGCCCGCAAATATTTCGGGCTTCCTCGCGAGATTGACTGTCATGTCGCCGATGGGCGGGACTTTCTGCGTGCGGCTCGGCATCGCTATGATGCAATTGTCCTGGACGCTTATTCCGGAAGGCGCATCCCGGCTCACCTGTGCGCCGAGACATTTTTCGGCCTTGTTCAAACGCGCCTGAACGCTTCCGGTTGTTTGCTTGCCAATGTTCATGCCCGCCACGACCTTGACATGATGCCGGATCGCGTCGCTGCGAAAACGAACAACATCTGGGCCGACGTGAGGCTGCTTGACGCCCGCGGGATGCCGGATCGCAATGCGCTTGTCATGGCCGGCAAGGTGCGTGCTCTCGTGCAACCGGCATTGCTCATGCCGCCATCGGTCGGTGCGGAGGAGATCGCGCGAGAGCTGGGTCTGCTGGCCTTCAGGCCATGGCATTCATTGCGGCGGAAACCATGACGGCTCAGTATTATCGGACGCGGGAACTGGTCGGCGAATTGCCCGGTATCCGCCGAAGTGTATCGGGATCAGCGGCAAGCATCCTCTCGTTCCATCGGTGAAGATGTCAGCCGCGGCCGAACACGCTGTTCACCGCGTCCGCTGTTTTTGAGACGATGGTGTCGGCCTCCTCGCGCGTCAGGCAGAGCGGCGGTGCGAAGCCCAGGATGTCGCCCTGCGGCATGGCGCGGCCGATGACGCCACGCTCAGCGAGTGCCGCCGCAACCTGCGGCCCAATCTTCTGCGAGGCATCGAAGAAGACGCGATCGTCGCGGTCAGCGACGAACTCGACCGCCGCCAGCATGCCGTCGCCGCGGACGTCACCGACATGTCTGTGGCCGCCGACGGCTTTCGTCAGTTCGGCGCGGAAATGGGCGCCGGTCTCGGCGGCATTCCTGACCAGGTCCATTTCGTCGATCAGTTCGAGATTGGCGACGCCGGCGGCGACGCAGATCGGATGCGCCGAATAGGTCCAGCCATGGCCGAGCGAACCGAGCTTGTCGGACCCCTGCACCAGCACCTGCCAGACCTTGTCCGAAACAATGACGCCCGACAGCGGCGCGTAGGCCGAGGTCAGGCCTTTGGCGATGGTGATGAGGTCGGGCTTGATGCCGTAATGATCGGAGCCGAACATCGTGCCCAGTCGGCCGAAGCCGGTGACGACCTCGTCGGCGATCAGCAGTACATCGTATTTCTTCAGCACGCCTTCCATTTTTTCCCAGTAGCCGGCCGGCGGCGGCACGATGCCGCCGGTGCCGAGGATCGGCTCGCCGATGAAGGCGGCGACGGTCTCCGGCCCTTCGGCCAGGATCATCTCCTCGAGCTTGTCGGCGCAGTGTTGCGAGAACTGCTCCTCGGTCATCGAACGGTCCGCGCGGCGGAAATAGTAGGGCGCTTCGGTGTGCAGAACCGGTGCGCGCGGCAGGTCGAAGGCGTTGTGGAACAGGTCGAGCCCGGTGAGCGAACCGGTCATGACGCCGGAGCCATGATAGCCGCGCCAGCGTGAGATGATCTTCTTCTTCTCCGGTCGTCCGAGAACATTGTTGTAGTACCAGATCAGCTTGATGTTGGTCTCGTTGGCGTCGGAACCCGACAGGCCGAAATAGACGCGGCTCATGCCTCGCGGCGCGCGGTCAATGATCATCTTTGACAGCGTGATCGAAGCCTCGGTGCCGTGTCCGACATAGGCGTGGTAGTAGGCGAGGTTCTTGGCCTGGGCGGCGATGGCGTCAGCGATCTTCTGGCGCCCATAGCCGACATTGACGCAATAGAGCCCGGCAAAGGCATCGATGCTCTTCTTGCCATTGTTGTCCCAGACGGTGACGCCTTCGCCACCGGCCATGATCCGTGTCGGGCTTTCACCACGCGCGTGCATGCCCATATGGGTCGAGGGATGGAAGAAGTGGTCGCGATCCCAGGCGGCGAGTTCGTTGGACTGGTCGAGCATTTTTTACTCCTTTGGCAAAAGCACGCGGGGCGCGTTACGCCACGTCGAGGCAGAGATACTTCAGATCGGTGAAGGCTTCGAGCCCGTGGCGCGAGCCTTCGCGGCCGATGCCCGATTGCTTGACGCCGCCGAAGGGGATCGGCGCGCCGGTGATCTTGACGCGGTTGATCGCGACCATGCCGTAGTCGAGCGCACGGCCCAAGCGCAATTGCCGGGAGCCGCTCTCGGTGACGACATAGGCGACGAGGCCGTATTCGGTGGCGTTGGCGCGGGCGACGACTTCGTCCTCCGCATCGAAGGCAGTCACCGCCGCGACCGGCCCAAACGTCTCTTCCCGCATGATCAACGCATCGTCCGGCACGTCGACCAGCAGCGTGGGCTGGTAGAACAATGGTCCGGCCTGGTGGCGACTGCCGCCGGTGAGGCAGCGTGCGCCGTGGATCACTGCATCGGCGACCTGTTCCTCAACCTTCCTAACGGCGCGTTCGTGCATCAGAGGTCCGATATCGACATCCGCGGCAAGGCCGTGGCCGGTCTTCAAGGCCGAAATGCGCGTGGCAAAGGCCGCGCAGAAACGATCGTAGATACCGCGCTGAACAAGGATGCGGTTGGCCGCAAGGCAATCTTGCCCGGAGGTGGCGAATTTCGCATCGACCGCAATCGTCACCGCCTTGTCGAGATCGGCATCGTCGAAGACGATCAGCGGTGCATGGCCGCCAAGCTCCATGACCAGACGTTTCATCGTTGGCGCACACTGCGCCGCGATCAGCCGGCCGACTTCCGTCGATCCGGTGAAGCTCATGGCGCGGACGCGTGGGTCTTCGCACATCCGCCCGACAATGGCCGAAGCACTGCCGGTGATGACGTTGAAGACGCCTGCCGGCAGGCCGGCGCGTTCGCCGAGCTCGGCCAGCGCCAGCGCCGACAGCGGCGTTTCGGAGGAGGGATGCGCGACGATGGTGCAGCCGGCTGCAAGCGCTGCCGCCGTCTTGCGGGTCAGCATCGCCGCCGGAAAATTCCAGGGCGTGACGACGCCGACGACACCGAGCGGTTCGCGCCGCACTATCATCTCGGCGTTTGGCAGATGGCTGGTGACGCTCTCGGCATTGAGGCGTTTTGCTTCCTCGGCATACCATTCGACAAAGGAGGCGGCATAGTCAATCTCGCCCAGCGCTTCCCTGAGCGGCTTGCCCTGTTCGAGCGTCATCAGCAGTGCAAGGTCGGCTTTGGCGGCAATGATCAGTTCGAACCATCGGCGCAGGATTCTCGACCGCTCTTGCGGCAGCAGGCCGCGCCAGGCCGGAAAAGCCCGGGAGGCCACATCAATGGCCGCAGTCGTCTGCAGGGGGCCAAGTGCGGCGACCCGGGCGACAATGGTGCCGGTCGCCGGATCGGTGACTTCGAAACTCTTTCCGGTCTCGCTCGCCGTCCAGCGCCCATCGACATAGGCAAGCTCTCGCAACAGGCGCCGATCGGCCAACTGGTCGAGCGCTTCGTGACGATGCGAGCGGGCAAAATGCGCGGACATGGTCAAGCCTCCCGGTTCAGGTGGTGCGGGCAAGACTATCCGCGCGGGGCGAACAGAGAGGCTGTTTGCATGCCCTGATAGAGAGAGACTGTCTTTATTGCGCCGCTCTGCGAGACGATCTTTCCGATGTCCCTACGACTGCTCCGGCAGCAGATCGGCCACTGGCAGCACGATCTCTTCCTTGACCGTCTTGGTGACGATGTAGGTGAAATAGCGGTCGATGCCGATTTCGCGTTCGAGCAAGCCATCGACGAGCCGCTGATAGGCGTCGATATCGCGCGCCATCACTTTCAGCACATAGTCGACGCCGCCGCCAACGGACCAGCAGGCGACGATCTCGGGAATGTCGCGGATAGCGCGTTCGAAGCGCTCGAAATCGGTCTGGCGGTGGCTGGCAAGTGTCACTTCCATAAGTACGGTGGCGATCGGCGCCAGCGCGCGGATCGCCACCTTTGCGTGATAGCCGCAGATGATGCCGGCCTTTTCCAGCTTCCGCAGTCGCATCCAGCAGGGCGTCGGCGACAGGCCAACCTTTTGCGCCAAGGCAAGCTTGGTAATGCGGCCGTCGCGCTGAATGGCATCCAGTATCCTGAGATCGATCGGATCGAGCCGCGGAGATGTCATTGCGGGCAACTCCGCAGGCCCGGAATCGCATTGGAGCGGGCGGGCTTCATTCAATGGTAACCGCAATGACGCTGGCGCAATCGCCGGCCTTGACGAGACCGGGAAAGTGTCGCGCGACGAGAAGGCCTGACATTCTTGCCACAATCTCCTTCGGCGTCACGCCGGTCCGGCTGATGGGGTGAATGCGGGCAACGACCTGTCCGGCTGTGACTGGTTCGCCAAGATCAACCATCGTCTCGATCATACCGTCGTCCTCGGCAAAGCAGAAGCAATCGCCCGACGGCATGTCCAGCCAGCGCGTCGGCCGCTGATCGACAGCGCCGGCGACGATGCCCGCGTGTTTGAGCACATTCAGAACACCACGCCGGGCAATGCCGACCGTATGCGCGGTCGACGTGCCGCCGCCGCCAAGCTCGGTGGTGACGAAGATCTTGCCGAGATTTTCGGCGGCAGTATCGTACATGCCGACCGGGTCGATTTCGAGCATCTTCATCGACCATGGCGCCGAGAATGCCTTGACGGCTGCGAAGGCCTTTGCGGACAATGCCTGGTCGGGAAGCGCGTGCGCGGCGCAATAGGGAATGAAATCAAGGGTTTTGCCGCCGGAGTGGAAGTCGAGCACGATATCGGCACGCGGCAAGAGTTCGCGCTGGAAATAGTCGGCGATTTTTTCCGTCACCGTGCCGTCAGGACGTCCGGGAAAGCATCGGTTCATGTTGCCCTTGTCGATCGGCGAGATGCGCGTGCCGGCGCGAAACGCCGGGTAGTTCATGGCTGGCACGATGATGACCGTGCCGTTGACGTCCTTCGGCGACAAGGTACGCGCAAGCTCGAACAAGGCAAGCGGCCCCTCATACTCGTCGCCATGATTGCCCCCGGTGAGAAGGGCGGTCGGCCCGTTGCCATTCCGGATCATGGCGATTGGAATCATCACCGAGCCCCAGGCCGAGTCGTCACGGCTGTAGGGCAGGCGAAGGTGGCCATGCTGGACCCCTGATTTGTCGAGCTCGATGGTCGGCGTGATCGACGAGGGCCGCTGGGCATCTGTCGGCATCATCAATCCTTCACGAAGAGCTGACGAGGCACGTTGGCCAGGCATTCGACGCCTGTCTCGGTTATCAAGATCGACTCGGTGATCTCCAGCCCCATCGTTTCCAGCCACAGACCTGTCATGAAATGGAAGGTCATGCCCGGCTTGAGTTCGGTGCGGTCGCCAGGCCGCAGGCTCATCGTGCGCTCGCCCCAGTCCGGCGGGTAGGAAAGGCCGATCGAATAGCCAGTGCGGCTGTCCTTGACGATGCCGTATCGCTTCAAGACCGCGAAAAATGCATTGGCGATGTCTTCACACGCATTGCCTGGCCTGGCGGCGGCGAGGCCGGCTTCCATTCCTTCCAGCGTGGCCTTCTCGGCGTCGAGAAAGGCTTGTGTCGGCTTGCCAAGAAATACGGTGCGCGACAAGGGGCAGTGATAGCGGTTGTAGCAACCGGCGATCTCGAAGAACGTGCCTTCATTCGGCTTCATGGGCTTGTCGTCCCAGGTGAGGTGCGGCGCCGATGCATCCTCGCCCGAGGGGAGCAGGGGCACAAGCGCCGGGTAGTCGCCGCCAATCCCGTCGACGCCGCGCGTTCCGGCATCATAGATCTCGGCGACGAGGTCGCATTTGCGCATGCCGACCTCAACCTTGTCGACAATGCGTTTGTGCATGGCCTCGACGATGCGGGCGGCGTTGCGCATGTAACCGATTTCGGTTTCGGTCTTGATGGCGCGCTGCCAGTTCACCAGCGCCGTCGCGTCGACCAGGCGCGCATTCGGCAAATGCTTTTGCAGAGACAGAAAGGCCGCGGCGGAAAACCAGTAATTGTCCAACTCGACCCCGGTGGCGAGCTTGTCCCAGCGCCGCTCGCCAAGAATCTGGGCGAGATAGTCCATCGGATGCCGCTCGGTCGACTGCACATAGTGGTCCGCATAGGGCACGATGTTGTCGTCGGAGAGATAGCTGGTGCGCCTGGCGCCGTTGGCGTCCTGGCCGCGGCCGTACCAGACAGGTTCTCCGTCGGGCGGCACGATGACCGCCTGGTGGACGTAGAAGGACCAGCCATCATAGCCGGTCAGCCAGTGCATGTTGGACGGATCGCTGACGATCAGCAGGTCGATGCCCTTGGCCTCCATGGCCCGGCGCGTCTTGGCCAGGCGCTCGGAATATTCCTGCCGGGAGAACCTTAGATTTGCAGTGGTCATTTTCATTTGTCCCGGTTCTAGCTTTCGAAGGGTGTGCCGGCCTTGGCCGCATTGGCGCGATCGCGGGCAAGCGTGGCGATCGCGGTGTCCTGCACGCCGGTGCCGGTGAGATCGGCCAGGGTTATGTCTGAGAGGGATGTGCGTCCTGGCGACGTTCCGGCGATGATTGCGCCAAGCTCCGGGAACGCTTGTTCCGCGGTGGCGATGCCGGCAGAGATGGCGTGGTGCAGTTCGCCAAGCCGCCGCGTCTGCTTGAGGCTGTCCGCGACGTAGATGGCCTTTTCAAACACCGCCGGATCGATCTCGTTCTTGTGCTCGGAGTCCGATCCCATGGCCGTGACGTGCTGACCGCTCTGCAGCCATTCCGCCATCAGGACCGGCTTCTCGGACGGTGTCGTCGTGACGATGATATCGGCTTCGGCGGCCGCCTGGCGGGGATCTGACACGGCATCGACATCAATGCCGAGCGACAGGCTCAGATCGGCCGCGGTGGCCTCGGCCTTGGCACCGTCACGCGCCCAGATGAGCGCTTGTCGGATCGGCCGCACCAAAAGCAGCGCTTCGAGTTGCAGCCGCGCCTGGACGCCAGCGCCGTAGATAGCGGCCACGAACGACTCCGGTCGTGACAGGTGTTTGGCGGCGACTGCGCCGGCCGCCGCCGTGCGAACATCGGTGAGGTAGCCATTGTCGAGCAAGAGCGCTTCGACCAAGCCCGTTCTGGCTGACAACAACACCATCATGCCGTTGAGGCTGGGCAGCCCGAGCTTGGGATTGTCGAAGAAGCCTGGGCTGATCTTGATGGCGAAGCCATCGACGCCTGGGATATATGCCGTCTTCACATCGACCTCGCCGCGATGCTCGGGAATGTCGAGGCGCAGGATCGGCGGCATCGCAACCGGCAAGGTGGCCAGTGCGCGAAAGGCGTGCTCGACGCAGGCCACGGCTGCGAGATCAAGTTTGACGACCTTTCTAAGTTCGGCCTCGGTCAAGATGGTCATGCGGCTCATGGATTGGTCTCCTCGTCATTCGTCCATGTTCCGCAGACGATGCTGCGGTGCAGGTCCATGCCGATGTTGCGGCCCGACAGCAGGACGACGGTTTCGCCTTCCAGTCTGACCTTGCCGGCCAGGATTGCCGCGACCCCCACGGCGCCGGCGCCTTCGACAATCTCGCGCTCTACGGCGTAGACGTGCCGAATACCCGCGGCGATCTCGGCCTCGGTCAGCAGCACCACCTCGTCGAGCAGGTCGCTGCACATCTCGAAGGTGTATTCATTGGCCCGGCCGATGCCGCCGCCCAGCGAGTCCGCGAGCGTCGGCAGTTCCGTCACCGGGATAGGCTTGCCAGCATCGATGCTGGCCTTCATGGCAGCGCCGCGTTGCATTGAAACGCCAATGACCCGTACGGCCGGCGAGATGCTTTTCACCGCCTCGGCTATACCGGCCGCGAGCCCGCCGCCGGAAAGCTGGACCAGCACCGTCCTGGCGGCAGGAACCGCTTCGATCATCTCGGGGCCGATTGTGCCTTGCCCGGCAATCACGGCGGGATGGTCGAAGGGCGGCACCATGGTCATGTTCTCGTCGCGGACCAGCCGATCGACCTCATCTTGCGCGTCGTCCTGGCTGTCGCCGACAATGCGTATGTCGGCGCCGAGGCGGCGGATTTCGGCAAGCTTGTTGTCGGGAACCAGACGCGACATGCAGATGACGGCGCGTACGCCCTCGAGCCTTGCCGCATACGCCAGCGCGCGCCCATGATTGCCAGTGGATGCAGCGACTACGCCGCGAGATTTTTCGGCAGGAGAGAGCAGGGCGACCGCGTTGGAGGCGCCGCGCAGCTTGAAACTGCCGGTCGTCTGGCGATGCTCCAGCTTCAGGAACACCGGCACCCCGGCAATCTCCGAAAGCGCCTGAGAACGGACCGTTGCGGTCCGCTCGATCTTGTCGGCGATCCGCAGCCGGGCGGCCTGGATATCGCTGAGCGTGACCGGATTCATTGGAGTGCCTGCGGTTCGGCCGCGCGCCAGTGCTTCTGGCCCGACAGCGCGTTGCGGAAAATCGAGAGTGCTGGATAGCGCGTCATATCAGCGGACAATCGGGCCGGTAGGCGTGCGGGTGAGCACTTCCGCTCCGCTCGCGGTCAGAAGCACGGTGTTGGAGATGAAATCATCGCCGCGGCCCGTGCCCATCAGCCAGGACAGGATGTGAAAGCTCATGCCGATCTCGATTTCGATATCGGAATCGTTGCGAAGCCCGGTCACCGAATTACCGCCGGTCCAGGAGGGCGGTTGGCCGGCGCCGACCAGATACCCGCAATGGTGCCGCCGGTAGTGCGAGAGGCCTGCGTCATCGACGACGTCCTGCCAGGCCGCGTAGACGTCGCGCGCCTTGACGCCCGGTTTGAGCGCAGCGACGACCGCGTCGAAGGCCTTCGCAGTCGTCTCGGCCATCGCCGCGTCCGCGTCGCTGATGCCGCCGATACGGACAAGCCGTCCGAGCGGCGCGTGATAGCGCGAGAGGCAGCCGGACAGTTCGAGGAACACAGGCTCGCCGGATCTGTAGTTTTTGTCGCCCCAGGTGGTGTGCTCTTCGCCAAGCCGGGCAGCGGGGCGGATGAAGGGGCCGAACCCCGGAGCGTGGCCGCCGGCCCGGATCATCGCCGCCACGCATTGCGCCGCGACGTCCTGTTCGGCCGCGCCATCCGAAATCGCTTCGATCGCGGCGGCGGCGGCAACATCCGTCACCTTGGCCGCGCGGCGCATGAGGGCCTGTTCCTCAGCACTCTTCACCCGCCGCATCGTGTCGACCAGACCGGAAATATCGCTCCATCTGGCTGCAGCTTGCGCCTTGAGCTTCAGAGCGAGGCCGTGGCTTAGCCCGGATGCCCAGTATTCGAGACCGATCGGCCTGTCCGCTAGGACAAGTTCGGAAAGCACACGGGCAGCGAGGTCGGCTGCGGTCTCGCTATCGGAATGGCCGCGGAATTGCGCAGCCTTGACCTGGTTCTCGATGGTCACGCGCTCCATCGAACGAGTGACCAGGATCGGTTCTCCATGGAGCGGAACGATAAGGAGATGCGGCGCGAAGTAACCCCAGTGATCGAGGCCGGTGAGGTAAAAGACGTTCTCCGGCGACACGATGATCGCCGCTTCGAGGTCACTTTCAATCAGCGCTGTGCGAAGCTTCGCTAGGCGTCTTGCCAGCTCGACTTCGGAAAACGGATTGCGGTCCATCAGGGGTCTCTTTCGAAGGCATCTCCGTGGCACACCAACACTGCCGAAGACGCTCAATTGTGCACAACTAAGGGAACTGGTGCGCTAGATTAGCAATGCGCAGTTAGCAATTTATGGATTGTTACAACGCCGCTTGCAGCAAGTCCAGATCAGTTGTATACGTCTTATGCACCAATCGACGATGTGGGAGAAACACCGATCCGCTTGGCCAGCCATTGAAAAAGAAAAGGGGAAAGCATGTTCAAATCAACGACATCACGTCGCGCGGTAGTGAAAGCCGCTGCTTTTATCGCGCTCACGGCTACGGCACTCGCATCGCTGCCGGCCCTGGCGCAGACGACTCTCGAGCGCGCAAAGGCGGATGGCTACATTCGCGTCGGCTTTGCCAACGAGGCGCCATTCGGCTTCGCCACGCCAGACGGCAAACTGACCGGCGAGGCACCGGAAGTCGCCAAGGCAGTGCTCGCCAAGATGGGCATCAAGCAGGTGGACGGCGTCCTCACCGAATTCGGTTCGCTCATTCCCGGTCTCAAGGCAGGCCGGTTCGACATCATCGCCGCCGGCATGTTCATCAACCCCAAGCGCTGCGCGGAGATCAATTTCTCCGAGCCGTCTTATGGTATTGGCCAGGCCATGCTCGTGCTCAAGGGCAATCCGAAAGGTGTGAAGGACTATTCGAGCATCAAGGACAATCCCGACCTGAAGCTTGCCGTGATGGCTGGCGCCGTCGAGGGCGGCTACGCGAAGGACGCCGGGGTAGCCGCTGGCCAGATCGTCTCGCTGCCCGATCAGTCCAGCCTCGTCGCCGCCGTACAGGCAGGCCGGGCAGACGCAGCGGCGCTGACCGCGCTGTCTATCGCCGACATGGCGAAGAAGGCCGACGGGGTCGAATCAACGAAGCCGTTCGGTGAAGTCGCCGGCAAGTCGGTCAAGGGCCATGGCGGGTTCGGCTTCCGCAAGGAAGACACCGACCTACTGGAGGCGTTCAACGCCGAACTGAAGACCTTCCTCGGGTCGCCTGAGCATATCGCGCTGGTCGAGCCGTTAGGCTTTGGCAAGGACTACCTTCCGAACAAGACCACCGCGCAGCTTTGCGCGGGCGAGTAAGTTCCCCTGCCATTGGGCGGCGCAAAACGCGCCGCCCCCTTTGCAAGGAGGGGTAGATGGGAATCGGTACGCTGGTTGGCATGCTTGTCGCGGCACTTGTCGTCATCGGCATGCTGGCGACGCAGGAGGCCTATAGCCTCTTCCTGCCGGGACTGCTGCAAGGCGCGGTTCTGACGATCGAGATTGCCCTCTTGGGTAGCCTGCTCGCCATCGTCATGGGCGTGCTCGCCGCGCTGGCGCGGATGTACGGCCCGGCGCCGCTCCGCTGGCTGGCGACGGTTTATGTCGAGATCTTCCGCGGCACTTCGGCGCTGGTGCAGCTGTTCTGGCTGTTTTTTGTGCTGCCGCAATTCGGCGTGACGCTCGATGCATTTCTTGTTGCCGTGCTTGCCCTTGGCCTCAATGTCGGAGCCTATGGCTCGGAGGTGGTTCGCGGCGCCATCCAGTCCGTCGCGCGCGGTCAATGGGAGGCGGCAACCGCGCTCAACATGAGCCGCGCCCAGATGCTGCGGCGGATCATCCTGCCGCAGGCGTTCGTCGCCATGATCCCGCCTTGGGGCAACCTCTTCATCGAGCTGTTGAAATCGACAGCGCTGGTTTCGCTGATCACGCTTTCGGACCTGGCCTTCAAGGCGCAGCAGATGAATCAGAACACGTTCAAGACCATTCCGATCTTCACCCTCGTCCTGTTGATCTACCTGGCCATGTCGCTGGTGCTGACGATCGGCATGCGGCTTCTTGAAAGGCGCGCATCGCTGGGCCTGGCACGGGGGAGGGCAGCATGATCTGGGACTGGGCATTTGCCTTCGAAATCCTGCCCGTGCTTGGCCGTGCGGCAATCGTCACCATCGAGGCTACGCTGCTTGGCTTCGTAATCGCTGCGTTGCTCGGCCTCGTCCTGGCTGTCGTGCGCATCGCGGTGCCGTGGACAGGCTGGACGATCTCGGTGCTCATCGAGCTGATCCGCTCGACGCCTCTGCTCATCCAGATATTCTTCCTCTATTTCGTGCTGCCGAAATTCGGCGTCGTGCTCGACGCCTTCACGGCCGGCGTGTTCGCCATCGGCATCCACTACGCCGCCTATTGCTCGGAAGTTTACCGCGCCGGCTTCGACAATATTCATCGCGGCCAATGGGAAGCCGCGATCGCGCTCAATCTTTCGTCGTGGACGACGTTCAAGGACATCATCATCCCGCAGGCCATCCCGCCTATCGTGCCGGCGCTGGGCAATTATCTCGTCGCGCTGTTCAAGGAGACGCCGCTGCTTTCGGCGATCGCTGTCCTGGAACTGATGCAGACCGCCAAGATCATCGGCTCCGAGACGTTCCGCTACACAGAGCCGATGACGCTGGTCGGCCTGTTCTTTCTTGCGATGAGCCTGGTTTCGGCCGCGCTCATTCGTTCCCTTGAAGGGGTGCTCAACCGGAGGACCATGCGATGATCGAACAACCCATGGTTCGCTTTGAGAACGTCTCGAAACGCTATGGCTCGCTGACCGTGCTCGACGGTCTCGATCTTGAGATAAAGCGCGGCGAGAAGGTCTCGATCATCGGCCCGTCCGGGTCGGGCAAGACCACGGTGCTGCGCATGCTGATGACGCTGGAAACGATCAATGACGGGGTGATCTGGGTCGAGGGCGAGCCGCTGACGCATATGCAGCGGAATGGCAAGCTGGTGCCGGCCGATATCAATCACATCCGCAAGATCCGCGCCAAGATCGGCATGGTGTTCCAGTCCTTCAATCTCTTCCCGCACATGACCGCGATGGCGAACTGCATCGAGGCGCCGATCACGGTACTCGGTATGAAGCGCGCGGATGCGGAGGCGCGCGCGGCCGATCTGCTGGAGATGGTGGGGCTCGGGCAGAAAAAGGGCCATTACCCCTCGCAGCTTTCGGGCGGCCAGCAGCAGCGTGTCGCCATTGCCCGCGCGCTCGCCATGCGGCCCAAGATCATGCTGTTCGACGAGGTGACCTCGGCGCTCGATCCCGAACTTGTCGGCGAAGTGCTGGAGGTTATTCGCAAGCTCGGCAGAGAGCACGACTTGACCATGTTCATGGTTACCCACCAGATGGGCTTTGCAAAGGAATTTTCCGATCGTGTCTGCTTCTTCCATGCGGGCAAGATCTGCGAACAGGGTCCGCCGAAGGAATTGTTCGGAGCGCCGAAGAATGAGCGTACGCAGCAGTTCCTCCGTGCCGTTCTGGAGGCTGGATGACGCTTGAAGCAGACGATACGGTGATGGCGGCGGCCTCTGCGGCCGCGCGTCCGCCCTCGGCGCGGGAGCGGTCCGAGCGCATCTACCTGATATTGCGCGATCGCATCTGCCTGCTCGAATACCCACCCGGCAGCCATCTTTCGGAAGAAGAACTCGCCCAGGAGTTCGAGATCAGCCGCACCCCGGTTCGACGTGTGCTCACGCGCCTCGAATCGGAAGGTCTTGTCCAATCCGTCCATGGCGTCGGCACGATCGTCACCGACGTCAATGTCGAGGAGCTCCAGCAGGTCTACCATTTGCGTCTGGAATTGGCGCTGCTGATCGGCAAGCTCACGCCGATCCCGCGCACGGCTGCGGATCTCGACCGGATCCGGGCTTTGATCGAGCAATGCGATACCGATATGCGCGAGCCGGATCAGCGCGCCTTCCTGCGCCTCAACAGGGATTTCTTCTACGAACTCAGCGCAATGACTGGAAACCAGCCACTGCGCGAGATCAGCGAACGGCTCTATTTCCAGGTCTCGCGCGTCGTCCTCAAGATGATGCCCCAACTCGGCCTGGTGGAGGAGTTCACCGCCTTCCGCCGCGAGATGGAGGAAATCCTTGCCGCCGCGGAAATCGGCGACTGGGACTCGATCGGGCACATCAGGCGGGCACATATCTCCATGAGTTTCCGCCGCATGATGCGCCATGCGGGCCACTCGGCCGATGTTACGGGCGCTCGCTGACTGGAACTGCAAGGCAGAGGGACTCGTCGGCTGGAGGCGTTTGGAGAAGTCCTGGGAATCCCCCGCCGATATGCTGCGTTTCAGATGTCGAAGTTGGCCGGCAGAATGACGATGTCTCTGATCGTCACCGTGCGCGGCCGTGTCAACATGAACAGCAGGACTTCGGCGATTTCCTTTGGATCGAACAGATTTCCCGACGCCATCGCCCGGTCGAGATTCTCCTTCGGCCAGTTGGCGACGAGAGGCGTCAGCACCGGCCCAGGGGCGATCGCGCCGACACGGATGCCGTGTTTGGCGACCTGGCGCCTCAGCGCGTGGACGAACGCCTGAACCGCGTGCTTGGAAGCGGTGTAGATCGGCTCCCATGGCACCGCGGTGTGCCCGGCGACGGAGCTGGTGACGACAATGTCTCCCGTGCCCCGCTCGATCATGTGTGGCAGGACCGCATGGACCGTCCGGAATACGGCATTGACGTTCAGGTCCAGCATCCGGTCAAAGGCGTCCGGATCGCCATCGATGAAATCGCCGCCGATATAGGCGCCGGCATTGGCATGGAAGGCGTCGAGGTGACCGACCTTGTCCAGAATGCCCGGCATCATGCCTGCCACGCTTTCCGGATCGGTAAGGTCCACTCTCAAGGGAATTGCATTCTCGCCGAGCTCAGCAGCCAGGCTGCGCAGTTTGTCATCCGCATAGTCGATCAGGACCACGCGTGCACCCGCATCGAGACAACCGTGCACACAAGCAAGGCCGATACCCGATGCCGCGCCCGTGATTGCGATGACCTTTCCAGAGAGTTGTCCGCTCATCCTCGTCCTCCGTCGGTCCGTTTGCTTTCGGTGTTGGGCGCCTCGCCCGTGCAGGCGAGGCGGTATTCGTCCAGGCTGAGCTGGATCGAGGCGATCAGCAACGAGGTCGGCTCGAGCGGTTTGCCTGCAAACGCCTCGAATGCGGGCAGATGCTGTCGGAACAGTGTGAGTGGCACCGTCTTGCCGCGCAGGGTCGCGGTCAGGCTCGCAACCGCTGCTTCCGCTTCCGGCTGGTTCCAGTAATAGCGGATGCGGTCCGAGAAAGAGTAGTGACGCTGCAGGCGCTGTTCGGCTTGCGAGCCGTGATAGTGGCCTTGCCAATTACCGGGTTCGGCCAGCATCAACCGTTCCATGGCCTGATAGAGCGGACGGGCTCCGTAGTGCGGCAAAAGATCGGTCGCGATAAGGTCCAGCCCGTAGAGCGCCTCGCGCATGACGAAGGTCAATTCCGGCCCTACTTTGAGGATCGGAAAGCCGTCCTCGACCAACTGGCGCAAGGATGTCCGTCCCTGGTAGTCGGTTGAGTGCGCCTCGAAGACAAGGCCCGGCTCCTGCTCAAGCAGTAGTGTCAGCCCGCGTGCCTTGGCGGGATCGTAGAGGACTACATTCTCATTGCCGAACTCCACGCCTGGCTGCACCACCAGCGCGATGACGCGTGAGAACGCATCAGCCAAGCCTTGGTTGAGGAACAAGTCGCGATGAACATCGATCGTATGCGTCGCCGCCGCCATGCTGGTTGGCTCGATGTCGCTGATCGCATGGTTGGCGCCGCCGGGCGCCGGCACTTCGGTGCCGATGATATAGACCGGCGCCTCGCCTCCAGCGGCGCGTGCCGCGCGCTCCGCCGCCTTGGCCAGCCGCGCCGCACGCTCCGCCGTCGTAGCGTCGTCGAGTGCTGCAGGCTCGCCGGCGCATCCCATCGAAGCATCGAGGTGGATTTTTCGGAAGCCGGCAGACACGTATGCCGTGACCATCTCTTCCGCCTTCGCCATCGCTGCGGCTGCATGTTCCCTGCGCCACGGATTTGGCCCTAGGTGATCGCCACCGAAGATGATCCTTTCGGTCGGAAGCCCTTCTTCCGCCGCTATGCGCTGGACGAGACGAACAAAATCGCCGGGCAGCATTCCGGTGTAGCCACCGAACTGGTTGACCTGGTTGCAGGTTGCCTCGATCACCAGCGTGTCGGAGAAGCGTGCGGCGTTGCGCGTTGCCGCCCGGATGACCAATGGATGTGCCGAGCAGACCGACGTGACGCCTATCGGTGAACCCTTGCGCCGCGCCGCCGCCAGGCTTCTGAGGAGATCGGTCATGGCAGGCTTCTCGGGGTCGCGGCGATGAATTCGTCAAGCTGCGAGCGTGAGGCAGCACCTTCCATTGGACCTTGGAAAGTGACGTTGCGAGCGCCTGCTGCATTGGCATATTCCAGAGCCTTGAACACAGGCATGCCAAGGCGCCGGCACGCGACATAGGCGCCGCCGAAGCAGTCGCCGGCGCCCGTCGGATCGACCTCCGTAACCTTGAATGCCGAACAATCGACACGTGAGCCGCCGGCGCCGAAGAATGTTGATCCCTGTTCGCCGCGTTTGAGAGCTATCTCCGACACGCCGCGAGCCAAGAGCGCGGCGACCGCGGCGGATTCACCATCAACTCCAGCTGCCGTGAACAATTCGTCGCCCGAGGGCAGGATAAGGTCGGCGACATCCACAAGCCTGGCGAAGCGTTCCTGCGTTTGCCCGAGCCCAAGCAATTCCTTGCGCAAATTAGGGTCGAGTGAAACGGAACCACCCCGCTGCCTAATGACACCGATGGCGTAATCCATCATCTCCCAGACTCCCGGGATGGCAAAGGCGGTGCCCATGACATGGAGGTGTCCAGCCCGCGCGAAGAGCGCCTTTGCCTCAGCCGTCAGGCTCACCAGCGCGGCCGCGGATTTTCCGATGTTGTAGACGAAGTCGCGCGAGCCGTCGTCGCGATAACGAACAAATGCGCTTCCGGTCGGATAATCCGGACTGACCGAGATGGCCGATACATCCGCGCCGTCGGACCGAAGTCGTTCGATGTTGATGCGGCCGAAATCATCATCGCCGACCGAGGCGACAATTGCCGCCTGGCCGCCGATCTTCGCGCATTGATCGATGAAAATCGCCGGAGCGCCGCTGGGGTAGGGGCCGATGAGTTCGATCGGTTCGAGGAACCCGTCGCCACGGCTTTTCGCCATGATCTCCACCAGGATCTCACCGATGACGACGGTCGGCCCCAGTGCGTCCGCTGCGAGCCTGGTCTGATCTGAAATCGCATTCACGGGCATTGCATGGCTCGGCTATTGGGCACTTATGGTATCGGAACGCGCGCTTGCCGCAGGTTTCGCGGCGGGCGCTCGCTGATCCTGTCCGGCAGCGAACGACAGCCTGAGACGGCCACGATCAGGAATGCGCGATTTGCTCCTCCAAAAAGCACACTATGGGTGTTTGTAGTTTAATGCAACATATTAACCGGCCGAGACTATGCGGCTAAGCTCCCATAGTGAAGTCGCGGCCAAAAGCGGCCTTGCACAATATCAGCCTTCGTCTTCCTCCGGCTCTTCGAGTTCCGCCGCTTCACCAGCGAAACGCTGGCTCTCCAGAGACAAATAGCGCTGGTGCAGCATGCAGGCCGCACCGAAGGCGGAGCCGACAGTTCCTTCATCGTTCACTGTGATTGATGGGACCGGGAAACTGGATTCCTGTGTTGCGTGGATATGTGCAGCCACCCTGGCAGCCATCAGGGGATAGAGTGCCGCGACCGAACCACCCAGCACGATCTGGTCGGCGTCGATGATGCGGCAAGCCTGCACAAGGCCCATAGCCAAAGCCTTCGCCCACTGCTCGGCAATAGACACGGCGCTGGGCAGCCGGTCCTGGACATCAGCAAGGAAGTTGCCGAATGTCGGATGATCGAGGGTGGAGGTCTTGCGGTACTCCCCCATGATGTTTTCCAGGCCGATCAGTTGTTCCAGATTGCGGCGCGGGCCTGGCGCGTCGCTGATAATCAAGTGCCCGATCTCGCCCGCCAGCCCGTTGGCGCCGCGAAAAAGACTGCCGTCAATGATGATGCCGCCGCCGATGCCACTCTCCATGACGAGAAACAGCGTCACGCCTGAATGCACCTCGCTACGCCCGTAGGTCGCGCCGATGGCGAACGCGTTGGCATCGTTCTCGGCAAGGACTGGAACGCGCAGCGGCAAGGCGTTTCTCACCAACTCCGCGAGATGAACATTTCGCCAGCCGAGAAGCGGCGCCAGGCGGACCAGGCCATGCTTGTCCATCTGTGCCGGAGTCGATACGCCAAAGCCTTCGCATCGCTCCAGTTTCGACGCCGGAATGGACTGGAGAGCCATATTGACCGCGCGATCGACCGCGGCCTCGACGCTGATCGAGGGCCCATCGAACGGTTCCACATTCGTCGAAACGATGTTGGTGCCAAGATCGATCTCGACCGTGCTGATGTGTTCGACACCGATCTCGACCCCAAGGAAAAATATGGCATCCGGCACGAGTTCGAGCATGATGCCGGGGCGACCGACCCGGGCATAGCCCGGTTGTTCAGGCGAATCCTCGATTGCTTCGCGCACCAGGCCATCGGCCGTCAGGCTGGCGATGATATGCCCCGACGAAGAGCGGTTAAGACGCAATTTGCGTGCAAGTTCGGCCCGACTGAGACGCCCAAACTGATGCAGGGCCCTGAGAGCCGCGACTTCATTGCTTTGTCGGATTCTGCGATGCGAACTGGCGGTCAGCGCCGGGTCATTCACGTAGGTCTCTCCAGGCTACCTGCGATCCGCCGGTCGAAAGCCACCGCAAGCCCTCATTTGGTACACGCCGCTCAAGCGTGCGGCAACTGGCGCAGTCTTTTCGAAAATACATCCCATGAAGCCTCCGCGGAGCAGGGGGCGCCTTAGGCAGAGATCCGCACTGTCGCACAGTCGAACTGCCCCTCGGCTATGGACGAGCATTCGTCGTTCGCCGACGAACCGCCTCTTCCATTTTCAGGTCGATGAAGGCCTTGGCATGCTTTGCCAGCGGCATGTTGTCGGTCCAGGTATCGCGCCAGATAGCGCATGCCAGTGAAAGGCCCTCATCGACCACCGCGCTGGAGAACGATTCGAAGGTGATGTCGCGCTCGTAGCCGATGTCGAGCAAGGCATCGAAGATGCGATCGAAGTCGATCACCCCGTCGCCGAGATAGCCGCGATTGCTTTCGCCAATGTGAAAATAGCCAATCTTGTCGCCGGCCAAACGGATGGCAGCCGCTGGATTCGCTTCCTCGATGTTCATGTGAAACGTGTCGAGATGGAGCGTGACGTAATCGGAGCCGGTCGCCTTGATGAAGTCGAGGCCCTGAGCCGTCGTGTTCAAGAGATTCGTCTCGAACCTGTTGACGACCTCCAGGACCAGATCGACCTTGGCCTTCTTTGCTGCTTCGGCCGTTCTGGCGATGGCTGCAACGCTATTCTTGCGGCCGCGATCGCTTGGCATGGTCGAATATTTCGTATGGGCGGAATAGAGAATGCCGCCAAGCTTGGTGCCGCCGATATCGCGAACCGCCGCGACAGCGCCCGCCAGCAATTCCTCGCCGGCCTTGACGACGGCGGCATCCTCGCTCGACACATCGGCGGTCAAGGGAAGGCCCATCGTGACGGCGATTTCGAGGCCAAGCGCCTGAGCCTTCCTGGCGAGGCGGTCGAGGTCGAACTTTTCGGGTCGAAGATACGCGAACTCGATCAGCCGGTAACCGCACGCGGCCGAATTCTCCATTGCCTCTTCGAGCATGGCTTGGGTTCCGCCGCCGGTCCAAACGAATGAATGAATGCCCAATCTGCGCATGCGGACCTCCTCCTAGACGCAATCTATCTCCCAGACGCAATCTATGTTGCGTATCACAACAAAATATCCAAGCATGCTTTATGTCAAGGTCGTACGAAACATGAAATAGTTCGACGGAATTTGCCGCCTGAACAAAAATGATTGACAGCTTAACGGAAACCCCTAATTTGTCTCGTTACGCAACATATAAGTTTGGCAAAAGCACCAGACGCAGAGGAGGAGGACCATCGAGCCGCGCCTGGATGCGCGGTACTTCGGTTTATGTTTCGCCCTATGACATCGTTCTGTGTACTTGTTCGGTGGCCTGGGCGCGCTGAATGATCCACAGCGCTATGACCGTTGGCCACCGTCCGGTAATGACGGTTTTCGGAACTCCGGGCAAATGGGCGAAGGAGGCGTTGGCCTACCACCGGGGGTAGAAGCCTTTGCAGGTTTGCGGGCGGCGGCGGATCAAAGGGAGTGAAGCCGGTCGCTGCGTTATCGGGAAGGAGCCACTCAATGAAGCCCGCTCAGAAGATCGTTCCGGACTTCGAAATGATCATATGTCCGCCGGCGGAGTCGTTTCGCTGGAACATGCATGACTATCCATTTTTCAAGGCCAAGTGGCATTATCACCCGGAATACGAGTTGCACCTGACGCGAACGACTTCGGGCGTCATGATGGTGGGAGATCATATCGGCAAGTTCGATCCAGGGTGCCTGGTCCTGACCGGGCCGAACGTCCCGCACAATTGGGTCAGCGATATTGAACCGGGGAAGCTGGTTCGCAATCGCGACATGCTGATCCAGTTCAGCCGCGAATGGGCCGATCGTGTCACCGGCTTCTGTCCCGAACTCGGAACCATCCGGCCGCTCTACGATGACGCCGTCTACGGAGTAGAGTTTCGCGGTGACACCGCTCTCGCTGGGCAGCGGCTGCTCGCACAGATCGGCGCTGCCCATGGTGCCGAGCGTGTTGTGCTGTTTCTGCAATTGATGATCACACTGGCCCGCAATCCCGGCGACCGCCGCAGGCTTTCGCGGCTGGCACCCACCTCCGCGCAGGCGGAATTGCCGCCGGAACTGGACGTGGCAATGCGCTATGTCCTCGACCACTACAGCGACGATATCGACCTGCCGTTCGTTGCAAGGCTCTGCGACCTGGAACCGCAAGCATTTTCACGCTTCTTCAAGCGCCAGACTGGCCATACCTTTGCCCGCTACGTCATTATCGCGCGCATATATGCTGCCTGCTCACTGCTGACGCAGACTTATCGGCCGATTACCGACATCTGCTTCGAAGTCGGGTTCAACAACATCGCCAATTTCAACAGGCAGTTTTTCAAGGTCTGTGGGCGCACGCCATCGGACTACCGGCGCAGTGCCCACAAGATCGGGACTGAGGCGCGCGCCGATCCGTTCAGGGAAATCCGCACCTGGTCAGGCGCACGCGCAGTCGGCGAAAAAGTATAGGTCGCCTGCAAACCACGCGTGGCAGGGGGGATGTTCCCCGCACTAAGTTTGTAGGAATGCCCACGGGAGCGAGGCCGCAGAAGACACCTGACTCTGCGAAGGCAGAACAAAATCTCGAACGCCGGAGGATCCGTGTTGCCGAGCTTTCATCTCTCAGGCACCGGTCGGGAGAGGAGGTATTTGGCGGGAACCGCAGCCGCCCTTTCATTGTGTTGAGGATGCTGTGTCGAGGCAACCGCTATCAGGAGGGATGGCGAGTGGCGCCCCGATCGGCTGGTCGGAGGCGACGACAATCAATGTTTTGTTGGAGGAGTGAAAAATGAAACATGAAATCAGAATGGGCCTTGCCGCATTGGCAGTGGGGCTATTGACCAGCGTGATGCCTGCCAAGGCTGATTTCTGGTCGGACGCCGGCGCTAAATACAAGGGTGTTACGCTGCACGGCGTGACTGAAAGCACCCCACCTTCGAATTACATCAAGGACGTTCTTGCCCCCGCTTTCGAGAAGGCGACCGGCATCAAGGTGGAAATCGAGACCACGTCCTGGGACCAGATGTACGACAAGGCGATCAAGGACATGGAAGCCAAGACCGGCATCTATGACATGGTCTATATCGAGCAGGACATCATCTACGCCTACCTGGCCCGGGACTTCCTGGTCGACATCACGAAATCCCTCAAGGACGATCCGTCGCTGAAAGCGCCGGACTACGATGAGACGCATTTCACGACATTTGCGAATTATTTCAAAAATGCCGACGGCGATCTTTTCGGCATTCCGATGGAAGCTTTCATCAAGCTCTATCTGTACCGGACCGATCTCTTCAACGATCCGGCGATCAAGGAAGCCTTCAAGAAGGAAACCGGCAAAGACCTGGTGCCGGCAAAGACCCATGAGGAATATACGCAGATCGCGGAATTCTTCACCAAATGGGGCAAGGATCACAATCTGGAACTGTGGGGCACCACCGCGCAGGCGCATACCGGCCACCCCGCTTCATGGTATGAGTTCTTCGAGTCCGTGGCGCCTACTTTCGGCGTCTACAACTGGGGCATCGACGCTTCGAAAAACTACTCGGCGTCGGTCGCCAATGGCGGCACGATGAACAGCGACAAGGCAAAGGCAGCGCTCAAATACTGGCTGCATCTGCGCGACATCGCTCCGCCGGAATCCCCGGCCAGCACCTGGACCGAAGTTGCCACCACCTTCGCGGCGGGCCGCGCGGCACAGGGACTGGTCTATGGCGAGAACGCGGCATGGATTGCCGCCGACGCGGAGAAATCGAAGGTCGTGGGCAATGTCGGCGTTGCGCTGCCGCCGCTGGAGCCGGGCGTCATGGAGGATGCAGAGGCCGGCAAGGGCTATATCGGCTATTATGACGGCGGCGCCTTCGGCCTTCCGATCACCTCGAAGAACAAGGAAGCGTCGCTGCTGTTCCTGCAGTATATCGGCCAGGATTCGGTCCAGGGCGATTGGGCGGTGGCCGCACCCCGCATCACCAACACGGCAACCTACGACGATCCGAAAGTCATAGAGATGGATAAGAAGCTCAACGGCTACTACACCATGCTCAAGAACGACGGAAAGCTGTTTGCCGGCGCTCCGCCCTACCCGTTCCACGCGCAGGTGCGTGAAGCAACGGCGCCGATCTTCTACAAGATCCTGTTGGGCGAGGTCTCGTCCGACGATGGGCTCGACCAGATGGCTGCCGCTGCCGAGGCGGAACTGACGAATCTCGGCTACCGCAAGTAGCGGAGCGAACCCAGATCTCGGGCCGCCATGAAGCGGCGGCCCGAATACGCTTTTTGCCGCTTCACGACATTCCCGGGAATATCGTGAAGCGCCTTTTCTGGGAGTGATTTCATGCGATCAAACAGAGTGGGATGGCTGCTGCTCGCCCCAACGATTGCGATCCTGGGGATCTTCGGCATCGTCCCTTTTCTGTACGTGCTCTATGTGGCCTTCCACCAGTGGAACCCGTTCGGTGCAAATCCCTATATGATCTACAATGGCGCTAACAATTTCCGCCGCCTCGTGTTTGACAACGAGTTCCTTACCTCCATCGCGTTCACGCTGAAATTTGCCTTCTTCGCCGTTCTGAGCGAGGTCATCCTTGGCTACTTTCTGGCCCAGCTGTTCATGAAGGAGTTTCCTGGCCGAGGTCTGTTCCGCACGATCCACACCTTGCCGCTGATCGTGGCGCCGATCGTCGTCGGATCGGTCTGGCGGCTGATGATGACGCCCAGCATCGGCATTGTCCCGTACCTCCTGAAATCCTGGTTCGGCTACGACCTCAATATCGGTCGTGACGCCACCATGGCCTTTGCGCTGACCGTCATCATGGATATCTGGCACTGGACGCCACTGGTGACGCTGACGCTGCTTGCAGCACTCGTCTCGCTGCCCAAGGAGCCGTTCGAGCAGGCCCAGATCGACGGCGCCAACCGGTGGCAGATATTCTGGCACGTCACCTTGCCGATGATCCGCCCGGCGATCCTGGCGACAGTCTTCATTCGCCTCATGGATGCGCTGCGGACCGTCGACGAAGTGTGGATGCTGACCGGCGGCGGCCCAGGTGCGGCGACACGATATCTCGGCCTGCACATCTGGAAGATCGTGTTTCCCAAGACCGACTACGGCTACGGCTCTGCCACTTCGGTCATCGTCCTGTACCTCACTCTGGTGATGTGCTGGCTGCTTTACGTCGCCCTTGTCGCCCGCCGCGACCAGAAGAGAGCTTCCTGATGCGCGCCAACCGCCCGGTTCTTTCCATACTGCTGTGGACCTTGCTTAGCCTGGTGACGCTGTTTCCGATCTATTGGCTGTTCGTGATCTCGGTAAAGCCGGCCGTCGAGTTGTTCACCACGCCAAGCGTGCTGCTCGAAACCGTCTACTGGAAGAACTATGTCAAGGTTCTCGGCGACGACACGCTGCGCCGCTACATGTTCAACTCCATCGTGATCTCGACCGGCAATGCGGTGCTGGTGACCGTTCTGGCGTTCATGGCCTGCTACGCCCTGTCGCGCTTCGATCTGGCCGGAAAGGAAAACATCTTCTTCTGGACGATCACCAACCGCATGGCGCCAGCAGCCGTCTTCCTGCTGCCGTTCTTCCTGCTCTTCACGCAGGTCTTCGTCATCGGGGAGTGGAAGCTCTACGACACGCGCACAGGCATGATCCTGCTCTACTGCACCTTCAATCTGCCTTTCGCCATCTGGACACTCAGGCCGACGATCGACGCAATTCCCAAGGAATTGGACGAGGCCGCAACCGTCGACGGCGCCACGACGTGGCAAGTGATCCGCGAAGTGATCTTTCCGCTTGCGCGGCCCGGCCTTGCCGTCACCCTGATCCTGACCTGGGTGTTCGCCTGGAACGAGTTCCTGCTCGCCGCGACGCTCACCAGCTTCAATGCGCGCACCATCACCACCGGCCTGTCGGAGTATGTCACGACGACCGGAACCGAATGGGGCACGATGGCGTCCATTGCGATCATCACGCTCATCCCGGCCCTGTTGATCTTCTCGGTCGTCCAGCGGCACATCGTGGCCGGTCTGACCTTTGGCGCGGTCAAGGAGTAATGCCATGGAGCATATGATCGACCTCGATGAGGTGGATGACGAAGCCAGCACCATCGTCGCGAGCCAGCAACGCACAGGGTTCCTGCCGATCGTGACCAACTGGTTCGACCGGGTTTTTGTCGGCATCTATCTGTTCGTTGCGCTCGAATTGTTCTGGATGCGGTTCCTCGAACAGTCGATCCCATTGTCGGTCTGCCATGTCCTGGCGATCGCATTGGGTGTGCTGATCGTTTGGCGTGGCTAGCGCGGAACGCTGATCGAGAGAAGAGGACGGCTCATGAAGTCATTGGTGCTGGAAGAAAAGATGAAACTGTCGCTGCGGGATTTCCCGATCGAGCGCGAGGAGGTGCTCGGCGTCCGCGATGTGCGCATCAAGTTACACACTGTCGGCATCTGCGGCTCGGATGTGCACTACTATACCCATGGTGGCGCCGGCATCTTCCAGGTGAAGGCGCCGATGATCCTCGGTCATGAGGCGTCAGGCATTGTCGTGGAGACCGGTGCGGAGGTGACGTCACTGACGGTCGGCGACCGGGTGTGCATGGAGCCGGGCATTCCCGACCCGAACAGCCGCGCGACGCGCCTGGGCCTGTACAATGTCGATCCGGCTGTCCGTTTTTGGGCGACGCCGCCGATCCACGGTGTCCTGCGGCCGACCGTTGTCCATCCGGAGAATTTCACTTTCAAGCTCCCCGACAACGTCTCGTTCGCGGAAGCCGCCATGGTCGAGCCACTCGCAGTCGGCGTCCATGCCGCCACCAAGGCGCAGGTGAAGCCGGGCGACATCGCCCTGGTGATGGGCGCCGGGCCGATCGGCCTGGTCACGGCGCTGTCCGCACTGGCGGCGGGCTGCGCCCGGGTCTTCGTATCTGATATCGACGACACCAAGCTCGAGCTCGCAGCGAGGCTCGGCCCCATCACGCCGATCAATGTCGCGCGTCAGGATGTGGCCAAGGAAATTCTCGCCGCAACCGATGGCTGGGGCGTGGAGATCGTGTTCGAATGCTCGGGCAGCCCACGCGCCGCGGCAGGCATTTTCGATCCGCTCTGTCCGGCTGGCCGGGTGGTGTTCATCGGCGTGCAGATGCATGACATCAACTACGATGTCGGCAAGGCGATGGTGCGCGAAGCGCGCGTCGAGCACGTGTTCCGCTATGCGCATGTTTTCCCGCGCTGCGTTGCCATGCTGTCTTCAGGCGCGATTGACGTGAAGCCGCTGATCACGCGCACGTTCGAGTTCGAAGACAGCGTTCGAGCGTTTGAAATCGCCGCATCCGCCCCAAAAGGCGAAGTGAAGATGCAGATTGCCTTGCCGCAATAGAGGGGATGCGAGTTGGCTGAAGTCACCGTCAGGAACATCGTCAAGCGTTATGGAAGCGTCCAGGTCATTCATGGTGTGAATGTCGACATCGCCGATGGCGAGTTCGTCATCCTTGTCGGCCCGTCGGGCTGTGGCAAATCCACGTTGCTGCGCATGATCGCCGGTCTCGAAGCCATATCGGGCGGCGAGATCAGCATCGGCGGCCGGGTGGTGAACGATGTCCTGCCGAAAGACCGCGACATAGCCATGGTGTTCCAGAACTATGCGCTCTATCCGCACAAGAACGTCGCCGACAATATGGGCTTCTCGCTCAAGATCAAGGGCAGGCCGAAGGCCGAGATCGAAGCCAAGGTGAAGAAGGCGGCCGAAATCCTCGACCTGGGCAAGCTGCTCGACCGGTTTCCCAAACAGCTGTCCGGCGGACAGCGCCAGCGCGTGGCCATGGGGCGCGCCATTGTGCGCGATCCGCAAGTCTTCCTGTTCGACGAGCCGCTGTCGAACCTCGACGCCAAGCTGCGCGTTGCAATGCGGGTCGAGATCAAGGAACTGCATCAGCGCCTCGGCACGACGATCGTCTATGTCACCCATGATCAGATCGAGGCGATGACGATGGCCGACAAGATCGTGGTAATGCGGGATGGCAAGGTCGAACAGGTCGGCGCACCGCTCGATCTTTACGACAATCCGGGCAATGTCTTCGTCGCCGGTTTCATCGGCTCGCCGGCCATGAATTTCATCAAAGGCAAGATCGGTTCGAAGGACGGCAGGCAGGTCTTTGTCTCGGACACCGGATCCGTGCTGCCGGTCGAGGCGGGCGCCCTGGATGGCCAGCCGGTCATCTACGGCATACGCCCCGAGCATATCGACATTGCGCCCGACGGCCTGCCGGCAACGGTTTCGGTGCTGGAGCCGACCGGCTCCGAGACGCAGATCTTCGCCAAGTTTGGCGAAGACGCCATTGACGCCATCGTCAAGGATCGGCTCACCGTCCGTCCCGGTGAAGAAGTAAGGCTGAAGATCGATCCGCGCCGCGTCCACATCTTTGACAGGCAAAGCGGAGCGCGCCTGTGACCCGGCGGGAAGTTCGCCCGTTGAGACGCAGTCGGGTCGCGCAATCCGGCGGCTGGAGGATCGCCCGCGCCGCGCTCCGCTAAGCTCGGTGTAATTTCCAGCCTGAAAAAACGCCCCGCGAGCGGGACCGTTCAGGCAGAGCGTGCTGACTACTTGCTGCCGCCATTCTGCTTGACGCTGCTGCAGAACTCCGGATGGCTGTTGGTTGCGTTTGCATCCTTGGCTTCGTCCTCGCAGGCGGCCATCATCGCCGTCTGGTCGTCAGGCGACAGCGCTTTCCAAGCCTTCACGAAATCGTCGTTACCGACCACCGTCTTCATGCTTGAGTCCGTGTAGAAGGGCTGCATCTTGGCCGGGTCGTCGAGTGCGGACGTGCCTGTGTCTCCAGCGGCCAAGGCCGAACCCGCAACCATCGAAAACGCCATGGCGCCGAAACAAATCATCTTGATGTTCATAATATAATCCTCCTGTTGCTTTGGGATCGTTCAAGCAACGATCATTTTCGGAAACGGCAGGATCGGATGAAAGTTCCGGTTTGTTGCGCGAAATGGCCTAGTTCGAGTAAAATATTCTCGAATAAAGCTTGAAACTTTTTTCGCTTTTTCTCGTTTGCGCCGGAGAATGCTGACTTCGGGCCGAATTGTCTGAAACGTATCGCCTGCGCCTTCAACGATCAGTTCTTGTCGACCGGCTTCGAGCGCATCCGCGATACAGTCTCGCGTTCTGCCCGCTTGGAGCGCATCGGCGGCAGGCCGCGGTCGATCAGGTCCATGTCTTCGAGTACCATGTCGCCCATGCGCTTGAAGGCGATGTCGAGCGCGCCGGCCCGGTGGGCGGAGCGCAGGAAGCCGGGTAGCGTGCGCACCGGATGGTCCTTGGCCAGTGGCTCCTCTGGGAAGACATCGCTGGCGGCGACGATGTGGCCGCTGCGAACAGCGTCCACCAGCGCCGAGAAATCGACGACACCGGCTCTGCTGAGCAGGATAAAGGCCGCTCCTTTGCGCATTTTCGCGAAGGCTTCCGCGCCAAGAAATCCCTGGTTCTCGCTGGTCACGGAAGCGACGACGAAAACGAAATCGCTCTCCGACAGGACCGTATCGAGCGAAGCCGGTTCGACACCGTTCTCAAGAAGGATCGACGGCGGCAGCCAGGGATCGAACACTTTGGTGCGCGTGCGAAACCCCGACAGCAGCCGGTTGAGCGCGCGGCCGAGATCGCCGAAGCCGATGATACCGACATCGGCGCCGGAGAGCAGCCGCGCCGTCTTGTTGCCATCGCCGCCCCATAGCTCCTTGCCCTGCCGAAAAGCGAGGTCGGCATCGACGATGCCGCGGGCGAGGTTGAGCGCCATGGCGAGGCCGAGCTCTGCCACCGGTTCGGCGAAGACCAGGCCGGTGGTGACGACATGGATGCCGCGCGCAAACAGCGTCTCGTAGGGCATGTTGTTGATCAGGTTGCTCTCGACATTGAAGACACAGCGCAGCGCCTTCATCCTGTCCAGCATTTCGGGTGCGATCGGTGGCTGGCCGACAATGTAGCGTGCCTCGGCAAGCACATCTGTCGGCAGCGCCGCGACGCCCTCGGGCGTCGTTTCGACGATGCGATATTTCGCCCTGAAGCGCGCCAGCTGCGGCGACGTGAAAATGAGGTCGAGCGTGCGTGGTTCCGGCGCGCTGATGACCAGCGGCAATGAATGCGACATTTCTCCTCCTGCGCCGAAATCGGGGTATCCGTGCAAAATCTGACTATTCGATGATTGAACGGTTTACCAGTGGTGCCGCAGGCGCTGAGGAATGCCTGCCGATGGGAGGAATGATGGCATCTGCCGCCAGTGCGCGGATCGCTCTCAACGTCATCCGAGAGGGTGCGCGAGCGCGACGATGTCCTCGACATTCTGGTGAGAGCGCGCGAAACGCTTGAGCACGAGCGGATCGTGTCCCGGAACGATATGAGCGGGTGAGCTTGCAAGCTTCCTCATCCGCTCCACGCCTGAGATCACGTCGCTCAGCCGGTCGAAGACGGGAAAAGGCTTCTCGCGTTCCATATTGGCATAGAAGTGAGCGGCGTCGGAGGCGATCACCACCGCGCCGTTGTCGGTTTCGACGCGGACCACTTGCAGCCCGCGCGAATGGCCGCCGACCTTGTGCAGGGTGATGCCGGGCGCGATTTCCGATTCCGGATCGTGGAAGCAGACCTTCTTGTTGTAGACGCGTCGCACCATGGTGGTGACATCCTCGACTTCGAACGGATGGCTCATCGCGTGATGGCACATGCAGCGGCCGGTTGCGAATTCCATCTCCGCATCCTGCAGGTGGAAGGTCGCGTTCGGAAACAGGTGATGGTTGCCGCAATGGTCGTAGTGCATGTGCGAAATGATCACGTCGCTGACGGCGGCATGGTCGATGCCGATGGCGGCGAGGCCTTTGTCTACCGGCCTGACCACGCTGCGGCCACGCTTGTCGCCGGTCGGCTTGTCGAAGCCGGTGTCGACGATGAAGGTGCGCTTCTCGCCGACGATCGCCCAGACGAAGTAGTCCAGCGGCATGGCAACGTCATGCGTGTCGCCGCCAAGGAAATTTTCGTTCGACCGGCGCTCGAAATGGCCGTAGCGCACGGCATGGATTTCATAGCGTGCGGCGTTGCCCATCGTCAGCTCGCTTCGGCAACGCTAGGGGTCTCGGCCGAGCCGACTTGCACATGCGCCCATGTTTCGACCGTCTTCACCATGCAGGTGAAATCGGAATCAGGCCCGTAGAGCTGGTTGGTTACGCTCAGCAACTGGCGGACCGCACTGCCCACCACCATCGGCACGCCCATCGCCTCGGCCTCGTCGACGCAAAGCCGCACGTCCTTGAAGGACAGACCCGTCGCGAAACCGAAATCGAACGTGCGCGGCAGCACGGATTTTGGAAATTTGTCCTCGGTCGCGCTGTTGCGGCCGCTTGATGCGTTGATGACGTCAAGCATGACCTTGGGGTCGAGGCCGGCCTTGACCCCCATGACGACCGCTTCGGAGGAGACAGCGAGTGCCGCGGCGGCAAGCAGGTTGTTGGCAAGCTTCATGGTCTGCGCGGCGCCCTGAACCTCGCCCATGAAGAAGACTTTGCCGAAGTTCTCGATTACGGGCCTTGCCGTCTCGACGGCCGCTTTCGGACCCGACACCATCACCGCGAGCGTACCATTGCGGGCGCCCTTCAAGCCGCCGCTGACCGGCGCGTCGATCATGGCGATGTTCTTTGGCGCAAGGCCTTCGGCAACCCTGGCGGCGGTACGCGGGCCGGTCGTCGATATGTCGATGAAGATCCGAACCGATCTGCCCTCGGCGATACCGGCTTCACCGAGCACGACCTTTTCGAGGATCTGGGGACTGGGCAGGCTGGCAAAGACGATCTCGGCACTATCGGCAACCTCCTTTGCGTTGGCTGCAGCCCTTGCGCCCGCCTTGACCAGTTCCTCGACCGCCTTGGTATCGAGGTCATGAACCGTCACATCGTAGCCGGCCTGGATGAGACGGCTCGCCATCGGCGTGCCCATTTTTCCGATACCAACAAAGCCGATTTTCATGGTCGACATGGTCGCTCACTCCTCGTTCGGTGCACATTTCCCATAGCGTCTATCTCGATCTCGCGGATTGCATTCATCAGATGATATCCACACCCGAGGTCACGGGTTCGCGCGGCGGAGGTGTCCGCGGCACGAGAAGTTCCGCAATGTCCAGGACCTTTAATTTATCCGCCACGCCAAGCGCGTCGATGGCTGCGGTGTACATCACCTTGTCCTTCGGGCAGGCCACGACGAAATAATCGATATCGCCAAGGCTCAGCGCTTCGCGGATACGGTTCTCGCTCGGCCGCTCGGTGACGCCATCGTCGCCTTGCCAGATGCGGCCGCCGCCGGCGCCGCAGCAGAAGGAATTCTCCCGGCAGCGCGGCATGTCGTGAAGCGTGTAGCCGGCCGCCCGGATCAGGTCGCGTGGCGCGTCGAAGCCGCCATTGTAGCGCCCGAGGTAACAGGGATCGTGATAGGTGACCTTGCCGCCATCGACCGCGACAAGGTCGAGTTTTCCCGCCTTGATGAGTTCGGCGAGCAAGGCGGTATAGTGCAAGACCTCAAATGCCGCGCCGAAATGTCGATAGTCGTTCTTGAGCGCATTCAGGCTATGTGGATCGGTGGTCATGATGCGGTTGAAGGTGCATTCCCCGATCGCATCGATGTTGGACTGTGCCAGTGTCTCGAACAGACCTTCTTCGCCGGCGCGCCGCACATCATTGCCGCTGTTACGCTCGGCGTCGAAGAGAATGCCGAAATCGACACCTGCCGCGCTCAGCAACTCGGCAACCTTGCGGGTGATTTCCTGAACGCGCGGATCGTAGGAGGCGTAATCGCCGACGAACCACAGAACATCGACGGGTTCGCTGCGTGCATCCTTGACGGGAAAGCCAAGTTCCCCGGTCCAGCGGGCCCGCATCTTGGATGGCTTGCCCATGGAGTTGCCAAGCCGAGTGAGGTTGGAAAGCGCATCCTGCAAACCCGGACTGACACGGCCTTCGTCGACCAGGTGGCGGCGCATGTCGATGATCTTCGGCAGATGCTCGATCTCGACCGGACACTCTTCCATGCAGGCGCGGCAGGTCGTGCAGGCCCACAGCGTCGCTTCCGAAATGATGCCGCCGACCAGTGGAGGCGCCGACGGTCCTGCGGCCAGCGCGTCGCGCATGTCGGTGATCAGCATTTTGGGACTGAGCGGCAGGCCTGCGGCATAGGCCGGGCAGACCGCCTGGCAGCGGCCGCATTCGGTGCAGGAGAGAAGGTCGAGCTGCTGTTTCCAGTCGAACTGGGCGAGGGTGTCGACGCCAGGGTTTTCGCGCTCACGCGGCACCGCCGGCGCGGTGCCGCGCGGTTCGAGATTGCGAAAATAGATGTTCGGTGCGGCAAGGAACATGTGCCGATGCTTGGAGCCGGGAATATAGACGAGAAAGGCAAGGATGGCGCCAACATGCAGCCAGTAGCAGATCTCCTGCGTCTCCTGCGCCGGCACACCGGCGCGGCCGAGCAGACCGGCAAGCACGGAGGCGACTGGCCGCCACGAACCGTCGGCGCCGCCCAGAATGCGCGCCGCCGCTTCAAACAGCAGCGAGGCCACGATCAGCACGATCAGCACATAGATGATCGCCGCGTCGCTGCCGCTCGATCCCTTGAACCGTGCCGGCCTCAGGACATAACGCTGGTAGAGTGCAAGCCCGACGCCGACCAGCATCAGGACCGCGAAAGTATCCTGCAGGATGGCGATCCAGGTCTCGCCGCCGACGGGTGTGAGCGAAAATCCCGGAAACAGACGCGAGCCGAAAGCCTCTATCGTCGCGGTGAACAGGACGAAGAAGGAAATGAAGATGATCGCGTGCAGCACGCCGGCGAGCGGCTTGCGCAGCATCTTCCTGTGCAGGCCGATGGCGGTTGCCACGCCCTCCAGGCGTCGCATCGGCCGATCGAAACGGGCAGCCTTCGGCGCATTGGCGAGCGCGGACACGTAGTGGCGCGCGCGCCAGCCTGTCATTGCGATTGCCGAAGCCAGTATTATCCAGAGCGCCAGGGTTGATGCCATCTCAACGGCCCGGGGGCGCCTGCAGCCTGTCGCTCAGACTCGCCACGAGATCGAATAGGTCGCAGGTTGCGCCGTAGTGAGCAACGTTGAAGATGGGAGCCTTCGGATCGGTGTTGACCGCGATGATCAGATCGGCATGCGACATGCCCTCGAGATGCTCGGGCGCGCCGGAGACACCGAGCGCCAGATAAAGCTTCGGCTTGACCTTCTGGCCGGATTTGCCGACCTGGCGCAGCTTCGGCAACCAGCCATTGTCGACCACGGGGCGGCTGCCGGCGATCTCGGCGCCGAGGATCGTCGCCAGATCGCGGGCAATGTCGATGCTCGCCTCGTCGCCGATGCCGCGACCCACGCAGACGATCCTTTCGGCGGTCGTCAGGTCGACATCGGCATAGTCGGGCACATCGATGGCCACCATCTTCACCTTGGCGCTTTCGATGGCAGTCTTGGCATCGATCTGCTGTATCTTGGTGGCGTCAATCGGGCTTGGCACGGCCTCCGCAAAGGCTCCCGGATTGACCATCAGGACCGCGGGAAGCTTCACCACGCATTCGGCAAGGACCTTGCCGCCATACATCTGTGCGACGACTGTCAGGGTCTCGCCATCCCGCTTGATTTCATTGACATAAGACAGGAGCGGCCAGCCGGTTCGCGCGGCGATGTCGGCCGCGACATCCAGCCCGTTCGCCGAGTAAGGCACCAGCACCAGATCGGGCTGTTCGGCCGTGACGGCATCGCGCAACAGGCGCGCATAGGTTTCGGCAGGGATCAGATCGGATCCGGCGGCATCGGCGACGATCATCCTGTCGGCCGCTCCAAAGGAAGCCGCTGCCGCCTTAGCGGCCTGGCCGGCGAAGAAGGCAACCACCTCGTCGCCGGCCGCTGCCACGGAACGCGCAGCGGCGATCATTTCGAGGGAGAAGGCTTCGATCTTGTCGGAGCGGCCTTCCGTGCAAGCTATCATCTTCATGGCTTACTTCCTTGCCAGACCGTTGGCGGTCAGACCGTTGACTGCCAGGATAGTGACCAGTCGATCGGCGACATTCTCGGCGTCGTTGCCGAGGTCTTCACCCGAGCCGCCCTGCGCCGGCAGGCGAAGTTCACGAATCTCGGCCGAACGCTCGAAGCCGGACGGCTCGAGCGCGGCGCGACCGATCGGGGTCTTGGAGGCTTCGCGCAGCTTGCTACCTGAGACGTAGCGCGGCGCCTTGGAGGCGGTCTGCACGCCGAGCACCGCAGGCAAGGTCATCTCGTAGGTCACGGCGACGCCGGCGCCACGCTCTTGCGTAACCCGCAATCCTGCGCCGTCGGCGACAACCCGATTGGTGCCGGAGACATGCGGCCAGTCGAGCATCGCGCCGACATAGGGTGCGAGCTGGCCGAAGACATCCTCGGTCGACTGCACGCCGCAGAGAATAAGATCGGCGGATTTGTCGCGCGCCGTCGCCGCGATCGTGGCGGCTATGGTGCGCGAGGAGATCATGGCATCATCCTCGGCTTGAAGGGCGATGACTTCGTCGGCGCCTCGGGCGGCGGCCATTTGCAGCACCCGGTTGGCGCCTTCGCCAATGGCAACCGCCGTCACCGTCGCGCCGCCTGCTTCCTTGAGCAAAATCGCTTCTTCGAGTGCGTGATCGTCGAAATCGTTGAGCTGGAAATCCAACCACTCACGATCGATGCCGCGCCCGTCCTCGGCAAGCTGAAGCTCGCCGGCAGAATCCGGAATCATGCGCAGGACAACGAGAATATTCACGGCCTCTCCTCCGACGGAACGCACCTCAAGCGCCCGGCACCCGTTTTAGATCGTATTTTCAATCCTTCCCAACGGGCAAAAATGTAATAGCAGCTATTACAAGACCGAAGGTTGACCTTTCCCGGCTATCAATTGTTAATTTGAACCCAATCGTAATCAATCCGCAATGTTCTGAACGGGAGGAGATTCAGGATAATACTTCTGTTTGTCTCAGAATAATTATCAATATTCTATCGAATGTTCAGGAGGAGGAACGAATGTCAGTAAAGAGCATACTAGATCAAAAGATTTCGCGTAAGAGCTTCATCCGCGGCATGCCGGCTGTGGCTGCAGCCATCGCCGCGGCGCCAGCCATCCAGATCGCCCAGACCAGTGCCGCCGTCGCCGCAGAGCCGGAAACCAAGCCGGGCTACTACGGCGCGCCGCGCACCTGGATGTGGAATCCCAATGCCAATACGATGGTCGACACGTCGAAGTGGAAGAAGGACGGTCCCTATACGATCGGCTTCTCCAACGCCTCGATTTCGAATGCCTGGCGCGTCGCCTTCCAGCACGGCGTCCTCTGGTCCGCAGGCCAGCATCGCGACGAGATCGCCCATCTGCTGGTCACCGACGCCAATGACGATCCTTCCAAGCAGATCGCAGACATCCAGGATCTGATCAGCCAGGGCGTCGACATCCTGCTTATCGCGGCTTCGACCGAAGACGCGCTCGATTCCGTGGTCGGCCGCGCCATGGAACAGGATATTCCCGTCGTCATGGTCGACCGCAAGGTGAAGACGGCGTCGAACTACATCACCTACGTCACCGCGTCCGATTGGGCGCTGGGTCGCCTCGAGGCTCAGTGGCTGTGCGAGACATTGGGCGGCAAGGGCAATATCGTCATGCTGCCCGGCATTGCCGGTTCGAGCGTGGCGGAAATCCGCATCAAGGCGAACGAGGAAGTGTTCTCGAAATTCCCTGAAATCAAAGTGCTGGAGAAGCAGTATTGCGACTGGAATCCGGCCACCGGAAAATCGGTCATGGCGGCGCTGATCCAGAAGCATGGCAAGAACATCAACGGCGTGCTCGCTGACAGCGCGCTTCAGGGTTATGGCGCTATCGAGGCGTTTCTTGATGCCGGCTACAAGGCCGGTGAATTTCCGCCGATGACTGGCGGCGACGTTGCCCGGATGTATCAGCTGGCCAACCAGCACAACATCAAGATGGTCGGCATCGACTATCCGACATCGATGGGCATCACCGGCATCGAGACAGCACTCGACGTGCTCAAGGGCATTTCGGTCCCGGACAAGGTTGAGGTCAGCTTCCAGGTCGTTACGTCGCCTGGTGCCGATACTGTCTCGGTCAAGGGCGACAGGCATCTGCTCGACCACGTCAGCATGGACGATCCGGGCGATCTGTCGCCAAGCAACGGGCTGCCCGCCGGCTATAATCCGAGCACATTCAATCCCGACTATCCGAAGTAGCCTCCCAAGCGACCCGGTGCGCGCCATTATGGGCGCGCACCGGACGTGAATTGAACAGTTCGAGCGGCGGATATGTCAGCGTCTGTTATTGAGCTCAGCCAGATCGAGAAGGACTATCCTGGAGTCAAACCCCTGGACAAGGTCGATTTCGCCGTGCTGCCAGGCGAGATCCACGCACTTCTGGGCGAAAACGGCGCTGGAAAGTCGACGCTGATCCGCGTCATGGGCGGCGTGACCAAACCGAATTCCGGCACCATCACCTATCTCGGCAAGCCGGTTTCCTGGCAGTCGCCGAAGGCGGCGCGCGCTGCCGGCATCCACGTCATCCACCAGGAGCTGGCGCTTTTTCCCGAGCTTTCGGTCGCCGAGAACATTCTGGTGGATGCCCAGCCCCGCGGCCTGCTGGGGCTCATATCGAATCGCGCCCGCCACGCCCGCGCGGCTGAAATCCTCGCACAGCTCGGCGTCGATATTCCAACCCACGCCAAGATCGACGAATTGCCGCTTGCCGACCAGCAGATGGTCGAGATCGCGAAAGCCCTGGTCGGCGAGGTGCGGCTTCTCATCCTGGACGAGCCGACAGCGGTCATCGCTGGCCGCGAGGTCGATCTTCTGTTCGAGAATATGCGCAGACTGCGCGACGAAGGCGTCGGCATCGTCTATGTCTCCCATCGGCTCGAGGAGATCTTCGAGATCGCCGACAGGGTGACGATCCTCAAGGACGGCCAGCTCGTCGGCACGAGCCCGGTAAGCGCGCTCACGCGCGAAGAGATGATCACCAGAATGGTCGGTCGCCGGCTCAGCCAGATCTATCCGCCGCGGCGTCCCGCGCCGGCGGACGGTCCGGATGTGCTCACCGTTCGCAATCTCAAGGCAGGCCCGCGCGTCCGCGATGTCAGCCTCAACGTCAGGGTTGGCGAAATCGTCGGCGTGGCCGGCATGGTCGGCTCGGGACGCACGGAGGTTGCCGAGGCCATCTTCGGCACGCGCGCCGTCGATAGCGGCGTGATCGAATTCGATGGCAAGCCATTCGAGAGAAAGCTTCCGAAGGGTTCGATCGGCCATGGCCTCGGTTTTCTGACCGAGAGCCGCAAGGATGACGGCCTGTTCCTCGGCCTGCCGGTTTCCGCCAACATCGTGGCGCCCGATCTCGACGCCATAACGAAACGCGGGCTGATCGACCGTAAGCAGGAACGTGCGGTGGCCACGCGGCAGATCCAGGATTTTTCGGTCGCGACACCGTCGCCTGACGTAAAGATCGGCAATCTCTCTGGAGGCAACCAGCAGAAGGTGCTGTTCAGCCGCTGGTCGCGGATCGCCAGCAAGCTGCTCATCCTCGACGAACCGACGCGCGGCGTCGATATCGGGGCCAAGGTGGAGATCTACCGCATCGTACGCCGGCTGGCGGATTCGGGCGTTGGCGTGCTGATGATCAGCTCGGAACTGCCGGAGATCGTCGGTCTCTCCGACAGGGTCTTCGTGATGGCGCAAGGCCATGTCGTCGGCGAAATCAAGGGCGATGCCCTTGGCGAGGAAGCGATCATGGATCTCGCCGTGCGATCGGTCGAGCACCGTAAGGCGGACATGGATCGGCATGCGGAGCCGGTCGGATGAGCGCGATCGCCATGGACATTCGCCGCAACCGGCTGATGCTTTCTTATCTGATCGTGGCAGTGCTGCTGGTGCTGCTCGCCGTCGCCGGCGGCTTGTTGTCCGACCGGTTCCTGACCTGGCGCAACATCGGTAATCTGCTCCAGCAGCTCATCGTGCTCGGCATGGTCAGCCTTGGCCAGACTTTCGTCGTGCTGATGGGTGGTATCGATCTGGCGATCGGCTCGCTGGTCGGCGCGCTCACCGTCTTTCTGGCCAACTTCCTCGAATGGCGCCCCGATCTGGTCTGGCTTGCCTTGCCGCTGGCTTTGATCGCCGCGACCGGGGTCGGCGCGATCAACGGCCTGCTGACCGTCGTGCTGCGCGTCCATCCTCTGATCGTCACGCTCGGCATGTCCTCGATCATCTTCGGCGGCACGCTGATGTACCGCAAGGAGCCGGGCGGCTCGGTGCCGCGCGCCTTCGCTGACATCGCCTATGCAAAGGTCGGCGGCGTTCCGCTCAGCGCCATCGTGCTCGTGGTGATTTTCGCGCTCGCCGGGCTTTGGCTGCAGCGGACGCGCACGGGCCGCAGCATCTACTTCGTCGGCGGCGATCGGGAAGCGGCGCGGCTGAACGGCCTGCCCGTCGACCGGATCGTCGTGCTCGCCTATGCGCTGTCAGGCCTGTGCGCCGGCATAGCGGCGATTTTCCTGACCGCGCGAACCGGCGTCGGCGATCCGCGCATCGGCGCCGCGCTGACGCTGCAGTCGGTGACCCCGGTCGTGGTTGGAGGCACCATTCTGGCCGGGGGCAGGGGCGGCGTGCTTGGCACATTCCTCGGCGTGCTGCTCGTCACCATGCTGAATAGCCTGCTGAATTTCGTGAATGTCTCGTCCTACTACCAGTGGGTCATTCAGGGTCTCATCATCATCATCGCGGTCGGCATCCACAGCGCGAGGCGGAAATAGCGATGACGCCTCTCGATACCCCGATGCAGCGATCGCAAAGCATTTCCATGGCCTCTGTCTTCGAGCGCTACGGACTGGTGATCTTCCTGGTCGCGCTGATGGTTGTTGCGGCTGTCGCTTCACCGACCTTTCTGCGGCCGGCCAATTTGGTCAATGTGCTGACGATAGCCGCACCGCTCGGCATGGTCGTCGTCGGCCAGACCTTTGTCATCCTGGTGCGCGGCCTGGATCTTTCCGTGGCCTCGCTGATGGCGACGGTGGCGGTGCTGGCGACCGCGTTCAAAGCCACGACCAACGAGGCGATCCCGTTGATCTTCATCGCCGCGATCGCCTTGTCGGCCCTGGTCGGCCTGGTCAATGGCTGGCTGGTGGCCAAGCGCAATGTCAGCCCGTTTCTCGCGACACTGGCGATGATGATCATCCTGCAGGGCGCGCGCTTCGCCTACACCGGCGGCGCGCCGATCAGCACGCTGCCGCCCGGCATGGGCTTTCTGGCCTCCGGACGAATCCTTGGCGTTCCCGTCAATCTGATCACGCTGGCATTCCTGGCGACTGCTTTCGGCATCGTGCTGCATCGATCGCGCCTTGGCCGGGAGATATTCATGGTGGGCAGCAATCCGAAAGCCGCGTTTCTGAATGGGGTGGCGCCGGACCGCGTCGTGATCCTCTGCTACGTCATCTGCTCGGTCTGCGCCGGGATAGGCGGGCTCTTTCTGCTCGGCTATGTCGGCACGGTGTCGAACTGGGTCGGCCAGGGCTACGAGCTGGATTCGATCGTCGCGGCGGTGATGGGCGGGGTGGCACTTTCCGGCGGCCGCGGCAATGTCTTCGCCGCTCTGCTCGGCGTCGCCGTGCTGGTCGTGATCAACAATCTGGTGCTGCTGCTCGGTTTTCCGATCGAGATGCAGCTCATCATCAAAGGCATCATCATCATCGGCGCCGCGGCCTTTTACCGGACACGGCTCGCCTGAGCGTCATGCGGTTGATGGACCTCGAGGGAGGAAGAGAATGACGGTTGAAATTCTGGCGCAACGCAATGCACGGCCGGGACGCGACGAAGAGGTGGATGTCGTGATCGTCGGTGCCGGACCGTCCGGCTCGGTCGCAGCACTTCATCTGGCTCGTGCCGGCATTTCGGTGGTCGTGCTGGAGCAGGGCGAATGGCCGGACTATGACGACTACACCGGCGCACGGCCGGAGCACGAACTGGTCAGCACCAAGCTCTGGCATCCCAACCCGAACGTTCGCGACAATCCGAACGACTATCCCGTCGACACGTCCACGACGGATATCAATCCGCTGATGTTCGCCGGCGTCGGCGGAAGCGCCACGCTCTATGGCGCGCAATGGATGCATTTCCTGCCGTCCGATTTCCGGGTGCGCTCGATGGACGGCGTGGCCGAGGACTGGCCCTTCACCTACGAGGACCTGTTGCCCTATCAGCTCGAGATAGAGCGCGAGGTGGGGGTCTCGGGTCTCTCCGGCGATCCGGCCTTTCCACCACGTGGCGCCTATCCCTTTCCGGCGCTGCCGATTGGGTCCGTGGGTCTGCGCGGTGCGCTCGGCATGGAAAAGATGGGCTGGCACTGGTGGCCGGGGAGCAATGCGATCCCGTCGGAGAAGTTCGGTGAACTCAATCCGTGCGTGCGCCGTGGCACCTGCCTTACCGGCTGTCCCGAAGGGGCGAAGTCGACGACCGATCGTTCGCATTGGCCACTGGCGCTGAAGGCCGGCGCGCGGCTGATCACCCGCGCTCGGGTGAAGGAGGTCGAGACCAACGACCAGGGGCTCGCCACCGGTGTCGTCTATATCGACGCCAATGGGCGCGAGCGGCGCCAGCGCGCCAAGGTCGTCATCCTGTGCGCAAATGGCGTCGGCACGCCGCGGCTGCTGCTGATGTCGGGTGGCTCAAGTAACCCGGACGGGCTCGCCAATTCCTCGGGCATGGTCGGCAAGCGGCTGATGATGCATCCCTTCGCCAGCGTGCTCGCCTCCTACGAGGATCCGCTCGATTCCTGGCGCGGTCCCTTCGGCCAGCAGGTTTATTCGCTGGAATTCTATGAGACGGACGAAAGCCGCGGCTTCGTGCGCGGCTCGAAATGGAACTGCATGCCGTCGGGCGGACCGGTCGGCGTATCCGGCGCGATCGGCTCCAAGGTCTATGTCGCGGAGGAGGGCCGGTTCCAGGATTTCTGGGGCGCCAATCTGCACGAGAATGTCGCCCGCCGCTTTGGCCATTCGCTGATCTGGGGCATCGTCGGCGAAGACCTGCCGGAGGAGAGCAACCAGGTGGTGCTGTCGAAGGACTTGGTCGATTCCGATGGTCTGCCGGCGCCGCAGATCGTCTACAAGGTCAACGAGAATTCCAACCGGCTCCTGCAGTTCAATATCGACCGCTGCCTGGAATCGGTGCGCGCCGCCGGTGCCATCGAGACGCTGGTTTCGACACCGGTGCGCGAATCCGGATGGCACCTGATCGGCACCACGGTTATGGGCGACGATCCCAAGCGCTCCGTCGTCGATCAATGGGGCGCCTGCCATGACGTGCCGAACCTCTACGTCATGGATGCTTCGACCTTCCCGACCTCTGGCGCCACCAATCCCACCGCGACCATCATGGCGGTTGCGCTGCGCAACACGCAGCGGATGATCGCCGAGCGCCGCAACCAGAAGGTGGCCTGAGATGGCGAAGGAACAAGCCTTTTTCGCGCTCGCCGATTTCCTGATCCCGGCGCATGGCGAGATGCCGAAATTCAGCGATGTCTGCACCTATGCCGACGTCGAGAAATCCCTCGATTTCCGCATTGATCTCAAGGAAGGATTTGCCCGTGCCATCGCCACCGATGCGTCCACCGGCGTGGAGGCGCATCTGGAAAAGATCAACAAGCAAGATGGCGAGGCCTTTTCCGCGATCACCACCGTCGTCATCGCCACCTACTACATGAACCCGCGCGTGCGCGCGCTGATCGGTTATCCCGGCCAGGAAAATGTCCAATATGATTCCAAGGCAACGCAGATCTACCTGACCAACGGTTCGCTCGGTCATGTGGTCGCGCGCGGCCGCAAATACCGGCCAACCCCCGGCCTCTGACCTCCCAAGCAAACAGGAAAGGACTACCCAAATGGGCAAGGACGTATTCGACAAGGGTTTTGAGATCCGCAAATCGGTTCTGGGCGCGGAGTTCGTCGAGAAATCCTTTGCCAGCGCCGATGATTTCAATCGCCCGATGCAGGAACTGGTGACGGAGTATTGCTGGGGCGCCGTATGGGGCCGCGATACGCTCGACAAGAAGACCCGCAGCATGCTGAACCTTGCCATGCTTTCGGCGCTCAACCGTCCGCACGAGCTGAAAATGCATGTGAAGGGCGCGCTTCGCAACGGCGTCACCCAGGACGAGATCCGCGAAGTGCTGCTGCAGGTGGCGATCTATGCCGGCGTGCCGGCAGGCGTCGACGCCTTCCGGCTTGCCCGCGAGGCCATCCAGGAAGCGCAGGCATGATCGCGCGGCCGCCGCTTGCCGCGGAAAAGCTTTCGATGCTGGTCGGCGGCCGCTGGATCGCCTCGGTATCGGGGGACTATTTCGAATCCTTCGACCCCTTCACCGGCAAGGCCTGGGCGCTGGTTCCGCGCGCAGGCGTTGCCGATGTCGACGCCGCCGTCCAGGCCGCCGTCGAGGCCTTCCGCGGCGAGTGGCGGACACTGAGCCCGAGCGCGCGCGGGCAGATCATGACGCGTTTTGCCGACCTGGTCGCCGAGGAGGCCGAGAGCCTTGCCGTTCTCGAAACCCGCGACAATGGTAAGCTGATCAATGAAATGCGGATGCAGTGCAAATACATTCCGCAATGGTTCCGCTTCTTTGGCGGTCTCGCCGACAAGATCGAAGGCCGGGTCATCCCGATCGACAAGCCGGGCGTGTTCAACTACACGCGCCAGGAGCCGCTGGGGGTGGTGGCCGCGATCACGCCCTGGAATTCGCCGCTGATGCTGGCGACGTGGAAGCTGGCGCCGGCGCTTGCCACCGGCAACACGATCGTGTGGAAGCCGTCCGAGTTCTCTTCGGTTTCGGCGCTGTTCTTCGGCCGGCTCTTCGAAAAAGCCGGCTTTCCGAAGGGCGTCGTCAACATCATCACCGGCTTTGGCAACGAGATCGGCGACCGGCTGGTCACGCATCCCGATGTTGCCAAGGTGGCCTTCACCGGCGGCGACGCGACCGGCCGCCGCGTCTATCAATCGGCCGCGGGCGGGCTGAAGAAGGTGACGCTCGAACTCGGCGGCAAATCCGCCAACATCGTGTTTGCCGACGCCAAGATGGAAGCGGCCATTCCCGGCCTTGTTTCCGGCATCTTCGCGGCGACTGGCCAGACCTGCATCGCGGGCTCGCGCGCGCTGGTGCAGCGCTCGGTCTACGATGAAGTGACGGAGAAACTGGTCGGTTTCGCCAGGACAGCGAAGATCGGCGATCCGCTCGATCCCGAGACCCAGGTCGGCCCGATCACGACGCTGCCGCAGCGCAAGAAGGTGCTCGACTACATCGGCATCGCCAATGGCGAGGGCGCCGCGCAGTTGCTGGGCGGCAAGGTGCCCGAGGACAAGTCGATCGCCGATGGCTGGTTCGTCGAGCCGACGATCTTCGGCAATGTCAAGCAGTCCATGCGCATCGCGCAGGAGGAGGTTTTCGGGCCGGTGCTCTCGATCATTCCATTCGAGGATGAGGAGGAGGCGGTGGCGATCGCCAATGACAGCATCTACGGGCTGGCCGCCGGTCTATGGACGCAGGATCTCGGCCGCGCGATCCGCCTGCCAGAGCGGCTCGAGGCCGGCATTATCTGGGTCAACATGTATCGCGCCACCAGCTATCTGTCGCCCTTCGGCGGCTACAAGCAGTCGGGCTTCGGCCGGGAGAACGGCCAGACCGCCATCTACGAATACCTTCAGGAAAAAAGCGTCTGGATCGATGGCGGGAATTCCATTCCCGCGCCGTTCGTCCAGCGCTGACCGGCCGTAAGCGAGGCGTCGATGTCCTGCTATGAGATCATCGATGCGCGGTTCGGCGATCTGATCGATCCTGTCGCTTTCCTCGAGACCCTGCATACGGGAAATCGCTGGGCGGAGGGGCCGGTCTATTTCGCCGACCTTCGCTCGCTGGTGTGGAGCGATATTCCCAATGACCGCATGCTGCGCTGGGACGAAGAGACCGGCGCGGTTTCGCTGTTTCGCGGCAACGTCGCCAACCCGAACGGCAACACGCGCGACAGGGAAGGGCGGCTGGTCACCTGCATGCAGGGCGAGCGCCGGGTGGTGCGCACGGAATGGGACGGCTCGATCACGGTGCTGGCCGATCGCTTCGACGGCAAGCGGCTGAACTCGCCCAACGACGTGGTGGTGAAGTCGGACGGCAGCATCTGGTTCACCGATCCGAACTACGGGATCATCTCCGACTATGTCGGCCGCAGGAGCCCCCAGGAACAGCCGGGCTGCCGCGTCTACCGCGTCGAGCCGCTATCGGGAAAGATCACCGTCGTCGCCGATGATTTCTCCATGCCGAACGGGCTCGCTTTCTCGGCTGACGAAAAACAGCTCTATATTTCGGACTCCGGATTCCTGACCGACCGCAGTGCGCCTCACCACGTCAGGTTGTTTGACGTGGAGGGCGAAAAACTGATAAATTCCCGTGTGTTCGCCGAGATTTCTCCGGGCATTCCGGATGGCTTCCGCGTCGATGCCATGGGCAATCTCTGGATCAGCGCCTGGGACGGCGTGCAGTGCCATACACCGGATGGCGAGCTGATCGGAAAGATCGAAGTGCCTGAAATGGTGGCGAATGTGGTGTTCGGCGGGCCGCGCAACAACCGGCTGTTCATCACGGCGACGACGTCGGTCTATGCAGTCTTTCTGAATGTCCGAGGCCTGAAATATCCATTCTGGACGTGAGAAGACACCACGGAAATACCTGGAAGCTCTGCCGCAGCGGATGGCCAGATGGGTGAGAGTTGGACACGAAGCAGCTACAGGTTTTCATCGCCGTTGGCTCGGCAGGGAGCTTCTCGAAGGCGGCACTTGACCTGAATGTGACGCAGCCGATGGTTACCCGCCATATTCGCGGGCTGGAGGAGGAACTCGGCGTCGAGCTCTTTTACCGGAATGGTCGCGGGGTGGTGCTGACCGAGGCCGGCGTGCTGTTGAAGGCGCACGCCGACGAGATCGTCGAGCGGCTGCGGTTGGCGCAAAATGCCGTGTCCAACCTCAAATCCTCGCCAAAGGGCCGGCTGGTGCTTGGCGTGCCGCCCTCGGTCGGCACCGTGCTGACGGTGCCTCTGGTCAAGAAGATCAAGAATGAATTCCCCAATGTCGTGCTGCAGGTGATCGAAGGTTTCAGCGGCCACATACTGGAATGGCTGATCGCCGGCCGCATCGATGCCGCCGTGCTCTATAATTCGCCGAACCATCCGTCCGTCCTTACCGAGCCGCTTGCCGACGACGAGCTCTTCCTGATCGGACCGGCCTCGCGCGAACGTGTGCTGCCGCCTGGGCCGGTCGGCCTCAACGTCTTTGCCGAACTGCCGATGATCCTGCCGAGCCGGCCGCATGGGCTCAGGCGCCTGCTTGACAACATCCTGGCCGAGCACGGCGTCTATCCGCGCGTCGAGATGGAACTTGAAGCGATGCCTTCGACATTGCTCCTGGTCGAGGAGGGCACGGGCTATACCGTCTTGCCCTATGCCTCGGTGCATCTGCTGGTCGAGGCCGGACGCATCGAAGTCTGGCCGTTCAATCCGCCGATTACCCGCAAGCTCATTCTCGCGACCTCCTCGCAACGGCCGATGTCGTCGACTTTCCGTCCGCTCTTCCGAACGGTTCGCACGGAGCTGAGGGACATCATGTCGACCCATATCTGGAAACCGCCGGCGGCGCATTTGGAGTGACCATGCGATGGCTGCCGGGCGTCTGCGTCTTGGACGCGGTCAACCCGCGTCATGCCGGTCGGTAAAATCCTTCAGCATGGCGCGCTGGCCTTTGAGGATCTTGGTTTCGGCCTCAGGCAGGCTGAACCATCCCACCTTGTCCACCTCGGGAAACTCCCGCATCGAGCCGGACCTTGGTGGCCATTCCATCAGGAAATAGTTGCTCCTCGCGGCGGCCGCATCGACATCGGCTTCCACGCACCATGCCAGCACGATCTTGCCTCCCGGCTGTTTATAGCGACCGAGAGGCTGGAAGCGTCCGTCGATGCGCACGCCCAGTTCCTCTTCGGTCTCGCGCCGCGCCGCCGCCAACTCGTCTTCGTCCGCCTCGACGAGGCCCTTCGGGATCGACCACGCGGCTTCGTCCTTCTTTGCCCAGAATGGCCCACCCGGGTGCACCAGCAGAACCTGCAGCAGGCCCGAGCTACGGCGATAGATCAACAATCCGGCACTTGTGACAGCCATCCGCTGGCCTCTCCCGGCGCTTGCCGCTTTATCCTCGATCCAGGGTTGAGCTCGGCCTACTCCGTAGGGGCCGTGGCGGGAGCAGTGTAGCGGCGGCGCACCGCATCAAGAACGAGCTGGCGGCTCTCCTGCGCCGATAATTTCTTGTCCTTTTCGGCGGCCGCGGTTTCGCGGGCCAGTTCCTTGTCCCTGATCTGATGGCGAAACCATTCGGAATAATCGCCAGCCCGCAAATGGTGTTCCCAGGTCTTGTCGTCGATGCCTTCCGCCATCTGCGCGAAAATCATCAAATTGTGTGCCCTCAGATTCATCGCATTTTCGGGGCCTTTGAAATAGAAGCTGCCGGCCTCGTCGAGCTGGCCTTCGGCATATTTGCGGCTGTGCCGCTTCAGCGACTGGCGCGGCTCGATTGCCTTGATCGACGCAGGGGTCTTGTTCCCGTGCGGGCGCCAGAACAGCACGCGCTCGCCCTTTGGCGACGCCATCTGCTTTGGCGCTTTCGTTCTGGTTTCCTGGCAGAATGACTTGATGACACTCGTAGCCTTGGGGCCAAGCGCGATGACAGCCGTCACCAGGCGCAAGACGTCCGTCGAGATCGCTTCCGGATGCACCGTGATCAGGATCGTGCCCGGCAATTCCAATGACAGGATCGCACGGGTGTCGTCGCGCCGTTTGGGCAGAAGGTGATGCGCTTCGTCGATGACCAGCCAATGCGGTCTCGCCGTACGGTAACGAAAATTGCCAAGGCCTGGCAGCAGTTCGGCAAAGAAATCGGGGCGCTCGTTGACCCCCAGGGACAGTCCATTGACGACAACATTGGTGTCGGGTTTCTCGATCAGGTCGAGCAATTGTTCCTTGGTCGGCGCACTCGCACCATCGCCCAGCCGCACGGCACTTTGCAGGCCATCGTAGTCTCCCTCAGGGTCGAAGATGCAGAACTGAAAGCCGGTCTCGACGAAGCGTTCCGTCAGCGCGGTGGCCAGGGTGGATTTGCCGATGCCGGAGCTTCCGGCGATCAGAACGGTGTCGGTCGGCGACAGATATGTTTCCTTTCCGGCCGCAGTGCCAAGCAGGATGCCGTCGCGCGACTTCCGGACAAGCTCGCGATCATGCTTGATCAGCTTGCCGATCAGTTCCTCCACCCCTTTGCCGCGGGCGCCGCGCGTGACGAAATCGGCGGTGTCCTTTACTGCCGGCAGCGCGTTGTCGACGGCGACGCTGCAGCCGCAGGCCCGCAAGAAGGCATGATCGTTTTCCGCATCGCCTATGCCGACCACATTGCGCGGCGACAGGCGAAGATCCTGGAGTGCGGCGGCCAGCCCCGCCGCCTTGTTGATGCCGCTCGGCAGGATCATCACCGCGCCCTTGTTGAAGATGATCTCCAACTCCAGTCCCAGTTTCTTGATGACATCGAGCACAGTCGCTTGATGAGGTTCCCAAGTCGCCACGATCGAGCGCCCGACCGAAAGCGGCTTCACCCCGCGCTTCTTCAGCCTGGCGACGAGATCGGGCGCGGGCGCTGGCGAAATCGTGCGTTCCTCCTCGCTGGCTGGCGTATAGATCAAGGCGCCATTTTCGGCGACGACCTTGTCGAACAGGCCGATCTCCGGAAAAACCTGCTGGAGATCGGGCAGCTCGCGCCCGGTGACCAGGATGAGCTTGCGACCCGTTTTCTTCAACTGTTCGAGCGCCGAGAGCGTCTTTTTCGATACGATCCCGTTATGCGCCAGCGTCCCGTCATAGTCCGTCGCCAAGGCTATGAAATACATATTCAGGACCTTTCATGTCCGGCATCACCGTTGTGGCCAACCTACAGAAAATCACACCGCCCCTGGAGTTGCCTGAGCACAACGCATGTCAGCCGAAAAGGTTTACGCGGGAGTGCGTCATTCCTTCGGCGCCACCCAAACGCTGGGAGACCGGCGCCGCTCACGACGCATTAGAACTCGTCATCCAGGATCCGGAGCCCTTCCTCGTATTTTGATGTCGAGGCGCCGATCTGTCGTGCCTGCCAGATATTGTCGGCGAGATCCGCGCGCTTGACAGGCAGCGCCAGGGGATTGGCTGCCGCTCTGCGTACGAAAGTAAGCTCATCTTCGTCGGGCCGGCGGGTCATGGCATCGACCGCCGAGACGATGGACGGCCCAAAGCCGGCCGCCTCCAATCGATCGCGGCTCCATCCATCGCCTTTCTCGAGAACGTCGTGAAGGTAGGCAATAGCCTTGCCATCAAGCGTGTCCACGGCATCAACGATCCGACGGCAATGCTCGATATACGGGCTTCCGGTCTTGTCGGTCTGGCCGGCATGAGCCTGTTCGGCGATCTTTGCCGCGCGGTAAAGCACGCTCATGGCTTCAATCCTCACCTTGTCCGATGAAGTCCTTGTCTAAACCGGCAATTCGTCCCAGGGTTCCATTCGACGAACCCGCCACAAGGGCGATACGCGATGACTATTTCGCGTCCAGACCGTGGGGAACGAGGTGTCGTGCTCTGCGTTAGGTGGCAAACGTTCCGCAGGTTGAACTCATGAACAACGAGATCGATATCGATCGACCGCGTCAGACCCATTCCCGCCGTGAAATGACATTGCGATCGTCGACGTCTTGATGTCGACACCGGGGCTGGCATATGGCCCGCTGGGCGACAACTGCGCGCACCTTTGCGTCGACATGCAATGCTTGTTCGCGGAACCTTCGCCTTGGGCGACACCCTGGATCACCCGTGTTCTGCCGCTAATCGAGAGCCTTGTCGAACGACGCGCCGCCCAGACCGTCTTTACCCGCTTCCTGCCCGCACAAAGGCCTGGCCAGGGTGTAGGCACGTGGAAGCGTTATTATGAACGCTGGGCATCGATGACTCTGGACGCGCTCGACCCGGAAATGACCGGTCTCCTGCCTTCGCTCGCCCGGCATTGTCCTCCCGCAACCGTCATCGACAAGCACATCTATTCCCCCTGGTTCGAAGGCGGGCTCAGGCGCCTTCTCTCGCAATGGCGGGTCGACACTTTGGTGATCACCGGCGGCGAGACCGACGTGTGCGTACTGGCCACCGTGCTCGGGGCCATCGATTTCGGTTACCGCGTGGTGCTCGTCACGGACGCCCTCTGCAGCTCGTCGGACGCCACGCATGATGCGTTGTTGACGGTCTATCATCAACGGTTTGCGCAGCAGGTCGAGACGGTGGAGATGGAGACGGTCCTGTCAGGCTGGACGTAGCTCAAGAGGCCGGCTTTCGTGGCGGGTTGCCTTGCGGCGCCTAATCGCCGCCAGTTCCGTGAGATATTTCGGGATCGGGGAGAATTCCAAAGTCCTGAGACTTGGAGCCTTGCGCCGCCGTCAAGAATCCGTCCGCCGCAAGACCGCGACGCAACAGTTCTCTCACCGCCGCAGACCTGCTTGGCATGCGCTTTTCGAAACGCCAGTTCTCAACAGCGGCGAGTTCCTCGGCCGTCAGCATGATCTGCAATCGTTCGGGTCGCTCCAAGTCTGCCATGACAGCCTCCAGCCACATCAAACAAGACGAGTTAGTAAGTACCTCGATAGGAGTAGAGTTAGTATTCGTCTCAAAATACGTCAAGAGCGAATGTGAAGTGATTGGCGCCTAAGGCAAACGATGAGCGACAGACGTGGACTGCGCAATTGGCAAACTATGCTAACTTATTGATTTTATACACAAATATCTGAATTTTTTCTTGTCAAACGCGCGCTTATGATGCATGCTGAATTATGAGGGAGAACAATTCCCGGAAGGACGTTTTCCATGCGCCATGAATATTCGGCTCAGTTGCGGGAGGATCTGAATGTCCAGGTTTTGACTGCCCTGCACTCGCAAGGGATCGTCAATGTTGCCGTGGTCGCGGAGGAAGTGCGTCGGCGCAATCTCGCCGAAAATATCGCCCTTGAAGATATCGAGCATCTCGTCATGCAGACGGCTCAATTCTACGCGGCACCCATGGAATTCGACGGCTTGACCGTCGTCATGGAGACGAGCGGGGCACTGTCCGATGTCGGTCTACTGCATGGCAACGGCAGTCTCGAAGAGGAGGCCGCTCAACTCGATCCTCACCAGATGCACATACAATAGGAGATGCTCGCGCGACGGATTCAAGAAAGCGACTGACCGGATCGCGTTTTTAATATTCGTGCCTCGCGCAGCAATGAGTTGCGGTCGGTACCGATCATGGCGATCAGGTCCACTGCCTGATCAACGGTGATGCCGGTCTCCGCAGCCAAAGCGCGTGCCAGCGAAGTCTTTTCGCGCATTTTCCGGGCATGATCCTGGGTATCGTCGTCCATCGCTGTACTCCTCTGATAGGCAGGAACCGCCAGTGGGACGAGTGGTTCCTTGATCAGGAGCGGCTGAACGCAAATAGTCTTGCGTCCGAATCGTCGGCGCCATCGATCGTCGACAATACGATCTCCGAAGCAATCTGCGAGAAGGTAATGCCGTTGCCGCCATAGCCCATGACGGCTTGAATGCGCGGATGGCGGGGCAGCGCACCGATATAAGGCAGCCCCGATGTCGTGGTGCCGAAGGAGCCGGCCCAGGCAAATTCGGGGCTGGCGTCGAGCCTCGGGAACAGGCTGCCCAGTTTTGCCGCCAGCCGCTCGGCCTTGTCGGCGATCAGCGCATCGCGATGTGCCTCGTCGGTGAACTCCTCGTCCTCGCCGCCGCAGATGACCCGGCCATCGGCGGTTGTCCTGACATAGAGGTAGGGGTCCGATGCCTCCCAGATCAGAGCCGCGTCCGGCCAGATCGCTTTTGGTTGCCGCCCCGTGGCGATTGCCCAGGTCGAAACTATGCGGTGCCTGGTCGCCGGTATCAGGTCAGTCAGTTCGTAGCCCGTTGCCAACACCAGATGCTGTGCCGTGATGATTGGGCCGAGGCTGGTGCCAACGGTGACGTGGTCACGGCCGTGTTCGATGGTCGTCGCCTCGACCGGCGCATAGAACCGCGCTTTGCGCGCCAGCGATTTGAGCAGCAGACCCGCGGTGAGCTTGCGCGGGTCGAGCGCAAGATTGCCGTGGCTGAGAATGGCGCCGGCACGATCGATGCCGAACCTGTCAGCCAGAGCTTGGCGCGTCAGGTAGGTTGCGGCGATTCCGGCTTGCCGGCGGGCCTCTGCCTCCGCCTGCAACTCGGCCGGACGGAGCAGGTTGCCGGCAAGATAAAGCGAAGGCAAACAGCTCAGGCTGCAATCGATGCCGAGTTCGGCAACCCGTCCGCTCAGGTTAAGCACCGCCAGGCGCGAGCGCCGCCATGCCTGCTCGGCATCGGCCTTTCCCTTGCTCGCCGAAAGTTTCGTCAGGGGTTGGTCAAGCTCGAACTGCACCAGGGCCGTCGTCGCCGAGGTCGATCCCTTCAACGGTCCGCGCCGGTCTATGCAGATCACGGAATGGCCGGCGCGTGTCAGCGCCTCCGCCGCCATGGCGCCGCTGATGCCCATGCCGGCGACCAGCACGTCTGTCTTTACATCCCGCGTGAGTTTTCCCGCCGGCACCGATGGTGCGCGATAAGAGAACCAGACGGGCCGTCCGCCCCTCAGGTCGAGTTTGCGCTTCAACAACGCCTCCGTTTTCAGCAAATGCCCGCCGCTTCTGCGAAGCGGCGGGCAAGCCAGTCTCTGCCGGCAGGCTAGATGCGCCCGAGGACAACCAGAATGATGACGATGAGCAGCACGAGCCCCAGACCGCCTCCGCCATAATAGCCGGTCCCATAAAATGGCCCACCGCCCAAGCCGGAAAAACCGCCCAGCAGGGCAAGTATCAAAATGATGATGAGAATGGTTCCAAGGCCCATATGTTCTTATCCTTTGCCGCCGCGCCATGTTGTTGCGCGGGTTTCTCAAGCTGAAACTCGCAAGCAAGCCGTCCTGTTCCCGAAGCGAAGCCGACAGAGACGACGAGCTGAGTTTTTTCCAGTCCCTCCTGCGCCGCAAATATCGATCCTCGATCAGCGCTGGCTATTCGCGGTGCCGGCGCGTAACGGTCCAGGCCCTCAGTGGCCTACTTATCCGGCTCGCCATTGCTGATGACGGTCGTCAGCGCGTACGATGTGCGACAGGCCTTCGATCTGGCTGCCGGCAAGAGCCGAAGCATGAAGGTTCGATTGCAATTCTGGCCGCCTTGACGGCTGGTCGCCATTTTTGGGAATGACGCTTTGACCGCTCTATCAGACCTGTTCGGCCTCGCCGGAAAAACAGCCTTCATTTCGGGATCGAGCCGGGGCATCGGCCTGGCGCTTGCCAAGGCCCTCGGCAAGGCGGGTGCTGCTGTTATCATCAACGGGCGCGATGAAGGTCAGGTTCAAAAGGCCTTGGGATCATTGACTGCGTCGGGAATCGAGGCGATCGGTTCCACTTTCGACGTCACCGTGGCTGAGGATGTCGAGCGTGAAATCGCCAGGCTCGAACTGGAGTTCAGGCCGATCGACGTCCTCGTCAACAATGCCGGCATGCAGCACCGGGCGCCCTTCGCCGACTTCCCGGCAGAGATGTTCGACAAATTGATGCGAACAAATCTCTACAGCGCGTTCTACCTCACCCAACCGGTCGTCCGGTCGATGATGGGCCGCAAGCAGGGTTCGATCATCAATATCTGCTCGGTGCAGAGCGAACTCGGGCGGCCCTCGATCGTGCCGTACACCGCATCGAAGGGCGCAATGAAAATGCTGACCAAGGGCCTTGCAGCGGAACTTGGCCCGCACGGCATCCGGGTCAACGGTTTGGCGCCCGGCTATTTCCGGACGGATCTGAACGAGGCGTTGGCGAAAGATGCCGAGTTCTCGCGCTGGCTCGTCGGCCGGACGCCGCTGGCCCGATGGGGCGAAGTCGACGAATTGGGCGGCGCGGCGATCTTCCTGGCGTCCAATGCCTCGAGCTTCGTGACCGGCCAGATCATCTATGTCGATGGCGGCATGACCGGCTCCGTTTGAGTTCGGGAACGCATGTCTCATTGTCGATGCGAGCATTTGCCGGGTAGAAACCGCCCCGGCGAACTTGCTTGACGGCGGTCGCAGCGAGCGGCATGTCTACTTGTTGACTCAAAGAGACAAGTAACCTTCCATGGACAATCAATACATCATTGGACTGGATGTCGGAACGTCGGTGACGAAGGCCGCGCTGTTCGACCGGGCCGGTCGCGAATTGGCGGCGACCTCGCGGCGCACGGCCGTCCTCTCACCGCATGCCGGCTGGTACGAGATGGAGCCCGACGAGCTTTTCGACGCGGCTTGCGCGGCCTGCCGCGAGTTGATGTCAAAGGTCGGGATTGCCCCGGAGGCGGTCGCCGCACTCGCCATTTCGGGCGTCATGATCGGCGGCTGGCTGGTAAGCGCCGATCAGCAGGTCGTGCGCCCCGGCATCTTGTGGAATGATGGCAGGGCACAGGAACTGGTCGATCAGCTGGTCGCAGCGAATCCGTCGCTGATGTCGCAGCTCTTCGACAGTTCCGGGCAAGTCATGCAGCTTGGCTGCACCTTGCCGGTCCTGGCATGGCTTGCCGAAAATGAGCCGCTGTCGGTGGCGCGGGCTTCGGTGATCCTGACAGCCAAGGATTTTATCCGCATGAGGCTGACCGGCACTGTCGCCACCGACGAGACCGACGCCGCAATCGCACCGGGAAGTGCCGCACGACGCGCCTTCAATCCGGAACTCCTCCAACTCTTCGGCATTGAGCGTCACGCGCATCTCCTGCCACCCGTGCGGCGTTCGAGCGAGCTCGCGGGCGTTCTCAGCGTGGAGGCTGCCCATGCCACCGGGCTCGCGCCCGGAACGCCGGTGGCCATAGGCGCTGGCGACCTGCCCGCATGCGTGCTGGGCGCAGGTGCTGCGGCGCCCGGCATTGCCTGCTCGGTCGTTGGAACGACCTGTCTTAACGGCGTGGTTTCCGATGCTCCGGTGTTCAATCCCCGCGACATGGGCATACTCTTCACCGTCCCCGGCGACCTCTGGATCAAGACCATGGTCAATGTCGCCGGAACTACAAATCTGGACTGGAGCCTCAGCGCGCTCTGTCCGGATCTGCTGGGGCGGCCCGATGCCTATGAGCAACTGGCTTCGCTGGCGGCTGGCAGCCCGGCGGGAGCCGGAGGGGTATGCTATGTGCCGTATCTCAGCCATATCGGCATTATCGCGCCGCGGCTCGAGGCCGGTGCCCGCGCCGGCTTTGTCGGCCTCAATCCCAGCCACGGGCGAGGGGACCTGATCCGCGCCGTCTATGAAGGGCTCGCCTATGCGATCCGCGATTGCTATGACCGTATCGAACAGCCGATCTCGGCGATCCGCCTCGTCGGCGGTGCGGCACGCAGTCCCTTCTGGACGCAGATGATCGCCGATGTGACCGGCGTGCCGGTGGAAGTGCCTGAAGGAAGCGAGTTCGGCGCCAAGGGTGCGGCGCTGCTGGCCGCGGTGGCGATCGGCTGGTACGGCGACATCAGGCAAGCCTGCCGCGAGACCTTCAGCCTGTCGCGGCGACATGATCCCGATCCTGCGCTGAGCGCCGCCTATGACGCCGGATGCCGACGCTATCAGATCGCTTGCGAGGCGATGCTGGATCGCCTTGCGCCGGTCTATCGGGGGTAAGGCATCGGGACCCAAAGTGGAACCGGATTTGGGACAATCCGATGCTCAAACAAAGAGATAGAGCCGACAGCTCAACCGGCGAAATTGCCGAAGCCCACCCGGTAATTCCAGGGCTCTCCAGCGGGCTGCGCCGCACCCGGCCAATCGGCGCCCACCTGGGAAATAGAGATCTCCAGCGCGACCGGCAGGAGAAAAATCGTCGACAGTTCGATCGGCGCGCCGGACTGGTCGAAGGCGCGGCGTTCGGCGATGTAGATGGCTGCCGGCTCGCCAAGTTCCAGGAGCTTTGCCGTTTGCGCGTCGGCGATTGCGGGCCGGTAGCGGTCCTCAGCGTGGACGATGGTGCGGCCGAAGCCCTGCCGCAGCGCCTCATAGAGCCCTTGAGCGAGGTGAGAGAGTTCGAGACCCTTAAGCCGTTCCAGATTGAGCAGCGTGTCGGCGACCGCGACCGGCTTGCGGTCGGCAAGCACCAAGCGTGTGTGGCGGTAGACCGAAGCGCCGTCGGCAAGGGCGAAAAACGCCTTGGCGACTTGCGAGGCCGGTTCGGGCGCACTTGCCAGAATGCGGTAGTCGGCCGCAAGCCCTTGTGCTCGCACACCGTCGGTGATCGACGTGATCGCCCGATAGTGCCTGGCGACGCCGCTTTTGTTGATGAAGGTGCCTGTGCCCTGCTGGCGTCGCAGCAGGCCCTCGCGCACGAGGATGTCGATCGCCTGCTGGATCGTGCGGCGGCTCACCTGCCATTCCTCGACGAGCTTCAACTCGCCGTCGAGGCGATCCTCATAATAGCCCGACAGAATGCGCGCACGCAGGCTTTCGGCCACCTGAATGTAAATCGGGCGATGATCGCGGACCGCGCTGGCGTCGGCTTTCAAGATGATGCTTCCCCAATCGATCGGGATCCTGACTGCCGAGAATAGAGGTCGGCGACCAGTTCAGCCATCCGGTTAATGACCGCTTCGAGGATTATCCTGCCTTTTTCGACAGTGGCGGCGGTGGCGTCGCCGAGCACGGGGCTCGCTGAGAATTCGCTCCAGCGATAGGCCACCTCGCCAAAGTCGGCGGGAAACGTGGGATAATTGACGATCGCCTTGTCCATCTGCACCAGTTCCGGCGCCAGATGCAGCATGTAGGAGGTCTCGATCTCGCAGGCATGCATGTAGGAGGGATGGGCGGCCGGTCTTTCGCGGACTGTTTTGGTGGGCTCGGCCGCACCCGGATAGTTGAGGATGGCGACGGTCAGGCCCTTGTCCTTGAGCTGGCGCTGCGCCTCGCGCAGCGCGGTCACGTTGCCGTAATGCGCGTTGATCACGGCAAGGCTCGACAGTCCTTTTTCCAGCATCGACAGGCCGATTTCCGTGACCGTGCGCGACACTGTTTCATTGGAGATTGAAAACGAGCCGGGCGAGTCCGATAGCGACCAGACCTGGCCGAACGGCAAGAGCGGCAACAGCATCACAGGCGTCGCGCCGGCGATGCGCTCGACGAGGGCCGCCGCCAGCCGGCGCGCCAGATAGTTGTCGGTGCCCGCCGGCAGATGGTCGCCATGCGCCTCGACCGCGCCGATCGGCAGCAGCACCACGGGCTTCTTCAGCAGCAGCGCGCGCGCTTGTGCATCGTTGAGGCGTTCGAGTTCGGCGTGTTCGAGGTACAATTCGGGCCTCAGGTTCTGAAGGCGAAAGCCCGCTTGGGATTTTCGACCATGAAGGTGTGGATGAGCGCCTTGCCGTCGAAGCCGGCTTCGCCGGCCTCCTCGATGAAGCGCGGCACCCAGCTTTCGAGGATATAGCCGAGGCCGAGCCCGCCCTCGCCATAGTTGCGATACATGGTGCGGCGGGCGATGTCGCCGCCGATCATCAACTGCTTCTCGTAGCCACGTTTGACGAGCTTGAGGATGCAATCGATGAGCACGCTCTCGGGGTGGTATTTGATCCGGGAAATGCCGTCGAAACACATGTAGACGCCGGTCTCGGCTGCCTTGGCGTGCACCCACGGATCGGGATTGCGGTCGACATGGGCAATGGTGAGGCGGCTGGGGTCAACGCCCTCGGCCCTGACGATGGCCAACTGCTCCAGGATCAGCGTACCAAGCTCGGTATGCGAATGGATCGGGGCGTTGGTTTCTTTATGCGCGTCAAGCGTGGCGCGCAGCACCTTGTCCTCGGCATCGCTGATGGTGTTGTAGCCGGTGCCGAACTTCACCACGCCGCCGCGGATCTCGGTGCCGTCGAGGCCGGTGGTGATCTCGCTGGCGATGTGGTCGCGGATCTGGGCGCGGCTGCGGGCATCGATCCACATCTGGAAGGTCATGTTCTGGCCCTGCATCTGTCCGGGCCACATCACCGCCTTGTTGAACCCGGCGGTGGCGATGATCTTGATGCCGGTCCGCTCGGAGATGGTCTTCAGCGCCACGGGATCGCGTCCGTAGTCGATGGCGGTGGCGTCATAGACAGCCTGGCCGCCGGCCTTGACGAACAGTTCGACGTCCTTGATCGAGGCTTCGACGTCGTCGATCATGAAATCGTCGATCTTCTTCTCCTTCCACAGCGGCGGCACGCAGAAGAGATGGTCGTGCGCATAGGTCACGCCGAGCTGGTCGGGATCGATGTCGCCGGTAAGCGTGCGGATGAAGCTCATTGGGATCGCTCCTGTTTGAGGTTCGCAAGCGCGAGCGCCAGGATGATGATGAGACCCTGGACGATGAATTTGGCGGCGGGCGGCAAGGCCAGCACATAGAGCAGGCTTTGCACGAAGAACAGGATTAGCGCGCCGGCCATGGCGCCGAGCGGCAGGAAGACGCCGCCCGCGAACAGCGCGCCGCCGATGACAGCGGCCGCAATTGAATCCAGGGTGAAGTTGTTGCCGACGCCGATGCTGGCCATGCCGGTGATCGCCGACAGCAGAATCCCGCCGATCGAGGCCAGCACACTGCACAGCACGAAAGACAGGATGATCAACCCATCCGAAGGGATGCCGCTGTGGCGCGCGGCGACCACATTGGCGCCCGAAAGGATCATCTTGCGGCCGAGCATGGTGAAGTGAACCAGCAGCAGCAGAGCGACCAGCAACACCAGCCAGATCAGGGCGGAGTAGGGGGCGACGCCGAAGAGCCAGCCCTCGGTGATGACCCGGAAGGCCGGCGGCACCGCGCCGCGCGGCGAGCCACTGGTGAAGAACACCACCAGCCCGGCGATGATCAGCGAGCTGGCAAGCGTCGCCAGAAACGCCGGGATACGAAGCTTGGTCGACATGATGCCGTTGGCGAGGCCGACGAGCGCGCCAGCGGCAAGGGTCGCGGTCACCGCCGGCACCAGATTGGCCATGTCGCTATTGAAGATCGAGCACAGGACAATGTTGGCCATCGAGGCGGTTGCCCCGACCGAAAGGTCGAGCCGGCCCATCATCAGGACCAATGCCTGTCCCGCGACAACCACCCCAAGCGGTGCTGCCTGCCGGATGTTGTCGAGCAGCAGGATGGACGAGAAGCCGCGCGCCGAGATGAAGAATGCGGCGAGCAGCAGCAGCAGCAACGCCATGGCGCGCAGGCTGGCGCCGGCCGGCCGGAGGCGATCCAGATAGGTTGCGGCCGTCATGCCAGGCTCCGGGATCTGCCGCGCATGAAAAGCATCAGCGCCGCCACGAAGATCAGCCCCTTGGCGATCTGCTGCAGATTGGTGTTGAGTTCCAGAAGGTTGAAGGCGTTGCCGATCAGCACCAGCGCGATGGCCCCGGCAAGGACGCCGAACACGCTGCCGCGTCCGCCTTGCAGCGCCACGCCACCCAGCACCGCCGCCGCGATGGCGTCGAGCGTGAAGGAATCGCCGATCAACGGGTCGCCGGAGAGGATCTTGATCCCGACAGCGAGACCGGCGACAGCGGCGAGGCCACCCGAAATCAGGAATACCGAGAGATCGATGCCGGGCACGTTGACGCCGTTGGCGAAGGCGGCACGGCCATCGGAGCCCAGAGCATAGATCGACCGCCCGAAGCGGGTGAAGCCGAAGATCGCGAAGGTGGCGGCGAACGCAGCCGCGATCAAAAGCAGCGGCCAGCCAAAGAACTGGTCCTGGCCGTAGAAGGTATCGTAGAAGCCATAGTCGACCTCGCCGCCTGGCGAGGGAAGCAGCAGCAGGGCGATCCCCTTCACAACCGCCGAAGTCGCGAGCGTCATGATCAGCGGATTGATGCGCAGCAGGATGACGCCGGCGGCGTTGAAGGCACCGCAGGCAAGCCCCGCAAGGATGACCAGCGGGATGCTGAGCCAGCCGAGCTGCGCCGAGGTGACGCCGAGGATCGCGGTCGAAAGGCTGATGACCGAGCCGACCGACAAATCGATGCGGCCGGCGAACAGCACCACCGCCTCACCAAGGGCTGCGATGGCGAGCGGCAGTACGCGGTTGACGAGATTGCCGAGATTGCCGGCGGAGACGAAATCGCCCGACCAGATGGTTGCGATCGCGCCGATGGCCGCGGCCAGCAGCAGCGCCGGCAGGCCGAGCATCAAATTGGGGCGGCCCGATCCTCTAGGCTGCATGGTTCAATACGCCCTCCGGACCGGCGGCGAGCCGCATGATTGCCTCTTCCGAAAACTCCGGCCGCGCCAGCGTGCCGGTGACGGCGCCTTCGAACAGCACATGGATGCGGTCGCTGAGGCCGATCAGCTCAAGCATGTCGGCACTGATCAGCACCACGGCAACACCTGCCTTGGTGAGGTCGCCGATCAGCCGATAGATTTCGGTCTTGGCGCCGACATCGACCCCCTTGGTCGGTTCGTAGAGCACCAGCACTTTCGGCGTTTCGGCAAGCCAGCGGGCAAACACCACTTTCTGCTGATTGCCACCCGAGAGCTGCCGGACCGGCTGGTCGATGCCGGTCGAGCGGATGGCGAAGCGCTGGCGGGCTTGCTCGGCGAAGCGCCGCTCGAGCGCATGGGCAAGCCAGCCCCAGCTGCTGCGCCGTGACAGGGCAAAGAGGCTGACATTCATGCGGATCGGCAGGTCGAGCGCGAGGCCCTCATGCTTGCGGTCGTCGGGAATGGAGGCGATGCCGGCGGCAATGCCCCTTGCCACGCTGGTCAGCCGGATCGGCACGCCGTCGATGGCGATCTCGCCGCCATGGAACGGCGTGATGCCCGACAGCGCTCGCGCCAGCGGCCGCTGGCCCTGGCCCTCGAGCCCGGCGAAACCGACGACTTCTCCGGCGCGCAGCGAGAAGCTGAGCGGCTTCAGCCCGGCAGCGGCGGCATTGGCCACCGACAAACGCATTGGGGCGGCCGCCAGATCAGTGGGCCGGGCCGGAAAGATATCGGCGAGCGTGCGGCCAACCATGGCGCGGATCAGGTCGTCGCGGCTGAAGGCGCCGCGCGCGGCGTCCAGCGTCAGCGCGCCATCCTTGAGCACGACCGCATGGTCGGCGGCTTCCATCACCTCGTCGAGCCGGTGGGAAATGAAGATCACGGCGCTGCCTTGCGCCTTGAGCCGCGCCATGGCTGCCAGCACCAGTTCGGTTTCGTGCGACGACAGCGAGGCCGTCGGCTCGTCAAGGATGAGCAAGCGCGGTTTCAGCCGAATCGCCTTGGCGATCTCGACCATCTGCCGCTCGGCGGCGCTGAGCTCGCTGCCCATGCGGGTGGGTTTCAGGGCAAAGCCCATCTCGGCGAACAGCGCGTCCGCCGCCTCGTGCAGGCGTTTTTGCCGGATGAACCCCAGACCATTGCGCGGCTCATCGCCGAAGAACAGGTTCTCGCCGACCGACAGGTCCGGCAGGATCGACGTCTCCTGCAGGGCCAAAGCCACTCCCGCCCGGCGTGCGGCCTTGGGCGAGGCGGGGCGGAAAGCGGCACCGTCGAGAGCCATCGTGCCGCCGTCGGCGGAAAAACTGCCGGCGCAAATGTGCATCAGCGTCGACTTGCCCGCCCCGTTCTCGCCGACGAGCGAAACGATCTCGCCGGCGCGAACGGAGAAGGACACGTCCCGCAGCACCTTGTTGGCGCCGAAGGCTTTTGACACCTGCGCCACTGCCAGCCGCGGGAGCCCGGCCGGTATTGGCTTCAGTGCTGGGGACGCGGTTTGCGACATCGATGACCTTGGGGATAACCTTCAGTTTGCGAAGATCGCCTTGACCTGCTCGTCGGTGAGGCGGGTATTAGCCCAGAACGAGTCGGACAGATCCGCCTTCATATATTTGCCGAGGTCGTCGGCCGTGATCGTCGGCACCGGCAGCACGGTGTCCCTGGTCGCGCTCTTGCCGTCCAGCAGATCGAGCGTGATGCGCAGCGCTTCCGAAGCGAGCCAGGTGGGCTTGGAGGTGGCGATCGACACGAAGCCCTTGTCCTTCAGCGCCTGCCAGCGCTTCAGATAGCCATTGTTGTCCTCGCCGGTCATCGGTACCAGCGGGCGCTGCGCGGCCTCGAACGCATCGATGGCGCCGAGCGTCATGGCGCCGCCCTGCGACCACACACCATCGATCTGCGGATTGGCCGCGAGCAGGTTGGAGACCGCCTGCTTGCCCTGCGCGTAGTCCCACGAGGCATCGACCGCGCCCAGGATCTTGATGCCCGGATTGGCGTCGAACACCTCCTTGGCGCCCTTGTAGCGGTCGTCGCTCACCGAAATGCCGGCGATGCCGTTAAGGGCGATGATGTTGCCCTTGCCGCCCATCTGTTTGACCAGCCATTCGGCGCCGGCCTTGCCGAAGGCGATATCATCGACGGTGACCAGGGCGTCGTAATCCTGCGATTTGATGGTCGAGGCGAGCAGCACGACCTTGATGCCTGCGGCGCGTGCCTTCTTCAGGGTTGGAATGAGCGCGGTCGGCGAGGTCGGCGTGGTGATGATGGCGTCGACCTTCTTGGTGATCAGGTCCTCGATGTTGGTGATCTGCTTTTGCGTGTCGCCAGCGGATTCCACATAGACGACGTTGACGCGGTCCTTGTCCTTTTCGGCCTCGGCCTTGAATTCGGCGGCGAGCTGGACCGACCAGCTGTTGCCCATGAAATAATTGTCGTAGCCGATGGTGTATTTCTTGTCGGCGGCGAATGCCGAGGTGATCAACCCCGCCGTGACGACGGCGGCGGTCAGTAGAGTCTTCAATCCCATTTGCATCAGAACCCCCTTGTTGGTTAGCGCCTCGCGCGTCACGGCCAGAGCGGCGACAAATGGTACCTTGTCCATACAAGGAGTCAAGTTGGTGCATGACGCTTTCATTCGACAATTCAGGATGCGCGGTGAGGGCGGCCCGACCGGCTTTCGGGTTCGAATGCTGCGGGTCGGAGCGGCGTGAGATGGCTCTTTGGAGGACGTCGCAATGCGTTGCTGGACCATAGAGTTTTGATTGATCAAGCAATCAATTTGTTGACAGATGCGACGAGCCTGAGCAATATGAGAACAACGGTTTCTAAGTCTGGCAACGCGTTTGGCGGGGCGCCCATGCAGCGCTGTCTGAATCGCGAGCTGTCGGTTTGTTGGAATTTTCTGCGACTTGAAGTTGGAGGGGCAGGGTGAATCTGGTCGGATCTCAATGGAACGCGCTGGAGCGCGAGGAAGACGCGCGCCAGCACCTGCTTCTGCCGGCAGAGGACATGTCCAAGCTCGGCACCGCAAGCCGGCCGCTGCTGGCCTATGGCGAGGGCATTCACGTCGTCGATACACATGGCCGTCGCCTTATCGACGGGCCGGCCGGCATGTGGTGCACCCAGATCGGCTACCAGCGCCGCGAAATCGCCGATGCCTTGTCGGCCCAGGCATTGCGGCTTTCCTATAACTCACCCTGGTACACGGTGAACTCGCCCGCGGCGGAACTGGCCGCGCGCATCGCCGGCATGACGCCGGGCGATCTCAACCGGGTGTTCTTCACCACCGGCGGTTCGACGGCGGTGGATACCGCGCTGCGTTTCAGCGAGTTCTACAACAACGTGCTCGGGCGGACCGACAAGAAACGCATCATCGTGCGTAAGGACGGCTATCATGGCAGCACCAGCCTGACCGCCGCTTGCTCGGGGCGCGAAGGCAACTGGCCGAACTTCGACATCCGCCAGGACCGTATCGCCTTCATTTCCAGCCCGAACATGCGCCATGCCGAAGGCCGTACGGAGGCAGTGTTCCTCGACGTCCTCGTTGCCGAATTCGAGGCAAGGCTGAACGAGCTCGGTCCCTCGACGGTGGCCGCTTTCCTGGCGGAGCCTCTGCTCGCCTCGGGTGGCGTCATCATTCCGCCGGCCGGCTATCACGCCCGCATCAAGGCGATCTGCGAAAGCCATGACATCCTCTACATTTCGGACGAGGTGGTGACGGCCTTCGGGCGCTGCGGTGAATGGTTCGCGTCGGAAAAGGTCTTCGGCGTCACGCCCGACATCATCACCTTCGCCAAGGGGGTTACCTCCGGCTATGTGCCGCTGGGCGGCCTGGCGATTTCCGAACGGGTGCTTGCCCGGGTCAGCGGTGAGAATGCCAAGGGCAGCTTCTTCAGCAACGGCTACACCTATACCGGCCATCCCGTCAGTTGCGCGGCGGCCCTCGCCAATATCGATGTCATCGAAAATGACGGCCTGCTCCAGCATGTTCGTGACATCTCCGGCTATTTCGCCGCTGCGCTTCGCAGCCTTGAAGGCCTGCCTCTGGTCGCCGACACCCGCGCCAGCGGCCTTGTCGGTTGCGTCGAGTGCATGGCGGATACGTCCCGCAGCATCGCCACCGATCTCGACCGAAAGATCGGCGCGCGGATCGATGCGATCTGCTTCGATCTCGGCCTGATCGTGCGTCCGATCGGCAATATGTGCGTGCTGTCACCGCCGCTGATCATCGAACGCGAACAGATCGACGAAATGTGCGGAATCCTCAGGCAGGGGATTCTGCAGGCCGCCGCCGAATTCGAGCGCGGCGAGATTTCTTGACGCAACCGAGAGCGGCCATCGAGGGCGCTCGAACATCATCAATATGCCGAAGGGATATGAAATGACGATCTTGACGACAAGCGACTGGCACCAGAAATCGCAGATCATCTCGTTGCCGACCAAGCCGTTCATCGACGGAGCCTATGTCGATGCCCGCTCGGGCGAGACGTTCGACTGTATTTTCCCCGGCGATGGGCGGCTCGTCGCCAAGGTCGCCTCCTGCGGCGAGGCCGACGTCGACGCCGCCGTCAAATCCGGGCGCAAGGCTTTCGAGGCCGGCGTCTGGTCGCGCATGCCGCCGCTGGAGCGCAAGAAGATCCTCATGCGCTTTTCCGAGCTGATCCTGCACAACCGCGAGGAACTGGCGTTGCTGGAGACGCTCAACGTTGGCAAGCCGATCACCAACAGCCTGAACGGCGACATTCCGAGCGCCGCAAACTGCATCGCCTGGTATGCCGAGGCGATCGACAAGGTCTACGGCGAGGTTGCCGTCACCGCATCCGACATGACGACGCTGGTGGTGCGCGAGGCGCTGGGCGTGGTGGCGGCCGTGGTGCCGTGGAATTACCCCTTGTCGATGGCGGCATGGAAGCTCGGGCCGGCGCTGGCCACCGGCAATTCCGTGGTTTTGAAGCCCGCCGAACAGTCGCCGTTCTCGGCGTTGAAGATTGCCGAGCTGGCGATCGAGGCCGGCCTTCCCAAGGGTGTGCTCAACGTCGTTCCCGGCCTCGGCCACATCGCCGGCAAGGCGCTCGGACTCCATATAGATGTCGATTGCGTCGGCTTTACCGGCTCGACCGAGGTCGGCGGATACTTCATGCAGTATTCCGGACAGTCGAACATCAAGCGGATCGGGCTGGAGCTTGGCGGCAAGTCGCCTCAGGTGGTGCTGGCCGATTGCGATGATCTCGATTTTGCCGCCCAGACCATCGCGGCCGGCATCTTCGGCAATTCCGGCCAGGTCTGCAACGCAGGCTCGCGCCTGATCGTTGAGGAGAAGATCAAGGACAGACTGCTGGAAAAGATCACCGCCCATGCCACGGCGCTTAGGCCAGGCGATCCGCTCGATCCTGCCACGCGCCTGGGCTCGATCGTCAACGCAGAGCAGATGGGCAGGGTGCTCGGCTATATCGACGCCGGCCGCGCCGATGGGGCCAAGGTCGTTGCCGGTGGTAGCCAGGTCCGTCAGGACAGCGGCGGCTTCTTCGTCGAGCCGACGGTTTTCGATGCCGTCGCCAACGACATGAAGATTGCCCGCGAGGAAATTTTCGGACCGGTCCTGTCGACGATTACCGTGCGCGATTTCGATGAAGCCATGAGCGTTGCCAACGACACCATCTACGGCCTCGCCGCGGGCGTCTGGACCGGTGGTGTCAAGAACGCGCATCGGGCGGCAAAAGCGATCCGGGCCGGCGTCGTCTGGGTCAACTGCTTTGATCGCGGTCTCTACTCGGTTCCGTTCGGTGGCTTCAAGCAGTCCGGTTTCGGCCGCGACAAGTCGCTTCATGCCATGGACAAATATTCGGACCTGAAAGCCATCTGGTTCGCTCACTGAAGACCGTCCTGCTGCAGGAATGGATGCGCGCAATGGGAAGAACAGACGTGTTGGCGGAGCCGGTGCCGGACTATGCGGAACGCCGCCGCCGCATTGAAGCCGAGCCGCTGCCCGTCAATCTTCAGGCGCTGATCGACGAGGCTGCTCTCGAAGCAGGCGACAGGCTGCTCTGGGACTTCTTCGAATCCGGAGAGACGATCACCTATGCGCGTATGCGCAGGACGGTGAACGGGCTCGCCGGAAAGCTTCTCGATGCCGGCATTGTCAAGGGCACGCATGTCGGCGTCATGCTGCCCAATATTGCCGCGATGCCGCTGACCTGGCTGGCGCTCGGCTGCATCGGCGCCATCATGGCGCCGGTCAATGTCAGCTATCGCGAGCGGGAACTGGCGCATGTCGTCAAAAGCGCCGGGGTCGACTGGATGGTCGTGCATAAGGACTGCCTGCCGATCGTCGCGGAAGCGAATGCGCGCGGCCTGATCGCCATTGCGCAAAAGCGCATCATCGTGGTCGGCGGCGCGGCAGCACCGATGCTGTCATGGGAGACCCTGGCAGCCGAACCGCGCGACCAATTCGAGGCACCCCAGCCGGTCGGCCACGATGATCTGCTCAACATCCAGTTCACTTCGGGCACCAGCGGTTTTCCGAAGGGCTGCATGCTGACCCAGCGCTACTGGATCAGCAGCGGCAAGGTCAACGCGTTCCGGGACGGCCGCCGCTACGAGCGCATCCTAGCCTCCACGCCGTTCTTCTACATGGATCCGCAATGGCTGCTGTTGATGACGATCTATCAGCGCGGCACCCTCTTCGTGGCAGCGCGTCAGAGCACCAGCCGCTTCATGGAGTGGATACGGCGCTATCGCATTCAGTTCTGCCTGTTGCCCTGGGTCCTGCACAGCCAGCCGGACAATCCTCTCGATGCCAAGAATGAAATCGTCCGCGCCAATGTCTATGGCGTGCCGCGCGACCTGCATGCCAAGCTCGAGGCGCGCTACGATCTCAATGCCCGCGAAGCCTTCGGCATGACCGAACTCGGCCCGGCCATGTTCATGCCGGTGGAGCGCAGCGACATGGTCGGCTCCGGCTCCTGCGGCGTGCCGTGCCCGTTTCGCGAATGCAAGATCGTCGATGAGGAAGGTCGTGAGGTCGGCGCGGGCGAGGTCGGCGAACTGCTCGTGCGCGGCCCGGGCATCATGCTGGGCTACTACAACAATCCCGAGGCGACGGCGTCGGTCTTTGCCGACGGATGGTTCAAGACAGGCGATCTCTTCCGCGTGGACGAACAGGGCCATTTCTACATCGTCGGGCGCAAGAAGGACATGATCCGGCGCAGCGCCGAGAACATCGCCGCGCGCGAAGTCGAATCCGTTCTCAATGCCGTACCTGTCGTCGCCGAAGCCGCGGTCATCGGCGTCCCGGACCCGCTGCGCGGCGAAGAGGTCAAGGCCTATATCAAGCTCAAGGACGGGTTCGAACCCTCCGAGGAAATCATTGCCTCGATCATCGACAAGGCAGGCCGGGAACTCGCCCCGTTCAAGGTGCCGCGCTTCTATGCCTTCCTGGCGGATTTCCCCCGGACAGCTTCCCTGAAGATCGCCAAGCCGCAACTGGCGGCGGAGACCGCGGACTTGCGGACCGGCAGCTACGACCGCGTCGAAAACCGCTGGATAGGATCGCCGCAATGAGCACGCAGTATGATGCCATCATCGTCGGTGGCGGGCACAATGGCCTCGTCTGCGGCGCCTATCTGGCGAAGGCCGGGGTCAAGGCCTGTGTGCTCGAACGCCGACCGTTGACCGGCGGCGCCGCGGTCACCGAAGAGATCTGGCCCGGGTATAGGGTATCCACGGCTTCCTACTATATGGGGCTGCTGCAGCCGAAGGTCATTCTCGATCTCGAGCTCAAGAAACACGGTTTCGAGGTTGTCGTGCCGGTGCCGACTGTCTTCCCGCTGGAAGACGGGCGCTTTTTCACCATGTGGGACGATCCCGAGGAATTCCGGCGGGAGATCGCCCGGTTTTCCGAAAAGGACGCAGCCGCCTATCCCGCCTATCGCGCCCACCTCCTGAAGATCGCGCCGTTCATGAAGCAGCTGATCTTCGAAACGCCCGTCGATCCCGGCAGCGGCAGGTTCGCCAATCTCAGGAATCTCGCGGCCTTCGCCTGGCGCTTTCGCAAGATCGGCAGCGTCTTCTACGACATCTACAATCTGTTGACGCTCAGCGCCTACGACTATCTCGGCCGCTGGTTCGAATCCGACGAGGTGAAGCTGGTGCTTGGCTTCTTCGCTGGCGGTGGTGGCGCCAATTCCAGCATCAGGACACCGGCCTCGGCCTATATGCTGGTGCGCTCCATCGTGCGCGACCAGACCACCGCCGCAGGTCCGTCGGGCTTCATGAAAGGCGGCATGGGCATGATTTCGGACTCCATCCGCCGCTCCGGCGAAAGCCACGGTCTCGCGGTCAGGACCGATGCGGAAGTTGCCGAAATTATCACCGAGAACGGCAAGGCCATGGGTGTCAGGCTGGCCTCCGGCGAGGTGATCGGCTCGCGCATCGTCATTGGCAATGCCAGCGCCAAGACAACGTTCCTGAAACTCGTCGATCCGGCCAGGCTGCCCGAAAGCTTCGTGCGCGATATCCGATCAATGCGAACGGAATCGACTGTCTTCCGCATCAGCCTGGCCCTCGACGGCCTGCCGCAATGCCCGTCCTTCGCTGCTGCCGGCATCGGCTTCGATTTTCCGGCGCAGTTCAACATCGCAAAAAGCGTCCGCTACATGGAGGACGCCTACCACCAGTCGCGCAATGGGGAGATGTCGTCGTCGCCGTTCCTCATCCTCAAGTTCCCGACCGTCAGCGATCCGTCAATCGCTCCGCCGGGACACCACATCCTCAGCATCTTTGGCGGCCACGCGCCCTATACGCTGAAGGAGGGTCATTGGGACGAGCGCCGCGACGAACTCCATGCAAACGTCATGCGCGTGCTGACGGAGTATTTTCCCGACATCGAGAAGCACATCGTGCACAGCCAGATCCTGACGCCGCTCGATCTCGAACGCATCTTCGACTTGCCGAACGGCCATGTTCATCACGGTGAGATCAGCGCCGACCAGATGTTCTTCCGGCGGCCGGCGGCGCACTATGCCGATTACCGCAGCCCCATCGAGGGTCTCTATCAGTGCGGTGCTTCCACCCATCCGGGCGGTGGGGTAACGGGAATGCCGGGCCATAACGCGGCCCGGGTCATTCTTGCCGATCGTAAACGCTGGCAGTGAGGAAAGCCGTTGCTGATCGATTTTTCCAGCCGTCCGCCGATCGAGGCCTTCAATCCGCCGGCGCCGCACCTGCAGAACTATCGCCGCGTCTATGAAGCAAGCGAGAAGCGCTCGGCATCGTCAGACACGGCAAGGGACCTGACAGCCTATCTCCAGACCTACGAGCAACTGGGCGCCCGGCATGTCGTGCTGAAGGCGCGTGACCTCACCACCACTTTCGGCTTCAAGATCGCCAATGAAACCGTCGCCGCGTTCTGTCGCGAACACGGTCCCCGCTTCATCGGCTTTGCGGGCGTCGATCCGCATAGGGGAAAGACAGCGGTCGAGGAGCTCGACCATGCGATACGCAATCTTGGCCTGCGCGGGCTTAACATCCAGTGTTTTGAGCTGAAGCTGAAGCCCAACGATGCCCTGCTGCGGCCGCTCTACGAAAAAGCGCTGGAGCTTTCGATCCCGGTCAACATCCATTGCGGCATCAATTTCTCGACCTCGACACCGATGTCGTTCGGCAAGCCGGAATATCTCGACGAGGTGATGGTCGATTTCCCGGACCTGCGGGTCTGCGCATCGCCGCCCGGATGGCCTTGGGTCAATGAACTGATCGGTGTCGCATGGCGGCATCCGAACCTCTATATCGGCCTCCTGGCCGTGCGGCCAAAGCTGCTTGCCAAGGCCCATTCCGGCTATGAGCCCCTGCTGCAATACGGACGGACCATCCTGCAGGACAAGATGATTTTCGGCTCCAGCTTTCCGATGATGGCGCCGGCCGGGGCCATCGCCGAGATCGACGCACTGCCGCTGGAGGCCGGCGTCCGACAGAAATGGATGCATGACAATGCCGCCGCCTTCCTGAAGCTGCCATAGCCGAACCGGACGACGGCCTGGTTGCCGGCAGTTTTGACCTGCCGCCACGGAGGTCGATGTTCCAGTTTGCGCAGGTCTCAGGAATCCGGCAAAACAACTTGCCTCACGTTACTGCAGCAATATTCCCCGGGTGTTCGATGAGCCAGACAGCAACCAGAGAGAAGAAAAAGACCCGCGATGCGACGCCGCTTTCCCGTGAGGATCAGGTCGCCGAGAGGCGCCAAAGCCTGCTCGACGCCGCCGTCGCGGTGATCGCCAAGAAAGGGCTGATCGGCGTCACCATCCGCAGGATCGCGGCCGAGGCAAAGTGCAGCTATGGCGTCGTCTCCTTCCATTTCAAATCCAAGGACGGGATCATCATCGCCGCGCTCGATTATCTCTCGGACGAATACGAGCAGCTTCTGGCCCGCGGCAACCGCACCGGCGTTTCGCCGGCGCGGCGATTGAAGACGATGATCGAAAGCGATTTCGACGGGCGGGTGGCAAATGCCAAGCGAATTGCCGTCTGGGTTTCATTCTGGGCGGAAACGGTCCGGGTGCGCAGCTATCGCAAACGCTGCGCCGAGCTCAAGGCCCGCTACAACGCATCCGCAGAGGCCGATGTCGCAGCCCTTGCCAAAGAGCGCGGGCTGACAGTCGATGCGGCGCAGGTGGCTCACTCGCTGAACGCCATGATCGACGGTTTCTGGATCGCCAACCTCGTCGGCGACAATACCGGGCAGGCCGGGCAGCTGGCATCGAAAGAAGCCTGCCTGGCCTATCTGCGCTCGGTATTTCCCGACGACTTCTGATCGCCTTGACTGATTGAATCAAGGCGCCGCTCCATCTTCTTGTTTAAGCGGGAACTTTTCCTTAAGCCGGCTCCCATTTCTTGGCGAGCTGATCTTCGGTTCGGGATCGTGGTCTATCCCCTGATGTTGTCGTTGCCCGTTCAGTTCATGATCCGATCACGTCCTCGAAACCCGTCAGTACATTGACGGTGTTGACGCCGATATCCGCGACGGCATAGCCGCCTTCCATCACGAAGACCGTGGGAACTCCAAGCGATGCGATCGCTCGGCCCATGCTGAGGAAATCGGCGTTCTGCAGCTTGAACCTGGAAATCGGGTCGCCATCGAACGTATCGACGCCGAGCGAAACGACCAGCGCCTCAGTGCCATGGGCGGCAATGCGGGCGAGGGCCGTATCGAGCGCCGGTTTGTATTCGCCGTACGCGCTGCCCCAGGCGAGCGGCACGTTCAGATTGAAGCCTTCACCCGGCCCGTCGCCGGTCTCGTCGGCATAGCCGCTGTAATAGGGATATTCAGTCTCGGGATCGGCATGGATCGACGCCACCAGCACGTCGGCACGCTCGTAGAAGATGTCCTGCGTTCCGTTGCCATGGTGGTAGTCTACATCGAGCACGGCAACGCGCCTTGCGCCCCGGTCGACAAGGTTCTGTGCGGCAACGGCTGCATTGTTGATGAAGCAATAGCCGCCAAAATAGTCGCGCCCGGCATGATGCCCGGGCGGACGGCAAAGGGCGAACGCCATCCGCTCCGGACCCGCGGCAATTTCCGTGGCGGTCAAGGCGGCGTCGGCGGCCGAGGTGACGGCCGTCCAGGTTCCGGCCATGATCGGGCTGCTCATGTCGATGCAGTAGCGTCCGAGTTCGGCGCCCGGCCGCTTCGTGCGGATGCGCCTGGAGCGCGGTGGCGGCCAGGCGTTGGGGAAGGCGTCGATCTGCCCGCTTTCGGCGGACCATGTTTCCCAGATCGTCGAAAGAAATTCGACGAAGTCGGGATCGTGAACGGCCAGCAGCGGCTCGAGCCCGAAGCTGCCGGGCTCCACGACCGGGCCGAGGGCTACTGCCTTGATCCGTTCCAGCACGAGTTCAGCCCGCTGTGGCATTTCGAAGCTCGGCACGCTCTTGCCGCGGATGAACTCGATTTGCGCATCCTGGAGCGCATGCCGAGGCGAGTAGACGGTTTTCATGCTGTTGGCTCCGGCCGCTTTGAAACGCCTATCGGCTTGAAGGAATGACCGGGCGGGCGGTGCTCCTGGTGAACCATCCGCCGAGCGCCTGCTCATAGGCAAGCCCTGCACGGAAGACGTCCTGATCGCAATAGCTGCCGCCAACGATCTGGATGCCGGTCGGAACGCCGCTGGCCGCATGGCCGGAAGGCACGCTCAAAACCGGGCAGCGGCTCAGCATGTTGAAAGGGTAGGTCATGATCCAGCCATAACGCGGATCCACCGGCTTGCCATTGATCGTCAGGCCCTTGAGCGGATCGTGTTCGGCGCCGACGGCGGGCAGCGCCAGTGTCGGGCAGACGAACACATTGTAGCGCTCCATCAATGGGCCGAAGGTGGAATACATCTCGCCAGCAGTATAGAGCGAATCCAGAAAATCCTTCGGCGTTGCGACCTGGGAGGATTCGGCGAAGGTGCGGCTGTATTGCGTCAGAAGCTCGGCGCGTTCGTCGAGATATTCCGCGACCCAGGCGCCGAAGATGGTCTGGAGATAGTCGCTCGCGGCTTTCTCGGACTTTTTGGTCCAGCCGAGGTCTACTTCGGTCACCTCGGCGCCGAGCGATTTGAAGACTTCCAGCGCTTTCAAAGTGTTGCGCCGGACATCCTCATCCAGTTCGAAATAGCTGAGATCAAGGGAATAGGCGATCTTCCAGCCCTTGATGCCGCTGCGGTCGACGGGGACGTGCAGTTTCGGTTTCAGGGACGCTATGTCGTTGGGGTGCGGACCGCACATGATGTTCTGCATCATCAGGCAGTCCTCGACCGTTCGCGCCATCGGGCCGGGATGATTGTAAAAATCGAGGTTGAAGGGCGGTGTCGCTGGGTTGCGGCCATAGGGCGGCTTGTAGCCGACAACGCCACAGGCGGAGGCTGGAATGCGGATCGATCCGCCAATATCCGATCCCGTCGCAAAGGTTGTCATGCCGCTGGCCAGTGCCGCGCCCGATCCGCCGGAAGAACCGCCCGGCGTATAGTCGAGGTTCCATGGATTGCGCGTCACGCCCCAGATGCGGGAATAGGTGAAGCCCTCGGATGAAAACTCCGGCGTTGTGGTCCGCCCGTGGACGATCGCGCCCGCGTCCATCAGCCGTTGCACGACCGGCGTCGTCGACGTGGCCACATAGTCCTTGTAGATCAGCGACCCGAACGTCGTGATCTTGCCCTCGATCGCGTTCTCGTCCTTGCTCGCCAGCGCAAGCCCTTCGAGCGGCAGCATGCCGTCTGTGTTCGCCATGTAGCGGGCCTCCGCCTTCCTCGCGGCCTCGAGAGCTTCTTGCGCATAGACAAAACTGAAGGCGTTGACCGTCGAGCGTGTCTCCTCGATGCGCGAAAGCTGTGCCTGGAGAAGTTCGACCGGCGAGAGGGAGTGGTCACGAAACCGCTTCAGTGCCTCGGTTGCGGACAAATAGCAAAGCTCAAGGTCGGACATCGGTTGATCCTGATCGGGAGGGCGGAGCGGTACAGAGCGTACGGCAGTAGGCAAAAAAATGATCGATCAGTCAATCAGAAATTATTGACATCGACCGGTGTCGTGCTAGCCTTCCCTCGATGGCTGGAAAGCGCGCGAAGAACGCGACGACAAGGGCGGCCGCCAGGCAGACACGTCTGATCGCATGCGCACAAAAAATGCGTACATCAAGAACAAGGGGAACCAAGCAATGTCCGATTCAGCATTTTTGGAAATGAAATTCTGGGCCGAGCAGGCGCGAAAAGGCGGTATCTCGCGTCGCGAATTTCTTGGCCGTGCAGCCGCGCTTGCCGCTGTGGCCGGAGCGGGCACGTCGTTTTTTGCGTCCGGCGCTCAGGCGCAAGAGCCCAAACAGGGCGGCTTTGCCCGCTTCGGCATGTCGGATGCCTCACAGCAGGATACGCTTGATCCGGGCACCTGGCCGGCGAGTTTCGTGCAGGCGGCCTTCAGCGGATCGCTGTGCAACAATTTGACCGAAATCGCCGCCGACGGCAGCATCATCGGCGATCTGGCGGAAAGTTTCGAACCCGCCGATGGCGCCAGGAAGTGGACCTTCAAGATCAAGAAGGGCATCACTTTCCACGACGGCAAGAGCCTGACGATGGCCGATATCCAGGAATCGTTCCGCCATCATATGGGCGACGGTTCGACGTCCGCGGCCAAGTCGCTGCTGTCGCAGATCGACACAATCACTCCCGACGGCCCCGACACGATCGTCTTCAACCTGAAATCGGGAACGGCCGACTTCCCCTATCTCGTCGCCGACTATCACCTCTCGATCATACCCGCCAAGGAAGGCGGCGGCATCGACTGGCAGCGTGGCGTAGGCACGGGCAGCTTCACCCTGGAGAATTTCGAGCCGGGCGTTTCGATCAAGATGAAACGTAACCCCAACTACCACAAGAACAACAAACCCTATTTCGACGAGATAGAATATGTCGCCATCATGGATGCGACGGCCCGCATGAACGCGTTCATGACCGGCGAAGTCGAGTTCATCGGCGATCTCGACGTGAAGAGCATCGGCCTGATGGAGCGCAATCCCGCTCTTAGCGTTCTGCGCGTGCCAAGCCTTCGCCATTTCACCTTCGACATGGATACTTCGACCGCCCCCTTCGACAATCCCGACGTCCGCCTGGCGCTGAAATACGCAATCGACCGCGACGACATCGTGCGCAAGGTCTTCCTTGGCGAAGCCATCAAGGGCAATGATTCACCGGTGGCGAGCACCATGCCGTTCCACATCGAACCGAAGCCGGTCTTCAACTACGATATCGACAAGGCCAAGGCACATCTGGCAAAGGCCGGATTGACCTCGCTCGACGTCGATCTCTCCGTTGCCGAAGCAGCATTTCCCGGTGCGATCGATGCGGCTGTTCTCTTCCAGCAGCATGCCGCCAAGGCCGGCATCAACATCAATATCGTGCGCGAGGCCGACGACGGTTACTGGGAAAACGTCTTCCTCAAGAAGCCGTTCAACGGTTGCGACTGGTATGGCCGCCCGACCTGCGACTGGCTGTTTTCCACGAGCTATTCCAAGGATGCTTCGTGGAACAACACGCATTGGAAGAACCAGCGCTTCAACGAATTGCTCGTCGAGGCGCGCTCCGAGACGGATCAGGCCAAGCGCGCCACGCAATATGCCGAGATGCAGCAGATACTGCACGACGACGGCGGCGTCCTGACGGTTGCCTTTGTCAACTGGATTGTCGGCGTATCGGCCAAGATCGGGCACGGCCAGGTCGGCGGCATCTTCCCATGCGACAATCTGCGTATGTCCGAGCGCTGGTGGATGGTCTGAGACAGGACCCGGTGCCGGACCTTCCCGGCACCCCCTGCACCACGATAGGCTGATGGTTCTGCCAAGCGCATTCGCCTTGGAGCGAAACGATGTCCGCAGGTGCCTGACAAACGCTGCCGGTTATCCCTGATGGCAGGCCAAATGCGTGGGATGCCATCAGCATGCGTTGCGTCTATGTAAAGACGGGAAAGTTCGTATGGGTCTTGTTTCCAACCCTATCGCGAAGATGATCCTGCAACGGATCGGGCTTGGCTTGCTCAGCCTCGTCATCGTCTCACTGGTCATCTTCCTTGCCGTGAACCTGTTGCCCGGCAGCTTTGCGAGCGCCGTGCTCGGGAGGTCCGCAACTCCCGATGCAGTGGCAGCCTTCCAGCACCAGCTGGGCCTCGACCGGCCGATGGTGGACCGTTATTTCACCTGGCTCTCCAGCGCGCTGCAGGGCGATTTCGGCAACTCTTTCTCCAAGCGTCCGGTCGGCACCATCATCGGTCCACGCCTGCTGAGCACGTTGCGGCTGGCCGGCATCACGGCAGCCATCGCCGTGCCTCTGGCAATTCTGCTCGGCATTGTCTGCGCACGCTATCGCAACAGATTGCCGGACCGGTTCTTGAGCGCCGTGACACTGGCCGCGATATCGGTGCCGGAATTCTTCATCGCCTATGTGCTGATGCTCTTTCTGGCGACCAGGCTGCACATTTTTCCATCGCTATCGAGCATCCGCTCCAGCATGCATTTCGACGAGCAACTCTATCGCATGGCGCTGCCGATCATGACGCTGCTCTTCGTCGTGCTCGCCCATATGATGAGGAATACCCGCGCCGCCATCCTCAACGTCATGTCGCGGCCTTTCATCGAAATGGCACAGCTCAAAGGCGAGCCGGAGATGCGGGTGATCATGCGGCATGCACTGCCCAACGCCATCGGGTCGATCGCCAGCGTCGTGGCCATAAACCTTGCCTATCTGATTGCCGGGGTTGTCGTGGTCGAGGTGGTGTTCGTCTATCCCGGCATCGGGCAGACCATGGTGGATGCCGTTCGAAATCGCGACGTGCCGGTCATCCAGGCCTGTGCGCTGATCTTCTCGACGGCCTACATTCTGCTCAACCTGCTGGCCGACATCATCTCGATCGTCAGCAATCCCCGTCTCCTGCATCCGCGTTGAGGTTCCGCATGACGAACACTGCGACACGCTCCGCCCCATCGCAAACCGCTCTTGCCCGCGGCCTGAGGGCTGTGAGGCAGGCGCCGCCGACGGCGATCTTCGGCATGGTGGTCCTGTTCGCCTATGTCTTCACGGCGATCTTCGCGCCCTTCATTGCGCCTTACGGAGAGTTCCAGGTCGTGTCGTCCGTGCCCTACGCGCCCTGGGACGAGGTGAACCTGCTGGGTACGGATCAATTGGGCCGCGATTTCCTGAGCCGGATGATCTTTGGCGCGCGCAATTCGATCGGCATTGCTTTCGTCACGACGCTTCTGGCCTTCGCCATCGGCGGGTTCTTCGGCATCATGGCGGCGGCATTGCGTGGGGTGGCGGATCAGGTGCTCAGCCGCTTCGTCGATTCCGTCATGTCGATCCCCGACCTGATTTTCACGCTGATGCTGCTGGCGATCTTCGGGACCTCTGTCCTCAACCTGATCCTCATCATCGCCATCCTGGATTCGACCCGGATCTTCCGGATTTCGCGGGCCGCCGCGATGAACGTGGTCACGCTCGATTTTGTCGAGGCGGCCGCTGCGCGCGGCGAGGGGCTGGTTTGGCGGATCGTCCACGAGATCCTGCCCAACATCCTGCCGATCCTCATCTCGGAATTCGGCATGCGGTTCTGCTTCGTCTTTCTGTCGATCGCCGCCCTGTCCTTCCTGGGCATAGGGCTGCAGCCGCCTATGGCCGAATGGGGGTCGATGGTGCGCGACAACGCCACGCTCATCAACATGGGCGACATCACGCCGCTGATCCCGGCCGGTGCGATCGCGCTGCTGACGATCGGCGTCAATTTCGTTGCCGACTGGCTGCTGAACATGTCGAGTGGCCTCTCCGATGAAGCATGAGAACACCAGCACACTGAGCAGAGCGGCTGCCATTGCCGTCTCAGACCTGCGCATCGAGGCGCGCACCAGCAGCGGCTGGACCGAGATCGTCAAAGGCGTGAGCTTCACCCTGCGGCGTGGCGAGGTCCTCGGCATCGTCGGAGAATCCGGCGCGGGAAAATCGACGATCGGCCTTGCTGCGCTCGGGCATTTCAGGCCGGGCTGCCGCGTCACCGGCGGCAAGATCGTCTTCGACGGAACCGATATGCTGTCGCTTGCCGACCATCAGCGGCGCAAGCTCCGGGGCACGCGCATCGCCTATGTCGCCCAGAGCGCCGCGGCTTCGTTCAACCCAGCCAAGCGGCTGATGGACCAGGTGGTGGAAGCGGCGGTCGAACGCGGCGGCCAGTTACGCGAAGAGGCCGAGGCCAATGCGGTCGCCATGTTCCGCTCGCTGCAACTGCCCGAGCCCGAAACCTTCGGCAGGCGCTATCCGCATCAGGTGTCCGGCGGCCAGTTGCAGCGGGCAATGACCGCCATGGCCATGATCTGCCGGCCGGACCTGATCGTCTTCGACGAGCCGACCACCGCGCTCGACGTGACGACCCAGGTCGAGGTCCTGATCTCGATCCGCAAGGCGATCGCCGAATATGGCGTCGCCGCGCTCTACATCTCTCATGATCTGGCAATCGTGGCGCAGCTTGCGCATCGGGTCATGGTGCTGCGCTACGGCGAGGTGGTCGAGGAGGCGCCGATCGCCGAAATCCTGTCGGCGCCGAAGCACCCCTATACCAAGACACTGTGGGCCTTGCGCAGCATCGAGGAGCCCGAGCGGCCGCCGTCGGGCGACCTGCTGCAAGTCAGGAACATCTCGGCGTCCTACGGCACCTTCAAGGTGCTGGAGAGCGTCGACCTGTCGGTCGGCAAAGGCCAGACGGTTGCGCTTGTCGGAGAGTCCGGTTCAGGCAAGTCGACGCTTGGACGCGTGATCGCCGGTCTTATGAAACCGGACGGCGGCGCGGTGATGTTCGAGCAAAGCAGGCTGGGGCCTGTCGTCTCCTCGCGCACCAAGGACCAGTTGCGCCGCGTCCAGATTATCTATCAGTCGGCCGACACATCGCTCAATCCGCGCCATGCCGTTCGAAAGATCATCGGCCGGCCGGTGTCTTTTTTTCATGGTCTTTCGGGCAAGAAGCGCGAGGCGCGCATTGTCGAACTTCTGCGCATGGTCGAGCTCGACGGCAGCTATATCGACCGCATGCCGTCGCAGCTTTCCGGCGGCCAGCGCCAAAGGGTGGCGATAGCCCGGGCGCTCGCCGCCGATCCGGAACTGATCATCTGCGACGAGGTGACGTCGGCGCTCGACCAGATCGTCCAGGCCGACATTCTGAAAATGTTGCTCGACCTGCAGAACCGTCTGGGCGTGTCCTATCTGTTCATCACCCACGATCTGGAAATCGTGCGCGCCATCGCCGACCAGGTCGTCGTCATGAACAAGGGCCGGATCGTCGAGCATGGGAAGCGCGGCGAGGTGCTGTCGCCGCCCTATGAGGACTATACGCGCCTGCTGCTCGATTCCGTTCCCGAGATGTCGTCCGATTGGCTCGACCGGCTGATCTCTACCCGCGCCGCAATTGCAGCGAAGCAGTGACCAGAGGCTAGATCGCCGATGCGATGAAGCTTCCGGCGACCGGCTGAATCGGCGCTCACCGTGTCAAAGGCCGAACCGGTCCTTCAGCCGCCCCGAAAGGATCGCTGCCCTGACGCCCAGCGGCCAGAACCGGTGGAACCGGATGGTCTTCACCTGCGATATCGGCATGGGGAAGGGGGCGGTCTCATCGCCGCGAAGACGCTTTGCCAGGACGCTGCCCATCGCCGAGGCCATGGCGACGCCACGACCATTGTAGCCAAGGCAGATCAGGATGCCGTCTTCCGGCTCGTGCACATGCAATAGGTGATCCTTGGTGATCGCTACCCGACCGTTCCAGCCATGTGTCCAGCGTGTTTTGGCAAGCGCTGGCCAGAGCTGCCGCGCATAGTCGCTGAGATAGCCGATGGCGGAGGCATCCGCGACGGGCCGCATCGGCCCCCGGCCGCCCATCAGGAGGCGGTTCTGCGCGTCGATCCGGTAGTAGACCGTGATGTTGCCGGCCTCATAGACGACCGGTCTTTCAGGAAGGATTGCCGCGGCAACCGGGGGCGGGAGCGACTCGGTCGCGGCGATGGCGCTGAACACCGGAACGAGGGATTGCTCCAGGCCCGGCCAGAGCGTGCCGGTATAGCCATTGGTCGCGATGAGAACCTTCTCGGCGCTGAGAGAACCGTTGCCGGTTTTGAGGAGCCACTGTCCGGCCTCCCTGCTCAGCGAAAGGACCTCGCTGTCGCCAAAGATCCGCGCGCCGGCATTTTGCGCCGCGGCCGCCAGACCAAGGGCATATTTCAACGGATGGAGATCGCCGCCGCGGGCGTCGAGCATGCCCGACATATATCGGTCCGTGCCGGTGCGTGCCGCCATCGCCTTTGCGTCCAGCATGCTGACCGGCATGCCCCGCCGCTCGCACTGCTCGGCCGTGGTCCGCACCGCCCCCGCCGGCTTCGGGCGGACGGCGGCACGTATGGTGCCGTTCCGCCTGATATCGCAGGCGATCGACAGGCGCTTGATGAGATCGAAGGTGAAGTCAGGCGCGCCATAGGAGAAGTCGACCATGCGCGGCCCGAGATCCGGGCCGAACAGCGCTTCTATCGTGTCGGGATCGTATTTGAGGCCGGGATTGACCTGGCCGCCGTTCCGACCCGAGGCGCCCCAGCCCGGCTGGCGGGCCTCGAGCACGGCGACGTCTTCGCCGGCTTCCGCCAGATGCAGGGCCGTCGAAAGGCCAGTGAAGCCGCCGCCGATAATGGCGATCCTTGCCCGCTGCGCATCCTTCAAAGCCGGGTAGTTGCCGACGCCGCCGGCGGTTTCGCGATAGAGACTTCTGGGCGGTTCGCTTTCGAGCATAGTGATGCTCTACGAAGCAGCCGCTGGCGAGAGAGTGGCCGGCGGAGAGGCGACAGGTTTGACGAGGAGGGTGCCTGCCGAATGCAGCTCCCGCAGAATATCCAGCAGCCTGGTTCTCAGACCCTCGGACACCGCTCCAAGCGGCGGCAGCGAGCCGCCGGGATCAAGCCCGATCATGCCGAGGGCCAGCCGCGTCGGACCAGGATTTTCCTCGCTGAACAGCGCGTCCATCAAGGGGCAGAGCCGGCGTTGCAAAGCGAGGGCGTCGCCAAAACGTCCGCCTTCGGCAAGAGCTTGCACCTCGTTCCAGAACGACGGAACGAGTACCGCCGAAGTGAGGATCCCGCCGCGGGCGCCCATGCTGACCTGCTGGGTGAACAGCGTGTCCTGGCCGCTCAGCATCTGGAAGCCAGCGGGAACCTTCTGCATGACGTGATCGAAATGGTAGAGGTCCGTATTCGACGCCTTCATGCCGATGATGATGTCGCGCTTCGCCATGGCGGCGATGGTTTCGGGAGCGATGACGAAGTGGGTCCGGGCCGGATTGTCGTAGAGGACGATCGGCAGATCGACCGCCTCCTTGACCTCGGCGAAGTAGCGCAGCACGCCTTCCTGGCTGTTGCGGGTGTAGAACGGGACGATCAGCATGAGCGCGTCGGCTCCCGCCGCCTTGAAGGATTTGCCAGTATCGACCGCATCGCCCAGCCCGGGCGACAGCACGCCAGCGATAACTGGCGCCTCTCCCCCAGCCGCGGCAACGCTCGCTTCGACCGTCTCGATGCGCGCCTTTGCCGAAAGCGCCGTGAATTCTCCCGTTCCGCCGAGCGGCACCACACCGGAGGCGCCATTGTCGATCATGTAGCGCACGAGCTTGCGCACGCCTTCGATGTCGACGCTATGGTCTGCGCGAACGGAGGTCGGAAAGGCCGGAATGATGCCTTTGAGCGAAAGGGGATGCGCCACGTGCGGGAACTCCGTGCAGGCTGAACTGGAAGACAGACCCAACGGGCATCGTGCCGGGGTCGCGCCAGGCAATTCTGCACGGCTTTCCCGGAATCACAACAACGATTTTTAATTTTCTGAAAAACGATTGTTTCGGCAGCGAAGTTTCGCTAGCTTCCGGAGCGGCCATCGTTGCCGCCGGCGCGCGTCTTCGGCGCGCTGCAAAAAACGATTGCTCGGTGGGCAGCAAGACGTGAAAGTCCAGCATGGAAAACATAAAGTCTCGTGTGATGACATTGCAGAAAGCGGATGCCGGGCAGGACAGTGATCCCAGGCTGGGGGCGCGCCTGCGCGAGTTGCGGCAGGCAAGAAAGCTGACGCTGGCCGACCTTGCCGCCAGCACGGGACTCTCGATCGGAACGCTTTCGCAGCTGGAGCGGGATCTCGTTTCGCCGACGGTGCGCACGCTTTTCACCCTGGGCAGCGCGCTTGGCGTGTCGCCCGCATGGCTGATCGACCCTGAAAATAGCGGAGACGTGGATGCGCCTTTCGTGGTCCGGGCCAACAAGCGCCAGCCTTTCCTCAACGCGGACGGCCTGAAAAAGGATCTTATTTCGCCGGTGGCCAGCAAGCGGCTGAAGGGTTTCTACGTCGTCATCGAGCCCGGCAGCGGCTCCGGAAATGCGCCCTATGTGCATGCCGGCGAGGAGATGGGCCTCGTCATGTCCGGCGTGCTGGAATTGAGAATCGACGATCGCGTCTTCGTCCTGCGGGAAGGCGACTGCTTCTCGTTTCCGAGCGACCATCCGCACAGTTTTTCCAATGTCGGCGCCAACCAGGCGACCGTCTTCTGGGTCAATGCAAACATCTAGTGCATAGCCCCGAAAACCGGAATCGATTTCGGGTCATGCGCAAAAATCAAAATGCTCAGAGAGCCAAAGCACGTCGCATGATTCCTGGCGCGCGACCTGCTCAAGGCGAGTGACGCGCTCCAGCGTCGGCAACAATTTTCATTTTTCAGAAAACTGCTTGTTATGTCGCTACTGATATGCCAGTTTTATGAAAATCGTGTATGCGAAAGACGGGAGGCGGACCTCATCCAGGGGCCAGCCGGGGGCATGACCTCACGACGCATCGCGACATGACTGGGAACTTTTCAAATGTCGAGTGCGAGTGACGTTTCATTTCTCAGCCCGAGGTCGGCGACGCTTCTCGTCGCGCCGCTCGGTGCGCTGCTGATCCTGTTTTTCGCCTATCCGCTGATCCTGACTGTCTGGCAGAGCTTCTACGAGGGCGGCTTCACGCTGCGGGCCTATGCCGAGCTTGCCACGTCGACGCTGTTCTACAAGGTTCTTCGCACCACCTTCGTCATCAGCTTCACCGCGACGCTGGTCAGCCTGTTGATCGGCTATCCGGTCGCGCTGCATCTGTCGCGGCAGTCGCCCCGCAAGCGCACATTCTACCTCATGCTGGTGATGCTGCCATTCTGGACCAGCATCCTGGTCAAGAGTTTCGCGCTCACCGTGCTTCTCGGCCACAGCGGCATCGTCAACCAGGCGCTGGGCTTCATCAGCGGCGGAACCATCCAGTTCCCGATGGTCTTCAACCGCTTTGGCGCCATTGTCGGCATGATCAACTATCTCTTGCCGTTCATGATCCTGTCGATCCTCGGCAGCCTGCTCGCGCAGGACGGCAATCTGGCGCGGGCGGCCGAAGTGATGGGCGCCGGACCGTTCCGCATTTTCCGGAAGGTGACGCTGCCGCTCAGCATGCCGGGCGTCATCGCCGGCATCATCATCAATTTCACCTTGTCGATCGGCATGTACATCACACCGGCGCTGCTTGGCGGACGGCAGGACATGATGATCGCCAATCTGATCGATTTCTACACAAGGCAGACACTCGACTGGCCGATGGCCTCGGCCATCTCCGTCGTCCTGCTGCTGATCTCAGGCGCTCTGGTGACCATTCTCGGGCGTGTCCGCGGCGGGGCCGGCGTCATGGGAGTGGCATGATGACAAGACCGTTGCGAACGGCCGCCGTCTTCTTCGTGCCCGTGGTCGCCTGGGCCTGCTACCTCTTCCTCCTGCTGCCCAGCGTGATCGTCTTTCCGATCTCGTTCGGCACGGGGGGCGAGTTCGAATTTCCGCCGCGCGCGTTTTCGCTTGAACTCTACCGGCAGTTCTTCACGGACGCCGCCTGGTGGGGCGCCATGACGCAAAGCCTGATGATCGCCTTGATGACGGCGCTCGCCACGACGGTTCTAGGCCTGCCCGCAGCCTATGCGTTGCAGCGGGCGAGCCTGCCTGGTGCCGGCCTGATCAACGGCTTCATCATGGGGCCGCTGCTGGTTCCGGTGATCGTTCTCGGCCTTGGGCTCTATCTGCAGTTCGCGCCCTGGAACCTCTTGAACCGCGATGTCTCGCTGTTCCTCTCCCACACCATGCTGGCGGTGCCCTTCATGATGATCTCGGTTGGCGCGTCGCTCAGGCATCTTGATCCGACGCTCGAGAACGCGGCGTTGATCATGGGCGCTTCCAAGCCCGCCATCTTCTTCAAGGTCGTGCTCCCCCAGTTGAAGGCCGGTATCGCGGCAGGCGCTCTTTTCGCTTTCCTGATCTCGTTTGACGAGGTGATCGTCGCCTATTTCGTGACTGGTCCGGAAACGCAGACATTGCCGGTGAAAATGTACAGCGCCATGCGCTGGGAGCTGTCGCCGGTCATTGCCGCCGCTTCGACCCTGGTCACCGTTTTTTCAATTCTTCTGGCGATCGGCATCATGATGCTTCAGCGCAAGGAGAAGCAGCAATGAACGCGCAGATGAAGCCCCCGGTCGCTCCATCCGCATCGTCTCCATTGGATAAGGAACCAGCCTTGGCGCATCTTGCGGAACCCTCCACACCAAACGCTGCAGCCAGCGACGCCATGATCGAAGTGCGCGGTCTGTCGAAGCTCTACAACGGCGTGGCAGCCTTGTCGGATGTCACCCTCAGCGTCGGCAAGGGCGAATTCGTCACGCTGCTCGGCCCGAGCGGATCGGGCAAGTCGACCCTCCTCAACCTGATCTCGGGAATGACGACGCCGACCGCGGGCAAGATCCTGATCAACGGGACGGATGCCACGACCTTGCCGACCAACCAGCGCGGGCTGGGCATGGTCTTTCAGAATTATGCGCTGATGCCGCATATGACGGTGTTTCAGAACATCGCCTTCCCGCTGCAGGTCCGCAAGATCGGCAAGGACGAGATACGCCAGCGTGTGATGGACGTGCTGAAACTCATCCAGCTCGAACATGTCGCCGACCGCCGACCGCGCGAACTCTCCGGCGGGCAGCAGCAGCGCATCTCGCTGGCACGCTGCATCGTCTACAATCCACCGCTCATCCTGATGGACGAGCCGCTCGGCGCGTTGGACAAGAAGCTGCGCGAGGGCATGCAACTGGAGATCAAGCGGCTGCATGCCGATCTTGGCGTCACGATGCTCTACGTCACCCACGATCAGGACGAGGCGCTGACCATGTCCGACCGCATCGTCCTGATGCGTGGCGGCAAGATCGAGCAGCAGGGAACGCCGGAAGCGCTCTACTTCAAACCACAAACCGTCTTCAGCGCCGATTTCATCGGCAGCTCCAATCTTTTCCCCGGCAAGCTGTCCAAGGACAAGGGCGGCCTGATGCTCCGCTGCGCGGCCGGCGCGTTTGACGTTCCCGCGGCCGACGGCGCGTTCGTGGCCGGCTCCGCTGCCGTGCTGCTCGTGCGTCCGGAAAACATCATGGTCGAGACACCGGCCGATGCCTCCGGCCGCCAGCAGATCGCGGCCACTCTCAAGGACACCGTGGTGCTTGGCGGCATCGTGCGGCATTTCCTCGAGACGCCGGCCGGCGAGCAGATCATCGCGCAGGAACTCAATCAACCGAACCGGGCGCGATTGATGCGCGGCGATGCCGTGAAAGTGTCCTGGCGGGTCGACGACGGCAGGCTGCTGCCGGCGGAGCGCGCCTAGTCCGCAGAATTTTCTCCCCTTCACCTCGAAGCTTGACCAACGGAAGGCCAGACAATGACAAAAGATACATTCCGCATATCTCGCCGCAGCTTCACAAAAGGTGCTGCCGTTGCCGCGATCGGCCTTGCAGCGCCGTCCGTCATCACCGGTCGCGCCAGGGCGGCGGACAAGTCCATCACCGTCACCTCCTGGGGCGGCGACTATCACAAGAGCGTCGAGGAGGTGTTTGCCGCGCCGTTCACGGCGGAAACCGGCATCGCGGTGCAACTGGTCGACAATGGCGACATGGCCAAGGTCAAGGCGCAGGTGCTCAGCAACAGCGTCACCTGGGACATCATCGACGCGCCAGCCGCGTTCGCCACCTCCGGTGCCAAGGAGAACCTCTGGGAGCCGCTCGACAGCACGCTGGTGGCGACAGAAGGCCTGCTGGAGAAGCCGAACGCCCTCTACATGCCGCTCTATCTCTACAGCGGCGGCATTTTATGGAACACGGAACGCCATCCCGACGGCAAGCATCCGGTCGATTTCGCCGGCTTTTTCGACACGGAAAAATTCCCCGGGCGCCGCTGCATGCGCTCGCTTGCGCCTGAAACGCTCGAGGCCGCACTTGTCGGTGACGGGGTCCAGCCGAAGGATCTCTACCCCCTCGACGTGGAGCGGGCCTTTGCCGTGCTCGATCGCCTGAAGGACAATATTTCGAAATTCGCCGCCACGACGCCCGAGCAGGTGACGTCGGTCAGCCAGAACGAGGCCGATTTTTCCTACAGCTACTACAACCGCGTCAAGAGCGCCCAGAAGAGCGGCACGCCGCTCGATTTCTCCTTCGCGCAGACGAACAACTCGCTCGACTTCTTTGCCATTCCGAAGGGCTCGAAGAACAAGGAAGCGGCGATGCAGTTCATCGCGTTCTGCCTGCGGCAGGACCGCCAGACCGCCTGGGCGCTGCGGGGCTATTATCTGCCCAACACGCTGAAGTCCGTCGAGGAGATCAAGGCATCGCCGAATGGCGGCTTCCTGCCGGATCTCGCCAGCGGCAAGAATGTCGTCATCAATGCCGAGTGGTGGGGCGACAATTACACCACCGTGCAGAAGCGCTATTCGGAATGGATGATTTCCTGAGGCGCGGTCTTTGATCCCAGCGCCTCGCCGGCTCATGGCCGGCGGGGCGCCGCTCCACATTTCCTCTAGAAGTGACGCACAGTGACCGATCAGACTGATATCATCTCGCTGTTCTCCGACATTGTCGGAGCCCGCAATGTCGTGAGCCAGCCCAGCGAGATGGAAGGCTTTCTGACCGACGTCCGCCGCAGCTACCGGGCCGAGGCTTTGTGCGTGGTCCTGCCTGCCGACACGAACGAAGTCTCTGATGTCATGAAGCTCTGCCACGAGCGTGGGATCGCCGTTACCCCGATGGGCGGCAATACTGGTCTCGTCGGTGGCGCCATCGCCAGGACTGAGGCACCCGGCATCATCTTGTCGCTGAAGCGGATGAACCGTGTGCGCGAACTCTCGCTCGTCGACGACACCATCACTGTGGATGCCGGCTGCGTTCTCGCCGATATCCAGCGCATTGCAGCGGACGCCGACCGCCTGTTCCCGCTCAGCCTCAGTTCGGAGGGGAGCTGCCAGATCGGCGGCAACATCGCGACGAATGCCGGCGGCGTCACGGCCGTTCGCTACGGCACGATGCGGCAATTGGTGCTGGGGCTCGAGGTCGTTCTGCCGAACGGCACCGTCCTCAACGGGCTGCTGAAACTGCGCAAGGACAATACCGGCTACGATCTGCGCCAGCTCTTCATCGGCGCGGAGGGCACGCTCGGCGTCATCACGGCCGCCGTGCTGAAACTCTTTCCCGCACCCAAGGCGACCGCCACCGCGATGCTCTCCGTCTCCTCCGTCGATCTGGCCATGGAGGTGCTCGGCCTCGTCCGGTCCGCCTTCGGAGAAAGGCTGACGAGCTTCGAGATCATCTCCGCCGACTATATGGACGTGGTGCTGCGCAATGTGGCCGGCACGCGATCGCCCTTCGCGGATATGCCGGCCTGGAACCTGCTGGTCGAGATCGCGGATTCGAATGGCGATGCAGACCTCGCCACTCCAATGGAAGCCGTCCTGAAAAAGGCGCTTGAGCGCGAGCTGATCGCCGATGCTGTGATCGCGCAGAGCGAAGCGCAGGCCGCCTCACTCTGGCATCTGCGTCACGCAGTTTCAGATGCAATCCGCTATGCCGGGCCGAACATGTCGCACGACAGTTCCGTTCCGCTCGACAAGCAAGGTATATTCGCCGACTTGACCGGCGCGCGGATCAGCGCGCGGTTTCCAGAGTCCGAAGTCCTGATGGTCGGCCATCTCGGCGACGGCAACATGCATATCGTCGTGCTTTTCAAGCCGGACCGCTTCGCCGGCCGGGAGGACTACATGGCGGCTTCCGAGACCATCGACCTGATCATTGACGAGGTCGTCGTCGAGCTTAAGGGGAGCATCACGGCCGAACACGGCGTCGGTCTTAGCTACCGCCACAGGCTCGACAGAACGACCGAGCCGGCTGAGATTGAGCTGATGCGCGCGATCAAGAACGCCTTCGATCCCAGAGGGATCATGAACCCCGGCAAGATACTTCTTCCATCTTCGCGCTAGCCGCCGCGATGCGCGCCGCGCCGCAGAATTTCAGGGAGATGCGGGCCGCGGCAAAGGCCAGGCTGCCACGGGGCGTGTTCGAATATATCGATCGCGGATCGGAGGACGAAAAGGCGCTGGATCACAACCGTGCCGCCTTCGACGCCTTGAAGATCGCGCCGCGCATGATGCGCGGCGGCGCGCCACGCTCGCAAGGCGTCGAGATATTCGGTCAGGAATTCTCATCCCCGATGATTGTCGCGCCGACAGCCTTTGCCGGACTTGTCTGGTACAAGGGCGAGAGCGAACTGGCTCGCGCGGCAAAAGACGCCGGAATAGGCTTTTGCGCCGCCACCGAAGCGATCACCTCGATTGACGAAATCTGCGGCGAGGCGGGCGGCAATATCTGGTTCCAGCTCTACCTCTGGCAGGATAGCGCTCTCTCACAGGCCTTGATGGAAAAGGCCTGGAGCAACGGCGTCAGGACGCTGGTGGTAACGGTCGATACGCCCGTCTTCGCAAAGCGCGAGTTCAATGTGCGGAATGGCTTCACCGTGCCGTTCAGATTTTCCTATCCAAGCGTCCGCGACGCGGCGATGCGGCCGGGCTGGCTCCTGAACGTCTTCGGCCGCTATATGCTGAAGGACGGCCTGCCGACATTTGCGAACTATCCGCCCGAATACAGACAGGACATCCTCAACAGGAACTCGGCGAAGAAGATCCTGCACGAGCAGGACCTGAACTGGAACCATATCCGGGAATTGCGGGCGTTCTGGAAGGGCAATCTCGTCCTCAAGGGCATCCTGCGGCCGGACGACGCCATTCTTGCCGCCGAGCATGGGGTCGATGGGATCGTCGTTTCCAATCATGGCGGCCGCAATCTTGACAGCGCGGTCGCTCCGCTCGATGTTCTCGGGCGGATCGTCGATGCCAGCGGCGACCGTCTGGTGATCCTTTCCGACAGCGGCGTCCAGCGCGGCAGCGATCTGTTCAAGTCGCTGGCGCTGGGCGCCAAGGCCGTCATGGTCGGACGGGCATTCCTCTATGGCATGGCGATGAACGGCCGGCAGGGAGCGCTTCAGGCTTTTAGGATTCTGGAGGATGAGCTCGACCGGACGATGGGCCTGTCCGGCTGCAAGACCATAGCCGAAATCACCGGAGATCTCCTGTTGCGCGTGATGGATGATCGCGTTCATCGACAAGCCCGGACTTCTTGCGCCACGTGACTATCCGGCCCGGACGATGCGAAATCCTTCGAGCTCGGCAACAATGGGCAGGCCTTTCCATCGCTCTATGTCGTGCAGGATGATCAGTTGCCCGAGATCGCCGCCGATCTCGGTGTTGATGCGGTCGATGGTCTTCAGCTGCTCCCAGACGCTGCCGACGGCATTGTTCAGCGGTGCGTAGACGCCGTCGTGCTTGTGTCCGGTGATCTGCCGGCTCGAATAGACGCAGTCGCCGGAGATGACCAGCCTGCCGCGCGCGGACTGGACGATGACGAATTGCTGTCCGATCGTGTGGCCGCTTCCCAGCCGGACATGGATGCCCGGCAGCACATCGTCCTTGTCGCCGTCGATCAGCGAGACGCGGTGTTCGACCGATGCATCGAGGGCGGCGCGCAGCGTATCGGGATCGATGATGGCGGTGAGGTGGCCGAAGCGGGGAGGCAATGCGATTGCCTCGTACCAGGAAAGCAACTCGCTTTTCTGGATGTGGAGATTGGCGTTCGGGAACTCGGCGATCGATCCCATGTGGTCGAAATGCGCATGGGTGACAAAGATGTCGGTGATGCCGCCGGGTCCAATGCCAAGCTCGGCCAGCATGCGGACCGGCGAGACCCAGTAGGGGATGCCGAATTTCAGCGAGAAGGCGTCGCTCGATTCCTGGATGAAGCCGGTGTCGACCAGCACGTTGCGGTCGCCACGCCGCAGCAGGACGAAGGAAAAGGGCAGGTCGACCTTGCCGTCGTCATACATGCCGGCAACCAGATCCACCCAGGGCTGCTGCTTAGATCGGGCGAACTCGATGACATAGACCTCCCATGGCTCGTTATCGCTTGTCATCGTTTCCTCCTTCAGCGTTCCGCCAGCGAGCGGCCGAGGCTGGCCATGCCCACGGCAATGATCAGAATGGCGCCCTGCAGCACATATTGCGAAAAGGTCGGGGCGCCGAAAATATTGAGGCCGTTGAAGCCGAAAGCGATGATCAGCGCGCCGACCAGGGTGCCAAGCACGTGGAATTCGCCATCGCGCAGCGTTGCCGAGCCAAGGAACACGGCGGCAAAGGCGGTGAGCAGATAGGAGTCTGCCGCACTCGCCGTGCCGCTGCCCAGCCGCGAGGCGAGCAGTATCCCGGTGAGTGCGGCGCACATTCCCGAAATGACGAAGCCGAGGATCTTGATGCGGTCGACATTCACCCCGGCAAGGCGAGCCGCCACGGCATTGCCGCCGACGGCCTGGATCTCCTGGCCGAGCGGTGTCCGTTCGACCAGGAGCCAAAGCCCGCCGAGGACGAGGATCATGACGATGATGTTGTTGGGGATGCCGAACAGCCAGCGGCCAAGCGAGAGCTGGAGAAACGCCTCCGGCACGCCGGCGACAATGGGAACGCCGGCGGAATAGGCGAAGGCGAGACCGGTCAGGATCGTGCCGACGCCCAGCGTCGCGATGACGGAATTGACCTTGACCTTGGTGACGATGAAGCCGTTGACGAGGCCGATCACCGCGCCCAACGCGATGACGATGACCACGGCAAGCGGGATCGGCAGCTTGTCGTGGACGACAAGCCCGGTGATCAGGATGCCGTGCAGGCTGGCGGCGAAGCCGATGGACAGGTCGAGTTCGCCGACGACCACGGCAAGCGTCAGCCCGCCGGCAATGATCATGGCCAGCGAGGCCTGGTTCAGCACATTGGTGAAATTGTTGACGGTGGGAAAGGCGTGCGGCGACAGGATCGAGAAGGTGACGATCATCGCCAGAAGTCCGATGATTGTCCCGTAGCGGGCAAAGATGCCGAGCACCGCCTTGGTTCCGGGCGACAGACGCCGGGCGCTAATCGCAACATCGCTCATGCGGGATGATCCTCCATCAGTGCTTGCGGGTCGACGTAACTTGCCTCGACGATTGCCTTTCGCGACACCGCCTGGCCGGTCAGCTCGCGAACGATGCGGCCTTCCGCCATCACCAGCACGCGGTCGCACAGATCGGGCAGTTCGTCCGGTTCCGACGAGATCACCAGAACCGCCATTCCGGATTCGGCTTGCTGGCGGATCAGCCGATGAATCTCTCCGCGCGCGCCGATATCGACCCCTCGCGTCGGCTCGTCGAGGATCAGTACTTTCGGCGTGCGCTGGAGCCAGCGGCCGATCGCAACCTTCTGCTGATTGCCGCCGCTGAGGCGGCCAACGGGCGTGCTGGCGTTGCGCGCCTTTATCGAGAGCGAGCGGATCATCTCGCCGGCCATGGCCGTGCGGGCGCTTCGGTTCAGCAGCGGCAGGTATCGGCTGTGCACAATCTTGTCGAGATTGGCGATGCCGAGATTGAAGGCGATGCTCTTGGACAGGAACAGCGCTTCGGCCCGGCGCTCCTCAGGGATCAATCCAAGCCCGGCCCGGACTGCCCCCGCGGGCGAAGCGGGCTGATAGGGCCGGTCCGCCAGCCTCATCTCGCCGCTATCCGGCCGGTCCGCCCCGAAGAGCAGCCGGGCGAGTTCGGTTCGCCCGGCGCCGACAAGGCCGCCAATGCCCAGCACTTCGCCGGCGTGAAGCTTGAGGCTGACGCCGCGGACTTTCGGCGCCCGCGTCAGATTGCTGGCTTCCATCACGACATCGCCGCGCGGTCTTGCCGTGGCCGTCCTTTGCAGGTCCCGGATTGTGCCGCCGACAATCGCCTCGACAAGTGCTGGCCGGTTGAGCCCTTTTCCGGCGAGCTCGGCCACGGAACGGCCGTCGCGAAACACCGACACGCGCGAGCACAGATTGAGGATTTCATCCAGCCGGTGCGAAATGTAGAGCACCGCCACGCCCGAGGCGGAGAGATCGCGCACGATCGCAAAAAGCCGTTCCGCCTCGCTCGCGGCCAGCGACGCCGTCGGCTCGTCCATGACGATCAGCCGCGCCTTGCGCACCAGGGCGCGGCAAATGTTGATCAGCCATATCTCGGCCGTTGAAAGGCCCTTCACGCTCGCATTGAGCGGCGCCGATATGCCGACACGCCTGGCGATCGGTGCTACGTCGCGCGCGATCGCGCGCCAGTCGGTCAGCCCGAAGCGCGATTTCTTCGGTACGCCCAGCATGATGTTCTGCAGCACGGTCATGCCCGGCACGAATGCCAGTTCCTGGTGAATGAAGCTCATGCCAAGTTCGGTCGCACGCTGCGGCGTGGCGATCTGCTGGCTGTGGCCGTCGATTTCGATACGGCCGGCGTCGGGATGGTTCAGTCCGGCGAGGATGCGGATGAAGGTCGACTTGCCGGCGCCATTGGCGCCGACAAGACCATGGATTTCACCCGGCGCAATGTCGAGCGACACGCCCTTCAGCGCCTGCGCGCCGCCAAAGGCCTTTGCGATATCGTGTGCGACCAGGAACGGAGTTGTCATTGGCGCCGCCTGCTGCGGCGCACCCCTTGTGAACGCCGTCTGCAAACCAAGTCCTACTTTATGGCTTCCGGATGGTCCTTGAGAAAGGCGTCGACGGTTTCCTTGGTCACCAGCACGGCCGGAACTTCGGCAGCCTTGGCTTGCCAAGCGCTGCCGGCGTCCTTGATGTCCTTCAGCATCTTGACCATGTTGTAGCCCTCGGTGAAGCTGTCCTGCCAGGCCGTTGCGGTCATGAAGCCGTTCTTGATGTTCTCCAGCGCCTGGGCATTGCCATTGATGCCGTAGACGAGGACATCGTCGCGGCCTTGCGCGCGCAGCGAACCGATGGCGCCGATCGCCGGGTCGTCCCAGCATCCCCAGATCGCCAGGTTTTCCTGGCCGGCCGGATGCGAGGCCAGCCAGGCATTGGCGTATTGGGCGCCGTCCTCGAAATAGCCGGGAATGCGCACTTCGTTCTTGGTGACGGTGATGCCGGGATTTTTGGCGACGATCTCGTCCATGACGACTTCACGGTTCCGGCAAACCTCGCCGGTCCGGTAGGTGAGGGCCAGTATCGAACCCTTGCCATCCATTTTCTTGACCATCAGATCGACGACCGGGATCGCCATCGGGCCGCCCGAGCCATTGGTGGCGGCAACGGTCGAACCAAGCCCGCCGCCCCAGGTCACGACGGGTATTCCAGCGTCGCCGGCGGCGGCCAGGCCGGCGCCGACCGACGAATAGGGAAACACCATGTCGATGATCGCATGCGCCTTGAGCTGCGCGAAATTCTGGATCGCCGAGTTGGCCTGGTCGGCGCTGCCGGCGGCATCGACGACATTGGTCTGCCAGCCAAGCTCATCGGCGGCCTTCGTGGCGCCCTGGATGTAGCGGACATTGTTCGCTTCGGTGGCACTGATCGATACGATGCCGAGAAGCGGCTTGTCCTGCGCGGCAGCGCCAGAAGTCGCCAGCGAGAGCGCTCCAAGCGCGATGATATAGCCAAATTTTTTCATGGTTTTCCTCCCTTCACCTATCTGCCGTCAGAGCCTCATTGACAGCAAACCGTTTCGCTAACGTCCTGCAAAATGCGACCCAATGCAAGCAGAAATCCGCTGGACACAGCCATAAATCTGCACCAGACTTCAGCGAAACGATTAGCTATCGGAGCAAAATGGCCACCATCAAAGACGTTGCCAGAAAGGCGGGAGTGTCGACTGCGACGGTCTCGGCGGTGATGAACGATACTGCCTTTGTCAGCCCGGAACTCCGGGCCCGCGTCGTCACCGCCATCCGCGAACTGCGCTATGAACCGTCGCTGGCTGCCCGCAATCTGCGCCGCAGCCGCAGCCAGCTGATCGCCCTTGCGGTGGCCGATCTCTCGAACCCGTTCTACGCACGCATCGTCTGGTCGGCGGAGGCGGCGGTCGCGGCCTGGGGCTATTCGCTGGTTCTCTTCAACAGCGATGAAAAGCCCGACACCGAACGGCGCATCCTGTCGCGGATTCGCACCCTTGGCTGCGACGGCATGGTTCTGGTTCCCGTGGGCGCGGCCAATCAATATCAGCCGCATGAGTTCGAGGGCATCGCGACCGTGCTTCTCGGCCGCTCGATCGAAGGCAACAGCGCCGATACGGTGACCATAGACAATTGGGCGGCCGGCCGGCAGGCGGTCGACTATCTGCTCGATCTCGGGCATCGGCGCATCGGCTCGATCACCGGTCCGATGCAATTGTCGACCAGCAAGGGCAGGCATGACGGCATGATCGACGCGATGGCGGCGCGCGGGCTTGCGCCGCAGCCCGGCCATGTCAGGTCCGGCGAATTTCGCGAGGAAGCCGCCTATTCGGTAGCCCGTGACATGATGGGTTCGCCCGATCGCCCGACCGCGATCTATGTCGCCAACGGCGTCATGGCGATCGGCGTGATGCGCGCCATCGCCGATCTTGGCCTGCGCTGTCCGCAGGACGTCTCGATCGCCTCGACGGACACGGTCGCGGGCGCCGGCGGCCTGAAGCCACGGCTGACGAGAACGGAACACCCCATTGCCGACATGACCAATGAGGCGCTGCGCCTTCTTGTGGATCGCATCGAGGAGAGGGGATCCGAGCCGGTGCGCAATATCGTTTTTCAGCCGGCGCTGATCGTCGGTGAAAGCTGCATGCCGCTGCGCGCGAATGTGGGCTGAGCGGCAGGCTCAATCGGCCTCAGCGGCCAGTGTGCGAATATCCGTCAGCACGAGGTCGGGATCGAGGAAATCCATGCTGTAGATGTTGCGGACCAGACCGGCCTCGTCGATCAGGAAGACGCGAAGGATATGGCTGAGGCCGCCGGCCGGATCCTGCGGATCGGGATCCGGCGCGACCGCCTGGTCGTAGGCCGCAAGGATCGGGCGAAGTGCTGCATGGCCAGGAGCCGTCACGAAGAGCCATTGCGATCCGCCATCGCCGGGTTTGCGCCAGAGCGCGCCATAGTCGGCCATGACGGAAGGCGTGTCGTGGCCCGGATCGAAGCTCATCGATACGAGGCGCACCCGGCGATTGAGTTCGGGATAATGGCGGACAAGTTCGCGCAATTGCGCGAGCTGCGCCGTGGCGACCGGACAGATGTCGGCGCAGCGCGTGTAGATGAAGGAGAACACGGTGATGCGGCCGCGCAGCAGCGTTGCGAGGTCGGCGTCCCCGCCTTCTTCCGTCAGCACCGGGCCGCCTGCCGCCACTCGGATCGGTGGCAGATGGTAGGAGCCCGGCTGCGGCAGCGCGAAGGCGTAGGCCGATGCCGGACCCTGCGGCGCGGGCTCGGCGCCATGATTGTTGCCATGGGCCAGGGCGGAGCCGCCGAGGCCGATGCCGGCGAGGATGGCGAAGACGAATGGCAGGCGGCGCATCTGGCTCTTATCCCTCCGAGGCCTGTCGTCACTTGGCGTAGAGGCTGGCGGCGCCGAAGGCCATCATATGCGGCCGGCCGAGTTCCTCCCGGGTGAAGTCGATTTCGAAGCGCGGCGTCAATTCCTTGCCGTTCCAGGCATAGGCCTTCAGGAACTGCTCGTTGGCATCGCCGGTTTTGTCCCAGTTGGCGAGAAGCGAGCTCGTATAATAGATGCGCTCGCCGTCCCAGCTCTGCGAGACCATATTGAGCTGCTCGCCGATCTTCTTCTCATAGATCTGTCTGGGATGGTGCGGATCGGAGACGTCGAAGACCCTGGTCATACCGTCCATGAAAGTGTCGGCGAACAGCGTCTTGTCGTCGGCGCTCAGGCTGATGTCGACTGGGATTGGCAGCTTGGCGGGATCGCCGATGTCGGCCACCGCCTTGGCCTGCCATTCGCCCTTCTCGTCCTCGTGGACCAGCCAGAGTTTCGCGGTGAGCGCGGTTGAGGTGAAGGCATAGGCATGGTTCTTGCCCTGGGCCCAGCGTATTTCGAGCGGCACACCCGGTACCTGGAACACTTTCTTCGGCGTGCGGGCATGGAAATCCCACATGATCATGGAATTGCCGAACTTCTTCATCGCCTCGGCGTCGCCTGCAACCTCGCCGAAGGGACGCATGTAGTTCTCCCGTCCGGCGAAGGAGGAGGTCAGCATGACGTTCTTGCGTGGCAGGACGCGCGCATCGTAGCCGTAACCGTCCGCGAATTCGGCGCCGGGAATATCCTTCGCCTCCTTGGCCGTCGGCAGCCAGTGGGTGGCGATGAACTCGCCTTCGTTGGAGAATTCGACGAGCGCGGTGCGGCCGGTGCCGTCCTTGTTGGAGAGCGCCGGGATCATCATGCGTCCGGGCAGCGCATAGGCGCCGTGCGGACCGACCACGCCCCCGGTCTTCTCCACGAAATCGGCAATCGTCTTGATGAGCTTCGGGTTGGCCGGGTCGCTCGCGACATCGAAGACGAAGATGGTGTCGCTGTCGAGCCCCGCCGCCCAGAATTGGCGGCGGTCATCGGTGAAACCGCCATGGTGTGCCTCGTTGCGGCTGCCGACGGAATCGGTATCGATGACCTTGCCGAAGGTTGGCGAGTTGTCTCGCGCATCGACGGTGACGAGCTTGTCGGAGCCGTCGCCCAGACCCTCGACCCCGAGCGTCCAGACATAGACATAGTCCTCGTGACCGGTGATCTTCGGCATGTAGGGCGACAGGCATGTCTCGTCGGCTGCGGCGGGCAGGGCTACCGTGGCAGCCAGCAAGGCAGCAAGTCCACGGGAGGTCCACAAACCGCGGCCTGGCCGGCGGCGGAGCACCGGTGCAGCCAGGCGGGCAAGGAAGCGGCCGATCGCGCAAGGTGTCGCGCGGATTGAAGCGCGCCTCAGCGAACGTGCCTTGTCGGCATAAAAGGATATGTCGAGCGAGCCGTCCTTGCGGCGGCGAATGTCGATCGGACCCGGACTTGTCATCGCGGCAGCCTCCCTGAACAATAGTCTGGGCCGGCAAGATGCCCGACCAGAGCGGACGGCGCTTGAGCAAAGCCCTACCAAACCCTTGTCTTATTCCTGTATCTTCGTGGCCAAGCGTGAGCCGTTCGCGGCCACATTGTGAGTTGCGGCCATGCGCTACCGTTTCGGAACCTGCGAACTCGCCCCGGACAGCCACGAACTCGTCGTGGATGGCCAGTCGCGGCCGGTCGAGCCCCAGGTGTTCGACCTGCTGCATCTTCTGATCAGGAAGTCGGAGCAGCTCGTGACCTATGACGAGCTGATTGCGGAGATCTGGAGTGGCCGCATCGTCTCGGATTCGGCGATCAGCGCCCGCATCAGCGCTGCTCGGGCTGCTATCGGAGACAATGGCTCGCGGCAGGAATTTATCAAGACGATAGCGCGGCGCGGCGTTCGTTTTGTCGGCAGCGTGGAAGCCGTCGGGAAGGTGCCGAAGCCGGACCATTCTCGCAGCGAAAAAACCGACGTGGACTATCAGCATGTGAAATTCTGCAATTCACGCGACGGCACTCGCATCGCGTATGCGACCACGGGCTCCGGCCAAGCTCTCGTCAAGGCCGGACATTGGCTCACCCATCTCGACTATGACTGGCGAAGCCCGATCTGGCGGCCGTTCCTCAACGAACTGAACCGGCATATGAGGGTCACGCGGTACGACCAGCGCGGCAACGGGCTCTCCGACTGGAACGTCAAGGACTTCTCGCTGGAGAGCTTTGTCGAGGATATCGAAGCCGTTGTCGATGCGGCCGGACTGGAGAGGTTCGCGCTCTACGGCACTTCGCAGGGGGCTGCGATCGCCATAGCCTACGCTTGCCGGCATCCGCACCGGGTGAGCCATCTCATCTTGCATGGCGGCTACCAGAAGGGACGGCTTGTCAGGACTTCAGCCAGCGAACGCGCCGAGGGTGAAGCGATATTGACCCTTATCCGTTACGGCTGGGGCAGGCCCGGCAGCCCTTTCATCAAGGCGTTTTCGTCGATGTTCATTCCGGACGGCACACGCCAGGAGATCGATTCGCTGGCGGAACTGCAGAAGCTGACCACGTCGCCTGAAAATGCCGCTCGTCTCAGGGAGGCGGTCGACCGCTTCGACGTCAGCGGTCTGCTGCAAGATGTGACGTGCCCGACGCTCGTCCTGCACTCACGCGACGACGGCGTCCATCCGATGGATCAGGGCCGAAAGCTTGCCGCGGGCATTGGCGGTGCCGAGTTCGTCATGCTGGAAAGCGCCAATCACGTGGTTCTCCCCCATGAACCTGCGTGGGGCGTCCTGTTCGACACAATGATGCGATTTGTCGGGTCGACCGGCGACAGGACATGAGCATCGGTGCCTCGAGGATGATCACGACGGCCAGAAACAGCCAAAGGCCGTGTGTTTGGGCGGCGCGTCGTTCTCGTCCGGATTGGGCACGGGGTCTTCGTCCGGGAGCCTCTCCGGGTCCGGCTCACGCATCGGCTTTGGCTCGGGAAGTGGCGGTGGTGTGGGCACAGGCGTGGGCGTTGGTTCGGGAGTAGGAAGAATGGCCATGGGGTGATTTCCTTCCACTCGGCGCTCTCTGCCTTGACGCGTCATCGACATCGGCAGAATCTTCGGATTCGCCACACCAGGTTTCGCTCTGCGGCTGATGCAGGCAGAACGACCACGCCTGCCTATGGTTCCGATCTGAGCCTCTGATCATCCTGCAGGGATTGGGCGCGCTGGTGGCAAGACGGCGACCTCAGAAAAGTGTGATCGAACAGTGCGTGCATGAGGGCCTTGCCGACCTCACGCAGCGCCATAATTTCCATCGAGGGTTGGGGCAAATTCACCTGCTGAATAGGAGGCGGCCGTGAAGCACCAGACACTTGACCAACTGCATGCCGTTGCCGACGTTCACGCTGAAGCAACATATCTCGTAGAAACCAGGAGCCAACGTCTCGAACGCTGGGCGAAGCTTCTGGAGCAGAATCCCGATCGGCGCCTCGAAGCGCTAGCGGGCACCGAACACAAACCTCCAGAAATACGCGAAATGATGCGATACGACGGCTCGCCGATCACGGTTGCCTTCGAGGATCCGATTCTTCGCGCACAAGGCTTGAAGGATGACACCTACGGTGAAGCCAGGCGCTTCTTCGAGCTGACCGACTGGCAGTTGCACGACATCGTCTGTCATTGCCATGTCGGTGCCACGATAAGAGCTCGATGGGCGGCGTCTCGCGTGCGGGCGGCGATGTCCGAGAGGCATGGCTTCCTCGCCTGGCTGCGGGGAACGTTCGCGTATTGAGGCTGGGGTGCGCACGCAGCGGACATTGACGCTGTGTGTGGCGGGTTGATTTGTCGGACGATAGAGGCGGCGAGATGATTTCACCGCCTCTTGAGCGTGCTGTGTGCCCTGCTAGCCGATGATCCTGAATCCGTCAGGCTCACGGCCGGGATCGACGTCCTGGGATGTCACGCTGGAAACCGACGCCCCGCTCGGCCCTTTCCTGAACCGGTTCATCATCGTCGAAACCGCGCCCTCGGTTCCGACGATCAGTGCCGTTACGGATCCGTCGTCTTCGTTGCGGACCCATCCGGAAAGGCCGAGCCTTTCGGCCTCGGTGCGTGTCCATACGCGAAAGGAGACGCCTTGCACCCTTCCGCTGATCCTGACTCGGATTGCCTTGCTCTCTTCGCCCATGGTCGCCTCCGTATGGTCAGGCCGGGTTTGCCCCACGCCTTCGGCAGGCCGGCGAGCGGTTAGCGGTCGATCTCGCCGAACACGATATCAAGCGATCCGATGATCGCCGCGACATCGGCGATCATATGCCCGCGCGATAGAAAATCCATCGCCTGCAGATGGGCAAAGGACGGCGCGCGTATCTTGCATCGATAGGGAGTATTGCTTCCGTTCGAAACCAGATAGACGCCGAATTCTCCCTTCGGCGCCTCCACCGCCGCGTAGACCTCTCCGGCGGGCACACGAATACCCTCCGTATAGAGTTTGAAATGATGGATGGTCGCCTCCATCGAGCGTTTCATCGTCGCGCGCGGCGGTGGCGTGATCTTCTGGTTCGGAATCGCGACCGGTCCGCTGCCTTGCGGCGAGCGCAATTTTTCCAGGCATTGCTTCATGATGCGGACCGACTGGCGCATTTCCTCCATGCGGATGAGATAGCGGTCGTAGCAGTCGCCGTTCTTGCCAATGGGAATGTCGAAATCCATCTCGGGATAGCATTCATATGGCTGCGCCTTGCGCAAATCCCACTGCGCGCCCGATCCGCGCACCATCACGCCGGAGAAGCCCCAGGCCCAGGCATCGTCGAGAGCAATGACGCCGACATCGACATTGCGCTGCTTGAAAATGCGGTTGCCGGTGAGCAGGCCCTCGAGGTTGTCGCAAACCTTGAGGAACGGGTCGCAGAAATCCCAGATGTCGTCGAGGAGCTGCGGAGGCAGGTCCTGGTGAACGCCGCCGACCCTGAAATAATTGGCATGCATGCGAGCGCCGGAGGCACGCTCGTAGAAGACCATCAGTTTCTCGCGTTCGGCGAAGCCCCACAGCGGCGGGGTCAGCGCGCCGATATCCATGGCCTGGGTCGTGACGTTGAGGAGATGCGACAGAAGTCGGCCGATCTCGCAGAACAGGACACGGATAAGCTGCCCTCGCCGGGGAACCGATATTTCGAGCAGCTTTTCGGCGGCAAGGCAGAACGCATGCTCCTGGTTCATCGGCGCGACATAATCGAGCCGGTCGAAATAGGGGAGGGCCTGCAGATAGTTCTTGTGCTCAATGAGTTTTTCCGTGCCGCGGTGGAGCAGGCCGATATGGGGATCGGCGCGGTCGACGATCTCGCCGTCCAGTTCGAGCACCAGCCGCAGCACGCCGTGGGCGGAAGGGTGCTGCGGTCCGAAGTTGATGGTGAAGTTGCGAACTGCGGCCTCGACCATGGCGGTCCTCCGCGATGCTGCGTTTTCACGGCCGAAGCCGAGCGGTCCGGTCAGCCGCGCCCGGGACTGCCTGTCAGGTCGTTGTCTGAATGATCAGCGTCAGGGTGCCGTCGCCATCGATGTTGGCAGCGATAACCTGCGAGGAGTTGAGCCCGTTCGCCGCCAGCGCCGATGTTGCCTGAGGCGATGCATCGATCGAGCTTTGCAGGACATGCAGATCCTCGGCGCTGGTCTGGGTAATCACCGCCTCTGCTTGGGTCTTGAGATCCGGCGGCAGATCCTCGAGAGCGATGATCGTCACACCGGTAAAATTCTGATCGGAAAAACCTTGGTCAGTTTGATCAGGCGGCGTTTGGTCGGGCAGGATTCCTTGGGCCGGGGGGTCGATCTGGGGGAGCTGCGGGTCGAGGGATTGGGCGTGAATCGGTTGCGCCAAGGCCAGCCCCGAAAGGGCGGCGATCGTCATCAACATGCGCATGATCTTTCCTTCCGTTTTGCTCGAGGAGGACCACCTTGGTGACCACACAACCACCGTGCCGGATTATGGTTCCCCCTCAGTCGCGGAAAAGGCCATTGGTGAGAGCCCTGCCACGACGGGCATCGGGTCATGATTGCCGCTCAACCCTGTCATCGGGTGGTCGAAAGATGGAACGTTTCCGACAGGCGTTCATTCCTCCCTTGATCACAGGACCGGCGGGGCGCTGCAACTCAAGGAGAAGATCATGAGAATTAGCGATTGCATGACGACGCCGGTGTTCTGCCTGTCGGCGAAAACGACCGGCTGGTCGGAATGATCACGGACCGCGATATCGCCATCCGCGGCGTCGCGGAGGGCAAGGGTCCCGATGCCAAGATCAGGGACGTGATGAGCGCGGAGGTGAAATTCTGCTTCGACGACCAGGAAGCCGGCGACGTGCTTCAGAGTATGGGCGATCTTAAATTGCGGCGAATGCCGGTGATCAGCCGCGACCGGCGATTGGTTGGCATTGTCTCGATCGGCGATCTCGCCACCAATGGCGAGGCAGCTTCGGCTGGCGAAGCGTTGGGCGATATTTCGCAGCCAGGCGGTGATCATTCGCAGATCGCGCACTGACAATTGCATGTGACCGATTTGAAGTTCCTGCTTTGACGGCATCGGGGCCGGGAACTTCAAATCCAAACGATCCTTAATTTCACTCCAGACTGGCAAGGCTTCAGGCCGACGCTACGCGATGGAGAACCGGTCGATGACCCACAGCCATGTCCCGTCGGATTGGCGGCGGGCGACCTCGGCGGTGACGGTGCCGTCGGGCAGGCGGGTTGAGGTGAGTGCCAGGTCTCCGTTGACAATAGCCGGTGCCTGATCGCCGGCGGCAAATTTCCGGCCCGTTGCGGTGATGTCGGCAAAGAGCGCCCGGATCGCTTCGCGGCCATGCGTCAACTGGCCTTCACCGCTATCGACGACGGCATTCGGCTCGAACAGGGCCGCCATTCCGTCTATGTCTCCCGCCCACTGCCGGGCAATCAGCAGGCGCTCCAGATCCTGGGGATCATGGGCCGGCTCGCGGTTCGGCTCATCGGTCATGACACATTTCCTCTCACGGGAAACCGGCTTCTCACGGCAATCCGGCCAGCCGATGGTATCGGCGGAGCAGCGCGGCGCATGAATTCCTGATTCAAGGTAGCGACGCAGTCCATTGAAATCGTATGTGATTTTGGCTGCAACGATGATGCAGAAATTCACGACGCTAGGCTACGACGAATTCCTCGTGGGCGCGCAGAAAGCGCAGAAAATCCTCGCCGCCGAGGATGAGGTCGCGCTCCATGGCGGTGCGGGCCTTGGCGGAATCCTTGTCGCGCAGGCCCTCGATCACCCGCTCATGCTCGGCCGCGCCGACATATTTGTGCTCGCCTTCTTTGAAAAAGACGGTAAGCATCGGCCCCATCGAGACCCACAGGCTCTCAATGTGGGCGACCAGCATTTCCATCTGGGAAAGCCGGTAGACGGTGAAATGGAAGTCCCTGTTGTAGCGGAAGGACTGGTCGGGGTCGCCGGCCCGGTCGGCCTTCTCGAAGAGCTTCTGGATGCCGGTCAGCCTGTCGATGTCTTCAGGCGTGGCGTGCTCAGCGGCCAAGCCGGCCGCCAGGCCCTCCAGCGAGAGCCGGATGGTGCGCACTTCCATGTAACGCGCCAGCGTCAAGGCGGGAACGGTGACGAAGCGGCCGGAGCGCAGTTCGAGGCCACGTTCGCTGACCAGCCGCAGGCAAGCCTCGCGGGCAGGGGTGACGCTGGTGCCGAGCCGGTCGGCCAGATCCTGCATCACCAATCTCTGGCCGGGCCGGAACTGGCCCGCGATCAATCCTTCCCGGAGCGCGACATAGGCGCGCGCCGAAAGATTGCCCTGCTCGAGCGGCTGAATGTTCACGGCGTCGTTCTCCTCGACATCTTTGTTTCATGCATCCGCACTGATTCTACAAGATACAGCCAATAGACGCGTTTTTCCCTTTGTTTTCTTCTATGCGAGTAATGACTGTGCGACGCTTTCGATGCCCGCGGCGTCGAGTTGATAGTGACGATAGAGATGCGTTGGCGGCGCGATCAGGCTGAACTCGTCCTTGATGCCATGGCGCACAAGGCGTGCGCCGCCGCCTTCCTCAGCCATCACTTCGGCGACCGCGCCGCCGAGACCGCCCAGCACATTGTGTTCCTCGACCGTCAGCACGATGCGCGATTTGCGCGCCGCCGCTACGACCGCCGCGCGGTCGAGCGGCTTGATCGTGTGCATGTCGATCAGACCGACGGAATGGCCCTTTCCATTCAAGGCTTCCATCGCCGCCTTGGCCGGATGGACCGGCATGCCGCAGGCGATGATGGTGAGATCGGAGCCGATGCCGTGAATGACGGCCTTGCCGAACTCGAACGGCGCATCGTTGGCGTAGACGATCGGATCGTGGCCGCGAGCGATGCGGAAATAGATCGGCTGCGGATGATGCACCGACGCGCGCAGCGCGGCGGCGAATTGCGGCCCGTCGGCGGGCGACACCACGGTCAGATCGGCGATCGAGCGCATGATGGCGATATCCTCGGTGGCGTGATGCGAGGTGCCGTAGAAGCCGAGCGAGATGCCGGTGTGGTGGCCGATGAGGCGGACCGGCTGCGCGCAATAGGCGACATCCATGCGGATCTGTTCGCAGCAGAGCAGCGCCAGGAAGGAGGCGAAGGTCGCGACATAGGGCATGACGCCGATGGTGGCCATGCCGGCCGCGGCCGAGACCATGTTCTGCTCGGAAATGCCGAACTGGGTGAAGCGTTCGGGAAAGCGCCGGGCAAAGCCGATCAGGCCGTTGGAGTGCTGCAGGTCGGCGGTGCCGGCGACCACGGGATGGCCGGCCTCGGCGAGCTCGATCAGTGTGTTGGCAAGCGTGGCGAGCGAGGGCGCCCGTTTGTTGAGCTCGCGATACTGCCAGGACTCCGGGTTGAGGACGCGGTTCATTGTGCACCTGCAAGGATCGCTTCGCGGGCGCGTGCCTCGTCCTCGGGCGCGAGATAGCCGAGATGCCAGCCGGGTTCGGTCTCCATGTAGTCGATGCCCTTGCCCTTGACCGTTCTGGCGATGATGCAGCACGGCTTTTCGCGTGCGCTGTCGGCCTTGACGGCGCGCAGCAGGTTGGCGAGTGCGACCACGTCGTGGCCGTCGACCTCATGCACCTCCCAGCCGAAGGCGCGCCATTTCTCGTCGAGCGGCTCGATCGCCACCACATCGTCGACCTTGCCGTCGAGCTGGTAGCCGTTGCGGTCGATGATGGCGATGAGCTTGCTCAGACGATGGCTGGCGGCACTCAGCGCCGCTTCCCAGACTTGTCCTTCCTGCATCTCGCCGTCACCGAGCAGGACGAAGACATTGAAATCCTGGTTCTGGAAGCGGCCGCCCAGGGCCATGCCGACGCCGTTGGACAGCGCATGGCCGATCGAGCCCGAACTGAAGTCGACGCCCGGCACCTTGCGCATGTCGGGATGATCGCCGAGCGGGCTACCGAGTCGCGTGTAATCGTCGAGCCAGGATTTATCGAAGAAGCCGAGATCGGCAAGGATCGGAAACTGGCCGACGGCGGCGTGGCCCTTGCCCATCAGGAAACGGTCGCGCTCGGGCCAGGCCGGTTCGCCCTGCCGGAGCTTCATCGTGTCGTAGTAGAGGACCGAGAAAATCTCGGCGCAGGAGAACACCGACGAATAGTGTCCGACTTTGGCGATCGAGATCAGACGGATCGTCTCGAGCCGGACGAAGCGCGCCCGCTCGCGCAGATGCGTCGCCTGTTCGTCTGATATCTGATCGCCCGGACCGTTGCTCGGCCACCGGTTTGCGCCTGAGGACGCCATGCTTTGTCTCCTCCTGATTTGAATCCGATACTCGACAACTTATAAGTTATAAGATACTGAGTAGGCCCGCAACCTAATTCGTCTGCAGCAGGACTGATGACATGCTCCACAATTCGGCCCGTGCCATCGACATGAGCCTGCATCTGCATTCGCAGACCGATCCGCGGTGGCATGAACAAGAGGGGCCATTCGTCATATCGAGCGGCGATGGCGTGTATGTCCATGACGATACCGGCAAGCGCTACATCGAAGGCATGGCGGGCCTGTGGACGGCATCGCTCGGCTTCAACGACGCCAGGCTTGCGGCGGCCGCCGGTGCTCAGTTCGCCAAGCTCGCAAATTATCACACCTTCAACCATCGCTCGAACGAGGCCTGCATCGACCTGATGGAGCAGATCGCGGCGCTTTCGCTGCTGTCGCCCTGCAAGATCTTCCTTGCCAATTCCGGTTCGGAAGCCAACGATTCCATGGTCAGGCTGGCCTGGTACTATCAGGCGGCGCGCGGCAAACCCGGGAAGCGCCGCATCATCAGCCGCCAGGGCGCGTTCCATGGCAGCACCGTGATGGGCGCGCTGCTCAGCGGCCTGCCGCATATGCACCGTTCATTCGGCATGAACAGCGACGACATCCTTTACGCCACCAAACCGCATCTCTACCGCGAAGGGCATGAAGGCGAGAGCGAGGACGACTTTGCCGATCGCCTCCTCCACGAGTTGGAGGCGATGATCCTTAAGGCCGGTCCCGACACCATAGCGGCGATGATCGCCGAGCCGGTCATGGCGGCGGGCGGCGTCATCGTGCCGCCGCGTGGCTATTTTGCCAAGCTGCGCAAGCTGCTCGACCGATACGACATCCTGCTGCTCGCCGACGAAGTGGTGTGCGGCTTCGGCCGCACCGGCAACTGGTTTGGCAGCCAGACCTTCGACTTCGTGCCCGACATGTTCTCGGTCGCCAAGGGCCTGTCGTCGGGCTATCTGCCGATCGCGGCGGTGGTTGTCTCGGACAGGCTCTACCAGGCGATTGCCGATGAGGGGCATCGCAATAGCGGTTTCGGCCATGGCTTTACCTATTCGGGCCATCCGGTGACCTCGGCGGTGGCGGCAGAGGCGCTGCGGATCTACCAGGAGATCGATGTCGTCGGACGTGCCCGGACTCTCGGCGCGCAAATGCATGCGGCGTTGCGCGAGGCACTTGCGGGTCATCCCATGGTGGGCGAGATCCGCGGCGTCGGCTTGATCGCCGGCGTCGAGCTTGTCGCCGACCGGCGGACCAGGGCAAGCTTTCCGGCCGAGGCGAAGGTGGGCGCACAGGTGGAGCGCGCCTGCCGCGCGCGCGGCATCATCCTGCGCAATATGGGCGACGTGCTTGCGCTATGCCCGCCCTATATCATCGAACCCGAACAACTGGACGAACTTGTCCGCGCGCTCACCCTGGCGATCGAGGACACGCGAACCAGTCTCGATCTCTAAGACGCAAGAGGGAGAGTCGTGTATTTCATAAAAATGCATCAGCGGAGGTTTGCATGAACGACAGGATATCCCACGATCCAGCTGATGGAATTGCCTTCGTCGATGGAGCCTATGTCCCACTCGCCGAAGCCACCATTCCGCTCACCGACCGCGGCTTCGTGCGGTCCGACGCGACCTATGATGTCACCCATGTGTGGAAGGGGCGCTTCTTCCGGCTTGACGACCATATCGAACGCTTCCAGGCTTCGATGCGCGGCCTGCGCATGAGCCTGCCTTACGCCTCGGCCGAGATCGCCGAAATCCTGGTCGAATGCGTACGCCGCAGCGGGTTGCGCGACGCCTATGTGCAGATGACCTGCACGCGTGGCGTGCCGCCACGCGGCACCCGCGACCCCAGGCTCTGCGAGAATCGCTTCTATGCCTTCGCCCAGCCCTTCGTCTGGATCGCCAATGACGAACAGCGCCGCGACGGGCTGAAGATGGTGGTGAGTTCCGTGCAGCGGATCCCGCCGGAATCGATCGATCCGCGCCTCAAGAACTTTCACTGGCTCGACCTCACCATGGGCATCTTCGAGGCCTACGACAAAGACGCCATTGTTGCCGTGCTCCCCGACGGGCAGGGGCATGTGACCGAGGGCGCCGGCTTCAACGTCTTCGCCGTCAAGGGCAATGTCATCACCACGCCCGATCGCGGCGTGTTCGAAGGCATGACGCGCCGCAGCGTCATCGAGCTGGCTCCAGAGGTCGGCGTCAATTGCGAATTGCGTCCGCTCGCCATCGAGGAGCTGCGCGATGCCGACGAGATCTTCATCACCAGCTCGGCCGGCGGCATCATGCCGGTGACGGTGCTCGACGGCCGCATCTACGGCAATGGCAAGCCCGGGCCGGTGACCAGCCGCATCCACGACCTCTATTGGGCCAAGCACGATGCCGGTTGGCTCTCCACACCAGTCGATTATACGCCGTGAGCGCGGACGCGGCAGAACGCGTCTTCCTGGTGACGGGCGGTACGCGCGGCATCGGCGCTGCCTGCGTCAGCCGCCTCGCTGCGGACGGGTCGCGCGTCGTCTTTACCGGGCGCGACCCTGACGCCGCTCAAGCGGTGATCGACGCCGTTCCGCAGGCGGTGTTCGCGGCCGGCGACGCCACCAGCGAAGCCGACTGCCAACGCGCGGTTGCCATGGCTCTGGAGATTGGCAAGGGTAGCATCGCCGGGTTGGTCAACAATGCCGGAACCGGCGCGAGGCTGGCCTTCGACCAGACCACGCTTGCCGACTGGGAGCGGACAATGACCGCCAACACGACCTCGGCCTATCTGTTCACCCGCCATGCGCTGGCGGGATTGCGCGCCGGCCGTGGTTCGGTGGTCATGATATCCTCCGTCGCCGGTCTCGTCGGCGAGGAAGGCCTGGCGATCTACACAGCGTCCAAGGCAGCACTTATCGGCCTGGCGCAGGCGCTGGCGCTGGAATACGGCTCGCAGGTGAGGTTCAACACGCTGTGTCCCGGCCAGATCGCCACGCAGATGATGGCGAACACGCTCGCCATTCCCGGCCGCCGGCAAGCGTTGGAAAGCCGTATTCCGGTCGGCCGCCTCGGCACGCCCGAAGACGTGGCTGAGACGGTGGCCTGGCTGATGTCGCCGGCCGCAAGTTTCATCAATGGCGCGGTGATCAGCGTCGATGGCGGAGAAACCGCCGGTCTCGTTGCAGCTAAAGCTGAGCTTCGATAGCCGCCTTGTCTACAACAGACCACACTTGCACGATCTTCCCGTCGCGAAATTCGTAGATCACGTTCTCCGAGAAGGACACTCTCTTGCCATTCAAGGGGAGGCCGAGGAAATTTGCCTTTGGCGAACAGTCGAAATCTATCCGGCTCGCTATGTAAGGCGGATCGGCAACCAGCAGCCGGACGTTGAAATAGAGGTCCGGAATTTCATCGAAGTCTTTCTCCAGCATTTGGAGATAACCCGACAGGCCCAGCCGCCGACCATTGTGGATCGCTTCGTCATGAACGAATTGGCCCAGCCTCGGCCAGTCCTGGCCGTTCAGGCAGGCAATATAGTCCCGGTAGATGTCGGGGAGGGTTCCAGTCACGGCAATTACCTCTCTCAATGTCCAGCAGCAAAGGTGGCATCCCGGCCAGTTTGAACCTGGCTTGGCGCGAGGCGTTGCGCGACATGGTCGGCGATCGCCAGGCTGGAGGTCAGGCCGGGGCTTTCGATGCCGAACAGATTGACCAGGCCGTCAACGCCATGGACCGAAGCGTCCTGGATGACGAAATCGGCATTGGCCTCGCCGGGACCGGACAGTTTTGGGCGGATGCCGCTATAGGCCGGCTGCAGGGCGCCCTCGGCAAGGTCCGGCCAGTATTTGCGGATCTCGTTGTAGAAACGTTCGCCGCGCCCCGGATCGACGCGGTAGTCAAGCGTATCCGTCCATTCGACGTCAGGCCCGAAGCGGGCGACACCGTCGAGGTCGAGCGTCAGATGCACGCCGAGCCCGCCGGGTTCGGGCACGGGATAGATGAGACGCGAGAAAGGAGCGCGGCCGGCGACTGAGAAATAATTGCCTTTGGCGTAGCGAAGTTCTGGCACGAATTGCGGATCGACCCCGTCGATCGATCGGGCAAGCGCCGTCGCATCAAGACCGGCGGCATTGACAAGGAATTTGGTCGCGATTTCAAAGCGCTCGCCGCTTGTGCTGTCGATCGTGTCGAGCACGATAAGCCCATCCTCGATGCGACCGGAGACAATGCGGGTATTGAGGCTGAGCGCCGCGCCATGTTCCTCTGCATCGCCCAGCAAGGCGAGCATCAAGGCATGGCTGTCAATGATGCCGGTGGAGGGCGACAACAGCGCCGCCGTGCAGCGCAGCCTGGGCTCCAATGCGAGCGCCTCGGCGGCGGTCAAAGGCACCAGGTCGTCCACGCCGCAAGCCGATGCATTGGCCCGGATGGTCGCGAGCACCGGCTCCTGGTCGGCATTCGCGGCGACGATGAGCTTGCCGCAGCGCGCATGCGGGACCGCGTGCTCCTCGCAGTAACGATAGAGCATGTTCCGACCGGCGACGCAGAAGCGGGCCTTCAGGGAGTTGATCGGATAATAGATGCCGGCATGGATGACCTCGGAATTGCGCGAGCTGGTGCCGGTGCCGATGGCGTTAGCGGCTTCGAGGATCAGCGTGTCCATGCCGCGACGCGCCATGTCTCGCGCGATCGCAAGGCCAACAACGCCGGCGCCGGCGACGATGCAGTCGACATGGTCCATGCTCAGGCGGCCCCGGCCTTGGCGGTGTTGCGACTGATGAGCCGTTCGAGGATCACTCTTCCACCTTCCGTTATGTCGGCGACAATCGCCCGCTCGGCGGCATCGGCATCTTGTTTCTCGACGGCCGCAAGCACCGCATAGTGGTTCTCGATCATGGCACGGCCGCCCTCATGATATGATTCCGCGATCAGCGGCCCCATCTGCAGCCATAGCCGGTTCAGTATGCCGCGCAACACCACCATGTCGGCGATATCGGCGAGCGCGAAGTGAAAGGTCTGGTTGAGCGCGAGCGCTTCCGTCCAGTTTTTATCGGCGATCGCGCGCTCGTTCAACGCAATAAGGCCGCGCAGATGTTCGACGTCCTTGGCGGCCGCCTTGAGCGCCGCTTCCCGCGCGGCCAGCCCTTCGAGCTTCAGCCGGATCTGGCGGATTTCGCGATAGCGCGCCAGGGTGATGATGGGAACACGCACCTCGCGCGCCGATTTCTGCACCAGCGCCTCGTCCTGGATCAGCCGCAGGATCGCGTCCCGGACCGGCGTCACGCTGGTTCCGAGCGATTGTGCGAGGTCGCGGATGGTCAGCCTGGCATCCGGCGCGAACCGTCCCTTGATCAGCGCTTCGGCGATCCGAGAATAGACCGTTTCGCCCAAATTCTCGCGTTCGAGGGTCTCGAAGCTGAAAGTCTGCATGCGTCTTCGCCCACTCCTGCCAACCCCAGGAAAGGGCTTGACACTATATCTTATAAGAAACATGATGCATCAAACAGCATAATGCAAGAGGGAACGCCAATGCGCGCTGAATGGCGGGCAAGCGCGAAAATATCCCTGGAAGCAGGCAGGACAGGACCTCATGGACGCACGACCGAATTCCCCCGAAGCCCGCGACATCAGCTACCACATGCATGCCTACACCAATGCCCGCAAGCATCAGGAAACCGGGCCGCTCGTCATCGAGAAGGGCGACGGCATCTATGTCGAGGACCTGGCCGGCAACCGCTATATCGAGGCGATGGCTGGCCTCTGGAGCGTGGCGGTCGGCTTTTCGGAGAAGCGGCTGGTCGAGGCGGCGACACGGCAAATGGCCAAGCTGCCTTTCTATCACGACTTCGGCTCGAAATCGCATTCGCCGCTGATCGATCTGGCCGAGAAACTGGTGCAGATGGCGCCGGTGCCGATGAGCAAAGCCTATTTCACCAATTCCGGCTCCGAGGCCAACGATACGGCCATGAAGATGATCTGGTACCGGTCGAACGCGCTCGGCCAGCCGGCGCGCAAGAAGATCATCAGCCGCAAGCGGGGCTATCACGGCGTCACCATTGCCGCGGCGAGCCTGACCGGTCTGCCCAACAACCATATCTCGTTCGACCTGCCGATCCCCAATGTGCTGCACACCTCTTCGCCGCATTATTGGCGCGAGGCGCAGCCGAGCGAGAGCGAAGAGCAATTTTCGACCCGGCTCGCCAACGACCTGGAAGAACTGATCCTGGCCGAGGGGCCGGAAACCATCGCGGCCTTCTTCGGCGAGCCGATCATGGGTGCCGGCGGCGTCATCGTCCCGCCGGCCGGCTACTGGGCGAAGATCCAGGCGGTGCTGTCGAAATACGACATCCTGCTCGTCGCCGACGAAGTCATCTGCGGCTTTGGCCGGACAGGTGAAATGTTCGGCTCGCAGACCTTCGGCATCAGGCCCGACATCATGGTGCTGTCGAAGCAGATCTCTTCGTCCTACCTGCCGATCTCGGCCCTGCTGATCAATGAGAAGGTGTTCGAGCCGATTGCCGACGAAAGCAATCGCATCGGCACGTTCGGGCACGGCTTCACCGGCGGCGGCCACCCCGTCGCGGCGGCGGTCGCGTTCGAGAATCTCAACCTGATCGAGGAGCGCGATCTCGTCGGCAATGCGCGCACGGTCGGTGCGCATATGCAGAAGCGGCTGCGCAAGCTGGCCTCGCACCCGCTCGTCGGCGAGGTGCGCGGCGTCGGCCTGATCGCGGCTGTCGAAGTCGTCGGCGACAAGGCAAACAAGACACCGTGGGGCACCGTCGGTGCGCTGGGCGCGCTGGTCAACGGGTTCCTGCAACAGAACGGAGTGATCTCGCGAAATATGGGCGATGCACTGGCCTTCTGCCCGCCGCTGATCATCACCGAGCCGCAGGTCGATAGCATGGTCGACGCATTTGAAAGATCGCTCGAAGCCGCCGCCAAGCAGGTCGGATCGCCGGCCTGACCAGACTTTCGAGGGCGGGCCGCAACCTCTATCGGCAAGGCTCGTCGTTGCGTTGACACATAAGATATAAGATGTAAGTTGTTTGAAAGACCCGAGAAGCCAACGAAGAAGTGGCGCGACTGAGTACAAAAAGACAGGTGAGCGCCGGCGACGCTTCAGTCGACGGACGCAAAGGAACGACCGCAGGGGCGGTTAAGCAAATGGGAGATTTTCAGATGAACGGACTGAAGAAAACATTGGCTCTGGCCGTGTCGGCCACGGTGCTGTCGGCCGGAATGGCGCAAGCCGCGGACTGGTGGCCCTTCAAGATCGCCTCGGCCAAGGATGGCGATCTGAAGAAGGTCGAGGAAATCGAATACAAGCCGCTTGAAAAGGCCGAGAAGCCTTGGAAGCTGTGCGTGCTTTTTCCGCATCTGCAGGACAGCTACTGGGTCTCGGTGGATTACGGCATCGTCGAGGAAGCCAAGCGACTGGGCGTCAAGGTGACGGTGCTGCAGGCCGGCGGCTACACCGCGCTGCCGAAGCAGATTTCGCAATATGACGACTGCGTCGCTTCCGGCGCCGACGCGATCCTGATCTCGGCGATCTCGGAGGCAGGCGTTGCCGCGAAGATCGGCGAGGGCATGGGCAAGGGCATCGTCAACATCGCTGTCGCCAACCCGATCCTGGAGACGCCGATCACCGCCCGGATCACACCCGACTTCTTCCAGAAAGGCTTCCAGACCGGCGAATATGTGAAGAAGTATCTGGGCGACAAGCAGGGCTCGGCGGTGGCCTTCCCCGGGCCGCAGGGCAGCGGCTGGGCCGAAACCTACATGGACGGTTTCCGCGAAAGCACCAAGACCGGCAACGTCAAGCTCTTGGCCGAGATGTTCGGCGAGGCGAGCGTCCCGGCACAGCTCAAGCTGGTCGAGGATGCGCTGCAGACGCATCCGGACGTCAATGTCATCTGGGGTGGCGCGCCCACGGCCGAAGCAGCGATCGGCGCGGTGGCGGATGCCGGCCTCAGCAATGTGACGATCATGTCGTCCTATGAGAACCAGACGATGCTGAAAGCGGTCAAAGACGGCTCGGTGCTCGGCTTTGCCACCGAGTATCCTGTCATCATGGGGCGCATCGGCGTCGACCTCGCGGTCCGCGCCCTCGAAAAGAAAGAGCACGAAAAGGTGCTTCTGGTTGCTCCCGGTATCGTCACCAAGGAGAATATCGATAAGATCGATACGACCCAGATCTTCGCGCCGGACGGCTGGCGCCCGGAATTCTCGGTCGAGTAGTGGCCTGGGCCGCGATGGCCTTCCTCCCAGCCTGGCCGCTTCCCTGGGAAGCGGCCAGGCGCCGCCGGCTTGAAGCCATCGCTGCCAAAATGATTCAGCTGATGCGCTTAAGTCCTTGTTTTTGAGCATATCGGCCCAAACCGCCGCTCCGTTTTGGGCGAGATGCTCAGTTTTTGGTGAGATGCTCTGGGCCTTATGACGAGATGCTGGAAGTAACCGGATTCACCAAGAGATTTCGCGGCATCGCCGCGCTCGACAATGTCGACTTCTCCCTCAACGAGGGTGAGGTCCACGCGCTGCTTGGTGAGAACGGCGCCGGCAAGTCGACGCTGATCAATCTCATTGCCGGCACATTCCCCTGGGCCGAAGGCGTCTACCGGATCAATGGCCGCACGATCACGAGCCTCACCCCGCAGGTCGCGCAGGAGATCGGCATTGCCGCTGTCTTCCAGGAGTTCAGCCTGGTGCCCGACCTTACCGTGCTGGAGAACATCTTCCTCGGCCGTGAGCAATCCGGCAGCTTCTTCCTCAAGCGACGGCAGATGCGCCAGGCGGGCACCGAACTGCTCGATGGGCTCGGCTTCCACTTGCCGCTCGACGAGAAGGTTGCATTCCTGTCGCGCGCCCAGAAACAGATGGTGGAGATCGCCAAGGCGCTGCGCATGCGGCCCAAGGTGCTCATTCTCGACGAGCCCACCGCGTCGCTCACCGACGGCGAGGCCGACAAGCTCTTCCATGCGGTGGCGCTGCTCAAGGCCAGGGGCGTCGGCATCATCTATGTCTCGCACCGAATGAGCGAGATCCGCAACCTGTCCGACCGCGTCACCGTGTTGCGCGGCGGCAAGAGGATCGGCACCGTGGTGACATCGGAGATTTCGGACGAGGGCCTGATCGAGATGATGGTCGGCCGCCCGGTCGAACAGCTCTTCCCCAGCATCGAGCACAGGCCGGGCGCGGCCAGGCTCGAGGTGCAGAACCTCACCACGCAGGACCATTCCGTCATCGGCGCCTCTTTCGTGGCTCGGGCAGGCGAGGTGGTCGGTCTCGCCGGTCTCGTCGGCTGCGGGCGCAGCGAGCTTTGCCGCGCCGTCTTCGGTCTGGAGACGATCGAGGCGGGAACGATCACCGTTGGTGACAAGACCATTGCGCGTCCCTCGCCAGCGTCCATGCTTGCCAACAAGGTCTGCTATTTCCCGGCCGACCGTGGTTCTGAAGGACTGGCCATGGCCCGGTCGGCGCGCGAAAACGCGACGATGAGCTCGCTCGACCTGCCGGCCTTGTCGGCCGGGCCGGTGCTGAAGTTCTGGCGCGAGCGCGAGGTGATCAAGGCGCCGCTTGCCGACCTTGCGCTGCGGCCGATGGCGCCCGAGCGCAAGGTCTCGGCCTTTTCCGGCGGCAACCAGCAGAAGCTGATGTTGGCGCGCGGGCTGATGCGGCCCTTCGATGTCTATCTCTTCGACGAACCGACGGTCGGTATCGATGTCGGCGCCAAGGTCGATGTCTACAATCTCATCAAGTCGCTGGTGGAAGCCGGCGCCTCGGTCGTCGTCTCGACCTCCGAATTGCCGGAGCTCATCAACCTCGCCTCGCGTGTCTATGTCATGCATGAAGGCAAGGTCGTCGCCGAGCTTGGCCAGGCCGAGCTGACGGAGGCGCAGATCCTGTCCCATTATTTCGGAGGGCGGGCGTGAGTTCGGAGCAGGCAACGATGGCCCCTTTGAGCGTGGCCAAACCCACGGAGCACCGGTCGAGCCTGCTCGACCGCTTTCTCATGCAGGGCGGCATCGTCATCACCTTTCTCATCGTGGCGGTGGTAGCGACGGCGCTGGTCGAGCCGCGCTTCCTCAACCGGCTCAATCTCACCAACGTCATGCGAAATTTCGCGCTCCTGCTCATCCCATCGCTGGCGCAGATGCTGGTGATGACCGCTGGCGGCTTCGACCTGTCGGTCGGTGCGGTAGTGGCGATCTCGTCCGTGGTTACGGCCGCCGTGATGCTCGTCGGCAGCGGCTACTTCCCGGGCATGGAGATCGCCATCATCCTGCTTTCGCTGGTTGCCGCCATCGGTGTCGGCGTCCTTGTCGGGTTGACCAATGCCGGGCTGGTGGCGAGCCTTTCGCTGTCGCCCTTCATGGTGACGCTCGCCATGATGTCGGTGCTGATGGGCATCGCCCTCTATTTCACGCAAGGCATCCCGATCTATGGCGTCGCCGACTCCTTCATCACCGGCGTCGGGCGCGGACAGTTTCTCGGCCTGCCGATCGTGCTCCATGTCGCGCTCGTCGTGCTCGTCGTCTGCATCGTCATGCAGCGCTTCACCGCGCTCGGCCGGCATATCTATGCGGTCGGCAGCGATCTGCGTTCGGCGCGGCTTTCCGGCGTGGCGACCGGCCGGACGATCACGATCGCTTATGTGCTTGCCGGCATCCTTGCCGCGTTGACGGGGTTCCTGATGACATCCCGGCTCGGTTCCGGCCAGTCGACCATCGGCGGCACGCTGGCGCTCGAGACCATCGCCGCCGCCGTCATCGGCGGGGTGTCGCTGCGCGGCGGCGTCGGCCGCGCCGAGCATGTGGCGCTTGCCGCTCTTTTCCTCGCCGTCATCGCCAATGCGATGAACCTGGTCCAGGTCGACAGCAAATATCAGACGCTTGTGCTCGGCGCCGTGCTGATCGTGGCACTCGCCATCGACCGGCTTCTGCTCAGAAAGCGGCAGGCATGAGCACACCCTCAGGCACCAAGGCCCAGTCGGTCGGCCCGCTCTCCGGCGCCGCCATCAAGGACATGCTGCTCGCCGCTCGCCTGCCGATCGCCATTGTCGTCACGCTGGTGCTGTTCGGATTGGTCGAGCCGCGGGTGCTGTCGCTGGGCAATTTCCGCAACATCGCCATCCAGGCGAGCTATTTGGCGATCTTCGCCATGGCGCAGACCATGGTCATCCTGACGCGCGGCTTCGACCTGTCGCTGGGCTACACCGTGTCGCTGGTCAGCGTCGCCGCTTCGATGGCTATGGTGGCGATGGGCGGCGGCGACGCATCGATTCTCTACGGCATCGGCATCGGTATCCTGATCGCGGCCGTGATCGGTCTCGCCAACGGGCTGCTGATCGCCGGCATCGGCATCAACCCGCTGGTGACGACGCTCGGCATGGCCAACATGGTGATGGCTCTTGCCTCGACCATCAGCGGCGGCTTTCCGGTCACCGGCCTGCCGCGTGGCCTGACGGCGGAGTTCGCGCAAGGCTCGCTGCTGTCGATACCGATCCCGATCTGGTTCGCCGGTCTGGTTTACGCGCTGCTGTTCCTGACGCTCAAGGCAACAAAATTCGGACGCAGCCTCTACATCATCGGCGCCAATCCCCGGGCAGCCGTGGCGGCCGGCATCCGCACGCTGCCGGTGCTGGTGCTTGCCTATACGCTGTGCGCCGTTCTGGCCGCACTCGGCGCGTTGCTGCTCACCGCCCGTACCGGCTCGGGCGAACCCAATCTCGGCGGCAATCTTACACTGGAAGCGATCGCCGCCGCCGTCGTCGGCGGGGTGCGGCTGTCCGGCGGCGAGGGCGGCGTCGGCGCGGCCCTGCTCGGCGCGCTGTTCATCACCGTGCTCTCCAACGGCATGAATCTCGTCCAGATCGACGGCTATCTCCAGCAGATCTGCCTCGGCGTCATCATCATCGTCAGCCTGATCGTCAATCGCGACGTCGCCAGGCGCTGAAAACTCTTCTTATTGAGGACATGCATGACCTATCAAGTTTGCATCGACATTGGCGGCACCTTCACCGACTGCCTTGTCTCGAACAGCAAGGGTGAGATCGCCATTTTCAAGTCGCCGACCACGCCCGGCGAATTCGAAAGGGGCTTCATCGACGTCCTGCATGTCGCGGCCGAGGGCTACGGTCTGCAGCCCGCTGATTTCATGAAGAAGATAGAGCTCGTCGTGCATGGCTCGACGGTGTCGACCAATGCGCTGGTCGAGCGCAAGACGGTCAAGGTCGGCTTGGTGCTGACCGAGGGTCACCAGGACATCCTCGTGCTGCGCGAAGGGCCGCGCAAGGGCGCCTTCCAGTGGCGCCTCGACTATCCCGATCCCTATGTGCCGCGCCACCTGACCAAGACGGTGGCCGGGCGCATCGACGCGCGTGGCCGCGAGCTCACGCCGCTGTCGCTGGACGATGTCCGCAAGGCGGCGGCCGAGTTCCGCGGCCTCGGCGTCGAGGCGGTCGCGGTCGGCCTGCTGTGGTCGGTGGTCAATCCTGTGCATGAACTTGCAGTGCGCGCCATCCTGGAACAGGAATTACCCGGCATTCCGATCACACTCAGCCATGAGATCAACCCGATGCCACGCGAATACAAGCGCATCATCGCCGCCGCCATCGATGCTTCGATCAACCCGATCGTGCGCACCTATATCGAGAAGCTGAAGACGGCGCTCGACGAGGAAGACTTCGAGGGCGAACTGCTGCTCGCCAATTGCGTCGGCGGCATGATGCCGCTCGCCGACATGATCCGCAAACCGATCTACAGCGTCATGTCGGGACCGACGCTGGCGCCGATGGCGGCACTGGCGCTGTCCGACGAACCCGACATCATCGTCGGCGACATGGGTGGCACGACCTTCGACGTCTCGGCGCTGCGCGATCACCAGATCATCGTCACGCCCGACAGCATGATCCACAATGACTCGCTCGGCATCCCGAAAGTCGACGTGCGTTCGGTCGGCGCCGGTGGCGGCTCGATCGCCTTTGTCGACGAGGGCGGCCTGCTCCGCGTCGGCCCGCGCAGTGCCGGTGCGCGGCCGGGCCCGGCCTGCTACGGCAAGGGTGGCACCGAGCCGACCGTCACCGACGCCAATGTCGTGCTCGGCATTGTCGACCCGGACTATTTCCTCGGCGGCAAGATGAAGCTGGAGCGGGAACTCGCGGAAGCGGCAGTCGACAAGGTCGCCGAGCGGCTCGGCGTTACGCGCGAGCAGGCGGCCTACGCCATCTACACGACCAGCAACCACAACATGGTCGCGGCGATCGAGGAAATCACCGTGCGCGAAGGCATCAATCCACGCGACAGCTTCTTTGTCTGCGGCGGCGGCGCCACCGCCATCCACATCGCCGAGATGGCCGACATCCTCGGCCTCAAGCGCTATATGGTTCCGCGCTTCATGGCTGGCTTGAGCGCCTTCGGCGGCCTGATCTGCGATATCCGCAGCGAGGAAAGCGCGGTGCTCTTGACCTCGGACGCCAATTTCAATGTCGACGGCGTCAACCAGGCGCTGAAGCGGCTAAGGCAGGCCGGAGACGGTTTCCTCGCCGAAGCCGGCGTGGCGGCGGAAAACCGCCAGTTCGAATTCTCCTTCCTCGGCCGCTACGAATACCAGTCCTTCGAGATCGAGGTGCCGTTCGAAAGCAAGAACGGCACGCTGTCGGCCGACGACCTGCCCGGACTGGTCGAGGCCTTCCACAAGATGCATGAGCGCATCTATTCGATCCGCGCCGACAATGATGTGGTCGAGTTCACGGCATGGAAGCTGCGCGCCATCGGCAAGCGCTCCGGCCAGGATCTCTGGCAGAAGAACACGCTTGCGGGCCAATCCGGCGACATCAAACCCAAGGCCCGGCGCGGCATCTACCAGCAGGAAAGCGGACGCGTCGAAACCGTGCCGGTCTACGAAATGGCCGAGCTCGGCGCCGGCGCCCGTCTCGCCGGGCCTTGCCTGGTCGAGGCCGAGACTTTCACCGCCTATCTGAAAAACCAGCACCAGGGCGAGATAGACCGCTATGGCAATCTCGTCGTCAACATCATCTAACCCCGCAACCGCGTGAGGTAACGCTATGGACGCCATCAACAAAGCTGAGCTCGATGTCGCGGAGCGGCGGGTGGATCCCTTCCTGATGTCGGTGCTGAAGAGCCGCTTCGAGGCGATCGTTCGCGAGATGACGCTGGTCGTCATGCGGGCAAGCCGCTCGGCGGTGATCAAGAACGCGCGCGACTTCTCCTGCGCCATCCTGACCTACGACCACAGACTGGTTTCGGTCGAGGATGCATTGCCGATCCACGTCATGTCGATGGACATGGCGACGCGGCCGCTGACCGAGCTTTTCGACGACATCACGCAAGGCGACATCTTCCTCAACAACTGCCCCTATACGGGCGGCACCCATCACGCCGACCTGATCATGACGATGCCGGTGTTTTACGAGGGCGAGCCGCTGTTCTGGGTTGTCGCGCTGTCGCACCACGCCGATACCGGCGCGCCGGTGCCGTCGACCTATCTGCCTTTCGCCAAGAACATCTTCGAGGAGGGAATGCATTTTCCCTGCGTGCGGGTGGCGCAGAACTACCAGGAGAAGAAGGACATCCTGCGCATCGGCACCATGCGCAACCGCGTGCCTGATATGTGGCTGGGCGATGTGCGCGCGCAGATCGGCGCCTGCCGCACCGGCGAGCGCCGCATCGGCGAATTGTTCACGCGCTACGGCCGCGACACGATCATGGGCTTCGTCGAGGACTGGTTCGACTATGGCGCGCGCTGCGCCAAGGCGGCGATCGCCAAATTGCCCGCCGGCAGCTACAGCTATGAGACGCGGCACGACCCGGTGCCTGGCGTGGCCGACGAGGGCATCCCGGTGCGGCTCACCATCCATGTTGATCCGGTCAAGGGCGAGATCGTCGTCGATGCGCGCGACAATATCGACAATGTGCCGGGCGGCCTGAACCTTTCGGAGAATACCGCCACCGGCTCCTGCCGCATCGGCGTCTTCAACAATCTGGATGAAAGCATCCCGCACAATGAGGGCGCCAAGTCGCAGATCAAGGTGCTGCTGCGCGAGGGAAGCGTCGTCGGCAAGCCGAAATATCCGGTCGGCACCTCGGTCGCCACCACCAATGTCAACGACCGGCTGATGATCGCCGGCAATTGTGTCTTCTCGCGCATGGGCGCACCATACGGGCAGGCCGAGAGCGGCTCGCATCTTCCGGCCGGCGTCGGCGTCATCTCCGGCGAGGACCCGTTCAAGAACGGCAAATCCTATGTCAACCAGGTCTTCGTCGGCTATGCCGGCGGCGGCGCCCGGCACGGCTATGATGGCTGGCTGACCTATTGCGGCCCGGCCAATGCCGGGCTCATCCAGCTCGACTCGGTCGAGGTCGATGAATCGATGTATCCGATCGTCATCGAACGTCGCGGCGTGCTGCCCGGCTCGCAAGGTTTCGGCGAATTCGAGGGCGCGCCTGCCACCGGCGGCGTCTTCTATCCGCTCGATCACGATATGACGATCGTCTACGCCGCCGACGGCACGTCCTTCCCGCCGCGCGGCGTGCTGGGCGGCGGCGATGGCAAGGAGAGCGAGTCCATCAAGGTCCGCGGCGGCGACAGGATCGTGCTTCCTGCCTTCAGCGAGGAGACGATCGAGGATGGCGCGAGGATCGAGTTCACCGCTTGTGGCGGCGGCGGTTATGGCGATCCGCTGAAACGCGAGCCCAGGCGCGTCGTGGCAACCGTCAATCGCGGCTGGCTGAGCCGGGAGGACGCCGAAAAAGTCTACGGCGTGGCGTTGCAGGATGCGGCCGAGCCCGGCCTGCTGACGGTCGACGAGGCACGGACTGCGGAGCTTCGCGCCAGCCGGCGCTGACTGGAGAGGTATGCCGGCCTTCTGCACTGAGACCGGAAAGGGAGGGCGCCTGGCTAAGGCCGGGTGCATGATGCGGCCATGCATGAAGATCGAACGTCCTCGCGACGATTCCGCCTTGCGGATGCCGCGCTCTTGCTGCTTGCCGCCGCGATCTATGGCGGCATCTTTGCGGTGAATCGCCTCGCCGCTGAAGCACTCTGGCCGCCAATGGGCTTTGCCTTTCTGCAATCGCTGCTGGCGGGCCTTGCCCTGGCACTGTTGGTGGTGCTCGGCGGACGGTTCGCCCTGTCGGGAGCGCATCTGCGCGCTTACGTCGTCATGGGCGCTTTGGTCGTCGGCCTGCCGATCGGCATATTGGTCAAGGCGGCGGAGCATCTCGATGCCTCGGTGCTCACGCTGGTGCTCTGCCTTTCGCCCATTCTCACTTTGCTCATCGGCGTGCTGGCCGGGCTCGAGCGTTTCGACCAGCGTACCTTGCTCGGCATGCTTCTCGGGATAGCCGGCGTGGCGGTGATCATGGCGCCGGGAGCCGGCGTCATCGGCGCCGGCGGCGTGTTCTGGTTCCTGGTCGCCCTTTCGGCGCCGCTGATGTTTGCCGCCGCCAACAATTGCGCCAAATGGCTGCGGCCGGCGGACGCCACATCAGCCGCCATGGCTGCCGGAACGTTGCTGGGTGCGGCGGCCGTGGCAGGCGTGGTGATGCTGGTGCTCGGCAGCCCGGTGCTGCCATCCGATGGCATTATGTCGGGGCTGCTGCCGCTCGTCATCGCCGCGGCGATCAACACCGTCTTCTTCTGGCTGTTCTTCACGCTTGTCGCGCGCATTGGTCCGGCGCGCTTTTCGCTGTTCAACTATCTGGCGGTGGCGGCAGGAATTCTCTGGAGCCTGGTTTTCTTCGGCGAGCAGCCGGGCGCGCTGTTCTGGCTGGCGCTGCTGCTGATGATGGCCGGGATGTATCTGGCGCTGTCGCGCAAGGCTGAGCCAGTCGCTGCGGAATGATCCCTGCGCCTGCGACATCGCGGCGCGTTCATGCGAGTGCCCGTTGCTTGCACATGTCGAACCCCGGTGTTAGATCTGCCCTATCGACAGGGGCGCTCCGTATTGCCGGGGCTGAGATAAAGGCGCCAAGCCTTCGGTCCCTCAAGCTGATCTGGGTAATGCCAGCGGAGCGAGGCGACCATGTTTTCAGGTGCACAGATTTCCCTCTATCCGATGTGCGACGATTTCGTCGGCGTCATCCTCGGGGCGCTTTCGGCGTTCGATCCATACCGGGCGAATTTCCGCATCGAGACCGACGATATCTCGACTCTGATCGTCGGTCCCCCCGAACAGCTTTTCCCGGCCATGCGCGATCTCTTCGCATTGGCGGCGGCAAGCGGCGTGCATTGCGTGTTGTCGGCAACGGTGTCGCGCGGCTGTCCAGGCGAGCCCGACGATCCGATCTGCACGCCGATTTCCGGCGGCAGCCACGAGCTGCCGCTGGCGGCGCGCATCGGCGCGGCGCGCGCGCATGTCGACGCTGCGGAAAAGCTTGGGCAAGAGGTTGCCGCGCAGTTCTCGCTCTATCCGCTCGGCGAAGGCCACCACATGGACGAGATCTATGGCTGCATCGATTTCCTCAAGACATCCGGCGTCTTCGACAAATCGAAGAATTTCTGCACCAAGCTGAGGGGCGATGCCGGACCGGTGTTCGCGACGCTCTCGGAAGCTTTCCTTCGCTTCGGCGCGCCGCAGGGCCATGTTGCGCTCGACCTGACCGTGTCGGCGAACAGTCCGAGCTTGCGGTAAGCCAGTCGAACCGGTCGGTCAGTCTGTTCGTGCGGTGTCGCCCTCGAAGCCGCAGCGCCAGTAAGCGACGACGAGATGCGCGTCGCGCGCCAGCTTCCGGTCTTGCCTGAGGTAGGAGCGGATGGCGCGGAAGCTCTTGTGCTCGCAGCCGGCCCAGGCGAACACGCTGCGCCCGTCTTCGGGCCAATTGACCTTGCGGACCGCATCCTGAAGCAAGGTCGATTTGCCTGGGGCCACGCCGTTCCTGTGCAGCCATTTCACGTCCAGCGTCGCCCGCGAAACCAGCTTCTGTTCCTCGCCGCCATCGGCGACTTCGATGCGCACGACAGCGTGCACGCCTGCCGGCAGCGCCTCCACGATGCGGCCGATCGCGGGCAGGGCGGTCTCGTCGCCGGCAAGCAGGCACCAGTCCGCCACGGCGACGTCGCCGCCACCCGGCCCGGTCATGCCGACGATGTCGCCGATCCGCGCATTGGCCGCGAAGCGTGCGCCGGGCATGCCGTCGCCGTCGTGCAGGACGAAGTCGATATCGACCTCTCCCTTGTCGACGTCGATGCGGCGGATCGTATAGATGCGCACGTCCGGCCGTCGTTCCACTTCGGGCCATGCCGGGCGGCCATCCTCGCCAGTGACGGGCCAGGCCGGTACGACGCCATCCCTTGGCAGCAGCAGACGCACATGAAGCCCGCCGGTCGCGAAGCGCCCAAGGTCGTTTCCGGCCAGGGTCAGCCGCCGCATATGCGGCGTCACGCTGGCGGTCCGCACCACACGCATCTCACGGAAATAGGGCAGGGGCTGGCCGGCCGCACCATCGCCCCGCCACACGATGGTGGGGTTCTCCGCCGCTGCGAAATGGAAAAGATGCTCGGCGATGGAGAGTTTTACATAGGCCAGGGATGTCTCGTCATTGCCCTCTGCGAAAACTCTCAGGCAGCGCTGGCAGGCTTCCATGCTGGCCGAGCCGAAAGCCGTGTCGATGCGGCCCCAGGCGCCGTCAATGGCGACGTCGCCGTGGTCGGCAAAATGCGCGCAGAGCCGCTGCATGATGTCTTGCGGACAAGACAGCGCGATCTCGGCGGAAGCCTTGAGGCTTCTCGGCATGTCAGCCATGACGCGGCACTCCTTTTGCAAGCAGATGGACGAGGTATGGTCCGCCGAGCAGCGAGGCGAACAGGCCGGCGGGCAGTTCGTATGGAAAGGCCGCGATGCGCGACAGCCAGTCCGACACGATCATCAGCAACGCACCAACCAGCACCGCGCCGGCGAGGTGAGTGCGGGCGCGGGCAAAGCCGACCAGCCGTGCCAGATGCGGGGCAATGAGGCCAACGAAGCTCAGCGGTCCGACGAACATCGCGGCAAGCGCGGTCAGGATCGCGGCGAGAACGATCAGCGTCAGCCGGCCGTTGGCGACAGGCAGGCCCAGCCCGCGCGCGGTGTTTTCGCCGAGCGGCAGGATATCGAGCCAGCGGGTGGCGAGAAACAGCGGCAATATCAGCAGCACCAGGCAAGCGATCATGAGCCAGGCATCGACGCTGGTCGCCTGGCTGGTCGAGCCGCTGAGCCAGCGCAGCAGGACGTAGGACTGGGCATTTCCCATCGCGATCGTTGCGGTGATGATTGCGCTGCACAGCGCACTCATGGCGACGCCGGCAAGCAGCAGCCGCTCGGCGCCGAATTTCGCCCGCGCACCAATTGCCAGCATGGCGATCAGCACCACCAGCGCGCCGAGAATGGAGCCGGCGAGTTGCCAGCCGGGCACGGCCGCCGCGCTGAGCGCCAGCACCGCGGTCAGGCCGGCCCCGGCGCCGGTGCCGACACCCAGCACTTCGGGGCTTGCCAATGGATTGCCGGTGATGCGCTGAATGACGACGCCCGCCGCCGCAAGCATGGCGCCGGCGGCCGCCGCCACGCCAATCCGCGGCGCGCGCCAGGCGGCGAGATCAAAAAGCATGTCGCCGCCGGCGACCGACCAGCCCGCCGGACCGCGTCCGAGAACGAGTACTATTCCTGCCGCGAGAAGCATAACCAGCAACAACAGCAGGATGATCAGCCACGGACGGCCGGCCTTGCGCGGAGAAGCGCCATGCGCGCCGAGGTTCGGCCATTCGAGCATGCGCAGCCTTGGCAGCAGCCAGAGCAGGGCCGGGCCGCCCAGAAGAGCGGTGCCGGCGCCAGTCGGGATGCGCTCGCCACCGGTGCCGGCCGCCAGTTGCACCAGCCCATCCGTCAGCCACAGCAGGATGGCGCCGATCAGCGGCGCGGCCAGCAGCTTTTGCCGCAGCGTTCGCGCGCCCGAAAGCGTGGCCAGCGCGGGCGCCGCAAGGCCGACGAAGCCGATGACGCCGACTTCGGCGGTCACGGTGGTCGCCATCCATACGGCAATCGCTATGACGAGAAAGCGGCTGCTGTGACGCGCGATGCCGAGACTGCGCGCCGAGGCGTCGTCAAGGCCAAGGATCGTCAGGGGCCTGAGCAGCAGCAGGGCGGCGACGGCGCCGACCGCAAGCCTGACCGACAATGCAATGGCCGGCCCCCAGTCCTGCTGGACCAGCGATCCGCCGCCCCAGATGAACAGCGAGAACAGATAATCGCCATTGGCGAGGATCAGGGCGGCGCTGATGGAGCTGGCGGTCAGCGCCACCATCATGCCGGCAAGCACGACGGAGACGGGTTCCAGCCCGCGCCGCCAGGTCAGCAACAGAACCAGCAATACCGCGGCAATGCCGCCGGCAAAGGCGACCGGCCCTTGCGACCGCTCCATCAGAAACGGCGCGTAGATGGAGGCGGCCGTCATGGCGAGCTGCGCGCCCGCCGAAATGCCGAGCGTCGACGGTTCGGCCAGCGGGTTGCGCAGCACGCGCTGCAGCAATAGGCCGGACAAGCCGAGGACGGCGCCGGCCAGCATCGCCACCGCCGCGCGCGGTAGGATGCTGTAAAAAAGGATGACGCGGTCGAGATCGACACCGTCGCCCGGCAGCGCGGTCGGCCACTGCATGCCGACGCGCCATGCGAACAGCATCGCCGCCACCAGCGCGAGGAGGCTCCAGAGCGCGGTCGGCGGTAGCGCGTGGCCCGTCGTGGCGCGCTCGGTCATGGCACGGTCAGCCATGGCTCTGCCCGGCAAGTGCCGCCGTGGCCAGGCGTGCGAAGCGGCGCGCCGAGGGCAGGCCGCCAAAATGATTGATCGGCTCCAGCACCGCGACACGCCCTTCTTGGACAGCCGGCAATGCGTTCCACAAGGCATTTTCTGGAAGCGAGCGGCCGACATCAGCCGGCAGTGGCGAGACGACGAGGATCGATGCCTCGGGAACGCGGGCCAGCGCTTCCAGTCCGACCGGAGCGGCGGCGCTGTAGTTTGTCTCGTCGGTCCAGGCGTTCTTCATGCCGAGACGCTGGAGCACGTCGCCAAACATCGAATCCCGGCCGAAGGCGCGGAAATGGCGTGAATCGCCAAGGCTGATGACGAAGACAGGCCGCCCGGCGGCTGGCAGCGCGGCGCGCAATCGGGTGATCTCGACCGATGTCTCCTCGACACAGCGTTTCGCCTCGGCCTGTCGCCCGAGCCTTTCGCCGAGCATCAGCGCCGTTGCCTCTGCGAGCGGATAGGGCGGCTCGCTGGGCGCATAGACCGTTTGTGCAAGCACCGGCGCGATGCGCTCGAGCATGGGACGCTGGTACTCGTAGAAGTTGGAGATGACGATGAGATCGGGCGCGACGATGCGCAGCAGCTCGTAACTGGGCGTGCCGCGCAGGCCGAGATCGGTCACCGATTGAGGGACGGTCGGCTCTACCGCGATCTTGCGGAACTGGATGAGTTCGGTCGCCGCGACCGGCTCGATGCCGAGCGCCAGCAAGGTTTCCAGCATGCCCCAGTCGATCGCCGCGACGCGCAGCGGCGCTGCTGAGGCGGCGATCGGCGGCAGCAGGGCTATGGCCGCCAGCGCAAGCAACTGCCTTCTGTTGTGGAAGCGGACTATCGCCATCGGTTGCGGCACATAACTACCAAGTCGTATGGGCCTTCAGCTTGAATGACCGGCCTTCTCCGTAGGAGCAGGTTAAAAGTGTCTGGCAACTCGCCACATAGGTCTTGTCGAAGAGATTGGTGATGTTCAGGTCGACGCCCCAATTCTCCTTCTCATAGCCGAGCTTCAGATCGGCCAAGGTGACGGCCGGCACCCTCGATGTGTTCTCGTTGTCGGCCCATGAGGAGCCGATGTAGCGCACGCCGGCGCCGATCGATATGCCGTCATACCAATCGCCACGGAACGTGTAGTCGACCGACGCCGAGGCCATCACTTCGGGCACGATGAAGGGCGTCTTGCCGATCAGGTCGCGGTCCTCGTCCTTGGTGATATCGATATCGTAAGCGGTGAAAGCGCCTGTCACCCGGAAGTCCTCGGTGACGTTGACCTTGCCTTCGAGCTCGACGCCGCGCGAGCGCACCTCGCCGGTCTGCATCTGCGTGAAGAGAGTGACGTTCGAGGGCACGTTCTGACGCGTCAGGTCGAAGAGCGACAAGGTGAACAGGCCATCGATGAAGGTCGGCACATATTTGACGCCAACCTCGTACTGCACGCCTTCCTCCGGCTTGAACAGGTCGCCATTGGCGTCGGTTCCGATGATTGGATTGAAGAAGGTGGCGATGCTGGCGTAGGGGACGACGCCGTTGGCGAATTCATAGGCCAGGCCGGCGCGGCCGGAGAAATCGCCAACGGTGCTGCTCTGCGAACTGGAGTTCGCCGAGTAGTAGGTCGGGCCGTTGTCGGCGCTGAGCCAGCCCCGGTCGTAGCGGCCGTTTAGCGTCACCAGCCAGCCATCGCCGAAACGGAGCTGGTCCTGGGCGTAAAAGCCGAGTTGTTTTTGCGTCAGGTCCTGGTTGAGGTAGCTGACACGCGGCGTCAACGGCGAGCCGTAGACGGGGTGGAAGGCATCGATTGGATTGTCATAGTTTGGATCGTAGAGGCCGGACGACTGCACCTGGTCGATATTGTAATATTTGAAGTCCAGGCCGGCGAGGATCGTATGTTCGATCGGGCCGGTCACCACCTTGCCCTCGATCTGGTTGTCCAGGAGGAAGGTTTTCGCCTGGGTGTCGTGGTCGAAATTTATACGGGCCAGGTCGGTGGGACCTCCGATGGTCGACCAGCCGTTCGGGTAGACGCTGACCTCCTTGATATCGGCGGTGGTGAAGCGGGCGTTGGAACGAACGGTCCAGTCATTGTCGAAGGTGTGCTCGAACTCATAACCGAGGGATCCCTGCTCGCGCTCGTAGAGGTCGATGGACGGTTCGGTGAAATTGGCGTCGCGGTCGATGCGGCCATAATTCACGCCGCCGACAATCCTGTCGACGACGGTCCCTTCGTAGGGCAGGAAGCTGCCGCCATTGTGGTTCTCGTCAATGTGGCTGAAATTGGCGAGCACCGTCAGCCTGGTCTGATCGTCGGGCTGCCAGGTGATGCTGGGCGAGATGATGCCGCGCCAGCCATCCTGCAGGTCGCTGTAGGTATCGCCACCGGCGACGCGGCCGTTGACGCGATAGCTGACCACGCCGTCGCTGGCGACGTCGCCAATATCGAAGCCGAGATAGACATTGCCGGCGTCATTGACGCCGGTCTCGACATAGCGCTGCCTGCCGTCGGGACGCTTGCTGACATAGTTGATGATGCCGCCCGGATTGCTGCCGCCATAAAGCACGGAGGCCGGGCCCTTCAGCACTTCGATGCGTTCGAGCCCGAAGGAATCGACATAGAAGCCGCCGAAGCCGTAGCTGAACAGTTGCAGCCCATCCATGTAGATGCCGGTGGCCGTCGCCTGGAAGCCGCGGATGAACATCCAGTTGGTGTCGCTGTCGGGACCGAAGGGCTGGGTGAAGACGCCGGCGGTGTATCGCAGCGCCTCGTCGGCCTTCTGGGCGCCCTGATCGTCAATCTCCTGCCGACCGATCACCGAGACGGATTGCGGGATTTCCTTGAGCTCGGTCGCGGTCTTGGAGCCGGTTCTGGTCTTCTTGGCGACGACGCCGTCGACCGGTCCGGTCGCGCTGTCGCCGGCATCGCCCTCGACCACCACGGGTTCGAGCTGGGTGGTGTTCTGCGCATCCTGCGCGAACGCGGTCGCGGGCGGGATCATGGCGATGGCCGCGCCTGCCAAAAGCAGCTTCATCCGGCAGATTCTGTTCATAAGGCAAACCCCAGGTTCTCGAAACGCATATACCTGACTGTTTACCTCAACTTATTAGCGGATCATTGGATGGATTTGCGCGGTTTGTCGGTTTTTGTCCAAAAGGCGGACATCGCGACTTCATGCTGCGGGGAATGTCATTGGCGCCGGTGGGCGGCCATCCACGCGCCCGGCGTCAATCCAACGATGGATTTGAACACCCGCGTCAGATGCGCCTGATCGAAAAAGCCGGCGGCTTCGGCGATATCACTGAGCGAAGCGTGGTCGTGCGCCATCATGGCCTGGATTTTCCTGACCCGCGCCTGCATTTGCCAACGGTGCGGCGGCACGCCGGTGGCCGCCTTGAAGGCGTGGCTTGTGGCGGTTTCCGATAGGCCGGTCAGCCCTGCGAGATCGGCGAGGCGAATCTTGCCTAGGCAATGCGCGTCGATATAGTCGGTGACAAGGCGCAACTTGCGGCGGGAGAGCGGGGCGCGGCGCCGTTGTCCGTCCGGTCGACCGATCTCAAAAAGCCCGGCGAACAATGCGTTCAGCAGGCCTTCGCCATAGAGATCGTGCATCGGCAGGCCGCTGTCGCATTCGATCGCGATCAGGCCGGCGAGTGCTGCGATCCGGTCGTCGCAAAACTGGAAGCGCGACACATGCAAGGCCTCGCGATCCAGGCTGCCGCCGAAACGGCGTGTCAGCGCCGCCTCGTCGAAATGCAGATCGAGATGCTTGATACGGCGCAACCCCTCGACCCGACCCTTGATCGGCACGCCTGCCGGTATGTAGGCCATGGAAAATGCCCGATCGTGACGGCGCCGTTCACCCCGCGCTCCCTCGACGAAAAAGGCGCCGTCGCCGTCGACCTTCAGCGTGACAAAGAGGCGGGGGTCGGGAGACACATAATAGCCCTCCGCTTTGTCCCCGCACGAGACGTCCCAGAGGTCGGCGACGACGCCGTCCCAGACATGCCCTTTCAGGCCGCCTATGACTGAAAAACCCTGAATGCGACTTTCCATGCGTGGAGCAAAGGCCACTTCCGTTTCCCTGTAATGGCATGATCTCCCGGCCTTGATATATTTCATGATAGAAATTATCAAGTTTTACTGAGCGCAACCGATTCAGATTTGCGCTGCCCCTCATCGCCCTGCCGGGCACTTCTCCCCGTATAGTGACGGGGAGAAGTGCGCTGTCGCTAAGGCTTTCGCCAATCTCCAGCATTGCAGAAAGGGTGCCAAGGTTGCGGCCAGCTTCTTTCTCCCCGTTTACGGGGAGAAATGCCCGGCAGGGCAATGAGGGGCAGCGCCAACGTCGGAGATTGGTCAGTCGAGCGTTAGCTTTTGACTGAAGCGATTGCTTTGCGAAACTCCTCGAGCTCCGCCTCAGTAATGCCGGCGACTTCGGCGTCGTTGGGATAACTGCCGCCGGCGACCTCCTTGCGAAAGCCCGACAGCGCCTCGACCCGCGCGTCCCTGACGGCTTGGTGCAAGGCGGCCAGATTGCCCCAGGTCCGCGCGTGACGTGGCAGGCGGGCGCTCTCGCCGCAAATGTCGGAGGTGAACAGGAAGATGACGTCCGCCTCAGTGCCCGAGCCGAGCGAGACGGTGACGAGCGACGTGCGGCGGTTGATCTCGGCCATCACCTCGGCCGCGATGATCTCGCATTCGACGGCGAAGGCGCCGGCATCCTCGAGCCGTCGGAAGCGGTCCCACAATTCAAGCGCCTCGGCCGAGGTCTTGCCGACCGCCCTGATGCCGCCGACCCAGGTGGATTTTCGCGGCACGAAGCCGAGATGCCCCATCACTGGAATCTGTTCATTGGCGAGGAGCCGCACGCTGTCATGGCCGCGCCCGGTGATCACCGCATCGGCACCCGAGGTGATGGCGCTGAAGGCGGTGCGCAGGATCTCGTCGCCGGTGACGGCGTCGGCGAAGCCGAGGGCAGCGGTGACGAAAACGCGGCGCGAACCCTCGCGCACGCGCAAGACATTGGCGGCGCGGCAGACGACCATCTCGACGCCGGCTGCCTCCGCGGCCGCCGCCTCGTCCGCCGTCTCCGCCGTCACCTGGGCGGCATGCCGACCGGTTCCCTTGAGTGCGCGCAGACCTGCGACGGTTACGCTGCGCTCGACCTCGCGGCCGCCGAAATCGAAGATCCGCGGCATCTCAGCCTTTCAGCTTCCTGGCGTAGTAATCCGGCGCCACGACACCCGGCTTGGAGAACCAGGCTGGCACGTCAACGCCCGAATAAAGCAGGATGTTGCCCCACGGATCGAAGGCGCCGGTGCGCACGATGACCTTGGCCTTCGCCGCCATCTCGCCGAGGATGGTCTCGTGCTTGGTCGTCTCGAAATCGGCGTCGGGGAACAGCCGCTTCAGCTTGGCCAACAACGGCGCATTGTGCACCGGCAGCGTGTCGGCATAGCCGACGCGCTCGGCGATGAAACTGGCGGCGATCGGCGCCAGCACGGTCTCCAGGTCCGGCACGTCGGGCGAGATGGCGAGGTCGATGCGCCAGGCGGTCGAGGGGATCGGAAAGCCGGCATCGCAGACGATCATCAGGTCGCCATGGCCCATCGAGGCGATGGCGTGCGCCAGTTCGGCATTGAGCAGCCGGTTTCGGTTCATGTCGTTTCCTTCCATGTTGTCTTCATTGCCTGGGCGTAGAGCGCGTCGGCCTTGGCCCGCTGGGGCAGGCCGGGAATGACGCCGAGCTCGGTGCATGCGATCGCGCCGCAGACGACGCCGAAGCGGACCGCCTCGACGATGTCGCGGCCTTCGGCGAGCGCCACCGCGAAGCCCGAATTGAACGCGTCGCCGGCGCCGGTCGTGTCGACTACGCTCACCGGCACCGCCGGCACCATCACATCGAGTTCGTCGGTCAGGATCAGCGCGCCGCTGCGGCCGAGCGTCACCACGACATTGCGGACGCCGCGGCGGCGCAACTCACCGGCGAGCTCGCGCGAGGAGCGCGGATCGTCGGCCGGCAGGCCGAGCAGGATGCGCAATTCGCTCTCGTTTGGGGTCAGATAGTCGACCGAGGCGAAAATCGTGTTGGGAAGCTGGCGTGCCGGTGCTGGATTGAGGATGGTGCGGGCGCCATGCTTGCGGCCGAGCTCCATGGCGCGGGCGGCGGCAGCGATCGGCACTTCGAGCACGGTCATAACGACATCGCTTTCAGCAATGCGCCGGTCCGCAGTGTCGACGGTGGCAGCGTCCATCAACTCGTTGGCGCCCATGTCGAGGATGATGAAGTTCTCGCCCTTGTCGTTGAGGATGATGAAGCCGACGCCGGTGGCGCGCTCCGCACGCGTCGTGACCAGGCTCGAATCCACGCCCTCGGCGGCATAAAGGTCGGTGGCGATGCCGGCCAGCTTGTCGGTGCCGATGATGGCGACCAGCGAAGAGGCGGCGCCCAGCCTTGCCGTGGCGACGGCCTGGTTGGAGCCCTTGCCGCCCGGTCCCATGTCGAAATCGGTGCCGAGCATCGTCTCGCCGAAGATCGGCAGCTTGGGTGCCCGCATGGTCAGCCCTACCGCGAAACTGCCGACGATTGTGATCTTGGGGGTGATCTGGGGTCTGGTGGTCATCAATGCCTCGTTCAGGGCCTCGTTAGGACGCCATGGCGCGCGCCAGGATCGCTTCTTCGTTGATGCCGGAGCCGGTCAGTTCACCCGAGATCCGGCCGTTGCGCAGCACCAGAACGCGTTCGGCGTTCATGATCAATTCCGGAATCTCCGATGAGATCATGACCACCGCCACGCCTTCGCCGGCAATGCCGCGCAGGATGGCGTATATCTCGGCCTTGGCGCCGACATCGACGCCGCGCGTCGGCTCGTGCAGGATTAGCACGCGCGGACTGGTGACGAGGCTGCGCCCGAGGATGATCTTCTGCTGGTTGCCGCCGGACAATGTCGCCAGTTTCTGGCCAAGATGTGAAATGCGCGCGTCGAGCCGAGCGACCTGTGCGCGGGCTTCGCTGCGGACCGCGCCGCGCCGCATGAAGCCGGCAAGCGAAAAGCGCGGCAGCGAGGCCGAGACGACATTGTTGGCGACGCTCATCGCCAACAGCGCGCCGGCGCCGCGCCGGTCCGCCGGCACCAGGGCCATGCCGTTGCGGATGGAGGCGTGCGGATCGGCGGCGCGCAATTCCTTGTCGTCGATGGTGATGCGGCCGCTACGGCCGCACAGGCCGAACAGGGCCTCGCCAAGCGTGTCCTTGCCGGAATCCGGCAGACCACCAATGCCGAGGATTTCGCCGGCCCGTGCGTGAAAGGTCAAGCCATCGAGGCCCGGTGCGGTCAGCGTCTCGACGGACAGCACTATCGGTGCGCCATCCGACCGCGCCTCAGGCTGTAGCGACCACTGCGCCGCCGTGTTGAGATCGCGACCGACCATGGCGCGGATCAGCCGGTCTTCCGACAGGCCGTCATTGTCCAGCGTCTCGATGGTACGCCCGTCGCGCATCACCGTGATGCGGTCGGCAAGGTCGAGCACTTCCTTCAGATGATGCGAGACATAGATGACGGTGACACCCTCGCTGCGCAATTGCCGGATAATGTCGAACAGCCGCTCGCTCTCACGTTTGGAAAGCGCGGAATTGGGTTCGTCTAGCACGAGCACGCGGGCGCGCTGGCGGATGGCGCCGGCGATTTCGACCAGCTGCATCTCGGCGACGGAAAGCCGGCCGACCCTGGTGTCGGGATCGAGCTTGCCCATGCCGAGGCGGGACAAGGCGGCGCGCGCCTCGCGTCGCATCGCCTCGCGAGGCACCATCGACACGGCCGAGCGCGCCGCCATGTCCGACATCATGATGTTGTCGGCGATGGTCAGCGTCGGGCAGAGCGCCAGTTCCTGATAGACGACGGTGATGCCGGCGGCCCGGCTGGCCAGCGGCGAGGGGATGGTGGCTTGCCTGCCGTCGATGCGGATATCACCGCCGTCCGGCTGCAGATCGCCGGCAAGGATGTTCATCAAGGTCGATTTGCCGGCGCCGTTCTCGCCGATGACGGCATGCACTTCGCCGGGACGGAAGTCGACGGAAATACGGTCGAGCGCCAGGACGCCGGGAAACCGCTTGGTCAGGCCGGAGATTTCGACGATGGGGGCAGGCGTCTGTTGCTTGGTCATGGGGCTGGCTGAACGAAGAGCTGCCGGCCTCGGTGGCCGGCAGCCCCGTTACGCTGGCATGTTACTTCTTGGCGACCTCGGCGATGTTTTCCTTGGTGTAGACGCCGACGCCGGTGTCGAGATTTTCGATCGGCTGACCCTTCAGGAACTGGACGATCAGGTCGACCGCGGCAAAGCCCTGCTTCTCGGGTGCCTGGTCGATCGTCGCCTGGACATTGCCGTCCTGGACGAGCTGCACCGTCTGGTCGAGCAGATCGAAGCCGACCACCTTGACCTTGTCGGCCGCCTTGTTGCGTTCGACCCAGGTGCCAGCGGCCGGCGTCGAGCAGCATTCGAGCGACAGCACGCCCGATATCGCCGGATTGGCCAGCATGGCGTTTTCGATCGCCGAATAGATCTTCTGCGGGTCGGTGCCGGTGTTGAGCGTGGAGACCACCTCGATGCCGGGCTCGGCCTTGAGCGCTTCGCGCGCGCCCTTTTCACGATCGAGCGACCATTGGGCGGCGGCGTCGATCGTGGTGATCATCACCTTGCCCTTGCCGCCCAGCACCTTGGCCATCAGCTTGCCGGCCTCGCGGCCGGATTGGACGAGATCCTGGCCGGCGAAGGCGAGGCGCTTGCTCTCTGGATTGTCGGTGTTGAAGGTTACGACCGGGATGCCGGCGGCGATGACGCGGTCGATCAGCGGCGCCAGCGCATCGGTCGAGACCGAGGAGATCGCCAGGCCGTCCATCTTGCCCATCAGCGTTTCGATCTCGCTGATCTGGCCGTCGGCATCGGCGCCGACGGGACCGATGAACTGGGCACTGACCTTGTCCTCCTTGGCGGCGCGCTCGACGCCGGTCTTCATGAACGGCGCGAATTCGTTGGAGACGTCGTGGTAGGAGACATAGATGTCGAGCGGCTGGCCGGCGGCGATCTTGGCCTTGATGCGATCGGCCAGCGCGAAATCGGCGAGTTTGGCGTCGGCATGGGCCGACAGCGGCAGCAGGCTGAGTGCGGCTGCGAGAATGACGTGTCTGAATTTCATGGATAGTCCTCCCTTGTTTGGCCCTTGATTTGACCTGTTGGTTGCTCTGCTTTCAGCTCGTGCGGCGCGTGCTCCATTTGTCGATGCCGACCGCTATGATGATGACCAGACCGATCATCAGTTCCTGGACGAAGGGCGACACGCCCATCAGCACCAGGCCGTTGCGCATGACGCCGATGATCAGCACGCCGAAGATGGTGCCGAGGATCGTGCCTTCGCCGCCCGACAGCGAAGCGCCGCCGACGATGGTGGCAGCGATGACGTCGAGCTCCAGCCCGACCCCGGTGCGTCCGGCCTGGCCGCTCGGCAGGAAGGCCATGCTCAAAATGCCGGCGAAGGCCGCCAGCAACCCCATCAGCACGAAAGCGCAGATCTTGACGGAGTTGACAGAGATGCCGGAAACGCGCGCCGCCTTGGCGCTGCCGCCGACGGCGTAAACGCGGAAGCCGAAATTGGAGAAGGACAGCACCACCCAGGCAAGTGCGGCGATGATGACGAAAAAGACGAGCTGCATCGGGATGATGGTGAACAGATAGCCCTGACCCATGTAGTCGAACGACTGCAGGACCTCTGGCAGGGCGCCGTTGCGGGCGTTCACTGTCACCGGCTGGCCGTTGGTCAGGATGAGGGCGGCACCGCGTACGATGGAGAGCATGCCGAGCGTCGCGATCAGCGAGGGCAAGCGGCCATAGGTGGAGAGCACGCCGTTGATAAGGCCAATAGCGACGCCAGTGGCGAGGCCCACGCCGATCGCCGGCAGCAGCGCCCAGCCGGCGATGATCAGCATGCCGGTGGCGAGGCCAGAGAAAGCATAGGACGAGCCGACCGACAGGTCGACCTCTCCGGCGATCAGCACGAATGTCATGCCGACCGCCATGATCCCGAGCAGGGAGATCTGGCGACCGACATTGAGCAGGTTGAGCGATGTCAGGAACCCGTCAGTGGCGAACGACAAAAACAGGCACAGCGCGAGCAGCGCGATGAACACGCCCGCCTCGCGCGCCCGCAACAGCCGCGCCAACGTCAATCGGTCCGTGGCTGGCGCGCGCGCGCCGGTCCTGACCGCATCGGCCATACAGCATCCTCCCTGCGTGCGGCGAGATGCCGGTCGCGACCGGCTCCGCCACGCTTCTCCCATTCTTCCCTCATCGACCTGGGCTGAGCTCGCGCACGGGTCGATGCATGAGAGCCTGATCATCCCGAACAGATTCAGGATGCGGCCCTATCTCTTTGTTCGACCTGATCTTTTTCCGTCCCGAAGGTCAGGGATCACGGTCAGGTGCGGGGCGTGATCGCCCGCGCCTTTCTTTGGTCTCAGGACGCCTTGCGGAAGGAACCGGCCGGCACCTTGCGCAATTCGTCGTAGTTTCCGTATTCGCGCACCTTCTTGAACGGCGCGTTCTCGATGGCGTTGTAGGAGCAGATATAGCCCCAGCGATAGGTATCGGAGCGGTTGGCGTCGGAGCGATGCAGCAGATTGCCATCGAAGATCAGCGCGTCGCCGGCTTCCATCTCGACATAGATATGCTCGTAGCGCTTCAGCGCGGCTTCCAGATGCTCCTGCTCGACATTGGTCTGGTCGTTCTCGCGGATATGGTTGAGGCGACCGAGCTTGTGCGAACCCTTGAGCACCTGCAGGCAGCCATTCTCGCGGGTCGCCTTGTCGAGCGCGACATAGATGCTCATCATCTCCGGTGCGAGGCAGCCGTAATTGTACCAGTAGCCGAAATCCTGATGCCATTCCCAGGCGCCGCCCTCGTTGGGCTGCTTCATCGTCATCTTGTGGCTGTAGAGGTAGATCGGCTTGCCGACGGCGTCCTCGGCGAGGTCGACCATGCGCTCATCGCGTGCGAGCAGCCCGTATTTGTCGTCCTCGGCCTTGGTCCACATCTTCAGAAGCGTGGTCTTGCCCTCCTTGTCGCCCTTGGCCATGACCGCGCCGATCCTGCTCTCCGCCTCCAACTGCCTGCGGGCGTGGTCGCGGAAGTCGTCCACCTCCGCCGTGGCCAGCAGCCCCTGGCGAATGATGTATCCGTCGCTGGCGTAGCGTTCCTTTTCAGCCTTGGTCATCGCGAGCATCGTCTTGCCTCCCTGGTCTTCGCGAACGGGCCGTCACTGGCGCGGTGCGCCTTGAAGCCCGGAAGGCGAGATTTCCAGCCGATGAATGCCGACCTCGCCTGCCTCTTGAGAGCGACCATAGCGGCGCCAGACCGGGAACAAAATGGACAGCATAGCGCAGTTTTTGTATAAAACGCGCATGAGGGCAAGAACGTCTGTTATCGAGAGTTTCCACTATGTGCCAGCCGCAGGATGGACCCGCACGGCGTTCAGCGTGCTGCGTGCCGGCAAAGTCGCAGCGGCGCCGGATTACCGGATAGAACGCGCGGCCTATCCTGGCCAGGACATACTCTATTGCCTGTCCGGCCGCGGCGTGGTTGAGACGCTGGGGCAGCGGCTGGAGGTACGCCCGGGTCAATTGGTATGGATGGCGAACGAGGCACCGCATATTCATGCCGCCGACGAGCACGATCCGTGGAGCCTGCTCTGGTTCAGGCTCGACGGGCCGGACCCGGCGATCCTGCGCCGCAAGCTGTTCGGCGAGGGGACCTTGCGGGCCGTGTTCACGGAAGCCATTAGCCCAGTGCCGTGGTTCGAGCGGCTGTTCGCCGCGTTGCGGCGGCGCGACGCCAGTCTCGACCTGCGGCTCAACCAGCTGGTCGCCGAATTCGTGCTTTTGGTCGACCGCGCGCTGGCCGGCACGGGCACCGACGATCTGCCGAAGGCACTGGCCGCAGCGGTGGACGCCATGCGCGGCGAACCCGGATTCGCCTGGAGCGCGCCGGACCTGTCTACTGTTACCGGCCTTGGCCCGTCGCAAATCCGGCGGCTGTTCCAGAAGCATCTACGCACAAGTCCGCACCAGTGGCTGATGCGCGAGCGGCTGATGCAGGCGCAGTCGCTACTGGTGCAAAGCGACCAGCCCCTGGCCGAGATCGCCGAGGCCTGTGGCTTCTGCGACGTCTATCATTTCGGGCGAGAGTTCAAGCGCTCGGTGGGGATCTCGCCGGCCGCCTGGCGCCGCAGCGAATTGGGCATCGGGCCGGGGCATTAGCTTGGAACTGCGAATGATCAAAATGTGCTCGGCTCGGCGATCACAGGACTTTTTGCCGAAACTTCGAATGACAGTTTGAGCAATCCTGCAAGATGAGGTGCAAGAGATGTTCGGCGGGAAGCCTGGCAGGATCGGCTTCCGCCGCCGGCCGCTTGCCAAGCAGGCTGCCGCCGTCCATCGCCGGGCCGGAACCCATCCTCATGTCGTCGGTGATGTTGGCGGGCGCCCGCTCGGCCTTGGCGGCCAGGGCGCTTGCCAGCGTCCCCATGTGACGGGCCAGCGCCTCGAATTCCGGACGGGCCTGGTCAATTTCCAGCCGGGCACCCGAAGGCGCACCCAATGTCGCGCTGGGGAATTCCGCGATCAGGGCAGGGCCGGTGCGGTCGCGGATGGTCTTGGCCGCCGCCTTGAAGGCCGCGGCGTCGTAGGCCAGCCTGCCGTCGAACATCCCGGCGATCGTTTTCGCGGCGGCGGCCATCTCCTTCATCGAGGACTGGCGCGTCGCGACGATTGGGTCAAAGCCGGCCGCGGCCACCACTGCGGAGACGCAGGCAAGCGACAGCCCTGCCGCTGCAAAAGCCAGCCTCACTGGGCCGTGTCCTGTCCTGCCAATTCGTCGATGATCGGGCAATCCGGCCGCTCATCGCCATGGCAGTGTTCGACCAGATGATGCAGCAGGCCGCGCAATCCAATGAGCTCGGCGATCTTCCGGTCGATCTCCACCAGCTTGGCTTGCGCGATGGCCTTTACGTCGGCGCTCTCGCGATCCTTGTCGCGATAGAGCGACAGCAATTGGCGGCACTCGTCGACCGAAAACCCCAGGCTGCGCGAGCGCTGCAGGAATCGCAGGCGGTGGATATCGGCCGGCGAATAATCGCGATAGCCGTTGTCCGTCCGGGCCGGGCTTAGAAGGCCGATGTCCTCGTAGTAGCGTATGGTCTTGGACGGCAAGCCTGATTTTTCGGAAGCGATGCCGATGTTCATGGTGAAAATCTCCTTTGTCGGAGGACATAGACCTTCCGGCTACTGGAAGGTCAACATGCCGTGGCAATTTCGGATCGAGCGGATGTAGGCGTTTTGCACTTGACCTTCCAGCGACAGGAACCATCAAGGTAAGTGCCGTGCGCATCCAGAGGGGAATTTGAAATGAAAGACTCGGCTCGCTTGCTCGTCGCCAGCGCCGCTGATTCGCCGAAACCAGCGCCAGGTGAGCCGCGATAACCAGCACTTGGACGGATTTGCTGCTTATGCAGGATTGTTTCTGAGCGGGTTGATCGCAGCAACCATTCTGCCTGCCCAGTCTGAAGGGGTGCTGGTGGCTCTGTCGCTGCGCGGCACCTATGAGCCTTGGGCGCTCTTGGCCGTTGCCTCGGCAGGCAACGTCCTGGGGTCGGTGATCAATTGGGCGTTGGGCCGAGGCCTGCTCCGATTCCAGTCTTATCCCTGGTTCCCTGTTACACCCGCCCGCCTTAGTTCAGCCGCCAACTGGTACCGGCGTTTCGGGCGGTGGTCATTGCTGGCCAGCTGGATGCCCGTGATAGGCGATCCGTTGACGCTCGCTGCCGGAGTGTTGAAAGAGCCGTTCTGGAGCTTTCTGGCCATCGTCACGATAGCAAAAGTCGGCCGCTACCTCATTTTGATGATGGTTCTGCTGAAGTGGTTGTGAACGGTCATCAGCCCGCTTTGCAGTTGAGCTCAAGCTTGGTGGCGAAGATCTTGGCCATGTTCGTACCCGTCGGATCGTTAAAAAACGCGTCCGTCAATTTGCTTTGGTTCTGCGCGATCGCATCCTCGGCGCTGGGGCGAAGAACTGTGCGCTCGCAGCTAGACGGCAAACCGTCAACGGCGATTTTGTCGTCCGTGACAAAATCGATCGCCGTGTAGAACGTCGGATCGTAGACCCCGAAATCCACTTTCCCGGACAGCGCAAGCGGGGTTTTGGGCTCGGATTCAAAGGACACGACCAACTGGCCGTTATCGAACTGCACGCTTAGCGATGCCGGGGCTTTCATGGCTACGTCTTTGCCATCCACCGTGACGATCTGGAAATAGTTGTAGTCCGCGAGCGACGCGTAGATGGTTTCCGACACCGCCCGCATCTCGGCAACGTCGAGCTGAAGATCTGAGTTCTTGTCGAACTCCATCGTCACGGTACTCGAGAACAGCTCGTCAAAGCGCCAAAGATGCCGCAAGGTTTTTACGGTCGTCTTGTCCGATGACAGACTGACGTTAAGTTGTGCCTCCGCAAATACGTGAGGGTGAGCACCTGCGGTGCAGGTCGAAGCCAGCAGCGTAGCAACAACCCCAGCTAACTCCGTCGGCCGGGTCCTCAGCTTCATTTTTGTCCCTCTTTCGCAGAATCGCCAAGCCGCTCAGCGGCAGATTATGCCTGCACGTCGACGATCCCCATCATGCCGAGCTGCTCATGCTCCAGTATGTGGCAGTGATACATGCGCAACCCCGGCCGGTCCTGCCGCAGCAGCAGCCGCACCGTCTCGCCGCGCGCAACGTTGACGGTGTCCTTCCAGGCCAGGTAGGCCGATTTCGAGACCTGGCCGTCGCGTTCGTGCTCTACCACCTGGAACTGCGTGCCGTGCACATGGAAGGGATGGTCCATGTCCGCCTTGTTGGCGATTTCCCAGAGCTCGACCTCGCCTGCTTTCGAGACGACATCGATGCGGCCCATGTCAAAGGCGGCGCCGTTGATCAGGAACCCCATCTCCATGCCGTTCGCGTTCATGGCCATGGTTTCGGTGAAGACGAAGCGACGGTTGACGGCAGGCGCACCGAGTTGCGCAATCGGCCGCAGCCTGTCGGGCAGTGGCGGGATGGCCTCGGCCGGCGTCTCCGAAACATTGACCGTAAAGAGCGTCAGGCCTGCATCGGCCGGTCGGCCTGCGCCCATCCAGCCGCGATCGTAATCGAGCGTATACAGCGTGGTGGGGCCGGGCTTGTCGAAAGACACGATCAGTTCGAGACGCTCCGCCGGGCTGAGCAGGATGTCGTCGGCGGCGACCGGCGCTTCCAGCAGGCCGCCGTCGGTTCCGATGATCGTCATGGGCGCGTCATCGAAGGAGAGCCGCAAAAAGCGCGCGTTGGTCGCATTGTAGAGCCGGAAGCGCCGTTTCGCGCCCACCGGCACCGCCAGCGCCGGGTTCTTCTGTCCATTGACGAGCACATGGTCGCCGACGCGGCCATTCATCAGGTCGACCGTCGTGCTGTCCGGCATGGTGCCATCGGCGGCAAGGCGAAGGTCGGTGAACACCAGCACGGTATCGCCATATTCGAGCGGAATTGGATCAACCTTCGGCTTGACCACGAACGCCCCGGCAAGGCCGCGATAGACCTGCTCGGCCGTCTTGCCGTGCGGGTGCGGATGGTACCAGTATGAACCCGCGCTGCCTTCCGGCAGCTCGAAGCTGTAGGTGCGCTCGGTGTCCGTCGCGACCGGGTCCATCGGGTTGCCGTCCTGATCGGCCGGCACCGGCATACCGTGCCAGTGGATGGTGCTTGCCTCATCCGGAATCCGGTTCGCGAAGGTGATCTCGACGCGGCTGCCCTCGACCACCTCGATCAACGGCCCGGGGCTAGTGCCGTTATAGGCGAGGATCGGCGTGTCGAGCCCTTCGGCAAAACGAGCCTTGGCGGGTTCGGCCGTCAGCTTCGCCTTGAACAGGCCTGAGGTAGCGGCCTCGTTGGCCAGCAGAGGCAAGTCGCGCAGCGTCTCTCCTTCGGGCAGCACGACGGCGCTCTGTGGCGGCACCGCCATGTCGTGGCCTGCGTGAGCGCCCATGCCGGGCATGTCGTCCATCTTCATCTGGGCGAGGGCGCGCGGGCTCGCAAGAACCGTCGCCAGACCTGCCGCCAGAAAGCCGCGTCGATGCATTGTCGTCTCCTACCTTGCGCAGCAACGCTAAGGGTTCCAGCTACAGGAAGGTCAAGCCGTTTTGTTGCTAACGCGCCACAGCCGTCCGACAGGTTCGAGCCGTCTGCCTGGCACGGCACATGCCAAACCTTCGGGATGAAATCGGTTTCCGAAGCGTTTATCGAACAGCCAACGCTCACAGCCTGGTGTCCAGCACCGGGTGCCGATGAGCAAGAAACCCTCCGGCGGTGGCCCACGCTACATCGTGCACGACGCCCAGGAGACGGAATATGCCTGCCAAAGCCTATATCAACCGGATCGCAACAGCGGTGCCGGAGCACGAGGTTCATCAATTCTACCTGCGTTTCGCGGCCTCCATGGTTGCGCCCGATCGTCGCAGAATCTTCGAGCGCATGGCCGATCTTGCCGGCATCGAGCACCGCTATTCCTGCTTTGCGCCTGCTTCCGACCCCGAAGGACCGTCCGCCGATCTGGCCGGGACTTTCATCAGGGGTGCGTTTCCCGGAACGGCCGTGAGAATGGCCATGTTTGACGATGCCGCACCTGTCCTGGCGCAAAAAGGCGTGGACGGATTGCAGCTTGGCGATGACGCTTCGCGCGTCACCCATCTCATCGTCACCACCTGCACCGGTTTTTCGGCGCCGGGCATCGATCTGGATCTGGTTGCGCGATGCGGGCTGCCGAACGGGGTCGAACGCACGATGATTGGTTTCATGGGGTGCTACGCGGCGATCAACGGTCTCAAGCTTGCCCGCCACATCGTCCGCTCCGACCCGGACGCCAGGGTCCTCCTGGTCGATATCGAACTCTGCACCATGCATCTGCGTGAAACCGCCGAGCTGGAAAAGCTGCTGTCGTTCTGCCTCTGGGGCGACGGCTGCGCGGCCGCGCTCATCACCGCCGAGCCGCACGGCATCGAGCTCGATAGCTTTCACGGCATGGTGGCGCAGGAGCGGCGGGATCTGATGCGCTGGAGCATTCGCGACCATGGTTTTGAAATGTTTCTTTCCGGCCATGTCCCGGCGGCGATTCATGAAGCGTTGCGGGACAACCATGCCGCCATCCTCGGTGGCCGGCCGGTCGAGGCGATCGACCTTTGGGCCGTGCATCCGGGCGGACGTTCGGTGCTCGACGCCGTCGACAGGGCCTTGAAGCTCGCGCCCGCCGCGCTTGCGCCATCGCGCGAGGTGTTGCGCAAATACGGAAACATGTCGTCCGCGACTGTCATGTTCGTGATGAAAGAGATGTTCAAGGCGCCGCCGGGCCTGCTCGGCTGCGGCATGTCGTTCGGACCCGGACTGACAGCCGAAACCATGCTTTTTCGAACGGTGTCATGAGCGGCCTGGATCACCGTCGGCTTGCGCCGGAAATCCTTGACGGACTTGCGGCCGACGATCCGCGAGCACTTGCCTCGCGCCGCGACCTTCGTCGCATCAACATGCTGATGTTTCAGGCGCCGATCATGGCGTCGTTGCTCAGGAAGTTCGTGGCAAAGCCGCCGCGCCGCATTCTGGAGATCGGCGCCGGCGATGGCAGGTTCATGCTGGCGGTAGCACGGCGCATGGCCAGGCATTGGCCTGAAGTCGAACTGGTGATGCTCGACCGCGTCGAGCTCGTCACCGCGCAACTGCGCGCTGATTTTGACAGGCTGGGATGGAAGATAGACGGGATCACCGCCGACGTCTTCGACTGGGCGGGAACGGTCGAGCGCAAGCCATTCGACGCGATCACCGTCAATCTGTTCCTGCATCACTTCGACGACGCGGAGCTCGTGCGTCTGTTTTCGCTGATGGCGCCGAAAGCCCCATTGCTCCTGGCGACGGAGCCATTGAGGGCGAAACTGGCACTGGCAGCAACCCGTCTTCTTCCCGCAATCGGCGCCAATGACGTCACGCGAAACGACGCGGCGCAAAGCGTGCGTGCCGGCTTTCGCGGCAGCGAGCTTTCCGGTCTCTGGCTTGCGGCTAGGGGCAAGCCGATCGAGGAACGGCGTGCCGGCCTTTTTTCGCATATCTTCGTCGGTGCCGGTGCCGACCCCACGATTTGAGATGACCATGTATCGAGATGGCCCATGACGCGATTGTCGACCCATGACGCGATCATCATCGGCGCCGGCCCGGCGGGCACATCCGTGGCGCTGACGCTGGCCCGGCACGGATGGGCCGTGGCGCTTGTGGAAAAGAGCGCGTTCCCGCGCCGCAAGGTCTGCGGCGAATACATGTCGGCAAGCAATCTTGCGCTTCTGGACCGACTCGGAATCGGCGAAGCCTGGCGCGCCAATGCCGGCCCCGAAATCCGTCGTGTCGGTCTCTTTTCGGGCGAGACTTGTGTCGAGGCGCCAATGCCCCATGCAAAAGATGAGCCCTCTGCAAATGGCTTCGGCCGGGCACTCGGCCGGGACATTCTCGACTTTCTGCTTTTGCAGGCGGCGCGATCGGCGGGTGTCGAAATCTTCCAACCTTACCGTGCCGTCGCCATAGAGCGGGATGGCGACATGCAAACAGTGCAAATTCAAGCCGGAGACGAAACGACGATGTTGCGTGCGCCGGTGATTGTCGCCGCGCACGGTTCCTGGGAACCAGGACCGCTGCCCAGCCAGCTTGAAAAGGCCAACCGCCCGTCGGACCTGCTCGGCTTCAAGGCGCATTTCACCGGCTCATCCCTGGCGCCTGATTTGATGCCTCTGCTGGCGTTTCCGGGCGGTTATGGCGGCATGGTCTGGGCGGATCATGGCCGGTTGTCGATCTCATGCTGCATTCGGCGTGACATGCTGGCGCAGTTGCGCAAGCACAAACACCATGGCCCCGAACACCAGGGCCATGTGTCAGCCTCCGATGCGGTCTTCCGTCATCTGATGGACTCGTGCCGCGGTATCAGGGATGCCCTGGAAACAGCGCATCTCGACGGTCCATGGCTTGCCGCGGGTCCGATCCGGCCGGGACTTCGCAGCTGCTACGAAGGTGACATCTTCCGCGTCGGCAATGCAGCCGGAGAGTCTCATCCGATCGTCGCCGAGGGCATCTCGATGGCGCTTCAGTCCGGCTGGCTGCTGGCTTCGGAACTCGCATGCGCGCCAGCTGGCCGGGCAGGGCGCGAGGCCGCCGGCAGGCACTATGCGGCGGCCTGGAAAGGACTGTTTTCGACGCGGGTCTACGCCGCTGCCGCTATTGCCCGAATTGCCCTTCGCCCCGGCAGCGCCGCCCTGATGGAGGCGACCGTCCGGAATTTCCCGAAGGCACTGACCTTGGGTGCTCAACTGAGCGGCAAGATAAAGCCGGTTCCCGGCTTTGTCTGACGCATCGCCTTTTCTGTCGCCGGCTTTCAGCGGAATCATCTGGCTTGCAGGCAGCTAACTCGCCGCCCAGCGGGCAGCCTAGAAACTTGCGCGATCCCTAATATAAGCGCACACTTCCAAGTTGGACGGGGAGAAAACGGCTCATAAGCAAAGCGGGAGGAAACCATGGACAGCATGAGCCTCACTACACTTGAACGCGGCAAGACGACGATCGATGCCGCGGCCCTGGAGGCGCTTTCGGCGCGATTGCGCGGCACGGTGCTGAGGGAAGGTGATGGCGCCTATGACGAGGCACGCAGCATCTGGAATGCCATGATCGACCGGCGGCCAGGACTGATCGTGCGCTGCGCCGGCGCCGCCGACGTCATTGCCGCGGTGAACTTCGCCAGGGAAAACCGGATTCTGGTCGCGGTTCGCGGCGGCGGTCACAACATCGCCGGCAGCGCCGTCTGCGACGGCGGCCTGATGATCGATCTTTCGCCGATGAAATCGGTGCGGGTCGATCCGCCGACGCGGCGGGTATGGGTGGAGCCTGGGGCGACGCTTGCCGATGTCGACCAGGAAACGCAGGCTTTCGAATTGGCGATACCGACCGGCATCAACTCGACCACCGGCATATCCGGCCTGACGCTGGGCGGCGGCTTCGGCTGGCTCACGCGGAAATTCGGCCTGACCATCGACAATCTTCTCAGCGCCGATGTGGTGACCGCCGACGGCAAGCTGCTGCGCGCCAGCCAGACCGAGAATCCGGACCTGTTCTGGGCGCTGCGCGGCGGCGGCGGCAATTTCGGTGTCGTCACGGCTTTCGAATTCAAGCTTCACCGTGTCGGTCCCCAGGTTCTGTCGGGACTTGTCATTCATCCCTTCGCCGATGCCCAAGAGGTGCTGCGGGAATATCGCGCGGCGCTTGAACTGGCGCCCGACGAACTGACCTGCTGGGTGGTCATGCGGCAGGCGCCGCCACTACCCTTCCTGCCGGCAGAATGGCACGGCAAGGAAGTTCTGGTTCTGGCCATGTGCTATTGCGGCGATCTTAAGGAGGGAGCGAGGGCGACGAAAAGGCTTCGCGCCATCGGCACGCCGATCGTCGATGTCGTCGGTCCCAACCCGCTCGCCGGCTGGCAGCAGGCATTCGATCCGTTGCTTACACCCGGCGCCCGCAACTATTGGAAGAGCCATGATTTCACCGGACTTTCCGACAGCGCGATCGAGGTCATCACGGCAGCGATACCAAGGCTTCCGGGACCTGAATGCGAAATATTCCTTGGCCATGTCGGCGGTGCGGCGGGCCGGGTGAAAGCCGACGAAACGGCGTTTCCGCAGCGCAGCACGCATTTCGTCATGAACGTCCACGCGCGCTGGCGCGAACCGGGAATGGACAAGGCCTGCATCGACTGGGCGCGTGGTATCTATGAGGCGACCAAGCCCTATGCCGCTGGCACAGCCTATGTCAATTTCATGCCCGAGGACGAGGCGGAGAGGGTCGAAGTGGCCTATGGCGGCAACTATCAGCGCCTTCTGGAAATCAAGCAGCGCTACGACCCGCTGAACCTGTTCCGCATGAACCAGAATCTGCGGCCGAAGGAAAATCTGCAGGCTGCATAGTATCTGTCAACTACACGATTGTGGCCCGCGTCCTGGCGTAGGGGGCGGGCCAGTCAGGGATTGTCGCAAAGGCAATTGCTGCTAGCCCTAAAGGTCTAACACCCACCCCTTTGCTTGACTCGACCGGCGAAAACGGGCAGCAAAGCCTGATATGGAGGGCAATTTTGCCACTTTCATAGTCATGAGGATACTTTTTTCGGAGTGACCGCCGCCAAATCGGCGACCGGTGGAGGGATTGGTTAACCAACTTTGTCCATCTTTTGAATCAATCGGCAACAGCAGCGAAGGGTGCCGGGGGGCATCAGGCGAACTGTGATCGTAACGGATGCGAGGGCGCAAGCCGGCAAGCCGATTGAGAGTGTTGTATGGCGTTTGTGTTTTTGAAAACCCGGGGTGACAATCCTTCTGGATTGACTTCGATGAGGCCCAGCCTGCGTTGGGTCGCGGTTCCAGCCGTCGGCGCGGCGGTCGTTTTGTGGTCGGTGGCGACCATGGCCGGCCTCTACTCGGTGGGTACATCGCTCACCGCCGCTTCCAACAGCCTGCCGCAAAGCCTGCTGGCGCCGCGCACCATTGCGTTTGCCGATCCGCGCCGCACGCTCGCAAATTCATGGGCCAATTCATGGGCGCCGCCGCTCTCCACCAGCCGGCAGGGGTCGCTGCTCAATCGATGCGACGCCGGCTGCATGCACGCCGCCGGCAGCTTCTCGCATGATGGCAAGGCGGCGCGCATCGAGCCTTTGGCGCGGTCGAACGAGGTCGCTCCTGTCCGCGACCGCTTCGACAGCGTGGTGGCGAAAGCCGCGTTGTCGCCGCAAAAGCTTGCCGCTGCCTTTGCCAATGCCTCTTCTCACGTTCCTGGCGCACCATCGGCGCTTGCCAGCCTGCCGATGGGGGCTCGCTTTGCAGGCGCCGCGCGCGTGCCGGACCCGCGTGGTCCCGCATCTGAGCGATTCGGGCCTGAGGTCGCGGAGATAGAACGATCCTCACGCCTGGCGCTGGCGTTGGCGAACGTATTGCCGGAACAGATGATCGATGTGCTGCCGCCGGCGGCAATGGCAAATGATACTGCAGCCGCGCAAGAGCCGCAGCAGGGTGAAGTGCAGGTGGCCTCGCTGCCGCCACAGGACGAGATGCCCGACAGCATTCCGGTGCCAAGCTTGCGTCCGCAGGCGAAAATCGAGCAGTCGGACGAGGCGCCGGAGGTCGAGGCGCCCAAGGCACCGAGCACCCAGCCGGCCAAGCCTTCCAAGGCTGCCCAGGCACCCAAAGCCAAGGCGAGCAGGACGGCCGATGCGCCGCAAGTCGAAACGCCACAATCTCCAAGAGCCTTGTCGCCACGGAATTCGTCACTCGCCGCGCCGCCAGGCGTGGAAGGCAGCCAGGGTATGCAAGTCAGCCCAACCAGCCGGAGCACGCGAGCCAGCCAGGGCACGCAAAACGGCCAGGGCACGCAAAGCGGCCAGGGCACGCAAAGCGGCCAGGGCACGCAAAGCGGCCAGGGCAAGCCGGCCAAGCGATCGAAAGCTCAGGCCGGCGACATGCTGGCCTTTGCCAAGCCGGACAATCCTGAGCGCGGCGTTGGCGGAGCCTTCAGGAACCTTTTCACCAGGCCATCCCTGGGCAGCGGCGTCGCCGTCTACGATATCTCGGCGAAAACCGTCTATATGCCGGACGGTTCGCGACTCGAGGCACATTCGGGAATTGGCTCGATGGCCGATCAGCCGCGCTACGCCAACCGCAAAAATGTCGGCCCGACACCGCCCGGCACCTATGACTTGAAGCTGCGCGAATCGCGCTTCCACGGCGTCGAGGCGATACGTCTCACCCCCACCAGCGGCAACAACAAATATGGCCGCGACGGTCTGCTCGCCCACAGCTATCTGCTGCGCGGCGGCCGTGCGGAATCCCATGGCTGCGTGGCCTTCAAGGACTATGCGCGCTTCCTAGCCGCCTACAAGAAAGGCAAGATCAAGCGCCTCGTCGTGCGCGGCTAACCAGCCGCTGACGCGGATCGCGTCGAAGGAGCTCGGCGCGTAGACCCGCAGCGGCGAGAATGAAAGCCGCCACAGCCACCCGATTGTCAGCAGCCGCCACCGAAACCGTTTTCATTCCCGGCCGGGCAGACTATGACTGGCCGGGGCGGGTCGGCTCCGGTTCACCAAGAGGATGTCATGACAATACGCGCTGTCGTCTGGGGCGAGAATATCCATGAGCGGACCAATGAGGTGGTCGCGGGCATTTACCCCGAGGGCATGCACGCGACGATCGCCAACGCGCTGAACACCGATAAGGGCATTTCCGCCTCGACCGCGACGCTCGAGCAGCCTGAGCATGGCTTGCCGGCCGACCGCCTGGCTGAAACCGACGTACTCGTGTGGTGGGGGCACAAGGACCATGGCGCGGTCGCCGACGAAATCGTCGAGCGCGTGGCGCGCCGTGTCTGGGAAGGCATGGGGTTGATCATCCTCCATTCCGGCCATTTCTCGAAAATCTTCAAGAGGCTGATGGGCACGCCGTGCACGCTGAAATGGCGCGAGGCAGGCGAGCGCGAGCGGCTCTGGGTGACCAGCCCCAATCATCCGATCACTGCCGGGATCGGCGAGTATTTCGAGCTCGAAAACGAAGAAATGTATGGCGAGCAGTTCGCCGTGCCGGAGCCGCTGGAGACGGTCTTCATCTCCTGGTTCCAGGGCGGCGAAGTGTTCCGGTCGGGGCTGACTTATCGCCGAGGGGCCGGCAACATCTTCTATTTCAGGCCGGGGCATGAGACCTACCCGACTTATCACGACGCCACCGTGCAGAAGGTGCTGCGCAACGCGGTGAAATGGGCGCATAACCCGCAAGGGGCAAATCCTGCCGTCCTCGAGGCGCCGAACGTGCCGGTGGAAAAGGCGCTGGAGCCGATCGTCGAGCGCGGCGGAAAACTTCATGCCGCGGGTGAACGCGGCTATCGCTAGACCATGATCCCGAATCCTGGTTCGGAAAATCCATGATCAAACAAGAAGATAAAGCTCCATTCTAAGGATAAGAATCATGCGCCTTTTGATACTCGGCACCGGCTGGATGGCGCAGGAGCACGCCCGGCAGTTCGGCAAGATCGATGGCGTCGAACTGGTCGGCGCCGTCGATGTCGACCGCAAACGTGTCGATGAATTTTCTGACAGCCACGGCATTCCCAACCGGTTCACCTCGCTGGAGGATGCGCTGGCATGGGGTGAGTTCGATGCCGCGGCAAACGTGACGCCGGATCGCATTCACCATCCGACCACGATGATGCTGGTCGCGGTGGGCAAGCCGGTGCTGTGCGAAAAGCCGCTGGCCGAAAACTTTGAGAAGGCCAGCGAGATGGCCGATGCCGCCGAGCGGGCCGGCATCATCAACATGGTCAACCTGACCTATCGCAATGTGGCGGCGCTGCAGAAGGCGCGCGCCATGGTGCTGGCCGGCGAGATCGGCGAGGTCCGGCATGTCGAGGCGTCCTATCTGCAGAGCTGGCTGGTGTCCAAGTTCTGGGGCGACTGGCGCACGGACCCGAAATGGCTGTGGCGCCTGTCGCGCGGCCACGGCTCCAATGGCGTGCTGGGCGACGTCGGCATCCACATCCTCGATTTCGCCAGCTATGGCGCGGCGCTCGACATCGACCATGTGTTCTGCCGGCTGAGAACCTTCGACAAGGCGCCCGGCAACCGGATCGGCGAATACGACCTCGACGCCAATGACAGCTTCGCCATGGCGCTGGATTTCTCCAACGGCGCGTTCGGCATGGTGCACGCCAGCCGCTGGGCGACCGGCCATCTCAATGAATTGCGGCTGCGCATATATGGCGACAAGGGCGGTATCGAAGTCGTGCACAATTTGAACGGCTCGGAGCTGAAAGCGTGCATGGGCGAGGACATTGAGAACGCCAAATGGCAGCCCCTCGATCCCGGCTCGGTGCCGACCAACTACCAGCGCTTTGTCGATGCGGTGCTGAGCGGTGTTCAAGCCGAGCCGTCGTTCCGGCATGCAGCCGAGCTGCAGAAGGTGCTCGACCTTGCCGTCGTGTCCGACGAGAAGAGGGCCGAGCTGAGGGCACATGCCGACACGCAGTGATATCTTTCGAGGAGGAGCCAGCCATGGTCACGCGCCGCGCCGAATGTTCCTGCGGTCAGCTTTCAGCCACCTGTTCGGGTGAGCCGGTACGGGTTTCGGTATGCCATTGCCTGGCCTGCAAGCGGCGTACCGGCAGTGCGTTCAGCTTCAACGCGCGGTTTCCCGAGGACAAGGTGTCGATCGAGGGACGAGCGGCGCAGTTCACCCGCATCGGCGAAGCAGGTGGCCGCGTCACCTACAGCTTCTGCCCGGATTGCGGGACCAACGTCCATTACCGGATTGACGTCCAGCCCGGCCTGATCGCCATCCCGGTAGGCGCCTTCGCCGATCCTTCGTTCCCGCAGCCCTTCCAATCCTTCTATCACGACAGCCGGCGCTACCAGTGGGTTGAGGTCAACGCCGAGCCGCTGGCGACGTTCGGCTGAAAACGCTGGGCAGACCCGACCGATGTTAGGGTCAAAACCCAATCATGCGGAACGACCGAATTCGACCCCAGGCGGAACCGTCCGCACTCTCCCCGCATTTGGATGAAGCATGAACAAGACTTCCGACAACGATCCGGGCGGGGCAGGCTGGACGATCAAGCTCGGAGAGTCTCCGATAGTCGGTACAGCCATTCACAGCGGCACCGACGTTGGCAGGGCTTGTCGATCGCTTATGTGCCTTTCCGAACCCGACCGGCGTCGAGAAGAGGACCCGTTCACCGAGCGTTTCATTGCCGATTTTCCCACCCAGATCATCGTTCATCGATCGCGCTTCCAGGTCGACCTGAACCGCGCGCGCGACGCCGCGGTCTACCGGTCGCCGGACCAGTCCTGGGGTCTGAAAGTCTGGCGAGAGCAGCCGGCCGAGGACATCGTCAAGGAGTCTCTCGCCTTTCACGACGCCTTCTACAGTGAGCTGAACCGTGTCCTTGCCGGTATCGAGGGGCGCCATGGCAGGTTCGTTCTCGTCGACGTCCACAGCTATAATCACCGGCGCGACGGGCCGGAGGCCATGCCTACGTCTCGCGACGTCGCGCCCGACATCAACATTGGTACGTCTTCCATGGACCGCGCGCGCTGGGCACCGGTCGTCGACGCTTTCATCGAGACGCTCCGCGGCCAGCGTCTCAACGGCGAACCGATCGACGTGCGCGAGAATGTGTCTTTCCAGGGCAAGGGCGAACAGACCCGTTTCGTCCATGCCAATTTCTTGGAAAACGGCTGCGCCATCGCGGTAGAGTTCAAGAAGATCTTCATGGACGAATGGAGCGGTGAGCCCGACTGGGGAACAATCGAGCGGCTGCGCGCCATGCTGGCCTCTACGGTGCCCGTCCTGGAGTCGGCGCTGCGGGCCATGCGATGAAGCCCAAGCTCGCCGAGCCCGCGCCTCCGTTGGCGCAAATCGAAGCGGACCTGGACGCGCTTTTGCGGGACGGCAAGCCAATCCGCCGCGACTTCGGCAATGGCAACCGTTTGCATATGGATCGGCCGCTGCCGTTTCTGTGTGTCCATGTTGGCTCGCATCAGGATGCGGCATTCCACGCCGTCTCCGCCAACGCCTCCTATCTGATCGCGGCCGACATCGGCCTTGCCGGCGAGGTCGCGCGGCTGGTGGCGCGAAGAATGCGCGATCACTGCGGTGCCTTCCTCATGCTGGACATCGGCGAGTTGGCCGAAGACCGGTTCCTGACGGAGGATGTTCCGTTCCTGCCACCTTTCGAGATTGCGTTGGCCTGCGGCGACACGGCGGCGGAGAAGGCGGCGCTCAAGCGCTTCACTACGGCTGCGTCCGCACGTGAAGCAAAGTACCGCACGCCTCGCGTGGACGAACTCAATCCAACGACACGCGCCGAAGCACGGCTCTGGGATGATCTCGGTGACGAGGCGTGCCTGACGGTGCGCTTCGCACCGATCTACCGGGTGCCTGGCACCAAGCGCGTCTACCCTGATCTCCACGACCTTGTCGTCGCCAACATGGTCGATTCGGCGCTTCAGGCCGTCAGCGCCTTCCTGAAGGCATCAAGGCTGGAACAGCCGGCAACCCATCGTTCGCTGGGGCGGCGCGCCTATATCGACGCGGTCGTGCGCGCCGATCGGGCGATCGACAACGTCGCGTCGACATTCGATTTTCTGCTTGCCGTCACACCGATCAATGCCGAACCAGCCTGGCTGGAATTCCAGGCCGGCGCCTTCGAGAGGGTGCCCACATTGCTCTACAGGCCGCTCGAGTTCGAGGCCGCCGCCCAGAAACGGAAGCTCTATTCGGTCTCGCTCGATCATCTGGAAGATCCGCTGCTGACCAAGCTGCTCTCCGAAAAGCAGCAGGAACTCGATCTCCAACTGTCGATGCTCGCGGCACGCGAAACGCCGCGCTTCGCCGAACTCGGAAGAGCACTCTATGGCAGCGTCGAGCCGGGGCTGGCGGCGCGCGCACGCGCCATTCTCGAAAAGGCGCCCAGCGTTGCGACGTCCCGGCAGGAGGGCCTGGGCGCCGACGCTGTCGCCGCTGCCGCACGCGACATGATCGCCGGCTACCGGGCAGCCTATCCCGAATTCGATGCTTCCGTGGAGATCCGCGGCGACCTGCCGGCCGGCCTCCTCGTCTCGCGAAACCGGCTGCTGGTTTCGCGCGATACCAACCTTCCACCGGAGCGTCTTACCGCGCTGCTTAGCCACGAGATCGGTGTGCATCTGCTGACCTACTTCAACGGCGATGCGCAGGGGCTCGCCATTTTCCGCAGCGGGCTGGCCGGCTATGAGGGCATGCAGGAGGGACTGGCCGTGCTGGCGGAATATCTGGTCGGCGGCATGACCGCGGCGCGGCTGAGGCTGATCGCGGCCAGGGTTGTCGCCTGTCAGGCGATGCTCAACGGCGCAACATTCGAGGAAACCTTCCGCATTCTCCACAGGGATTTCGGCCTCGACGAGCGGAGCACTTTCAATGTCGTACTGCGTGTCTATCGAGGCGGGGGCCTGGCAAAAGACGCCATCTATCTGCGTGGCATTGTGCAGGTCCTCGATCACCTGAAGCACGGCGGCAGCCTCACGCCGTTCTGGATCGGCAAGATCTCCGCCGCGCATTTTGGAGCGATCCAGGAACTCAACGCGCGCGGCTTGCTGCGGGCGCCGCGCCTTGAGCCTGCATTCCTCTCTTCCGACGCGGCGCGTTCGCGCCTCAAGAAAGCGATGGCGGGAATCGATCCGATCGATATGGTTGAAACCTGAGCGGAGTCTCCTCGATGCGCATTGCGTTCTTTGTCAATTCCATTGAGAGCGAGACGCCTGCCTACACGACGACAGCGTTGGCGCTGGCTGCAGTCCAGCGCGGCCATTCCGTTGTCTATGTTGAACCCGGCGACTTTATATTGCGGCCGGACGACAGTCTGGCTGTTAGCGTCGCGGTTCTGCCGGACGCTCCCTATAAGACGTCCGACAGGCTGCATGCCGCCCTGAAGGACGCCGCGAAGCAGAAAAAGACCTTCGCGATCAGCGATATCGACATTGTCTTTCTGCGCAACGACCCGTCGCTGGACGCCACCGATCGACCATGGGCCGCCAATGCAGGCGTTATGTTCGGGCGGCTCGCGGCGGAACGCGGCACGATAGTCGTCAACGATCCGGACGGCCTGGGGCAGGCGCAGAGCAAGCTCTATCTTCAGTCTTTTCCCGAGGCGGTCAGGCCGGCGACCCTGATATCGCGCAGCATCACCGAGATCCGCGCCTTCATCGACAAAAACTCGAAGGGCTGCATTGTCAAACCGCTGCAGGGGTCGGGTGGCAAGAATGTCTTCCATATTGCGACGCCCACCGATTCCAACCTCAACCAGATTTTCGAAGCGGCCAGCGGCGCCGGCTATCTCATCGCGCAGGTCTACATTCCGGAGGCCAAGGCTGGTGACGTACGTCTGTTCCTGATGAACGGCCTGCCGCTGGTGCGCGACGGCAATTACGCAGCCTTTCGCCGCGTTCCAGCCAAGGGCGACGTCCGGTCCAATATCCATGCCGCTGGAACAGCCCGCAGGGTCAAGGTAACGAGCACGATGTTAGGCATTGCCGAGATGGTGCGCCCCAAATTGATCAGCGACGGCATGTTTCTGGTTGGGCTCGACATCGTCGGGGACAAACTTCTGGAGATCAACGTGTTCACGCCAGGCGGGCTGACACGGCTCGCCGCGATGTACAAGACGGATTTTGCCGCACCCGTCATCATTGCGCTGGAGGAGAAGCGGAGGCTGCGGCTAGCCTATGGAAAGACCCTGACAAATTCGCGGCTGGCGACACTCTGAGGGACGCAGGCAAGTCGGCTAGCGGACCAGCAAATGGGGTGAGGTTCGCACTCAGCCTCCAGCGACGGTCGGCTGAAGACGCCGGCCGGGTCTGGCTGGCGTTTTAGGGGTCAAACCTAATCACTCTGAACGACCGAGTTCGGCCCTTGCAGACGTTGCCGGAACAAAGCAACCTGACACATCTACGAAACATCCAATTGGCAGGTTGGCTTTGGAAGAACTGACTCACCCACAAGATCAGAACGATGGCTGGGTGGTTTCTCGCCCTGAAGATGAAGACATGGATGCGATCCTGCTTGGCGGTCTCGCGCCGCAGTTCGAAAGCTGGACTGATGCCAACGTTCACGCAGCGTTAATTGTCCACCATGGCAAGCTTGTCTACGAGCACTACTTCACCGGCGAAGACAATGCCTGGGCAACACCTCTCGGTCGCGTTTCATATCACTCCAAACTCAGGCACGACCTGCGCTCGATCACGAAGAGTACCACATCGCTGCTCTTCGGCATGGCCGTCGATCGCGGCTGGATTAAAGACCTGGACGAGTCCGTCTTCTCTTACTTTCCCGAACACATCGATCTCCGGACCCCGGAAAAGGGCCGGATCAATCTCCGTCACCTTCTCACGATGTCGGCGGGCTTGGCGTGGAACGAATATCTTCCCTACAGCGACCCGGCCAACAGCGAACGACGGATGATCGATGCGCCCGACCAGTGCCGCTATGTGCTCGAGCAACCGATTGCGCGGCCGCCCGGCGTAGCGTACGTCTACAATGGCGGCCTAACTGCTCTCCTCGCCACAATCCTGCAAAAGACATCGGGACGACCGGTCGACGTGCTCGCGGCAGAGATGTTGTTCGATCCCCTCGGGATCCAGGATGTCGAATGGGTTCGCTATGCGGACGGCACGCCAAACGCGGTCTCGGGGCTCCGCATGCGGCCCCGCGACCTTGCCAAGATCGGCCAAGCGATCTTGGGGCGCGGGATGTGGAACGGCAGGCGGATTGTTTCCGAGGCATGGGTCGACGAGTCGACCAGTCCGCATGTGAACGGCGAAGGCCTATTCTTCTATGGTTTCCAATGGTGGCTCGGTCGGTCCCTCGTCCGTCGGCGCGAGATCAGATGGATCTCCGGCGTAGGGTACGGGGGTCAAAGGTTGTTCATCGTGCCGGAACTGGATCTGGTCGTCGTGGTCATGGCCGGGCTTTACGACAACCCTGTTCTCCAATCGGTTCCCGGAGAAGTCATCCTGCGCCGGTACGCGCTGCCGGCTGCGCTTGCAGCCTGACCGTCGGGACCGTTTTCCACCCCATCTCGGCCACCGGCGGTAGCCAACTGATGAGTCTGAACCCTAATGCCACAGGATCTTGCTCAGAAAAGCGCGGCTGCGGTCGGTCTTGGGGTGCAAGAAGAACTCGTCGGGCGTGCCGCTCTCGACGATGGCGCCGGCATCCATGAACAACACCGGGTCACTGACTGAAGTAGCGCGGGGCGGCGCAAGTCATTCGTCCTTGCGCTTTACACTTGCAACCAAGCGCTTCAGGAGGTGTTGACAGGCTGAGCCGCAGCGAGGGAGCATCCGGTCGATGCTGATCAATCAGGTTCTCGCCTTTGCCATCATCGCGCTCATGATGGCGGCGTTCGTCTGGGGCCGCTTCCGCTATGATCTCGTTGCATGCGCCGCGCTGATCGCGGCGCTCGCCACCGGGGTCGTCCCATATGATGAGGCGTTTTCCGGCTTCAGCGACGACATCGTCATCATCGTCGGCAGCGCGCTGCTGGTCAGCGCTGGCGTCGCGCGCTCCGGCATCATGGAATTCGCCCTCCAGCGCTACGCACCAAACGTGACCGGTATCCGGGCCCAGCTCGTCTTGCTGGTCGCCGTCGTCACCATACTCTCGGCCTTCGTCAAGAATATCGGCGCGCTGGCGATCATGATCCCGATCGCCTTCCAGTTCGCCCGCAAGTCCAACACCTCGCCCTCGGTGTTCCTGATGCCGATGGCGTTCGGCTCGCTGCTCGGCGGGCTGATGACGCAGATCGGCACTTCGCCCAACATCGTCGTCTCGCGCATCCGCCAGGAAATCACGGGCACCGCCTTCACCATGTTCGATTTCACGCCGGTCGGTGCGGCACTGGCGGCGGCCGGTATCGTCTTCCTGGCGCTGTTCTATTGGCTGGTGCCGGTGCGAACCCGCGAGTCCAGTTCCATCCACGAGGCGCTCGACAGCCACAGCTATGTCACCGAGGCGCGCGTCGTTGCAGACTCGGTGGTCAACGGCAAGAGCGTGGCCGACCTCCTGAAATATGCCGGAGGAGAAGTGGTGGTAACGTCGATCCTGCGCGCTCGCGCTCAGCGTATCATGCCGCTGCCCGACGCAGTCCTGCGTGAGGGCGACATCATGCTGGTCGAAGGCCTGCCGGAGGCGCTCGACCGCGTCGTCGCCCAGGCGAAGCTCAGCGTCACCGGCAGCCGCGAGGCGGCCGGGGGAGGCGGCAACGAAACGTCCACCGCCATCGAAGCCGTCGTGGGCGAACATTCCCCGCTCATCGGCTGGTCCGCGCAACAGCTGGCGCTCTACGACCGTTTCAACGTCAATCTGCTGGCCGTTAGCCGCAAAGGCGAGCGCATCAGCGAACGCCTTGGCGCAGTGACGCTGCGGATGGGCGACGTGGTCGTGCTGCAAGGCAATCCGCTGCGTTTGCCGGAAATTCTGCGCGAACTCGGAATGCTGCCGCTCGCTGAGCGCTCGATCCTGCTCGGCAGCGTGCGGCACGGCGTCGTCCCGATCCTCATCCTGGCGGCGGCGATGGGCTCCACTGCCGGCAACCTGCTGCCGGTGCCGATCGCCTTCTTCACCGCCGCCGTCGCCATGGTGCTGTTCCGCGTCATTCCGCCACGCGATATCTACAGCGCCATCGACGGGCCGATCCTGGTCATGCTCGCCACGCTGATCCCGGTCTCGGATTCGCTGCGCCGCAGCGGTGCGACCGACGTCATCGCCATATGGCTCGCCGATATCGGCGCCGCGTTGCCGCCGGCCGGAGCACTTGCGCTGATCGTGGTCGTCGCCATGGCCGTGACGCCGTTCCTCAACAACGCAGCGACGGTTCTGGTCGTCGCGCCGATCGCCGCCAGCTTCGCCGCAACGCTGGGCTATCGGCCTGAAGCCTTCCTGATGGCGGTGGCGATCGGTGCCGGCTGCGATTTCCTCACCCCGATCGGCCATCAGTGCAACACGCTGGTCATGGGCCCCGGCGGCTACCGTTTCAGCGACTATCCGCGGCTCGGCCTGCCGCTGTCGATCCTGGTCATCCTGGTCGCCGTTCCGATGCTGATGCTGGTCTGGCCATTGCGGTAGCACACTAATGCAGCAAGTCCGCTTTCGGCCCAAACAGGGCGCTTATTGTCTGGCGCTGAGCGTCGGCATGTGACGCGCAACGGCAATTACGCAGCCTTTCGCCGCATTCCAGCCAAGGGCAACGCTTTTGCCGTGCGGTCCCACGGGCAGCAAATCGACAACGCATTCCCGCACACGTCTCGCAGTAAATTTGGTATGCATATGCGAGGAAGAGGGTAACAGATGAAACACAATCTTGGCTTGCCGTCCGACGTGACGCCGACGCTCCTGTTTCCGAAGACCTGATGCAAAAGCAAAGTAAGATCTCATGTCTTCTCCAGATGTGACCGGCTCATCCAGCCCCGCGGGCTGGGGCTTGGCCGCAAAGCTGTTTACAACCCTCGTCCTTCTTGGCGCGACCGCGGTCTTGGTGACCGGGGTGCTCGGTTACTTCCGTGCCCGCGACGCCCTCGAAAAAGCAGTCTTCGACCAACTCACGGCCGCCCGTCAGACCAAGACGCGCCAGGTCGAAACCTACTTCCGCACGATCCAGGAGGAGCTGAGCCTGCTTGCTACTTCCAAGATGGTGGTCGATGCGACACGCGAGTTCCGGATCGCGGTCGACCAACTCGACCGGGCAGGCGCGCCGCCTGACCTGCAGCGGAAGGTCGGCGATTGGTACGCTGAGAACTTCATCCCCAAAATGACACGCACCTTGGGCAGGGAACCAGCCCTGTCGGACTACCTGCCGGTCGGTGGTGCCCCCTACTATCTGCAGTATCACTACATTGTGGAAAATCCCAACCCGGCGGAGCGGCGCAAGCTTCTCGACGACGCCGGCGACGGAAGCGAATACACCAGGCTGCATGCCATATATCATCCATTGATGCGCGCTGCGGCTACCACGGTTGGGTTTTTCGATCTCATGATTGCCGATCCCAAATCAGGTCGCCTGATCTATACGGTCGAGAAGGAGGTGGATTTCACCACGTCCCTTCAGTTGGGTCCGTACCGTCGCACCAACGTCGCGGCCGCCGTCGCCCGCTGCTCGCAGATCGCAGACCCGTCAGCCATCTGCCTCGTAGATTTCGCCTCTTATGCGCCATCAGGCGGCGCACCGATCGCCTTCATGGCAGCACCGGTGATTGCCCAAGGCGTCGTCATCGGCGCGCTGGTCGCGCAACTGTCGAATGATGAGATCGACAACGTTGTCACCGGCAATCGCCGCTGGCGGCAGGAAGGGTTCGGCGACACGGGTGAGGCCTACCTCGTCGGACCCGATTATCTGGCGCGCTCCGGCCCGCGTGCGTTCTACGAGAACCGGGATAACTTCTTCGCCGACCTCAAATCCGTCGGCGCTTCGGACGAAGAGATCGCCGCCATTCAGCGTTACGGGACACCAGTGCTGCATCAGCGCATCGACACCAAGGCCTCCCGTGCCGCGCTCGCCGGTGTCGAGGGCACGGGCGAGATCATCGGATACCGTGGCGTCCCGACGCTCGCTTCATGGGGACCGCTCGCGATTTCCGATGTCAAGTGGGCTCTCGTCGCCAAGATCGACAGCGCCGAGGCCTTCGCACCGATCGCCGAACTCCGCCGGGATTTGTTGCTCGTCGGAGGACTGGCGATGCTCGTGGTCGCCGCAACCGCCGCCTGGCTTTCGCGCGCGCTGCTCGGACCACTCCGCGAGCTCACTGCCGGGGTGAAACGCTTCTCTGCTGGCGACTATGCAACCAGCGTGCCGGTCCGCACGCGCGACGAGATTGGCGAGCTCTGCTCGGCCTTCAATGGCATGGTTGAGAATCTGCACCAAAAGAATGTCGTGATCGAGAACAAGAACCGCGAGAACGAGCAGCTGCTGCTCAACGTCCTGCCGGCACCGATCGCCAATCGGCTGCGCGCTGGCGAGGAGAGGATCGCCGACGGCTTCGCCGAGGTCACGGTCGCCTTCGCAGACCTGGTCGGGTTCACGGCACTGACATCGGAAATGCCGCCGCACGATGTCGTGATGCTTCTCAACGGACTCTTCACGCGCTTCGACGTTGCCGCCAATGATCTCGGCATAGAGAAGATCAAGACGGTGGGCGACGCCTATATGGCGGTGTGCGGCCTACCCGTGCCGGTGGCCAACCACGCCGAGCGCATGGTCCGCATGGCCATCCGCATGGTCCACATTACCCGCGAGCACGCGATGGAACACAACGTCTCGATGAAGCTCAGGGTTGGCGTCAACAGCGGGCCAGTGGTCGCCGGCGTCATTGGGAAGAGTAAGTACATCTATGATTTATGGGGGGACACAGTGAACCTGGCGAGCCGCATGGAGTCTGGCGGAGTTCCCGACTCTGTTCAGGTGACGCGCCCCGTCTACGAACAGCTCAAGAACCAATTCGTCTTCGAGCCGCGCGGCGCTATCGAAGTCAAAGGCAAGGGAAAAGTGGAAGCCTGGGTATTGAGATTTTAGTCGCGGAGGCAGCTCCGATGCCGACTTGCCCTCCGCCTGTTCGCCGTCAATGGCTTTCGCCGCGGGCGCGACTGGCGCGCCCTGAGGGGAGCGGACCCGAATGTCCGCTTCGCGCCTCATCTCGGTCATTGAGATATTAGCAGCCGCTTCCAAAAAGCAGACATCACAGTGACCGCGCCGTAGCTCTCGATGCGCACGATGTCGGACTCTCCAACCCGCCATTGGCAGAGATTGAATTGAAGCCGGCTGCAAGGATGTTGCCCACATGCATTTCCCAGGACGGCCATTGATCGCTCAGCAAGGAATTCCGGGCCGGTCCGGATAACCCCAGGCGAGATGGCGTCTGCTGGGTCGACGCTGGCGTCAGTCGACGTGCATCAACTCATATTAGGCCGCAATAACTTCGAGAACCACAAGGCGGACTGCTGGGGCCGGAAGAAGCTGGGGTATTTCCACACTGGTGCGATCCGATACTTTACATACTATGTGACCTTCAATTGGGGGCTATAGCAAATGAAAGAAGAGACCGGCGTTCAGAAGTTGGTGCGCACGCTGCGTGCCCGAGCACCTGATGACGCAGCTGAATTGCTCGCCAGAGAGTCTCCCGAGTTCATCCGCGACACACTAAAGCTGTTGCCGGACGGGCACGCCCGTAAGGTGGCCGAGCATTTGCCACTGCATATGCGGCCCATCGGGTCTCATGGCGGTGGCGAGGATGTCGCGATGCCCGAGTCGCTCATCGAGCTGATGGACCCGATTGCCGCCAGCGTTCCTGTCGGGACGACAGTTGCTGCCGCGGTTGAAGCTGTCAGACGCGCCCAGGTGCCGACCGAGCTCACTTATCTCTATGTCACGGACGAGGGCAATAAACTGGTTGGCCTGGTGGTCCTGCGCGATCTAATGCTGAGCGAACCGGACGCAATTGTCGATCAGATCATGCTGCCCAGGCCGTTCGCTCTTAATGTCGGTCTCTCTTTGAGCAACGCATGCGAGGCAGCGGTACGGCGTCACTACCCTGTCTACCCGGTGGTGGACGCGGAGAACCGGCTGCTTGGGCAGGTTCGCGGTTGGCGCTTGTTCGAGCAGCAAATCATCGAGATTTCCGCCCAGTCTGGCCAGATGGTAGGTGTCCAGAAGGAGGAGCGCTCTTTTACGCCGCTGTTTTCAGCCTTCTTGAAGCGTCATCCGTGGCTGCAGTTGAACCTCCTGACGGCCTTCATGGCCGCATTCGTCGTCAGTTCGTTCACAGGGACGATCGAGAAGATCGTTGCCCTGGCGGCGTTCCTCCCGGTCTTGGCCGGGCAGAGCGGAAACACCGGCTGCCAAGCATTGGCGATGACCCTGCGTGGCCTTGCCCTGGGGGATGTGGACAAACGACCGAAGCTGCACTTGGTGATGAGAGAGGGCGCGCTCGGGATCGCCAACGGCTTGCTCGTCGGCCTTCTTGCGGCTGCGGCGATGTGGTTCTACGCCTCGAGGCAACCGGAGTCGGCGGCCCAAGCGCCCATGCTGGCACTTGTGATCCTGCTTGCCATGTCCGGATCGTGCCTCATGTCCGGAATCTCCGGCGTGCTGATCCCGTTGGGCCTGCGCCGGGTCGGCGCTGACCCGGCGGTCGCTTCGGCGATCTTCCTCACCACCTTGACCGATATTGTAGGCATGGGCCTGATGCTGGGGCTCGCCACCATACTCGTGCTGTAGCGAGGCGCGTCCAGCGACGCGTCCCAGGGAATTGGAGGCAATAAGCTGACCTCGTCGCGTTCAGCGAAATTACGAGAGCCAGGTCGCATCGCGCACGCATCGTGAGAAGCACCTTCCGGCAGCTCTCGGCCCCCTTGCGCAACGCGACGGAAGACCAACCGGCACGGTGGACCACCGCCTATCACACGCCAATTGCCCAGACGTACCGGGCGTATGCCCGTAGCGGATGCCGTGCGAATAACGATCGATCGCGCCGAGATAGATCCGCTTCCGCGGACCTTCCACGACTCAACGCGGTCCTCGCAGCATCGGGACGACTGTCGGCGACGAACCGACCTGGATGGCGCCGAGCGGTTCGAAGCCGTGCCGGCGGTAAAACGGAATGTTGCGCGGATTCGAGGATTCCAGATAAGCAGGCGCGTGATCGCGATCGCACCGTGCGAGTGCGTACGCCATCAGGGCTTTGCCGTGACCTTCGCCTTGGTGCGCGGGGTCGACACCGATCAGGGGCAGGAACCAATGCGGTTCGGTCGGATGGTAGGTGGCCATTTTCTCAAATACAGCCGCGGTTTCGCCGGCCAGAGAGGGCGCAACTGTGCTCTGGATGAGCGCACCAAGCTCTTTCTCGTCAGGGTGCACCCCAGGCGGCAGCCACAGCGCCGCACCAGCGTAGTCCGCGGTGCAAAAGGCGCTTCCGCAAGAGAATGCCGCGCCTCCGAGCGCACGAACCATCCGCGGCAGGGCCGCAAGGAACTGGTGCGAATGAGGCCAAGTCCATCGCGCCATAGGGTCCGCCGCAAACGCCAGCACGACCGTATCGACCACCGGATTTTCATCGGCAGCGGACGCAACTCTTACTGTCTCTGACTTCACGCTATCCTCCTGACGCAGACAGTCCGACGAGGTCTGACGCATTAAGTAGCGCGATCTCGCAATCTGTCTAAGCCTCGTGAGCGATCGCGGTCCCGCTGGCCTGATATCCGGCTAGGAGCGGAACGGCAGCTACCGCACAGTCGGTCTAGTTAGCTGCCGGTCCGGATGCGGCTAACTGCAGCATTTTCCACTTTGAGGCGAAATAATTCTCAATTATGGTTCGCCAGGCTTAAGGCATGGGGGATTGCCGATGGTTTTATCACGCAGGGGTGTCGTGATCGGTGGCCTGGCGCTGGTCGCCGTCGGTGCAACCGGCAATATTATTCAAGCCGCGACGGCAAAATCCTTTTTCGCCGGTACCGCCAGCGACAACAATTTTGTCTATCGCAAGACCAACTTCGCCAAGATCGACAAGAGATGGCATCGCCAGATCGTCAAGTATTTCAGCAGCGAGCCGGTCGGCACCGTCGTGGTCGATACCCGCCACCACTTCCTCTACCTCATCATGGAAAACAAGACCGCTATCCGCTACGGCGTCGGCGTAGGCAAGGACGGCTTCAAATGGTACGGCCGCGCGACGATCGACCGCCGCGCGCTGTGGCCGCAATGGGTCCCGCCCCCCGAAATGCGTAAGCGCAGGCCGGACCTACCGCCCATGATCGCAGGCGGCGCGTCCAACAATCCGCTCGGGCCGCGCGCGCTCTATCTGTACCGCGACGGCGCCGACATCGGCTACCGCCTGCATGGCACGCTGGAGCCATGGAGTATCGGCACCGACGCTTCCAGCGGCTGCATCCGCATGTTCCCGGAAGACATCATCGACCTCTACCAGCGGTGCCCGATCGGCACCGCGGTGGAGGTCCTGCCGCACATCGCCGACCAGGCGCCCGCTTCCACCACTGTCGAATGATTGGCGCATCATGAACCGCATGATTGAAAACACGCGCCGGCTGCTCGCCGCCAGCCTGCTGGTGCTGGCCGCATCCTGCTCGACCAGTAACACGCTGGCCCCTTCCACGCCCGACATCACCAACGCCGAGATTGCCGGCTTCCAGAACGTGCAGCCGGGCAGCGAGGAGGATTTTATCCTCAATGTCGGCCGCCGCACCTATTTCACGAAAGGTTCGGCCGCGCTCGATTCTGTCGCCAAGGCCACCCTCGACACCCAGATCGCCTGGTTAGCAAAGCATCCGCGCTGGCTGCTCAAGCTGCAGGGTTTCGCCGACGATCCCGGCGCAAGCGAAACGGCGCTGTCGCAGCAGCGCGCCGACGCGGTGATGGACTACCTCGCCGCCGGCGGCATAGACCGCAACCGCATGTGGGCCAAGGGCTACGGCAAGGACAGGCTCGTCCGCGACTGCCCCGACGCCGCCTGCAGGTCGCAGAACCGCCGCGTTGTGTCTAATTTGCGCGATGAGAGGGACGAGTCTTAGGGGGGCTGCAATCGGTTCCCGGAGAAGTCATCCTGCGTCGGTGCGCGCTGCCCGCTGCGCTTGCAGTCTGATCGTCGGGGACCTCTTTCCGCCCATCTCGGCCTCTCAACCCTAATGCCGCAGGATCTTGCTCAGAAAAGCCCGGCTGCGGTCGGTTTTCGGATGTGAGAAAAACTCCTCCGGCGTGCCGCTCTCGACGATGGCGCCGGCGTCCATGAACACCACGCGCTGCGCCACCTTGCGGGCGAAGCCCATTTCGTGGGTCACCACCATCATGGTCATGCCTTCCTCGGCAACCGCGACCATGACGTCGAGCACTTCCGAGATCATCTCGGGGTCGAGCGCCGAGGTCGGCTCGTCGAACAGCATGATCTTGGGGCGCATGCCGAGGCAGCGCGCGATCGCCACGCGCTGCTGCTGGCCGCCGGACAGTTGCCCGGGATAGGCGTCGACCTTGTCGCCAAGGCCGACCTTGGCGAGCAGTTCGCGCCCGTCCTTTTCGGCCTCGGCGCGCGGGATCCTGCGCACATGGATGGGAGCGAGCGTCACGTTCTCGAGGGCTGTCTTGTGCGGATAGAGGTTGAACGACTGGAAGACGAAGCCGATCTCGGTGCGCAGCCGGGTCATGTTGGTGGCGGGGTCGCCGAGCCGCTGGCCGTCGACGATGAGATCGCCGTCCTTGATCGCCTCAAGGCCGTTGATGCAGCGGATCAGCGTGCTCTTGCCCGAGCCGCTCGGGCCGCACACGACAACCACTTCGCGCGGCTCGACGCTCAGCGTGATGTCCTTCAGCACGTTGAGTGCGCCGAACCATTTGTTGACACCGCGAAAATCGATCATGCCGGTTTTGGTCATATTTGCCTGACCCTTCGGGTTCGACGTCACAACTGCACCTCGCCATGGGCCGCACCGATGCGCTGCTCCAGCCGGCGGGCCAGCATGATCAGCGGATAGCAGACGATGAAATAGCCGAGGCCGACGAGGAAGAAGACCAGCAGCCCGTTCGGCACGCGCTGCACCACCAGCCAGCCGACGCGGGTGAGGTCGGTCAGCCCGATGGCCGAGACTACGGAGGAATCCTTGATCAGCAGCACATATTGCCCGACCAGCGGCGGCAGCACGATGCGCATCGCCTGCGGCAGCACCACCTGGCGCATGCGCTGCCAGCGCGACAGGCCGGACGCCAGCGCTGCCTCGACCTGGCCGGTCGGCACCGAGCGGATGCCGGCGGCGACGATCTCGCAGATGAAGCAGGCGGCCAGATTGGTCAGCGCGATGATGCCGGCGGTGAAGGCATCGAGCTCGATGCCGAGTTCCGGCAGGATGAAGAAGATCAGGAAGATCTGCACCAGGAACGGCGTGCCGCGGATCAGGTCGACCCAGGCGCCGATCGCCGCGCTGATCAGCCGGTTGCCGCCGGTTCGCAATATGCCGAGGCCAAAGCCGAGCAGCGTGCCCAGCACCAGGCTGATCAGCGACAGCGCCACGGTCATGCCGAGGCCGCGTAGCGCCAGGGGATAGCTGCCGGCGAGGCTCTGCAACTGCTGCCAGATCATGTGCTGCTCCTTGCCGGCTGTAAGCCGAGCCAGCGGCCGGACAGCGCCGCCAGGCCCTTCAGGCAGTAGTAGAGCAGGAGATAGAAGGCGGCGATGGTGATAAAACCTTCCGCCGGCATGAAGCGGTCGGAGGCGAGCAACTGGCCGGCGCGCGTCAGCTCGGCGACCGAGATCAGCGACAAAAGGGCGGAATCCTTGACCAGCACGATGGCCTGGCCGAGCAGCGGCGGGATCGTCACCTTGAACGCCTGCGGCAGGATGACCAGTCGCATGCGCTGGACATAGGTCATCCCCGAGGCGACGCCGGCTTCAACCTGGCCGCGCGGGATCGACAGGATGCCGGCGCGGATGATCTCGGCGACATAGGCGCCGCTGTTCAGCGACAGAGCGAGGATGCCGACGACCAGCTCGGGCAGCACGAAGCCGAGGCGAGGCAGGCCAAAATAGAGGAAATAGAGCTGCGCCAGCAACGGCGTGGCGCGCACCGCGTCGATATAGGCCTTGGCCGGGACGCGAAACAGCCAGCCACGTTGCAGGTTCATGGCGGCGAGCAGGATGCCGACGGCGAGTGCGCCGGCAAAGGAGATGAGGGACAGCCACACGGTCGTGACGAGGCCCTGCCCGAACAAAGGCAGATATTCGACGATGGTGCGGAAGCTGAAATTTTCAAGCATCGCTGGGTGGAATCCCGAGACGGACGAGGCGAATTCCGGACAGCTTTGTGGCGCACCGAGGCGCGCGCGAAACTGTCCGGATTTGTCTCTGCTTAGTGGTCTTTCTTCCAGGCGTCGGAATTGACCCAGTAGTCGAGGTTCTTCTGCAGGCGGCCGTCGATGCTGACCTGGTCGAGGAACAGGTTCATCCAGACCAGCAGGTCCGGCTCGTCATAGCGGGTGGCGAAGGCCAGCGGCTCCTTCGACAGCAGCTCCGGCATGATGGTGAAGCTGCCGGCCGGATAGGCGGTCGACTGTCCCTTCACCGCCGAGACGTCATTGACGCCGCAATCGGCCTGGCCGTTGTTGACGGCGTCGAGCAGCAGCGGACCGCCGCCCTTGTAGCTCTTGATGTCGGCGTCGGGGAAGGCGGTCTTGGCCTCCTTCTCGCCGGTCGCGCCGAGCAGCACGGCAATCTTGGTGCCCTTGGCCTTGCAGTCCTCGGTGGTCTTGAACTTGCTGTCGGCCTTGGTGAAGACGGTGCTGCCCGTATACATATAAGGTTTGGTGAAGGCGACCTTCATGCCACGCGCCAGCGTCGGCGTCATGTCGGCAACCAGCAGATCGGCCTTGCCCGACAAAAGCGCCGGGATCAGCCCATCCCAGTCGAAATCGAGGAAGGTGATCTTGACGCCCATTTCCTTGGCCATCAGTTCGGCGAGTTCGACAGAACTGCCGGTGCGTTCGCCGGCCGCACCAACCAGCGAGAAGGGCGGTCCCTGCGTCTGCACGGCGACGCGCAATTCGCCGCGCTTGGTGATGTCGTCGAGCGTTCCGGCGCTGGCAGCAGTGGTGGGGCCGGCAAGCGCAAGTCCTGCGATGAAAAGCTTGGCAATCTTCATTGGGCATTCCTCCTGTTGTCGTTGTTGTTCCACTTTGTTGTTTCACCCTTTGGGGGTGCTTTTTGAGCGGCGGCGCCGTTGCCGGCGGCGACACCGTTCGAAAATCTGTCTCCTCAGTCCCAGCCGACCGTTTCGGATACCCGTATACCGCGGCTGACCAGTTCGTCGAGGAAGCGGCCGTCGGGCACATGCAGCAGCGGGTTGAGCAGGCCGGGCGTGGCGATTTCGCCGCGCGCCAGCATCTGCGCCACGATGCTGGCGGGATAGCCGACGCCAAGGCTCATGCCGAACAGGCCGGAGGCGAGGTCGCGTTCGATGATCAGGTCCGAGGTCACCGTCTTGGGGCGGCCACCCTGTGTGCCGGCAAAGACATTGCGCATGACGCACAGGTCCTTCTCGTCGGCGCCATATTGCAGTTGCGGGCCGAGCAGGCGGCCGAGAAATTCGCGCGGGCTCGCACCTAGGCCGGGCACCTTGTCCTCGGAGAGGAAGCCGAGCTCCTTCAGCGGCGCCCAGAAGGCCGACCAACCCGGCCAGCGCAGCGAATAGCGGCCCGAGCGCTGCAGCCCTCTGGCGGCGGCCAGCATCTCGACATAGTGCGGCGCGTCGCCATTGGGGAAGGCTTCGAGCTGACCGAGCCCCGCGACCTCGATCTCATGGATGAAGCGGTTGTCGTGTTGACGGCTGGCCGACACCTCGACCCGCTTGCCGTCTTCGATGAGCACGCTGTCGCGGTTCTGGCTGACCAGAACCATGTCGAAGTTCCAGCTCACCTTGTAGCACAGCGGCTTGGCCATCGCCTTCGGCTCGGGGATGCCGCCGCAATAGGAATCGATGGCGGTGATGGTGTCGAACTGCCGGGCCGCATGAGTGTAGAGGACAAGGTCGATGCCGGGGTCGAGTCCGCATTCGGTCATGATCGAAACGCCGGCCTGTTCGGCGGCAGGAGCGAGGTCGGCGATCGCCTTGCCGTAATTGGTGGTGACCAGCGGCGTGCGCGTCGCGATCGCGGCTGACACCGCCTCGCGCATCAGCGGCTGCGGCAGCAGGTCGATGACGGCGTCGACATCGGCCAGCACATTGGCCAGTGCCGGGCCGATCGCGCCCTCGGGCACGACGAAACGTACATGGGCGAGGTCGGTCAGGCCGCCAAGCCGGGCCGCCCCATCCGGCGCGGTATCGACGCAGACGACTTCCTCGACGCCGTCGCTGGCGACGAGATCGGCGATTGCCGCCCGGCCTTGCAGGCCGAGGCCGCCGAGAACCGCGATCTTCATGCCGGCTCCTTGCGTGCCGGCGTTTCTTCCGACCAGCAGCCTTCCGGCAGGCTGACCCATTTGTTGCAGGAGGCCATGACGACGAAGGTCTCGCTGCGCACGACTTCACCCGGCTCGCCGGCGCCGGGGATCAGCTCGCTGGTGACGCGGTAGAGGTCGGCGACATCGCCGGCCACGGTCACATCGACGATGATGTCGAAGCGCCCGGTGACCACGGCGGCAGAGTTGACGAAGGGCAGTTCGGAAATGCGTCGCGCCAGTTCCCTGGCACGGCCGCGCCCCTGCGCGTTGATGCCGACGATTGCCGAGATCAGCTCGGGGCGCTCGGTCAGGTTGAGCAGCCCGACGATCTTGATCAGGTTGCGGTCGAGCAGGTTGCGCAGCCGCGTACGCACCGTCGGCACGGAGATCGCCATCGTCTCGGCGAGGCGGTTTATGCCGGGCTGCGCGTCCTGCGACAGCAGTTTGACCAGTCGCCGGTCGGTCTGATCGAGATGTTCCCGCAAAGGCCAAAGCTTTCATAAATAGAAAAAATTGATGGATTTTTCTTTCTGATATGAAAACATTCTACGGACGATTTTTTGAAATCGCAAGAGCCACGTTATCTCGAAGGACGGCGACCGCCTCCTCGTCGCCTATGAGAGAGGCAAGGTCGGGCACCTCATAGGATCTCTCGAAGCCGCCGACGCGTGTTGCGACGTCGCAAATCAAAAGGACTGCTTGAATTTCTCATAAACAAGATGTATGCATCTTGTTTATGAGCCAACGGCACGATGCTAGGACCTTTGCTGCAAGCCATCGCACCGATGCTGCGCAGGACATCGTCTACCGCTGGCTGAAGCAGCATGTGCTTACATTGCCCAGGCATGAAGGCACGTTCCTTACCGAGGCGGAGGTTTGCCGCGAGACGGGCACGTCGCGGACGCCAGTGCGCGAAGCACTTTTACGGCTCGAAGCCGACGGCCTCCTGCAGATCGTGCCGAAGAAGGGTGCCTATGTCCCTCCTATAACCGAGGCTGAAATTGAAGCGGTTATGCAGGCTCGCGGCTTGGTGGAGGAGTGGTGTGCGCGGCAAGCAGCTGGTTTCGGAGAGGTGCTTGCGACGGAACTCGACCGACTGGTGGCCATGCAGGTGGACTTGCATGACGACTCGGTCGCATTCATCGAATGCGACCGGGAATTTCATGGCACCATCGTGCGCGCAGCAGGCAATCCGATGCTCGCCAGCTTCTACGAGAGCTTGCGAGACCGACAGTTACGGATGGGCGTGCATGCCATCACGATCTCTGGCGGTCGCGCCGACAGTGTGATCGCCGAACATGCCGCGATCGTCGAGGGGATACGCCGCGGACAGCCTGAACAGGCGGCCGCCGCAGTCGCTGAGCATCTTGCGCGGACGCTAGTCGCCTTGCGGCCAATAGCGGCGGGTTGGGCCGGCGGCTTCGGCAACCGCGTGCAGCCAGGCGCCCAAAGGTTATAAAAATGGCTTGGGCGAACAGGCACGGCAACGGACTTGGGTGAGATTTGATGACTTAACAGATCGGTGCCGAAGGGTGGGGCATGATCATGGAGCGGGAAACGGCTTTCGACGTGCGTGCGTTCCGGCAGGCGCTGGGACAGTTTCCGACCGGCGTCTGCGTCGTCACCTGTCTGGCCGATGGCGAGCAGCTCGGCATGACGATGAGTTCGTTCAACTCGCTGTCTCTCGACCCGCCGCTTGTCCTGTTCAGCATCGACCGTCGTTCAGCGAGCCTGTCGCTATGGGAGAACGCCGCCAGCTACGCGGTCAATGTTCTTTCCGAAAACCAGAAGGATATCTCCAATCGTTTCGCACGACCGCTCTCCAACAAATGGGAGGGTGTGCGGTTCGAGCCTAGCCGGTCGGGTGCCCCGGTGCTGCCCGGCGCGGCGGCGCTGTTCGACTGTGAGCCGTGGACCAGGCACGAAGCCGGCGATCATGTTCTGTTCATTGCCAGGGTGAAGCATTTCCGGTCCTTCGCCGACCGGCAGCCGCTGGTTTTCAACAAAGGGCGATATGCGGCGCTGCAGCCAACGGAGTTCACGGCGCCACTCTGGCCACTCGACATTCACTACTAATTTCTTGGCACTACTGATTTCTTGGCACTACTGATTTCTTGGCACTACTGATCCAGGAGGGGAAGATGATCAAGACCGGTGCACAGCATATCGAGACGCTGAGGGACGGCAGGCAGGTCTATATCAACGGCCAGACGGCCGGCGACGTCACGGTGCATTCCGCCTTCCGCCAGACGATCCGATCGGTCGGCGCGCTCTACGATTTCCAGGCGCGGCCCGACAACCGTGAGCTAATGACCTTCGAGGTGCCTGAAAGCGGCGGGCAGCGCGCCAACCGCATCTGGCAGTTGCCGCGCAGCCATGCCGACCTCGTCGAGCGGCGCAAGGCATTGGAAGCCTGGACAGAGCTTCACTATGGCTTTCTCGGCCGCGCCCCGGACCATGTCGCCTCATGCATTTCCGGCATGTTCATGGGTATCGAGGTGTTCGAGACCTATGACAAAGCCCGCGCCGCAGCACTTGCCGATTACTACCGCTACGCCCGGGATAACGAACTCTACCTCACCTACGTCATCATCAATCCGCAGGCCGACCGCTCGAAGTCGGCGGGCGAGCAGCAGGACCGCTTCCTCACCGCCGGCGTGGTTGACCAGGACGCCGGAGGTCTGACGATCCGCGGAGCCAAGATGCTGGCCACCGGCGGCATCATGGCAAACGAGGTTTTCGTCACCTGCATCCAGCCGCTGCGCGAGGGCGACGAGCCTTATGCGGTCTCCTTCGCGGTGCCGATGAACGCCAAGGGACTCAAGATCCTGTCTCGCAAATCCTACGAGGAAAGTACAACCAGCGTCTTCGACAATCCGCTCGCCAGCCGCTTCGACGAGAACGACGCGGTGCTTTACTTCGATGACGTGAAAGTTCCCTGGGACCGCGTCTTCGTCAACCAGGACATCACCATGTGCCAGCGGCAGTTTCATGCCACGCCGGCGCATGTCTTTCAGAATTACCAGGCGCAGATCCGCCTGATGGTGAAGATGCGTTTTCTCGTCGGCATCGCCCGACGCATCGCCGAGACCAACGGCGTCATCGGCTTTCCGCAGGTGCGTGAGGCGCTAGGCGCGCTCGCCGCGCAGAACACCATGGTCGACGCGCTGGTGCTCGCGATGGAGGTGAAGGGCCGCATGCATGGCGCCTATTTCGTACCCGATGGTCACACGCTGTATTCCGCGCAGGTGCTGACGCAACAGCTTTACGCGCAGGTTATCTTGTCACTGCGCGAACTCGCCGGCGGTGGGCTGATCATGCTGCCGTCCGGCGTCCAGGATTTCGCCAACCCGGAACTGCGCGACCTGATCGAAAAGACGCAACAGTCGCCAGTCGCCTCATCGGAGGGTCGCGTAAAATTCTTCAAGCTGGCATGGGATGCGGTCGGCTCGGAATTCGCCTCCCGCCACACACAGTACGAGATGTTCTATGCCGGCGCCACTTTCGTCACCAAGGGGCACAGCTTCCGCACTTTCGACTGGGACCGCTGTACGCAACTCGTCGACCACATGCTGGACAGCTATTCGCTGGAGGACGAGATGGACCGCGATGCTCCGGTTGCCGCGTGAGGTTTTCATGCCGATCGCCAAGGAGCACAAGGAATTCCACGCCGTCGACATGGCCGGCGAGGGCTGGCATGTGCCGCCCGGCTATCCGCCTGGCATCGAGCAGAAGATTCTTGCCGGCCGGCTCGACGAGGCCGGCAAAACGGGAAACCGCACGCGGCTGCTGCGGTTCCGGCCGGGCGCCTACACCACGGTGCCGTTCGTGCACGATTACTGGGAAGAGGTTTATCTGATATCGGGCAATCTCATTGTCGGCGCCGCCACGTCTGAAGAACCGCCGCTGAGTTTTGCCCCAAACACCTACGCCTGCCGACCACCCGGCGTCTACCATGGTCCGTTCAGGTCGCAGACCGGATGTCTGTTGCTCGAGTTGCACTACTACGAGACCTAGTAGCCGGCGCGGTCGCGCTAGCAACGAGAAGGCGCCGGCGAGGGGTGTTCGGCTATCGCTCCAGCCGCGGCTTCTCGATACCCGGAATTCCGCCAATCCGCTCGGCGAGAAAATCGACCAGCAGCCGGACCCGGGCAACGCCCGCGCGCTCCGGGACAATCAGCATACTCAGCGGTATGGGAGGCGGGGCGTAGTCTGGCAGGATCACTTCCAGCCGGCCGGCGGCGAGAAGATCGTCTACAAGCCAGTGATGGGCAGGTGCGATACCACGTCCGGCGACAAGGGCCTCGCGCGCGGCAAGTCCATGGTCGACACGAAATCGGCCGCCAAAAGGCACTGCGTGGCGTTCGCCGCCCGGCCCCTGCAGGGCGAGCGTGTCGCTTCCCGCGATGTTCGACATCCGGATGCCTTCGTGGTCAGGCAGATCCTGGGGGATAGCTGGTCTGCCCCGCGCCGCCAGATAGGCCGGCGCCGCCACCAGCAGACGCCGGGACTGGCCGAGTGCCCGCAGTTTCATAGAACTGTCGGTGAGCGGACCGAGGCGAAGCGCGATGTCGATACCCTCCCGCACAAGGTCGATGCGCTCGTCCGTGAGGCTGAGATCAACCCCGATGTCGGGATATCGGTCCTGAAAGGCGAAGATCAGCCGGCTGACGTGCAAGACTCCGAGTGCCGCCGTGCAGGATATCCGGATCGTGCCGGCCGACGCACCACGCGTGCCCCGCGCTTCATCGCCGGCCTGCTCAACGAGGCGCAGGATCTGGACACTGTCGGCATAGTAACGACTGCCCTCATCAGTCATTGTGACACGCCGGGTGGTCCTGCTGAGCAAGGGCACACCGATGGCCTCCTCGAGCTCCCGCAAATGCCGTGTGACCGTCGACTGCCCAACGCCGAATTCGCGCGCCACCGCCGACAAGCTGCCGCGCTCGGCGACGCGAACGAAGGTGCGCATGCGGTCGAGCGTGACGTCAGATCTATCCATTATTCGGCATAATCTTATGCATTGCCTACATGTAGCGGATCATCCTAGGGCTGGCTACCTTTAGCGTCTATCGTTCTTCTTCTTCGGAGTTGACCCATGAAAGTCCTGCTTGTTTTTGCTCATCCCGAGCCGCGTTCGCTCAACGGCGCACTGCGTGACGTCGCCATCAGGGAACTCGAGGCCCAGGGCCATGAGGTGCGGGTGTCCGACCTCTATGCCGATGGCTGGAAATCTGAGGTGGACCGTGCCGACTTTCCGTCGTGGCCGCCCGAAGCACGCTTCCTGCCGGCTGGGGCATCCAAAAAAGCTTTTGCGACCAGCACTCTGACCGAAGACGTCAAAGCGGAGATCGACAAGCTGTTGTGGGCCGACACCCTGATCCTCCAGTTCCCGCTCTGGTGGTACGCCATGCCGGCGATCCTCAAGGGCTGGGTCGATCGGGTGTACGCCTACGGCTTCGCCTATGGCGTCGGCGAGCACAGCGACCAGCGGTGGGGGGACCGCTTTGGTGAGGGAACGCTCGCTGGCAAGCGCGCGATGCTGATCGTGACCACCGGCGGCTGGGAAGAGCATTATTCCGCCCGCGGCGTCAACGGCCCGATCGACGACCTGCTGTTCCCGATCAATCACGGGATCCTCTATTATCCGGGCTACGACGTGCTCCCGCCGTTCGTGGTCTACAGAGTGGACCGTTTCGGGGAGGCCGATTTCGAGCCTGTCGCGGAGCGCCTGCGCGAAAGGATGCGCACGCTCGAGACGATCCGGCCGATTCCCTATCGGCAGCAGAATGGCGGGGATTACCACATCCCGAGCATGCAGCTCCGCCCCGAACTGGGCGACCCCGGCGCCGCAGGCTTCGCGCTTCACGAGGATCGCGCCGGCGCCAAATCGGCGACGCCGCGTTCGACTTTGCGGGATGTGGCCTGACACCGGATCCCGAAAAGATCATGGTCAGGCAAGGCGCCTAAAACCCATGGGGTGAATCAGCGACCGGCCCGAAATATCGCCGCCGCCGCCGCCGTCAGCGCGGCATTGCCGGACGCTACCGTTCCGTCCGGCAGCGCCTTGCCGTCCTCCAGCCCGACACGCGTCGACCAGTTGCGCTCGGCGGCTCTATGCACGAACGGCCAGACCGTGGCATCGGCGCCATGCAGCAGGATGGCCCGTCGTATCCCGGTGCGTTCCAGCACCGCTTCGATGCCGTCCGACACGGCAAAGGCCTCGTCCAGCGTCTGCTCCGAAATCTCGATCAGAATGCGCAGCACACGCCCGCCATGGTCGAGGCTGACCAGACGCTCGGCGTCGGCGATCGACGCGAGCCCGGCCTCGACGCCGACGCCGCGCTGGCGCAGGCTCTCCATAACGAGCGGCGCCGCCGCCTCGCTGAGATTGACCGAGGCGTAGTCCGGCAATTCACGCCAGCCGGCGATGGTCGTAAGCGTGCGCTCATCGTCGTTCTCGATCCAGGCGCCGGTGGAGACGCCGATCAGCGTTCCCGGGCAAGCGCGGCGGAGCGCGAGCATAGTCGGGTCCATCGCCGCTGGCGCCAGGCTTTCGCGGCCGTCCGTCCCGCGCGCATGGACATGAAGCTCGGCCGCACCAGCGGCCACGCAGGCCACGCCGTCGCGCGCCATGGCTTCGGGATCGAGCGGCAGTTGCGGATGGAAATCGGCGCTGCGCGCGCCATTGATGCAGGTCTGGACGATCATGGGGTTGGGCAGCCTAGTTGCGGTTGCCACAGTCTAGCGCAGGGTCGCGAAAACCGGAATCGGCACGCGCTATCATCCTGACAGATGGGCCGCTTTTCCCTTGTTTGGCCCTGACCTGTCCCGGCCGAATGGTTCAGTCCGTGCGCAAGCGATGGCGCGTCCCGCATCAGGCCCGTTTCATTCGATCAGCAGCAAGCCGCGCTTTTGGTCGCCATCGCTATCGATTGTGTCCATGGCAGAGAACAGGCGTTCGCGCTCGATCAGCCATGGCTTGTAGCGTTCATTGACATCGAGAACGAAAACCATGTCCTCGGCCTCCAGATATCCGCCGATCGGCGAAAAATGGCCGACGCCGGCGCCGAAGATCTTCTTACGGGTAAAGTTGATGATGTAGCGGCGACCGGGATCGTTGGCGCGTTTCATATGCTCGCGGAATTCCCCGGCGGTCAGGTTCCGCAGCACGGAGACTTTCCGCCCGGTCTTCGTTCGGGCGACTTCGGCAACCTCGTCGAGCGTCAGGCCGATGATGCAAAAGCCGGTCCAGCACTTTCCCGTCCCCTCGAGGACTTCCGCTTCGGTTGTTTCCTCTTCGCCGATCGAGCGGAATGTATTGGCGACGCTTGCCGGACCGCACCGTGACCCGTTCGATTGCCATTGGATGTCGGCATTGAAGGTGGCGGCCACAGGCAGCTTCCAGGCGGTGTTTATCAATTCAGGAGTACGGGTCACGGATGACTGGATTGCCTCCGGCGAGACGGCCGACTGACCGGCAAGCAGGAATGCAGCGCCGCAAAGCAGGGCAACGCCGGCAATCGCACCGAAAGCAAGACCGCGCTTCATGGGCTGAACCTCGAAGCAGTGCAGCGGAAGGACATTGCAGAAACGCGGTCGTAACGTCAATCGGCTGCAACAAGCCCGAGGGGCAAGCACTACAGCCCGGACCTCAAAGCGGCGCCAAGCGATCGGTATTGCTATCTGGAAAATTCGCTGCGCACGATGCCATGGCGCTGGAGCTTGTCGTAGAAGGTCTTGCGCGGGATACCCAGCGCTTCAATCGTGCGCCGAACGTCGCCTTCATTGCGGCCGAGCGTCTCGCGGATGATGTCGGCCTCGTAGCGCTCCAGCCGCTCCGGCAGCTTCATGGCGGCATCCGGCTGGGCCGGGGCAGGGGATTGCGCCTGCGTTGCTTCTTCCAGCCCAAGCACGAAACGCTCGGCAAAATGCGCGAGCTCGCGCACATTGCCCGGCCAGTCATGCTCCCTGAGATGGCGATGCACCGAGGCGGGAACAGAAGGCACCGGGCGCCGGAAACGGGCGGCGGCGCGCTCGGCGAAGTAGAAGAACAGCAAGGCGACGTCGTCGCGGCGTTCGCGCAGCGGCGGGATCGAAATCGTCACCACGTTCAGCCTGTAATAGAGATCCTCGCGGAAAGCGCCGCGCTGGCGCGGATCGCTAAGATCGACCTTGGCGGCGGCAACGACGCGCAGATCCACCGGCCGCACTTCGTTGGTGCCGAGCGGCGTTACCTCGCGCATTTCCAGCACGCGCAGCATCTGCACCTGCGTCGAGACCGGCATGCTTTCGATCTCGTCGAGGAACAGCGTGCCGCCGCTGGCATGCTCGATGCGGCCGATGCGCTTCTTCTGCGCGCCGGTGAAGGCGCCCGCCTCATGGCCGAACAATTCGCTCTCGATGACGGTTTCCGGCAGTGTGCCGCAATTCAGCGCGACGAAATTGCCCCTGGCGCGGCGGCTCCAGCGATGCAGCAGGCTCGCCACCACTTCCTTGCCGGAACCGGTCTCGCCGGTCACCAGAACGTCGACATCGGTGTCGGCGATCTGCCGCAGCATGCGGCGCAGCCGCTCCATGGCCGGCGTCTGGCCGATCAAGGGCAGGCCGTCCTGCGCCTCTCCGGCCGCCTCGCGCAAGGCCCGGTTCTCCATCACCAGACGGCGCTTTTCCGCCGCCCGCCGCACGCTCTGCACCAGCCGGTCGGCGGCAAAGGGTTTGGTGATGAAGTCGTAGGCGCCGTCCTTGATCGCCTTGACGGCAACCGCGATGTCGCCGTGCCCGGTGACAAGGATGACGGGAATGTCGGCATCCAGCCGCAGCACGCGATCGAACAACTGCAGGCCGTCGATCTCAGGCATGCGGATGTCGGACACCACGACGCCGGCGAAACCGGCGTCGAGCCTGGCCAGCGCCTCGGCCGCGACAGGAAAGGCCGAGACCGAAAAACCGGCCAGCTCCAGCGTCTGCGCGGTGGCCTTCAGAAGATCGCTGTCGTCATCGATCAGGATGACCGGTGCGGCGTCGTGGTCCGTCATGCTGTCTTACGCTGCTTTCAAGAGATGGATGGCGAAGCGTGTGCCGCTGTCGCCGCTCGAAACCTCGATGCGGCCGCCATAGTCGGCGACGATGTCCTTGGAGATGACGAGGCCGAGGCCAAGGCCTTTTTCCTTGGAGGTGTTGAACGGCGTGAACAGCGATTTAAGGATCGCCGGCGGGATGCCGGGTCCGTTGTCGGACACACTGATGCTCACGCCATCCGCCGTCTCCTCGACCGAAACCTGCACATGAGCGTCGTCGCGGCCGTCCAGCGCTTCCAGCGCGTTCTGGAAGAGATTGATCAGCACTTGTTCGAGCCGGACCCGGTTGCCCATAACCCTAAGGCTCGGCGGCGGCAGGTCGATGGCCAATGCGTCGAGCCGGCCGGCAAAGCGGCTCTTCAGGAGCATGACGGCGCCCTCGATAACGGCGCTGAGTTCGACCGGTTCGGCAGCGGTGCGGCCCTTGCGGGCAAAAGCCTTCAATTCCTCGGTGATGGTGCCGATGCGTTCGGTCAGTGCGGCGATGGCGCCGAGGTTTTCCTCGGCGGGCGCCGTCTGCTTGCGGTCGAGGAAGGTGCGGGCATTGTCGGCATAGGCACGTATGGTGGCAACCGGCTGGTTGATCTCATGGGCGACGCCGGCGGCGACCTGACCGAGGATGGCGAGACGGTTGGCCTGGACCAGCTCCTGCTGCACCACCTGGAGTTTTGCTTCGGTGCCGCGGTGGTCAGTAATCTCGGCCTGCAGCCGATCGCGGGCCTGGCTCAGATCCTCTGTCCGTTCGATGACGCGGCGTTCGAGCTCAACGCGTGCCGCCTGCTCGGCGGCGATGCGCATTTGCGCCGACTGCCGGCGCCACAGGAGATAGGCGGCGAGACCAAGCAGCGGAATGACGACACCCAGCGCCAGAAGCCGCATTTCGCGGATCGCGGCCGCGACCGGCGCTTCGGCCGGGACGAGATAGTCCAGCCGCCAGGGGGTCGAAGGGACCGGCGTAGAGAGACGCAGATACTCCGCATCGCTGCCGCCGGGCGTCACGGCATGAACGATCGACACGTCAGGGCGGAGCGCCTCGGGGCGCGTGATCGGCAACGGCACCAGCGGCGCGTCGCCGAATTGCTGGCTGTCACGGATGGCGGCAAGTGTGGCGCCGGCAAGCGGCGCCGTCGTCATGAAGCGCCAGGACGGCACGCTGGTGATCAGCACGACGCCATGCTCGTCGCTGACATAGGCCGGGCGGTTCGCCTCGTGCCAGTCGGCCTCGAGTTGGTCGAACTCCGCCTTGACCACGACAACGCCGAGCGGTGTGGCGGTATCGCCGACGCGGCGCGAGATGTAGAGGCCCGGGCGCTTGCTGACATTGCCCAGTGCGAAATATTCGGCGGTTCCGGCCTGCATCGCGCCTGAGAAATAATCACGGAAACGGTAGTCGTTGCCGACGAAGCTGGTCGGCTCGCGCCAGTTGCTGGAGGCGATCGCGAAACCGTCGGTGCCGATGACATAGAGCACCGCGGCCTTGGTGCCGGAGACCAGCCCTTCGAGCTTGCGGTTCAGGACATCGCTGGCAGCGGCGTTTTTCTGCGACAGCGCATCACGCACCTGCTGGTCTTCGGACAAAAGCAGGGGGAGCGCGCGCGGACTTTCCAGCACGGCGCGCAGCAGCGCGACCTTCAGATTGGCGTCGGTGCGCCCCTGCACCGACAATGTGCCGATCTCGGCGGTGCGACCGTAAAGGCCGGCGCCGTACAACGCTGCTCCGGCGATCGCAATGGCGATGGCCGCAAACAGCAGCCAGGCACGGCGCGCCCGCCTGCGGAGTTCTCCGGGCGTCGAAGACAAGGCAGCGGCGGGACGTTGCAGCATCATTCATCTGTGCATGATTTCGCACAAAGTGCAATTCGAACTATGCGGATAGCCGCACTTTCTATGTGCGAAGCGAACCCTTGAAGTCTGGAATATTCAACAAAATCAAATGACAGGCTCTCTTCCGCACACTTGGCACGGCAGTTGCAAACACCAATTCAGCAGTCGCGAGGCTGCTGGAGGTCAAATGCAATTGCCCCGGGGAGTCGAGCTTTTCGATCGGGGCGCCATGGAGGACGTTATGCAGACAGCATTCGCTGCCGCCGAGCCGCGCGGCAAACTTCCCTTCTACCGGCATCTTTACGTGCAGGTGCTGGCGGCGATCGCCGCCGGCGTGCTGCTTGGTCACTTCTATCCCGAAACCGGTGAGGCGCTGAAGCCGCTCGGCGACGCCTTCATCAAGCTGGTCAAGATGGTGATCGCACCGGTCATCTTCCTGACGGTGGCGACCGGCATTGCCGGCGTTTCCGACCTGCACAAGGTCGGCCGCGTCGCCGGCAAGGCCATGATCTACTTCCTGGTGTTCTCGACGCTGGCGCTGGTCGTCGGTCTTGTCGTCTCGAACGTCGTCCAGCCGGGCGCCGGCATGCATATCAATCCGGCCACGCTCGATCCCACCAAGGTGGCGACCTTTGCCGAGAAGGCGCATGACACGACCATCGTCGGCTTCCTGATGAACATCATCCCCGACACCATCACCGGCGCTTTCGCGAAGGGCGACATCCTGCAGGTGCTGTTCTTTTCGGTGCTGTTCGGTGTTGCCTTGGCCATGGTCGGCGATCGCGGCCGTCCGGTCGTCGATTTCCTGCAGGCGCTGACCACGCCGATCTTCCGCCTCGTCGCCATCCTGATGAAGGCCGCACCCATCGGCGCTTTCGGCGCCATGGCCTTCACCATCGGCAAATATGGCATCGGCTCGATCGCCAACCTGGCCCTGCTGATCGGCACGTTCTACCTGACCGCACTGTTTTTCGTGCTGGTGGTGCTTGGCGCCGTCGCCCGCTACAACGGCTTCTCGATCCTGGCGCTGATCCGCTACATCAAGGAAGAACTGCTGCTGGTGCTCGGCACCTCGTCCTCGGAAGCGGCACTGCCCGGCCTGATGGCCAAGATGGAGCGCGCCGGCTGCAACCGCTCGGTGGTCGGGCTGGTCATCCCGACCGGTTATTCCTTCAACCTCGACGGCACCAACATCTACATGACGCTGGCCGCCCTGTTCATCGCGCAAGCGACCGACACGCCGCTCACCTTCGGCGACCAGATCCTATTGCTCGCCGTTGCCATGCTGAGCTCCAAGGGTGCCGCCGGCATCACCGGCGCCGGCTTCATCACGCTGGCCGCGACGCTGTCGGTGGTGCCCACGGTGCCGGTTGCCGGCATGGCGCTGATCCTCGGTGTCGACCGCTTCATGTCGGAGTGCCGGGCACTGACCAACTTCGTCGGCAATGCGGTGGCGACCGTGGTCGTGGCGCGCTGGGAAGGGGAACTCGACCAAACCAAGTTCGCCGCCGCCATGGCCGGCGACCTGCCCGAGGAAGTTGACCTGTCGCTGCCCGGGCTGCAGCCCGCCTGAGCGTTCAGGCTCTATGATCATAGGCTCGGGGCCGGCTCGCCGCCGGCTCCGGGAGAGAGCGCCAATCTCCACCACAGGCCGCCGCGATGCCTTCGTCGGTCGCTGCAGCATGAAACGTAACAGGCTTGTGAGCCTGTTTTCGGCGAAGGGCTTGCTCCGGCCGTATTTGGGGGCCAGTATTCGCCATGCCTTCAAGGTGCCTGTCTGCTTCGGTCCCGGCCTGATCGCGACCGACGCTTTTCCGTCAGGCTCGGTTGTCGTGTCATCCCAGCCGAACCGTCGGAGCCCTTGCTGCCGCCAACCATGACCGGCGGCAGTCTTCGAAGGCGACGGCGGCCTCAGCATGAAGTCGCAAAGCAAGAGACGTGACCCGTCCTGACGGAAGGCGAAGGCTTTCCCTCAGGAATTCGTGGGACGCGCTTGAAGAGGAAGCAGGCCCGCGCGCGGGTTTGCCGAAACCAAAGCAAGATGCGAGGTCAAATGCGATGCAGCCTATCATTCCGGTATCCATCATCATCCCGAACTACAATTACGCGCGTTTCCTCGAGCGCAGCATCGACAGCGCCCTGGAGCAGGACCACGCGGATGTCGAAGTCATCGTTGTCGACGACGCCTCACAGGATAATTCCACGACAATCATGAAATCCTATGGCGACAGGATCCTCGCCTGCCCGCGGGAGAAGAATGGCGGGCATGCCGCGGCCTTCAACACCGGCTTTGCCGCAAGCTCGGGCAAGATCGTCCTCTTCCTCGATGCCGACGACTATCTCTATCCGACCGCCGTCTCGACGATCGTGGACATCTGGGATGCGGCAACCGCCCAGGTGCAATCCAGGCTGCATATCGTCGATGAACGGCAACGCATCAAGGACGTCTTTCCACTGCCCGAACTGCCTTTCGACAGTGGCGACGTGATGCCGAAACTCCTGCACAAGGGCCGCTACCAAACGACGGTGACCAGCGGGCTGGCCTTTGACCGCGCCACCCTGGAATCGATCATGCCTATACCGGAGCCGGAATTCCGCCAGGGCGCCGATGGCTATCTTGCAACGCTGGCGCCGCTTTACGGGCACGTCCAATCCATCGACGAATGCGTCGGCGCCTATCGGATCCACGGCGCCAATCATTCGGTCTTCGGCGAGAAGCTCGCCGAGCGCGCGCGCTGGCGGGTAAGTCACGACTTTCGCCGCATGGAGGCACTGTCGGGGCAAGCGTCCGAGATCGGCGTGACCATCGTGCCGTCGGATACGGTCCGCCACGATCCGGTGCACCTTGAGGAGCGGCTGGCATCGCTCTGCGCGGACCAGAGCCGGCACCCGGTGGCCGGCGATTCCCGATTGGCGCTCGGAGCGGCCGGCGCCGTCGCCAGCCTGGAAATGACGGCGTCTCTGCGTCGGCGTGCGGTGCTTGCCGCCTGGTTCCTGTCGGTCGGCTTGCTGCCGCGGAAAATGGCCATGGCTGTGCTGTCGTGGAAGCTCGACGCCTCGTCGAGGCCGGCATTCCTGACCCGCCTGTCCAAGACCATCCGCCACGCGATGGGGTAGTTTGGATTCGGAATCACAGAGCGGAACAATTCAACCAACTGCCCATTGTGTGTGCGAGGGAAAACCCACAGGAGAACAACAATGGCCAAACAAAAAATGCTAGAGGATCTGTTTCACGACACGCTGAAGGACATCTATTTTGCCGAGAAGAAAATCCTCACAACCCTGCCCAAGATGGCAAAGGCAGCCCAGAGTGCGGATCTGAAGGCGGCTTTCGAGAAGCATCGCAGCGAAACCGAAGGCCATGTCGCCCGCCTCGAGCAGGTGTTCGCAATCATCGACAAGAAGCCGCAGGGCAAGACCTGCCCGGCAATCGTCGGCATCACCGATGAGGGCGCTGAAATCATGGAAGAATACAAGGGCTCACCGGCGCTTGATGCCGGGCTCCTGGCTGCAGCGCAGTCGGTCGAACACTATGAGATTTCGCGCTACGGAACGATGCGGACATGGGCCGGCGAGCTTGGCCTGAAGGATGCGGTTGCGCTTCTTGAAGCGACGCTGAAGGAAGAAAAGGCAACCGACGAGGCCCTGACCGGGATCGCCACCACAGCCGTCAATCAGCAAGCAGAAGCAGCCTGATACAATAAAGGCCCACCGTTGTTCGGTGGGCCTTTCTTTTTGGAGGTTTACGATGACCAACACCCCGTCCAAAGACCATCGCATTTCCGACAAGGAAGCCTTGCGCATTGCCGAGCAAACGGATGTTTCGCCGCAGCAGGCCAAGGACCTTGCCAAGGAGCACGGCAAAGCCAAGGGCGAGCAGGAAGCCCGAAAGACCAAGGACGAGGGCTGACCCTCGACACGTCCGGACATGACAACTGCCAGGCTCAGGCCGCCAGCTTGACTGTCCGGTGATTCACGATGACCTATGTCAAAGTGAATTGCCAAGCCCGTATGATGGCGTACTGTGAGACCATCGCCGGTCAACTGGTAGGCAGCCGGCGCTTGAGAGTGAAGATCGTACTCTTGCCCATAGGGAGGCTCGGTATGATCAGTCTTTATCTCAGCAATTCGATCTTGTATCCGGACGACCTTGCCATGCTTCAACGCGTGTTCGGCGAAGTCTGCGCCGACGGTTGCCATGCCACCAATTCGGCCGAAGCCGAGCTGATTGCCGGCACGCTGTTCAATCTCTTCCAGAACGGCACGGCCGACGAAGCGATGTTGCTGGCTGAATTGCGGTTGCGACAGCAGGATTATTTTCTGAAAACCGGCTAGCTGCTTTCCAGACCGTTCAAGTCCTCGCCGGCGATCGGTACGGGGCTATCGCGGTGGTGGTTGGCCGACGGAACAGAAACTTGCTGTCAGATGTTTATCGGTGATGGCACCGATAAAACCGACCATCGCCCGCATCTGGCGCGGCAGAACCTTGCCCGAGAATGCCGACGCCTACGAGATCTACAATTTTGAAGCCGGTATCAAGCCGCTGATCGACAAGGCGCTTGGAGTGCAGACATTTCGCGAGGACACGCCCACTTATTCGGAATTCATGACGATCTCCTATTGGGAGAGCGTCGAGGCGATGGCCGCGTTCACTGGCGGTGACCCGAAAAGCATCCACCATCTGGATCGGGACAAGGAGTTCCTGATCGAACTGCCGGCAGGTGTGCAAGTGCTCAGCATCCGCTCCAGCCACGGCGCGCTGGGTCCGCGGGACGCAGGCGATAGCAGAGACGCGTGATGTTTTCGGGCTTTGAGGCGAAGACCCTACAGGTGGCGGGCACATCGATCTTCGTCAGGGTCGGTGGAACCGGTCCACCGCTGCTGCTTCTCCATGGTTTTCCCGAAACCCATCTGATGTGGCGGGATATCGCCACGGCGCTGGCGCCGCGCTTTACCGTGGTTGCCGCCGATCTCCGAGGCTATGGGCAAAGCGGTTGTCCGGCATCCTCAGCCGATCATGCTCCCTATTCGAAACGGACCATGGCTGGCGACATGGTTGAAGTCATGCGCGTGCTCGGCTTCGAGCGCTTCATGATTGCCGGCCATGATCGCGGCGGCCGTGTCGCCTATCGGCTGGCGCTCGACCATCCCGGTCAGGTGTCGAAGATCGCCGTCCTCGATGTCATCCCCACTGCCGCCGCCTGGGACCGCGCCGATGCCAGGCTGGCGATCAGCTTCTGGCCGTGGAGCCTGCTTGCGCAGCCGGAGCCGTTGCCGGAACGCCTGCTGGCGGCCGCGCCCGATGTGATTGTCGACAACGCCATCGCGCAATGGGGTTCGGCTGCCGACGCCTTCCCGGCTGAAATCAGGGCGGCCTATATCGATGCGCTGCGCGACCCCGACCATATCCACGCCATCTGCGAGGAGTATCGCGCCGCCGCTGGCATCGACCGCGACCATGACGCGCTGGACCAGGCAGAGAGCCGGCGCATCGCTTGCCCGCTGCTTGCGCTGTGGAGCAGCGAAGGCGGACTGGAAAACTGGTATGCGGATGAAGGTGGGCCGCTGGCGATCTGGCGGCAATGGGCCGACCGCGTCGAGGGCAGCGCGGTCAAAGGCGGGCACTTTTTCCCGGAGGAAAACCCTGGCGAGACAGCGATGGCCCTGTCGCGGTTTTCGCATGACGTCCCCGGTTGATCACAGTGCCGCCGGACCCGTTCGCGCAATATGGACTCTCGATTCCCGGTCACCTATCTTGCCCGCTGTGTGGACGGCTCCACATAGTGGAATGCTCCTTGCCGGCTCCTGATCCACGAAGCCACGGGTAGTGGGCGGATTCCCTCATTCCGGAGCTAACGATGCTCGATCCAAAAAAGGCCAGGGCCGCGTCGCAGCTGTTGGTTGGCCATTGGGACAAGGGCACCCGTCTGGACGCCATCCCCGAGGCGTTGCGGCCACAAACGCGAATCGAAGGTTACGCGATCCAGTCGCATGTGATGGCTCGTTCGGCGGCTCCGCTTTTCGGCTGGAAGATTGCCGCAACCAGTCTGGCCGGACAAAGGCACATCAACGTCGACGGCCCGATGGCCGGGCGTCTGCTGGCCGAAAAAGAGGTTGAGGTCGGCGGGGCCATTTCCCTGGCGACCAGCAATATGCGCGTGGCCGAGATCGAGTTCGCTTTTCGTTTCGGCCGCCAACTGCGGGCTCGTTCAGCACCCTATGAAATCGCTGAAGTGATGGATGCCGTTGCGAGCTTGCACCCGGCGATCGAAATACCGGACTCACGTTATGACGATTTCTGTGCAGTCGGCGCACCGCAGCTCATCGCGGACAACGCCTGCGCCAATCTGTTCGTCATCGGCCAGGCTGTAGAAGACGATTGGCGCGACGTGGATCTCGCGAAGCACCCGGTGGTCGCTTTCGTTTCTGGAAAGCCACAGCATAACGGGACGGGGGCAGCTGTGTTGGGCGACCCTCGTATTGCGCTTGCATGGCTCGTCAATGAATTGTCGGGCCTGGGCATTGCACTCCAGCCGGGAGAGGTGGTGATGACCGGCACCTGCGTGACGCCGATAAGCGTCGAGGCCGGTGACGAAATCACCGGCGATTTAGGCAGGTTTGGGCGCGTCTCGGTCAGCTTTGTCTAGGGTGCCCCGCGCAGCCTGACCGCGGCGCTGCGCATATGGACCGCCAACGATCGGTTCTGTCCGCGTTCACTCGACCAGAATATGCGCCTCCCGCGCGGCGCCGACAAAGGCTTCCCTTGCGGCTTCGGCCGGAACGTCGCCGCTCATGGCCCGGCGGCAGGCGCGCAGCGCTGAGCTGTGTTGCAGACTGCCCGCATCCCGCCAATCGCCCGACAGTAACTCCACCGCTTGCTGTGCGCTCAAGATGTTTCGGGTCGCGCCGGCAATGCCGATCGAAACTGGCACCGGCCTGGAAAACCATCCTTGGTTCATGGCGTAGCCCCTGCTGCTGTCGAACACTCTAAACGCATCCGATGGCTCAAGGTTTCCTTGTCGCCGATCATCACGGCGTGAACCCGGTGATGGAGACGCCGCCCGCTATTCCTGGCGCAGCCTGACCACGACGCTGCGCACCGCCAGCACCAGCACGGTGATGATGATCAGGATCACCGACAGCGCTGCGATCGCCGGGTCGATATTGTCGCGCAGGCCCATCCACATCAGCCGGGGCAGGGTGATGGCGTTGACCGAGGTGATGAACAGAGTGACACCGATCTCTTCCCAGGAGAGCACGAAGGACAACAACGCGGCGGTGACGATGCCGAACTTGATGTTGGGCATGATGATGCGCGTGGCGCGCTCCCATACCGTGGCCCCGAGACCGCGCGCGGCAAGGTCGATGCGCCGGTCGAGCTGGCTGAGCGAGACCAGGATCAGCACCGTGGCGAAGGGCACCGTCATCACCGCATGCGCCATGGCGACGCCGAGCCAGGTGTCATAGCCGAAGAACGCGCTGAAACCCGAGATCGAGGTCAGCAGGAAGTAGAGCGTGATCGCCGACACCACCGGCGGCACCACCATCGGCAACAGCACGAAACCGACCAGGGCCGCGGTGAAGCGCGGCTGGAACATCCAGACGCCGAGACTGAAGCAGAGTGCCAGCACAGTGGAAAAGGCGCTGCTGACGATGCCGATCCGGATCGAGAGCAGGATCGAGTTGATCCAGCGTGGATCCTCGATCAGCGCCCGATAGTGGCGTAGCGACAATTCGCCGGAAGGCATAGCCAGCATGCGGCTCGGTGTCAGCGATACGGGGATGACCGCCAGCAGCGGCAACAGCAGGAACAGCGCCACCAGGGCGGCAAGGATCAGTGAGACGGGACCGGGGCGATAGGTGGGCATCAGACCAGCTGCCTCGGCCTGACATAGCGGAACAGCAGCGCCATCAGCGCGCCGACGAACAGCACCAGTACCACGCTGATCGCCGCACCCAGGCCCCAGTCCGGGCTCTGGAAGATGCGGAGGTAAATCAGCTCGGCGACCATCACGCTGCGGCCGCCACCGAGGATCGCCGGCGTGACGAAGAAGCCCAGCGAAAAGACGAAGACGATCAGCGCCGAGCCGATGATGCCGGAGCGTGTCATCGGCACGAACACCGACCAGAAGGTGCGCATGCGGCTGGAGCCTAGTCCGCGCGCCGCGAGCAGCACGCGGTCGTCGAGGCTGCGCATGGAGGACGCCAGCGGGAAGACGGCGAAGGGAATGAGGAAATGCGTCATGCCGACGATGACGCCGAATTCGTTGCGCACCAGCGTCAGCGGTTCCGAGATGAAGCCGATCGATTGCAGCCAGGTGTTGATCAGGCCGCGATTGGACAGAAGCGCCACCCAGCCGAAGGCGCGCGTCAGCACCGAGATCCAGAACGGGACGAGAATGCAGAATTCGGCGATCACGCGCTGCACCGGCGTGCCGCGCACCCACACCACGGTGATGGCATAGGCGGCGGCGACCGAAACGACGGTGACGATGGCGGCGATGCGCAATGTGCGAATGAACACCGACTGTACCAGATCGTCGGTGAGCAGCGCGTTGTATTGCCCGAGCCCTGGCGTCGGCAGGGTAAAACTCCATTTGACGACGCCGAGGAATGGCCAGGCATAGGCAAGGACGAGAAACAGGAGCAGCGGCGCCATCAAAAGCGCCGCGCCCATCCTGTCGGAGAAATATGCTCTCATCTTGGTCCGATTATCCCGCCCTGATCAGGCGGAGATGATCTTCGTGTACTCGTCGAGCGCCGGGCCGTAGTTCTTGGCGTACCACTCCATGTCGAGCGCGATCTGCTTCTTCATGTTTTCGGGATCGACGGGATTGATGCGCTTCTTGTCGGCGGGGATCAGCGCATCCGCCGCCGGATTGGCCGGACCCTGGCCGAGCTTGTCGAACATGATGAGCTGCTTTTCCGGATCCTGGGCGCTGGCGATGAACTTCATCGCGGCGTCCTTGCCGCCGGGATTATTCTTGAGCACGGCGAGCGCTCCAGGCGAGATCAGGCCCTGGTCCCAGATGAACTTGATCTTGCCGCCGGAATCCTGTTCGATCAGCGACGCGCGGGTGGACCACACAATCGCCATCGAGGCCTCGCCATTGAGCAGCACGCTCTGGCTCTCGGCGCCGCCGCCCCAATAGGCCACGACATTTTCCTTGAAGGCGGCGATCTTGTCGTGCGCGCGCTTGAGGTCGAGCGGATAGAGCGAGGCCGGCGCGACGCCGTCGGCCAGAAGTGCTGCCTCCCAGCTCGACACGCCCCATTTGTAGAGCGATCGCTTGCCGGGGAATTTTGCCACGTCGAAGAAATCGGCCATGCCGGTCGGTGCATTGCTGCCGTATTTCTCCGAGTCGTAGGCGATGACATAGGAGAAGAAATAGGTCGAGGCGGCGTATTCCCAACCGAAGCCCTCGCGCATCTTCTTCTTGTCGACGACCGCGTAGTCGATCGGCTCCAGCGCGCCTTGGGCGCCGAGCGTGATGGCCGAGAACGGATCGACGTCGACGAGGTCCCAGGTCGGCGCGCCGCTCTTGAACTGCGCCGCGATCGCGCCCTCGGTCGGACCGGAGCCGTCCATCTTGACGGTGATGCCGGTGTCCTTGGTGAAGGGCTGGCCATAGGCGGCGTCATAGGCAGTGATGGCGTCGCCGCCCCAGTTGACCAGCACCAGTTCCTTCGCTTGTGCGAACGCGCCGGTCGAGCGCAGCAGCATTGGCGTGCCGGCCAGCACAAATGCTGCAAGCTGCGTGAACTGCCGGCGCGAGATCTCGCCGCGCGCCGCCCTGGCGGACAGGGCCTCGATGGAGTGTTTCTTGGTGTCGTTCATGTCAGTTCCCCTTTTTGTCGTTGGTGTTTCCGGTAGTTAGCGCGAATCCCTGGTTCATCACTTGAAGATTCGCAAATCGTCATTGTCCTCCGTGCGGAAGGAGGAAACCTTTTTCGGCCGGCCAGGTCAGCCAGACGGAGTTGCCCTTGCTGAGTGCGGAGGCCGCTACCTCGTTCGGCACCGAGACCGTCACCTTGGCGCCCTGGCGAGTCGTGAGATCGAGCCGCGTCGCAGCACCAAGATAGGTCGAGGCTACAGCCGTTGCGGCGATGCCGTTCTCGCCCGCTGCCGCCTCGCGCGCGATCGACATGTATTCGGGCCGGATCGCCAGGATGGCGTCGCCACGGACCTTCTCGGCCTTGCAGTGCATGTTGACCGCTCGGTCTTCGCAGAGGCCCGTCGAGCCATTGTCGGCCGGACGCACGCCCTTCAGCGGCAGCATGTTGATCTCGCCGAGGAATTCGGCGACGAAGCGGTTGTCCGGCCGGTCATAGACCTCGTCAGGCGCACCGACCTGCAGCAATTTGCCGTGGTTGAAGATGGCGACGCGCGACGACAGCGCCAGCGCTTCGCTCTGATCATGGGTGACGAAGACGAAGGTGGTGCCAGTCTCCTGGTGGAGGCGCTTCATCTCGGCCTGCATCTGGCCGCGCAGGCCCTTGTCGAGCGCCGAGAACGGCTCGTCGAGCAACAGCACGCCCGGCTCGAACACCAAAGCGCGCGCCAGCGCCACGCGCTGCTGCTGGCCGCCGGAAAGCTGCGATGGCAGCTTTTTTTCATGGCCTTTCAGCCCGACGCGCTCGATCATCTCGCCAACGCGGCGCTTGATCTCGGTGGCCGATTTCTTGCGTACCTTGAGCGGGAAAGCGATGTTGGCCTCGACCGACATATGCGGGAACAGCGCATAGCCCTGGAACACCATGCCGGCGGCGCGCTGCTCGGCCGGCCGCTCGGTGATGTCGACGCCGTCGCTGAACAGGCGGCCGTCGCTCGGCTGCACGAAACCGGCAAGGATCATCAGGAAGGTGGTCTTGCCCGAGCCGGACGGCCCAAGCAGGGTCAGGAATTCGCCGCGGCCAATATCGAGCGTCAGATTGTCCAGCGCTCGGAACGAGCCGAAGCTCTTGCCGATCCCGATTGCCTTGATTTCTGCGGCCCGGCCGGGTTGCTGCATCCTGCCTTGTTCCTCACGGTTGGTGCAAATCGTAGGCACGGCGCGCATTCACCGCAACCGAATAGTTTTCGCCTGATCGGCAAATTTGATTCATCTATGGGGTAGCGCTGCTGATCTCCCCCCTCGAGGGGGAGATGTCGCCAAAGGCGACAGAGGGGGTCGTTGCGCGTGAAGCGGCGACGTTCTCTTTCTTTAAGGAAAAGCCAGATTGGCCGAGCCCAGTCGGACCGACCCCCTCTGGCCGCTTTGCGGCCATCTCCCCCTCGAGGGGGGAGATCAGCGCCCCTCAATACGTCGCCAGCCTGTTCTCCGAGAGCTTCGCCCTTAGCCAATCGCTGAAGGCATTCAGCACCGGATGGCTGGCCTTGGCATGCTCGAAGACCAGGAAATAGGACCGTGGCGAGGGGACCGACGCTTCGAAGGGCTTGACCAACCGGCCCTCGCTCAGCGCCCGGCGGCCGGTCAACTCGTCGCCCATGGCGATGCCCTGGCCGGCGATCGCCGCCGAAAAGACCAGGTTCATGTCGGAAAAGAAGATGCCGCCTTCGGTATCGGGATTTTCGACCTTGGAGAGCGCCAGCCAGCGCGCCCAGTCCTCGGTGTCGCCGAGATGGAGCAGATTGGCGCGCAGTACGTCGGCTGGCTTGGAAAATCCGCCGACCTTGTTGAGCAGCGTCGGACTGCAGAGCGGCGTGAAGAAGACTTCGCAAAGCAGTTCCACCGCCCGGTTCGGCCAGTTGCCGACGCCGAAGGCGATGAAGGCGTCGGCGTCGGGATTGCTGACGTCGTCCAGGCGTCGGGGCGTCAGGATGGAGAGCGCCACATCCGGATACATCTGCTGGAACTCACCGATATGGGTGCACAGGAACATCGAGGCGAAGCCTGGCGGGCAGGAGATTGCGAAGGAACCGCCGACGCCGGCGCCGCTGTTCTGGGTCACCGCGTCGCCAAGCACGGTCAGCGCCTTGCGGACATCGTCTGCGTAGCGCTGGCCGCGCGGCGTCAGCGCCACACCCTTGCCGATGCGCTGCAGGAGATCGAAGCCGAGGTCGCGTTCGAGCAGGCGAAGCTGGTGGCTGACGGCACTGCGGGTGAGGTGCAGTTCATCGGCGGCGCGCCAGACACTGCCGTGGCGAGCAAAGCTGTCGAGAGCGCGCAGCGCCTGGGTGGAAGGTATTCGCAAGAGGCCTCAGGTGAACCGAATTTGCATGAGCCGGAAAAACATATCACTTTCTTGCGAGGCGCTTCACTGCTTTCTTTGACGGATGGAGAAACCGATGACCCCTGCTCAGGCGACCGCGCTTGCCTGTCTGGACGACATCCAGCCGCTGCTGTCGGCATGGACGCGGATCATCTTCGACTTCGGCGAGACCGCCTGGCGCGAATACCAGTCCGCCGCCTGGTATGTCGAGCGGCTGAAATATGAGGGCTTCTCCGTCGAGGAAGGCTCGGGCGGCATGCCGACCGCTTTCTGCGCCCACTGGACCAATGGAGCCGGCCCGACCATCGGCATGTACGCCGAATATGACGCGGTGCCGGGCAATTGCCAGGATGCGACGACCGTGAAACGGCCGCGGCCCGGCCTCGGCGGCGAGGCCGGCGGCCACACCGACCCGCATTCGGGCCTCGGCATCGCCAGTCTTGGCGGCCTGCTGGCGGTGAAGGCCGCGATGCAGCGCCACGACATATCAGGCACGCTGCGTTTCACCGGCGAGCCGGCCGAAAAGGTGCGGGGATCGAAGCCGATCCATGCGGCGAAGGGCTATTATAATGGCCTTGCCGGCATGATCTCCTTCCACCCTTTCTACATGCTGCCGCTCTGCAATACGGCGCGCTGGGACACGCATTGCGGCGCGGCCTATGCGATGATCTATCGCTTCATCTGCGACGAACCCGAAAACTGGGTTCGCGCAAGCGATGGCGCACCGATCCCGCAAGCGCATTCGGCAGTGCGGGCGCCTGGCGCCAACGACGCGCTGTTCACGATGTATATGGCGTCGAAAGCGCTGCGCGATTCCATGCTGCCGCATCAGGGCGGCTGGTCGATCAGCGAAGCGATCCTGACGACTGGGCAGGCGACGGCCGACAATCTGCCGGCGGGGCTCGCCGAGATCCAGTACATGATCCGCGTGCCGACGCTGGCCATGGCCGAACAGGTGACCGCCGTGCTCGACCGCAACGCCGAGGCGGCCGCCAGGATGAGCGGCTGCCGCCACGAGCGGCACTGGGTGTCGAAGTCGCGGCCGGGGCTTGCCAACCATGCCATGGCAACGATCGCCTACGGGGCGCTGTCGGCGGTCGGTCCGCCGCACTGGGACGAGACCGCGAAGACCATTGCCCGCGAAATCCAGATCAATGCCGGCGGGTTGGCCAGCGAGGAGCCTTTTATCGAAGAACTGGAGCGGCTGATCGAGCCTAGGGAGGCAGAAGCGATCCTGCGCCGCGACCTGGCGCCGTCGCAGGTGAATTCGACGTCCGACGACTACACCGACATGTCGTGGCATACGCCGACGGCAAGGTTTTATGTCGCCCGCCCGGCGCTGCGCTCGGAGAACGGCCACGTCTATCCGTCCTGGGCGATGAACGCGCTGGGCGGCATTCCCGAGACCATCGATCCGATGGTCACTTGCGCGGCGAAGACCGTCGCGCTCGCGGCATTGCGCCTTCTGGAAGATGAAGCCGCCCGCGAGGCGGCGATGGATGAATTCGTCAGCCGCACCGGCGGCGGCGTCGGCGGGTCGAACTGGATCGCGCCGCTCTGCGACTACGAGCCGCCAATCGGATTTCGCTGGCCGGAATATGTCACCACCCCGCGCGGACGCGACTGGTGGATCCCAAGCAACCAATCACATGCTGCCTCACGAGGAGAAACCCATGACCGTTCATGACCGCATTGTCGCCGAACCGTTTTCGCTGCAGCGCCGCAACCCGGCTGGCGGCACCAAGCCGTTGACTAACTGGGGCTTCGCCAACGAGACCGATGTGCTTACCGACGTGCTGCTCGGCTCGCCCAATTTCCTGCGTCATCTCTCGACCAGCTCGCTGTCGCGAAAACATCTGCGCGAGGCGCCCTGCAACGTCCAGATCGCGCAGGCGCAGCACAAGGACCTGGTCGCCGCCTACGAACATTTCGGCGTCAACATCCACTGGCATGAGCCGACGCCGGAACTGCCGATGCAGGTCTATTCCCGCGATTCCAGCGTCATGACGCCTTACGGCGCGTTCATCACCGCCATGGCCAATTGGTGGCGGCGCGGCGAGAACTACGCGGCGATCCGCACCTACGAAAAACTCGGCATCCCGATCTACGATATGGTCACGGCGGGCACGTTCGAGGGCGGCGACTTCAACGTCATCGAGGACGGCGTGGTGCTGATCGGCTGCGGCGGCGCCCGCACGCAGGAGGAGGGCGCCCGCCAGGTGCAGGCCTGGTTCGACAAGGAGGGCTGGGAAACCCGCATCGCCTTCATCGACGAATATTACGTCCATATTGACCTGATGGTGGTGCCGATCGCCGAAAAGCTGACGGCCGTCTGCCTCGCCTGCACCGAGCCGGGCATCGTCGACTGGCTGAAGGGCAAGGGTCACGAGATCATCGACGTGCCGTTCCAGGACACGATGGCGCTCGGCTGTAACTTCATGTCGCTCGGCAAGGACCGGGTGATCGCGCCGACCTCGAGCCAGACACTGATCGGCCAGCTCAAGGCGCGAGGTTTCGAGGTGGCGGCGGTCGACATGAGCGAGATCTCCAAGACCGGCGGCGGCATCCATTGCATGGCGCAGGCGCTGAAGCGCGAACCGGCCTGAGGGGCCGCTTCCGCGAAGCGCCATTGTCAGCAACGTCGATCCCGCGTGGCTCGCGGCACGCGCCTAAAGCACGATGAGCTTTCCCTTGCGCAGACGCCGGGCGCAACGATAGGCGAGGTCGGCGGCGACCATGTCTTCCATCGCAATGCCCATCGCCTTGTAGGTGGTGATCTGTTGATCCGAAACGCGGCCCGGTGCGCGGTCGAGCAGCATGGCGCCAAGCTCGGTGCCGAAATCCGGGTCGAAGCCAGCAAGCTCGCAAGAACCGACCGGGGTCGGCTTGAATGCATCCCTGGTCTCGACAAAAAGACTGGATTTGCCGATGAGGTCGATCGGCATTTCACCGTCGGGCGGCGCCACCCCGACCGACGACACATGCGTGCCCGGCTGGACCCAGCCTGCGTCGATCACAGGCTCATAGGAATGGGTCGCCAGGCACACCACGTCGGAACCGCGCACTGCCGCTTCGAGGTCGGCGACCGCCACCACCGACGGATGCAGCCGGGCAAGTGCGGCTGCATCGTCGAAGCTCTTCGAGGCGATACGGATTTCGGCAAAGTCGCGCACCAGCGGCAGCAGATGCAGATGCTGATTGGCCTGCACGCCGGCGCCGACCACTGTCGCGATCCTGGCATCCCGGCGGGCAAGCGCGCGCACCGACAGCACTGCGGAGCCAGAGGTTCGCACCGCGGTTATGAAGGTGCCGTCCATGATGCAGACCGGCAGGCCGGACAGCGGATCAAACAGGCTGATGGTGGCGAGGTGGCTGGGCAGGCCGATTGCCAGGTTGCCTTCGAAGACATTGACGATCTTGACGGTCAGGTTCATGCCCTCCATCCAGGCCGGCATGGCGAGGCTGTAGCCGGCGCCGGGGATGTCGAGTTGCGGTCGGGGTGGATTGACGACCTTGCCTTGTGACAGCGCCTTGAAGCCGTCTTCCAGAACATCGAGAAGCTGGCTGAGGTCGATGCACGCCATCACGTCGGCTTCGCTCAGCAACAGGATCTCGGTCGCTCCCTTGCTGATTTCCGCCGCACTCTTGCCGGCTGGGCTGAACGCTTCCCTGGTCATCCTGCACTCCTGTGTTCGTCGAAATCGGCTCACCATGTTGCTTTGAGCGGGTGAGGGAAGCGCAGGCTATTGTGAGGTTTAATGTGATGAAATACGTTGATTTTGGTATCTCTGCGTGAAATCAGCACAAAAATCTCGGATATAGCGTGGATTGTGAAATGGGCGATCTCGACCAGATAGACCGCAGCCTGCTCCGACTGCTGCAGGAGGACGGGCGTCGCACGACGCTCGATCTGGCCGGCCGTGTCGGGCTGTCGCCGACCGGGACCAGCCAGCGGGTGAAGCGCCTGTTCCGCGACGGGTTCATCACCGCGGTCAGGGCCGTGCTCGATCCGCGCAAGGTCGGCCGGGGAACGCTGGTGTTCATCGAGGTCCGGCTTGACCACACGGCGCCGCATGTCTTTGACCGCTTCGCCGAAGCCGTGGCGAAAGCTCCGGAGGTTCTGGAGTGCCATATGGTGGTTGGCGGTTTCGATTATCTGGTCAAGGCGCGGATCGCCGATATGGCGGTGTTCCAGGATTTCCTGCAGCGGGTGATCCTGCCACTGCCCGGCGTGCGCGAAACACACACTTTCGCCTCCATCGCCGATGTCAAGCCGAACGCCCTCTTGCCGGTGTGACCAAGTGGAGGAGGGGAACGCTGTTCAGGGCAACCGGCATCGCATCTTCGCCATGTACCGTTCCCTCTGGCGCGCCTTCCGGTGCAGGGATGCCGGAGACCGGTCTAGCCCTGCGGGGTCAAAAGGTTTGCGTCGCGCGCGAGCCGCCACTCGCCATCCGCCCCCTTGCGCAGGAGCGTCAGCGTATATCCCGATTGACGCACCGGCTTTCCGTTCGGCGGCGTCGCGGTCATATCGATGCGACCGCGCATGAAGGCCCAGTTGCCGAGAAGCTGCAGTTCGACGATCTCGTTCGTGCCGTCGATGCGAACGCCGGCCATCTCCCGCGCGGCCGCCGCGAAGATCTCCTTGTCGAAGGGCTCCCGGCCGGGAACCATGAAGATCGCGTCGTCCGTCATCAAGTTGAGGACGGTTGCGGTGTCTCCACGCTTGCTCGCATCCATCCACGTCTCGACCAGTTTTCGGATTGCTTTTTCGTCGTCCGTCATCCCTGACCTCCCTGGCTTCTCGCTGTCGTCGGTACCGCACGGCGCTCGTCCCTCGCCGCAAGATAGGGCACTGATCGCTCTCGTCACCGATTGCGGTGTTTTATCGACGTCGCGCTGCGGGGGGTGAAGCGGCCGGTCCGGCCCGCATCCTCTACAGTTATCTCCAACCGCCCGAGGCGGTGATGCGCTCACCGGTCAGCCAGGACGCGTCGTCGGAGGCGAGGAACACCGCGATGCGGGCGATATCGTCGGGCTGGCCGAAGCGGCCGAGCGGGGTCATAGCGATAACCTGCTTCTCGAACACGCTGCCGACGATGCCGATACGTTGCAGGCCTTCGGTGTCGACGCCACCTGGGGCAATGGCGTTGACGCGGATGTTGCGGGCGCCCAGTTCTCTCGACATGGACAGCGTGATCGAATCCACCGCGCCCTTGGTGGCGGCATAAATCAGCGAGTTCGGCTGCGGGTTGAGGCTGGCGACCGAGCTGATGTTGATGACGCTGCCGCCTCTGGTGCCGAAATGGTTCACCGCTTCCCGGATGGCCAGGATGGTGCCCAGCACATTGGTGTCGAACTCGCGGTGGAACTCGGCCTCGGTCACTGCTTCCAGCGGCTCGAACGCGAAGACACCGGCATTGTTGACCAGGATGTCGACCCCGCCGAACGAGGATTTGGCCGCCTCGAACAGGCGGCGCACATCGGCCGCTTGCGACACATCACCGTGGACGGCGACGGCTCGGCCGCCTGCGTCCTCGATCTCGGCGACGACGCGGTCGGCGCCCTCCTGCGACGAGGCATAGTTGACGACCACGGCGGCACCGGCCGCCGCAAGACCCTTGGCGATGCCCGCACCGATGCCCTTGGAGGCGCCGGTGACGATGGCGACCTTGCCGTTCAGCTTGCTCATCAAATCTCTCCTTTGTCGATGATGAGCGGTATTTAATGACGATCGGATAGCGTATTAGGGTCGCTTCGATCAGTTCTTTCGTGCCTGGAATTCTTAAATGACCACCATCCTCGAAAAGACGGCCGGTCTCGTCGCTTTCGTGCGCACGGTCGATGCCGGCTCGTTCCATGCCGCCAGCCGGCTGGTCGGCTCCAGCCCGTCGGCGGTGTCGAAGAGCGTGGCGCGCCTCGAGCGGCGGCTGGGCGTCAGGCTGATCCAGCGCTCGACGCGCCGGCTGGGACTGACCAGCGAAGGTCTCGCCTATTACGAGCGGGTCGCGCCTTTGCTGAGAGCGCTCGATGATGCCGAGGACATCGTCCAGATGGCGGATACGGCGCGCGGCCTGCTGCGCGTCACGGCATCCGTCGAACTCGGGCGGAGCCTGATCGCCTCATGGGCGCAAGCTTTCTTGGCTCGGCACAGCGAGGTGAAGCTCGAGCTCAGCGTCACCGACCGCCACGCCGACCTGATCCGCGAAGGCTATGACGTCGCGGTGCGCATGGGAGCGCTGTCGGACACCGGACTCGTCGCGCGCAAGATCGCAAACCTGCCGATCGTGCTGGTGGCCTCGCCGGCTTATGTCGAACAGCGCGGCCAGCCGGAATCGGTCGAGGCGTTGCAGAGCCACGACTTCGTCCGCTACCAGATGGCCGGCCGACCTTATCCCGTCACCTTGGCCGACGGCAGGGTGATCGTGCCGAACGGGCGGCTCGATACCGATGACGGCGGCGCCATCCGGCAAGCGGCGCTTGCCGGGGCCGGTATCGCGCATCTGATGCAGTTTGCGGTGCAGGACGATCTCGACGCCAGCCGGCTGGTCCGCATCCTGCCCGAGGTGGCGATGCCGACCATGCCGGTGCACGTCGTCCATGCGTTCGGGCGACAACTACCGGTCCGCGCACGGCTGTTCGTCGACTTCCTGGCGAGCCAGATGGCGGCGCTGACGCGAGAGGGCAGGCGTCCGTAGTCGATCCGATGCCATCGCAAGCAAGGCTTGCCCTCGTCACCGGGTCATCAGAACGTAATCTTCACCGAAGCAGCGCTGCGCTCGGCCGCCCCGTGATAGACGGCCTCGATGTTGTTACCGTCGGGATCGAGCAGGAAGGCGGCATAATAGCCGGGGTGGTAGGGCCGCTCGCCCGGCGCGCCATTGTCCGTGCCACCGGCATCGAGGCCGGCCCTGTAGAAGGCATCGACCATGGCGCGGTCCCGCGCCTGGAAGGCGAGGTGATGACGCCCGGTCAGCTTGCCCACGGCCGCCCGGCTGTCGGGGCTCGAGACGAACAGTTCGTCGGCCCAGAAATAATCCTCGGCACTGCCGCCGATCGGAATATCGAGCACCTTGAGAACCGCCTCGTAGAAGCGACGGCTGGCCTTGAGATCCCTGACCACCAGCTGGAGATGGTCGATGAGACGGCCGCGATGAAGTTCCATGCCTGATGCCTCCTGGTCGCAAAGGTTGGAATCTAGCTTCGGACGATGCACCGTCAATGCAAGGGAGCAATTGAGTGGCGCGATTTCCTGACTGGATAAAAAATGCAACCGGATTGTCGGATTTCACGCAGCGACATCGTCCTTCGGACGCAAGCGGTGTGACGAAGCTCGAAAGAGGTCACGCCGTGTCCAAACGATCTCGGGAGAAAAAGCATGAGCCTTTCCTATCGTTGGGTCATCGTCGCGGCAGGTGCTGTGATGACCTGTGTCGCGCTCGGCGCGATGTTTTCGCTGGCGATCTTCCTCGAACCGATGGCGCTCGACACAGGCTGGTCGCGCGCCGGCATATCGAGCGCGATGACGCTGAATTTCCTGGTGATGGGTCTCGGCGGTTTCGCCTGGGGCGCCATCTACGACCGCTTCGGCGCCCGCATCGTGGTGATGATCGGTGCTGTGCTGCTCGGGCTGGCGCTGGTGGTGGCGAGCCGCACCAACTCGCTGCTTGTCTTCCAGGCGACCTATGGCGTGCTTGTCGGCCTCGCAGCCAGCGCCTTCTTCACGCCGATGATCGCGCTGACCACTGCCTGGTTCGACACCAACCGCAGCCTTGCGGTTTCGTTGGTCTCGGCGGGCATGGGCGTCGCGCCGATGACGATCTCGCCCTTCGCGCAATGGCTGATCACGGTCTATGATTGGCGCACCGCCATGTTCGACATCGGCGTGATGGCGTGGGTGCTGCTTTTGCCGGCGGTCCTTCTGGTGCGCCAGCCGCCCGTGCCTGCGGCTGATACCGACGCCTCGGGGCCGGTCGCCGAGGGCGCCGGCATGTCGGTGCGCCAGGCGCTGCTGTCGCCGCAATTCATCATTCTGGCACTGACCTTCTTTGCCTGCTGCGCGGCGCATTCAGGGCCGATCTTCCACATGGTGAGCTATGCCATGCTGTGCGGCATAGCGCCGATGGCGGCGGTCTCGATCTACAGCGTCGAGGGCCTTGCCGGCCTGGGCGGCAGGCTGTTGTACGGCGTGCTTGCCGACCGGCTGGGCGTCAAGCCGGTGCTGATCGCGGGGCTGGCGATTCAGGCCGTGGTGATCGCGGCCTATCTCGCGGTCAGCCAGCTTGGGCAATTCTACACGCTCGCCGTCATCTTCGGCGCCACCTATGGCGGCGTGATGCCGCTCTATGCCGTGCTGGCACGCGAGTATTTCGGCCAGCGCATTCTCGGCACGGTGTTTGGCGCTGCAACCATGCTGTCCAGTATCGGCATGGCCTTCGGGCCGCTCGCCGGCGGCATGGTGTTCGACGCCTACGCCAGCTATTCTTGGCTGTTCATCGGCTCGGCCCTTGTCGGGCTTGGTGCGGTGGGGATAGCGATCGCCTTCCCGCCGCTGCCGCGCCGGCAGTTGCAACCGGTGTAGGAGTGAGCGGAAAAATGCGGCCGCTTGGATGGCAAGCGGCCGCGCGGCGTTCATCGCCACGAACGACAGGGCCTACATCGGCGGCGGAGCAATCCCTTCGACAGCCAGGATACGCGTCTTGGCGCTGCGAAAGCGGATTGCCTTGAGGCGCTCATATTCCGGCGAGTCGTACCAGGCGGCGAGCGACGCCATGTCGGGAAATTCGAGAATGACGAGGCGGTGCGGCTCCCAGTCGCCTTCAAACACCCTGGTTGTGCCGCCACGCGCGAGATAGCGGCCGCCATGGCGCTCCTCGGTGGCCGGGACCTCGCGCCTGTATTGTTCGAATACGGCCGCGTCGGTGATATCGACATCGGCGATAAGATACGCTGCCATCGGTGTCTCCTCCCTCTTGGCAAGCTGTGCACCGTCCTGAAATCCTCTTCCACGTTGTAGGATCGGCACCGGGCCACCGCGGTCGGAGAAGCGTTCCTTCCTGGCCGCTGGCGGCCGCCAACAATACTACCAGACCTGTACTCCGATCCCCAGGCTTCCATCCTGACCGTCGACTGGCGTGCTGCACCGCAGCAAGTTCGGTCAATGGCGGACAAGCGAGCCTGGACGCAAACTGTCAAAAACCGCGCAAATTTGGCCGTTTTTGCGCCTTTCGCAGACTGCACCTCACGCGACTGTTTCAACAGCGTTAACATTTTGTGTTGCGGTGCACCATTGTTCTCCTATTCTCGCCTTGGGGGCATGACATACAGGAAGAGGGCTTTCCTCTCGCCTGGAGGTCTGGTCGCCTGGAGGTGTGGTGAAGCGTTGTGTTGACGCAGTCTGCAATTTGGCCCGCCATTTGGCGGGCACCCTGGAAGGGGGCGGCGGAGAGCTGTTTGATCGCTCCGCGCAAGCCTCCAATTGGCGATTTCATCGGAGATATCCCACCGGCGGGCGCGGCTGATGAGACGCGACACGCAACTGGACGCGCTGCGGGCCATCGCCGTGACGATGGTCATGTATTCCCATTTCTTCGCGGCGGGAGGGTCTTCCTTCTGGGGCCACATCGGCGTGCGACTGTTCTTCGTGCTGAGCGGATTTTTGATCACGCGCCTTCTTCTGGAGGCTCGCGCGGCCGCTGAATTCGAAGCCGTGCCCGCCCTGAAGTCCTTCTATGTCAGGCGGGCGCTGCGGATATTCCCTCCCTATTTCGCCGTGCTGGGTTTCGTCTGGCTGGTTGATCTGGAGCAGTCCAGAGGATCGCTGGCCTGGCACGCGCTTTATCTGTCGAATTTCTGGTTCGCACTGCGCAATGAATGGACGCCCTGGGTGCTTGCCCACCTTTGGAGCCTGAGCATCGAGGAGCAGTTCTATATCGTCTGGCCGTTGATTGTCCTGCTGGCGCCACGCCGTCGCCTCGGGGCGATCTGCATCGGCGTCATCCTGTTGTCGCTGTCCTATCGCTTCTATTGGCCGATCACCGGCGCTCCCAGCCTCGCGCGCGACCTGCTGCCGCCAGCATCGATGGACGCGCTGGCGGTGGGGGCGTTGCTTGCCGTCCACCGAACCGGAACCGCTCAATTGCCGCAGTGGCTGCGACTTGGCTGGCCGGCGTTTGCGGCCGCGTTTTTTGTTTTGCAGTGGTTTGTCCCGACGCCGGCAGATTCCGTGCAGGAATGGGGCCGCTGGCTGCTGTTGGAGGTCCTCCCGCTCGCGCCGCTTGTGGTGGTCGTCGCCAGCTGTTCGCCGAGTCTCGGCGGTTACCGCGGGAGGCTTCTCGATCTACCGCCGCTGCTGGCCCTTGGCCGCGTCAGCTATGGCATTTATCTCTACCATCCCATCGTCTTGTCGCTTGCCGTCAAGTCCCAGCCCTGGATTCCCGTCAACGTCTCGGAGCAAGGGCCGGGGCGGTTTTTGGTGGCAGGAACGGCGACCCTCATTGTCGCTTCAGTCTCGTGGCTGCTTTTTGAAAGGCCGCTCAACAGTCTCAAGCGCCATTTTCCCTATGTCGCTCCGGGCACCGGCGCCGCCATTCGGGCCGGCGTCGGCACCATCGACGGCGGCTGGCTCGGGAGGACTGCAGGAGCGTATCCCCATGGATCGCTTGACGGCCGCAAACCGTCCCTGGCACGCGATCTCCAACGCACGGATCGGAGCTGACCATGGTTGCTCCCCTGGTGTCCGTTCTGCTGCCGATCTACAATGCCGGACCCTATCTGGCGGCCTCGCTCAGCAGTATCCTGCGGCAGGACTACGATCGCCTGGAGATCATCGCGATCGATGACGGCTCGACGGACAATTCGCTGCAGATCCTGCAGAATTACCGCAAATCTGACAATCGCATCTCCATCATCTCACGAGAAAACCGCGGCCTCATCGCAACCCTGAATGAAGGGTTGGCTGTGGCGCGGGGCGAATTGGTTGCGCGGATGGACGCCGACGATGTCGCCTATCCCTGGCGCCTGTTGCGCCAGGTGGACGTCTTCATGCAGCAGCGCGACCTCGCTTTGTGTGGCGCGGGCGTCGATTTCCTGCTTGGCAGCCGCATCATCAGGGGCCTGCCCGACCCGGTATTCAAGGATAATCTGCTGCGTATATTATCAATGTTCTTTACGATATTCATGCATCCTACTGTGGTCTATAATAGGAATATTATAGATGAAAGCATTCTATATTATGACGAAAACTACAGGCATGCCGAAGATTTCGATCTCTTCAGGCGGCTTGCCGACCAGTACCCGGCGGCGATGATCCCCGAAAACCTGATCGCCTATCGCATCCACCGCGACAGTGTGACCAACCGGCACAAGCAGGAAATGCGCAGGACGCATTTGAAGATCGTGGCGGAGAATCTCGAACGGGAAGGTCTGGCGCAAAGCACGCAAGCCCTCCGCGACATCGGCCAGGCCGTCACTATGGACACGGTGCGCCGGGCCGCCGAATGGCTTCTGGCGCTGGAAGAGAGGATTTCCCGACTGCCGGCGCAAACGCGGCCAAGCTTCGAGGCCGGCACATTGAACCTGTTCTATTTCCTTTACCAACTCATAGGCGACGAGATGCAACCGCTGTTGACGCACGAATTCCTGACGCGGACCGCAAAATGGGACCTCATTCGGCGCCGCGAGCGCTACGGATTGCGTGCCGGCGCCTACGCGCCGTGGTTCAGTCTCGTCTCGATGTCGGCCACCAGGCAGGTGGACGCCTTGTCACGATATTTGCAGTCGGTGCCGGCCGCCGCGGTTCTGCCTTCCCTTGGGTTGACCTAGAATGACTATCAAATCCCCGCAACTTCTGCCGCACAATCGCTCGACGATGCTTGCGCCCATTTCGGCCGATCCCCGGTCGCACGGACCGGCCCCAGAGGTCAGCTTCATCGTCTGTACACGCGACCGCGTCGCCGTACTCGAGCCTTGTATCAAGTCGATCCAAGCTGCGTGCCGCGCCCATCCTGCCTTCGTGGCAGAACTGGTGGTTGTCGACAACGGCTCGACCGACCGCACGGCGGAACGACTGGCCAGCATCGCCGACATGTCGGACATCCCATTCACGGCTGTTTGCGAGCCGCGACGCGGATTGGCGGCTGCCCGTAACGCCGGACTGAAGCGAGCGCGCGGCCGTGTGCTGGTGTTCGTCGATGACGATTGCGCGGTGCATAGGGACTATCTGCGCGATCTGCAGCGACACTATGCGACCGGGGAGCGGGTCATACGCGGCGGTCGCGTCGAGATCGGCGATGCCAGGGATCTGCCGTTCACGATCAAGCGGTCGCTGGTCCGCGAGCGACTGACCCCCGATGTCCATCCCGGCGGCTTTGTCCTGGGCTGCAACATGACCATGCATCGCGATGTTGCGGCTCGTATCGGGTATTTCGACGAACGGTTCGGCGCGGGCGGCCCGCTGCGCTCCGCTGAGGATACGGACTACCTTGTACGAGCGGTCCTGCTCGGTATCCCGGTCGAATATGTGCCCGACATGACAATTTTCCATCATCACGGCCGGCGCGATCGCAAAGCCATCGAAAAGCTCCACCGGGACTACAGCCTGGGCAATGGCGGGCTTTGCCTGAAACATGTCCGCGCGGCGCCCTGGCTGCTTCGCCATTTCTACTGGGCCGCGCGGGCGGCTTTCCGGGAGTTGGCCAATGGTCCCTGGTTCGACCACGAACTCAAGCTGTCGCACTGGCCGATCGTCTTCATGAACATGCTCGGCGCGGCCAAATTCGCGGTGCTTTTGGCGGCGCGATGGCCGGAGGCGCCGCAAGTGCGGCAGGATCAACAAGCAAATGCCGAGGCGAGGGTGAATACGCCATAATGCGATTGATGCCGCCAAGCCTGCCGATGCTGCGCCGCGCGCTTGGAAGCAAGCAGTTGCGCCTGCTTCCCGCCGTGGTCGTGCTTGGTCTTGTCAGCGCGGCTCTCGAGGGGTTCGGCATAGGCCTGATCATCCCCTTGCTGGGCATCATCATGGGGCAGGGGGATCAAGCCGGAATGGCCGGCTTCTCCGCCGTCTTCCAGCACGTCGGATCCGATCTGAGCGAGCGCGACCGGCTGATCGTCATTTCGGTCGCCATCCTCGGCTCGATCGTGCTGAAGAACGTCTTCGCCTTCGCCAACACGCTGCTGACGACCTTCATCTACGGCAAGGCCAGTCATGCGATCCGCAGCGCGCTTTCGGAACGGCTGCTGCGGGTCGGTTACCCCTTCTTCCTGCAGCAGAGTCCTGGCCGGCTGCTCAACATCATCTCCAACGAATCCTGGCGGGCATCGGATGCGATCCAGATCATGCTGGCGGCGATCGTCAGCGCATCGGCGGCAATCATCCTGCTTGTTTTTCTGCTGCTGCTTTCGTGGCAGATGACACTGCTGGTCACGCTGGGACTGGCGCTGGTCCAGATTGCGCACGCCATGCTGTCGGCCAATCTGAAAGCGCCCAGCCGCAGCGTCGCCTCCCGCAACAGCGATCTCGCCTCGCAAATGCTCCATCTCGTGCATGCCGGGCGTCTGATCCGCATTTTCGGACAGGAGGCGCGCGAGAAAGCGGTGTTCGACCAGGCATCGGACGCGGTCCGCCGCGCTGCCTTCGTCCTGCTCACCCGCCAGGGCGCGTTGCCGCCGATGACCGAGGTGCTGCACGCGATGCTGTTTCTGGCGGTGGTGATCGGCGCCTGGTTCGTTGGTGTGAGCTTCCCGCTGATCGTTGCGTTTGTCATCCTGCTCTACAGGCTGCAGCCGCATATGCGGGCTTTGCAGATGTCCTGGAGCCAGTTGCAGGGCTTGAGTGGATCGCTTGAAGAGGTTCAGTGGATGCTGGATCCGTCCGACAAGCCCGTGCCTCCGCAAGGGAGCGAACCGTTCCACGGCCTGCGTCAGGGGATCAGCTTCGACGATGTGACGTTCACCTATTCCGGCACCCATTCTGGCGCGGACCAGCGCACGGCGGTGCTGCACGCGGCGACGTTCAACATTCGCAGCGGCCGCTCGACGGCGCTGATCGGTCGCTCGGGTGCCGGCAAGACGACGATCGTCAATCTCCTGTGCCGATTTGTGGAGCCAGACGCCGGCAAAATTCTCGTGGATGGGTCGCCGTTGAACCAGATCGATCCCAGCCAGTGGCGAAGACACATCGCGCTTGCCAGTCAGGAGCTGGAGCTGGTGGATGGCAGCATTTTTGAAAACATAGTCTATGGGCAGGAGACGGCCTCGGCCGCCGACGCCGAGCGTGCCGCAAGACTGGCCGAAGCGCATGAATTCATAGAACATCTGCCGCAAGGCTACGAGACGGTGGTTGGCTACAGGGGCGTCAATCTGTCAGCGGGCCAGCGGCAGCGGATCGCGCTGGCGAGAGCACTGGTGCGCGATCCCGCTATCCTCATCCTGGACGAAGCCACCAATGCGGTGGACGGACTGTCGGAAGCGGCAATCGTCGAGACGCTGAAGTCGAGGGCCGGCCGCCGCACGACCATCGTCATCAGTCATCATCACAGCACCATCTCGTTCTGCGACGACGTGGTGATCCTCGGCGGCGGCCGAGTGAAGAAGCAGGCACCTTTCGCCGCGCTGGCGACGCTGAGCATGGACGAGCTTTACCAGCACGAGCCGGTCGACCGATAAGGACCTCGCCAGCCATGACGGCTTATGCCGCCCCATGCGGTGCTGGCGCGCGAGCATTTTCGGATCGCGCATCATCGCCATCGCCCGCAACGCCATGCCCCATGCGAAGACGGACGAATTCCCCTGAAGCGCGTGGCGTTGAACGAATTCACGCGCCGCGCTTTAGGCTCTTGTTTTTTTATGCATGTCGTTGTCGCAGAACCACTGCGCACTTTTTGCGCGACATGCATCAGTTCGAGGATTTGCGGCGCGGCAAAGGCGCGGGGTGACGCTGCTCAAGCGCTGCCGCCGCCGCTTCGCGACCGGTTGCCCGCAACCGCTTCAGGTATCCAGGAAGCTCACCGCGGCAATGGAACGGTCCACCTTCGCGCATGACCGTCACCAGCGGATCGACATCGGTATCGCTCTTGATGGCCATCTCCGTGCGCCAGTCCTCCAGAAAATGGTTCGCATGGGCGACAATATCGGGACGCGATGCGGACAGGTCGTTCTGCTCGTGCGGATCCTCGCTCAGGTTGAAGAGGGTGACCGGGCCGAAATCCTTGTAGCCGTCGTGATAGGTGCGCAGCATCAGCCAGTCGGCGCCATCCAGGCGAAAGCGCACGCCGCGCTGCACGGCCCAGGCCCCCTGACTGAGCACCAGGAATTCGCGTCCGCCATCCTGGCCGTCGGCAAGCGCCGCGGCGAAGGAGCGACCGTCCCACAGCGCTGGCACCGTGCCGCCGAGACGGTCGATCAGCGTCGCCGCCCAGTCGAAATGATAGTGCAGGCCATTGTTGACGCCGCGAAGATTCTCGGCGCCGGGCCAGCGGATGACGAGCGGTACGTTGCAGGTGAATTCGTCGGCGGTCTGGTGGTCGCCCCAGATGTTGAGTTCGCCGAGGTTCTCGCCGTGGTCGGCGCCGATGACGATGATCGTCTTGTCGAACAGGTCCTGCCGCTTCAATTCCTCGACGATCAGGCCAAGGTGATGGTCGGCATAGAGGATGCCGGTGTCATAGCCGTCGAACCAGGCCTTGACGTCGGCCATGTCGGCAATCGGCGCCGGCATGCGGCGCCATTTCGATCCGCTGGCGGCGACATCGAATCCGGACGGCTCCTGCGGGCTGTGCGGGCCGTAGCCGGCGTGGGATTTCTCGAATACCGCCTCAGTCATCCAGTCTGGCATCGGGTCGCCGGCGAAGGGGTCGCCGAACGCGTCAGGCGCGCGGTAGGGCGTGTGCGGATCCCAGACGTTGACGTGCAGGAACCACTTCTTTGCGGAGCCGTTGCGCTTCAGCCAGTCCAGCGCCAGCGCCGACACCTCGTCGGCGTTCTCCATGCCGGCCTTGCCCGGATTGATGATCTCATTGAAGCCGGCATACCAGTGCCAGCAGCCGTGCCGCTCGCCGAAGCTGGAGATGGTGGTGGTGTGGTAACCGAGGTCGCGCAGCGCGCGCATCCAGCCTTCCTCGTAAAAGGTTCCGGCCCAGGCCCGCTCCGGTCCTTCGCGAAACGGCTCGCAGGCGGTGCCGCCATGGCCGACAACGCCGGTCCTCATGCCGTGGCGGCCGCTCCACAGCGCCGTGCGCGAGGGATGGCACGGAACGTCCGACACATAGACATTTTCAAAGCGGATGCCGTCCCTGGCCAGGCTGTCGATGATTGGCGAGGTGTTGCGGTGGTAGCCGTAGCAGCCGAGATGGTCGCGCCTCAGGCTGTCGATGTCGATGTAAAGGACGTTCATGGGGGAGGCGGTCATTGGGTACTCTTTTGGGGAATGAACTTGGAGACGTGCCACCCCGGCCGAATACCGGGGCGGTCGGGTGGGCTCAGGCCGCCAGATAGAGGTCGGCCATGTAGTAATCCTTGGGATCGAGTGCGGTGTCGAACTTGCCGAAGGTCTTGAACAGCTCGTTCATGGTACTGAACCAGCCGGCGACGGTGCCGTCACTGGTCAGCTTGGTAAGCTCGGTCGACGTCATCAGCTTGCCATAGCCGGCTTCGGTCTTGAGCTGCTCGGCCGGGATGCCAAGCTGCTTGGCGGTTATGTCGACCGCCTCGTCAAGATGCGCGGCGCGATAGTCCTGCGCCTCCTTGATGACGCCGATCACCTTCTTGACCAGATCAGGATTGCTCTCGACCAGGTCGTTGCGGGCAATGAACACGCTGGGGAAGGTCGTGGCCGGATAGAAATCGTCATTCTTGGCGATTTCGACGAGATCGGGCACGGTCTTGCGGATGATGCCGACAAACGGGTACCAGATGCCGGCAGCGTCGACCTGCTTGGATGAAAAGGCAGCGACCACGGTGCTCGGATCCATCGGCACCACTTCGATGTCGTCCACCGTCATTCCGGCCTTGCGCAGCGCAAGGCGCAGCAGCATGTCGCCCGAAGTGCCGGCTGGAACTGCAACTTTCTTGCCCTTGAGGTCAGCGATGGAAGCGATGCCCGCCTGGGCGATGACCCGGTCGGAAAAGCCGACGTCGTTGACGGCGATGATCTTGGCCTTGCCGGTGGCAGGCAGCCACAGCGCGCCCGGTCCGAGATAGCCGAATTCGAGGCTGTTGGCGCCAAGCGCCTGGACCTGGATCGGACCGTTGGTGAAGACCTTGGTATCGGCCTCGACGCCGTGCTTTGCCCAGAGCTCCTTGGCGTTGGCGATGCTGGCCACGCTGGCGCCCCAGAAATCGCCATTGTAGCCGATGCGGGCCGGATCCCCAGCCGCGCCGGCCGGGACGGCGCCTGCCGTCAGGACGGCGGCCGAGGCGGACAAAACGACGAAGTCACGTCTGTTCAATGTCATGTCTTCTCTCCCTGTTGCTAACCTTGTCGTTACCCGTGCGACTGCGCGGGCTGCTGGTGGTAGACGGCATGCCAGACGCGGTTGCGGATGGCCGTGAATTCGGGGGACAGCCTGATTTCCTCGGTGCGCGGATAGGGCAGGTCGACCTCGATGATCTCCTGCAGCCGCCCTGGTCCGGCCGCCATGACGACGACCCTGTTCGCCAGATAGACGGCTTCGTCGACATCGTGGGTGATGAACATCACCGTGCGACGCTCGCGGCTCCAAGTTTCGAGCAACTGGTCCTGGAGTTGGACGCGGGTCAACGCATCGAGCGCGCCGAACGGCTCGTCCATCAAAAGGATGACGGGGTCGACGGCATAGGCGCGGGCTATCGCGCAGCGCTGCTTCATGCCGCCCGACAAGGTCTTGGGAAGGGCGTCGGCGAATTGGCCGAGGCCGACCAGATCGATGAAGCGCTCGGCGATCTCGCGCCGCCGCGCCGGCGGCTCGCCCTTGACGCGGAGGCCGAACTCGACATTGTCGCGCACGCTGAGCCACGGAAACAGCGCGTATTGCTGGAAGATCATGCCGCGTTCCGGGCCTGGGCCTTCGACCGGCTTGCCGTCGACGGTAACCTCGCCGCCGCTTGCCTTGAGCAGGCCTGCGGCGATGTTGAGCGCGGTGGACTTGCCGCAGCCCGAAGGGCCGACCACGGTGACGAACTCGCCGTCGGCGACATCGAGCGAGAAACGGTCGAGCGCGAGGAACGAGCCGTCCTTGAGATCGAAGCGGCGTGTGACATTGTCGAAAACGATCTTCGGCGTCATATCCGCTCCTGCCAGATGGTCAGGCGCCGCTCCACCGCCTGCAGCATGCGGTCCATGGTGAGGCCGAGAATGCCTATTGCGAACAGGCTGACGAAGATCGTCGGCAGGTCGTAGTAGAGCTGCGCCTGTTGCATGCGGTAGCCGAGGCCGGACTGGGCGGCGATCAGTTCGGCGGCGACCACGGTGGCCCAGGCCGATCCCAGCCCGATGCGCACGCCCACCAGGATGAAGGGCGTCGAGGCCGGCACGACGACGCGCCGGAAGATGGTGAAGTCCTTCGCGCCGAGCACCCGCGCGGCGTTGATCATGGTGCGGTCGACGCTAATCACACCCTGATAGGTGGCGACGACACTGGCCAGGAAGGAGGCCAGGAAGATGACGAAGATCTTCGGCGTCTCCTCGATGCCCATGGTGACGATGGCGAGGGGAATGATGGCCAGCGGTGGGATCATGCGGAAGAATTGCAGATAAGGCTCGACCAAAGCGCGTGCGACTTTGTACCAGCCCATGGCGAAGCCAACCGGGATGGCAAGCAGCACACCGAGCAGGAAGCCGGTCAGCACACGCGCAAGGCTGGCCGCCGTGTCACGCAGGAGCTGGCCGTTGCCGAGCAATTCGATGAAGCGCGACAGGACTTCGGGCGGCCTCGGCAGGCCGACGACGCCGCTGCCGGTGAGCGACCACCAGATCGCCACGCCGGCCACCACGCCGGCAACGTTCAGCCCGAGGCTGGCGAAATCCATCGTCCGCCGGTCGGCCTTGCCCGACGATGCGGTGCGCGGCTTTACCGAGACGGCGCTCATCGCGGCGCTCCGGAATAGAACAGATGGTCGAGCGCGACCGCGGCGCCGCCGATGGCGCCGGCGCCCGGCCCCATGCTCGAGCGCTCGAAGCGCAGCATGTCGCGCATGGGCGGCAAGACGCGCGGCGGCACGCCTGCGCGGATACTGTCGATAAAGCTCTCTGGCGCTTCGGCGAGATGGCCGCCAAAGACAATCAGATCCGGGTTGAGCAGATTGGCGGCGCTGGCGATTGCCGTCGTCAGATGACGAACGGCCGCGTTCCACGCCTCCGGATGCTTTTCCACGGCGGCCAGCAGCCGCTTCGGATGAGGGGTCTCGATGCCGGCCGCGCGCGACAGCGCGCGTTCGGACAGGAAGGTCTCCAGGCAACCGGTGCTGCCGCAGGCGCAGCGTGCGCCATGCTCGACCACCTGGATATGGCCGAGTTCCACCGCGCCGTACCCGCCTGGCCGAAACGGCCTGCCGTCGACCACGAGGCCGGCGCCAAGGCCAGTGCGCAAGTAGATGTAGAGCAGGGCGGATGCTTCGCGGCCGATGCCGTAGCGCGATTCCGCCAGCGCCATCGCGCTGACATTGTGCTCGACGACAACCGGCATCCGCAATGCCGCTTCCAGTTCATCGGCGAACGCCACGTTCTTCCAATCGTAGTTGATCGACAGGAGATTGCGGCGCCGCTTGACATCGACAGGCCCGGGAACACCCAGGCCCATGCCGAGGATCTTCGATCGGTCCGCACCTGTCTTCCTGATGAGGTCGTCGACCATCCTGGCGACTTTGGAGATTACGGTCGCCGGCTCGATTGTGGCCGTATCGAAGTGAAAGGATGAAAGCCTTTTCGCCGATGCCTTCAGGTCGGTGATCGCGGCGTGGATGGTGCCAGCGCCAATGTGCACGCCGACCACATGGTGGGCATCCGGCACCAGCGCCAGGTCTACCGCGGGCCGTCCTATTGGCGCGCCGCCCGCAGCTATCTGGGCGAGCTCGGTGACGATGCCGTCCTTGAGAAGCTGCGCCGTCAGATGGGTGAGCGCCGTCGGCGACAGCGCCGTGCGACGCGCCAGCTCCGCCCTCGACTGCGGACCGTCATCCCTCAGGATGCGCAGGATCGCTCCATGATGGATACCCATTTTTCCTCCCTATTACTTTCTAATCTTTATAAATTAAATAGCGCTGTCAAGTGCTGCCTGGGGTGGCGGATGCTGGCGCAAAGGCGGGCTTCCGTCCGGCGAGCCATGTCAGGGTCCGGGCCATTCAAGCAAAAACCCGCCCCAGTTCTCCGGAGCGGGTCTGTTGCCTGAGGCGGAACTCGACACATGGCCCGCTACAATGATGGTCGCCGCGAGCCGGTGAAGATCGGGATAACCGACAATTTGATTCAAGTCCGGCTGTGGATATTTGCTTTCGGGTAAAGCGACTCGGCCATCCTTGCCAGACGGTGGGCAATAAGGAGAAGCCATGAAAAGCGACTTTGCCGCCGCGCACCTTCATCTTGAACGAGCCTGTCACTACCTGCGCGGCGACGACGAGACGAGCAGCGAGGTTCGTACTGCTTTGGATCTTCTGATCGAGGCAATTGTCGCGGCTCAGTATATGCGGCCGGTCGCCGACGTGGTCGAGTTTCCCAGATCGGCAAGGTTGCGATAGCCCGCGATCGTCCCGCTGCGGCGGCGCGAAGTCAGCCGATCAGTCATACGTTTCAGTTCGTCGCAGTCCCTGATATCGAACGCCATTTGGCTCCCACTTCCTGGTCCTCTGGTCCAGGGAGGCGGGCGGGCGTATCCTTGCCGGATTCAATGTTTGGGATTGTCTGGGGAGGAGATGGCGATGGTTGAGGCAGCGCGTCACGACGCCTGGCAGGCGGGGGACAGCTACGACCTCTATATGGGGCGGTGGAGCCGTCAGATCGCTCCCCTGTTCCTCGATTGGCTCGATCCGGCGGAAGGTCTGGACTGGCTGGAGGTGGGTTGCGGGACCGGGGCGCTTTCGGCAGCCATTCTGGCGCGTTGCAACCCCAGGAGCCTGGTGTCGCTGGATCCGTCGGAGGGCTTTCTCGCCAAGGCGCGTAAAAACGTGGCGGATGAACGTGTCGCATTTCTCGCAGGCGACGCGCAGGCCCTGTCCGTGGAATCGGGCAGCCAGGACATGGTCGTGTCGGCACTGGTCCTCAACTTCATCCCGGGCAAGGAGAAGGCGCTCGCCGAAATGCGGCGGGTCGCCCGCAGCGGAGCGACGGTTGGCTTCTATGTATGGGATTATCCCGGCGGTGGCGTGGAATTCATGCGCGCCTTCTGGACCGCAGCGAAGGCCCTTGACCCCGCTGCCGCCGACCTCACCGAGGATCGGCGCTTTCCATTCTGCACGCCCGACGGGCTGACCGATCTCGCAGGCAAGGCCGGCCTCGTTTCCGTCGACTGCACCAAGATCGAGGTGCCGGCCGTGTTCAGGGATTTCGAGGACTATTGGCACCCCTTCACCCTGGGCGCGGGACCAGCACCCGGCTACTGCATGAGCCTTGCACCGCAAGCGCGCCGGAGATTGATGGAGAGCCTCCGCGACAGCCTGCCGCGCGGCGAGGACGGGTCCATTCCCATGAAAACGAGGGCCTGGGCGGTCAGGGCCAGGGTTGCCCTCTGACCGCGAGACCTCGTCGCGCTGGGCATGCAGGCCGGCGACGATATCCGCGCTTCCTTGCAAAGTTCGGGTTGACCGCTCCGGGGCGCAAAGCGACACTCCACCTTGATGGACGCGCAGGATGCAGGAGAATGCAATGGACGAGCCCGATCGTTGGCGTCACATGGCGAGCGCGCCAAGGGATGGCAGCCGGATCCTGGTCACGGTCAGGCCGTCCGAGCAGGGGCCGGCGGAAGTCGACCTGGCCTACTGGTCGCGCGCCGACCAGTTCGGCGCCGAGGGCTGGCGCGCCTCCGACTCCTCGCCCGGACGCGTGGTCGAATATGCCGAGCCGGAGCTGAAATGCTGGATGCCGCTGCCGTCAGCCAATCTGAGCAGGGGGTCGATGCCTTCACCCTGGGAAGGCGAGGACGTGCCACTGCTCGATGGCTCCGGGATTTGAGGCGAACGGGCAAGCTCACGCTATAGGCGCGAGCCGCCGCGGCTCATTTGGGCCGGCGTACCGCTCTCACCATGCCGCCGGGTCCGCTGCCGCAGAAGAAACAGTCGCCGCCATCGGATTCGAGCCCGGACACGCCAGTGCCGGCCGGCATGTCCAGCCGCTGAAGAACCTCGCCGGTCTGCGGGTCGACCCGCCGCACATCGCTGTGGTCGCCCTCCCATGTGCCATGCCACAGCTCGCCGTCAACCCATGTCACCCCGGTGACGAAGCGGTTGGATTCGATGGTGCGAAGGATCGCCCCTGTCTCGGGGTCGATCTGGTGGATCTTGCGGTCGCGGTTCTGCCCCACCCAGAGCGTGCCTTCGGCCCAGGTCAGCCCGGAATCGCCGCCGCCGCCAGGCGCCGGTATGGTGGCCAGCACCTGACCGGTGTCCGGGTCGATCTTCTGGATCCGGTCCTTGGCGAGCTGGAACAGGTGCCGTCCGTCATAGGCGGTGCCGGCGTGTGCTGCGACATCGATCGAGCGCAGCGTCTCGCCACTCGCGGGATCGAAGGCGATCAGCTTGTCGCCCGAGGCAAACCAGACATTGTTTCCGTCAAAGCTCACTCCATGCACTCTCTCCACCCCCGGAAAGGGCCCGTATTCGCGCAGGATTTCGGCCGCTGAATGTTTCATGTCTTTGTCCTCGCCAAGATAATCGGTGATGCCTTGTTTAACCATTCGGCAGCGGCGCCGGGAGTAACAAGGTGGTCGTGAATCCGGCCACTGGCGGCGTCATCCAGCGGCGCGCCCGCCCGTGCCCGAACGACTGAACCTTGCCGGCCTCGGCGAGTTGCTCAAGCGCCCGCTGCACGCTGCGCTGTCCCGCGCCAAGCGCCAGCGCCAGCGCCGAGCTCGCCCAGGATTCGCCGTCGGCAAGGAAGGCAAGCACCGCCGCGTGCCGCTCTTCGATCGGCCGCGCCAGCACCACCACTTCGCCGGCATGGCGCGGCGTCATCGCAAAACCTCGGCTTGTCGCGCCAATATCGGCCAGCATCCGCAGTTCCGCGCGCAGCCTGCCGATCTCGACCCGCAGCCGCGCGCGATGCGATTCATCGGCGTGCCTGCCGCCAAAGGCCCGCGCGATAAGCGTCGCTCTCGACACATCCCCAGGCCAGGCCTCGGCCAATGCGCGCGCCAGCGCAAACAGCACCGGGCGCGTTGCCAGCGAGACCGTGGTTTCCTGCTTGCGCGCGACATAACGGAAGCTATCGACGATCAGCGCCGGCGACGCCTGCAATGCCTCGACTTCTTCGAGCAGCAGCGGACGTTCCTCACCCTGTGCGATCAGCCGGGCCGCCGGCGTGTCCAGCGCCAGGAATGCGCTGTCGACCTCCGCCATAAGGCCCGGGATGCCGGCCTGGCGGGCGGCGTGGCGTGCCCACTCCAGCGCAGTGCGCGCTTTTCTCGTCTTGAGGCGCCGCATTGCGATGCCGGCGACAGCCAGTTCGTGCGCGGCTCTTGAGGCCGGCGGAAGTGGCGCCGGATCGAGCCCGGCCAGCACATGCTCGGCCTCGTCGAGCCGGCCGATCAGCAGCAGGCGCCGCACTTCGAGGTGTCCGGCATGCGCGGCGTTCAGCCGGTCGCCATGCTTTTCCAGCGTTGCCCGTGCCGTGTCGAGCGCCTTGGCCGGCCAGCCGAGGTCACGCGAGACCAGCGCGATCTCGGCCTCGGCGACGATGCATCTGGCGCGCGCCACCGCTTCCTTCGGGCCGAAGGCGCGGACGGCCCGCCGCAACAGCACCTTGGCGCGATCGAGGTCGCCGAGCTGGGCCATGGCGATACCGCGCAGGGCGAGTGCCGGCGCGTCCTCGCGCAAGGCGACGCGGTCGAGCGCGCCAAGCGGATCACCCGCCGCCAAAGCCAGTGCCGCGGCCGTGATCAGGGAGTCCATTCAAATCCCGTCACACTTGTAACTCCCACCTTTCCACGTCACGGCCTTACCCTACCTCACCAGCAACAACACGTCGCCACGGCGCGACGACAGACTGGCAAAGGAGAAGACCAATGACCATCGCAATGAAGACACCACCTGTTGTTTCGCAGCAAGCGTGGGAGGCCGCGCGCGAAGAGCTGCTGGTGAAGGAAAAGGCCACGCTCCGCGCCAAGGACGCGCTTGCCGCCGAGCGGCGGCGCATGCCGTGGATGGCGGTGGAGAAGGCGTATACGTTCGAGGGGCCTGACGGGAAAGCGAGCCTGCTCGACCTGTTCGAGGGCCGCCGTCAGCTGATCGTCTACCGCGCCTTCTTCGAGCCGGGGGTCTATGGCTGGCCCGATCACGCTTGCCGAGGCTGTTCGCTGGGGGCCGATCAGGTCGGCAATCTCGCCCATCTGAACGCCCGCGACACCACGCTCGTCTACGCCTCGCGTGCGCCGCAGGCCGACATTGCGCGGCTGAAGAAGCGGATGGGCTGGGATATGCCCTGGTACACCATCACCGACAGTTTTGACGCCGACTTCGGTGTCGATGAGTGGCACGGCCACAATGTGTTCATCCGCGACGGCGACCGCATCTTCCGCACCTATCTCATCAACAGCCGCGGCGACGAGGCGATGGGCACGGTCTGGAGCTATCTCGACGCGACGCCGCTCGGCCGCCAGGAGGTGTGGGAGGACTCGCCCGAAGGCTATCCCCAGACCCCGACCTACAAATGGTGGAACTGGCACGACAATTACGACGCCGCGCCCGACAAGAAATGGGCCGAGGTGTCCGATGCCGGCGAGGCAGCGTTCCGAGACAAGGACGACTAGGGCGGTGGATTTGGCGGGAGCGCCCGGCGCCGTTCACCAGCGGCGCCGGAGCCCCGCTCCCGTTGGCTCGCGCCCAGTTGCGCAGCCGCAATTGCAGGAGACGGATGATGAGCTTGATTCATACAGAGGCCGGCAGCGCGCTTCCCAGCGAAAACGCAAACGCGGCCGGCGCGGCGGCCCCCGGCATTGCCGACTGGCTGTGCCTTGCCGCGGCACCGACCTTCGCCCTGATGGCGCTGCTCACCATTGTCAGCGGCGATGCAGCGATGCTGTGCATGGGCGCCAATGCTTCGCCGCTCACCGGCCTGCCTCTAACCGGAATGCCGGCGATGTACCTGTTGATGAGCGCCTTTCATCTGGCGCCCTGGCTGAGGGTGATTTCCGGCCGGCAGGCCCAATAGGAGCCTGTTCCAGCTCTCGCCTTGGCGCTGCAGGCGAGGCCACCAGTCTCCTCACTTGCGGGAGATCGGCAGCTTCGCTGTCGGCTCTTCGAGCAGGTCTTTCAGAACAGGAAAGCGGCCGTGGCGGGGTTCGGTCCGGTGCGGCCGTCGGGCGAATCCATGCCCCGGATGGCCTCGAGGTCGTTCGGTCCCAGCTCGAAATCGAAGACATCGAAGTTGTCGGCGATGCGCTCCTGACGGATCGACTTCGGAATGACGATCAGCCCCTCCTGGAGGTGCCAGCGGATGATGATCTGGGCCACCGACTTGCCGTGCTTCCTGGCGATGCCTGCAAGGGTCGGGTCGCTCAGCAGCCGGCCGCTGCCCAGCGGGCTCCAGCTTTCGATGCGGATATCGTGCCGGGCATGAAAGTCCCTGATGTCGCGCTGCTGAAACCGGGGATGCAGTTCGATCTGGTTGACCGTGGGCGTGACGCCGGTCTCGCCGATGATCCGCTCCAAATGGTCCTGGTTGAAATTCGAGACGCCGATCGACTTGATGCGGCCTGCCTGCCTGAGTTCGATCAGCGTCTTCCATGCCTCGACATATTTGCCCTGACTGGGCACAGGCCAGTGGATCAGGAACAGGTCGATCTGGTCGATCCCGAGCTTGCTCATCGTCTCGTCGAAAGCCCGCAGGGCGGCGTCACGCTGATGCGCGCCATTGCGCAGCTTCGAGGTGATGAACAGCTCGCGTCTCGGAACGCTGGCCGCGCGGATTGCCCGTCCGACCCCTTCCTCGTTCTGGTAGCCCTCGGCGGTGTCGATCAACCTGTAGCCGGCCTCGATGCCCCAGCCCACGACTTGCGCCGTGATGGCCGGATCGACCTGCCACACGCCAAGGCCAATCTGGGGAATGACGGAGCCGTCGTTCAAGGCAATCTGTTCGGGTCTGTTCAGGGTAGATTGTTCAGGCATGTTCAAATCCTTCTGCATAATTCCGCCCGGCGCACGTCTTATCTAGTCCCGGCGACCGCCAAAGCCAGTCGATATCAGGAGAATGTGACGAAACGGACATGAGGCGCCCGATCTCGAGGCCCCCTTCGAGCTGTCATCGCTTCAAGCCACAATGGATTTTGGGGGTTCTCCCTGCAGTCGCGGATTGTATGGTAGTCTGCGGGAATATCCTGGAGGCGGCTGCATTGACCAATAGCGTGGAAACCGAAGAGGCAAGTGGTTGGTCTGACCTGCTGGTCGCTGCGGAAAAAGGCGATGCGCAGGCCGTCCGATCGGAACTGGCGGCCGGCGCCGATATCAACGAAATAGACGAAGGCGGCTGGTCGGCCCTTCATCTTGCAGCCCTCAATGCCCGCATCGCGGCGGTCGAAGCGTTGATCGAACACCCGGCAATCGATGTGAATTCTAGGAACAAATGGAAGAGCACGCCTTTGAGCCTGGCTTCGGCCAGGGGCCACCACGACTGTGTTTCGGCCCTCGTCAAACATCCTGAGATAGAGCTCGATGCACGGGCTGACTACTACGGCAGAACGGCGCTGATTGAAGCAGCAAAGAACGGGCATCTGGATGTCGTCAAGTTACTTCTGGAGAATGGTGCCGACGTAAACCTGACGGACAAGACAGGACGAAACAACGCGCTCATCGAGGCTATCAAGGGGCGGCATTACGAGATCGCGGAATATCTGCTGAGTTCCGGGAAAGTGAACTTTCTCAACAAGGAGATGAGGTTGAACGCCCTGATCTGGGCTGGCAGCAGCCGTAACCGTCACCTTATCGAAAAGCTGGAAGCCGCGATCCATACTTTCTTCGAGGGCAAGTAGCCGCCTCGCCGCAGAAAGACCTGGCCCGATGATTGCCGCTTGCCCGCTCCGGCAGGCCGAGCCTCCAACCGTGACGAGAATGTCGACCTCTCTCAGCTAGAAGCCAAGCGGCCCTACGCGATTAAGTTGTAATGGAGGCGCAATGCTTAGCCGGCTTCACTGTAAGTGCGCCGAGTATTTACGTTTTTCATTTCCACCTTCATCTGCGAGGATGACGGCCGCATCGCGGTTTGTGTCATTCGAACGGACGAGGACATTAGCCAAGCCTGTGCCTAGCGTGGACTTGGCCTCATGCGGCCTCATGCGCTCACATCGGGAGAGAGGATGAGTTTGTATCCGGCCTGTAGGGGAGGCGAGGATCAAGCCTTGAAAGCTCCCTTCCTGGTGGCGTTGTACGAGAGGGAGTCCGGTTATGAAGTTCAAAGCTCTGATAAAGCGTGCCGAGGTTGTGGATGGAGCGTTCGAGCAGCTCGAATCCGATCTGGCGAATGCGTTCGATGAATGTATCAACCTGGACGATGAATGGCCGCCGGAGGGCGAGGTCGGTATCTCGGACGAAAATCTCGCGGCAAGGAATGACAACGCGCTGCTTGAGTACAATCCGCAGTCTGAGGACAATGCGCCGCCTGAGGACAATTCGGGCGAAACCGCGCGGCGGCTGACTTCCCACACCCAAACCCGACTGGCTGCATTGAATGCCGTCGATGAGCTCTTCCACGATGCGCAGGACTATATGGGGGAGATCAATGCGAAGCTGTCGGAGATCGCGACCTCGCATCACCTGACAGGCGAATATTTGAAGCTTCTTCACGGAGACATTCTCCGCGCCAATGAATTGGAACTGGCAAATGCCAGCCTGACCACGCAGCAAAGAGCGCTGTCGGACCAGCTTCACGATGCGACCAAAAAACAGCGTGAGCGCGACAGCGCCATCGAAGCCCTGCAGCAGCGTGAAACAAGCCTGATCGAGGACAAGGAGGCGCTTCGCGGTGCGCTGGCCGCGGCAAGGCTTGAACTGGTCGTGGCAGGCAATGCGAGCGCGAAACGCGAGGCGGAGTTCGGCGACCTCGTCAAAACGATTTCGGCCAAGACGGTCGAGGTCGACAGGCGCTCGCGCGAGAACGAGATGCTGCGGGAAAAGCATGTCAGCCTTTCGATCGACCTCGACAAGGCGCTGAAGCGGGAAGCCGAGGCGCGTCACAGGCTGGATGAACTGTCGACGATCCACGCCAATGACGCGGCGCGGCTTGCCGACCTGCTGGCTGCGCTCGGCAAAAGCGAAAAAGAGGAGATGCGGCTGCAGAAATCGCTCGATAGCGCGCAAGCCAAGCTCTCGGAAATGACCGAAGCGGCGCGTATCAGGGAAGGCGACAAGGAAGCCGAGCTGCAACGCAGCCTGGCCGAGATGAGCGGCCTGCGGTCTGAAATTCAGGGCCTGCAATCGCGATTGGAGCTTGCCTCGCACGAGAATAGCGAAGCCGCCAGCGAGATCGCCAGGCTCAAGGCCCAATGGAGCGATGCTGTTGCCGAAAAGCAGATCGCGGAGCAGAAATTGTCCGCGCTCATCAAGGAGAATGAGCACGACAAGATGAACCTTTCGACGGTGAGCGCGAACCTTTCACAGCTTTCCCTGCAGCAGGCATCCGAACAGATCCAGCACGATGTCCAGAGACAGGAGTGTGAGGATCTGCGCGCCGAAGTGGCAGCGCTCAATGCCCGGGTCAAGGAGCTGTTGCCCTATGAGCGGCTCCACAAGGTGACAAACGCCAGGTCGCGCGAAGACACCGTGGTCGAGATCGCCGGCGTGGTGGCGGAGAAGGCGCGCGCCACCAGCAGGCGGCGCGTCCGTCCAAGCCTGCGCGCGGCATCATAAAAGGCGCGGCCGTCACGAGCCGGCGCCAGGAACCAGTGGCGTCGGTCTACTCATGGGTTCCGGCCTCATAGGCTGCAAGTGCTTTGGCGACGCCGGCAACGAGGTGTTCAACATCGCTCGCATGTTCGAAGGCGATCCCGGTTTGCGCAAACTCCAGTGGCGAATAGTCAGGCGCTATCCGCTTGACCTCTGCCATGATGCGCTGAGCTTCCTCCAGGTCGCCGAGTTGCGCGTGGCACCCCGCCAGCCTTGTCAGTCGCCAGGGGGTCTTCGAGGGGACCTTGGACATGCTGACAAGCGCAGCCTTGTAATCTCCAGCCGAGTATAGCGCGATGGCGCGATCATAGTGGTACCAGTCTGGATGGATCGGGTTGATCCGTATCGCATTGTCAAGCGCCACGAGCGCTTCAAGAGGCCTGCCTCTCATCGTCAGCAAGAACCCCATTTGCGTAATCGTATCGGCGTCATATGGATTGAGGTCGAGCGCGCGTTGAAGGTGATATTCAGCCGCATCGAACCGACGGGAATAGATTAAAGCCTGGGCGAGTACCCGATGGCAGCGTGGCTCTTCCGGCGCCAGGGTCACCGCACACTCCGCGCGGTCGATCACCGAACCAAGCGCTTCCGGGGATGCCTCGGCATAGCCACCGATAATGAGATCGGCGAGCGCGATGTAAGAATGCGCCAGTGCATAGGTCGGATCCTTTTCGACCGCCGCCTGGAAAAGACCGCGCGCAGCCTGGTTGTCATCATCACCATAACCGCGCAGACGGGCCAGTCCGCGCAGCAGAAGCTCGTATGCAGCCAAGCTGTCAGGAGGTTTTGGGGATGCCTGCTTGACACCTGCGTCGTCGAGCCGAGCGACCAGCCGGTTCACCACACGGCGGGCGATTTCTTCCTGTATGTCGAAGATCTGACCGCCAGACGCAGAAAAGGTATCGCTCCACAGGACTCCACCCGTCGAGGCGGCAATGAGACTGAGGGTAACCCGCATGCCGTCTGCGCGAGTTGTCGCCCTGCCGCGAACCAGATAGGTTGCGCCAAGGCTGTCGCCAACGGCACGCCAATCGGAAGCCGCATCCGAGACGAATGCAAATCCGGAATTGCGCGCCAGCACGACGACCGTTCCGAAGCGCGCCAACGCGTTGACGATGTCTTCGGCAAAGCCGTCCACCAGAGGGGTGTCCTCCGGCGCACCTTCATTGGTGAAACGCAGCACCGCAACGCTCGGCTGTCCAGCGTGCTCTTGCTTTGGCGCCTCGAGACAAGAAAGGACGTAGCCCCGTTTGGCAACCGTACGGATAATGGTTTGGCTTTCGTCCTGCAGCGCCTTTCGCAACTCCCTCACAGCCTGCGTCAGTGAGTCTTCGGTCACGAAGACATCGGGCCACACCGCTGACATCAGTTCCGACTTGGTCGCGACACGCCCGACATTTCTGCTGAGATAGGTCAACAGATCAAACGCCTTGGAGCGCAGTGCAACCGGTTTCCCGTCGCGCAGCAGCAACCCGCGGGCAAGATCAAGCTCGCAACTGCCAAGTGCCAGTAGTACGTTCCCTGGGTTTTCTTGCGACATTGAATGCCGATCTGACCAGCTCGACCAAACGCTGCCTGATTGGGGTCTCAATCGGCGCGAACGTCAAGGGATCAGGAGAATTTGGTTCGCCTTTACTTTGGCTGGAAGTCATGCGCCTCTCCATGGCGATGATCTCCAGCATTTCGAACATTGTTCCAGGCATGGGTGCACAAGGCGACGCAGCCATGACGGTGGACGCAAATTCCAGGAGTTCCTGCCGAGCGGCTTGGCGCGTGTTCTCATTCGGTGACATGTTCGACCTCCGTTCGTTCTTGAGAACAATGAAGCCGGAGATCGAGCGCGTACCGGAAGATTTCTGAAATTCTGCTGAATCTTGCGGCTCGGTCCGCACCCAAAATGACGGCGCCGCCCCACGGCCGGCGCCGCTTCGCGGTCAAGTCATCGCGCAAACGTCTCGACGATGATGCGTGCCACATCTGCATGTACCGCCTCGCGTTCTGCGCGAGGAGCGGTAGACCCGGTGTAATAGACGGCGGCAAGAATGGGGGCGCCTGCCGGTGGCCACAGGATCGCAACTGTGTTCGTCGACCCGTTGTCGCCGCTGCCGGTCTTATCGCCGATGCCCCAATTGGCAGGCAGACCGGCGCGAATTCGAGCCGCCCCGACCTTGTCCTCGATCAGCCAGGCCTCGATGCGCTTGCGCGATGCCGGAGACAGCACGTCGCCCAGCAGAATGCGCCTGGCCAGCCCAAGCATCGCCCTTGGGCTGGTTGTGTCGCGTTTGTCACCAGGGATGGACGTGTTCAAAGTGGGCTCCGTACGATCAAGCCGAGTGACGTCGTCACCGAGCGAGCGTGCGAACCGGGTGAGGCCGCCCGGGCCGCCAAGCACCCTGAGCAAGAGGTTCCCGGCGGTGTTGTCGCTCCACGCCACCGCTGCGGCGCAGACATCCTCCAGCTTCATGCCGTCCTGAAGGTGCTGCTTGGTGATCGGAGAGTATCCGGGTTCGATATCGGCCTCGGTATAGGCGATCCTGTCGTCGAGCTTCGCCTTGTCGTCATCGACCTGCTTGAGCACCCCGGCCGCGGCCAGGAATTTGAAGGTGCTGGTGATCGGAAACAGTTCGTCCGCCCGGTACTCGAGCCTGGTGTCGGTCTCGGTGTCGAGAACCATCACGCCAAGGCGCCCGCCATTCTTGGCTTCGAGCGCCGCGACCGCCTTGGCCGCGGCAAGAATGCTGTTCTCGCCAGGCCGCTCCGTCGCCTGAAGCCGGGCGATCGGCAAGAGTGCGAATGCACCGAAAAGCGTTGCACGCCGAGTGATCGAGAGGGTCATTTGGTTCTCCATTTTTGGGCATAGATGCGCGGCCACGGGGCGGGCTCGCCCGTGAAAATTTGCGTTTGTGTTGAGGGGTTCGGGGGACGCAGCGTCGCTGCGATCAGATAGCCAGCCTATTCAGCAAGCCGTGACAGCACGAGGTAGGCAGCCTTGACCCGCGCATCGTTCGGATAGTTCTTGTTGGCGAGCATCACGATGCCGATCTTTTTTGCCGGGACGTAGGCGACATAGGTGCCGAAGCCGTTGGTGGACCCGGTCTTGTTGAGGATCACATCTCCTCGTGGAGCCATAGGCGGATCGATCGCGGCCGCCGGGATGGAGGCCAGCATTTTCGACGAGTTGCCGGCGACAATCTTCGCCAGCTCGACCGGATAGGGGTATTGCTCCCAGATCAGATCCTGGATGAGCTCACCAGAGCGGAAGTACCCGGTGTGCGTGGCATCGATCGCACGCGCGACATTATCCGGCACCTTGCCGATGCCCATGTTCACTTCAAGGAAGCGGATCATGTCGACCGTGTTCGACTTGACCCCATAAGCCTCGGTCGCGAGCAGGGCAGGGGTGACCCGGGCAGGCTTGTCGGCGCGATTGTAGCCCCATGCGTAAGACTTCATCTCCGCCTTTGGCACATCGATGTATGTCCGCTGCAAGCCGAGCTCCGGGAACAACCGCTTTTCCATCAACGTCCGGAAGCTCGCACCCATGGCCTTGGCGGTGACCATGCCGAGCAGGCCCACACTGGGATTGGCATAGGTGCGATACATGCCGGGAGCAAATTGCGGTCTCCATTGGCGATAGTAGGCAATGAGCTGCTTCTGGTTCTTCACCGCATCGGGCAGTTGGAGCGGGAATCCGCCGGCCGTATGCGTGCCGAGGTCCAGCAGTCGCACATCGTCCAGCGCGCTGCCTTTCAGCTCGGGCATGTGCTTGCTGACGCTGTCGCCGAGCGACAGCTTGCCCTCGACCTCGGCATAGGCGGTCAGGGTCGCCGTGAAGGTTTTGCTGACCGAACCCAGTTCAAACAGCGTGTCGCGCGTGACGGCGGCCCTGGAATCCTTCGAGGCTACGCCGTAATCGATGAAATAGCGCTCGCCGTTCATCGTCACGGCGACGGCCAACCCCGGAATGCCGTATTGCGCGATCACCGGCTTCATCGCCTCGTCGACAGCCTGCCGCACCCTGTCGGCCTGGTCCGCGCCATGGGCGCCGGACAGCCCCATCAGCACAGTGGCGACGAGGTTGGACGCAATCCTTGTATACAGTCGGCTGGGCATTGGGCGGTTCCTTCGGTTTGGACGGTCGTGGTTTATGACCCCTTCGAACCGAGGGCAAACAATGATAAATCGGATCAGCTATTAGATTATCTTGGGCATCGATGGTTCGACCTTATCTGCCACTGAATGCGCTGCGGGCGTTTGAGGCCTCGGCCCGGCATCTCAGCTTCACACGAGCCGGGATCGAACTCGCGGTGACGCAGGCTGCGGTGAGCCAGCAGGTCCGATCGCTTGAACAGAGGTTGGGCATTCAGCTGTTCCGCAGACTTCCGCGCGGCCTCAAGATAACGGCGGAGGGCGAAGCCTTGCTGCCGATCGTCAGCGATGCCTTCGATCGCCTGGCAAGAACGCTCGGCCGCGTTGGATCGGCGAAGGTGCGCGAGCCGCTCGTCGTTGGAGCCGTCGGGACCTTCGCGGTCGGCTGGCTGCTGCCTCGGCTGGAGGATTTCCGGCGTGCCCATCCATTCGTCGAGCTCAGGCTTTCCACCAACAACAATCGCGTCGATATGGCGGCCGAAGGTTTGGATTTCTCCATCCGTTTTGGCAACGGCGCCTGGCATGGCCTTGATGCGACAGAGCTTTTCCAAGCACCGCTGACGCCGTTATGCACGCCCGAACTGGCGGCGACGCTGCATACGCCACAGGATCTGAGCGAGCTTACGCTCTTGCGCAGCTATCGCATGGACGAATGGAGCCGCTGGTTCGGGGCCGCCGGCACGGACGTTCCGCCGAACATTGCAGGTGCGATCGTATTCGATTCATCGCTCGCCATGATGGAGGCTGCAGAACAAGGGGTAGGTGTCGCCCTCGCTCCAGCGCTGATGTTCTCACGGCAATTGCGCAATGGTTCCATACGACGCCCGTTCCCGGCTGCCATTTCGCTCGGCAGCTATTGGCTGACCAAACTCAAGTCGAAGACGCCGACAGCCGCGATGCTGGCGTTCGCCGACTGGATTGCCGCGCAGGAGCCGGAGCCCCTCGATAGGCTGCATGCCGATGCGCCTTCGCTTTCTCAATCCTGAAGCGAAGTTTCGCCGTGGCCAGAGCATCCGGCCGCAATGAGCGGGGCGGGCGCGTTCACCTATCCTTCGCAGATTTCCCGGCTCCGAACCTCAAACCATCCATCAGCAGCTTGACCAACCGGCGCGAGCGGTCGCGCCAGTCCTTGGTGTCGGGCGCCGAATAGATGCCGCCGAGCGCGTGCAGGACGTCGGAGGCGTCGACGTCGCCGCGGATCGAGCCGTCGGCGATCGCGGCCTCGACCAGCCGGCGCAAGGCAAGTGTCACCCTGCCCGAAACGTCGGAGAACAGGGTGGAGTTGGTCGTGAACAGGATGCGCAGGCTCGTCGCCAGGCCACGCTTGGTGGCGATGTAGTCGACGAAGCGCTGCATCCATTGTTCCAGCGCGACGTCGGGCGGATGATGCAAAGCGAGTTCGTCGGCGGCAGCGCACAGGCCTTCCACTTCGCGCCGGTAGACCACCTCGACCAGATGTTCGCGTGTCGGAAAATGCCGGTAGAGCGTGCCGATGCCGACGCCGGCCTGGCGAGCTATCTCCTCCAGCGAGGCATCGACGCCATGCGTGGCAAAGGCCTTTGCCGCGGCCTCCACCAGCGTGTCACGATTACGCTGCGCATCGGCGCGCAGCTTTTTTGTCGCTGCGGCGTCGAGTTTGTCTTCAACGGTAACGGGCGGCTGCGAAGCCAATTTTTTCTCCACTCTCGAATATGGGGCTTGAACCCATGCGGGTCAGCCCCCACGTAATAAACGGAGGCGCCTCCGTTTTAGTGGAGCACCCTTATCATATAATCAGGGAGCCCGGTATGTCACGTGCTCAAAGCTTGCAAGACGGCGGAGCGCATAGTCTCCCCCTCGAGGGGGGAGACTATGCGCTCCGCCGCTTTCGCCAGTTGCCAAGGACGCCATCTCCCGCGCAGCCCCTTCACACCTAGCCATCTGGTGACCTTGCCGCCTCCCGACCAGGCACCAGATCATTCCCCCGCAGCGTCAAGCAACTGGAGCCAGACGCCCCATGACAAACCAGACCACAATCCATCTCACCATAAACGGACATCAACACGAACTGGAGATCGAGCCGCGCGTCACGCTGCTTGATGCCTTGCGCGACCATCTCGGCCTGACCGGAACCAAGAAGGGCTGCGACCAGGGCCAATGCGGCGCCTGCACTGTGCATGTCGACGGCCAGCGCGTGCTGGCCTGCCTCACGCTTGCCGCCCAGGTCGAGGGCAGGGCGGTGACCACCATCGAAGGGCTGGCCGAGGCAGATGGCACGCTGCACGCGGTGCAGGCAGCCTTCCTCGAACAGGATGCCTTCCAGTGCGGCTATTGCACGCCGGGACAGATCATGTCGGCGGTCGCCTGCATCCGTGAGGGCCATGCCGGCTCGGATGACGAGATCCGCGAATATATGGCCGGGAATCTGTGCCGCTGCGGCGCCTATCCACACATCGTCGCCGCCGTGCGCCAGGCAGCCACGGAGGTCGCGTCATGAGGGACTTTTCCTATCTGCGCGCCGGTTCGGTCGACGCGGCACGCCAGGCCTCGGCGCTGCCGGGCGCGATGCTGCTTGCCGGCGGCACCACGCTCATCGACCTCGCCAAATGCGGCGTCGCCGAGCCCGATACGCTGGTCGACATCACCCATCTCAAGGGGCTCGACGCGATCACGGTCGACGATCGTGGCGCCACGATCGGCGCGCTGGCGAAGATGAGCAGCATCGCCGACCATGCCGACATCAAGAGCCGGTTTCCAGCCGTCTCGGAGGCGCTGTGGCAAGCTGCCTCGGCGCAGATCCGCAACATGGCGACCATTGGCGGCAATCTGATGCAGCGCACGCGCTGCCCCTATTTTCGCGATAGGGAAAACTTCCCTGCCTGCAACAAGCGCACACCCGGCAGCGGTTGTTCGGCGATCGGCGGCGTCACGCGCGGCCATGCCGTGCTCGGCACCAGCGAAGCCTGCATCGCCACCTATCCCGGCGATCTCGCCGTTGCGCTGGTAGCCTTCGACGCGATCGTTCATCTCGGCGATCGCCAGGTTCAGGTCGAAGACTTCTTCCTGCTGCCGGGCACCACGCCCGACAAGGAACATGCGATCCAACAGGGCGAGGTGATCACCGCGATCAGCATTCCTGGCACACCTGCTGCCCGGCGCTCGACCTATCTCAAAGTTCGCGACCGGCAATCCTACGAATTTGCCGCCGCAAGTGCCGCCGTCGGCATCGAGTTCGAGGCGGACGGAAGGACGATCCGCGACTTGCGCGTAGCGCTCGGCGGCGTCGCCACCAAACCATGGCGGGCGCGTGCCGTGGAAGCGGCGCTGAAGGGCAAGGTGCTGGAGGCTGACGTAGTCAGGCGCGCCAGCCTGCTCGCCATGGAGGGCGCTGTCGACCATGGTGCCAACCATTACAAGATTGAACTGGCGCCGCGCGTCGTCGCCCGCGCCATCCTCAAAATGGGAGAAACGGCATGACCGTTCACATAACAAGACATGGTGATGCTTCCGACGGCACGGAAGCTGTCGGCAGCCGGCTGTCGCGCGTCGACGGCCCGGCCAAGATCACCGGTGCCGCCAAATATGCGGTCGAGCAGCAACTCGACGGCCTCGCTTACGCCGTGCTGATCGAAAGCACGATTGCCGCCGGCAAGGTGCGCTCGATCGACACGGAAGCTGCGGAAGCCGCACCTGGCGTTCTCACGGTGCTGACGCCGGACAACATCCCGCCGCTGAAAACCGCCTCGGACTGGTTGGGCACGCCGCCGCCGGACGCGCCCTATTGCCCGCTGGCGCGCGAGATCACCTTCAGCGGCCAGCATGTCGCGGCGGTGGTGGCCGAAACCTTCGAGCAGGCTGTCGCGGCCGCCGCACTCGCCCAGGTCAGCTATGACGAGGTGCCGGCCATCGTCGACCTCAGCGACGGCAACGCCGGCGACGGCATCCCTATCGACGCGATGACCAAGGCATGGGGTGATGCCGAGGCGGCGTTCGCCGCGGCCCCGGTCAGGATCTGCGCCGCCTACAACACACCGCGCGAATACCAGGCGCCGATGGAGCCGCATGGGCTGATCGCGCGCTGGCAGGGCGACCAACTGACGGTGTGGGAGCCGAGCCAATGGCTCGACGGCATGGCGCGCACCTATGCCGAATGGTTCGGCGTGCCGTTCGAGAATGTGCGGCTGGTCTCGCCCTATATTGGCGGCGGCTTCGGCTCCAAGGCACTGGCGCTCGGCCATGGCGCGGTGGCGGCGATTGCCGCAAGGATGCTCGACCGGCCAGTGAGACTGGTGATGACGCGGCCGCAGACCTTCACCGGTTATGGCGGGCGCGCCGCGACGCGGCAGACGGTGACGATCGGCGCCGACGCCGATGGAATAATCCAGTCGATCGTGCATCGCGGCGTCAATGAAACATCCATCGACGGCATGTGGGTCGAGCCATTGGGCTCAACCACCTCGATCATGTACGCGACGCCGAATTTTTCCTCGCGGCAGAATGTCGTGCGAGTGAATTCGGTAGTGCCAGGCGCCATGCGCGCACCGGGCGAGAATCCGAGCGCCTTCGGCATTGAGAGCGCCATCGACGAACTGGCCTATGAGGTCGGCGTCGATCCGCTGGAGATCCGGCTCCGGAACTATGCCGAGCAGGACCCGCACGCGAAGAAGGCGTGGTCGACAAGGCAGTTGCGCGAGGCCTACGCTGCCGGCGCCGAACGCTTCGGATGGTCGAAGCGGAGCCCCAAGCCACGCTCGATGCGCGACGGCAACCAGCTGATAGGCTGGGGCGTCGCCGCCGGCACCTATCCGGTGCGGCGCGCCTATGGCGAAGCCATGGTGCGCATTCTCGCCGATGGCTCGGTCGAGGTCGAAAGCTCGTCGATCGACATGGGGCAGGGCACCTACACGATCCTGGCGCAGACCGCCGCCGAAACGCTGGGCGTGCCGGCGGACAATGTCGTGGTCAAGCTCGGCGACTCCCGCTTTGCCCGCGCCGGCGTCACCGGTGGCTCGCGGCTGGCCGGGGTGATGACGGGCGCCGTGCACAAGGCGGCGAGTGCCGCGCTCGACGAGCTGGTCGGGCTGGCGATCTCGGATCCGCGCTCGCCGTTCCATGCGCTGCAGGCCAACACGCTGGTCGTCACCAATGGTCGCATCACCTCGCCGCGCGGCGAAGGCCCGGAGGTCTCGATCGCCGAGCTGCTCGCCAGCGTCGGGCGCGACCGGATCGAGGCCAAGGGCGACACCATGCCGGCCAATTCGACGGCCGAGGAGCGCTACAAGAACTACACCACCATCGCCATGGCGCTGCCGCACACCGAGGGCGATTATTCCAGGTATAGCTGGTGCGCGCATTTCATCGAGGTGCGCGTCGACGAGGATTTCGGCACGGTCAGGGTGTCGCGTGTGGTGTCGGCGCTGGATTCGGGGCGGCTCTACAATCCCAAGCTTGCCGAAAGCCAGTGGAAGGGCGGCATCATCATGGGCATCGGCCAGGCGCTGCTGGAGGAAGGCATCGTCGACCGCCGCCATGGCCGCATCGTCAACAACAACCTCGCCGACTACCTAGTGCCGACCAATGCCGACATTCCCGACATCGAGGTGATCTCGGTGGGCATTCCCGACCCGCATTCCTCGGTGCTGGGCGGCAAGGGCGTGGGGGAACTCGCCATCGTCGGCGTCGCGCCGGCGATCGCCAACGCGGTGTTCCACGCCACCGGCAAGCGGATCAGGGATCTGCCGATCACGCTGGAGAAGCTGATTTAGACTGCGTCGGCGGAACCTGTCGAAGTGGAGAAGCCGACGGCGAAGCTGCCAATCTCCCCACAAGGGGGAGATTGTGCCCTCATCGGCTTCCGCCGATCTCCAGCGTTCGGAAGGTCAGAACTTGTAGCTGAGGCCGACCCGGATGTCGTGCGTCTGGAGATCGACGCTCGTCGCCGTGGGGGAAAGAGCTGCTATCGAGAGATCCTGGCTGCCGAAATCGGAGTAGCGATATTCGACCCGAGCGAGCCACTTGTCGGTGAAGGCGTGCTCGACGCCGGCTCCAACCGTCCAGCCGATATGGGTGTCGCTGTGGAGGGGTATTTCACCGGCCGGGCCACCAGCGCTGACCGCCGTCACTTCATATTTGGCTGCGGCGACGCCGGCAGTGATGTAGGGCAAAGTCCGATCGAAAGCATAGCCGGCCCGCAGCCGCGCCGACCCCGACCACTCGAGTTCGCTCCTGACCAAAGTGGTGATGCCACCGCCGCCGCCGTCGAGGCCAGTCAGTCCATCCACCTTGTTGTAGGTGATGTCAGCCTCGGCGCCGAGCACGAAGCGGTTTGCCATTTCGTGATTGAAGCCGATATGGATGCCACCCATGAAACCGTCCGGATCGATGGGACTGTCAAGGTCGGTGGCCCCACCGATGCCGCCGCCGGCGATGAAAAGATTGGATTTTCCGGCTGCGTAACCGACGTGGACGCCAGCGTAAAGGCCGGACCAGGTGTAGGTGGCGGCAACGGGCAGAGTTTCATTGATGTCCGCCGCGGACGCCATGCTGACAGGCGCGAGAATCAAGGCTGTAGCGAGAAGAATCGTTTTCATTGTCTGTTTGCTGCCCCAAGAAGGTGTTGCGTTCCCCGCCGCGGAAATGCTCCGCGGAGATCCAGGTCGAGAGTCCGGTGTTGCATTGTCCGCCGGCCGCGTCTTGGGCTGAGCCGCACCCGAATTGTCCTGGAACGCGCCGCGGCATTTTTCTTGGTCGACGTGGCCTGGCAGCGTCAGCTGATCGTCGTGCGCCACGGCGAAGCGCGTTCGGCGTCTCGCTCGGCGAGCTACCTGGCGCCGCTCGGCGTCGAGCCGAAGCGCCGGCGGAAACAGCGATTGAAGTAGGACACGTCCGAGAAGCCGCTGAGCAGGGCGATTTCGCTGATCCGCATCCGGTCGTTGCGCCTGTCGGAGAGCATGCGATGTGCCCTCTGCAAGCGCAGTTCGAGGATGCGTTCGGCAAAGCTCATCCCGGTTTCCTGCAGGAGATCGTGCACGTACCGCACGGAGAGCCGCAACTGCCGGGCAACACCCTGCGCCGAAATGGCGGGATCGGCGAAATTGTCCCGCATCTTTTGCAGGATGGCCTGGAGCCTTGCGGCGCGCAGGCCGCGCAGGCCTGCCAGTTCGGCGGCCTCGCCCTTCGCGCCTGTCGCCAGGCCGATCAGATCGACGACCGTTTCGGTGGCGTGGGCGACGAGATCGGGCGAGACCAGCGCCGGGCCACGTTCCAGAAAGCTGCAATAGCGCTTGAGCATATCGAGGGCCTCGTTGTCGGCGCCGATGGACAGCGCCAGCCGGTCGTCGACATGGGCGAAGGCGTTCTCCAGCACGGCGCGGGGAACCACCACATTGGCCCAGACATTCTTGTCGCCGCCGGTCATTTGCAGCGCTTCGGAAGCCGAGACCAGTGCTGCTTCGCCTTTGCCGACATGATAATCGCGGCCGACCTGGGCGCCGCTGAGTATCGTGTCGCCATTGTTGACCAGCAGAAGATAACCATCACGGCCGTCGGCGGCGATATTGCCCGCCTTGCGACTGGCATGCCTGATCGTCCCGGCCATCTGCCCGAGCACCAGCGGCCCGACGGCCGTGGCTTCGATGGTGGCTTCGAACGGCAGGTTGCCGGAAATGGCATATTCGACCGACCATATCTCCGCGACGTGGATGTCCTGCCAGAGCGCGAACCGTGCGTGGTGGTCGAGATGCGGCGGCAGGTCGAGCGAGGAGAAGACGTTCTTTTTCAAAGGAGCAACCGGGCCTTTTCTGCATGCGCGTCTTCACCTGGAAGTGCACCTATTGGACCGGCTCGCGTCCTGTGGCAATACTTATGCCCTATACGACAATTTCATTGCGGTTTTGAACAAGAATTCCTTTGAACTTCATCGGTTTGGCTGGCGGAATTCCCAAAATACTGAGAGATGTCCGGGGCTGCGCCGGCAGCGCTGCCAATCTCTCCCCTTGAGGGTCCCTTGTGGGCGAGATTACGCTCTCATTTCCGCTCACTTCTGCTCGCCGGCTTGCTTGATGAAATGACCGAGCAGATCCATCGGCACCGGAAACACCACCGTCGACGAGCGCTCGCCGGCGATGTCATGCAGAGCCTCGAAATAGCGCAGCTGCATGGCCTGCGGTTCCTGGGACAGCATCTTGCCGGCCTCGACTAGTTTTGCCGCCGCCTGCTGTTCGCCGTCGGCATTGATTACCTTCGCACGCCGCAGCCGTTCGGCCTCGGCCTGCTTGGCGATAGCGCGGATCATGCTCTCGTTGAGATCGACATGCTTGATCTCGACATCGGAGACCTTGATACCCCAGGCATCGGTCCGCTGGTCGAGGATCTCCTGGATATCGCTGTTGAGCCGGTCACGTTCGGCCAGCATTTCATCGAGCTCATGCTTGCCGAGCACCGAGCGCAGCGTGGTCTGGGCCAGCTGGTTGGTCGCGGCCATGAAGTCCTCGACCTGGATGACCGCTCGCTCGGGGTCGACGATCCGAAAATACAGCACCGCATTCACCTTCACCGAGACGTTGTCGCGCGAGATCACGTCCTGTGGCGGCACGTCCTGGACCACCACTCGCAGATCGACCTTCACCATCTGCTGCACGAAGGGGATGAGGATGATGAGGCCAGGTCCCTTTACCCCGGTGAAGCGGCCCAGTGTGAAGACCACGCCGCGCTGATATTCCCTCAATATGCGAATGGCCGCTGACAGGAACGCAAGCACGACGAGGGCGAGCGCCAGATAGGCCACATAACCGATGATCATTGCCTTGCTCCATCATCAGAGCATGTCGCCCAAAAGTGTGCAGCGGTTTTGGGAAAACGACATCCTCAATACAAAGACTCACCTCCGGCGCCGGACCATCAGCACGAGATCCCTGACATTAGCCACCTCGACACTGTCGCCCGGTGCCATGGTTTCGTCAGCCTTCGCCCGCCAGCGCTCGCCCCGGGCAAGCACATGTCCCTCGCGGCCCTCCCAGTCGAGGATTTCGGCCGGCAGTCCGTGCATGGCCTGCGCGCCGACCGGCGATGGCCTCTTGCGCGCCGCCCAGAGATAGCTCCCGGTCAGCAGCGCCAGGCCAAGCGTCAGGGCGGCGGCGGCGCCGATGACGACCCACGAGATCTCGAAACCGGGCCCCTCGATCCTGAGCAGCATGGCTGCGCCCAGCAGAAAGGCAGACACGCCGCCCAGCCCAAGGACCACGGTGGGGTTGAAGATCTCGACGACGAGGAAGGTGATGCCAAGCAGCATCAAGGCAAGGCCGGCATAGTTGATCGGCAAGAGATTGAGCGCATAGAGCCCGAGCAGCAGGCAGATCGTGCCGATCACGCCGGGCGCGACCGCGCCCGGGCTCGTGAACTCGAAGACGAGACCATAGACGCCAATCAGCATCAGGATGACGGCGATGTTCGGATCGGTGATGACGGCGAGAAGCTGGATGAGCCAGCCAGGCTCCAGCGTTTCAACCGGCAGTCCTTTCGTCGCCAACGCTTTCTTGCCGCCGGCCACCTCGACCGTCCGGCCGTCGGCCAGTTGTAGCAGCTCGGTCGTGTCGCGGGCGACGAAGTCGACGACATGCTCCCGCAGCGCTGCGTTGGCCGACAGGCTGGCTGCCTCGCGCACGGCCTTTTCACCCCAATCGGCATTGCGCCCGCGCAGTTCAGCCAGACTGCGGATCAAGGCAACCGCGTCATTCGTCACCTTGGCCGTCATCGCATCGCCCGGCGGTCCGGTGGCGTTCTTCAGGTCCTTGCGCGCTTCTGGGCCCGTGCCATCGTTTTTGTCGCCGCTGGGAAAGGATGGCAGCGGCCCGCCAAGCTCGACGGGCGTCGCAGCACCTAGATTGGTGCCGGGCGCCATCGCCGCCACATGGGTCGCGTAGAGGATGTAGGTTCCGGCGCTCGCCGCATGCCCGCCGGCTGGCGCGACATAGCCGATGACGGGAACCGGCGAGGCGAGGATGTCGGCGATCATCTCGCGCATGCTGGTGACCAGCCCGCCGGGCGTGTCGATCTGCAGGATGAGGACCTCGGCGCTTCGCTCCGCGGCAACCGCCAGCGCTTCCTTGAACTGCCGGGCGCTCGCCGGACCGATGGCGCCGTCTATCTCGACGCGCAACGCAACCCTCTCCCGGCCGCTCGCCTCTCCGGTTGCGCAAGAGGGACAGACGACCACGGCGGCCACAAAAGCCGCGGCAAGCAGGGCCACACGCGCGAGTTTCACGCTCAAAGCTCCATATACAAGATATGGGCTCGTTTTTGCCGAAATCCATGATGCGTCGCGGCGAGTGAAGCTGCGAGGGCGGCGCTGTGCCTCCAATCTGTCAAATGCTGAAACTGGAGCCGACCCCATTCATTGCTTCATCTCCGCCAGCGCTCGTTGCAGTGGCGCTGGCGAGATCTGGATCGGTCCTGAAAAAGGCACGTCCATGTCCAGGATCAGGTACAGCGCACAGGCAATGAGGGCTGCCGCCAGCACGAAGGAGCCTATCACGATGGCGTTGCGCGGTGCCCTGAAGCCGAAGCTGCCGAAGATCAGCATCAGCCATGCCACCAGCATGATGATCAGCGGCCTGGGTATCTGCCCCTCCGATTGTTCGACCAGCACCCAGCGCATCTCCAGCACTTTCTCCAGCCGCTCGCGGATATCCTGCAGCAAGGACACGTGCGCGGCATCCGGAGGGACGATGGCGCTCAACCTGTTGCCGATTTCGGTCAAGAGAAGCTCGGACAGCCGATTGGCGACGATCGGCGTTGGCTGGCTGGGCGAGGAGGCGTCGACAACCCGTTGCACATAGGCGATGAGCGGCTGGCGGACCGGCTCCGTCTCAGGCCCATACTGCTTGAGCACCCTGTCCAGAAGGATCAGCTCGGTCGCATAGGCGTGTACATTGTGGTCGATGGATTCGAAGGTGTTCTTGGCCGAATTGATCATCAGGCCAAGCACCAGCGAGGTCATCACCACGAACAGGTTGGCGGTCAGCCGGACGACGTCGTTGGTATCGTCCCGGCGATGGTGGGAGGGCAATTTGTCACAGATCGCCAGGCTCACCAGCGAAGCCCCGGCCAGGCAGACGAAGACAGCCACTCCCACAAGAGCCTCGTGCATGGCCGGCATTGTGCACGAGAAACATGAATTGCCAACAGCGGCAGCGAGCCCACCTCGGATGACCCTCGCACTCAAGCGGCGCTGATCGCTTCTGGTCGTACGTAGGCTATCCGTAAGCTGCCTTCCGTCACCTTCCCTTGCGTCAGACGCGAGGGGAAGACGATGTCGAAGCTGCACGCCAATCTTCTTCTCCTTATCGCCGCGGCGCTGTGGGGCTTCGGCAATGTTCCGCAGAAGACCATCCTGGATCATCTCGACCCGTTGAGCGCGGTCGGCATGCGCTGCATGATCGGCGGGCTTCTGGTGCTGCCGCTGATCGCCACCGAACCTCGACAACCGGTGGGTGGCCGCTATCGCGCGAGCCTGGCAAGGGTCAGCGCGCTGTTTGCCATTGCGATCGTGTTGCAGCAGATCGGCTATCTCGGCACGTCGGTCACCAATGCCAGCTTCCTGGTCAGCACGGCGATGGTGATGACGCCATTCGCGGCGTGGCTGATCATCGGTGAGCGGCTGACGGCTTCCGTCGGGCTCGCCGCCGGGCTGACGCTGTTTGGCGCGCTGCTCCTGTCAGGTGGCATCGCCAGCTTCAGCAGCGGCGACGTGGCGGTCATACTGTCGGCTGCATGCTACGCGCTCTGGATGGTCGAACTCGGCCGCCACGCGCAGGCCTATGGACGCCCGTTCACCGCCTTGGCGGCGCAGTTCCTTGGCGCCGCTGTGGTGAGCCTGCCGCTCGGTCTCCTCCACGGCAATTTGTCGCCTGCAAGCGCGTTCGATGCCTGGCCGCAATTGCTCGTGCTGGGCGTATTCTCGACCGCCGTCTGCTTCGGCATCCAGACCGTCGCCCAGCGCTTCACCTCGGCCAGCCACGCGGCCGTGATCGTCAGCGCCGAAAGCGTGTTCGGCGCGCTGGGGGCGGCACTTTTCCTGGGCGAGCGGATTTCATCCATCGGCGTGCTCGGGGCGACGATCATGCTTGGGGCGATCCTTTATCTCGCTCTCTCCGGTGGCGGAGTGGTCAGGCCGGCGCCCGAGGACGTCTGAACAGTCTTGTTGCCTTCGCAGGTAACGGGTGGTTCGCACGCGGCATTTCACCCATCTTTGATGGAAGAAGAGGCCATTGGAGGCAAAGCCATGACTATCCATTCGATCGGTTCGAAAGCAGCGGTTCAATCGGCGCAAGCGCGGGTCGCCGGACATGATTGGGAAATGCTGGCCGGCGAACTGAGCGGCTATGGTTGCGCGGTGATGGAAAAGCTGCTGACACCGCAGGAGTGCCGGGAGATCGCTGGCCTTTACCCGCAGGAGGGGCATTTCCGCAGCCATGTCCACATGGCGCGGCATGGCTTTGGCAAGGGCGAGTATCGCTATTTCCGCTATCCCCTGCCCGATCTGATCGGCGGCCTGCGCAGCGCGCTCTATCCGCGCCTTGCCGCCGTCGCCAATGACTGGAACGAGCGTATGGGCATCGCCCAGCGCTACCCGGCCGAACACGCGGCGTTCCTCAAACAATGCCACGAGCAGGGCCAGACGCGGCCGACGCCGCTGCTGCTGCAATACGTTCCCGGCGACTTCAACTGCCTGCACCAGGATCTCTATGGCGATCTCGCCTTTCCGCTGCAGGTGGCGATCCTGCTTTCGGAGCCGGGAAAGGATTTCACCGGCGGCGAGTTCGTGCTGACCGAACAGCGGCCGCGCATGCAGAGCCGCGCCGAGGTGGTGCCGCTCAGGCAAGGCGATGCCGTCGCCTTCGCGGTCCACAACCGCCCGGTGCAAGGCAGCAAGGGCAACTATCGGGTCAATCTCAGGCACGGCGTCAGCCGGCTTCGCTCCGGCATGCGCCACACCGTAGGCATCATCTTCCACGACGCGAAGTAGGGCCTGCTGTCGAATCTCTATGGCCTGCCTAGGCCTGAAGCAGCGCCCGTTCTTCTGCGGTGAGATGGCGTGCCTTGCCTTTGGCAAGGTCGCCGAGCTGCAATGAGCCGATCGCCACCCGCACCAGGCGCAGCACCTCGATATCACAAGCGTCCAGCATGCGGCGAATATGGCGGTTGCGGCCCTCGTCGAGGGTGATTTCCAGCCAGGCGGTGCTGGTGCCGCTGCGCAGGACATCGATCGACCGCGCCGTCAACAGCTCGCCTTCGACCGTTATGCCGGTGCGAAGCCGCGTCAGCAGCGCCTCGTCGGGCAGGGCGGCGACCTGCACGTGATAGACCTTGGCGACGTGCGAGGCAGGGTCGAGCAGGCGCTGGGCAAAGCGTGTGTCGTTGGTCATCAGCAGCAGGCCTTCGCTGGCCTTGTCGAGGCGGCCGACCGGCGAGACGAAAGGCAGGTCGAGCCCGACGAGACAGTCGTAGACCGTGCCGCGATCCTGCGGGTCGTCGCGGGTGGTGACCAGGCCGCGCGGCTTGTTGAGCATCAGATAGACCTTGCGCTCGGCGACGACGCGCTTGTCGTCGACCTCGATGCGGTCGCGGCCGGGATCGACGCGCATCGAGCCGTTGCGCACGACCTTGCCCGCGACGCGGACGCGCCCTTCGGCGACCAGAATCTCCGCCTGTTTGCGCGAGCACAGGCCAAGCTTCGACAATGCGCGGCAAAGGCTCACTCCCGGAGGCTTTGCTCCGGGTAGCCTGGTTTCGGGGGCAGGGCGTTGCCGACTGGTGTTCGCTCGCGGCGTCATGGGTTTGCGGGATCGTTCCGGCAAAGATCAGGGCTTTCTCGCCGACCCGGCCTGGGCGAGCGTTTCCATGCCTTCGCCGAGATGCTTGCGCAAGACGCGGACGGCCGCCGCGGCATCACGGTGGCGGCAAGTCGTCAACAGGTCGCGGTGTTCCTCCTGCGATTGGCTGCGATAGTTGAGGTTCGACAGGAGAATGCGGACGTAGCGGTCGGCCGCATTGTGGTGGGCTTCGATCAGGCCGAGCAGCCGGGCATTGCCGCAGGCACTGTAGAGAGCCAGATGGAAGATGCGGTTCAGCGTGCCCCAGCGGCCGACATTCGGCTCGGCGTCGATCTGGTTGAGCACATGGCCAGCCTCGTCGAGTTTCTCCTGGGTGAGGTTCGGGACAGAGAGCCGGAGCGCTTCGCTTTCCAGCAATTCGCGGACGGCGAAGATCTCCCTGATTTCGGTCGCGTCCATCCTGGCGACATGCGCGCCTTTGGTCGGGTGGATCGAAACGATGCCTTCGGCTTCGAGCTGCCGAAGCGCGTCGCGGACAGGCATGCGGCTGAAGCCGAAACGCTCGGCAAGGTCGTCCTGGCGCAGTGGCGTGCCCGCCGCCAGGCTGCCATCGGCGATCGATTCGCGCAGCACATTCGCCACCTGTTCCGCCACCGTCAGCGGTTTCTGCACCAAGCCTTCGCCGAGACCACGCAATCGATGCCTCCATATCATGTCAACCTGTGTCACGCGGTCTTGCCTAGCAGAAAGCCGCTTGTGCGGATATGTGGATTCTCGTATACGAGTATACGATAGCCTTGCATGTTGCATGCACGAGGGAACGCCATGGCGCTTACATCGGGTGGCAAAAAATTGGGCTCCAGACCGGTCGATGCGATCGTTATCGGCGGCGGCATCGCGGGCTGCACGCTGGCTTATGAACTGGCTTCGAGGGGCATCAAAACAGTCATTCTCGAACAGACGATGATCGCCGCCGAATCGTCGGGGCGCAACACCGGCACCTTGCTTAGCGGCCCGCAAAGCGAAGTCGTCGAAATGCTCGATGCCTGCGCGGCGATCTACGCGGAGTTGGCCGAGGGGCCGGTGCCTTTCGAATTCGGCAGGATCGGCCATCTTCTGATCTCGGAGGACGAGGCCAGTTTCGCGGCGGCCGGCGCTGTCGCCGATCGCTACCGGGCCGCCAGCATTACCATGGAAAAGATCACCGGCGCGGAGCTCGCGCGCGACCATCCGCGCATCGGCTTCAAGGTGGCCGGCGGCTACCGTGTCGGCCGCGCCTGGACGCTGGAGCCGATGGGCGCGACGCATGCCTTCGCGCACGCCGCCCGCGAGGCGGGTGCAACGATCCGGACCGGGCTTCGCGTCGCCCAGATCTTCTCGAAGGGCGGCAAGGTGCAGGGTGTGCTGACGGATCAGGGGATCATATCAGCCGATCTCGTCTTCATCGCCAACGGGCTGTGGATGAGCGACCTGCTCAGGCGAACCGTCGGCGACGGGCCGCTGCCAGGCCTGCCATTCACCGCCGGCCGCGGCTGGCTGATCCAGCTCGGCAAGCTCGACTTCGAGCTGCCATGGATCATCGAGGAGCTGACCTGGCCGGATCAGGAGGAGCTGGGACGGCGGATGAGCCTCGAAGGCCTTGCCGATGTCGCCGCACAGCGCGACGACCAGCCGGCCGTGGAGGCCATCTGCCTCAATCCGATGCGCGGCGGCGATGCGCGGCTCGGCGCTTCGGTGCAGCCGGCCTTCCGCGATCTCGTCCGCAACACGGAGATGGCGAGCCGGATCGCCGGCCGCACGCTACGCATGCTGCCCGGGCTCGGTTCGCCGCGGGTCGGCAACGTCTATCCCGGCAACCGGCCGATGCTTTCGGACGGTCTTCCGGTCGCTGGCAGGACCGCCGTCGAGGGTCTGTTCGTACATGGCGGCATGGGCTCGATCGGCATGCACGCGGCACCGGCCACGGCGCGCTGGCTGGTGGAAGCCGTGCTTTCCGGCGACGGCAACCCGGCGCAGCAATGGCTGCGCCCGGACCGTTTTCCTGGCTGGGGGAAATGAGCGGCGGCTCGCCTCTCAAACAGATTCATGTCTGGCCCGCATCCCTTTGAGAAGAAACAGGATTTCGACGTCTGCCGGCGTATGGTTCCAGCCTTCTGGGCCGAAGCGCTGCTGCGGCCGCTGATCGAGGCGGGCAGGCTGGTGCCGCTGCTGGAAGACTGGTGCGGCAGCTTCCCGGGCTGGCATCTCTGCTACCCCAGAAAGCGCCACATGCCGGCCAGCCTGCGCGCCTTCGTCGATTTCCTGCGGCGGGCGAGGGAGGACTGAGCATCAGCCTCAGCGAGCAGGCCTTGACGCGACCGGTGGTGTTCCGTCTTGATGCACCGCAAGCGCTACACCAGCCGGGAGATCGCTTGATACACTCTCGTTTGCTTCGCTATCTCGATGAGGTGGCCCGCTGCGGCTCGATCCGCAAGGCGGCGGTGACGCTCAATGTCGCGGCGTCGGCGATCAACCGGCAGATCATCGCGCTGGAGCAGCAACTGGGGACGCCGCTTTTCGAACGTCTGCCCGGCCAGATGCGGCCGACCGCGGCCGGCGAGGTGCTGATTACCCACGCCAGGGAGACGCTGAAGCATCACCGGAAAGCGATCGAACGGATCGAGACGCTGAAGGATGGCCGTTTCGCCAGCGCCTCGATCGCCACCGTGGGCGGGCTCTCCAACGATATGCTGTCCTATGCACTGGCCGAATATCGCCGCGAACGGCCCTTCACGCGGTTTTCCGTCTGCGTGCTGGCGGCCGACGACATAGCGGTGCAGGTCGCCGCCGGCGAGATCGATCTGGGTTTTGCCTTCGATCTTCCCGAAACACCCAATCTGACAGTGGCGGCCTCGATGCTGAGCCCTTGCGGCGCCGTCGTCCTGCCCGACCATGAGCTTGCCTCGAAGGCCGTGTTGCGCCTCGGCGACCTCCGGCGGTTTCCGCTGATCATGCCGCCGCCGGGCGTGATGCTGCGCGACCATTTCGACCACGCCTGCGCCACCGCCGGGCTGTCGCTGGAGCCGGTGCTGGAATCCAACAGTTTCGAGCTGCTCAAGCATTTCGCGCTGCTCGACCAGGGGGTCGCCATCCTCAACCGGATCGATGTGCTGCACAGCCATCTGTCGGGAGCGGTCTCCTTCATCCCGATCGCCGAGCTTTCCCGCTTCACCCAGCGGCTCAGCGTCGTTCACCGCGCCCGCGGCCGGCTGGCGCCGCTGCCCAGCCATCTGCTCGAACGGTTGAGCAGCCTGATCGCCAGCCAGAGCAATTCGTGAACGCAAGGCCAACGCATGAGCCCGTTGCCTTTTTGGCATCGGGGTGCGCGTTCTTTGATGCTTTGAGGCATGCGCATTTTCGGTCACATTCCCCTTGGGAACTTAGCCAGCGAAAACGCTGCTCAAACAAGGGGAACAACAATGACAGCCGATGCTCCGCAACCTCGCAGTCTGGTAACGACAGGGGGCGTCTCGATCGGAGGCGCGCCCGTATCCTACACCGCCATTCTGGCGGCACTTGTCGCCGTGCTTGCCTTCATCCCGGCCTCGATCGTGGTTGGCGGCATGGGGGGAGGGTGGCCGCTGCACGACGTTATCCATCCGCTGCTCGGCCTGCTGCTTGGCCCGATTGCCGGGCCGATTGCTTCGGTCGTCGGCATCGTTATCGGCAATGTCATCGCGCCCTATACCAATCTTGGACCCTGGAGCCCGCTGATGGGCGCCATGAGCGCCTTTGCCGTCGGCATGGTCATGTATCCAAAGCGCTCGCTCTGGTATGTGCCCTGGATCATCACGCTGGCGGCGAATTTGATCTACCTCTACCAGTCGCTGTCCTTCGGCATCGGCTTCTGGCTGTGGCTGAGCAATGTCTTCACGGTCGATGTGGCGCTGATCCTCATTGCCATTCCGCAGATCAGGAACTGGGCGATCGACCAGATCCGTAATGGCGCGGCAAGCCTGTCGCTCTATGGCGCCTATTTCGTCGTGTTCTTCTTCGGCTCGACGGCGGGCATCCAGCTCAACTGGGTGCCGTCCTTCGCCACCAATCCGTGGCCGGCCGAAGTATGGCCGCCGCTGGTCTTCATCATCTTCGCCGAGCGCGTCGTCTTCACCGCCGTCGGTGCTCTGGTCGCCTTCGCGCTCATCGCCGCCATCCGCCGGTCTCCCATCGCAAAGGCGAAGCTGGCGGGTTACTGATGCGGCAGGCCAATACGGTGCCGGGTGAGGATGGGCATCCGCCCATCCTCCGGGATGAAGCACCGCTCATCCGCTTCGACAATGTCAGCTACCGCTATCCCGGCGCCGATCGCCCGGCGCTGGACAAGGTCAGTCTGACAATCGGCCGCGGCGAGATCGTCGGCGTGATCGGCCCGACCGGCGCCGGCAAGACGACATTCTGCCTGGCGCTGAACGGCATCGTGCCGCAATTCTTCGGCGGCGAATTCTTTGGTAGCGTCCATATTGCTGGCCTCGACGCCATCGAGACGCCGACCAGCCGGCTGGCGCAATTCGTCGGCATGGTGTTCGAGGATCCCGAAACGCAGATCACCGCGACCACGGTGGAGGGCGAGGTGGCCTTCGCGCTGGAGAACCTCAAAGTGCCGACGCCGGAAATCGCGAGGCGCGTCAGCGAGGCGCTGAAAGCGGTCGGCCTCGCCGGACAGGAAACCAGGCACCCGGCCAATTTGTCGGGCGGCCAGAAGCAGCGGCTGTCGATTGCCGCGGCGCTGGCGCTGTCCTCCGACATCATCGTGCTCGACGAACCGACCTCGCAGCTCGATCCCGTCGCGTCGGCGGAAGTCTTTGCCATCCTGCTGAAATTGAACCGCGAGAACGGCCTGACCGTCGTCATAGCCAGCCACGCCAGCGAGGAGCTCGCCGAAATCGCCAACCGCGTCCTGCTCATCTCCGACGGCAAGGTGGCGGCCGAGGGGCCGCCCGAGACGGTGTTTGCCGCGACTGAGATGCTGGCTGAGCATCGCGTGCGGCCGCCCGACATCGTGCGTAGCTTCGAAGTGCTCGTCCGTGACGCGCCAGGCTCCAACGCGTCGGGCCGCAAACCGACTGCTACGTTGCCGGTGACGCTCGCCGCCGCCGAAGCGGCCATCAAGGCAAAGCCATTGACCATCTCTCTGTCCGCTGCCGCCCCGGTGGACGCGCAGCGCGATGTCGCCAAGGCCGATGTCGCGCTGGCGGTCGAGGGGCTGACCCACATCTATCCCGACGGCACGCAGGCGCTGCGCGGCGTCGATTTGACGGTCGCCAACGGCGAATTCCTTGGCATTGTCGGCCGCAACGGCAGCGGCAAATCCACACTGGTGCGGCATTTCCTGCATCTGCTTTCGCCGACCTCGGGTACAGTGCGCGTTGCCGGCGAAGATGTCTCGACGCTCAAGGTCAGCGAACTCGCGCAGCGCATCGGCTATGTCTCGCAGAACGCGCATGCCCAGGTCTTCTGCGACACGGTCGCCAAGGAAGTCGGCTTCGCGCTGTCGATGATGAAGCGGCCGAAAGCCGATATCGATGCAGCCGTCCGCCGCTCGCTCGCGGCGATGGATCTTGCCGGGGCCGCCGACCAGCATCCGATGTCGCTCAGCCGCGGCGACCGGCTGCGCGTCGTCATCGCCGCCGTGCTGGCGCTCGAACCGCAAATCCTGATCTTCGACGAACCGACAACCGGCCAGGACTGGCGCGGATCGCTGGCCATACTCGACATGCTGCAGGCGCTGAACCGGATGGGCAAGACGGTGGTGCTCATCACCCATCATCTCTACCTGCTGCCGGGCTACGTCGACCGCCTTGTCGTCATGGATGGCGGCAGGATCGTCGGCGACGGCGCGCTGCGGGACGTTTTCTACGACAATTCAGCGATGGCCGTTGCCGGCCTCGTGCCGCCGCAGACGGTGCGCTTTGCCGGGCATGTGCCGGCCCTTGGCGTCGCCCGCCCGCTTGGGCCGGACGATCTGGCGGCGATGCTTGGCGCCCGGCTGGAGGTCGCCTAGATGGTCAGCTACGCCATCCAGCTGCTGCCGGCCGAGACCATTTTCGCCCGGGCCGACATGCGGGTGAAGTTCGCGCTGCTTCTCTTGGCAAGCTCGCTGATCTTCGTCTGGAACAGCATCGTGCTGCAGGCGGCGTTCCTCGCCGTCATCGTCGGGCTGATGTTTTCCGCCGGTGTCACCACCGTCACCATTCGCAAGCTCACTCTGATCGTGTTGCCGGCGCTGGTGCTGATCATCGCGATCCAGGGCCTGTGGAGCCCATTCGGCAAGACGCCGGTCTTCACCGTGCCGCCCGGCGTGCCGCTCTTCGGCTCGCTGAACATCTTCTATGTCGAAGGCCTGCTGTTCGGTCTGGTGGTGTGCTGCCGCGTGCTGATCCCGATGCTGGCGTTTCAGCTGGTGTTCATGACCAGCCAGCCCAACGACATCGTGCTCGGGCTGGTGCGGATCGGCGTGCCCTACCGCATCGCCTTCCTGTTTTCGACGACGTTCCGTTTCGTGCCGCTGCTGTTCCAGGAATTGGAAGGGATCAAGGAGGCGCAGCGCCTGCGTGGCATCGACATCGACGGCATCGGCATGCTGCGCAAGCTGATCGCGCTCGGCCGCATGCTGGTGCCGCTGATCATGATCTCGCTGACCAAGGCGCAGCTCATGGAAATCGCGCTGCAGGCGAAGGCGTTCAGCGGCTCGGCCGACCGCACCAGCCTGCACCCGTCGCGCGAAAAACTGTCGGCCGGTGAAATCCTGGCGATCGGCGCCTGCTTCGCCGTGTTTGCCGCAGCGCTGGCCGGCCGGCTGTTGTTCGGATTTGGAGGTTCGGTGCTGTGAGCATAGTGGCGGTGACTATTACGGCCCCCGACGCCAGGATCGATTGCGATGCCGCCACGCTTGCCATGCTCGAGCGGCAGGCGGATGCATGGAAATCCGGCGACTTCTCCGCCGCAGCCGCCGACTGGCATCCTGACGGGGTGCTGACGGCGCCGGGCAACCGGGTTCCGTATCATAGGCTGGCGGGCACCATCGCCGATTTTCATCGCGACTATGGCGATCTCAGCGTCACCGTCACCACCGCCTTTGCCTCGGCCGATGGCAGGCGGATCGCACTGGAATGGCTGTGGGAGGTGACGCGGCGGCGTGACGGCGCCCGCAGCGCAACCGAGGACGCTATACTCATCGATCTCGACAGCGACGGGCGCATCCTGTCGTGGCGCGAATATTTCGACACGGCGAGCGCCGTGGAAGATCACCACAGGCCCCAGAGCTCAGCATGAAAGTCGGCGCAGCATGAAAGTCCTCGTCGTCTATTGCCATCCCTGTAGCGACAGCTTCAACGGCGCCGTGCGCGACACCGTGCTGGAGACGCTTGCCGAACGGGGCCATGCGGTTCACCTCCTTGACCTCTATGCGACCGGCTTCGATCCGGTTATGCACGCCGACGAGTGGCGTGGCTATGGCGACAAGGCAGGGAACCTCGAACCTGTCATCGACCGGGCGCAGGAATTGCTGTGGGCGGAGACGGTCATCTTCATCTACCCGACCTGGTGGTACGGGCTGCCGGCCATGCTCAAGGGCTGGCTGGAGCGGGTGCTGGTGCCGGGCTTCGCCTTCGAGATGCCAACGGCGCAGCGCGGCCCACGGCCCAAGCTGCGCCACATACGCCGGGTGATGGTGATGACCACATGCGGCGCGACGCCGCTGATGAGCTGGATTATGGGGCAGCCCGGCCGGCGAACCCTGCTGCGCGGCTTCCGCTCCGTCTGCCATCCGCTGTGCTCGACCAAATTCCTGGCGCTCTACCGGATGGACACCGTCTCGGCGGCAGAGCGCCAGGCGCATCTGCAGCGTGTCAGGAAAGCCGTCGCCAGTCTTGGGCATGCAGCTTCCGTGCCTTCAGACGCGGTGCAGAAGGCGCATCGCGTCTGAAGAGATTTCGGGTGCGCTTTTCAGTCTGTTAGCGCATGGCATGTCCCGATCGCGGCACCGACATGCAGTCGGCTGATCGGCAGGACAAGCGCGAAAGAAGTCAATTCGGCGTGGGATCTTTAAGCGTCTCGACGACGAAAGACGCGGCAATCAGGTCGTCGGCATTAAGCCGCAGCGAATCTTCACCTCCTCCCATGATGGCCGCCACCTTCTGAAAAGTCTTCATCTCGTGTTCGGTGATATCAGCGCTTCGCATTTTGGCTTTGAGATTGGCGACGCGCAGGTTCAGCGTGTGGGACGTTCCAATTTCACGGTTCGACATAGTGATATGCTCCTCCTCCCCTGCCCATTCGCCCGCCCGCCAGTATTCGGGTCAGCCCATTTCTGCCTAAATATAAGGCATTGCGAATACAGCGGCCCGAACGCGCGGTTGAAGGGAAAGGTTCCGGTCCGACACGGTCACGAAATAATACGAGGGGGGCGGACGATGGCCAAACAGTGGTTCGTGGTCGCCGCTGACCGCGCCGGGCCATGCCCGCCTAGCGGCTGGCGACCACCATGCGGTTGCCCTCGCTGTCGCGAAACTCGGCCACTGTGCGGCCTGGATCCCATGGCGCCTCCTGCGGTTCGGTGATGATCTCGACGCCTCCGGATTTCAAAGCCGCGATCGTCGCTTCGACATTTTCGTCGACCAGCACCAGCACCGGCTCGGCGCCCGGCGTGTCGTCGGCGCGCCTCACCAAATGCAGGTTCGTCACCGCGCCGGGAAACGCCAACTCGATCCAGCGCCAGCCACTATCGCCCATTGGCTGGTCGGCCGCGACCTGGCAGGCGAGATGCCTGGTGTAAAACGCCTTGGCGCGGTCCTGGTCGAACACCGGCAGTTCGGCAAACTGGATATGCATGGTGGGATCTCCTCTCTCTGGTGGCTGCCGCGGGGCCGCTCACGGGTAAAAGACGATGCGGGTGGCCAAAAAGATTCGTCCGTGCCCGAGAATCTTTTCGGCAACTCCGGTCGTCTTCTGCTCAGGTCCGCCATTTCAGGAGACGAACCATGGGCTACAAATTCATCCGCTACAGCGTGAAGGACAGCGAACTGGAAGCGAACCGCGCGCTGGTGGCAAAAGTGTTCGAGGCGCTGGACGAGACAGCACCGCAGGGCGTGCGCTATCTCGTGCTCGAACTCGATGATGGCGAGTTCATCCATATTGTCGGCGAGGGGCATGTCGTCGGCGCGGGCAATGATGCGTCCGGGTTGACCGGGCTTGCCGCCTTCGAGGCGTTCACGCAGAACCACGCGGCGCGGCGCTCGACCCCGGTCCAGCGATCGCCCGTCAGGATCATCGGCAACTACCATGTCCTCGAGGACGGGAAAGCCGGATAGAATGGATGCCATGAGCCCAATGGATGCCATGAACACTGGGAAATTCGACCGCCCGGCGCTGGAGGCGATGCTCTCCGGCCTGCGCCCGAAGCTGCACCGCTATTGCGCCCGCATGGCCGGCTCGGTGATCGACGGCGAGGACATCGTGCAGGAGACGCTGCTCAAGGCGCTGCAGGCGGTCGATGGCAGTGCTGCGGTCGAGCGGCCCGAGCAATGGCTGTTTCGCATCGCCCACAATGCCGCGCAGGACCATCTGCGCCGGCGCCAGCGGGAGCGGTCGCGCATCACCGAGGTCGACATGACCACAATCGAAGATCCCTCCGGCGGCGCCGACGCAAGGCTTGCCGCCGCCACCGGCCTGCGCAGCTTCATGCGGCTTTCGCTGGCGCAGCGCAGCGCCGTGATCCTGGTCGACGTGCTTGGCCTTTCGCTGCACGAGACCGGCGAGGTGACAGGTGCTACGCTGGCCGCGACCAAGGCGGCGCTGCATCGCGGACGGGCGCAACTGCGCCTGCTGGCAGCAACACCGGAACAGGTCGCAACACCCAGGCTCGATGCCGATGACGAGCGACGCCTGCGCCGCTATGTCGACCTGTTCAATGCGCGCGACTTCGACGCGGTCAGGGCGCTGATCGCCGAGGATATCCAGCTCGAAGTCGTCAACCGCACCCGCATGCGCGGCAAGGCGCAGGTTTCCACCTATTTCGGCAATTACGACCGCGTGAGCGACTGGGCTCTGTCGCTGGGCTTCGTCGACGGCAGGCCGGCGATCCTCATTCGCAACCCGGGGGAACCGGACGGTGCCGTGCGCGGCTTCATGCTGGTCGAATGGCGGGACGAGCAGATCGTCCAGATCCGCGACTTCCGCTACGCGCCCTGGTGCCTGCCTGACGCGCAGATCAGCGCCATGGACGGCTGAGGGGCTGGAATGGCAGCAAGTTCTTAGAGCGGTTCCGGTTCTCCTGGAACCGGAACTCGCTCCAACTATCTGTTTTGCCGCATTTATGCGGACGCCAAATGATGCCATTTGGCTGCAAAATGCTCTAGTCGATACGCACGCGGCGCGTCACCTGGCCATTGCTTTCCCAGTATGTGTGTTTCCCGGCAATCAAAGGATCGTCCATTGCCGGTTGAATTTGCCCTGTGGTGCTGACCGCGCGCGAGGTCACCGTGTGTTCTCCAGCGCCGGCATTTGGCCAATCGAGGGACCAGATCTTCCAGGCGTGTTCGGCCTCCTCACTGTGATCAATGGTCGCTCGTACCCAGGGCCCTTTATCGCGTTGCACTTCGACCCGGTCGATCGGTGCCCCCCAGGCTGCCCCAATGATGCGATAGTCCGAACCTTTCCGAGTGACCTTTGCAGGCGCGGACTTTATCAGCGCTCGCCCGACTGAAGTCTCGGTCCATACGGTCTCGCCGTTGTGGTCTTCCTCCCGGATGGTGACATAGTCACGGGCCATCAGAAGGCTCATGAACCGCGTATCGCGAACCTCGATGCGCTCCAGCCACTTGACGTTGGCGATCCCGTACCAGCCTGGAGCAATCAGCCGTAACGGGAAGCCATTGGGCGCCGGCAAGGCGGCTCCGTTCATTTCATAGCAGAGGAGATTGTCGGGGTTCATCGCGTCGGCGAGCGACATGCTCCGCGCGAAGTTCTGCTGCATCTTGACGTCGCGTATTGCGACCTCGCCTGTGTCAGTACCGAAAAAGACGACCTCGATGCCCTTCTCCAGAACGCCGGCTTCCTCGAGGATCGGGGCGAGCGGCGTCCCCGCCCAGCGAGCATTGCCGATGCCGCCGGTGAAAAAGGGAAACCCGTGGTTGCCCGAGCATTCCACCGTGAAAACGACCTCCTGCCGCGGTCGTGCCCGGATGTCGGCGAGCGTCAACTTCAGGGGCTTCTTGACCAGGCCTCCGATTTCCATGGACCATGTCTTCTCGTCGATCGTTGGTCGGTTGAAATGCGAGATGCTGAAAAACTTGTCGTTTGGCGTTATCCAGCTATCCAGATCCTCCCAGACAAGCTGGGTCTTGATACCTTCCGGATTGGGATTTTCGGTCGGCTGATCCAGCCACGGAATAACTTCCTCACCCGCCTGCTTTGGAAAAGCGTAAGCCCGACGCGAGGTATAGAGAGCAGCAATCGCGGCAAGAGCCGCGCTTCCTTGAACAAGAAGTTCTCTGCGCTGAAAATCAGGCATGTTGTTACCTCCCAGTTGATCCGGAACGGGCTGCAACGTGCCTTGGGTCGTAGCCTGATCACGGATAGGCGACACAATGTGAGGTCTGCCCACCCGGAAGTATCCGGATAGGTCAGACAATCACCGACGCAAGTCAAGCAATGTGAAGCATTGGACGAAACTCTGGCTCGCGTTTCGCATGCCAAGAGTGCGCCTTTGGGACGGAAGTGTCCACAACTTGGGCGGGACATGGTGATGATTGCAGCATTCCAGACCGTTTTCCGGTCCTGCCAAAATCGTTGCTGCCCGGATCGCTGCCGAACGCCCGCTTCTGGGTCATTTCCGGACGTTCGCTAGTGCGGTCGGACGGGCCCGTTCCGACTTCGTTTCCACCATTCCGACATCGGCTTCGCCATCTCCAAGGCGGACGTTCCCCCAAATTTCGGCGAGAAAGCGTTGAGCTGCCGCGTCACGGCATGACGGGTGGCGGCGCGGCAGGCGCTGGTGTATGATGATGTTCTAATATTCCGGGATCAGGGAGGTCGTCATGACATCTTGGGAGATCAGGGGACGGGAACTCGTCAATTGCACCTGCGAATATGGCTGCAACTGTCAATTCAATGCGCTGCCCGACAAGGGCCATTGCCATGCGGTGGCGGGCATCCAGATCGATGAAGGCCATCATGGCGACACCGCTCTCGATGGGCTGCGGATCGCTGCGATCTTCAAATGGCCTGGCGCGATCCACGAAGGCAATGGCGAAGCCATCGCTTTCGTCGATGAGAATGCAACCGACCAGCAGCGCGAAGCGCTGCTGCGCATCATGACCGGCCAGGACACCGATCCGTTCGCGACGATGTTCGCCGTCTACGCCTCAACCGTGACAAAAATGAATGCGCCGGTTTTCACGAAGATCGATCTCGACCTCGATATCGACGGCCGCAAGGGCCGCATCTTTGTCAAGGACTATATCGAAACGGTTGGCGAACCGATCCGCAACAAGGTGACGGGCGCGGACTCGCGTGCTCAGATCGTGTTGCCGAACGGCTTCGAATATGCGGTCGCCGAGATCGGCAGTGGTTCGAGCACAACCAGCGGGCCGGTTCAGGTGAAGATGACGGACAGCTACGGCCAGTTTGCGCGGCTGCATCTCAACAATCATGGGGTGGTGCGGACCTGACGTGCCGCATGGACGGCGCCTCGCCACTGGAACGCCTGCTCAGACGCGACCGCGCCCTCACGATTGCGGGAGTGGTGGCGCTGTGCCTGCTGGCCTGGCTCTATATCGTCGCCGGAGCAGGGCTCGGCATGAATGCGTGGGAGATGACGCGGCTCGCGCTGTTCCCCCACCAGCAGACCGCCGACATGACCTCCGCTATGCCCGGCATGGACATGAGCGGCATGGACATGCCGGGTATGGATATGGGCGCAATGTCCATGGCGACGGAACCGCGGCTCTGGGGGGCCGCGACCTGGGCGCTGATCATCGCCATGTGGTGGGTCATGATGGTCGCCATGATGTCCCCAAGTGCTGCGCCGACCATCCTGCTCTATGCGCGCGTGCATCGCCATGCGCTCGCACAGGGTCAGCTCCAGGACAGGCTCGCGCCTACCGGCGTATTCATGGCAGGCTACCTCCTGGTCTGGCTGGGATTCTCCGTCGCGGCAGCCGCTCTGCATTGGCTGCTCGAGCGCCAGGGATTTGTTTCCGCGACGATGATGAGTTCGCAAAGCCGCTGGCTTTCCGCCATCGTCCTGATCGCCGCGGGCCTCTACCAGCTTTCGCCGCTCAAGAACGCCTGCCTGTCGCATTGCCGGGCGCCGTGGGCGTTCCTATCCCGCCACTGGCGTCCCCGCGCACTTGGCGCGCTGCGTTTGGGCGCACTGCACGGAGCCTTCTGCGTCGGATGCTGCTGGATGCTGATGGCGTTGCTGTTCGTGGGCGGCATCATGAATCTGGTGTGGGTTGCCGCGCTCGCCATTCTGGTGCTGGTTGAAAAGGTGTTTCCTGCCGGCCAGTGGGTCGGTCGCGCGGCCGGCATCGCCCTGATCGCCTGGGGCACCGCAACACTTCTGGTCTGACCTGATCGCTGAGAGCCAGTCGGATCCCCGCACCTCAGAAGCCGATATCGCGGCCGAGAATGCCCTTGAGATCGTGCTTGAGTTTTTCGCTCTCTGCGGCAGGCAGTGCCGTCAGCGGCGGCAATGGCGAGGCATAGGCTGGGTCGGCCATCATTTCGGCAACCATGGCCTTGATGCCGGGGATCAGCGGGCCCGAGGCCACGCGCTTGCGAATGGCGGAGGCGGTGGCGAGCGCGCCGGCATCGCCGTCGCGCCAGGCGGCGGCGCAAAGCCTGCTCGAAAGATTGGCGGTGGCCGAGATGCAGCCGGCGAAGGTGCCGCTTCTGGCCTCCATCAGCGATCCCTCATCGCTTGGAAAAACATCGAAGTCCGCGGCCGCGACCGTGCGCGAATAGGCGAGGTCTCCCGATGAATCCTTGAGGCCGCTGAGGCGCGGTCCGATCCGCTCGCGCAACGCCGCCACCAGCGCTGGGTGGAAGGGAACGCCTGATAGAGCGGGGAAATGATAGAGGTAGAGCGGCGTCGCCTGCGCCGCGGTCATCTGCGCGACGGCGCCGAAATAGGCGATCACCCCGTCATCGCCAACGTTCTTGTAATAGAAGGGCGGCAGCAGCAAAGCGCCGGCGAGGCCGAGTTCGCCGGCGTGGCGGGTGAGTTCGATCGCATCGGCCACGGACGCAGCGCCCGTGCCGACCATCAGCCGGTCGCGCGGCAAGGCTTTTGCGGCGGCCGACATCAGGGCCTTGCGCTGGGCAAGGCTCATCGAGGTTGCCTCGCCGGTGGTGCCGCACATATTGAGCGCGTCGCAGCCTTCGTCCAGCAGCCTGCCGGCCAGGCTGACGAAACGGTCGATATCGGGTTCGAGGGTCCTGGTGAACGGGGTTGGAATGGCGGCGATGACGCCGCGCAGCTTGCTTGTCATGACTGATCCCTGGTTCGAGCCAGGTCTGGCAAAGCAGCCTGGCCCGGGCGCGGCGGATCATTCACAGGCGGATGCGGTTCGTCAACCGGGCGTGGCTGGCGAAACAGGGATCGGCCGCCGGCTCACAGTTCCTTTTCCGCCAGTTCGCGAAACGCGTCGGGAACCGAGCGCCGCGGCCCGAGCGCCACCGAGGCATAGCCGACCGCCTCCCAGCCGAAACGGTCGCGGATCTTGTCGATGGCGCGGTCGGCGGTCCAGCGCGCCGCGCCCTTGCGGGTACCGGGGCGGCGGCGGTCGTCGTCGAGGCCAAGCGGCAGTTCCAGTTGCAAGGCGGACTGCTGCTCCAGATGCGAGACGGCGATCGCCAGCAGCGAGATGGTCGTCTCGTGCGGATGGTCGACAAGCACCTTGCGCACCAGCGCCTCGGCGATCTCGGCCAGCATGGCGGTTGCCGAAATCGGCTGGTCGAGCGTGATCGAACGCGTCACCGAGCTGAGGTCGGCGAAGCGCACGCGCACGGTCACCGTGCGGCCGGGCCGCGATTTCGCCCGCAGCCGGGTGGCGACCCTGTCGGCCAGATGCAATAGCGCAGGCACGAACACATTTTCAGCGGCGGGTTTCCTGCCAAGCGCCGATTGCGCGCCGGCCGAGCGCGCGCGGCGCTGCGTCTCGAGCTTGCGCGGATCGCGGTTCCACGCCAGCGCATTGAGCTTTTCGCCGGCCGCCGGGCCGAGCAGGCGCTCCAGCGACCATCCCGGCGTCTTCGCCAGCTCGCCGATGGTGTTGACGCCGATGCCGGCCAGCCGCTGCCTGGTGACCGGGCCGACGCCCCACATCAGCTCGACCGGAAGATCGTGCAGGAACTCAAGCTCATGGCGCGGATCGACCACCACCAGCCCGTCGGGCTTGGCCACTTGCGAGGCGATCTTGGCCAGGTGCTTGGTGCGCGCCACGCCGACCGAGATCGGCAGGCCGAGCTCGGCCTTGACGCGGCGGCGGATAGAAGCGGCGATTTCGGCCGGCGGGCCGAACAGATGGGTGCAGCCGGCAACGTCGGCAAAGGCCTCGTCGATGGAAATGCGCTCGACCACCGGCGTGAAATCGCCAAGCACTTGAATAGCCGCGTCGCCCAGCCGCTGGTATTCCCTGAAATTGCCACCGACAAAGATCAAGCCCGGGCAGAGTTCGCGTGCGCGCCGCCCCGGCATGCCGCCACGCACGCCGAAAGCCTTGGCCTCGTAGGACGCGGCCAGCACCACGCCGCCACCGACGGCGATGGGCCTGCCGCGGAGCGATGGGTCGAGCAATTGCTCGACCGAGGCATAGAAGGCGTCGAGATCCGCGTGGAGGATGTTGGCTTCCATCCGAGCCGTTCGCCCGCGGCGGTTGGAACGCCGCATTGTTGAGGTGGTTCTGAAGAGAACATAAAGGGAACAAATGGGCAGATTGTCAAGCAGCGCAGACGCTACATGCGCGTCGCTTAGTCTTTTCAGCTGCGCAGCCTATCCCGGGCCTGCATCAGCGCAAACCCAAGCAGGTTCTCGCCGCGCCACAGCAGAGGGTTCGCCGCTTTCTCGTCATCCGCTGCAAGGCCGATACCCCAGACCCGATCGACGGGGCTGGCCTCGACCAGAACCAAGTCACGGGTCGACAGCAGATAGTCGCGCAGCGCCGCATTTTGCCGGAACTTCTGGAAACTCCCTTCCATCACGATGCGATACTTTTTGGCGTCCCATTTCAATCCATCGAAGCCGCTCACCTGCCGGCCCAGTTGCTTTGCCTGCTTGGGGCTCGCCGCCTTGAGAATTTGCGTTGCCGTCTGATCATCACCGAACAGGCGTGCCTTCTGCGCCATCATCCAATGTTCCGCGGTCGGATAGCTCAGGCCGTCGACGGTGAACGGCGCATGCCACCACTGGCTGAAACAGGACGCGGTGATGCGGCCGTCCCTGGACGGCTGGTGGCCCCAGAAGAACAGGAACTTCTGCCGGGACTTTGCGCGAAAGGCTTCTTCAAGCCAGGCTCGATCGTAAATCATGATGCGGATGGATCGGAGCGAAAGACTGGCTTGTCAATGCTCGATTCAAAGGAGGTCGGCCAAGCGGACCAGCCGATGCTGAACGCGAGCCGCACGGATGAGGGGAGCATCGGCTCAGGCAGCTTCCCGTGCCCAGAGGCGGTGGCCGTAGCGGCGGAAGAAGCGCGCCAGCAGACGCTGCTGTTTGGCGCGGGCGAGATCTGGCAGGCGCCTTTCCTGGCGCCAGCGCGGCATGTTGCGATAGCAGGCGATGAAGCGGGCGGCATCCTCGATCGCCTCCTGCGCCGACAGCGCCGGGCCGATCGCTGCCAGGAACAGTGCCTCGCTCTGCTTCAGCCGGTCGACCACCGCCTTGCGCTGGTCATGGCCTTGCCGGGCCCTGGCTATGCCATCCAGGCGGATGGCCGCCAACGCGGTCAGCATGGCCGGGCTGTCGCCGCTATAGCCGCAGTCGCGGGCGAATTGGGTGGAGTCCATCGTCACTTCCTCAATGCCGACGGCCGCGCCTGCCGCCCATCGGCGTGGGTGGCGACGGTGGCTTTCACAAATATAAGCATAACTCAAAAATATGCACAAGTGAAACTTTTGTTCTGACTTGAGCTGAACCGACTCGACTCCTACGGAAAAACCAATAATGATGTGAACAAAACAGGAACAAAGGGGCTGATAACGATGACATTGCCGGGCAAGGAGGCGACGATCGCCGATGTCGTTTCGATTGCGGTCGAATGTATCGACTGCGGCCGCAACAGATGGTGGAAACCGGCAGAGCTCAGACGTCACGGGGTGAGTGGGCAGACGCCGCTGGTGACGCTTTCGGAGCGTCTGGTCTGCAAGTCCTGCCGGGCCGACGGCCTGCCGGGCAGGGCGGTTGCGATCCAGGCTGCATTCATCGAAGAACATGAGCGGCGGCGCATCGACGCGCAGAGGCGAGCCGAACGCGAGGCGCCGCTGAAGAGATCCAGGCGGGCTTGATGGTCAGATCTGCCATCTCCCCCGCAAGGGGGGTGGCGCCACCGCTTCAGTACCCCAGCAGTTCCTTGAGCGGGATGACACGGAAGACGTTTTTGATCGCGTAGCGGTTGAAGGTCAGCGTCTTCGGCGGATTGTACTGCTCGACGACCAGCTCGCCAGCGGTGCGCTTGACCAGCTTCTTGACGAAGGCCTTGCCATTGCGTTCGCCCTCCTCGGGCAGTGTTTCGATCACCACATGATCGCCAGGCACGGCGTCGCGGCCGCCGCAATAGATCATGTCGCCCGGCTCGTAGCGCGGCACCATCGAATCGCTGAGCACATGCAGCGCAAACACATTTTGCAGATGCTTTATGCCCGGCGGGCGCTGGACATAGCCGGCCGTCTCGCCGTTGAAGGTGAAGTCCCCGTCGTCGCCGCCGACGGCGGCGCCGAAAATCTTGATGTCCATCGGGCCGGTGGGCAAGGGGGCGGGATCGGTGACGATCTCGGCGTCGGCGACATTGTCGGCATCGTCGAGGAAGACCACCTCGCCCTTGCCCAGCGCCACCGGGTCGACGCGCAGGAAGGCGGCAGTCTTCAACAGGTTCTCGGTCTTGGGCAGGTTGCGGCCGGTTTCCCAATTGCCGACGGCGGCGACATCGGTGTCGTTGTGCTCGGCAATGTGGCGCATCACCAGGCCACGCTGCTTGCGCGCCTTGCGGATCGCCGCCCCGACCTTGATCGACAATGGAGTTTTCGTCATGGCGCCATCTGAAACATAAGAATCGGTTTCGTCCATGCAAGAATGGCTTGCATAAGTTTTTGAGTTATGCTTATATCTGGTCATGCACAAGCCGCATCGCCCTTTTTCGATTTCCCATCCGTCCCGGCTGTCCTCCTCCCCGGCCGGGGCGAAGCCCGAGGCTGATGCCTCGGATCCGGCGTCGTCTCCCCCGGCGTCTGGAACGGCCGGAGGCTTCGCGCCTCCGGCCACGCATTTCCGTGACGGGCGGGCCGGTTCGCCGATCCGCGATGCGGGAAGCAAATCGTGCATCCGCACCGAGGACGGCACCGTCATCGTCCTGGACCGGCGGACGGGCAGGGCGGGGTCCGGCGCCAGCCGCGATGCGGCCGAGGCGAAGCTTGGCCTCATCGCGGGCCAAGCCAGCACCGCGCCGCCGGCAGAACGATGATCGGCCTCTGAACCTGCGCCCAACGGCGCTCGGACCGAACCCCTGAAACTGGCCTTCCCGGGCGTCTTTCGGCGCGGCCGCGCGCAATCAACGGATCAAGACAATGGCCTTCTATACCGAGACCGAACTGGAAGCGATCGCCGGCTGGCTGAAGGACGGGCTGTCGGCCTCGAAGATCTCCGACCGGCTGAGCGCGCTGCGCGGCAGTGGGGTTTCACGCAATGCCGTCATCGGCATCGTCCACCGCAATGCCGGTTTGAGCGCCATCGGCTTTGCCAATCCCGGTGGTGGCAGGTCCGGCGGGCGGCCGAGGAAAGCTGCGGCCAGGCCGTGCGCAAGGCAGGCCGGATCATCGGGGCAAGCGGAACTGCCGGGGCAAGCAAAGCTGCCTGGGCAGGTCAGGGCTGTAGTGGCCAAGCCCTTGAAGTCGGCAAATCCCGTCAAGTCTGTGCGACTGGCTCCGCCGGTCTGGCTGCTGCCGCGGCAGGTCGGGCTGGATTTCGGCGTCCCGGCGCCGGTGCGCCCTAAGGCACCGACGCCGCGTCCCGTCGTTGCTGGGCGTCAGCCGCATGTCGCGGCCATGCGCTTCATCGATTGCCTGTTCGACCGCTGCCGCGCGCCGCTGGATCCGGCGCTGGAGGAAGACCCGGAAAACGACGCGCCTGGAGCCCGGCCGGGGCCGGACATGCTGTGCTGCGGTCTGCTTACCCCGCCGCTGAAGAGCTACTGCGCCCATCACGCGGCGCGCTTTTACGACCACCGCCGCACGGCACTGGCGGATGCGGCCGCCAAGGCTTGACCCCACACCCAGGAGGACGAACCCCATGAGCAAGAAGACCGCCCAGAAAGCCAAAGCCAAGCCACCGAAGCTGCCCAGGGCCGAGGCCGAGCAGGTGCGCATCCGCAAGGAGATCGGCCATGATTTCGCGCTGCAGGACGACAGGTTCGGCCGCAAGCGGCTGGCCACCGGCACGGCCGAGGCGCGGCGCGTCTACGAGGTGTCCAATGACGGCTACACCTCGACCGGCGGCATCGTGCGGGTGCGCAATGTCGATCCGCTCACCGGCATCACCTCGCTGTCGCACCAGCAGCGCGAGGCGGGCCTGCGCTACCGCGAGGATTTCCGCGTCTCGCAGCAGGACGGCGTCAGGCCGATGACCTGGACCGAGCGCGTCGATGGCGGCCGCAGGGACGGCGGCGTCGCCGACCGCATCCTCTCAGCCGGCCGCGCCCACGCCAACGCCACCAGGGCGCTGGCGCATTGGGAATTGGCGGGCGTGGTGCAGAAGGTCTGCTGCATGGGCGAAACGGTAAAGAGCGTGGCCGAGCAAACCGGTGAGGGGCGCGATGTGGTGACCAAGCTGCTCAAAGTGGGGCTGGATTTGCTGGCGGTGCATTACGGGATGATGCTGGGGCGGCGGGTGGGGTGAGGGGTGTTGGCTGAAAATACCTCAAGGTATCCTTTCCAAGTCTTACGCTGAACCTTGAAGACCTCGCGTCGCTCGAATAGAACCTGTTCAGCTCTCTGGCAATTAATTCAGTGCTTAGAAAAGATGTCGCAGTTCTGGTGGGTCAATCACAATCAGACCGCTCGCCAAGAGATCGAGGGGCAATACCTTTGGTCGCCCAAGACTGAAAAAAATGGGAAACGAAGCGAGTTCTACAACAACATGCGCCGGGCAACGCCTGGCGACCTCGTGCTGTCTTTCTTCGGCCAGGCCATTCGCTATGTGGGGCGGGTGACAGCGTTCGCATTTACCGCGCCGAAGCCAGCCGAATTCCAAAACATCTACTGGAACCAGGAAGGATGGCTTCTACCAGTCTATTGGACGCCGCTTGAACCGTCGGTTAGTCCCAAAGCTCTGATTGGTGAGTTGGGCCCACTTCTACCGGCCCGTTACTCACCGATCGACCCAAACTCCGGATCTGGCTATCAGAAGGTCTATCTTGCCAGCGTCTCGCCGGATGTGTTTCACACTATTGTTGCTGGTGCAGCCTTCAATCGCGAAAGTCTGATGCATGGCGGCACCAACAGCCTCACCTTCGAAGCAGTCAACGAAAAGTTGGAGGACGCGGTCGAGCGCCGTATCCGAGAAGATCTTCAGCTTGAAGACACTGAAAGAAAGAGCGTCATTCAAGCTCGTCGTGGTCAGGGGAAATTTCGTGCCAATGTCGAAGCTGTCGAGCGCTCATGCCGTCTCACCGGGGTAACTAACCCCTCGTTGTTGATCGCAAGCCATATTAAACCTTGGCGCCTCTGCGCTTCTGCACAGGAGCGCCTCGACGGCATGAACGGCTTGCTGCTGACGCCAGACGCAGATCACCTGTTTGACCGCGGGTTCATCAGTTTTGAAGGTAGCGGCGAGGTGCGGATATCCTCCCGCGTCGACAAAGCGGATTTGCAGCGTCTCGGATTCGATCAGCTGGTGATACAGAGTTTCGGCTTTTCCGAAGCCCCCGCCGTCTGGCGTACGGGCGCCTTCAACTCGGCGCAGCAAGGCTACCTTGCCCACCACAGAGCGGATGTGTTTGTGGCTTAGGAGCTCAATCCTTCGCCCGCTCCACATACGCCCCATCCGCCGTCATCACCACCACGCGGGTGCCGGCTGAGATGTGCGGGGGCACTGCGGTGCGCACGCCGTTGGAGAGCGTGGCCGGCTTGTAGGAGGAGGATGCCGTCTGGCCCTTGGTCACCGGCTCAGTCTCGACCACCTCGAAAGTGGCGCGTTGCGGCAGCACCAGCGATATCGCGATGCCGTTGAATTGCGAGATCTGCACTGCCATGCCTTCGAGCAGATAGGGCGCCATGTCGCCGACCACGCTTTCGGGCACCGCCACTTGGTCGTAGGTTTCCGGGTTCATGAAATGGAAGCCTTCGGCGTCGCTGTAGAGGAAGGTGTGCTCGCGCTCCTCGACATAGGCGCGCTCGACCTGTTCGGTGGTGCGGTAGCGCTCCGAAACCTTCACGCCGTCGGCGATGCGGCGCATGTCGAGCTGGGTCACCGGCGTGCCCTTGCCGGGGTGGATGTTCTCGGCAAAGAGGATCACATAGAGTTTGCCGTCCTTGTCGACGACGTTGCCTTTGCGTAGGGAACTGGCGATGACCTTCACCACGATTTTCAATCCTGCATTGGTTCGTTGGCCTTGTCGGCCTGAAATGGTTGATCGGCGCAAATCGGCCGCGCGAGCCGTCGCCCTAGCGCATCTTGGCTTGAACCGCCAGCCTTCTGTGCAATTCTGGTCCGCATGACCGGCGCCTCGCCCTGGTGGACGCCCGATGTCCATGCCGACCGCCGGCCGCGGCTGATCCTGCGCAACCGGATCGCTGCCGCCTTTCGCGACTGGTTTGCGCGGCGCGATTTCGTCGAGGTCGAGGCTGCGGCCCTGCAAATCTCGCCCGGCAATGAGGCACATCTGTCGGCCTTCGCCACCGAGGCGATCGGGCCGGATGGCACTCGCCAGCCGCTCTATCTCCACACCTCGCCGGAATTCGCCTGCAAGAAGCTGCTGGCCGCCGGCGAGAAGCGGCTGTTCAGCCTCGGCGCCGTCTACCGCAACCGCGAGCGCGGCCCCTTGCACCATCCGTCCTTCACCATGCTCGAATGGTACCGGGCCGATGAAGCCTATGAGAGCCTGATGCAGGATTGCGCCGGGCTCGTCGCGCTGGCGGCGGAGCAGGCGGGCGCCAGGCGTTTTGTCTTTCGCGGCCGCGAGGCCGACCCGTTCGCCGCGCCGGAACGGTTGAGCGTCGCTGATGCTTTTTCGCGTCATGCCGGCATCGACCTGCTGGCGACGGTGGGGGCGGACGGGAATACGGATCGCGAAGCGCTGCATGCGGCGCTGGTCGAGGCCGGCTTGCGCACCGCGCCCGACGACAATTGGGCGGATCTGTTCAGCCGGGTGATGGTGGAGAAGGTCGAGCCGATGCTGGGGCAGGGGCGGACCACCATCCTCTACGGCTATCCGATCTCAGAGGCAGCCCTTGCCCGGCCGAGCGCTGATGATGCCAGGGTTGCCGAGCGCTTCGAGCTCTATTGCTGCGGCGTCGAACTGGCCAACGCCTTCGGCGAACTGACCGACGCGGCCGAACAGCGCCGGCGTTTCCAGATCGAGATGGACGAGAAGCAGCGCATCTATGGCGAGCGCTATCCGATCGACGAGGATTTTCTCGCGGCGTTGGCCATCATGCCGCAAGCGAGCGGTTCGGCGCTCGGCTTCGACCGGCTGGTGATGCTGGCGACAGGGGCGGGCAGGGTCGAGGATGTGATGTGGACGCCGGTGGCGGGTTAGTAAGAGGGGCCTCGCGCCATCCTCCCTACCGTCCCATCAGCAAACCGACGATCAGCCGCTGCATGTTGCCGGCCTTGCCAAATTCGACGCGGTCGAACTCGCGGCTTGCCTGCCGCTGGGCCTGAGAGAGTTCGGAGAGCCGGTTGGTCAGCTCGGTCCTGATCTTCTTGCAGCCGGGGTCGCCAGGCACTGTCAGGCCGACGCTGACGGCTTCGATTTGGCGCACCATGTCGGCGATTGCGTCGCCATGCACCTTTTCGTGGGCGGCGATGCCGGCGGCGAAAATTTCCCAGCTCTTCTGGACCGTGGCCGGCAGCGGTTTGGAGGGTTTCGGCAAGGTGTAGGTGATGATGAGCTTCGGCCGTGCCGAAGCCAGCACGCAGGCATCGCCGCGCGGCTGATAATCCCTGACCCAGGTCAGCTTGAAATTGGTATGCGCGATGACGCGGTGCTTGCTCTTGCCGATCATCGGCCCCCGCTCGCCGATCGAGGCATAGAGCTCCGGCCCGGTCTGCCCCGAAATGGCGTAGGTCTCGATCTTCTCGATCAGCTTCCATTCAGGTTTCGACTGTTCCGCAGTCTGTGCCTGGGAGACCGGCGGCGCCAGCAGCGAGGCCGCAAGCAAATATTTCAGAAGCTTCATGCGCATTTCCAAGCCTGGAGCGGGAAGCCGCCCGTAGCAGGGATCGTCACCTGGGTGAAGCTACTTGAGGGGAGGCACAGGAAAATGGCGGGCTTTCGGCCCGTTTCAGCCTGGCCGCCATAATCGTGCCCGCGAGCCCGCCACGGCTCTGGCTGGCCGCTCGGCCGGCGTCGCCCGGCAATTTCGCTCCGCTTATTGCCGGCCGCGCTGTCAGGCCCCAGATTCCCCTGTGTTGCCAGCTTGCGGGATGCCGGCTCCCGGCACTCTCCCAATGGAGGTGAGCATGACACGCGACGACATCATTTCGGTGCTGGGGCCAGTCGACGAGACCGTCATCGCCGACATCGTCTCGACCGGCGCGACGATCGAGGAATTGCGCGAGGCCTTCGCCTGGATCGGCGCCGACGAGGCGCTGGTGAACGAAGGCCGTCAACTGCCGTCGGCAAGGGTGGCGGCACTGATCGAGTTGCTCGAGACGCCGGACGAGGAAGAGCTGCCGTAGCGGAGCGGGCGCCTGCGTCACTTTACGGTAGCTGTCACCATGTTGGAGAACAGCGCGCGCTCGACCGGCCGCTCCAGCGTCTGCGCAAAGGGTGTCGCCATGTGGTGGCGGTCGCGGTAAGCCAGCTGGCCGCCGATGAAGACATGACAGGTCTCGGCGTCGCAGAACTGGTCGGTCATGTCGACATAGGTGGCGTTCGGTATCGAGCGGACGATGTCGCGCTCCACCGCGGCGGCGGCATCGTTGGCGGCGTAGGCCCGCGTCTGGTCGCACAGCGATGGTGTCTGTCCCCGCCACAGCGCGCGGGCCACGCAGGTGTCGACCTGCTCGTCGTTGAAGGGCACGTCGCGGATGAAGGCGACCTTCAGCCCGGCCCGGCTGAACGCCTCGATCGTCGCGCGCAGGCCGGCGCGCCATTCCGCATCCTGGCTGTCGGACACTTTGGCGTTGGGCGACATCTTGCGCGAGCTCGCCAGCGCGATCTCCGAAATCACCACCAGGCTCGGCCGCGCGGCGATGATCTCCTTGATCGACTGCGCGCGCCATTGGTCGCACTCGGTGTAGTCGCGCTTCAGCTTGGTGACCCAGATCGTCAATTGAGAGGCCCGGCAGGAGGATTTGAGCCAGGTGAGGACCCGGTAGTTGTGCTTTTGCGCCGCCTCGATCAGCGGCGTCGACCAATGGTCGGCATGCGAATCGCCGAACAGCGCGATCGAGCCTTCAGCGTTTTTCGAGCCGAACACGCAGTGTTTTGGCGTGACATCCTCGAAGTCGATAATGCAGCCCCCGGCGCGCGCGGTGGAGGGCAGTGCGGCGCTCTCGGCGATGATGCGCTGTTCGGGGTCGATATCGTGCACGGCGAGGCGCGCATTGGCGTAAGCGGCTGCGACGCCGGTGCCGGTCAGGAGGACGGCCGGCACCAGCGCCCGCGCCGCATTGGCCATTAGCCAGCCATTGCGACGGATCGGGTTCTCGATGAAATTATAGGTGAAGATCGACAGCGCCAGCGTCAGCACCAGGCAGCCGAGCCGATCGGCAAGCGACAACTCGGGAACCATCATCGCGGCATAGACAATGACCGGCCAGTGCCAGAGATAGAGCGAATAGGAAAGCTTTCCCAGCCATTGCAGAGGCGGCAGCGACAGCAGGGCGCTCGGCCCTTTTTGCATATTGCCCGAGCCGGTCAGGAGCAACAGCACGGCGCCGGCCACCGGCACCAGCGCCATCACGCCGGGGAAGGGAGCGTCCTCGCTGAAGGTCAGATAGGCGCCGGCGATCAGCGCCAAGCCGAGCCATGCGCATGCCGCGCCAAGTTGCGGGCGCTGCCGCCAGAATCCTGCCGGCGCCATCGTCGCCAGGCCGCCGGCAGCGAACTCCCAGGCCCTGAGCGGCGAGAAATAGAAGGCCCAGGGCTGCGATATTTCCGTCAGCCAGGCGCAGACGGCGAACGACACCACGCCGGCGAGGCCGATCACCAGGATCGCCGCGCGCCTGCCCGGGCGCAGCCAGGCGGCAAGCAGCAGCAGCGCCGGCCATGCGAGATAGAACTGCTCCTCGACCGAGAGTGACCAGAAGTGGATGAAGGGGTTGTTCGCCGCATCCGGGGCGAAATAGTCGAACGACCAGCGGATCAGCCAGAAATTGATCGCATAGGCCGACGCGAACATGGCGCCTTTCGAATAGAGCGACTGTTCCTCCGGCGCCAGGATGAAATAGCCGGCGACAAGCGTGGCCAGGATGACGAACAGCGAGGCCGGCAGCAGGCGCCTGGCGCGCCGGGCGTAGAAGCGCCACAGGTCCAGCCTGCCGGTGTCGTCGATTTCCCGCAGCAACTGGCCGGTGATCAGATAGCCGGAGATGACGAAGAAGATGTCGACGCCAGTGAAGCCGCCCGGCAGGTCCGACAGGCCGAAATGGAACGCGATGACGCCCGACACCGCGAGCGCCCGCAGCCCTTCGATATCAGGCCGGAACGATGCTGACACGACGAACCCCCGTGTTGGTCGTTGACACCCCCACCCGACGCGAAACCTCGACGCGATGTGTCGATATTGCAATGCAACAAATCTAACGCAGTGCAACATAAGGGGAAGATTCGCGGGTAAGCGGTAGCGGCAAGTGGCGCCAGAGGTCGGCGCTGCTGCCCGGTTTGTGCCGCTGCTGGCCGTTTTTTGCGCGCCAAGCACCACCTAGCCCGACTTGCGGGCTTGTATGTCCATCCAGCCTTTTAGAGGAGCCTGGCACTCACGCGCCGGGCTCCCCCTCGGTTCGCACCATCACGCGTGCGCGTGCGGGTGACGGTAGTCCCAGACTGCCCAGGCCGAAGCGGCGACAACCAGCACGCCGAGGACCACATGGGTCCCCATTGCGTTGACGCTCGCGGCAAAGCCGAGCAACCAGGGCGAGACGATCAGCCAGAGCCCTACAACAAGGTTCAGCCACTCTTCCCACTCGGCGAATGCCGAGAGCGCGGCGAGCGCCAGGGCACCGAGCACAATGCCGGAAATCCAGGCGTTCCACGCAGGATTGGCTTCCGTGACGAAGCCGATGATCCAGGGTGAGATGAAGAGGCAGATCGCAAGGACCAGATTGATCCAATCCTGGGCCTTCTTTCCTTCCATCAGGTTTGCCATGACAACCTCCACAGATGAAGCTTGACCAAAGCACGATATTCGCGTGCAAATGCACGCTTAACTATTGATGTAATTACGCTTCAACCGGCCTTCAAGAAGGCGCCCCCCGGCGTCGACAAAGGCGCAAGGCCCAAGCGATTCATGGGCCAAAAACTTACGCGATCACGCCTTTTTCAGGAACTCGGTTTTCAGCACCAGGCCTTTCACCTGCTTGGTATTGCACTCGATCTCGTCAGGATTGCCGTTGAGACGGATGTTCTTCACCAGCGTGCCGCGCTTGATCGTCTCCGATGTGCCCTTGACCTTCAAATCCTTGATCAGGGTCACGGAATCGCCCTCGTTCAACGGAGTGCCGTTGCTGTCTCTTACGATCACGTCTGTCATGTCGGGTCTCTCATCGGGCCGGTGGGTGGTGCCGGGGTCGGCCCTATCCCGCGGATGGCGCAAGGTCAAGCGGACCGCCGCCAGTGCGAAGGCAGGGCATTCGCGTTGCCGATGTCCGGGGCATCGGCTATTGACCGGCAGCCAATGCCGGCGCAGTTCAAATGGAGCCCGATCATGACAGACCAGACCATCCTCAAATTCGGCGCCGTTGAAAACGCCGAGGCCGGCGACCTCGCGGGCTGGGTCGTGGTCGACGGCAACCCGACCATGAAGACCGCCGTCCAGCACACCACCAAAGACGGCAAGGTCATGTCGGGAACCTGGCAGGCCACCCCCGGCACCTATCACGCGACCTATACCGATTACGAATTCGTGCACATGATCTCGGGCCGTATCGTCATCACGCCCGATGGCGGCACGCCCGTCGAAGTCGGCCCTGGCGATGCCTTCGTAGTCGAAGCCGATTTCAGAGGAACGTGGAAGATCATTGAGCCGGTGACCAAGCACTTCGTCGTCAGGGTCGGCTGAAGCGAGGCGGCACTGCCAGGCAGGTGAGAGTGGAAGGACTGGTACTGCCGGGCTGATGAAGCTCTCCGATGGAAGCGGAACCTATCACTATCTCAGGTTGTTGTGTCGCTGGAAGGCGGCCCATGCCCCTCACAGTCCGAACCACGCTCTGCGACATTCGTGATGACCTGCATGCCCTGCGCAAGACGGTGGCAAGCCGTGGTCACATTGAGGCGATCCAGGCCATCGATGCGCTGATCGGCGTCGCCGAAATGGAGGCGGTCCGGGCCATCCGGCGGCTCGACCAGGGTGCCTGACTCAACCAGGATCTGACCCAGCAGAAACGAACCAACGGAAAGAACAATCACAATGAATATCAGGGAGATGACGCGACAGGAATGCACCGTCATGTTGAAGTCGGCCAGGCTTGGCCGCCTCGGCTGTGTCAGAAACAACCGGCCTTATGTGGTGCCGATCCATTTTGCCTTCGGCGACAATTTCATTTTCAGCTTCTCGCTGCTCGGCAAGAAGGTCGAGTGGATGCGGGTCAACCCGCGAGTCTGCCTGCAGGTCGACGATGTCGGCGGCGTCCATGGCTGGAAGAGCGTCGTCGTCGACGGCGTCTTCGAGGACTTGCCGAAGGCGCCCGCTCTGAATCCGACGGCGCCGGCCGTCGTCCAGCAGGGGCCGCAGTCGGACCATGAGCGTGAATTTGCCTGGTCGCTGCTGCAGAAGCACGCCAACTGGTGGGAGCCCGGCTCGCTCAATCTGGGTGCGACGCCTGTCACTGCCGGCAGCCATCTGTTTTACCAGATCAAGATCGAGACAATTTCCGGACGGCAGGCGTTTCGGTAGACCCATGGTCGAGTAGCGTCCAATGTCTATGTCAAATGACGTACCCGTTGCCGGGCGAAAGACGCAAAAAAACCCGCATTCCGGAGGGGGGATCGGGAAGCGGGCTTTTTAACAACCGAACGCTTGGGATGTTCGATATGTCAAATAACATAGAAGCGAAGGATTGGTTCCACCCGCAATCATCTAATTCTGCTACGGTGCGTCAGCCGCAAGTGTGGCGTCGGTTAGGAGCAAGCGCAGCGTCGGCTAGAAGTTGAAATAGATCGCCGGCGGATATGGATTGGACCCATCCTTGCCGGCTGGCGCCACCATCGCACCAGACGAGGCCGTGATCCCACCTGTGGGCTTGTCATCTAGCTGCGGCCTGCTTTCGTTGGCCGTGGCCGCCTTGGTCCCGGTGGCAACGACTTTCGTCTTGGCCTCCACGGATTGCGAAAATGCTAGCAGGACGAGAATTGCAGACAGGGCAAGTTTCATGATGGGTCCCTCCGTGGTTAACGCAAGGTTAACCACAGCCGCCGGCTCGAACACCGCCGCTGTGTGGAAGGGCGTCGAATTCTCCGGAATTCCTGGAATATGGCTTGTGGAAAAGCGCGACTGCAAGGAACCGACGCGAGTCAGGCTTGCAGCCGCATCAAGGGCACCGGGTGCGCAGCACGTCGCGCAAAGTTTGACGGTCACTCGTCCTTGATAACCGTCGTTCGCGCATGAGGGCAGCAGCTATTCGCCCGCTTCGTCCGACCTGACGTCAATCCTTGAAGCCGGTCGAGTCGAGCAGGGCCACCTGCTTGCCGTCGATATAAAAGCGGATCACATGCGCGCTGCTGTCGACTTCAATGCGCGTGGGCTCGATGGCCGCACGAACCGGCTTGCCGTATGTCGCTGCCGCGCGTGAGCCGGCTGCAGCTCGCGACGGTCCGTCCGGCCCGAAGGTCAGCAGCAGCAGCGCGGCGGATCCAGCCGCAACGGCGGTGAAGGGGATTTTGGGAGAGGCGATCCAGGACATCGAATTGTTCCTTCCTTGGTTGAGGCGGCGGTTCGTTTTTCGGCCGGAAAGCCCGGTTTCGCGGTTGCTCAAATCGGTCGTGCCATGACTGCGAGGGAGGAAGGGGTTGTGTATTCAAGCTCCAGATCGTTTTACGGCGGTTGCCCTTGCCTTGCGCGACCTTAGCGCCACCCGGCGGGGCGAAAAGGGCAGGCGCGTGGAACAGCGTGGAATTCCGCGGATTTCCTGGAATATGGAACTTTAGGAGAAGTGCGGCTCGCAATGAATGCTGTGGGAGCAAGTGCTGGCACATGTTATGCCTTGCAGTGGCATAAGGGGCAGTGGGATGGCACAGCATATCGCGCAGAAATTGCGGCTGACTTCGGCCCTGCTGGGAGCCGTCAGTCGCAAGGATCTTGCGGCTGCGTTCCGTGACGTCAACCCGAACACGGCGTTCGATCTTGGTCGTGCCGACAAATGGCTGCAGGGCCGCGCCCAGCCACGCCAACTGAGCGTCTATGACGATTGGTCGAAGGTTCTTAAGCTGGAGCAACCCGGCGCCTGGATTGCCCAAAGCGATCTGCGCGGCTTCACCGCCGCGATCTGCGCCCGACACGGCATCGACAGGACGGAACTGGAACGCCGCGCCGGCGCGCAGTTCGAGGCATCATCCGGGCATGAGGAGCGAGGCCTCGGATTGGCCCTTGCCGGAACCTACGCATGTTATTCGCATGCCTTGTCGCCCTATTATCGCGGCCAGCTGATCAGGGGCAGCCTGTCGATAGAGATCGGGCCGGGTGCGCACGGGTTGACTGCCGCCTATCGCGAGGTGTTGCCGACCGGGCAATTGCTGGTCGGCGGACCGGTGACCTCGACAAAACGCGGCCTTTATGCGCTTCTCAAGGAAACCGGCGGCGATGCCCATTTCTTCCTCTGCCTGTTCCCGCAGTCGCGGCCGGGAAGCGTGCTTGGCGGCTATATGTGCGGTGGCGCCATCATCGGTCCGGAGCCGCAGCCGTCCCTGACCAGGATCCTGATCGTCCGCTTGCGCGATCCGGCGCCGGAGGGATGGGGCGGCTATCTGCCCCCTGGCGGGTCGATCGCCAGAGATTTGGCATCGCTCGGTCTGACCGTCGAGCAGCCGGAAGCGGTCGACCGGCAGCTGGCGCAATTCCTCATCGGAGACAGCAGCGACGGCGGCGCCAATCAGATCCCGCCGGCCGAGTTCCGGGCTATTCTAGATGTGTTCGACCGTCATTGGCTGCGCCAGTCGGGTTAGCGCAAAGCGCCGGCCTCGGTGAAGGACGCAGGCCGATCGGTCTACGGGAGCAGTATCCTGGAGATATCGCCGCTGATGCATTAACTCCTGGCGGGGCTAGGTGATGTATCGGAACTACCAGGCGGCTGCCGCGACAACGCCAGAAGTTCCGCCTCGTCCGTGATTCCGGCCATGTAGTTGGCGACGATTCGAGACGCCAGTGCTTCTCGATGAGCTTCAGAATCACCTTTCCGCTTCGCCCGCTCGAACACGCGTCCAAAGAGCCCTACTTCGGAAGGCGTGAAAATGCGGGCCTCTTTGATCTTGCGATTGATCGACATGTCCACCCGCCTTTTTCGGGTGCGAAAGACAAGCGCCGATCCTGACGTGCAGCTATGGAGACTCGGGTGGGCCGGCGCTCAGCGCCAAATTAGTGATTTCTCGATGCCGTTTAGTACCAGCGTCCACGGCCGTAGAAGCCGCCGCCGCCTAGCAGTAAAACAATAAGAACAATGACCAGTATTGTGGTGATATCCATGTTCGCCTCCTATGAGCGCGCCCAGCGGTATTCGCCGCGCGCCGCTCTTGCCCTGAGCAGTGTGTAAGTTGTGCCTGTAACCTCAATCAACGTTCCGCAAGCGTTCTTGTTCCAATGAACAGGTCGAGCATGGCCAGCCCAACGGAACCGCTTAGTTAAGTGGCGTGACGCCCACTCGCCGCCGACCAGGAATGGATCAGGCTACGCTGCCCGCGGTATGCGTGACGTGAACGTCGCCCTGGTCACCGACACGCTGGTGCCGCCGGTGTCGCTGATGACCTCGACCTTGGCCTCCAACTGCTTGACCAGCGCCTCGACGATGGCCGTTCCCAGACCCACACTCGGCGCGTCGACGACGGTCTTGCCGGCGCCATTGTCCGAGACCGTCAGCTTCCAGTCGCTGCCCTCGGTTTCGTAGGTCACCTGGATCAGGGCCTTGGCCTTCTCCATCGGGAAAGCATATTTGATCGCGTTGAGAACGAGCTCGGTGACGATCAGGCCGAGGCTCACCGCCTTTTGTGAGTCTATCCTGCCGCCTTGCGCCGTGACGTTGACCGCGATCGGCTGGTCTTCGCCAACCATCGAGGTGGCCAGGCTGCTGCATAGTTTCGACAGATAGGAGACGACGTCGATCTCTTCGACGCCGGCCTCGGTGTGGAGGTGGCGCTGTACTTCGGCGACCGACAGCACCCGCTGATGGGCATCCTTGAGGTGCTGGCGGGTTTCCTCCGAGGTGACGGAGCGGGCCTTCAGCAAAAGGATGCTGGCGATGATCTGCAGGCTGTTGGCGACCCGGTGCTCCATCTCGCGCAGCAACACATCCTTCTGCCGCAGCAATTCCTCGGTGCGGCCGAGAAGCTCTTCCTTTTCCTTCTCGATGGCGCGCCGCGCCGTTATGTCGTTGAAGGCGAGCAGGATGGTGATGGCAGAGCTGTGGTCGTAGAGGACCTTGCGGGCGTTGAGCAGCATCGTGCGCGGGCCGATATTGGGGAAATCATGCTCGACCTCGAAGCCGTCCATCGCCGTCTTCTCGGGGATGATCGTCTCCAAGAGCAGGCGCAGCGCCGGGATGTCCCATTGGCCGTCGCCGAGCGCGTAGAGCAGTGAGCCGTGTGTCTGATCGGGGTCGACCTTGAAGGTCTCATAGAAGGAACGGCTGGCCGCCAGCACGCGAAACTGCTCGTCGAGCACCAGGAAGGGCTCGGCGATCGTATTGACGATGGCCTGCGCCAGCGTCTGCGCGTCGTCGATATTGGAGATGGGATGGAACAAGGCTCAAAGCCGATCTGGAGGCGTTTTGCCTCCTCTCAGGCCCTATCTTTACACAATTGCCGCATCGGTGTCGCGAAATGAATCGATCCGACGGTGCCATGCTGGCCCAGGACGCGAGCGGCTTTTCACGGCCCCAGGACCTTGAGCGCCGCCGGAACCGGATAGCGGCTCCCATCATAGCGCAGCTGGTAGGTCCGGTTCACAGATTTGCCGGGATGGGACTGGCACTCGCCCTCCTTGTCGAGGGAGGGCTTGTCGGTATCCGTCCGCTCGACCACGATGATGTCGTGATAGCCATGATGGCTCACCGGGCTCATCGCCAGGCTGACCTGGCTGGAATGAAAGGATCCCTCGCAATTGGTATCGCCTTCGCCACCATTGCCGGCCACGACGAGGCCGTCGAGCACCACGCGCAGGGCATCGCCGGCGAGGGCATAGAGCCGCAGGTCGGTTTCGCCGAAGGGATTGGGCTGCGAATGGTTGGCCATTTCGATGCGCAGGCCGAAGGCGGTGACGGCGGGCGCCAGCCTATAGCGGCCGGTATCGAATTCGACCTTGCGGATGGCGATGGCGTCATCGGTCATCAGCCCGGGCTGGAGCAAGCGCTGGCGTACCTGCAGGCTCTTCCTGTCGACGACCAGAAGCTCGATATCGCCAACATGCCCGTCGTCGCTGGATTTGGCGCTGTCGATCAGTGGCACTGCGACCAGCAGCAGGTCGTCATGGGCGGGCCAGATCTTGCAGACCAGTCCGAATGGCGTATCGCCCTCCGGGAGCGTCTGGGCGGCGATGCTGATATGGGGTTCGAGTGTGAACGAGGCGCCGTCGGCGCTCTTTCGGGCCTTGGGATAGGCCTGCTGCACCAGGGCGGCAGCATCACCGCAATCGCCGGCCGCGGCCCAGGCGGGCGACAGGCTGGCGGCGGTGGCGAGGCCGAGGAAGAGGGTACGCAACAGTGTTCGCATGGGGTTCTCCGATCCCGGGTGGGCCATCACGTCCAGAAATAGCGCACGGTGTGGAAGAACACCGGGGCGGCGAAAACCAGGCTGTCGGCGCGGTCCATCATGCCGCCATGACCCTCGATCAGATGGCCCCAGTCCTTGACCCCCTGGTCGCGCTTGATGGCCGAGGCGACCAGCCCGCCGAGAAATCCCATCAGGCAGGCGATGAAGGCGACGCCGGCCGCCTGCAGGGGCGAGAACGGTGTCAGGAACGACAGCAGCGCGCCAAGCAGGCTCGCCGCCGCCAGCCCGCCGATCAGCCCTTCCCAGGTCTTTGACGGTGAGACGGCCGGCGACAACAGATGTCTGCCGAACAGCTTGCCGAAGATATATTGCAGCACGTCGCTGCCTTGCACGGTGATGATCAGGAAAGCGATCAGCAACAGGTTGCGGCCTTCGAAACCGGGCAGTTCGAGCGTCAGCAGCGCCGGCACATGGCTAACGCAATAGACCGAGATCATGACCGCCCATTGCTGCGCCGAGACGCGTTCGAGAAAGCGCTCGGTGTCGCCATGCAGCGCCGTGATCGCCGGCATCAGCAGGAAGCAATAGACCGGGATGAAGATGGTGAAGAGGCCGTACCAGGCGGTCCACACCAGCCAGTACTGGAACGGGATGATGATGCCGAACATGCCAAGCAGCACCCAGTGGTCGCTGCGCCGGTTGTGGGTCAGCGTCACGAATTCGCGTAGCGCCGCAAACGAGATCAGCGCGAACAGGATGGTCATTGCGCGGCGGCCCAGGAACATGGCGACGGTGATGGCCAGGACCATCACCCACCAGGCGTTGATGCGCTCGTTGAGGTTGACCAGCGCCGAGGAGAGCGGCTTCGGCGCGCGCCACGACAGGATGCCGGCGATCAGGTTCGCGATGGTCAGCACGGCCGTGAGGCCGATGACCAGGATCAGGGTTTCGCGCATCGGCATGTTGGTCAGTCGTCTCCCGGGGCGCCGTGCCGGATATCGGATCCTGCACGATGCTCTAAGCTCTTTTGGTCACGCGATGTTTTTCGGACAACCGGCTTTTCCGCACCATGCCTTGGCGGGCGGGGGTTCAACGCAAGCAGCGTCTGGCGGGCGCGGTCGAGAAAGGCGCGGCGTTCCTCGCCAGGCGCGATGGCCACCGGCGCACCGAAGACGACACGGCAAAGCAGCGGCACTGGCACGAACTGGCCCTTGGGCAGCACCCGCGACATGTTCTCGATCCAGCAGGGGATGAGTTCGACATCGGGCCGCGCCATCGACAGATTGTAGAGGCCCGAGCGGAACGGCAGCAGGGCTTCGTCCGTCATGTTGCGCGTGCCTTCAGGAAACAGGATCAGCGAGTGACCCTCGTCGAGCACCGACAGCATGATCGAGATCGGGTTCTGCGCCTCGTCGGTCCACTGCCGGTGGATGAGCACGGAGGACAGCATGTCCTGCGCGATAAAGCGGCGCAGCCGCGACTTGCCCCAATATTCGGCCGCGGCGACGGCATGGGTGCGGGCGCGCTGCTTCTCGCTGAGGCAGGCCGACAAGAGGATGAAATCGCCGTGGCTGGCATGGTTGGCGAAGTAGATGCGCTGCCGGTCCGACGGCTCGCTGCCGCTCCAGATCGGCCTGACGCCGGTCACCGCCCAGGCCAGCGCCGACAGGCCGACCGAGGTCATGGTCTGCAGCAAGGTGAAGGTGGTGGCGCGGATGTGGAGCTTCATCATCGGCGGATCAGACAAATGCCGCGACAAGCGACGCTGCAGCGAACAGGCAAAAGGCGATGCGCTGCTTCATGAGCAGGCGGCGCGTGCCTGACATCCGCTGGTCGAGCGATCGCGCAGCAGCGGGCTCCGGCTTCAGCCGCATGCGGGCCAGGAGATCGTCGACCGCGGCACCGCCGGCGGTCTCGCTGGCATGGCTCGCCATCAGCCGGAACAGCAGGGCGTCGAACAGGATGAGCATCGAGAAGGCGAGGGTGGCCAGGGCACTGGCGGCGGCCACGAACCAGGCCACCGCCGACAGCGGCGTCGCCTGCGGCCCGGCAGCCAGCCCGATGACGGGGGTCGCCAGCACGCAAGCCGCGATCACCAGCAGCGGCCATGCCGCCTGCACCATCAGCGCGGCGGCGAATGCGCCTGCTTTGTCCTGAAAGGTCTCATTGTTCATGCCGGCTCGTCCGCTCCGATATGAAGATGCACGGGCCGGCCCGCCGCAGCGAGCTTTTTGCGCGCCTGTGCTGGTGTTGGTGCCCGGCCGGTGGCGACCAGCCATGCGGCGACGACGCCGGCGCTGCGCTGGAAGCCGAGCGCGCAGCAGACCAGCACGGTGCCCTGGCCGCGCGCGTCCTCGATCGCCGTCACGGCTTCTGCGAGCCTGTCGCGCGACGGCGGCAGAAGGTCGAGCATGGGAAGGCTGGTCCAGCGGCGGGTGGTGCCGCGCGGCCTTTCCAATTCGCCGGCAAGGTCGATCACCGTGCCGAAGGCGTCAGCTTCGGCCGCTGTCGGAAAGCGGCCGAGCGAGACACCGTCGGCCACCGCGATCTCAGGCGCAAGCTTGCGGGTCCATGCCCATATGTTGATCCTGGCGCCGAGCCGGTATGGCCAAAGCAGGATGCGGCTCGCCGGCGAAACGCTGCCGTCGGCGGCTTTCTGGAACACTTTGGCGCCGGCCCCGGCGTAGGCGAAGGCGACGATGGCCAGCGCCAGCGCCGGCCACAGCAGGACGAGCCACAGCGCCGAGACGAAGGCGCCGGTAGCCGCACCTGCCAGCGCCAGCGCCGCGCCCAGCGCATAGAACTGCGCCAGCCGCCTGGCCTTGGCATCGGCGGTCAGTCGGAAACCGGCGAACGGCAATTCGCCCTTGGCCGGAAACAGCCACAGCGCAAAAAACCCGAGCAGCGCGCCGGTCGGGATGTCGATGAAATGATGCTGCCAGGTCGTCAACACGGAGGCGCCGATCAGGAAACACCAGACATGCCAGGCCGTCCGGGCGACGCCGCCCAGCTTCTGACGCCAATGGTCCCAGATGATCACCAGCAGCGCGATGTGCAGCGACGGCGCCTGGTTGAACGGCTTGTCGAAACCGCCGAGCACCGCGAACAGGAAGCCCGGCAGGCCTGATGTTTGCGGCCGCACGAAGGTCGCGGTCAACGGGAACGCGATGAAGCAGGTGACAGCGACGATCTGCGCGGTGAGGTAGCGGCCGGCGAGCCGGTCGACGCCGCTCTTGGTATCGTTGAGCAGCAGCGACAGGCCGTAGAACAGGTTGATCGACCAGTAGGGTATGATCGTCCAGGCGATGAATGGGATGCCGTGCTCCCAGTCCAAGACGATGCTGCCGACGTGATCGCGCCGCGACGCCAGCCAGTTGGCGTAGCCGTAGGTCGAATAGAAGAACGGCGCCAGAAAGGCTAGCCAAAGTGCGGCCCGCAGCACGACACCGGAATAAGGCTCGCGCGCCGGGATGGACAGGGCTGGGTCGGCGGCAGGCACGTCCATGTTCTCAGATGCGCCGCGCGACCGAGACGGTGAAGATGCCCCATTGGTCGATGCGCTGGTCGAGTTTTTCGAAGCCGGCGGCAGCCACCAGCTGGTCCATCTCGCCTTGCGTGCGCCGGCGCATCACCCAGGCCTGGCCGCCGCGATGCGAGGTCAGGCTGCGCGCGATCATTTCGAGCTGCGGATGCCAGGGCTGGTTGGTGTAGAGGAGGAGGCCGCCGGGCTGCATCGCCTTGGCCAGCCCACCGAGCGAGCGGGCGATCATGGCGTTGTCGGCAAACAATTCGTAAAGCCCGGAGACGATGGCAAGGTCCGGCGCCGGATCCAGCCCGGCAAGCATTTTGGCGTCGAAGGCGTCGGCCTGGTGGAAGGAGACGGTTGCCGGCAGCTTGCGCTCGGCGATCAGCTTTTGGCCAAGCGAAACGTTGAGGTCGGAGAAATCCTGCAGCCGCACGCTGGCCGGCGGCTCGGCGCATTTGGCGACGGCGTCGAGCACGTAGCGGCCACGGCCGGCGGCGATATCGACGATATTGACCGGCCGGCCCGCCGCCTTGAGCGTGGCAACGGCGTTGCCGATCAGCTCTTCCAGATGAAGCTTGCGCTGGCGGATGCCGCGCCAGCCGATGGCGTCGAGGAAGGTGCGGTCGATCCTGCGGCCGATGGGACCGGTGCCCCGCGCCTTGTTCTCGTAAACATAGTCGAGCGTCGAGCCGGAATCGAAGCCGGTGGCGATCCCGGTCTTCATGCCCGACGACAGCCAGGCGCCCATGCGGATCGAGGCGCGGCTCATCGCCCAGTAAAGGCCCCTGGGCGACAGCAGCGGCAGCGGCGAGGCCAGCTGGTCGGCCTCGTCGCGCGTGTAGCCGGCGCGGTCGGCGCCGGTAAGGTCGACCGGCTTTTCCGGTGCCGCGAATTGTTTCTCGAGGAATGGCCGAATCAGGTCGAGCGCTTGGTGGCGGTCGCGTTCGCCCAGCGTGTCGTGGAAGAAGCCGGGCAGCACATGCCGCTCCTTGGCGGGGCTTGCCAGATTGACGAAGAACTGGTGCTGCGGCCCGTGCCGCACCACCCAGTCGGCCCCGGAAATCAAAAGCTGCGTCGGCACGGTGATGGCGCGGGCATCGGCGACGATGCGGGCGGCGTGGTCGTAGAGCTCGACCAGGATGTTGGAGGCGATCGGTCGCGTGATCAGCGGATCGGCGTCGAAGGAGGCGATACGCTCCGGGTCGTGTGTCAGAAATTTCGCCTTGACGTAGGAATTGACGAAGAAGCGGCCCTTGATCCTTTGCCACAGCGCAATGCCTTCCTTGGCGAAGGGCACGTAGAGCTTGACCGAAAAGGCCGGCGAGGCGACCACCAGCGCGCGGATGTCGGGCGCATAGTCGTGCACCCAGGCAGCGGCGAGCACCGCGCCGAAGGACTGCGCGATCAGTGCAATGTCGCGCGGACCAAACCCATCCTTGCCGATCTCGCGCACGAAACAGTCGATGTCGCGCACCAGGGCCGCAAAGGACGGGGCATAGCCGCGTTCGCCGGCCGAGCGGCCATTGCCGCGCGCATCCCAGGCGTAGAAGGCATGGCCTGGCATGGCCAGTTCAGCGACCAGATGCGCCATGCGGCCGCCGTGCTCGTGGCCGCGATGGAACAGCAGGATGGCGCCCTTTGGTTTTTCCCCGACCGCCGGCCAGTAGCGGTAGAAGATCTCGGTGCCGTCATGGCTCTTGAAAGTCCGCTCCTCAGCCACGCGCTCGAGGCTCGCTGTGGCTGTGATGTTCTGTTGGTGAAGCATGGCGTTCCCCTCGAGGCTGGTCATCAGCCGTCGCTCCCCCTAAGGCCGCTGCGTATCCGGTTGATGGCGGTCGCCAGCGACAGTGTAGCCATGGCTGGAAACACAAACGGCGCGATTGCCCCGACCCACAGGCCGCAGGCAATGAGGAAGCCGATGACGCCGAGCGCCAGCGCCCGGTCGCTCTTGCCGAACGGCCCGGCATAGTTGCGGCCCGTGCCGGCAGCTGTGCCGAGCACCCCGGCATATTCGGCGATGATCGCCGCGATGGCGAAAGCGACGACGCCCCAGGCCGGGAAGACAGCGGCAAAGGCCAGGATCAAAGCCAGGTCCGAGACGATGTCGCAGAGTTCGTTGAGGTACATGCCGAGTTTCGAGGCCTGGCCGTGTTCCCGCGCCAGCATCCCGTCGATGGCGTTCAGCGCCATGCGGACGAACAGCACCACCGGCATCAGCAGGAACACCGGAGAATGGCCGGCAAACCTTGCAACGACAAGGCCCGTGGCAATCGAAAGAGCGGCGGCGAGAAGGGTGATCTGGTTGGCGGTGACGCCGGTCTGTGCCAACCTGTCGGCAAATGGCCGCAGCTTGGCCTGGAAGGCCGGTTTCAGCGCATAAAGCGTCGGCATGTGCGAACCCCCCGGCCGCAGCTCAAGATGATGCGGCAAGGATGGTCAATCGGCAGTCAAGACGCAAGAGCCGCGCGAGCGGTTATGCGTGGCTATGATCGGCAGGGCCAAGGAGTTGTTACCGTGTTAGCGAAAATGGGTAACAACTCCTGCTTGAGGCTACGCCGGTGGCCGCCGCAAGGCGGGGAGTCGCCGCGATATTGCTGAAAAATCCTAATGAAAACCCCGGTGGAGCCCACCGGGGTTCAGCACAACTGGTTAATACACCCTGTACCAGACCCAGACACGCTCGCGATAGCACCGGGTGCGCCAGCGGCCATGCCGCCAATAGCGACGGCAGACCCGTCTCCAGACGCGCCGCCTGCGCCGCCTGTTGTATCTGCGCCAATGTCGCCGCCGATGGCTGATCGGTTCCAATTCCGTCTGGGTATCGCCATCCTCGAAGACTTCTTTATCCTGCGCCTCGAGTTCATCGAGAATGCCGCTTCTGGCGGCTGGAACGCCGGCCACCGCATTGACGGGCCGAACCGCGGCCGCGAGAGCCGCCGCCCCTGCAATGCCAAACATTCCTGTCAGAAATAGTCGCCGATCCATGGAAACCTCCCAATCACCTTTGAGCGAGACAAGGTCTACATCTGCAGAATAGCGCGATGGTTGTAAAAACCAAGGGCTCGCAACGGAAGTGGTAAACACCTCATATGCCGAATATGCCGAGCCGATGTTTGCCGGAACGGCTGGGGCCGCTGCAGATTCGCTCACAACCGATTTAGAGTCTGTTCGTTCGCGATGGACGCTGCGCTAATCGCCTGGGATATCTTCAACAGTGCCGCCCCAGTCCTCTGGCGCGATATCGGCGATCGATTGCGAGAAGGTCCAGCTGTGGCCGGCAAGGTCGCGGCAGTTGGCATCGAGCGGTTGCGAAGCATGTTGTCTCTTTGCTCCGCGTCAGTGCGCGGGACCCGCTACCGACGGAGCACTCCAAATCAACTATAGGGCGACCAGCATTGCTGGCGAGGACCTGAATAGGGCTGATAGCTGTTGTCCCAGGCGCGGTAGGAGACGTAGCGGTCGTAGCACCAGCGGATATGGGCGGCAGCCAGCCGGGCTGCTGGGCGCGGTGGCGGAGCGACGGTTGCGACCGCCACGCCGGTGGCGAAGGCGGCGGCGGGGAACCAATAGCCATTGTAGTAGCGATAGCCCGGCCGCAAGCGGACGTAGCCTCGGTAGCCATTGTAGTAATAGGCGCCGCCGACGACATAGAAGCCGCGCCGGTGGCGGACGGGTTCAGGCGCGGTTGCAGCCGATGTCAGTCCGGAAGCTGCCATGACCGGCAAGGCGCTGGCCGGTGAAGCAAGCACCGAAGCGCCGAGCATCAATGCGCAAAACGCTGTGATTGTCTGTTTCATCGTGTTCGTCCTTTTGATGTCGAAGAGTGCTGGTCAGCGATGCCTGAGCGCCCGCAATTCGGAGATCGAGAGCGCACGGTCCCCGTTCTTGTCCGCCTGCAGCAGCCGGTCGGGAATGAAGCTTGCAAACTCGTCGCGCGAAATTTTTCCGTCGCCGTTGCGATCCATGCGGCCGGCCTGTGCCTTGAAATCCGCGACCTGCGCACTGCCGAAATCGCGCCTGGATTTCACCTGCTGCACGGCATCGCGCACCTCGCCCGGATCGAGCAGGCCGTTGTGGTTGGCATCCATCCGGTCGAACATCTGTGCCCGCGCAGCCTGGATCTCGCCGAATTCAAGTATCCGGTCTCCATTCGTGTCGATGCGCTGGAAGAGTTGCCTTGCTGCGGCCCCGTCCGCCGCCAAGGCGCCGTTTGCGCCAAGCAGCAGGCCCGCGAAGGCCATGGCGATCTTGTTCATGCTGGTCTCCAGTCTCGGTCGGACAGCCCGCGGCGGGCGTCGTTGCAAGACCTTCTACGCAGCGCCTTGTCTGCCCCTACGCAGCAAGTGATGTTTTTTCACGGATGAAACGCCACCGCCGGACAGCGGGCCCGGCACAGCGTCAGGAAGGGTTAGTGTGGTGCGCCGCCAGCAAAATGTCGAACGCCGTTCGTGGTCATCCAGCGGGCGCGGGCAAGATGCGTCGCCCAGGCCCGGAATGCCCTCTCCGGCTCCCGGATCGGGTCGATGTGCAGAACATTTTGGGCAACCTCACGCCAGTCTGCTCCGTCCGCCGAGGCATCGAGCAGCCGGATATAGGTCAGCATGCAGTCTTCGTCATATCCGGTCGGCACCGACGACATCGGTGCCACGTCCGCTATGTGAGTCTGCTTTGACATTGCGACCTGCCAACGGTGAGCAAGGCGGCATCATGTCACGCGATAGTTTAGCCGGCGCCCTGTGTTCGAAGGACGCGGACCAACCGGAATTGTAATTTAGTGGAACCTAATCTTAACGATGCGATTACCATATATGGGTAAACATGAGATCCGGACTGTTGCTGAACACTGGCTGTCGGCAGATCAGCTGGCAGAGGATCCAATGATTGCCGTCAAGGACCGCATACTACAAGCAGCCGAGAACGATACGATTTCTTTCGTCGTTGCCAAGGCTGCGCAACGCGACGCCGATCTCGTCGAAGCAACCGACCCCGTCGAGGACGCCGATACCATTGAGAAGATAGAGCCGCAACAGATCAGGCTCGCTGCAAGCTTTTTCCACGATTTGGAAGTGTCTATCCTTGTTCTTTATGCTGTCTACGCCATCGCAGTGGCGGGTGTGGCCGCATTCCTGTTGCTGCAATGGGGGCATGTCCTCTAGACAACACCTTCGGTGACAATGGCAAATGAGCCATCCGTCCAGCGGCTGACACCTCGATAAGCCAGCAGAAATTGACAGTTCAAGCCGAAGCCCGCCATCCCTTGGGGGGATGACGGAACTCAGCCACCCTGGGGGATGACGGAAATCCGTCACCCTGGGGATGACAGGTTCCGACACCCCGGGGATGACGGGCCCCGTTGCCTGGGCGCCCGGGCGCCACGGTAGCTACGTCTGCAACTGATGCTCCCGTAGATGTTCAATACGCGGCCGTCGCCGCTTGGTGCATCGGCTAAATAGATGAAGGCCCGCGCTCTGGCGAGGGCGCGGGCCGATCGGGTTGCAGCCCGATCCGCAGGGGGAATCCGAAAGATTCCGCTGCTTAGAGATAGTTATTAGGCATACCTAATGTTCCTGCATCGGCCGAACGAATGATGTGACCGCCCTCGAGCGCGAGCACGCTGGCTAACGATTCTTTTCGCGCGAAGCAGTGCGCCCGGCAACTTTCTGAGAATGGCGCTCGTGTTTGCGGGGAGAGGCTCGCGTTCGGGGGGAAGCCATGCACAGGAAGCAACGTGTCATCCTCTTGGTGGCGGTCTTTGCATCTGTTCTGGGCTTTGCGCTGTTGGTGGTGATCCTGCAGATACTCAGCTCGTTCGATTAGACTTCAGCCGTTGGAAATCCTCTCGTCCGGTGTTGGTCTATCAGTGCGGCGAGATCGCCTTTGTGCGAGAATTTTTCGTAGGCGAGCGTAGGGGCGCGGTCCGTCCTGCGTATCGGTCAGCAGTCGCCAATGACAGGGCGACCGATGACAGCGAAAGGACCACCATCATGAAATGCCCAGCATCTCTTGCGGCCCTGCTTCTGGGGTTCGCACCGCTTTGCGCCGCCCAAGCCCAGGATGTGCCAGGCAGGGACATGTCAGGCAAGCGCATCCTGCAGGGGGTCGACACCAATGGCGACGGCGCGATTTCGAAGGAGGAGATGATCGCCGCCCGCGAGCGGGCCTTCGAGAAGCTCGATCGCAATGGCGACGGCGTCATCGATGAGAAGGAAATCGAAGGCGCGCGTGATGCCATCATCGATCGCGCCGATGCCGCGCAGGCCAGGCTCGGCAACCGCTGGCGGCGCCTGGACATGAATGGCGACGGCAAGGTTTCGGAGGATGAGTTCCGCGGCCGCACGCCGCTGTTCGACTTCGCCGACCGCAATGGCGACGGCAAGCTTTCGACGGACGAAATCGCCGCCGTCCGCAAGCTCTTCGCCGATCGCGCCGGCTGACGATCCCGCTACCATTTTCTGTTCGACACAAGGCTTCAGCCTTTCCGGGTGAACGCCTCCGTCTTTTCTGAGCAAAATCAAGGAGTATGACATGCTTTCTTCAGCGAAGATTCGCCTGCTCTGCCTCGGTGCGATGCTGGTAATATCGACGGCCATACCGGCCGTCGCCGAGGAATGGAAACGGCCAACCGCGCATGGCGGCGAGATCAGTCGCAGCGTTACTGGCGATGGCGGCGTCTATACCGGCTCGACCACGCGCACTGGCCCCAATGGCGGCACCTATACGTCGACATCCAAATGCGTGGCGGGCGTTGTTGACCGCTGCTCCAGAAGCTATTCTGGCGTCGGGCCGGACGGGCAGTCCTTCTCCGGCAAGCGGGTGTCGGCGCGTGGGCCTTTCCATGGCCGCTCGGCCGGCAGCTTTACCGGACCGAACGGCAAGACGGTCTACGGATTCCGCCGCTGGCGCCGTTGACGTTCAGGAGCCCTCGCCAGTTGGTGCCCGTCGCAGTGCAGCATGAGAAGCCCCGTGAGGACGACGAACTGCTGGCGCGCGTGGCGGCGGGCAACCAAAGCGCGCTGTCCGAGCTCATCGCCCGCCATGGCCGGGGCTTGCGGACGTTTGCCGCGCGCTATCTCGGCAATGAAGGCGACGCCGAGGACGTGGTGCAGGAGGTGTTCGTGACCGTCTGGAAACAGGCCGTGCGGTTCGACTCCGCCCGGGGGCGCGCCTCGACCTGGCTGTACAGGATCACCGCCAATCGCTGCATCGACCAGCGTCGGCGCCAGGCGCTGCGCACCTTCATGGGTCTCGATGATATCAGCGACGAGGTGGCCTCGCGGGAGCCCGACGCCGAAGCGGCGACCGCGGCGCGGCAGGAGCTGGCGATCGTCCGCGACGGCCTGTCGCGCCTGCCGGAACGGCAGCGCATGGCCGTGCTGCTCAGGGCCGTCGGCGACCTTGACATCGCGGCAATCGCCGAGGTGATGGGCGGCAGCGTCGGGTCGGCTGAGCAATTGCTTGTCCGCGGGCGGCGGGCGTTGCGGGACCATCTGGCAATGACGGCCGAAGGCCGTGAAAGGAAGTCCTCATGACAAGGGACGAGTTCGAACGAAACAGGCGTCGCTTCGGCGACGATGTCAATGCCTGGCCTGCGCCTTTCCGGCAAGAAGCGCTGGCCTTCATGGCTGGCGTAACGGCGACCGAGCGAGCGCTCCAGGACGATCCGGATCGTGCGCTTGACCGCCTTGTGCTCGAGGCGGCGCTGACGGATGGCGACGACCAGGCGCTGGCGCGCAAGGTGCTGGCCCGTATCGACGCCGGCCGGGCACAGTCATCCTTCCTGCCGGGCTTTTTCCTGGCGCCGGCGGGGCTGGCGGCCTGCGCGGCGGCAGCGCTCCTGGCGGTGACTGTGGCGGGCTATCAGGTAGCGCGGCTACAGGACGACCTGCCGGATTCGGAGCTTCTGGCACTGGCCTCCGGCGCGCGGCTGTCTGACGAGCCAGGTATCGTAGACGAGCCAGGCATCGCGGCCGATCCGATAGAGGAGGATTCGCTTTGACGAAACGTTCCTGGATCCTGACGACTACGCTGGTGCTGCTCGGCCTCTCGCTCGCCGTCAATTTCTTCCTGATCGGTTATGCGGCGCATGGGTTGCGGCAAGGAGCGGCGGGGCGCTTGCTGATGACCGAGATCGCCGGCACCTATCCGCCTGAGGTGAGGAAGGAGTTTCGCAGCATCATGCGCGAGAACCGACCGCGCACATTCTCGGCACTGCGCGAGCTGCGCGCGGCGCGGGCCAATCTTGCGGCGGCGCAGCAGGCTTCGCCCTTCGACGAAGCGGCGGTGAAGGACGCGATGGCGGCAGTGCGCACCGCCACGACTAACCTTCAGGCGACCGTGCAGGACTATCTGTTGACCGCGCTGAAGACCGTCAGGGCAAAGAGTGGCGAGGGGGGCTGATGCCTTGTTGGCGGGACAATCGTCGTCGACGTGTTGCGATGTCCAACTTGCGGGTTGAACCAATCGTGAAGATGGAACCATGCGGCACGACAGGCTTCCTGGAGCGGCGGATTTTCAAGTCGAACCGTGCCGCCGCTCAATCTTTTGTTTGATCATCGCCTTGGTGGCGAACGGTCGCCATCGCCTCCACGCATGTGATCGACGTCGCGCCGTCTCTCTGCTACCGCGCCGTGCTCCTGGCCGAAGGCCGCATCGTTCATGGCTGGGATGCCTGGCAACTGGCCGAGGCGAGCCCTCACCCCCGGCGCGTTCCAAGCCGGCGTCATGCGGCTGCTGAGAAGCCACGCCGTGGCGGGCGGCTGATCACTTTTCCTGCGCGGCCGGGCGCGCGATTTGCGGCCCGGCCGCCAACGCCGTCAGTGCTTGCTCTTGCCGGAACCGGCGCTGCCGCCACTGATCGCGATGCGCCTGGCCTTTGCTTGCGCACGCTGGGTCTTCGGCAGCGTTACGGTGAGTACGCCGTTATGGAAGGCGGCGCTCACCTTGTCCTCCTCGACCTCGTAGCCGAGCGGAATGCGCCGCTCGAAGCGGCCATAGAAACGCTCGGAGAACTGCTTGTCCTTGTCCTCGGTCTCGGAGCGCTTCTCGCCGCGCAGCGTCAGCACGCCGTCATCGAGCAGAACTTCAACATCCTTCTCGTCCATGCCGGGAATCTCGGCGGTCACGCGGATCTCCATCTCGCCGTCGGAGATTTCCATGCTTGGCCAGGCGCGTGCGCCATAGCCGCCGCTGAGCGACGGCAGCCGCGTGTCGAAACCACGCCAGGCATCGTCGAACAGGCGGTTCATCTCGCGGTGCAAGGCCATGAACGGATCGCGATCGCTGTCGCGATAGAGGTTGGGGACTTGATTGCTCTCCCGGCCCCAGGGAATAAGATCACGAATAGCCATTTGGATCGTCTCCTTTCTCGGTTGGTCACGGTAAGGCGACGCCGGCAAATCTCCCCGCGTCGCGTGTTTCAGCCTGGATGGTTCAGGCGGCGCGCTTCTTCATCTCGACCTGCCCTGCCTCCGCTGTGCTGTCCGTCGCGATTGCGATGCGACGCGGTTTCGCCTCTTCCGGCACCTCGCGCACGAGATCGATGGCGAGCAGCCCGTTGCCAAGCCGGGCGTCCGCCACCTTCATATGGTCGGCCAGTTCGAAGCGGCGCGTAAAGGGCCGTGACGCCAGGCCGCGATGCAGATACTCGACCTCTTCCGGTTCCTTGTGCTGGCCTGTGACGATCAGCAGGTTCGGCTGGTGGGTGATGTCGAGATCGTCTTCGGAAAAGCCGGCCACAGCGATCGTCACGCGATAGGCGTTCTCGCCGCGCCGCTCGATGTCGTAGGGCGGCCAGCTATCGAAAGCCCGCGGGCTGTTTTCCAGCAGGTTGAAGACACGGTCGAAGCCGATGCTCGACCGATAGAGCGGGGAAAAGTCGAATGCGGTTCTCATAGCTACATCCTCCATTGAGCAACATAGGTACGAGGAGCGCCAAGAAGCCGGCGCTCCCTGGTTCCGCCGGCCCCGTTGGGCGACCGGCACTGTCGATTTGGTGGCCGTCTGACCGAAGTCAAGAGCCCGATTCCGTCTTGCCGGCAGATTTTCTGCTGGCACCGAATCTGCCGGCACTCCGTCGTGATGATCGATACCGGCCATCGGTCTTGAAGCACGCGGGGAGGCGAACCATGTCCTTCATCGGCGCCGATCGGGAATCGGTCGCCATATTGCTTGCTCGAAGCCAGAAAAGACGGAGGAAGTGATGAACGACGTTCCGTTTCCCGAGCCGATCACGCTGAAATTCCAATCCACCGGAGAGCGCAAGGTCGCCAGCAGTTGGGAGGCGATCGAATGCATGCGCCAGCAATGGCCGCAATGGGCGCGCGGACGAAGCTGGCGCACAGCCTACCGGACCTGCCGCGACGCGCTCGACGGCTGGCGCACGGGGCGTGACGCCCGCAAGGCCTTTACGAGGGCTGCGCGCAAGGCTGGATTGCTGGCGGCGGGACGCAAGCCATCCTAGAAGGCCTGCCTGTCCTAGGCATTTCAGTCTGAATAATCTTATGATTACAACGCATTGGCACTCGGATACGCCGAGTGCCAAAATTTTTTTGCCGTCCTCTTGAAACCCCGTATTGCCAGACTACCTCGATATGCGCGCGATGCCTGAGGAGGGGTCGCGTACTCCCGCGCCGGGCCGATATGCCGGCCCGGTCTGGAGGGCTTTCGAAAATCTGTTTGTCCAAGAGGAGAACAACATGACGTTCCGCCCATTGCATGACCGTATCCTGGTTCGCCGCATCGAGGTCGACGAGAAGACTGTCGGCGGTATCATCATTCCCGACACCGCCAAGGAGAAGCCGCAGGAGGGCGAGGTCATCGCCGCCGGTCCGGGCGCACGTGATGAGGCCGGCCAGCTGCAGCCTCTCGATGTCAAGGTTGGCGACCGCATCCTGTTCGGCAAATGGTCCGGCACCGAGATCAAGCTCGACGGCGAGGACCTGCTCATCATGAAGGAGAGCGATGTGCTGGGCGTGATCGAAGCCAGCGCCGAAGTGAAGAAGGCTGCCTGAGCGGGCCGGACAAGCAATCAGTCAACGAAAAGCTGCCTAATCGAAGGAGTGATCCAATGGCTGCCAAGGACGTGAAATTCCATACTGAAGCGCGCGAGAAAATGCTGCATGGCGTCGACATTCTCGCCAATGCGGTGAAGGTGACGCTCGGTCCCAAGGGCCGCAACGTCGTCATCGACAAGTCGTTCGGCGCACCGCGCATCACCAAGGACGGCGTGACCGTCGCCAAGGAGATCGAGCTTGAGGACAAGTTCGAGAACATGGGCGCGCAGATGGTCCGCGAGGTGGCGTCGAAGACCAGCGACATCGCCGGCGACGGCACCACGACCGCGACAGTTCTGGCGCAATCGATTGTCAGGGAAGGCGCCAAGGCGGTTGCCGCCGGCATGAACCCGATGGACCTGAAGCGTGGCATCGACAAGGCGGTCGAGGCCGTGGTCTCGGAGCTCAAGGCCAATGCTCGCAAGGTGACCAGGAACGACGAGATCGCCCAGGTTGGCGCCATCTCGGCCAATGGCGATGCCGAGATCGGCCGCTTCCTCGCCGAGGCGATGGAAAAGGTCGGCAATGAAGGCGTCATCACCGTCGAGGAAGCCAAGACCGCCGAGACCGAACTCGAAGTCGTCGAAGGCATGCAGTTCGACCGCGGCTATCTCTCGCCGTACTTCATCACCAACCAGGACAAGATGCGCGTCGAGCTCGAAGAGCCCTATGTGCTGATCCACGAAAAGAAACTCTCCAACCTGCAGGCCATGCTTCCCGTGCTCGAAGCTGCCGTGCAATCGGGCAAGCCGCTGCTGATCATCGCCGAGGATGTCGAGGGCGAGGCGCTCGCCACCCTCGTCGTCAACAAGCTGCGTGGCGGGCTGAAGGTCGCGGCCGTCAAGGCGCCGGGCTTCGGCGATCGCCGCAAGGCCATGCTGGAGGACATCGCCATCCTGACCGGCGGAACGGCGATCTCGGAAGACCTCGGCATCAAGCTGGAGAACGTGACGCTCGAGATGCTTGGCCGCGCCAAGAAGGTGGTGATCGAGAAGGAGAACACCACCATCGTCGACGGCGCCGGCCGCAAGGACGAAATCCAGGGGCGCATCACCCAGATCAAGGCGCAGATCGAGGAGACCACCTCCGACTATGACCGCGAGAAACTGCAGGAGCGGCTGGCCAAGCTCGCGGGCGGTGTCGCTGTCATCCGCGTCGGCGGCTCGACCGAGGTCGAGGTCAAGGAGCGCAAGGACCGTGTCGACGATGCGATGCACGCGACCCGTGCGGCGGTGGAGGAAGGCGTACTGCCCGGCGGCGGCGTTGCTCTGCTCAGGGCAGCAAAGGCTCTCGATGCAGTGCAGACCGACAATGCCGACCAGAGGACCGGCGTCGAGATCGTGCGCCGCGCGATCGAAGCGCCGGTGCGCCAGATCGCCGAGAATGCAGGCGCTGAAGGGTCGATCATCGTCGGCAAGCTACGCGAGAAGACCGACTTCGGCTATGGCTGGAATGCCCAGACCAACGAGTTCGGCGACCTCTATCGTCAGGGCGTGATCGACCCGGCCAAGGTCGTGCGCACCGCTCTGCAGGACGCCGCGTCGGTCGCGGGCCTGTTGGTAACCACAGAAGCGATGGTGGCCGAAAAGCCGAAGAAGGAGGCGGCCGCGCCGGCAATGCCTGGCGGTGGCGGCATGGACTTCTGAGGCCCAGGCCTCAAAGGACGAACGGCCGTGCCGCTGACGTGAAAGGCGGACACGGCCCTGCCTGACTGAAGATATGCAGGTGTGGCCATGGACACGATGAACAGTTTTGGAAAGATCGCGGCGCCAACCCTATCGAAAACCAATTTCAACTATGAAACGGAGTGCAAGACGGCGCTGGCGCCGCTTGTCGACGGATTGCTGGACGCGGTCGAGTCGGCCGGCTGGGACCGCCGCAAGGCGACCTACACCCTAATGTTCCTGTCGGCTCAGCGATTGGGAGCCGGTAAGGAGGGGCGCAAATGATTGCGGCGCGCATGCGCGAATGCCTGCGCCTGCTGAGGTGGTCGGAATCCGATTTTGCCGAAGAGGTGGGCTATCCGGTTGCAACGGCAAGAAACTGGCTCTGGGCGCGCGAGCGTCCGCCTCTCGGCGTGGTGGCCTGGCTGGAGGCACTGGTCAAGGCGCATCGATCGCTGCCGCGGCCGAGCATGCCGGCGACTCCGGCCAACCGGCGCGCCGATGCCATGTCGGCCACCGGGATGTCGGCCGCGCCCGAAATTCGTACGGTGCCTGCAATTGAACCCGGCCCGATACCGGGAAACGGCCCGACTTTTGACCCTGGAATGGAGACAGTTGAACCTCGAAAGGAGAGTGTGATGGATCGTTCTTCTTTTGAAAAGCCGGTGACGATCCTCACCGGCCTCGGCACGCCGACGAAAATAGAAAGCGCGGCGCAAGCCCATGCGCTGCTGGCCGACTGGCCGGCGGCGAGCCGGACGGCCGCGCATGACATCGCCGCCAAGGCCTGCCGGGCCGCGATGGACGGAGAGATCGACGCCGAGACGGCGCGGGCGACCTTCGTGGCGTTTGCCCGCCGCAACGATCTTCTTGTGCCGCAGACGAATGGGGCCATTGCAAGCGGGACGATCGCGGGCTGCACGACACGTTCGCAGCACGTCAACGCATCGGCCTGAGCGGGCGCCTTCCAGCGTTGGAAAGCCGAGGCGGGACGAGGAGCGGTGTCCCGCCGGAGTCACGCCCTTGGCAGCAGCTTGCGCATGATGAACGATGTAAGGCCTTCCGCGCCGTGGGACGCGGGCCGGCGCTCGACCACTTCGAATCCGTGCTTGTGATAGAAGGCAATCGCCCGGTCGTTGCCCTCGACCACTTCGAGCGCAATGCTTGGAATGCCCGCATGGGCGGCAAAGACGGCGTGCAGCATATCGGCGGCCAACCCCGTGCCGAACTCGGTCTTGTCGATGTGGAGCCGGTCGAGCATGACGTCGCCGGTTGCATCCATCTTAGCCATCGCGTAGCCGGCAATCGAGCCGTCCGGTCGTTCCGCCACGAACGACATCTTGTTGTCGTCGGCCAGTTCCGCCGCGATCCTCTGCGGCGCATGATATTCATCCGAGATGCGTGCCGTGGTCTCGGCGCCGATGATTGGCGAATAGGTCCGGCGCCAGGACTCGCCCAGCAGCCGCGACACCGACGGCACATCCTTCCCGGTCATGGTTCTGATCTGGACCATCGCTAACTCACCGCCTTACCCGCGACTTCAGCCAGCGGTCGAAGGCGACCGCGAGAATGAGGATCAGGCCGATGACGATGCTCTGGGTGTAGGACGAGACGTTGTTGAACTGCAGCCCGTTCTGCAGCACGCCGATCAGTGCTGCACCCACCACCGTGCCGCCGACGCTGCCGATGCCGCCGAACAGCGAGGTGCCGCCGATGACCACCGCCGAGATCACCGTCAGCTCGTAGCCGATGCCGGCGACTGCTTCCGAGGAATTGAGCCTCGCCGACAAGACGAAAGCGGCAAGGCCGGCGAAAAAGCCGACGATGACATAGACCGAGATCAGGATGCGGTCGACGCGCAGGCCGGACAGGCGTGCCGCCTCGGCATTGCCGCCGACGGCATAGACAGCGCGGCCGTAGCGTGTGTAGCGCAACACGATGTGGCACAGGATCGCCGCAATCGCGAAGATGATCGCCGGTACCGGCACCGGGCCGATCAATCCGGTGCCGAACCAGCGCATCGAGGCATCGAAGCCGGAGATCGGGCCGCCATTGGAGATAGTCAGCGTCAGGCCGCGAAACACGGTGAGGCCGCCGAGCGTGACGACGAAGGGCGGCACTTTCAGCCTGGTGATGGCAAAACCCTGGACGCTGCCGGCCATGGCGCCGACCGCGACGGCGGCGAGAAGGGCCGCGAACCAGCCATAGCCTTGCGTGCCAGACGTCGACAGCGACAGCGTGTTGGCGGTGCCGCCCTTGGCCACCACCGCGGCCACCATGCCGCAGAAGGCCAGCAGCGAGCCGACCGAGAGGTCGATGCCGGCGGTGAGGATGACGAAGGTCATGCCGAGTGCGATCAGCCCGGTGATCGAGATCTGCCGCATGATGTTGAACAGGTTGATGGGATCGATGAAGCTCGGCTTCAGCACCGTGAAGACGATAATCAGCACCGCCAGGAACATCAGCGGGCCGAAGCTCATCAACAGGCGCGCGACATTGATACCGCCGCGCTGGCTCGGTTCGGTCGTGCTGGTCATTGCGTCGCTCCCTGCCTTTGGTCGAGCGCCATCAGTTCCATCAGTTTTTCCTCGGTCGCTTCGATGCCTGGCATCTCGCCGGTGATGCGGCCGCGCCGCATGGTGACGATCCTGTCCGATACGGCCAGCACCTCGGGCAATTCGGATGAGATCATCATGACCGCGATGCCGCGCGCGGCGAGGTGCACCAGGATCTGGTGCACCTCGGCCTTGGCGCCGACATCGACGCCGCGCGTCGGCTCATCGACGATCAGCACCTTGGGGTCGCGCGCCAGCCAGCGGGCAAGGATGACCTTCTGCTGGTTGCCGCCGGACAGGCCCTCGATCGCCTGCTCGGGCGAGGCCATGCGGATCGACAGCGTCTTCCTGTAGCTCGCCAGCGCCTCACGCTCGCGCCGCTCGGCCATGAAGCCGGCGGCGTTGGAGTAGCGGCCAAGCGCTGCGATGGAGAAATTGTTGAGGATGCCAAGTGCTGCAAAGATCGCCTGATGCTTGCGGTCTTCCGGCACCAGGCCGATGCCGAGCGCGATGGCATCGGCCGGCGAGGTGGGTGCGATCGGCTTGCCGTCGAGGGTGATGGTGCCGGCGGCAATGCGGTCGGCGCCGAAGATGGCGCGGGCAAGCTCGGTGCGGCCGGAACCGACGAGGCCGGCGACGCCGAGGATCTCGCCCGCCTTGAGGTCGAGGTCGACGCCTTCGAGCACGATGGCGTGCGGCGCCTGCGGATCGCGTACGGTGCGCAGGCCGCGCACGGACAGCCTGACGTCGCCGGCGACATCGCGCTGCGTCGGCCTGGCATAGAGTTCGGAGGCGGCGCGGCCGACCATCTTCTCGATGATTTTCGGTAGCTTGATCGGCCCGCCCTCGCGGTCGAGATGGCCGGCCAGCCTGCCGTCGCGCAGCACGGTCATGCGGTCGCAGATGGCAGAGGCCTCTTCCAGCCGGTGGGTGACGAACATGATGGCGACGCCGTCCTTGCGCAGCCGGTCCATGATCGACATCAGCTTTTGCACCTCGGTTTCGGTCAGCGCCGAGGTCGGCTCGTCCATGATGATGAGGCGGCTCTTGAGCGACAGCGCACGCGCGATCTCGACCAACTGCTGCTCGGCGACCGAGAGAGCCGACACCGGTGTTGCCGGGTCGAGGTCGAGGCCGACGCGGGCGATGATGCCGCGGGAGTCTTCCTCCATCTTTCGCCAACTGACCAGTCCGAGCGGGCCGAGCGGCGCGCGGCCGATGAAGATGTTCTCCGCCACCGTCAGCGTCGGGATCAGGCTCAGTTCCTGGTAGATGGTGACGATGCCGTGGCGCTTGGCGTCCTGCGGATTGTGCGGGTTGAATTCGGCGCCATCGAAGACGATGCGGCCGCTGGACGGCGGCATGACGCCGGACAGAATCTTGAGCAGCGTCGACTTGCCGGCGCCGTTCTCACCGAGCAGGCCGAGGATTTCGCCGGGCCGAACCTCGAGCGAGACGTCGCTGAGCGCGGTGACGCCGGCAAAATGCTTGGTTACGCCCTCGACGGTGAGGAGGGCGGGCGATGGTGTTGCGGCTTCAGCGACGGACAAAAGTTGCTCCCTGATTGCGATTGGCCGCGGGACAGCGCCCCCCTCTGTCCTGCCGGACATCTCCCCCACAAGGGGGGAGATCGAATATCGCGTCGGCCTTCGCCAATCGCCAACCTCGCAGAAAAGGCGCTTCCGGGAGAACTGCCAATCTCCCCCAAGTGGGGGAGATGTCCGGCAAGACAGAGGGGGGCGCGACAAAACGAGACCGCTATAAGCCATGCGCCCCGCCTCTCACCCTACTTCGTCTCGCCGAGCCTCTCCGCCTTGTCGAGATTGTCCTTGCCGATGACGATCGGCGTCAAGAGCACCAGCTTTTCCTTCGGCTCGGTCTTGTCCCTGGCGTAGGCGACCGCGATCTGCACGGCAGTGCGCGACTGCTCGCCCGGGAACTGTTCGACCGTGCCGGCAAGCTTGCCGTCGCGCACGGCGACCAGCGCTTCGGGCAGCGCGTCGAAGCCGTAGATCTTGACGTCGGTGAAGTTGCGCGCCGCGCAGGCTTCGAGCGCGCCGAGCGCCATGTCGTCATTGGCGCAGATGATCGCGTCGGGCTTGCCGTTGGCGGCAAGGCCGGCCTCGGTGACCGAGAGCGCCTCGGCGCGGGCGAAGTTGGCGGTCTGCTCGAAGATGATCTGGTACTTGTCCTTGAGCGGATCGAGAACGTTGTGGACGCCCTTGTTGCGGTCGATCGCTGGCCCGGCACCTGGCTGGCCCTGCAGATGGAACAGCTTGGCGCCATTGGGGAACGCCGCCACCATGGCCTGTGCTTCAGCTTCACCGCCCTTGGTGTTGTCGGCGCCGACATGGGCGAGGATGCCTTCGACGCCGTCGACACGGCGGTCGATGGTGACGACGGGAACGCCGGCCTTGACCGCTTCCTCGATGGCCGGAGCCAGCGCGTTGACGTCAAGCGGCGAGATGACGATGGCGTTGACCTTTTGCACGAGCGCGGCTTCGATGTCGGCGGTCTGCTTGGGCGCCGAGTTCTGGCCGTCACTCTCGATCAGGTTGACGCCTTGCGCCGCAGCCTCGGCCTTGATCTCGTTCAGCATGTGCACGAAGAACGGGAAGCCGAGATTGGGTATCGAACCAAGAATGGTCAGCTTGTCCTGGGCGAAGGCCGAGGGTGCGGCCAGCGCCAATGTGCCGACAGCTACGGAAGACAGCAGGAATTCGCGTCTGTTGATCAATTTAGTCTCCTCCACATGAGCGCATGACCCCCGAAAACCGGTCCCGGTTTTGGGGAGGATCATTGCGTCGATTCAAAAATGGAGTGTCCTGTGAGCGCCCAAGGGGACGCAACGGCGCTCCAGCCGGTCCACCGCGACGTTCTCCTCCGCTCGGTGCCGGCCGGCGGATGCTAGCCAAGGCCGGAGGTTTGCGCAAGAACGTCAGCCCTCCTTGGCGACCAGCAGGGAAGCTTCGCGCTCCGGTGTCGTCACCGAAAAGCCTGCCGGGCCGACCGCGGTGAAGAAGCGATGGAATATCTCGATGAAGACACGCACGAAGAGCGGCTTTGCCGAACCATACATGTCGGCGACGATCAGTGTCGGCGGCGGCAATTCGTCGAAGATCGGCTTGCGGACGATCTCGTCGCCATCGGCGGTGGCGCGGCCGATCGGCCGCATGTTGAGGATGGCCATGCCGAAGCCCGAGGCGACAGCCGAGCGGACCGTTTCATAGGAGCGCGTGCGAAAGCGCACCTCCGGCCGTTTCGCCAGCACGTCGAACAGGGTCAGGAGATAGGTCGCCGTGTGCGGCAGGTCGAGCAGCACCAGCGGCCGCGCGGCCAGTTCCGCCAGCCAGATGCCGTCGCGCGCGGCGAGGGGATCGTCCGCGTTGAGCACGGCATGCGCCGGCACCTTGCAGATGCGGGTGACGCTGTCGATGCCGATCGGGCCGATGTCGTAGAGAATGGCAAGATCGATCTGGCCGGCGACAAGCCGTTCCTGCAACTGGACCTGGTCGGCCTCGACAAGGTCGATCTCGACATCGCCGACACTGTCGAGGTAGCTGCGCAGCATCTCCGGCATGAACAGCGCGCCGAACGGCTCGAAACAGCCGATGCGCAGGACTTTCGGCATGCGCCCGCTGAGGTCGCCGATCGACCGGTTGAACTCCGTCTCCGCCGCCAACATGACGCGGGCGGCGGCGACGAAGCGTTGGCCGGCCGGCGTGATGGAGACGCCGCGCGCCGGCCGCCTGTCGAAAATGCGCGCCCCCATCTCGGCCTCGGCCAGCGTGATCGCCGCCAGGATGGAGGATTGCGAGATGTAGAGCGATTTGGAGGCTGCCAGCACGCTGCCGAGGCGGGCGACCTCGCAGACATAGCGCAACTGCCGGATTGTCAGGTTCATGGCTCTTGTTACATTGAATGGTGAATGTTCCCCACAATAATACATTTTATGGTGAAGAAGAAACCCGCCAGATTGCCCGGGCTGACAAGGCTGCCGGAAGAGCGGCCATGAAGTGAGGGGTTCGAACCGCATGCCGAATGGGATCTCACCCATTGCCGACGCCAATGATCTGTGCCGCCTGGGCGCGGCGGAGCTTGACGCCGCCTATCGCGCTGGATCGCTGTCGCCCGTCGAGGTGACGCTGGCGGCGCTGGAACGCGCCGAAGCGATCAATCCGCTTTTCAACGCCTTCACCATGATCGACCGCAAGGGTGCGATCGAGGCCGCCGGCGCTTCCGAGAAACGCTGGCGGGCAGGCGAGCCGCTGTCGGCGGCCGACGGCATACCGACGACGCTGAAGGACATCGTCTGGGTCGACGGCTGGAGCGTGCGCTACGGCAGCAGGACGACCACTTCCGCCGCCTATGACAAGGATGCCCCCGCGGTTGCCCTGCTGCGCGGAGCCGGCGCCGTCTTCATCGGGCAGACGACGACGCCCGAATTCGGCTGGAAGGCGATCACCGACAGCGCCCTCTGCGGCATCACGCGCAATCCCTGGAACGCGCAAAAGACGCCCGGTGGTTCCTCCGGCGGCGCGGCGGTGGCGGCCGCCACCGGCGCCGGCGTCTTCCATCTCGGCACCGACGGCGGCGGGTCGATCCGCATCCCGGCCTCGTTCACCGGCATCGCCGGACTGAAGCCGACCTTCGGCCGCGTGCCGGCCTACCCGTCCAGCGCGTTCGGAACCGTCGCCCATATCGGACCGATGGCGCGGACAGCACGGGATCTTTCCGTCATGGCCGAGGCCATGTCAGGCCGCGATATCAGCGACTGGCAGCAAGGCGTGGGAATGCTGGCGCCGCTTGGCCGGATCGAAGACACTTTGCAGGGCGCCCGGATCGGCTATTGGTCGAAGCCGCCGTCAGGAGCGCTGGATTCCGGGATCGCCGCCGCCGTCTCCCATGCCCTGACGCATTTCGATGCGTTCGGCGCGACGGTCGAGCCGATTGATCTTCCCGGTGGCGATCTTCTCGATCTTTTCCAGCATCATTGGTTCACCGGCGCCGCGGCGCGGCTGGCGCTGGTCGCGCCGGACGAACGGGCAGGCATCGATCCGGGCTTCCTGGAGATCGCGCAAGCGGGGGCGGCATTCGACGTCGAGGCGCTCGTCGCCGCACAGTTGGAGCGTACCGAATTCGGCGCCGCCATGGACCGGCTGCTCGACGCCTATGATTTCATCGTTTCGCCTGGAACATCGGTTCCGGCCTTCGACGTCGGACTTGAAGTGCCTCCGGGCAGCGGCCTGTCGCGCTGGACCGAATGGGCGGCGTTCAGCTACCCGATCAATCTCAGCCAGCAACCGGCCTGCGTCATCCCTTGCGGCATGACCGCGGCGGGCCTGCCTGTCGGCCTCCAGATCATCGGCGCGCGCGGCGACGATGCCCGCGTACTGTCGGCGGCGGCCGACTTGGAGGCCGCCTTTCTGCCCATGACCGAAGCGTTTCGCCTGAAGGATTTCGCCTGAAAATTTCACATGAAGAAAAGACTCTAACCAACGCCAAAAGGGGAACTTTGCCATGATGAACAGACGTGCAATGCTGCAAGGCGTGGTCGGCGCGGGCGCCGCCGGTGCCGCACTTCTTGCCGACATGAACAACGCCGCAATCGCCCAGGACGCCACGCCCATTCCGGTCGGCTCGGCCCTGCCGATGTCCGGCATCGCCGCCGCCGACGGCATCGAGTTCAAGAACGGTCTCGAGCTTGCCGCCGAGGAGATCAATGCGGCGGGCGGTATTCTCGGCCGGCCTGTCGAGATCCACATCGAAGACACCAAGGAAATGGGCGCCGACCTCGTCAGCCAGTCGATGCAGCGCCTGATCGACCGTTTCGAGGCGCCGGTCATCATCAACGGCTACAATCTCGGCACCAACATGATCGAGATGGACGTCGCCGCCGACAACGACGTCATCATGATGCACTACAACACGCTGATTTCGCACAATGAGAAGTTCAAGACCGACCCGGCCCGCTATTACAGCTCCTTCCAGGGCGACCCGCCGGAGTTCTGGTATGGACCGGGCTGCTTGAATTTCCTCAAGACGCTTGCCGCGGATGGCAAATGGAAGGCGCCGAACAAGAAGATCGCCATCATCCCGTCGGCCAACGAATATTCGATCGTCATCGCCAACGCGATCCGCGACAAGGCCACCGAATACGGCTTCGAGGTCAGCCTGTTCGAGACCGTTCCGTTCCCGACCAACCAGTGGGGCCCGACGCTGGCAAAACTCCGCCAGGACCCGCCGGCGGCGATCCTGGTGACGCATTTCCTGCCGCAGGACTTGGCGCAGTTCATGGTCCAGTTCCTCGCCGAGCCGATCAACAGCCTGATCTACATGCAGTACGGACCATCGCTGCCGGCCTTCCGCGAGATCGGCGGCGAGGCGGTCAACGGCGTCGTCTATTCGACGGTGATCGGCTGCCTGCCGGACGATTTCTCCAAGCCGTTCCGCGAGAGCTACCGGGCCAAATTCGGTCCGAACTCCGCCTACATCACGGGGTCGCAGACCTATGACGGCCTGTGGATGTGGGCGCTTGCCGCGGCGATCGCTGGCGGTCCGGGCGAACCGATGAACAAGGAGCAGACGACCAAGGTGGCCAATGCGATGAAGCGCCTGGTCTATCGCGGGGTCAACGGCACCTACCGGGCCGATCCGGCTGGCCAGTCGGCCTTCTGCTATCCGACGCAGGTGGCCGATCCGTCGCTTGGCATGCCGCACCAGTTCCTGCAGCATCAGGATTACAAGACCGATCCGAAGCTGATCGCGCCGGTGCTCTATGCCACGGACAGCTTCATTGTGCCGCCATGGATCAAATGAGCCGAGCAGAAATGAAACAACGAAACCGGCCGGGGCCCTGCGCCCGACCGGTTTCCATTGGGGAGAAATATGACTGAGGCCGCTGGTCCGATGCTGGTTTGTGACGGTGTGGTCAAACGTTTCGGCTCGCTGGCCGCCGTCGACGGCGTGTCGATGGTGGTCAATCCAGGCGAGATCGTCGGCATTGGCGGACCGAACGGCGCCGGCAAGACGACCTTCTTCGACGTGGTGACTGGGATCACGCCGGCCAGCGGCGGCCGCGTGCATTTCGGCGACACCGACATTTCGGCCTTTCCGGCCGACCGCATCTGCCAGCTCGGCATGGCCCGCACCTTCCAGCTCAATGCCGCCTTCGACAGCCTGACCGTTCGCGAAAACATCGAGATCGCCGCCTATTTCGGCCGGCAGCGGCGAAGGCTGGCCGGCTTCCGCCTCGGCGAGGATGTCCGCCAGGCGACGATCGAGGCGCTGGACTTCGTCGGGCTTGCGGCCAAGGCCGACGAGACCGTGGCGCGGCTGCCGGTGCTCGACCGCAAGCTGCTGATGATCGCCGGCGCCATCGCCACCCGGCCGAAAATGCTCTTCCTCGACGAGCCGGTCGGCGGGCTCAACGTCGCCGAGATCGACCAGATCATGGCGATGGTGCTGAAACTGCGCGACCAGGGACTGACCATCGTCCTGATCGAGCATGTCATGCGCTTTCTGCTGGCGCTCTCCAGCCGCGTCGTCATCATGCACCATGGCAAGGTGATCTTCGAAGGCCGGCCGGACAAGGTTGCCGAGGACCAGACCGTCGTCGAAACCTATCTCGGCCAGGGCACGCAGAAACGGCTGAAGAAATTCTTCGACGAGCAAGCCGCCACGACGATTCCGGCGGCGGTGGGGACGCCATGACGGGCGCAGCCGCAAAACCGCCTGTCCTGCAACTCGACGGCATCGTCTCCGGCTATGACGGGCTCGACGTGCTCAAGGGCATTTCGCTGACCGTTGATGCCGGTGAATTCGTCACCGTCGTCGGCCCGAACGGCCATGGCAAGTCGACATTGCTGAAGACCATCTCCGGCCTGGTGCCGCTGCGCGGCGGGCAGATCAGCATCGACGGCCAACGCCTGTCCGGCAAGCCGCATGAGACGGCGATGCTGGGCGTCGCCCACGTGCCGCAGGGCGACATGCTGTTTGCGCAGATGAGCGTGCTCGAAAACCTTTTGATGGGCGCCTATCTGGCGCCGGACAAGGCAGTGATCGCGCGCCGGCTGGACGAAGTCTACGCGCTTCTGCCGAAGCTTGCCGACCGCCGCAACCAGATCGCCTCGAGCCTGTCCGGCGGCGAACGGCGCATGGTCGGCATCGGCCGCGGCCTGATGATGGGTGGGCGCATCCTTTTGATCGACGAGCCGTCGCTCGGCCTGGCGCCGCTGATCATCGACCAGGTCTACGGCGTCATTTCCGAACTGAGCAGGGCCGGCCGCACGATCCTCTTGGTGGAGGAGAACCCGGCGCGGGTCGAAGACCTCGCCGACCGCCTGCATCTGCTTGACGACGGCGCCATCGTCTGGTCGGGCAAGCCCGCCGAGTTGATGGCCCGCGACGAGCTTCTCGCAACCTATCTCGGAGGCTGACGCCATGACCGACGTTCTCATGGCCATTCTCGTCGCCGGCTTCACCTCGGGCGCGCTCTATGCCCTGGCGACGGTCGGGCTGTCGCTGGTCTGGGGTTCGATGGGCATGCTCAACATGGCCCATGCGGCGATGCTGACGCTTGGCGGTTACGTCGCCTTCACGGTGATCACCTCGCTTGGGCTGCCGATCGCGCTCGGCTTTGCCGGCGCCATCGTCGCGGGTGCCGTGGCCGGCGCCATCCTCTATTTTGCGATCGTGCGCAATCTCCTGAAGAACGACAAATCGACATTCGAAGCCAACGTCATGATCGCTACGGTCGGCATCGGCATCGCGCTCGAGAACGCCATCCTGCTGACCTATGGCGGGCAGCCGCTGAAGCAACCGGTCTCGATCGCCGGCACCTTTCGCCTCGGGCCGCTGACGCTGCCCTGGCAGAACCTGATGATCATCGCGGTCGTCGTCGTCATGATGGTGGTGGTCTCGCTGGCGCTCGGCCGCACGCGGATGGGCCGGGCGATCCGGGCGACGGCGCAGAACCGCGACGCGGCCCAGCTCATGGGCGTCGCCGTCAACCGCGTCTATCTGCAGGTGCTGATGCTGTCCGGCGCGCTTGCCGGCATCTGCGGTGTCATGGTGTCGTCGATGACGCAGCTGTCGCCGCCGCTCGGCAACGACCCGATGCTAAAGGCATTCATCATGTGCGTGGTCGCCGGTCTCGGCAATCTGCCGGGCGCTGTCGCCGCCGCGCTTGGCCTGGCGCTGCTCGAATCCTTCGTCCAGTACGCGCTCGGCGCCCGCTGGGGGTTTCCGTCGCTGCTGTTCGTGGTCATTGCCGTGCTGATCTGGCGACCGTCCGGCCTGTTCGGCCGCGCCGAAATCCGGCGCATGTGAGGGGCATCATGACAGAGACAAGGCCCGCGTCGCGTTCCTCCATGTCCCCCTCAGCCAAGACCGATCTTGCCATCAGCCTGGTGCTGATCGCAGCGGCGATCGCGCTGCCGTTCATGGTCGACAGCCGCTACATCCTCGGTCAGATCGTGCTGGCGCTGTTCTATGCAACGATCGCCTCGCAGTGGAACCTCCTGTTTGGCTTCTCCGGCATCTTCTCGCTGGCGCAGATGGCGATCTTCGCCTTCGGCGGCTATGCGACGGCGATGCTCTGCTTCTATTTCGGCTGGAACGTATGGGCCGCCCTTGTGCCCGGCGCGCTGGGCGCCGTGCTGTTCTCGCTGGTCGTCGGCCTCGCCTGCTTGCGCCTGACCGGCGTCTATGTGGCGCTGCTGACGCTGGCGATCGCCCAGACGATGTATCTGCTGATCGTCACCGACACCGAATGCTTCGTCATGGTCGGCTCCGTCTGCCGCCAGTTCACCGGCGGCGCCGTCGGCTTTGCCCGCTTCGGCGATCTCGGCACCCGGGCCTTGCTCAGGGCGCAGTGGCTGGTCGGCAATTACGCCATCATCGCGGTGCTGTTCGCGGTCACCATGGTCTTCACCTACGCGATCGTCAAAAGCCCGATCGGCCTCGCCTTCCGGGCGCTGAAGGACAATCCGGGCTATGCGGTGGCGCGGGGCGTCAACCGCTTCCAGGCGCAGCTTCTGGTCTTCGGCATCTCCGCCTTCTTCACCGGGCTGGCCGGCGGTTTCTATGCCGCGCATTTCCAGGCGATCGGCCCCGGCGTGCTGTCGATGTCGCAACTGATGTTCATCATCGCCATCGTCGTGGTCGGCGGCGTCGGCACGTTCTGGGGACCTCTGGTCGGGACGGTGGTGCTGGTCCTGGCCGACGAACTGATGCGCGAGAGCGGCGAGTTCCGCACGCTCGGGCTCGGCCTGATCATCGCGCTGTCGGTGGTGCTGATGCCGAAGGGGCTGGTCGGCCGCTTTGGCGATCTCGTCCACTGGCTGGCGCGCCGTCGAGCCAGCCCGGACAGCAAGACAGCAGTGAGCAACATTGTGCAAAGCCCGGCCCCTGCCGGAAAGTGAGAGACTGACGATGTTCGATACGATCATAGTGGGTGCCGGCTCGGCCGGTTGCGTGCTGGCCAACCGGCTCAGCGCCGATCCGGCCCGCAAGGTGCTGTTGCTGGAGGCGGGGCGCGAGGCGCCGCTCGCCTCGGACGTGCCCTCGGACTGGCCGACCATGTTCAACACAGCCGTCGACTGGGGCTATTACACCGAGCCGCAGGCCGGCTGCCGCGGCAGGCGGGTGTTCTGGCCGCGCGGCAAGATGATCGGCGGCTCCGGCGCGTTGAACGCCATGATCTATATTCGCGGCCTGCCGTCCGACTATGATGGCTGGGCCGCGATGGGCTGCCCCGGCTGGGCGTGGGCCGACGTGCTGCCGGTGTTCAAGGCCTGCGAAAGCAATGCCGAACTCGGCAACGATCCGCTGCACGGTGCCAACGGGCCGCTGCATATCGGCAATGTCGGGCATGTCGATCCCAACGAGCTTGCCTGGATCGAGGCCTGCAAGGCCGCTGGCTTCAAGCAGAACCGCGATTTCAACGGCGTCGAGCAGGAGGGCGTCGGCCTCTTCCAGTTCACCATCAAGAATGGCGAGCGTTGGGGCACCGGCAAGGCCTATCTGCGCCCGGCGCGGGAACGTCCCAACCTGACTGTGAAAACCGGGGTGCTGGCGACTGGCCTGATCGTCGAGAAGGGCAGGGCGAGGGGTATCCGCTATCTGGTCAATGGCGTGCCGGAGACCGCTTTCGCCGACAGCGAGGTGGTGCTGTCCTCGGGCTCGATCGGCAGCTGCCAACTGATGCTGCTTTCCGGCATTGGGCCGGCCGACGAGCTCGCCCAGGCCGGCGTTGCCCCCGTGCATGACCTGCCGGGCGTCGGCAAGGATCTGCAGGACCACATCAACATTCCGATCACCTTCTATACGAAGGACAAGATCGGCGTCGGCGCCTGGACCGACGAGACGCTGCAGCGCGACTTCCTGGAATGGGAGACATCGCGCAGCGGTCCGCGCTCCTCGCCCTGGGTGGCGGCGGGCGGCTTCGTCAAGAGTCGGCCCGATGTCGAACCGGATTTGCAGCTTTACGGCGCCATCAGCCCGCATCGCGATTATGTGCGGTTCCTGTCGTCGAAGCCCGGCATCACGCTGCACACCACGCTGCAGCGGCCGGACAGCCGCGGCGAGATCCGGCTGCGCTCGGCCAATCCGGTCGAGTATCCGGCGATCGATCCGCGTTACTTCATCAGCGACGAGGACGGCTCCGACATCGCGACGCTGGTCGAAGGCATCCGCATCAGCCGCCGGATCGCGGCGCAGTCGCCGCTTGCCGAAATGCTGGTCGGCGAAATCACGCCAAGCGCCGAATGCGAGAGCGACGCCGAGATCGCGCAGTATATTCGCGGCCACTGCACGACGCTCTATCACCCGACCAGCACCTGCCGCATGGGTACCGATGCGATGGCCGTCGTCGATCCTTCGTCGATGAAGGTGCATGGGCTGGACGGGCTTTGCATCGCCGACGCCTCGGTCTTTCCAAAGATGGTCTCGGGCAACACCAACGCGCCGACGATCATGATCGCCGAACGTGCCGCCTCGATGATCCTGGCGGGCTAGGAAACAACAGATGACGACGGGCTGGAATTTCCACGAACTCTATCTCTGGCACGAAACCGGCAACGCCGCGCAGTTCTTTCAGCCGAGCCTGACCATCGAGCCGGGCGAGCATGCCGAAAATGCTGCGACCAAGCGCCGGTTCCGCAACCTGATGGAGGTTTCGGGCCTCACCGACAAACTGGCGAAGATCGCCTCCGTTGCGGTGAGCGAGGACGATCTCGCCCTGTTCCACGACCGCGACTATGTCAGCCGCATCAAGACGCTCAGCGACGGGCGTGGTGGCGATGCGAGCTATCTGACGCCCTTTGGCCATGGCAGTTATGAGATTGCCTGTCTTGCCGCCGGCGGCACCGCGGCGGTGATGGACGCGGTGCTGAGCGGCGATGTCGGCAATGGCTACGCGCTGGTGCGGCCGCCCGGCCATCATGCCGAGCGCGCACAAGGCATGGGCTTTTGCCTGTTCGGCAACGTTCCGGTCGCCATCCTGAAGAACCGGGCCAAGCATGGCTTCGAGCGCGTCGCCACCGTCGACTGGGACGTCCATCACGGCAATGGCACCCAGTCCGCCTTCTATGGCGACTCGTCCGTGCTGACGATCTCGATCCACCAGGATGGGCTCTATCCGCATGACAGCGGTTTCCACAAGGAGCGCGGCGAGGGCAGGGGCGAAGGCTACAACATCAATGTGCCGCTGCCGGCCGGATGCGGCCACGGCGCCTATATGTCGGTGTTCGAACGCATCGTGCTGCCGGCGCTTTATCGCTACAAGCCCGATCTCATCGTCGTGCCGTCCGGCTTCGATGCCTCGGCGGCCGATCCGCTGGGGCGCATGATGCTGCACAGCGGCAGCTACCGCAAGATGACGCGCATGCTGATGCAGGCGGCGGACGACCTCTGCGGCGGACGCCTAATGATGTCGCATGAAGGCGGCTATTCGGCTGCCTACGTTCCCTATTGCGGCCTGGCGGTGATGGAGCAGCTGTCCGGTATCAGGACTGATATCGACGATCCGTTCCTGCCGGTCTTCGAAGGCTACGCCGGCCAGCCCCTGCAGCCGCACCAGGCGGATGCCATTGACAGGGCGGAAGAACTGTTGGGCGGCATCGAATAGCTTTGGCACCTCACCAGCCTCCCTTTGTGCCACCCTAGCGATCGATGATCGCCATGATGCGCTCGTTGTAGCGCTCGCCCGAGACCTTGCCCGGCGCCAGTGCCGCGTCGAGCGCCTGCATCGCGGCGGAGTCGAGCCTGATTGCCACGGCGGCGACGTTTTCCTCGAGATATTTTCGGCGCTTGGTGCCGGGGATCGGGACGATGTCGATGCCGAAACCGGAACCCTTGTGCAGCAGCCATGCCAGCGCGATCTGGCCCGGCCTGACACCCTTGGCCACAGCAATGTCGCGGACAACTCCGGCGGCCTGTACATTGGCGTCGTAGTTGGTGCCCTGGTAGCGCGGGTCGCCGCGCCGGAAATCACCTTCCGGATAATCCTCGGCGCGCTTGACGTCGCCGGTGAGGAAGCCCCGGCCAAGCGGCGAGAATGGCACCAGGCCGATGCCGAGTTCGGTAAGCAGCGGGATGATCCCCGGCTCCAGATTGCGTTCCCACAGCGAATACTCGCTCTGCACCACCGACAACGGGTGTACGCCATGCGCCCGGCGGATGTTGGCAGCACCCGCCTCCGACAGACCAAAGAAGCGCACCTTGCCCTCGGCTACCAGTTCGCCCACCGTCCCCGCGACATCCTCGATCGGCACCGCCGGATCGATGCGGTGCTGGTAGAGCAGGTCGATATGGTCGGTGGCGAGCCGACTGAGCGAACCGTCCACCGCCTTGCGGATGTGTTCGGGCCGACTGTCGCGGTCGGTGCCGACCTGCTTGCCGTTTTCGATGCGGAAGCCGAATTTGGTGGCGATGGTCACCTGGTCGCGCCGGCCCTTCAGCGCCCGGCCGAGCAGTTTCTCATTGGTGTAGGGGCCATAGACTTCCGCCGTGTCGAAAAAAGTGCAGCCGAGTTCGATAGCGCGGTGCAGCGTGGCGATCGATTCCGCTTCGTCGGCCGGGCCGTAGGACTGGCTCATGCCCATGCAGCCGAGGCCGATCACCGACACCTGCAGCCCCTGGCTGCCGAGTTTGCGTGTGCTCAAGGTCATTTGCAGTGCTCCAACTGGACGATGAACTATATTGGGCGCGCGCTCCGTTTGCACAGCCATTCGCGGTGTCGCTTTGGGATCAGGCTGCGGCCTTGACGGGGGTTAGCACGGGCTCCCCATCAAAGAAGGCGTCGAGGTTTGCACGCACCAGCGCCCCCATGCGGCTCAGGGCCACATCGGTAACGCCGGCAATGTGCGGCGATAGAAATAGGTTGGGAATGTCAGCCCAGTGCCCGGGTAAGGCCGGCTCATCCTGGTAGACGTCCAGCGCGGCGGCTCCGAGCGCACCGTGCGTGAGCGCATCGATCAGCGCACCCTCGTCGACCAGCGATCCTCGGGCGACATTGATGATGGCGCCTTGAGGGCCAAGCGCCTGCAGCACGCTTGCCGAAATCAGTCCGCGGTTGTCGTTCCTGGCGGGCGCGGCGACCACCAGCACATCACTTGCCTGTGCAAGCCCAAGAATGCTCGCTGCCTTCGGCCAAGGGGTGCCAGGCTTGTCATGTGGGCCCCACCACGAAGTCACCATGCGCAGCACATCCGCCCTATGAGCGATCGCACGTCCGATGCTGCCCAGTCCGACGATGCCGAGCCGGAGCCCCGCGACGGAACGCGTTATCATCTTCCGGCCTGATCGCCATGCGCCACTGCGAACCCAGCGATCGCCGGTGGAGATACTCCTGTAGATGTTCAGTATCTGCGCAATCGCAAAGTCGGCCACGTCCTCGTGGTTTATGTCCGGGGCATGCGTCACAATGATGCCGTGCTCTCGTGTCCAGTCCACATCTATTCCGTCATAGCCCGCGTTGAAGCAGGCTATCAGGGCAAGGTTCGGCAGGACCTGCAGCACGTTCGTATCAAACGGACGGCTTCCGTCGACGATCACGGCACGGGCGGAACACGAGCCAGCCTCCGAAATCGGAGAGGCAAGCTCGACGATTTGATATTTGGCTCCGAGCATGTCGCGCAGAAACGGCGCGAGATATGGGTGCGCCAGAGCCACCAACTTCTTTTCCATCACAGACTTGCCTCCGATTGGGGGATTTCCAAGCGTCGGCAAGTCTGGCTGGCTTTGACCGATCTGCGAATAATCTTGGAGCGCTAGCCGAAGGATACATCGGATGGATCAGGCCCATACCCATGGATTAGGCGCTGAACGCCAAAGGCAACGGTCGAGGAGACTTGGCGCCACATCGGCGCACTCTTCGCAACCATCGAACCCGCAGAGTGCTCCAACTGTCCCGCAAATGCAGGCTACGCTTCCGTCAAAACAGGAAACGCTCCAGGCGGTTCTCATCCCAAGGCGGAGGAACTGTTGTGACTCGCTATCCACCATGCGGATGCGGCTCACTTGCGCCCGATCTATGCCGGCCGGTGGAGCCGAAGTTTGCTTGCCATCATGTTCAGCGGGGGCAGCAACAGCGATATCAAAGGCTTGCGTACCGGCTTTTCGAAATAGAACGAGACCACGAAGGAGGCCGACAGGACCACCGCGAGGACGATTGCGAGGGCCGGCCATCGGCCGACCGTTGGCGACAGCGCGTTGAGCCCGAGCAGGCCGATATGCTGATGCAGGAGATAGAGCGGATAGGTCAGCCCGCCCAAGACGAGCACCAAAGGTGTCGGCGCGATGCGGTGACGCAAGAGGAGAGCAGCGCCAAAAAGGGCAAAAACGACGACATTTGCGATAATCAGCTTTGAGAACGTCAGTGAGAATCCGTAATTTTCCTGCATCCAGTCGGCCTCGATATGCAGGTACTTGAACGACAGCAGGAACGCCGCAACGAGCAGCACCAGCGCTTCGGTCGACGCACCTTTCGCGACCATGTGCTGGGCAAGGATTCCGGCGGCGAAGAATGGCGCATATTGCGTGGCGAACAGCATGTGCAGGGCCATGCTGTGGATGAACGTTTCGTTGATCACGGAAATCAGCAGCCACGTCGCCACGATTTGCAGCTTCCAGCGCGAGAAGATGCCGAAGAACAGGGCGATCGCGATCCAGCCATAGAAAATAATCTCGAACACGATCGACCAGTAGACACCGTCCATGAAGGGCTTGTTGAGAGCTGGAGCGACGATAATGAGATTGGCGACCCACGCCATCGGGTCATATGGAAGGTTCGGATCGCGGGCCAGGAATTGGATGATGAAGGTGACGGTCATACAGACAAGAAAGCCGGGGTAAAGCCGCGCGAACCTTGCCACGGCGAACTCCGTCCAGTTCCTGCCTTCGGCCGACCAGGCGATGACGAAACCGCTGATCAGAAAGAACAGACTGACGCCCATGTAGCCGTAGATCGCGAAAGGGGCGATTTCGGGGTAGCCGTTCACCTGCAGCGGTTCTGTGTGCGCTGCCCGGAAAAAGTAGTGGAAGCAGACGACAGCCAAAGCCGCGACCAGACGCAGCAGATCAAGCGAACCCATGCGCTCGGCTTTGCCGCTTGTTGATCCAGATGCCATTGAACAACCCCGCCCCAATTATCGACGCCTAGGCGCGTGCGAACCGCCAGGCAATTGAGTCCGACGGACTGCCCCGATAAGCCTGTTCGTGTTTCGCTCGGCAGATCGTCCCTTCAATTTGCCTTCAGCACATCATGCGTTTAGACCATGGGCATCCAGACGCAATTTTTGGCAGCTGCGAAAAATCGTCCGCAAATTGACTCAAACCCCGGTCTCGGTCATCCTTCTCCCACTCGCCCTGTTGTGTGGCGTCGAGCGCATGAGCAAGTCATGGCCAGTTCCGTCACTGCCCAAAAATCCAAGCGCGCTGCGGTGCGCCGGGCGCTCGACCGCCACAAGGTCTACATCACCGCGCAGCGTTTTTCCGCCGGCGCCTACAGCGCGCGGGTTCTGGTTGATGGCGAGGCCTACTGGGTCGACGAATTCCGGTTGGGCCAGCTTCAGCAGGGACTTTCGCCCGCTGAGCTCGAATTGACTCCAGCCACCGACGATTGAGCCGCGTGGGCGCGACACCTGCCTGCCGCATGCTGACAAAATGATTCAAGTGATGTGCATCAAGTCATTGTTTTTGCGCGGCATTCCGACTGGCGCGTGGGCATGACCACCTCGCCAAAACTCAAGGCCTATCGCGCCAAGCGCGAATTCAGCCGCACGCCGGAACCGGCAGGCGGGCTGCTCAGCGACGATGGCAACCGCTTCGTCGTCCACAAGCATCATGCCACAGCCGATCACTACGATCTGCGCCTGCAGGTCGGTGAAGTGCTGAAAAGCTGGGCGGTGCCGCGCGGCCCATCGCTCAACCCGGCGGACAAAAGGCTGGCGGTCGAGACCGAGGACCATCCGCTCGACTATATCGACTTCGAAGGCGTCATTCCCGAGGGCGAATATGGCGGCGGTCCGATGATCGTCTGGGACACCGGCACCTGGGCGCCTATGGACGATGTCGAAAAGAGCCTGCGCACCGGCGCCTTCAAGTTTCGCCTCGCCGGCGAGAAGCTGAATGGCGGCTGGATGCTGACGCGGCTGAAGCCGAAGCCAGGCGAGGATGAGGGCAAGAAGAACTGGCTGCTGTTCAAGGAGCGTGACCTCGCCGCCGATACCAAGCTCGACATCCTTGCTGCCCGGCCCGAGAGCGTCAAATCTGGCCAGCGCATCGAGGAGCTGGTGGCTCCGCCGAAGCCTGCCGCTAAACCTGCAAAGCCGGTTGTGCCGAAACCAGGCGCCTTGCCCGGCGCCGTCAAGGCGCCACCTCCCGCCCGCATCGAGCCGCAATTGGCCACACAGGTGCCGAAACCGCCGGGCGGCGACAATCCGGGGGAGCGCACAGGCGAAACCTGGCTGCACGAGATCAAGTTCGACGGCTACCGCACCATGGCGCATCTGGCCGACAAGGAGGTGCGACTGATCACCCGCGCCGGCCTCGACTGGACGAAGCGCTATGGAGATCTGCCGCACGCCTTCGCCAGACTGCCGTGCCGCGAGGCGGTTATCGACGGCGAGGTCGTCGCGCTCGACGCCAAAGGCATCAGCCGCTTCGCACTGCTGCAGGATGCGCTGGCCGAAGGCGCCGGCAACAAGCTGCACTTCTACGCCTTCGATCTTTTGTATCTCGATGGCTGGGACCTCACCAAGGCGCCGCTCATCAGGCGCAAGGCGCTGCTGTCGCAACTGCTGTCCGGCCTTGGCGCCAACTCCGCGATCCAATTCTCCGACCATGTCGAGGGCGACGGGCAGGGGCTTTATGTCAGGGCCTCCGAACTCGGTCTGGAAGGCGTCGTCTCAAAACGCGCCACCGCGACCTATCAGAGCGGCCGCACCAAGAGCTGGACCAAGACCAAGGCGTTGCAGTCGGGCGACTTCGTCATCGCCGGCTACACCACATCGGACGCCGCCGAGGGGCTGGCGGCACTTGGCATGGCGGAATTCGGGGACGGCGAATTGCACTATCGCGGCAAGGTCGGCACCGGCTTCGATGCCGGGATGGCCAGCGAATTGCTGGCCCGGCTGGAACCGTTGCGCGAAGGCGCCACCGCACCCGAAGGCGTGCCGCGCGAGATCATGCGCGAGATGAACTGGGTGCGGCCGCTACTGTCGGCGCGCATCCACTACGCCAACCGCACCTCGGACAATGCACTGCGTCACGGCGTGTTCCGCGGCCTAAGGGATGTCGGCCTGTCGACGCCGGTCGCGGCGAAACGCAAACGGCTGATTGCCGAGGCCGACCTTGCGACGATCTGGGTGACCAACCCGACGCGGCGGCTGTTCGGCAAGACCGGGCCGACCAAGCTCGATATCGCCGTCTACTACGCGCTGGTCGGCGATTTCATGCTGCCGCATATTCTCGGCCGTCCGGTATCTCTGGTGCGCTGTCCGACCGGCAAGCCGCAGGATTGTTTCTTCCAGCGCCATGCCTTCACCGGCATGCCACCTTCGGTCGTCACCTTCGAGGCGACCAATTCAGAGGGTGAGACAAAATCCTATCTGTCGGTCGAGGGTGCCAAGGGCTATCTGGCGCTGGCGCAGTTCGGCGTCGTCGAATTCCACACCTGGGGCACCCATCGGACAAAACTGGACAAGCCCGACCTGATCGTCTTCGACCTCGATCCGGGCGAGGGAATTGCGTGGCGCGAGGTGGTGGAGGCCGCGGTGCACATCAGGGGTGAACTGGAAGGTCTTGGGCTGATGCCGTTCGCCAAGACCTCCGGCGGCAGCGGCATCCACATCACCGTGCCGGTGACGCAAAAGCAGAACTGGAAGAAACTGCATCAGGCATCCAGCGCCATCTCCACGCATCTGACTGCCACAGCACCCGACACCTTCACCACCACCATGGGCAAGGACAACCGCAAGCGGCGCATCTTCATCGACTATCACCGCAATGCGCGCGGCCACACGTCGGCCGCACCCTATTCGCTGCGCGCCCGCACAAACTTGCCGGCCTCGACGCCGGTGAGCTGGTCCGACCTGGAATCCATCGACGCTCCGCAGGATTTGAATTATTCTTCGCTGCCGGGCCTTCTGGCTACCTCCGGCGACCCCTGGGCCGACATGGAAGATTTCGCTAGGGATTTGCCGGTATTGTGAGGGCTCGATGTAGGATTTCGGCGTCTTCGTTCGTCCTTCGGACGAACAGCGCTGCATCAGTTCGACAGCGCACGGCCGCGTAGGAGAGAATTCATGGCGCCCAGGGCAAGTTGGAAAGGTTATCTCAAGCTCAGCCTCGTCAGCTGTCCGGTCCGGCTCTATCCGGCGACGAGTGCCAGCGAACGCATCAGCTTCAACCAGCTGCACAAGAAGACGCACAACCGCATCAACATGAAGCCGGTCGATCCCGAGCTCGGGCTGGTCGAGCGCTCGGACCTGGTCAAGGGCTACGAATACGAGGACAAGCAGTACATCATCATCGACGATACCGATCTCGACGCGGTGCGCATCGAATCCAACCATACGATGAACATCGAGGCCTTTGTCGACGAGGGCGAGGTCGACGTCATCTATCAGGACGCGCCTTACTATCTGGCGCCGGATGGCGCGATGGCCGAGGAAACCTTCGCCGTGCTGCGCGAAGCCATGCGCAAATCCGGCAAGCTGGCGATCGCAAGGCTGGTGCTGTCCAGCCGCGAACGCGTGGTGACCATTGGCGCGCGCGAGAACGGCATGTTCGTGTGCACGTTGAGGAACCCGAACGAAGTGCGCGGCACGGCTGAATATTTCGGCAACATCCCGGCCGGCAAGCCCGACCCGGAAATGCTGCAACTGGCCGAAGCGCTGATCAAGCAGAAGGAAACCACCTTCGATCCGAAGAATTACGAAGACCGCTACGAAATCGCGCTGATGGCGATGATCCGCGAGAAGCTGAAGGGCCACAAGCCGATCATCGCGGCGGCGCCCGAGCGCGGCAATGTCATCAACCTGATGGATGCGCTGAAGGCGAGCCTGTCGCAATCGGCCAAGCCGCCGGCCAAGTCGAAGAGCAAGGCCGATGAGGCGGCTAAGCCCGCAGCCAAGAAGGCGGCAGCGGGCGGCGCTGCCAAGGAAAACCCGTTGAAGGCCAATTTGCTGAAGGCCGTCGGCAAGAGCAAGGCGTGACGGCCCCCGCCGGCGGCATCCCCGGCGCCATGTTCGGCGTCGTCGGCGCGCTGGCGGCGTTTCCGCTACGGCTGGCTGCGCGTGAGGTCGCGCGCCAGCAGGGCCAGTTGCGGCGCGGCGTCACCAGACGCACCAGCCATGTCGTGTTCGGCCGCATGTATCTCGCCAAGGCAAATGATGCCGAGATCGAGCGCCGGGTCGCCGCCGAACGCGCCGCCGGACACAAGCTTCTCAGCGAAAACGGATTTCTGCGCCTGCTCGGGCTGTTGAAGGCGCCGGAGGCGTCGGCCCTGTCGCGCCAGTCGCTCATCGACCAGTCGCGGCTTGCCGCCGCTGCTCTCGACCTTCTGTCGCTCTTCGATGCGTTTGAGCATGACAGCGAACCCTATTCCTTCCGCGACCTGATCCTGGCGCACAAATATGCCGGGCTGGTGGCTGGCGGTGCCTCATGGGGCGCGATCGCACGCTCGGTGCATCGCTCCGGCCCGGTCGCCTCGCTCACCGCCAAGTCGCTCGCCGTCGGTTCCCAGTATGGCCGTAATGATGCGATCTATCTCGACGGTGGCGAGAGCGAGATCGACGGTCAGCTTCTGTTCGATCTCGGCTCTCCGGACGACGACACGCTGGAGGAGTTGTTCGCCGAGGCGGAAGCCGCGGAGGAGGAGGACCGGCACGACGAGGCGGCCGCTCTTTACCAGCGCTGCCTTTCCATCGATCCGTCCGATGCCATCGCCGCCTTCAACCGCGCCAACTGCCTGCGCGGCGCCGGCCACGTGAATGAGGCTGCGCATGACTATGCCCGCGCCATAAAACTCGATCCGGGTTTCGTCGAAGCCTGGTTCAACCTCGCCGGATTGATGAGCGATGAGGGCCGCGTGGCCTCGGCGCGCCGGCATTTGCAGAAGGCGATTGCGCTCGACAAGGCCTATGCCGATCCGGTGTTCAATCTCGCCCGGCTGGAGTTCGACGCCGGTAATCTGGGCGAAGCCCGCCGGCTTTGGGTGCGGTATCTTGAGCTCGATGCGGAGTCGGAATGGGCACGGATGGCGGCCAAGGGGATACAGTTTGTCGATTTGCACTTTTCGCGGTCGGCGGGGTGATGATGATTGGCGAAGGCCGAGATGACAGCCAATCTCCCCCCTTGTGGGGGAGATGTCCGGCAGGACAGAGGGGGGCGCTGTCCCGCCGAGGCGAGGACCAATTTCGAAGTGTTTGTCCCCTCGAAAGATCGATCGAAGGTCGGCATTCCTTCGCGCCCCCCTCTGCCCTGCCGGGCATCTCCCCCACAAGGGGGGAGATCAGCAGCGTCGCCGTCGCGCGGGACACTGCCCCATGACCCACTTCCTCTTCGACGGTCCCGAAACCGCCGCCACCGCCATCCTGCTCGCCCACGGGGCCGGGGCACCGATGGACTCGGCCTCGATGGCCGCCACGGCCAAGGCGCTCGCCACTGCGGGCTTCCGTGTCGCGCGTTTCGAATTCCACTATATGGCAGCGCGCCGCTACGGCCACCGTAAGCCGCCGCCGCGCGCCGAGACGGTGAACCCGGAATACATCAAGGCGATCGGCGACCTCAGGGCGAAGGGCGTGACCGGTCCACTGGTTATCGGCGGCAAGTCGATGGGCGGGCGTGTCGCCTCGATGATCGCCGACGAGATGTTCTCCAAGGGCGAAATCGCAGGCCTTCTCTGTTTGGGCTATCCGTTCCATCCGCCGGCCAAGCCGACGCAGTTGCGGACAAAGCATCTCGCCGATCTCAAGACGCCGACCCTTATCTTCCAGGGCACGCGTGACGAGTTCGGCACAAAGGAAGAGGTCGCGACCTACGCGCTCTCCGACAAGATCGAAGTGATCTGGCTGGAAGACGGCGATCACGATTTGAAGCCGCGAAAAGCCATCTCGGGCTTTTCCGTCGCCGATCACCTGAAGACGCTGGCGGAGAGGGTGAAGGCGTGGACAACGGCTTCGTCATCCTAGGGCGGAGCAAGGAGCGAAGCGACGCGGCGCAGACCCTAGGATCCATGCCGTGACTTCTGAGAGCTGCAACGGTCAAGAATTCTGCCCTGCCGAGTTCCACGGCAGAGGGCACGGCATGGATCCTCGGGTCAAGCCCGAGGATGACGAAGCGAGGGGCGCCTTCGGCATCAGAAAATGAAACTCGCCACCTTCAACGTCAACAACATCAACAGCCGGCTGCAAAACCTGCTGGCCTGGCTGGCTGTGGCCAAACCCGATGTCGTCTGCCTGCAGGAGCTCAAGGCGAGGGACATGCAGTTTCCGCGCACCGCGCTCGCGGATGCCGGCTATGGCGCGGTGTGGAAGGGCGAGCCGACCTGGAACGGCGTTGCCATTCTCGCGCGCGGTTCGGAACCCGTGCTGACCCGTGATGTCTTACCCGGCGACGACACCGACAAGCAAAGCCGTTACATCGAGGCGGCGGTCAACGGCATTGTCATCGCCTGTCTCTATGCGCCGAACGGCAACCCGCAGCCCGGCCCGAAGTTCCAGTATAAGCTGGCCTGGCACGACAGGCTGGAGGCGCATGCCGCCGAGCTGTTCGACACCGGCCTGCCGGTGGCGCTGGTCGGCGACTACAACATCGTGCCCGAGCCGCGCGACATCTACCCGACCCGCTCCTATGACGACAACGCGCTGGTGCAGCCGGAAAGCCGGGCTTCGTTCCAGCGTCTGCTCGACCAGGGCTGGCTCGATGCGCTGCGCAAGAAATACCCGAGGGAAACGCTCTACACATTCTGGGATTATCGCCGCAACCGCTGGCCGCGCGACGCCGGGCTGCGGCTGGATCACATACTGCTGTCGAAGAAACTGGCGCGCCGCCTCACCGCTGCCGGCATCGACCGCGACGTGCGCGGGCAGGACGGCGCCAGCGACCATGCGCCGGTGTGGGTGGAGTTGAAGTGAGCGAATAGCGAGTAGCGAATAGTGAGTAGCGAATAGTGAAATTGATGGTGAATGCCGAATAGTGAATGGGCGGCTGTCGAGGCTGCAATGAGTATTTCTATTCGCTATTCGCTATTCGCTCACTATCAACTGACACTCAGCACGCGGCCCGTATCGAGCTGGCGCACGAAATCCACGCCGGCGCCGTTCCAGTGATAGCTGTAGTGGCGCCCCTGGATGGGGATGGTGATCACGTCCGGCCAGAAGATGCCGATACAGCGTCCGCCGGATATGCGCACGCTGGCCCAGGTGAGACCGTCGCTTCCGGCCGCGCGGAGGCCACGTCCTTCCGCTTGGGAGGCGCTGTAGTCGTCCGGGTCCAGCACGCCGGGCACCGCGTCGACGTCATCGAGGTTCCGGTCGACGCTGCCGATCAGCACGCGGAAGTCTGCCGTCCAGCCCGGCTCCTCCTTCGTCGCGAGCATGAATTTCTGGTGGTGATGGATGGTCTCGGCGAGCGCGACCTCTTCGCTGTCGCCGGCATAGTAGATCCCGTAGCTGCCATCCGAGAAGCGGCCCGGCCGCAGGGTCGAGCAATGCACGAAGGGCGCCATCACCAGGCTCGCGCCTGGGCCGGAAACCCGTCTGGCGGCCGGAACCTTGCCGAGGTCGCCGATCTCGAGCCGGATGCGCGGATTGGTCTTTTCCTCGACGGCGGCAAGCGCCTCCCAGTCACGCGGATCGGCGATATCCTCGAAGAGATCGATCGGCGGGTAGATGGAACGGATAATGCGGAAGGTCTGCTGCCAGTGAACGTGGCGGCGAACCGCAAGTCCACTTACCATGCACCGCGTTCCGCATCGATCCATTCGCGCATCGCGGCAAGATCGGACATTTCCCCGCGCAGCATGAGATCAAGCGCCGATTGGCCGGCGAAAGCGGCGTTGGGCTTGCGGATCCAGGCATAGCCGCGCGACGGCTCGCTGAACAAATAGCGCAGGCCTTTGTGGATGCCCATCAGGTGCGCCATCCTCATCCTGAGATCGCGGTCGATCCTGCCGATGAGCCCTTCCTTCCAGCGGGCCCAGGTGCGGGGCGACATGCCGCCGAGAAGGATGCAGGCCTCGCCATCGGTAAGCGACCAGGCCTTGAACAAATTGACCGTGGTGCGCGCCAGGGCGCCGGCTTCTTCCTCGGTAATGGCGGCCGCTCCGGCCGCGGCCGGCGTGATGATAATAGGCTGAAGCTGCATCGCGTATCTCACTTTCTGGCAAATATATAGCATATGTTTGCCAATTGGCAAGGCTTGCCCCAGAGATCTCCGTGGTAAGCCAGACGAGGACGGGCGACACCAACCACGCCGGGTCGGCGCCTTCATTGCGCCATCTGTCCAGCGAGCAGTGCGCAAGCTAGGCTGCAGCAAAGCGCCAACATGGGTTTCCCAGTGATCGACATCTCGCCCTCGACTGAATTCAGTGGCTCCCATGGGTGATTTCGGCCTGGTCGAAATCGCGATCGTGTCCGCAGTCGTCCTCGGCGTGGCTTTTCTCTACTGGCTGGCGCAGCGGCAAGTCCGTCTTCGGCGCAAGGCTGGGCGCCGGGCCAATCCCGCGAACGACTATGCGGTGCGCGCCGATTGGCGGCCGAGTACCACCACGCTCAACTACTCGTCCTTCGTCTACATGGATGTCGATGGCGACCGAAAATACGGGCTCGCCGACCGGCCGATGGCCGGCATCATGGTGCGGCTGTTCGACGGGCAGGGCGGCTTCATTGCGGCGGAGCGAAGCAACAATGGCGGCTTCGCCAATTTCAAGATGTCAGCGACCCGGCGCCGGGCCGCAATCCGCTCGCCCGGCACCTACCGGTTTTCGGTCTCGGTCCCGCCGGGTTGGCGCGCCAGCGGCGCCAATCAGGGCCAGTCGCTGCTGCTGACCACGACCTGCATCAGTCTTGCGAAAAGCTCGACCAAGATGTTGAAATCACTCTTTCCCGCAAGGGGAAACAGCCGCCACTGCCGGCCTTGGGGGAGGAATCGATGAACAGATTTGCCGACAGGCTGCTGGCGCTTCTCCTGCTGGCGATCGGCGCGGCCTGCTTTGCCATGGCGTATCTGGCGCATGGCGGCGAGGTTGCCGACGAAGCTTTCACCTCGGTGCGTCTGGCTGTCTTCGGTGCCGCGGGCATCGTCTCGGCGGTTGCCGCGGTGCTTTTTTGGGCCGGCCTGTTACCGGGGCGGCCAAGCCATGCATCCGCAGCGCCGTTGTTCGGACGGGCGGCTGAGACGCAAGACATCGGCCGGCCGCGTCTGCGGCAGGTCTTCCTTGTTCTGCCTGTCGTCGCCTTGCTGGTGCTGGTCGCCGATCGGTTCTGGTCCGGCAAGAGCCCCGACGAGGCGGTTGCGCCAGGCGAACCGGAGGGCCAGGACATCGCCAATGCGCCGCCGGCACCAGCGCCGGCAAACCCGCCGGCGGCAGCACCAGTTCCGGCACCTTCGCCGCCTGCGCCACCTGAGCAGGCAGCCGAGACGTCGCCCAAGCCGGCCCGGCCGGCGCCGCCTGCTGCCGCGCCCGCAGTGCCAGTGCAGCCACCCGAGGTCGCGCTTGCCCCGCCAGCCCCGATATCGCCGCCGGCTGTCGTTTCGCCACCCGAGACCGTCGCGCCGCTGCCTCAGCCCCCTCCACCGCTGCCGACCGAGCCAGATGGCCATCGCGATGCCGTCGTTTGGCTGGCGGTAGCGCCGGACGGGCACTCGATCCTGAGCGCCAGCACCGACCACACGATCAAGCTCTGGGACATTGGTGGCAAGCGCTTGATCCGCACCCTCGGCGTCCACAAGGACATGGCGCGGACAGCGCTGTTCATGCCCGGTGGCGTCAGCGCGCTGACGGCCGGCGACGATGGCGAGATCGTGCAGCGCCGGCTTTCCGACGGCGCGGTGCTGCATGTCTTCTCGTCAGGCGGCAATGGCGGCGTCAACAAGCTGGCGATCAGCCCGGACGGCAAACGCGCTGTCAGCGGCCACGATACCGGCACGGTCATCGTCTGGGATATCGAGAAGGGCAGCGTGCTGCACGTGATGACCGGGCATGACTGGTCGATCAGCGCCGTTGCCGTCTCGCCCGACGGCGCACGCGCAGTCAGCGGCAGCATCGACGGCACGCTGAAGCTGTGGGACATCGGCGGCGGCAAGCAATTGCGCAGTTGGCGCGGGCACGAAGAAGGCACCTATGGCGCGGTGTTCACGGCGGACGGGCATCATCTGGTCACCGGCAGCGGCGACGACACGATCAAGCTGTGGGATCTCGACAGCGGCCGCGAAGTCCGGCGTTTCGACGGCCATTCGGGCACGGTCTATGCGCTGGTGCTTTCGGCCGACGGCCAGCGCCTGCTCTCCGGTTCGCTCGACGGCACGGCGCGGCTGTGGGACATGGACAGCGGCAACGAGATCACCATGTTCGACAGCCAGACCGGCCCGATCTACGCAGTGGCCTTCGCCGCCGACGGCACGGTGCTGACCGGCGGCTACGACCGCACCATCAGGGAATGGCCGGCGGCGGGCGGCGACGGCGTGGTGCTTTTTGCTGGCGCGCCGGATTGAACGGGTCGGAGTGATGACCGAGTTTCACATCGTCGAAGCCTCGATCGCCGGTCTGCGCCGCGCGCTGGAGGACGGCACTGTCACGAGCGTCGAACTGGTCGGCGCGTATCTCAGGCGCATCGCCCATTACGACCGCCACGGCATCGCGCTGAACGCAGTTCCCGTGCTCAACCCTGATATGTTCGAGGAAGCGGCCGCCTCTGACCGGCGCCGCCGGAACGGCTCGACGCTCGGGCCACTGGACGGCATCCCCTATACCGCCAAGGACAGCTACAAGGTGAAAGGCCTGACGGTGGCCGCCGGCTCGCCGGCCTTCGAGCATCTCGTCGCCAATGAGGACGCCTTCACCATCGCGCGGCTGAGAGCCGGCGGCGCGGTGCTGGTGGGGTTGACCAACATGCCGCCGATGGCCAATGGCGGCATGCAGCGCGGCGTCTACGGCCGGGCCGAAAGCCCTTACAATGCCGATTATCTGACCGCAGCCTTCGCTTCCGGATCGTCCAACGGTTCCGGCACGGCGACAGGGGCGAGCTTCGCCGCCTTCGGGCTCGGCGAGGAGACGTGGTCGTCCGGCAGGGCGCCGGCGTCGAACAATGCGCTGGTCGCCTACACGCCGTCGCGCGGCGTCATTTCCGTGCGCGGCAACTGGCCACTGGTGCCGACCATGGATGTGGTGGTGCCGCATACGCGCAGCGTGGCGGATATGCTCGAACTGCTCGACGTTATCGTGGCGGATGATCCTGAGACCAGGGGAGACTTTTGGCGGATGCAGCCCTGGGTCGAGCTACCGAAGAGTTCGGCCGTGCGTCCGCCGCGCTATACCGGGCTAAGGCTCGAAGGCTCACTCAAAGGTGCGCGGCTCGGCGTGCCCCGCATGTATATCGGCCGCGATACGGAAGCGACCACACCGATCGAAACCCGCGCCTCGGTGCTGGCGCTGTGGGAGCAGGCGGCTGTGGATTTGAGGCGGCTGGGCGCCGATGTCGTCGAAGTCGATTTCCCCGTCGTCTCCAATTATGAGCGCGACCGGCCCGGCGCCCAAAACATGGTCGAGCGCGGGCTGGTGCCCCGGAATTTCGCCGAACGCGAAATCTGGGATCTGTGCGTCTTTGCCTGGGACGACTTTCTACGCGCCAATGCCGACCCGGCCTTCCCCGATCTCGCCTCGGTCGACGGCCCAAAGATCTTTCCGCAACCGCCGGGTACGCTGCTGGACCGTTATGGCGACGATGGTTTCGACCTGGCGGAATATGTCGAGCGGGCGAAGGCGAGTGTGACGCCGTTCAAGGACATTCCGACACTGGAAGAGGGCCTGAAGGGCCTGGAGGCGACGCGGCGGATCGATTTCGAGGACTGGCTGGACGCGCTTGGACTCGACGCGGTGGTGTTTTCCGCCGTGGCCGATGTCGGGCCGGCCGACGCGGATGTCAACGAGGTGTCGGCAGCACTTGCCTGGCGCAACGGCACCTGGGTCGCCAATGGCAATCTGGTGTGGCGGCATCTCGGCATTCCCACCGTCACCGTGCCGATGGGGACGATGGCCGATATCGGCATGCCGGTGGGGCTGACCTTCGCCGGCAAGGCTTATGATGACACCAGACTGCTTCGCCTGGCCGGCGATTTCGAGCGCGCCACCGTGCGCCGCACCCGGCCGCCGCGCACGCCGGACCTGGCGGATGATGTCTTTGCCGGTCGGACGGGTGGCTTTCCGTCCAGCAATATCGATGCCTCGCAGCCCACTATCACTCTTGCCGTCGAGACACGGCACAGAGAGAGGCGGGACGAGATTTCCATCACGCTCGACCTGGATGGCAACGCGGCTGAGGCCGGAGTTGCGAGTGTAAAAGTCCATGTCAACGGCGAGCCTGTCGCCATGCAGCGAGCCGGCGCGCGCTTCACCGGTCGGGCATTGGTTTCGGCCGCCGAGCATCGGAGAATCCACAGCGTCTGGCGCGGGTCATACGGCTCGATCGTCACGGCCATCGTGCGACTTGAGGACGGGCGCGTCGCCGGCGCTTATGCGGTTATGGGCGGCATTGGGTGAAGATTTGAAGGAAGGGCAGGGTTGCGCAAGACAAGTCTTTTTCGGCTATGACGGCAGCGAGGCTAGCCACGCATCCCAAAACTGCTGTTGCATGTGTACGAACACAGGCACCACGTCGTAGCCGTCGTCGAATATGTTGACCAGATCAGTTCTCTGAGGCGGCTGGCCCATTTTCACCTTACAGACTGTCAGTCCGCGGCTCATCTCCATTACCATGCCTTCGGGATAGACATTTGCGCTGGCACCGTAACAAAAGGGCAGCAGCCCATCGACTTCGAGTTGCTGGCGAATCTGGAACAAGGCTTCGAAATAGTCGTCCTCCTCGGCCTCGATCACCTTGTTTCGATAGCTACAGGTGAGCCGGCACTTTTTCCCCATATCGTACAGTGTAAACGTTGCCTGCTCGTCGCCGCCCGTGCCGCCGCCGATCAAGAACACAGTATGTTCTTCCTTCATGCACTCGCCCCTTTGCCAATAGCGGGCCAAGCTAGCGCAGCCAAAAACGGATTTCTACGTATCTCGAACTCTGGCCTCTTGCAGTAGCCACGCAAGTGCTGCCCGATCCTTGATCGGCCTGGCTCCCGTGCTATAAAAAACCATGTTAGAGACCAGCCCGTCGGCCACCGCGCCGCTCATCGTAATTGATCTGCAGACCGGGATGTTTGACGGTGTCGCGGAGCCACCGATCCATGATGCGTCAGGCATTGCCGCGCGGGCCGGCGCGTTGATCGAATGGGCGCGGCGTGGCGGGCGGAAAATCGCCTTTGTCAGGCATGACGGGCCGGAGGGCGATCCGCTGGCGCCCGGTGAGCCGGGCTGGCCGGTGTGGCCAGCGCTCGGCCAGGCCGGGGACGAGCCGACCTTCGCCAAGAGCGTCGGTGACGCCTTCAGCAATGCAGCGCTTGGCGAATGGGTGGCCGGGCAGGGCGTCGGCGAGGTGGTTCTCATCGGTGCGCAGACCGACCATTGCGTGGCGGCCACAGTGATGGGCGCGATGGCTGCGGGACTGGGCGTCACCGTGGTTTCCGATGCCCACAGCACGATGGACTCGGCCAGCGAGACCGCTGGAGAGATCATCGCCCGGCACAATGCCGAATTTGCCAAGGCCGGCGTGAACGTGGTGACGACGAACGCGTTGACCGGCGGCTGAAGCGCGCGACAACGCGTGAAGAGTTGGAGACGACCCTTGCAAAGCTTGACCTTGCCTGCCGAAGGCGGATGCCGCTGCGGACGCGTTCGCCTGAAAATTTCCGCGCCGCCGCTGCTGACCATGGCCTGCCATTGCACGGGCTGCCAGCTTATGTCGGCCAGCGCCTATTCGCTGAGCGCCGCCATTCCCTCGGAGGCGTTCGCGGTCACGCAGGGCGAGCCGGTAATCGGCGGGCTGCACGGCGCCTCGCACCACTTCTTCTGCCCCTATTGCATGAGCTGGATGTTCACGCGGTCGGAGGGGCTCGACTGGTTCGTCAATCTGCGCCCGACCATGCTCGATGACCCGAGCTGGTTCACGCCGTTCGTCGAGACGTGGACAAGCGAAAAACTCTCCTGGGCCAGCACGCCAGCCGTGCACAGCTATGAGGCGCTGCCGGCCATGGAGGAATATGAAAAGCTGATCACCGAATTTGCTGGCAGCTTTGGCGGTGCGGGCAACGCTGACGGCGGCTGATCTCGCTTCGCCGGAGCCTCTGCGATCAAAAGCGGGATTATTTAACCCAAGATTCGTACTCAGCGTTTCCGTCGTATTCCCATTCGAAGCGTTTTCGTAGTGCGCGGACGCTTTCTTTCCACTTTTTTCCTTCGCATTTATCGAGAATGTTGAGGAGGCTTTGTTTAAGGCTGGGCCAGTCAAACTCTTCTACGAAGATGACCGAGCGCCGGTTGAGATTTATCTGATCCCTGATCTGGTTGGCGATGACGTACACCTCGAAGTAATCGCTTCCAATATCCTCGTCCCACCCGATCGCCAGGGTCAGTGCCAGAGCAAAACTCGCGGGATTTATCGGCTGCCACTGTTCCAGTATTTTCTCGCTATCCAGAACTTTCATGCCGGAGCGGATTTCCTGCTCGGTATAACCCTCGCGGATCTGGCTTTCCGGAATAGAATGACCCTTTCTCGACTTTGGGCCGAGATTCCTTGCGCTGACGCCTCTTAACCTCAGCCGGGATGGATAGACGATATTTGACATGGCCGTCTTTGCGAGCTGGCAATCGCCGCAAGGTAGTGACCAATTCTCGGCCAGGCAATCGATGTCCACCGACCCTCAAGGCTTTGGGCGATTTGGCGCAGGTATTCATGATTTGCGGGCTTCCTCTGGCGCGGCCGATCGCGTAAGGCGCGGGGAAATCCCCTGAAGCCTCGCGTGGAAGCATGATACGTCTCGAGAATATCAGCAAACAGAACGGCCGGCAGATCGTCTTCATCGAGGCCTCGGCCGCCTTGCAGAAGGGCGAGAAGGTCGGGCTTGTCGGTCCCAACGGCGCCGGCAAGACGACGCTTTTCCGCATGATCAACGGCGAGGAGCAGCCCGACGAGGGGCAAGTCTCCGTCGATCGCGGCGTCACCATCGGCTATTTCAGCCAGGATGTCGGCGACATGGCGGGCCTGAGCGCGGTGGCCGAAGTGATGAACGGCGCCGGGCCGGTGAGCGCGGTAGCGGCCGAGATGCGCGAGCTCGAACACGCCATGGGCGACCCTGACCAGGCCGACCAGATGGACGACATCATTGCCCGCTATGGCGAGGCGCAGCATCGCTTCGAGGAGCTCGACGGCTACACGCTGGACGGCCGGGCGCGGGAGGTGCTCGACGGTCTTGGCTTTTCCCAGGAAATGATGGACGGCGATGTCGGCAAATTGTCCGGCGGCTGGAAGATGCGCGTAGCACTTGCCCGCATCCTGCTGATGCGGCCCGACGTGATGCTGCTCGACGAGCCGAGCAACCATCTCGATCTGGAAAGCCTGATCTGGCTGGAGCAGTTCCTGAAAGGTTATGACGGTGCGCTGCTGATGACCTCGCATGACCGCGAGTTCATGAACCGCATCGTCAACAAGGTGGTCGAGATCGACGCCGGCTCGCTCACCGCCTATTCGGGCAATTACGAGTTCTACCAGCAGCAGCGGGCGATCGCCGACAAGCAGTTGCAGGCGCAGTTCGAGCGCCAGCAGGCGATGCTGGCCAAGGAGATCGCTTTTATCGAGCGCTTCAAGGCGCGCGCCTCGCATGCCGCCCAGGTGCAGAGCCGGGTGAAGAAGCTCGACAAGATCGACCGCGTCGAGCCACCCAAGCGCCGCCAGATCGTGAATTTCGAGTTCCAGCCGGCGCCGCGTTGCGGCGAGGATGTTGTCACGCTGAAGAACGTCCACAAGGGCTATGGCAGCCGCACCATCTATGAGGGGCTGGACTTCCAGGTGCGGCGGCGCGAGCGCTGGTGCATCATGGGCGTCAATGGCGCCGGCAAGTCGACGCTGTTGAAGCTGGTGGCAGGTGCTGCCGCACCCGACAATGGCACGGTGGCGCGGGGCCCGAGCGTCAAGATGGGCTATTTCGCCCAGCACGCCATGGAAGTGCTGGAGGGCGAGCGCACCGTGTTCCAGACGTTGGAAAATTCCTTTCCACAGGCAGGCCAGGCGCCGCTTCGGGCGCTTGCCGGCTGCTTCGGCTTTTCCGGCGACGAGATCGAGAAGAAATGCCGGGTGCTGTCGGGCGGCGAGAAGGCGCGGCTGGTGATGGCGCTGATGCTGTTCGATCCGCCCAATCTCCTGGTGCTGGACGAGCCGACCAACCACCTCGACATTGCCACCAAAGAGATGCTGATCACGGCGCTGTCGCAATACGAAGGCACCATGCTGTTCGTCTCGCACGACCGGCATTTTCTCGCGGCGCTGTCGAACCGGGTGCTGGAGTTGACGCCCGAGGGCATTCACACCTATGGCGGCGGCTACACGGAATATGTCGAGCGCACCGGGCAGGAAGCACCCGGGTTGCGGAGTTGAGGCACCGGCGCCGGAAGGCGTGCTGATCGTCGGCTTGACCATTCACGAGGCCGGCGACATTGTGGATGGCGAGTTGATGTTCGCCAATCCATAACGGTCGTGTGGCAATGGATTTTCGCGACGCCATCGATAGATCGCTGGCCTGGGCCAGCGGATGGTTCGACTATGCCGCCACGCCGTGGTTTCTCTATCAGGTCGCAATCATCGTCGCGCTCTTCCTCGCGGCGAAGCTCGCGGCGCGGCGCATCGAACCGCTCCTGGAAAACCGGGCACGCCAGATCAAGGGGCATCCCGGGCTGTTGCGGGTCGTCGTTGCGCTGCTGCGGCGCACCGACTGGATCCTGTTCACGATCTTTCTGCTCGCCGCGCTCGTGCTGATGCGCGCCGTCACCTGGCCAAGCCGGAGCCATTTCATCTATATCGCGCTCTCGCTATCGCTGGCGTGGCTGTTCGCGTCGGTGCTGTCGCGCATCATCCGCAACCGCTTTGTCGCGCGTGTTCTCGGCTGGCTGACCTGGATCTATGCGGCCCTTGTCATCCTGGGCATCGATGACGACACCGCCGTTTTCCTGGACAGCCTCGCGATACCTGTGGGCGCGGTTCGCCTTTCGGCTCTCATGGTGCTGAAAGCGGCGCTGTTGCTGATCGCCACGGTTTGGCTTGCGGTGGTCGTCGGCAAGTATATCGATGAGCGCGTCCGGATCTCCGAAGAGCTGACACCCTCGATCCGCGTCCTCGTCGGCAAGGTCGCAAAGGTCGGCCTGGTGCTGGTGGCGGGTGCCATCGCTCTATCTGCCGTCGGTCTCGACCTTACGGCTCTGACGATATTCTCCGGCGCCGTCGGCGTCGGCCTGGCTTTCGGGCTGCAAAAGGTCGTTTCCAATTTCGTCTCCGGCGTGATCATCCTTGTCGACAAGTCGATCAAGCCGGGCGACACCATTTCGCTCGAGGGCACCTTCGGCTGGGTGCGCGAATTGCGGGCGCGGTTTGTCTCGGTGGTGACGCGCGACGGCCGCGAATACCTGATCCCGAACGAAGACTTCATCACCCAAAGGGTCATCAACTGGTCGTTCAGCGACAACCTCGTGCGGCTCGACGTGAATTTCGGCGTCTCTTACGACGCCGACCCGCACCAGGTCAGTGAACTGGCGATAGAAGCCGCCATGAGCGTCGGCCGGGTCGAAGCGGACCGGCGGCCGGTCTGCTGGCTCACGGACTTCGGCGAGTCCTCGCTGAATTTCGTCCTGCGCTTCTGGATCCACGACCCTCAGCAAGGTCTGACCAATGTGCGCGGCAGGGTGTTGCTGGCGCTGTGGGACACGTTCAAGCAAAACGGCATAAGCATCCCCTATCCGCATCGCGAGATCATCATGAAGCAGGATGGACGCGCTGGGCGATCACGCGGGCGCTGACGGAGCAAGTGCCAGCGTTGCGGGATGACGATTCAACCAACGTCATCCCGATCCAGATCGGCTTGAATGTGATCAATTTCATTCAGTGCGCCGCTGAAATCATGTCACTGGTTTCAAGAAGAGCAAACGCTTCTTGGCCTGTGGCTCGCTGATCGGCACCCTGCCGCTCATCCTGATGGGGTTGACGCTGCTGCCCATCAACGCCTGCTTCGAGCTGATCAGGCCGGGGGCTCACCCAGGACTGAAGACGAGACGAGGAACTCTGACATGCTTGACATGACCATGCTTGACAAGAACACCACCATCATCAGGCCGGCGACAGGCAAGGAACTTTCGGACCTTTCGGTCATGATCGCCAGGGCGTTCGAGACCTATCGGGGCACGATCACGGACCGGGCGCTGTTCGAATACATCGCCCTCTCGGCCGATCTCGAACAGCACAAGGGCCACGGCGACATCATGGTGCTTGAAAGCGCCGGCAAGGTCGTCGGCAGCGTCGTCTACTACCCGAAGGCCGGCGACGAAGGGCTCGGACTGCCGGCAGGCTGGGCAGGCATCCGCACGCTCGCAGTGCATCCGTCAGCACGCGGGCGCGGCTTCGGCCGCAGCTTGATCGAATACTGTATCGATCGCGCGCGCCGGGAGGGTCACGAGACTGTCGGCCTGCACACCGCGGACTTCATGAAGGATGCCGTCGCCCTCTATCAGGCGCTCAGCTTCGGACGCTGCCCGCAATATGATTTGTGGGCCTCGGATATCCTCAACATCGATCTTGGCCGCGGGGATATACTGGTCACCGCATTCAAACGCACGCTTTGACATCTGTGCAAACCGCCTTTGGCCACAGCATGCATTGACGAATTGCGGGCCGGTTGTCAGGCTAGGTTCCCCTGCGTCAGGCTCTGAAATGGCCGCGTGCATGCAGGCGATCCGAGGGGGGCTCGACCATGCGACTGAACCGGACTCTGCGCCATTGGCGGATTTGGGCTTTCATCGCTGCCATGATGCTGTGGCCGCATGCGGCGTCGGCCGACGACATTGCGCCCGACCGGTTGGCGGCGGCTTTGTCAAAACTAGAGGCGCTCGCTGAAGGCGTCGTCGCGGATGGCGGGGTGCCGGGGCTCGCCATCGGCGTCGTCCATGACGACAAGGTGGTCTTTCTCAAAGGGTTCGGGCATCGCGAGGCCGGCAAGCCGGAGACCGTCGACGCCGATACGGTGTTCCAGATCGCCTCGCTTTCCAAGCCGGTCTCATCAACGATCGTGGCGGCGCTGGTCGGCGAGAAGATCGTTTCCTGGGATGCCAAAATCGCCGACCTCGATCCGGCTTTCCGACTGTCCGAGCCCTATCCGACCAGCGAGCTGACGGTCCGCGACCTGTTCTCGCATCGCAGCGGACTGCCCGGCACCGCCGGCGACGACCTCGAGGGCATCGGCTATGACCGTGCCGAGATCCTGCATCGGCTGCGTTTCGTGCCACCATTGTCGAGCTTTCGCGCCGGCTATTCCTACAGCAATTTCGGATTGACCGAGGGTGCCGTCGCGGCCGCGAAGCCGACAGGCAAGCCCTGGGAAGAGGTGGCCGAGGAGAAGCTCTACCGCCCGCTTGGAATGGCCTCGACCAGTTCGCGTTATTCGGATTTCCTCAAGCATGCCAACCGCGCCGCATTGCATGTCAGGGTCGATGGCGTCTGGGCGGCGAAGATAAAGCGCGATCCGGATGCGCAGGCGCCCGCGGGCGGCGTCAGCTCCACCGCGCGCGATCTCTCACAATGGGTGCGCCTGGTGCTCGGCAACGGCATTTATGACGACAAGCCGCTGATTGCCGCCGATGCGCTGGCTGAGACGCATGTTCCCCTGATGACGCGGGGCAAAAACCCCGTCTCAGGCAGCGAGTCCTTCTACGGCCTCGGCTGGAATGTCGAATTCGGCCGGCACGGGCTGAGCTGGGGCCATGCCGGCGCCTTCAGCGTCGGTGCCCGCACGCTGGTGACGCTGTTTCCCGAGCAGAAGCTTGGTATCGTCATTGTCGCCAACGCCTTTTCGACAGGCGTTCCGGAAGGGCTGTCCGAGAGTTTTGCCGACATGGCCTTCGACGGAAAAATCGAGAAGGACTGGGTCAAGGCATGGGACGATGCCTATGCGAGCCTGTTCGGCCCGGCGGTCGCCGCCGCCAAGGCCACCTATGCCGCGCCCCCGTCTCCGGCAAGTCCGGCCAGGCCGGCCGGCGCCTATAAAGGCCGTTATTTCAACGACTTCATCGGCGATGCGGTTGTGTCTGGTGAGGGCGACGGCCTTGTGCTCAAGGTCGGGCCGGGCGGCGCCCGGTCCTATTCACTGGAACATTTCGACCGCGACATGTTCGTCACCTATCCGGACGCCGAGACGCCGGACGCGCCGTCTGGCGTAAGCTTTGTGCTCGGCCCCGACGGCAAGGCGTCGGCCATGACGGTGGAATTTCTCGACGGCAATCATCTCGGCACGCTGGCGCGCATGGGTGACTAGGGTGGTAATGAGACGGTTGTCCCAGTCCTGCAAGACGCGGGGCAATCGCATAGGGCAGCGCCAGCCCCCCACTCCGGCCGCTGCGCGGCCACCTCTCCCCATGACATGAGGGAGAGGAAACGATAATCGTCAAGGTCGCAACCTTGGAAAGCCTGGGTTTCCTCATCCCCCACGAATGTGGGGGAGAGGTGGCTCGGCGAAGCCGAGACGGAGTGGGGGAGCGCCATATGCGGCTGCTCTGGGCGGGCGAATGAGCGGACACGCGGCGGCTTGAGGCTGGCGGCGGCCCGATTAACCGAAGACAACCGTCTGCTTGACGAAAATCGGTGCGCCTGTGAGAGCAAGAACTCCATGGGGAGATGAGCAGGCGGTGGGCAAACGGTGAGGCGCGTTCTTCGAATACTTGCCGCGGTGACCATGGCGTTCGGAGTGAGCGGCTGCACAAGCATCTCCTATTACGCGCAGTCGCTGGAGGGCCATGTGGAGATCATGGCGGCGCGCAAGAATGTTGGAAAACTGATCCGCGATCCTTCGACACCTGAGGCATTGCGCAGCAAGCTGACGTCGGCGAGCGCCATAAGACGGTTTGCGACGGATGAACTGGCACTGCCCGACAACAGCAGCTACCGCAGCTATGTCGACATCCACCGGGACGCTGTGACATGGGCCGTTTTTGCCGCGCCGCAATTCTCGCTCGCGCCACGAATATGGTGCTTTCCGATTTTCGGCTGCGTTCCCTACCGGGGTTACTTCTCCCGGAAATCCGCGACGGAAAGCGCTGTCGAGCTTCAGAGACAGGGGCTAGACGTCTATGTCACAGGCATCACCGCCTATTCCACGCTGGGCTGGTCCAGCGACCCGCTGCTCAGCACCATGCTTCGTCAGGACGACATTTATCTCGCAAGCCTTGTCTTCCATGAACTGGCGCACCAGCGCCTCTATGTGGATGGCGATTCCGCATTCAACGAGGCTTTCGCGGTTGCCGTCGAAGCCACCGGTACAAGAAAATGGCTCCGCGCCGCCAGCGATCGGGCCGGATTGCGCCGCTACGAAGCCGCTCGCAAGCGCAGCGCCGATTTTCTCAAGCTGGTGGCGAAAACGCGCGACGAGTTGGCCCAGGTCTATGGAAGTCCCCGTACCCCGCAGCAGATGGCGGCCGCCAAGGCAGCGACGATCGACAGGATGCGGATGCGCTACCGGCACATGCGCGACAGGCGCTGGGCCGGATACCGGGGCTATGACGCCTGGTTCGAACAGCCGATCAACAACGCGAAGCTCGCCGCGACTTCTGTCTACGGCGAACAGGTTCCGGCATTTCTCCGCTTGTTCGACCTGTGTGGCGGGGACTATCCAAGGTTTTATGCTGCTGTTCGAAGGATTGCGGAGAAGCCGTCTCGTGCCGAAGCGCTGAAGGCGGTGAAGAGTTGTGATTGAGTTGGATAAGCACGGCGGGCTGAGCATCCTCATTCACCCCAACAACCCCAAGCGCGACCATCTGGTCGACCCGATCTGGATCGGGCGAGCGTTGGGGGTGCACGGCGAGGTTCTCGGCGAGGAGGATGAGGCGGAAGCGGCGCTGGAGGTGAATGCCGAGCCGACGCTGGGGGAGTAGGGGGAGGACGAATTATTGCTGGTGGCGCTCCGACTTGGCCGAAGACAGCGGTCTGCCTTGGGGCCGGAAGCCGACCGACTGGTTCTGCGGCCATGAACGTCCGAGCGGACATTGCGGCGTGCTGACTAAGGATGAGCGAGCCTGGGGCTGAAGGAGCAGGGCTTACACTGGCAGGTGATCGATGAGCTTTGCCGCGAGGTGGCCTGACGTCGCAATCGCTGTCATGCGCCAACCACCGGTCCGGGGCCGCACATCATGCGGTCGCGTTCACGAGATGGTCCGATACCGTCGAGATGAACGCGCGAAGACGCTGGAGACGCCGTAGGTCCCGGTGATATCCCATCCAGATGTCTCGCGCCGGCGGCGGCGTCGGCAGTTCCAGTCTGCGGATACCCGAGATCTGATTGCCGACTATACGCGGCAGGACGGCGATCCCGACCCCTTGCCTGCACATGCGCCCCTGGACGTTGCGGTTGTTCGATCGCAGGACCGGTCTCGCATTGGGGAAACTCTCGATGAGCCAGGCGATATCGGGGAACTGCCCGGTCGACGTATCGTGGGTAATCAACCGGAAACCGGTCCCGTCGCCATATTTGGGATCAGGCGACTCCTCGGCGATGTAGACGCCGTATTCAAGCCTGAAGAGCCGCCGCTGAACGACATCGGCAGTGTTGAACGGAACGATACGGAAAGCGACGTCGGCCTCCCGCTGGGCGAGGTTGAACAGGCGCGTGCCGGTCAGAATCTCGACGTCGACATTGGGGTAGGCTTTCGAGAAGTCCGCCAGGATGGGAGGCAGGACATAGGCCCCGAACCAGTCCGCGGATGAAATGCGCAGATTGCCTTTGAGATCCTGCTCTTGCCCCGCAAGCCGGCGCTCCATGGCCAGCGCGCCTTCTTCCATCTGCTCCGCCAGCGCGATGATCCCGTGGCCCTCTTCGGTCAGGACAAGACCGTCCGCGGTCCGCTGGAAGAGCGTGTGACCGATCGCCTGCTCTAATGCGCGCAAGCGCCTGCCGACGGTCGGATGGCTTGCCTGAATAGAACGCGCGGCGCCGCCGAGCGTGCCGGATCGCGCAACAGCTAGAAAGATTCTGACGTCACTCCATTCCATCGCCACACCCACACAAAACTGAACACCGAGAATGCATTTATGTCAGTTAAAGAACAAATCTAAGCACCTAGATTCCTGCCATCGGTCCATCGGACTGTCTCTCGTGTATCACCTCATGTCATTCGGAAGGATCGGCAAATGTCTCTCAAGTCTCTCTATCTCGGTGCTGCGGCTCTTGCAGTGGTGTTCGGCGCGCCCTCCGCTTTCGCGCAGCCGACCCAAAATGTGATTTTGGTCCATGGCGCGTTGGTCGATGGCAGCGGCTGGAGGGGCGTTTATGAGCGCCTGGTCGCCAAGGGCTTGAAAGTCACGGTCGTTCAGGAACCGAACACTTCGCTGGCGGATGACGTTCAGGCGGTTCACCGCGCTATCGAGCAGCAAAATGGGCTGGTCGTCCTCGTCGGCCACAGCTATGGTGGTCAGATCATCACCGAAGCCGGCGTCGACCCGAAGGTTTCGGCACTTGTCTATGTCGCGGCCATCGTCCCGGATGTTGGCGAGGGCGTAGGCGATGTGTTTGAGAAGTGGCCGAGTCCGACCGCGGACGCGTTCAAGCCGACTTCTGACGGCTTCCTGCTGTTCGATCCCGCGAAGTTCCGGGCGGGATTCGCCGCTGACCTGTCCAAGGCCGAGACGGATTTCATGACTAACTCGCAGGTGCCGGTTTCGGCGAAGATCCTCGGAACCAAGACGCAGCACGCGGCCTGGAAGACCAAGCCGAGCTACGGCATCGTGGCCGGGCTGGACATGGCTGTCGGCGCCGAGGCGGAGCGGTCTATGTACAAGCGGGCAAGTGCGAAGGTCACCGAGGTGCCCGGTGCCAGCCATGCGGTTTACATCTCGCATCCGCGCGAAGTCGCCGATGTCATCGCCGAAGCGGCGAGCAAATAAAGCCGATGCCCTGATGTCCAGGCTCAGGGCTGCGGAAGTTTCGTGACCCATGCGCCGAAGCCACCCCTGTGGCTTCGGCATCGCGACCGGCCAACTCATCGGCGCGGGTCTCGGTCTGACGATCGCCCCGCGGCCCGGGTCCGACCCTGCGCCCAACTCGCATCTGAACAACGGGAGATAGAACATGCAGATCGGATTTATCGGTCTCGGCAGTATGGGCTCAGCAATGGCCCTGAACCTGGTGAAGGCAGGCCATGACGTGCGAGCTTGGAATCGGAGTAAGGTCGCCCAGGATGGCGTCCCCGGTGTGACGCTTGTCGAGCTCCCGGCGGACGCTTTTCAGGCTGACGCAGTCTTTACGATGCTGTCCGACGATTCTGCCATTCGGGAGGTGATCCTCGATGCCGGCCTGCTCGCAAGCGCGCAATCAGGGCTGACCCATGTTGTCACATCGACGATCTCGGTCGCTTTCGCGCGAGAACTGGAGTTGCTGCACGAAGAGGCAGGCCTTGGCTATGTGTCCGCACCGGTCCTCGGTCGACCGAGCGTAGCGGCGAGTGGCCAGCTTAACATTCTGGCGGCCGGGAAGGCCGACGCACTTGCCGCGATCGAGCCGCTGCTCGCCCGCCTCAGCAAAAAGGTCTGGAAGTTGGGGGAGAACCCCGCTCGAGCGAATGCGGCAAAACTCGCCTGCAACATGATGATCGCCATGGCTATCGAGGCGATGGCTGAGGGTGTGGTGCTGACCGAGAGCGTCGGCCTCGACCGTGCGGAATTCTTTGAACTCATCCTGGGCACCCTGTTCTCGGGCCGCGCCTATCAGAGCTACAGCGCGCAGATCACGGAGCGATCATTCGAGCCGGGTTTCAAAGCCAAGCTCGCGCTCAAGGACATGCGCCTGGCGACTGAGGCCAGCAACAAAATCGGACGCACGCTCCCGATGCTTGAAGCTGTCCGCGAGGGGCTCAACAACGCCGTATTGGCGGGCCTCGGCGACAAGGACTGGTCGATCATGGCCGATATGACGGTTCGTGGCGGCGACAGTTTGGCGTCGTCTGAAAACAACTCGGAGAAGATGTAATGAAAACTTGGCTCATCACAGGCTGCTCAAGCGGCTTTGGCCGGCGGCTCGCGCTCGCCGCAGCACAGCGCGGCGATCAGGTCATCGCGACGGCCCGCGATGTCAAAACGACCGAAGAAATGGCCGAGCCTTTCGGCGGCCGCATGATCACCTTGCCGCTCGACGTGACGGATGCGGCGGCAGCCAAGGAAGCGGTCGCAAAGGCGGTCGAGACATTCGGTGGGTTTGACGTGCTCGTGAACAATGCTGGCTACGGACTGTTCGGCGCGATCGAGGAAGGCACGCCCGAAGAATATCGTCCGATGTTCGAGGTGAATGTCTTTGGTCTGATCGAAACCACCAGAGCCGCCCTGCCCGTCCTGCGACGTTCGGGCGGAACGATCGTCAACATGTCGTCCGGCGCCGGCATCGCGGGCGGCGGCGGCGGAGGTTATTACAACGCCGCCAAATTCGCCGTGGAAGGGATTTCCGAGGCGCTCGCCGGCGAGCTGAAGCCGTTCGGCATCCGCGTGCTGATCGTCGAGCCTGGGCCGTTCCGCACCGATTTCCTTGGCCGTTCGATCACGATGGCGGCCAACGAGATGCCGGAATACGCCGCGACCTCACGCAAGCACTATCGCGAAACGAGTGACGGCAATCAGGCGGGCGATCCTGACAAGGCGATCGCGGTGATCCTGCAGGCGGTCAACGCCGATGATGCCCCGCTTCATCTGCCGCTCGGCCCGATCGCGCATGCGATCGCCGAGCGAAAGCTGGCTGCCTTCCGCAGCGATATCGACGCCTGGCGCGACATCACGATCGCCACCGATTTCGACCAGCCCTGAGCGCTGGCAGCGAGCTCTGTTTGAACGTCAACATCTGACTGGAATGCGATCATGATCGCAACTTTGAAGGGGTTTACCCAGCAACTGGTGCCGGTGAATGGCATCAAGATCAACGCCGTCAGGGGAGGCTCAGGCCCGCCGATCCTTCTGCTTCACGGCTGGCCGGAAACATGGTGGGAATGGCACCATGTGATGCCGCTGCTGGCCGAGCATTTCGGCGTGGTGGCCATCGATCTGCGCGGCGCGGGCTTCTCCGACTGCCCGCTCGACGGCTATGACAAGGCGACGATGGCGCGCGACGCGCACGAGGTCATGGTTGCCCTTGGGCATGAACGCTACGCCGTGTGCGGCCATGACATTGGCGGAATGGTCGCGTTGCCGCAGGCCGCCATCTATCGGGAGGCTGTTACCCACCTGGCCGTCCTTGATGTTCCGCTTCCCGGCTGGACTGGATGGGAGGCGACAACCGCCAGGCTCTGGCACTTCAGCTTCCATATGAACCGGGATCTGCCCGAGCGCCTGATCCATGGCCGTGAATATGACTATGTTTCGACCTTCATGGCAGAGCGGTTCTACGATCACAGCACCTTCAATCCGGCGAACATCGAGATCTACGCGAAAGCGATGGCGCTTCCTGGCCGCACACGCGGCGGCATGGAATGGTATCGCACCCTCGCCGCCGATCATGCGGCCGCGCTCGAGTACAAGAAGCAGCCGCTCGACATGCCGGTGCTTGGCCTGGGTGGGGACCAGCGCTTCGGCGCGCAGATGGTGCCGATGCTCAAGGAGTTCGCCACCAATGTAACGGGCGGCTCGATCGCGCGGTGCAGCCACTATGTCGCGGACGAGCGGCCGGATGAAGTCGCGGCCGCTCTGATCGATTTCCTCAAGGCCAATTGAAACTCTGCGCCCGCGCCGTCGTGGGCGGGGCGGATCGACTAAACAAGAAAGGAAACTGTCATGACCACACCCGTCATTCGCGGCGTCAATCATATCGGCATCACGGTGCCCGACATCGAAGCGGCAAAATCGTTCCTGGTGGAAGCTTTCGGCGGCCAGGTGATCTACCAGTCCTTCGGACCGGAGGATCCGCCGCGGCAGGGACCCGAATTCGAGCGGGCCGTCGGCGCTTTCCCCGGAACGGTCGTGCGTGCGCAGGCTATGGTCAAGATCGGAACCGGACCCGATATCGAGCTCTTCGAAATGCACGGCCCCGAGCAAGCCCAGCCGATCCGGGCGAGCGACTTTGGCATCACGCACTTCGCTCTCTACACCGACGATATCGACGCATCGGTCGAGCGCTTCGAAAAGGCTGGAGGCACCCCTCTCACCGCGCCGCGCGCTATCCCCTATGCAACCGAGAAAGGTCTTGGAAACAAGGTCTGCTATTGCCGCATGCCGTGGGGCACGACGATGGAGTTCATCACCACAACGGATCGCATGGCCTACCATGACCAGACGGGTCTGCGCAGGTGGCAGGACGACGACTGAGCAGGGCGCAAAAAGGGGCCTGCAATCAGTTAAGTCGCGGCGATGCTGACGCTGTCGGAAGGCACGAAACGAACTTTCGCTTCTAGGCTGAACGAGTGTCTGCTTCCGGGTACCGCATGCACGTACTTGAGCGACGGAGATGAGGCGCAAAGCTGCCATTCTACACACCGCGCGTCCTCGCCCCCAACATCACCCCCCCGCCAACCGCGGCAGCAGGAAAATCTCCGCTCCTTCCGGCAATTCCTTCGACCACGTATCGCGATAGATCGTCCCGTCGATCGCCACCGCGATTCCCTTCTCGATCAAGGGTTCGAGGCCGGGATACTGCTCAGCCAGTTTCCTGAACAGCTCCCTTATGTCCTTGGCCTCGATCTCGACCTTGCTCTGGCCTCCGGCGAGCGCGCCAAGCGATCCCCAGAGCGTCACTTCGACCATCAGCCTTCCCGTTCAGCCTCGATCGCCGCCAGGATGCGCGGCGGCGACATCGGGATATGCGTCATGCGCACGCCCGCGGCGTTCGACACCGCATTGGCGATCGCCGCCAGCGGCGGCACGATCGAGGTCTCGCCGACGCCGCGCACCCCGTAAGGATGGTTGGGATTGGGGATCTCGAGGATCTGCGTGTCGATCATCGGCAGGTCCGAGCAGACCGGGATGCGGTAGTCGAGGAAGCCGGGGTTTTGCAGCCGCCCGTCCTTGCCATAGATATACTCCTCGTTGAGCGCCCAGCCGATGCCTTGCGCGGCACCGCCCTGGTACTGGCCCTCGACATAGGTCGGGTGCACCGCCTTGCCGGCATCCTGCACCACCGTGTAGCGGATCACGCGGGTGGCGCCGGTCTCGGGGTCGACCTCGATGTCGCAGATATGGGTGGCGAAGGACACGCCGGCGCCGTCGGCGACCAGCTCGCTGTGGCCGGCGATCGGCCCGCCGGTCTTGCCGGATTGCGCGGCAATCTCCTTCAAGGATAGCGGCGAGAGGTTGCCGTATTTCTCGCCCCTGGCGATAGCATGGCCCTGTTCCCAGTGCACATCGTCCACCGGCACGTCCCACATCTGCGCCGCGCGTTCCCTGAGGACCCTGATCGCGTTGCGGGCGGCCGAGATGGTCGCCATCGAGGAGGAGAAGGTGCCGCGGCTGCCGTCCGTCATGTCGTTGTAGCCGAGCGAGGATGTGTCGGCGACGATCGCCTTGACGTGGGAATAGTCGATGCCGAGCTCCTCCGCCGCCACCAGCGACAGCGACGCGCGCGAGCCGCCGACATCGACCGTGCCGACGGCAAGCGAGACCGAGCCGTCCATGCCGATGTTGAGGTCGGTGCAGGTCTGGCCGCCGAAATTGAACCAGAAGCCGCAAGCCATGCCGCGCCCCTGGTTTTCCTTTAGCGGCGCCTTCATGTGCGGATGGTTCTTCGCCGCTTCCAGCGTCGGGCCGATGCCGATCGGCCCGTAGACCGGGCCGTAGGAGGAGCGGGTGCCTTCCTGCGCGGCGTTCTTGATGCGGAACTCGACCGGGTCGATGCCGATCTGCTTGGCGAGCTCGTCGACGGCGCTTTCCACCGCAAACGCCGCCATCGGCGCCGACGGCGCGCGGTAGGCGGCCGTCTTCGGCCGGTTGACCAGCACCTCATAGCCCACGGTCTTGACGTTATCGAGCTTGTAGCAGGCGAACGCCGTCATGGCGCCAAGCTCGGCCCACATGCCGGCATAGGGGCCGCTGGTGTAGCGCAGCGTCGCCTCGGCCGCGGTGATCGTGCCGTCCTTGCGGGCGCCGATCTTGACGTCGATCGAGGTGGCGCTGGTCGGGCCCGAGGCGCGGAACACCTCATCGCGGGTCATCACCAGCTTCACCGGCCGGCCCGCCTTGCGCGACAAAGCGAGCGCCACCGGCTCGGCCCAGACATGGGTCTTGCCGCCGAAACCGCCGCCGATCTCGGAGGAGGTGACGCGCAGCTTCGAGGCTTCCAGCCCGAGCAGTTGGGCGCAATGCTGGCGGTAGACGAAATGCCCCTGCGTGCAGACCCAGAGGTCGGCGGTGCCATCGGAGCTGACGCTCGCCACGCAGGCATGCGGCTCGATATAGCCCTGGTGCGTCTGCTCGGTCTTGAAGGAGCGTTCGACGACGAAATCGGCCTGCCCGAAACCCTGATGGACATCGCCATGGCCAAACTGGCTGCGCTTGGCGACATTGGACGGTTTTACCGGCTTTTGCTCGAGGCCCTCGGTGAAGATGGCGTCGTTGACGAGAGGCGCGGAGTGCTTCATCGCCTCGTCGACATCGGTCACATGCGGCAGCAGCTCGTAGTCGACTTCGATCAGCTTCAGCGCCTGCCTGGCGGTGCGGGCATCGACGGCTGCGACCGCGGCCACGGCATGGCCGTCATAGAGCGCCTTGGTGCGCGCCATGCAGTTGTCGAGGATGTCGTACATGCCGGCATCGCCGTCGGTGAGGTCGGGCAGGTCGGCGGCGGTGATCACCGCCTTCACGCCGGGGAGCTGCTCCGCCTTCGAGGTGTCGATCTTCCTGATCTTCGCATGCGCGTGCGGGCTTCTGAGAACACGCCCGACCAGCTGGCCGGCCATGTTGAAGTCGGCGCCGTAGCGGGCGCGGCCCGTCACCTTGTCGACGCCGTCGGGACGGATGGGGCGGGTGCCGACAGAGGTGAAACTGCGCCCCGCAAAACGTGGATCGAAATTCATCGTCAGGCTCCCTTCATCACGTTTGCCGCGTCCTGGACGGCGCGCACGATCTTGTCATAGCCGGTGCAGCGGCAGAGGTTCCCAGCGAGGCCGAAGCGGATTTCCTCCTCGCTCGGGTCGGGGTTCTTGGCCAGAAGGTCCTTCGCCGCGATCAGGAAGCCCGGCGTGCAGATGCCGCATTGCAGCGCCGCGTGCTCGAGGAACTTCTGCTGCAGCGGATGCAGCGTGTCGCCATGCGCCATGCCCTCGACGGTCTCGACGCGGCGGCCCTCGGCCTCCGCGCCAAGCACGAGGCACGAGCACACCAGCCGGTCGTCGAGGATGATGCTGCAGGCGCCGCAGTCGCCGGTGCCGCAGCCTTCCTTGGCGCCGGTCAGCCCGAGGCGATCGCGCAGCACGTCGAGCAGCGTCTCGTCAGGCTGGCAAAGGTACTCGACATTGTCGCCGTTGATTGTCGTTGAGACTGCTACACCGGCCATCATTTGCCTCCTGCACGTGTATAGGCGGTCATGGCGGCCCTTCTGGCCAGCACACCCGCAACTTTCCTTCTGAATTCGACGGTGCCGCGCTTGTCATCGATGGGTCGGCAGGCGCCCGCGCAGACCTTGGCGAGCCGCTCAAGTGCGGCTTCGTCCAGCTTCCTGCCGATGAGGGCCTCGGCGGCCTCCTCGACCAGCAGCACCGTCGGCGCCGCTGCGCCCACAGCCACGCGGGCCGATTTCACCACACCCGCCTCATCGATCGTCAGGTTCACGCCGGCGCTGACCACGGCGATATCCATCTCCGTGCGCGGAATGAACCGCAGATAGGCATCGCCGGAGCGTGGCGCGCGCTTGTCGAGCAGGATGGCCTCGATGATCTCGCTCTTGGCGAGCGAGGTCTTGCCCGGCCCGGTCGGCACAGCCTCCACGGCAATCGTGCGCCTGCCTCCCGGCCCGACAACCACAGCCCTGGCGCCTGCGGCAACCAGTGCCGGCACGCTGTCGGCCGCCGGCGAGGCGTTGCAAAGATTGCCAACGATGGTGCAGCGTCCCTGCACCTGCTTCGAGCCGATCAGCTTGGCCGCCTCGACGACCCCCGGCCATGCCTTTTTCAGGGAAGCATTCTCTCCCACGACGGCACAGGGGACCGCAGCGCCGATGCTGAAGCCCTCCGCCGTTTCCCTGATTTCGCTTAAAGACTCGATTGCCTTGATGTCGACGATGAGGTCGGGTTCGACGAAGCCGCCCTTCATCCTCACCAGGAGGTCGCTGCCTCCGGCTAGAATGGCGGCTGTGCCAGACGAGCCGGCCAACTGGCCAACGGCATCTTCGATTGAAAGCGGACGTATGTAACGCATCGTCTCCCCTTGATCACCAGAATCCTGTCGGCCTGTTATAGGGCCTGTGATCGGAATGGCTATCCCGTTCTGCACCAGCGGCGATTAGGCCAGGCGCAGCAAAATCGAGTCCCAAATCCACCTGAACCGGCTTGCACCCGTGTTGGTACACCCTCTCAGCCCGGCGGATCAATCGTTGTCGTCTAAAGCGCGTCGTGTTTGACGGGCCTCATGCGACGCGCTTTAGGTTTTGTTTTTATGCATGTCGTTATCGCAAAACCGCTGCACACTTTTGCGCGACATGCATTAAACTCAGGACGCCGGGCCGAACTGCAGCAATTTGAAGCAGTCGCCGCTGCCCGACGTCATTTGTGTCAGGACGGGCTTTGCCCGGTCGATCCATTTCTGGTGCGACCGGGTATCGGCTTCGATCGCCTCGACAGGCGCCAGCTTGACGAAGCCGCGCCCGTTGCTGAAAAGCCAGCAGGCGCGGGCCAGAAACCGCCTGCTGCGCTGGCGCAGCAGGTCGGCGTCATAGAAGATGTCGAGCACCTCCTGCTTGATCCGGCGCGCCTTTTCAGGATCGGCGACCGCAGTCTCGACCGGCTCGCCGCCGATGGCATCCTGCAGGTCCTTGTAGTCGAGGGCGATCTGCGTGGTCGCGTATTTGATGTCGGCCTCGTCGCGCACGAGGTTGAACCACAATGTCGGGTTGAGTTCGTTGACGACGAAAGACGATTCGAAATCGCGTGACAGATTGAGGATATCGAAGTCCTGAACATCGACATCACGCTCGACCAGAAGGATCTGGGAGACCTGTTTGGCGAGCGCGGCGCCGCCCTGGGCGCTGACCGCGGCGTTGTTGCCGCCAATTTCCGGGCTGACATAGGGGCCGCCCTGATCCAGCAATTCGTCGAATTCGCCAAGCGATCCGGCGACGGCGCTGCCACGGGCAATGCGTGCCGCGAGTTTCGCCATAACCTGCTGCAGCTCCGTGTCGCGCTTGCGCTGGTCCTGATAATTCTGCTGGAAAAAGAAGATGAACAGGGAAACGCCGATGCCGATCAGGATGACGCCGAGCTGCGAAAAGATGTTGCGATGATATTCCAGCAGCTTTTCGCGATGGCGCACATCGTCGCGCACGCTGTGCGCCACCCAGAGGTTGACGATCAGCGACAGGATCAGCAGCCCGCCGCCAATCAGGATGAGGCCGCCGATGAGCAGGTAGCCATGGCCCGAGTTGAAATTCATTGTTGCGCCAAGTCCCCCGTTCCCCTGAGGGCAGACTAATACCATTGCGCTTTAACGGCTATGGGTTCGTAGGTGGTGTTAGGCTGGAGGAGGCGCCGGGGACCGCGAAGCGGTTCGGAGAGGGGCCCTAAGCTGCACCGTTGCAGCGCTCGGAAGTCACGCATGGACCCGGGGTCTCCGCGACGTCGCTTCGCTCCTGCTCCGCCCCAGGATGACGAAGGGGTGGACGCTTCGGCCATTCTCCAGCATTCGCGACTAGCCACAGGCCTCCATGTCTTCGTCATGTATGGACGGAGCGAAGCGGAGACCCTGGGATCCATGCCGTGAGATCAGCCGTAGAATGCGGCCTTGCAGATATGTGCCGCAAGTTGCTTCAAGGAACCGCACACGAGCCTTCTCGTCCGTACATCGAGCAAGGGTTCAACCCTCGGCTCCGATGCTGTATCCAGCCCGAACTCAAGGAGCCTTCGATGACCTCACAACTCGACATCGACGATGCGGCCGGCGCACCGGCCGAGCTGCGCGCCGACGCCGCCTGGCAGGACGATGTCCGCCAGGGCGTGCGGCATGTGCGCGACCTCGACCACCTGCCGCTGTCGCCGGCCGAGCGCGAGGCGGTGCAAGAAGCGGCCGCGAACCACAAGGTGCGCATCCCAAAAGCCTATCTCGACCTGATCGACTGGAACGACCCCGCCGATCCGATCCGGGCGCAGGTCATCCCGTCGCCGCAGGAGTTGGTGGAAGAGGAGGGCGAGCTCGACGATCCGATCGCCGACCATGAATTCAGCCCGGTGCCACGCTTGACGCATCGCCATGCCGACCGGGTGCTGTTGTTCCCGACCTATCAATGCGCGGTCTATTGCCGGTTCTGCTTTCGCAAGGAATCGCTGACCTCGATCGGTCGCGGCTATACGCGCGAGGCGCTGGAACCGGCCTTCGCCTATATCACGGCGCATCCCGAAATCCGCGAGGTGATCCTGACCGGCGGCGACCCGCTCTCCCTGCCGGACAAGGCGCTGGCCGAAATCCGCGCCCGCATCGAGGCCATCGCGCATGTGCGCCTGTTGCGCATCCACACGCGCGTGCCGGTGGCGCTGCCCTCGCGCATCACGGCAGGGCTGGTCCAGGCCTTGCAGGGCCGGCTGATGGTCAGCGTCGTCACCCATTTCAACCACGCGCGCGAGATCACGCCGGCCACTGAGCAGGCTTGCCGCACAATGAGGCAGGCCGGCTTCGTGCTGCTCAACCAGAGCGTTCTCCTGAAAGGCGTCAACGACACGGTCGAGGTGCTGGAGGAGCTCTGCCGCGAGCTGATGTATCGCCTCGGCGTCAAACCCTATTACCTCCACCATGGCGACCTCGCGCGCGGCATGGCGCACCGGCGCACCACCATTGCGGAAGGCCAGGCGCTGGTCGCCGCGCTGCGCCAGCGCCTGTCGGGCATCTGCAACCCCGTCTATGTGCTGGACCTGCCAGACGGCGGGGGGAAGGTGCCGATTGGGCCGTGTCATGTCGAGGCGCGGGACGGGGAGATTTGGCGGATACGCGGGCAGGACGGGGCGGTGAGGGGGTATGCGGAGGTGGTGGGGGAGCCCTGAACGCTTGGGTTCCCCGCCCTCTCTGTCGCCAATTCGGCCAAGGCTGTTCGCTCTCCGGTCGACTTGATTGTTGTCGACATCAGGTGCAAGACGCAATCATCAGAGGCAGGAGCATCGACATGCCACGGACCATTGTATCTGGCGATGATCTCCCCAAAGCTCCACCCGTTTACAGTCACGCGGTAAAATGTGCGGGACTGGTGTTTGTCTCCGGGACGGCCGCCTACGACGCGGCGACGGGCATGATTGTGGGCGAGACGATACAGGAGCAGACAGCGCAGGCCCTGCGCAATATCGCGGCCATTCTGAAGGCCGCCGGAACGACACTCGACAAGGCTGTCAGCGCCACCGTCATCCTCGCCGACGAGGATGATTTTGCAGGCATGAACGAAGAATGGGTGAAGTGGTTTCCGACCGATCCGCCGGCACGGCAAGGCGCCAAGCTCCCTGTCCGCATCCCCAGGCTCAAGATCTCGATCGCTATGATCGCCGAGGCGTAACCGTTGCCAATCAGGGTGAATTCAAACAGGCATCGGTCAGTCCATTAGCCTGGTACCGGGGATATCAGCGGCATGAAGACAGCCCGGGTGCAGCGAGTTCCTCAGATTGTCGCCTCGATCGGCTCGGCCAGTTTCGGATTTGCACGCATGGCGATCAAGCAACCGGCGATGATCAGGCATGCCCCTGCCAGCGTGGTCCAGGTAACCGCCTCATCGAAGATGAGCCAGCCAAGTGCTACCGCCCAGATGAAGGCCGAATATTCCGTCGGGATCAGATATTGCGCTTCGGCGCGGGCATAGGCCCAACTCATCATGAATTGGCCGATAAGCGACAGCGCCGTCACCCCGGCCAGGGGAAGCCAGAGATCGATCGGCAGCGCGACGGCGAGCCATGGCGCGGCGAGGCCGAGGATGATTGCAATGGCGAGGTTCTGGAAGAACATGATCTCGATTGGCTTGGCTAACAACGCCTGTTGCCGGGCGAGCACCAGATTGTAGGCGTAGAACACGGTCGATACGAGCACGGCTGCCGTACCCAGCACGGCATCCTGCGAATAGCTTGCCCGTCCAAACTGGCCGGCCATTATGATCACCACGCCGGCGATGCCAGCCATCGACGCCCAGATCGCCTGCCGCCGGATGCGCTCGCCCAGCAGCAGCGCGGCGAGAAAGAGGGCGAACAAGGGCGCGATGAAGCTGAGCCCGATGGCCTCCGCCAGCGGCAGCTTGGCAAGACCCCAAAAGAAACACAGTATGACGATGCCGACGATCACGGCGCGCAATGCATGCAGCCCCAGAACCTGAATGGTTGGCTGCGAGCGCGGCCCCGCTGACCAACCCGCGCCCGCGACTAAGGTCGCCAGCATGCTGCGCCACAGCACAGTGTTGTAGACGCCCACGGCGATGACCAGGACCTTCATCGCCACATCCATCGCGGACAGCAGGAAGATCGCGAGCGCGCATATGAGCACCGGGATCGTCGGGGAAACGGCGCCTGTCAGGCTCGATGTCTTCACGGTTTAACTCATGTGACGGTTGCAGCCGGATATCTCACAGCAAACGGCATGACCAGATGGCAGCCCCGCCGACATGGCGGTCCAATGCGGGACAAGTGGAGCGTGGTGGTACGAAGTTGTGCCCGGCATTTGCAGGACGACGGACTTTCGAACCCCTGCCGCACCTCTCGGAGGGCGCGCCATTTCGCGGTCCGCAAAATCTGCTTATCACCCTCAGCGGACCCTCACAGGTGAAGCGCGCATGACTGCTTCGCGCCTCGTTTCAGCCGTACAATCCGCTCCCAGCGTTTGCTGAAAGCGGACGTAATACAGCGAGGCGTTGGGTGCCACGTCACCCCTCGCCAAGCAATCCAGGAATACAGGGCAGAACACCACTCCGAATGGTCTAATTTGGAATGTCGCGGATTGGTGGCTTGCCGAAAAGGCGTCGGTACTCGCGGCTGAATTGCGACGGGCTCTGGTAGCCAACGGCGTAGCCGGCGGTTCCGACATCAAGGCGTTCTGCCAGCATCAGGCGGCGCGCCTCGGTCAGGCGCAGCCGTTTCTGATACTGCATCGGAGTCATGGCGGTAGCGCTCTTGAAGAGGTGGTGGAGCGACGACACGCTCATTCCAACCCGCCTCGCCAACTCCTCGATGCGCAGCGGTTGAGCGAAGTTGCCACGCAGCCATTCGATGGCGCGGGCGATACGATTGTCGGGCGTGCCCGCCATGGCGATCTGAAGCAGCCGGCCGCCCATAGGGCCGGTGAGAAGGCGAAAGTGAATTTCGCGCTCGATCACCGGCGCCAAGACGGAAATGTCGGCCGGACTATCGAGCAAGCGAAGGTAGCGGAGGGATGCGTCAAGCAACTCGTGCGAAGCCTCGTTGACGGTCAGGCCAAAAGTGGACTTCGACGTCGGCAGCGGCTGCATCCGAGCGAGCAGTTCCCTCACGCAATCGGGATTGATGGCCATGCCAAAGCCAAGGTGCGGCTCGCCGGCCGCAGCCTGGACAACGCGGGAGACGACCGGAAGATCGAACGAGACGACCAGATAGTCGCCAACACCGTAGGAGTGCGTGACGTCGCCCAACGTCACATTCTTCCTGCCTCGAATGACGAACGCAAAGCATGGCCATTGCGACAGGTATACCGGTTCGGTCGGCGCCGAGCGGCGGCTGAGGTAGAGGCCGGCGACGGCCGAAGCCAAGTCACCATCCTGAGGCAAGTGGCGCTCCAGGATATCGGCCATGTCAGCGTAGAGTTCGGACGGCGGGCGATGCGGCATCTGGCGGCTCACGTTCCAGAAGTCCGATACACAATCCTGCAAGCCTGGTCATCAGAGCTCGGCAGGCGTTGCAGGATCGTGCAAGACTCTTGCAGGACAGAGCTAACGATCCAGCCGTCGATCAAGGTACTCCGGACCATCAACGCAAACATCCGGAATGGACGCATGACCACCAAGACCATCCTCATCACCGGCGCATCGAGCGGCATAGGAGAGGCAACGGCACGCCATCTGGCGCAGCTCGGCCATCGTATTGCGCTCGGCGCCCGCCGCCTCGATCGCATCCAGTCCATCGCCGAGCACATCGCCCTCTCCGGCGGCAAGGCGATCGCAATTCCGTTGGACGTCACCAGCCTTGCCGACATGAGGGCCTTCGTCGCGCAGGCCGAGGCGGCTTTTGGTGGGGTCGACGTGCTGGTGAACAACGCCGGCATCATGCCCCTCGCGCCGATGTCCGACGTGCGCTTCGACGAATGGAACCGGATGATCGACGTCAATCTGCGCGGCGTCCTAAACGGTGTGGCTGCGGTCTTGCCGACGATGACGGAACGCAAGTCGGGCCATATCATCAACATCGGATCGGTCTCTTCATATCGCGTCGACCCGACGGCTGGAGTTTACGCGGCCACGAAGTTCGCCGTGCGTGCCGTCACCGAAGGGCTGCGGCAGGAAAGCCGGCACGTCCGGGCAACGTTGATCAGCCCCGGCCTAACACGCACCGAACTGTTTGACGGCATCGCCGAACCGGGCACGCGCGCGTTCTTCAAGGACATGCTCGAAAACACGTCGATCTCGCCCCAGGCGATAGCGGAGGCAATCGCCTTCGCCATCAGCCAGCCGGCAGATGTCGACATCAACGAATTGATCGTCCGGCCGACCACACAAGGCTGATCTCAGGAGACGCATCTCATGACCCATGCCATCGAGATCACCACGCTCAGGCTCAAGGCGGGACTGTCCATCGCCGACTTCATCACCGCAAATGCCGATATCGACCCGTGGATTCGCCGTCAGCCCGGTTTCATGGGGCGGCGCATCTGCGAGCGCGACGACGGCATGATCGTCGACATTGTGTTCTGGGAAACCACCGAGGACGGCCACCGTTCGGCGGCCGGCATCATGACGGAGATGGCGGAGTCGCCGGTTCACCTGACGATCGATCACCGCAGTGTCGACTGGACGATCTCGCAGGTGCACCATTCATTGGACGGATGACTGCGTCGCGTTCGCAACGGCGTGGCGCGACGATGCGGCCGCCTCGCGGCAGCCGCATTGCGCGATCGCGTCAGGTCGGTTCGGTGCCGGGGAAATCCGCGCCTTCGGTGGTCTCGGCCCATGCGTCGAAATCGACCTTGAGCGTCTCGAGCTTTTCGCGTGCGCCAGCCAGCGCGCCGCGCCCGAGCAGCAGCCGCAGCGGCGGACGCTCCGCCTCGACGGCGCGTACGATCGCTGCTGCGGCGCGTGCAGGGTCACCTGCCTGATTGCCGCTCCAGCTGCGGATCATGCGCTGCACTGCGCCGGCGCTCTGGTCGTAGTCGGAGGTCGGGTTGGCCGCTTCCGCCGCTGAACGGCCGGCCCAGTCGGTGCGGAACGCGCTGGGCTCGACGATCAGAACCTTGATCCCCAACGGCGAGACCTCGGCCGACAGCGATTCTGAGATCGCCTCGACCGCATGCTTGGTCGCAGCATAGAAGCTCAGGGAGGGGAAGGCGCGCAGGCCGCCGATCGACGAGATGTTGACGATGGTGCCGGCCCTGGCCTGCCGCATTGCCGGGAGCACGGCGCGCGTCATGTTGACCAGTCCCCAGACGTTGAGATCGAACATCGCGTGCACGGCCGCGAGATCGCTGTCCTCGAATGAACCGAAGTATCCAACGCCCGCATTGTTGACGAGAACGTCGATCGCGCCGAAGCGCCGGGTCGCTATTTCGAGTGCTTCGTCGATCTGCGTTGCATCCGTCACATCGAGCCTGATGGCAATGGCGGCATCGGGGTGCCGGGCAACGAGGTCCTCGACCTGCGCCGGATTGCGAGCGGTCACGGCGACGTTGTGGCCGTTCGCCAGAAGGTGCTGGGCAATGGCTCGGCCGAAGCCGGTCGAGCACCCGGTAATGAACCAGGTCTTGGGCATGTTTGTCTCCGTCATGGCTGTGAGTTGTAAAGGCGTCCGCAACGGGGACGCCTTTCGGTTTCGGCGGCTCAGTCGACTATCTCGGCCAGTTCGATCAGGTTGCCGAACGGATCGGCGAAGAAGGCCAGCTTGCGGCTGATGGCATCGAGTTTGAACGGCTCGGTGACAATGGTCACTCCGCGCGCCTTCAGTTCCGCGACGGTTTTGTCCATGTCGGCAACGTTAATGCAGAAGTGGTGGTAGCCGGCATAGCGGAGGCTGTCGCCCAGGTCGGTGTATGACGGCGCCGCGATCGGCAGCGGATCGCCGCCGGCCAACAATTCGATCATGAAGTTGTCGTCGTTGGGCGGGGCGAGATAGGCAAGCTCCTCGTCGGCGTAGGGCCATTGATGGACGACGCGGAAGTCGAGCTTCTCTGTGTACCAGGCCTTCGCCCTGGCGAAATCGCTGACACGCAGTGCCACGTGGTGACCGCGCATATCAGCGAAGGTCGACCGGGTGTTGCGGGCGGGTATTTGGAAGTTGGCCATTTGAGGTCTCCTCGAAAGGTTTATTGCGTCTGCGAGGAGGAGAATGGCGCGCGGCCTGATCTTTGATTAGCTCATCTATTTTCCGATCACTGATGAGCCCGGTTTATCAATGCGCAGATCCCTTCCCGGAGCGAACTAGGGGCGGACAAAGCGGAACAGGCCGGCAACCGGCAAAAAATCGCCGGTGCCAGCCTGCAAAGGATGCCTCCAGAAGTTCGCGCCGCGCTAGATGTTGGCCGCGGTCAGTTCGCAGACTTCAACCAACAGCCGTGGCGAAGGTGAGCTCCATGTCTTTCGCCAGCAACTCGGGGAAGCGAGACAGCATCGCTTTGGTGTAGGGCTGGGCGAAGTGGACGTCGAGGTCGGCGCGCGAACGCCAGGTCTCGTAAAGGATCCACACATTGGGATCATCATTATCTCGGTGAAGCACGTAGCTAATCGAACCTTCCTCTTTCAACGTCGGGGAGATGAGGTCGTGCAGACCCTTGCCGAGCGCCTCTGCGTGTTCGGGTTTCGCGGTGAGGCGGGCGATCAGGGTGAGTTGCTCAGTCATTGCGAAGCTCCATGAATTGATAGTCCGGGATGTCGCGGCCGACATCTGGGCCGGCACCTGGATCGCGTGATTTCCGTAGACGCCCGGCCCTGGACTGAGAGATTGGGCAGAATGGGATCAAGCCGGCCAAGGAATATGTCAGGCGGCGGGATAGACAGCCTCCCAGGAGGCATCCGGTTCGGTCGCAAGTGTCCAGAAGACGTCGGCGACATCACGCGATTCCTCAGTGTCGGGGCTGACCAGTGTGGCGACAGTCGCGATCGCGATCCGGATATCCCGCTTCGCCAAAGGCGCGGCCAGTCCCTGCACGATATTGCGCAGGGCCGCCTTGCCGACGCCGAGGCTCGCCCAGCCTTCGTGTGGCGTGATGCCAAGGCCGCCTCCAGTCACGAGGATGGTGCCTGCGCGCGTTCCGAACTGTGCTACCGCCGCGCGAATGGTGTTGAGGCCTCCCGCGACGTTGATCGCCAGATCCTGCGCGACCTCGTCGTCCGTCATGCTGAACAGGTCCTGTTGGCGCACAACAGCGGCGTTGAAGTGGATCGCGGTCAGGCCGCCGGTAAGCCTGTCGGCCTCAGTGATCGCTGCGCGCAGGGCCGCGGCGTCGGTCGCGTCAGCCTCGATCGCGTGGGCCTTGATGCCTGCCCGCTGCAACTCGGCCACCAGTGTCGTCAGCCGCTTGCGGCTTCGTGCGGATAGAACAATGGTCCAGCCCCCACGGCCGAACCTGCGCGCGACGGCCTGGCCGATGCCGGGACCGGCGCCGATGATCATGATTGCCTTGGGCATTGCATGTCCTTTCGTGAACGGACGGCCAGGCTGGTTCGCGCCGGCCTGGAGGCTTGCTTCGAAACGCAGAAGAGTTCGGTTTTACTGGCCGGGTTCGACGCGGGACCAAAGATCGTTGAAGGCGATTGAATCGAAGAAGGCACTGGCTTCGACGACCGATCCGGACCGCATGGTGAAGAACCACGCGTAGGTGTTCACGTAGGGTTTCCCGTCGCGCGCGGTTCCCTGTGCGTCAAACAGGATGACGACGCGGTCATCCTCAGCCGTGATGCTGCGGACGGTCGGCTTCAGGCCAACCGTCATGCGCGCGTTGAACGGACGGATGACATTGGCGAGAAAGGCTTCCTTGCTCGGATAGGCTTTCGACGCGGCCGAGTTTCCTTCGATTGTCCATCGCGCGTCTTCAGCCAGAAGCTCGAAGGGGTTGCCGGTCCCGGCACTCCAGGCGTCGAACTTTTCTTGCACGGCCGCCTTGTTCTGCTCGGGTGTCTGCGCGTTTGCTGCGGGAGCCAGCGCAATGGCCGCGCAACTGACGGCTACGAAGATCAAACCACCGCGAATGACGCGCTGGGGGAAGGTGTTTGTGGACATGGCAATTCTCCTCTTGGCTTGATGCGTGGACGACGTCAGCGAGTTCCCACCGGCCTCAGATTTCGGCCGACCAGGCGTCGGCCTGCGCTTGCTTCAGCATGTCCTCGACCGCTTTCGGGCAGACGTTTCGGACCTTGCCGGTATCCGCCGGCACGATCGCGATCATCCGGTCGATCATTTCTTGCGGATCGAGATGGCCCATGGGCGAGGCCAGCAGCGCATCGAAGGTTGCGCGTAGCTCGGCGGGCTTGGTGAAGTTCCTGTCTGCGTCGAGCCAGCGGAACGCGGTATCGGCCATCGTCTCGTTGAAGCCGGTGTAGTACGCGCCGGGGTTGACGGTCTGGACCTTGATGCCGAACGGCGCGACTTCCTGGGCGATGGCCTCCGAGATCGATTCCAGGGCGTGCTTGGTCGAGACGTAGGTGCCCCAGCCGGCCGGGGTGAACAGCCCGCCCATCGAGGACGTGAAAACAACCTTGGCCTTCTTGCCCTGGGCGATCCATTTCCGGATGAAGGCCTGGGTCAGTTCAAGCGGCTTGAAGACATTGATCTCATAGTTCCTGCGCACGAGGTCGAGCGGAATCTCGCTGACCGGTCCGCTCTCGCCGTAACCGGCGTTGTTCCAGAGCACGTCGATGTCGAACGTCTCGATGAAGGCCATGTCGTACGGGTCCGCGAGGTCGAGCTTTTCGACGCGCAGGTTGTCGAGGCCGAGTTCCGCAGCCTTGGTGCGCAGAGCCGCGACCTGCGGCGATATCTGCGCGGTGGCGATGATGGTGTGGCCGAGCTGCGCCATGCCGATTGCTGCCGCTTCGGCGAAGCCAGAGCCGGCGCCCGTTATCAGGATTGTCTTGGTCATGAGTGATCTCCGTGGCCTGGGTGAAAGGGAATCAGACGTTCAGTCGCCGAGTGCGGCGAGCCCGGCTTGCGCGATCTCGAGGTCCTGGGACGGTGCGCCGCCCGAGACGCCGAGCGCGCCGATGAGGTTGCCGTCGCGGTCGAAGATCGGAAGTCCGCCGGGAAAGGGCATAAGTCCGCCGTTGCTGGCCTGGAGATTGGGAGCAGCAGCGCCTGGCTTGCAGTAGTCCCAGACCGCCGCGCTGCTCATCTGGAAGAGCGCCGAGGTGCGGGCCTTGCCGATCGCCACGTCGATGCTGCCGAGGACGGCGCCATCCATCCGGGCAAATGCCTTCAGATGCGCGGCCGCGTCGAGCACGGCAAGATTGGCGGCAACGCCTATCGTCGTGGCATGCTCGGTACCGGCTGCGATGGCTGCAAAGGCGCGTTCAATGGTGAGTGACATGGCGTTCTCCTGCCGGAACTCTCGGCTGACAGGAGGACATTGCGTCTTTTCGTTCGCGGCGATTAGCGAGATACTCTTCGCATCAATCCTGAATGAGAATCATCAATGCGCGCCACCGACCTGTCTGAACTTGCCGCTTTCGACGCGGTCGCACGGCACCGCAGCTTTCGCCGTGCAAGCGAAGAACGCGGGGTCACGGCCTCGGCGATCAGCCATGCCGTGTCGAACCTGGAGTCTCGCGTCGGCATCCGTCTGCTGAACCGCACGACGCGGAGCGTCTCGCTGACCGATGCGGGCGCAATGCTCTTGTCCCAGCTGTCGCCGGCCTTCGGCGATATCGGCTCTGCTCTCGACGCACTCAACCAGTTCCGTGACACGCCTTTCGGCAAGGTGCGCATCAACGCGCCCAATTCGATCGCGCCCTTCGTGCTTGGGCCGGTGATCGGGCCGCTCATCGATGCCAACCCGAACCTCGAACTGGAAATTGTTGCGACGGACAGGCTGGTCGACATCGTCGAGGAAGGATTCGACGCCGGCATCCGGCTAGGGGAGAGCCTGCGTGACGGCATGACCGCGGTGAAGATCAACCCGCGCCTTCGCCTCACCGTGGTCGGCTCGCCGGACTATTTCAGGCGACACCCGGCTCCGGAATCCCCGGCTGACCTCGCCGCGCATGTCTGCATCCGCAACCTTTATCCGAGCGGCGTGAGCTACCCGTGGTCCTTTTCCAAAGGCGGCAAGGACATCGATGTCGACGTCCGGGGCCCGCTTGCTCTTCATGACCACGAACTCATGATCGAAGCGGCGCTCGCCGGCATTGCCCTCGCCTATGTCTGGGAAGATCGGGCACGCCCTTACGTAGAAAGCGGGCGGTTGGTCGCATGCCTTACTGACTGGATCGTTAGTGAGGACTGGCTTTACCTCTACTACCCCACGCGCAAATATCTCTCGGCCGGCCTTCGCGCTGTCATTGACGCTCTGCGGATCAACGCCCGGCCAACCTGACCAATTCTTTGTTCTTCACCGAAATGTCCGCTGACGCTGGCCACGGCTTGGACAGCGTCAGGTTGCGAGAGATCTTTAGTGAAACCGGTCGTTCCGCTACCGGCCCAAAGTCGACATCAGACTATCTGCGCGGCAACGACCGCTTCTTGCGCCGAGCGCCGGCTTGCTCCTGTCGCAACGCGCCATTTCGCGAGGCCACAAAACACCGTCCATTAACCTTTCGTTAACCATGCCTGGCCTAGCGTTTAACCTCTCAGTAAGGATTCGCCGCCAGTGACCTTTGCCGCCCCCCTCGAGGCCAAATCCATTCGCTTTCGCGCCCGCTCTTTCGTCGCATTCACGCTGACGCCGGAGGCGCCGCTTTCGGAGTGGCTGGAGAGCCTCGATCGCTGGATCGGCAACTCGCCGGGCTATTTCACCGGCCGGCCGGTGGTGCTCGATCTCAACATGCTGAAGCCCGAGGTCAGCCAGATCGAAACGCTGGTCGTCGAGCTCGGCCATCGCGGCATCCGCATCTACGCCATCGAACTCGACGGCGGAGCGGCACTTGGCGCCCACCTCCCGCCGGCGCTGATCGGCGCCAAGGAGGCGACATCGGATGGCCTGCTGGCCGGCGCCAAGGGCGCGGGCAAGCCGGAAGAGGAGAAGGCGGACGAGGCCAAGGAGACGCGGCTCGGTGGCGACACGCTGATGGTCAAGACGCCGATCCGCTCGGGCCAGTCGGTCTTCCACGCGCATGGCGACGTCATCGTGCTGGGTTCCGTCGCCTCCGGTTCCGAGATCGTCGCCTCCGGCTCCATCCACGTCTACGGCACGCTGCGCGGGCGCGCTTCGGCCGGCGTGCTCGGCAATGGCGCGGCGCGCATCTTCTGCCGCAGGAACGAAGCCGAATTGCTGTCGGTGGATGGCTGGTACTGCACCGCCGAGGAGATGGAACCGTCCGTGCGCGGCAAGGCGGTCCAGGCGTTTCTCGACAATGACACACTGCGCATCGCGGCGCTCGGCTGACAAGACAACAACAAAGGAGGCATTTTTCATGGGTAAGGTAGTGGTGGTCACGTCGGGCAAGGGGGGCGTCGGCAAGACGACCTCGACGGCGGCACTGGGTGCCGCGGTCGCCAAGACCGGCAAGAAGGTGGCGCTTGTCGACTTCGATGTGGGGTTGAGGAATCTCGACCTGATCATGGGCGCCGAGCGGCGCGTGGTGTTCGACCTGGTCAACGTGATCCAGGGCTCGGCAAAACTCTCGCAGGCGCTGATCCGCGACAAGCGGGTCGAGACGCTGTTCCTGCTGCCGGCCTCGCAGACGCGCGACAAGGATGCGCTGACCGAGGAGGGTGTCGGCGAGGTGATCGAGCGGCTGCGCTCGGTGTTCGACTATGTCTTCTGCGACAGCCCCGCCGGCATCGAGCGCGGCGCGCAGTTAGCCATGCGCTTCGCCGACGAGGCGGTCATCGTCACCAACCCGGAAGTCAGCTCGGTGCGCGATTCGGATCGCATCATCGGCCTGCTCGACGCCCGCACCATGAAGGCCGAGCAGGGCGAACAGATCGCCAAGCACGTGCTGGTCACCCGCTACGACGCGGGGCGCGCCGCGCGCGGCGAAATGCTCAACATCGACGACGTGCTGGAAATCCTGTCGACCCCTCTCTTGGGCATCATTCCCGAGAGCCAGGACGTGCTCAGGGCCTCCAACCTCGGTTCGCCGGTGACGCTCAGCGAACCCCTGAATTCCGCCGCCCGCGCCTATATAGACGCGGCCAAAAGGCTCGAAGGCGAGGACTTGCCGGTCGTCGTGCCGTTCGAGCGCAAAGGCTTCCTCGACCGGCTGTTGGGAAGGAGGGCGGCATGAACCTGCTCGAACTCTTCAGGCGGCGCGGCAGCGCGCCAGTGGCGCGCGAGCGGCTGCAGGTGCTGCTCGCCTATGAGCGCCGCAACCGCAGCCAGCCCGATCTGGTTTCCATCCTGCGCGAGGAGATCATGGCGGTTATCGCCAAGCACGTGCAGATCGACCAGGATTATCTGAAAGTCTCGATGGATCGCGGTCAAACGATGTCGACGCTGGAGATCGATATCCAGATCCCCAACAAGAGCGCGGTCCCGCTGGCCATGTCGGCCTGAGCTGGCAAGATTCGGCTCCTCGCCGCCGTTACGCGGCGGAGAGATGGTTGCAAAGCGGACGAAGAGGGGGCCTGTCTACCATGCTGGGCGGGCTTAAGAGCCGTTGGGTCGCGGTTCTTCGCGCTCCCCTCAGTCCAGCCGGCATCTCCAAGGCTGCCGCCTGAGCTGCAGCCGCCGTCAGATGGCCGGCCTTTGCCTGTCCTACCCAACCGCCTCTCGCTGCCTCACGACAGGCAGGCTCATTGGTCCTATCCCCGCCCTCTGCCGTCGCGCATGGCCTCGGCCGCAGGGGAGGGGCAGCCACAGTGACGTCGACGCCGGTTACCAACCGACCCGAAGCCGCACCTTTGCCCATCATGGCGCTGCTCGGCGCCATGGTATCGATCCAGATCGGCGTGACCTTCGCCAAGGGCCTGTTTCCTTTGGTCGGCACGCAAGGCACCACGACGCTGCGGCTGGTCGTCGGTGCGCTGATGCTGGGGGCGGTGCTGCGGCCCTGGCGGGTCCGGCCGGCGATCGGACCGCATGGTTCTGTCGCGACCCTTAGTACCCCAACCAATGAGAGCCATTGAAATGTCCACAAACCCGTTAACCAATAGACCTGATGGTCTAGACCTGGTTCAGGCAGTTGGGCGCGGACTTGTTCGGTTCTTGGAACGTTTATTGGACGTTCCGTTACTTTAGCTAAGCAATATATACCGCTCTGATACTTATGGGCTAGGTGATTGATCCCTGACTTGAGTCGATGTGAAATCTTGTCTGCGGTTTTTGTGACCGTTTCTGGGATCCTGGCCGCGTTGACAGGACGGCAAACCGGCCGCGCCGGCTCGTGGCTCAGATGGGCACTGGCCGATGCGAGCCTGGAGATGTAGAAAGCCGTCCGACAACAAGCGGCAAGGCACCATCGAGATGCGTGCCGGTCGAAATGTCGTCGAATGAGGAATGCCATGGCTCTCGACGCTTCCGGATCGCCACGCGTGATCCTTTTGCTTGGCAGCGCGCCCGATGTGGTGCGCTGCGAGACCTGGCCAAAGCAGGCCTTCAGCAAGATCGTCGCCATCAACAACGCCTGGCGCGTGCGTCCCGACTGGGATTTCCTCGTCCATGCCGGCGACTTTCCCCCGGACCGGCTGCCCAGGGGCGACGTCCTGCGGCAGGCGCAGATTTTCAGCGCCGCGCATTACGTGCCGGCGCAGAACGCCTTTGGCGGCTTCGTCTACGCCGGCGGCACCATGGCGATGACGGCGGCCTACTGGACGATCCACAGCCAGCAGCCCGACGTGCTGGCGTTCCTCGGCTGCGACATGATTTACGACCAGCCCGGCAACACGCATTTTTACGGCATCGGCCGCGCCGATCCGCTGCGTGACGACCCCACGCTGCGCAATCTCGAGGCGAAATCCGCGCGCCTGCTCGTCCAGGCGCTCAGGCGGGACTGCCTGTGCATCAACCTGTCCAATCTGCCGCGCAGCCGTTTGATCTTCCCGAGGCTGACAGTTGATGAATTGAGCGGCCTTTCTCATTCGAGAATTGCCGAAATGAAGGCGGAGATCCTGGCCGGCATCGAGCTCGACAAGGCCAACAAGGCCGAAGAGATCGAACAGGATCTCGGCTATTTCTACGAGGACGGCATGTATTGGAAGCATCTCGACGAGATCGACGAAACGTATCTCGCCGATATCGACCGGCTGTGGATGTCGGCTGTCGAGAGGGCTTGACCAAACTGCCGATCTCCCCCCTCGAGCGGGAGATCGGCGCGTCATCCGCTAGCTCACTCCGCCGCGAGCTTGTCCTGCGTCCTGGTCTCGAAATCGCTGGCGTCGTGGCGCTCGTGCAGTTGCATGGCGGGCTCGCCGAAGGCGCGGTTGACCATGCGGCCGCGCTGCACGGCCGGCCGCGCGTCGATGGCTTTGGCCCAGCGCTGAACGTTTTTGTATTCCTGCACCGACAGGAACTCGCCGGAGTCGTTGTACATGCGGCCGAGCGCCAGGCCACCATACCAGGGCCATACCGCCATGTCGGCAATGGTGTAGTCGGCACCGGCCAGATATTCGGTCTCGGCCAGGCGCCGGTCGAGCACATCAAGCTGGCGTTTGGTCTCCATGGCGAAGCGGTCGATGGCATATTCAATCTTTTCCGGGGCATAGGCATAGAAATGGCCGAAGCCGCCGCCGAGATAGGGGGCCGAGCCCATCTGCCAAAACAGCCATGACAAGGTTTCGGCGCGCGCCGGCTGCTCGGTCGGCAGGAATTCGCCGAATTTCTCGGCGAGATAGACCAGGATCGAGCCGGATTCGAAGACGCGGATCGGCTGCTTGCCGCTGCGGTCCATGAGCGCCGGGATCTTGGAGTTGGGATTGACGTCGACGAAGCCGCTGCCGAACTGGTCGCCGTCATTGATGCGGATCAGCCAGGCGTCGTATTCGGCGCCGCCGTGGCCGAGCGCCAGAAGCTCTTCCAGCATGATCGTCACCTTGACGCCGTTGGGCGTCGCCAGGGAATAGAGCTGCAACGGATGCTTGCCGACCGGCAGTTCCTTGTCATGTGTCGGGCCGGCGATCGGCCGGTTGATGCTGGCGAAGGCACCGCCATTCGCTTTGTTCCAGGTCCATACTTTCGGCGGTGTGTATTCGGTCATCTCGGGGGGCCTTGTGTTTTTTGGCGAGAGGGTCTTGGGAGGGCAGCTTGCCGCGATGGGAGGTTGGATGGGGCAGGGTTGGTCTACATCCAACTACAGATAGCGCGGAAAGCAGAAAGTTCAACTTGCGTTGAACTATTGTTGAAGCCGTTCACAGGGAGATGGACGGCGGGCAGATGAGGGGCAGCGCAACCCTGAAGCGATTGCTCTGTTTCCGGGCTCTTGCGCCTCGCGACCTGCGCCATACCTATAGAGGATACCGGGCCCTGCCGGCCCTCACGACTATTGCCGGGACAAAAGCATGCCTATCGAGACCATCTTGCGCTCCATCGTGACAGTTCGGGCCTCAATTCCGGACGATGCCTTCACCGCCAATGCGCTGGGCACCAGCCGGGAAGGCAGCGGCGTGGTCATCCGCGACGACGGGCTGGTGCTCACCATCGGCTATCTGATCACCGAGGCGGAAGAGGTCTGGCTGACCAGCCATGACGGTCGTGTGGTGCCGGCGCATGCGCTCGCCTACGACCAGGAAACCGGCTTCGGCCTGGTGCAGGCGCTGGCCCCGCTCGGCCTGCCGGCGGTGGCTCTCGGCGACGCGGCCAAGGCCGGCGTCGGCGATCCCGTCGTGCTCGCCGACGGCGTCGGCCGCTCTGTCAAGGCGCATATCGTCACCAAGCAGGAATTCGCCGGCTATTGGGAATATCTGCTGGACGAGGCGATCTTCACTGCGCCGGCGCATCCGTCCTGGGGCGGTGCCGCCCTCATCGGACAGGATGGCAGCCTGCTCGGCATCGGCTCGCTGCTGCTGCAGATGAGCCGCAATGGCGAGATCGCCGATATCAACATGGTCGTGCCGATCAACCTCCTGCCGCCCATTCTCGACGATCTCCTGACGCGCGGCCAGGTCGCAAAGCCGCCGCGTCCCTGGCTCGGTGCCTTCTCCGCCGAGAGCAATGGCGAGGTCGTGGTGATGAGCGTCGCCGAAGGCGGGCCAGCGGCGCAAGCCGGCCTGCGCCAGGGCGACATCATCTCGGATGTGCGCGACGGTGAGGTCGACGGTCTGGCCGATTTCTATCGCAAACTGTGGCAGAATCCGGCCGGCGCGGAGATCCCGTTGCGGGTGGTGCGCGATGGGCGTGAAACCTGGCTGCGCGTGAAATCCGCCGACCGCAACAGTTTCTTGAAGAAGCCGCATTTGCAGTAGCGAGGAAACGCCGCGGGACAGCGCCCCCCTCTGTCCTGCCGGACATCTCCCCCACGAGGGGGGAGATTGGCAGCTTCGCCGGTGGCGCTCTCTCTGCGACTTTTGGAGATTGGCGAAGGCCGACGCGACATCCAATCTCCCCCACGTGGGGGAGATGCCCGGCAGGGCAGAGGGGCGCGCGAGGGAACGCGGCCCTGCGTAAGGCGGCATTCACTAACGCCGTCATCTCCCGTCCTCGCCAAAGATCCCGATCACCCAGTCGATGAACACCCGCACGCGCGGCGCGAGTTGGCGGTTCTGCGGGTAGAGCGCCGACAGCGGCGTCGGCGCCGGCGGAAAATCCGACAGCACCTCGACCAGTGTGCCGCGTGCGAAATCCTGGGCAAAACGGTAGTGCGGCGCCTGCACCAGGCCGAAGCCGAGGCGTGCCAGTTCAGCCATCGTATCCGAGCCGTTGACCGTCACCCGGCTGGGCAGCGTGACATGGCGCAATTCGCTGCCAACGGTGAATTCGAGCGGCATGACCTCGCCCGTCCGCGACGAGCGGAAGCCGATCATGAGATGGCCGTCGAGATCGTCGGGAGTTGCCGGCATGCCGTGCTTTTCCAGATAGGCCGGGCTGGCGCAGGTGACTTCGCGCAGCGTCGCCACCCGCCGCGCGATCATGCCGCTGTCGGCCTGTTCGCCGGAACGCAGCACGCAGTCGACGCCTTCGCGCACCAGGTCGACGAGCCGGTCGCCATCGCCGATATGCAGGTCGATCCTGGGGTAGCGATCGAGGAATTCGGAGAGCCGCGGCAGGATGAAATGGCGGGCCATGAAGCCGTGCACGTCGATCCTCAAAAGGCCCTGCGGCTGCGACGACTGAAAGCCGGCCTCGGCATCCTCGACATCAGCGAGGATGGCGAGGCAGCGCTGATAGTAGGCCTGGCCGTCGAGCGTCGGGGTGACGTGACGCGTGGTGCGTTCGAGCAGCCTGACCCCCAGCCGCGTCTCCAGCTCCTTGATCGCCTCGGTGGCGGTCGATCGCGACAGGCCAAGGTCGGCGGCGGCCGCGGTGAAGCTGCCGCGCTCGATCACGCGGGCAAGGAGACGCATCCGGTCGAGACTGTCCATGCCAATTGTTCGCCATATCCGAATGGTGTTGGCAAGTCCTGAGCGATTATCCCGCAGGATTTATCGCCTATCTTGGCTCCACAAGAATTGGAGAGCTGAGATGGCCAAGCAGAATGGAAAGGTGGCGCTGGTGACCGGCGCCTCGAAGGGTATCGGCGCCGAAATCGCCAGAAGGCTGGCACGCGATGGCTTTTCGGTCGTCGTCAATTACGCCAGGGGCGCTGACGCAGCCAAAAGCGTGGTGCGCGAGATCGAGGCGGCGGGCGGCACGGCGATCGCCGCGCAGGCCGATGTCGGCGATCCCAAGGGCGTGGCGGATTTGTTCGACGCAGCCGAGCAGGCCTTTGGCGGTCTCGATGTGCTGGTCAACAATGCCGGCATCATGAAGCTGTCGCCGATCGCTAAGGCCGAAGACGCAGATTTCGAGCAGCAGGTCGCGGTTAACCTCGGCGGTGTCTTCCGCGGCATGCGCGAGGGCGCAAGAAGGCTGCGCGACGGCGGCCGCATCGTCAGCTTCTCGTCCAGCGTGGTTGGGCTCTACCAGCCGACCTATGGTGTCTATGCCGCGACCAAGGCCGGCGTCGAGGCGATAACGCATGTACTGGCCAAGGAGCTTGGGCCGCGTGGCATCACCGTCAATGTCGTGGCGCCGGGGCCGGTGGCGACCGAGCTGTTCCTCGGCGGCAAATCCGAGGCGCTGGTCGAGACGATCACCAAGATGATCCCGCTGGGACGACTCGGCCAGCCCGCCGATATCGCCGCTGTCGTGTCCTTCCTCGCCGGGCCGGACAGCGGCTGGATCAACGGCCAGGTGCTGCGCGCCAATGGCGGCACGATCTGACTTTTTCTCCAACAGCCACAGGGAATTGACATCATGCCGTTTGCAAACTTCAAAGTGCCTGAGCGCGCGCTGTCCACCGGACAGAAGGAGGACCTCGTCCACAAGACCACAGCCCTGTTCGTCGAGATGTTCGGCGAAGGCGTGCGCCCCTACACGATGGTGCTGATCGAGGAAGTCGCCGACGGCGGCTACGGCCGCGCCGATGTGGTGTTCACGATTCCGGAGGGGTGAAGCCGCCGGCAGCTTCTTCGTCTCCCACCTTGCAACGGGTCTCGGTTGCTGCTTCACCAGATGAGGGAGGGGCAGCGAGGAAGGAACCGATGATACCTAGAAGACGGCAGGCCTTCTAATGGCGCCAGTCAAGGTCGATCCAGACAAGGTGCACGAATTCAGGGATGCCGGGAGTTTCCATGCCTGGCTCGCCAAGCACCACGATACGGAAACCGAAGTCTGGATCAAGATCCACAAGGTGGATTCGGGGCTGGCGTCGATCACGCCGAAGCAGGCGATCGACGTGGTGCTGTGCTTTGGCTGGATCGATGCCGTGCGCAAGGGGCTCGATGAGAAAAGCTATCTGCAGCGCTACACGCCGCGCGGCAGGAAAAGCATCTGGAGCCAGATCAACATCGACAATGTCGCCCGGCTGATCGAGGAGGGGCGGATGACCGGCCATGGGCTGAAACAGGTCGAGGCGGCCAAGGCCGACGGCCGCTGGGACCGTGCCTACAGAAGCAAGGACATGCAGATCCCCGATGATCTCCAGGCGGCGATCGACGCCGAACCGAAGGCGAGGGAAATGCTGGCCAGGCTCAGCGCGCAGAACCGCTTCGCGCTCGCCTTCCGCACCCACAATATGAAGACGGAAGCCGGGCGCAGGAAGAAGATCGAGACCTTCGTCGAGATGCTGAAACGCGGCGAGACGATCTACCCGCAGGGGAAGAAGTAAACCTGGCCGCCAGGCCGGGGCGAGGCGCGGCATGCTACGAAAATAGCATTCTCGGCTCTTGGGTCGGATGCTAGGGTCGCTGCCCGTGCACCCCACGCACGCAGCGGCGTGGTCCCGCAAGATGGAGGAATGGCGAGCGGGACGCTGCCCGTATTCTCAAGAAATCGGACGGTTAAGTTGAACCATCGTCAGGCTGTCGCGCTTCCCGCGTTGGCCGCAAGGGAGGAACCACTTGTGAAAGCATCCTATCTCGTCTCGGTCGCGCTGCTTGCGGCGACCGCGATGCCTGCGGCGGCAGGCGAAATTTCCGACGGCAAGGTCAAGATCGGCATCCTCAACGACCAGTCGGGCGTTTATGCCGATTTCGGTGGCAAATGGTCGGTGGAGGCAGCCAAGATGGCCGTCGAGGATTTTGGCGGCAAGGTTCAGGGCGCGCCGATCGAGGTCATCAGCGCCGACCATCAGAACAAGCCGGATATCGCGTCCAACATAGCGCGCCAGTGGTACGACACCGAGCAGGTCGACTCGATCATGGAACTGACGACATCCTCGGTGGCGCTCGCCGTGCAGGGACTTTCCAAAGAAAAGAAGAAGATCGACATCGTCACCGGCGCGGCTTCGACCGACCTTACCGGCAAGCAGTGCTCGCCCTATGGTTTCCACTGGGCCTACGACACCCATTCCCAGGCGGTCGGCACTGGCGGTGCGCTGGTGCAGCAAGGCGGCGACGCCTGGTACTTCATCACCGTCGACTACGCCTTCGGCTATTCGCTAGAGGAGCAGACCGCCAAGCTGGTCAAGGATCGCGGCGGCAAAGTGCTTGGCGAGGTGCGCTATCCGCTCGGCTCCACCGACTATTCGTCCTTCCTGCTGCAGGCGCAATCCTCCGGCGCCAAGATCGTCGGCCTCGCCAATGCCGGTCTCGACACCTCCAACTCGATCAAGCAGGCGGCCGAGTTCGGCATTGTCGCCGGCGGACAGCGGCTCGCGGCTCTTCTGTTCACGCTGGCCGAGGTGCATGGGCTTGGCCTGCAGGCAGCCCAGGGCGTGGTGCTGACCGAAGGCTATTACTGGGACCGCGACGACAAGAGCCGCGATTTCGCCGACCGCTTCTTCAAGCGTACCAACCGCATGCCGAATATGATCCAGGCCGGTACCTATTCGGCGGTGACGCAGTATCTCAAGGCCATCGACAAGGCCGGCACGGACGAGACCGAGGCGGTCGCCAAGCAATTGCATGAGATGCCGGTCAACGACGTCTTCACCGCCAACGGCAAGGTGCAGGCCGACGGCTCGATGGTGCACGACATGTATCTCTATCAGGTCAAGAAACCCGAGGAGAGCAAGAAGGATTGGGACTACTACACCTATCTCGCGACCATTCCGGGCGACCAGGCCTTCATGAAGGCCGAGGATAGCGGCTGCCCGCTCGTCACCAAGTGACGACGGCAGCCGCCGCGGCCGTCCGGCCGGACGGCGACCAGAATTCGGCGCGGGTGGTGCTTTCCGCCCGCGGCCTCAGGCGCGATTTCGCCGGTTTTGTCGCGGTCAGCAATGTCGATCTCGACGTTCATCACGGCAGGATCCACGCACTCATCGGACCGAACGGCGCCGGCAAGACGACGATCTTCAACCTTTTGACCAAATTCCTGCAGCCGACCAGCGGCAGGATCGAACTGCTGGGCACCGACATCACCCGGACCTCGCCGGCAAGGGTGGCGCGGATGGGCCTGGTGCGCTCGTTCCAGATATCGGCGATCTTTCCGCATCTGAGCGTGCTCGACAATGTGCGTGTCGCGCTGCAGCGGCCGGGCGGGCTGGGCTTCCAGTTCTGGCGCTCGCTGGCGGCGCTCGACGAACTGACGCCGCGGGCGCGGGAGCTTCTCGGCATCGTCGGCCTCGACGATGCGGCACACCGGCTTGCCGGCGATCTCTCCTATGGCAGGAAGCGCGTGTTGGAGATCGCCACCACGCTGGCGCTCGACCCGAAAGTGCTTTTGCTCGACGAGCCGATGGCCGGCATGGGGCACGAGGATGTCGGCACGATCTCCGGGATCATCCGCGGGCTGGCCCGCGACCGGGCGGTGCTGATGGTCGAGCACAATCTGACCGTCGTCGCCGATCTCTGCGACTGGATCACCGTCATGCAGCGCGGCCAGGTGCTTGCCGCCGGCGACTATGCCACCGTCAGCCAGGACGAGCGCGTCAGGGTCGCCTATATGGGGACGGAGCATGAGTGAGCCGCTGCTTGCGGTGCGCGATCTGCACGCCTGGTATGGCGAGGGCCATGCGCTGCACGGCGTCAACCTCGATGTCTTTCGCGGCGAGACTGTTACCTTGCTTGGCCGCAACGGCGTCGGCAAGACCACCACCTTGCGCGCCATCATGGGGCTGGTCCGCAAGCGCAGCGGCAGCGTCGTCTTCAACGGCAGCGACCTGATCGGCCTGCCGCTGCACCGCGTCGCCCGTCAAGGCATCGGCTTCGTTCCCGAGGAGCGCGGCATCTTCGCGACGCTGAGCGTCGACGAGAACCTGATCCTGCCGCCGGTCGTGGCCAAAGGTGGCATGAGCGTGGAGGAGATCTTCGACCTCTTCCCCAATCTGAAGGAGCGTCGCAACAGCCCGGGCACGCGGCTGTCCGGCGGCGAACAGCAGATGCTGGCGATCGCCCGCATCCTCAGGACGGGGGTGCAGATGCTGCTTCTCGACGAGCCGACCGAGGGCCTCGCGCCGGTCATCGTGCAGCGCATCGGCGAATTGCTGGCGACATTGAAGCGGCGCGGCATGACGATCCTGCTCGTCGAGCAGAATTTCCGTTTCGCCGCCCGCATTGCCGACCGCTTCTATTTGATGGAGCACGGCAAGGTGCTGGAGGGGTTCCCGGTCGGCGAACTCGACGCGCACACCACGCTGCTGCACGAGGTGCTGGGAGTATGATGGCGCCATGACGATGATCTTCGGCATCCCCATCCAAGCCTTGCTCGGACAGTTGCTGGTCGGGCTGATCAACGGCTCCTTCTACGCCATGCTGAGCCTCGGGTTGGCCGTCATCTTCGGCCTGCTGCGCATCATCAATTTCGCCCATGGGGCGCTCTACATGCTTGGCGCCTTCATCGGCTACCTGCTGCTCGTCCATCTCGGCATCGGCTATTGGCCGGCGCTCGTCCTGGTACCGCTCGCCGTCGGCCTCTTCGGCATGGTGGTCGAGCGCGCGGCGCTGTCGCGACTCTATCGGCTCGATCCGCTCTACGGCCTGCTCTTCACCTTCGGCATGGCGCTGGTCATCGAAGGCGTGTTCCGCTTCTACTACGGTGTGTCGGGGAATCCCTATGCGGTGCCGCCGCTGCTCGCCGGCGGCACCAATCTCGGCTTCATGTTCCTGCCCAATTATCGCGGCTGGGTGGTGCTGGCTTCGCTGATCGTCTGCATCGGCACGTGGCTGTTGATCGAGAAGACCAGGCTTGGCTCCTATTTGCGCGCCGCGACCGAGAATCCCGAACTGGTCCAGGCGTTCGGCGTCAACGTGCCGCTGCTCTTGACGCTCACCTACGGGCTGGGCGCGGCACTTGCGGGGCTGGCCGGCATTCTGGCAGCACCGGTCTACCAGGTCAGCCCGCTGATGGGCTCGGATCTCATCATCGTCGTCTTCGCCGTCGTCGTGATCGGCGGCATGGGCTCGATCCTAGGGGCCATCGTCACAGGCTACATGCTCGGCCTCGCCGAGGGCCTGACCAAGGTGTTCTATCCCGAGGCGTCGAACCTCGTCGTCTTCGTCATCATGGCGATCGTGCTTCTGCTGCGCCCGGCCGGCCTGTTCGGAAGGGATGCCTGAGATGAGCGAGCTGACCCTTCGCGAACGGCGCAACGCTGCCTCCGTGCGGCTGGAATGGGGGTTGGTGGCGCTGGGCATAGTGGCGCTCATCGCCGCGCCGTTCTTCATCTATCCGATCTTCGTCATGAAGATGCTGTGCTTTGCGCTGTTCGCCTGCGCCTTCAACCTGCTGCTCGGCTACACCGGTCTGCTTTCCTTCGGCCACGCAACCTTCTTCGGCGGTGCTGCCTATTTCTGCGCCTACGCCGTCAAGACATGGGGCTGGCCGCCCGAGGCAGGTATTCTGCTCGGCATGGGCGGCGCGGCGGTGCTCGGCCTGGTCATGGGTTTCCTCGCCATCCGCCGGCAAGGCATATACTTCGCCATGATCACGCTGGCGCTGGCGCAGATGTTTTATTTCTTCTGCGTCCAGGCGCCCTTCACCGAAGGCGAGGACGGGATCCAGGGCGTGCCGCGCGGCAGCCTCTTCGGCATCGTCGACCTCAATGTCACGATGAACATGTACTATGTCGTACTCGCCATCTTCCTGATCGGCGTGTTCGCCATCTGGCGGATCGTCAACTCGCCCTTCGGCATGATCCTGCGCTCGATCCGCGAGAACGAGAACCGCGCCATTTCGCTGGGCTATTCGGTCGGCCGGTACAAGCTCGCGGCCTTCGTCATGTCGGCGGCGCTGGCGGGGCTTGCCGGTGCGGTCAAGGCAATCGTCTTCCAGTTCGCCACGCTCACCGACGTGACCTGGCAGATGTCGGGCGAGGTGATCCTGATGAACCTGCTCGGCGGCATTGGCACCATGGTCGGGCCGGTCGTCGGCGCTGGCCTCGTCGTCGGCCTGGAAAACACGCTTGCCACTTCGGGCTTTCCGGTGACCATCGCCACCGGCCTGATCTTCATGGTCTGCGTGCTCATCTTCCGCCGCGGCATCGTCGGCGAAGTCTATGCGCGGTGGCTGGCGCCGGCGGAGCCCGGGGAGGGTGACCGGGACTGAGCGTGGCGCGCCCTCTTCCCCCTTGAGGGGGAGATGTCGCCGAAGGCGACGGAGGGGGCGCCACGTCCGGGCGCGAGGCCCCATCGGTGACAGAAGAGGTTAGCGCCCTGTGCGCGGCGACCCCCTCTGGCCTGCCGGCTTTCGTCGCTCGGAAAGCCAAGCAATTGGCTTTCCGTCCGCTACGCGGACCGCTCCTCAACCCCCTCAAGGGGGGAGATCGCTAATCCCCGTCACCCGTCTTCTTGATCTCCTGCAGGTAAAACATCTTGCTCGGCTGCAGGTGGTCGACACAAAGCTGAGCCAGTACCCAATTATCCCTGCGCTTCATCGCCTCGATCATGAACCAGTGGTGCTGGCGCGAGACTTCGAGCTCTTCGCGGTCGGCCAGCGAATTGGCCCGCACCGGCAGGCTGAGGCGCATGTAGTGGTCGATCGACGACACCAGATAGTCGTTGCCGCAGGCCGACAACATGGTCAGGTGGAAGCGGTCATTGGCCTCATGGATGCCGCGCAGATAGTGCGCGTCGACATGGGCGCTGTAGACCCGGTGGATCTCCATCAGCTCGGCGATCAATGCGTCGCTTGCCGGCAACGGGATCATCAGCGCCGCCTGGCGCTGCAGGAGCTCGCGCACTTCGTAGATCTGGCGCACCTCGTCCGGCGACAGCCGCCGCACCATCGCGCCCTTGTTGCGCTCGCGGGTGACGATGCCGAGTTTTTCGAGCTGGTAGAGCGCCTGGCGGATGGTGTGGCGCGACACCGGGAAGCGGGCGAGCAGGACGTCCTCGACCAGCCGGGCGCCGGGTTCCAGCCTGCCGAAGATGATGTCTTCCTCCAGCGCCCGGACGACATCGGCTTCCTTGCCGCCATAGTCTGCCACGTTGAGCATTGTGTCGTCCTCGCCGTCCTCTACGACCACTCTAACCGCAGAGCGAGCTTGTCGCTATTGGCGGAAATCCAAATCATGATTGTTGGCAATTTGAACCGCTTGCCTATGGCAGCGAACTACAGCGCCTCCCGGCGGGGCCGCATCAGGGAAAACCGGCCTGAAGAGGCTGGCGCTCTACGCGCGGCGACCCCCTCTGGCCTGCCGGCCATCTCCCGCTCAAGGGGGGAGAGCGCGCGCCGGTAACGGTTTCTTCTCTGATTTTGCTGCACAGTGGCTCCGATCGGAGGGCGAAACCCGGGCATGGCCGACAAGAAGGACCGCAATGGAGCGTTCTGGGCGCTGGCGCTCGAGCGCGCGCATCTCGGCGTCTGGGACTGGGATTTGCGGAGCGGTGACTGTTTCTACTCGCCAATGTGGTCGCAAATGCTCGGCTATGGCGAGGGTGAGCTTGCCATGACAAGCGATCTCTGGCTGCGGCTGACGCATCCCGACGATCGCGAGCAGGCGGTGGCCAGCGGCGAACGCCATCTCGCCGGCCAGACCGATACCATCGAGACCGAGCTCAGGCTGAAGCACAAGGACGGCCACTGGGTCTGGGTTCTCGATCGCGGCGGCATCGTCGAGCGCGACGAGACCGGCAAACCTCTTCGGCTGATGGGTGTGCAGACCGACATCACCAAGCAGAAGCAAGCGGAGCACGAGCTCGAGCAGGTCAATGCGCGCTTTCGCCTGGCTCTGGCGGCGAGCGGTACCGGCATCTGGCATTACGATCTGGCGGCGCGCAAAAGCTACTGGGATGCCCGTACCAGGGAGATCTTCGGGTTTGTCTCGGATACCGACGAGGTGCCGCGCGACCTCTGGTACAGCTATCTGCATCCCGACGACAAGGACGACGCCGAGCGGGCCCACATGGCGCCGCTGCAGACAAGCGACGTCGTCGCCGTGCAATATCGCATCATCCGGCGCGATGGTGAGATCCGGCATATCGAATCCCTGGTGCGCTTCATCCCCGACGTGCAATCGTCAGGCCAGATCCTGGGCACAGTGCGCGACATCACCGAGGCGAAGCGGCGCGAGCAGGAACTGGCCCATGCGGCCCACCACGACCCCCTGACCGATCTTTTGAACCGCGTCGCCTTCGACCGCCTGCTGGCCGACGACATCGCAACGGCACGGCAGTTTCCGCTCGCGGTCTTCTACATCGATCTCGACTACTTCAAGGCGCTCAACGATTTCGCCGGTCACGCCGCCGGCGACCTCGCGCTGAAGAGCGTCGCCGAGGGTATTCTGGGTTGCCTGCCGCCGTCAGCGCATGCGGCGCGGCTCGGCGGCGACGAGTTCGCGCTGCTGGTGCCCGATTGCGATGCTCAGCAAGCCGAGCGGCTCGCCGGCGCCGTTCTCGCGGCGGTCCGCAACACCGACCTCGGCTCGACGGCGACGTCGCGCAGGCTCGCCGCCAGCATCGGCATCGCCTTTGTCGGAGACCGCAACACCACCGTGGCCGACGCGCTCGCCTGCGCCGACGATGCCTGCTACGCGGCCAAGGCTGCAGGGCGCGATCGCTTTGCGATGTTTTCCACCGAGGGCGCATCTGGTTCCGGCGGCCTCAACGCGGCGCGGCTGGCGGCCGACACCGTCGATGCCATGGAAGACGGCAGGCTGAAACTGTTCGGACAGGAAATCCACCGGCTCGGAAAGCCCTGGCAAGAGAGCCGCCATGTCGAAGTCCTGGCGAGGCTCGTCGGGCGCAGCGGAGAATTGATTCCGCCGGGCGAGTTCATCCCGGCGGCGGAGCGGTTCGGCATCGCCTCAAGGCTTGATCGCTGGATCATCAGGACGGCGCTCTCGCTGCATGGTCCGGCACTGAAGTCCAGGGCGCTCACGCTCGGCTTCAACCTGTCGGCGCAGACGCTGAGCGACCCGCAGCTTTGGGATTTTGTCGACGCCGCCATCGATGCGGCCGGTGCGCCGCATTTCGGCATCGGCTTCGAGATCACCGAGACGGCCGCCGTCACCAATTTCGGCGCCGCCGAAGAGTTCGTGCGCAAGGCGCGCGCGCGGCACTGCCGCGTCAGCCTCGATGATTTCGGGGCTGGGATGAGCTCGTTCGAATATCTCAGGCGCTTTCCCGTCGACCAGATCAAGATCGACGGCTCCTTCATCGAACACATCGCGCAAAGCCGCTTCGATCGCGAAATCGTCTCGGCCATATCAGCTATCGCTAAAAGCCTCGGCTGCTCCGTGGTGGCGGAAAAGGTCGAACGGCAGGATGCGCTGGAAATCCTCCAGGAGATGGGGGTCGCCTTCGGCCAGGGGTATTTGCTGCACCGGCCGGAGCCGCTGGAGGCGATCGTGGCGCGAGCGAGCGCGCAAGCGATCTTGCCGGTTGAGCGGCGAGCGTAACATTTGCAGCCGGATGCCTCCAGGCGCGACTTTGCAGAGTTCCCGGCGGTTCCGGCAGGCGGCTTTCTTCGCTTCCCTGTCGACCGCGAGCACAATCATGGAACTTTTAGTTGCGGCTTATGTTCTGTTCTTGCAGTCCCCGTCTTTGACGGCGTGACTTAAGGAGGAGCGCGTCATGAACAATATTATCTGGTTGGTCGGTGCTGTAGTGATCGTATTGGCGATACTGAGTTTCTTTGGCCTAAGATAGGTGGGTGGGCGAACGTCCGTCTACCAGGAGTTCGTCAGGACTTTCCGGGCGGGCGGTACCGGATCGACTTCGCCTTGCCAAGGGCCTGCATCGTCTCTTCGACGCTCAGGAGAACGGTGGTCTCGTACGAACTGAGTGCCCCTCCCGCACCAATGGCAAGCACGACAGATGCCATCGAAACATTGTCTGGCGCCTCCCACAGATTCCAGCCATCGTGCTCTCCGAAGGCGTACCAGAACCCGTGCAGCTTCCCGCCCGCCGACTCTATGTAGGTACGGGCCGCCTCGCGTCGATCCTCGGGATTTTCGATCATCCGCGCCCAGGTCTCGGGCGTATAGCTGAAGCGTGAGAGATACATGGGCATGGTTCGCCTCCTGGGCCTCTGATCCACAGCGGCTCGGCGTCGGGGGGATCGAGGGGGGGACTGGCGCCGAGCCTAACCGGCTTGGGTAGTTCACCGGCTGACCAAATATGCGCTTATGCTAATATAAGTGCAATGCTGATGAACGTACTCCGAGGCGATTATGCCGACCGGTCTCGGAAGCCGGCAGAACGAGGCAGGCCATTTTTCGCAGAACGACGAAAAACCTTTTTGCCCGACGGGCGTTGTCCCCTCGAAGCAAAGGAGGCAACCGTGCCGACCAAGGCGAAAACCGAAACCTCGAAGGCAAGCGAGAAGCAGCGCCGCGTGCAACGCAAAGTCGACGCTGACGACCGCGCCAAGGTGAAACCCAAACCGGATGGCGCCATGCAGGCGGGGGCGCGAATTTACCCCGAGCCGCCATTTCCCGGGCAGCATCATCCGAAACCTGGCGAGGAATGGAGGATCGAGCCGCCGCCGCTCTATGACGCGCCGTTCTGGCTCGGCTCGAAGAAACTCGACGGCCAGGTGGCGCTGATCACCGGTGGCGATTCCGGCATCGGACGCGCCGTCGCCGTGCTGTTCGCCCGTGAGGGCGCAGATGTCGCCATCGCCTATCTCAGCGAGGACCGCGACGCGGAAGTGACCAAACAGGCGGTCGAAGCCGAGGGCCGGCGCTGCCTCGCGCTGCGCGGCGACGTCGCCAGCCGCGTCTTCTGTCGCCGGGCGGTGGAGCAGACGGTCAAGCAACTGGGCCGGCTCGACGTGCTGGTGAACAATGCCGCTTTCCAGGTGCATTCGGCCGATTTCGCCGACCTCACCGAAGAGCATTTCGACACGACGCTGAAGACCAACCTCTACGGCTATTTCCACATGGCGCAGGAAGCGGTGCCGCACATGCGGCCGGGCTCGGCCATCATCAATACCGGTTCGGTCACCGGCATCGACGGTTCCAAGGCGCTGATCGACTATTCGATGACCAAGGGCGGCATCCACGCTTTCACGCGGGCGCTGTCGGGCAACCTCATCGCCAAGGGCATCCGCGTCAACGCGGTAGCGCCGGGGCCGGTATGGACACCGCTCAACCCGTCGGAAAAGGAGGCCGAGGACGTCTCGAAATTCGGCGCCAAGACGCCGATGAAACGCCCGGCCCAGCCGGAGGAAATCGCCCCGGCCTATGTGTTCTTGGCCTCGCCGCAATGCTCCAGCTACATCACCGGCGAGATCCTGCCGATCGTGGGCGGGTATTGAGAGGGGCCTTGGATATCGGGCTAATTCTGTCGCTTGGCGCTGGAAGACACCGTCGTCTCCGCCGAGCGCTGGGCTTCGCGCATGATCTTCAGCGCTTCGTCCCGGGTCAGGCCGCACTTTCGGGCGAAGTAGGCCGCCTCGTAGGCTTCCGCCGGAGAGACGGCGGAAATACCAGACAGTTCCAGTTTCGATTTCTTCTTGGCCATGCCGGCTCGCCGACTGTGAATCAATTAGTCAGCTAATATAGCACTGTTGTTTGTCAAGGCAAATCCCGGCTGTGCCGGCTACGGAGCGGTGGCTGTTCGGGGCTGGCGCCGTTTGATGGGGCGATCACGAAGCCCGGTTTTGCCGTACATCGGCAGTATCGGTCTCATTCAAGAGGTCGCAGAGCGAAATGGCCTCATGGCGACACAGACCGATCAGCGCCAGCGCTGAAAACTGGGCCGGCAGGTCGAGCTTTTTGTCCCACACCACCCATCTGCCATTTGGCTCCATGACACACTCAAAGCGCAATGCACGTTCCGACATTCGACCTCCGGCGATTCCCCGCCGTCTGGTACCGCGCCGAAGTAAATGAGTGGTTGCGTTTTTGAAACCTGACGTTGAATCTGGCCGATGGCGGTAGCAGGCCGAGAACACCGGCATCGTCGCGCCGGTCCCGTAATGGCACCAGCCGCGCCGCTGGTTCCCGCTCATGGGCTCGAACCACGATTCACGCCTTCAAAGGGCGCTGTCCTACCATTAGACGAAGCGGGAATAGATGAAGCGAACGCTGTCTAACACTTTCCCATCCGCGAATGAAGCTGTCTATGAATCGACTGCTGCAACCAGAAGACCCCTGGCGCATTCTTGGGAATGGCCTCGATGCTGCAGCCCGAAACGCCGGCAAAATGCTGCTCCTATTGCGGCGGGCGCGACCACAATTACGAGGACTGCCCAAAGCGGAAAGCCGACGGCGAACGGCAGAAGGAGGGCGCGAGCCTCGCAACTCCTTGCAACTCGGCGCAATGAGCGCTTCAGCTTCCGGACTGCAGCGTGCGGCGGATGATCTCGATGCGGGTGCGGCGAAATTCGTCGGGGCTCCAGCCACATTCGATAACCAGAAGCCGCCAGTTTGCGGGGTGGACCAAGCTCCAGACCGTTTCGGCAGCCATGTCCACCGTCCAGCCGGGCGCAATGCGGCCGGCACGCTGAAGCCTGGCCAGAATATGCTTCATTCCATGCAGAAGGGTCCTTTTCATGCGGTCGTCCCAGGCCGCCGCAGCCTCTTCGTCATTCAGCGCGGCGGCATCCAGTTGAATGCCGACCGGGTAGATCAGGGGAAGATAGTCGAGCCAGTGCTCCACGAATGACAGAAAATCCTCCCATCTGTCTCCGTCGCCATTGGCGATTTCGTGAAGGCTTTTGACCTGCCCGGAATGCCGGTCCCGGTTGCGCAACATGGCGACGAGCAGGCCGGCACGCCCGCCAAAAGCGAGATAGACGGTCTGACGGCTGACCCCGGCCTTTGCCGCGATCGTCGACTGGCTGGCGTCCACCTTGCCGCCTTCGGCGATCAATTCCCATGCCGCATCGAGGATGGCGATGCGGGTCTCTTCGCTGATGTGCTTCTTCATCGCCTTTGATTCTTCATGGATTTACATATGTAAACCTAAGTGGTACTTTACGCTTGTAAACCAAGCAAGCGGTCCGCGCCATGTCCTACAATATTCCCGTGCTTGCCCATGTGGCCATTGGCTCGGCAGCGATCCTTTTCTACTGGGTGACATTGCTGTCGGTCAAAGGCAGCAAGCGTCACCGTGCCTGGGGCAGGGCGTTCTTCAGCATGCTTATGCTGGTCGCCCTCTCGGTCGGCCCGCTCCTGCTGCTCGGGCCCGATGCGTTCGATCCCGCCTTTGTCGTCCAGTTCGTCTATCTCGACCTTTGCCTGATCACCGTCGCCATGCTGGGCTGGACGGCGATCCGCTGGAAAGACGATGTCGACCGGTTCCGTGGCTGGCATTTCAAGGCGCTGGCGTTTGCGATCCTCGTACTCGGCATGATCGTGCTGATTTCCGGAATCGCTTCCGGCACGTTGTTGACAGTCATCTTCTCCTGGATCGGGCTGGTCTATGGCGGCGCGATGCTCCGTTTCGCCTGGATGCGGGCGGAGCCGCATCCGCGCTGGTGGCTGGGCTGGCATCTCAATGCCGTGTGCGGCCTCTTCAACGCCGTGCACGGCACCTTCCTGGCGGTCGCCTGGGAATGGCTGGCCGGTGCGCAGACCGGCGACGAGGTTTCGGTTGTGATGCAACTTGCCACCATAGCCGCGGCCGTCGCGATGCGGGTTTGGTTCGGCCACCGCCGGAGCGTGCCGATGCGCTTCTCGCGCCCAAGCCCCTCGGCCGCTGCGGATGCAGGATACCAATATCGATAGACGCGGTCGGCGCGGCCGCGCGCACGCAGGTCACAAGCTAGCCGAACAACGCTTGCAAATGCCGATGTTCACAAGTGAGGGATCATTCCATGCTCGCCAGGGACAGTTTGGGGGCAATTCGCCCGGTCACGCAATTGAAGAGGTGGTCGGCTACCCTGGTTGCCAATGCGGTTTCGACCTATGCACTCGATACCGCCTCCACGGTGTCGGGTGTGCTGCTGGTGGCGTCCGGGGTCTTTTCCGGAACAGGGTTCCAGACGGCCGTTGTCCTCCTTGGGGTGTCATACGTCCTTTGGGGCTACGGGCTGTCGTCCAGCCTGACGGCCAACTGGCGTCTACTGGAGGCCACGGGGACCAGCACCAGCCTGCTGTCCAAGCTGGCCTATGATCTGGGTCGGACCAGGCGCGCCGGCACTCGCCAGCTCCTGAGCGCGGCTGGCTATGTCGCCTTCGAACTGGCGAAGGAATCGCCCTATTATATCGGCGCCTTCGGACTGGCCTTTGCCAGCGACCTGGTCTCCGGCGAAGAGGCGCTGGTTTTCCTCGCGGGCGCCAATATCGGTGCCGCAGCCTACGAATACGGTCTTGGCTGGTCGACCCGCATTCTGCTGCAAAGGGCTGAAGATGGCGGGTATGCGTCGTTCGAGAAGGAATGGTCGCCTGCGGACTACCTCGCCGGCTACTACGGCGCCATCGATGCCGACGAGCACCATACGATCGCCTTTTTCACCGAAGCTGCGCGACGGATGCCGGCGGATGAACCGGCGCTGGTTTTTGGCGTTGGTCCGACGCTCCATCATGTCTTCCCGCTGGCCAGTCGCGCTTCCGAGATCCATCTCGGCGACTTTCTGCGCTGCAATCTCGACGAGATCGCCGGCTGGATCAGGAAGGACGAAGGCGCGCACGACTGGCAGCCCTTCGTCAGCTACACGCTCCAATGCGAGGGTGTCGCGGATCCCACGCACGCGGATATTCTTGATCGCGAGCAGCTCACGCGCGCTGGGATAACGCGGCTGCTGGAAGTCGATATCCGCAACGACCGGCCGCTGGGAAATGTAGAAGCCCGCTACGCCACCGTGCTGAGCGCCTACTGCGCCGATTCGGCGACGGCCGATCTCGGCGACTGGCAAACCTATATGCGGCGGATCGTCGGGCTGGTGCGGCCCGGCGGAACGCTTCTCATCGCCGCTCTCGGACAGACGCAAGGCTACTTCGTGGGCGCGAAGGCGTTTCCGAGCCCGTTTCTCGACGGCACCGACATGGAAGACATGCTGCGCGACTATTTTCCCGAAGCGGAGTTGACGATCAGGCTCGTGCCCGTGCCGGAATGTGCCGCACACGGCTATTCGAGCATTATTCTTGCCGCCGGCCACCGTAAGGCTGGGGACAGCGCGGTCGCGGACCTTCGGGGTTCGCCGCTTGGGTGAAGCAAGCCAGCCAATTGGCCGGCGAATGTGGGATCATCTCGAATTAGCCAAGAGCGTCCGCAAGCGCATCGTTCAGGCGTGCGAACGCGGCGGACTCGTCTGGCGCATGGGCCGGATTAACTTCCGTGATGGTCAAGCCGCGCCATTGCGGCAGGGCGGTCAACCGCTTCAGCACGAAGGCGGCCTGCTCCAGTTTGAGACCGTCGCAACGGCGCACATTCTCAGCGATCGGAAAATCGATGAAGGAGAGTACATCGACATCGAAATGAATAAGCACGCAGTCAAAGCGCGCCGCCCATTCGGTCGCGCGCGCCAAAGCCGCCTCGATATCGCCCAGGGCTTCCTCGCGCGATATCGCCTCAATCGCATAATCCCTCATCGTGATGGCTTCGGGCGCAGTGATGTTCTCGACGCCGAAATAGAGGAGCTGCCGAGGCACGAGCATCGGATGGGTCGGGCCAAGCCTGGCGAGCGAAGGCTCGCATCCGGGAATATCGAGCAGGTGAGCGACACCGGTCCAGTCCAGGGCGCCGTCGCTCGTATCAGGTGTGTTGAGGTCGGCGTCGAAGTCCATGTAGAGGAGTCCAATCCGCGCGCCGGCGGCGTTGGCTCCGGCGACCGTTCCCAGCTCCACGGTACAATCGCCGCCCAGGACAAGCACGTCCTCCTGCGCGGCGATCGCCGTCGCCACATGGCTTGCGACCACGTCACAGGCGTCGCGCACGGCCTCCAGGTTCATGGCCTGCGGCCGCGAGGGATCCGGCCGCCATCGGAACGAGGCAACATCGCCGTGATCCATGACGGTTCTGCCTCGGTTCGCGAGTGCCTCTGCGAGCCTGTGCCGGCGAAAGGCCGCGGGGCCTTGTTCCTGCCCCGGCGAATAGGCGCCGGCGCTGGTGGCGGCGCCGACAATGTTCAACAAGCGAGCCGCCAACTCGAAGCTCCATTTTTGGACGATGCTCGTTGCAAAACGTGTCCAGGGCGAGGATGGTTCCTCCCGGCGTTGACAGTTTGCCGCCAGGCATTTGGCGTTTGAGGAGCGGTACGCCCTCGGCCATCTACCGCTTCTGCGCGTGTCCTACCGCATCAGCAAACGAGATGTCGCCCTTGATCTCGCGCATCGCCATCGACGTGATGGTCCGGCGGACGCCGGGCAGGCGGCTGAGCTCGACGCGCAGCATGCGGTCCAGCGCCATCATGTCGACGGTGACGATCTGCAGGAGATAATCGGCTTCGCCTGTGGTGGCGTGGCAGCGGCGAATCAGCGGATGTTTCTTGACCGCCGCCTCGAAGGCATCCGACACCTCGAAATCGATCGACACCTGGATGAAGGCCTCGATGCCGAAGCCGAGTTTGGCCGGATCGATGAGCGTCGAGTAGCCCCTGATGATGCCGGCATCCTCCAGCGCCTTGACCCGCTTCCAGCACGGCGTCTTGCTCAGGCCGACCTCGTCGGCGAGAGCGGCGAAGGAGATTCGCGCGTCGCGTTCGAGCGCTTCCACAATCCTGAGGTCGAGGGCATCCAGCACCGATCGTTCTCCCATGGCCGCCTCAAACCCGCTAATCGTCCTGCCTTTTCTGTTCCTGAACAACAACAAAAATTCAAGGCAAAGCGGCGCGTCTTGAAAGACGGTCGGCGAGCCATGTGCTTTCCTGTTGTGGTGCGCCCGGCAAGCGCGCCGTCAATCGGCAGCGCGGTTCGTCGCCCGGCGTGAGGCCGTCAGCCGGGAGGAGTGTAGAGCGGCTCCCTGCATCCATGAACCTGGCACTGGCCATCGAGGGTCGGCACATATGCGATCGCCGGGATTTCCGAATAGTTACACGCACTGCTGTATTGCCGGACGTAGAGGGCATAGGTGTTCGGACCTGTGGTCAGCACCACCGAGCCACGGCTCTGGATTAGCGCCTGCGTCTGCTGGCAGGTCATGGCGCGGGTGTCCGGCCGGGCCTGGGCATAGGTTGTGAAGGCAAGCATGATCGCTGCCGAGGTCAACGCAATCGGACGAAGGGACATGTCGAGACTCCCATGATGAGTCTTTGCTAAACTCGCATGTCGCAAGGTGGTTGCGCAATGGCCGGGCAGGATCGACGGGCGGGATCGGACGAGGCGCCCTCGCACGCCCGTAGCACCGCGACAATCCTGAGGTCGAAGGCATCCAGCACCAATCGTTCTCCATATCTGATGTAAAAGCTGACTTTCGTCCTTCACTTTGAGATATTTGGATAACAGAAAGGAACAATGTTCAAGCCGAAAACTTCTATCCTGTCGGTTCGGATCGAACAGATGAGCCCCTAGGCCGGGCAGGGAGAAAAATCATGCACAAGCCGGACTATTATGCCCGCATCGAAGCGCCCGAGATGCGCGACTACGGCGTCTATCTCAAATGCGACAGGCTGCTGGCCTGCCAGAAGCCTCTGGCCGAGATGGTCAACGCGGATGAGTTGCAGTTCCAGATCGTGCACCAGGTCGAGGAGCTGTGGATGAAGCTCATCACCTACACGCTGGTCGATGTCGTCGATTTCCTCGAGCGGCAGAACACCCATCGCATCGTCACGCTGATGGGGCGCGTGCACCGGCTGATGCGCATGATGACGGCGCAGCTCGACCTGTTAGAGACCATGTCGCCCAAGGAGTATCAAGAGATCCGGCTGCAGCTCGGCAATGGCAGTGGCCAGGAATCGCCGGGCTTCAAGCTGTTGCTGCGCATGCCGCCGGATCTGTGGCGAGCCTTCAAGGCATCCTATCTCGACGGCCGCGGGCTGAGCGTCGAGGACGTCTATGATTCCAGCTACGACCACGGCGACAGCTATGTCGTGGCCGAGGCGCTGATCGAATTCGATGAGCTGTTCCAGAAATTCCGCGCCAACCATCTCCAGCTCATCCACCGCTCGATCGGGCTCGGCTCGAAATCGCTGAAAGGTCGCCCGGTCGAACTGCTTGAGGCCGGCGCCCGCCACCGTTTCTTCCCGGAACTGTGGGACATACGCTGCGCCATGACCGACCGCTGGGGCGCCGAGTATGGAACGGTAAGGCAGCCGATCAGCCATCCTGAGGCGAAGGCGGGGTAGGCTTGCCACTTCGCCAGCCAAAACTATTTCCAATCCGATGTCGGAACCGCCGCGCTTTGCCCGTCCTTGGGGCGAAACCGCAGCCAACCCTGGAGGGACATCATGGTATCAGTTCAATCGCCGTGGCAGACCGCAGCCATACTCATCGCCCGGCTGATCTTCGCCGCCGTCTTCCTGATGGCGGTGGCCTTCAAGGTCATGGATATGGGGGCGACCGCTGGCTACATCGCCTCGGCCGGCTTTCCGTTCCCGCTGTTCCTGGCCTGGTGCGCGGCGCTGCTCGAGGCCGTGCTGGTCATATGCTTCCTGACCGGCGCTTTCTTCACACCGGCCGCGCTCGTCGCCGGCGTCTACGTCATCTTCCTCGGCTTTGCTTTTCACGGGCCGTCGCACTGGGCCGGCAACCAGGCCGAGTTCGGCTTCTTCGTCGACCATTTCACGTTCCTGGCCGGGCTGTTATTTGCCGCCGTGCACGGGCCGGGCAATGTGCTGGCTTCGAAACTCGGCAGGGGGTGATTCCCCGATCAGGGAGTTGGATCGCAGCTCCTTGACATCAGGACATTCCGCCCCAGTTTGACTGCTAGCGGGAGTTTTCAAAAAAATGCGGCACAATCGGCCAAGGGCCTCCAGGTTCCTGGAACGGCATTTCGGAGTCGTTGTCGCCGTTGGCCTGGTTGCGGGATTGTCGTTCATGGCCGTGCTTGGTTTCACGCCGTAGTCCTGCCGGCCATTCGTCGATCAGCCACAGCATGAGCGGCCGTCGCTTCTCGATCTTCGAAGGCGCGGGGCTGGGCAAGCCATCGTCCCCGATGCGGTGCTCGCCGCGTCACATCTGGTCGTTATAGGGTTCCTTGATCTGGCCGACCATGCGCGCCAGCTTCGAGAAGGACGGCATGTCGGTCTCCGGCTGGCACTGGTTGGCCAGCTCCAGCAGCCGGATCGGGAAATTGACGGCGTCGCGGCTCGACGCCGACATGCCGTTGGACCGTTCCTCGCCGGTCTCGCTGGCTTCGGCCTTGCGTAGCGCTATGTCGATCTCCTCGACCGTCAGCACGCCCTTGCGGACCAGCACCTGGTTGATCGATGCGACGGCCATCAGGAGGCCCTCGAGCTGCAGATTGGCGACGTTCATGGCTGTTGCTCCCATTGGCCAAACGCGTGACGTTCCGCGCTTTGGCGACTTGCTTCAAGCATCAAACGCGCGAGCGTCGGTTCCGATCCGGGATGGCGGCGCGTGGATCGGACGCTTCGAGGACGTTCGCGCCGAACTGCCCCTCGATCTAGGATTTTTTTCCTTGACCTCGTGAGGGCAGCTATGCTATTGATTTGGGCATGGTGCTGATTTGCGCCAGCGACCCGCCACCGAGGCGGGTTTTTTGTTTTCTGGCCGATCCCATCCGACGAAAGCGCCATTGCAGCTGACCTGAAACGCGGGCGGGACAGCGCCCCCCTCTGTCCTGCCGGACATCTCCCCCACAAGGAGGGAGATCGGCCGTCATCCCTGATTTCGCCAATCGCCAACCTTGCAAAGGGTGTGCCATCGGCGAAGCTGCCAATCTCCCCCCAAGTGGGGGAGATGTCCGGCAGGACAGAGGGGGGCGCGAAGGATCGCGGCGTTTCCGTAACGAACACGACACCTCCAAGAGATTCCCATGTCCAGCCGCTACGCCACCATCATCACCGACGATGACGGCCGCGAGGTCGTCAGCGCCATTGGCCAGTTCGAAGGCGCCGTGCCGAAAGGGCGCGTCGGCCATTTCGAAGCGGTGCCGGCCGGCGTGCTGATCGGCATGGTGCGGGGCGGTCCGGTTGATGCGGTTGGCGGCTTCGGGTTTCCGCAGGCGGGTGTCAGTGGCAGTGCGGTGGGCCTGGTCCGGGCGAAGTTGAAAGCCTTGCCCGAGGCTGTGACGTCCGATGCAGCACGGGCCAAGGCAAAGGCGAAGCCGCGCGGCAGCAAGAGGACGCGCAAGAAGCCTGTACGCAAGACAACGGCGAGGGCCAATACGGCGAGGAAGCCCGAGATGCCGGGGCTCGCCGAGGCTGCGGAGTAGGATATGGCGGAGGTCACCGACGATCCGCTGGCCGCGCCGGGGGCCAAATCCTCCGGCCGCCCGAAGCGGGCGAAGAAGACGCTGGGCGATGATTTCCTGGTCGCCGTGCGCGCCGATTTCCGCGCGCATGGCGCCGGGGTTATCGCCAAGGTTCGCACCGAAAAGCCCGACCAGTATCTGAAGATCGTGCTGTCGGTGCTGCCCAAGGGGTCCCCAGGGGATCTGCATGTCGACACCAACAGTCTGGATGCATTGAGCGATGACGAAATCAGGCAGCGCATCCGCGGCCTCGAAGCCGTCCTGCGGCCATTCCTCCGGGAAAGACCGGGCCTTGAAAAGCTTGGCCTCGAAGAGCCCGGCCGTGGCGAAGAAGGAATATCTCAGCCTGCTCAAGGAGTTGGACCGCAGGCGCCGCACTAACCAGCTTGCCGCCTACCAGCCCTATCCCAGGCAGGCCGCGTTCCATGCGGCAGGCGCGACCCATCGCGAGCGCCTGTTCATGGCCGGCAACCAACTCGGCAAGACCAGGGCCGGTGGCGCCGAATGGGCCATGCATCTCACCGGCCGCTATCCCAAGTGGTGGCAAGGCAAGGTGTTCGACACGCCGGTGCGGCTGTGGGCGGCCGGCGTCACCGGCGAGGGCACGCGCGACAACCCGCAGCGTATCCTGGTTGGCCCGCCACAGCAGCCGGCGGAATGGGGCACCGGCATGATCCCCGCCGACGCCATTGTCCACACCATCATGGGGCGCAATGCTCCCGGTGCGCTCGACAGCGTCGTGGTGCGCCATGGCGGTGGCGGCGATGTGCAGGCCGGCGAATCCGTGCTGTCGTTCAAGAGTTTTGAAAAGGGCCGTGAGAAATGGCAGGGCGAGACGCTGCACGGCGTCTGGTTCGACGAGGAACCGCCGCTCGACATCTATTCCGAAGGCCTGACCCGCACCAACGCGACGGGCGGCATCACCATGGTCACGTTTACGCCGCTGCTCGGCATGTCGGATGTGGTGCTGTTGTTCCTGACGGCAGAAGAGGTGGAGCGGATGGGGAAGGGGTGACCTTGCAGGACTTGGGTTCCTCGCCCCGCGCGAAGCGGGGGAGAGGTGGCCGCGCAGTGGTCGGAAAGGGGGCCTTCGTAGGGCGCCGGCCAATAAACATGCCGCCTTCAACCACGCATTCTGTACGACCGCGCGTCCCCCTCTCCGTCTCGGTTTCGCCGAGCCACCTCTCCCACTTTCGTGGGAGCGAGGACCCCAGGCTTTCAAAGCTCTCGCCCAAACAACACGTTGCGCCGTGCACCTGCTAAATTGATTCAAGCCGAAAAGCCCCGTCAATGACCCGTCACGTCACCTTCATGACCATCGACGATGCCGGGCATTATTCGCCCGAGCAACGCGCGGCGATCGTCGCCGCCTATCCCGCGCATGAGCGCGAGGCGCGCGCCAAGGGCATTCCGGTGCTGGGCTCCGGCCGCATCTTTCCGATTGCCGAGGAGCTGATCGCCTGCGAGCCGTTCCGGCTGCCGCGCTACTGGCCACGGCTCGGCGCGCTCGATTTTGGCTGGGATCATCCGTCGGCCGCCGTCGAGCTCGCCTGGGATACGGAGGCCGATGTCGTCTATGTCTCGAAAGCCTGCCGCGCATCGCAGCAGACGCCGGCCATGCAGGCGCTGACCTTGAAACCGTGGGGCGAATGGCTGCCCTGGGCCTGGCCGCGCGACGGCCGCCGCGAGACGCTGGAAGGCGCCGGTGTGGCGCTGGCCAAACAATATGCAGCGCATGGGCTGAACATGCTGAGCCGCCATGCGCAATTCCCGGACGGCTCGGTCTCGGTCGAGGCCGGGCTGATGGAGATGCTCGACCGCATGCAGTCCGGCCGCTTCAAGGTGTTCTCGACGCTTTTGCCCTGGTTCGAGGAGTTCCGGCTCTATCACCGCAGGGACGGGCAGGTGGTGAAGCTGCGCGACGATCTGATGGCGGCGACGCGCTATGGCGTGATGATGCTGAGGGAGGCGGTGGTGGATCCGGCGGAGTTCAAGGCAGAGCGCAGACGGTCGGCGGGGCAGAGTGATCCGCTGGGGGCTTTCAGGTGAGGGCTGGAGACCGAAGTGGACGATCCTCAGCTCTTGATGAAAATGCAGATGTTATGCGCGGGTGCGAATTGCCATCAGGATGCGGCCAGATGCTTTGATTAGCGTACCCGCTCGACGCGCGCATAGGGGTAAGGTATGAGTCTAGACTTCCCCAAATCGGGACAACTGATGATCCGTTCAATTGATGTCCGCAACTTTCGTTGCTACGATCACCTTCACGTAGATAATTGCGCGCGCGTCAACGTGATAGTCGGAGACAATGGCGCTGGTAAGACGGCGCTTCTCGAGGCGCTATTTCTGACTCTGTCAGGCAATCTTGAAGTCAGCCTTCGTCTAAGGGCACAGCGTGGTTTTGATCAAAACTTTGGTGGAACCCCAAGAGTGATTGAGGAGGCTATTTGGAAAGATTATTTCCTCGATGGAGATTGGTCCAAAACTATATCAATTGACCTTGAAGGATCCGGCCCAGAATCACGATCACTGACAATCGAGCGTGGAGAAAGAAAGATACTTATCCCGACTGGGGAATCGGCGTCGCAACAAGAAACAAGATCGCCATTACGCTTTATCTGGACCGACTTTACTGGTAAGGCACATGAACATTTCCCCCTTATTACGCTACAGGGAATTCAGCTAAATGCTAGTGACGAGGTCTTGCCCGATTTCCACCTTTTTCCGGCAAACCAGGTTGTCCCTGCAACTCAAACTGCTGAAATGTTTTCTAGTTTGAGCCGCGAAGGCCTTGAGGAAGATTTTGTATCTCTGTTTGTAAAAGAGTTCCCATTTTTAAGTGGGTTGAGCATTGAAGTGATTGGTGGACTTCCAGTGGTGCATGGCACCATCGCCAATACTCGTAAGAAGCGCCCAATCAATGCGATTTCTGGCGGTATAAATCGAACGCTCGCCATTATGCTGACGATGGCAACGGAGAAGCGATCAGTAGTTTTGGTTGATGAAATTGAGAATGGAATATACTATAAACACAAAGTTCCGATTTGGAGTTCAATACTTGATCTTGCTCGCCGAAATGATTCGCAGATGTTTCTTTCTACGCATGATGAAGAATGGCTTGAGGCTTTAGTTGTGGCTGATCAAGATCGATTGAACGATGTCGCGATTTGGCGGCTTGAGAATGAGGCGGGTCGACGTATAATCCGACAGTTCAATGGCGACGAACTCAAGGCTAGTATCGAGTATGGGACGGAGATTCGTTAGTGAGTGAGATTACACTCCCTAATCTACTTTTATGTGAGGGGCCGAGCGATATTTCCTTTTTTCGAAATCTTATAGCGATCCGTAATTTGCCGATATTTTCGATTAGAGACACGTCACCCAAACGTGGCTCGGCCGGCGGGAATTCGAAATTTGGAGACAAACTTAAGGCTTTGCGAACGGATCGTGGTTGGCCGAGAGTTAGGCACCTTCTAGTGGTTGCAGATAACGATGAAGATCCGGCTGATAGCTTTAACTATGTAAGAAATCAGCTGGCGGCAGTGCTTGGGGTAGCCAATGTGCCAAAGGGGCCGCTTGTCAGGCAAGCGGTAACCAATAGTCTTTCTTTACAAATTGTCATGGTGCCTTGGACTGACGAACAGGGCAATCTGGAAACCATGTGTATAACGCCAGCTAGAAACGCTCAGAAAGCTGTAGGAACACATGTGGACAATTTTGCAGCTGTTACAAAGGCTGACAGTTGGCAAAGTCTGTCTCGCCGTAATGAGATGTGGCTTCGATCAAATCTCGCGGCTCGCTGCAAAACAGACCCATTTGTACCGCTAGGGATTGTGTTCCAAGATCACAAAGACTTAATCCCGTTAAAAGATAAGTCTTTTGATAGGCTAGCGAATGTCTTAGAAAGTTATCGCTAGAGCTTGATGCGAGAGCGTATGTAACGTCGCGAACCAATGCTTGATTCGCTGCTTTGCTCTTTCTGCGCAATTACTCCGCGCTGTCTTGCTTTCGGACGGTAGCAGATGAGCTTGCCGGACGCTGTCCCGTGCTCACGTGCGCCGATTGCCAGTTATGCTAGCATTCGCACGTCATGGCCACCCCTATGACCCTCCGCATCATCCCCGCCACTTTGCGCGACCTTAGCTACATCGCCGCCAATCTGCGCCCCGAGGACCGGGCCGAGATCGACTGCCAGCTCGACCACTGGTCGCCAGCTGTGCTGGCGCTGACGGCGCTGCAGGGGCTGGCCTATGTCGCTGAGCTCGACGGCAATCCGGAAGCCGGGTTTGGCGCCGCCGAGCAGCGCGGCGGGCTCTGGATCGCCTGGAGCTGGGGCACGCGCCGCATGACGCGCTGCGTGCCGGGGATTACGCGTTTCTTCCACGCCGTGCTCGGGCCTCAGGTAGCGGCGCGTGGCGCCTGGCGGGTCGAGGCGCGGGCGCTGGCCGCCAATGAATTGGCGCTGCGCTGGCTTGGCCGGCTGGGCGCCGCCGAACGCTGCCGTCTGCCTGGATATGGCAGGAACGGCGAAACCTTCATCCTTTTCGACTGGACAAGAGAAAGCTGGAACCATGTGCCTGTTTCAAAAACCACCCGCCTTGAAGCCGTTGCCACCGACACCGACCGCTGAGGACAAGGACGTGCAGGCGCGCGAGGCCGCACTTCGGGCAGAGCTCGAGCAGCGCCAGGGCACAGCCGGCACGGTGAAGACCGATCTTGCGCCCGGCGATCTTGCCGGCCGGCGCCGCGTGTTGCTGGGGGTGTGAGATGGGCGCGATGAAACGGGTGTTTCGCAACCGGGGCGGCTGGCCCTGGTTGACTTGGCGGCGGCTGGCGAGATTGGTGAAGCGGCGAGGGTGAAGCTGCGTAATCTCCCCCCTTGAGGGGGAGATGGCCGGCAGGCCAGAGGGGGTCGGCGCGACCGGGCGCGGCCTCCTGCGGCAGACTAGGGTTGGCGCTTTACGCGCGGCGACCCCCTCTGTCGCCTTCGGCGACATCTCCCCCTCGAGGGGGGAGATTACGCCTTGCGCGCAAACGCCCAGACCATCAGCGGGTATTCCTCGTCGTTGCTCAGATCGCGCCACAGGCCATAAGCCCGCACCGGGCCGCCGATATGCGCCCTGGCGCAGGCTTTGTTGCCCCAGCCGAACACTTCAATGTCGGCCTCCGTGAAGCCGCCTTCCACCAGCACCTGCTTCAGGCCGGCTGGCGTCCATCTGTTATAGTCGTGCGGTCTGGCGTGCACCCTAAACAGGAATGGCGTCGCCACCATCGCCCAGCCGCCCGGCTGGGTCATGGCGTGGATATTCCGCGCCGCCGCAAGCGGACGCTGGACGTGCTCCAGCACCTGGTCGGCGATGACGATTTGATATTGCCGGTCGGTGCGGTCCTTGCAGATATCGAAGTCGGGGAAGTCGACCGAGGTGTAGTTGGTGCACATCGTCTTCCAGTAGCGGTTCCAGCCGGGTGAGACCTCGATCACCGCAGACGACTTCCGATTGTCCGCCTCAAGAAACGCGGTGAACGCCTCGATCTGTTTTATGCGCAGCCAGTTGCGGGAATCATAGCCGATCAGCCGCTTTGCAACCTGTTTGCCGCGCCGCTTGAGGGCACCGGGTAGGCTTGCCGTCATTGCCACATTGGCCTCCTGCAAAGGCCCCGCCTATGAGCGCTCTAGCACCGACAAATGCGCAAAAGATGACATAGCGCTTTGCCAACGTTTGAGATTGGCGAAGGCCGACGCGACGTCCGATCTCCCCCCATGTGGGGGAGATGCCCGGCAGGGCAGAGGGGGGCGTGAAGGAACGCCAGCCATTGCTCTGTCGAACCGGGACATGCCCGAGGGCGCAACCTGAATTGATTGCAGGCTGGAGGGACAGTGCCCCCCTCTGTCCTGCCGGACATCTCCCCCACGAGGGGGGAGATTGGCAGTTTCAACGAGGCAGAACCATGAGCGATTCCCGTGCCCGCGATATCCTGTCACGACAGGCCGAACTGGAGAGCGAGCGCAGCCAGTACGAGCATGTCTGGGAGGCCGTGTCCGAATTCTGCGATCCCGACGCGCCCGATGTCTGGAGCGGGCGCCGGCAATCCGGCCCGGACTCGCAGGCCGAGCGGCAGGAGCGGCGCGGCGCCCGGGTCTACGCCAACACCATCAACTCGGCCGCCAATCGGCTGGCCGCGGGGCTCGAAAGCCTGATCATCCCGCAGTCGGAAAAATGGCACGGGCTGACGACCGCCGAAATGAACGACGAGGAGAGCGACGAGGAGAAAGAATGGGCGGAAAGCCTGCGCGATTTCCTGTTTGCGCTGCGCTATTCCGCCAATTCCAACTTCGTGCCGGCGACGCAGGCCTGCCTGCGCAATGTCGTGCGCTACGGGCCGGCCTATCTCTATGCCGAGGAGGGGTTCGGCGGCACGCTGATCCGCTATGCCTCGATCCCGGTGGTAGAGGGCTATCTGTCGCGCAACCGCTGGGGCCAGGTCGATATTTTCCACCGCCGCTATGAGCGGACCGCGCGGCAGGCGGCGCAATTGCTCGGCTATGACAAGTTGCCGGCGCGGATCAAGATGCTGGTCGATGATCCCGCCAAATGCGAGACGAAAATCTCGCTGATCCAGTGCATCCAGCCGCGCGACGAGCGCAGGATGTATCGGTTGGGTGGCAGCTATCAATATCTCGACACGGCCTTCGCTTCCTATCACGTCATCGAGGACGAGGAGGTTATTGTCAGGGAAAGCGGCTTCCGCTCCTTCCCGGTGTCGACCTTCAACTGGCGCCGTTACGAGGGCGACCCCTACGGCATCTCGCCGACCATCGAGGCGCTGACCACGGTGCGCGAGGAAAACGCCGTGCGCCGCTCGGGGCTGAGGGCGCTGCAGCAGGTCACCGATCCGGCGACTGCCTCGAAGGCCAGGCTCGACTATGTGCCGGTGCTCAATCCCGGCGAGAATTATCCCGGCCTGATCGACGACAATGGCCGGCCGCTGATCGCGCCGATCGCCACCGGGCAGAACCCGACCTATGCGTTCAACTACGCCGAGAGCCGGGCCGAGGAGATCCGGGACATGATGTTCGTCAACCTGTTCCAGACGCTGGTGCAGAATCCGCAGATGACGGCGACCGAAGCCTTGATCCGGCAGGAGGAAAAGGGCGCTTTGCTCGGTCCGTCCGGCTCGATCATCCAGGCGGGGTTTGCAGCGAATCTCGACCGCGAGCTCGGCATTCTCGAAGACAAGGGGCTTTACGACGAGGACAGCCGCTTCCTGCCGCCGGCGAGCCTGGCCGGCAAGGCGGTGCGGCCGACTTTCACCGGCCCGCTCGACGTGCTGCGCCGCTCGGCCGAAGCGCGCGACACCATCCAGGTGGTGACGACGGCCATGCAGATGGCGCAGTTCGATCCCGGCGTCATGGACAATATCGACAGCGACGAGGCGATCAAGATCGTGCAGAGCGCCGGCCGCAGCCCGCAGCGCATTTTTAGGCGCAAGGAGGAAGTCGACGGTCTGCGCGGCGCGAGAGCCCAGGCCCAACAAACGCAGGCCGGCATGGCGGCGATCGCCACCGCGGGGAAGGCTGCCAAGGATGCGGTGCCGGCGGTGGTGCAGGCGCGCGACAGCGGATTGCTGGATGGCCTGCAAGGCATGCTGCAGGGTGGGCAGGCCGGGCCTGACATGCCGGGCGGCCCGGTAGTACCGGGTGCCGGCGCATGAGCCGCAAACGCTTCGCTCATTCCGCGCAGGCCGGCGGTCCGGCCAAGGCTCGGGAAGCGCTTGCCAAGGCGTATCTGCGGGTATTTTCCGGCCAGGATGGCGAGATGGTGCTGGCCGATCTCGCGGCCACAACCGGCTATTACCGCCGCCCGTCCTATGGCGAATGGATGGCCAGGACCAGGACTCCGAACGGCTTCGAACTGCACAGCGCCTTGAGCAATGCGCGTGCCGAAGTGGTGCAGCACATTATGGGGTTTTTGACGCTGGACGAGGCGCAGCTGGCGGCGCTGGAGAAGGCGGCGAGGGCTGAGGGGTAGGGGGCCGGCGCCGAAGCGCAAATCTCCCCCCAAGTGGGGGAGATGCCCGGCAGGGCAGAGGGGGGCGCTGTCCCGCCTGCCTATCCGTGTTGTCTTGAGATGCTCTCTCGGGGATCGAGTCCTCCTGCTCCACGCGATGGGTGGAGCATTGTCTAGGCTGGTCGAAGCAGGCGCTCTACGGCGCTCCCCTCTGTCCTGCCGGACATCTCCCCCACGAGGGGGGAGATCAGCCGTCGCGGCCGTCGCGCCTTCGATCCAGAGCGGCCGTAGCGGTCCCGACAGCGGCCAGGTCCCGTGCACCCGCAGCATCTGACTCCACGGCCTCTCCAAACCGCCAATTCGAAAAAGCCCGTGAGCGCGGCGGTCGGCGTGCGCTGCGGCCGGCATGCCGTGATCTCCGGCGAAGCGCTCCAGCGGCAGGAATTCACCAATGGTAAGCATCATCCCTTTCTCTGTTGCCCAGCGCCGGCCCGATACTGGCAATGGGGTGCAACATCCCGACTCCTCGCCGGTGGGTGAGGCGGTCCAGCAGCCTGGCGACACGTGGCAGGCTGTTGCGGAGCGCTACGAGCAGCGCATGGCGCAGCGGCAGGCCTTCGACACCGAGATCGTCGCGCGCAGGCTGAACGACGAGTTGGCAAAGGCCGAGACCGACGCGGTGGCCAACACGCCGGCCGACGGCGCCGGGCTGCACGACACCATGTACGGTCAGGTCGACCCGCGCACCGGCCGCGTGTTGCAGCCTGGCCAGTTCGACACGCTGTTCGACACCTTCCTGAAACAGGCGCCGGCCGAGCTGCGCCCCGGTCTTGCCAGGCGCAAGGAAGCGCTGCGCGCGGCAGGCTCCGAGCGCATGGCGCTGCAGCAGTATCTGCGCCGCAAACAATATGAGCAGGACCAGTTGTCGGAGGTTCAGGCCGAAGGGCTGAGCGCCATCGCCAAGAGCGACCCCAACGACACTGCCGCATTCGATGCCACCCGCCAGACCGGCCTCGATCTGCTGGCCAAGATGGACCTCGATCCGCAGATCAGGCTGCAAGCCGAAGCCGCCTGGCGTGCCAGCACTGCAAAGACGCGGATGGAAGCGCTGATCGCGCAGGACCCGCGTCGTGCGGCCGAGATGCTGAGCGCCGGACCGGTGGCCAGCGACGGCATGGGTGAGACGGTGCGCTCGCAGCTCGCCGCCGGCGCGAAGGATAAGCCGGAGGCGAAAGGCCAAAAAACGCCGGATCCAATGGAGGCGCAGGCGTCCGGGGAGATCACTTCGCCGGATAGCGAAAAAGCAATTCCACTCGATGCCATCACCTACCTGAAGCCCAGCGATATCGCGGCGCTGAAGGACCAGGCCAACAACGCTACCGCAGCCCAACTAATCGGTGCGCGTGCGAGGGTCTTGCTTGCTGAGCAGAACGCGCCGGCTGTCATCGCCTCTACGGGCAAATATCCCGAGGAGGAGCCGACAGCCCAGGATTTCGTCAATATCTATGGTGCCGACGGCGCGAAGCATTTCGATCAGTTCAGGATAACGGCCGGCGTCGCCAAGTCGTTCTTCGACATGTATCCGGCATCGAACCAGGCGATACATGCCGAGCTCCGGGATTTCGAACCTGGACCCAACGGCTCGCCGGAAGAGCGTGAACGGTATGAAGTAAGGGCCGGCGCTGCCCAGTTGGTCATGGGCGCCCGCGACGCCGATCCAGTCGCTTACGTCAGCCAACTGTTTCCCGGCAAGGCTCCGGACTGGAGCAAGGTCTCAACGCCTCAGGATTTCCAGGCCGCCATCACCTGGGCCAGGGCTGCCCAACAGCAGATGGGTTTCAGCAAGGTTTTGGCCGTCCCGCAGGCGCTCTCGGGCAGCCTTGGCGCAAGATACGTCGATGAGCGCGTGCCGCTGCAGCAGCGCATCATCGAACTGAGTGACATCCTAAAGGCAGTGCGCGACCCGGAGGCGCGCTTCGCCTTGGCCGGACAGGTTTTCCAGTTCGCCTTGGTTCAACTGCGCCAAAACACGGCAAACAACCCGAAGATCACGCCGGCGGAGCTTGAAGCCCAGGGAAAAGCTCTCCAGGCCGAATTGATCGAGATGGCTCAGCATCCCGCCCGGGTGCGGTTCGATGCCGGCTCATGGTGGCAAAAGCCATTAGCCGCTTTGAACGACGACGTCAGGCTCATTGCCAACGGCGCAACATTCGATCAGGCCGACAAGTTCGCCGCCGGGATGAACTGGCTTTTCTCCGACAAGAGTTACAACGAGTTGCTCGCAGCCGAGCAAGCCGAAAGCGAGGACGCGGAGGATCGTGCCGGGTCGGCTGCCACAGCCGCGAAGTTACTCGGCGCCTTCGTCACCGGTCATGGCCTTCAGAGTGCGGGCGTTACTTTCACGGGAAAGCTCGGAGCGGAGGGTCTGAAGGGCCTGCCGGGTCTCTTCGCACGAAGCGCTGGAATGGCTGCCGACGGCGCGGTGTTCGGCGGCGTCGATGCTGCGCTTAATGGCCGGGACATTGTTCGCGAGATGGGCGCCGGCGCGCTTTTCGGTGCAGGCGGCAATGCTCTTGCGGAGGGGCTCGGCGCGATTGGCCGGAAGGTAACGGCGACAATTGCTGAGGGATCTCATCCCGCTAGTTCAAGCGCGTCTGAGGGTTCGCTCACATCCGAGGCTTCCAGAGCGACGAGCGAAAGCGCCCGCGATTCGACGAGGCAAATTACGGAATCGACAGGCGATACTCCCGCCGTTGATGGTCTGGCCGCTGAGAATATTGAGACGGGTGCCTTTAGCTGGATTCATCGGGGACGTTACAAGACCAATAAAGCTCTGCGGAAGGAATGGGAACAGATGCACGGTCAGTCTTGGCCTAAGGACCCAGCCACGGGCAGGAACATGGATGTTTCCCATGAAATTCCACTGGCTGACGGTGGACCAGATCACGTATTAAACATTCGACCTCGTACCAGGCTCGAACATATAAAACGGCATCAAGATGCGGGAGATTTCGTGCGCTGGGGTAAACTAAGATGGCAAGGGAGCTAGCCATGGAACACAATGCCAAACCAGACTTAAGCAGCGTCACGCGTCTGCCTCCGGCCAACATTAGCACGGGAGAAGATGACCTTGATTCTGCCCGGATCGAGGCACGGCAGTATCTCGAATTCTACAACTGGGTGTCGGCTATCAAAGGCGAGTATCTCGGATACGGCGCCGAAGGAATAATCTACATCTTCCTCTTCGAGATAGAGCCCGGACGACCGGACGTGAGTCAATGGATATGGGTGATCGTCGGTGACGTGCCGCCAGCATATATTGCTGCTGACGACGCGAGGACCCCCTTCGAGGCCGTTGATGGTTATATCGGTGCCCTTGAGGAGTGGGTCGAGGCGGCGCGTCAGGGGAAGTCGGTGGCGAAGTTGATCCCAGTCAACGTTGACGCCAATCCCGCCAATGCTGAAATTCTGGCTAGTCGTCTCAAATTCCTCGACGAGAAGATCCTGCCAGAGCTTAAAAGGTAATTCGGAGATCGCGGCAAACTGGAACTGCGGTGAAGACGTCGAACTAAACAAGTAGAGGCGGGAGTACCGTTGGCAAGGCTGCGTCGAAAAATTACCGCAAAACATTTCTGGATGCGAACCTGAAACTGGAAGGTGACGTTTTCTTCCATCACGCTACAGACCGGCAGATTTTGAACGGATATGCTGATCTTGTTACCGAAGGTGAGATGCACTCACTTCAGAACCTCCGAGGGATTCCTAAAGGATTGGATAATCTTTTGCACAAGACTGTTTTCCGATACGAATGGAATTAATTTTATCTGTCCAATCCTCCAATAGGTGAGTGATGCAATATTTTAGAATACGGCCGAACGTGGCTGGCGGGCTTGGCGAAAACACTGTTCTCGACTCGAGCGTCCATCCGCCGATCGTCACCAAGCTTCACTACGAGGTGGATGGCTGGTTTGGTGACGTAATCGTTACGACGTTTCCTTGTTTCCTCGTCACCGAAGAAACCCAGCGCGCGCTGCGGAAGATGGACTTCTCAGGTGCGACATTCGCCGACGTCGAAGTGACAACCTCCGAAGAGTTTCACGAGGGTCAACCTGGGCAGGAAGTTCCGCCGTTTGTCTGGCTGAAAGTGGATGGGAAGGCCGGGCGCGACGACTTCGGGATCGCAGTACCCTATCGGCTGGTCATTTCGGAACGCATTCTTGACCTGCTTGAAACGTTGGACATTCCGTTTGCGATAGTCGAGCCTTACGACGGCGAATAACAACTGAATTGGGCCTTTCGAATGATCCAATGGCTATGACAAGACGCCTATGACCAGGCAATAGCCATGTCTGTCGCCGCGCAGGAACACTTGGGGTACTGAGACCCCCAGTCCGTGCCGCTGTCCAAGGGCTTGTCGGCCGGTCCGTGGATATGCATGAAATCAATCCAGTGAAGTTTGGCGGCAGTCCGATCGAATCCTCCAACAAAGTCGTTCTGCCTCGCGATGTTCATCAGCAGCAGGTTACGCCCTGGCGGAACCAGTTGCTGAAGACCTGGGAGAATAGCAGTGGGATATAGTTTAACTGAGGGACAGCTCGACGCTCCGGCTGAAGCCGCAGTTGTCGATGACCTGTCCGCAAACTTGGGAGTGACGCTGCCCAAGGATTACACCAACTTCCTTAGGGAGCATAATGGAGGTGAAGGCTTCATCGGCGACAGCTATATAATTCTTTTCAAAGCCGAAGAGTTGGTAGACTTCAATCGAGAATATGAGGTTGAAAAATATGCGCCAGGCATCATCTTGTTCGCATCGAACGGAGGAGGTGAAGCCTATGGCTTCGACACCGACGATGTGGAAATGCCAATCGTGCGCATCCCGTTTATATTTATGGAACGGCAATCCGCAGAGCCGATAGCGCGAGACCTCGCCGATCTATTTGCTCGGCTGGAGGACTGGAAATGAGCGACCAAGATACAAATTCGCGCTCCAAGGGCATGGAACTGTTCGAGCTCACACCGATTGCGGTTGGCGGCGATCCAGTCAGTATGGAGAACAAGACCTGGCTGACCAGACAAGAGCATTTTGAAGCTGTGCGCTACTGGAATCGAACTATCGAAATTCAGCGTAAGGCGGCACTGGAAAAGGCGGGACGAAACGGGGAATAGGGTGCAAGGAGCACTGCAATGGTTGCGCCTCAGCCGGAGAGGGCATTGGTGCCAGCGGAGGCAGCCAAAGCGGGCCTGACCTCGGGCGGGCAGGATCTCTATACGCGCAGCAGGCCGCGGGACAGTTATAATTTGCCCCACGATAGCGCGGAACTGCTCCGAGGGTAAGGGGTCGTGTCAGTATTCTGAAACCTGGCGCTGCCCCTCATCCCCCTGCCGGGACCTTCTCCCCGTCTAATGACGGGGAGAAGGGGCTAACGATTAATAATCGCCGTTGTAATAACGGTCGTCGCAGGGCGCGGTGTAGATGCGGCCGTAGCGGTCCTGGTAGCGGCAGAGCTGTTCGCCACGGCGCTGCGGCGTGGTGGCCGAGCCGACGACCGCGCCCAAAAGGGCGCCGCTGGCCGCGCCGATGACGGTGCTCTTGGTGTTGCCGCCGATGGCCTGGCCGACGAGAGCGCCGCCGGCGCCGCCGATCAGTGCGCCGGTTCCGGCTCGCTGCTGCCCCTCGGTCTGCGCGCACCCTGCCAGCGCGGCAGTCACCAGCACGGCGGCAATGGCTTTGTATATGGTCATTTGCGGTACTCCTTTGAAGTCAATGAACTAATACACTGGCTGATTTTGCCAAGTGCGGTCGCATTGCGGCGGAACGGCGGCGTCCGGCCTCACGAAATGAGACATGGTTTCTCGTGCGTTGATGGGGTGTCGCGCCGAAAGACGCCTTCGAACAAGGCGATAGAGCTGCTTGCTGTCAAAATGATTCAGCCTTGATGGCTCAACAACCAGCCGCCGGCGACGGCCGGCTGAGCCGATAACACCCAAATTCCCCCCAAGAATGGAGAAATGCCATGACCCGAGGTCTTCCCCGGATGCTGTCGCGCGCCGCCGCCCGCGAGGCGGGCCTTGCCCCGCCCAAGGCCGGGCTTTCCGCCAGGACGAGCGGGCAGGGCGGCGCCTTCCGCACAGTGTTTTCGTTCAATGCCATGCAGGTTCCGGTTGCCGATGCGCAGGCCTATGCCAGCCAGAAGATTTTCGACTTCCTCGACGGCAAGGTGCGCATCAAGGGCGGCACCGCCAGATTGCAGTTCGCGGTGCTGACCACGCGTGCCTCGACCATCAACGACAATGCGGCACTGACCTGGTCGCTCGGTTCGGCGGCGGCGTCGAGCGCGACGCTCGCCCTCCACCATGGTCAATGTGCTGGCGGCCACCGGCCGCACGCTGGACGGCGCCGGTGCTGCATTGTCCAGCGCCTCGACCGCAGATGTCGCCGCGGCGGCGACGCTCGACGGCACGACGACGCCGGTGGACCTCTATCTCAACCTCGCCTTCGCCACCGGCACCGATATCGACGCCGACGGCACGATTGCCGTGACGGGCACGATCACGCTGCTGTGGGAGAACTGGGGGGATAATGTCTAGGCGCTAATCTCCCCCCTCGAGGGGGAGATGTCGCCGAAGGCGACAGAGGGGGGCGGTTCGACCGGGCGCAACCCTCCTCCGGCGACAGATGAGGCCGGCGCTCCACGCGCTGGTACCCCCTCTGGCCTGCCGGCCATCTCCCCCTCAAGGGGGAGATACCAAGCCTCGCCGCCGGCTCCCAGCATCGGCCTTTAGAACCTCAACACAAAGGAAACATCTCATGACAGATCTGGCAGACACCGGGTCCGTGGCGACGCATTTGCCGCCTGCGGGCAACCCAGTACGGCCACCGGCCAACGGGGACAATGGGTCCGCCCCGCCGGCCGGCCAAAGTTGGTTTGACGGTCTTTCCGAAGGCAACCGCAAGCTCGCTGAAGCCAAGGGCTGGACCAAGCCGGAAAACCTCGATCGGGTTTTCACATCCTATGCCGAGCTGGAGCGGCAGCAGGGCGAGAGCCTGCGCGTTCCCGCTGCGGACGCATCTCGGGAAGACTGGGACAGATTCCATGCCCGGCTGCCCGAGGCGATGCGTCCGCTGACATCGCCCGACAAGGTCGAGTACAGGCGCCCGGAAGGGTTGCCCGAGAACTTTGCCTATTCGGACGAACTCGCCAATGCGTCCAAGGCCTGGGCGGTCGAAGCCGGCGCCACGCCGAAGGTGGCGCAGGCCTATCACGACCGTTTCGTCGGCTACATGGCCGAGCAGGCCGCACGCCAGGAGATCGCGCTTGCCCGCTCGGTCGAGGCCACTCACGACGATCTCGTGAGGGACTGGGGACCGACCGACAGCGATGGCTTTCGCCAGAAGCTCGAAGTCGCCAACCGGGCGATGAAGAAGCTCGGCCTGGTCGATGCCTACAAGGCGAAGGGCATCCTTCTGCCTGACGGGGCCTTGACCGATCCGCAGATCGCCAAGGCGTTCCACGCCATCGGCGAGGCGATGTTCCGGGAAGACACGATCGACGCCGACAGTGTGCCAAGGGGGCAGAATCCCTTCAAGCGCAACGCCGCCGGCGAACGCAACATTTCGGCGATTTCAGCCCTCGTCAAAAGCGACCCCGCCCGCGCCCGGCGGCTGGCACGCGAGGCCGGTGAGAACCCGGACCTGTGGATGCCGAATAATCCTCTCTGACTCCAACAGTTCGCCGCCAATCAACCCTGAAGGAAAGACAAAATGGCAGACGCCTATACCCGTATCGCGGACGCGATCGTTCCGTCCGTTTATGCACAGTACTCGTTCGAGGAACATGTCCAGTCGCTCGAGATTTACCAGGCCGGAATCCTGTTTTCCGACCCGTCCATCGCCTCGAAACTCTCGATGGGCGGCCGCTCCGTCGACATGCCCGGCTGGAAGGATCTCGGCAACGACCCTTCCGAACCGGTCAATGACGACCCGGCAGACTCCATTGAAATGAAGAAGATCGGCTCGCGCCGCGAGGTCGCCGCCCGCAATGTCCGCGCCCAGGCGTGGGGCGTTCCGGACCTGACCTCGATCCTGGCCGGCGACGATCCGCAGAAGCTGATTGTGCGCCGCCAGACCGAATATTGGCAGCGCGCCAACAAGCTGACCCTGCTCGGCATCCTGAAAGGCATCGTCGCGGACAACATCGCCAACGATGGCGGCGATCTGGTGCGCACCACCGGCGCCTCCATCGTCGACACCGACATCATCGAGGCCGCTTATCTGATGGGCGACCGCGCCGACAAGTTCAAGACGATCTGGATGCACTCCAAGCAGATGAAGGCGCTGAAGCTCGCCGACCTCATCGATTACGTGCCGTCGTCGGAGCAGGGCGGGCCGCTGATCCCCTATTATATGGGGCTCAGGGCTGTCGTCGACGACGACATCCCGGTGGCCGCGGGCGTCTATATCGCCTTCATGTTCAAGGACAAGGCGATCCTGTGGAACGAGCTGCCGGTCAACACCGAAGGCGGCCCGCTGGAGTTCGACCGCAAGCCACGCCAGGGCCATGGCGGCGGCGTCACCGAAATGGTCGGCCGCCGGCACTTCGTACCGCATGTGCCGGGCACCCGCTTCCTCGACGCCTCCTCGGCCGGTGAATTCGCCACCGATGCGGAACTGGCGCTGGCGGCGAACTGGGACCGCACGGCCTCCAGCGTCAAGAACATGACGTTCATCGCGCTGAAGACGACCGAGGCCTGAGCGGGCGAAAGCGAGGGGGAACTGTCGGCGTTCCGCCCTGCGCATGAGGCAGTTGCAATGCCTTTCAAAAAAAAGGCGGACCCGAGGGACAAGTGGGTCCGCCTGTGTTTACCGACCGGCGTCGGGGTTAGGACTGATGCCGGCAAACAGGCCGAAAGCAATATCAGCAGGCGTTCGCTGGGCTTTCGGTAAGTGCGAGTGTGGACATGTTTGGCTCTCCATTCAATTAGCTCGATGGAGCTAGGCCCCGCCGATGTGGCGAATCCCAAACGCACGCCCTGGGCTGCGCCGGCGTGAAACGAAGTTTGGAGCTTGCCACATTATTCCTGTTGCACGTTGATCAATTGCCGGCACCGGCCAGTTACAAAGAACGGCGATGCTGCCTTGTCTCGGCAGGGGTTAACCATGAATTTGACGTACAAGACCGTTCAGGCAAGGCTTCGAAAGGCGGGCATTTCCATACGCAAGAAGGGGGAAATCCACCGCATAAACTTCCTCAACGGTGCGGAACATACCGCCTATTACACGACAAGCCTGCAGGAGGCGCTGGACAAGGGTTTGGCGATGGCCAAACGTGCCGAAGGGCCGCAATCAAGCCCCCCTGCCAAATCCAGGGAAAAGCGGCGGAACTCGACGGGCGCACGCACCGACTGACACCGCTGGGTTCCAGGCACCAGCTGTCGCGGCGTCGCGTGGCGATGTGATGAAACTGCAATAAATCAGAGCGTTATCGTCTTCCCTTCTCGAATGGATAGCAGCGCGCCACCACCCGTTTCCCGGTCGTGGCCGGCACCGTAACAGGTCGCGCACGTGATGTGCGAACCTTTCGCCAAACATAAATCACCAGACTTCCAGCCGCTTCGAAGCGGCTTTTTGCCGTGGAGGCACCATGCCCTGCTTTGCCCGATCAACCGCGCCGACGGAGGCCTGACGCCATGGCCATTATCCCGCTCGACATCGCCAACATGGCGCTCGCCGTCCTCGACGAGGCGCCGATCGACAGCCTCGACCAGGATGTCAAACCAGCGCGGCTGCTCAATCTGCATTTCGACCTGACGCGCGAAGCGGAACTGACCAAGCACGCCTGGGTGTTTGCCATCCTGTCGGCGTCCGTCGCCGGCGCCGACACCGGCGGCGGTGCGGGTACCCTGAACTTTGCCTATGAACTGCCCGTGGACTGCCTGCGGCCTTTGCCTTTGACACACAATGGCGAGCCGGACGGCGTGCCGATCTCCTGGCGGCAGGAGGCCGGGCTGATCTACTGCGACCAGCCCGGCCCACGCCTTATCCGCTACGTCGCCAACCTCACCGATCCCAACGACTGGGACGCGCTGTTCAGCGAGGTGCTGGTCGCGGCACTCGCCATCAAGATCGCGCATCCGCTGACCCACAAGTCCGGCATGATCGATATCGCCCGCTCAGCCTATGACCGGGCGCTGGACGCCGCCTTCACGGCAAACGCCATCCAGCGCGGCGGCCGGTTCTACACCGCCTCATGGTCGCAGCAGCGTGGCGACTTTCGTTTTTGATTGCGCATGTCTTTGACCCGAAACCACTGCGCACGGGGAGACATGCTTTGAGGGACTTTCGCTGATGACGACGCTCTATCCGGTCCAGGATGTCTTCACCCGCGGCGAGATCTCGCCGCGCCTGCACGCGCGCGCCTCGCTCGATCTTTATCGGGCGGCGCTCGCCAAATGCGAGAACTTCGTCACGCTGCCGCATGGCGGCATCAGGAAACGCGGCGGCACGGTCTTCGTCGGCGAAGTCAAGAACGCGGCGAAGACAACACGCGGCATCCCGTTCATCTTCTCGTCCGAGCAGGCCTATTGCCTGGAGTTCGGCGACCAGTACATCCGCGTCTATGCCTATGGCGCCCGCGTTGGCACGGTGGAGGTGGCATCACCCTATCTGGAGGCGGACCTGTTCGACCTCGCCTATGTGCAGTCGGCCGACCAAATGTGGATCACCCACAGGAACTACCCGCCGAAGGTGCTGACGCGTAGCGCGCATACGACATGGACGCTGAACGACTATCCCTTTGAGGACGGCCCCTATGATGACATCAACGATACCTCGACGACACTAACGCCAGCCGACTACGGTTCACTGACACCGGACATGGCTGGGCTGACCTCGCCATCCGGCACTGTTACATCGACCGGCGGGTCGTCCAGCGCATGGCAGGCTTTTGACAAGAATAGCGGCACTGACGTTTTCTTCGACAACATCACGGCTGGTTTTATCGGATATCAACTGCCCGGCGGCGCCCAGGCCATCGTGGATCGCTATACCGTCACCACGACCGACGGAACGCGCGTAGACCGCCAGCCGGTCGCATGGAAGATTGAAGGCTCGAACGATGGCTCGACATGGACGACCATCGACAGCCGTCAGGGGGAGAGCGGTTGGACCGGTGGCGAAGCGCGGTTCTATGATTTCTTCAACAAGACGCCCTACGAATACCATCGCTTTCGCTGGCTTAGCGTCAACGGAAATACTTCGTCCCAATTCGCCGAAGTGACGATGAACAAGGCGGCGGCCAGTCAGGCGCCGTTCAATCTCACGGCTTCTTCGATCGTCGGCATCAACGACGATACCGGCTTCCAAACCAGCGATGTCGGCCGGGCGGTGCGCCTTCTCGGTTCGGACGGACGTTGGCGCTGGGCAAAGATCATCTCCCGTGTCAGCCCAACGGTCGTGACAATCCAGCTCTATGGTTTTGCTCTGCCCGATCTGAGCCCGATCACGCGCTGGCGGCTCGGCACTTTCGTGCCCGGCAAGTATGTCGAGACGGGCTCGCTCTACGAGGAACGGCTGGCCTTCAGCCGCAAATTCTCGGTCTATGCCTCGGCGACCGGCGACTTCGACAATTTTGCGCTGGGCGAGAAGGACGACGATGCGCTGGAGTTCGTCCAGGCCGGCGGCGGCCAGGCCAACGACATCGTCTGGATCGCCGATTCCGACGGCGCGCTTTTGATCGGCACCTCGGGCGGCATCAGGGCGCTGTCCGGTTCGGGCATCGACGAGGCGCTGACGCCGTCCTCGTTCAAGAACCGGCGCTCGCGCACCTTCGGCTGCGCCCGCATCCGCCCGGTCGATGCCGGGCAATCGTTCCTCTATGTCACACGCTCGCGCCGCTCGATCGCCGAACTGACGCAGACCTCGGCCGGCAAGTTCTCGTCCGACGACATCGGCCAGATTTCGGAGCACATCCCCAAGCAGGGCGTGGTCGAACTGGCCTTCCAGACCGATCCCGATCCGGTGTTGTGGTTTCCGCTCGAGAACGGTGAACTCGGCGGCTACACGCATCAGCCAAGCCAGGAGGTGCGCGGCATGCACCGGCATCGCCTCGGCGGCGGCTTCGCGGGCTCGGCCCCTGCTGACACAAATTGGGCGATCGTCGAAAGCGTCGTGGTGACGCCCGGCCGCAACGGTGTCGACGACATCTGGCTGTTCGTCAAACGCAGCATCGCGGGCGTGACGAAACGCACCATCGAGATCATGACGCCGCCCTTCGAATATGGCGGGCTCGACGACGCCTTTCAGGTCGATTGCGGGCTCTCCTATTCGGGCGCCGCCGTCAACGTCGTCTCCGGGCTCGATCATCTCGACGGCGAGAGCGTCGACGTGCTGGCCGGCGGCAAGGTGTACAAGGGTCTTGTCGTGACCTCCGGCCAGGTGACGTTGCCCGGCGGCGCCACCGCCGCCAGATGGCAGGTCGGACTTGCCTATCAGGCGCAAGCCGACACGCTGGAGCTCGATGTCGGCGGCCGCGACGGGTCCATCATCGGCCGCCGCAAGAAGGTCGCCAAGGTGATGATGTCGTTGCTGGAAACCGACACCACCGGGCTCGAAGTGCAGTCGCTTGTGCGTGGCCGCTGGGAGAAGGTGCGCATGCCCAGCATCGTCGCACCCGATGGCAAGGCCGATCTCTTCACCGGCAATGTCGAGGTGCCGATCGACGATAGCTGGGAAGGGCAGGGCAGGGTGCGCATTCGCCACATCAATCCGACGCCCTGCACGATCCGCGCGTTCACGCCGGTGTTCGATGCCGAGCCTTAGGGCGAGGCGTCGCTAATCTCCCCCCTCGAGGGGGAGATGTCGCCGAAGGCGACAGAGGGGGTCGGCACGTCCTGACGCGGCCCCTTATCGCGGACAGAGGATGCCGGCGCTTTACGCGAGACGACCCCCTCTGGCCTGCCGGCCATCTCCCCCTCGAGGGGGGAGATTAGCTCTTCACCCCACCAAGGAAACCTCCCCGTGACCCACACCCATGCCGAAGACCTCGGCAGGGCGCGGACGGCTGCCGATTTCGCCGCTGTCATCGCCTTGCTCGACACCGACCTCATCAACGCCATTGCCCGCAGGCAGGAACTGCAACAGGCCGAGGACCGCGCGATCTTCGGAGACGGCGATCTGGCGGCCGTGCGGGCCATGCACGATGATTGCAACGAAACGATCGCGCTCATCGAAAAGACCATCGCGGGCGCCGACAAGCGCCGCGCCGCCGCTGCCGAGCGCGAAGCCCGCGCCAGCGTTGCGGCACTTGGCGAGGAGATCACGACCAAGGCCGCTGCGCTCGGCGAGCGTTGGAAGAATGTCCACCGGCTGATCGAGCAACTGCGCCAGGAACTGTTCGAGGCGGATGCGCTCAATCGCGCCGTCACCACCGCCAATGGCCTGTTCGACGCCGCCGGCGTTGCCGACCTGAAGGTCAACCTGACCGCCACCCGCCGCGCCGCCATGGGCGGCGGGCGGGCTGCCGCACCCGCTCGCCTCAGCCGCCCAGCGATCCAGGCCGACAGGCTTTTGCTCTCCTTCCTCAGCCCCGGCGGCGCGCTCGACCCGCGCCCGGCGCTCGGCGCGCCGGTCGAGGGCGTCAAGAGCAAATTCATTCCCGCCGGCGAGCGAGGCTGACCATGTGCACACTTGCCCTTCTCGGCACTGCTCTTTCGGTCGGCGGCGCGCTGGTTGAGGGCCAGCAGTCGAAGCAAATGGCCGACTATCAGGCCAAGGCCTATGAGCAGCAGGCGCAGGCCGACAGGCAAAGTGCCGCCTTCGAGCAGAGCCAGGAGCGCCACAAGCAAGATCTTCTGCAGGCGCAGGCGCGCGCCCAGGCCGGCGCCTCGGGTGTCGGCATTGCCGGCTCGCCGACCGAGGTGTTGGCGGCCAATGCCAGGCAGGGCCAGCTCGACCTCAAGGCGATCCAGTACGGCTCGCAACTTCGCCAGAACAGCCTCAGCACGCAAGCCGCGAACTCGCGCTTTTCCGGTAGGCAAAAGGTAACCGCCTCGATCTTCAACGCAGGCAATGCCCTGGTTGGCGGCTTCTCCAAAATCTACGACCCGACGAAGGCGACGGACCCAAGCGCAACAGCCAGTGCGGTGCCGAGCCGGGCCGTGATTTTCGGCAGCTCGGCCATCAGAGCTTCTTGGGCAGGAAACACCTAAATGGCGACTATCCCTCTCCAGCTTGCGCAGCGCCGGCTCGATGGCGGCGCCGTGGTGCAATACCCAGCCGGCTCTCCGGTGGGTGAAGCCATGCAGAACTTTGGCGACGAGCTTTCCGCCGTCGCCGAGCGCTACAAGCAGCGGAAGGAACAGCAGGAGGCGTTCGACGCCGAGATCGTCCGACGGCGCTTGAAAGGACAGATCGCGCAAGCCGAAGACGAGGCGGTGCAGAATGCGCCGGCCGACGGCAGCGGCTTGCACGACGCCATGTATGGCCAGGTCGATCCGCGCACGGGCCGGGTGATTAAATCAGGCCTGTTCGATGAGCTCTTCGACAGCACTCTGCCGAAAGTCCCCGAGAGCCAGCGCGCCAATTTCACCCGGCAGAAGGAAGTCCTGCGTGCGGCCGGCTCGGAGCGCATGGCCGCCAGGCAGCAGGCGCGCCGCGACGAGTATGAGCAGGCCGAATGGACCAAGGTCGATAACTTCTACACTGGCTCCATCGCGAAAAGCGACCCGAACGATACCAAGACCTTCGAAGCGATCCGGCAAAACGGCTTCGACTTCATCGGCAAGATCAGCAACCCGCTTGCCCGGCAAGCGGCCGAGATGGCCTGGCGCAGCAACACGGCCAAGGCGCTTGTCCAGGCAATGATTGCCCAGGACCCGAAGCGCGCCGCCGAGATGCTGGGCGCGGCGCCGGTCGCAGCCGACGGCATGGGCGAAACCGTTCGCGCAGCAATGGACACCGCTTTGCCGGCGAAGGAAACCGGGGCGGTCACGAAAGGCGATCGCGTCGGCAAGCTCACGCCGGATGAAATGGTGGCGCAGGCGTTCCGGGATGACATTGCACCCGAAGACCGGCCAGCGTTGGCTCAGCAGGCTCGAGCCGCCGACGCGACACGGCAAGTCGAAACACGCACTAGCATTGGCCTGGCCGAGCAGAATGCGCCGGCCGCCATCAGGGATACTGGAATCTATTCCGGCCCGATCCCAACGCCGGAACAGTTCGCCGCTCTCTATGGCGCCACCGAAGGTGCGAGGCGTTTCGAGGGGTTCAACAGGACCATCGACGTTAGTCGTCAATTCCACGGCATGCGCGACCTGTCGAACAACGCCGTGCGAGCCATGGTCAAGGACGCCGACCCCACGGCAGACAGTTCAACGTCCGAAGAGGACAAGGCGCGGCACGACGCCGTCGCCACCGCGGCGGACCTGACGTTCAAGGCCAGGCAGACCGATCCGGGCGGCTATGTCCGCAAAGCATTCGCGAACCTGGATGCCGCCTGGAACAATCTGTCGAAACCGGAAGACTATCAGGTGGCAATCATCGGCTCTATCGCCGCCCAGCAGCAGTTGGGCTTCGAGACCATCCAGCCGCTGCCGAACTCCGTTGCAGAACACGTTGTCGGGAAACTCAAAGACAAGACCCAGCCGCAGCAAGACCAGGACGCTGAGCTACGCAATGTGTTGGCGGCGCTTCCCACTAGAGCCGCACGCGAAGCGGTACTCGGCCACCTGCTTCAGACCAGCGCGTCCCAGATGGACAACAGCATCGCGAACAGGTCGCTCCGGGCAGCGGTAGCCGACCCGATGATGCTGCTCGATTTAGCCAACACTGTCGAGCGAGGACGATCGGGAGCAAACGCGGAACTCACCAACTACATCCCGACGAATCAAGAGTGGCTCGGGAGGTTGATAGCCGGCGACAGTGAGCGGGGGAGCCTGTGGCGTCTTCTCGCGCAAAAGCTCGTGGGCTCCGACGGGCTCGGCGAAGACAGCGTCTCGGTGGCTGACTTCACACCGTTGGGGACGTCGTTTGCACTGGAAAAGGCTGGAAACGCAGCGCTGGAAGGCAATTACGGCGAAGCACTGCTCAATGTCGCAGGGGCAATTCCTAGCGGCAAGTTGGCGGCCATGCCCCTGCAACGCGCCGCCGGGAAGATTGCCAAGCCCTGGGTAGAGAAACTCTCAATATTTTCGAGGCGGCCGGCTGAGTTTGTCGAAGGTGGCGAGGCGCTTATTCGCGGAGTCGACGCCGAAACCTTTCGGTTCCAACAAGACTTAGCCCGGTCGGTCTCGCCACGAGCTCCTCGCCAGAGGACGCGGGCCGGTGAAATATCCGATAGTGCCTTTGATACCGCGCTACTAGGTGCGATGCTTGCCAGGGATTCATCCACCATTAAACATGCTGGAGCGAAGGTTGGATGGGCGAAATCAAAGGACTATCGAAAAACCTTCTTCGACACGCACTCTAGCCTCAACAAAAGCGACTATGTGGTGCATCATGCCGTTGAGCAATGGGTGTTTGACAGGTACCCCGGGCTTTTTAAAGAGGAAGAGCTGCATTCAATCGAGAATCTTCGTGGAATCCGAAAAGAGTTTGATATAAATCTGCATCAGAAGGTCGGAACGAATGGGACAGTTTTTACAAGGGACACCCTCATGCTACCCGTCAGCAAGTCCTTGACTATGTTGCCGAAATTGACAAGAAGTACGGACATTTGTTCGATCCTCCAATAGGTGAATGATGAGATACTATGACATTCTACCCGATGTGGCAGGTGGATTGGCCCGCGGCACTGTCATGGATACCAGCGTCCACCCTCCTATCGTAAGCAAGCTTGTTTACCAGATGGAGGGATGGATCGGTGACGTTCTTATCACAAGCTTTCCATGTTTCCTTGTAACGGAGGAAGCCGCGCACGCATTGTCAAAAATCGGCTTCACCGGAGCGACATTTGCCCCTGTGGAAGTCACAACGTCCGAAGATTTTCGCGAACAGCAGCCCGACGTAGAGCTTCCATCTTTCGTGTGGCTGAAGGTGAACGGGAAGGCGGGTCACGATGACTTCGGCATCGCCAAGAACCTGAACCTCGTCCTATCGGAGCGCGTCTTCGATGTGTTTGATGAGCGAGGTCTTCCGTCCGCTACCATCAAACCGTTCGACGTTCGGCAAGAGCAGCGTTGAACTTTGCGAGAGCCCATTCCAGTAGAGCCGTTGCGTACGCAGCCCTATTCAATATTTCCCATGAAATAGCCATCGACCGCATCGAGCCGCAGCCGCATGAGCTGACCATTTGATGGCAGGTGGTTCGCGGCCTGGAAAATCCTGGCGTTGCGAAGGTGCAGAAACTTCGGTGGCGGGCGCCCGGGCTCCGGCTCCTCACCGGCCCTGGGATACATGTCGGCGAAGTCCATCATGGCGCGGCCCAGAACGTCCTGCAGGTCGGCAGGGTCGCTGGAGCCTTGTATAGAGGCACTGCGCATCTGCCGGCTCAGCTCCTCAAAATACTTCCTGCCGCTGATCATGGTGCCGGTGATGACCGTGCCGCGTATGAACAGCGTCATGCCGAGTTCAAGATTGCCCTCGGCAAACTTCACCAATGCATTGAGATAGGCATCACGAGGCTGCTGCCCGGTCTGGTCCTGCTGCGCGTCCTTCACGCTGTGTCTCATTTCTCCCCCTCGGAGATCAGCATCGAACCATGGCGCAAGACATGTGGGTCTGGCGCGACCGATTGGCAAAGTCTGGAAAATCACTCGCCCAATACGACCCCGGACGCAACGATCTGAGCGGTCAGCCTGGTGAGTTTTTCGCGCTTCACCAGCGTCGGCTTCTTATAGATGCGCTTCATTGCAGGGCTCCGCAGGGGTTCCACCAACACACCGAACGCGCTCGCCGCGGTTGTGTTCCCTTCGCCCGCAATTATGCAGCATTTGCCCAAAGCAAAAAAGGCCCGACCCGGCGCCCACCGGGACGGGCAGGTTCTGGAGTAGCTGGAGTGAGCCAGCATGGGTCAACGAGTGACGACGAGGTTGGTTGCTTCGAAAGAGGCGCGGCCGAAATCCTGAATACGCACAACTATGAGACATCCGATGGGTCCGTGGCCGGCAGCTTCGCAGCTATTGCCGGCGATAGAAACGAGGGAAGGGATAGCGGCAGCTTACGTTCCGTAGCTGGCGTTGCCGCTGGCAGCCAGTCAAGGCTACGCGGCCGACATTCCAAGGCATTGACTGGAAGCGTTGCCGCTTCGCGGTGCTTGCCGTCCATCGAAAGCAAACAAGGTGGCGGCTAGCGCTGGAGGCGCGGATTGCGTAGCTTGACGTGGAACTTGGCGCGGCCGGTCCGAAGTTCGCCCGCCGCGCTGCTTCAAAGCGATGCGAATCCGCCATACATTGGCCAATCCGGGCCTTCACATGAAGGCCGGACCTTTCAGATGAAGGATTGACGGTATCTTGTTGCACACAGACTCTTTTCCGACCATGGCCAGGATCATTTTCCTGGTCGCGTTGGCCTTTGTCCTCCTGCTCGCCCTTTCACCAGTGCGGTTCTTGCAGGAGTTCGGCATGGCGTTCACATTCGATCACGACAAGCTCAACCACGCCACCGCCTTTGCCGTGCTGACGGCTCTCGGAAGCCTCGGCTGGCCGGAGCATAAGGCAAGGCTGATTGTCCTTCTCGTCCTTACCGGCGCCGCGATCGAACTTGTTCAGGGCATGCAACTGATAGGGCGCGATATGAGTGTATTTGACTGGGTTGCCGATTGTGCCGGGATTGCATGTGGGCTGACAGCCGCAAATTGGACAAAAAGGCTCGCTGGCGGATTGCGGTAGGTCGCAGCGGTCAAGGTTTGGCGTTGCGCGGCCAGCGTGCCTGCGCAATATGATCGGCGTCGGCGAAACCGTCCATCCAGAAGATAATTGCATCGACTTACATCGCAGAACCGTGTCCGGATGCGTCAAGCCGATGCCGAATGCGACATCTGCGCGCTTTCGCCTGCCTCGATCGGTCGATGGTAGCCGACAACGCCGCATGTCCGCTTTGAAGTAGAACCACATTCTTCCAGCCTCGCTCGCGCGAGGCTTTTTTATGGAGCAAGCCCTCATGGCCCGACCCGCAACTGCCGCCGTTCGACTTCTGACCGGCGAACGCGAACCCGTGCGTCTGGCGACCACTGCCGACATCATTCTCAATGGCCTGCAGACCATCGATGGCGTGCCGGCCGAAATCGGCGACCGGGTGCTGGTCAAGGACCAGGACGACCCGACGCAAAACGGCATCTATACGGCAAGCGAGGGCGAATGGTTCCGCGCCGCCGACGCCCGCACCGCCCGCACGCTGCAGAAGGGAACGACGGTTCACGTCCAGGTCGGGTCGGCAAATGCCGACCGGGTGTTTGAATTCACTGTCAATGAGCCGGTTGTGGGCACCGACGCCATCGCCGTTACAGCATTCTTGCCGCCCGACATCTTGCACGTGGTCGATGAGGTGGAAGCGCTGCGCGATGAAACGCAGGTGCTGAAGGATGCCGTCGAGGCCAGCGCCGGCCAGGCAGCGGCCAGCGCGTCCGCCTCTGCCGCCAATGCCGGACAAACCGCCGCTGACGTCATCACCACGGCGGCCAATCTGGCCAGCGCCCAGGCGGCGCGGGACGCATCCTTACACGGCAAGGGCATCTTTCCGACGGTTGCGACCGCGATCGGTCTTGGGGTGGTCGGCAGCGGCGCGATAACGGCGGGCGCCAGTGGCACCAACGGCACATTCGACCTGGCGTTTGCCGGCGGCACCGGTTCGGGCGCCGCCGGCCGCTTCGTGGTGGCGGGCGGCGCGCTAACCCAGATCCTGATCACCGCACCCGGTTCCTACACGGTAGCGCCGAGCTTCAGCTTCGCGGCGTCGGCGGGTTTGACCGGCGCAAGCGCGGCCGTGGTCTTGGGCCGGAATGTCGATGTCGGCGAGTACTTCTGGACTGAGGTGTCAGCCGGCGTGCTTGGGCTGCACAATGTGACGGTGGGACCGGCGGCGGTTGATACGGGGATTAGGGCGGCGACGGCGGCCCTCATAGCCCTGATCGACTCGCGGACGGTTGGCCCGACGCCCCTGACCGGTGCCGGCGGCGTTGCGAGCGGGAACGTATATTACTGGCCGGGCTCGCTGGCCGCAGTAGATGAGTACGTGTCAGCGTTGCCGGTGGCGATGTCTGCTCTTGGCACGCTGCGCGTCGTGGTTTCGAAGGTGGAGGGCGACGGCTCTCTCTCTGATGCCGGTGTTCCGACACAGCTGGTTAGTGCGCCCGCTGGCGTGTCCACCATTTCAGGGCTGGACATCTACAAGCCAGCAGGATGCGTGGTCGGTGTTCAGCCGGCGGCGGGCGGCTCACTTTATTTTACTACGGGCACGATCCCCAATGGCGAAGCCCGCTGGCACACTTCGACTATCCCTACCAGCCATACGGCGAAGACCATCACTACGAACAATGGCGTCCAATGGCAGGCTGTTCTCGTAGGTGAGATCACGGCCAAGGCACGCCGGGCCGATGGCTCTGTGGCTGCTATTGTCGAGACGGTAGGTTCCGCCGTTGATATTGGATGGCCGTCCCTGGTCAACACAGGGACCGACACCCCTGCAAACTACAGCGTGATTCTACAGACCCCTGCCTTGGCAGACGGCTACATCACCGAGGTCGGGGTTGGTGCTGCCGCTAGTGGCGCGGCCAACATCCATGTTGTGGAGATCGCAGCAGGACCGACAGTCAACGTGATCAGCACAACGGCCATCGTGCTGTCCAATGGTGTGGCCTCCATTCCTGTCGCGATTGCACTTGGAGCCGGTCAGTATCCCGCTATCAGCGGTGGCGGCTATAAGTATCAGGCGAACAGCAACCCGCTCGGTATCCGCGCCTGGGTGAGATCGGGCGCCCTGTCGAACGGCGCTGCCGTCATTGATCAGGCGTCCCACCGTTTCGAGGTGTCATTCACGATCAAGACGGGGCTGGTCGCAGACGTAGCGGTGGCGAAGGGTGGTGGTGCGCAGAACACCGGCATGAACCTGCTGGCGGGTGCTGATCCGAATGGCATCGTTGACGCGACCGCAATTTTTGCCGCAGCCGCTGCTGCGCATCCGCAGCCATACGTGCCGCCCGGTACGTTCGCGCTGACTGCCATCCCGGCAACCGGAAACGGCTTATGGGGACCGGGCAAGCCTGTCGTCAATGGTGAGCGGTTCTTCATCCCGCCGCGCCCGCAACTCACCAACCTATACGATGGTCTGCGCTCAGCCTTGGCCGAGTTCATCACCGAGAACGACGTGTTGGTTCTGGTCGGAGATAGTATTTCGCACTTTGGCTCGACCGGTTTGACTTCCGGAAGTCAGCACTGGTTCAACATGCTCATCCGGTTCGCCAATCTAAACATAGCAGCCGACGAACCGATCATGACCGCGCTACGGCCGTCTTCCGCCTATGTTCCGAGCTTCTATGGGCTGACGACTACGGGGACTGTATCGACCGGCTCGACCGGACCCCTTGGGGAAAGCCTGATCCTGGCTTCCGGTGCGGCGATGTCGTTTACCGGGGCCTATGAACAGGTGGACGTGTTCTATGAGCAGGCAGCCAGTGCTGGCAGCCTGTCCTTTCAGTACAATGGTGGGGCGGCGTTCAAAACGGTAAACGCGGCGGGTGCGTCTACCCATGACGTCTATAGTGGTCCGACTGCGACTGGGCAGGCCGCGAGCGGCACCTATACAATCACCGCAGCCGGCAGCCCTGTGGAGATCACCGGACTAGTCAGGCTTGGTCCCAAGGCGGCTGGCTCGCGCCCGAGATTGCTCACCATGCGAGCGGCGCACGGCAGCTACCAGTTCCAGTCGTTCAATGCCGCGAGGCGCGCTTCGATCATCAAGCAGGCTTCTGCCTTCGGCGGTAAGCCTGTCCCGATTTTCGCACTGGGGATTAACGACCAGTTCGGACTGGCCCCAACCACCATCGTCGCCAATGCCACGGCCGCAATCAACGACTTCGTTGCGGCTGGGGCACCCGCCATGTTCGCCGTTCCGATCTGGCGGATCACATCTTCGTGGGATGGGTCTTACTCGAATGGGCGCACCTTCGACCCCGCGGCCGGTGCGCTAAGGAAACTGTACAGGCAAAACAACATCAAAATGTTCGGCTCCGACAAGCTCGACTGGACTAATTTGGGGCTGTTGCAAGATGGCCTTCACCTTAGCGTCAATGGCAACGACACCATGGCGCAAATCGGCATAGAAACGCTGGATTAAGGAGACAGGAATGCCGCGCGCAATCTCATACAAAGGCGAGATCATCACCGAGCTTTCGGATGGCGAGGATTGGGTAGTGGTCGGCGACAAGATCATTATTGCCAAGTCAATCGACCCGGCGCTCAGCCAAGAAATCACGGTGCCAGAGGGCGATATTGAAGGTCTCGTTGAGGTCTGGCGGGGCGGCGCCTAGTCCGCACTGGACGCGGTTCGCTCGCTATGGCACGGTTCCCAAAGAGGAGTCCAACACAATGTCCAATGCCGGTAGTATCATCGATATTTATGACGACTATTACACAGACGGCAAGGTCGCTACGAAACGCGAGATCGCCTCAAAACAGTCGGTCGGTCACATCGATGCGATCATCGATGGCGAGAGGTTCGAAAAGGTCCTCGACATAGGTGCTGGCGAGGGTGCCGTGTTGGACAAGCTGAACAAGAAGGGTCTCGGAAAACCCTTGGAGCGGTCGAGATTTCGACCAGTGGGATTGAAGCGATCAAGGCAAGAAAGATCGCCAACCTGGACAGCCTCGACATCTTCGACGGCTACCACATCCCGCACCCCGACAAATCCTTCGATCTCGGGCTTGCCATTCATGTGGTCGAACATGTCGAGCATGAGCGGATGTTCTTGATGGAGGCGGCCAGGGTCTGCAAAAAGTTGTATATCGAGGTGCCTCTGGAGCATACGAGAAATCTCAGCAAGGCGATCCGCATGTCCGGTCCCTACGGGCACATCAACTTCTACACGCCGCTGACTTTTGACAATTTGCTGAAGACGTCCGGACTGAAGGTCGAAAGGCTAATGACGTTCGCACACGATCTCGCCTACGAACAGCATCTGGCGGGTAAGTCCAAAGGCTGGGTGAAATACAAGCTGCGCACTGAGTTTCTGAGGTTCGCACCGAAGACAGCGGTGCGGAACATGACCTACATGGCCGGCGCTCTATGCGGTACTAAGTAGCCTGCTGGCGCGCCGAGTGATCGGCGATCACTCTCGCCGGATTGCCCGCAACTATGGTGAACGGTTCTACATCCTTTGTCACGACAGACCCGGCGCCGACCACTGCACCCTTACCGATCGTGACCCCTTTGAGGATGATGACGCCGAGACCTATAAAAGCATGATCCTCAATGAAGACCGGTGCGATGCCGATGCCGGTCCAATCTTTTTTGCCTTGGTTCCAGTTCGCAACATCGTTGGCTCGCTGCTTCCAATCCAGCGGATGGGAGTTGTGATCAACGATCGTCGTGCCCCACGAGATCATCACGTCATTTCCGATGGCTATGTGACTAGCGGCGACCAAATGGCTTTTGCCAATGTAGGTGCGGTCGCCGATCGTGATCTGTGCCTCAGCCCGGTCATATGAAAAATAACAACTTAGATTGGAGTTCTCGCCGATCCTGTGACGGCCATTGCGGGCGGTGCGGATGCTCCGGACGCTCATCTTGGTACCAGTGCCAGCTTTAATGCCAGCGATACGCTGCAGAAATGACGGCACGAACGGCATCGGTCAACCTTGTTCAAATGGCGCTAGGGGCGGCCGTTCTTCGACAACGTCTGACTGCAGACGAACATGAAATGCCACCAATTGGTGGCCGCAGATTTCTTCGTATGCTTTCGGAGCTTTACCTGGTTGTCGGTGTCGATGACCACAAAAGTGGTCATACGCTCTATCACTGGGCTGAATATCGGAAGCATGCTAGCGCTATCGGTAAGTCTGCCATCACTAAGTCCCTCGCTTTTGCCCGCCATCACTTGCGGCAAGCGGCTGCACTTTGCAAGTGCGATGGTGAGGGATGTTCACGTGATTGGCTCGGATAGGAGCAATTACAGAGAGCTCGTGCAGGTGGTATCTCACCTGCGCGTCCGAGGGACACGCTCTGAGCGCAGGCGCCACAGCCTAGCGATGGCTGTCCTGCGGCTTGTTGTGAGTGCCCTGCTGGCTGTTCGACCACCAGACGAAATACAGCGAGCCCATTTTCATGACCGGCACGCGGCGGTCGCGCTCGCGACCGCGTAACTCGCGGTAGGTCTTCATCTTCAGCGTGCCACCCGGCAATTTGATACGCACTGCCATCGGTTCAACTCCCGTTGTGCAACGCAGCGATGATGTGCAATTGCAGCAATTAGAGACCTTCCGTCGCGGAAGAGTCAACATCTGGTCATCGACTATTTCTGGACGATCCATGATACAGACGTCGGATAACGGTTTTATGATCAGGGCCGCAGCACATTGCCCTGCCGGGATCGTCCGACGCGCGTCAGCCCGGCCGTTGGTCCTTCGAAGGACGCTGGCGGTTCGACCACCAGATAAAATATAGAGAGCCCAGCTTCAGGACCGGCACGCGACGTTCGCGTTCGCGATCCCGCAACTCCCGATACACCTTCATCTTCAAGGTGCCGCCCGGCAACTTGATCCGTACCGCCATCGGCCCAAATCCCATTGTGCAATGCAGCAACAAAGGGCTTCCGCCACGGAAGAGTCAACCGCTGGGTGTTGACTATTTCTGGGACTGTTTCCGAAACACGTGCCGGCGCGTGCGAAGGACGCGCGGTGCCGCAGATCGAGGCATCGCCGTTCTGTCCTTGTCCGCTCGGGATTCTTCAAGACCGGCGCAGGATCATTGTTTTGGCGGGCGTTTCGATGGGCCATCCGACATGCTGCTCGGCCACCAGATGATGAAGTGATCTCCGATCTGCCAGACCGGAACTTCGCGTTTCTGCTCACGGCGACGCAGTTCGTCCTTTTTCTTGATCTTCAGAGTTCCCCCCGGGAGCCTGATCCTTATCGTCACGTGCCCTCCCGCACCTTGTGTCCCACAAGGTACGAACGGTTCACCGGAGCAGTTTCATCCCGGCTAAGCGATTTCGATCGACGCGAGGGCACGGATGGAGCGGTTCTCAAACAGCCAGCACCGTCATTTGAAGAAATCCGCCATGCCCTGGATGGCCAGGAACGCATAGAGGATCGGCCCGGCGACCAGCCCGCAATAGAGGCAGAGGATCGCCGCCAGCACCAAAAGCAGCGGCTTGTCGCGGCCGAGCGCGGCTAGTTCGGCTTTCATCGTCCAGCGCGCCGCGGCCGTTGCCGTTTCTTCGTCTTCCGACATGTGCAGATCCGCCTGTCCTCCCCTTTGGGCTCATTTCACACGATCGCTTGCAAACATCAACTGCCCGTGGCCCGGGCGGAAAGGAACTGCCATGGACACAGCCTTCAAGGGCGCTGCGAAGCGTCTGGACGACCTCGATCTGCCCCGGCTTGGCGCCCTGATCGGTGTCGGCGAGGACGAGATCCACGCCTTTCTCGATGTCGAGACCAGCGGTCACGGCTTCGATGCGCAGGGCCGGCCGATCATCCTGTTCGAGCCGCATGTCTTTTTCCGCAATCTGTCGGGGGCGGCGCGGGCGCAAGCCGTCGCGGCCAGCCTTGCCTATCCGAAGTGGGGCGAAAAACCCTATCCGAAGGACAGCTATCCCAGGCTGAAGGCGGCTATCGCGATCGACGAGACGGCGGCGCTGAAATCGGCGTCCTGGGGCCTCGGCCAGGTTCTCGGCGAAAATTTCGAGGCGGCCGGCTTCCGCACCGTGCAGGCCATGGTCGAGGCGATGATGGAGGACGAGGAGCACCAGCTCGCCGCGGCGGTCAACTTCATTGCCAAGAATCGGCTCGGCGACAAACTGCGCAATCACGACTGGGCCGGCTTCGCCAAGGGCTACAACGGTGCGTCCTACAGGAAGAACGCCTACGACACCCGCCTTGCCGACGCCTATCGCAAATGGTCGCGCATCAAGGATACGCCGTGGCCGCCGGCGGCCGCTTCCGTGGTTCCCCGGCCAGCACCTGTCCCGACCCCGCAATCGTCAAGGCCCGCCGCGCCGCCCGTAGCGGCTCCTGTGCCCACGCCGGTGGCAAAGCAAGGCTCCTGGACCGCGCTCCTCAACCTCATTCTCAAACTGTTCGGAAGGAAATGAACCATGGCTCGCTATTCGAAATTCATCGTCGCAGTCGCCGGCATCGGCGTCCTGATCGGCCTTCAGCAGTTTCAGGTCGAGATCCCCGGCCTCGGTGGTGTGGTGCGAGACCTGATCGTGGGTGCGCTTGTGGCCGGCGGCGTTTATCGCATCCCGAACCAGGGCGCGTGACATGGAAGGCCGGGTCGAACTCATCACCGCCTACCTCCGCCAATCCTGGCCGCCGTTCGTCGTCGGCGCGGTCGCTGGCTTGATCCTTGGGCTGTTGCTATGAGCGCGCTCCTCGCAATCCTGTCGGCGCTCGCGGGCAACAAGACGATCATGGCGATCTTCGCCGCGCTCGTCGGCGGCATCGGGCTCTACGTTGCCAGCGGGGTCAACCGGGCGAAAAAGGATGCGGCTAGGCAAGCGGCGGGAAAACTCGCCGCCGCCGAGGACCGCCTCGAAATGGACCGCGAGGCGACCGATGCCGAGCGCGCGGCGCGCGACCTGCCGGACGAGGCGGCGCGGCGGGAGGCGATGCGATGGGCAAGGCGCTGATGATCGCGATGCTGCCGGGGGGCTTGTTGCTCGCCGGATGCACGACACCGGCTTTGGTCGATAATCCGCGCCAGGTCTGGTGCGATCACAACCAGCCGCGCCGCTCGTCAGCTTCCGTCGTCGCGGCGATGACGCGGCCCGAACTCGACGAGATGAACGCCTACAACGGGAAGGGCGCCAGATGGTGCGGGTGGGTGCCATGATACACGAGCTTCTCGATACGCTCGGCATCAAGGCGCCGGTGGTGGTCGCCGGCCTTTCCGGCGGCATTTTGCGAGCCTTGTCGCGCCACCGCTACAAGGTCCGCGAGATGGTGGCGTCGCCGATCTGTGGCGCGCTGGCGGCGGCCTACCTCACGCTTCCCGTGGTGCACTATTTCCGGGCGACCGGCCTGCCGGTCCCGGACGACGACACCACGACGCTGGCCGCGGCGTTCCTCATTGGCGTCTCGGCTATGTGGATATCAGACATCGTATTCGAGGTGATGGTACGGCGATTCAAACTGATGAAGGAGGAGTGAAATCGCGCCTTGCGGAAGTCTAAGCGCGGCGCGTTTGTTTTACGCATGTCGTCGTAACAAACCTGCTGCGCACTTTGCGCGACAGCATTAAGATCCCCTGCTTGAGTAAATCTCATGGCAATTGCCGCCGCCTATTGACAGAACGGGATCGACAAGCCAATTTTTCGGTGTAACGAGGAGAGGGTTTATGAAGAAAATCTACGAAAAGCCGATGCTCATCAAGAAGGGCAAGCTTGCGGCGATCGCTGCCGCGGTGGTGTCGAATGAGCCGGAGCCGACACCGCAGTGACGCCAATTCTTTGAGAGCCCGCCACGCCGAAAGGTGTGGCGGGCTTTTTTGCTTTTAAGAGCTCGGTCCGCCTCGCTCTTCGGCCAGCCAGCTCCGGTGACCAAGGTTAGGACTTGCCGCTACAGTGCCAAACGCGCGGAACCACAAGCGATGGTGCGAGTTAGGCACGGCGAATCTCGAGAGGATGCCGACATGCCAATTCGCCCAATCGCCTCAACGGCCGGAGCGATCTTGTTTGCCGCCACAAGCATGGCCTACGCCCGGCCGGACACGCGCACCATGACGTGCGAGCAGACGCAGCTTTTGATCCAGAGCCGTCACGCGGCCGTGCTGACCACCGGCCCGAACACCTACGATCGATATGTCCGCCAATTTGGCAACGAGTGCGATTGGCCAGAGGTGCCAATCGCCTCCTATGTCAGGACACGTGACGGACAATGCCTGGTCCATCGCTGCCAGGAGCCGGTCTTCGATTTCCCGGATTGAGATGCAAGCTTCACTCGACGCGCTCTAAATTCTTGTTTTTATGCATGTCGTCATCGCAAAACCGCTGCGCACTTTTGCGCGACATGCACTAGAACCCGAAGAATTGCCGGCCGACCAGATATCCAAGCGCAACGACCGCCAACGGAAACATGGCCGGCGCCACCCGGCTCACGAGAGAGCGGTTCACCGTTTCCCTAGGAATGTTCGTCTGCGCATTTCCGAGATTCTTGGTCATAGTCCGGTATAGTAGCAATCGCTGATTAACGATTCCCCAACGGGCCACGCCCGCCGCCCGTAAGCCGAGCGTTTTTTCTTCTTGAGCGGGCTATTTGAATTCTTGCGCCGTGCCGTCGGCGAAGAGCACCGAAATCGTGCAGATGACGCCGCTGACGTCTTCGCGGGCGACCGCCTCCAGGCCGCCAGCCCATGGCAGATCGCTCACGTCGTAGATGAACTGGCTTGCTTCCAGGTGCAGGTCCGGATCGATCTTGATTTGGCCGATGACCGTGCCCGCAGCATCCTTGAACCATGCCGTGGCGTCGATCCTGTTGATCTCGCGATCGTTCGGATTGAAGACCTTCAAGGTAATGTCGGCGCCCTGGTCGCCGTGCGTGGTCGTCCATTCCAGCATTTCGAGAACTTCAGGCGAACCGCGCTCACATGCGGGCTTCGCATTCGCATCATGTGCGCAGAATATGGCTGCGATCAGCAGCAGTCGTTTCAAGCGCATGTCATTCCCTCATCATAGCCGGAAACTATCGTCTCGGTCGAACAGGAGCAACGCACCTATGAGTGCGCCGGACTTGGGGTGCGTTGCCGCACGCCGGAACCAATCGCCGCCCATTTGCTTTGGCAAGTAGCTCGCAAAGAAAGGAGCTGGACATGAAACCTCTCCACAGATTGCTTGTGGCGGGCGCACTGGCCTTGCCCCTGGCGACACCAGCTGTTGCCCAGACCCCCGATCAGACAGACGACCAGACCCCGTTCCAGTCCGGGCGTTGCCAGGCCGATCCGCAGAATGGCCAGCAGAAGCCGCCCGTCGATAACGATGGCAGCAACAAGAGCAGCCTGTCCGACACGCTCGATCTTTGCGACGGCGTGCTGCAGCCACCACCGACGGGCGATCAAGGTCTGGCCGCGCCACCGCCGGACGAAGGCAAGACCCCGGTGATCAAGCCCGGCGAGGTGCCGGCCCAGCCGCCCAAGCAGTAGGCACCGTTCGCGCCTGAAATCGCCGGCCTCAATGCGGGTGTCGCGTGGTCCCGGGGCGAATGCTCCTTGCGCTCTTGGCCTCACGCAACGCCGTGACCGGATCAACGCCGGTCCACATCATGCCGGTCACCTCGGCGAAGCTGATGAATGCCCGCCGCGCCTGGTCGACGGTCAAGTGCCCGGCGCGCGCCGCATTGCAAGCCCGGACGGCCGTCTCGTAGATGGGACCGCGCCGGGCTGGAGACCATTCCTTCAGAAAATTCTGCATTTCAGCGAGTGATGCGATTTCGCGTTTGAAGCCGGCACCGACGGCAATCGCCACAGGGGCGTCGAACTTCATGTCTTCCATATGGACCTCCCAGACAGGATCGCAGCGCGCCTTCAATGCAGATCTGGCCGATACGGTTCCCGCGGGATGCTATCGATAGGTCGTGACGGCGCGACAGCCGATAGCGGCGGCCGGCAAATCCGATGATCAATTAGTGTCGACTTACGGAACAAGAGGGATTTCCCGGCGTTTGCTCACAGGCTCGCCCTTCTCGGTAGTGATGCGCTTAAAGCCACTGATGGCGAGCCTGCCAACAGCAACAGGAGAAGATGATGAAAATCCACCTTGTCCCTGCCGCTGCAGGGTTTGTTCTGCTGGCCGGCATAGGCGTGGCTGCTGCAGATCAGGTGATTGTCACACCCGAACAGCAGACCATCATTCGCGAACATGTGCACAAGCACCCGCTGGCGTCGGTTAGCCTGCTGGGCGTGGAACTCAATGTCGGTTCCGCTTTGCCCGACACGGTCGAGCTTCAGGAGATCCCCGACGTGCAGTACAGATACGTGGTCGTTGACAATCATACCGTGCTGGTCGACCCCGGCACCCGCAGAATTGTGCAGGTCATAGACTGACTTTACCCGCCGTTCTCTCCGTAAGTTGAAAGAGAGAGCGGCGGGCTGCCTCTGGCCGCAGGAACTTTGTCTCGGGAATGAAGGAGCTACTTCCATGTTGCCGCATGTCGATTCGCCCAATGTGGTCGCGGTCGTCGACAAATTGCTTGTAGAACGGGGAACTGGCCTCTTGTCGATGAAAGAGGTGATTGAGGTCGTGCGTGAGCGAACCGGAACGGAGCGCTCGGACGCGGATCTGGCAGGGCTGATCAAGAAGAAGGCGGCGCTGCTTGGTGTCGCGGTTCTGTCAGACAAAGGCTGAGGCCGCCCCCAAGACGCCGATCGAAATTTCAGCTAAAACAGTTGTTGCTCACGGATTTGAATGGAACCGATGGAGACAACAGTGACGGACGAGAGGCAGGAACGCATTCGCAGGCGGGCACACGCAATCTGGGAACAAGCCGGCCGACCCGATGGCGCGCATCAGCAGCACTGGGACCAGGCGGCCGCCGAGATCGACAGCGAGGACAGCAAGCCGAAAGCGAAAGCGGCGCCCAAGAAGCCTGCTGCCGCCAAGGGCAGCAAGCCCAAGGACAGCAAGCCGAAGAAGGCCTCAACACCAAGCTAGCATCCGGCTGTTTGGGAGCCATCCGATATCCGGCAGCCATTACTGCGTTGGGCACGCCAGTATGGAAATCTGGCTGTCGGAACGTTGAGACATATGACGCTTCTGCCCGCGGACTGAGTTCGGTCCGTGGCGCGGCAGAAGCGTGAATTGCGGGAATCCGTGTTGACTTCGGCTACTTGCCGCAATGGTTGTCGTTGACGGTCGGTGAGACCGAGCCGGCAACCGTGTTCGACGCGTCCGGCTGCGCGCCTTGCGGGTTCACCGGACAGTTTTGATCAGCATTCGAATTCCAGCCGTCAGGCGCTCCGATGATGCTGTTGGTGATCCCAAAGTCGACAGCGTTCGAATTCCCAGGATTGGGATCGGCCGGGTCGACTACGACGCTTTTGTCGCTGCCAGTCCCAGCAGTGTTGCCGCCCTGTCCGTCGGCGTTCTGGGCCATGGCCGAAGTGGCCAAGCCGGCGGCTAACACAGACGCTGCGAGGATTTTCGTAAACATGGTTTGTCTCCATTTTTCGATTGTCGCCGCATTGCGACTGTGGTGGAAACCGCTCGGGATAATGAAGGTTCCCGTAAAATTCCGGTCAGGAACCTCCCAGTGCGCCTGTGACAAAGGCATCAGAAGAAACATCGATGGCATCCCAGCCGGGAACTGAAACCACTTCCGTGCATTTCAGCAGTCGTAGCAATCTGTTGGAAATCGAGCGGGCGGGGGAGGATGTGAACGTCATCCAACAAGCGAGGACTGGGATTCCAGAGGTACCCTCCATCGATTTGATGCAGGCGCTGCCTGTCGCCGTCTACACCACCGACAAACAGGGCCGGATCACCTTCTTCAATGAAGCCGCGGCAGATCTGTGGGGGCACCGTCCCATCATCGGCCAGGATCAATGGTGCGGTTCATGGAAACTTCGCCATCTTGATGGAAGGGCAATGGCGCATGACGAATGCCCGATGGCCATTGCCCTGCTTGAAGAACGGGATGTTCGCTGGGGCCAGGCGATCGCCGAGCGGCCGGATGGCCAGCTCATCCCATTCAGCGCGCACCCGGTTTTGCTTCGCGACGAAGTGGGCGCGGTGGTCGGTGCCATCAACACGCTGCTCGATCTGCGCACACAGACAATGGCCGACGAAGCCCGCATGCGACTAGCCGCCATTGTCGAGTCATCGATGGACGCCGTCGTTTCGAAGGACATCAATGGCATCATCACCAGTTGGAACGATGCGGCAGAACACCTGTTCGGCTATACGCCGGCCGAGGCGATCGGTCGGCCAGTGACCATTCTCATTCCGCCCGGCCATCTCGACGAGGAAGTCTCGATCATCAGCCGCATCCGCGCCGGCGAGCGCGTCCCATCTTATGAAACGGTCCGCCTACGCAAGGACGGCACGCTCATTCCGGTATCGCTCACCATTTCGCCGATCCGTGACGGCATCGGGCGGATCATCGGCGCTTCCAAGATCGCGCGCGATATCAGTTCTTCCAAGGAGAGCGAGCGGCGTATCCGCTTGCTCATGCGCGAAGTCAATCATCGCGTCAAGAATCAGTACTCGGTCATCATTTCGATGATCCGCGAGACCAGCAAGCTGACGAGCACCCCGGAGGCATTCCTGGGACAGGTGCGAGAACGCATCACGGCACTTTCGGAATCCCACGATCTTCTGGTCAACGCCGAATGGCGCGGCGCGACGGTCGGCGAACTCGTCCAGGCGCAGCTCAAGGCGTTCGCAGTGCAATCTCGCGTTTCGATGACTGGGCCGGCGGTCATACTCCAGCCCAACGCCGTGCAATATCTGGGCATTGCCTTCCACGAACTGGCCACCAATTCGACCAAGTACGGAGCGCTCTCCCATCACGGCGGCCGGGTCGAAATCGAGTGGGATGTGACAATTGCCGCCGACGGCGCCCGCACTTTTCGCCTGATCTGGCGCGAACTGGATGGGCCGGTCGTGGATGCGATCGCGCGGCGCGGTTTCGGAACCGTCGTCCTCAAGCGGGTCGCACCCCAGGCACTCAGCGGCACCGGACGGCTGGAGTTCGACAAGCAGGGCGTCATCTGGACGCTCGAAGCGCCGTTGCGGTCTGTCGAAATGTCTCTCGCCGACATTGCCGCCGGTTGAAGGATGAAGCCGGCTCGCTCTGATGGCTGCTGTCGGCAGGTCGGTTCCTTGATTCCTGGGGGCCGTATCGCCTTGCAGCTTGCGGAAGTCGTCCGGTTTTCAGAATTTTCCGCGACTTAGCACCTGTTGGGGCAATGATTAACCCGTCGGCAATTCTTGCGTGCCACGGTCACCCCGAGGGACCAGGGGTATAGGCTTTGCTCATGTCAAGCAGTGACGTTCTGCCGCCGGCAAGACAGAATGCGATCTTGGAGGCGCGCAAGCGCGAAATCCTGATGGATGTGCGCGAAGCGCTGTTTCGTAGCATTGCCTTGCTTGTCGCGGGCTTCTTTGTCTATCGCGGCATCCATCATCTCGTGCTCGACCCGACCCGCCTCAACGTGCTGTTGCTGACGATTTCCGAGACGCTGACCTTCATCTGGCTGCTTTTGTCGCGCCGGCCGTTGGTTCGCGACTGGAATCCGCTGACCGTGGTCGTGGCGCTGGTCGCCAGTTTCGGTTCCGGTTTCATCATGCTGGAACAAGGCGTGCCCATCATCCCACTCTATGTCGCAGCGCCGCTGCAGTTCCTGGCGCTATGGTTTGTCATCTGGGGAAAGATGTCGCTGGGGCGGTCTTTCGCCATCCTGCCGGCAAATCGCGGCGTGGTCACCGGGGGTGCTTATCGATGGGTGCGGCACCCTATCTATTCCGGCTATCTGATGGGCCACATTCTTTTCCTGCTGTCGAGCTTCTCGCTTTATAATTTCACCGCTTACGCCTTGATCACGGCCCTCCAACTCCACCGAATCTTGCGCGAGGAGGCAATCCTTGCGACGACGCCGGAATACCAGGATTACATGCAGCGTGTTCGCTACAGGCTGTTTCCGCGGATCTTCTGAAGCTGCGTGGAGATCGTCTTCAAAAATGCCATCCGAAAGAAGTGCCGAACCAGCCGCGAGGCTTCTTCCACACGTTCCTAGAGCGCGTCGCGTTTGAGCGGATTCATGCGACGCGCTTTATATTCTTGTTTTTGTGCATGTCGTTGTCGCAAAATCGCTGCGCACTTTTGCGCGACATGAATTGGCCTCCGGTTCGTCGGTAAGCCCGCCACGCATGTGGCGGGCTTTTTTGTGTTTTGGTGCACTTCTGTTTTGGCGACAAGTGCATCGGTCCTGGCATTGACACGACTACTCCCGCGAGATATTGAACAGGACTATACAGGTTTACTGAACAGGTATTTTCATGGCGCGCCGCGCGGCTCTGTCATCTCCCGGCACAGGCAAGCCCGAACAGATCGCGACTGTTCTCGAACACGAGATCCGTTCCGGTGTGCTCGGCTTTGGCGACCGCCTGCAGAGCGAGAACGAGTTGGTCCAGCGCTTCTCCGTCAGCCGCAACACCATCCGCAAGGGTCTCGAGGAACTGTCGAGCCGCGGGCTGATCACCACCAAGGTCGGCATTGGCTCGTTCGTGACCTTCGACGGCATGCCGGTCGACGATGCGGTCGGCTGGTCGCGCGCGCTCGCCAATGCCGGCGCCAACGCCGAGACGCGCACACTCAGGCTCGAAGTCATGCAGGATGCCGAACTCGCCGCTAGGCTCGGCGTTGACAGTCCCTTCTTCATCGCCGTCGACCGGGTGCGCAGCAACGCCGATGACGGCCATGCCATCTCGATCGAGCGCAGCCGTCTGCCGTTGTCGCCGGAGCTGGAGGACGTGCCGTTGCGCGGGTTGCGCGAGGGCTCGCTGCACCAAACGCTGCGCGGTGCGGGGCTTGTTCCCGATCACGGCGAGGAATGGGTCGATATCGAGATGCTGAGCGCCCAGGACGCGGCGATCCTCGACTGTGCGCCAGGAACGCCGTTCCTGCGCACGCGACGGCTGACGCGCGCCGCCGACGGCCGCGCCATCGAGTTCGTCACCAGCCTTCTCAATCCGGCGCATTTCGCCCTTCATCTGGAGTTCTGAGATGATGGATAGGACCGAGATGATCGACCGGGCGATGGGCGCACTCATTGGTGGCGCGCTGGGCGATGCGCTCGGCATGCCGACGCAGCTTTTGTCGCCGGCCCGCATCGCTGAATTCTACGGCCACGTTGAGGATTTCGTCGCGCCTGTCGCCGATCATCCGGTGTCGAAGGGCCTGCTGGCTGGCACGATCACCGACGACACTGAACAGGCGCTGCTGCTCGGCCGTATCCTGATTGTTTCAGGCGATCGCTTCGATCACACGCGCTGGGTTAACACGCTGCTCGACTGGGAGCGCGAGGTCAAGGCGCGCGGCAGCTACGATCTGCTCGGTCCGTCGACCAAGCGCGCCATCGACGCCATCAATGACGGCGTGCCCCCCGAAGAAGCGGGAAGCGGGGGCGATACCAATGGCGCGGCCATGCGTATCGCCCCAGTCGGCATCATGATGCCGCTGGAGCCGCTCGACGCGCTGGTCGCCAAGGTTGCGGAAACCTGCCGTGCCACGCACAACACCTCGATTGCGATCGCCTCGGCCGCAGCCGTTGCCGCCGCCGTCAGCAGCGGTGTTGCCGGCGGTGACTGGCGCGCCGCTTCGGACCGCGCCGTCGCGGCAGCCAGGCGTGGAGCGGCACTCGGCCATTGGGTCACCGGCGGCGACATCGCCGCGCGCATCGACTGGGCGAGGGGTCTCGTTCGCGGCAAGCCTATCGCCGACGGCATCCGGCTGATCACCGATCTGGTCGGCACCGGCGTTGCCAGCCAGGAATCGGTTCCGGCGGCCTTCGCCGTGTTCGAAATCGCCGGTGGTGATCCCTGGCAGGCCGCCATCATCAGCGCCAATCTTGGCGGCGACACCGACACGATCGGCGCCATCGCCGCCGGCATGGCCGGCGGCTGCACCGGCTTTTCCCGGCTGCCGCAACAGCACATCGCCAGGTTGGTCGGTATCGATTTAGCGCAAGTGCGCTCGCTGGCTGCCGATCTTGTCGCGGCGCGGATCAGCAAAGCCGGTTCTGGCAAGGATGCCGCGGCATGAGCAGAGCTCAGCCTGACATGAGCGGGCGTCTGGTCCATATCGGCAGCGCGGTGGTGGATTATGTCTATCGTATCGACGCCTTGCCGGCGCCCGGCACGGAGAAGACCGCATCGAGCTTTGCCCAGGTTGCCGGTGGCGGCTTCAACATGATGGTGGCCGCCAGCCGAACCGGCATGAAAGTCGTCTTCGGCGGCCAGCTCGGCAGTGGTCCCAACGGCGACTTCCTGCGCGCTGCTTTCGCTGCCGAAGGCATCGAAACGCTGACGCCGCCGTCACCCCTGATGGACAGCGGCAATTGTGTTGCGCTCATCAGCAGCGACGCGGAACGCACCTTCGTGTCATGGCCCGGTGCCGAGGGCGTGCTGAACGCCAAGCTGATGGAACCAGTGACGGTTGCGCTGGGGGACTGGGCGTTTGCCTCCGGCTATACGCTTAGCTATCCCGGCAGCCGCGATGCGCTGGCCGACTGGATAGAGGCGCTGCCGGAGAACATTCCTTTCGTCTTTGATCCAACGCCGATCATCGCGGACATTCCGCGTGCCATTCTCGATCGGGTGCTTGCCCGTGCGACCTGGCTGAGCTGCAACACGACGGAAGCGGTCGAGGTTGCCGGCCCCGGTGACATCGAGGTCATCGCGGCGCGGCTTCTGGCCGACCATTGCCCGAAAGCGGAGGGCGTGGTCATCCGCGCCGGCGCAAAGGGCTGCTTCGTGCGGCTGGCCGGCGGCGACGCGCGAACAATTTCTGGCTTCAAGGTTGACCCCATCGACACCAATGGCGCCGGCGACACGCATATTGGCGCCTTCGTCAGCGCGCTGTCGCGGGGCGTGGAGGCTTTCGAGGCAGCACGTTACGCCAATGCGGCTGCGGCGCTGTCGGTCACTCGCCATGGTGGGTCCTCGGCGCCGACGGATGCAGAAATCAAGATATTCCTGAGCCACATCGCCGGTCCGTCGACCGGAGCCAATGGCCGGAACCGGAAGGCCCATGCCTGACTGCCTGAAAACCTGACAAGCCCGGGAACCGGGCAAGCAAAAGAGAGGAACGAACATGTGCATGCCCAAACTGACTGCATTCCTGACGGCGACTGCCGTCTTCACCTCCGTCCTTACGCTGGCCGCCAACGCCGCCGAAGTGCATGTGCTCAACTGGAAGGGCTACGGCGCCGACGAGCCGTGGGCGATCGCTGCCTTCGAAAAGGCGACCGGCAGCAAGGTCGTCAACGACTTCTTCAATTCCGAACAGGAAATGCTGACCAAGCTCAGGACCAATCCCGGCCTCTACGACGTCGTCATGATCAACGCTGCCTTCAACGATCAGGCGATGGCGGAAAAGCTGATCCAGCCGATCGATACGTCCAAGCTGTCGAACTATACCGACATCAGCAAGGACAAGGCGGGATCGCCAATGCTCGATCATGATGGCAAGGTCTATGGCGTGCCATGGGTGTGGGGCCTGACCGCGCTCGCCATCAACGAGAAGTCTTTCGACAAGCCGCCGACCAGCATCACCGAAATGTGGAACGAGGCCCACAAAGGTCGCGTGGTCATTCGTGACGACGCTGTCGAAGCAGTCCAGTTCGGCGCCATCGCAACGGGCCAGAACATCAACGACATCAAGGATATGGAAGCGGTCAAGACAAAGCTGACTTCGCTGATGCCGCAGATCAAGACATTCTGGAGCTCGGAGAACGACTGGAACCAGATGGTCGCTTCCAACCAGATCGACATCGGCACCTATTGGAGCGGCTCGGCCGACCGCGCCAAGACGCATTTCAAGCTGCCGGTCTCGCTGGTCATCCCGCAGGAAGGCGCCGTCGCCTGGCTCGACGCTTTTTCCATTCCGGTCGGATCCAAGAATGTCACTGGGGCCGAAGCCTTCATCAACTACATGATCGATCCGAAATTCTATGTCGAATGGGTCACCAAGGTCGGCGCCCCGGTGTCGGCCAACACCAAGGCGGTGGAAGCCCTTCCCGAAGACGCCTTCAACCGCAAGGTGATGGGCGATCCTGATGTCGCCAAACGCATACAGTTCCAGGCGCCGATCACCGACGCCCAGCGCGAGGCCTATCTGGCGCTGTGGCAGCAGCTCAAAGTCGACGTGAAATAGGCTGACGTCCCGACCAGCCGGCGGTTCCCGCCGGCTGGTCTTCCGATCCTGGGGAGGAAGGTATCATGGCGGCACAGGGTGCGACCGCGTCGCGCAGCGGGCTGAAGTCGGCCTTGCCGCTGCTTCTCCCTGCCTATCTCTGGCTGACGGTGGCGATCTTCCTGCCGCTGTCGGCCATGGTCTTCTTCTCGTTCATGACCGAACTGCCGCTGTCGGGAAAGCCGTGGGCGTTCACATTCGGCAATTATGCCGCGTTCTTCTCGCAGAGCCTTTATCTGACGCTGCTTTGGGCCTCGCTGCGCCTTGGGCTCGAGGTGACGTTGTGGTGCATCGTCATCGGCTATCCCGCGGCCTATGTTCTGGCCAAGGTGCTGAAGGGACGCAGCCGCGAGGCCATCTTCCTGCTCGTCATCCTGCCGTTCTGGTCGAACGGGCTGGTGCGCATCTTCTCCTGGGCGATGGTGCTGCGCGAAGGTGGCATTCTCGATACGGCCCTTAATGCCGTGCTGCCGTTCAAGATCAACATCGACCTGATGTATTCCTATCCGGCGGTGATCATCGGACTGGTGCACTCCTACGTGCCCTATATGGTGCTGACCTGCTACCTCACGCTGCAGGCGATCGACGATTCACTGATCGAGGCAGGGCGCTCGCTCGGTGCTTCGCGGTTGCAAATGCTGAAACGGGTGATCATCCCGCTGTCGATGCCGGGGCTGGTCGCGGGCGCCGTACTGATCTTCGTGCCGGTCGTCGGCTCGTTCATGGAGCCGCGCATCCTTGGTGGCCGCACCGGCACCTTCTACGGCACGGTTATCGAGGATCAGTTCGTTGCAGTCTTCAACTGGCCGCTCGGCGCGGCTCTCTCCTTCATCCTGCTGGCCGTCGTGCTGGTCATCCTGGCGCTGGCGGCGCCGATGCTGCGGAGGGCTGCCTGATGGCGACGACGCGTATCCTCGAATGGATTGGCCGGCTCTACATCTGGCTGCTGCTCGCCTTTCTCTATCTGCCGATCATCATCATGGCGCTGATGTCGTTCAACGTCTCGCCTTTCTACCAATTGCCGTTCGAGTGGACGACCGAGTGGTATGCCTCGCTGTGGCAGAACGACCAGCTGATCTCGGCCACATGGAACAGCCTCGAAATCGCGATCATCACCACAATCATTAGCGTTGTGCTCGGTTCGGCGGCATCGCTGGCGCTCTACCGCTACGACTTCCCAGGCAAGAAATTCCTGCAGGCGCTGCTGTTTCCGCCGATCGCCATTCCGTGGCTGATCACCGGCACGGCAATGCTGATCTTCTTCTTCGGCGTCGGTATCGGGCGTGGCCTGTTTGCCATCCTGCTCGGCCATGTCGCCTTGGCGCTGCCCTATGTCATCGTCGTCGTCTCGGCCCGGCTGCAGACCTTCGCACCGGAACTGGAAGAAGCGGCGCGTTCGCTTGGCGCCAATCAGTGGCAGGTAACGTGGCGTGTGACCTTGCCGTGGATCATGCCGGGCGTCATTGCCGGCGGGCTGTTCGCCTTTGCCGTGTCGTTCGACCAATTCGTGGTGTCCTATTTCCTGTCGACGCCTGGCCAGACGACGCTGCCGGTGGAAATCTACGCCGCGATCCGCAAGGGTTTCACGCCCGAGATCAACGCGGTCTCGACCATCATCATTGTCGTCTCCATGGCGCTGATGCTGCTTACGGCACGGTTCTTCAAATTCGGCGGAGAGAAATAATGGCCGGCGTGCAGGTATCGAACGTGTCGCGCAGCTTTGGGGCGCACAAGGCGCTGGATGACGTGTCGATCGATTTCGCCGATGGCGGCTTTTATGCGTTGCTCGGGCCGTCGGGCAGCGGCAAGACCACGCTGCTCAGGCAGATCGCCGGTTTCGATTTCCCCGACAGCGGACGCATTGCCATCGGCGGCGAGGGTGTCGAGCGTGTGCCGGTCGAAAAGCGGCGCATCGGCATGGTGTTCCAGAACTATGCGCTGTTTCCCAATATGAGCGTTGCCGACAATGTCGCCTTCGGCCTGTCGGTGCGCGGCGAGGCCAAGGCGGTGATTGCCAGCGAGGTGCAGCGTGCGCTCGACCTCGTGCAGCTCGGCAAGCTCGGCGGTCGCCGACCGCACCAGCTCTCCGGCGGTCAGCGCCAGCGCGTCGCGCTGGCGCGAGCTATCGTCACCAAGCCGCGCGTGCTGTTGCTCGACGAACCATTGGGCGCGCTCGACAAGGCGCTGCGCGTCGACATGCAGATCGAGTTGAAACGCATCCAGCGCGAGATCGGCATCACCACCATCTTCGTCACCCACGACCAGGAAGAGGCGCTGACGATGAGCGACCGCATCGGCATATTGCGTGACGGCAGGCTGGTGCAAGAAGGACCGCCTGAAGAGATCTACGACAGGCCGAAGAGCGAATTCGCCGCCACCTTCCTCGGCGATGCCAATATCTTGCGCGGCGACACGACAGGCACCGGCATCCGGCTGGCGGACGGCACGGCGATAGCCGCCGAGGCAGGCGCAACGCTTGCCGCCGGCGCCAAGGCCAGTTGCGCAGTGCGGCCCGAACGCATCCGCATCGCCGCCGATGCCGGAAGCCCGGACCAGGCCAATGGCAATGTGCTCCGGGGCCAGGTCTCCAAGCGCATCTTCGCCGGCAACAACAGTACCTATTTCGTTGAACGCGACGGCCAGACGCTCAAGGTCATCGTGCAGAACACCGGCATCGACCGGCTGGCCGAGGGCCAGCAGGTGGTGTTGCGCTGGTCGCCGGAGAGCACAGTGCTGATCGCTGCGAGCTAGATCGAGGCGCCGGACTTGCCAGCCGGCCCGCAATCGGGGAGAGCATGATCGGGCAGAGTGCGGAAAGCGGAACACCCGATGACGCTTGAACTGAGTGCGGGCGACCAGTCGATGCTAGGGGGCGAGCAGGGGCCGGCCGCGGCCGCCGCCATGAAGATCCTGATCGCGTTTTCCAAAGCGGTCGGTGCGGCCAAGCTGCTCGACATTGCTGGCGCCCATATCGATGGCTGCCTGTATCACGGCAAGGCCGGTCTCGATTTTGTCGAGAGGCTGGTCGAAGGTGGCGGTCGCGTCCTTGTGCCGACGACGCTGAACGTCGGCTCCTTCGATCTCATCCATCCCGGAATGGTGAAGATGCCGGCCGCGCAAGAGGCGCCGGCGCGACGGCTGATGACGGCGCATCTGGAACTCGGCTGCCAGGCGACCTTCACTTGTGCGCCGTATCAGACGCGGTTCCGGCCGGGCTTCGGCGAGCAGATCGCCTGGGGTGAATCCAACGCCATCGTCTTCGCCAATTCGGTGATCGGCGCGCGGACCAACCGCTATGGCGATTTCATCGATTTGTGCTGCGCCATGACGGGGCGGGCGCCGGCCTGGGGGCTGCACTTGAGCGAAAACCGGCGCGGCCAGGTCTTGTTCGAGCTAACCGATCCTGACCTGGAACCGAGCGACGCCCTGTTCGTCGGCGTCGGGCTGATCATCGGGCAAGCGAGCGGCGACCGCATCCCGGTGATTTCGGGCCTGCCAAGACCGCGCGATGAGGATCAGCTGAAAGCGCTGGGTGCGGCGGCGGCAACGACCGGCGCCGTGGCGCTGTTCCATGCGGTTGATATCACGCCGGAAGCGAACACGCTCGAAGAGGCGTTTCATGGCATGGTGCCAGAGGAGACAATCCGCATCACGCGTGCCGACCTCGACGATGCGCTGGCCAGGCTATCAAGCGTACCCGATGGCGCGCCTTTGGCGGCCGTGTCACTGGGGACGCCGCATTTCTCGCATGAGGAATGGATGCGGCTGCTGCCGCTGCTGCGCGAGGTTGCGCCGGGCAGGGGCATTCCGATCTATGTCAACACCGGACGCGCAACGCTGACACGATTGCAGGATGAGGGGGCGCTGGCCGGCATGGAGGCGTTCGGACTTATTCCAGTTGCCGACACTTGTACCTATGTCACCACCATCCTCGAGCGTCTCGACGGTGTGGTGATGACCAATTCCGGCAAATGGGCGCATTACGCACCCGGCAACATCGGCGTCTCGGTGGCCTTCGGCGACATGGCGGACTGCATCCGCTCCGCCGCGGCCGGGCATGTCGTGCGGGGTACGCGATGAGCAAGCAGGACAGGCAAGCGCTGGACAGAACTGGAGTTTTCCAGCTGGCCGGCGAAGCGCAAGGCTCTGCGCTGGTGCTTTCGCAAGCGCTCAGTTTCTGGGGCGGCGTCGATGCCGAGACGGGCGATATCATCGACCATTCGCATCCAGCTCTGGGCGGCAATGTCGCCGGCCGGATCCTGGTCATGGCGAGCGGCCGAGGCTCGTCGTCGTCCTCGTCGGTTCTTGCCGAGGCGATCCGCAGGGGCACAGCGCCAGCCGGCATCATCCTGGAGCGGCCGGACCCAATCCTCGCCGTCGGCGCCATCGTCGCCGAATTCCTCTACGACATAAGCATGCCGCTGGTCGTCTGCGACACGTCAGGCATTGTTTCCGGCGACCGGATCGCCATCGGCATTAATGAGGATGCGCAAGCGATGGTCAGCCTGACCTAGCCGGCCATCAGCCCGGCAGCACCGCGCCGCCAATAGGCTGCGGCCAAAGTCTGGTCGCGGCCGAACCCGAGCGTGCCGCGCCAGTGTTCGCGAACGATTTTCGCCGCCGCCGCTTCCGCCGCGAACCAGCCGAATGCCGAACCGTTTTGTGGCCACGCCACCGCGCAGACGGCGTCCGCCAGCCGTCTGTCCTCGCCGGCTGGCACGCCATTTCTGGCCAGCCAGTGCAGTTCGATGCCGGTGGCATTGGCGATCTCCTGTCGTTCGCCATCCTCGGCAATCTCGACGAAGGCCACGCCTTTGGTTTCGGCCGGCAGCGTCTCCAGAAGCCGCGCCAACGCCGGCAGGCCGGTTTCGTCGGCACCCAGGACATACCATGCCGCCGGCCGCACCGGACGGCCGACCGGACCCATGATGCCGACCTTCATGCCGGGTGCCGCCTGCATTGCCCAGGCGGCGCCGACGCTCTCGCCGGGATGGACGAGGAAGTCGACATCGATGATGCCGTTGGCCACGTCGAGCGCGCGGATGGTGTAGACGCGGGCTACCGGGCGCCGGTCGTCCGAAGGCCAGGCCGGCAGGCCATTGCTGCCGGGCATGGGCCAGAGCGGATCGGGGATCTCCCTGGTCGGAAACAGCATGCGTATATGCATGCCTCCGAATTTCGCGAAGCGAGAGAGATCCTCACCGGCAAAGCGGATGCGGCGCATATGCGGGGTGAGGTCGCGAACGTCAGTCACGATCATCTCGCGAAGCTGGGCGAGGCGGGTCTCGTCAGCGAGGTCGCCGGTCCAGACGATCTCGGGGTTTTCTTCCCTGGCATAGACCCGGACCGCGGTGGCCAGCAGATCCTTGATGCGGGCGAGACCGTCGCGATCGGCGGCATTGGCCCGCATCACCAGCCGTTCCATGTCGAAGGAGGCGCCGCCGAAGGCGAAGCGGAAATCGATCCGCTGCCCCTCTTGCGAAGCATCGGCTTCGAAACTCTGCAGCCTGTCGCTGATACGATCCATGTAATGCGGCAGATGCCGCAGGTTCAGGCGCGCCTCGCAGGCCAGTTCGCTTGCCGATGCTTCGCTCACTTTCAGCCTCCGATCCTGCCGGTCAGCGCCACCTTGAAGGTACGGCCCTTGCCCTGTTCCGTTGCCGCCGACGTCGACCATGCGCTTTGCGGATCTGTGTAGGCGGTGTTGAAGAGGTTATCGACGGCGAAATCGAGCCTGGTATGGTCGTTGACGCGCCAGTTGGCGAAGACGTTGACCAGGTCGAAGCCGTCATTGACCACCGGCACGGCGTTCGGATTGGTGCGGCTTGTCCGGGCGATCTTGCCGACGCTGAGATATTGCGCGCCGACGGTGAGCTGGTCTTCCAGCATACGGAAGCCGACGGTCGCTGAGAAGCGGTCGAGCGGCGTGTTGTTGAGCGCCTGACCGGAATAGACGCCGCTGACGATCTTGGCGTTGACGAGGGCGCCGGCAAGGTTCACGAAGCCCCAGCCATAGTCATAGACAGCCTCGGCTTCTATGCCCTTGAGCCGTGCGTCACCGATGTTGATTGCCGTGCGCGGGAGGACGGTCAGGTCGACATCGATATAGTCCTCGATATCGGTGTGGAAGACATTGACCTTGGCACGAAACAGGTCGCCGGCGGTCAGGACGTCGTCATATTTCAGATTGACGCCGGCCTCCCAGTTCCTGGCCGTTTCGGGCTGGAGAAGCAGATTGGGCACGTAGGTGTCGCCGGAGCCATGCGCACCGCCACCGCGATAAACGTCCTGCAGGCCTGGAGCCCGGTAGCCTTCGGAATAGGTGCCATAAATCTGGAAACCTTCGAGTGGGGTCACACCGACGGTGAGGCGCGGCGACCAGCGATCGCCCGACATCGAGGCCTTCTCTGGCGGTACGGTCTTCGTTTCGCCGTCGAGCTGGTAGCCGTCATAGCGCATGGCGGCGATGAGCTGCAGCCAGTTCTCATAATCGCCCTGCCATTGCAGGAAGCCACCATAACCCTGCTGCTCGCCGGCGCCGAAATGCGCGGCTTCCGATGAGGCCTCAAGATAGTAGTAATCGAGTCCGTAGGTGAGCGTGTGGGCCATCTCCCAGGCGTCGAAGCGCGAGGAGTTCTTCATGTTGAAGCCGGTGGTGGCGACGTCGTAGTAGCGGAAGTTGCCGATCGCGGAGATCGGCCAGACCTGCGTCTGCTCGGCACGCGTGCGGTTGTGGTAGGCGTTGGCGCTGAAGTCGATCAGCGCGTTGTCGTCAGGCTTCCAGGTGTAGGCAGCCGTGTAGGTCTGGTTGGTCGTGTTGGTGTCGTAGCGGCTGAGCATCGGCGAGATCGAGCCGCTCGAGCCGGTGATCTGGTCGTTGTAGCGCTGCAGGATGACGCCGAGCTTCAGCTCGTGGCCGTCAGCCGGCCGCAGGGTCGTCTTCATGTAGCCGCTGGTCACCCGCTCGCCGGTCCATGGCACGGTGTCGCCATTGCCGTCGGTGTAGCTGTCGCGGTTGCGGTAGATGAGGTTGCCGATAATGTCGGCGTCTTCGCTGAAGCGGTAGGCGCCTGTGGTGCTGGTGGTGAAGCCGTCGCCATTGTCTTCATAGCCGAGCTTCTCGCTGAGCGCCCAGCGCTCTTCCGGCTTGAGGAAGTCGCCGGCGTCCTTGGTCTCGAAGGAGACGACGCCGCCGATGCCGCCCGAGCCATAGGCGTTGGACACCGGGCCGCGAATGACGGTGGCTTCCTTGATCAGGTCAGGCTCGACATAAAACGATCCCGAACCGTGGCCGACGCGCCAGTAGTCCTGGCGGGCGCCGTCGAGGGTGACGACGACGCGGCCATATTGTTCCAGTCCGCGAATGTTGATGGCGGTCGCCGGATCGTCGCCGTTCATCGAGGCGGCGACGCCCGGCGTGGTGCGGAAGATATCGGCGGCGGTATCAGGCTGGATGCGGTCCAGCTCTTCCTGATCGATGGCACTGATGGCGGCCATGGATTCGATGACCGCCGTCTTGATCATCGTCGCCGAGATGGTGATGACATCGAGCATGGTGGCCGGCTGGTCCTGCGCGGCGTTGGCCGGTGCGAGCCGGCCGGTCTTGGCAGAGGCGCCCTTCTTTTCCTGTTCCTGCGCGCTGGCCTGCGGCGCGACGCATAGGCCCAGCGCGAAGGCGAGCGCGGTGCTCGCCATCAAGGTCGTGTTGGTTGTCGTTCTCATGTGATCCCAGCCCCCAGGCAAAGCAAACTGCTGGCGGTGGCTGAGCGGCCTTGGCTGGCATGATGGAAATCCCTCGACCAACCGGGTCAGGGCATGGGTCACATATTAAAACATGATGACACAAGTCAACTTTAAATTTATAGGCCAACACCATCAGCGAAATCCTGACAGGAGTGAACAGCATGGTCGGCACTGAGGACAGGTGGACGCACTGGCTCCGACCACGGGGCAGGATCGCGATGGTGCTCATTCTGGCGCTGTCCGTGCTGGCGCCTTCCTGCGGCTTCAAGGCGCTGGCGGCCGAGACGGTGGTGGACGCGCTGGGGCGCACCGTCGCGCCGGGACCGGCGACGAGAATCCTGACACTTGGCTCCGACGTCACCGAGATCGTGCATGCGCTTGGCGCCGGCGAGCGGATCATTGCTGTCGATCGCGGCAGCAAATATCCCGCCTCCATCGCGCAAAAGCCCAATGTCGGCTACCGCCGCCAGCTCTCTGTCGAAGGGTTGGCCGGGCTGCGCCCCGATTTGATCCTGGCGGCGCAGGACAGCGGGCCACCCGAAGCGGTCGAGGTGCTGAAGTCGCTGGCGATTCCGATCGTCTTCATCCCCGAGGACAACAGCCCGCAAGGCATCGAACGCAAGATCACGCTGATCGCCGCGTCGCTCGGACGCGAGGACAAGGGCAGGGCGGTCTCCGCCGAGGTGCTCGGCGCCTTTCAAGCCGCTGCCGATCTCGCATCGAAAGTTGCGCCGGAGCGCCGCAAGAAGGTGGTGTTCTTCCACGGTCTGGTGCGGCTGAGCGCGGCCGGCGCCGGCACGGCGGCCGATGCGATCATCCGCTACGCCGGCGGCATCAATCCGATGGATGTCGTGAGGGGCTACAGGCCCGCGTCGGAGGAGAAACTGATCGAGATGGCGCCCGATGTCATCCTGATGATGAGCGACGGCAAGGGCGGGCCGACCGCCGAGCAGGTGTTCGGAACGCGCGCGTTGAGCGCCACGCCGGCTGCGCAGAACAAAGCGCTGATCGTGCTCGACGGCGCCTATATGATCGGCTTTGGCCCGCGCACCGCCGATGCGATCCGCGATCTGGCGCAGGCGCTGTATCCGGAACTGGCGGACGAGGATTAAGATTGCGAGAACGCATCAGATCTCAGGGATGCTTTCCCTGAAGATCACTTGCAGCCTCGGCTGGTGCAGTTCGTAGGGCAAGCCCCTGACGGCGTGGGCCAGGATGTTGAGCGCTTCGCGGGCCTCGACGCGCGGGTTCTGGTCGATCACGGCGTCGAGCGTGCCGTCGAGCAGAAGGTCCTTGGTGCCTTCCGTCACCTCATGGCCGAGGAAGACCGTCGACAGCGCGCGGCCGCGCTCCTTCAGCGCCCTGGCGATGCCGGTGTTGCCGGCGCCGACATTGTAGATCGCGGCCAGATCTGGATGCCGGTCCAGCAAAGCGGAGGCCTCGGAATAGGCCTTTTCCCGATCGTCGAGCATTTCGCGCATCTCGACGATCTCCAGATTGGGCGATTCCTCCGTCAGGATATGGCGGAAGCCCATCTCGCGCTCCTCATGGCCGCGATAGGACAGCGAGCCCGCGAATAGCGCGACCTTGCCAGGGTGCCCAGCGCCCATGAAGCGATTGAGCAGGTAGCCGGCGAGCCTGCCGGCGGCGCGGTTGTCGATGCCGATATAGGCGACCCTTGGCACGTGCAGGATGTCGGAGGCGATGGTGACGACCTTGACGCCGCTGGCAGATAGCGAGCGGATCGCCTCGCGGACCGTCGGATGGTCGAGAGCGATGACGCCGACGCCCTGCGTCTGGCCGTGCAAATCCTGCAGCAGGCGGGCAAGCCGGTCCGGATTGAAGCCTTCGATGGTGGCGACGCGGACGTCGAGATCGGGTCGCGCCTGCGCCTGCGCCTCGATATGCCGGTGCAGCATCTTGATGAAGGAATTGGTGCCGGCGGGCAGGGCGAAGTCGAGCCGTATGACAGCGCCGGACAAGGTAGCGCGCTGGGTCGGACTGTTCGAATTTTCGGCGATATAGCCAAGCCGCTGCGCCATCTCGAGCACGATTTCGCGCGTGCGCGCCCGGACGCCGGGGCGGTTGTTCAGCACACGGTCGACCGTGGCGGCCGAAACGCCAGCTTCGCGGGCTATATCTGTCAGGGTGGACCGCACAGTCGACTACCTCATTGCCAGCATCAAAATCACGCAAATCTCGATCGAACCCGGAGAACGGCTCATCCCCGGCAGCGATTCTGATGGGAAATGATGTAACCGGCCTTGGCCGATGCGCAAGCCGCCGGGCTAAACCAAATCGCCGGGCAGCGTGGGAAAGGGCGCAATCGGCGTTGAATTCCCTCAAATCCAAGCAATGGGTGCGATGCGGCAAGCTCGGTGGACTGCATTCTCTCCCTCATTTGCGATGTTGTGACGCGTTTTGATTATTTATGATGTTGACAGGCTTCATATCCTGCCGTCAATATCCATCATAAGGGCCGTGGAGGAACAGGGCCCTGAGGGAGGACTTCCAATGTCAAATTTGATCCGCATGTCGCGGCGCCGGTTGCTGGCGTCCGGTGGAAAGGCGGCCGTGTTCGTGGCCGCGGCAGGTATTGCGCCGCAATTCATCCGTCCAGGCCGCGCCTATGCAGCCGATGCGCTGGCGCCCGGCATGATCGGCGGCCCGACGGGCTTCGACGGCTCGGAGCGCTATCAGTATGGCCCAGACACGCCGGAAGGCCGTGCTATCGAGGCGGTCAAGGCGATGAAGGGCGCCGGCAAGGCGCCGGCCAAAATCGTGCTCGGCCTGTCCGACGGCTCGATCGGCCAGCTGACGCAGCCCTTCCCGGCCGGCGCGCCGTCGATCAAGGATCTGTGGGAAAAGGAAAGCGGCATTCCGCTCGAAATCGTCGGCGTGCCGAACGGGCAGGAATTCACCAAGACGATGCAGGACATCTCCACCAAGGGTGGGGCCTATGACATCTATGCGGTCGAGTGGAACCGCCTCGGCGATCTTGCCGAAACCGGCGGCATTCTGAAACTTGACGACTTCGTCGCCCAGCACAAGCCGGAATGGGACGATCCCGAGCGCGGCTATGTCAACGGCGCCAAGGGTGTGTCGCTGCTCAACCAGTATCGCGGCTCGACCTATGGCGTGTCGCTGGACGGCGATTTCCAGACCTGGGTCTACCGAACCGACCTGTTTGGCGACGCCGCAGAACAGAAGGCCTTCAAGGACAAATACGGATACGACCTTGCGCCGCCAAAGACCTGGAAACAGCATGGCGACATCGCGGCATTCTTCCAGCGGCCGGACAAGGGCCTGTTCGGCTCGACCGATCTGCGCAACCAGGGCTGGGGCTACACCAACTGGTATCAGCGCTATGTCTCAATGGCTTCGCCCAACCAGTTCCTGTTCGACGATACCGGCAAGCCGGTGATCAATTCTGAGCAGGGCATCGCGGCGACGACGGAATATGTCGATTCACTCTCGCATCATTCGCCGGATGCGATCTCCTGGGGCTGGCCGGAGCAGTATGGCAATTTCGCCAAGGGCGGTGCGGCCATGACCTGCGCCTTCTCCAACCTGCCGAAATTCCTCGACAATGCCGGCAACAAGGACTCCCAGGTCACCGGCAAGATCGGCTCGATGCTGCCGCCCGGCCGCGAGATTGACGGCAAGCTGATCAGCCGTTCGGTGCTGTGGCTCAATTTGTCGGCTTCGGTGTCCTCGCAGGCCAAGCATCCGGAGGCCTGCTATCTCTTCCTGCAGTGGCTGGGATCGAGCCGCATCTATGCCTGGATGACCGCCAATCCGGGCGGCTATTTCGATCCGTTCCGGCTGTCGGATTTCTCCGATCCGCTGGTCCGCCAGACCTACCACGCCTACCACATGGATGTGGTGCGCGAGACGGTCGCCCGCACCGTGCCGACCATCAATTATCCCGGCGCCACCGCCTTCCACAATGCGCTGGACGAGAACCTCGTTGCAGCGCTGACCAAGGCCAAGACGGCCGAGCAGGCGATGGCCGACACCGAAGCCGAGTGGAAGAAGATCGCCCGGCGCACCGGCGAGGAGAAGCTCCTCGAAGCCATCAAGACCAACAAGGAGGCATGGCCCACCGTTCTCGATCCGATCAGCTGATCCTCCTCCCAGGATCTCATGGAGGGGAGGAGTGATTGCTCTTCCCCTCCGCAATGATGACTCCAGCAAAGCTGCAAGATGAAGCGTTCCGTCCCGTTCGAGATATTCCGCTATGCCGCGATATCAGCGGCCATGGCGGTGACGCTGGTGCCGATCCTGTGGATGGTGTCGATGGCGTTCAAGCCGATCGCCGAATGGTCGGCGACCGGCGCCGAGCTGACCTGGTGGCCGAAGAACCCGACGCTCAGCAATTTCCAGTTCGTCTTCGGTGAATCGACCAACAGTCTCATCGTCGCGCTCGACCGCACGGCGCTGAAGCCGATCCTGTCGTCGCTGCTGTCGGCCACATTCGGCACGGGAATCGCCATGTCGGCCGGCACGGCAGCCGCCTACGGGTTGTCGCGCTTCGGCTCTGGCCAGAACCTGCCGCTGGCGCTGATCCAGTTGCGCCTGTTTCCGCCGATGGCGGTCATGACGCCGGTGATGATCATGTGGGCCTTCCTCAATTTCACCGACAGCTGGTGGGGCCTGTCGCTGATCTACGGCATCGTTACGCTGCCCTTCGCCTTCTGGCTGATGAAGACCTTCTTCGACGACATGCCACGCGAGATCGAGGAGGCGGCACTGGTCGAGGGTTGCTCGCGGTGGCGCGTCTTTACCCGCATCACGCTGCCAATGATGCGCGCGCCGCTGGCAAGTGCGGCGCTCTTCGTCTTCATCCTCAACTGGTCGGACTATCTGATCGCGCTGCTTTTGACGACGCGCGAATGGGTGACGATACCGGTCTACATGGCGTCGCTGTCGTCCTCGATGACCGGGCAGCTCTATGGCGCCAAGGCAGCGCTTGGCCTCATTGCCGCAGTGCCGCCGGTCATCATGGGCATCGCCATCCAGCGCCATCTGGTGCGCGGGCTGACCTTCGGGGCGCTCAAGCAATGAGCGCGGTGACCGCGACGATTTCGGAGGACGCGATGAAGACCGTCCAGGCAAAGCCGGCCTTGCGGGACGAAGGCGCAAAGCTTGGCTTCCGGCTGACACTGCCGGCGCAGATCCTGGTGCTGTTCATTGCCGTCTTCCCGCTGCTCATGCAGCTCTACATCAGCCTGACCGACTGGTCGCCGCTGTCGGGCACCGGCTGGTGGAACGCATGGTCGATGTGGAACAATTTCGCCAACTACACCGACCTTGCCGTCGACGCGCGTTTCTGGAGCGCGCTGAAGCGCACGGCCATCGTCATGATCGTTTGCGTGCCGATCGAGTTCCTGCTCGGGCTGGCGCTGGCGACGCTGTTTGCCGACGAGTTTCCGGGCAAGCGCATCTTCTACTCGATCCTCTTGATGCCGATGATGGTGGTGCCGGCGGTGGCCGGCTACATGTTCTTCATGCTGTTCCAGTCGGGCGGCCCGGTGAACGATCTCCTGTCGGCGATATCGGGCATGCCGGTCACCATCGCATGGCTGTCCGACCCGACGCTGGCGCTGATCGCGGTGATGGTCGCCGACATCTGGCAGTGGACGCCGCTGATGTTCCTCATCCTGCTTGCTGGCCTGGTCGGGGTGCCCGAGGACCAGATCAAGGCAGCGACACTGCTCGGCGCCAATCCTTGGCAGCGCTTCATCACCATCGTGCTGCCGAAGATGAAGACGATCATCATCATCGCGCTGGCGATCCGGGTGATCGAGAACTTCAAGATTTTCGATACGCTCTATATCATGACCGGCGGCGGTCCCGGCGTCGCCACCGAGACGATCTCGGTCTACATCTACAAGCTCACCACCCAGGACCTGATCTGGGGCTATGTCGCGGCGATCGCACTGGCCATATTGATCGTGCTGTCCATCGCCGCGGTCTTTGCGATGAAGCGCATGGCCCGGGCACGGGAGGTGCCGGCATGAGCGCCATCCACCTGCAGAACCTGGTCAAGAAATTCGGCGACTTCACCGCGCTGAAGACGATGGATCTCGCCATCGCCGACGGCGAGTTCATGGCGCTGCTGGGACCATCCGGCTGCGGCAAGTCGACGACGATGAACATGATTGCCGGCATGGAAGAGCCGACCAGCGGCAAGATCCTGTTCGGCGAAAAAGACATGGCCGGGGTGCCGATGGGGCGGCGCGGCGTCGGCTTCGTCTTCCAGAACTATGCGATCTTCACCCATATGACGGTGCGCCAGAACCTCGCCTACGGGCCGCGGATGCGAGGCGCGCCAAGAGCCGAGATCGACCGCCGCGTTGGCGCCATTGCCGAGATGCTGCAATTGACGCCGCTGCTCGAGCGCAAGGCCGACCGGCTGTCGGTCAACATATTGCAGAGGGTGGCGATCGGCCGCTCGGCGATCATGGAGCCGGCGATCTTCCTGCTCGACGAGCCGCTGTCGAATGTCGATGCCGCCTTCCGGGCGGTCATGCGCACCGAGCTGAAGCAGTTGCAGCGCCAGTTCAAGCAGACCATGGTCTATGTCACCCACGACCAGCTCGAAGCCATGACCATGGCCGACCGCATCGCGGTGATGGACCATGGTGTTTTGCAGCAGGTCGGCACTCCGCTCGAGGTCTACAACAATCCGGCCAATGTCTTCGTCGCCCGCTTCATCGGGTCACCGGGCATGAACCTGCTGAAGGGCAAGCCGGCCGAAAGCGACCGTGGCCTGGTCGTCGACCTCGGACCACTGGGTGTCACGCCACCCTTGCCGGATGCGCTCGCCCCGGCGGTGAGGGCCACGCGCGGAGATGTGTTTTACGGCTTCCGGCCGGAACAGGTGGCTCTCTCCGACCGCGGCCTGACGATGCCGGTGAGCTTCGTCGAGCGGATCGGCGCGCGCACCATTGTTCATCTCGGTGACGGTGAGAGCGCGGTCAAAGCTGTGTTCGAGAACGATGTCGGACTGGCGATCGGCCAGACCGCGATCGTCGCTCCGGCCGCCCCCTCGGTGCGCGTCTTCGACGCCGCCACCGGCCAAGCGATCAAGGCGGACTGAGCCATGGCCGATATCGTCTTCCGCAATGTGACGAAACGCTATGGCGGCACGCTCGCCGTCGACGACGCCTCGTTTACCGTCAACGACAATGAGTTCTTCTGCTTCTTCGGGCCGCCGCTGTCGGGCAAGTCGACGCTGCTGCGCCTGATACTCGGGCTGGAGGCTCCTGATACGGGCGAGATCCTGATCGGCGGCAAGCCTGTGAACGCCGTGTCGCCGGCCGAGCGCAACGTCGCCATGGTGTTCCAGAACCTGGCGCTGTTCCCGCATATGAGCGCGCTGGAGAATGTGCGCTTTCCCTTGGCCGAACGCAGGGTCGCCGAGGCTGAGATCGAAAAGCGCGTCGCCGATGTCGCGGCAAAGCTGCATATCGGCCATATCCTGCACAAGCCGCCGGCGCAGCTTTCGGGCGGCGAGCGGCAGCGCGTGGCGATCGCCCGTGCGCTGGTGCGTGATCCCGCCGCCTATCTGATGGACGATCCGATTTCGGCGCTTGATGCGCGGCTTCGCGAGGAGACGCGCGTCGAGCTCAAACGCATCCAGCGCGACCTCGGCAAGACGCTGATCTATGTCACGCACGACCAGGAAGAGGCGATGTCGGTCGCCGACCGTATCGCGATACTGGAGAACGGCAAGATCAGGCAAATCGGCGCGCCGGCCGAGATCTATGACCGGCCTGCCAGCACCTATGTGGCGCGCATGCTCGGCTCGCCAATGATGAACATATTGAAGTCGGTGCGCGGCGAGGGGGGCGTCGAGGCGGCGGACGGCACGATCCGCATCGCCGACAAGGCTGCTCCGGCCGATGCCGTCGAGATTGGGCTGAGGCCCGAGGATCTCAAGGTCCGGCCCTGGTCGGATGATGGACGCGCGGTTGAGGGTGCGGGCCGCCCGGCGCGGGTGTTCGAGGTCGAGCCGCTTGGCGGCTACACCGTGGTGACGCTCGCTGCCGGGCAGGCGCGCCTGAGGGCGCTGCTGCGCGGCCAGCCCGACATCAGGCCGGACGCCATGGTGGCGATATCCTGCGAGCCAGCCAGAGTGCATTATTTCGGTCAAGGCGGGGGAGCGCTGGCACGATGACAGCGGCCGCAAGAAACGAGCTTCGGGAGGAAGAGATGGCAGGCAAAGTCTTCGAGCCGGATGTGAAGGTCCGTACGAAGGAATACAGGATCGGCTGCGTCGGCGCCGGCATGATCATGGCCGAGTGTCATCTGGCTGCCTACAAGGAGGCCGGCTTTCCGGTGGTGGCGATCGCCTCGCGTACCAAAACCAGCGCAGAAAAGGTGGCGAAGCGCTGGGGCATTCCGACCGTCCACGACACGCCGGAACAGCTCATCGAGGACAAAAATGTCGAGATCATCGACCTGGCCTTCCCGCCGGACCAGCAGCCGGCCCTGATCCGCCATGCGCTGAAGCAGAAGCATATCAAGGCGATCCTGGCGCAGAAGCCGCTGGCGCTGTCGCTGAAGGACGCGATCGAGCTGCGCGACGAAGCGGCCAAGGCCGGCAAGATCCTCTCGGTCAACCAGAATATGCGCTACGACCAGTCGATGCGCGTGCTGAAGCAGATTATGGACAGCGGCGCGCTGGGCGATATCGTCTTCGCGCAGATCGACATGCATGCGATCCCGCACTGGCAGACCTTCCTGGAGGAATACGACCGGCTGACGCTCGCCAATATGAGTGTGCACCATCTCGACGTGCTGCGCTTCCTGTTCGGCGATCCCCTGGAGATCACCACGCTGACCCGTAAGGATCCGCGCACCAAGTTCGACCATTCCGACGGCATCACCGTGTCGACGCTGCGCTTCCCGTCCGGCGTGCTCGCCGTATCGCTGGAGGACGTCTGGTCCGGCCCGCGCCAGGACGGCTACAAGGACGACCAGCACATCAACTGGCGCGTCGACGGGACCAAGGGCGTCGCCAAGGGCACGATCGGCTGGCCGACAGGCTCCGCCTCGACGCTGACTTATGCCTCGACCGAGACCACGGACGGCAAGTGGGTGACGCCGAGTTGGGACACGATGTGGTTCCCGCATGCCTTCATCGGCGTCATGGAGCAGCTCCAGCACGCGGTGAAGACGGGTGAGCCGCCGGCGCTCTCCGTTGCCGATAACGTCAAGACCATGGCGCTGATCGAAGCGGGTTACCGCTCGATCGAAACAGGCCGCACGGTCAAGCTTTCCGAAATCTCGACCAACTGAATCACCAGCAACTCGAATCGCTTACAGGGAGGAATTCACACCATGATGCAGGCAGGTATCTTCACGGGCTATTTCCCGTACGGCCTCAAGGAAACCGCGGAAAAGATCCGCGGGCTCGATTTCAACACGGTGCAGCTCGACCTGCACTTCAAGGACGTCGACCTGTCGGCCGGGCAGATCACCAAGGACAAGGCGAAGAAGGTTCGCGATGTCTTCCGCGACCACAATCTGCCGGTGTGCTGCGTGTCGGGCTACACCAACATCATCCATCCGGACAAGGGCGAGCGCGAGAAGCGCGTCGGCTATCTCAAGGAGATCATCCGCAACGCCCGCCATTTCGGCTCGCCTTACGTGATCTCGGAAACCGGCACCTACAACACCGAGTCCGACTGGGTGCACCATCCCAAGAACAAGACCGAGGAAGGGTTTGAGGAATGCCGCAAGGTCATCGCCGACCTTGCCCAGACGGCCTATGACCACGGCGCGGTCTTCCTGCTCGAAACCTATGTCAACAATGTCGTTGGTTCGGTCGAGGAGACGGTGAAGATGTTCGCGCAGGTCGACCATCCTGGTCTCGGCCTGTTGATGGACCCGACCAATTATTTCGAGACCCACAACATCGACAGGATGGACCAGATCCTGAACCAGGTGTTCGACACGCTGACAGACAAGATCAGAATAGCTCACGCCAAGGACGTCAAGCGTTCGGGCGGCGACAAGTCGGAGAAGCACGCCGACATCGGCGACGAGGATGCGCTGGAGAGCCACACATTCCGTGGCGTCGGCGAGATCGAATTGCCGGCGCCCGGCCTCGGTTCGCTGAATTACGACCTTTATCTCCAGCGGCTCGCCGAGAAGCACCCGAACATCCCCGTCATCATCGAGCATCTCTCGGAAGACGACGTGCCGCGCGCCAAGAAATTCCTCGACGGCAAGTTCCGCGCCAACGGCCTCTGACGGAAGTTCCGCGTCGCCGCTCCGCGGCGACGCTTTCGGCCGGGAGGAAACAACAATGGAGGAAGCGAAATGTTGAAATTCGGATTGAAACTGGCGGCGGCCGCGACTTTGTTTGCAGGGATAGGGTTGGGCTCGCCGGCATTCGCACAGGACGGCCAGAAGACATTCTACCTGCTGTCGCATGGCGGCCCGTCGGATGCGTTCTGGCTCGACTGGAATGCCGGCGCCACCAAGGCCTGCGACCAGCTCAAGGTAACCTGCAAGATCTCCTTCAGCGGCGGCGACATGGCGGCGCAGAAGGAGGCCTTCAACTCGGCCCTTGCAGCCAAGCCCGACGGCATCGCCACCACCTCGGCGCAGCCCGGTCTGTGGACGGAGGAGGTCAAGGCGGCCAAGGCTGCCGGCATCCCGATCGTGTTCTTCAACACCGACGACCCGGCAACCGGACGGCAAGCCTATGTCGGCGCCGATCTCAAAGAGGCCGGCACCATCTGGGCCAAATATCTGGTCGACCACAAGATGGTGAAGCAGGGCGACAAGGTGTTCCTGCCGGTCGAAGTGCCGGGAGCCAGCTACCAGCAGCTCGAGACCGAAGGCATCGCCAGCGTGTTCGACCCGCTCGGCATCAAATACGACGTGGTCGATTGCGGCACCGATCCGGCCGGTATCATCGCCAAGATGACGGACTATATGGTGGCCAACAACCCGCCGGCGATCATCGCGCTTGGCGATTCCGTGGCGGCCAGTGTCAAGCGCGTCTTCGACGGCGCCGGCGTGCCGGCCGGCAAGATCCCTGTGGTCGGCTGGGGCAATTCCAAGGAAACCGCGGAGGCCGTCAAAGCCGGCTTCGTCAACGCGGCCGCTTGGCAGTTCCCGTCGGCGCAAGGCTTCATGCCGGTCGCGCTGCTCGGGCTTGCCGCCTCGGGTGAGCCGATCGGCTACGACATCCACACTTTTAGCCTCTACGACGCGACAAGCGTCGAACCGATCCTGAAACTCTACAACAAGTGATGGAAACTGACGCCCGCCGCGCAGGCGGCGGGCGTCGCTGTGAAGTATGGTTCAAGCAGTCATGACAATTGCCGCGGAAGAGGAAATGCCAGTGGGGAAACGCAGGTCGAGCCTGATCCGCTCGCCGCAATTTTCCTCGCTCGTCATCCTCATCGTGCTGCTGGCGGTGTTCGCCATCGCCGACGCCAATTTCCTGTCGCCGCTCAACATCTCCAACATGATGGCGTTCCTGCCGGAACTTGGCATCATCGCGCTCGGCATGACGCTGCTTCTCACGGCGGGCGAATTCGACCTTTCGGTCGGCGCCGTGTTCGGCCTGGCGCCGGTGGTGGTCATGCTGCTGGTACAGAACGGTGGAGTGGATATCGGCGTGGCGCTGCTCGCCGGGCTCCTGCTTTGCATCGCGATTGGAGCCATCAACGGGCTGATCGTCACCAAGATCGGCATTTCTTCCTTCCTGGTCACGCTGTCGATGCTGCTCGTGGTGCGGGGTGCCGCGCTCTACATCACGCAAGGCTTTCCGCTGAAATCCTGGGACCAGCCTGGCTTCTTCGTGACGCTTTTGGCCGGCAGTTTCAACATCGGCTCCTTCCGCTTCTACACCTCGCTGTGGTGGTTCGTCGGCCTGTCGCTGCTGGCGGTCTACGTCCTGCGCTACGCCAAGCTCGGCAACTGGATCAGCGCCATCGGCTCCAATCGCAACGCGGCGGTGGCGCGCGGCGTGCCGGCCGATGCGGTCAAGATCTGGCTGTTCATCCTGACTTCAGTGCTGGCGGGTCTGGCCGGCATGATCAGCGCCTTCCGCATCTCGGCTGCCTCGCCGGTGGCAGGCACCGGCTACGAGCTCGAAGTGATCGCCATGGTGGTGGTCGGCGGCACGGCGCTGACCGGCGGGCGCGGCACCATCCTGGGCACGATCGTCGGCGCGCTGATGCTGCGTGCCATCCGCAACGGCATCGTGCTGATCGGCGTGCCAGGGCTCGCCTACAACATCTTCGTCGGCGTCATCATCCTCGCCATGCTCATCCTGCACGCTCTGCTGCAGAAGAACGCAGCAAGGAGCTGACCGATGGTCCAGGAAGTGCTCAGGCTACAGAATTTGCAAAAGTCCTTCGGCAGCGTCCGTGCCCTGAAGAGCGCGTCCTTCACGCTCAATGAGGGCGAGGTCGTGGCCTTGCTCGGCGACAACGGTGCCGGCAAATCCACGCTGATCAAGGCGATCTCCGGCGTGTTTCCCATCGACCGCGGCGACATCTATGTGCGTGGCCAGAAGGTCTCCATCCGCTCGACGCGCGACGCGATGGATCTCGGCATCGAGACCATCCACCAGGACACCTCGCTGGCGCCGGATCTCAGCATCGCGCGCAATCTTTTCCTCGGCCGCGAACCGGTCAATCTGAAATGGCTGGGCGTGTTCGCGCCGCTCGACCTCGCCAAATTGCGCGATGCCGCTTCGGCGCTTCTGAAGCGCGTCGGCATTTCGAAAAAACTCGACGCGGATGCGCTGGTCAGCACGCTGTCGGGCGGCGAGCGCCAGTCGATCGCCATCTCGCGCGCCATGCAGTTCGCCGCCAAGGTGATCATCCTCGACGAACCGACCAACAATCTCGGCGTCGAGGAAACGCATGGCGTGCTGCGCTTCGTCAAGGAGGTGCGCGACGCCGGTCATTCGGTACTCCTGATCACCCACAACATCCACCATGTCTTCCAGGTCGCCGATCGCATCATCGTCATGCGCCGCGGAGAGATCGTTGCTGAGCAGACCGTCGCCGACACCGACCTCCTGACCGTGGAAAGCATCATCACCGGCGCCGACATGTCGGCCCTGCTGAAAGAGGCTCGGGCGAAATGAAGGCGGGAGCGAAGTGAAGGCCGTCACATGGTAGAGCTTTACGGCAAGACGCTGTCGCGACGGCAGGTTTCGGAGCGGTCAGGCATGCTGTCGCAATTCGCCGGCGTACGGCTGATGACGCTTGGCGACGGCGTGGAGCGCGGCATCCGCATGCTGGAATTCCGCACCGGCTCCGGCCTGCGCTTCACGGCACTCGTTGACCGGGCGCTTGATATTGCCGATTGCGATTTCAGGGGACAGGCGATCGGCTGGCATTCGCCGAGCGGCTTTCGCCATCCCGGCCTGCACGAGTATGAAGGCGAGGAGGGTCTGGCCTGGGCGCGGTCGTTCTCCGGTCTGCTGCTCACTTGTGGCCTCGACCACATACTGTTCATGAACGAGGTGCCGGCCGACACCTACAATTACCTGCCGAAGCAGACGGTGCGCCATTCGCTGCATGGCCGCATCAGCACTATTCCGGCACGGCTGACCGGCTATGGCGAAGCCTGGGATGGCGACCGCTGTGTGCTGTGGGCCGAGGCCATCGTCCAGCAATCAACGGTGTTCGGAGAGGATCTGCATCTCTTGCGGCGGATCGAGGCCGATGTCGGCGGCAATGAGATCCGGCTGTCGGACCGTGTCGTCAATCACGGCTTCAACCGCACTCCACATATGTATTTCTACCACATCAATGTCAGCCATCCCGTGCTCGACGAAGGCTCGCGCTATCTGGCGCCGATAAGGGATGTGGTGTGGGCCGGGCATGCCGGCGAGCGCTATGAGGCGCAGAAGGTCGGCTATCGCACGATGCCGGCGCCGCAATTGGGTTTCCAAGAGCAGGTCTGGCAGCATGAACTCGGCGCCGACGCCAGAGGCGAAGTGCCAGTGGCGGTGGTCAACGACCGTCTTGGCCTCGGCCTTGAAGTCGTCACCCGCAAGGACCAGTTGCCTTGTGCCTATGAGTGGCAGAATTTCCAGGCTGGGCAATATGCGCTGGGCATCGAGCCGTCGACGCATCATGTGCTTGGCAATCTGGCCGCGCGCGAACGCGGCGAAATGATCTGGCTGGAGCATGGTGAGAGCCGCTCCTACGATGCGGTGTTCCGCGTTCTCGACGGCGCCGACGAGATTGCCGCAGCGGAACGCCGGATCGCCGGCATCGCCAGGCAGCCGCAGCAGGACTATCCGCAGCCGTCAGGCAATTTTCCGGTTCTGGAAGGCAGGTCGTGATGGTGACGCGGACGATGCAAAACACCAGTTGCGAGGTTGGCCGGAGCAGGGAGGGCTCGCGGCCATCAGGATTTGGAGGTCACAATGGCTGACACAATGAAGCGCGACTACAGCCTGGTCGGCGAAAGCACGCGCAGGGCAATCGAAACCGGGCTGGCCTCGGCCGAATGGTACCACACCGACGTCTCGCGCAAGGCGATGAAGGAGTTGATGCAGCGCTCCGACGGTCCGGCGATCCGCGACACGGTCATCTGGATCGTCGCCATCCTGGGCTCGGCTGCCGGTGGCATTTATTTCTGGGGCACCTGGTGGTGCGTGCCGTTCTTCTTCGTCTATGGCGTGCTCTACGGCTCCTCCAGCGACTCGCGCTGGCATGAATGCGGCCATGGCACCGCGTTCCGCACGCGCTGGATGAACGACGTGGTCTACCAGATTGCCAGCTTCATGCTGATGCGTAATCCGGTAACCTGGCGCTGGAGCCATGCCCGCCATCACACCGACACGATCATCGTCGGGCGCGACGCCGAAATCGCCGTGATGCGCCCGCCGGACCTGCTGCGCGCCGCTCTCGCCTTCACCGGAATTCTGGATTTCCGTTATTCGCTTCCGGCGTTGGTACGCCAGGCGTTCGGCACGCTCACGCCCGACGAAAAAAGCTACGTTCCCGAGATGGAACAGCACAAGGCCGTCATCGCCGCGCGCTGGCATGTCGCCATCTACATCGCGACGATAGCACTCGCCCTATACATGTGGTCGTTTTTGCCGCTGGTGCTGATCGGCCTGCCGCGCCTCTACGGCACCTGGCACATGGTGATGACCGGGCTGCTGCAGCATATCGGTCTCGCCGACAACGTCGTCGACCACCGGCTCAACACCCGCACCGTATACATGAATCCGATCAGCCGGTTCATCTACTGGAACATGAACTACCATGTTGAGCATCACATGTTCCCGATGGTGCCCTATCACGCGCTGCCCAGGCTGCACGAGCTGATCAAGCACGATTTGCCCGTGCCGAACCCGTCGATCTGGCATGCCTATCGCGAGGTCTGGCCGGTCCTGCTCAAGCAGCTCAGGTATGAAGACTATTTCCTCAAGCGTGAGCTGCCGCCGACGGCGCGGCCCTATCGCGGCGAGTTCCACGAGGTGAACATGTCGGCGGCTGCGGAATAATGTATGTCGCCCAAAAGTGCGCAGCAGCTTGCCGGTTGCGTGGAGCAGGGATTTCAGGAGATAGAGATGGCCGATTGGGTGGAGGCATGCACCGTGGACGATGTCGAGGAAGAGGACGTCATCCGCTTCGATCACGGCGGCCGCACCTTCGCGATCTATCGTTCGCCGGATGATGAGTTCTTCGCCACGGACGGGTTTTGCACCCATGAGAAGGCGCATCTGGCCGACGGGCTTGTCATGGGCGACATTATCGAATGCCCGAAGCACAACGGCCGCTTCAACTACAAGACCGGCCAGGCCAAGGGGGCTCCCGTCTGCGTCAATCTCGTGACCTACCCGGTCAAGGTCGAGGCCGGTAAGGTGCTGATCCGCACCACTTCACAGCAATCACAAGGGGACAAAATCGATGAGCCGGAAAAGACCCACGATCGCTGATCTGCGCGCCATGAAGGGCAAGCGGCAACTGACGATGCTGCGTGTGCTGACGATGGACGAGGCCGAGGCGGCCGAGCGGGCCGGTGTCGATATCGTCTCGGTGCCGCCGGAACTGGTGCTCAACCCACAATATCGTGATGCCGCACCCAGCCTGTTCACCATGCCGGGCGACAATTTCTACGAGATCGGCACCGCCGATGACTTCGTGCGCTGGGCGTTCCGGCTCTACAAGGCCAGCGCCGACGCCGTCTATTGCAGCGCCGGCTATGCCACCATCAAGCGGATGGCGGACGATGCCATTCCGGTGATCGGCCATGTCGGCCTGATCCCCTCGCGCGCCACCTGGACCGGCGGCTTCAAGGCGGTTGGCAAGACCGCCGACACCGCCATTCAGGTCTTCGAGGCGGTCAAGCAGCTGGAGGCCGCAGGTGCTGTCGGCGCCGAAATCGAGGTGGTGCCGGTTGAAGTGGCCAAGGCGATCTCGGAACGCACCTCGCTGATCATGCTGTCGATGGGGGCCGGCACCGGCTGCGACGCGCAATATCTGTTCGCCGACGACATACTTGGCCAGAACCGCGGCCACATGCCCCGCCATTCCAAGGTCTATCGCAATTTCGCCGCCGAATATGACCGCCTGCAGGCGGAACGTGTCGCCGCGTTCTCGGAGTATGTCGCCGACGTCAACAGCGGGGCGTACCCGGAAGACAGGCACATCGTGTACATGGATCCCAACGAACTCAGCCTGTTCATGAAGAAGGTCGACAGCGCGGGCTGAGCGCGCCGCTGCGCTGGTTTGCCCCGTCGGCTGCTGCTACGCCCGCCAGGCGCCGCTGGCGAGCGAGTCGTAAAGCGGCTCGGCATCCACTCCCAGCGGCCTGTCCTCCTTAAGGCTCGATACGTGTGCGCGCACCGCCGCATGGATCGCGCCTGTCGCCGGCGCCAGCGTCAGGCCTTCACGCAGGTCGACGGCCTGTGCGGCGGCCATCAGTTCGAAGGCGATCAGCCGCCGCCAAAGCACGATCATCCCGGCGCATTTCGAGACAGCCAGCGGTGTTTGCGTCGCATGGTCCTCGACGCCTTCCGAGACCGGCAGGAAGTCGAGCATAACCGGATTGGCCTTGTGGCGGATGTTGGCCAGGATCGCCACCACCGTCTTTTGCAGCGGCACGAAGCCGGCTGAGGCGCCGCCGACCGGCGATAGATATTTGGGCAGGCCGTTGCGGCCCGAGCCGGTGAGCTGGATGAAGCGGGCGGCGCAGGCGGCCGCACATTGAGCGATGGCGAGGCCGAGCGTCTCGAAGGCGAGCGCCAGCGATGCGGTGTGGAAATTGCCGGTCGACAGCACCGTGCCGTCGTCGCCGAGCACCAGCGGATTGTCGGCGGCGGCATTGAGCTCGATCTCGACCGCCTGCCGCGCCTGGTCGATCGCCTGGATCAGCGCGCCGTGGATGGACGGCATGCAGCGGATCGATAGCGGATCCTGCAAGGTGGTTGGCGTCGACGCCTCGTCGCGGGCAAGCAGGTCGCGCAGTTCCCTGGCGGCCTGTTCCTGGCCAGCGGCTGGTCTCGCCGTTTGCAGGCGAGGATCTAGGATGGTGCGGTTGGCGCCGATGGCCTCCATGGTCAGCGCACCGGCCTGCTGTTGTTGTGCGAAGGCGGAGAGCGTATCGACAAGCGCCAGCGCCCCGCTGCCCGTTGAGACCGCCGAGGCGTTGATCAGCGACAGCCCGTCCTTGGGCGCGAGGCTTACGTGCTCCAGGCGCGCCATCACTAGCGCCTTGGCGGCCGGCATGCGCCGGCCCTGGTATTCGGCTTCGCCTTCGCCGATCAACATGCGGGCGATCGCGGTCATCAACACCAGGTCGCCGGCACCGATCGAGCCAAGTGATGGCATCACGGGATGAACGCCGGCATTGAGCGCATGGACCAGTGCGACAAACACGGCAGGCGATAGGCCGGAGCCGCCGGCCGACAGCATCGCTGCGCGAGCCAACATCGTTGCCCGCACGGTCTCCACCGGCAGCGCCTCGCCGACCGCGCCGCTGCGTCCCTCCAGGAGCTGGCGCTGAAAGGCGCTGGCGTCGCCCTCCACCGAGGTGCCGAGATTGGCGCCTAGCCCGGTGTTGAGACCATAGATCTGCTGGCCGGACGCAGCGGCCTGGTCGAGTACTTTTCGCGCTCTATCGAGCCGCTCCATGACATCGGGTGCTACCTCCACCTTCCGCGCTTCGCGGGCGACCGACGCGACATCCTCGATGCTGACGCCGGCGCCAGTCAGAACGAGCGCGCTCATGCGAAGCGCAGCCTCTGGCCGATGCCTTGCGCCTGCGCCTTGGCCAGCATTGCCTTGCCGAGCGCAATGTCGGACAGCGACAGGCCGCGATGCCAGAACAGGATCGTCTCGTCGTCGCTTTCGCGCCCGCTCTTGAGGCCGGCAGCGATCTGGCCAAGTTCGGCATGCAGCGTCTGTTCGCTCAGCCGCCCGGTCTCGACATGAGCGCGCAGCGAGCCGAATTTGCCACCCTTGCACTGGCCCCAGTCGTCGACGACCATCTTTTGCATGATGTCGGTCAAGGACAGCTCCACCGCGCTCATCGTGCCATAGGGCACCACCAGCGCGCCGGGCTTGATCCATTCGGTCTTGAGCAGCGGCTGCGGCTCCGGCAGCCGCGAGGCCTCGACGACGATGTCAGCGCCTTCGACGCAGCTTTTCCAGTCGGCTACCGCCGTGACCTTCTTGCCGAGATCGGCGGCAAGCTTCGCGGCAAAACCGTCGCGGCTTTCCGGCCGGCGCGAATGGACGCGGATCTCGTCGAAATCGAAGAGATGGTCGAGCAGGCGCACATTCCAGTAGGCGGTGCCACGCGCGCCGACATGGCCAAGCACCTTCGATGTCTTTTTCGCCAAGTGCTTGGCGCCGATGGCGGTGACGGCGCCGGTGCGCATGTCGGTGATGACCGTGGCGTCGAGTATGGCGCGCGGCGTGCCGGTGCGCGGATCGAACAGATTGAGGATACCGAACTCCGACGGCAGGCCGTGCAGGTAATTGTCGACATAGTCGCCGACGATCTTGACGCCGGCGGCGTCGAGCGGCGCGACGTAGCCGCGCAGCACATTGAAATGGCCGTGGAAAGACGGGTCCGGCTCGAGATGGACACGCGGCTCGATCACCGTCTGGCCGTTGCCCTGCGCCACCAGGCCGGCCTCGACCGCATCGATGATCTCGGCATCGGTCATTGCAAGGGCTTCGATGTCGAGGGCGTTGAGATAGTCGATGTAGATTGGCTTCATGCGTGCGCGGTTTCCAAGGAGGCCCCAGCCATCCCATAACAGGCCGTGACGCGACACGAAAGTTTGTTGGTCCATCTCTGGACGAAGCCGCCTAAATGCTGTCAAACCGCTGCGACATCGATTTGCCGGACAATTTGTTGGTTCCCAGTGGCGCGGGAAAGATTTCGTATAGTTCCGTTCATGACCGCCATTCCCGATAACGATGCCTTGCCTGAAAGCACGACACAAGCGCGCCGCGTGGCGCTGATCGTCGCCGTCGCCTTCTTCATGCAGCTCCTGGATTCGACGATCATCTCGACATCGCTGCCGCAGATGGGCCAGTCCTTCGGCGTGCCGGCAGTGGCGATGAGCATCGGCATCACCGTCTACATGCTGACCATGGCGGTGTTCGTGCCGCTGTCCGGCTGGCTCGCCGACCGTTTTGGCGCGCGCAATATCTTCCTCATCGCCATCGCCCTGTTCACGCTGGCCTCATTTGCCTGCGGCGTCTCGCAGGATCTGACCCAGTTCGTCGCCGCGCGTGCCGTGCAGGGCCTTGGCAGCGCACTGATGACGCCGGTCGGCCGTATCCTGGTGCTGCGCAATGCGCCGAAATCTGAACTCCTCAACGCCACCGCGCTGATCACCTGGCCGGCGCTGTTCGCGCCGGTGGTCGGGCCGGTGCTTGGCGGTTTCATCACCACCTATCTCTCCTGGCACTGGAATTTCTTCATCAACATTCCGCTTGGGCTGGCTGGGCTGGTGCTGGTCGCCCGCTTCATCCCCGGCGATCGAGATACCGAAAGCAAGCCGCTGGACTGGCCGGGCTTCTTTTTGACCTCGGTCGGGCTTGCTTGCCTGCTATACGGCCTCGAGCGCATCGCGCATCCGGAGGACGGCGCCTTACCGACCGTGGCGCTGCTTGCCGCAGGCATGCTCGTTGGCTGGCTGGCGGTGCGGCATCTTGCGCGCGCAAAACATCCGCTGCTCGATCTAACCGCGTTCAAGGTGCAGACTTTCGCCATATCGACGCTGACAGCCGGCACGATTTTCCGGGTCGCCATCAACGCCACGCCGTTCCTCTTGCCACTGCTGTTCCAGGTCGGCTTCGGGCTGAGCCCGGTCGATGCCGGCATGATGATCCTGGCCTATTTCCTCGGCAATCTCGGCATGAAGGCGGTGACGACGCCGGCGCTTAGACGCTTCGGCTTCCGTTCGGTGCTGATCATCAATGGCGTGATCGCATCGCTGTCGATCATGGCTTGCGCCGCGATCTCGCCGCAGACGCCGCAAGCGCTGGTGGTAGCGCTGATGCTGATCGCCGGGCTGACGCGTTCGATGCAGTTCACCGCGCTCAACACATTGGCCTTCGCCGACGTGACCGCAGCGCAGCGCAGCTCAGCGTCGACATTGTCCAGCATGCTGCAGCAGGTGGCGATGCTGTTCGGCGTCGCGGTGGCGGCGGCGCTGCTCAACCTGTCGCAGATCGCAAGGGGCGGGCCGGCGCTCGACCTCGTCGATTTCCGTCTCGCCTTCCTCGCGATCGGCGCGATCGGGCTGGTGGCCGCCTTGCGTTTCCTGGCATTGCCGGCAACTGCGGGTGCCGAGGTTTCGGGTCATCTTTTGCGGAACTGAAATCGAAATTCTCCGCCAATCGCGGATATAAATTTCGCATGCTCCTTTCGTCGTGGGGCGGGCGTTTCACGCACGGTCCGATCCTCATAGTCAATTGCCGAAAGTGTTGGAGTTTCCGGCCATTGCGCCAGCTTGGGCAATCGATGCATCCACGTGGCGGATATCGCCGCGCGCCGCGCTTCTGAACGCGGATTCATTTGACGAATTGGTCTTGAGCCGATTAGCTTTCGTTTCGGATGGCCGCAGAGGGAGCAGGGCGTAGCCATCGTGGGCGAAAGCGACACCGGGCAATGAATGCGATCGGCTGGCCGAACTGGAGGAGCCTGAACCAGGAAGGCATTGTCTTTGCCATTGCGGTCGTACTGTTCGCCGCCGCCGCCATCGGCCTGCCGGGCTTCATCGACCCGAACAACCTTGTCGCCATCGTGCGTTCGGTGTCAGTGCTGGGCATCCTGGCGCTCGGCATGGCGGTCGTCATCATCGGCAGGGGCATCGACCTGTCGGCTGTGGCGATCATGGCGATGTCGGTCGCCTGGTACCTGCAATTGCTGAATTCGGGAACGCCTGACGGGCTGGCCTTCGCCTATGTGCTGGCCGGCGTTATCGCTATTGGCCTGCTCAACGGCTTTCTGGTTGCCTACGCCGATGTGCCGGCGATCTTCGTGACGCTGGCGACAGGTTCTTTCGTCTTCGGCTATGTGCGTTCGCAGCTGATCTCGCAGGACGCCGTGCCGGTGCCCCAGGGACATTGGGTCGAGCTGCTGGGTGGCCTGCGCTTCCTCGACATCCCGGTCGAGGTCTTCATCTTCGCCGGCTTGGCCTTCGTCTTCTTCCTGTTCCTGCGCTTCACCAAATGGGGCCGCTACGTCTACTTCGCCGGCGACAACCCGGTCGCCGCGCGCAATATCGGCATTCCGGTGCGGCCGATGCTGGTGCTGCGCTACGTGCTGTCGGCCTTCGTCGCCCTGGTCGCCGGCCTACTGACAGCGGCCAGCCTGCATTCGATCAACACCCGCATCGTCAACTCGACGCTGCTCTATGACATCGTGCTGGTGGCGGTGATCGGCGGCATCGGGCTTTCGGGCGGGCGGGGAGGGGTGCGCAACGTGCTGGTGGGCGCTGCGCTGATCGGCATCCTGCTGAACGCCATGACCATCATCGACATTCCGCTGCTCTACCAGAACCTGATCAAGGCAGCGATCCTGCTGGGGGCGATCATCGTCGACGGTTTCATCAATCCGCGCGACGAGCAGACCGCCCAGCAGGGCGACATTTAGACCAATTAGACCATGGCGGACGGTTGGGGCCGGCCGCTGACAACCACGACCAAACCAGAGGATGTGACATGAAAATCATCAGGACATTTATGGCTGCAGCGGCAGTACTCGCTGTCTCTGTCTTCTCGGCACCTTCCTTCGCCGCCGAGGATCCGGGTCCCGCCGCCTATTCGCAGGCGCTCAAGGGCAAGCGTGTGATGCTGATTCCGATGGCGATGGGATTCGACCTGGCACAGGGCTGGGCGCATTTCCTGAAGAAGGAGGTCGATGCCTGGGGCGGCACCTTCGAGACGCGCGATCCGAACTGGGTCGTCGATGCGGGCGCGCAGGCGATCACCGACGCGATCTCTTCTGACACCAGGCCGGACGTGCTGATCATCCACTCGCCGGACCTCAACTCCTATGCCAAGCTGATGAAGAAGGCACAGGCCGCCGGCACCTATGTGCTGCTGGTCGACAATCCCGCGAACTTTCCAGCCGACGCCTTTGTCGGCAGTGATTGGGACCGGCTCGGCCAGCTCGAGGCCGAAGCTGCGATCAAGGGCTGCGGCCCGAATTCCTCCAAGAAGCTTGGGCTGGTGCAGGGTGACCAGGCCAATTCGTCGAGCCTCTACCAGTATGCCGGCATCATGAAGGTGCTGGAAAAGAACCCCGACTTCAAAGTCGTGGCCAAGCCGGATTCCAATTGGGATGCCACGACCTCGCGCAACGTGACGACGACGATGCTGCAGCAGAACCCCGACATCTGCGCCATCATCGATTTCTGGGACGGCGACGCCACCGGCGCGGCTGCCGCGATCCGCGACGCCAAGCTCGAGGGCAAGGTGTTTTTGGTCACCACCGGCGGCGGCGAGAAGACCGCCGACTGCGACAAGCTGCAGGATGGCACCTATGGCGCGGTGGTGATGACCGACCTCGCCCGCCAGTCGGGCGACATGAATGCCCTCATCAAGTTCCTGCTGCAGAGCGGGCAGCCGGCCGGCACGTCGAAGACCTACATCTACACGCTGGAGAAGGCGACGACCAAAGCCGACCTCAAGCCCGACAGTTGCTGGGACCTGAAGGCGCTGCAGGCCGAAGCGGCGAAGTAAAACACAGGTTCAAGACAAGCCTCAACGAGGTGGCGGGAACAAATCCAGCCACCTCGTCTCCTCATGCAATCACAGCAGTAGCCCGATGTCCTTTCGCGAACGCCTTCAGTCTTGGCGCTACAATCTCGTGCCCGACCATGTCGTCGGCGAGATCCTGACCAAGCGCTGGACCGACAACGCCATTCCATTCCTGGCGCTGGTGGCGACGCTTGGCGTGTTCGGTTCGCTCATTCCGGGCTTCTTCAAGCTGACGGCACTGCAGGATTCGACCCGCCAGCTCGGCGAATTCTCGCTGCTTGTCACCGGCATGACCGTGGTCATGCTAGGCGGCGGCATCGACCTTTCGGTCGGCTCGATCTTCGCGCTCTCCTGCTTTTCCGCCGTCTATGTCTTCTTCATCCTCGAACAGTCGGTATGGCTGGCGCTTGCCGCGTCAATCGCCACCGGGCTGCTGTTCGGGGCGATCAACGGCTACCTCATCGGCTATTTCAGGCTACGTGCCTTCCTGACGACGCTGGTCACCTTCATCTTCGGGCGGGCGCTGTTCGATATACTGGTCACCAGCTATGCCGCCGACGTCCAGCTTTCCAGCGCCACATCGGATGTGCTGGATTTCATCGGCGACGGTACTTTCTGGGGTCTTTCCGCCGCGGTGTGGGCGGCGATCATCCTGGCTGTCGTCACTCATATCGCGCTGACGCGTTCACGGCCCGGCTGGCATGTGCTGGCGGTCGGCGGCTCGCGGCGCTCGGCCCACAATGCCGGCATCCGTGTGCGCCGCACCGTGTTCATGACCTATGTGTTCTCCGGCTTCTGCGCGTCGCTCGGCGGCTTTCTCATCGCTTGCCGGCTGAGCGGGGCAGGGCCGGGGACCGGCCTCAACCTCGAGATCATGGCGCTGACAGCGGCGGTGGTCGGCGGCGTCAGCCTGGGCGGGGGGCGCGGCTCGGTGGTCAAGGGGCTGATGGGCGCGATCATCGTACTGACGATGACCAACGGGCTGATCCGGATGGGCTACGGCACCGGCACCAACCAGATGGTGCTGGGCATCATGCTGGCCGTTGCCGTCACCATCGACATCCGCTGGCTGAAGAACCGCGACAAGGTGCTGAACGAGGTCTATGTCGCGCCGGTCTACCTAAAGATGGGTGCAACGCAATCGGCCGCGGCTGGCTCGGGCACGCCTTACGAACTCGACAACCGGCTGTCGGCCGCGGACCATATCGGGCTCGGCGAGTTGGAAGGGCCGGAAGATGTCATTCTCGACCGCGACGGTCATCTCTACTGCGGCACCCGCCATGGCGAGATCGTCCGCTTCTTCGCGCCGGACTATGTCAGCTCTGAGGTCTTTGCCCATATTGGCGGCTTTCCGCTGGGCTTGGCCTTCGACAAATCAGGCAATCTGATCAGCTGCGTCGGCGCCATGGGACTTTACTCGGTGTCGCCGCAACGCGAGGTGAAGCGGCTATCGGCCGAGACGTCGCGCTCGTGGACCTCGATCGTCGATGATGCGCGGCTGCGCGACCCCAACGATATCGACATCGCGCCGGACGGGCGCATCTACTTCACCGACTCGACCAAGCGCTACGATGCCCATGACTGGGCGCTCGATTCGATCGAAAACCGCGCCACCGGGCGGCTGCTCGTCTACGATCCGAAGGACGGTTCGACCAGGACATTGCTTGACGGCTACCGCTACACCAACGGCGTGTGCATGGCGCATGACGGCAAGTCGTTGTTCTTCGCCGAAAGCTGGGCCTGCCGGGTGCATCGCTATTGGCTTGAAGGGCCGAAAGCAGGCACCGCCGAATGCGTCATCCGCGACATGCCGGGCTATCCCGACAACATCAACCGCGCCTCCGACGGCAATTACTGGATGGCATGGCTCGGCATGCGCACGCCGAGCTTCGACCTGTCGCTGCGCCATCCCGACATGCGCAAGCGCATGACGCGCCGCCTGCCGCAGGACGAATGGCTGTTCCCCAACATCAACACCGGCGGCGTGGTCAAGTTCAACGAAAAGGGCGGCATCGTCGAGGCGATGGGCGATCTTTCGAGCGCCGCGCACCCGATGGTCACCTCGATGCGCGAGCACAAGGGTTATCTCTTCGTCGGCGGCATCCTGAACAACCGTATCGGCCGCTACAAAATCCCCGGCGCCGACCCGAACTGGACCAGCTCCGCCTCCTACTGGGGGGCAAAGCCATGATACTCGATCCGATCCTCGACATCTTTCGCGGCAAGGCGATGACCCTCCCGCCGCTCGACGGCGCTTTTCGACCGAACACGGTGCTGGATGATGCGCCGGTCTTTTCCGCGCTGATCGAGCCCGACAATCTGGTCGCCACCGGCGACCGCCTGCTGGCCTCGAGCGGCAACGTTGTCTTCGCGATTGCCGAAGGCAAGGGGCCCACTGTGATCGAAACTTTTCCAGCTCCGGTGACGGCGCTCGCCGTTTCGCCTTCTGGCGAGCTGGCGGTCGGCCTTGAAAGCGGCAAGTTGGTCATTGCCGGCAAGGAGGTGGTGCTTCCCGCCAAAATTCGCTGCATCACGGCGCTCGCCTATGCGGCGGACGGAACGCTGTGGCTCGCCAATGGTTCGGCCGAGCATGCGCCGTCGCAATGGGCGACCGACCTGATGAAGAAGGGCGCGTCCGGCTCGCTGTGGAAGCGCGAACCGGCAGGCGGCGACTTCCGCAAGATCGCCGGCGACATCGCCTTTCCCTACGGGCTGCACCCGGTCGGCAAGGATGTTTTGGTCAGCGAAAGCTGGCGCCATCAGCTCATCCGTTTCGATGGCACGACCGGCAGCCGCTCGACGGTGCTGGCGCATCTGCCTGGCTATCCCTCGCGGCTGTCGGCGGCTGGCGATGGCGGCGCCTGGCTGACGCTGTTTGCGCCGCGCAACCGGCTGATCGAATTCGTGCTGCAGGAAACGCATTATCGGCAGGATATGATCGCGCAGGTGCCACCAGCCTACTGGATCTCGCCGGCGCTTTCCTCCAACCGCAGCTTCCTCGAACCGCTGCAATGCGGCGGCATCCGCACCATGGGCATCCACAAGCCGTGGTCGCCGAGCCGCTCCTACGGGCTGGTGGTCAAGCTCGATCGCGGCATGCAGCCGCAATTCAGCCTGCACAGCCGCGCCAACGGCACGCGCCATGGCATTTGCAGTGTCACGGAGAGAGATGGCCGGCTGTTCATTGCCTCGAAGGGCGGCGACTGTCTGCTCGCCATCGATCTTGCGTCCGGAGGGTTCTGATGGAACCGATCGTCCGCCTTGAAAACGTGACCAAGACCTATCGCGGCGTGCCCGCGGTCAAGAACGTCAGCTTCGAGCTGCGCAAGGGCGAGATCCATGCGCTGCTCGGCGAGAACGGTGCGGGAAAGTCGACGCTGACCAAGATCATCGCCGGCGTCGTTGACGCAAGCTCGGGCAAGATGATCCACAAGGGGCAGGAGATCGCCTACGCGTCGCCGCATGCAGCACTCGAAGCCGGTATCGCCATGGTGTTCCAGGAGACCAGCCTGGTGCCGTCGATGACGGTGGCGCAGAACCTCTATCTCGGCACGGAAAAATTCCTCAACCGGCTTCGGGGGACATACATTTCGGCGCAGCAGTTCCTGCAGTCGCTGAACTTTCCTGTCGATCCGAACGCCATGGTGGCGACGCTGGGCGCGGCCAAGCGGCAGATGGTCGAGATCGCGCGCGCCGTCCACCACAATGCCGAGATCATCATCTTCGACGAGCCGACGGCGTCGCTGACGCCGGAGGAGAAGCGGCATTTCTTCGCGCTGATCCGCCGGCTGAAGGCCAGCGGCGTGTCGATCGTTTTCATCAGCCACGCGCTGGAAGAGGCGCTATTGATCGCCGATCGCATCACCATCCTGCGGGACGGCGAACTGGTGATCACCGACGACACATCAGCCTTCGATCGCGACAGGATCGTTGCGGCGATGGTCGGGCGCACGCTGTCGGGGCAGCTCTACCAGCAGCGCGACGAGGCCAGGCTGCGCAAGGCCGGCAAGAAGGTGCTGTCGGTGCAGGACATCTCGATGAGCAATGTCGTGCGCAACACCTCCTTCTCGATCTTCGAGGGCCAGATTACCGGCGTCTTCGGGTTGATCGGCTCGGGCCGCACTGAGACCTTCAAGATCGTCTCCGGCATCTACAAGCGCGACTTCCTGCGCGGCGGCACGATAGAGCTGGACGATAGACCGGTGCGCTACCTCGTGCCCAGCGAGGCGGTGGAGGACGGCATCGTCTATGTCACCGAGGATCGCAAGAGCGAGGGCATTTTCGAGACGATGGGCATCGCCGAGAACCTGTTTGGCGGGGCGCTGGCGGCGGGGCGCGAAAAGGCGTGGGTGATCAACGCGCAGGAGATGCGCACGCTCTCGGCCGAATGGACCAGGACGCTGAACATCAAGGCGATCAACGATAATGCCCGCGTGGTCGAGCTCTCCGGCGGCAACCAGCAGAAGGTGGTGATCGGCAAGGGGCTAGTGCAGCAGCCGCGCATCGTCATTTTTGACGAGCCGACGCGCGGCGTCGATGTCGGCGCGATCGCCGAAATCCACCAGATCATCAACCGGCTGGCCGACGAGGGCCTCGCCGTCGTCGTCATCTCGTCCTATTTGCCCGAGATCATGAACCTGTCCGACCGCATCCTGGTCTGCCGGCAGGGCCGCATCGTCGAGGAGTTCTCGCCGGCGGAAGCGACGGAGGAAAAAATCATGTACGCGGCCGTGCATTAGCTGCGTTTCCTCGCACGCAGAATCAAAACGAAAAGGAGTCCGCCATGGCCACTACAAGACTTCTCAGCGATGCCGAGGTGGAAAAGATTCCCGCGGTGAAGGCCGTATTTGACGACATCCGTGCGACGCGCAAATCTGACTTCGTCAACAATTTCTGGCGCGGGCTGGCCAATGATCCGGTTGCGCTGAAGCAGGTCTGGGAACAGCTCAAGGCGGTGATGGTCGCCGAGAGCGCCATCGACCCGCTGACCAAGGAGATGATCTACATCGCCGTCTCGACCGCCAATGGCTGCTCCTATTGCGTCCACTCGCACACCGCCGCCGCCCGTGCCAAAGGCATGACCGACGCGCAGCATGGCGAGCTGGTCTCGATCATCGGGCTGGCCGGGCAGACCAACCAGATGGTTACCGCGATGCAGATCCCGGTGGACCCGGAGTTCAAGGTGATGTGAGGCGTTCTTCCTTCTCCTACAAGGGAGAAGGGGAGGTAATCATACCGGCCGATACACCTTCTCCGCCGTGTTCCAAAAGATATCCGCTTCGGCGGCCGCGCCATGCTTGCCCACCGCCTCCCGGTGCGCCTTGATTAGCTCGGCGTGGCTGGTCCACAGTTTCTCGATCGGGAAGTTCGAGCCGAACATCAGATGGTCGCTGCCCAAAATATCGATCGCATTGTCGACGATATAGGCGATCAGCGCCGGGTCGTTGCGGTGGACGAAGGTGCCGAGTCCGGACAGTTTGGCGTAGAAGTTTGGCGCCGCTGACAGCGTGCGCAGTCCGGCCTTCCAGGCTTCGGTGGTCTCAGGCTCCATGCCGGTCAGCATGCCGGCATGGGTGAGAATGAAATTGGTGTCAGGGTTCTCGCCGACCAGCGTCAATCCGTCCTTCATCTGGGTGGGGAAGAGTTGCAGGTCGAAGGAGAGGCCGTAATCCTTGAGCCGGGCGACATTGGCGCGCACTTTCGGGTCGATGACCTGATCGGCTGAGGTGGCGAAGCGGAAGGCCGGCGTTTCGTGCCAGTGCAGCTGCATGCGCACGCCGCGCAGCAGCGGATACTTTTTCAACCGGTTGATCTGGGGGCGCACATCGTCCACCGTCATGTCGGCATAGCCGACGATGGCATGCGGCCAGCCGGTTTCGTCGGCGGTCTTCTGCAGGAAGGCGACTTCCTGCTCGAAATCCTCCTTGGCCCAGTTGGTCTGGACATAGACCGCCTTTTCGACGCCCGAGCCCTTCTGGTCGGCGAGGAATTCCTCGATCGGATAGTCGCGGCGGATCGGCTCGTAGGGGCCGAAGATGCGCGGCACCATCGGGCCGACCAGCCAGGGTTGGTCCTGCCGGCGCCAGATGTGGAAATGCGCGTCGATGGCTTTCTGCATCACGAGACCCTTTTCCATATTGCCGCTGCCGCCGGGGCAGGGCGCGCGAGCGACAGGATGAAATCGCTGAGGCCGGCGATGGATGAGCCATCGACGAGATCGTCGAGCACCGGCAGGATGGCACGCAGGGCCGCCGTAGCCGGCCGGAAGCGCGGGTCACCGGCCAGCGGCGTCGCCAGCGACAACCGGAAGGCGCGGGCGCTCAGCCGGCGCATCGCCATTTCCAACTCGGCATGGTCGCCGCGCTCCAGCGCATCGGACAGGATGACGACCGCAGCGCCGCGCGCGAAAGCGGAAAAGCGCGGTACCGAGAGGAAGGCGAGCAGCGCCGGTCCCATGCGGGTGCCGCCATCCCAGTCGTCGACCTGTGCGGCCGCGCGAGCCAGCGCCTGGTCGCGGTCGCGTATGCGCAACGCTCCGGTGATGCGGGTCAGCCGCGTGCCGAAGGTGAAGATTTCCGCCCGATCGGCGCCTTGCACGGCCGCATGCGCCAGTTTGAGATAATCCGAGGTGTGCAGCTTCATCGAGCCGGAGATGTCGATCAGCATCAGCAGCTTGCGCGGCACGGTCTGCCGCCGGCGCAGCAGCGGCGAGGGGACATCGCCGTCGGCGCTGACGATTTCCCGCAGGGACCGGCGCAGGTCGAGCTTGCCGCGCGAATGGGTGCGCACAGTGCGGAAGGAGCGGCGGGCGGGCAAGGCGGACGCCAGCTTGCGGCGAAAGGCGGTCAGCCTGACGTCGTCGCGCTGGAAATCGCGCGTGCTCAACTGCTCGATGGCCGAGGACAGCTCACCGCCTTCGTCCTGCTGCTCAGCTTCGATCTGTTCGTCGTTGGCGCCGCCATCATCCTTGATGCGGGTTTCTTCATCCGTATCGCCTTCGACCACGGCAGATGTGTTGCCGTAGAAATAGCTCTGGAAATGCGCCTCGAATTCGTCGCGGCGGTCGGGCGTCGGCGCCAGAGTGGCGAGCGCTGCTTCGCGGATGTCGGCTATCGAACGGGGACCAAGCAGCGTCACCGCCTGCATGAAGCCGAATACCTGCTCGGGCGCGACGGGGAAGCCGAAGCGGCGCAGCAGCCGGCCGAAACCGAGCAAGGGCGCCGCCGCGCGGGGCAGGGCGCTCACGCCAGCGCCTCCTCGACGATGCGGCCGAGTTCGGGCGCGATATAAGACAGGTCCTCCTCGTCCTTGATCAGCACGCCGATGGCGCGGCGGAAGGCTTCTGGCCATGGGCTGCCGCCTTTTTCGAGGATGGTGGCGGCATTGGCCCATTCGACTGCTTCGGCGATGCCGGGTGGCTTGGCGAGCGGACGGGCGCGGATGGTCTGAACGGCTGCGGCCACGGCGCGTGCGGTGGCTTGCGCCACATTGCCGGCGCGCAGCATGATGATCTCAGCCTCGCGCGCGGCGTCGGGGTAGGTGATCCAGTGGTAGACGCAGCGCCGCCGCAATGCTTCCGCCAGTTCGCGTGTGCGGTTGGAGGTCAGGATGACGATCGGCTGGGACGTGGCGCGGATGGTGCCGCGCTCGGGGATACTGATCTGGAAATCGGACAGGAATTCCAGCAGCAGCGCCTCGAACTCGTGGTCCGAACGGTCGATCTCGTCGACCAGCAGCACGCGCTTCTCCGGTGCCTTCAGCACCTGCAGCAGCGGCCGCGCAATCAAGAAGCGGTCATCATAGATATCGATCTCGTGCTCGCCGGCATGACGGATGGCGAGCAACTGGCGCTGGTAATTCCATTCGTAAAGCGCATGCGCGGCGTCGATGCCCTCATAGCATTGCAGCCGCACCAAGTCGCGTCCGAGTACTTCGGCAATCGCCTTCGCCGCCTCGGTCTTGCCGACGCCGGGCGCGCCTTCGAGCAGCAGCGGCTTGCCCAACCTTATCGCCAGGAAGATCGCGGTCGCCAGGCTTTCGTCGGCCAAATAGCGCGAAGCGGCGAGGCACGCTGCCACCGCCTCCGGCGAGGCTGCTGATATCGCGGCGCTTGGCTTCGGCATCTCCGGCACTCAGTTCGGCGCCTGCGCCTTCAACGCCCGCAGGATTCGTTCCGGCGTGATCGGCAGCGTGTCGATGCGCACGCCGACGGCGTCGAAGACAGCGTTCGCCATGGCAGGGATCTGCGGGTTGGCGCACATTTCTCCCGGTCCCTTGGCGCCGTAAGGTCCGTCGGCCGACGGCCGCTCCAGCACGATGATCTCGGTTTGCGCAAGATCGCCGGGACCTGGCATCAGATACTGGTTGAAGTCGGTGCCGCCATGGTCGCGGTTGGGATAATAGGGCTCGGTCGTCTCGTAGAGCGCGTGGCTGATGCCCATCCAGGAACCGCCGACGAGCTGCTGCTCGACCATTTTCGGGTTCAGCGCGCGGCCGATCTCGAAGACGTTCCTGACCGTCAGTACGGTGACCTCGCCGGTCTCGTCGTCGACCTCGACCTCGGCCACCGTGCAGGCATGGGCGTAGCAGGTCGACGGCTTCATCGCGCCGGTCTCCTTCTCCGGATAGGAGCGCGGGATCAGGAACATGCCGCGGCCGGAGATCGAGCGGCCGCGCTTGAAGTGCGCCGACAGCGCGACATCGAAAATCGAGATCGATTTCTGCGGCGCGCCCTTGACCAGAATATTGCCCTGGCCATCGGTCTCGAGATCGGACGCGTTCACCTCCAACTCCTCGGCCGCCACCTCGAGCATCACTTGACGCGCTTCCCTGGCCGCCTGGATGACAGCGTTGCCGGCCCGGTGTGTGCCGCGCGAGGCGAAGGTGCCCATGCAGTGCGGGCCGGTGTCGGTGTCGGCGGTGTCGACGACGACACGGTCGGTCGGCACGCCGATCGTCTCTGCGCAGATCTGCGCCATGATCTGCTTCATGCCCTGGCCGAGATCGACGCTGGAGAGCGTGACCATGAAATTGCCGGTCGGCGTCGAATGCACCAGCGCCTGGGTCGGGTCGCCGCCGAGATTCATGCCGGTCGGATAGTTGATCGCGGCGACGCCGCGTCCGCGCCTGATCGCCATCTCAAGCTCCCTTCGTGTAGGAGGACATGGCCAGATATTTTTCCGCCACCGGCCAGTTGGCGGCGCGCGAGGCTTCCTGCATGCACTCGATCAGCGCCGCGCCCTCGGTGGGTTGGCGATGGGCCTTCATGTCGCCGTCGCGATAAGCGTTGATGAAGCGGAATTCGAGCGGGTCCATGCCGATCAGCCGGGCGAGCTTGTCCATCTGCACCTCCAGCGCGAAATCGCCGATGGTGACGCCGAAGCCGCGCATGGCGGAAGACGGCGTGCGGTTGGTGTAGACGCAGTAGGTGTCGATCCAGACATTGGGGATAGTGTAGGGGCCGGGATAGTGGCCCGCGCCCTTCTGCGCGCCGTAGGGCGAGTGGCGCGAATAGGCGCCGGCATCGGTGTAGCCGGTGACCTTGCGGGCGACGATGCGGCCATCCTTCATGACGCCGTCCTTGATGACGACCTTTTCGGCCGCGCGGGGTGACGAAATCTGCATCTCCTCTTCGCGGCTGTAAATGAAAGAGACCGGTCGTCCGGTTAGTTTCGCCCCTAGGATGGCGATCGGCTCGACGATGACGTCGACCTTGCCGCCAAAACCGCCGCCGACCGTGCCGCCGACGAAGTGCAGCTTGCTGCCCGGCATCTGCAGGATGATCGAGGCATTGTCGAGGGTGAAGAACATCGCCTGCGTGTTGGTGTAGCAGGTAAAGCGGTCATTGCCCTCGGGGACGACGACGCAGCCGGTGGTCTCGGTCGGCGCATGCTCGATCGGCGAGGACTGGTAGGTCTGTTCCAGTATGTGATCGGCGCCGGCGAAGCCGGCCTCGACATCGCCGAAGCGGACCTTGCGGCATTCGCCGCTGTCATAGAGATAATAGTTCTGGCCGTGATACTCGTTGACGACAGGCGCGCCGGGCTTCAGCGCCTCCTCCATATCGAAAACGGCCGGCAGCACCTCGTAGTCGACCTTGACCTTGGCGGCGGCTTCCTGCGCGGCGCGCTCGGTCTCGGCCAGCACCGCCACCACGGCCTCGCCTTTCCAGCGCACCTTGCCGTCGGCCAGCACCGTCTCGTCCTCCGGCCCGATCTGGATTAGGATCAGGATGGTGTAGACATTGTGCGGCACGTCCTTGGCCGTCAGGATTTTCACCACGCCCGGATGTTTTTCGGCCTCCGAAGTGTTGATCGAGCGGATGCGGGCGTGATGGTGCGGGCTGCGCACCATCTTCAGATGCAGCATGCCGGGAAAATTGCGGTCGGCGAAATAGGCGGTCTTGCCGGTGACGTGGCCTGGCGAATCGGAGCGCGGCCGGGGCTGGCCGATCTCGTGCAGATCGTCCTTGCGCTGGTCGGCGAAATAATTCTTGCGCAGTTCCATCTTTGTTTCCCTCAAGCCGCGTGCTGTGAGTTCGATCGCGCGGCGGTCAGCACCGCCTGGATGATCGGCTCGTAGCCGGTGCAGCGGCAGATGTTGCCCGACAGCGCCTCGACCACCTCGTCGCGGCTGGGAGTGGGCGTGTGGTCAAGCAGCACCTTGGCCGCCATGATCATGCCCGGCGTGCAGAAGCCGCATTGGGTGGCGAAGGCATCGAGAAAGGCCCGCTGCAGCGGATGCAGTACGCCGCCTTCCGAAAGCCCTGAAGTCGTGGTGATGGCAGTGCCGTTGCAGGTCTCGGCCAGCGTCAGGCAGGAGAGCCGGAGTTCGCCGTCGATGATGACCGAGCAGGCGCCGCAGGTGCCTTGGTGGCATCCGCCTTTCGGCGAGGTATCACCGATCTTGTCGCGCAAGGCGTGAAGCAGCGTCGTGCCGCTGTCGATGAATTCGGCCTTTTCCGTGCCGTTGAGCGTGAACTGAACCGGGACCTTTGCCATTGTTCCTCCTTGCGCGCCTGCCCGAACTTGTCGGACAGACGCGCGCCCCCAACGGGCTTAAGCCTTTGTTTCCATGCCCGCGATCTGGCCAAGCAGCAGCCGGCCAAGATGGACCTGCAGGACTTCATTGCGATACCACGCACTGGCGATCGGATCGGTGATGGGCGAGGTGCCTTCGCCCACGGCGGCCAGCGCGGGTGCGATGCCATCCTTGGTGAGCGTGCTGCCGAGTAGGGCCTTCTCGGCTGCCCTGGCCCGCATCGGCCGGTCGGCCATGCAGCCGAGCGCGATCCGTGCCAAGGACACGGTGCCGTCCGCCGCCTGTTCGAGCACTGCGGCAATGCTCAGCACAGAGATGCCCTTGGGTTTGACCCGCGACACTTTCAGGAAGCGAAAGCCGTTGTGCGGTGGAAGCGCGAAAGCGACCGATGTTACGACGGCGCGGCTGCCATCCCGATTGGTCAAGAACTCCTCGATCGGCATCTCGCTGTCATCGGTGCTGACGGTTGCGTCTAGCGCCAGCAGCGCGACCGTGAAATCGCCATAGGGCGCGGGCGCGAACAAATTGCCGCCGACGGTCGCCATGTTGCGGATCGCGGGGCCGCCGACGGCGCGCGCGGCATTGGCCAGTGGAGCCAAATCTGGATGACGGGCGATCGCTGCCATGGTCACCGAGGCGCCAAGACGGACCTTGCCTCCGGAGACGGCGATGGTCGACAGGGACGGTTCGGTCGAGCGCACGAAGCTGGAGAGCGACACATCGCCTTCATTGGTGGCGCGAACGACCAGCGTGCCGCCGCCGAGATAGCGCGTACCGGCCGCCTTCAGCGCCGTATTGGCATCCTTCACCGTCGAGAAAGTCTGGAGGGCAAGCGCCATGGCACGCTCCTGTTTATCAGCTCTGGCCGCCAAAATGGCTCTTCAAGGCATTGAAGCCGCCCTGGAAGACATTGGCGCCCATGCCTTCGGCCAGCTTGTCGGCTTCTTCGGGTGCTGCGTCGAAGCTGGCAGTCCATTCGGCATAGGTGCGGTCGCCATCGGTCACCCGCCGCAATTGCAGCGTCGCCTTGTGGTTGGTGAGCGGCTGGGGCGTCTCCAGGATGGAGTAGCTGACCAGGAAATTGTCGTCGGAGAAGTCGAGCAGCTTTTCCCTAATGCGGGCGCCGCTGGCGAGCTGGAAGTTGCGCACGCAGCCGATCGTGCCGGCGTCTTTGCCATCCTCGATATGGCTTTCGACCATGCGCGGATGCCAGCCCGGTAGGCCGTTGAAGTCGCGTATGCGCGCCCAGACCTTTTCGACTGGTGCGTCGATGACGCTGGAGATGGTGATTTTTGCCATATGATCGTTCCCTTGCGAGTTAGCTGCTCGGGAGGGTAGGGCGGTGTGCCCGGCAGTGCTTATCAATGCGTCTTGAGCACCTATCAAGGAGTCTGAAAATGAGCCACGCGGCTCAGGCTATCGCCCGCGCCGCCTCCCGATAAAGCGTCGGCGGGACGCCGACATGGTCGCGGAAGAAGCGCGAGAAATTGCCCTGCGTGGTGAAGCCGAGATTGCAGGCAACCGAGATCAGCGGCGCCTCGGACCACTGCAACTGCCGCACCGCTTCCTCCATGCGCAGCGTGTTCCAGTAGACGTTGGGCGTCAGATTGGTTTGCTCCTTGAACAGGGCGAAGAAGTGCGGCCGCGACAGGCCGACGCTGCGCGCCACGTCGTCGAAGCAGATGCGCTCGCAGACATTGGCCTTCATCAGTTGGATCGCCTTGCGGACACGGAAGTCCTGCATGGTGTTGACGCGGGCGCGCACAGCTTGCGGTGCTGAAGCGTCGGCGGCATCGAGCACGCTGTCGATGAAGCGCTCTATCTCGTAATTGGCGATGTCGTCGATGCTCTCATTGTCGCTCAAATGGTCGAGCAGGTTGGCTGCCGCCTTGTGCAGCCAGGGCTCGAGCGTGATCGCCGGGGTCGAAAACAGCGGCGCCGACGATGGCAGGTCGCGACGCCGGCGGGCCCAGTCCGGATCGATGTAGAAGGCCAGGAACAGGCCTGGCGTGCCGTCGCGCGACAGAGCGTGACTGTGCGGCTGGAAGGAATTGATGCCGGCGGCTGTACCAGGTCCGAGCCGCACCGTCTCGCGGCCGATGGTCATCTCGCCGGCCGTGCCTTCCAGCCAGATGATGATATGCGCCTCGACATGGGCATGGGTGACGAAGTCGCTGGCGACGTTCAGGACAGAAACATGTCCGAACCGGCCCCAGTAGAGCCTGATCGCTTCCGTCATGGGTATATCCTCCCGCAGACGACTGGCCTCCCTTCGCCTGCAGTGGGGATATTGCTGCCCAGTTCGGGTCTGCGTCAAGGCGCATGCGCTCGCGCCGTGCCCGCCATGGACCCCGTGCCGCTGTTTTTCAGACTGATCGATAGGAACGAGAACGAATAACGGGCTCGGTCCTAAAGCGCGTCGCGTTTGGCCGGCCTTATGCGACGCGCTTTAGATTGTTGTTTCATGCATGTCGTTATCGCAAAACCGCTGCACACTTTTGCGCGACATGCATTAGTCGCTGCGCCGGAAGTTGCGTATCCGGTCGAACAGGACCGCCAGCAGAATCGCGCCGCCGATGAACACGCCTTGCCAGAAGGCATTGATGCCGAGCAGGCCGAGGCTATTGCGGATCACCTCGATCAGCGCCGCGCCGACAATGGCGCCGAAGGCGGTGCCGACGCCGCCGGCCAGGTTGGCGCCGCCGATGACGGTGGCGGCGATCACCTGAAGCTCCATGCCGTTGCCGAGGTTCGTGGTGACGGCGCCGAGCCAGCCGGTCTGGATGATGCCGGCAATGCCGGCGGCCAGCGCCGAGATCATATAGACCGCGACCTTGATCTGGCGCACCGGAACGCCGGTCAGCGTCGCCGCATGCTCATTGCCACCGATGGCGAAGATGTGCCGGCCGAATTTCGTCCAGCGCAGGACGAAGCCGGTGATCAGCGCCAGCACGATCGTGTAGAACACCGGATTGGCGATGCCGAACACCCAGGCGCCGCCGCCGAGTGCCAGAAGCTTGTCGTGGTCTGGCCCGAACTGGAAGACGACGGTGTTGTTGGAGGCGACCATGGCGAGGCTGCGCGCGATCGACAGCATGCCGAGCGTCACGACGAAGGGCGGAAAGCCGAGATAGGCGATCAAAATCCCGTTGAAGGCGCCGATGATCAGCGCCGTCGCGATCGCGGCGGCAATGCCGATCTCGATGCCGTAGCCAGCATGCATGGTGACCGCCAATATCATCGAACACAGGCAAAGCACCGAGCCGACCGACAGGTCGATACCGCCGGTGATGATGACGAAGGTCATGCCGAGCGCGACGATGGCCACGAAGGTGACGTTGCGGGTGATGTTGTAGAGGTTCTTCGGGGTGGCGAAGGAATCGGTGGCAAACGACAGGAACAGGCAGGCGAGGATGACCGCAACCACTACCCAGAAGGTCTGGGTGGCAAGGAGCCGCGACATAAAGCTGTGCTGTTTGTGCGCGATCGTCTGGTCAAGAGTGACTGCCATTATCGACCTTTCATGCCGGTGGCCAAATGCGCCAGCACGGCGAATTCAAAGCTTCGAAATTCCGGACCCGCCACTCTCATGACACCTGCTCGATGGCGCCGGTGATCAGGCCCGTGACCTCCTCGGGCGAACTCGAGGCAATGGTCTTGTCGGCGACCTTGCGGCCGCGCCGCATAACGATGACGCGATCGGCAACGTCAAAGACGTCAGGCATGCGGTGACTGATCAGCACAACGGCGATACCCTGGTCGCGCAAATGGCGGATCAGGTTCAGCACTTCCGCGACCTGCCGCACCGAGATCGCCGCCGTCGGCTCGTCCATCAGCACGATCTTGGCCTGGGAAAGCATGGTGCGGGCGATCGCCACCGCTTGCCGCTGGCCGCCGGACATCTGCTTGACGAGGTCGCGGGGTCGAGTTTCGGACTTAAGCACCGCAAAGATCTGGCCGGCGCGCTTGTACATCGCCGCGTAATCGAGGATGCGAAATGGCCCGACGCCCCGGCGCAGCTCGCGGCCGAGATAGACATTGGCGGCGGCCGTCAGATTGTTGCACAGCGCCAGGTCCTGATGGACAATCTCGATGCCATGCTGGCGCGCCTCGACCGGCTTGTGCAGGATCAACTCCTTGCCGTCCATCTGCATCGTGCCATGACTCGGGCGAAAATTGCCGGCGATCATCTTGACCAGGGTCGACTTGCCGGCGCCATTGTCGCCCATCAGGCCGACGACCTGCCCGGGCTCGATCGACAGCGAAACGTCGTTGACCGCCTGGATGGCGCCGAAATGTTTCGAGATATTGGTGAGTTCGAGAACCGCCACCAGCCTTCTTGCCTCCCCTTGCTTCCCGGCCTGCGGTTCTGCCGCGGCCCGCTCTCCCCAGCTCCTCCCGGAGACAGCGATTTTGAAGTCCATTATGCGAATGCCTGCACTGGCGTCAATTGTCGGACGAATAAGATCTGGCAATTGTCCGATGAAATGCGAGGAGATCCTTTTAAAAATCAGTTTTGTAGGACAAATAGAGATTGACGTTGGCGGCGAGCCGATATTAGCTAGGCGTCGGAGGAGAATATGCCGATCCCTGTTGCCGGTCCGCCGGATGGGAATCGGTGGAGATTATCGGTCGAGAATCCGGCAACAGCTGTTTGTTGGACCGATTCGTGGCTGCATCTGGAAATGCTTATCGGCCTGGCTTGGCGACACGAGCGCTCGTGCAACGATCCTCTGTCATTGCTTGATCCGGGTCGGTCTGTGTGGCGGACACGTCGTGTCCGTCTGTTTTCAAGGGAGGACTGACATGAGGAAATCACTATTGCTCGCCGCTGCCGCCGTCATGGCGCTGGGCGCCGGGCCGGCTTTGGCCAAGAAACAGCTCGTCATCGTCGTGAAGGGGCTCGACAATCCATTCTTCGAGGCCATCAACCAGGGTTGCCAGAAATGGAACAAGGAAAACGCCAGCTCGGAGTATGAGTGCTTCTACACCGGTCCGGCTTCGACCTCCGACGAGGCCGGCGAGGCGCAGATCGTTGGCGACATGCTGAGCAAGGCCGACACGGTGGCGATGGCCATTTCGCCGTCCAACGCGCCGCTGATCGCGCAGACGATCAAGAGCGCCAATCCGTCGATCCCGATCATGACCATCGACGCCGACCTGACCAAGGAAGATGCAGCGCTGCGCAAGACCTATCTCGGCACCGACAACTACCTGATGGGCTTCAAGATCGGCGAATACATCAAGAAGGGCAAGCCGAATGGAGGCAAGATCTGCACCATCGAAGGCAACCCCGCGGCCGACAACATCCTGCGCCGTGCTCAGGGCATGCGTGACGCGCTTTCGGGCAAGGAAGGTCTCGCGGCGCTCGCCGGCGAAGGCGGCTGGACGGAAGTCGCCGGCTGCCCGGTGTTCACCAATGACGACGGTGCCAAGGGCGTGCAGGCGATGACCGATATCCTCGCCGCCAATCCCGATCTCGACGCCTTCGGCATCATGGGTGGCTGGCCACTGTTTGGCGCGCCGCAGCCCTATCGCGACCTGTTCAAGCCGATGGCCGACAAGATCGCCAAGAACGAGTTCGTCATCGGCGCCGCCGACACGATCGGCGACGAAGTGGCAATCGCCCGTGAAGGCCTTGTCACCGCACTCGTCGGCCAGCGGCCATTCGAGATGGGCTACAAGGCGCCTTCCGTGATGATCGACCTGATCGAAGGCAAGAAAGTCGATGATCCGGTGTTCACCGGCCTCGACGAATGCACCAAGGACACGGTCGACACCTGCATCCAGAAGTAGGCCGCGATTTCGGGGCGCCGTCCAACGGCGCCCCGCCACCCCGGGTCATGGAATGTACCCGGTTCTTGACAAGGGACGAAGCAGCGCGGTCGGGGCGGAATGCCCCGGTTTCGACGCGCCCATAGTTTGCATTTCGGCGAAGGGTTATTCGGCGAGGAAATTGACATTCCCGATGCCCGCGACAGACAGCCGACGCATTGGAACGTGGATGCCGGACGACGGAAAATCAAGGAAACGATCCGCCAAGGCCGAGGCGCCGGTCAGCCGCCCGGCTGCCTTTCGGCGAGCTGACGCGGCACACTTTCCCGGTTCGAGCGTTCATGCCTCGCTGGCAAGCGAGATCGGTCTTCGGATCGTGCGCGGCGACTATCCACCTGGGGCTATCCTGCCCAACGAAGCCAAATGGTCGGAAACCTTCAACGTCAGCCGCTCGGCGGTGCGCGAGGCGATCAAGATGCTGATGGCCAAGAGCCTCTTGGCATCGCGCCCCAAGATCGGCAGCTGGGTCGAGCCGAAGGAGCGCTGGAACCTTCTCGACCGCGACGTGCTCGCCTGGTACGCGACCGCACCCGATCGCGAGGTGTTCCTGCGCACCGTGCAGGAGTTCCGCCATATCATCGAACCGGAAGCCAGTGCCTTCGCCGCTATCCGGCGCAGCGAAGAGCAGATGGCCGAGATCAGCCAGGCCTGCCGGGAGATGGGCGAGGCCACGAACCTGCAGGAACGCACGCGCGCCGATACGCGCTTCCACCTCGCCATCCTGCGCGCCTCCGGCAACGACCTGCTGGTGCCGCTCGGCGTGCTGATCGAATCGGCGCTCGACCATTTGTTCGTCTTCGTCACACGCGAGCACGGCGACCAAGGACGGGCACAGTCCTTGCACGAGGCGATTGAGAAGAACATCCGTCTGCGGCGGCCAGGTGCGGCGCGCAATGCAGTGCACAGGCTCCTTGCCAACACCGACGACGTTATCGGACGATCGCGGCGATGACCGCCTCTAGGCGCAAGTAATCGCACTTCGAACAATAAGGTAGAGGTCGATCCTCCTGGAATGATTGAGGTGGAATCCTGATGTCAGCCGGTCGCGCCTAGATCGTCTGCCGCTTGCCGTCCTTGGTCGGCATCAGGTCGACGCCGTTGACCTTGGCGACATGCGTTGCCAGCATCGGTACATATTGATCGGCAGGCCCGGCGGCGAAGGCGCCGGCAAAGGCGTTCTTGGTGGCATTGCCAAGCGGGTTGGCGATGCCGGCCGCTCCCGCCATCGATTCGAGATAGGTGAGGTCCTTGAAGGCATTGGCAATGGTGAATTTATGGGCGTCGCGGTCGCCCTCCAGCGTCCAGCGCATGAAGGTCTGATAGAAGCCGCAATCCATGCGGCCGTTGCGGATGACGCTGTCGAAGCGCGGCGGCGAGATGCCGACCTTCTCGGCCAGCGCCAGCGCCTCGGAATAGATCGCCGCATAACCCAGCGAAATGAAATTGTTGAGCAGCTTCATGCGGTGGCCGTCGCCGGTGCCGCCGATATGGACGATGCGTCCGGCCCAGGTGTCGAGCACGGGCTTGAGGCGGGCAAAGACCGCGTCGGAGGCGCCAACCATGGCGTCGAGCGTGCCTTCCCAGGCCTCCTTCGGCGTGCGGCTGAGCGGGGCATCGACATAGTCCACGCCGAGCGCCTTGAGTTCGGCGGCGATGGCCACCGTCGAAACCGGATCGGAGGTCGAGCAATCGACAACGACAGAGCCTTTCTTCAAGCCCTCCTTGAGGCCGCCGGGTCCGTGGACAATGGCCTCCACTTCGCGCGAGCCGGTGACACAGATGAAGACGATATCGGATGCCGCCGCAACATCGCGCGAGGTGGTTGCTTCCTCGGCGCCCCGGCCAAGCAGATCTTCCGCTGGTTTGCGGTTCTTGCGGCCGAGAAACGTCAACGCATAGCCCTTGTCGACGATGTTCTTGGCGATTCCATGCCCCATCAGGCCAAGGCCGATGAAGCCGATCTTTTCGCTCGCGGCTGTCGTGGTCATGTCGTTTTGTCCTATCTGGAAATTATCGATAATAGCGCTGCTGTTCTTGCCGCAGGCGGTTGCAGAATGCAATATTGTCTGACAATACAAATAATTCCCAAGCGATGTGGAGAGCAAAATGACGAAGCGGATCATGTTCACCGGTGGCAGCGGCAAGGCCGGGCGCCATGTCGTGCAATATCTGGTCGAGCATGGCTGCCAGGTGCTCAATATCGACGCCAAGCCGCTCGACAATCCCAAGGTGCGCACGCTGATCACCGACATCACCGACAGTGGGCAGGTGTTCAACGCACTGTCGAGCTATATGGGGCTGCATGAATTCGATCCCTCACTGCGTGCGCAGCCGGTCGATGCCGTGGTGCATTTCGCGGCCATCCCGCGCATCATGATCACGACCGACAACGAGGTGTTCCGCATCAATGCGCTCGGCACCTACAATGTCATCGAGGCGGCGGTGAAGCTCGGCATCCGCAAGGTGGTGATCGCCTCGAGCGAGACGACTTACGGGCTGGTCTTCGCCAATGAGCCGCGCGACCCCAAATATTTCCCGCTCGACGAGGACTACGATGTCGATCCGATGGACAGCTATGCGCTGTCCAAGGTGGTCAACGAGAAGACGGCGCGGGCGTTTGCGCAACGCAACGGCACCGATATCTACGCCTTGCGCATCGGCAACGTCATCGAGCCGCATGAATACCAGCTGTTTCCGAAATGGTTCGCCGATCCGGGTTTCCGCAAGCGCATCGCCTGGAGCTACATCGACGCGCGCGACCTTGGCCAGATCACGCTGCGGGCGATCGAAAAGGACGGGCTTGGCTATCAGGTGTTCAATGCCGCCAATGACGATTGTTCGTCCGATCTGCCGACAGCCGAGTTGCTGAAGCGGTTTTACCCCGACGTGCCGGTCAAGGCTGAACTCGGCGAATATGAGACGCTGCTCTCCAACCGCAAGGCGAGGGATGTGCTCGGCTTCCGTCCTGAGCATAGCTGGCGGAAATATGTCAAAAAGGCCTGATCAAGTGATGGTCCGGGGCTGATCTGTGCACAGAAGCAGGCTTTACGGTCCTGTGCTTGACAGGCTTTGAAATCCGGACTTTCTGGGACAGATGCGGGACGGAAAGCCGAACAAGGGAAAAACGCTGGCCGGTGCGGAGTCCGCCGAACGTCCGGCCGCCGTCCGCCGGGCCGACGCTGCCCGCATTCCCGGGTCGAGCGTGCATGCCTCGCTGGCTAACGAGATCGGCTTGAGGATCGTGCGCGGCGACTATCCGCCGGGAACCATCCTGCCCAATGAAGCCAAATGGTCCGAGACCTTCGACGTCAGCCGCTCGGCGGTGCGGGAAGCCATCAAGATGCTGATGGCGAAAAGCCTTTTGGCATCGCGCCCCAAGATCGGCAGCTGGGTCGAACCGAGGGAACGCTGGAACCTGCTCGACCGCGACGTGCTCGCCTGGTACGCGACATCGCCCGACCGCGAGGTTTTCCTGAAAACCGTGCAGGAATTCCGCCACATCATCGAGCCGGAGGCAAGCGCCTTCGCCGCCATGCGGCGCACGGACGAGCAGATGGCCGAGATCAGCCAGGCCTGCCGGGAGATGGGCGAGGCGGCGACGCTGCAAGAGCGCACTCGTGCCGACACGCGCTTTCATCTGGCCATCCTGAGGGCGTCGGGCAACGATCTACTGGTGCCGCTCGGCGTGCTGATCGAATCGGCTTTCGATCATCTGTTCGCCTATACGACGCGGGAGCTGGACGATTTGCAGCATGCGCAGAAGCTGCATGAGGCGATCGAGAAGAACATCCGCCTGCAACGGCCGGATGCGGCGCGCAATGCGGTGCGCAAGCTGTTGGCCAATACCGACGTCGTTATCAGGTCGAGATAGGTCGATCTTCTAATCTTCCTTCGGGCGTCCGAAGGCGGCGCGCAGCTCGTCCTTTGCGTCCTCCAGCACTTTCTTCCGCCCGGCCGGCAGGTTCTTGCCGGCGCGGTTGATGTAGAAATTCAGCATCGACATAGCGGACTGGAACGGCTCGGCCTTGCGCCGGTCGCTGTGCTCGGCCGAGCGCTTGAGCGAGGCCGCGATCTTCTTGGCGTCGTGGGATTCGAAGACGTGGTCCTCGAGATCCATAGCGTCGCTGTGCTCGGTCACCTCGGCCGACCATTTTCTTTTCGCGGTCATGGCAAACTCCTTGCGTGCATTGTCGGTCGGAAAACGCCGCACGGCAGTCGCGGTTCCTGCAATGCCGAATCTCTGGAGCCACGGATTTGCCCGTTGTGGCCGCTGCTCGGCGCCGCGAATACGCCGATAGTGATGCGGAACCGGTCGATCTCACAGAACCGCGGACAGGAAACGCCTTGACCACAACCGCCTCCAGCCAGGCGACCAGCCCCGGCATCGACAGCGCCCAAGCCTGGATACGGCTTGGCATCTCCATGCTTCTGGCAACGATTGGCGGTGTCGGCATGTGGGCGGTGGTCGTGGTGCTGCCGGCCGTGCAGGTCGAATTCGGTGTCGACCGCGCCGCCGCATCGATGCCCTACACCGCGACCATGGTCGGCTTCGCTCTCGGCAATCTGCTGGTCGGACGCGCCATCGACCGCATGGGCTACTGGATTCCGGCGTTGACAGCTTCGATCGCGCTCGGCGCCGGTTTCCTGCTCGCGTCGCTGACCACATCGATCCTGCAGTTCACCCTCGTCCAGGGGCTTCTGATCGGCGTCGGCACGTCGGCGATCTTTGGTCCGTTGATCGCTGACATCTCGCATTGGTTCAACCGCCGGCGCGGCGTGGCGGTGACGGCGGCTGCTTCCGGCAGTTACCTTGCCGGGGCAATCTGGCCGACCGCGATGCCCTATGTCATGCAGAGCGAAGGCTGGCGTTTCACCTATGCCGCGATCGGCGTCGTCTGCCTCGCGACCATGGTGCCGCTGATCCTGCTGCTCAGGCGCGAGGCGCCTCGCGAGGCCGTCGCCGGCTTGCCCGGCAGCCGGCCAGTCCAGCCGATCGCGCTGTCGCCGGCAGCCTTGCAGGTGCTGCTTGTCATCGCCGGGCTCGGCTGCTGCGTTGCGATGTCGATGCCGCAGGTCCACATCGTCGCGTATTGCATGGATCTTGGCTATGGCGTGACGCATGGCGCCGACATGCTGTCGATCATGATGGTGGCGGGTGTCGTCAGCCGGCTGGCGTCGGGTTTTCTCGCCGATCGCATCGGCGGCGTGAAAACCCTGCTAATCGGTTCGGTGCTGCAATGCCTGTCGTTGTTGTTCTACATCCCCTTCGACGGGCTTGCCTCGCTTTATGTCGTGTCGCTGATCTTTGGCCTGTCGCAAGGCGGCATCGTGCCTTGCTACGCCATCATCGTGCGCGAATACATGCCCGCCAAAGAGGCCGGCCAGCGCGTCGGCATCGTCATTATGGCGACCATCTTCGGCATGGCGATCGGCGGCTGGATGTCGGGCTGGATCTACGATCTGACCGGCTCCTATGCCGCCGCTTTTCTCAACGGTATCGCCTGGAGCTTTCTGAACATAATCGCCATGGTGCTGGTACTGTGGAAGGCGCGGCGCAGCGCCATGGCGATGGCCTGAGGCGTTGAGATCAGTTGCCCTGTCCTCCATGTTGCTACGAACCGTCGGCTTGACAATAGGCAGAGGCTGCGCGACGCCAGGCTGACATGGCGTGGCGAGGAAGCCGGATGAGCATGGCGACAAGGGTGACGATGCGACCGCGCACTGGCAAAAGCGCAGTGCCGGGAACAAGGCCTTGACCAAACCGCGCTCGCGCCGTGGCGGGGGCCGCCCCACCATCGCCGATGTCGCGCGCAAGGCCGGCGTCGGCGCCATCACCGTCTCTCGCGCCTTGCGCGATCCGGAGCGCGTCTCGGAGGATTTGCGGCGCCAGATCCAGGCTGCCGTCGACGAACTCGGCTATGTGCCCGATCCGAATGCGCGTGCTCTGGCCTCGGCGCGCGCCGAGGTGTTTGGCGTGCTGGTGCCGTCGCTCACTAACAACGTCTTCGCTGAAGTGGTGCGCGGCATCTATGACAGCCTGTCGGATGGCCCGTTCCGCGTCCAGCTCGGCAACACGCACTATTCCGGCCTCGAGGAAGAGCGGCTGCTGCAGGTGTTTGGTCCGCAGCGCCCGGCAGCCCTAATCGTGGCGGGCGTCGACCAGACGCCGACCGCGCGAAAATTGCTGGAGTCAGCCGGCTGCCCGGTGGTGCAGGTCATGGAGACAGGGCCGAATCCGGTCGACATGCTGGTCGGCTTCTCGCATTTCGAGGGGGGCAGGGCGGCGACCGAGCATATGATCGAAGTGGGCTATCGCCGCATCGGCTTCATCGGCGCGCGCATGGATCCGCGTTCGCAGCGGCGCCTGGCTGGCTATCGCGCGGCGACGGAAGCAGCTGGGCTGTTCGACCCGCGGCTGGTCACCACCACGCCTGTGCCGTCCAGTGTCACGCTTGGCCGTGAATTGTTCCGTGACGCGCTGGCCAAGATGCCGACGCTCGACGGCGTCTTCTGCAACAATGACGATATCGCGCTCGGTGTGCTGTTCGAGTGCCACCGTGCCGCGATCGCCGTACCGAAGAGCATCGGCATCGTCGGCTTCAACGATCTCGACATGATGCAGTCGGCCTTCCCATCGATCACCAGTGTCCGCACCTACCGCTACGAAATCGGCCGGCGCTCGGTCGCCATGGCGTTGGCGGCGATCGCGGGGAAACGGCCCGAGCAGCGGGTGGTCGACCTCGGCTTCGAGCTCATACGCCGCGAGAGTACGGCACGCTGAAGGCTTTCCAGACATCGCACAATGATCCTTTACACACTGCCATGGTAGCGCTACCATCTGTCGTCAATGCAAAGCCGAGACAGGGACCTAAAGGCTGTTTATTATACATAAGCGACAGATAATACTTGTTTATTATGTATAATATGATAGTTTTTGTTGCTGCTTGCGGGATCACAAGGAGAGGATATCGGGCAGGCGAACGGCCCGGCTCAAGAGCACGACGGCAAGGCGGGAGGTGCCTGGTCAGACGCGTGAACTGTCATGGCTGCTAACAATAACTAGAATTGCAACTGGGAGGAATATCGATGATCAAGTCACTCGTTGGTGGCATCGTTGCCGCCACTGCATTCGTCATGTTGAGCTCGTCGGCGATCGCCGATCCTGAAATCGTCAAGGGGCCGGCGGCAGAGCCGGACTGCTTCGCGCCATGGGCCGCCGACACACAGTTCTTCAAGTTCCCCAAGAAGGAAGGCCCTTACCGCATCGCGCTCGCCAACGGCTACATCGCCAACACCTGGCGCATCCAGATGATCCAGACCGCCAAAGCTTACGCAGCGCAAAAAGACGTCGCCGCCAAGCTTAAGGAATTCAAGGTGGTGTCGACCGGCGAGGATGTGCCGGCGCAGATTTCGGCGATCAACAACTTCATCGATTCCGGCTATGACGCCATCGTCGTCAACGCACAGAACCCGACCGCCTTCGGCCCGGTCATCAAGCGCGCCAAGGAAGCCGGCGTCGTGCTGGTGGCCTTCGACAACATTCTCGACACCAAGGATGCCATCAACGTCAATGTCGACCAGAAGGGCCTTGGCGAACTTTGGGGCAACTGGCTGATCAGCCATATACCCGATGGCGGCAAGATTCTTGAAGTGCGCGGCGTTGCCGGCACGTCGGTCGATACCGACCGCCACAATGGCATCCATGAGGTTCTGGCGGCTTCGGGCAAGAAATGGGACGTCACCGAAGTCGCCGGCAAGTGGGATGATCCGACAGCGCAGAAGGTCACGGCTGACGCGATCGCGACCAATGGTCCGTTCGTCGGCATCACCGGCCAGGGTGGTGACACCGGCATCGTGCAGGCGATGATCGACGCCAAGCATCCGTTCGTACCGTTCGGCGGCGAAACGGAGAATGGCTTCCGCAAGTTCTGCGCGGCCCATGCAGCCGAAGGGCTGAAATGCTCGTCAGCCGGTACTGGTCCGGCGCAGGTGGCGGTTGCTATCAAGACGGCGATTGCAGCACTCGAAGGCCAGGTCGTCCCGCAGTCGGTCAAGCTGCCGCTGGCGATCGTCGAGGATCCGAACTTCAAGGCAGGCCAGGACTACTTCCCCGACCAATCCGACAATTTCTTCGTCGGCAACTCCTTCCCGACCTGTGGCATCAATTTCACCGCGCAGGAAATCATGGGCCAGACCAAGGAAAACCAGTAGACTGATCGCTCGGCGCCGCGGGGAAATCCCTCGGCGCCGGTTCCGCAGAACAAGCGCCTTGGGAGGGGCCGATGGACGGTGCGGTTCCGCTCTTCCGCATGGAAGGCATATCCAAGCGCTATGGCGGCGTCAGGGCGCTGGAAAAGGCCGAGATTTCGGTCACATCAGGCAGCATCCATGCCATTCTCGGTGAAAACGGCGCTGGAAAATCGACGCTGATCAAGGTCATGGCGGGCGTCATCGCGCCCGACGAAGGCCGCATGACGATGGACGGAAGCGAGGTGAACTTCGCGTCGCCGGCTGCTGCCAACCAGGCCGGCATCGTTTGCATCTTCCAGGAACTGTCGCTCGTCCCCGAACTCAGCGTCGCCGACAACATCGTCATTTCAGATCCGCCCAAGCGCTTCGGCATGATCGACCGCAAGGCGCAGCGCCGCATCGCGGAAGAAGCCCTGGTGCGCGCCGGCGCCGCCGACATCCATCCGCTGGCGCTGGTCAGGGATCTGCCGCTGTCACGCCGGCAGATGGTCGAGATCGCCAAGGCGCTCGCAAGGAAGCCGCGCATCCTGATCCTCGACGAGGCGACCTCGGCGCTGACCGCGGCCGACGTCGCCAAGATCTTCGGCGTGCTGAAACGGCTGCGCTCGGAAGGGCTGGCGCTGCTCTACATCTCGCACCGGATGAACGAGATCGCCGAGCTTGCCGACCAGTGCACGGTGTTTCGCAACGGCCGCAATGTCGCCAGCTACAAGGCAGGCTCGAAGACCGACAACGAAGTCGTCGAACTGATGATCGGGCGCGAATACAGCCACATCTTCCCGCCGAAGCCGGTGCGTGCACCGACCACCGCCGCTCCCGTGCTGGAGGCGCGCAAGCTTTCCTGGACCGACCGGCTGGACAATGTCTCGCTGACGGTCGGGGCAGGCGAGGTCGTCGGCCTTGGCGGTCTCGACGGCCAGGGCCAGCGCGAATTGCTGCTCGCCTTCTTCGGTGTGCTGCGCGGCCTGTCCGGCCAGATATTGATCGACGGCAAGCCGGTCGCCATCGCCAGTCCTTCAGCCGCGCGCGGTGACCGGATCGGCATGGCGCTGATCCCGGAGGACCGCAAGACGGAAGGCCTCATGCTGCCGATGACGGTGCGCGAAAACCTTTCTTTCGCCGCACTCGACCGGCTGTCCAGGGCCGGCATTATCGACCGTGCCACCGAGCAGCGGCTGATCGACGACATGGTGGCCCTTCTGGCAATCAAGACAGCGGGCCTCGACATTCCGGTCGGCGCGCTGTCCGGCGGCAACCAGCAGAAGGTCGTCATCGCCAAATGGCTGATGCGGCAGCCGCGCATCATCCTGCTCAACGATCCGACGCGCGGCATCGATGTCGGCACTAAGCAGGAACTCTACCAACTGATGCGCAAACTCGCCGACGCCGGCGCGGCGATCCTGTTCTATTCGACCGACTATGACGAACTGATCGGCTGCTGCGACCGGGTGCTGGTGCTCTATGACGGCGCGGTCAAGCGCGAACTGGTGGGCGCCGAGATCACCGAGCGGGCGCTGATCGCCAGCGCGCTCAACATCCATGGCGATGACGCCGGCCTGAAGCATGGCGAGGACGCCAGCTTGAAGCAGGGAGAAAACGCGTGAAAGACTGGCGCTACTGGCTTGCCGAACAGCGTGGAACGCTGCTGGCCTTCGGCATCTTCATCGCCATGTTCGTCATCTATACCTCGAACCATCCGGCGGGTTTCACTGCCAACGTCGTGCAGACGGCCTCGAACAAGGGCGTGCTGCTCGCCTTCGTCGCCATGGCGCAGACGCTGGTGGTGATCACCGCCGGCATCGACCTTTCCGTCGGCATGATCTTCACACTGACCAATTGTCTGGCCTCGTGGCTGGTCATCGGCACCGGCATCGAGACCGCCTTCGGGGTCGTCGCCGTGCTTGGCACCGGGCTGCTGTGCGGCGCCATCAATGGCGCCATCGTCATCTATGGACGGCTGCAGCCGATCGTCGCCACCATCGCCACCGGCGCGGTCTATTTCGGCATAGCGCTGCTGCTGAGACCCTTTCCGGGCGGTTCGGTCAACGAGGATCTCGCCGACGCCCTGACCGGGCGCCTGTTCGGTGTGGTCCCGGCGAGCCTGGTCGTGCTTTTGGCCGTCGTGCTTTTGGTCTGGGTGCCGTTCAGCCGCTCCGTGCTCGGTCGCGCGGCCTATGCGGCGGGATCGTCGGAGATGGCGGCCTACATGTCCGGCGTGCCGATCCGGCGCGGCAAGTTCGCTGCCTACGCGCTCGGAGGGCTGCTTGCCGCGATCGGCGGGCTGTTCCTGACCTTCTTCACCTATACCGGCGATGCGGCCTATGCCAGCGGCAATGCCTACACGCTTTTTTCCATAGCCGCCGTGGTGCTCGGCGGCGTTTCGCTGTTCGGCGGCAAGGGCAGCGCCATCGGCGCGATCTTCGGGGCGCTCGCCTTCCGCACCATCGGCGACCTGCTGTTCGTCTTCGATTTCGACCCGCTCTGGCAACCGCTGTTCCAAGGTGTCATCCTGCTGATCGCGGTCAGCCTCGGCGCCTTCGTCCTGTTCCGGGTCCGCAACCGGCTGGAGTGGTTCCTGTGAGCGAAACGACGATTGGCGGTATTGCCGGCCGCATGCCGAAATTCATCCGCCGCGCCGATCCGGCGGTGTTGACCGCCTTTGCCTGCATCGTGCTGCTGCTGTTTGTGGGCAGTCTCTACTCACGCAGCTTCCTGTCGCCCGAATATCTGCTGCAGCAGCTCAAGGTGGCCTCGTTTCTCGGCGTCATCGCCACCGGCATGATGCTGGTGATCTTGCTCGGCCAGATCGACCTGTCAGTGCCATGGTCGGTGGCGGTGGGCGCGATGATGGCCAGTGCGATGGCTGCCTTCGGGCCGGTTGGTGTAGCGCTTGCCATCCCGTTCGGCATTTTCTGTGGGGTGCTGATCGGCATAGTCAATGGCATCGGTGTCGCTTATCTGCGCATCCCCTCGATGATCATTACGCTTGCCACCAATGCCGTAGCGCAAGGGCTGATGGTGGTCTACACGGGCGGGTTCTCGCCGCAGGATTCGGCAACCGGAGCGATGCGCTATCTGGCGACGGGCTTTGCCATTCCGGGCGTGCCCAACGCCGTCATCATCTGGGCGCTGATCGGTGCCGCGATGGTGTTCGTGCTGACCCGCACCGGCTTCGGCCGCGCCGTCTACGGCATCGGCAACCGCGAGCGCGCCGCCTACCTTTCCGGCATCGACACGCGGCGCGTGGTGATGATCGCCTTCGCCGTGTCGGGTGGGCTCTCGGCCTTTGGCGGCGTGCTTCTGGCCGGCTATGCTTCCAAGGCGGCACAGTCGATGGGCGACGCCTATCTCCTGCCGTCGATCGCAGCGGTGGTGCTCGGCGGCACCTCGATCCTCGGCGGGCGCGGCTCCTATCTCGGCACGGTCGCCGGCGTCATCCTGATCACACTGCTGCAATCCATCCTTTCGGTCATGCAGATGCCGGAGGCGGGGCGGCAGATCATCTATGGCGTTGTCATCGTCGCCATGCTGCTGCTTTACGGCCGCGCGCCGGCAAGTCGCTGATCCGCATCGTGGACGAGGCAGCACAAATGCAGAGAGGCCCCGTTCGGCCTGCACCGGCCATTGTGGTGATGGGCGTCGCTGGCTGTGGCAAGTCGGCCGTTGGCGAAGCGCTGGCGGTGGCACTTGGCGCCGCCTTCGTCGAGGGCGACCGGTTACATCCCCCCGAAAACGTCGCGCGCATGGCAAGCGGCGAGCCACTCACCGACGCGCTGCGCGAAGGCTGGCTCGACGCGATCGGCCAGCGCATCGCGGCGTTGGCCGGCGATGGACAAGGTGTGGTCGCTGCCTGCTCGGCGCTGAAGCGCAGCTACCGTGACCGCCTGCGCGGTTTTCACAAGGATATCGTTTTCCTCTATCTGGAAATCGATCCCGCGACCGCCAAACAGCGTGTCGCCTCCCGCCAGGGCCATTTCATGCCGGCAAGCCTGGTCAACAGCCAGTTCGCCACGCTCGAGGCGCCGGCAGCGGACGAGCGGGCATTGACGCTCGACGCGACGCGCCCGGTCGCCGACATTGTCGCCTCCGCCGTTAGGCTGCTGGGCGAGGCGGATTTATGAGCCAGTGTCATCGTCGGTCGAGGCAACGCCCGATCGGTCGGTGAACCTTTGGTGGCCGGCCCACACCATCATCTGCTCGGGATGATCTTTCAGAGCCTCCAGCAGGCGGTCGCGCTTGAGCAGGATGTAGTGCGCCTGCAATTCCATGTTCTTGGGGCCCAAGTCCCGTGTCGCCGGCGCCAATGGCGTCGACTGCGCTGAAACCGGCCTCAGTTCAGGGCTGATGACGGCCCGGTATTCGCGGAACGGGACCGTCTCGAGGGTCGACATGGCAAACAGCGCCGTCCCGCCCCTGGCGGCGAAATTCGCGGGCGCCGAGGCGAGATGGGTCCAGCCGCTTTCGCCCATGCCGGCTTCGGCGAAGGTCGAACCGGCATGGATGTTGTTGGTCATCAGGACGACGCCATTGTCTTTCAGGATCTTCTGCATGCGGATCGTCACCTGATAGGCGTCGCTGCGTTCGAAAACGACCCGGCTTTTCAGGAAGCGGTTTTCGACAGCGACCAGTGGCGGGTTGAGGAAACGCAGGCCGAATGTCGTGTCGGAGATGCCGTGGAAGTTGACGCTCACCTGATGGGTTTCGACGCCGGCCTCATGCAGTGCCCGCTTGCCGATGATGGTCTGGGCAGTGAATTGATCACACCAGATGATGGCCCCCTTGCCGCGCTTCAGCGCCGCTTGCAGACCTTCCAGGCCTTCCAGCCGGATCGTCGGCGCCCAGCGCGTGCGGACCACATGCACCGCAAGCAGCAGGCGCCGGCGGTGGTTGGCGGCGAGCATGGCCCTGAACAGTTTTCTTGCATCGATGCCTTTGCCAAGCACCGCTTGCGTCGCGGCGGCGTAGCGCGAAAAGTCCTTGCGCATGTGGCGCTTCAGCCGAAACCCGGACACGGAGCGGCAGATCGGCGCCCACCAGGCGACCGGCAGTATTGCCGCAACACCGAGATAGAAGCCGAACAACAGGCTTTCGCGAAAATCCCTGTTGGAGAAACGGCGCAGCTTTGCCGGGCTGACCAGCTTGCGGCTGAAGAACCGGACAGGCTCGGCGCGATCCGGCACGATGACATCGGCGATGATTTCAGTGCGGTAGCTGGCGGCGGACGGTCTTTTCCGATCGGCCTCCCCTGATTTTGCGAACCACGGCAGCCTCATCCGATTGGTGTCCAGCCTGTTCCTGTGCACGTCCGAAAGTCGCTTTACTGCGTCTATCACGGGCACGCAATCGGGCGCCGACGGGAGCATGGCACCGGAGTGCGAGCGCGGGGCTCACGACTTACAGCCAGAAGATGATGGTTGCTGCGATTGCGATGGTGATGAATGACCGGATTGCGGGATGGGCTTAGCTGGCATTTGACATGCAGGTATTTACCTGCGTATTATGACCTCAACACGAGCGAGATCAATGGACGCAGACAAGGTTTTCAAAGCGCTGGGCGACCCGACACGCAGAAAGCTGCTTGACCTTCTTTGTGAAAAGAACGGGCAGACGCTCGGCCAGCTTTGCGAAAACCTTGAGATGGCCCGGCAATCCGCCACCCAGCACCTCGAGATATTGGAGGCGGCCAATCTGGTGAGCACGGTCAAGCGTGGCCGCGAAAAGCTGCATTTCATCAACCCCGTGCCGCTCCATGAGGTCTACGAACGGTGGGTGCGGAAATTCGAACGTCAGCGGCTCAGCCTGCTGCACGATCTGAAGAAAGAACTCGAAGGAGACGAACAATGACCAGAGAGACGACCAGCTTTGTCTACGTGACCTATATTCGCTCGACGCCGCAAAAGGTGTTCGAGGCCATAACGAAACCGGATGTCGCAAGGCGCTATTGGGGCCACGAGAACGTCTCCGACTGGAAGGCGGGATCGAAATGGGAACACATCCGCGCCAACGATGAGCGCACCGTCGAACTGGTTGGCAAGGTCGTCGAAATCTCGCCGCCGACCCGTCTCGTGATGACCTGGGCGAACGCCTCGCAAGCCGACGACCCATCGAAATACAGCCGGGTGACGTTCGGCATCGAGGAATACGACACCATGGTCCGGCTCACCGTCACCCATGACGAGCTCGAAGCCGGCAGCGGCATGGCGAAAGGCATCAGCCAAGGGTGGCCGGCGGTGCTGTCCAGCATGAAATCCTTCCTCGAAACCGGCAGCGGCATCGACCTTTTCGCCAAGCCGAAATCGGCTTGACCCCAGTGGGAGAATAACAATGGCCAAGACCTATAGTGGCGGCTGCGCATGCGGCGCGATCCGTTATGAAACGAACAGCGAACCCATCTTCGAGAACCATTGCCAATGCCTCGATTGCCAGAAACGCAGCGGTACCGGGCATGCGTCCTATCTGACCTTCCCGCGGCGCGCCGATGTGACAATTACTGGCGAGGCGAAAACCTGGCGGGTAGCGGGTGCCAACGGCAATCAGAAGATTCACGCCTTCTGCCCGACCTGTGGAGCGCCGGTCTATCTGACATCCGTCGCCAAGCCGGACCTGATTACGATCCATGCGACCAGCCTTGACGATCCAGGGCAATTCAATCCGCGGGTGATCACATACACCGTCCGCGGCCATGCGTGGGACACGATTGATTCCTCGTTGCAGAAATTCGAGCGAATGCCGCACGGATAAATCCCGCGGGGAGCAATACGAAACTGCCGAGTCTAGATCTGCGACGTCAGCTCGACCGGAAAATCGTCATTGTCGGCGTCGCGCATGGCGGCGAGGCTGCGATTGTCGAGCACCTCGGCGATGGCCTGGCGCACTTCCAGCATCATGTGCCGAACCTGGCAGGTCGCCTCATCGCAGTCTTCGCAGCGCTGATACTGGGTGCGGCTGGCGCAAGGGATTGGCGCCAGCGGTCCATCGAGGACGCGCACGACATGGCCGATCTTGATCTCGGAGGCCGGCCGGGCGAGGCGATAGCCGCCTTCCTTGCCCTTGCGGCTCTGGACGAAGCCGGCATTGCGCAACTCGCCCAAGATGGCATCCAGGAATTTCTTCGGGATGTTGTTGGCGACCGCGATGTCATTGACGAATGCAAGCTGGCCGACCGGCAGACCGGACAGGTGCACGAGGGCCTTGAGCCCGTATTTGCCTTTTTTGGTAAGCATGCCCGATTCAGTTCATGAAAACCCCAACCGCCCGCATCTGGCGGTTGTTTGTGTGCAAATCATGACATTTTGATCGCGCGGTGCCGTTTCGCGCAAAACAAGCCGTCGGATGGCAGGTTAAACACAAACGCGTTGATTCTTTGTAACGTTTTGGACGGCAGGCGGCCTGGAAATTGCATTTCAAGGCATAAAAACAAAGAAAGCCGGCAAATGGCCGGCTTTCTTTGCTTGGCTTAGGCAGAAGCCGTGCTTCGCCTGGAGATAGAAAACCTTAGCGGCTGCCATAGGTCTGGTCGAGCAGCCCGCCTGCCGCAAAATGCTCGGCCTGCACCTTGTCCCAACCGCCGAAGACATCCTCCACCGTCAGCAGCCGGACATCGGGAAACTCGGCCTTGTATTTGGCGGCGACCGCCGCGTCGCGGGTTCGCAGGCCGTTGAGGGCGGCGATATCCTGGCCCTCCGGCGTGTAGAGGAAATCGAGATAGGTTTTGGCGAGTTCGCGCGTGCCGTGCTCGTCGGCGACCGTGTCGACGATCGCCACCGGAAATTCGGCCAACAGGCTGACCGAGGGCGTCACCTGCTCGAACTTGTCATCGCCATACTCCTTGCGGATGCCGCGCGTTTCCGACTCGAAAGTGATCAGCACGTCTCCGATCTCGCGCTGCACGAAGGTGGTGGTTGCTGCGCGCCCGCCGGTGTCGAAGATCGGCACGTTGTTGAACAGCTTGGTGACAAACTCCTTCACCTTGGCGTCGTCGCCCTTGAAGGCTTCCTTGGCATAGGCGGTGGCGGCGAGATAGGTGTAGCGCGCATTGCCCGAGGTCTTCGGATTGGGGAAGATCACCTGGACGTCGTCGCGTACGAGGTCGTTCCAGTCCTTGATGTGCTTGGGATTGCCGGTGCGCACCAGGAAGGACGGCAGCGAATAGAAGGGCGAGGCGTTGTCGGGGAAATCCTTCTGCCAATCGGCGGAGACGAGGCCCTTCTTGACCAGGAAGTCGATGTCGGTGACCTGGTTGAAGGTGACGACATCGGCGCCAAGACCCTCGGCGATGGCGCGCGCCTGCGCCGATGTACCGGCGTGGGATTGATCAACGCTCACGCCGGGGTGGCCGGCGATGAAAGCCTTATTGACCTGCGCGAAGAGTTCGCGGCCGACATCATAAGAAGCGTTCAGCAGTTTGTCGGCCGACCAGGCTTGGGAGGATGCGAGGAACAGACCGGCCGCGGTGGCGACGCCAAGCAGAAATCGCTTCATGAAAACAGGCTCCTTGAAAAATGCCGTATCGAATGCCCCAGGATAATCGGGCAGTGCCCGGCTGGACGAGGCATGCAAACCGGAGCCATGTCGACGTCGTTAGAAAAAGCGTTGCCGAAACAGCCGGTTGTTAGGATTTTCTTCCAAGCCGGGTCTTTCAGCCGGCACGCCGGGACAAATTCTGCCGGCTGCAAATCCTCTACGCAGCCGGAAAAAGCTTCCAGCGCCGCGGCCTGAACGCCACGCGACTTTTCTGCGCCGCCGGGTGGTCGACGGGCAGTTCGATCTCGACGCGCTGGCGCTCGCCGCCGATTTCGAGTTCCACACGCCTTGTGCCGGCGACGCGGCGGCTGGCGGCAACCGTGCCGGCGATGCAGCCGCTGCACCCATCCACCAATTCGACATCGTGCGGGCGGAAGAACAGCATCGCTTGCCCTTCCGGCGCCTGCGGCGCCGACAGCCCGATCGGGCGATCGGCGATCCAGACCTGGCCATCCTCGACCTTGACCGGGACCGAGCTCGATTCGCCGATGAAGCCATAGACAAAGGGCGAGTTCGGCGTGTCGTAAATTTCGTCGGCGGTGCCGACCTGTTCGATGCGGCCCTGGCTCATCACCACGACGCGGTCGGCAAGCTCCAGTGCTTCCTCCTGATCGTGGGTAACGAAGACGGTGGTGTGGCCGGTCGCATCATGGATTTCGCGCAGCCAGCGGCGCAACTCGCGGCGCACCTGAGCATCGAGCGCGCCGAACGGCTCGTCGAGCAAAAGTACGCGTGGTTCGATCGCCATGGCGCGCGCCAGTGCGACGCGCTGGCGTTGGCCGCCCGAAAGCTGTGCCGGATAACGTTTTTCGAGACCTGATAGCTGGACGAGGTCGAGAAGCTCGGAGGCGCGGCGGCGGATTTCCTGCGCCGATGGGCGTGTCGGCCCATGCCGGACCTTGAGGCCGAAGCCGATATTGTCGGCGACCGTCATATGGCGAAACAGCGCATAATGCTGGAAGACGAAGCCGACATTGCGCTCCTGGATCGACTTCTGCGAGGCATCCTCCTCGCCGAAGAAGATCTTTCCCCTTGTCGGCCGCTCCAGCCCGGCGATCAGCCTGAGCAGCGTCGTCTTGCCGGAGCCGGAAGGCCCGAGCAGCGCGATCAGCTCGCCGGACTTGATGTCGAGCGATACGTCGCGGAGGGCCGGAAAGCGGTCAAACTCCTTGCGCACGTTGGCAACGCGAACTTCCATACAAATTCCTCTGTCAGTGTCCGCGCGTCGCGGCGATCTCGGCGCCGTAGCGCATCTCGAGAAGTGTTTTCAAGACCAGCGTCACCAGCGCCAGGCCGGCAAGCAGCGAAGCGACGGCAAAGGCGCCGACGGCGTTGTACTCGTTATAGAGGATTTCGACATGCAGAGGCATGGTGTTGGTCAACCCGCGTATGTGGCCCGACACGACCGACACCGCGCCGAACTCGCCCATGGCGCGGGCATTGCACAGGAGCACGCCGTAGAGCAATCCCCATTTGACGTTGGGCAGCGTCACATACCAGAAGGTCTGCCAGCCATTGGCGCCAAGCGACAGCGCGGCTTCCTCGTCGCCATTGCCTTGCTCCTGCATCAGCGGGATGAGCTCGCGGGCGACGAAGGGGAAGGTGACGAAGATGGTGGCCAGCACGATCCCGGGCACGGCAAACAGGATGACGATGCCATGCGCTTTCAGCCAGCCGCCGAGCAGGCCTTGGGCGCCGAACAAAAGCACATAGACCAGGCCGGAAATGACCGGCGAGACCGAAAAGGGCAGGTCGATGAGCGTGGTGAGGAAGGCCTTACCCTTGAACTCGAACTTGGCGATCGCCCAGGCGGCCGAAATGCCGAACACGACATTGAGCGGCACCGAGATCGCCGCCACCAGCAGCGTCAGGCGGATCGCCGAGCGCGTGTCGGGGCTGGACAGCGCCTCCGTATAGGCACTGAGGCCCTTCGAAAAGGCCTCGTTGAAGACGATGATCAGCGGCAGCAGCAGGAAAATGCCGAGGAAGGCAAAAGCCACGATCATCAGCACGGCTCTTGCCGAGCGGCTTTCTGTCACCGCCGCCGACTGGCTTTCGTGATGCGGCGCGTAGGATTTGATCTCGGGGTCAGCCATAGCGCTTGCGGCTCCACGTCTGCACCAGATTGATGACCAGCAGCATCGCGAACGACAGGCCGAGCATGATCGCCGCAATCGCGGTCGCCGCCGGGTAGTTGTATTCCTCCAGCCGGATGACGATCAGCAGCGGCGCGATCTCGGACTTGTAAGGCAGATTGCCGGCGATGAAGATGACGGAGCCGTATTCGCCGACGCCACGGGCGAAGGCCAGCGCGAAGCCGGTGACAATAGCCGGCGCGAGGCCCGGAAGCAGCACCCGGGAGATGATCTGGAAGCGGTTGGCGCCAAGGGTGGCGGCCACTTCCTCCACTTCCTTGTCGATCTCCTCCATGATCGGCTGGACCGTGCGCACGACGAAGGGCAGGCCGATGAAGATCAGCGCAATGATGATGCCGAGTGGCGTATAGGCGACCTTGATGCCAAGCGGCGTCAGCAGGCTACCGACCCAGCCATTCGGCGCGTAGAGCGTGGTCAGCGCAATGCCGGCCACAGCGGTCGGCAGGGCGAAGGGCAGGTCGACCATGGCATCGACGATGCGGCGGCCCGGGAAATTGTAACGCACCAGCACCCAGGCAACGATCGTGCCGAAGACGACATTGACGGCTGCGGCGATGAAGGCGGTGCCGAAGCTGATTTCGAGCGCATTGATGGTGCGGCGGTCGGTGGCGATCGCCCAGAAATCGGCCCAGCCGAGCGCGGCCGATCGCCAGATCAGCCCCGACAGGGGAATGAGGATGATGAGCGTGAGGTAGGCAAGCGAGAAGCCGAGCGTCAATCCGAAACCCGGAATGACGCTCGGCTGTCTGAACCGCCACCCCGCCTTGGCGGGTGCTGTGGTCATGTCGTCCTGATCTAGAGTTTAGCTTACTGGGCCGGCTTGTAGATCTGGTCGAATATACCACCGTCGCCGAAATGGTAAGGCTGTGCTTTCTTCCAGCCGCCGAAAAGCGGATCGTCGATGGTGATCAGCTTGATCTCAGGCAGCTTGGCAAGATCCTCCGGAGGCACCAGATCAGGCTTCGACGGGCGATAATGGTTCTTGGCGATCAGCGTCTGGCCTTCCTTGGAATAGAGGTGGCTCAGATAGGCTTCGGCGACTTTCCTTGTGCCCTTGGCGTCGACATTGGCGTCGACCACTGCCACCGGCGGCTCGGCCAGGATCGAGGTCGGCGGGTAGACGATGTCGAAATTGTCGGCGCCGAACTCGTCGAGCGCCAGATAGGCCTCGTTTTCCCAGGCCAGCAGCACGTCTCCCAGGCCCTTTTGCGCGAAGGTCACGGTCGAGCCGCGCGCACCTGTGTCGAGAACCGGAACGTGAGCATAGAGATTGCCGACGAATTCCTTGGTCTTGGCCTCGTCGCCGCCATCCTTGGCGTTGGCATAGGCCCAGGCCGCCAGATAGTTCCAGCGCGCGCCGCCCGAGGTTTTCGGATTGGGTGTGATCACCTGGACGCCATCCTTGACCAGATCGCCCCAGTCATGGATGCCCTTCGGGTTGCCCTTGCGGACAAGGAAGATGATGGTCGAGGTGTAGGGTGCCGAATTGTTCTCGAATTTCGTGCGCCAATCAGGATTGATCTTCTGCGATTTCGAGACGATGGCGTTGATGTCGCCCTCAAGCGCCAGCGTGACCACGTCGGCATCGAGGCCGTCGATCACGGCGCGAGCTTGGGCGCCCGATCCGCCATGCGACTGCTGGATGGTCACGGTCTCGCCGGTCTCGGCCTTCCAGTGGGCGGTGAAGGCCTCGTCGAATTGCTTGTAGAGTTCGCGTGTCGGATCGTAGGACACGTTGAGAATTGTGGTATCGGCAAACGCGAAACCGAGCGTGCCGAACTGGACAGATGTGGCGACCAGCGCGCCGAGCAGTTTCCTGAAATGAGGTTTGGTCATTTCCGCCTCCGTTGACAATGGCCGAACTCTACCGAAACGATAGAAATTAGATGCATTCAACGTTGCCTTTTTTGCCCTCCTGAAGCAATTTTTCGCCGATATTGCGCATCGTGAGGAAACATTTTCCTCCAGCGGCGGCGCGCAGGCTCCCATGCCCAGACGATCTATCTAGAAACAGCCAACGCTTCGGCAAGGCACATGGAGTGCGGGAGGGGTGCGAGTCGGTGGGCTATTCGGCGACGATTGGAAAATCGAAGCGCTGTTTTGGAAACGGTTCGCTTTCCAGCGTGTAGTGCCACCATTCGCGGGCATAGTTCTTGAAGCCGCCGGCACGCATCGCCTCGAGAAGCGTCTTGCGGTTCGCTATCGCTTCCGCAGCGAGCGGGCGGTGGGCCGTTTCGCTCGTTGGATCGAAGCAATCAAAGCCGGTGCCGAAATCGAGCGTGTCGGCATCCGGTGCGCCACAGGCAGGTTTCGGGGCAGTCTTTTGACCGGCTCGCGCGATGGCGAGGTCAACGGTCGAGCCACGTGAATGGGTGGACAGTTCGCCGACATAACCCTTGGCGATGAGATCCTTGCGCTTGACCGCCGGATACCATTGCGGGTCGGCCGGCCCGCCTTCTCTTGTCCATTCGCCCATGTCGGCGACAGCGCGGGCAGGGCGGTAGCAGTCGAAGACGACCAGCGTCAGTCCTTCGGCGGCAATCGCCTTCTGCACGCCGGAAAGCGCTTCCGCCGCCTGTCTGGTCAGGATGCAGACCGGTGCCTCGTAGCCGCTCACCTTGCGGTGCAGGAAATTTTCGCGGCCGGCATAGCGGATGTCCTGGCGGATCGTCGGGTCGATGTCCCTGAGGCGGACGAAGCCAGCGGGGAGGTCGGCGGCGGAGGCGGGGACAAGACCCGCTGCCGAGAGCAAAGCGTAAAACGCAGTGCGCTGAATCGCTTGGCGCATTCTATTCAACGAAGACTTTCACGCTCGCGGCGCGGCCGGCCGCATCGATCACAGTCAGGGTGGAATAGCCGGCGCCGTCCGGCTGCCAGGTCGCGGTGCGGCGACGGTCGATGCCGACAAGCGGTTTGCCGTTGGCCAGCCAGCGGAACGGCGCGCGGCCGCCTTGCAGCTTCAGTACCAGCGGTGAGGCCTCGGCCGAGGCCGTGCCGAGATCGACGCGGGCGCCGTCAGGCGGAAAGATGATCGTCGGCGCGGGTTCGGTCACTGTGGCCTGCGCCAACCCGTCGGCGCCGGCGCCGAAGCGGGCCAGCGTCACCGGCAAGTCGTCGCGCTTCGGCCTGGTGACGCCGGCCGGCTGGCTGGGCAACGGGACAATGGCAAGGCCCGAGCGGACGAAGCCCTCGAACAGGATCGGTGCGGCCGAGACATAGCCCGACAGGCCCGGAACCGCGCCGGCGTCGGGACGGCCGACCCAGACGCCCAGCACATAGCGCCCGTCGAAGCCGACCGACCAGGCGTCCCGGTAGCCATAGGAGGTGCCGGTCTTGTAGGCGATGCCACGCTGCATGGCCCCTTCGGGCGGCTTGACCCCCGACAAGATGTCGGTGATCTGCCAGTTTGCCTGGTCGTCGAGGATGGTGGTGGTCGAGCGGTCGGCATTGGCGGGCTCGGTGCCATCATGCAGCGTGTTCGCCTTGCCGCCATTGGCGAGCCCGGTATAGAGCTGGACCAGGTCGCGCAGCGTCACGCCGACGCCGCCAAGGCCGATGGCCAGGCCCGGCGCCTCGTTGACGGGCAGGACAGGCGTCACGCCGGCCTGGCGAAAGCGCGCCATCAGCCGCGCCGGCCCAACCGCGTCGAGCACCCGGATCGCCGGCACGTTCAGCGACAATTGCAGTGCCTGCCGGATACTGACGTCTCCCTGGTAGCCCATGTCGAAGTTCTTCGGCCGGTAGCCGCCGAAATCCGCCGGACTGTCCTCGATCAGGGTTTCCTGCGCCACCAGCCCCTGCTCGAAGGCAAGCCCATAGATGAACGGCTTCAGTGTTGAGCCGGGCGAGCGGACAGTCCTGGTCATATCGATCCAGCCGGACCGGCTGGCGTCGAAATAATTGGCCGAGCCGACCTCGCCGAGGATGTCGCCGGTGCGGGAATCGGCCAGCACCATGGCGACGGACAGGCGAGGGCCGAGCCTGGTGGCGGCATCCCTGGCCACCTGCTCCAGTCCTTCCTGGACGCTTTTGCGGATCGTCAGGCGCAAAGGTTGCCCGGGAATGGCCTTTGGGAGCATCGCGTAGGCGGCATGGGCGGCGAGCGCTGGCAAGGTGCGCCGCAGCTCTGAAACATCGTCGAGCGCGGCGCGCGCGGCCTCGCGTTCGCCGAGCAGGCCCGATGAAACCATGCGGGTCAGCACCCGATCGCGGGCGGCGTGAGCGATTTTGAGGTTACGGTCGGGCCGCCGTTTTTCCGGCAGTTGCGGCAGCGCAACGAGGAGTGCCGCCTCCGAAACCGTCAGCCGCTTTGGCTCCTTGCCGAAATAGGCGAGCGAGGCGGTGCGCACGCCTTCGAGATTGCCGCCATAGGGCGCCAGAGTCAGATAGCGTTCGAGGATATCGCGCTTGGACAGCCGCCGCTCGATCTGGATGGCGCGCAGCATCTGCTTGAGCTTGGAGCCGAGGCTGCGGCTGTCGCGCGGTTCGATCAGCCGCGCAAGCTGCATCGACAGCGTCGAGCCGCCGGAGACGATGTGGCCGCTGGTCGCGAACTGGCCGGCAGCCCGGGCCAGCGCCAGCATATCGACGCCGTCATGGTCCCAGAAGCGCTTGTCCTCATAGGTCACCAGCATGTCGACGAACTGCTTGTCGACCTGGTCGAGCCGGGTTTCGAGCCGCCAGTAGCCGTCGGGCGTGGCGAAGGCCCGCAGAAGCTGGCCGTCACGGTCGAGCACCTCGGTGGAGACCGCGAGTTTTTCGGGCAGCGGCGGCGGGAAGGCGCGGTCGAGCTGCCAAAGGGCGACAGCGGAGAGGGCCAGGAAACCGGCGACGGATGCCGCGCCGATCCCCAATCTCCGCAATGCCCTGGCTGATATATCTCTCATGCGCGGCCCTTCGCCATGACGACCGATCCACACATCGCTACGGCACCTTGACCTCCATCATGCCGGTGGCGGTACGGGCCGAATATTGCGGCCGGTACATGTCTTCCACCGTTGCCGCAGGGTGGGCGTAGGTGCCCGGCGTCACTGCGCGCACGACATAGGCGAGCGTGATGTTGCGGTCGCCGTCGCCATCGTTCGGGTTGAAGGCCGCGACGAAACGGTCGTCGCGGAATTCGAGATGCGCTGCATCGGTCTGCGCCAGCCAGGAGAAATTCGTCAGCTGGGCGCTGGAGACCAGGCCCGGATTGTCGATCTCGAAGCCGGCCGGCAACAGGTCGGTGATCAAGAGTCGCGAGGGCCAGGTGTTCTGCTCGTAGATCTTGAGCACGACGACGTAGCGTTCGTTCTGCTTGACCTCGGTGACATTGGCCTCGGTGCCGTCGAGCTTGTAGTAGGTGCGCCCGATGGTGAAGCCGTTGCCGCTGGCCGGCAGCGGCTGGATCGGTGAGGCCACGGTGGTGACGACCGCCTGCAGCGGGTTGCTGCCGGTGTTGGCGACGGTCAGCGGGCTGTCGGCCAAGTCGCTGCCGGCGAACTGATCCGAATAGGCGCCGTTGTGCGGCGCGCCGTTGATGGTCAGCGCGATGGCATCATTGCCGGTCTTCAGCGCCCGCGCCGCCAGCAGCATCCAGGATTCGTCCTGTGTGCTCGTCCAGCGGGCTTCGGCGCGCTCCCTGGTCACCAGCTTGATCAGCTCCGGCACGATCGCCGGTACCGGTTTCGATTCGGCGGCAAGCGCCAGCATCGCCGCGCCGTCACGCAGCGGCGAGCCGTAGTCCGACCTGTAGTAATCGTACTCCGTGGCCGACTTGGCGAGTTGCAGCGCCGTCTGGAATGTCGCCTCCGAACGCTGCGTGTCGCCATAGAGCGCCAGGCTCGCCGCCAACTGGGCGACGGCCATCGGGCTGGTGAAGGCTTCGAGCTGGGTGTCGGCATAGTAGCGCAGATCGCCGATCGAGGCCTTCTTGTTGCGGGCCAGGACATAGAGCGCATAGGCAATCTCGCTGCCGCGGTCCTGGACGTCCTGGTCGTAGCCGACCGAGTTCTGCAGATTGCTCAGCGCCTGGCTCATCGCCAGGGTTGGAACATCGTATTTCTGCTCGCGCGCCCTGGTCAGGAAGTCGGTGACATAGGCGTCGAGCCACAAATCGCCGGAGCCCGGCCCCCACAGGCCGAAGCTGCCGGCCGAGGCCTGGTAGCTCAACACCTTGTAGATGGCGTCCTGGATGCGGCCGTGCAGATCCGGGTCGCTGGCCATGCCGATGCCCGACGCCATCTCGTTGACATAGAGAAGCGGCATGGCGCGGCTGGTCGTCTGCTCGGCGCAGCCATAGGGGTAGCGGTCGAGCGTCATCAGGAGCGACGGCACGTCAAAGGCAGCCGCCTGCGAAACGCCGACGCTGACGGAAGCGCCGTCGAGCAGGCTTGCCACCAGGAGCTCCTTGTCGACGCGCAGCGATCCGCCATTGCCCTTGAGGTCGACGACCAGGCGGGTGGTCACCGGCAATTGCGCCGGGCGCACGGGAACATAGAGCGTCTGCTCGACCTTGGTGCCGTCGGCATGGGCGAGCTTGACCGTGATCGAGGCGTTGCCCGCCGTCTGGGCGATGAGCGGCACCGTCAGCGTCTGCCGCTTGCCCTTGGCGAGCGTCAGCTTCTCGGGCAGGGGCGCGCTGCCGGTCGACAGATCGCCTGTTGTGTCGATGGTCAGCGCATAGTCGCCTTCCGGACCGTCCGTGTCGGCGACGTCGAGCCGCATCACGGCCGAATCGCCGGGGGCCAGGAAGCGCGGCAGGCCGGCGGTGATCACCACGGGATCACGCACGATGACGTCCGACTGGGCGTGGCCGACCCCATCCTTGGTCCAGGCGACGGCCATGACGCGCACGGTGCCGTTGAACTGCGGGATGTCGAAGTCGATCCTCGCCTTGCCGTCGGCGTCGAGCTCGACCGGGCCGGAGAAGAAGGCGACCAGCTTTTCAGTCGGCGGACTGCCTTGCGCCTGCATGTTGGCGCCGTCGCCACCGGTACGCAGCTTGCCGGTGGTACCTAGCGAGCCGTCGATCAGGCGGCCATAGAGGTCGCGCACTTCAAGCCCCAGCATGCGCTGGCCGAAGAACCAGTTCTCCGGATCCGGCACCTTGTAGTTGGTGAGGTTCAAGATGCCGACATCGACGGCGGCGACCATAACATAGGCGTTGGTGCCCGGCTGGACGCCGGTCACGGAGACCGGGATCGACAGCTGCTGGCGTGGCATGGTCTTGTCCGGCGGCGTCAAAGTGACGGCGAGCTGCTTCGAGCCCGGATCGACCTTCAGCCATTTGACGCCGATGGCGCGCGCCGGCATGCGCGTCTCCTGCGCATCGCCCGGCCTGAACAGGGTTGCCGTCACATATGCGCCGGCGCCCCAGTCGTCGCCGACCGGGATGTCGACGGTACTGCCGCCGGCCGGCACGCTGGCGGTGACGGTCTTCAAAAGCTTGTCGGCGCCGATGGTGACGAGCAGCTCGCCGGCGAAATGCGGTGAGACCTTGAGCCTGGCAACTTCGCCTGCCGCGTAGTTGTCCTTGTCGAGCGCGATCTCGAGGCCGTCAGGTGTTTCGGTGGTGGTGGAAGAGACATACCAGCCGGCATCGAATTCGTAGCTGGTCGCCGGGCCTTCCGGATCCGATGTCTCGATCTCCAGACGGTAGCGGCCCCAGTCGACGGGCATCGAGACGGTGGCCTCGCCGTCGGCGCTCAGGTCGACCTGGCCGTTGGCCACCGACTTGGTGAAGGTGACCGGCTCGTAGTTCCAGGAATTGTTCGAGCGGTACCACTGATAATTGCGTTCGACCTTGACCAGCGACCATTGCGCGCCCTTCAGCGCCTCGCGCTTGCCGTCGGGATCGACGGCGATCAGGCTGAATTTCGCCGTGCCCCCTTGCGGCACCTCGTCGCCATCGAAATCCGGACGGATGCCAATCATGTGGCCTTGCGGACGGATGCCGATATTAAGCGAGCGCTCGATGGCGCGGCCGCCTGTCTCACGCATCCTGACCGTGACCTTGGCGTCGACGAGCTTGGTGGTTGAGGGCAACTGGTCGACGGAAACCGGGAAGGTCGCCTTGCCGTCCTCGCCGACCACCGGCAGCCCGGTGAACGGGGTGACCGAGGGTTCGGCCGACTGCTCGTCGGCGAGGCCGAAGGAGTAACCCTTGAAGCGGTCCCAGTCGCGAGCGGTCGACAGCGTCAGCTCGCCTTCGAGCGCCAGCCCCGCGGCCGGCGCCCCATAGAGGAAGCGGCCGTCGACGGTGACGTTGGCGGTTTCGCCCTGCGCGATTTCCTGCTTGTCGGAGGTGAGGTCGAATTCGATGCGATCCGGCACGAAGTCCTCGACCAGGAACATCTGGCTGGCGACCGCCGGCTGCTTGGGGTCGGTGTGGATCGCCACCGTCCAGGTGCCGCGCATGGCGTTGGGTTCGAGCGGCAGGTCGACGGCATGGCCGCCGGCGGATGCGCCGTCGCTGACGATGCGGCGGTCCTCGACGCCGTCGGGGCGCGAGAAGATGAAGGTCAGCGGCAGGTTCTCGACCGCCTTGGCAGCGCCGTCGCGGGCAAGGGCTGCAACATGGACGTCCTCGCCGGCGCGGTAGATGCCGCGTTCGGTCCAGGCATAGACGTCGAGCGCGCCAGGTGCCGCGCGCCCGGTGACACCGCGGTCGGACAGGTCGAAGCCGGCGCGGCCCATGTCGAGGAAGACGAAGTCGTTGTCGCCCTGCTTGGCCATCAGCACGGCCGGCACCATGCCGCCGTCGCCGCGCGTCAGACCGGGGTTGAAGACGGCACGGCCTTCCGCGTCCGTGGTCGCGGTGCCGAGGATTTCGTTGTTCCGGGCCAGCAGGGTCAGTTCGGCGCCGGCGATCGGGTTGGCGCTTCCGAGCGAACGGGCAAAGACGTTGAGCCCGTCCTGACCGGTATAGGTCGACAGGCCGATGTCCGAGACCACGAACCATTGCGTGGCCCGCGAATCATAGTCGTCGCCTTTGTCGTCCACCGCCTGCGCGGTCAGCACATAGACGCCGGGCTTGCGCTGCGGCAGAGCCTCGTCGACCGGGAAGGAGGTGGTGACTTCCATGTTGAGGTCGTTGGCGATTTCCAACTGGCCTTCCCAGACCGGCGAGCCCATCTGGTCGGAAATGTTGGAGATGTCGTAGCCGTCGAGCTGGCGCAGGAACTGATAGCCGGACAGAAGCTGGGCCAGCGAACGGTCACCGACGCGGTAGAGCTTCATCTTGGCGACGTTCATGTTGACGGTGACGACCGGAATGCCGCGGCGCGCGCCGGCCGGCAGCACGAAGCTGTCGCCGGTGAAGCGGGCGGACGGGGCGCGGTCCTGGACATAGATCGACAGCACCACAGGTGCTGCGATCGTCTCGCCGATGGCGGCCGGCAGGCCGGCGCGGAAGGTCACCTCGTAGTGCTGGCCGTGCTCGAGCCCTTCGACGCAGATCTGCTTGTCCTTGGCCTCGACACCCCTGGGGGCGGCGTTGTCAACGGTGACGAACTGCGCATAGTCGACGCCGGTCTTGACCAGATCCTCGGAAAACTGCGCGCAGATGCGCGGCGCGCTGGTGTCGGCATCGACGGTATGGTCGATGACGCGGAAGCCCTTGCGGGCCTTGAGATCCTGATAGGCGGCCCTGACCCCTGGCGAGCTGACCAGCGCGAGGCTCGCTTCGTAGGACTGCAGCGCCGGCCGGTAGAGGTCACGACGATCGAGCCCGTCGCCGAGCAATGCCAGCGCATCGGCGCGTGTCTTCGTGGTGCGCAACAGCTTGTAGGCGTTGAAGCCGGCCGAGGTGGCATTTGCCGGCAAGGTCGACGGCTCCGAGCTGGCGACCGGCTGTACGGCAAGCGTTTCGCGTGCCAGCTCCAGCCAGAGACGGCCGTCGTCGGGCAATACCGAAACCGCCGCCTCGTATTTCTGCATGGCCGAGCGATGGTCGCCGGTAAGCTGCGCCTGTTCGGCCGCCGCCCGCAGCGCCGTCAGCCCTTCGGTCGGCTTGGTGTAGGCCGGGCCGGTGAGCCTGTTGCGGTACTGCTGGGCCTGGTCGGCCATCCAGGCGGGGAAGAAGGCCAGTTCCGGCGGAGCGCCGATATCGGGGTCGCCATCGACGTTGACGACCTTGCCGGCGACAGCGCCATTGAACGGCTTCAGCTGGTTATAGTCGGATTTGAGGAAGCACCATTTGGCCTTGAGATTGTAGGTGAAGGCGCGGCAGGCGGGGTCGCCGAGACATGTGGTCTTGCACTGGTCGAGGCTGACATTCTGGTCGGACCGGAGGTCGAAACCGAAATAATCGGAATTGTCGGTCGTTGCGATTCGGCGCGCTTCGGCCGCTTGCGCGACGCTGCCCCAGGCAAAAAAGAGAAGGACAAGGATAGACAGACCACGAGCCGCGCGCATTGCCATAATTCCCTCCAGACAGTGCTTACGTCCGGCATGTTCAGGCTTCGATGAAGCTTGTCAACACGAGGACGCGGCAGGGTCCGCCTGCCAACGGTTTCCTTTCCGGCCGATGACCGGTAGTACCTCCATAGGACAAGGGATCACGCATTCTTGCGGCGACGCAGAAGGTGTGAATTCCAAGCCCTGCCTATTTCAGACAATTGGATTGTGGCCCCTTTACGAGCAATTCAGAACTTCATTCCAATTTTAGTTTTGCGAGTTAGGTTAGAGTTATAATGTTGGTGCGTAAAAGGTGGATGTCGGGAGGAGGAGCGTCACTGCGCGGGCTTTCGCGTACCCTGCTTTTCGCCCTGATATGCTCGGCCGCACTGGCTGCCGAAGGCAGAAATGCCGCGGCTTTCGAGATATTCGGCATCAAATTGTGGGGTTCTTCCAGTGACGAGGACGCCGATATTGTCGACCCGCTGCGCTATGCCGTCACGATCGATGCACCCGACGCCGACAAGGATCTCCTCAAGAAGCTCGAAAACGCCTCGACCCTGAAAAACGACGAAGAACGTCCGGTTTCCGGTTCGCTCGGGCTGTTGGCCAAGGCGCGCAGCGATCGCGAACAACTTGTCGCCGCACTTTACGCTGACGCCCGCTACGAGGGCGTCGTTACCATTACCATTGAGGGCAAGTCGCTTGATGAACTGCCACCCGACGCCGAATTTACGGGTCCGCAGCCGATCCCAGTGGTGATCAATATCGCGACCGGGCCGAAATTTACGCTTGGCAATATCAGGCTGGAGGGCGATGCGGCGGGGCTGGCGAGCGCCGATTTCGGCCTGATCGCCGGTGGCGACGCCGGGTCCGGCGCCGTGCTCAAGGCCGAGGCGTCGATCGTGCGGGCGCTGAAGGCGGAGGGCAGGCCGCTGGCCAAGGTGACAGGCCAGGAGATCGTCGCCGACCACGACACCTCAACACTCGATGTGACGCTCACCGTGGCGGCCGGGCCGGTCGCCGGCTATGGCGACACCACGGTCGAAGGCACCGAGAAGGTCGACCGCGACTTCACCGAATACATGACCGGCCTGAAGCGCGGCCGCCAATATTCGCCCGATGAAATCGACGACGCGCGCGACCGGCTGCTCGGGCTGGAAGTGTTCAACAGCGTGACGCTGAAGGAAGCCGACAGCCTCGATGGCGACGGCAACATCCCGATCGGTGTTCAGGTCAGCGAGCGCAAGCCTCGCTATTTCGGTGTAGGCGGCACGCTCTCCAACACCGAGGGACTCGGTCTGGAAGGCTATTGGGGTCACCGCAACCTGTTCGGCCGGGCCGAGAAGCTGCGCATCGATGGCGCCATCAGCGGCATCGGCAGCAACAGCCTGACCGAGCTCAACTACAATGCCGGCATCATGTTCGAGAAACCGGGCGTGGTCGGGCCGGCGTCGAAATTCTTCGCCAGCGTCAAGACCGTGTTGGAGCATCCCGATGCCTATGATCATTTCTCGGTCAAGGGCAGCACTGGGCTGTCCTACGACATCGACAAGAAGCAGAGGGTGTCGGCGGAAGTGGCGCTCGACTATTCGAAGATCCATGACGCTTTCGGCAAGCACAAATACCTGATCGCCAGCATTCCGCTGCAATATGTCTATGACAACAGGGACAATCGGCTCAATCCGACCAGGGGATTCCGGGTGTTGGCCTATGCCGAGCCGAGCTACGACATTCTGAACGGTGCCGCCTTCCTCAAGCTGAAGGGCGAGGGGTCGGCCTACCAGTCGCTCGATACGGCCTCGAAATTCGTGCTTGCCGAACGCGTCGCCATCGGCTCGATCGTCGGCGCGACCCTTCAGGATGTTCCGGCCGACCGGCGCTTCTATTCCGGCGGCGGTGGTTCGGTGCGCGGCTACGCCTATCAGGGCATCGGTCCGAAGGATATCGACGGACAGCCGATCGGCGGGCTTTCCCTCTTCGAGACCTCGGTCGAGATGCGCATCGCCGTCACCGACACGATCGGCGTCGTGCCATTCGTCGATGCCGGCACCGTCTCGACCAGGGAATTTCCTGACTTTTCCGACATGAAGGTCGGCGCCGGCGTCGGCCTGCGCTACATCACGCCATTCGGTCCATTGCGCGTCGACGCCGCCGTGCCGCTCAACCGTGATCGCGGCGACCCCCATTTCGGCATCTATGCCGGCATCGGCCAGGCATTCTGACGATGAAGATGTTCAAGCGCATCCTTCGCATTGTCCTTTACACGCTGCTCATCGTGGTAGCGGCGGTCGTGGGTGCGCTGATTGTACTCACCAAAACCGAGCGCGGCCGTGCGAATCTCGCCGGTATGATCTCGACCATGGCCTCGACCGATGATCGCAAGGTCACGGTCAGCGGCATCGACGGCATCTGGTCCGGGGCGCTGACCGTCGACCATGTCGTGCTCGAAGACCGCGAAGGCGCCTGGCTGGTGGCCCGCAAACTGGCCGTCGATTGGTCGCCGCTAGCGCTTTTGTCGAAAAATTTCAGCGCCGACCGCATCGCCGCCGGGCGCATCGAATTGGCGCGATTGCCGGTGGCCAGCACGCAGCCGAGCCAGGGTGGTGCGACCGCGCTGCCGGTTTCCGTCGACATCAAGCAGATCGAGCTTCCCGAGATCGCGCTCGGGCAGGCACTGGCCGGCAGCGGCATAGCCGAACTCGCGGCCAAGGGCGCGCTCAAGGCCGATGCAGCGCCACTGGCGGTCGAAACGAACCTCAACATCACCCGCCATGACGGCAAGCAAGGCACGGTCGATGCAAAAATCAATTTCGCGCCCGCCGACAACAAGCTCGACCTCGATCTGAAGGCATCCGAGCCGGCTGGCGGCATTATCGCCAATCTGCTCAACCTGCCGGATGCGCCGCCCGTCGACATCGTCGTTTCGGGTACGGGGCCGATCGCCAACTGGAGCGGCATCGGCACCTTCGTCGTCAACGGCCAGATCGTCACCCAACTCACCGGCCGGCATCAGCTCACCGACAAGGGCAGCCATGTCGAGGCCAAGGGCGACGGCGACTTCGCGCGCTTTGTGCCGGAAAATCTGAAACCCCTGTTTGACGGCAAGACCAGTTTCGATCTTGCCGGGACCGCCATGGTCGCAGGCGGCGTCGATGTCGAGCGCGCCAACGTTGACAGCGATGCCGTGCATGGCACCGCCGCCGGCATCGTCGATCCGAACGGCGCCAGTGACCTTGCGGTGGAACTCGCCGCCAAGGGGCCGCCCATCGTGCTCAGCCTCGGCAGCACGGCGCAGCCGATAACCGTCGCGATCAAAGGTGCCACGGCCCGCGCGTTCGGCGGCGGCAAGGCGCCGATCGTCGATATCGGCGCGTCTCTGGTTTCGGTGGTGGCGGGCGGCACGCGGCTGGACAATCTCACCGCCGAGATCCATTCCGACGGTTTCGACATCCAGGAGCGCAGCGGGCCGGTCATCATCAAGCTTGCGGCCGGCGGCCTCAACACAAATGTCGCGACGCTGGCGCCGCTGGTGACCGGCAAGGTCACCGCCGATCTCGCCGGTTCGGTCAGCAAGGAAGAGATTTCCGTCGATCAGGGCACGTTGCGCAGCGACGCGCTCAACGCTTCGCTCACCGCCAAGGTGACGCTGGCCGACCTGGCGATGACGCTCAAGATGAATGCCGATGCCGTCTCGACGGCACTGCCGCCGCAGATCCGCCCGGTTCTCGGCGAACGCGTGACATTCTCCGCCACCGCAACCCGCGATCCGCAAGGCTCGTTCGCCGCCAATTCACTGCAATTCACTTCCGGTGCGCTCAGCGCCAGCGGCACCGCCAATGCGACAGGCACCGACATCCAGGCCGACGTCAAGGGCACGCTCGGCGATGTCTCGGTGCTGTCGCCCATGGTCGGGGTACCGGTTGCCGGGGCCGTCAATTTCGCGCTGACGGCGAGCGGCGCGCGCACGGCGCCGGATTTCTCGGTGTCGGCCGACAGTGACAGCCTGACGGCGTCCGGCCGCACGGTGAAGACCGTCAAGTTGAGTGCGAAGGGCAAGGCCGATATTGCCAGCCCGGCGGCCGATGTCTCACTGACCGGATCGGTCGACGACCAGCCGCTCGACCTCAAGGCGTCGTTGGTCACGAGTGATGGCAAGCGGTCCATCAACGGGCTGAGCCTGGCGCTCGGCGACAACAAGGTCTCCGGCGACCTTGCGCTCGACGACAGCTTGCTGCCGCTCGGCACGCTGACCCTCGATGCGCCCGATATCGGCCCGCTGGCCGCGCTTGGCGGGCAAACCGCGGCGGGCGACGTACAGGGCAGCATCCGCTTCTCCGATGATGGTGGCGCGCCGACGGTCGCGATCGACATGACGAGCGCCTCGATTTCGCGCGGCGACCTGGCGGCGAAGACCATCGCCGTCAATGCGCTGGTCGCCAACTATCTCAAGGGTCCGGCCATATCAGGCACGATCAAGGCCGATACGATCACCTCGGGAACAACCGTGATAAGCGGCATCGGCGTCGATCTGAAGCGCGACGGCGAGTGGACCAATTTCACGGGCGGCGCCACCATTGCGGACATTCCGGCCACGGCCGCCGGGCGTGTGAAGATCGCGGAGGGCACGACCAGCGTCGAGATCGCCTCGGGTGAAGCGACCATTCGCGGCATCAAGGCGGCGATCGCTCAGCCGTCGACTCTCAGCGTCGCCAATGGCGCAGCCAGCATCGGGAAGCTGGCGCTCGATGTCGGCGGCGGGTCGGTGACTGTCTCCGGCACCGCCGGCCAGACGCTCGACCTCGCAGCCGAATTTTCCGCGCTGCCGGCAGCCCTTGCCAATGATTTCTCGCCTGGCCTCGACGCGGTCGGCACGTTGGGCGGCACGGCGCAAGTGACAGGCCCCTCGGCCAACCCAGACATCCGTTTCAATGTGCAGCTTGGCGGCGCTGAGACCAGCCAGACCCGCCAGGCGGGGCTTGGCCCGCTCAACCTCGATGCGGCGGGCAGTTTCTCGTCCGCCGGTGGCGTCGCCATCGACCAGGCGACGCTCGCCGGCGAGAAGATCTCCGGCAAGGCCGCCGGTACGATCAATCCGAACGGCATCAGCGATTTCTCGCTCGACCTTGCCTCGACCGGTCCGAGCCTGCCGCTGGCGCTGGGCAGCACCGAGAGTCCGATCAAGCTCGAGCTGCAGGCACTGTCGGTCAAGGCGGCGGGGCAAGGCACGCAGCCGAAGCTCGATATTTCCGCCGCTTTGACTTCGGTTGCGACGAATTTTACCAAGGTCGAGGGGCTCACCGTGGCATTGCACTCCGATGCCTTCGACGTGAAAAGCAGAACCGGGCCGATTTCTGGCACGGTGACGGCGAACAAGATCGGCCTGGACAATCCAACCATCGCGCCGCTGATCGCCGGCAAGATCACGGCCAAGGTCGCCGGCAGCCTCGCCGCCGACACGATCGTCATCGACAGCGGATCGGTGGTCGGCGACTCGCTGAACAGTGCCTTCAACGGCAAGGTCTCGCTGGCTGACGGCGCCATCGACCTCAACCTCAAGGCGGATGCCGCTTCCGCGGCGCTGCCGGCGGCGGCGCGTGGCGTGCTCGCCGAGCGTACCGAAATCAGCGCCGTGCTGAAGCGTGACGCCAATGGCAATGTCACCGCCGACGCGATCAAGCTGGTGTCCGGTGCGCTGACCGCCGATGGAAAAGCCAGCCTTGCCGACAACAAACTCGTCGCCGACATCAAGGGCGCGCTGGCCGACATCTCGCTTCTGTCCAGGGATGCCAGGGGCGCCATCGCTTTCGCGCTCAACGCGCAAGGGCCAAGCACCGCGCCCGACCTGTCACTGACGGTGAACAGCGACCGGCTTTCGGTGGCCGAACGCGAGATCACCGGGCTGCATCTCACCGCCACCGGCAAGGCCGATGCCGCCAATCCCGCGGCCAATGTGCAACTGACGGGAAATGTCGCCGGCCAGGCCCTGCAGGGCAGTGCCGTGCTGGCGACGTCCGACGGCAAGCGTGCCATCAACGGGCTGTTGCTGTCGCTCGGCAAGAACCGGATTTCCGGCGATCTTGCACTCGACGATGCCTTTGTGCCTGAAGGCACCGTGGCGCTCGATCTGCCCGACATCGGACCGCTTGCCGCGCTTGCTCTGGAAAAGGCGGAAGGCGATGTGCGCGGCACGATCAGATTCGCCAGGAACGGCAAGGCGCCTGAAGTCACCGTCAAGGCGACGACGGCGTCAATTTCGCGCGGCGACCTCCAGGCGAAAGCTGTTTCGGTCGACGCGCTGATCGCCAACTACCTGGCGGCTCCGGTCATCTCCGGAAAGGTGCGTGCCGACAGCGTCACCTCCGGCGGCACCGTTATCCGCGGCATCGATGTCGACCTCAAGCGTGATGGCGACTGGACCGGCTTTTCCGGCGGGGCCACCGTCAAGGACATTCCCGCCAAGGCCGCCGGCCGCGTCAGGGTCGCCAATGGCACGACGACGGTCGAGCTCAATTCCGGTCAGGCGACGGTTCAGGGCATCAAGGCGGCGATCGCTCAGGCTTCGACCATCACCATCGCCAACGGCACGACCAGCCTGGACAGGCTCGTCCTCAACCTCGGCGGCGGCACGGCGACGGTTTCAGGCAAGGCCGGGCAGGCGCTCGATCTCAATGCGACGCTGGCGCAGGTGCCGGTCTCGCTCGCCAACAGTTTTTCGCCGGGTCTCGATGCCGCCGGCTCGATCTCGGGCACGGTCAAGGTGACAGGCGCGCCGGCCAATCCGGCGGTGGCCTTCAAGATGGATGCCGCAGGTGTCCAGACGTCGCAGACCCGTGGCGCGGGCTTCGGCGGCATGAGCGTGTCGTGCTCCGGCAGTTTCGCCAGCAACAGGCTGACCTTCGACGCCAACATAAGCGACGGCGCCGGCCTGGGCCTCAAGGGCGGCGGCACGGTGACGACCGCAGGCACGCCCACGCTGGCACTCGACTTTTCCGGCAAGGTGCCGTTCGCCTTCCTGACCCGGACACTTGCCGCGCAAGGCCTGTCGTTGAGCGGCACGGCCAATGTCAATGTGCAGGTGCGCGGACCGGCGACGTCACCGGTGATATCAGGCACGGTCAGCACATCGGGTGCCCGTCTGATCGACGCGCGCTCCGGCCTTGCCGTCAACGACATCACTGCCGATGTCGCGATCGGCGGCGGCGTCGCCAGGATCAACCGCCTGACGGGCACACTGTCGACGCGCGGCAGCCTGTCGGCCAGCGGCACGGTCGGTATCGATCCGGCACGAGGTTTTCCGGCCGACTTGTCGGTCAAGCTCGTCGACGGCCGCTACACCGACGGGCGAGTGGTCACGGCCAATCTCGGCGGCGACCTGACGATCAAGGGGCCACTTGCTTCGGCGCCGGTAATCTCGGGCACCATCAATCTGGCCAAGACCGTCATCACCGTTCCCGAAAAACTGCCGGGCTCGCTGGCGGCGCTTGATGTCAAGCACAAGAACGCACCAGGCGCCGTGCGCGCGCAGGACAAGGCGCTGCGTCCGGCGACCGCGAGCGGCAGCAGTGGCGGCAGCGGCCTCAACCTCGACGTCACGGTCAATGCGCCGAACCAGATCTTCATCCAGGGCAGGGGCGTCGATGCCGAGCTTGGCGGGTCGCTCAAGCTGACCGGTCCGGCCTCGTCGCCGCAAGCGGTCGGCACCTTCACCTTGCAGCGTGGGCGGCTGACGATCCTCGGCAAGCGGCTGACCTTCACCGAAGGCACGGTCGGCTTTTCGGGCTCGCTGGTGCCCTACCTCAACCTCACCGCGACCACCACGACGACCAGCGCCACCGTCACCATCGTCGTTTCGGGCGAGGCGACCAATCCGAAATTCACCTTCTCCTCGGTGCCGGCGCTGCCGGAGGACGAGGTTCTGGCGCAACTGATCTTCGGCCGCTCGATGTCGAACCTGTCGCCGCTGCAGATCGCTCAGCTTGCCGAGGCCGCCGGGCAACTGGCCGGCATCGGCGGCTCGACCTCGCTGCTCGAAAACCTGCGCAGCGCGATCGGCGTCGACGATCTCGACGTGACGACCGACGACAAGGGCGGCACCGCGGTATCGGCGGGCAAATATCTCAACGACCGCACCTATGTGACGATCCAGAAAGGCGACAAGCCGGGGTCGGGCAAGGCGACGATCGATCTCAATGTCGGACGCGGCGTCAAATTGCGTGGCGAGGCCACCGATGCCGGCGAAGCCAAGGGCGGCATTTTCTACGAACGCGAATATTGAGGCCCGACAGCGTCGAATTTGGCATCATGTCCAGGCTCGGCTGGCGCTGTTCTATCGCTCTTGAATGTCTCAATTTAATCGGTGCCGGAGATTCGAACGAAATCTGCCGGGCAGTAGCAATTTTGCGCCAAGACTGTCGTTATCACGCGAACTGCCTGCCTTTCAAAGTTGCACATTCCCTGCATGTTCCCAATCCCTGCCGTCTTTGACAACACGGCGCGGATGCGGAATGTTAAAAGGCAGAAAGCCAACAATGGGAGTCAGTCATGGCAATCTACAAAAGTAATGGGGATCGCGTTCCGGATCACATCCTGGCAATGGCCGAAGAAGCCAAGGCAGGAAAAATGGATCGCCGCGAGTTCCTGGCGCTCGCCAGCGTCTTTGGTGCGTCCACGGCGATGGCCTATGGCCTGATCGGCCTCGCCGATCCCACGCCCGCGAAGGCGGAGGAAGTCCAGGGCAAGAAAGGCGGCACGCTGAAGGTCGCGCAGTGGATCAAGGATCCGAAGGATCCGCGCAAATCCGACTGGTCGGAAATCGCCAACGCCGAGCGTCAGGCGCTCGAGCCGCTGGTCAAGTACACGACCGAATACACATTCCGCCCCTATCTGCTCGAGAGCTGGGACGTCAACGACGACGCGACCGAATACACGCTGCATGTGCGCAAGGGTGTGACCTGGTCGAACGGCGATGCATTCAACGCCGATGACGTCATCTTCAACCTCAAGCGTTGGGCCGACAAGAAAGCCGAAGGCAATTCCATGCCCGGCCGTCTCGGCACGCTGGTCAAGGACGACAAGCTGGACGAAAGCGCGGTGACCAAGGTCGACGACATGACGGTCAAACTGAAGCTCGGCACGCCTGACATCGCGCTCATCCCGAACATGTGCGACTATCCCGGCCTTATCGTCCACAAGACATTCGACGAGAAGGGCGGCGACTTCAAGGCTTGCCCGATCGGTACCGGCCCGTTTGAGCTCGTGTCCTACGATGTCGGCCAGAAGGTGGTCTACAAGCGTCGCGAGGACAACAAGTGGTGGGACGGCGAGGTCTTCCTCGACGGCATCGAATTCATCGACTACGGCACCGATCCGGCGGCCATGGTCAGCGCTTTCGAAGCGGGCGAAGTCCACACCAATTTCGAGACGTCGGCCGACTATGTGTCGATCCTCGATGGCATGGATCTGGTGAAGTCCGAGGTGGTCACCGCAGCGACCATCGTCTGCCGCACCAACGTCGCCAACAAGCCTTACGATGACCAGAAGGTGCGTCAGGCGCTGCAGCTCGGCGTCGACAACGCCGTCGTCCTCCAGCTCGGTTACGGCAATGCCGGCACCGTTGCCGAGAACCACCATGTCTGCGCGATTCATCCGGAATATTACGAGCTGCCGAAAATTGCTCGCGACCCCGCCAAGGCCAAGGCCCTGATGGCCGAAGCCGGCCAAGCCGATTTCGAGCATGAGCTGATCACGGTCGACGAGGACTGGCACAAGAACACCGGCGATGCGATCGCCGCCCAGCTGCGTGACGCCGGCATCAAGGTGAAGCGCACGGTGCTGCCCGGCTCGACGTTCTGGAACGACTGGACCAAGTATCCGCTGTCCATGACCAACTGGAACATGCGGCCGCTCGGCGTCCAGGTGCTTGCAATCGGCTATCGTACCGGTGAAGCCTGGAACGAGACTGCCTGGTCCAACAAGGAGTGGGACGCCAAGCTCAATGCCGCGCTCGCCGTCGCCGACGCGGCCAAGCGCAAGGAGATGATGAAGGACATCGAGCAGACCCTGCAGGATTCCGGCATCATCATCCAGCCTTACTGGCGCAAGCTCTACAGTCACTCGGTTGCGGCGGTTAAGAACTACGCCATGCATCCGACATACGAGCGCGATTACGGCAAGGTCTGGCTCGAGCAGGCCTGATCGATAGAGGCCAAAGGGGAGGGAGGGCGTTCGTCCCTCCCTCCTGTTTCGAACATGATCGGCAAATGGGGGTCAGCGCAAAAAGGCTGCTGACTTTCCAAGCCGGCTCATGCGACAAATCAAGGGTTGACAGCACCTGACCCCAACCCCACCGGCAGGGGGCCGCCATGCTTTCTTTTATCCTTCGACGTCTCGGCACGATGGCATTGACGATGCTGTGTCTGACGATGATCGTCTTCTTTCTGATCAATCTCGAACCCAATCTGAAGAAGCTGGCGATCAGTCAGACCGAAATGCACACCTCGGCCGAGCAGCTTGAGGACTGGCTGGTCAACCATGGCTATCGCCAGAACTTCTTCGTCCGTTACGGTCAATGGCTGGGCATCATGCCCAAACAGCCGGTGACCGACCCGGCAACGGGCAAGCCAGCGCAACGCTTTTCCTTCTGCAACGATCCGGTCGTGCCGACATTCTCCGGCGTCCTGCAAGGCGATTTCGGCTGCTCGACCAAGTTCAAGACCACCGTGGCGTCAAAGCTTTTCCCGGCGCTCGGCGCCACCGGCATCCTGATGTTCTGGGTGCTGGCGGTGATGGTGCCGATATCGCTTTTGATCGGCATCCTTGCCGGCATGCGGGAAGGTTCGCGAACCGACCGGACTTTGTCGGTGGCCTCGATAGCCTCGACGGCGACGCCTGAATATGTGTCGGGCGTCATTTTTACCGTCATCTTCGCTTCATGGCTGGGTATACTGAACGGTTCGGCGGCTTCGGCCAGCCAGGGCATCACCTTCTATAATTTCACGCTGCCTGTCATGACGCTGGCGATCTATGGCATCGGCTACATCGCCCGCATGACCCGCGCCTCGATGGTCGAGGTGATGACACAGCAATATATCCGCACCGCCCGGCTGAAGGGCCTGTCCTTCGGCAGCGTGGTGATCAAGCACGCGCTGCGCAACGCGCTGATTGCGCCGTTCACCGTCATCATGCTGCAATTTCCCTGGCTGCTCACCGGCGTCGTCATCGTCGAGGTGATGTTCCGCTATCAGGGATTTGGCTACACGCTCGTCGAAGCGGCCGGCAACAACGATATCGACCTGTTGCTCGGCTGTTCGCTGGTCTCGGTGTTCATCGTGCTGATCACGCAGCTCATTTCCGATGTTGGCTACGCGTTTCTCAATCCGCGTATCAGAGTGCAGTAGGGGATCGGGCGGATGCAGGTCGAATATATCAGCGCCTTCAATATTGTCCTCGGCGTGCTAGCGCGCTTCTGGCCGGTGTGGGTCGGTCTTGTCATCGTCATGGGAGCGAGCTTCCTCTACAAGAAGAAGCTTGCTCTCTACGGCCAGCTCTTCGACAGCGGCGTCGGCATCGTCGGTGTCGGCATCTGCCTGTTCTGGCTGTTCACGGCGATCTTCGCATCGACCGTCGCGCCCTTCGATCCGCTCGCCCAGGTGCCGATCATGAAGGACGCGCTGCCCGGCGCAATCGAACCGGCATCGAAGCTTGTCTATTACTTCGGCGGCGACAAGCTCGCCCGCGATGTGTTTTCCCGCATGGTCTATGGCAGCCAGATCGTGCTGATCATCGCGCCGGCGGCGACCGGATTTGCGCTGATGGTCGGCATCACGCTCGGCCTGCCTGCCGGCTATTATGGCGGCAAGATCGACACGGTGCTGTCCTTCCTCGCCAACCTTGTTCTGGCTTTCCCGGTGATCTTGCTGTTCTACCTCCTGGTAACGCCAGGCATCATGGACACCCCGATCCCCTATGGGCTCGCAGGCATCTTCTTCCTGTTTCCAATCATCTTCTTCAGCGTGCTGTTCTGGACCCGCTACAAGAACCGGCCGGACCGGCTCTACATCCTGCTCGGGCTGACACTCATTCTTGGCGGCTGGATCTATGCCGGCCTCGTCTTCGACAAGGACCCGCTGAAGATCATCCACATCGATCCCAACCAGCTCAACATCTTCGTGGCGGTGGTGTTCGCATCCAGCCCCGGCGTGTTCCGCATCGTGCGTGGCCTGGTCATGGACATCAAGACGCGTGACTATGTGGCGGCGGCACAGACACGCGGTGAATCGCCCTGGTACATTATGCTGTGGGAGATCCTGCCCAATGCGCGCGGGCCGCTGATCGTCGATGCCTGCCTGCGCATCGGCTACACCACGATCCTGCTCGGCACGCTCGGTTATTTCGGGCTGGGACTGGCGCCCGAAAGCCCGGACTGGGGCACCGCGATCAAGGACGCCAGCCGGCTGCTGCGTTCCTTCATCCATCCGGCGCTGCCGCCGACAATCGCGCTGATGTCGTTCGTGCTGGGGCTGAACCTTTTGGCCGACTCGCTGCGCGAACAATCGATGAAAGATTGATGGACGGGTCATCGACCCTACTTTGAAGCACAAGGATTGGAGCGACCCATGAATGAGGCAGTTCGAAATCCCGGCAAGCCGACCGATGGGCCGATCATCGAGATCGAGAACCTGTCGATCTCCTTCTTCACCCGCAAGGGCGAGATACCTGCCGTCATGGACTTTTCCTGCACCGTCATGCCCGGCGAGGCGATGGGCATTGTCGGCGAATCCGGCTGCGGCAAGTCGACCGTGTCGCTCGGCATCATGCGCGACCTCTCCAACATCGGAAAGATTGTCGGTGGCCGGATCAAGTTCCAGGGCAAGGACATGGGCGAGCTGTCCGACGAGGAACTGCGCGCCATCCGCGGCAACAAGATCGCGATGATCTACCAGGAGCCGATGGCGAGCCTCAACCCGGCGATGAAGGTCGGCCAGCAATTGATGGAAGTGCCGCTGATCCACGACAAGGTGTCGAAGGAAGAGGCCTATAAACGCGCGCTTGAAATGGTGCGCTCGGTGAGGCTTCCCGATCCCGAGCGCATGATGCGCTCCTATCCGCACCAGCTTTCCGGCGGCCAGCAGCAGCGCATCGTCATTGCCATGGCGCTGCTGTCGAAGCCGGCGCTGCTTCTGCTCGACGAGCCGACAACGGCGCTCGACGTGACAGTGGAAGCGGGCATCGTCGATCTGGTGAAGGGCCTCGGCGAGAAGTTCGGCACCTCGATGATCTTCGTGTCACACAATCTCGGCCTGATCCTGGAGACCTGCGACCGCATCACGGTGATGTATTCGGGCGAAGCGGTGGAGACCGGCAAGATCAAGGATGTGTTCGACCGGATGCGCCATCCCTACACGCAAGGCCTGTTCCGGTCGATCCCGCTGCCCGGCGCCGACAAGAATTCGCGGCCGCTGATCTCCATCCCGGGACAATTGCCGCTGCCGCACGAGCGGCCGAAAGGCTGCAATTTCGGTCCGCGCTGCCACCACTTCGTCGAAGGCGTCTGCAATGCCGCCGAAATACCGATGATCGCGGTCGAAGGCCACGAAGGTCATTTTTCGCGGTGCGTGCGCTTCAACGAGATCGACTGGGAAGCGCTGCCGCCTGGGGCCAAGAAGGTCAACGAGCGCGTCGTGCCCGGCGCGCCGGTGCTCAAGATCGAGGACCTCAGGAAATATTACAAGGTCGGCGGCAGCGAGGTGTTCGGTTCGAGCGAAGGCCGCGTCGTCAAGGCCAATGAAACGATTTCGTTCATGGCGCGCGAGTCCGAGACCGTGGCCATCGTCGGCGAGTCCGGTTGCGGCAAGTCGACATTAGCAAAGGTGCTGCTCGGGCTGGAGACGGCAAGTTCAGGGAGCGTGACGCTCGGCAACAAGGAAATCCAGTCGACCGGCGTCGAGAAGCGCAGCGTCGAGACGGTGTCGTCGATCCAGATGGTGTTCCAAAATCCGTTCGACACGCTCAACCCGAGCCACTCCGTTGGCTCGCAGATCATCCGCACGCTGGAGAAATTCAATGTCGGCAACACGGTGGCCGATCGGCGCAAGCGCATGCTTGAGCTGCTCGACCTGGTGAAGCTGCCGAGAGCATTCGAAACCCGCAAGCCGCGCCAGCTTTCAGGCGGCCAGAAACAGCGCATCGGCGTGGCGCGAGCCTTTGCCGGCGACGCCAAGGTGGTGGTGGCCGACGAGCCGGTCTCGGCGCTCGACGTGTCGGTGCAGGCGGCCGTGACCGAACTCCTGATGGACATCCAGCGCAAGAACAAGACGACGATGCTGTTCATCAGCCACGATCTGTCCGTCGTGCGTTACATCGCCGATCGCGTCGTCGTCATGTATCTCGGCTATATCGTTGAACAGGGCACGACGGACCAGATCTTCGCGCCGCCCTATCATCCCTATACCGAGGCGTTGCTTTCGGCGATCCCGATCGCCGACACCAGCGTGGTGAAAAAACACATCGTGCTGGAAGGCGATATCCCGTCGGCAATGAACCCGCCAACCGGATGTCCGTTCCAGACGCGCTGCGGCTACAAGAAATTGGTGCCGGACAATCTGTGCGAGACCAAAGTGCCACCGGTGAAGCATCTCGGCGATGGCCATATGAGCCTGTGCTGGCTTGCCGACGACGTGCTGGCGAAAATGGAGCCGGTGATCAAATTCGACAAGGAACACGCAGCGCATGAAGGCGTGCCGGAAGATGCGCCGCATGGCAGCGGTCCGGGCTTCGCTGGTGCTCCGCCGAAGCGTCCAAGCGGCAAGAAGCCGAGCTGACTGGTCGCCGGCGTCCAGGCCGTGAGGTACCCGGTCCTGGCCGACGAGGCGACCTGATCCGCGACCAACGTATGGTCGCGGTTCGTTTTGCAGTGCGGCCTCATCGGCGCTCAGAGATGCCCAAGACCTTGCAGAGGTGCAGCTCACTACGGAGAGCCCGATGTACATTCTCTATGGGGGTGACTTCACCCGCGCCCCCCTCGTCCAATGGGTGCTTGAGGAAGGCAAAATAGAGTACGAACTCAGGAAAATAGACATTTTGAACGGCGAGCACCGCACCACGGAATTCCTGGCCATAAACCCGGCCGGACTGCTGCCGGTGCTGATTACACCTGAGGGCGAGGCACTCTACGAAGTGGCCGCACTGATGCTGTATCTGGCTGACCGGCACCAGCTTACTGAACTTGCGCCTTCGTCGATCGATCCGGACCGGGGTCTCTTTCTCTCGACGGTTTTCCATATCGCCGGAGACATACAGTCCGAGATGAAACGTTTCCATTTTCCGCACCGCTTCTCGCTAAGACGAGACGATGACGACGGGATACAGGATCTGGCCAAATCGCTGGTTCTCAGCCGCCTGAACGTCATGAACACGAGACTCGCGGCAAGGGGTCCATATGTCCTGGGGTCTCGCTTTTCGCTTGCGGATTTCTATCTGGTTTTTTGGACCGCCTATCTCGACCGCCGAGCGGCGTGCGAGCGTTTTCCGTTAATTGCCAGGCTGTACGAGCTGGTTCGATCTCGTCCCAGCGCAACTCCCTATCTCGAGGAGACCGAGAGGGCAGCGGATGTCTATGCGGAGATGATGAAAAAGCATCCCGGAGGCGTCATAGCCTGATCGATCCCGGTGGGCCGCACGCCTGGGATCGCCGGTTCAATTGCCGCATTGCTGCAACTGAGCGGCATAGTCGCGAGCCATCTTCTCGGTCGCCCGCGCATAGTTCTGAACGCCGGCATCGCCACGGTTGCCACGGCCATAAGCGGTCCAGCCGAGATAGTAGGCGAGATAGAGATTGTAGGTATCGTTGCGGGCAACGCCGTAGGTATCCGATGTCTTCGAATGATACCAGCCGACGAAATCGACAGCGTCGGCAAACTTGGTGCGCCGCGCCGCCCAATTGCCGGTTTCGCTCTGATATTGCGACCAAGTGCCGTCGAGCGCCTGCGAGAAGCCAGTGGCGCTGGAGGCGCGTTTCCAGGGGATGAAGCCCAGCAGCTTTTTGCGCGGTGGCCTGGCATTGCTCTTGAAGCCGGATTCCTTGCGCACCGTCGCCATCAGCACGGGAACCGGTACGCCGTATTTCTGCTCGGCGCGTTCAGCCGCCGCCTGCCAATTGTCGAACCAGCCGTCATTCTGGTCGAACACTGCGCAGACATCGTTGATATGGCTTGGTGGCGTCGCGCAGGCCGATAGTGCCAGCAACACGGCGACAGCTACAATTTTACTAAAACTCGACCTACGCATTGGAAGACGAATAGGCCGAAATCATAAAAGGAATCTTGCTGCGTTTCTTAATCGCTCGTCGGCTGCCTCGGCCCAGGCAAATGAGGGCGAATATTGCGACCGTTCCTGTCGCTTTTGTCGGGTGGAAATTGCCAATGTGCCGCCTTGGCTAAAATCACGCCTGCTGACGGCGGATTTCTGACAGCCTGGTTTGAGCCACGGCGCTTTGATGCCGCGCATGACCGAACCAAGACGCAAGCGCGGCGCCGAGCGAACCAGCAACAGGGGACCGGCCGCCATTCCGCAACTGCCGTTGCGCCGCGTCACCAATCCCTATCCGCCGATGGCGATGCTTTCGGCCGACCAGATCGAGGCGATCCACCAGGCGTCGATGCACATTCTGGAGAATTTCGGCATCGAGGTGATGAGCCCGCGGGCGCTGTCGCTGTTCGAGAGCGCAGGCGCCAAGGTCGATCATGCGTCGGCGAATGTCCGGATCGATCGGGGCATGGTCGATGCGGCGCTGAAGACGACGCGGTCGAACTACACGCTGACACCGCGCAATCCGGCCCACACCGTCCATCTCGGCGGCAACACGGTCAACTTCACTTTGGTCGCCGGGCCGCCCAATGTGCACGACATGGAACGCGGCCGCCGTGCTGGAAACTTGCGCGACTATTCAGACCTCACCCGGCTGGCGCAGCATTTCAACTGCATTCATATGCTCGGCAACCAGGTCTGCGCACCGGTCGAACTGCCGGCCAATTCGCGCCATCTCGACACTTATTTCACCAATCTGACGCTGACCGACAAAAGCTTTCACGTCTCGGCCATCGGGCGGGGCAGGGCGCTCGATGGTATCGAGATGATGGCGATCTCGCGCGGGCTCAGCCTAGACCAGATGCGCGACGATCCTGGCATCACCACCATCATTTCGGTCAACTCGCCGCGCCGCTTCGACGAGATGATGGCCGAGGGACTGATGACCATGGCCGAGTTCGGCCAGTCGGTGGCGGTAACGCCATTCACGCTGATGGGGGCGATGAGCCCGGTGACACTTGCCGGCGCTTTGGCGCAGCAGAACGCCGAGGCGCTGTTCGGCGTGGTGCTGACGCAGCTCGTGCGTTCCGGCGCGCCGGTGATGTATGGCGCCTTTACCTCCAATGTCGACATGAAGTCGGGTGCCCCGGCCTTCGGCACGCCTGAAAATACCAAGGCCAATATCGCCTCCGGGCAATTGGCGCGCCGGTACAATCTGCCCTACCGGACGACGCCGGGCTCGGCCTCCAACGCCGCCGACGCGCAAGGTGCCTATGAGACGCTGATGGCGCTCTGGGGCGCGGTGCTCGGCCATGGCAATCTGGTCTACCACGCCGCCGGCTGGCAGGAGGGCGGGCTGACCGCGTCGTTCGAGAAGTTCATCATCGATGTCGAGATGATCCAGCACATGATGGAGTTCCTGCGCCCGATCGAGGTCAACGAGGCCGAGCTTGCCGTCGAGGCGCTGGGGGCGGTGCCGACCGGCGGCCATTTCTTCGGCGAGCCGCACACGCTGGAGCGCTACGCCACCGCTTTCTACCAGCCGATGCTGTCCAACTGGCAGAATTATGAGGCGTGGCAGGAGGCCGGCGGTCTCGATGCCACAGCGCGCGCGACGCGGCTGTGGAAGAAGGCGCTGGAAGATTATGTCCAGCCGGTGATGGATATTGCCGCGCGCGAAGCGCTGGAGGCCTATGTTGCCAAGCGCAAGGAAGCGATCGGGCAGGGCGAGCCGTGATGCTGCTCTTGCCAACCCCTCCCATATTGAATCCACTTATCCATCCAACTCACTGAAATAACGAGAGAAATCATGAAATCGCATGCAAAGGTCGTGGTCATTGGCGGCGGTGTTGTCGGATGCTCCGTGCTGTTCCATCTCGCCCGCCACGGCTGGACCGATGTCGTTCTATTGGAGCGCGACGAGCTGACTTCCGGATCGACCTGGCACGCGGCCGGCGGCATGCATACGATCAATGGCGATCCCAACGTCGCCAAGCTGCAGAAATACACGATCTCGCTCTACAAGGAGATCGAGGAACTGTCCGGTCAGGCGACCGGCGTGCATCTCACCGGTGGCGTGCTGCTGGCCGCCACCGAGGCGCGGCTCGACTGGCTGCGCGGCGTCGTCGCCAAGGGCCGCTATCTCGGTATCGACCTGGAGGAGATCTCGCCTGATGAGGCGGCCGAATTGATGCCGCTCATCGATCCCAAACAGTTCGTCGGCGCGGTGCGCAACAAGGAGGACGGCCATCTCGATCCATCAGGCGTCACCCACGCCTATGCCAAGGCCGCGCGCAAGCTCGGCGCCGAGGTCGAGCGCTTCACCAAGGTCGAGAACATCGTGCGTCGTCCCGACGGGTTGTGGCGCGTCATCACCAACAAGGGCGAGGTGGTGGCCGAGCATATCGTCAACGCCGGCGGGCTGTGGGCGCGCGAGGTCGGCCGCATGGTCGGGCTGGAGCTGCCGGTGCTGGCAATGGAGCACATGTACCTGATCACCGAGGATATGCCGGAGGTCGCCGCGTGGAACCAGAAGACCGGCACGGAGATCATCCACGCGGTCGATTTCGACGGCGAACTCTATCTGCGCCAGGAACGCGGCGGCATGCTGATGGGTACCTACGAGAAGGCCAACAAGCCATGGTCCGAATTCTCCACACCATGGAATTTCGGCCATGAATTGCTGGAGCCGGATATCGACCGCATCGCGCCGTCGCTGGAGGTCGGCTTCCGGCATTTCCCGGCCTTCCAGAAGACCGGCATCAAGCAGATCATCAACGGGCCCTTCACCTTCGCGCCCGACGGCAATCCGCTGGTCGGGCCGGTGCGCGGCCTGCCGGGCTTCTGGGTCGCGTGCGGTGTCATGGCCGGCTTTTCGCAAGGCGGCGGCGTTGGTCTGGCACTGTCGAACTGGATGATCGAGGGCGATCCCGGCGCCGACATCTGGGCGATGGACGTCTCGCGCTATGGCGACTGGGCGACGATGGCCTTTACCAACGCCAAGGTGCGCGAGAATTATTCGCGGCGGTTTTCGATCCGCTTCCCCAACGAAGAGTTGCCTGCCGGCCGGCCGCTTAAGACAACGCCGGTCTATGATTTGTTGTCAGCCAAGGGAGCGCAGTGGGGCGTGGCCTACGGGCTGGAAGTGCCGCTGTGGTACGCGCCGGAAGGCGTCAGGGACGAGTTCTCGTGGCGGCGCTCGAGCGATTTCACGCATGTCGCAAGGGAAGTGAAGACGGTTCGCTCAGGCGTCGGCCTGGCGGAGATTTCGAGCTTCGCCAAATACAAGGTGACGGGCGAGGGGGCTGCCGCATGGCTCGATCGTCTGATGGCCTGCAAATTGCCGAAGCCGGGCCGCATGACGCTGGCGCCGATGCTGAAGGACGATGGCAGACTGATCGGCGATTTCACGCTGGCCAATCTCGGCGGCTCCAATCCCAACGGGGAAGGCTGGTTCCTCGCCGGCTCCGGCGTCGCCGAACAATACCATATGCGCTGGTTCGAGGCGCATCTGCCTGACGATGGCTCGGTCCGTATCGAGGCGCTCGGGCCGAAACTGACAGGCCTGTCGATCGCGGGACCGAAAGCACGGGAACTCCTGGCAAAGGTCACGCGGGCGGATGTCGCCAATGCGGCATTTCCGTTCATGGCGATTGCCAGGATGGATATCGGCATGGCGCCGTGCCTGGTCGGGCGCGTCAGCTATACCGGCGATCTCGGCTATGAAATGTGGGTAGCGCCGGAATATCAGCGCGCCGCGTTCCAGGCCCTGATGGCGGCCGGCGAGGAATTTTCGATCGGCCTGTTCGGTTCGCGCGCGCTCAACGCATTGCGGCTGGAAAAGAACTACGGCTCCTGGGCGCGCGAATACCGGCCGATCTATGGGCCGCTGGAGGCCGGGCTCGACCGTTTCGTCGCCTATGGCAAGGACGCCGATTTCATCGGCAAGGCCAGTGCGCTTGCCGAGCGCAAGCAGGGCGGCAAGCTCAGGCTGCGCACCTTTGTCGTCGATGCCGCTGACGCCGATGTCATCGGTGACGAGCCGATCTGGCATGACGGCGCCGTGCGCGGCTGGATCACGTCAGGCGGCTATGCGCATCATTCGAAGAAATCCGTCGCGATGGGCTATGTGCCGAAGGAGATCGCCGAGGAGACCGACGGTTTCGAGATCGAGCTCCTGGGCAAACGTCACGCAGCGCGCATGCAAACGGCGCCGCTGTTCGATGCCAATTTCGAGCGGATGCGTGGGTAAGGCGCGCTGACGCCTCAAGCGTTGCGGCGGTTGTCCAGTGCCAGGGCGCCGGCGCCGGCAAACGCCAGATAGAGGAAAATGAAGCAGAACGAGATCGCCGAATCGCCGCCATTGTTGATGGGGAAAAAGTCGCGCGGCATGTGCGCCATGAAATAGGCGATCGCCATTTCGCCAGCCAGAAGGAAGGCGACCGGCCTGGTGAAGAGCCCTAGCGCCAGCAAGATACCGCCGGCGAATTCCAAGATGCCTGCGGTCAGCGTCAGTCCGGTCAGGGTGCCGGCATGATCGCTGACTGGGAAATTGAACAGTTTCTGGGTGCCATGCTCGATGAATTGCAGCGCCGTCATGATGCGCAATGCGGCCAGTGCCTGCGGCTGATATCTGCCAAGACCGTCAAAAAGCTTCATCTAGAACTCAGTTTTGCACTCCACCCGGAGATAAATTATCGACTGGCAATGGACCATTCACTTCCCATGGCTTGCCATCAACAATCGGTGATAGGCCCCAAGTCTGGCCTTTCATATTTATTCTCTCTATGGTTGCATTTATATCTCTATGGTTGTATTGATGTGTGGATACACCAAACCATGTGGGTTCCCTTGCCATGAGAAAAGTCGTCATCAGCCTATTCGCAATCCTTGCAGGCACCAGCTTCGCCATGGCCGCCGACGCCGGCTGTGATGCCTTCAAATGGCCGGTGACACGCGAGCAGGCACTGTTTCAGGCAGCGCCCGCCGCACAGTCCGGCGCTGACCTTTCGGTCGGCGAGGCTGCAGATGTGGCGTTGGCGCCAGTCGACACGATCAGCTTCACTGTTCCGCCGGAACGCGCGCCGGCAGCCGGTACATTCGGCGCGACGGCAAGCATCGTCGTGCCGCCGGAAGGAGAGCTCCAGATCAGCCTGTCGGACGAAGCCTGGATCGATGTCGTTCAGGATGGCCATGCCGTGAAGTTGGCGGGTTTCAGCGGCGTGAAAACCTGCCCGGGCATCCGCAAGAGCGTGCGTTTCAAGCTGCCCGCCGGTGCGGCCACCATCCAGCTCAGCGGCGCAAAGAAGCCCGATCTCAAAGTTTCCGTGCTGACGCCAGAGTAGTTCTCAAGGAGCGTAAGGTCGGAGGGACAGCGCCCCTCCTCTGTCCTGCCGGCTTTCGTCGTTCGGAAAGCCAAGCAATTGGCTTCCCGTCCGCTGCGCGGACTGCTCCTCAACCCCCACGAGGCAGTGCAATCGCACATGGCTGCGCCGGCCCTTCTCCGGCCGCTGCGCGGCCACCTCTCCCCCATTTCACGGGGGCGAGGAAACGCCAACCGCCGAGGTCGCGGCCTTGATAGGCTTGGGTTCCTCGCCCCCACAAAGTGGGGGAGAGGTGGCTCGGCGAAGCCGAGACGGAGAGGGGAGCGCCATATGCGATGCCCTGCCACGAGGGGGAGATCCGCTGTTGCTGCCGGTTTCGCCAACAGCGATGTGCCGTCCTTACCGCCCCGGCGCCATCAGCGCGAAATGGGCGCCTTGCGGATCCGTGCACTGCACGATCCAGCTGCCGCCGGGCACTTCCATCGGGCCCATCAGGATCTTGCCGCCATTGTCGGTCACGCGCCTGGCTGCCGCGTCGATGGCCGCAACATTGAAATAGAACTGCCAGACCGGCACCGGAATCTGCTCGGGCTTGTTCATTATGCCGCCAACAAGTTCGCCGTCGACGGCAAAGAGCTGGTAGATGCCTATCGGCCCCATATCCATCGCGTCGCCCTTGGTCCAACCGAACTGGCCGGCATAGAAATCAACCGCTGCCTTCCAGTCCGACGTGTAGAGTTCGTGCCAGCCGATATGGCCTGGCGTGGTGGCCGGCACCGTTGGCTGATCGGGGCCGCTCGGCTGCAGGAACATGAATGTCGCACCTTGCGGATCGGCGACGACGGCGAAGCGGCCGACGCTCGGAATGTCGTCGGGCTCGCGGTGAACCGTGCCGCCGGCTGCCTTCAGCGACTTTGTCGACGCATCGACGTCTTTGGTGTGGATATAGCCGAGCCAAGCTGGCGGCATGCCCATCTTGGCGGCGTCCTCAGGCAGCGTCATCAGCCCGCCGACGCCGCGCTCGCCGACATTCATGACGATGTAGCGCGGCATGCCTGGCCCGGCGTCGAAGGGCTGGGCTGTCCAGCCGATCACAGCTGTATAGAAAGCCTCGGCGGCGTCGAGGTCAGTAGTCATCAACTCGTACCAGAAGAAGGGCATCGGGGACTTTGGCATTGTCGTGCTCCTTGTGTTTCCAGTTGTGGGCGTTCCAATTGTGGATTGTGGCTCGATCCATACTAGGACGACCTTGGCGACGGGAATCCGACATCTGGACCAGAAATAGATGGCGGCAAGGCACACCTCATTCGAAATCTTGCGCGGGTCGCGGTTTTCGACTTTGCTTGTGTAAGGGGGTGTCGATCCATGCGCCTGATGTCGCTCACGCCGGAGCTTGTCGCACTGTGCCATCGCGAGGAGACCGATCCCGGTCCAGATGGCAGCTGGACGCAACTGACCGACGAGGATTTCCGGGCGCTTGCGCTCCGCCTGTCAGGCGAGGCGGACGAGGGACCGCTGTGGGTGTTCGCCTATGGCTCGCTGATCTGGAAGCCGGCTTTCGAATCCGTCGACCAGCAGCGCGCCACCGCTTTCGGCTGGCACCGCTCCTTCTGTCTCGACATCGCCCGCTGGCGCGGCAGCGCCGCGCAGCCGGGCCTGATGATGGCGCTGGAGCGAGGCGGGCGGTGCAACGGGGTGATCTACCGCTTGCCCGACGGCGAAAAGCCGGCCCAGATCGAAAGGCTGTTGCGGCGCGAGATCGACGATCAGGAAAGCGTCAGCTCGGTTCGCTGGGTTCCGGTGCATACGGATCAGGGCGCGCTCAGGGCGCTGGGCTTCTGGGTCGGCGTGACCGGCAGGGGCACCTCACTCAGGCAGCCGCTGGAGAGGGTGGCGCACGTACTGGCGCGGGCGTGCGGGCATGTCGGGTCGGGTGCGGAATATCTCTACAACACCGTCAGTCACCTCGAAGCGTTCGGCATTCGCGACCGCAATTTGTGGCGGCTGCAGGAATTGGTCGCCAACGAGATCCGGTCGATCCATGGCAACACCCCTGAGACAGGCACGCGGCTCTTATAACATGAGTGAAAATATCATGTTTTTATCGAGGCATTCCAGTAACTTGCGCTGAAAATTGACCAATTGATAAAAAAACAAAACGTGCTAGCCTTCCCCAAAACGAAAACAAGGGGAAGAGGAATGGCGACTGGTCATTTCAAGGAAGGTATTGCCGGCGGCCGGCTGCTGCCCGAGCAATACGCCGACAATTTTTCCGATCTGCATCCGCCGCTTGATCATCACGAAGCGCTGGTCGAATCCGACCGCTGCTATTTCTGCTACGACGCGCCATGCATGAATGCGTGCCCGACCTCGATCGACATCCCGCTGTTCATCCGCCAGATCGCGACCGGCAATCCGATCGGTTCGGCCAAGACGATCTTCGATCAGAATATTTTGGGCGGCATGTGCGCCCGCGTCTGCCCGACCGAAACGCTGTGCGAAGAGGTCTGCGTGCGCGAGGTCGCCGAAGGCAAGCCGGTGCAGATCGGCCGTCTGCAGCGCTACGCTACCGATGTCGCGATGTCCGAGAACAAGCAGTTTTATCCACGCGCCGAAGCCACCGGAAGGACGATTGCAGTGGTCGGCGCCGGGCCGGCGGGGCTGGCGGCAGCCCACAGACTCGCCCGCCACGGTCACGATGTGACCATACTGGAAGCGCGGCCGAAGGCCGGTGGACTCAATGAATATGGTATTGCCGCCTATAAAAGTGTCGACAATTTCGCCCAGGCCGAGGTCGACTATGTCACCTCGATCGGCGGCATCGACATCCAGAACGGCAAGGCGCTCGGCCGCGACTATCAGCTCTCGGACCTGATCCGCAATTACGACGCGGTGTTTCTCGGCATGGGGCTTGGCGGCGTCAACGCGCTGCGCGCCGATGGCGAGGATGCGGACGGCGTCACCAACGCCGTCGAATTCATCGCGGAGCTTCGCCAGGCGAGTGATCTCTCCGGCCTGCCGGTTGGCCGGCGTGTCGTCGTCATCGGCGGTGGCATGACGGCGATCGACGCGGCGGTGCAGTCGAAACTGCTCGGCGCCGAAGAGGTGACGATCTGCTACCGGCGCGGCCAGGAGCATATGAACGCTTCCGAATTCGAGCAGGATCTTGCCGCCGCCAACGGCGTCACCATCCGGCACTGGCTGCAGCCGAAGCGGGTCATTGCCGAAGGTGGCAAGGTCAGCGCCATCGAGCTCGAATACACGGCCTTGAAGGGTGAGAAACTCGTCGGCACCGGCGAGCGGCTGATGCTTACCGCCGACCAGGTGTTCAAGGCGATCGGCCAGAGCTTTGTTTCGGCCGCGCTCAACGGCAGCGGTGCGGCGCTCGAACTGGAAGGCGGCCGCATCAAGGTCGACACTGAGGGCCGCACTTCGCTTGCCAATGTCTGGGCTGGCGGCGACTGCATCTTTGGCGGCAACGACCTGACCGTCTCGGCCGTGGCGCAAGGCCGCGACGCGGCGGAATCGATCCACCGGGCACTGACCTCAAACGGGAGGGCATGAGCATGGCAGATATCAGAAACAATTTCGTCGGCATCAAATCGCCAAATCCGTTCTGGCTGGCTTCGGCGCCGCCGACCGACAAGGCCTATAACGTCGTCCGCGCCTTCAAGGCGGGCTGGGGTGGCGTGGTGTGGAAGACGCTCGGTGAAGAAGGGCCGCCGGTGGTCAACGTCAACGGTCCGCGTTACGGCGCGATCTGGGGCGCCGACCGCCGCCTGCTCGGCCTCAACAACATCGAGCTGATCACCGACCGCGACCTGCAGGTCAATCTGCGCGAGATCAAGCAGGTCAAGAAGGATTGGCCCGACCGTGCCATCGTCGTCTCGCTGATGGTTCCCTGCGTGGAGGAAAGCTGGAAGGCGATCCTGCCTGTGGTCGAGGAGACCGGCGCCGACGGCATCGAGCTCAATTTCGGCTGTCCGCACGGCATGTCGGAGCGCGGCATGGGCGCCGCGGTCGGCCAGGTGCCGGAATATATCGAAATGGTGGTGCGCTGGTGCAAGGCCAACACCCGCATGCCGGTCATCACCAAGCTGACACCCAACATCACCGATATCCGCAAGCCGGCGCGGGCGGCACACGCCGGCGGCACCGACGCGGTGTCGTTGATCAACACCATCAATTCGATCACCGGCGTCAATCTCGACAGTTTCGCGCCGGAGCCGACGATCGACGGCAAGGGTTCGCATGGCGGCTATTGCGGCCCGGCGGTGAAGCCGATCGCCATGAACATGGTGGCCGAGATCGCGCGCGATCCGGAAACGCATGGGCTGCCGATCTCAGGCATCGGCGGCATCACCACATGGCGCGATGCGGCCGAATTCATGGCGCTCGGCGCCGGCAATGTGCAGGTCTGCACGGCGGCGATGACCTATGGTTTCAAGATCGTGCAAGAGATGATCGCCGGCCTGGAAAACTGGATGGACGAGAAGGGCCACGCCTCGCTCGAAGACATCGTCGGCCGCGCCACGCCCAACGTCACCGACTGGCAGTATCTCAACCTCAATTACGTCGCCAAGGCGCATATCGACCAGGAAGCCTGCATCAAATGCGGCCGCTGCCACATCGCCTGCGAGGACACGTCGCACCAGGCGATCACCAACATGGTCGACGGTGTCCGGCATTTCGAGGTGATCGAGGCCGAGTGCGTCGGCTGCAATCTGTGCGTCAATGTCTGCCCGGTCGAGAATTGCATCACCATGGAGCCGCTGGCGGTCGGTGTGATGGACCAGCGCACCGGCAAGCCGGTATCGCCGGTCTACGCCAACTGGACGACGCATCCGAACAACCCGATGGCCAAGGTGGCGGCGGAGTAGGGTTCTTCTTCGCGGTTTAGCTTAAATCGCCCTGTGCATCCGCATCGGGCGATTTTGCATGTGCGCAACGCTTGGATTTCAGAGGTCAGCGCCGCCCCTCATCCGCCCTTCGGGCACCTTCTCCCCGTAAACGGGGAGAAGGCAAGCTGCGGCGCCCTAGGCGCCCTTTCTTGCAAGGCTGGCGATGGCGAAACCATCCGCGACGGCATCTTTCTCCCCGTCTCTATACGGGGAGAAATGCCCGGCAGGGCAATGAGGGGCAGCGCCACCTTTCCAGGAAATGCGCGACGAGTTCCTCAGCTTCCCGCAGCACCAACGATACCGACATCACCGTCGCGAAAGTCCAGAACCTCTCCATTTTTCCTATTGCAGATAAGAATTATCCACGATAAAAGATATCCATGAATTGGAGATCAACACCATGAAGCTGGGCGAGGGCGTTGAAGCAGCCATCCACTGCGCGGCCACGCTGGCCAGCGTCGAGGGCAATAGCACCATGCCCGGCGCGGCCCTGGCCGAAGCCTTCGGCCTATCGCCGAGCTATCTCCTGAAGCATCTCAACATGCTGACGGCGGCGCGCATCCTGGAATCGGTGCCGGGTCCCGCGGGTGGCTACCGCCTGGCGCGGGCGGCGGAACGCATCACGCTGCTCGATATTGTGCTCGCCGTCGAAGGGCGCGAACCGGCGTTTCGCTGTGGCGAGATCCGCCGCAACGGTCCGGTCAAGCTCGATGCGTCGGCCTATGTCAAACTCTGCGGCATCAACGCCGCGATGCTGAAGGCCGAGCGCGCCTATCGCGCAGCACTTGCCGAAACCAGTCTGTCCGACATCGTGGCGAGCTACGCGGCAGAAGGCGATCCGAGATCGCTTGCCGCAAGCTGCGCGTTCGTGGCGCGCCACCAGCGGCCGCAGAAATCCAGTTCCAACCCTCAACACCCAAAACAGATGTGAAAGGAAAGACGATGAAACAGAGGCTGCAATTCTTCGCCAAGGCGCCGGAGATCATGAAGGCGGTGTCGGCGCTCAGCAAGGCGGTCGACGAATGCGGGCTGGAGCAAAGCCTGTTGCATCTGATCAAGCTCAGGGCATCGCAGATCAATGGCTGTTCCTACTGCGTCGAGATGCACAGCCGCGAGGCCAGGCGCGACGGTGAGACCGAGCAACGACTTTACCTCGTTTCAGCCTGGAAGGAATCGCCGCTGTTTTCCGAGCGCGAACGCGCTGCCTTCGCCTGGACCGAAGCGGTGACCAAGATCGCCGACAACGGTGTTTCGGACGAACTCTATGCCAGGACGCTCGAGCATTTCTCGGAAGAGGAACTGGTCAAGCTGTCGGTGGCGATCGGCATGATCAACACCTGGAACCGGCTTTGCGTCCCATTCCACGCCCTTCACCCGATGCCGGCGGCCAAGGCTGCCTGATCAGCCGAAACGGGCGCGCGACCCGCGCGCCCGTTTTCATTTGGAGATCAAGAACATGTTTGCAAATTTTGAGAATGAGATTCTGTTTGCAGCCCGCCTGTTGCTCGGCGGCGCCTTTGTCTTTGCCGGCCTGCGCAACATCCAGAACCAGGCCTTCCTGACCCAGTTGATGGCAGCGCGCGGCGTCCCGCTGGCGCGGTTGGCGCTGTGGGCCGGCATCGTCGTGCAGGTCGTCGCTGGGGTACTGGTGCTGGCAGGTTTGTGGATTGCCGTCGCCGCGGCGGCGCTCATCCTGTTCCTTATCGTGGCAACGCTGATGTTCGACAATTTCTGGGATCATCAGGGCCCGGAGCGCGCCGCCCGCATCAACGGCTTTGTGGCCAATGTCGCGCTGGCCGGTGGGTTCCTTTCGCTGATGGGACAGGCGCTTTGACGAGTCACGCCGCAAAGCGCAGACCGCCGTCACAGGTCAGCACCTGGCCGGTCATGAAGCCATTGGAAACGAGGAATGCGATCGCGCTGGCGACGTCCTCGGCGCGGCCGATGCGGCCGACCGGGGTCTTGCCGGCATAGTCGGCGAAGATCGCCTGGCGCTGCTCTTCGGCCAAAAAGTCCCACCACGGCGTGTCGATGACGCCGGGCGCCACGACGTTGACGCGCAACGGCTTCAACTCCATCGCCAGGATCGGCACCACTGTCAAAAGCATGCCGTTGACGGCGGCGATGCCCGCGACGCCCGGTGCCGACAGTTGCGCTGATACCGCCGAGATGAAGGTGGCCGAGCCGCTCTTGTTCAGCGTCGGCAAGGCGGCTTGCAAGCAGGACAATTGCGGCAGGACTTTCTCGTCGACGCCGCCGCCGATGTCGGCCAGGTCAAGCGTTTCGAACGGGCCAAGTCCCTTGCCGCCGCTGGCGGCCAGCACAAGATGATCGAACGGGCCGATTGCATCAAAGAACTGGCGGACCTCGTCAGGCTTTGCGGCATCGAAGGCCACCTTTTCGACAGCGCCGCCAAGGCTGTGCCAAGCGCCCTTGAGCTTCTCCGGGTTGCGACCGGTAATGGTCACCTTCATGCCCGGGCCAAGCAATTTGCGCGCCGTGGCAAGGCCGATGCCGGAAGAGCCGCCGATGATGACGGTATGCTGGATTTTCTCGCTCATGGATGCTGTTCCTTCGGTGTGAGGGATTCGATCAGGTCGAGGCTCAGCTTTCGCAGTTGCTGCCTGGCCGTTTCGTCATAGGCCTGGGCGTCGGCGCGCGATTCCCGCAGGCCGTCGAAATAGAGACCGGTCCGCCCTTCGAGGTCAGGCGATACAGCAAGGTTGAGGATGGCTTCGGCGCCGGTTTCGACCGAGCTCCATGGCGTGACGCCTGCCTGCCGGACCATGGTGGTGTTCATGTAGCTCGCGGGGTGCAGGGCATTGACGGTGACGCCGGTTCCTTTGAGCTGTTGCGCCAGGTCGATGGTGAAAAGGATCTGCGCCAGTTTGCTCTGGCAGTAGGCGCGAACCCCGCTATAGCCATGGGTCAGCATGACGTCGTCGAAATCGATCGCTTGCTGCCCGGCCGAAGCCACGTTGAGGATGCGCGCCGGTGCACTTGCCTCGAGCAGCGGCAAAAGCTCCGATGTCAGCAGGAAACCGGCGAGGTAGTTGACGGCGAAGCGCAACTCGTAGCCATCGGCGCTGACCTGCCGTTTGGTGCCAGCGGTGCCGATGCCGGCATTGTTGATGAGGATGTCGAGCCGGCTGGTTTTTGCGCGCACGGCCGTGGCCAGGCGGCGGACCTCGGCCAGCGACGAGATATCGGCGACGAGCAGCTCGGCTTTGCCGCCCGCGGTTTCGATCGCGGCGACGGTCGCCTTGCCTCTTGTTGCATCGCGGCCATGCACCAGGACATGCGCGCCGCCGGCGCCGAGCCACTCCGCGACGACGCGGCCGACGCCGTCCGTCGATCCGGTGATGAGGACAGTCTTGTCTTTCAGTTCCATGTTCAGAGCCTCCATATTTCGCTCTGAACGCAAGATAGGCCCGTCGGGCGCGGCACAAACAGTTCAAACTTTATCCTGGTATCAATACTGCTATAATGACGTGATGGATGCTTCCACCCCCGAAGACAGCCGCCGGCGCGAGCTTGGCGCGTTTCTGCGCTCGCGCCGCGAACGGCTTTCGCCGCAGGCCACCGGCATCGCGGCCGGCCAAAGGCGGCGCACGCCGGGGCTGCGGCGCGAGGAGGTGGCGATGATCGCCGGCGTCGGCACCACCTGGTACACCTGGCTGGAACAGGGCAGGGACGTCAGGCCCTCGGTGGAAGTGCTGACGGCGCTCTGCGAGGCGCTGCGCCTCGACGCGGCTGAGAGCCGGCATCTGTTCATTCTCGCCGGCCGTCAGCAGCCGGAGCATCGCATGGCGGCGCCGGAAAAAGTCGATGGTCCCTTGCTGCACATGCTGCAGAGCCTCGTCCTGCAGCCGGCCTATGTCGTCGGCCGCCGCTGGGACGTGCTGGCCTGGAACCCGGCGGCCGTAGCCGTTTTCGGCGACTATGGCCTGCTGGAAGGTGACGCCCGCAACATCGTCCACATGGTGTTCGCCAGTCCGCACCATCGCCGCCTGCTTGTCGATTGGGAAGAACTGGCGCGCGCCGTGATCGCGTCGTTCCGGGCGGAAAGCGCCAGATATGTCGGCGATGCTGATTTCGAACGGCTGATCGCGCTGATGACGCGCTCAAGTCCGGAGTTTCGTGCCTGGTGGCCGCTGCGCGATGTGGCTCGTAAACTGTCGGGTGTGAAGCATGTCAGGCATCCGACGGCAGGCGGCATGACCTTCGAGCATATGAGCCTTTCGATCGACGATGGCTCCGACATGCGGCTGATCGTCTACACGCCGCTCGCCGAGCAGAACTCGATCGCAAAATTGCAGGGGCTGCTCGACGCGCTCCCGGCCGAGCGGCGCAGCGCGTGACTTCCGCCGAGAGCTAGCTCTTCGGCTTCAGCCCGTCGATGAACAATTGCTCCAGGAACCGCGCGGCATCCTCGAAGCGGCCGTCGCCGCCGCGGTCGGCGCCGAGCACGGCGCGAACCTGGACGTCGAAATCGGCATAGTGCTGCGTCGTCGCCCAGATCGAGAAGATCAGGTGCCACGGGTCGGTGCGCGCAATCTTGCCGGCCCGCATCCAGCCCTTGATGACGGCGGCCTTCTCATCGACCAGCGTCTTCAGCTCGCCTTCCAGCAGCGGCATGATGCGCGGCGCGCCCTGCAGGATCTCGTTGGCGAACAGCCGGCTTTCCCTGGGGAAATCGCGCGCCATTTCGAGCTTGCGCCTGATATAGCTGCGCAATTCGGTGAGGGGATCGCCGATGTCGTCGAGTTCGCGCAGCGGCGCTAGCCAGGTCTGGAGCAGCCGCTCCATCAGCGTCTCGTGAATGTCTTCCTTGCGGCGGAAATAGTAGAGCAGGTTCGGCTTCGACATTCCTGCGGCTTCAGCGATCTGGTCGATGGTCGAGCCGCGAAAGCCGTTGGTGGAGAAGACTTCGAGCGCGGCTTCCAGGATGAGTTCGCGCTTTTCCTGCTGGATGCGGGTGCGGCGGGGAGCTGAGCCTTCCATGGCGTCCGTCACCCTTGCGCGCCGCCGCGCCGAGGCCCATCTGGACCAATTCTCTGGACCAGTTTTTCCCCGGCCTGTGGAGCGCGCTTCCGATGCCGCATTTCCGCTAGTAGTCCCTTGACCGCCGACACGGCGGTGCTAACGTTTGTCCAATCGGTCAAAATTTGCGTAGCACGAAAACGCTGCTGAGACCAAGTGTTGGGAAGACCAAGCGTTAGCCGCACCGAAACAGGTTACAAGGGGAAGTCTTGGTCATGTCCAACCGGCTGAAAGTCACGCCGAACGATCTCAGCGCATTCTGGATGCCGTTCACGGCAAACCGGCAGTTCAAGCAGGCGCCGCGCATGTTCGTGTCCGCCAAGGACATGCATTACACGACGAGCGACGGCCGCAAGGTGCTGGATGGCACCGCTGGACTCTGGTGCGTCAATGCCGGCCATTGCCGGCCGAAGATCACCGAGGCGATCCAGCACCAGGCGGCCGAGCTCGACTATGCGCCGGCCTTCCAGATGGGCCACCCGATCGTCTTCGAACTGGCGAACCGGCTGGTCGACATCGCGCCGAAGGGCATGGACCATGTGTTCTTCACCAATTCCGGTTCGGAATCGGTCGACACCGCGCTGAAGATGGCGATCGCCTATCACCGTGCCAAAGGCGAGGGTTCGCGCACCCGCCTGATCGGCCGCGAGCGCGGCTACCACGGCGTCAATTTCGGTGGCATTTCGGTCGGCGGCATCGTCACCAACCGCAAGATGTTCGGCACGCTGCTCGGCGGCGTCGACCACATGCCACACACGCATCTGCCGGAGAAAAACGCCTTCTCGAAGGGCGTTCCCGAACACGGCGCGGAACTGGCCAACGAGCTGGAGCGCATCGTTGCCCTGCACGATGCCTCGACCATCGCGGCCGTCATCGTCGAGCCGGTAGCCGGTTCCACCGGCGTCATCCTGCCGCCCAAGGGCTATTTGCAAAAGCTGCGCGAGATCTGCACCAAGCACGGCATCCTGTTGATCTTCGATGAGGTCATTACCGGTTTCGGCCGCCTCGGCGCGCCATTCGCCGCCGACTATTTCGGAGTCACGCCCGACATCATGACGACGGCCAAGGGCGTCTCCAATGGCGTCATCCCGATGGGCGCGGTGTTCGTCAAGAAGGAGATCCACGACGCCTTCATGACCGGCCCCGAGCATATGATCGAGTTCTTCCACGGCTACACCTATTCGGGCAATCCGATCGCGTGTGCTGCCGCACTCGGCACGCTCGACACCTACAAGGAAGAGGGGCTGTTGACCCGCGGCGAGGAACTGGCGCCTTACTGGGAAGACGCGCTGCATTCGCTGAAGGGCGAGCCAAACGTCATCGATATCAGGAACATCGGCCTGATCGGCGCGATCGAGTTGGCGCCGATCGCCGGTCAGCCGACCAAGCGGGCCTTCTCGGCCTTCGTCAAGGCGTTCGAGCGCGGCGCGCTGATCCGCACCACCGGCGACATCATCGCGCTGTCGCCGCCGCTGATCATCACCAAGGGCCAGATCAACGAATTGATCGACCATGTGCGGGATGTGCTGAGGTCGATCGATTGAGAAACTGGGCGCGGATATCCCTCCCCCTCGAGGGGAGGGTGGCCGCGCAATCGAAGAGGTTTTAAATGGCCGCCCCCGGCGAGAATCTGCGAGTGAATTCAGACCGTTTGTGGGATTCGATCATGGAGATGGCGAAGATTGGCCCCGGCATTGCCGGCGGCAACAATCGCCAGACGGTGACCGACGAAGACGGCGAGGGGCGGCACCTGTTCAAGCGCTGGTGCGAGGCGGCCGGGCTTGAGATGGGCCTCGACGAGATGGGTACGATGTTTGCCCGCCGCGAAGGCACCGACCCTGAATTGCCGCCGGTCTATGTCGGCAGCCATCTCGACACGCAGCCGACCGGCGGCAAGTATGACGGCGTGCTCGGCGTGCTCGGCGGGCTGGAGATCATCCGCTCGCTCAACGATCTCGACATCAGGACCAAGCATCCGATCGTCGTCACCAACTGGACCAACGAAGAGGGCGCGCGCTTTGCGCCGGCCATGATGGCGTCAGGCGTCTTCGCCGGCGTGCTCGACCAGGCTGACGTCTACGAGCATGTCGACAAGGACGGCAAGAAATTCGGCGAGGAGCTCGAACGCATTGGCTGGAAGGGCACCGAGAAGGTCGGCGAGCGCAAGATCCACGCTTTCTTCGAACTGCATATCGAGCAGGGGCCGATCCTCGAGGACGAAGGCATCGATATCGGCGTCGTTACTCATGGCCAGGGATTGAAGTGGCTGCAAGTGACGCTGACCGGCAAGGAGGCGCATACCGGCTCGACGCCGATGCCCAAGCGCCGCAATGCCGGGCTCGGCATGGCGCGGGTCATCGAGCTGGTGCACGAGATCGCCATGGACTACCAGCCCGACGCCGTCGGCGCGGTCGGCCATATGGAGGTCTATCCCAATTCGCGCAACATCATTGCCGGCCGCACCGTCTTCACCATCGACATCCGCTCGCCGGAAAAGGAAGTGCTCGACGCGATGGACGGGCGTATCCGCGAAGGCATCGACACGATCTGCGATGCGCTCGACATCAAGTATGCGATCGAGCAGGTTGGCCATTTCGATCCCGTCACCTTCGACAAGAACTGCGTCAAGGCGGTGCGGGATGCGGCAGAGCGCCTGGGTTATACGCATCGCAACATCGTCTCCGGCGCCGGCCACGATGCCTGCTGGATCAACCGTGTCGCGCCGACGGCGATGGTGATGTGCCCTTGCGTCGATGGGCTCAGCCACAACGAGGCCGAGGAGATCACCAAGGAATGGGCGGCCGCCGGCGCCGACGTGCTGTTCCATGCGGTGGTTGAGACGGCTGTTATCGTGGAGTGAACTAGAAATTCGGATTTCAAACGCCGCTCACAAGAAGCGCGAGGAGAACAAGGGAACAAGAAAATGACCAAAGTCATCCGGAACGGCACCATCGTCACCGCCGACCGCACATGGAAGGCCGACGTGCTGATGCAGCACGGCAAGATCGTCGCCATTGGTTCCAACCTGCATGGCGATCATGAGTTCGACGCCACTGGCTGTTATGTGATGCCGGGCGGGATCGATCCGCACACCCATCTCGAAATGCCGTTCATGGGCACCTATTCGGCCGACGATTTCGAGAGCGGCACGCGCGCGGCCTTGTCGGGCGGCACGACGATGGTGGTCGATTTCTGCCTGCCTTCGCCGCAGCAGTCGCTGCTCGAGGCGTTGCAGATGTGGGACAACAAGACGTCGAAGGCTGCCTGCGACTATTCCTTCCATATGGCGATCACCTGGTGGGGCAAGCAGGTGTTCGACGAGATGGCGACCGTCGTCGACAAGGGCATCACCTCGTTCAAGCATTTCATGGCCTACAAGGGCGCGCTGATGGTCGACGACGACGAAATGTATGCATCGTTCCAGCGCTGCGCCGATCTTGGCGCGCTGCCGCTGGTCCATGCCGAGAACGGTGACGTCGTCGCGGCCCTCTCGCAGAAGCTGCTGGCCGCCGGCAACAATGGCCCGGAGGGGCATGCTTATTCGCGACCGCCGGATGTGGAAGGCGAGGCGACCAACCGCGCCATCATGATCGCCGACATGGCCGGTGTGCCGCTCTATGTCGTGCATGTCTCCTGCGAGCAGAGCCACGAAGCCATTCGTCGCGCACGCCAGAAAGGCATGCGCGTGTTCGGCGAGCCGCTGATCCAGCATCTGACGCTCGACGAGAGCGAGTATTTCAACAAGGACTGGGACCATGCGGCGCGCCGCGTGATGAGCCCGCCCTTCCGCAACAAGCTGCATCAGGACTCGCTGTGGGCCGGCCTGCAGGCCGGATCGCTGCAAGTGGTGGCGACCGACCATTGCGCCTTCACCACCAGCCAAAAGCGCAACGGCGTCGGCGATTTCACCAAGATCCCGAACGGCACGGGCGGGCTCGAGGACCGCTTGCCGATGCTGTGGACCACCGGCGTCAACACCGGCCGGCTGACGATGAACGAGTTCGTCGCGGTAACCTCGACCAACATCGCCAAGATCCTCAACATGTATCCGAAGAAGGGCGCCATTGTCGAAGGCGCGGATGCCGACATCCTCGTCTGGGACCCAAAGCGCAAGAAGAAGATCACGGCCAAGAAGCAGCAATCGGTGATCGACTACAACGTCTTCGAGGGTTTTGAGGTGACCGGCCTGCCGCGCTTCGTCTTCTCGCGCGGCGAATTGTCGATCGAGGAGGCCGAGGTCAAGGCCAAGCCTGGCCATGGCGAGTTCGTCGGCCGCGAGCCGAACGCGGCGATCAACCGGGCACTGTCGACGTGGAAGGAGATTTCCGCGCCGCGCAAGGTGGAACGCACAGGTATTCCGGCGACCGGGGTTTGAGCTGCTTGGTTTTCGCCTCAGGCGACCAGCGCATCCAGTTCCGGCAGCAGGACGACGCTTTCCTGCTCGTTAGGATCGGTGCGGGCAATGACCGCGGAAGAGGGTGCCCCGCTCAGATTGGCGGGCAGATGCGGCACGCCGGCGGGGATGTAGAACAGGTCGCCAGCCTTGACGACGATATGATGCTCGAGCCGGTCGCCGTACCAGGTATGGACTTCGCCGGAGAGCACATAGATCGCCGTTTCGTGGTTTTCGTGCATGTGCGCCTTGGCGCGCGCGCCAGGCGGCATGGTGAGCACATGCATGCATATGCCGGAGGAGCCGACCGACTCCGTGGCAATGCCGGCGAAATAAGTCAGCCCCTGCTTGCCTTCATAAGTGCTTTCAGGGCGGATAAGGTGACAAGTGGGTTTGGGCGACATCGGGAACACTCCGGGCGTCTGACGAATGGGACAAGGGTCAACAGGACGGGGCGAGTGGAAAGCAACACAATCGCAAAATCAACAGGATTTCCGTCGCCACGGCAGGGCAACGGCAAGGCAGGCTGCAGCCGATGACGGGACAGTCGCCAGCCGTCGTTTCGGCAAGCAAGCTCGGCCTTACCTTCCAGACCAACGACGGCCCCGTGCAGGCGCTGACCGATGTCGACCTGACCATCGGCAAAGGCGAGTTCGTCTCCTTCATCGGCCCGTCCGGCTGCGGCAAGACGACCTTGCTCAGGGTCATCGCCGATCTGGAGAAGCCGACATCGGGCAGTATCTCCGTCAACGGCATGACACCGGAGCAGGCGCGCGAAAAGCGTGCTTACGGCTATGTGTTCCAGGCGGCCGCGCTGTTTCCCTGGCGCTCGATCGAGCGCAATGTGGCGCTGCCTCTGGAGATCATCGGTCTCTCCAAGGCGGAGCAGGTCGAACGCATCAAGCGCACGCTCGACCTCGTCAACCTCTCGGGCTTCGAGAAGAAATATCCCTGGCAGCTTTCGGGCGGCATGCAGCAGCGCGCCTCGATCGCGCGGGCGCTCGCCTTCGACGCCGATCTGCTGTTGATGGACGAGCCGTTCGGCGCGCTGGACGAGATCGTGCGCGACCATCTCAACAAGCAGCTTCTGGAACTGTGGGAGCGCACCAACAAGACCATCTGCTTCGTCACGCACTCGATTCCCGAGGCGGTTTATCTGTCGACCCGGATCGTCGTCATGTCGCCGCGACCGGGCCGCGTCAGCGACGTCATCGAATCGACGCTGCCGAAAGAGCGACCGCTCCATATCCGCGAAACGCCGGAGTTCCTGGCAATCGCGGCGCGCGTGCGCGACGGCCTCCACGCCGGGCACAGCTATGAGGATTGAGCGCCCTCACCAGCGAGCGGCTGACTATGCCTTCGTCATCCTAGGGCGAAGCAGGCGCGAAGCGACCTGCGCAGACCCTAGGATCCATGCCGTGACACTAATCGAATGGCGCAAACGGTTTGGAATGTCTGCGAGGCAAGCCATATTCCGCACCGTTGCGGAGCCGCGAGGTAACGGCATGGATCCTAGGGTCTGCGCCGCGTCGCTTCGCTCCTTGCTTCGCCCTAGGATGACGAAGAACGGGTATCGCCGCTCTCTCCCGCTGGGGAAAGAAGGGGAGTACTCGTGATAGACTCCTTCCGCGACAAGATCATCCCCGTGACCTCGATCCTCGTGGGCATCGTGGTGGTCTGGTATGTCTTCGCCGTCATCCTTAACACGCCGTTCCAGCGCGATCTCGACCGGCGCGCCAATGAGACGCCCGGCGTCGTCGAATTCATTGGCAAGACGCTGGCGCAGCCCAAGCCAACGCTGCCGGCGCCGCATCAGGTGGCGGTGAATTTTTTCGAAAACACCTTCCTGCGCAGCGTCACCTCGAGCCGCAGTCTCGTCTACAATGCCTGGGTGACGCTGTCGTCGACGCTGCTAGGCTTCGCCTTCGGCACGACGCTCGGCATCGTCATTGCCGTCGGCATCGTGCATGTGGCGACGCTCGACCGCAGCCTGATGCCGTGGATCATCGCCTCGCAGACCATTCCGATCCTGGCGGTGGCGCCGATGATCATCGTCGTGCTGGCGGCGATCGGCATCACCGGGCTGATCCCCAAGGCGCTGATTTCGACCTATCTGTCATTCTTCCCGGTGGCGGTCGGCATGGTGAAAGGGCTGCGCTCACCGGAAATCACGCATCTCGACTTGATGCACACCTATAATGCCAGCCGCGCACAGACCTTCTGGAAATTGCGCGTGCCGGCTTCGGTGCCGTTCCTGTTCACCTCGATGAAGGTGGCGGTGGCGGCGAGCCTGGTCGGCGCCATCGTCGGTGAACTGCCGACGGGTGCCGTCGCCGGCATCGGCGCCAAGCTGCTTGCCGGCGCCTATTACAGCCAGACCATCGACATCTGGTCGGCGCTGGTCGCCGGCTCCGTGGTGGCCGCGCTGCTCGTCATGGTGGTCGGCATTGCCGGGCGCCTCGTCGACCGCGCCATGGGCGGGAGGCCGGCATGAACTGGCTGAAACCCTCCTGGCAGGCGGTGTTGGCGATCCTGCTTTGCCTGATCGCCATCGCGCTCGGCGCGATGACGAAGCCGGAAGCGACGGCGCTGGCGGACCCGACGGGAAGCTTCACCTATCCCTATCTCGGAACCAAGGCCCTGACGTTCGGCCTGGCCATGCTGGCGGCACTGGTCTCGATGGTGAGGATACCGCCAATCACCGAGGCCGTGGTGTTGTTTGTCGGCGCCCATCTGGTCGCCTGGCTGTTGATCACGGGCATAAACGGCTTCGAAGGCACGGCACTGGCGCCGTATTTCCTGTTGTTGGCGGCTGGCTGGCTGCTTGGCTGGCGCTGTGTGGCCGTGCTGTCCTCATTGCGTCCTCTCGCCAAATGGGCGCGGACGGGTTTGCGCCTGATCATCCCCGCTATCTTCGGCGCCTGGATCCTGATCATCTGGGAAGCGGTCACCAGAGGCGCGGGCATTCCCTTCATCCTGCTGCCGCCGCCAAGCGCCATCGGCGCCCGTATCGCCAATTCGCTGCCAGTGCTCGGCGCCGATGTCAGGCAGACCATCTTCAAGGCGGTGATCTTTGGCTATGTCGTGGGCAATGCCGCTGGCTTCGTCGCCGCCATCCTGGCAGACCGCGTTCCCTTTCTGCGCCGTGGCCTGCTGCCGATCGGCAACATGGTCTCGGCGCTGCCCATCATCGGTGTGGCGCCCATCATGGTCATGTGGTTCGGCTTCGACTGGCAGTCCAAGGCAGCCGTCGTCATCATCATGACCTTCTTCCCGATGCTGGTGAATACCGTCGCCGGGCTTGCTGCTTCCGGGCATATGGAGCGCGACCTGATGCGCACCTATGCGTCGGGCTACTGGCAGACGCTGTTCAAGCTCCGGTTGCCGGCCGCGGCGCCCTTCATCTTCAACGCGCTGAAGATCAATTCGACACTGGCGCTGATCGGCGCCATCGTCGCCGAGTTCTTCGGCACGCCTGTCGTCGGCATGGGATTCCGGATTTCGACGGAGGTCGGGCGGATGAACATCGACATGGTCTGGGCCGAAATCGCAGTTGCAGCACTTGCGGGTTCGGTCTTTTATGGCGTGGTCGCTCTTTTCGAGAGAGCCGTCACGTTTTGGCACCCCTCTGTCCGTGGTGGATAGGGCGGTGGGTTTAAGGGCACTAACTTCAGAGGGTAAAAACATGAAAAGACTTGTTATTCCTGTACTGGCCGGCGCGATGTCGCTGGCCGCTTTCCAGGCGATGGCGGCCGACAAGGTGACGCTGCAGCTGAAATGGGTCACGCAGGCCCAGTTCGCCGGCTACTATGTCGCCAAGGCCAAGGGCTTCTACGAAGCCGAGGGCCTCGACGTCGACATCAAGCCGGGCGGTCCCGACATTGCGCCGGAGCAGGTGATCGCCGGCGGCGGCGCCGACGTCATCGTCGACTGGATGGGCGGCGCGCTGGCTGCCCGCGAAAAGGGCGTGCCGCTGGTCAACATCGCCCAGCCGTTCAAGAAGGCCGGCATGGAATTGGTCTGCCCGAAGGACGGCCCGATCAAGACCGAAGCCGATTTCAAGGGCCATACGCTCGGCGTCTGGTTCTTCGGCAATGAGTATCCGTTCTACGCCTGGATGAACAAGCTTGGTCTGAAGACCGAGGGCGGCCCGGACGGTGTCACCGTGCTGAAGCAGAGCTTCGACGTGCAGCCGCTGATCCAGAAGCAGGCGGATTGCATCTCGGTGATGACCTACAATGAATACTGGCAGCTCATCGACGCCGGCTACAAGCCGGAAGAGCTGACGGTGTTCAACTATTCGGCGATGGGCAACGACCTGCTTGAGGACGGGCTTTATGCTTCCGAAGACAAGCTCAAGGATCCGGCCTTCGAGGACAAGATGGTGCGCTTCGTGCGCGCCTCGATGAAGGGCTGGAAATACGCCGTCGACAATTCCGATGAGGCGGCCGGCATCGTCATGGACAATGGCGGCCAGGACGAGAACCACCAGAAGCGGATGATGGGCGAAGTCGCCAAGCTGATCGACAATGCCGACGGCAAGCTCGATCCGGAGACCTACGAGCGCACCGCCAAGGCGCTGCTCGACCAGAAGATCATCGCCAAGCAGCCGACTGGCGCCTACACGACCGCCATCACCGACAAGGCCATTAAATAGGGGCGATCAAATAGGGCGATCAGGCAGGCCTGCTTGGCCGCAGATCGAGGAAAGGGGCGGGCAACCGCCCCTTTTCGCATGTAAAATAGGCGTTACCACGGAAACATCCGTTTCGCACAGGCGTTTTGGCGGTAGTATCCGGTTCGGCGGATGCTACCGGACAACGGAGATTTCCATGCGCATTCAATCCCTTTCGCCGATGCTTTCGGCGCTGGCCATGTCTGCTTCCATCCTGTGTGCTTCACCGGCCCTGGCCGACATGGTGAAGATGAAGGCGACGCTCGATGGCGCGCAGCAGAACCCGCCTGTTACCACGAAGGGCGAGGGCACGGCCGCGCTCGTCTTCGACACCGCCACCAAACGGCTCAGCTGGGCGGTAAAATATGCCGGCCTCAGCGGGCCGGCGACGGCGGAGCATATTCACGGTCCGGCCGCAAAGGGTGAAAATGCCGGGGTCGTCATCCCGTTCAAGGGGACCCCGAAAAGCCCGTTCAAGGGTTCGGCGACCCTGACCGACGCGCAGGCTGCCGACCTGATGGCCGGCAAATATTACATCAACATCCACACCGCCGCTAACAAGGACGGCGAGATCCGCGGGCAGATCGAGAAGGCCGAATAGGCAGACGACGACAGCAAACAGGGCAACCGCCCTGTTTATCAGGCCTTGTCGCGAATCTGGGTCATCGTGCGGGTCGGCGTGATGGCCTCTGGATCGAGCCTGATCTCGACGATCGAGGGTTTGCCGCTGCTGCGCGCGCGCTCGAAGGCGGACGCGAAATCGGCGGTCTTCTCCACCGTCTCGCCATGGCCGCCATAGGCGCGGGCGAGAGCTGCGAAATCAGGATTTTTCAAGTCCGTGGCGACGACGCGGCCGGGATATTCTCGCTCCTGATGCATGCGGATGGTGCCGTAAATGCCGTTGTTGACGACGATGACGACGATCGGGAGATTGTATTGCACGGCGGTGGCGAATTCCTGCCCGTTCATCAGGAAGCAACCGTCGCCGGCAAAGGCGATGACGTCGCGATCCGGGAACAATTCCTTGGCGGCGACCGCCGCCGGCGTGCCATAGCCCATCGAGCCGGAGGTGGGGGCCGCCTGGGTGCCAAAGCGGCGGGATCGGTGGAAGCGATGCACCCAGGTCGCGTAATTGCCGGCGCCATTGGTAAGGATCGCATCGTCGGGCAGCACCGTTTCGAGATAGTTCATGATCGGCCCCATCTGTACCGGACCCGGGCCGGTTTCCGGCGGTGTCGACCAGTCGAGATAGGCGGCATGATGCTTCGCCGTCTCCGGTGCCCAGGCGGGCGTGCCGGTTGGCTTTCGTTTCGCGAAGGCTTCAACAAAGGCCGAAGGCGAAGCATTGATCGCCAGGGTCGGCCGGTAGACGCGGCCCAATTCGCCGGCGTCGGCATGGACATGCACCAGCGCCTGGTCGGGAAAGGGGCTCTTCAGCAACGTGTAGTCGGATGACGGCATCTCGCCCATGCGGCCGCCGATCAGCAGCACGACATCGGCCTGCTTGATCGCCGCCGCCAGCTTCGGGTTGATGCCGATGCCGACGTCGCCGGCATAACTCGGATGAAGATGGTCGAACAGCATCTGACGGCGGAAGGAACATCCCACGGGCAGCGACCACGTCTCGGCGATCGTCCGCATCCGCGCCACTGCCTGCTCGTCCCAGCGCGTGCCGCCGAGAATAACGAAGGGGTGCTTTGCGCCGGTAAGCAGCATTTCCAGCGAGTCTAGCTCAGCCTCGCCGGGACGCGTCTCCACCGGCGTGTGCGGAAGCGCTTCCGGTGCCTCGGCCAGGCTGGTCAGCATGTCTTCGGGCAGCGAGACCACCACCGGGCCGGGACGGCCGGATGTCGCCACCGCGAAGGCGCGGGTGACGAATTCGGGAATGCGCGAGGCGTCATCGATTTCGACGACCCATTTGGCGATGTCGCCGAAAAACCTGACGTAATCCACTTCCTGGAAGGCCTCGCGCTGCTTGGCGTGGCTGGCGACCTGGCCGATGAACAGGATGACGGGAACCGAATCCTGCATGGCGATGTGGATGCCGGCCGAAGCGTTTGTGGCGCCGGGGCCGCGGGTGACGAAGCAGATGCCGGGCCTGCCGGTCAGGCGGCCATGGCAGTCGGCCATCATCGCCGCACCGCCTTCCTGGCGGCAGACGATGGTGCGGATCGGCGAATCGTGCAGCGCGTCGAGCACCGCGAGATAGGATTCTCCCGGCACGCAATAGATGCGGTCGGTGCCGTTGGCTTCGAGCGCATCGACAATCAATTGTCCGCCGGTCTTCATTTTCCTGATCTCTCCAGCTCGGCAAGGATTTCTTCGGTGTGTTCGCCCAGACGCGGCGAAGGCCGCTCATAGACGAGCGGCGTGCCCGACATGACCATCGGCGCGCGCACCGAAGGCAGAAGATTGCCGTGGCCGTCGTCGAGGTCGAGCCGCATCCCGCGCGCAATCGTCTGCGGATCGGCAAACATCTGGCCGATATTGTTGATCGGGCTCGCCGGCACGCCAGCTGCTTCGAGCCTGGTCAGCAACGGATCGCGATCGAAAGCCTTCAGCGTCTCGATCACGCGTTCGCGCAGCTTCACCCGGTTGGCGACACGGGCGGGATTGGTAGCGAAATCGGGGTTCGCAGGCAATTCGTCGAGACCGACGGCAGCACAGAATTTGGCGAACTGGCCGTCATTGCCGACGGCCAGGATGATGTGACCATCCTTCACCGGCAGCACCTCGTAGGGCGCGATGTTCATATGCGCGTTGCCCATCTGCACCGGCGATTTTCCCGACACCAGATAATTGAGGTTCTGGTTGCCGAGTGCCGAGATCTGGCTGTCGTAGAGCGCCATATCGATATGCTGGCCTTCGCCGGTCTTCTCGGCATGGCGAAGGGCGGCCTGGATGGCGATGACCGAATAGAGGCCGGTGAAGATATCGGAGATGGCGACGCCGGCCTTTTGCGGCTCGCGGCCGGCCTCACCTGTGATCGACATCATGCCGGCCATGGCCTGGATGATGAAATCGTAGCCGGCGCGAGGCGCATAGGGTCCGTCCTGGCCGAAGCCGGTGATCGAGCAATAGATCAGGCGCGGGTTGATCTTGCGCAGGCTATCATGGTCGAGCCCGTATTTCCTGAGGCCACCGAGCTTGAAGTTCTCGATCAGCACATCCGCTGTCGCGACCAGCCGGCGTATCGTCTCGGCACCTTCCGGTGTCGAGAAGTCGACTGATATGGAGCGCTTGCCGCGATTGCAGGAATGGTAATAGGCGGCCGAGAGGTTCTCGCCGTCATGGCTCATGACGAAGGGCGGTCCCCATTTGCGGGTATCGTCGCCGCCGTCGGGGCTCTCGACCTTGATGACGTCGGCTCCGAGATCGGCCAGCAACTGCCCGGCCCAAGGCCCGGCCAGGATGCGGGCGAGTTCGATGACGCGCACGCCTTTCAGTGGAGGCTCAGTCATGGATCACCACAGATTGATCGAAAGCGCAGCCTCTATCAATCCCGCGTGCCGCTGTCACGGTCCTTGCGATGGGCCAACCCATCAGGCTTTCAGCGTGCCTCCAGCCCATGTGGCGAAATCGTTCATGATGATGTCTCTGTTCACCTCGTTCAGGCTTTCGTGGCGGGTCTCGGCGTAAACCTTTGAAACGAGATTCGAAAAGCCCATCCTGTGCATGCGCCCGGCAAGGTGGCTGACCGCCTTGCCGCCGTCGGTAGCCGGGTCCTTTTCGCCGCCGACCAGATAGATCGGCAGGGTCTTGCGGATATCGGAAAAATTGGCATCGACGGCGCCGTGGAAGATGAAGCCGAACACGTCGCGCCACATCGACACCGAGGCATCCCAGCCGCAGAGCGGATCGGCGACATATTTATCGACTTCGGCCGCATCACGCGACAGCCAGTCGAATGGCGTGCGGTGACCGGGGACAGCCTTGCCCCAGGTCTGGAATGTCAGCCTCGGCAGCAGGCGCGACGGCACGTCGGAGCCCAGCCGGAATTTTTCCCAGGCCAGGATGGCCAGGGCGGCATGGCCGGCGAGCCCAGTGGAAAAATTGGCGTTCCAGATGGCGGCGGCGTGCAGCCGGCCCGAAAGGGCAAGCATGAAATTCAGCGCAACGAGGCCGCCCATCGAATGGCCGAAAAGGATGACCGGAAGACCGGGATGTTCGCTGGCGATCAGATCGTGCACGGCCGCCACATCGGCGATGACCTTGATGCCGCCGTCTGTTTGAGCGAACCTGCCGAGGGGGGCATCGGGCGCCCTGGTTGCGCCATGGCCGCGATGGTCATGGGCGTAGACATGGAAGCCGCGCTGACCCAGAAAGGTGGCGAAGCGGACATAGCGCGCGGCGTGCTCGGCCAGGCCGTGATTGATCTGGACCACGGCGCGCGGGCGGCCTTCGGCGCGTTTGACATAGAGGGTGAGCTCGGCCCCGGTCGGCGAACGCAGTATGCGCTGTTGGCTGAATGACATTTCTCGCTTCGTCCCCAACGCGTTTTCCACGCCTTTAAAGCGTTGTGTGCCGGCGCCTATCCTGCGTCAATCCGACGGCGGCGTTTTCCGCACCGTTCTTGCTTCGCAGTATCGCAATTCTGACAAGGAAAATCCTGATATCCAGAAGAGGGCGGCAGTCTGCTGCCGCAGTTTTTCAATCGAGGAATTCTTATGCGGTCAGGTCTTGCTTTCGGATTGGCGCTTTTGGCCATGTTGCTGACGGGTACGGCGCGCGCCGAGGTGAAGATGAGCGGCGCCTTCGTGGCCGACGCCGCCTGTCCGGCGACGCAGGCCGTCAAGAGCGGCAAGAACCCCGGCGATATCTCGACCAGTGCCGGACAGAGCTACGAGCTGCTGGCCGGCAACAAGGATGCGCCGACGCACTATCTGATCCGCGTGCCGGGAGCGGATCCGGAGCGCCGCTGGGTGAAGGTAAGTTGTGGCCATGTTTCGGGCGGCAGCGCATCGCCGGCTGCACCCGCGCCGGCCGATCAAAGCAAGGCCGCGGCCTCGGGAAAGCCCGAATATGTCTTCGCGTTGAGCTGGCAGCCGGCGTTTTGCGAGACCAAGCCCGGCAAGACCGAGTGCAAGGCCCAGACCACTCGCGGCTTTGACGCGACGCATTTCACCTTGCATGGGTTGTGGCCGCAGCCGAATGGGAATTTCTATTGCCAGGTGGCAGCGGCCGACAAGGCCAACGACAATCCGGCCCATTGGCAGGATCTGCCGCCAGTCGAGCTCGATGCGAATACACGGTCGGAACTCGACCAGGTGATGCCGGGCACCGCATCCGACCTGGAAAGGCATGAATGGATCAAGCACGGCACTTGCTACGGCAAGAGCCAGCAAGAGTATTTCTCCGATGCGCTGAGGCTGATGCGCGCGGTGAATGCTTCGCCGGTGCGCGATCTGTTCGCAAAGAATGTCGGCAAGCAGCTGACGTCAAATCAGATTCGAAGTGCCTTCGACAGCGCCTTTGGCGCCGGGGCAGGCGAGCGGGTCCGCGTCTCCTGCCTGGTCGATCCGTCGGACGGCAGGCGGCTCATTGGTGAGCTGACGCTTGGCCTGACCGGTCCTATTGGTCTGAACAGCAAGCTCGGCGACCTGATGCAGGCGTCCGCGCCGACAAGCAAAGCCGGTTGTCCGAAGGGCGTCATCGATTCCGTAGGGTTCCAATAACAGGCAAGCCAGCAGGCAGGCCGCAAGCTATGCCCCGGCGCCGCGCCCTGATCTGGTCCACGCCTTGAGGCTGTCGGCCTCGTGACCGCCCGGTTCGCCAATGGTGCGGTCGCGTCCGGTCGATTTGGCCTTGTAGAGACGCTGGTCGGCCAGCGCGAAAAGGTCGGCAAGGCAACGGGTCGACTCGCTGACGGTGGAGATGCCGGCGCTGACGGTGATATCGAACCGGCTGGTGGCCGGGGATGCCTTGACCGCATGGCGGATGCTTTCGCCAAGCAGCCTGGCGAGCGAATGCGGACGCGAGCAGAGGATGGCGAACTCCTCGCCGCCGATCCTGAACACCTCGTCCTCGGGGCTGGCGATCTCGCCGAGCAGGGCAGCGATCGATTTCAGCACCTTGTCGCCCTCGGCGTGGCCGAAACGGTCGTTGATCGATTTGAAATGGTCGACATCGATGATCAGGAGACTGAGCGGCTTTGCCGTCCGCAGGCTGGCGGCAACGCCGGCTTCGCCATCGCTGTCGAAACGGCCCCTGTGCAGCAGGCCGGTGAGGCCGTCGCGGCCGACATGCTCGACCAGCGCCTCATAGCGCTCGCGATAGGTCAATGTGTCGAAAATGTCGGAAAGTCCACGCGGCGCTGGGATCTGCCGCGCCTCGAACCATTTGAGATAGGCGACAAGCATGGTGGCGTAAGCAAGGGCGGCCACCATCTTGGCGAACCAGCCACCGAAGAAGACCCCGATCGGCGCGCCGGTGACGAAATGCAGCGCGGTGAAAAATCCCGCCTGGTCGAAGGTCAGCACGCAAGCAACCGAGATCAGGATACGGGTAAACAGCGCCTTGCGCAGATAACGCCCAAGCTTTTCATAAAGCAGGATGATCAGGATGGCGTCGATGAACAGCAGTGTCGTACCCCACACCATCAGCCAGCCCATCTGGTCGATGAAGCCGATGTCGGGAAGCTTGCCGCTGGGAAGCGGCGAAATCGCATGCATGCGCAGGATCAGCACAAGTCCGATCATCAGGGCGTTGCCGAGCAACAGGCCGTAGATCGGCTGACGGACAGTGGCCGCGTCCTCCTTGATGTAGAGCAGGAGAAGCATCACCAGCTTGCCGGAGAACAGCACCGCGGAACCCGGCGAAACCATGCCGAAGGGCAGCGCGACATAAAACACGCTGGCGAGGTAGGTTTCCAGAAAATGCATGACGCCAAGCGCGCATATGAACACGCCGAGGCCGATGCGGTGCCTGAACCGGAAAAGCGTGGTCATGGCGCCGAAATAAAGCGCCGCTTCGGCAAGGAGCAGGAGACTGTTCAGCAATGCCTTCGACCCGATCCCTCTGCGGAAATCGCGGCTCGCCGACGATTTCCCACCCAACACCGTTTTGACGCGGAATGGTTAACCAGTGCTTGCGCCGGGCTGTAGGACGGACCGAAAACGTCGCCACTTCGGTGGATGCTTGACGGCCGAAGGCAGGACTGATGCGCCAAAACCGTTTGCCGTTCGGCGCCGCATCGCCTACATAGCGCCCAACTTCCACTCAATCCGACATTCCAGTCGACTTTTCAGGGAAAGCGCGCGTGGCACGCCAGTTCATCTATCACATGGCCGGCCTCAACAAGGCCTATGGCACCAAGAAGGTGCTCGAGAACATCCATCTGTCCTTCTACCCCGACGCCAAGATCGGCATCCTCGGCCCCAACGGCGCCGGCAAGTCGACGATCCTCAAGATCATGGCCGGCATCGACAAGGAGTGGAACGGCGAGGCGTGGCTGGCCGAGGGTGCTACCGTCGGCTACCTGGCGCAGGAGCCGGCGCTCGATCCGAAAAAGACTGTGTTCGAAAACATCATGGAAGGCGTCGCCGCCAAGACCGCCATCATCGAGCGCTACAATGAATTGATGATGAACTATTCCGACGAGACGGCGGACGAGTCGGCCAAGCTGCAGGACGAGATGGACCGGCTCAATCTCTGGGATCTCGAACAGCAGGTCGAGATGGCGATGGAGGCGCTGGGCTGCCCGCCCAAGGATGCCGACGTCACCAAGCTGTCGGGCGGCGAGCGCCGCCGCGTCGCGCTCTGCCAGCTCCTGCTGCGCCAGCCCGACCTTCTGCTGCTCGACGAGCCGACCAACCATCTCGACGCCGAGACCACGGCTTGGCTGGAAAAGCACCTGCGCGCCTATCCCGGCGCGGTGATGATCATCACCCACGATCGCTACTTCCTCGACAATGTAACCGGCTGGATTCTCGAGCTCGACCGCGGCCGCGGCATTCCCTATGAGGGCAACTACACCAAATATCTCGAAGCCAAGGCTAAGCGCCTCAAGCAGGAGGGCCGCGAGGACGACGCCCGCCAGCGCGCCATCGGCCGCGAGCGCGAGTGGATCCAGTCCAGCCCGAAGGCCCGGCAGACCAAGTCGAAAGCGCGTATCCAGGCGTTCCAGGATCTGCTGGATGCAGCCGACAAGCGGCGTCCGACAGACACCCAGATCGTCATTCCGCATGGCGAGCGGCTCGGCAATGTGGTGATAGAGGTCGACGGCCTGTCGAAGGGTTTTGGCGATACGCTCCTGATCGAAGGGCTGGAATTCAAGCTGCCGCCCGGCGGCATCGTCGGCGTCATCGGCCCGAACGGCGCCGGCAAGACGACGCTGTTTCGCATGATCACCGGCCAGGAAAAGCCGGATGCCGGCACGGTCCGCGTTGGCGAGACGGTCAAGCTCGGCTATGTCGACCAGAGCCGCGACCAGCTCGATCCGTCAAAGACCGTGTGGGAAGAAATCTCGGGCGGCGCCGAAGTGGTCAAGCTCGGCAAATACGAGGCCAACACGCGGGCCTATTGCTCGTCGTTCAACTTCCGCGGCCAGGACCAGCAGCAGAAGGTCGGTAATCTCTCCGGCGGCCAGCGCAACCGCGTGCATCTGGCCAAGATGCTGAAGACCGGCGGCAATGTGCTGCTGCTCGACGAACCGACCAACGATCTTGATACGGAAACGTTGGCGGCGCTCGAAGACGCGCTGGAAAACTTCGCCGGCTGCGCCGTCATCATCTCGCACGATCGCATGTTCCTCGACCGTCTGGCGACGCACATCCTCGCCTTCGAGGGCGACAGCCATGTCGAATGGTTCGAGGGCAATTTCGAGGATTACGAGCAGGACAAGATCCGCCGCCTCGGGCCGGACGCAGTCAACCCGCACAGGATGACGTACAAGCGGCTGACAAGGTAGTTTCCTGCGGACCAACATCTCATCAGACGGTTCTCAACCAGAAGTGAGATGCAAAGGTGCGCCAAGCTGGGTAACTCGATCTCTCGAGAAGGTTGAGGAAAAAATGGCTGACTGGTCCGCCGCCCAATATCTGAAGTTCGAGGACGAGCGCACGCGCCCGGCGCGTGATCTCGTGGCGCAGGTGCCGGTGGATTTCCCGCGCCGGGTCGTCGACATCGGCTGCGGGCCGGGCAATTCGACCGAGCTTCTCGTCGAGCGCTGGCCGGATGCCGAGGTCAGCGGCTTCGACACCTCGCCTGACATGATCGAGAAGGCGAGGGCACGCCTGCCCGGCGTCACCTTCGCCCTGGCGGATGCGGCGGCGTGGCAGCCTGAGAAGCCGGTCGACGTGATCTTCGCCAATGCGGTGTTCCAGTGGCTGCCGGAGCACCCGGCGATCTTTCAGCGGCTGATGGGCTTGCTGGCGCCCCGCGGCGCGCTTGCCGTTCAGATGCCCGACAATATGGCCGAGGATTCGCATCGACTGATGCGGGAGACGGCGGCGGAGAAACCGTTTGCTGAAAAGCTCAGGGATGCGGCCCGCGCGCCGCTGCCGCCGGTCTCGTTCTACTACGATCTTCTGTCGCCATTTTCCGACCGGCTCGATATCTGGCACACCATCTACAATCATCCACTGGCCGATGCCGAGGCCATCGTAGAATGGGTGAAGTCGACCGGGCTGAAGCCGTTCCTCGATCCGCTTGAAGAGGATGAACGGCAGCTTTTCCTGCAGCGCTACACGGCAAGGATTGCGGAGGCTTATCCGAAGACGGCGAACGGCAAGGTATTGCTGCGCTTTCCCAGGATCTTCATCGTTGCCAAGCGGGCTGCTTAGAAACTTTTAGCCACGCCGAAAGGCCGTACCGGCCGGTGCTTGACCCGGTTTCGCCACCATGCGCATTTCAGCGGCGCGAGGTCTTTTTTGGCCGTAATGGGGCCCATGGGGTGGTTGATGACACTGAAAAAGATGGTTTTCGGCGGCAGCGTTTGCATGGCCGCCATACTTGCCTTCTCGATAGCGGCGGAGGCCAAACGGGCGCGCTGCTTCACCACCGATGACGGCTATTTCTCCTGTAACTACCGGGCTCTGGACAGCGACGGCAGCTTCCGCATTTCGGCGCCGGGATATCCGACCTACGTCCTGGAGATCGATGGGCCGGATTTTGCCGCCGGCTTTATCAATCTCGGGCGCCGCAATATCTCGCTGCCGGGTCAATTCGTGCGCAGCCGCGACGACGGCGCGTGCTGGAACAATCCGCAGACCAACACCAAGCTCTGCGCCTGGTAACGGCCGCTTCAGACACTCGATTTATGCCGGCGTACACCTACCAGATACGAAAACTGTTGCGTCGAGCCTTCGCGGCGCCCAAATGAGAGCCGCAACGCCTGCGCACGGGGACGGACTGGAAATGCATCGCGTCATCATTAGCGGCCTCGGCGTTGAAATCCCCGAGCCTTCGATCACCAATGAAGAGCTGGTCGCAAGCTTCAACGCCTGGGTCGATACGGAAAATGTGCGTCGCGAGGCTTCGGGCGAGGCGCTGCTGGCGAAATCGGACAGCGCCTTCATCGTTCATGCCTCGGGCGTGCAGACCCGCCATGTGATCGAGCGGGAAGGCATTCTCGATCCGACCCGCATGGCGCCGCGCATTCCGGCGCGTCCGGACGATGCGCTGTCGCTGCAGGCCGAATTCGGCATTGCGTCGGCGAGGAAAGCGCTCGACCATGCCGGGTTGCAGCCATCTGATATCGATCTGGTGATCTGCTCGGCCTCGCACCAACAGCGGCCCTATCCGGCGATCGCCATCGAGATGCAGCAGGCGCTGGGCACCAAGGGTGCGGGTTTCGATATGGGGCTTGGCTGCTCCTCGGCCGCCGCCGCGCTACACATCGCGGTCAATCTGGTGCGGGCGGGCGCGCACAAGCGCATCCTGGTGACGACGCCAGAGATCATCACCGGACATCTCAATTTCCGCGACCGGCAGACGCATTTCATCTTTGGCGATGCGTCAGTTTCGATGGTGGTCGAGGGGCTGGCCAAGGGCGAGAAGCGGCCGGGACGTTTCGAGGTGCTCGACACGCGTATCTGGACGCAGATGTCCAACAACATCCGCACCAATCTCGGCTACCACACCCGCACCGCGCAGGACGATCCCTATATGATCGACCTGGAAGGCAATCTGATCAAGCAGGTCGGCAACAAGGTGTTCAAGGAAGTCACCGTCGCCGGTCACAAATTCATCGTCGAATTCCTGGCCGAGCACGGATTGACCCCGGAAGGGATCCGCCGCTTCTGGCTGCATCAAGCCAATGCGCGCATGAACGCCATGATCCTGAAGCTGTCGTTCGGCCATGAGGTCGACCATGACCGTGCGCCGATGGTGCTGGAGCGGCTCGGCAACACCGCGGGCGCCGGCGCTATCGTCGCTCTGTCGGAGAACCATGCCGACATGAAGGCCGGCGACTACGGCCTGCTCTGCGCTTTCGGTGCCGGCTATTCGATCGGCGGCGCCTTGTTGCGGATGCTGTGATCCAGAGCCTGATCCATCCCGACGCTAGTCTAGCGGGCGAACTGTGGGCATTCGCTTCACTCCCGCGCTCGATACGCTATCAACTTTAGAGGAAGTTGGGCAGCGACTTCTTAGTACGGGTGCCCTCTTGAGCATCGGCACGGGAAGGGAATTTCTCACCCCAAAGGCATAATCCCTCTGCTCCGGCATTGAGCGCCGCTCCGCTCTCCGTCAAGGAATAGACGACCTTTGTCGGAGATCCTGGATAGACTTTTCGGTTCACAAGGCCGCCAGCTTCCAGGTCGCGCAATTGCTGCGTCAGCATCTTTTCACTGATCGCCGGAATCGACTGCTTCAACCGACCGAACCTGCGGGGCGCTGCGCCGAGCTCGCAAAGGATATTTATCTTCCATTTGCCTGCGACCATCTTCATCGCTGTCGAAAAACCATTGTCCGTAGGCGTGTTCATCTCATTCTCCTTACCTGCGGGTAACCACTTACGCCTCCGTGCGTATTGGCGCCACGCCGTCCACATCATAGCTCTCCCTCAACGGCAAGCGTGCCGAGTGTTGCGTCAATCGATATGGAGTGTCGGAATGAAGCCTGCAATCAGTGTTTTGGGGACCGGACGTATGGGATCGGCACTCGCCCGCGCGCTGCTTCAGGCGGGATACCGCACGACGGTCTGGAACCGGTCCGCGGAAAAGACCAGGCCGTTGGCTGCCGCAGGCGCCACCGTCGCGGCATCCGCGCGGGAAGCCGTTGACGCGGCTGAGATAATCGTCGTGAACGTGACTGACTATTCGGCAACAGCCGCGCTGCTGCACAGCGATGACGTCGCCTCGGCGATTCGGGGCAAACTGGTCGTGGAACTGACTTCGGGAACGCCCCATGGTGCGCGCGAAGCAGGTCGATGGGCAGTCGAGCACGGCGCGACGTATCTCGATGGCGCGATCATGGCCACTCCGGACTTCATCGGTACCGACCACGGCACGATACTGGCCTCAGGCCCACGGCAGGCCTTCGATTCAGGCAAGGATATGCTTGGTGCGCTCGGGGGTAATGTCCAGCATATCGGCGAGGATCTGGGTCTCGCGAACGCGCTTGACAGCGCATTGCTCGCTCTCATGTGGGGAGCGCTGTTCGGCGCACTTCATTCGGTAGCCGTATGTCGAGCCGAGAAAATCGACCTTGACGAACTGGCGCGGCAGTGGACCGCGAGCGCATCCGTTGTCGACGGACTTGTCGCCGACCTCATCAAGCGGACGAATGCTGGCCGTTTTGCCAGCGACGACGAGACGCTCTCGTCAATCTCGCCGCACTACAGCTCATTCCAGCATCTCTTGGAACTGATGGAAGCGCGTAAGATCGACCGCTCTGTGGTCGACGGTTACGACGCGATCTTCCAACGGGCGATTGCAGCTGGCCACCTGCATGATGATTTCGCAGTGCTATCGCAATTTCTGGGTAAGGCCGGATAAGAGATCGTCTTGCCGTCGGCCGCATAACGATGAGCTGTTTGCGGCAAAAGAAGAAGGGTGCGCTCTGGCTTTGTTGTCCAAGCATGATCCCGAGTCAGACTTGATCCATGGAGGCTAATAGAATGCCTTTGACGCAACTCATCGATTCGTATTGTGCTGCTTGGTCGGAGGAGAACGCCCAGCAGCGGCGGGCGTTGTTGTTACCGATCTGGAGCGATGGCGCAACATACACAGATCCGACAGTCCATGCCATTGGCGCGGAAGAACTGCTCGCGCACATCACAAGACTTCTGGCCAAGCAGCCAGGTGCCCGCATTTTGCGGACAAGTGACGTGGATGTGCATCATGGGGTCGCACGCTTCGCGTGGAAGTTTGTGATGCCGGATGGATCATCTTTTCCCGAGGGTTTGGACATAGCCTTTCTCGACCCAGGCCAGAAGCGCATAACACGTATCATCGGCTTCTTTGGGCCGTTAGTAAGGTCTCCAGGCGGAGCTATTTTGCACGGCAGGTAGAGCCAGCTAGTCTAGCTCGGCGCGAACGGCACCAGCATCGGCACGCGGCCGGCATATTCGTCATAGGCGGCGCCCAATTCGCCGCGCAGGAACTCTTCCTCCAGCCTTGCTTTGATGACGATGCCAATGGTGAGGAGGGCAGCGCCGACGATGCCCCAGACCGTGCCTTTCGCCGCCATGGTGGCAAGGACCGCCAAAAGCAGCCCGGTATAGATCGGGTGCCGGACCAGCCGGTAAGGACCGGTATCGACAACATGGTGCCCGGCCTTCGCGGTGACCGTACCCGACCACAGCCGGCCAAGATGCAGCCGCGCCCACCAGGAGAAGACGAGGCCGATCGCGATTAGGGCGACACAGATCCACGCCTCGGCGAGGGTCGGCATCCACAGCCGCAGCCGGCCGACATAATTATGCGCCGGCACGAACAGCATGATGGTGCCGGCCATCCACAGGGCGCGATAACGAAATTCCGCCTGGAAGCCGGCGCGCTTCGCTGCCGGATCGGCCCAGGCCGCGGCCGCCAGCCAGGACACGAGCCATATCAGCCAGAGTGCTGCGATTGCGGGTGCGGGCTGCATCGGAACCTCCTCGTAGTGCTGTCACCAGATCGCCGCTGCACGGCGGCAATGCGGCGTGGCGCGAAAAGACACCGGATTTCGGGTAAGAAGATCGTGATCGACGACGACGCCCATCAACCCGGTTGATTGGATCATCAGCGCTTTCGACTGGACCCCGTCCGGCGACGTCGGCTAGATGCCAAGGCATGCAACAGATGACAACCACACCGGATCTTTTTCCCGAAGCGGAGACGCCTGTCGAAATCATCCCGGCGCGAAAACTAGCCGCGAAGGTGACGTCGCTCTATGTCGCGCCATCAGACCATTTCGAGACGCGTGCGGTGGATGAACTGCGGCTCGGTTTCGACGGCATCGACGGTGATTTCCATGCCGGCGCCACGCGGCGCTCGGGCGGCCGCGAACCCTGGTATCCGCGCGGCACCGAGATGCGCAACGAGCGGCAGTTGTCGATCGTGGCGGCCGACGAGCTGGCGATCGTGGCAGGGCGGATGGGGCTCAAGGAGATCAAGCCGGAGTGGATCGGCGCCAATCTCCTGATCGAGGGCCTGCCGCATCTCTCCATGCTGCCGTCGGGCACGATGCTGTTCTTTAGGGGCGGCGTTACCGTCAAGGTCGACGCGCAGAACGGGCCTTGTCGCATCGCCGGACGATCGGTCGCCGAACATGCTGACATGGCCGACCAGGAGGCCGGCGCGCTGGCATTTCCGAAAGCGGCGAAGCGGTTGCGCGGCCTCGTCGCCTGGGTCGAAAAGCCAGGCCGCATCACGGTCGGCGAGGAGATTTCGGTGCGGGTGCCCGAACAGTGGATCTACCGGGCGTAAGGCAGGGCCGGGGCAGGCCTCCAAGGCGCCTCACTCGCCCTCATCGTCGTCGTCGAGCAGGCGGGTGGCGCGCCAGCGGGTCAGTACAATGTTGGTCTGTTCGATGACGAAGAACCGCGCCGAGTCGCGGTCATAGCCTTCGGCGAGCAGCTTTTCGTAATCGGTGTGGGCATGGCGGATATGGGCAATGGTCGCCAGCCACACGGCAATCGTCGGCGGCAAGGTCTTCATATGCACCGCGCCGGCATCCGCGCGGATCCTTTCCATGTCGGCATAGGGCGCCAGCGGCAAAAGCGCGGTCAGCGCCTTGGCGATGGCGCGGCGGCGGCCGGTCGGCGCGCTCATTGTACATCTCGCCCGGGGGACTCTTCGCGCCCGGCAATGGTCGCCTCGGCAAAGGCATCGGTCGAGGCGAAATAGGGCTTGATGTCGATGACCGGCGTGCCGTCGAGCACATCGATGGCGTCGAGATCGATGCGGCCGGTGTCGATATCGACGGCGACGAGCCTGGCGATATGCAGCCCAATAGGGTTCGGCCGGGCAGGGGAGCGCAGCGAAAAAACGCCTTTCGGTTCAGCGGCATGGCGCGGTTTCTGCACAATCAGTCGCCGCGGCGCGTGGTGCAGCCAGGACAGGATGACGACGTGGCTGGCGCGCTCCAGCCCGAGCAGGCCGTCACGGTAGGGCTGGTCGACGGTGAGGATCGCCGGCTGGCCAGCCTCCCGTGCCGCCCTCATGTTCTTCGGACAGGTCTCACGTGTCTGCCACGGTGAGGCGATGCGGCCGATGAAGACGACATGACCGTCCGGCGGCATATCAGCCGGGTCGGTTTCCAGAAGCCTTTCACCGCTGCGCGTCTCGAACATGGTTTTCGCCTCTATCACGTTTCCCGCCTGGCGTGACCGAAAACCGGTTCCCCGCCTGGAAACCGGTCCAGGCTTGCAGGATCACGCATGCGCCATTTTTTTGTCCGAAAGCGACATAGTGCTTGCAAGGCGATGAAAATCGACATAAACATATGTTTATATCTTTTTCAAAGAGAATACGCCGATGCATGTCGCACTCGACACGATGGTGGATACGTTGAAGGCGGCGGCCGAATCCAGCCGGTTGCGCATCCTGGCGCTGCTGTCGCGCGGCGACCTTACCGTTTCCGATCTCACTCAAATCCTCGGCCAGTCGCAGCCACGCGTGTCGCGCCACTTGAAGCTCTTGCTGGAGGCCGGATTGATCGGCCGTTATCAGGAGGGCTCGTGGGCCTTCTTCCGGCTGTCGGATTCGGATGCGGCGCGCGATTTCGTGCTCAGGCTGGTCTCCGGCATCCGTGGCGCCGATCCGCAGGTCGAGCGCGATCTCGAACGGCTGGCTTCGGTCAAGCGCAAGCGACAGGACCGCGCCGCTGAATATTTTTCCGAAAACGCCGCAAGCTGGGACCATATCCGCTCACTGCATGTGCCGGACCGTGCCGTTGAGACAGCCCTGCTGAAGCTCGTCGGCAAGCGGCCGTTCCAGTCGATGCTGGATCTCGGCACCGGCACCGGGCGCCTGCTCGAAATCTTCTCGCCGCTTTACCGGCGTGGCGTCGGCATCGACATGTCGCGCGAGATGCTGACGGTGGCGCGCGCCAATCTCGACAAGGCTGGCATTTCGAACGCGCAGGTGCGGCAGGGCGACATTTTTGCGCCGCCGGTCGAGCGCGATGCCTTCGATCTCGTCACCATCCACCAGGTGCTGCACTATCTCGACGATCCCGCCCGCGCCATCCGCGAGGCGGCACGATTGCTGCGCCCGGCCGGCCGGCTGCTGATCGTCGATTTCGCGCCGCACACGCTGGAATTCCTGCGCGACGTGCATGCGCACGTGCGGCTTGGCTTTTCCGACCGGCAGATCGCCGACTGGTTTTCCGAGGCCGGCATCGACCTCGAGGACAGCCAGGAATTCGAACCGCGCGGCGGCAATGAGGCCAGGCTCACGGTGAAGCTGTGGCTGGGCCGAGACCGCCGCATGCTGATTGCCGATCCTTCCAACGACCGACAAGCGGTCAACGCATATCCAATAGGGGAAACCGCCTGATGAACCAGTTCCGCTTTTCCCGCCGTCCCGACATTGGCGACAAGATCCGGGTTTCGTTCGAATTCTTCCCGCCGAAGAACGACGAGATGGAAGCAAGGCTGTGGGACACCGTCACCCGGCTGGAGCCGCTCAGGCCGAAATTCGTCTCCGTCACCTATGGCGCCGGCGGCTCGACCCGCGAGCGTACGGCCCGCACGGTCAAGCGCATTCTCACCGAAACGGCGCTGACGCCGGCCGCGCACATGACTTGCGTCAACGCCGCGCGTCACGAGGTCGACGCGGTGGTCCAGGAATTCGCCGATATGGGCGTCAAGCGCTTCGTCGCCCTGCGCGGCGACCCGGCCGAGGGAGTCGGCGCTGCCTACCGGCCGCATCCGGACGGCTATGCCAATGGCGCTGAGCTGGTCGGGGCGCTGAAGGGGATCGGCGATTTCGACATATCGGTCTCCGCTTATCCGGAAAAGCATCCGGAAAGCCCGGATTTCGCCACCGACTTCGACATGCTGAAGCGCAAGGCCGACAATGGCGCGACACGGGCGATCACCCAGTTCTTCTTCGACAATGATCTCTATGAGCGCTATGTCGAGAAGGCGCGGCGGGCCGGCATCTACATACCGATCGTGCCAGGCATATTGCCGGTGCACAATTTCACCCAGGTCGCCAATTTCTCGTCGCGCTGCGGCGCGCTGGTGCCGGCATGGCTGGCCGAACGCTTCGACGGGCTGCAGAACGATCCGCAGACGCATGCGCTGGTGGCGTCAGCCGTGGCGGCTGAACAGGTGCTTGACCTTGTCGAGCGCGGCGTGGGTGATTTCCATTTCTACACGATGAATCGCGCCGATCTCGTCTTTGCCATCTGCCACATGATCGGCATCCGCTCGCATGAGGTGGAGGCGGCGGGCTCAGCGGCGGCATAAGCCTGCCAATCTCTGAGGAGAATGCAAAAAGGCCGGGTAAAAACCCGGCCTTTTCAATGGCTTAGACTATTAAGTGCTGGTCTCTCCCGCTTTGGCGGGTCTACGGAAGAAAGCCCATAATGAGGGCTCCGATGAAGGCAAACGCAGCACAAATCATCAGTGCGTTGATTGGCCTCGTGAGTCCCATTCCATAGCCTCCTCTTAAAGAGCTATGTCCGAGAGTCTAGGTTCATTTGTGCCACAGGCAAGCGGAAAATGTGCTGCAATGCGACGAGATTATGGAAATTGCGACCCGCTCTTTGCCCTTAAGCCTTGAAACTCTTCGGCAAAAACCCGCTTCGGACCTGTGAATAAAATGTGGCGAAGACTAGGCCATATTGAGGATGACAGGCCTGGATCGGCCCGAAATCAGAATCGATTTTCGGGCCGGGGCGACGATTCAAGGTGTTGGAGCAGCTCCAATTCGACGCGGGGCGAACAGGCGCCCGTCGATGGTGACCAGGCCGAATGCGATCAGCGCCATGCCGCCGAGTTCGAACAATTCGAGCCGTTCGCCGAGGAACAGGAAGCCGAGCAGGATGGCGCTGGCCGGCACGATCAGCGTGACCAGCGAGGCGTTGGTGGCGCCGGCCGAGGCGACGAGATTGAAATAGAGGATATAGGCGAAGGCCGTGGACAGCAATGCTAGCGCCAGCACCGCCGCCCAGATCGGCGGCGAGACGGCGAACAGGCCGGTTGGGCCGTAGGTGATGAGCACGACCGGGATCATGATGATAGTCGAGGCGGTCAATTGTCCGGTGGCGATGACCGGCGAGGGCACGCCCTTGAAGCGGCGGGCGATCATCAGGGCGACCGCATAGGATATCGATGCGCCGATCAGCGCGAATTTCGCCCAGACCGGGCCGCCCAGCCCGGCAAGCAAGCCGGGGCCAATCATCACCGCGGTGCCGGCGATACCGAGCCCGACGCCGGCAAGCTTGTTCCAGGATAGTTTTTCGTCCGATGTCAGCGCGTTGGCAAGGATCAGCGTCCAGAACGGCGTCGTCGAATTGAGCACGGAGGCGACGCCGGCGCCAAGTTCGGTCTGGCCGGCGAAGATCAGCGAGAAGGGGATGACATTGTTGGCAAGCGCCAGCAGGAAGAACAGGCCGGCATGCGGCAAGGCGAGACGGAAGGAAGGACCGCGCAGGGCGAGATAAAGCTGAAGCGCTGTTGCCGCGATGGCGACGCGAAACAGCACCAGCACCAGCGGAGGAAGCTCGGCAACCGCAATACGGGCAAAGAAGAACGAGCCGCCCCAGATGGCGCCGAGCAGTAGAAGCTGCCCCCAGTCCTTCAGCACCATCGGTCCACGCATCGTGGTGGCGTTGGCAGCTATCGCCATGTGATCGTCCTCCCAGACGGTTCTCCGGACCGGTCAGTCACCTGTGGAAGCCATAACGGTTGCGATGACAAGTGCCACCCGAAACCAGATCGGTAGGCTAGCTCTCCTATGTCTGGCGTAGCGCCGTAGCGTCAGGGGGGCGAGACATAGAATTGTTTTCATTCGCGCATAGCTTGGATTAATTGTGCGCAGCCTCAGTCAAGGGATTCGTCCATGCAGCGATTCGAAAATGCCCGCGAAGCGGCGCTGGCGCTTCGCCCGGACGATCCCGTCTATTGCTTTCGCCCGCAGGTGCTGAAGGCCGACGCCAGGCAATTCATGGGGATGTTTCCCGGCAAGACCGCCTATGCGGTCAAGACCAATGGCGAGCAGATCGTGCTGAAGGCGCTGGTCGAAGCCGGCGTTACTGCCTTCGATGTCGCCTCGCCAGGTGAGTTCGCCGCCGTGCGCGCGGTCTCGCCCGATGCCGAAATGCTCTACATGCATCCGGTCAAGGCACAGTCGGACATCAAGCTGGCGTTGGAGAAATATGCCATCCGCGTCATCTCGCTCGACCATGAGGACGAGATCACCAAGCTGACCCGCGTGGTGCGGGCGCTCGACATCGACCCCGGCGCCATCACTGTCTTCGTGCGCATCCAGACCAAAGGATCGGCGGCTTATGAGTTGTCGAAGAAATTCGGCGCCGGGCCGGCCTATGCGGTGGAACTCGCCGAGCGGCTCAACCGGACCGGCTACAAGGTCGGCCTGTGCTTCCATGTCGGCAGCCAGATCGAGGATCCCGACACTTACGAGCGGGCGCTGGCCTCGGCCGACTGGGTGCGCAACCGGCTGACCTTCGATGTGGCGGGGCTCGATGTCGGCGGCGGCTTTCCGGCCGAATACGGCCATGATCCCAACCGCAAGCAGATCGAGATGCCGTCGCTCGGCCAGATCATGTCGCGGCTGGCGGGCGACCTGAAGGAATACCAGTTCGACCAGATGCCGCTGGTGGCGGAGCCGGGCAGGGTGATCGTGGCACGCTGCCTGTCGCTGATCGTGCGGGTGCTGCTGCGCAAGGGCAAGCGGCTCTACATCAATGACGGCATCTGGGCGTCGCTGTCGGATTCATGGACCGGCAAGATCACGCTGCCGGCACGCTTCATCCCCGATCCCGCGATCCGCTCGCGCAATGGCGTGGAGAAGACCATCGTGCCGTTCAAGGTCTGCGGCGCGACCTGCGATTCCGTCGATATCCTGTCGCGGCCATTCTGGTTGCCGGAAACCGTCGACACCGGCGACTGGATCGAAATCGGCCATATCGGCGCCTATTCGCTGTCGCTGAGGACCCGCTTCAACGGGTTCTATCCCGACACATTCGTCGAGGTGACGACGCCATTCGACGAGGGCGACGCGCCGCAAGGGTTTGCGAGTTTGGAGACGATGGCGGATTAGGGAATAGTGAGTAGGAAGTAGTCGTTAGTAGGTAGCGGAATGCAGCTCCGGGATTTTCCCACTGACTACTCACTTTCTTCACAGCTTCGCCAAAAGCTCCGGTGTCGGCCAGCCATCGACGGGAAGGCCGAGCCGCTTCTGTTCCTTGCGGATCGCTTCGCGGGTGTTGGTGCCCAGAATGCCGTCGACCGTGCCCACGTCATAGCCTTTGGCCTCGAGCTTGGTCTGCAGTTCTTTCATCTGGTCGCCAATGAGGCCGGGTTCGGGATTGCGCGGATCGATTTGCGGGGCGCCCGCCAGCCTCGCGGCGAGATTGGCCGCGGTCAGTGCGTAGGTGAAGGACTGGTTCCACTCGAGGTAGACGTCGAAATTGTCGTAGGCGAGGAAGGCCGGTCCCTTGCGGCCCATCGGCAGCGCCAGACCCGCTCTCAGGCCATTGTCGACCAGCGGCGTGCCGTCGGGATTGGTGACGCCCCACTGAGCCCACTGCGTCAGCGGCAGCTTGTTGGTGCGCCCCGTCTGGTCCCACGGCATGTCGTCGGGCACGCGCACTTCCTGGATCCAGGGCTGGTCGCGCTTCCAGCCGCGCGACATGATCTTGCTGGCCGTGGTCATGATCACATCAGGTGCGCTGCCGCGCAGGTCGACCACTTCGTCGCCGTCGCCATCGACGCCGCGGGTCAGATAGTCGGAAGGCAGCATTTGCGTCTGGCCGATCTCGCCGGCCCAGGCGCCGGTGACATCGGCCGGCAGGACGCCGCGGTCGATCAGCGTCAGCAGCGGCACGATCTGCGGCCGGAACAGTTGCGGGCGGCGGCAATCATGCGAGAGCGTCACCAGCGCATTCAGCGTGTGGAAATCGCCTTGCACGGCGCCAAAATCCGTCTCCAGTGCCCAGAAGGCGGCGATGACCGGCGCCTGGACGCCGAATTCGCGGTCGGCGCGGGCAAAGACATCGGCATATTTCTTCAGATTGATCGCGCCCTGCTTCAGCCGGTGGGACGAGATCATGCGGTTCGAGAATTCGAGGAAGGTCTGGGTGAACACGCCCTGGGAGCGGTCGCGCGCCAGCACCTTGTCGTCGATGGTGGCTTTCTCCAACGCATCGAGGCCAGCGCTGCCGACTCCTGCCGCCCTGGCTTCCACCGCCACGCTTTGCTTCCACGCCTCGAAATCGCCGCCGCATTGCTGTGCCGCCGCCGGCAAGGCCGAAGCGGTCAGCAACAGCGCCGCGAGAATTTCAAAGCGCAATCGCATCGCGATCCTTTCGAGACAAAGGCGGTCTTCCAAGACGGAAATCCGCTACCGGCTGTGTCGAAAGCAGGCGGCAGGCCCGGTGTCAACGGGTGTTCTGCCGCAGCCATTTGTTCCAGGCGGCTTCCGAGCCGTTGAAGACATTGATGTCGGCCTTGCCCGGGATGCCCGGCACGATGCCGGTTCCTGTATACTGCCAGAAGGTGAAGGGGTGGCTGCCATATCTCTCGCGCGGGTGGCCAGCCACTGAACGCAGCCAATAGGGATAGCCGCGGAAGGTCGACAAATTGTTGTCGTCGAAGAAATCGATCGAAGTGTAGATGATCGGCTTCTTGCCGTAATGCTTCTCGACGATGTCCAGGAAAACGCTCATCTCGCTGCGCACCGTTGCGGAGTCCGGGCGCAGCTTGCAGGTTGGCGACTGGGGGTTCCATTCCATGTCGAGAACAGGGGGCATCGCCGACCGGTCTTTGGGCACGTTTCGGATGAACCAGCGCGCTTGCGTGGCGGCGGGCGTGCAAAAATAATAGAAATGATAGGCCGCGCGCGGAATTCCGGCTGCTTTCGTGCGACTCCAATGCTCGTCAAAAAAGTTATCGAAGCGATCGCCACCTTCGGTCGCCTTGATGAAAACGAAGGAGATGCCGCTGGCCCTGGCCGCCGGCCAGTCGACCGAGGTCTGATATTTGGAGACGTCGGTGCCGTGAACCGCATAGTTCCATGGCGCGCCGCTTTCCCATTCATGCGGCTTGGAGTCGTCGAAACGCGGGGCGCGTACGGCAACCGTCGGACTGGAGCCAGACGGCGCCAACGGCGTCAGATCGTCGATGGTCGAGCAGGCGCCAAGCAACGCAAGCATGATGAGGACCGCGAAACGGCGCATCGCTACTCCTGAGCCGGTTTCAGCCGGCCGCTGATGGGTTGTTGCTGCAGGTACCCCCTCGTTCTGGCCCCGCCGGACGCTCACCCCATAGGATCGCCCGGTCTTTCCCGTGATCGCCGATCATGGTTGATATCAGGTTGACGACGCTCGACAATAAGCACGATTTGCGGAAGCAATGGCGGCAAATCGATGACATAAGTCTTGTGCCGGACCCCAGAAGGCGGAAAATGCGGATCGTTGCGAAGATCGTCAAGTGGCTGCTGGGGCTGGTCGTGCTGGCGGCCGTTGCACTCGCTGCCTGGCTCTATTTCGCGCCGCCGGAACTGATCCGCGTCGGCTCGGGCTATTCGGCCAAGATCGTCTGCTCGAATGTCTTCATCGCCGGACGCGATGCGAATGACGTACTTGCCGTCGACGTGCAGGCGCCAGGCCATCCGCTATTGAGGCTGATGCGGGTCGCAGTGGACAAGGAGAAGGGCACGGTTTCGGCGGGGCTGTTCGGCGTGTTTGGCAAGAGCGTCGCGGTGGCCCGCGACGGTCTCGGCTGCGCTGCGGTTCCGGACGGCAATATTGCTGCCGCCAAGACCGTCACCGGCGCGGCACTGACACCGGCGCCGCCGCCTGACGCGCTCTGGCCGGAAGGCGACAGGGTCGATGCCTCGCAGAACCCCGAAATCGCTGATATCCTCGACGATGCGGCGCTGACCGGCACCGGCATGCGCGCCGTGGTGGTGGTCAAGAACGGCCGCATCGTCGCCGAGCGCTATGGCGACGGCTTTTCGCAGAAGACGCCGCTGCTCGGCTGGTCGATGACCAAGACGGTGAACGCCGCGATCGTCGGCACGGTGGTGAAGGACGGCAAGCTGGCGATGACCAACCAGGGCCTGTTCGGCCCCTGGAAAGCCGATGGCCGCGCCGCCATCAGCCTGGCCGACATGATGGCGATGTCGAGCGGACTCGAATTCAACGAGGATTATGGCGACGTCGCCGACGTGACGCGCATGCTCTATCTCGAGCCTGACATGGCGGGCTTTGCCGAATCCAAGCCGCTGACCGGCGACGTCGGCAAGGTGTTCTCCTATTCGAGCGGCACGGCGGTGATGCTGTCCCGGCTGTGGCAGGATGCGATCGGCGACAAGGACAAGGCGCTGGCATGGCCAAGGGTCGCCCTGTTCAATCCCCTCGGCATGCAGAGCGCGGTGCTCGAGGCCGACGAGCATGGCACCTTCGTCGGTTCGTCCTATCTCTACGCCACAGCGCGCGACTGGGCGCGCTTCGGCCAGTTCCTGCTGCAGGACGGCGTCTGGAACGGCGAGGACATCTTGCCGGCCGGTTTCGTCGGCTGGATGCGGGAAGCAGCGCCCGCCACGAAAGTCTACGGCAAGGGCCAGTTGTGGATCGAAGGCCCGGGCGACGAGGAGAGCCCCGGCGCCGGCGTCGCTGCTGGCCTGCCTCAGGATACGTACTGGATGGAGGGGCATGACGGGCAGACGGTAGCTATCATTCCGTCGGAGCAGTTGGTGGTGGTAAGGCTCGGCCTGACGCCGGCCAAGCTTGGCTACCGTCCGCAGACGATGGTGACGGCGCTGGTAAAGGCGCTGCATTAGGGTCAAAACCCAATCACCTGAACGACCCTTCTCGGACATTTGACGCCAAGAGCCGGGACGACGCAGGTTGGGTGGGAAGCAAGATCGCTCATCAGTTCACCTAAGCCGCCTCGGAAGGCTGTGAACTCACTCGGGATAGGTCTCAACGCCCTCCGTCGTCGCCTTGTGGAAAAGGATAAATGCCAAGGGGTTGCCGGGCTCGGCCATTGCATCGCTGCGCTTGCCAGTCATCTCTCCAGCCACGCTGCTTGTATATTCCGCAACCACGTCGCCGAAGCTATTGCGCTGGACGGCCACCTTCTGCCCGGGTTCGACCTTGTCGTTGAGCTTGACCAGATACTCGACCAACCCGCCTTGGGTTGCCAGGATCGGGAATGCGCTGTTGCCGACAAAGACGGTCACGTCCTTGCCTGTGCGTCCCATCGGCCCGGCGACGATGCCGTGATGCTTGAGCACGTTCATCGTGCCTTCCACGAATAGCCCGATCATCTCGAGGTCCAGGTGGCGGGCAGCCCCGATCTCCGGGCAAAAGGACGGGATGCCCGCGGCGTTAAACGCGTTATGGAGGACATTGGGATATGTAGGATTGTCGAAGATCTGGCCGATGGGATAGAGCTCCGCCATCGCCTTGATCTCGGGCACGTCCATCTCGGCAATATTGAATGCGGTGACCTCGAATCCGGTCGTTCCGGTATGGAAGTCGATCGCGAAGTCGGCGTTGGGCCGCAGCAGCCGGTTGAACACCAGCCCGGCATGCCGGCTTGCCGCGGTGAAGCCGTTCTCGTTGCCGGGCCATTCCCGGTTCATGTCGATCAGGTCGGCGCCCCTGCCCGAATTGGGCCATCGGCGCTGCATGCTTTCGAGGGCCGGGCGGGACACGTCCGTGACCGCCATCACCGTGCCCGACATCTGCGCCGGGTCGAGCTGGCTCATCACGGTCTGGACCGTATGCACAGAACTCATCTCGTCGCCATGCACACCACTGACCAGGACGGCGCGCTTGCCCGGCTTTGCCCCCTTGGCGACCGTCACGGACACATACCAGTGCTGACCGGTGGGCATCTGCACGCCCTGAAAATACAGAAGGTGCTTCTTGCCGGGCTCCAGGTCCTCGACGTCGAGCGCGCTGACGACTTTCTTCCCCTGGATCACATCGCCGGTATAGACCGTCCCTGATGGCGCACCCGATGCCGGGTCGGCAGGGGAAGCCGCTGTGTCCTGGGCGTTCGCGGCGCCACCGTTGGCCGTAAGGGCGGCCGCCGCTCCGAACGTGGCAATGGAGGCAACTAATAGATCGCGGCGATCGAGGCCTTTTTTAGGGTTGTCCGACATGATGAGGATCTCCTTATGTCGTGTGGAAAGCCAAAGTCGAATGCCAAAAGTGTAGACTTTCGCAAGCAAATCGCTCGCATAACGCGCTCGTCGCAGGCAGCGATCACATCCTGCCGCGAGCGGCAAGATACTGCTTCAATCGCGCGATCTGGTCGGCAGACCAGCCCTGCGGATCAGTCACCCCGAGCCACGCGTCGACGTAGTGTTCGGGCGCAAAGACATGACCATAGCCCATCGGCGTATTGGTCGCGACGGCCATGTCAAAGGCCAACTGTAGCATCGATACCACCGGATACCACCGCAGTTCCGGCGAGACGTCCGGGCCGCGTGGAGCGTCCATCCACTCGGGACGACGATAGAAGTCGCGATAATCGAAAAACGTAATCGCATCGCTGGCATATTGGAGGTAGACAATGCGCATGGGACCCCACGGCGCGTCCGCCGGACCGGACTCGCCATTCTGGTTCATGAAGCGGACGAAGGAACCGTTCCGGAACCGCGGCAACCAAGCAGGCGTACCGGCATTGCGATGCTCCGTTATGCTGCGCCAGATTCTGCTCTCAAAGGGCGGACCGCTCCACAGCGCCCCTTGGACAGGGTCACCAAGTATCTCGAAAAGCTGCACGGATCTCTCGGAGTTCATCGCTCCGAGGCTCAGACCATGCAGATAGAGTTTGGGTCGCCTGTCGTGGGGAAGCGTCGTCCAATATTCATAGATTGCGGCAAACAAAGCCCTTGCTGCTTCAGAGCCGTATTCCGGCTCGACCAGCAACGATAGCGGGCTCGACAGATAGGAGTACTGCTGGGCAACACTCGCCACGTCGCCATTGTGGAGGTATTCAACCGTATCCATCGCGGCGGGATCGATCCAGCCACTTCCGGTAGGCGTGATGACGACCAGTACGGAGCGTTCGAAGGCCCCGACGCGCTTTGATTCCTCAAGGGCAAGTTGCGCCCTCTCTTCGGCCGTGTCGGCCGTGCGAAGCCCCACATAGACCCGGATGGGTTCGCGCGCATCCTTTTGCGTGAACGTGCTTATCTCGCTAGCGGTAGGTCCCGTCGCGATGAACTCCCGTCCTGCCCGTCCAAGTTCTTTCCAACTGACGAGGGAAGCGGCGCTGCCGGTCTTGAGCGGAGCTGTCGGCTGCGCTCGATCCGGTTCGACGAGGGCATCAAACGTTGCGAAGGACGAATCGGCGAGGTAGAGCGCGTAGCGGAAGAGCACGCCATTTGCGACCGCCCAGAACAGCAATATCGCGACAGTGAAACCGATCACATTCGAAACCCTGCGGGGGACGAAGCGGCCCGACCTTTCTGAAATCAAACGGGAGATGCGTTTGAAGAGCCGGACCAACGCGATGATCATCAGGAACATGACGATCGCGATGACGCAGACTTCAAGCGGATGCGCGCTCGTCACAGGTTCGAGGTGCATCAGTTGACGGATTGAGTTTTGCCATTCCGCCGCCCACCATAAAAACAAGATGGCGATTGCCGCGCAAATGGCCGCGACGGCGATCTTGAGAGCAAGCAGGAACCGCTCACGCGGTTCCGGAAGCTCCATATAGGCCCACAGCCAGCGCCACGCGACTCCGATGCCGTATCCGGCGGCGAAACATGCCCCGGAGAGCACGCCCTGGGTCAGGTAGGTTCGAGGAACAAGGGTCGGCGTAAGAGAAGCTACGAAGAACAGCGTACCCACGACGAGGCCGCCAGCAGAAAGCGAGCGCCAGAACTTTGCCACCCAGTTGCGCATTTGGCCGCTTCGCTTCTCCCAGGATAGTGGCTTCGCGATGAATACGACCAGCCCATCATGGCTTGCTCTCGCGTTTTGTAGAAGGAGGTCAGGATAAATTTCCAGCTGTTCCGTCTGGCAAGTCGCAATATCTGGTTGAGTTGCATTGCGATCGTCAAAAATCCCGTCGCTGTTGGAGAGCCAATGTTTGCAAACGGCGCGACCGCACCGCGAAGCCCAGACGGGTCAAGAGGATACTCGGTTGAGCGTTGGCCTTTGGCGCCGGAAGACGCAAGCGGCGTTCGCCCGGTCTAGTCTAATCCGATTCAGAGTTCGTTCTTGTGAAGAGCGCGGCGAGGTGGACGGCAATGTCCGCTCCTGACGCGCGAAGTTGCCCGTCTTCGACTCCGGCTCGGCCTGACCGGAATTCCAACACACCCTGACTAGCTACGCTGTCCGACCACGGCGAGCCATGCATAGCCGCGATAAAGTGTTCTGAATCGAAGGCTTGCGCCGACTCTTGCAGATTCCGATTCCAGGACATCGCGCAGGGATTCACGTGGCTCGACATGGAATTTTCTCAGCCAGCCGCGCAGCAGTGTGCGGAACCAGCCTGGCAGGGCCTCCTGCTGGCCGAAATCGACGACATGCAGAGAGCCATCAGGCGAAAGGGCGGCTAGTGCCGCCGATACGGTCTTTTCCCAACCGGGGATCATCGAGAGCGAATAGGACACGAATATGCGGTCGAAACTCTCGAGGCCGAACAGCGCCTTCGCATCGAAATCGGTGGCGTCGCCGCGCGCCAGCGCAACACGGCTGGACAGGCCTTCGCGGACCATGGCGGCGCTCGCCGTCTCCAGCATTTCGGCGGAAATATCGAGGCCGAAGAAACGGGCGCCGGGATAGCGCCGGGCGGCAAGCACGATGTTGCGGCCGGTGCCGCAGCCGAGTTCGAGCACGGTTCCGCCAGCCGGCACGTCCAGCCCTGAGATCAGCCGGTCGCGGCCAAGCAGATAGTATTTGCGGGTCAGGTCGTAGAAATGGCGCTGCCAGCGATAGACGCCGTCCATCAGTTCGGCATGGCTGGCCGGCAGCTCACTCGTGCTCATGCGGCCCGCTTCACATAGAGGTGGAAGCCGCCATAGATGGCCGAACGGTCGCGGGCCGAGAATTCGCGCGAGGCGTCATCCTCATAGTGCCACTGGTCGAGCAGCGAGTTCGAGACCCGGCCGGGCAGGAGGCTGGGTTCGGCCGCGGTGCGGAAGATGACGCGGGCGCCAGCGGATGCGGTGCGGGTAATCTCTGCCCACAAAGCGTTGAGCTGGTCGTCGGTCATCCAGTCCTGCGCATCGAGCAGCACGAAGCGGTCGACCGAGCCGGCATCCTTGGCGGCGAGGAATTCGATCAGATTGGCGTGGTGGATGGCGACGCGATCGACATTGTTGCGGATTGTCTTGTAGTTGCGCTTTTCGAGATAGGCAGGCAGCGCGGCCTCGCCGGGGTTGGGATAGCGGCGCGCAAAAGCCTGCCAGGCGAAATAATTGGTCTGCAACGGAAAATCGCAGGCGAGCTTTTCCAGCCGCGCCTTCAGGACGCTGGCCATTGTGCCGTCGCCCGAGGTGATCAGCGAATCGTACTGGGCCGGCGGAATGCCGAGACCGAACAGCGAGGCTTTTCGCGACGTTGCCCATTTCAGCAAGGGTTTTTCGAAGACGGGCGCCAGTTCCTCGTTGAAGAAGCGGCGCTGGTCGGCGATGGTTTTCGCTTTCATGATGCCGGCGGGATCGACGCCGAAGAATTTGCCAACGCGATGACCCATGGCGATGAACAGGCCGAGCAGGCCGGTCTGGTAGAAATTGCGGTCGAAGACGGCGATGCGGCGACGGCCACGCCAGTTGCGCCGCTCCCAATAGTGGCGGCTGACCGGGTCGAGACGCGGGGCGATGAAGCGGTCGTAGGCTTCCGAATTGTGGCTGGTGTCGGCGGCGCCGAAGAAGCGGAACAGATCGCCCTGCGAGGGCAGATGGCGCACCGCCTCCAGCTTCATGCGGTTCAGCGCGATGTGGGCGGCGTTGAGATCGACGGCGTCGATCCTTTCGGGCGAGCGGGTGAGATAGGCCAGAATGTTGCAGCCGCCGGACGCAATGGTGACGATGCGATGGCCCTGGCCAAGCTGCATCGCCTCCATGTCGACATCGGGGTCTTCCCAGATCTGCGGATAGACAAGGCCGGAAAACAGCAAGGCAAACAGCCGTTCGGAAACACCGGCCTTTGACAGGGGACGGTTCTGGTAGACGGCTTTTCCAACTTCCTTGCCGCGACGAAAAACGAGTTCCCCGGAAAGATCCGTCATAGCAAGGTGATTCCCCATTTGCGTTGGCGCAAGCGGGTAGCGCAGGGTCATGACAAGCCGGTGACAGTCTTGTTGACGCCCAGCTCAGGCTTTGCCGAAGCCACCCGGCGTCGGTGTCGTGAGGATGACGGCCTCGCCGGCATCGAGCACGGTCTGGTCGCAGGCTTTTAGCACTTCAATCGTACCATCGTTGCGGCGGATTTTGGTCGAGCCGGCCTCGCCGTCGCCACCGCCGTCCAGCCCTTGCGGCGGGCGATTGCGATGCGAGGACAGGATCGCGCACTCCATCTTTTCGAGGAAACGGATGGTGCGCTTGGTGCCGTCGCCGGCGCTCCATCTGCCTTTGCCGCCGGAACCTTCGCGGATGTGGAAATCCTCGAGCAGGACGGGGAAACGCAGTTCCAGCACTTCCGGGTCGGTGAGGCGCGAATTGGTCATGTGGGTGTGGACACCCGAAGTGCCGGCAAAGCCGCGGCCTGAGTTCATCCGGCCGGCCGGCGAGCCGGAGCAGATCGTCTCGTAATACTGGTAGCGCTTGTTGCCGAAGGTGAGGTTGTTCATCGTGCCTTGTGCATTGGCCATCGCGCCCATGGCGCCGAACAGCGCGTTGGTGACATGCTGTGAGGTCTCGACATTGCCGGCGACGACGGCGGCGGGGTAGGCGGGTTTCAGCATCGAGCCTTCGGGGATGACGATGTTGATGGGGCGCAGACAACCGGAGTTCATCGGGATCATGTCCTCCACCATGACGCGGAAGACATAGAGCACGGCGGCGCGGGCGACCGGCTCGGGCGCGTTGAAATTGTTCTTCATCACCGGTGACGTGCCAGTGAAGTCGACCGTCGCCTCGCGCTTGTGCCGGTCGACCGATATCTTGACCTTGATCACCTGGCCGGTGTCGGTTGGATATTCGTATACGGAACTGTCGGGCAAGCGCTCCAGCACGCGGCGTACGCTCTCGGCCGCATTGTCCTGGACATGGCCCATATAGGCCTCGACGACATCGAGGCCGAAATGCGCGACCATCTTGCGCAGCTCGGCGACGCCCTTTTCGTTGGCGGCGATCTGCGCCTTGAGGTCGGCGATGTTCTGGTGCGGGTTGCGCGCGGGATAGCGATGGTCGGTGAGCAGCGTCTCCAGCTCCTTCTCGCGGAAGCGGCCGCGATCGACGATGCGGAAATTGTCGAACAACACGCCTTCCTCGTCGACCGTGGTGGCGAGCGGCGTCATCGAGCCGGGCGCCGTGCCGCCGATATCGGCATGATGGCCGCGTGAGGCGACGTAGAAGAGGATTTCCTCTCCCCTTGAGGGGGAGGTGGCGGCGAAGCCGCCGGAGGGGGTCGTTGCGGCAGTGCTCGACGTTCTTGTAGTGCCTCCTGCGAGGACCCCCTCTGGCCGCTTTGCGGCCATCTCCCCCTCAAGGGGGGAGATAAGATCTGCGCTTGCAAACACCGGTGTCACCACCGTGATGTCAGGCAGGTGCGTGCCGCCATTGTAGGGCGCGTTTAGGGCAAAGACGTCGCCGGGATGGATGTCGCCGGAGTTCAGCCGGATGATCGTCTCGACCGATCGGTCCATGGAGCCGAGATGCACCGGCATGTGCGGCGCGTTGGCAACCAGCGCGCCGTGGCGGTCGAAGACCGCGCAGGAGAAATCCAGCCGTTCCTTGATGTTGACGGAATAGGCGGTGTTTTGCAGCGTCACGCCCATCTGCTCGGCGATCGACATGAAGAGGTTGTTGAAGACCTCCAGCATGACCGGATCGGCGGCGGTGCCAAGCGCTGCCTGTCGGCGCTTTTTTTCGACGCGGCGCAGCAGAACGTGGTTCTTGGCGGTGATTTCGGCCTGCCAGCCCGGTTCGACGACGATGGTCTGGTTCGGCTCGATGATCAGGGCAGGGCCGGCAATTTGGTGCCCTGGTCCGAGTGTCTCGCGGCGAAAGACGCCGGCACTGCGCCACTCTCCTTCGGTGAAGATTTCGCGGGTTTGCGAGGGGGTTAGCGTGAGATCTTCGGTTTCTGAATCACTTTCGTCGCGGCCGGCGCCGCCGGTGTCGGTGCCTTCGACGCCGACCGTTTCGACGATCATCGGCTTGTCGTCATAAACGAAACCGAACTGCGCCTTGTGGGCGATTTCGAAATCGCGCCTGGCTTGGAAAATCGAGTCTTCCTCGAAATTCACCGGCAGTGTCGTGTCGGTGCCGTCGTAGCGAATGTGCAACACTGGCTTCGCGGCAACCGCGTCCTCAGCGATGCCTTGCGCCGCGAGCTCGGCGGCGACGGCCTTTCTCAAGCTGGCAATAAGGTTGCCGATCTCGGTTCGGGATTCTTCGGCAAGAGGCTTGAGCAGCGCCTGCTGGCGCGAGGCAAAGACGGAGGACAGGCCGATGCCATAGGCCGAGAGCAGGCCGGAGAACGGATGGATCAGCACCGCCCCCATACCGAGCGCATCGGCGACGAGGCAAGCGTGCTGGCCGCCGGCGCCGCCGAAGCAGTTCAGCAGATATTCGGTGACGTCGTAGCCGCGCTGCACGGAAATCTTCTTGATGGCGTTGGCCATGTTCTCCACGGCGATGGTGACGAAGCCTTCCGCGACCGCCTCGGGCGCGCGCCCATCGCCGATTTCGGCGGCAAGTGCGGCGAATTTGCTACGCACGACCCCCACATCGAGCGGCTCATCCTGGCCGGGACCGAAAATCGCCGGGAAGAAATCGGGCTGCAGCTTGCCCAACATGACATTGGCGTCGGTGACGGCCAGTGGCCCGCCGCGCCGGTAGGCGGCCGGGCCGGGATTGGCGCCGGCGGAGTCGGGGCCGGCGCGGAAGCGGCCTGCCTCGTAATGCAGGACCGAGCCGCCGCCGGCGGCGACGGTGTGGATGCGCATCATCGGCGCGCGGATGCGTACGCCGGCGACCTCGGTGTCGAAGGCGCGCTCGTAGTCGCCGTCATAGTGGGCGACGTCGGTCGAGGTGCCGCCCATGTCGAAGCCGATGACCTTGTCAAAGCCGGCGAGCTTCGCCGTCTCGACCATGCCAACGACGCCGCCTGCCGGGCCGGACAACAGCGCGTCCTTGCCTTGGAACATGTCGGCGGCGGTGAGGCCGCCCGAGGACATCATGAACATGAGATGGGGGGATTCCCTCCCCCTCGAGGGGAGGGTGGCGGCGAAGCCGCCGGGTGGGGTCGGATCGACTGGGTTCGACGATCTGGCGGTGCCTTCTGAGAGGCCCCCCTCTGTCGGCTTCGCCGACATCTCCCCCTCGAGGGGAGAGAGGACGCCGAGCTCTTGGCCAACCCTTTGCACATACCGCGACAGAATCGGCGAGAGATAGGCGTCGACCACGGTGGTGTCGCCACGGCCGACCAATTTGATCAGCGGCGACACTTCATGGCTGACCGAGACCTGCGAAAACCCGAGCTTGCGGCAGACTTTGGCGACTGCTTTCTCATGGTCGGGATATTTCCACGCATGCATGAAGACGATAGCCACCGCATCGATACCATCGGCCTTAGCCCGCTCGATGGCCGGCCGGCACGCGGCGATGTCGAGCAGTCTTTCGACGCTGCCGTCGGCGCGTACGCGTTCGTCGATCTCGATGACGCGCTCATAGAGTTGTTCGGGAAGAATGATCTCCTTGGCGAAGATGTCGGGCCGTGCCTGATAGGCAATCCTCAGGGCATCGTGAAAGCCCTTGGTGATGAGCAACAGCACACGGTCGCCCTTGCGCTCCAGAAGCGCGTTGGTGGCAACGGTGGTGCCCATCTTGATGTCGCCGATCAGGCCGGAAGGGATGGCAGCGCCTGATTCCAGCCCGAGCAGATCGCGAATGCCCTGGATGGCGGCATCGGCATAGGCTTCCGGGTTTTCGGACAGCAGCTTGCGCGGATGCAGCGCACCTTCCGGATCCCGGCCAATGACATCGGTGAAGGTGCCGCCGCGGTCGATCCAGAAATCCCATTTTGCGGTCACGACACGCCTCCCGGCATTTTCACTGTCCGATCTGTTAGTTCGAGATGCCCCGGCCGGCAATCGCCAAAGGATATGAAGATGTTACAGGTGGAAATGCAACGTTACGAAACTCATATCCGCCTCATGCATTTTGTCCTCGACCGCCACCGGTAACGGCGGCGTGATCAGAGGAGAAAAAGTTATGAAAAAGCTCATTCTTGCGTCGGTTTCGGCGCTTGCACTGCTCGGCGTTGCGGCCTGCAGCGACAGCGGCACCGATACCACCACCACGCAGAGCACCAATCCGCCGGCCGCCGAACAGCCGATGCAGCCGGCACCTGACGCCACGAAGCCTGCTGAACCAGCTCCGGCTCCGGCGGCGCCTGCTGCCCCGGCGCAGTAGCTCATACCACAAACAGGGAAGGCCGGCCCACGCCGGCCTTTTCTATTTCTAATTAGAGATGCTGTTTGGTGCCTGCCGATTGGGCATGCCAGCAAATCGGCAGGACCATGCCCTGCGGCACTGTCTTCGCTTGATAGCGGTGGCCGGTTGGCCCTATTAAGCCCTCATGTCGATTTGGGACCGCTTCGGCGACTTCATCACCCGCGTTTCGTCTTCAGCCTCGTCGGGTGTCGCCGATGTCGTCGAGGCCGTGCGGACGGTTTTCTCGGGCGATGCCGATCTGCGCCGGCGCGTCGCCTTCTCGGTGGCGATGATCGCGCTGTCGGCCAAGATGGCCAAGGCCGATGGCATCGTCACCCAGGACGAGGTGCGCGCCTTCCAGGAAATATTCGATGTGCCGAGAGAGCAGACGCGCAATGTGGCGCGCCTCTACGACCTAGCCAAGCGCGACGTTGCCGGGTTCGAGACCTATGCGGAGCGCATGGCGCAGCTTTGCGGCTCCGGCCACTCGAACTGCGTAATGCTGGAGGACATTCTCGACGGGCTGTTCCACATCGCCAAGGCCGACGGTCTGGTCCATGAGCGCGAAGGCTTGTTCCTGCATCGCATCGCCGAGATCTTCCGGATCGAGGAGGCGCACTACCAGAGCATTCTGGCACGACACGTCAATCTCGGTGCCGGAGATCCCTATGTCGTGCTCGGCATCGAGCGCGGGAAGTCTTTCGAGGAGGTTCGCAAGCGGTATCGCAAGCTGGTCTCGGACAATCATCCCGACCGGCTGATCGCACGCGGCTTGCCGCAGGAATTCATCAAGATCGCGACGACCCGGATCGCGGCGATCAACGCCGCCTATGAGATGATCGAGCGAGGTCTTCGGCACGCATGAGCGGCTTCCTGCCCGACGAGCCGAGCGCCGAGGTCAGGGTATCGCCGAATTTCGGCCCGCGACGCGAAACGACCAGGCCCGACATGATCGTGCTGCATTACACCGGCATGAAGACCGGCGCGGGTGCCGAAGCATGGCTATGCGATCCGGCCAGCGAGGTCTCGTCGCATTATCTCGTCCATGAGGACGGCCACATCGTCCAGATGGTGAGGGAAAGCGACCGTGCCTGGCATGCCGGCAAGAGTTCGTGGTTCGGACGCACCGATATAAATTCCTGTTCGATCGGCATCGAGATCGTCAATCCGGGGCATTCGCTGGGCTATCGCAACTTTCCCAAACGGCAGATCGATGCCGTGATCGGCCTGTGCAAGGGGATTGTCCAGCGCCATTCCATTCCAGCTCAACGGGTGCTCGCCCATTCCGACGTGGCGCCGGGCCGCAAGATCGATCCGGGCGAGAAATTCCCGTGGAAGGCGCTGTTCGAGGCTGGTGTCGGTCATCTCGTCGAAGCTGCATCCATCAGGCGCGGCGCGGCGCTGAAGACCGGCGATGCGGGCGCCGAGGTGGAGGCGTTGCAATCGATGCTGGCGCTCTACGGTTATGGCGTGGAGATATCGGGGGCTTTCGACCGGCAGACCGAAATCGTGGTCGACGCTTTCCAGCGGCATTTCCGGCAGCGCAAGGTGGACGGCCTCGCCGACGGATCGACGATCCGTACGCTCGAAAGGTTGCTCGCTTCCGCAAGGACAGTTTCTTCCAAGTAGTCTTTTTACCGTCCTAAAGTTACAGCCTGTCACTCAAAGTGACTTGCCTCGCCTTGTTTGGCGCCAAATCGGCCGTCAAAGGCGATCCGTGCAAGTTGTCGGATCTCTAGTCCCCCAGATTTTCCGATGTTGATTTAGCGTATCTGCGTGAAGTTCTTCGCGCGGTCCAGACAGAACAGGATCACATGCAGAAATTGACCGTTGTAACGGCAGCTGTTGCTGCCGGCGTAATGACTTTTGCCTTCAGCGCGGCGAATGGCGCGCCACTGAGCCAGCGAGCAGACCAGGGTTTCACTGTCGCAGCCGGCAAGACCGCCATGCCGAAAACCGCCCAGGGCGCAAAGGCAAAAAGGACAGCCAGCCCGAAGGTGGAAAAAGCGACTGGGGTAAAGGCCAAAAAGGCGACTTCGGCGAAAAGGGCGACCTCGGCGAAGAAGGCAGTCTCCAAGCGGCATGTGAAGCGCAACAGGAAACACGTCGACCGGACGACGACGGCGTCGATCGATCGCAAGAGCAAGGCGGTGCCGACGGCAGTGTCCGGCGGCACTGGCCAGTATTCGGCAATCATCGCCCGTTATGCCGCCACCTACGGCGTGCCGGTGTCGCTCGCCAACGCCGTCGTCAAGATCGAGAGCAACTACCAGCCGAACATCGTCGGCGGCGCCGGCGAGATCGGCCTGATGCAGATCAAGCCGGCGACGGCGCGGATGATGGGCTACACCGGCTCGGTCAAGGGCCTGTTCAATCCCGACACCAATATCAGATACGGCATGAAATACCTTGCCATGGCGCGCGGGCTCGGTGGCGGCACCACCTGCGGCACGATCCTGAAATACAATGCAGGTCACGCGGCCAAGCGGATGAACCCGGTGTCGGCGGCCTATTGCGGCAAGGTCAAGGTGCAGATGGCAGCGCTTGGGTCGCCTGCATGAACTGGTCATAAGTCGCTTTTTCGTTTGCGTTTTTTGGCGTGAACCCCTTTATACGCTTGCCAGCTGGCCGGGCGGCCGCACTCGCGAAGCCGAAAGGCTGCGGGTGAGGAAAGTCCGGGCTCCATGGAGACACGGTGCCGGTTAATGGCCGGCGGGGGCGACCCCAGGGAAAGTGCCACAGAAAGCAAACCGCCACGATCCGGCTTTGCCGGATTCGGGGCAAGGGTGAAAGGGTGGGGTAAGAGCCCACCGCGCGACTGGCAACAGGAGCGGCACGGTAAACCCCACCGGGAGCAAGACCGAATAGGGACGGTGCGAGGGGAAACCCTCGGGGGCTGTTTCCGGCTCACCGTCCGGGTAGGTTGCGTGAGGCGCATGGCAACATGCGCCCAAGATGAATGGCCGCCACGTTCTCGTGCCGCAAGGGGCGAGGGCCATACAGAACCCGGCTTACAGGCCAGCTGGCAATTTCTTCCCACTATAGCAAGAAACCCCCTAATATCAGCGGGTTGCGCCTTCGGGCGCGCCTGTTCATTCAACCGTTTTCAAGAATGGCGGCGCCGCAGCTCAGTACAGCCAGAAGAGAACAGGAATCACGCCATTTTCCTGTCCGGATTCGATGAATTCGAAAAACGGTATGGAGACCAAGAACATCAAGCCGTCGCGCAGCGTGTGATTGAAACTGCGTGGTGTGAAGGTGACCACGGCCTGATCGCGAAAAAGCCGGGGATTGGGAAAAAACCGTGGCACCCGTGCGACGTAGTCCTTGTACGGCGACCCGAGCACGGTCATCAAATGCCGTTCCTCGCGCAGTGTGACGATGTGGAACGCGGCCGCGCACAAAACCGCCGACGCCACCGCGACGATCACGCTGCCGGTCTGGGCGCCGATCCCGGCCGCCGCTACAGTGGAGAAAAAATACAGCGGATTGCGCATCACCGAATATGGGCCGGTAGCGACCACTTCGGCCGATTTGCGATCGCCGATATAGAGGATCGACCAGAGCCGGCCGCCGATCCCGATCAGTATCACGGCGATCCCGTGCGCCTCTATGCGTTCGTGGGTTAGTTCGTCGTGCGGAGAGCCGCCGAAGACCAGCAAAACGCAAAAAGCGCCGATCAGCAGCGCCAGCAGGACGCGTCGGCGCCGCTGATAGCGGCCCATTTCGTCGAACGACTTTTCACGCGAAGAACGTGCCGCTGCGGCCATGGGACAATCCTTTCGCCGCGAGGACCGGCAACCGGAATCCTTGTCGATGCAACTTGCGGAGAAATCATGGCGAAAGACAAACAAAAGGCGCCGAAGCGGCCTCAAGCCATCGTTGGTGCCTGCATCTGGAGCATGATCCCGAAAGTGACCTGAAATCGTGATCGACCCGTTCACGCGCCCAAATTGTCGAGCGATGCTTCGATTGCCTGCCAGAGCTCTTCCACCGGCTCACAACCAACTGACAGGCGAACGAAGCCGGGCGGAACCGCATCCCCTCTTTTCGCCCGTCGCTCGGCGGAGGTGTGGACGCCGCCGAAGGAGGTCGCCGCCTGCATCAGGCTGCAATTGTTGATGAAATCCTCGGCCTTGTTCTCTGAATCCAGCACGAAGGAGATGAGAAAGCCGAAGCGCTCCATCTGGGCGCGGGCAAGATTGTGGGACGGATCGCCTTCCAGCCCCGGAAAGCGCAGGCCGGAGATCACGGGGTGGTCTTGCAGCCGCCGCGCCAGCACTTCGGCGGAAGAACACATGCGGTCGAAGCGCACGTCCAGTGTTTCCAAACCGCGATGCACCAGCCATGCCTCGAATGGGCCGGGAATGGCGCCCGCCGTCTCGCGCCAGTCGGTCACCTTTGTGATTATGTCGGCGTTACGGCTGGCGACATGGCCGAACAGCACATCGGAATGGCCGTTGGGCGCCTTGGTGTCGGCGGCAATGACGATATCGGCGCCGAAATCGAGCGGGCGCTGGCCGAAAGGCGTCATCGTGGTGTTGTCGACGGCGAGGATCGCGCCTGCTTTGTGCACGGCTTCGGCGACGGCCGTAATGTCGCAGATGTCCAGCCCCGGATTGGCCGGGGTCTCGACGAAGGCGAGGCGATAGCCGTCGAAGCCGCCGTCGAGGAAGCTCGAAGTCGGGCGGACATCGTAGGTGATGCCGAAAGGCTTGAGGAAGCGATCGGCCAGCGCTCTCGTGGCGTGATAGCCGTCCGCAGGCAGCAGGATCCGGTCGCCGGATTTCAGCAGCGCGAAAAACACCGCCGAGATCGCAGCCATTCCGGAGGGGAAGCCGACGCATGGGGCGTCTTCCAGATGCGCCAGCATGTGCTCGACGGCCCTCCATGTTGGATTGTCGTATCGGCCGTATTCGTCGGAGCCCGCAGCATCGCCCGGTGTATGAAAAATCGCGGCCATGGTTAGGGGCAAGGGAATTGGATCGCCCTTGGCAAGCCTGCCACGACGCAGGTGGGGAAGTGCCGCAGCGCGTGACCTGGCTGTTTCAGACATCGATTCAAACCTTGTTTCTGCAGCGGACCCTACCGTCAGGCCACGGCCTGCAGCAAGCGGCGTCCGGTTGGGCCAAGCGGCTCTAAACGCTTCGTTAGGCTTAATAGAGGATAAAGACGGGTGTGCCGTCAAAGTCGCTCTCACCGGTTGTGGCGCGCGCGTTTGTGAAGCCTGTTCCCGTTGACGCCCATAACACCCCATGGTATCCCATATCGATATTCAAGCCTTCGTTCCGCGTCAGGGTGAAGCGTACGCCAATCGGGCAGTCGCGGCGGCTGCGCGTTTGCCTGTTTTCGCCCCCTGGAACGACATGGATTTCGGGCAGGGACCGCGCTGTGGCGGCGCGGGGGGCAAAATGCAGAGGGGTGCGGCGGCGCAAGCGGCTGTAACGCGTAATGGACCGGTTTCTCTCGAACGCGGTGAACAGGATCGATGCGAAGGGGCGGGTGTCCGTTCCGGCGCATTTCCGTTCGGTCGTGCAGAAGCGGGGCTATTCGGAGCTCTATGCGCTGCGTTGCCTGGACCGTCCGGCGATGGATGTCGGCGGGCTCGACCTGCTCGACCGCTACGAGCAGCGCATCGCGCAGGAAGACCCATTCCTGCAGACGGCGGACGACATGTCGTTCTTCTGCCATGGCGATGGGACATTCCTGAAGCTCGATCAGGACGGGCGCATCACGATGAGCGATTTCATCCGCGAGCACACCGGCATTTCAGCGGAAGTGGCCTTTGTCGGTCGCGGCAATTTCTTTCAGATCTGGGAGCCTGGACGGCTTGCCACCTACGGGGCGGAAGCGCGCGCCCGGCTTTTGCAGCTTCGGCAGGGGACGAAGCCCGGGGAGAGACCGGAATGATGGCGGGCCACGGCGATGACCTTCACGCCGTTGGCGGACCGGCCCGCCACATTCCGGTCCTCCTTGCCGAAGTGCTGGAGGCGCTTTCGCCCAAGGCCGGCGAAGTGATCGTCGATGGCACGTTCGGCGCCGGCGGTTACACCAGGGCCATTCTGGCGAGCGGCGCCTCGGTTGTGGCCATTGATCGCGATCCGGATGCGATCGCGGCGGGGCGAGATCTCGAGGCACAGTCGGACGGCAAGCTCCGGCTTGTCCACGCGCCATTCTCGACGCTGGATGAGCATGTCGAACGCGCCGACGGCGTGGTGCTCGATATCGGTGTCTCCTCCATGCAGATCGACCAGGCGGAGCGCGGCTTTTCGTTTCGCGCCGATGGGCCACTCGACATGCGCATGGCGCAGGCGGGCCTGAGTGCCGCCGACGTCGTCAATTCCTTCAAGGCGGGCGATCTTGCCCGCATCTTCGGTTTCCTCGGCGAGGAGCGCCATGCCGGCCGCATCGCCCGCATGATCGAGAGCCGCCGCGAAAAACGGCCGTTCGAGCGGACGCTCGATCTTGCCGACGCCATCGAAACGCATATCGGCCGCGCCCCGAAGGACAAGATCCATCCGGCGACCCGCGTCTTCCAGGCACTGCGCATCTTCGTCAACGACGAGCTCGGCGAACTGGCCAAGGCGCTGTTTGCGGCCGAGCGCGCGCTGAAGCCGGGCGGGCGGCTGGCCGTGGTGACGTTTCATTCGCTGGAAGATCGCATCGTCAAGCGCTTCATTGCCGACCGCGCCGATCAGATGACCGGATCGCGGCATATGCCCGAGGCGCGGACGCGCCTGGCCACCTTCCGCAAGGCGGGCGGCGGCGTGACGCCTGGCGATGCCGAGATATCGGGTAATCCGCGGGCGCGTTCGGCAAGGCTGCGCGCTGCCATCCGTACCGAGGCGCCGGCGCGCGCCGGCGACTTTGCGATTTTCGGTCTGCCAAAACTTCCTGGCCCAAAACTTCCCGGCGCCAACCGGCCGGGAGAGAGGTGAGCACGTGTTTCGTACCAGCGACATAGTCCTGATCGCCGTCATGGTCTCGGCCGCGGCCCTGACCTACAAGACCAAGCGCGAGGCCGAGGAACAATTGGCGGCGGTGCAGAAGGTCCAGGCGCAGATCCGCTACGAGGAGGACACGATCGACCTCCTGAAGGCGGACTGGAGCCTGCTCACCCAACCGTCGCGCCTGCAGAAGCTGACCGAGATCTACAAATCGCAGCTCGACCTCGAGCCGGTCAATGCGCGCCAGATCGTCGGCCTGGACGATCTGCCGGCAAAGCCGGTCAACATCCTGGACCTTTCGTCCCAGCGCCTGGGCGGTATGGCTGATAATTCTGGCAAAGGATCATTAGACGGCAAGGATCCCGTCGTCACCGGAGGCATCGTGCAATGATCGCCAGACTGCCAATGATTTCCAGACTGGCAACGATCGCCAGACCTGTGGCGATCGCAAGACTTCCGGTGATCGGGAGACTGCTGGGGCGCCGCGCGAAATCCGGCGAAGGCGGCTCGATCGTTGTCGAAGGCGCCCGCAAGGCAACCGGCGGCAAGGGCAGGACCCGCGTTGTCATGACGATGGCGGTGTTCTTCGGTATCTATGCGACGATTGCCGGGCGGCTGGTCTATCTTGGTTTCCAGAATCCCGATCTGTCCGGCGGTCCGCAGAGCCGGGTGACGGCGTCGCGGCCCGACATCGTCGACCGCAATGGCGAGGTTCTGGCGACAGACATCAAGACGGCATCGCTGTTTGCCGAGCCGCGCCGCATCGTCGACGCCGACGAGGCGATCGAAAAACTGTCGACGGTGCTTCCCGAAATCGACTATGAGCAGACCTATCACAAGCTGAAGAGCGGCGCCGGCTTCGTCTGGCTGCAGCGGCAGCTGACGCCCAAGCAGCAGGCCGACATCATGCAACTCGGCATCCCCGGCTTCGGCTTCCGCACCGAAAAGCGCCGCTTCTATCCGGCCGGCGAAACCTCGTCCTACATTGTCGGCCTCACCAATATCGACAATCAAGGCATCTCCGGCATGGAGAAGTACATTGACGAACAGGGGCTTAGCGACCTTCAGGCATCCGGCCTGGCGATTGCCAAGGACCTGAAGCCGGTACAGCTCTCGATCGACCTGCGCGTCCAGCATATCGTGCGCGACGAGATCGCCACCGGCATGGAGAAGTACCATGCGATCGCGGCCGGCGCCGTCGTGCTCAACGTCAAGACCGGCGAGGTGGTGGCGATGGCCTCGGTGCCGGATTTCGATCCGAACAATCCCTATAACGCGCAGGAGAAGGATCGGCTGAACCGCATGTCGGCCGGTCTTTACGAGATGGGCTCGACCTTCAAGAGCTTCACCACCGCGATGGCGCTCGATTCCGGCAAGGTAACGCTGCAAAGCCGTTTCGACGCTTCGCGTCCGATCAGGATCGGCCATCAGACCATCCATGATTTCCACGGCAAGGGCCGAGTGCTGTCGGTGCCGGAAGTGTTCATCTATTCCTCCAACATCGGTTCGGCCAAGGAGGCCGAAGCGGTGGGCATCGACGGGCACCGCGAATTCCTGCATCGCCTGGGCATTCTCGAAAAGATGCAGACCGAATTGCCGGAAGTCGCCCGCCCGACCGAGCCCAAGGTCTGGAAGCAGGTCAATTCGATCACCATCGCCTTCGGGCACGGCGTGTCGACGACGCCGCTGCAGACCGCGGTCGGTTGCGCGGCGCTGATGAATGGCGGCTATCTGATGGAGCCGACCTTCCTGACACGCACGCAGGAGCAGGCGATGTCGGTCGCCAAGAAGGTGGTCAGCGACAAGACTTCCGAGGGCATGCGCTATCTCTACGCGCTCAATGCCGAGAAGGGGTCGGGCAGGAATGCCAGGGTTCCAGGCTACCGCGTCGGCGGCAAGACCGGAACGGCCGAGAAGGTCGTCAATGGCCGTTACTCCAAGGACAAGAATTTCAACGCCTTCGTCGCGGCTTTCCCGATGGACGATCCGCAATACATCGTGCTCACGATCGCCGACGAACCGAAGGCCGAAAAGCCCGGCATGGGTGCCACGGCCGCCTCGAATGCGGGCGTCATGGCCGCAAACATCATCCGACGTTCGGCTTCCATGCTTGGCGTGAAGCCAGATTTCAGCCATGAAAATGGTGCAACGCTGGTTTCCTATCAGTGATTCTTAGGGCGCGCCGGCAACTGCGCGCTATTTTGTTGAGATGAACGGGGTTCGATGAAGCTCAGAGATCTAGCCGGTATTCTGCCTGTCGAGGGGAGAGCTTCCCCCGATATGGAAGTTACCGGGATTTCGTCGGATTCCCGCGAGGTCAAAACCGGCGTCGTCTTTTTCGCGCTCGCCGGCACCAAGGCGGACGGGGCAGCCTATGCCGCCGATGCCGCCAGGCGCGGCGCCACCGCGATCGTGGCGGGCAAGGGCAGCGCCATTGCCGGACTGCCGGTGCCGGTTCTTATCGTCGACGATCCGCGCCTGGCGCTGGCGCTGAGTGCTGCCCGTTATTTCGGCAAGCAGCCGCAGACCATGGTCGCGGTGACCGGAACCAGCGGCAAGACATCGGTCGCCGCCTTCACCAGGCAGGTGTGGGAGCAATCGGGCTTTGCCGCCGCTTCGATCGGCACCACCGGCGTGGTGGCGCCGGGCCGCAACGAGTATGGCTCACTGACCACGCCCGACCCGGTCGCTCTGCACCGGCTTCTCAAGGAATTGGCGGATGCCGGCGTCACCCATGCCTCGATGGAAGCCTCCAGCCATGGGCTCGACCAGCGCCGGCTCGACGGGGTGAAGCTTGCCGCCGGCGGCTTCACCAATCTTGGCCGCGACCATATGGACTACCATCCGTCGGTCGAGGACTATCATCACGCCAAGCTGCGCCTGTTCGACGCGCTGCTGCCGAAGGGCGCGCCTGCCGTCATCTTTGCCGACGATCCGTGGTCGGAGCCAACGGTTAAGGCGGCACGGGCGGCGGGGCTGAACGTGCTGACGGTCGGCCGCCATGGCGAGTTCCTGCGGCTGAAGCGGGTCGAGCACGAGCGCCACCGCCAGCGCGCCGAGGTGGAAGTCGATGGCGTTCTCCACGAGGTCGACCTGCCGCTGGCTGGCGATTTCCAGATCGCCAACGCGCTGGTCTCGGCGGGTCTCGCCATTTCCACCGGAACAACTGCCGCCAAAGCCTTGATGGCGCTGGAGAAATTGAAAGGCGCGCCGGGCCGGCTCGACCTCGTTGGAACAACGTCCAATGGCGCGCCGGTCTATGTCGACTATGCGCACAAGCCGGATGCGCTGGAAAACGTGCTGGCTTCGGTACGGCCCTTCACGACGGGCCGCGTCATCGTCGTGTTCGGCTGTGGTGGCGACCGCGACCGGGGCAAGCGGCCGATCATGGGCGAGATCGCGACGCGGCTCGCCGACGTCGTCATCGTCACCGACGACAATCCGCGCTCGGAAGTGCCCGAAACGATCCGCGCCGCTATCCTTGCGGCCGCGCCCGGCGCCATCGAGATCGGCGACCGGCGCAAGGCGATCCACGAGGCAGTCGCCATGCTCCATGCCGGCGACACGCTGATCGTGGCCGGCAAGGGCCATGAGGAAGGCCAGACCATCGGCACCGAGACGTTGCATTTTTCCGACCATGAGGAAGTCCGCGCCGCGCTCAGGGAACGCGCCGCATGAGTTTCCTGTGGACCTCCGAGGATATGGTCGCCGCCATGGACGGACGGCCGCTCGGCCCGATGCCGGAGGGTGTTACCGGCATCTCGATCGACAGTCGCAGCCTTGCGGCGGGCGAGGCCTTCTTCGCCATCAAGGGCGAAACGATGGATGGGCATGACTTCGCGACCGCCGCCATCAAGGCTGGCGCCGGCGTCCTGGTCGTCGCCGAGGGCAAGCTGCCGGCGCTCGGCCGGCTGACGGCGCCGATGATCGTCGTGGAGGACGTGCTGGCCGCACTTGAAAAGCTAGGGCTGGCCGCCCGCGCGCGTTCCAGCGCCAGGATCATCGCGGTGACCGGTTCGGCGGGCAAGACCACCACCAAGGAGGCGCTGCGCCATGGGCTGTCGGCTGTCGGCAAGGTGCATGCCTCGGCGCAGTCGTTCAACAACCACTGGGGTGTGCCGCTGACGCTGGCGCGGATGCCCGCAGACTGTGACTATGCCGTCTTCGAGATCGGCATGAACCATCCGGACGAGATCCGGCCGCTGGTCAAGATGGTCCGGCCGCATGTCGCCATCATCACCTTGATCGCGGCGGCGCATCTCGGCTTCTTCCGCAGCCTCGATGAGATCGCCAAGGCCAAGGCCGAGATCTTCGAAGGACTGGAGCCGGGCGGCGCGGCGCTGCTCAACCGCGACGATCCGCGCTCGAAACTCCTGGGCAAGATGGCGAAAGACGCGGGCGTCGAGCAGGTCTACGGCTTCGGAGAGAATGCCCGCGCGACCTTCAAGCTGGTCAAATGCGTGCTGCATGCCGACCATTCGGTCATCACCGCCAAGATCGGCGGGCAGGAGGTCACGGCACGTATCGGCGCGCCCGGCCGGCATATGGTGCAGAATGTGCTAGCGGTGCTCGGCGCCGCGCATCTGGTTGGTGCTGACATCACCAGAGTGGCGCTGGCGCTGGCCGATATTTCGGCCGAACGTGGACGTGGCAAGCGCCATCTGCTGCGCCACCCCAAGGGATCGATCACGCTGATCGATGAGAGCTACAACGCCAATCCGGCATCGATGGGCGCTGCAATGGCGCTGCTCAATGCGACGCCGGTTTCGGGCGAAGGCAGGCGCATCGCCGTGCTTGGCGACATGCTGGAACTTGGCGATCACTCGGCGAAGCTGCATGCCGCGCTCGCCGAGCTCATCGTCGGCACCGAGACGCGAAACGTGTTTCTCGGCGGCCCGGAGATGCGGGCGCTGGCCGACATCCTGCCAGGCGAGATCGAGACGGAATATCGCACCGGCGCCGAGGAGCTGAAGCCGGTGTTGCTGTCGACATTGAGGCCCGGCGATGTGGTGATGATCAAATCGTCGAAGGGTATCGGGTTTTCAAAACTGGTCGAGGCGTTGCTCGGCAAATTTCCGGCGCAAGCCACAACCAGTAAACAGACCTAGGGGTCAGTCCCGGGGGACCGAATCGCATGTTAACACTGCTCGTCGAATTCGCGGACAAGATCTCGGTCTTCAACGTCTTCCGTTACATAACCTTTCGTACCGGGGGGGCGCTGATCACCGCGGCCCTGATCGTCTTCATCTTCGGGCCGGCCATCATCAATTCGCTGAGGCTGCGGCAAGGCAAGGGCCAACCGATCCGCGCCGATGGGCCGCAGACCCATTTCAAGAAGGCCGGCACGCCGACCATGGGCGGATTGATGATCCTGTGCGGCATCGTCGGCTCGTCGCTTTTGTGGGCCAACCTTTCCAGCATCTATGTCTGGGTCGTGCTGCTGGTGACGCTGGGTTTCGGCTCGATCGGCTTCTACGATGACTATCTCAAGGTGACGAAACAATCGCATCTCGGCTTTTCCGGCAAGGCGCGGCTCGGGCTCGAATTCGTCATTGCCGGCATCGCCGCCTGGGTGATCATGCATAATGGCCAGGCGCCGTTCTCATCGTCACTGACCTTCCCCTTCGCCAAGGAATTCCTCATCAATCTCGGCTGGTTCTTCATCCCGTTCTCCTGCTTCGTCATCGTCGGCGCCGGCAATGCGGTGAACCTGACCGACGGTCTCGACGGGCTGGCGATCGTGCCGATCATGATCGCGGCGGCGTCCTTCGGCGTCATTGCCTACCTCTCCGGCAACGCGGTGTTCGCCGAATATCTGCAGATCCATTTCGTGCCCGGCACCGGCGAACTGGCGGTGGTTCTTGGCGCGGTGATCGGCGCCGGCCTCGGCTTTCTGTGGTTCAACGCACCGCCGGCGGCGATCTTCATGGGCGACACCGGCTCGCTGGCGCTCGGCGGCCTGATCGGCACGGTCGCGGTCGCCACCAAGCACGAGATCGTGCTGGTCATCGTTGGCGGGTTGTTTGTGGTGGAGATCCTGTCGGTCATCATCCAGGTCGGCTATTTCAAGATGACCGGCAAGCGCGTGTTCCTGATGGCGCCGATCCATCATCATTTCGAAAAGCTCGGCTGGACCGAAAGCCAGGTGGTGATCCGCTTCTGGATCATCGCCGTCATCCTGGCATTGGTCGGCCTGTCGACCCTGAAGCTCAGGTAGGAGGCCGCTTGATCCCCGCAGCATCCTTCGCCGGCAAACGCGTTTGCCTCTTCGGGCTTGGCGGCTCGGGGATCGCCACGGCGCGCGCGCTGATCGAGGGCGGGGCGGATGTGCTGGGCTGGGACGACAATCCCGATAGCGTCGCCAAGGCAGGCGCCGTCGGCATTACGACCGGCGACCTGCGCGGTGCCGACTGGACGAAATTCTCGGCTTTCGTGCTGTCACCCGGCGTGCCGCTGACGCATCCGAAGCCGCACTGGAGCGTGGAGCTGGCGCGCGGCTCGGGTGTCGAGATCATCGGCGATGTCGAGCTTTTCTGTCGGGAGCGGACCTTGCTGTCGCCAGCAGCGCCCTTCATCGCCATCACCGGCACCAACGGCAAATCGACGACCACGGCGCTGACGGCGCATATCCTGAAATCGGCCGGACGCGACACGCAGATGGGCGGCAATATCGGCCGTGCGGTAATGACGCTCGATCCGCCGGAGCCCGCGCGGCATTATGTCGTGGAATGCTCGTCCTATCAGATCGACCTGGCGCCCTCGATCAATCCGACCGCCGGCATCCTGCTCAATCTGACGCCGGATCATCTCGACCGTCACGGCACCATGCAGCACTACGCCGCGATCAAGGAGCGGCTGGTGGCGGGCAGCGAAACGGCAATCGTCGGCATCGACGATTCCTGGTGCGCCCAGATCGCCGACCGGCTGGAGCGTGCGGGCCGGCACGTCATCCGCATTTCCAAGCGCCTGCCGCTAACCGACGGCTATTTCGCCAACGGTACCGATCTGATGGAGGCCGTGCACGGACGTTTCAGCCGCGTTGCCTTTCTCGAAGGCATCGGCTCGTTGCGCGGCCAGCACAATGCGCAGAATGCGCTGGCTGCCGTTGCCGCCTGCCTCAAGGTTGGGCTGGAGCTCGGCGAGATCCAGTCGGGCCTGGAGAGCTTTCCCGGCCTGGCGCATCGCATGGAGCAGGTCGGCCGCAAGGGCCATGTGCTGTTCATCAACGATTCCAAGGCGACCAATGCCGATGCGGCAGCACCGGCCCTGTCGAGCTTCAACCGCATCTACTGGATTGCCGGCGGTTTGCCCAAGGAAGGCGGCATCGAGCCGTTGCGCGGCTTCTTCCCGCGCATCGCCAAGGCCTATCTGATCGGAGAGGCCGCGCCGGCCTTTTCGGCGACGCTGGGCGAGGCGGTGCCTTACGAGATATCGGGCACGCTTGCCGCGGCGGTCGAGCATGCCGCAAGGGACGCGGCCAGGGATGACGGCGGCGAGGCCGTGGTGCTGCTTTCACCGGCCTGCGCCAGTTTCGACCAGTTCAAGAATTTCGAAGTTCGCGGCGACGCGTTCAGGCAGGCCGCGAACGCTATTGATGGCGTGAAGCCCATCGGAGGGACACGATAATGCAAAGCCGTCTCGACAAAAGCCCGGTCGCCACCTGGTGGTGGACGGTCGATCGCTGGTTCCTGGCAGCGTTCCTGTCGCTGATGGGGCTCGGCATCGTGCTGTCCTTCGCGGCCAGCCCGGCGGTGGCTCAGCGCATCGGCCTCGACAGCTTCCATTTCGCGACACGGCAGATCATCTTCACCATTCCAGCACTTGGCGTGATGCTGGCCGTCTCCTTCATGGAATCGCGACAGATCAGACGCATGGCGCTGGTGATGCTCGGCATCACGCTGTTCCTGATGGTGGCGGTGCTCTACATCGGTGTCGAGGTGAAGGGCGCGCGGCGCTGGGTGTCGCTTGCCGGCCTGTCGATCCAGCCATCGGAATTCCTGAAGCCGGCCTTTGTCATCATCTGCGCCTGGCTGTTTGCCGAGCACAAGCGCCAGCCCGACATTCCAGGCAATCTGTTCGCCATGCTGCTGCTGGCCCTGGTCATCTCGCTGTTGGTGGCGCAGCCGGATTTCGGCCAGACCATGCTGGTGCTAGGCACCTGGGGCGTGATGTTCTTCATGGCCGGTTTGCCATGGCTGTGGATCATCGCGCTGGGCGCCGCCGGCATAGGCGGGGTGTTCGCCGCCTATACGGTGTTCCCGCACGTCGCCGGCCGCATCGACCGCTTCATGACCGGCGAGGGCGACACGTTCCAGGTCGACATGGGCCGCGAGGCGTTGATCAATGGCGGATGGTTCGGCGTTGGGCCAGGCGAGGGCACCGTCAAGCGGGTCATACCGGACAGCCATGCCGACTTCGTCTTCTCTGTCGCCGGCGAGGAATTCGGGCTGATCATGTGCTTCTTCATCATGTCCATTTTCGCCTTCATCGTGCTGCGCGGCCTCAACACGGCGCTCAAGGAGCAGGATGATTTCACGCGCTATGCGGTTGGCGGCCTCGTCACCGTCTTCGGCCTGCAGTCGGTCATCAACATGGCCGTCAATCTGCAGCTGATGCCGGCCAAGGGCATGACCTTGCCGTTCATCTCCTATGGCGGCTCCTCGCAGATCGCCATCGCCATCTCGATGGGCATGGTGCTGGCGCTGACGCGCAAGCGGCCGGAACGGCGCAAGCAGATGGGCTTTGCGCCGCCGGCGCGCGCCATGCCGGCGGAATGAAATGGCGAAGGGGGTCATTCTTCTGGCGGCGGGAGGCACCGGCGGGCATCTGTTCCCGGCCGAGGCGCTGGCGCATGAACTGAACCGGCGCGGCTGGACGGTGCATCTGGCCACCGATGACCGTGCCGAGCGTTTTGCCGGCCAATTCCCGGCAGCCGGCATCCATCCGATCCAGTCGGCGACGATGGGTTCGAAAAATCCTTTCGCCGTGCTTGCGGCCTTCTGGAAGATCTGGGGTGGGGTGCGCCAGGCCTCCGCAGTGATCGGCCGGATCAAGCCGGCCGTAGTCGTCGGCTTCGGTGGTTATCCGACGCTGCCGCCGCTCTATGCGGCGACGCGGCGCAGCGTGCCGACGCTGATCCACGAGCAGAACGCGGTGATGGGGCGCGCCAACCGGGCGCTGGCCGGACGCGTCGATGCCATTGCCGGCGGATTCCTGCCGCAGGATGCAAGTGCCGCGGGCGCCAAGACGGTGACGACGGGCAATCCAGTCAGGCCGCAAGTGCTGGAGGCGGCAAAGACGCCCTACGGGACCTCGATCGGCAAGCAGCCGTTCCGGTTCCTGGTGTTCGGCGGCAGCCAGGGCGCACAGTTCTTTTCCGATGCGGTGCCGGCGGCGATAGCGCTGCTTTCCGACGCACAACGCAAGCGGCTCGTGATCACGCAGCAGGCGCGCGCCGAGGATGTGGAGAGGGTGAAGGCGGCCTATGCCGCTCTTGGCATCGAGGCCGAGGTGTCGCCCTTCTTCACCGACATGGCGGCACGCCTGGCCGCGGCGCATCTGGTGATGTCGCGATCCGGCGCATCGACCGTGTCGGAAATCGCCGTGGTCGGCCGCCCAGCGCTGCTGGTGCCCTATCCGCACGCGCTCGACCACGACCAGGCGGCCAATGCGGCGGCCCTGGCCGCGGCTGGGGGTGCGGAGGTGCATCCGCAATCCTCGCTCTCGCCCGAACGCGTCGCGCAACTTGTCGGTGGGCTGATGGACGATCCGGAAAGGCTCGCCGCCATGGCAGCGGCCGCGAAATCGGCCGGAAAACCGGATGCGGCGCGGTTGCTCGCCGACCTGACAGAGGCTATTGCGTCGAAGAAAACCGTTTCGGAATTCAGGAAGGAGACGCATTGATGAAGATGCCGCAGACGATCGGCCTTGTGCATTTCATCGGCATTGGCGGTATCGGCATGAGCGGCATCGCCGAGGTGCTGCATAATCTCGGCTACAAGGTGCAAGGATCCGACCAGGCCGACAGCGCCAATGTGCAGCGCCTGCGCGACAAGGGCATCGAGTGCTTCGTCGGCCACAGGCAAGAAAATCTCGGCGACGCCGAGGTGGTCGTCGTTTCGACCGCGATCAAGAAATCCAATCCGGAACTCAAGGCCGCGCGCGAAAAGCTGTTGCCCATCGTGCGGCGCGCGGAAATGCTGGCCGAATTGATGCGCTTCCGCCAGGCGGTGGCCATTGGCGGCACGCATGGCAAGACGACCACGACCTCGATGGTGGCGACGCTGCTCGAAGCCGGCGGGCTCGACCCGACCGTCATCAACGGCGGCATCATCAACGCCTATGGCACCAACGCCCGCATGGGCGACGGCGAGTGGATGGTGGTCGAGGCCGACGAGAGCGACGGCACGTTCCTGAAGTTGCCGGCCGATATCGCCGTCGTCACCAACATCGACCCCGAGCATCTCGATCATTACGGCTCATTCGACAAAGTGCGCGAGGCGTTCCGCCAGTTCGTCGAGAACGTGCCGTTCTACGGCTTCGGCGTCATGTGTACAGACCATCCGGAAGTGCAGGCGCTGGTCGGCAGCATCGAGGACCGGCGCGTCATCACTTACGGCGAGAATGCGCAGGCCGATGTGCGCTTCACCAACCACCGCATGGCGGGTACGACTTCGGAGTTCGACGTGGTGATCCGCGACCGCAAGGGGCGAGGTCAGACGACGATATCGGATCTGCGCCTGCCGATGCCCGGTCGTCACAACGTCTCCAACGCGACGGCGGCGATCGCCGTGGCGCATGAGCTCGGCCTGTCCGCCGAGGCGATCAAGAAGGGCCTGTCGTCCTTCGCCGGCGTCAAGCGCCGCTTCACCCATACGGGCTCGTGGAACGGCGTCGATGTGTTTGACGATTACGGCCACCATCCGGTCGAGATCTCGGCGGTGCTGAAGGCGGCGCGCAGCGCCACCAAGGGCCGCGTCATCGCCATTGCCCAGCCGCATCGCTTCACTCGGCTGCATGATCTGTTCAACGAGTTTTCCGCCTGCTTCAACGACGCCGACACTGTGATGGTGGCGCCGGTCTACGCGGCAGGCGAAGAGCCGATCGAGGGGGTGACATCGGATGCGCTGGTGTCGCGCATTCGCGCCGGCGGCCATCGCGACGCCCGCTACATCGAAGGCCCCGCGGCAATCGCGCCGGTTATCCGCGATCTGGCCAAACCAGGCGATTTCGTCGTCTTTCTCGGCGCAGGCAACATCACCCAATGGGCCTATGCGCTGCCCAGGGAACTCGGCGGAAGCGTGTCATGATGCGCGGCCAGGCGTTGATCGATAAGCTTGGCGACCGGCTTGCCGGCCTGCGCGGCCGCATCACGCCCAATGCCGAGATGGACAAGATCACCTGGTTCCGCGCCGGCGGACTGGCCGACGCGTTGTTCCAGCCAGCGGACGAGGACGATCTCGCCGCGTTCCTGAGCGCGGTTCCAGAAGAGATCCCGCTGACCATCGTCGGCGTCGGCTCGAACCTCCTGGTGCGCGATGGCGGCGTTGCGGGCTTCGTCATCCGGCTTTCGGCCAAGGGTTTTGGCGAGGCCGAGGCGATCGGCCCGACGACGATCAAGGCGGGTGCCGCCACGCCCGACAAGCGCCTTGCCTCCGTCGCCTACGAGGCCGGTATTGGCGGCTTCCATTTCTACCACGGCATTCCGGGCGCTATCGGCGGCGCGCTAAGGATGAATGCCGGCGCCAATGGCGTCGAGACGCGCGAGCGCGTCGTCGAGGTGCGGGCGCTCGATCGCAAGGGCAATGCGCATACGCTGAGCAATGTCGATATGGGCTATGCCTATCGCCATTCGGCGGCACCTTCCGGGCTGATCTTCACTTCGGCTGTGTTCGAAGGCAGCCTGGAAGACAAGGCCACGATCAAGGCGGCGATGGATGCCGTCCAGCATCATCGTGAGACCGTGCAGCCGATCCGCGAAAAGACCGGTGGCTCGACCTTCAAGAATCCGGAAGGCACCTCGGCCTGGAAGGAGATCGACAAGGCGGGGTGCCGGGGGCTGATGATCGGCGGCGCGCAGATGTCGCCGATGCATTGCAACTTCATGATCAACACCGGAACCGCGACCGGCTACGACCTCGAATATCTCGGCGAGACGGTGCGCACGCGCGTGCTCGAAAAATCAGGCATCCGGCTGCAATGGGAAATCAAGCGCATCGGCGAGTTCCGACCGGGGCACGCGGTGCAGGAGTTTCTGGGGCAATTGCTCTAGCGCTTCACGCAGTTCATGTGATGCTTGAACTTCAAACGGCCTGAAATCGCCGCGCGACCGTTGCGCCAAAGACTCACAACGCAGTTTTTATGGCCGTTTTTACGGAAAGTGAATCTCTCGGAATCGTAAGCACTTGCCAGTGAATCAACTCTCTGATTCTCTGCCTGAAAGCGTTTCCTGATTTGAGTCGTTCGACGCGTTTCCCGCGTTTTCCGTCTGGGGGGCAACCTGCCGGGAGACTCGGACTCAAGGTTGCGGAAATCGTGAGCAAAGACTGCTCTGATCGAGAGATGCCGGCCCGCCGTGAGAGGGGATGACGGGAAATGAAAAGTAAGCATGTGGCCGTTCTGCTAGGGGGATTCTCGTCCGAGCGGCCCGTGTCTCTGTCTTCGGGGAAAGCGTGTGCCGATGCGCTCGAGAATGAAGGCTACCGGGTCACTCGCGTCGACGTCTCGCGCGATGTCGGATCGGTGCTGGCCGAGCTCAAGCCCGACGTTGCCTTCAATGCGCTGCATGGCCCTTTCGGCGAGGACGGCACCATTCAGGGTATCCTCGAATATCTGGAGATTGCTTATACCCATTCCGGCGTGCTCGCCTCGGCGCTGGCCATGAACAAGGAGCAGGCCAAGAAGATCGCCAAGGCGGCCGGCGTTCCGGTGGCGGAATCGAAGGTGACGAACCGCTTCGCCATCCAGAACAAGCATCCGATGAGGCCGCCCTATGTGGTCAAGCCGGTCAGCGAAGGGTCGAGCTTCGGTGTCGTCATCGTGCATGAGGGTCAGTCGCATCCGCCACAGGTCATCGGTTCGTCCGACTGGAAATATGGCGATACCGTCATGGTGGAGCGCTACATTCACGGGCGGGAGCTGACCTGCGCGGTGATGGGCGATGTGGCGCTCGGCGTCTGCGAGATCATCCCGACCGGCCATTCCTTCTACGACTATGATTCAAAATACGTCGCGGGCGGATCAAAACACGAATGCCCCGCAAAAATTTCACCGAATATTTACCAAAAAATACAGACACTGGCACTCAAGGCTCACCAAGCTGTCGGTTGCCGAGGCGTTTCCCGGTCGGACTTCCGCTATGACGATCGTCACTCCGAAAACGGCGAAATTGTCTGGCTCGAGATCAACACTCAGCCGGGCATGACGCCGACATCCTTGGTGCCTGAAATCGCCGCGCAAGCGGGACACTCGTTCGGTGATTTGTTGAGTTGGATGGTGGAGGACGCTTCGTGTTTGCGTTGAGGTGGGGACAGGGCAAGGAGAAGGGCGCGGCCGGGCCGACGCTGTTCGGCGTGCCGTTGTCGTTCGACCATTTCGTATTGCCGCGCCTGCTTCGCCGACCGGTGCGCGTTTTGGCGCGCCTGGGCGAGGGCGACTTCGAAGCCCCTCCTTTCTCCGCCGCAATCCTGTCGGCGGTGCTGCTGGCGTCGGCTGGCGCCTATGGCGCTTTTCTCGGCGGACATGTCGACAGCATCGTCCAGAGCATCACCGCCCGCACCGGCTTTGCCGTCGACCAGGTCAAGGTGGTCGGCAATCGCGAAACCTCCGAGATCGATATATTGGACAGGCTGGAGCTCGACGGCTGGACCTCGCTGATCGGCTTCGATGCCGAGGCCGCGCGCGAACGCATCGCCACGCTGCCCTGGATCGAGGTTGCGGCGGTGCGCAAGGTCTATCCGCACACGCTGGAGGTGCGCGTCGAAGAGCGCGAGCCCTTCGCGCTCTGGCAGCAAGGCAGCGAGCTTTCCGTCATCGAAAAGTCCGGCAATGTGATCGCGCCGTTCTCCGGCGGCAAGCAGGCATTGCTGCCGCTGATCATCGGTACCGGCGCGCCCGCCAAGGCGCCGGATTTCTTGGCCAGGATCAAGGAATATCCGGAGCTTGCCGCGCGGGTCAAAGGCTATATCCGGATCGGCGAACGGCGCTGGGACCTGAAGCTGGAAAACGGCATCACCGTCAAGCTGCCCGAGGATGGCGAAGATCAGGCGATCGCCGATCTGGTCAGGATGGACCATGAGAACGGGCTTTTGACGCGCGACATCGCCGCCGTCGACATGCGCCTTTCCGATCGTCTCGTCGTCCAGCTGACGCCGGAAGCAGCGACCCAGCGCGAGGCCGCGCTCAACGAGAAACCCAAAATACTGAAGCGCAAGCCGGAGACGAAGATATGAGCTGGCTTGGCGGCAACAGCGATGCCTCGTCGCGCCGGTCCGGCACCCTGACGGTGCTGGATGTCGGCTCGAGCAAGGTTTGCTGCGTGGTGGCGAAGCTGAAGCCGCGCGACGACGGCAAGCTTTTGCGCGGGCGCTCGCATCGCATCCAGGTGATCGGCATAGGCCATCAGAAGTCGCAAGGCGTCAAGTCGGGCGTCGTCATCGATCTGGACAGGGCCGAGCATGCCATCCGCCTTGCCGTCGACGCGGCCGAGCGCATGGCCGGCCTGACGGTGGATTCGCTGATCGTCAACATGACGGCCGGCCGGCTGAAGAGCGAGACCTTCTCGGCCACCATCAACCTTGGCGGCCATGAGGCCGACGAGGCCGACATCAAGCGCGTGCTTGCCGCCGGCGCCAAGCAGGCGCTTCGGGCCGAGCGCGAGGTGATCCATTCGCTTCCCGTCGGCTTTTCGCTCGACGCCGAGCGCGGCGTGCGCGATCCGCGCGGCATGGTCGGCGATCAGCTCGGCGTCGACATGCATGTGCTGACGGGCGATGCCGCCCCGTTGCGCAACCTGGAGCTCTGTATCAACCGCTCGCATCTGTCGGTCGAGCGCATGGTTGCGACGCCCTATGCCAGCGGGCTGGCAGCACTGGTCGACGACGAGCTCGAAATGGGCGCGGCCTGCATCGACATGGGCGGCGGCACCACGACGATCTCGGTGTTTTCGGAAGGCAAGTTCGTGCATGGCGACGCCATCGCCATCGGCGGCAACCACGTCACGCTGGACATGGCCAAGGGCCTGTCGACCTCGCTCGACGCCGCCGAGAGGCTGAAGGTGATGCATGGCTCGGCACTGCCAGGCAGCGCCGACGACCGCGACCTGGTGTCGATCCAGCCGATCGGCGAGGAAGGCGAGGTGCCGTTGCAGGTACCGCGTTCGGTGATGACGCGCATCATCCGCGCGCGCATCGACGAGACGCTCGAACTGTTGCGCGACCGGCTGAACAAATCCGGCTACGGCAATGCCGTCGGCAAGCGCGTGGTGTTGACCGGTGGCGCCAGCCAGCTTTCTGGGCTGCCGGAGGCGGCGCGCCGCATTCTGGGACGCAATGTGCGCATCGGCCGGCCGCTTGGCGTGGCAGGCCTGCCGGAGGCGGCCAAGGGACCGGCTTTCTCGACGCCGGTCGGGCTTTTGATCTACCCGCAGATGGCGAGTTTCGAGAGCCATCCGGCGAAAGGAATTTCCGGTCTGAGAATGACCGGAACGGGCGGAAAACTGCATCGAATGAGTCAGTGGTTGAGAGACAGTTTCTAATTGACGGGGGCAGCCCCATAGGCGGCCGCGGCGGCGAAGCGGCGTGAAAGGCAAAGGACGGAGACAATGACCATCAATCTGCAAAAGCCGGACATCACCGAGCTCAAGCCGCGTATCACCGTGTTCGGTGTCGGCGGCGGCGGCGGCAATGCCGTTAACAACATGATCACCGCGGGCTTGCGCGGTGTCGAGTTCGTCGTGGCCAACACCGACGCACAGGCGCTGACCATGTCCAAGGCGGAGCGGTTGATCCAGCTCGGCGCGCATGTCACCGAGGGGCTGGGCGCGGGATCGCAGCCGGAAGTCGGGCGCGCGGCGGCGGAAGAATGCATCGACGAGATCATCGATCATCTGTCGAACACCCATATGTGCTTCGTCACCGCCGGCATGGGTGGCGGCACCGGCACGGGAGCGGCCCCGGTGGTTGCGCGTGCTGCTCGCGAAAAGGGCATCCTCACAGTCGGCGTCGTCACCAAGCCGTTCCATTTCGAAGGCCAGCGCCGCATGAAGACGGCGGATTTCGGCATCGAGGAATTGCAGAAATGCGTCGACACCCTCATCGTCATCCCCAACCAGAACCTGTTTCGGCTGGCCAATGACAAGACGACCTTCGCCGATGCCTTCGCCATGGCCGACCAGGTGCTCTATTCCGGTGTCGCCTGCATCACCGACCTGATGGTCAAGGAAGGCCTGATCAATCTCGACTTCGCCGACGTCCGCTCGGTCATGCGCGAAATGGGCAAGGCGATGATGGGCACGGGCGAGGCCTCCGGTGAGGGGCGCGCCATGGCCGCCGCCGAAGCCGCGATCGCCAACCCGCTGCTCGACGAGACCTCGATGAAGGGCGCCAAGGGCCTGCTGATCTCGATCACCGGCGGCCGCGACCTCACCCTGTTCGAGGTCGACGAGGCGGCAACCCGCATTCGCGAGGAGGTCGACCAGGACGCCAACATCATCCTGGGCGCGACGTTCGACGAGGATCTCGAAGGCGTCATCCGTGTCTCGGTGGTCGCCACCGGCATCGACAAGTCGGCGGCTGAAATCGCCGCAGCGCCGATCGCCATCCGCGCGGCGCCGCCAAAGCCGGTCAACCGCCCGGCGGCTCCGGTCACGGAAAGCCGTCCGGCCCCCGTCCAGGCCGTCTATGAGCCACGCGCGGCCGATCCTGTTGCCGAGGCGATCCAGCTCGCCGAGGCGAATGCAGCAGCGATGGCGCGTCCCGCGCCGGTTGCCCAGGCGGATGACTTCCGCCCGCAGAACAAGATCTTCCAGGCGCCGCCCCCCCAGCCGCAGCCGATGCTGCAGCCAGTGGTCCAGCAGGCGATGCCGCAGCGTGAAGTGCTTCAGCCGGTGGCCGCGGCACCCCAGCGCATGCCGCGCGTGGAGGATTTTCCGCCTGTGGTGAAGGCTGAGGTGGAAGCCAAAAGCCGTCCGTCCGATCATCATGAGAACAGCGGCCCGATGGGACTGATCAAGCGCCTGACAAGCGGCCTGACCCGTCGCGAAGAGGAGCCCGCACGGTTGCAGCCGGCGCAGCCGCGTGAACCGAAACTGCGCCAGGCGGCACCCGAAGTGCGCCGCCTCGCCAGCCAGGATCCGCAGCTTTACGCGCCGCGGCGCGGCCAGTTGGACGATCAGGGCCGGCTGACGCCGCAGACCAGGGCCATGCAGGAAGACGATCAGTTGGAGATTCCGGCATTCCTGCGGCGCCAGGCCAACTGACCTGTTAACAGCCTGTAACAATTGTTAACAGGCAAGCAAGAGATTGTTTGCCTGTTAACTTATAAAACCTTTGCAAAACAGAGCGTTACGGTGCCGTGCTCACTTCGGGTGGCGGTTACAGAGAGTAAGAAACCGTGATTTGGAGTCTCCCTGCCGGATCACTATCTTCCCGCGACCAACATCGGTTTGCCGGGATTCGGGGAAGTGGCCCTGCCTGCCGATCAATCAAGCGCCGCGCCCTTGGGGCCGACAAAGCGGACTTGGGCAGCATGGGCTATGGGGTTTGTCTTGCAGGACTACCAGACGACACTTAAATCGCGTGCGACGCTGACGGGTACTGGCGTTCACAGCGGCAAGCCGGTTACCGTTCATTTCCTGCCGGCGGACGCCGACACGGGTGTGGTGTTCCAGCTTTCAAATGGAAGCGAAGGCCGCGAATTCCGCGCGCTTGTCTCCGAAGTCGGCGCCACTGACCTGTGCACCATGCTCGGTGATCCCGAAGGCGAGCACATCGCCACCGTCGAACATCTGATGGCCACGGTCTTCGGTCTTGGCATAGACAACATCGTCATCGAAATCGACGGCCACGAGGTTCCGATCCTTGACGGCAGTGCCATGCCGTTCGTCGAGGCCGTGGACCAGGTTGGCATCGACACGCTGCCGGTCAAGCGCCGGTACATCCGGGTGGTCAAGCCGGTTCGTATCGAGAACGGTGCCTCCTGGGCGGAATTCAGGCCCTATGACGGCACGCGCTTCGAAATCGAGATCGATTTCGAAAGCCCGGCAATCGGCCGTCAGCTCTTCGCGTCCGACATCAACCCCGATATTTTCCGCCGCGACGTCGCGCGGGCCCGAACCTTTGGTTTCATGAAGGATGTGGAGCGGCTTTGGGCCGCCGGCTATGCGCTTGGCTCGTCGCTGGAGAATTCGCTGGTGATCGGCGACGACAACCGCGTGATCAACATGGGCGGCCTGCGCTATCCCAACGAGTTCGCGCGCCACAAGACGCTGGACGCCATGGGCGATCTGGCGCTGGCCGGTGCCCGGTTCATCGGCTGCTTCCGTTCCTATCGCGGCGGCCACAGGCTGAACGCGGCGGCGCTGCGCCGCCTCTTGTCGGACCGTTCGGCCTTCGAAATCGTCGAGACGACGCGCCGCGAGCGTGGCCGCGCCGCCGAGATGAGCGCCGTCTATGCGCCCGTCTACGCCCCGTGGATGATCTGATTTTTAACGTTTTTCAGGCCTTATGAGGACCGAAATGTGTTGCATGAATGCATCACATTTCGGCGAAAAGGCATAGACTTTCAGGCGCTGCCAAACCGCCACAAAAATGTGCGATTGGCCGGCGATAGCGTTGCCGGGCAAGGCGGTTATGGTTTATGGCTGCTGCCGACAACTGGTGCATGTCGCCCAAAAGTGGGTGCCGGTTTGGGGACGACGACATGCAAAGTGCATTAAAATAACGCCGAAAGGGCGGAATCCAATCATGGTCTTCAAGCGAGTTGGTCAATCGAAAGCGCCGCAACGGGCTGTTTTCCTGGCGCTTTCGGTGGTTGTTCCGTCGCTTTTCCTGTCGGCCTGCATGTCGTCCGAGAAGGATGTCGACCTGTCGACCTATGTCGAGCAGACCGAGCCAGCCGACGTTCTCTACAATCAAGGCCTTGCCAATCTGAATGCCGGCCGCCTGGACGAGGCGAGCAAGAAGTTCGACGCGGTCGACCGCCAGCACCCCTATTCGGAATTCGCCCGCAAATCGATGGTGATGGGTGCCTTCGCCGACTATCGTAAGGGAAGCTATGACGAGGCGATCGGTTCGGCCAAGCGCTATCTCACGCTCTACCCGTCGACGGACGACGCGGCCTACGCCCAGTACATTATCGGGCTGAGCTACTACCGGCAGATCAAGGACGTCACCCAGGACCAGAAGGAAGCGCGTCAGACCGTGCAGACCATGCAGGATCTGGTGACGCGCTGGCCAGATTCGGAATATGTCGACGACGCCAAGGAAAAGATCCGCTTCGCCACCGATCAGCTCGCCGGCAAGGAGATGCAGATCGGCCGCTACTATCTCGAACGGCGCGAATACATCGCCGCCGTCAAGCGGTTCCGCACCGTGGTGGAGAACTATTCCAACACGCGCCATGTCGAGGAGGCGCTCGCGCGTCTTACCGAAAGCTATTATGCGATGGGTCTGACATCCGAAGCGCAGACCGCCGCCGCCGTGCTCGGCACCAATTACCCCGACAGCCAGTGGTACAAGGATTCCTACAAGCTCCTGCAAAGCAATGGGCTTGCGCCGCGCGAGAATGCCGGGTCATGGATATCCAAGGCCGGGAAGCTGATCACCGGCGCCTGATGCAGGCGTAGCGATGCTTTCCAGATTGTCGATCCGCGATATCGTTCTGATCGAGAAGCTGGACATCGACTTCTCGTCCGGCCTTTCGGTGCTGACCGGCGAAACCGGAGCCGGGAAATCCATCCTGCTCGACGCGCTGTCGCTGGCGCTCGGCGCCCGCGGCGATGCCTCGCTGGTGCGCCATGGCGCGGCGCAAGGCCAGGTCATCGCCGTGTTCGATGTGCCGCGCAACCATCCTGCCCGCCTGTTGCTTGCCAACAACGCCATCGAGGATGACGGCGACATCATCCTGCGGCGCGTGCAGACGGCGGACGGCCGCACCCGCGTCTTCGTCAACGACCAGCCTTCCAGCGTGACGCTGATGCGCGATGTCGGCCACGCTCTGGTCGAGATCCACGGCCAGCACGATGAGCGCGCCCTGGTCGACCCAGGCGCGCATCGCGAATTGCTGGACAGTTTCGGCGGCCATCTCGGCGCGGTCCGGGCGACCGGCGAAGCGTGGCGCTACTGGCGGGGCTGCGAGCAGGACCTGGCCAAGCACCGCGCCAAGGTCGAGGCGGCGGCCCGCGAGGCCGACTATCTCAGGGCCGCGGTCGCCGAATTGACGAAGCTCGATCCCCAGCCCGGCGAAGAGACCGAGCTGGCGGAACTGCGCGCCACGATGATGCGGGCGGAAAAGATCGCCTCGGAAATCCATGACGCGCAGGATGTGCTTTCCGGGCCGTCCTCGCCCTTGCCGCAGCTCGCAAGCCTTTTGCGTCGCCTGCAGCGCAAGGTAACGGAAGCGCCGGGTCTGCTCGACGATGTGGTCAAGTCGCTCGACGAGGCGATGTTGTCGCTCGACGCGGCGCAGTCCGGTGTCGAAGCCGCCCTGCGCGCCACCGAATACGATCCGCAGCGATTGGAGAAGGCGGAAGAGCGGCTGTTTTCGCTGCGCGCCGCCTCGCGCAAGCATAGCGTCGCGGTCGACGATTTGGCGCAGCTGCGTGACACGATGGCCGCCGATCTCGCCGATCTCGATGCCGGCGAGGAGCGCCTGCACGGGCTGGAAAAGCAGGCGGCGGCCGCGCGCGAGGCCTACGACATTTCGGCGGCACAGCTGTCGTCGCTTCGCCATGCGGCGGCCATCGGGCTGACGAAGGCCGTCATGGCCGAATTGCCGGCGCTGAAACTCGAACGGGCCGAATTCATCGTCGAAATGACGAGCGCGGCCGAGAGCCGCATGGAAGAAGGCATCGACCAGGTCGAGTTCTGGGTGCGCACCAATCCCGGCACCAGGCCTGGTCCGATGATGAAGGTGGCTTCCGGTGGCGAGCTGTCGCGCTTCCTGCTGGCGCTGAAGGTGGCGCTGGCCGACCGCGGCTCGGCACCGACGCTGGTCTTCGATGAGATCGACACTGGCGTTGGCGGCGCCGTAGCGGACGCTATCGGCCAGCGGCTGGCGCGGCTGTCGAAGCGCGTTCAGGTGCTTTCGGTTACGCACGCGCCACAAGTCGCGGCGCGCGCGGCAACGCATTTCCTGATCTCCAAATCCGGCGGCGCCGACAGGGTTGCAACCGGCATCGCCGAGATGGACCGGGCGGCGCGCCAGGAAGAGATCGCCCGCATGCTGGCCGGCGCGACCATCACCGACGAAGCCCGCGCCGCGGCCGAGCGGCTGCTGCGCGAGAATACAGCCGCGGCATAGCCACGCGCCATCCGATACAAGCCCGGCCTTTCGGACAGAGTCAGGATATGGCTCCATCCCGCTGTTCAGGAATGATTTTCCGGGGCCTGGTCTCTCCCTCACGGGAGAATCCTGTTCTATTGTGTCGCGCCACGTCCAGGGAAGAAAAACATGTCCGAAAAACCAGTCGATTCGCTGAACGAAAGCGAGGCAGCCAGCGAGCTGAAGCGGCTGGCGGCGGAGATCGCCGAGCACGACCGGCGCTACCATACCGAAGACGCGCCGATAATCACGGACGCGGAATATGACGCGCTGACGCGGCGCAATCTCGCCATCGAGGAACGCTTCCCCACCTTGGTGCGCGAGGATTCGCCATCGCGCCGGGTCGGCGCGCCGCCGGCGGAAGGCTTTGCCAAGGTGCGCCATGCGGTGCCGATGCTCAGCCTCGCCAAGGCCTATACCGACCAGGACGTTACCGACTTCATCGAACGCGGCCGGCGATTCTTCGACCGCGACAAGGACCTGGACATCGCCTTTACGGCTGAGCCAAAGATCGACGGGCTGTCGGCTTCGCTGCGCTATGAAGGTGGTGTGTTCGTGCAGGGCGCGACGCGCGGTGACGGCACCGTCGGCGAGGACATCACCGCCAATCTCAGGACGATCGCTGACATTCCCAAGCACCTGAAAGGCACAGGCTGGCCTGATGTCATCGAGATTCGCGGCGAGGTCTATATGACCTATGCGGAATTCGAGGCGCTGAAGGAGCGGTCGGCGGCGGCCGGCGGCCAGGACTACGTCAATCCGCGCAACACGGCGGCCGGGTCGCTGCGCCAGAAAGATCCATCCGTCACCGCCAGCCGCAATCTCAAATTCTTTGCCTATGCCTGGGGCTACACGACAGCGGATCCGGCTCCGACCCAATATGATTCGGTGCGGAAATTCGCGGAGTGGGGTTTCAAGATCAGTCCGCTGATGGTGCGGGCCAAATCGGTCGAGGAACTGGTTGCGCATTATCATCTGATCGAGGAGCGGCGCTCATCGCTGGGCTATGATATCGACGGCGTCGTCTACAAGGTCGACCAGCTGGAGCTGCAGCGCCGATGGGGCTTCGTCACCGGCGAGCCACGCTGGGCCGTTGCCCACAAATTCCCGGCCGAACAGGCAATGACGACCGTGCAAAGGATCGACATTCAGGTCGGTCGCACCGGTACGCTGGCGCCGGTTGCACGGCTTGCGCCCGTCACGGTCGGCGGCGTGGTGGTCGAAAACGTCACGCTTCACAATGAAGACTACATCAAGGGCCTGGACAGCACCGGCCAGCCGATTCGTGACGGCATCGATGTGCGCGTCGGCGATACGGTGGTGATCCAGCGGGCAGGGGACGTTATCCCGCAGATCGTCAGCGTCGTCATCGACAAGCGGCCGGCCGCTGCCGTGCCGTATGAATTTCCGCACACCTGCCCGATCTGCGGCTCGCCAGCGACGCGCGAGATCAATGAGAAGACCGGCAAGGAAGATTCCCGCCGCCGCTGCACTGGCGAACTGATCTGCCCCGCGCAGACGGTGGAAGGATTGCGCCATTTCGTGTCACGCGGCGCTTTGGACATCGAGGGGCTGGGCGCCGAGAACATCGACATCTTCTTCAATGCGGGATTGATCAAGACGGCCGCCGACATCTTCACGCTTAGGGACCGCCGTCCCGCCGTCACCAAGGCGCTGGCCGAGCGGCGCGAGGAGCAGGCGAGGCAACGCGAAGCCGCATCGGGCAAGACGCGCAAGAATGTGCGCAGCGTCGAGGAACGCAATTACGAAGGCCTCGACAAGCTCTTTGCCGCCATCGACGCGCGCCGCGAACCGGAACTCGACCGCTTTATCTTCGCGCTGGGCATTCGCCATATCGGCGAAACGACGGCAGCCGTGCTTGCCCGGACCTTCTCGACCATCGAGGAGCTGATCCGCGTCGGCAAGGAGACGGCGGCGGCGGCCGACCCGCACAGCGTCTTCCCATCGATCAACGGCATTGGCGACACGGTGATCGGCGCGCTGCGCGACTTCTTCGGCAATGAACGCAATGACGACGTGCTTGAAGCGCTGCTCAGGCAGGTCCATCCGAAGCCGTATGTTGTCGAGATTTCGGCGGACAGTGAAGTCGCCGGCAAGACGATCGTGTTCACGGGCACGCTTGAAAAGATGACGCGCCCCGAGGCCAAGGCGATGGCGGAACGCCTCGGCGCCAAGGTCGCGGGCTCGGTTTCCGCGAAGACGGATCTGGTCGTTGCCGGACCGGGCGCTGGTTCCAAGCTCAAGCTCGCCACGGAACTCGGTATCGAGGTGATCGACGAGGATGCCTGGCTCGTGCGCATTGGCAAGGGATCGTGATGGCAGGTGCATTCCAGGGTTTTGGGCAGAAGGCCATTCCGTTCTTGAAGGCGCTCGATTTCCATCAGAGCCGGGAGTGGTTCCAGGAAAACCGCGGTCTCTACGAAAGCGAGCTTTATGAGCCGTTCGCAGATCTCGTCGAGACGCTCTCCGAACGCTTCGCAGCAGTGGGACTGGGCTTGCGCGGCGATCGCAAGAAGTCGCTATTCCGCATCAACCGCGACGTGCGCTTTGCCAAGGACAAGCGGCCCTACAACAGCCATCTGTCGGCCATCCTGTCGCCGGACGGCACCAAGATGGAGCAGGGCGTGTTCTTCGTTTACATCGGGCTTGACCGTTGCTTTGCCGGCGTTGCCTGGTGGCAGCCTGGCCCGGAGCTGCTGCAGGCCATGCGAAAGGCGATCGCGACGAAACCGGCGGAATTCCGCGGCCTGATTGGGAGGCTGAAGAAGGCCGGCCTCGACCTCGACACGGAAGGGTGCATGAAGCGCGCGCCACGCGGTTTCGAGCATGTCACGGAGGCCGATCTCGCCCAGGCTGTCCGCAACCGGCATTTCGCCGTCCGCCACACGATCGAGCCGGCCGGAATCCACACGCCGGCCCTGGTCGAAGAGCTTGTCGATTTCACCTTGCGCGCCAGGCCGCTGCTCGACTGGGGCAGGGCGATCCAGGGGAAAGTCTCGACGAGTTAAGTTTGCCGGGTTTGGTCGCGGATGCGGTGTTACATCCGCATCAAAAGACCACCGTCAACGGGAAGCTCAATGCCGGTGATGTAGCTTGCTGCGTCGGAGAGCAGGAAGAGTGCTGCGTTGGCCATGTCCTGCGGCGTGCCGATCCGTCCGAGCGGAGCGTAACTGGCGACCGTAGAGCGCTTTTCCTCGGTGTCCCAGCGTGCCTGCAGCGGCGTCAGCGTCATGCCCGGACAGATGGCGTTCGAGCGGATGCGGTCCCCGGCAAGCTGCATGGCCAGCGATTTTGACAGAGCGCAGACGCCGGCTTTCGACGCCTGGTAGGCATCCTGCGGGTTCGGGTCGCCGCGATACCACTGGATGGTCGAGAAGTGCACCATGGCCCCGCCGCGTCCGCCAGAGCGCATGTAGGGAACGACCGATCGGGCCGTGTGCACAAAGGACTTCAGGTTGATCTTGAAGACCTCGTCCCAGACGTCGAGATCCATGTCGAGAGCCGACCTGTCGCGGCCGAACCACAGCACGCCGGCGACATTGGCGAGATAGTCGATGCCACCGCGCTCGCGGCCCGCCGTGCCGACGACCTGTTCGACGAAGGCGGCGTCGGTGAGATCGCCCTGTGCGAAAGTGAGCCTGTCGTCATAGGAGGCGAGGGACGCCGGACGAGCTTTCACGTCGATGGCGGTAACGGATGCTCCCGCTTCGAGCAGCGCCAGCGCGATGGCTTCGCCCATGCCGCCACCGGCGCCGGCGACAACCGCGTGCCTGCCGGTGAAATCATAAACGATCATCTGCTTGCCCTCATGTGCTCCGCCCAACGCGCGATCGCCGGACAATAGGGGCGGATAAAAATTCCATCAAGCGGTATTAGAAAAAATTTGCCAAAATGGAAAATAGCGATATCGTGCCGGGATGACTTCCCAGTTCGAATGGATTTCAAGACCATGAATTTGCATCCCGGCGCGCGGACCTTCTCCGTGACCTCTCCCGTCGACGGCTCGACCTATGTGACGCGCTTCTATGCCGACGGCACGGCAATCGAGGCCGCGCTGACGCGGGCCCGGGCCGCCTTGCCGTCCTGGCGGCGGGTGCCGCTGGCCGAGAGGCTGGCGATCCTGCTGCGCTTCGGCGAAGAGATGAAGGCCCGGGCCGCACCGCTCGCCGAAATGGTCGCGTGGCAGATCGGCCGGCCGCTGTGGCAGGCCGACGAGACGCCGCGCCTGGCGCTGATCGGGCAGTTGCTTGCCGACGTCGCGCCGGAAACGCTGGCCGACGTGCCTTATCCCTCGGATGAGAACATCCGCCGCTATGCCCGGCCGGTGGCGGGTGGCCTGCATCTGTCGATCTGCGCCTGGAACTATCCGACCGCCATGCTGGGCTATCTGATCACGGCGCCGCTTGCCGCCGGCAATGTCGTGGTCTTCAAGCATTCGCCGCAGACACCGCTGATCGCGGAGGTGGCCGAGGAAGCCTTCCGCGCCGCCGGCGGTCCTGAAGGCGTGTTTCAGAGCCTGCATCTCGACCATGCCGATGCCGAACGGCTGATCGCGTCCGGTGCCTTCAATGCGGTGAACTTCATCGGTTCGGTCAATGGCGGCCGGCGCGTCCATGCCGCCGCCGCCGGCACGTTCACGCAGGTGCATCTCGAGCTCGGCGGCAAGGACCCGACCTATGTGCGGGCCGATGCCGACCTCGAGGCGGCGATCCCGCAGATCGCCGAAGGCGCATACTCCAATGCCGGCCAGTCCTGCTGCTCGGTCGAGCGCATCTATGTCGACCAGGCGATCCATGACCGTTTCGTCGACGCCCTTGTCGCCGAGACGGCGAAATGGACCGTCGGCCACCCGATCGGCGACAAGCCGATGGTCGGCCCGGTGGTGCGGGCGAGCGCCGCCGACACGATCCGCGATCTCACCGAAAGCGCGGTGCGGGCAGGGGCGCGGCGGCTGATGCCGCAGGACGGCAAGGCTGCAGGGCTTGGCGCCGCCTATATCGCTCCGGAAGTTCTGGTCGGGGTCGACCACGGCATGCCGATCATGCGCGACGAGCTGTTCGGGCCGGTGGCTTGTATCCAGTCGGTCGGCGGTGACGACGAGGCGCTTCGGTTGATGAACGACAGCGATTTCGGCCTGAGCGCCTCGATCTGGACGCAGGACATCGATCGCGGCGTGGCGTTGCTCGACGAGGTCGAGGCCGGCACCGTCTATCTCAACCGCTGCGACCATGCCGACCTGCATCTGCCCTGGGGCGGCATCAAGAATTCAGGCCTCGGCCGCACCAACGGCCGCGCCGGCCTGACAGAAGCGACGGCGGCGAAGGCCTACCACGTCCGCTCCGTCATCGGTTGATTTGGAGGTTGCCCGGTGAACGCTGCGGGCCTTGCAGGGCTTGACGATGCGACCGTTGAGAGGCTGGCCGCAGCCAGTGTCGAGCGGCTGTTGCCCGACGTGGCGAACCCCTATCTGCTGATCGCCGAACACGCCGGCAATCTGGTGCCGGCGCCATGGCATGACCTTGGCCTTGCAGCGCCCTATCTTGGCACGCATTTCGCCGTCGATATCGGCATCGACGCCTTGACGCGCCGGCTCTCGCGCACGTTGCGGGCGCCAGCCGTCGTCGCGCATTATTCGCGGCTGTTCCTCGACTACAACCGCCCTGCCGGTGAGTGGGATTTCATGCGCCCGGATCTCGGTGGCATCCCGGTGCCCGGCAATCTCGTGGTCGATGCGGCGGACGCCAGGCTGCGCAAGCATATCGGCTGGGCGCCGGTCGAACAGGCGATCACCGAGGCCGCGGCAGGCAGGCAGGCGCTGATCTCGATACACTCTTTCACCCCGGTGATGGGTGGCATCAGGCGCGATGTCGATATCGGCGTGCTGTGGCGCGAGCCGTCGCCCTTCGTCACCTCGGTGCTCAAAACCCTTAGCGCGCATGGCGCCGAAGCGGGGCTCAGAATCGGCGACAACGCGCCGTACGATTGGCGCCAGGCCATCGGCTATACGCTGAACCGGCACGGGCTGGAGCAGGGCAGGCCCTGCCTCTATCTCGAAGTCCGCAACGACCTGCTTTCCGATCCCGAAACTTTCGAACTCGTCAGCCACACCCTGGAGAGTGCCTTTGCCACCGTCGCGATGTCGCTATGGCCGAAACCAGCCGTAGCCGTCTAAAGGCTGGACGCCCCATGGCGACGCCGCTAGAGCTTGTCGAATTGGAAACACGACAGCCAAGGGCATGGGCGATGCAGGGCAATGTGGGCAGCAAGATCAGGGATGCGCGCAAGGAGCAGAACATCACACTGCGCGACCTCAGCGAACGCTCCGGCCTTTCGGTCTCGCAACTGTCGAAGCTCGAGAACGGCAAGGCCCGGCTGACGGTCGACGTGGCGCTGATGATCGCCGGCGTGCTGCATGTGCCGGTGGCATCCTTCCTGTTCAGTCCGAAGCCGGGCATGCAGGCGCGCCGCTCGATCACGCGCGCCGGCAGCGGCATCCTGCATCAGGGCAATGCGATGGAATTCGAGGTGTTGTGCAGCGATTTTCGCGACAAGACCAACATTTTCTGGCGCGTCACGCTGCGGGCAAGGAGCTTCGAGGAGAATGGCGGCTGGCGCAGCCATTCGGGCGAAGAGTTCATCCATGTGCTCAGCGGCAGCCTGGAGCTGCACACGATCCACTATGACCCCACGGTGCTGCAGCCGGGCGACAGCATCCTGTTCGACGGCGAAATGCGGCACGCCTATATCGCGCTCGGCGAGGAGCCGGTCGTCATGCTGATGTCGAACACGGTTCCGCGCGACGGGCTTCCGGCCGGCGCCGGAGTCTGATCCTGACCGTTCGGATTCCAGGCCGGAAAATTCGGCTCTCGAAGAATATTTTCTAAAATGGAAAAAAATACTTGTTATGGAAAAGTCAGGGGTCTAGCATCCTGATGACCGGCTGACAGGAGAAAAAGCCATCGGCCGGGATGGGAGATGTGACCGATGCTGTCGGTTGAGGCAGTCAGCAAGACTTTTGGCGGCGTGCGGGCTTTGCGCAGTGCTTCACTGTCGTGCGAGGCTGGCGAAATCCTCGGCCTGATCGGCCCCAATGGGGCGGGAAAGTCCACGCTGGTCAATGCCATCTCCGGTGTGCTCAAGCCGGACACCGGCAGCGTCGGGCTGGCAGGCAAGGAAATCACAGGCCACGGTCCCGAGCATTGCGCGCGGGCAGGTGTGGCCCGCACCTTTCAGACCATCCGCCTGTTCAGGGATTTGACCGTCCGGCAGAATGTCGAGGTCGCCCATATCACCTGTCGCGCCGTCCGCCCCGATGTCGCGGCCCGCATCGGTGTCGATCGGCTGCTAGCCCAATATCAACTGGACGGCTTCGCCGATGTCCCGGCGGGGACACTATCGTATGGCAGCCAGCGCCGGCTCGAAATCGCTCGTGCGCTGGCGCTCGGTCCGTCGCTGCTTCTGCTCGATGAGCCGGCGGCCGGGCTCAATGAGGACGAATCCGAGACACTGGCAGTGGCGATCGAGGGCATTCGCAGGGATGTCGGCTGCGCGACCATCGTCATCGATCACGATCTGCGTTTCATCAACCGGCTGTGCGACCGGCTCTGCGTCATGGACCAGGGCCAGGTGATCGCCTCCGGGCAAACCGAAGAGGTGTGGCGCGATCCGCGCGTCATCGAGGTTTATGTCGGGCAGTCCGAGACATCGTGACGGCGCCCCGGAACTGCAGCAACAAGGAAGAAGGAGGGGTTCAATGGACAGGATGATCTTGGGGGCCGCGGTTGTCGCGGCGGGGCTTTTGCAGGTGATGCCTGCCGGCGCGGCCGACTTGAAAATCGGGCTCGCGGTGGCAATGACGGGCACCTATGCACCTTACAGCGAGGCCGAAGGCGCCCGCTGCATGGCGGATAAATTGAACAAGGCGGCTGGCGCCGGTGATCCCAAGGTCGAGCTGATGATCGAGGACAACCGTTCCGACCCGCAGCTTTCGGTTTCGCTCGGCCAGAAATTCCTCGATGCCGGCGCCCAGGTCATCACCGGCGTGCCGTTCCCGGATGCGCTGATCCCGACCGCCCAGATCGCCGCACCCTACGGCGCGACGGTGTTTTCGGCACCGAATACCCAGATCGAGATGCAGCTGGCCGGCCTCGACAATTTCATCGCCGGCGCGGTGCCCGATCCAATCAATGCGGCGGCAACCGCCGATGCGCTTTACGGCAAAGGCGCGCGCACCGTGGCGCTCCTGGTCTCGCCGGATGCCGGCTCCTATTCCGAAAAGCTGCCGGAATGGTTCGGCGAGGTTTTCGAACATCTCGGCGGCAAGGTCGTCTCCAAGCTCAACTATTCCTGGGGCACCACCGACTGGTCGCCGCAGATCGCCAGCATCAAGGCACTGCCTGAAAAGCCGGACGCCATCCATGTCTGCGGCGTGCTGCCCGATGTCGGCATCCTCATTCGCCAGCTGCGCGCCAATGGCTATGATGGCTGGGTCGCCGGTTGCGACGCCTTCGACGACAAGTCGCTGGAAGGAACCGTCGGCGATCCGGCGTCGCTGGAGAAGGTGATGTTCGCCACCCATGGCGCGACCGGCGTCGACAGCCCGATTGACCACTTCCTGGCGCAGTGCAAGGCCGACGGCTACAAGATCAACGGCATCTTCGACGCGCTCGGTGCAGACATGGTGCAGATCAGCTATGAGGCGGCGAAGAAGTCCGGCACCGTCGAGCCCGCCGCCTTGCGCGAGGCGATCCGGGCGCCGGGTGGCTATCCCGGCACGACGGCGCCGACCATATCCTTTGCCGAAAAGAAGGGCTATCCGGTCAAGGCCGTGCCGGTGATGGGCTTCTCCGGCGGCAAGCGCGTGCTCATCACCGATGCGCAGCCGACCTTCGTTCCAGCGTTGAACTGATTGGCAAAGCTGTTTCGATGATGCCGCGAGCGACAATCCGGGCCGGTTCGTGCTGAGGGTCGAGAATCTGAGCGTGCGCTACGGCGCGGTTGCCGCCGTGCGCGACCTGTCGCTGTCGGTGGGGCAGGGCGAGCTTGTCGCCCTGCTCGGCCCGAACGGTGCCGGCAAGAGCTCGACCATCAACGCGCTGACCGGCCTTGTCGCGCCGTCGGCCGGCCGTATCGTCCTTGACGGCCAGGACATATCGCGCGTTCGAACCGAGGATCGCATTCGCGCCGGCCTGACGTCGACGCCGGAAGGCCGGCACATCTTCGCCAATCTGACGGTTGGCGAGAACCTGCGGCTGGGCGCGGCGACGCGGCGCGACGCCCGCGGCGTGCGCCAGGACATAGAGCGCTTCCTGGCTTTATTCCCGGTCCTCTCCGAACGATACGCGCAAGCAGCCGGCACGCTTTCGGGAGGCGAGCAGCAGATGCTGGCCATTGCGAGATCGCTGATGTCGCGGCCAAAACTTCTGCTTCTGGACGAACCCTCGCTGGGCCTGGCGCCGAAGATCGTTGTGCGGATCTTCGATTTCATCGGCCAGCTCAAGGCTGAGGGGCTGACGCTGCTGGTGGTCGAGCAAAACGCCAGGCAGGCGCTGCGTTTTGCCGACCGCGTCTATGTCATGAGTTCCGGCGCGCTTCGCTTCGACGGGCTGCCGTCCGGGCTTGCCGACGAACATGGCCTCCTCAATCTCTACATCGGCGGGTAGGCGCGGCATGGACTACGCTCTGCAGCAACTTCTCAACGCACTTGCCTTCGGTGCGGAATATTCGCTGGTGGCGCTTGGCCTGGCGGTGGTGTTTTCGATCATGGGACTGGTGAATTTCGCCCATGGCGAGATCATCGGCGTTTCAGCCTACAGCGTGTTCCTGGCGGCGGCACTGGGGCTGACGTCGCCAATCGTCGCGGTTCTGCTTGCCATTGCGGCAGCGGCGCTGGCGGCGATTGCCTTCGAGCGCGTGGCGTTCCGCCCGGTTCGCTATGCGCCGACGACGACAGGATTGCTGACGGCCTTCGGCGTCAGCATCGTCGTGCAGAACTTGTTCATGCTGCTGATCTCGCCGAAGCCGCAGTCGGTTTCGATCCTCAATGGCCTGAACCAGATGTGGTTCTTCGGGCCTTTTGCGGTGTCGTCGCTTCAGGTGATGGAACTTGTCGTTTCCGGCCTTACCATCCTTGCCTTGGTGCTTTTCCTCAACCGGTCGACGCTCGGTTTGGCGATCCGCGCCGCCTCACGCGATTTCGCCACCGTTCGCCTGATGGGTATCAGGGCAAATCGGGTGATTGCCACCGCCTTCGCCATTTCGGGCGCGCTGGCCGGCATCGCCGCCGTCTTCATCATCGCGCGACGCGGCAGCGTCTCGCCCGATCTCGGCTTCAGCCTGGTGCTGAAGGCATTCGTCGCCTGCGTCATTGGCGGTTTCGGCTCGCTTCCCGGCGCGGCGGTCGGCGGCATGCTGCTCGGCTTCATCGAAGTCGGCCTGCTGGTCGCCTTGCCGCAGGAATATGGGGGCTTCAAGGATGCGCTTACCTACGTGATCATCGTCGCGCTGCTCGTCTATCGACCGGAAGGTCTGCTTGGCCAACGGGTCGAACTCGGCGACAAGGAGATCTGAGGTGACGAGATCCGAGGTAGCGAGATCAGAGATGTCGCAGGCGATCGAAAACACCGCTCCCGTCGCTGTCATACGGCCCGGCGGAGTGCTGGCGCGCTCGCTCGTCGGCGGGCTGTTGACGTCGTTGCCGGTGCTGGTGGTCGGTCTGCTTATCCTGAATTTCGCGCCGACCTACTACACCTTCCTGGCGCTCGGCGCCTTTGTGAACCTGATCGTCGTCGTCGGCCTGCAAGTGTTCATGGGCAACAGCAACATCGCCAATCTCGGCCACAGTGCCTTTGTCGGTCTTGGCGCCTATGGCGTGGCCATCCTGTCGACGCCGCTGGCGATGAAGAAGCTGTCCATTCCAAACGCGCCCTTCGGTTTCGCGACGCTGGAGCTCGATCCCGTTTCGTCGGCGCTGCTTGCGCTGCTGGCGGTCGGCATTCTGGCGCTGGTCAGCGGCAAGGTCATCAGCCGCCTTTCGGGCGTTGCGGCAACCATCGTCAGCCTGGCGCTGCTGATCATCGTCCATTCGGTGTTCCTGAACTGGACCGATCTGTTCAAGGGCAACCAGGCCTTCTTCGGTATCCCGAAGGTGGTTGGCCTGCCATGGATGATGGTGATGTCGGTCGTGGTGATTGTGCTCGCACGCCTGTTCAAGGACAGTCGCTGGGGCCTGCAGCTGAGGGCCAGCGCGCAGAGCCCGCAAGCCGCCGCCGCACTCGGTATCGACGCGCGGCGCCTGCGGCTGATGTCATGGGTGCTGTCGGCGCTGATCTGCGGTCTGGCTGGTGTTCTCTACGCCTATTTCGCCGGTACGATCAGCCCGAAGCTGTTTTACTTCCAGATGATCTTCATGACGCTGGCGATGCTGATCCTTGGCGGCATGGCGACAGTCACCGGCGCGGTGACCGGCGTCATCGCGCTCTCGGTCGGGCTCGAATTCATCCGCAGCATCGAATCCGGCGTGACGATTGCCGGCATCCAGTTGCCGCAACTGCTTGGCCTGTCGGGTGTCGCGCTTGGCGTTGTCATCGTGCTTTGCATGGCCTTCCGGCCAAGCGGCATCAGCGGCCGCTACGAGCTGGACGAGCTGCTTTCGCGATTTTTCAGGCGCACACAATAACGAAACCTGGTGTTTCTTGGTGGAGGTTTGAAAGTGGAATTTGAGGACAGGGTCGCGGCGTATGCGCCCAAGCTTGAGGCCTTGCAAAGCAAGCTGGCAGCCGATGGCGTCGAGTTCATCGAGATCCATACGGTCGACACATCAGGCGCCTTCCGCTCGAAGATCGCGCCGCTCAAACTGTCGAGCTACGGCGAATCGATCAACGCCATCCTCTATTGCGTCACCCACGGCGACGGTCAGCCGATGGGCGATGTCGCCTTCGCTTCGGCAAGCGCCAACGAAGAGAACGGCTTTCCCAACATCAAGGGCATCATAGATCCGGCGACCGTCGTCCGGCATGGCTGGAAGCCGAAATTCGCCTCGGCCATCACCAGCTCTTATATGCTCGACGGCGCGGTCTGCCCGTTCGATCCGCGCGGCGTTCTGGCCAAGGTCGAGGAGCGGGCGAATGCGCTTGGCTATGAAGCGCGCTTCGCGCTCGAATACGAGTTCGGCATTTTTCACGCCGACCACGATTTGATGCGCGCCGGCCGCTATCGCGAGTTGAAGCCCTGGGGCCATTCGCTGATCAATTACGACCTGGTACGCAGCGGCGAGTATCAGGATTTCGCCGCCGAGTTCATCACCCGCATGAAAAGCATCGGCATCGGTGTGGCTTCGCTGGTGACCGAATATGGCTACGGCATGTATGAATACGCGCTGACACCGAAGACGGCACTGCAGGCGGCCGACGACGCCATGCGCGCCAAGCTGCATCTGCGCGAACTCTGTGCCGAGCACGGGCTTGTCGCGACCTTCATGACGCGGTTCCAGCCGCCGGGCAAGGAAAGCGCCTGCGGTGCGCATCATCATGTCAGCCTGTGGCGCGACGGCAAGCCGGCCTTCGCTGCCGGACCAGGCCGGCTGACACCGGTCGCCGAAAAATTCCTCGCCGGCGTACTCAAGAGGATGCAGGAAACGCATCTCTTGTTCCGCCCGACGGTCAATTCCTATCGCCGCTTCGATCGTGGCGCCTGGTCGCCGGAAGACGTCGCCTGGGGTTTCGAGAACCGTACCGCGCCGATCCGCGCCATCACCACGCCCAATGACGGTGCCTGCCGTCTGGAGCATCGCGCGCCTGGAGCCGACATCAATCCCTATTTGTCGATTGCGGCGATCCTGGCGGCGGGCTGCGAGGGCATAGAGAAGGATTTGACGCTCGAGGCACCGGTGACATCGAACCTGGCCAATCTCGACAAGCCGAAATTGCCGCGCACGTTGAGTGCTTCGATCGAGGCCTTCACAACCTCCGATTTCTGCGCCGAGGCCTTCGGCGAAGTGTTTCGCGACAATTACGCCGACAGCCGGCGCGCCGAACAGGCGGCCTTCGACGCCTGGCAGGCCTCGCATATCACCGATTTCGAATGGCAGCGCTATTTCGTCAGCTGAAGCGAGCGAATTTGTCGGCGCCTTGTGCCTGGCGCGGCTGCGTCAATCATTTCGGCTGATCGTTTGGCTCAAGCGAATTGGTGTGACAAGGCAGGCGGGGCTCCCTACATCAGGCCTTCGATCAGGGAGCGGTCATGTCGGTGGAAGCAATTTCCGAAAAAAGCGCGAAGAGCGATTTTTGGGACGGCGTGCGGCTGTCGATGCCGGTGGTGGTCGCCTCGGCGCCGTTTGCGCTGCTGTTCGGCGCGATCGCCGTCGACAATGGCTTTTCGGTGCTTGAAGCCTTCCTGATGAGCGCCCTGGTCTTTGGCGGCGCCAGCCAGATGGTCGGCATCGAACTGTTCGGCCAGCATGTCGCGCCGTGGCTTATCGTGCTGTCGATCTTTGCGGTGAATTTCCGCCATGTGCTCTATTCCGCCGGCATCGGCCGGCGCATCGCGCACTGGCCGTTGTTCCAGCAGGCGATAGGCTATTTCATCCTCACCGATCCGCAGTTCGCCGTGGCCGAGCGCAAGGCGGAAGCCGGCGAAACCGTTGGCTTTGCCTGGTATCTCGGGCTTGGGCTGCCGGTCTATGTGTTCTGGGTGATCGAAAGCGCGCTAGGCGCGGTTTTCGGCAAGCTTATCCCCAATACGCATGCGCTAGGCATCGATTTCCTGCTACCGATCTATTTCCTCGGCCTGGTCCTGGGTTTCCGCAAGAGACCGCTGTGGCTGCCGGTGGTCGTCGCCAGTGCTGCGGCCTCCATCATCGCCTACAAGACGGTCGGCTCGCCTTGGCATGTCTCAATCGGCGCCGTGGCTGGCGTGTTGCTGGCGGTCATCCTGCCGCCGCACCATAGCGGCGTCGAGGCGAAGCCATGAGCACAACGCTGTGGATCATCATCGCCGGTGCGATCGCGACTTATCTCACCCGCATCGGCGGGCATCTGGTGATCTCGCGCTTTGAAAACATCCATCCGCGCGTCGAAGCCGGCCTGAACGCCGTGCCGGCGGCCGTGCTGACTACGCTGGTGGCACCGGCCGCCCTTACCGCCGGACCGGCGGAATGGGCGGCGCTGATCGTCACCGCGCTGGTCTCGCTGCGCGGCGGGCTGATGGCGATGTTTTTGGCGGGCGCCGCGGTGCTGATCCTGGCTCGGCAGTTCGTCGGGTAGGGTGTGTCGATATTCAGATGATACTGGGTTGCAAATGGCGGCTTCCTGCGTTTCCGGTATTCACGGACAAAATGTCCGCTCCGTTTCGGTACTCGGAACTCACCGTTCTCGACTCGGCCTGACCTGAATCTCGACACACCCTCCGTGCCTTGCAAAACTCAGATTTTTGCGTCGTGCGGGAGCGGGGCGGTTGCTTTCTCCAGCCAGGCCAGCGTTTCGCCGTCGAGCATCGGGCCGATCTCGGCGAGCACGCGCGCGTGGTATTGATCGAGCCAATGCAGCTCGTCGCGCGTCAGCAGATCCGATCGCACCAGCCTGACGTCGATGGGCGCCAGCGTCAGCGTCTCGAAGCCGTGCATGGCGATGTCGCCGCCCTCTATCGCCTCGATCGGTGTCACCAGCACGAGGTTCTCGATGCGGATGCCGTAGGCGCCCTCCTTGTAGTAGCCTGGTTCGTTGGAGAGGATCATGCCGGCGAGCAGCTTTTCTGTGCCGGTCCTGGCGATGCGTTGAGGGCCTTCGTGCACGGCCAGGTAGGAGCCGACGCCATGGCCGGTGCCGTGAGCGAAGTCGCAGCCGTGCCGCCATAGCGCCAGCCGCGCCACTGCATCGATTTCTGAGCCGCGCGTGCCCGCCGGGAAACGCAGCATGGAAATGCCGATCATGCCCTTCAGCACCAGGGTGAAGCGCTCGCGCATCTCCTCGGTCGGCGTGCCGATCGGCACGGTGCGGGTGATGTCGGTGGTGCCGTCCTGGTACTGTCCGCCCGAATCAAGCAGGAACAGTTCGCCAGTCTTGAGTTTCCGGTTGGTGGCGCGCGAAACGCGGTAATGCATGATGGCGCCGTTCGGACCGGCGCCCGATATGGTGTCGAAGGACACGTCGCGCAGCGGCATCTGCGTTTCCTCGCCGGTGCTGCGGCGACACTCTTCGAGCTTGGTGACCACGGCGATCTCGTCGAGCTTGCCGGGTTTTTGGCGGTCGAGCCAGCAGAGCAGCTTGGCGACGGCCGCACCATCACGGCGATGCGCGGCGCGCGCGCCGTTGATCTCGGCCTGGTTTTTCGTCGCGCGTGGAATGCGGGCAGGGTCGGATGCTGAAATGACGGTGCCGCCATTGTCCTCGACCAGCATCCTGAGTTTTTCGGCCGCCAGCACCGGGTCCAGCGCGACTTTGGCGCCGCCCTTGGCGAGCGCCGCGACTGCCGCTTCGAACTCGCCGGGTTCATGCAATTCGGCGAGCTGGGTCAGATAGGCCGCGACTGTGCGCGAAAACTTGCGCTGGTCCATGAAAAGCTGATGCGAACCATCGGCGGCGAGCACGGCAAAGCCGAGCGCCAGCGGCGTGTGCGGCACGTCGCCGCCGCGTATGTCGAAGGCCCAGGCGATGGATGAGGGGTCGGTCAGCACGGCATGGGTGGCGCCGTCCTTGCCGATCGCCGATGCCAGCCGCGCCAGCTTGTCCTTGGCAAGTTCGCCGGCAAAGGCGATCGGATGAATCTCGACCGGCGCCAGCGGCGGTTCGGGCTGGTCCGTCCAGATGGCGTCGATCGGATTCTTGTCGAGCGGCACCAACACCGCGCCCGATTTCTCGGCCGAGGCTTTCAGCGCCTTGACATCGCCGATCGTCTGCAGCCACGGATCGAAGCCGAGCTGCGCGCCCTTGCCGAGATTGTCCTTGATCCAGGCGGCGGGCGGATTGTCGACCAGGCTCTCGATCGCAAAGATGTCGAGATCGACCTCCTGGCGCACCTGCAGCGTGTAGCGCCCGTCGACGAACATGAAGGCGCGGTCGCGCAAGACAATGGCAACGCCGGCCGAGCCGCTGAAGCCGGTCAGCCATTTCAGCCGCGCCGAGCGATCGGCGACATACTCGCCCTGATGCTCGTCGGCGCGAGGCACGATGAACCCGTCCAGCGCGTTGGCCGCCAGCCATTGGCGCAGCAGCGCCACACGCGACTTGCCGACGGCCGGGTCGCCGGCGGAATCAAAGGTCTGGAACATGGTGGCCTCTCCTCGGATGCTTGGCGACCGTAGCGCATGGCTCCGAAAACCGGAATCGACTTTTGTTGTGGTGGACCTTCGGTTCGGCAAGGATCGTGCGCAAGATCAAAGTGCTACAGCACCCGCCGCCTGACAATCGGTCAGGGTTGGGCCAGCAGCATCGCCTTTACGCATGGAGGCCATGCAGAATCGGTGATTTCCAAACAGATCAGCAAAGCTTACCTTTCAAACGTGGAGGAGTGTCCTGTTGTCCTGCAAAGGAGACCGTCATGTCCACGATTTCAGCCAGACGCGGATTTTTCAGAAACGCCATGAACGCGCTGATCGAAGCTCGCCAGCGCGAGGCGAACCGATATGTGAGCGGCGTGCTGCTCCGCCTCGATGACGAAACGTTGAAAGCGCACGGTTACGATCGCAAGGAGCTGGAGAAGACGGCAGGTTCGTTCGATATCTGAAAGAATTTGCGGTTGCGTTTGAAGGCGCCGCGCCTCACCGCTTGAGGTGAATCGTCACCCAGCCCTCGCGATGCAGGGTCCTGACATGGCGAAATTGCTGGCCGACATAGGCCGAAATCACCGCGTCGCGTTGCCGGTCGAGGATGCCTGACAGCACGATCGAGCCACCCAGGCTGGTATGCTTGGCCATTTCGGGCGCCAGCCGCATCAGCGGCCGCGCCAGTATGTTGGCGACCATGAGGTCGAAGGGCGCGCGCCTGGCGAAGATCGGATGGTGGAACCCCGGCGCCGTCACCGTTTCGACCAGCGCCTTGACGTGGTTGAGGCGGGCATTTGCGGCGGCTACCTTGACGGCGACCGGGTCGATGTCGGTGGCGAGCACCGGGATATGCGCGAGCCTGGCCACCGCAATGGCCAGCACGGCGCTGCCGGTGCCGAGGTCGAGCGCATTCTTCGGATGCTCGCGCCGCACGACCTGTTCGAGCGTTTCGAGACAGCCGGCGGTGGTGCCGTGATGACCGGTACCGAAGGCCAGCCCCGCCTCGATCTCGATGGCGAGTTCGCCGCTGCGGCGCTTGCCGCGGTCATGCGCGCCATGAACGAAGAAACGCCCGGCGCGCACCGGCTTCAGCCCTTCCAGCGAGCGTGCCACCCAGTCGATATCGGGCAGGGTCTCGCGCTCGATCGGCATCGACAGCGAAAGGCCGGCGAGAATGTCCTTCACCCTGATCTCGACGGCATCGACATCGCCGTCGGCATAGAGCGACACTTCATGGATGTCGCTGTCTTCATCGACCTCCAGCACGGCAATCGGGAGGCCTTCGTCTTCGAATGCCGCGTCGAGCGCGGCAAAGATACGATCGGCCTCGATCTTGCCGGCCGTGAAGTAAAGCCGCGTCTGGGTCATCAGCTTTCGCTAGCCAGCCGCTTGAGCTTGGCGATGGCGGTTTCCGCGCTTTCGCCATAGGCGATGGTGCCGGCAAACTCGCCCCTGGCGTTGAGCAGCAGCACCGAGGCGGTGTGGTCCATCGTGTAGTCGCCGTCGCCGGTGTCGACCTTCTTCCAATAGATGCCGAAGGCCTTGGCCATGGCATGGACCTTGTCCGGATCGCCCGATATGCCGGTGATGCGGTCGGAAAAATTGCTGACATAGGTGTTCATGATCTCGGGCGTATCGCGCTCTGGGTCGACCGAGACGAAATAGGCACGCAAATCCTTGCCGCTGTCGCCCATCGTCTTCAGCCAGCCGGCCAGCTCGAAGAGCATGGTCGGGCAGACCTCGGGGCAGTGGGTGAAGCCGAAGAAGACGACGCTGGGGTGGCCGCGAAGCGCGGCTTCGGTGATCGGCGCCCCCTTCTGGTCGACCAGCGCAAAAGGTGCGCCATAAGGCTCGCCACCATAGTGGCCGCGGTACCAGTCGAAGGTGAGCCAGCCGATGCCTGCCGCCATCAGGACGAGAATGCCGACCAGAATTGAACGCATCATCTGTTATGTCCGTCGTGATTTTCATTGGGCGCGCAGGATCGGCGCCATTTGGCGAATACTCTTAACTGTTTGATACTGCGCACGCAAAGATGTCGCGTTGCCGCAACCGGCAGACCCGTGCGCACGATCCGGCTTGCAAAGCGTTGTCCTTCGCCCCACCTGAGACCGGCAAAACTCGAACCGCAGGAGGCTCCCTTTGCAGAGACTGATTGGGCAAAGACTGGTTGGGCGAAAACTGATCGGCGGCGCATTGGCCGTATGTCTCGTCATCGGCGCTGGCGCGGCTGTCGCGCAGGAGGTCGGCAAGGTCGGTGTCGACTGGCTCGGCAACGACATCATCGTCGAGGCGATCAAGGATCCGAAAGTCCAGGGCGTGACCTGCCACGTCTCCTATTTTGACCGTGGCGTCATCGACCGCCTGCAAAAAGGCAACTGGTTCGAGGACCCGTCCGATTCCTCTATCTCCTGCCGCCAGACCGGGCCGATTACCATCGGCGACATCGACATGAGCGAGGCCGGCGAGGAAGTGTTCAAGCAAGGCATCAGCCTGATCTGGAAGAAGCAGGTGGTGAACCGCATCTACGACAAGGCCAACGAGACCCTGATCTACCTGTCGCATTCACGCCAGGTGCAGGATGGCTCGGCGAAAATGTCGATCACCACCGTGCCGCTCTACGACCAGAACGTGGTGTGGACCAGCAGCAAGCCGAAATAAGCCCCGGCAATAGCTGACGGCCGATTGGTCCCGTTTGCGGGACCAATCGGCGACGCGACAATTGCTCCCGCCTTGCAGGAGCAATTGCGCTGACGTAAAGCCCCGGCATGGATCGTACCGAAAACCTCGTCCTGAAAGATCCCGAGCCGCGCATCCACCCGACCGCGGAACTGAAGGCGTGCAAGCTCGGGCGCTATGCCTCGATCGGCGAGCGCGTCATCCTGCGCGAGGTGACGGTCGGCGATTTCTCCTATTTCGAGCGCCATGCCGAGGCGATCTATACGACAATAGGCAAGTTCTGTTCGATCGCCGCCAACAGCCGTATCAACGCGCTGGAGCATCCGATTGAGCGGCTGACCCAGCACAAGGTCAGCTACCGGCCGAACGAATATTTTCGCTGGCTGGGCGTCGACGCGGCGTTCCGGGAACGGCGTCAGGCCAGATTCGTCAGCATCGGCCACGATGTCTGGATCGGCCATGGCGCGGTGATCATGCCCGGTGTGACCATCGGCAATGGCGCGATTGTCGGCGCCAATGCGGTGGTGACGCGCGACGTACCGGCCTATGCCATCCTCGCCGGTGTGCCGGCCAAGCCGCTGCGTCAGCGCTTTGCCGCGGACATTGCCGCGCGGATCGAGCGTCTCGTCTGGTGGGACTGGCCGGTCGAAAAGCTGGCCAAGGCAATCCCCGACATGCAGGCGCTGCCGATCGAGGCCTTCCTCGACCGCTGGGAACACGCCTGAAGGAACCCCTCCCGCCAAGCGGGGGTGGCGCGGCGAGAGGGGCTGGAGATAAACCGCCGTGAAAGCGGAAGGAGCAGGCACTTTGCCTGCGCAACTACTATCGCGTCAAATTCATAAGGAGTGTTTTCCGGGCGATGCTCTCTTCGCGTGCATTCAATTGTGCCGGCTGAATTTGCTACCGGTGGGAACCTGAAACGGGCGCCGATTGTTTCTCAACGCGCAGCCCTTGAGGGATTTCGATAAATGGAAAAGCTTTTTACTGGGATCGCCAACAAGGTCGCCCACCTTTCCGGCATGCCGCTGACATTTGCCATGTGCTGCCTGATCGTTGTGGTCTGGGCGGTAACTGGGCCGATTTTCGGTTTTTCGGACACCTGGCAGCTCATCATCAACACCGGCACCACGATCATCACTTTCCTGATGGTGTTCCTCATCCAGAACACCCAGAACCGCGATGGCGCGGCGATCCAGGCGAAGCTAGACGAGCTGATCCGGGTCAGCGAAGGTCACAACCACTTCATCGGCATCGAACATTTGACCGAAACCGAGGTCGAGGAGATTCGCGACAAATGCGAACGCGCGGCAAAACGGCATGACCGGGAGATCGCCGAGATGGCCAAGAAGACCGCAGCGCAAAAGCGCGGCTCGAAAAAGCAGGCTGCCTGAGCCTGGAATTCAGCGCTTCATGAATGCCGCGAAAGCGTTGGCGTGATCCGGATGCCAGCGCGAGAGAGCAGGGCGGTTCTCGATGATGTCGCCGATCGCCCAGGCCATACGCTTTTCGTCCATCGGCCGCGTCGCCTCATTGTCCGGACACAGAATGTAGAAGTCGCCGTGCATCAGCGATGCCAGCATGAAGTCGATGACTTGCTCGCCGGTCCAGGCGCCGGCCGGCTTTTGCGTCGCCCCTTCGGTCAGGCCGGTATAGGTAAAACCCGGGATGAGCAGATGCGCCGACAGATGGGCGCCAAGCTCGTTGCGCAGCGCATGCGCCAGGCCTTCGGTGAACGTCTTCACGGCCGATTTGGAGACGTTGTAGGCAAGATTTCCGGGCGGCGTGGTGATGCCTTGCTTGGAGCCGGTGTTGATGATCAGGCCGGGGTTGCCGGCCGCCAGCATGCGCGGTGCGAACGCTTCGACACCATGGACGACGCCCCAATAATTGATGTCCAGCAGCCGCTTCCAGGCACCGCGGTTCTCCCAGGGTTTGCCGGGATTGTTGCCGACGCCGGCATTGTTCATCAGCAACGACACGGCGCCGAAGGCGCCGAATGCCTTTTCTGCCAGCCGGTCGACTTCGTCTGCCTTGGAGACGTCGGTCGGGACTGCAAGCACGGTGTCGTCACCGCCGATGGCGGCGACGGCGCCGGTGGCTTCGTCGAGACGCGCGCCGCCAATATCGGCCAGCACGATCTTCATTCCCAGCGACGCCAGCCGCCTGGCCGCGGCAAGGCCGATGCCGCTGGCCCCGCCGGTGATGACGGCGACATTGCCAGAGGCAAGAGCGGGCAAGGTGGTCTGAATTTCGGCGTCGGTGGTCATGGGTGATCCTCTTTCAAGCTGCGCAGAACTTAGCGCGGCAAGATGCCCATGCAAGCCTGCTTCGACGCGTTTGGGTTGACCGCGTCGGCGGGCGCTGCGCATGCTGCCGGTGAAAGAGGAGATTTGCCGATTGACCGACTGGATCGAGATCCTGAAGCAGCAGACCGCCACCGGCGATCAGATGGGCCGAGAGGTGCCGCAGATGCTGGCCAATCCCGATATCACCGAGGCGCAAGTGAAGACGCTGTTTTCGGCACTCGAAAAACAGGCGGAATTCGTCGAGAAGCTGCGCATGGCGCTGGAGAAATTCGGCCATGATTTCTCTGTGATCAAGGCCGCCGAGCGGCTGGAGGAGCGCTATGCTGATCTTGCGGCCTCGGTGGCGGAGAAGCTGAAGGCGATGCGCGGCTAGAGCAGGATGAATCGAAGTTGAATCGGTCATCCTGCTCTGGGTCTTTGTTTTTTCGCATGATCTTGTCCGAAAAGTCTGCAACTTTTTGCTTCGCCGACCTTCGGTTCGGGATCATGCTCTAGCGAATAGGTAGTCCAAGGCCGGCCCATTCGTCGGGCGGGATCGTAGGTCCGACACGGGAGGTAAAGGACAAGACTCTCGTCGCATCGGTATCGACCTCGCACCGGAAGCTCAGACGATACCATGTTGCAGCTGCATGGAACGCAGCCTGCGGAACATCGAGGACATTGCCCACCTTCAGCGGAACAAGTGGCACCAGGTCAGGAAAATAAGAGGCCTCCTGTAATTGTTGCTGCAACGCGCTGGCGCAAAGTCTGGCAGCTCGCTGGCCGCGTGGCATTCCGGCGATCGAGGTCGTAGCCAGCACATCGCCGGTGGCTTCTTGCGAATAGAGCCTGCGAACACCCGGAAGGCCCGAATAGTTGCGTGCGTTCGTGGAGCTTGGCCTCTTGGCGCCAGCGCTTCCGGACTTCGTGACCTTTGCAGGGCTGGGGTTCGGCGTATTTGCGGGTCTGGGCCGGGGGGCTTCGGCCGACGTAGGAAGCTCGATCTCATCGTCGCTACCGGGAGCAGCCAACGGCATTGGTGCTGTTTGCTTGTCGGCTTGCGTTCCCGCCTCCTGTTTGTCAGTCTCCTGTTTGTCTACGTTCCGGGCTGATGGTGCCTGCTTCTGCTGTGTGGGCTCGGCGATTGCCGAGTTGTCGCCGGTCTTGGCTGAATCCGCCTGCTCCTCGGCCTTTGGCATGACAGGCTGCTTCAAATCGTCATTCTTGGCCGGTGACGGCGCGTTGTCTTGAGGGCTGCCCCCATCCAGGGACTTCCTGGGGCCGGTATCCTTCTCGCCGAACTGAAAAACAGGCTTCAGGATCTCGATTGGCGGCGGCTTGCGCGGCTGCTGTTCCGGCGCAGGCGGCTTTTCAACTTTCTGCTCGGGCGGCTTTTCGACTTTGGGAGCCTTTGGGGGAGCAGGTTTCGGCTTTGGCTGATCGGGCGGAGGTACGAGCGCGACATTTACCGGTTGCTCCTCCTGCGGCTGTTGGGGAGGCGTCGACAGGCCGTAGACCAGGAGAGCTGCGATGAGCGCATGCAGGATCAGCGAGGCGGGCAAGCCCCACAGTAAATTCCGATGCCGCTCTCGTGTCTCGTCCTTCATCTTAACCGATGTGGAGTGAAATAGCGGCGGCATCAAGCATGAGCGTGGGAGTGGCGCGATTTAGCCGCTGGACAGGTGGGGCAAACCCTCCGGATCTATTTCTCGATCATCCGCTCGAATCGCCTGTCTGGAACGAACCAGACGAGAGCAACCAGGACGTAGATGGCGACGCCGATCCACTGGTTGACGAAGGTGAGCAGGACACCGGCAATGTAAAGTGCCAGCGAAATCTTGCCCTTGCTGTCGTGGCCGACGGCTCTTGCGAAGGTCGTGTCGGCGCCATGCAGGTGGCGCAGCTTGCTGACCAGGATCGTGTAGGCGACCGCGCAAAGGACAAGGTCGACGCCGTAAACAGCGACCGGCACCGGCGCGAAGTGGTTTTCGCCCATGAAGGCGGTTGTCACCGGCATAAGCGACAGCCAGAACAGAAGGTTGAGGTTTGCCCACAAGACGCCACCGTCGACGCGCTGCACGGTGTGGAACATGTTGTGGAGATTGTTCCAGTAAATGCCGACATTGATGAAAGACAGGACATAGCTGAAGAAAACGGGCCATAGCGGCGCCAGGGTGGAAAAATCCTCGCCATGCGGCACCTTCAGTTCCAGCACCATGATGGTGATGATGATGGCGACGACGCCATCGGTGAATGCCTCGACCCTGCCTTTGCCCATGATTTTCCCCCGCTGCGCCTAGTCCAGTCTAGAGTCCATGTCGGAGGAAAGGCGGCGGATTTCAGCCATTCGGCGTCTCGGGTGCCATGTTGGCGCGCTCGCGCGGCACGCCGAGGCCGGTGTCAGGCGGTTCACCTGCTGCCGGCCTGTCCTCGATCATGTGCATGGTGCGCCAGCGGCCGAAGCGATAATAGGCGGCGGCGAGCAGGAGCGAGGTTAGCGAGCCGGCGGGAAAGCTCCACCACAGCGCTTCCTCGCCGATGACGCTCCGGAAGAAATAGGCAAAGCCGGTGCGCACGATCAGCACCGAGATCACCAGAATGATCAGCGGCGGCATCACAGCACCGGTGGCGCGCACTGTGGCGAAGAGCACGATCGTGATGCCGAACAGGATAAACGACCAGGACGCGACATTGTTGATGTGGGCGGCGATGTCGATGGCAGCGCTGTCGCTGCTGAGGAACAGGCTGAGCACCGGGCGGTCGAAGACGAACAGCAACGCGACCAGCGCGCCGGTCAGCACCAGGTTGAAGCCGACGCCGGACATGGCGATGTGGCCGATCCGGTCCCAGCGGCCGGCGCCGACGTTTTGCGCCGCCATCGAGGAGACCGCGGCGCCGATCGCCAGCGCCGGCATCTGGATATAGGTCCAGAGCTGGGCCGCGATGCCGTAGGCCGCCGCGACCCGCGAGCCGTAGGAATTGACCATGCCCATCACTGTCAGCGCCGCGACCGAGATGACGATCATCTGCAGGCCCATCGGTACGCCCTTGAAGACGACGATGCGCAGCAGCGCCGGGTCCGGCCGCAGCAGGGCGAGGTCGGCGCCGGCCAGCCGCAGCGGGTGCTTGCGCGCATAGAGCACGGCGAGAATAGCGATGACGCTCACCGTCTGGCCGATCAGCGTCGCGGTCGCAGATCCGGCGATGCCGAGCTCGGGGAACGGGCCGATGCCGCGGATGAGCAGCGGGTTCAAGACGATGTCTAGCACGACGGCCAGCGCCATGAAGACAAACGGCGTGCGCGAATCGCCGGCGCCACGCAGCACCGTCATGACGAAGGAGAGCAGGTTCATCATCGGCACGGCGAGGAAGATGATGCGCAAATAGGAACGGGCGAGCGGCAAGGCATCGGCCGGCGTGCTGAGCGCGTTAAGGATGGCGTCGACCCAGATCCAGCCGCAGACCGCGAACACCACCGAGACGGCAAAGAAGAAGGTGGCGCTGGTGCCGACGATGCGCCGGGCCTCCGGCAGATTGCGGGCACCGACCGATTGCGCGACCAGGATGGTGGCCGCCATGCCGATGCCGAAAACCGTGCCGAGGATGAGGAACAGAACGAGGTTGGCGTTGGAGGTCGCCGTCAACGCCGCCTCGCCGAGGAAGCGGCCGACCCAGACGGCATTGATCGAACCGTTCAGCGATTGCAGTACGTTGGACCCGAGCACCGGCAGCGCGAACAGCAAAAGCGTGTGTGGGATCGGGCCACTGATGAGGTCGCCGGTGCGCCGGCGCGTGGGCATCTTCTCGTCCATGGCGGGCAGCTCGGCAAAAGGCTCAACTGAAACAGGCCCGCGATGATATCGCAGGCCTGTTTCCTATGCACCTTTTCCGGCCAGGGCGGGTGCACCCGCCGGCATGGCGGAGCTAGTTCGCGACGAGGCTGTTTCCCGAAAGGCCGGGCAGCGTCACCTGATAGACCAGGAACATGGTGTCGACATCGGCACCGTCTTCAGCCTTGTAGGGCGCGCCGACCTGGAAACCGTCCTGGGTCATGAAGTCGTTGTCGTTGGCAACGAACAGGAAATAGTCGTTGGGCAGCTTCGGATCGAGCACGCTGACCAGCGACATGGCTTCCCATTTCTCCGACAGGTTATCCTTGTCGTTCGGCTTGCCATTGTGCAGGCCGAAGCGGCCAAGTTCGGCCTTGTCGTTGAGGTCGATGAACGGCGTCAGCTTGGCCGGCGTCACCGACGGGTCGGGCACGCCCTTGGGCGCCACCGGTTTGTCGGCGGCGTCGAAGGCGCCACCGGCGATGTCCGTCGCGGCGGAGAGATCAACGATGTCGATCTTGCGATAGAGCGACTCGTCGCCCTTCAAGCCCTGGCCGTTACCGCTGTCGCGCGCCAGCATCAGGAAGGTCTTGTCGGACAGCGCGACGATCTCGCTTTGTGCCGCAACCTTGGTCTTGTCCTTAGCATCCTTGAACACCGGCAGCGGCACGACATATTCATGCACCAGCTTGAGGTGGCCGAGGTCCGAAGCGTCGTAGACCAGGGCGCGGGTGTTCTGGCGCGTCGCCGGCGAGTCGCCGCCGTCCTGCCTCGGCGCCGATTGCAGCACCGCGATCAGGAACTTGCCGTCCGGCGTCATCGCCATGCCTTCGAGGCCCTGGTTGTTCTGGCGGCCGGTTTCGGGATCCTTCGGATCGGGCTCGGCGGCACCCGGGCCCGGATTGTCCGAGGCAAAATTCGGTTTGCCATGGCGCGTCGGCACCAGGGCGGCCGGCGGCTGCGTGGCCGACATCAGATGGCCATCGGCCGAGAAACGGTAAATGTTCGGGCCGTATTCGTCGGAGATGAACATGGTGCCGTCTGGCAGCCGCACGATCGCCTCGTTGTCGAGCGCCAGCTTGCCATTGTCGGCCTGCGGCAGCATCGGCATGTCGCCGCTTGCTGCGCGCACGCCGTTGAGCGGGTCGAGGCCGGTTGCGCCGGCATTCTTGTCGTCGGTGAGCAGCATGGTGTCGGCGAGAGTAGCCTTTAGGCCCGACTGTTCCTGGCCAGCAGCGGGTGCTGCGCCAGGTGCTACGGGCGCAAGCTCGATGGTGATGGTGTTGAGGCGCGGCCGGTAGTCAGTGGTGCCGACGACATTGTAGCCGCGATCCGGCAGCAGCCAGAGCGAACCCTTGTAGCCGGTGGCGTCATGCGTCCAGCCCTTGGCGTCGATCGACATGCCGGAGCCGGAGCCGAAGGTCTCGCCGAACTTGTCCTTCTGGCTGGCCGGAATGCGGCCGACGCCGACCAGTCCCTTGTTGACATAGGCGGTGCCGTCGGCGAGCGCCGGGGTGAGGGCGGTGAACAAAGCGAGCGCGACGCCGAGCGAGGCGGTTCGGTACAGATTTGTCATGGATATCCCCTTTGTGACGAAGCGTGCCGGAGCGGGCGCAACCTTTACAGGGCGTCGCATCGATGATGCGCCCTTCCACAGAGCGGTCTAGGACGCGAACATGATACTTGCGTGACAGGAGGCGCTTGTTCCTATCCGGCAGAACGGGCGAGGGGCATCGGCGCCCTTCCGCATACTTTTGGCTGTTGCCGGTAGCTGCCTTCACCCTCGCGGGTACAGATATCCCGCCCCACGGATCGTCTTGATCAGCTCCGGCTTGGTCGGATCCTTTTCGAGCCGGCGGCGCAGCCGGGTGATGCGGCTGTCGATGCTGCGATCAAAGGGTTCATCGCCCCTTGGCGGTGCAAGGTTGAGCAGTTCGTCGCGACCGATGACCTGACCGGGCCGGGTGGCGAAAGCCGCCACCAGATCAAGCTCCATCGGCGTAAGCGATATTGTCCGGCCTTCTGCATCGCTGAGGTCTCGCCGATCCGCATCGAACACATAGGTCCCGAAGGCGAAATGCCGGGCGGGCAGCACGCCTGCATTGTTCGCGCGCTTTGGCCTGCGCCTGCGCAGCACCGCGGCGATCCGCGCTTCCAGCTCGACCGGAGCAAAGGGTTTTGCGAGATAGTCGTCCGCGCCGACTTCGAGGCCTGCCACCTTGTCGAAGACTGAATCGGCTCCCGTCAGCATCAGAATGCCGGTGTCGTGATGCTCGCGCAGCCAGCGGGCCAGGCTGAAGCCGTTCTCACCCGGCATGTTGAGATCGAGAACGACAAGATCGGGTTTCGTCGCCGCGATGGCTTCGCGCAATTCGGCGCCGCCGGATGCCGTGCGTATCTGATAGCCTTTCGCCTGCAAATAGTCGGCGATCATGAAAGCCACGTCGGTCTCGTCGTCTACGACAATGATGTCGGCCATGCGTTCCCCCGCGGCGAGCGACGCGCCAAAGGTACAGGGCATTCGCCGCGGGTCAACCGCGGGGATGGCCTGCCTGCCTGCGATTTCGGGTCGGCTCGACACAATTGAAACAATGGAAGCCGAGAAAACCGGCTCGCGGCATCATGGCGACATCGTTGTGAAACGTCGGTGCCGTTGTCTGTCCAACAACGTCGAAGCGACGGAGCACGCGTTGCCCACGTCCTCGCGCGATCGTCGACTTGACAGGCCGGGGCCTGATCAGTCCACTGGCCGGCACGGAAACAGAACCGTCGCGACGGCGCATCCGTCTGTGGAGATCTCGCCTTGCCGACCTCCTGGAACCAGCTCTTGTCCCGGCGTTACGCACTGACGATGGCCGCCCTGCCTCTCATATTGCTTGTCGCCGGTCTTGGCCTGCATCAGTCTCACAGCCGGCAAGCTTCGCTGCTTCCCTACGCGATCATCTTAGCCGGCTTGCTGGTCTTCCTTTTCGCTGTGCACAGGATAGTTCTGCGTGAATTCGGGCGACCGGCGATCCTGCAGGGGTTTGGCGGCGACGCCGCCGAGCAAAGACTTACCCGAAAGGCGTTGGAGGAAAGCGAGCAGCGCTACCGCAGTCTCGTCGAAACGCAGACAGAGTTTGTCATGCGCATGTTGCCCGATGGCCATCTGACATTCGTCAATGAAGCGTATTGCCGTTATTGCGACATGCCTCGAGAGCAATTGCTCGATCCGGCGTGGTGCGACCTCGACCAGCTCACGGATGACGAGCGCGCCCGATTTCTTGCCCATGTTGCGCGTCTTACGCCGCAGGATCCGGTTGCCGCTATCGAGCTGAAGGTGGAGCGGCCAAACCGTGGCTGGACCTGGGCAGCCTGGACCGATCGCGGCATTTTCGACGAAAACGGCAAGCTCGTTGAAATCCAGTCGGTAGGACGGGACGTCACCGAGCAAAAACTTGCCCGTCTGGCGCTGGAGGCCAGCGAACAGCGATACCGCAGCGTGGTCGAGCTGCAGACGGAGTTCGTGGTCCGAATGTCGCCGGACGGCTATTTGAGCTTCGTCAACGATGCCTATTGCCGGGCATGCCGGATGACCCGCGAACAGCTTCTCGATCCATCCTGGTGCGAACTCGATGTGCTGCCGCCCGACGAACGACGCCGGTTTTTGGAGCATCTTGCCCGCCTGACCCCCGAGGCGCCGGATGCCTCTATGGAGCTTCTTAATGCGATGCCCGATGGCGCGCGCAGATGGCTTGCCTGGAACGACCATGGCATATTCGACAGCGACGGGCGCCTTGTCGAAGTGCAGTCGGTTGGCCGCGACATCTCCGACCGCGTCCTGGCCGAACAGGCGCGGTTTGAAGCCGAGAAACTTTCGGGAGAAAGGGAGGCGCAATTCCGCGCCATCGCCGAAGGCGTGCCGCTGCCGATCATCATCTCAGCAATCGAAGGACCCGAAATCCTGTTCGTCAACGAACCGGCGCGCAAGACGCTGGGCATCGAGGTCGGCCAGATCGGAGCGGAAGCGATATCGACCTGGGAAGATCGTGCAAGGCGAGACGAACTCCTGCGGCTGTTGCTGAAAGACGGCATCGTCGACGCCTTCGAGGCCGGCATGACCACCACGCAAGGGCCAAGAATCGATACGCTGGTTTCGGCGCGTCTGATCACGCGAGGCGGCCGTTCAGCCATGCTGGCCGCCGTCACCGACATTACCCGCCAGCGGGAAGCCGAGGCCGAGATCGCGCGCCAGCGTGAGACGCTGTACCAGTCGGAAAAGCTCTCCGCGCTCGGCTCGCTGCTGGCCGGCGTGGCGCACGAACTCAACAACCCGCTATCCGTCGTCATCGGCTACAGTTCGATGCTGAAGGAATTCTCGACCGACAGCACCACCGTGGGGCGCGCCGACAAGATCCACGCGGCGGCCGAGCGATGCTCGCGGATCGTGCGGACCTTCCTGGCGATGGCCCGCAAGAAGCCGCCGACAAGAGGCGCCGTCGACATCAACGAAGTCGTCGCCGCTTCGCTGGAGCTTGCCGCCTACGGCCTGCGTTCGGCAGGGGTCGAAATCCGCACCGAATTGGAGGAGCCGCTTCCCAATATCTGGGGCGACAGGGACCAGCTGCATCAGGTGATCACCAACCTCGTGGTGAATGCGCAGCAGGCCTTGCTGCAGGTTCCGCACCCACGGCGGCTGACCATCGTCACCACCGGGGAGGGCGATGTCGTCGAGGTCCTTGTTGCCGACAATGGTCCAGGGATGCCGGAAGCCGTCCGCGCGCGCGCCTTCGAACCGTTCTACACGACCAAACTGGCCGGCGAAGGCACCGGGGTCGGATTGTCCGTCTGTCAGGGCATCGTGAGCGCTCATGACGGCAGCATTGAGCTGGATACGGCGGAGGGCGGCGGCGCCAGGTTCACCGTCCGGCTTCCGAGCGGCAGGACCGAGACGGTTCCTGCGCCCGAGACCGCCGGAAGGATACCGCCGGCGCCGGCGGCTGCACGAATTCTGGTGGTCGACGACGATGCCGACATTGCCTCGATGATCGCCGAGATGCTGCGCCGCGACGGCCACGACGTCACTATCGCTGACGATGCGAATGCCGCCCTCAAGGCGGTGCGCGAGGATGGAATCGACCTGCTAATCAGCGACATACGCATGCCTGGCCTCGACGGTCCCGGGCTCTATCGCGCGCTGGAAGAATTGCGTCCCGGGCTCACCCGCCGATTGCTGTTCGTGACCGGCGACACGCTGGCGCCGGAGATCGACCGCTTCATCGGCGAGACAGGCGCGCCGGTGATCGAGAAGCCGCTCGATCCGCAAACCTTTCGCAGGCTTGTGATGGAACGCCTGGGAGCAATGGAAAAGGCCGAAGCGTGACAAGACAGAAATTGCTTATCGTCGACGACGAAGCGCCCTTGCGCGAGATGCTGTGCGACTACCTGCCGGTACACGGCTTCGATGTCCGGGCTGTTGCGGATGGTGCCGGCATGCACACCGAGCTTGACCGCTTTGGCCCCGATCTCGTCATTCTCGATGTCAATCTCATCGGCGAAAGCGGCTACGATCTCGCACGCGAAATCGCTAGGCGCAGCCGCGCCGGAATCCTGATGCTGACCGCCGTCGGCGACCTGCCGCATCGTCTGGAAGGTCTCGCCGCCGGGGCGGACGACTATATGGCAAAACCGTTCGAGCCGCGCGAACTCCTGGCGCGGGTGAGGAGCGTCATCCGGCGCCTGGGCGAGGAAGAGCGGACGCCGGCAAGCCGCGTTCGTTTCGGCCGCTGCGTGCTCGATATGGCCGGCCGCACGATGGTCGATCCGGATGGCGCCGATGTGCAGTTGACGTCCATGGAATTCGACCTGCTGTGCGTGTTCGCGCGCCATCCCCGGCAGATATTGTCGCGCGACCAGCTTTGCCGGCTCGCGCACAACAGGGACCTCGAGCCGGGTGACCGGAGCATCGATATCCGCATCACCCGACTGCGCAAGAAGTTCGAGGCCGAGCCCGATGCTCCGGCGGTCCTGGTGACGGTTCGGGGCGAAGGTTATGTCTACGAGCCCGCCCGCGACGAAGGCCGGGGACGGTAGAAAGAGCGCTAGAAGAAGTCGCGAAAGACTGGGCCTTGCGGTCTCGACGGTTCAGAGCGCGTTCACGCGGCCGGTTTGCGCGCCCTGCGGAATTCCCGTCGCAGGCTTCGAACGGTGTCGCGCACGACGGGGATGGTCCAGCGCGCGGTCATCGTCGCGATGAGCAGTCCGGCGACCGGATCGATGAAGCGGGCGATGAGCGTGCCGTGCCAGATCATGGCGGTCGCGAGCGAGACGGCAATGAGCAGGTTCGACGAGAGCTTGTCCGAGAACAGGCAGATTTGTGCGCGAGCCAGCGCCGAAGCGGCAGCCCTGTTGCGGGCCTTCCATCGGCGCAGGATCCAGAAATTGACCACCGCGTAGGCCCCGTTCAGGCTCATGGCGAGAACCACGCCGGAGCCATGCGGTTCGACACCGCCGACTGCGATGCGCTGAATAGCGACGCTGGCGACGACAGCCATGGACAGGCACATGCCGAAGGCGGCGAGCGCGTTGACCAGCGTTTCGGCCAGGGCTGCCCGCCGCTTGCCGATTTTCTTGCTGCCGCCAGCCACAACCAGGACGGAGACCAGCACCAGCATGTCCATCAGCGTCAGCGCGAGATCGGCGCGGATGGTCAGCGAGGTGGACGTCGCTGCCGCGTAGGCGGTCAGCAGCAGGCCAGGCGTGCCCGCCAGCACCGCCAGACGGGCCGTCCGGGCAGCCGCGCCATCCGATCCGTCATTGGTTTTTGGCAAAGCTTGCATCGCCAGAAATCTCCTCGTTCTGGCGTCATCGATGCGGCAGGGATGTTGCGCGGATTTGCCGATTTGCCGGCTGAAGGTTTCCTTTGTGTCGCCGTGACGTGCGCGCCGGTGCAGTGCCCGGACGGATCGCCACAACTGAAACAATTCGGAGGAATTCGGCATTCGTCCGAAACAGTCGGGAGCGAGAAGTCGCGCCATGGAGCGAACCCGACGGGACGGCTCCGCTGAAAAAACGAAAAAGGAAATCAAATGTATCGTTTCAAGACTTATCTGGCCGCTGCCTCGGCAATGGCCTGCCTCGTCGCACCGGCCAGCGCCGACTGGCCGGTCACCGGCGGGAATGGCAAATCGCTGAACGGCCTGATGCAGAATTCGCTGACCAGCAACTCGTTGACCAGCAATTCGCTGACCAGTAATGGCCTCGGCGTCTATGCACTGAACGGCGTGCATGCCGAGGGCATCGTTCTGGTGAAGAGTCTCGCTCCGGCCGGCAAGTCCATCGTCGACCCGAACGTGCGCTCCATCATCGACCCGAACATCCGCAATCGCACCGGCTCTGTCGTCGACCCGAACGATCGCAACTTGCCGGCCGTGCAGAAGGGCAATGTCCAATCCTTGACCGGCAAGCAGAGCAACGGCCTTCCGTCTGGTCATAGCGTTGGCGGCGGCGATGGGAGCAGCCATGACCGGCCGACCCCCTCACCGAGGCGCTAGGGTCCGGCCCCCAGGCGTTCGCTGACAATGGAACGGATGGCTTCGCGCCCTCCGTTCTCTGTCAAACAATAGCACCGGAGGCGCCGGCCCTTGGCTGTGCTTCATCAACCATTCGCAAGACCTGTCGTCAGGAGCCAACAATGTCACACCGCTTTGCCCATATTGGTCGCCGAGCATTGGTCGCCATCGCCGCAGCCGTTTCCAGCATGGCTGTTGTACCCTCCGTCGAGGCCGGGAGCGGACAAGAAATCAGCTCGATTTCCGTCGTCGGCACACGGTTCGAAGTGACGACAGACGATGGTCGCATTGTCCCTCAGAACGATCTCGTCGGTGCCGTTCTGACGATCGGCGACGGAAATGACCAGGTGCCATTGCGCATTGATGCGGTCGAGACCGACCCCCACAATCTGGATGGAGCGATCATGCTCTACGCCATGTCAAGCCGCGACGCGGCAACCGGCGAATGGCGCAACATCTGCGAACCGGATATCGAAGGGCGGCGGATGGGCTTTCCGCTTGCCGGCACCTGGACGCCGGACGGTCGCCATCTGCCGTCCGATACGGCCTTCAGCATCACCTGCACCGGCGGTGCTCAGGCGAAATGCGTGCGCTTTGGCTATCGGCCCTGGGAAAAGTCGGCGGACGGTACGTCACTGTGGGATCATCATCAGGCGTGTACCCGCATGATCCGTGCCGACTATTGCGGTGATGGCGTCGGCCACACCCGCAACGGGACGCCGATCGTCATCTACGACCGCAAGGGTATCCAGCAGGACGAGGCCGCGCCGGATATGTCGTTCGAGGCGGCGTGGGGTGTGGGCGGCGCGCTTTGCGTCAGCCACACGAGAATACGAGATGTGCTGACAATGGAGGGGCTGGCTCGGATCTGCCCTGATGTGCGGCAACTGCCTCAGACACCGGCCTGCGAAAGCCAGGCGGGGGCGCTGATCCTCAACCGTTCAATCGACCAGAGCGGACGGCATACGCCGTAGTAGGCCCGTCAACCGACCGTGATCAATCACTGTCGCGCGCGATCAGCTCCAGCGGCCAGACCTCGCGCATTATCCGCACGCCCTCCGGACCGGCGAAGGCGGGAAGGGATGCGAGCAGCATCTCTGCCAGCCGCCGGCCCATGGGCTCCAGCGACGGACGGAAGGCGGTCAGCGCCGGCGAGAAGTAGCGGCAGAGCGGCGTGTCGACGATGACGATCACCGCGATGTCGTGGCCGGGCCTGATGCCCATCTCGGCCAGCGCCTTGCAGCCGCCGAGCGCCATCGCGTCATTGTTGAAGATGATGGCTGTCGGCCGGTCCTTGGAGATTATCACGCGCGGCGTTACCTGGTAGCCGCCGGCCTCGTTGATGAAGCCGTCGGCGATCAGGCCGGGGTCGACTTTGATGCCGTGCCTCTTCAGCGCCTTGCGGTAGCCGTCGAGGAACAGGTAGCCGAAGTTGAGATCAAGCGAAGGGCGGATGGCGGCAATGCGGCGGTGGCCGCGCGCGACCAGCCGGTCGACGGCTTCATCACCCGCCCTCTCGAAATCGATATCGAGCGAAGGATAGGTGTCGCCGCCGGATTGACTTCGGCCAAGCGTGGCGAAAGGAAAGCCGGCCTTGCTGAGATAGTCGATCCGATCGTCTTCCCGCCGCGTATTGGCCAACACGACCGCGTCGGCCCGGCGCGTCTCAACCACGCGGCGCAGCCTCTCCTGCTGATATTGGCCGGGCTCACCCATGACGACCATCAGATCTAGGTCATACTCGGCGAGCCGCGCCTGCAGCCCGGTCAGGAACGGGATGAAGAACGGCTCGCCATATTGCTGGTCGCCGGGATGCGGTTGCAGCATGAAGGCGATTGAACGGGTGGCGCCCTGGCGCAGGCTACGGCCCGACTGGTTGGGCGAATAGTTGAGCTCCCTGGCGGCTTCCAGCACGCGCTGGCGCGTCTCCGCATTGACATCGGCGCGGCCGTTGAGCGCGCGCGACACGGTGCCGATCGAAATGTTCAGGTGACGCGCTAGGTCGTGAATGCTGGACGCCAAAGGACGGTTCTCCCCCTTTCTTGGCTAGCACCGGCAGCCGCACAGGCCAAGGATGAAGACGACTTTTTTGCGGCTGGCCAATTGACATTCTACGCCATCAGGTGTGTTGTCGTAAACGTTTACGGAAAAACGTTTACGGTAATGCCGTGAATGCCGTGACTTCGGTCTGGAGGGACCGAACGGGAGGAGTTGGATGATGGATGCCGTCCTGGTCGGCTGCGGTGCGATGAGCAAGCAATGGCTCGACGCCGCAAGGCAGGTCGAAGGGCTCAGGGTTGTCGGCCTTGTCGATCTCGACGCCGAGCGGGCGAGGGCACGGGCGCATGAATACGGGCTTGCCGGCGCCGTCATCGGTACCAGCCTCGACGCCATTCTCGACCAGACCAAGCCGCAAGCGGTGTTCGATGTCGTGGTTCCCGCCGCCCGGCGTGATGTCGCGCTTTCCGCCTTTGCCCATCACTGTCATCTGCTGACTGAGAAGCCGCTCGCCGACAGTCCGGACAATGCGCGCGCCATCGTCGAAGCCGCGCGCCGTGCCGGGCGCGTTCATGCCGTCGTCCAGAACCGCCGCTATGTCGCCAATGTCAGGCGCATCAGGCGTTTTCTCTCCTCCGGCGCCATCGGGGCGCCAACCAGCATCCATGCCGACTTCTTCATCGCCCCGCATTTTGGCGGCTTTCGCGAGGAGATGGCCCATGTCCTGCTGCTCGACATGGCGATCCATACGTTCGACGCCGCTCGCTATATGGTCGGCGGCGAGCCGGTGAGCGTCTATTGCCAGGAGTGGGAACCGGCCAATTCCTGGTACCGGCAGGGGTCGTCGGCCAGCGCTGTCTTCGATCTCGGTGGCGGCAGACTGTTCACCTATGCCGGCTCCTGGTGCGCCGTAGGCTTCCGCACCAGTTGGGAGAGCACCTGGCGCATCGTCGCCGAGCGCGGCAGTCTGCTCTGGGACGGCAATAACGATCTGAGGGCAGAGGTCGTGCTGCCGGTCCGTGACGGTCTTTTGGACCAAACCCAACCCATCGAAGTGCCGCCGCTCGACCCTGCCGACCGCATTGATGGTCATCTCGGCATCATCAGGGATTTCATGCACGCCATTGAGACCGGCAGCGAGCCGGAAACGCGCGGCTCGGACAATATAAAGAGCCTGGCCATGGTTTTTGGCGCGATCGAAAGCGCGGAAACCGGGCGCCGCGTGGCGATCGCATAGCTCGAGGACGCACAATGATGCCAAACCCGCTTCTCGACATCAGGATCGGCACCATGGTGCGGGCCAATCTCGACGACCCGGCCGCCTATATCAAGCAGATCCTGCCGCTCGGTTTCGAGAGCATCCAGCCTTTCTTCTGGCAGACGCTGGGCGGCAAGGATCTGCCAAGGCTCGCCGGCCAGATCCGCGACGCCATCGGCGACGCCGACGTCGTCGTCTCGTCGCTCGGCGTGTTCGGCAATCCGCTGGAGGGCGGCGATGTCGATCAGGGCGTGCTCAAGGCCTGGGAGACCGTCATCGACAATGCGCATCTGTTCGGCGCTTCCACGGTCAGCGGCTTCACCGGCCGCATCCGCGGCAAGAAGCTGACGGACAGCCTGCCGCGCTTCCGCGAGGTCTGGGGGACGCTGGCAAAACGCGCCGCAGACAAGGGCGTGCGCATCGCCTTTGAGAATTGCGCCATGGACGGCAACTGGGCCAGCGGCGACTGGAACATCGCCCACAATCCCGACGCCTGGGAATTGATGTTCAACGAACTGCCGGATGACAATCTCGGTCTGGAATGGGAGCCCTGCCATCAACTCGTCTACCTGATCGATCCGCTGCCGCAAATCCGCAAATGGGCGCCGCGCATCTTCCATGTCCACGGCAAGGACGCGACGGTGCGCTGGGACGTCATCCGCGAGCATGGCGTGTTCGGCCGCCTGCCGTTCGTGCAGATGCGCACGCCGGGCTTCGGCGACAGCGACTGGACGCGGGTGATCAGCGAATTGCGGCTGGCCGGCTACAAGGGCGCCATCGACATCGAGGGCTGGCACGACCCGGTCTATCGCGGCGATCTCGAGATCACCGGGCAGGTGCGGGCGCTGGATTACCTCAAGCAATGCCGGGGAGGTGCCAGTTACTTGCCAAATCCCGCTTGAGGATCGGCTGGCGGGAGGAGCCGCCAGCGAAGCATTCGTCGAAACCCCTCGGCTTGCGAGGGAACAAAGGGAGGAACGTGCATGAGCATCGCGATGAGAACGACAGTTCTGCGCTCGACCGTCGTGGCCGCCGCCACGGCGCTCGCCGCCGCCATCTCCACCTTGCCGGCGCAGGCGCTCGACGCCCAATGGTGCAAGGACGTCCATATCCGCTTCTTTGTCGGCGGCGCCGAGGGCGACGCCTTCGGCACCATCGTCTACAATGGCGCCAAGCAGGCGGCGGCCGATCTCGGACCCAAGGTCGACTACATCTTCTCCCAGTGGGACGTCGAGAAGATGGTGCAGCAATTGCGCGAAGCCGTCGCCGTGAAGCCCAACGGCATCGCCATGATGGGTCATCCGGGCGACGCTTCGATCATGCCGCTGGCCGAACAGGCGCATAAGGACGGCATCAAGATGATGTACCAGAACGTGCCGGTGCCGAAAGTGGTGGAAGCGTTCGGCGGCGGCTATGTCGGCGCCCAGCAGGAGCAGCAAGGCCGGGCGCTCGGCGCCGAGGCGTTCAAGCTGGCCGGGCTCAAGGCCGGCGACAAGGCGATCATGATCGGCCCGTTCGAGAACGAGGCACGCGGCGCGCGCGAGCGCGGCACGGTGGCCGCACTGAAGGAGGCCGGCGTCGAGGTCATCCAGCTGTCGTCGCCGCCGAGCGGTGAGTGGGCATCCGACCCCAATCTGGCGATACCGGTGATCACCGCCGCACTGCTCAACAATCCTGATGTCAAGGCTGTGGGCTATCCCGGCGGACAAATGCTCGGCAACGTTCCGACCTACATGCAGGCGGCGGGCCGAAAGCCAGGCGATATCTTCAATTTCGGCTTCGACACCAGTCCGCAGATCGTCGAGGGCTTCAAGGGCGGCTGGGTGCAACTGACGGCCGACCAGCAGCCGTTCCTGCAGGGCTATCTGCCGATCCTCAGCCTTTGCCAGCAGGTGGTGCTGGGCCTGGCGCCGATGAATGTCGATACCGGGGCCGGCTTCGTCACGCCGCAGAATTACGAGATCGTCGCCGAGCTGGCCAAGCAGGCGCTGCGCTGACCTCCCAAGCCGCCGCCGGCCGGGATCGAGCCCGGCCGGCGGGACCGTCGGCGAAAAGGCCGGCAAGCGACAATCAAGCGAGGATCCGATGGCCGAACGCATCATCGAACTGCGCGACATCAGCAAATCCTACGGTCAGGTCTATGCGCTGGGCGGGGTCAATCTCAGCGTCGACCGCGGCGAGGTGGTCGGCCTGATCGGCGACAATGGCGCCGGCAAGTCGACGCTGATCAAGATCCTGTCCGGCGTGGTCAAGCCGACCAGCGGCGAGATCCTGGTGCGTGGCCAGCCGGTGACCGGATGGAGTGCGGCGCGCTCGCGCGACGCCGGCATCGAGACCGTGTTCCAGGACCGGGCGCTGGCCGTGCAGCAGACTATCGTGCGCAATATCTTCATGGGCCGCGAACTCACCGGCTTTATGGGCTGGCTGAAGGTCAACAAGGAAATCCAGGAGGCAAGCCGGCTGATGCGCGAGATCGGCTTCACCTCGAAAGTGTTCACGCCGCACTCGATCGTCGGCCAGCTCTCGGGCGGCGAGCGCCAGGGCGTGGCGATCGCACGCGCCATCTACAAGAAGGCGGAGCTGATCGTCCTCGACGAGCCGACGACGGCGCTGTCGCTGACCGAGACCGCCAAGGTCTTCCACTTCGTGCGCCAGGTGCGGGCGAGCGGCCGCTCGATCCTGTTCATCGGCCACAACATCCACCACGTCTTCGACATCGCCGATCGCTTCGTCGTGCTGGACCGCGGCAAGGTGGCGCTCACCGCTGACCGCAGCGAGGTCAAGTCGGCCGAAGACCTGATCAACTTCATGGAAGATGTGGCGCATCCCGGCGGATTGCCTGGATTGCACGAGCCCGGCGATGCGGAGCAGCGAGCGCGATGAGCAAGACCATGGAACCCGATCTGCAGAGCCCTCTCGGCGGCACGCATGGCGAAACCGCTGGGAAAGAGTGGAGACACCCGTCCGACAATTGGCTGCGCGGGTTCATCCTCGACAACCGCGCTTCGCTCGGCACGCTTGCCGTGTTCATCGTCATGATGGCGGTGTTCATGATCGCCAACCCGACCGTCTTCACCACCTGGTATCTCTACAGTTCGGTGCTGACTACGCTGCCGGTGGCGCTGTTCGTGGTGGTGCCGCTGGTCTTCGTCGTCACCTGCGGCGAGATCGACCTGTCGTTTCCGGCAACGATGGGTTTTGCCTCATGGGTGTTCGCGCTGGTCGTGCAGGCCGGCTACGATCCGTTTCTCGGCATCGCGGCCGCAATCGTCACCGGCACGCTGCTCGGCTTCCTCGTCGGATCGCTGGTTGTCTATGGCGGGCTGTCATCGCTGATCGCCACGCTCGGCATGAACTTCCTGCTGCGCGGCCTGATCCAGATCATCAATGAGGGCAAGTCGACGGCGCTGACCAGCCTCGCCGATAGCTGGGCCTACAAGATCTTCTCCAGCCAGATCTACGGCATCCCGGTGCAGATCTTCTGGGCCATCGCCTTCGTCGTGCTGTCGGCGCTGCTCTATAACCGCCATCGTTTCGGCGCGCAGGTGAGGGTGGTCGGAGACAACCCCGACAGCGCCCAGCAAATGGGCATCGACGTCAAGCGAGTGCGGGTAAAAGTGTTCGTCTTCGTCGGCATTGGGGCTGCGATCGCCGGCACGTTTTCGGTGATGATCAACTTCACCTGGTGGCCGACGGCGGGTGACGGCTATCTCCTGCCGGTGCTGGCCTCGGTGTTCGTCGGCGGCACGCCAACCTGGGGCGGCATCGGCACCGTCGTCGGCGGCGCCATCGGCGCGGTCACCGTGTCGTTCATCCAGACCGGCGTCGTGGCGGCTGGCCTAAGCGGCTTCTACGTGCAGTTCTTCAACGGGCTGATCATCATCCTGTCGCTGCTCGGTCACAAATGGAACCAGGCGCGATATCGGTGACGGGGGCGGGGACGCTCACACCCCGGTGACAAATCCGTCCAGGACGCGTTTCTGGCCGGCCTTGTCGAAATCGATGGTCAGCTTGTTGCCTTCGATGGCCGAGATGTTGCCGTTGCCGAATTTCTGGTGGAAGACGCGGTCGCCGACATTGAAGGCCGACGGCGTATCGGCGACGGATTTGGCGACCAGCTCGCCGTCGATGGTACGGCCCTTTACGCTGGTGCGGCCGGCGCCATAGCCGGAGTCGGTCTCGCCATAGCCGATGCGCTCGACCTGATGGCCGGAGCGCGAGCCCCAGTTGCGGTCGGTCGCCTCGGTGCGGTTGGCTTGAGCGCGCTGCCAGCCCGGTGTCGCATAGGTGTTGGAGAAGGCGCCGGATTTTTCCGCGCCGACATTGTCAAAGCGCGAGGCGCCATAAGGGTTCTGGCGGCCACCGCGGCCCGAGGCGAACGATCCGCCGCCATAGGAATTGCCGTAGCCGCCATAGGAGTTGCCGCTTTCGGCGACCTCGACATGGGCTTCCGGCAGTTCTTCGAGGAAGCGTGACGGGATGGTCGATTGCCACAGACCGTGGATGCGGCGATTGGAGACGAACCACAGATGCAGGTTCTTCTTGGCGCGGGTCAGCCCGACATAGGCCAGGCGACGTTCTTCCTCCAGCCCGGAGCGGCCGCCTTCGTCCAGTGACCGCTGATGCGGGAACAGGCCTTCCTCCCAGCCGGGCAGAAAAACGGTCTCGAATTCGAGGCCCTTGGCCGAATGCAACGTCATGATGTTGACGGCGTCGAGGGACTCGTTCTGCTCGGCGTCCATGACCAGCGCCACATGTTCGAGGAAGGAGCGCAGCGATTCATACTCCTCCATGGAGCGGATGAGTTCCTTCAAATTCTCCAGCCGGCCGGGCGCTTCGACCGAGCGGTCGTTCTTCCACATGTCGGTATAGCCGCTCTCCTCCAGGATGGTCTCGGCGAGTTCGGTGTGCGGGGTGGTCTCCAGCGCCTTTTGCCAGCGTTCGAAATTGGCCGCGACCTCGCGCAGTGCGGCGCGTGGCTTCGGCTTCAGCTCGTCGCTTTCGGCGAGCTTGGCGGCGGCCTCCAGCATCGGGATGCGGAGCGCGCGCGCCGTATCGTGGATCTGGCGGATGGTGGCTTCGCCAAGCCCGCGCTTTGGCACGTTGACAATGCGCTCGAAGGCAAGGTCATCGGCGCCTTGCGCGACAACGCGGAAGAAGGCCAGCGCGTCGCGAATTTCCATGCGCTCGTAGAAGCGCGGGCCGCCGATGACGCGGTAATTGAGACCGAGCGTGACGAAGCGGTCCTCGAATTCGCGCATCTGGAAGGAGGCGCGCACAAGAATGGCCATGTCGTTCAGATTGTGCTTCTGCCGCTGGTAAGCCTCGATGGTCTCGCCGACGGCGCGCGCCTCTTCTTCCGAATCCCAGGCGGCATGGACATGCACCTTCTCGTCGTCCTCGGCGACCTTTTCGGTGAACAGCGTCTTGCCGAAGCGGCCCTCATTGTGAGCGATCAGATGGGAAGCCGTGCCCAGGATGTGCGCGGTGGAGCGGTAGTTGCGCTCCAGCCTTATGATGGTGGCGCCGGGAAAATCCTTGTCGAAGCGCAGGATGTTGTCGACCTCGGCGCCGCGCCAGCCATAGATGGACTGATCGTCGTCGCCGACGCAGCAAATGTTTACGGTCGCCGGGCGCGGATTTCCCTCCCCCTTGAGGGGAGGGTGGCCGGGCGAAGCCCGGTCGGGTGGGGGCCGGGCGGCAGTGCTCGACGTTTTTGCGGTGCCTTCTGCGGCGACCCCCTCCGCCCGCTTCGCGGGCACCTCCCCCTCAAGGGGGGAGGATTGCGGTCGCTGCGCCAGCAGCCTCAGCCACATGTATTGCGCGGTGTTGGTGTCCTGGTACTCGTCGACGAGGATGTAGCGGAAGCGCTTGTGGTATTCCTTCAGCACATCAGGATAGGCGCGGAATATGCGGATCGGGTGGCAGAGCAGATCGCCGAAATCGCAGGCGTTCAGTGTCTGCAGCCGCTCCTGATAGGCCTTGTAGAGCTCGCGGCCCTTGCCGTTGGCGAAAGAGCGGGCATCGCCCTCGGGGATATCGGCGGGGCCAAGCCCCTTGTTCTTCCAGCCGTCGATCATCTGCGCGAACTGCTTGGCCGGCCAGCGCTTGTCGTCCAGACCTTCGGCCTGGATCAGCTGCTTGATCAGGCGCACGACATCGTCGGTGTCGAGAATGGTGAAGTCGGATTTCAGCCCGGCCAGCTCGGCATGCCGGCGCAACAGCTTGACGCCGATCGAATGGAAGGTGCCGAGCCATGGCATGCCCTCGACATTGCCTTCGCCGATCAGGATGCCGATGCGCTGCTTCATCTCGCGCGCGGCCTTGTTGGTGAAGGTGACGGCAAGGATCTGCGAAGGGAAGGCCTTGCCGGTGGCGAGGATGTGGGCGATGCGGGTGGTGAGCACCCGCGTCTTGCCGGTGCCGGCGCCGGCCAGCACCAGAACCGGGCCTTCGGTCGTTTCCACCGCCAGCCGCTGCTCGGGGTTCAATCCCTGGAGATAGTCGGGCGCATTGTTGTGGCCGCTGCGGGCAGCCATGGCGCGCGCGGCGATGCCGGACGGGGCCGCGGGCCGCGCATTCGGTTCGTCAAAAAAGGGCATGTCTTCCGAAAAGCCGGACATCGCCCCCGAATGTAGTGATTCGGTGGCGAAAGGCCAGAAGTGTCTACGTTTTGTTCCGGTTTGGAAGCCGAATTGCCGATCGCCGTGCGAATATTATCGCCCGGCGCCCGACAATCCGGCCAAAAGCGCTCTCGCGAGTGTTAGCGGGCCGCTGCCCGCATCCGCTCGCCGATCTTGTCGGCGACATAGCCGGCGTCGCGTGCCGCACCATGGATCATGGTGGAGGAGGTTGAGTGCTGGAAATGCAGGCCGCAGACATAGAGGCCGGGCTCGTCCTCCACGGTGCCGCGATACTGCTGCACCCGGCCGGTTTCGTCGAAGATCGGCAGTTTGATCCAATCCAGCCCGGCCCGGAAACCGGTGCACCAGATGATGTTCGAGACATCGAGGACCTGGCCATCGTCGAGCAGCGGTTTGCCATCGCTAACGCCGGCAACGCGGGGGAGGCGGCGGACGCCGGCAGTTTCCAAATCCTGAGGCTTGACCCGGATCAGCGGCAGGCCATGCGCCAGCTGCCCAGGCTTGGCCTTGCGGCCCATTGGTGTGTCGACCGTGAGCAATCGATGGAAAACGATGCGGAAGACGATCGGGAGCACCAGACGCATGGCAAAATAGCCATTGTAGGCGACCGGGATGTTGCCCGGATGCCGTCCGGCCAGCCAGACCTGGTGCGTGCCTGCCAGATCCATGGCGATTTCCGCGCCGGAATTGCTGGCGCCGACCAGCAGCACACTGCCCGCGTTGAGCTGTGAGGGGTTCTTGTAAGCGACCGAGTGGAGTTGCCGGATCGAGGGATCGAGCGATGCCGCGAAATCCGGGATTTTCGGCTTCTGGTAGCTTGAGGCCGCGGCCACGACATGATTGGCGACGTAACGGGTCCGGCCTGATGTGACGATGTAGCGGTCGCCGGAACGGGTTACCTCGTCGACCTTGACGCCGGTGCGCACCGGCAGAGAGAATTTCCTCGCATAGGCCTCGAGATAATCGGCCATCTCGTCCTTGGTCGGGAAGGAATAGCGGGCGGCGGGGAAGGGCATGCCGGCCAGTCCGTCAAAGCGCGCCGGCGTGAACAGGCGCAGCGAATCCCAACGCGAACGCCAGATGTCGCCGACGCGTTCTCGCGCCTCCAGGATGACGAACTTCACGCCCTTGCGGGCGAGGTGATAGCCGACGGAAAGGCCATTCTGTCCGGCGCCGATGACGACGACATCGACATATTCTTCCCTGAGCGCGGACCGCTTTTCATCACCTGATGGCGCCTTGCCCGCTGCTTGCAATGCGCCGGCCTCCAGTTGCATGAACGCCGCTCCCTGTTCCAGCAACGCGCCGGCGCGCACCCTGGTCTCGCCGATGCCGACGCCATGGCGGCCGTATGGTTTCATTGCGTGGTTTGAAGTCGGGCGGGTCGAAGTCGGGTTCATGATCGCTCCATGCGGTTTCGTCAGCCATGGAGCAAAAAATAACGATCCGGCACGGCGCCGCTTCGGTGAGATACCTCACGGCAGAAAAGAAACGGCATGGGGACTTTCCCCCATGCCCCACGCGATCTTAGGATCGTCGTGTCAGAGCAGGCCGTTCTGGAAGGCGTAGGCTGTGGCGGCGGTGCGCGAGTTGACCGCCAGCTTGTCGAAGATGTTGCTGAGATGCCGGTCGACGGTCTTTTCGCTGAGACCGAGCTCAGTCGCGATCAGCCTGTTTGTCTTGCCGGTGGCGACAAGACCGAGGACTTCGATCTCGCGCCGCGTCAGGCCATGCGAGGATGAAGCGGCCGGCCGCATCAACAGGTTGACGCGGGCGAGGTCGGGTGCCGCGCCAAGCGCGGTGAAAACCGATCTGGCGACCTCGAATTCCAGTTCTGCGCCATCTTCGTCGCCAAGCATGCGGCAGGCCTGACCGGTCAGCACGTGCAGACGCGCCTCGAGATAGGGAGCGCCGGCGCGCTGCCAGGTCGTCAGCGCGGCACGGAAATGGCCGAGCGCCGCCGCGGCATCGCCCCCATCCATCTCGATTTCGCCTCTAGCCTGCGAGGCCATCGCGGCCAGGATCTCGGTGGCGAAGCGGCCGGCGATCGCCTCCAGTTCCGCGTAGGCTTCGCGCGCTTCGTCGATGGCGCCTGCGGCGATCATGATCTCGACCAGCGCCGGCAGCAGGCGGGCACGGCCAAGCGGAGCCTTGGTCGTGCCAAGCACGCGGCGAATGGTTGCCGCCGCCTGTTCAGCCCGGCCCCGCATGAGGCGCAACAGCGCCATACCAGGTTGCGGCTCTATCCCGAGCCGGCTGGCGGCGCGGTAGAGGTCTTCGGCGGCGGCGAATTCACCACGCAGCCGATGGATTTCCGCCTCCTGATAGGCTGCCCCGGCTGCCGCCTCGTTGCTCGTGGTGTGGGCCAACGACAGCGTCGCGCGCCTGGCCTCGGCGATGGACTCCTGCCAGGCGCCGTTCAATTCCATGATCTCGGCCCGATGCAACAGGCAGACGCCGTTGAACTGAACGAGCTGCGGCTGCGCCCCGCACCAGTTCGACAGCGCTTCGGTCCATTCGCGCGAACGACCGAATGCATAGACTTGCCGGCACGCGGCAATGAGGTTGCAATAGATGAGGCCGGTGACGATGGGCGAGAGCTTGCCGTCTGCGGCCGGCAGCATGGCTTCGTCGAGCAGGGCGATGCCTTCCTCGACCCGGCCCTGCCGAACCAGCGCGCGCCCGAGATAGCATCTGGCGAAGGCGATCAGATCGATGTCGCAACAGCGTTCGCCGATCGCCAGCGCCTGCCTCGCCAGCGCTTCTGATGCCGGATCGTTGCCGCTCATGATTTCTTTTTGCGCCGCCACCAACATCAAATAGCCATGCGCCGCGCACTCGCGGCCGAAGCCATCAGCCAGGCGCTGCGCCTGCTGGATACAGGCGGTTGCGTGGCCTTCCTCGCCTAACGCCAGAAGCCTGAAGCCACGGAAGAATGCCCAATACGCCGCCTGGTCGTCACGGCCCGCTTCGATATGCATGTTGAAAAGGCGCTCGCCGGCGGCGAAGATGTCCTGATCGCGGTCCAGCATGCCCGCCGACCAGAGCAGCCGTTCCAGGTCTTCCACGCCCAGAGACGCGATCTCGTCCGTTGCCGTCAGAAGCGCGAAGGCATCCGCCCATGCCCGCTGCGCGTAGGCGTGGCGGGCCTTTTCGAGCAACGAGGCGGCATCGGCTTTCATGGGCAGAGCATAGCATTGCCTGATAGCGGGCAGAAGAATGGCGAATGCCGGGCCCCTGTCATTTCAACGTGAGCGGCAGCTGATTTGACACCGCGTGCAGGCCAGCGGAAAACTGCGGCGGCGAGATGAAACAGAATCAATAGCGGGCTACGGTTCCATTTCGTAACGGCGGTCTTCGGCCGTTCGCCTGCTGCGCTTGAAGGAGTGTCGTTATGGCAACCGTCCTCACCTCCCTCATCCTTCTCCTCATCGGTCTGGCGCTTGGAGTCGGTGGCATCTGGCTCGCGATGCTGGGCGGCAGTTGGTACTATGTCATAACAGGTCTCGCTTTCCTCATCGCTGCCTGGCTGCTGTACAGGCGCAAGTCCCTGGCGCTGTGGCTTTATGCGGCGATCGTGATCGGCACGCTTTGCTGGGCGGTCTGGGAGATCGGCTTCGACTGGTGGGAGCTTGGCCCGCGCGGCGGCGTCATCGTGCTTGTGGCGCTGTGGCTGCTGACACCTTGGGCGCGGCGGGGCCTCACCGGCCCGGACGGCCGGGCGCCGCTGATTCTGGCCGTGCTGGCCTCGCTTGCGGTTGCCGGCTATTCGATGACGGCCGATCCGAAGGATATCGCCGGCGAACTCAGCGCCGACAAGGTGACGCCGACCGCCGACCTGGGCAGCGATGTGCCTGCCGGCGAATGGCACTATTACGGCCGCACACAGTACGGCCAGCGTTATTCGCCGCTCGACCAGATCACTCCGGACAATGTGGCGAAGCTGCAGCCGGCCTGGACCTATCGCACCGGCGATGTGAAAGGGCCCGACGACATCGGCGAGACGACCTATCAGGTGACGCCGCTGAAGGTCGGCGATACGCTCTACATCTGCACGCCGCACAATTTCGCCATCGCCATCGACGCCGCGACCGGCACGGAGAAATGGCGCTACGATCCACAGATCAAGCTGGACAAGGATCGCCAGCACCAGACCTGCCGCGGCGTGTCCTATCATGCCGACGCCAAGATCGCCGCCGGCCAGCCTTGCGCGACCCGCGTCTATCTGCCGACATCCGATGCGCGGCTGATTGCGCTCGACGCGGCGAACGGGCAGGTTTGTCCGGCCTTCGCCGAGGGCGGCACGCTGAACCTGATGGCCAACATGCCCTTTCCGAAGTCGGGTTATTACTATTCGACCTCGGCGCCATTGATATCAGGCGGCAAGATCATCGTCGGCGGCGCGGTCAACGACAATTATTCGACCGAGGAGCCGTCCGGCGTCATCCGCGCCTTCGACGTCGATACCGGCGCCCTGGTGTGGAACTGGGATTCGGGCAATCCGGACCAGACGACGCCGTTGGCAGAGGGCCAGACCTACACCCACAACTCGCCCAACATGTGGTCGACGGCGAGCGCCGACGAGAAGCTCGGCCTGCTCTATGTGCCGCTCGGCAACCAGACGCCGGACCAGCTCGGCGCCGGGCGCAGCGCCAATGTCGAGAAATTCTCCTCCTCGATCACCGCGCTCGACCTCAACACCGGGCAACTGCGCTGGGTGCGCCAGACCGTGCATCACGACCTCTGGGACATGGACGTTCCGGCGCAACCGACGCTGATCGACATCACCACGGCCAGTGGTGTTGTTCCAGCGCTGGTCGGGCCGACCAAGCAGGGCGACCTCTACGTGCTCGACCGGCGCAGCGGCGAGCCGATCATTCCAGTCAACGAGGTTCCGGCGCCAGGCGGTGCGATCGAGGGTGATCATACATCGCCGACGCAGCCGGTCTCCGATCTCACCTTCATGCCGAAGCCGCTGACCGGCGCCGACATGTGGGGCATCACCATGTTCGACCAGCTGGCCTGCCGGATCGAATTCCAGGGCCTGCGTTATGAGGGCCGCTATACGCCGCCCTCCGTGCAGGGTTCGCTGATCTATCCCGGCAATTTCGGCACCTTCAACTGGGGCGGCGTCGCCGTCGATCCCGTCCGCCAGGTGATGTTCGGCATGCCGACCTATCTGGCGTTCAAGTCGCAGCTCATTCCGCGCGACCAGGTGCCGCCGCCGGATGAAGGGCGCGGCAGCGAGCAGGGCCTCAACCGCAACGAAGGCGCGCCCTACGCGGTGGTGATGGGGCCGTTCCTGTCGCCGCTCGGGGTGCCTTGCCAGGCGCCGCCCTGGGGCTATGTGGCGGGTGCCGATCTCAGGACCGGCAAGATCGCCTACAAGCACCGTAACGGCACCGTCTACGACATGACGCCGCTGCCGCTGCCGTTCAAGGTTGGCGTGCCGGGCATTGGCGGACCGATGATCACCGCCGGCGGCGTCGCCTTCCTGGGAGCGGCGGTCGACGACTATCTGCGCGCCTATGACCTGACCTCGGGCAAGCAGCTCTGGCAGGCCAGGCTGCCAGCCGGCGGGCAATCGACACCAATGACCTATACTGTCGCCGACGGGCGGCAGTTCGTGGTCATCGTCGCCGGCGGCCATGGCTCGGTCGGCACCAAGCCGGGCGACTATGTGATGGCCTACACGCTGCCGAAATAGGCGGCAGCGCGAGGCGGGTCCGTTGAGCTAGCCGAGCCCGAGATGGCCTCTAAGGCTGGGCACGGAGCCAAGCACCTCGTTGGTCAGGTCCGGGCCAGCCGCTGCTTCGGCCTGCTGGATCAGCGTCATGCCGGCCTGGCGGATTTGCGCCATGTCGAGGCCCGACGCGTTGAGCGCGGCGACACCGTTGACCAGCGCGCCGGTCTTTTCGCCGAGAACGCCGCCGAGCGCGCCCTGCAGCGACGACAGGAGGCCGCCGCCGCCGGCCGGAGCGGTGGCCATGACGTCGTATTTCTGGGCCAGGCCATCGGCTCCCGGAATCTTGGCGAAGAAGCTGGAGACGCTTGTGCCTTCCGCTTCATGCTCGAGCACCGAGAAAATTGTGCCGACGACCTTTTCCGTCACTGCCTGGTCGAGGCCAGCTTTTTGCGAGACGGTATTGACGATGTCCTGGGCGTCCATAACCTGCCTCAGCCCCGGGTTTTCGTGTTTGCAGGCCGGCGCCGGTTGCTGCGGACCTTGACCATCGATCGGCTGGCGAAAGCGGCGGAACGCAGCGCCAGCAGGGCGGCGGCAGCAAGCACGAATGCGCCTGCCAGGATCGGAGTGGGGGAGGTCATGGGCATTGTTCCTTCTTGTCGGAGCCGGCCCTTGTCAGAGCCAGCCGGGCGGGGCAGGTGAGCCACCGCCAGCAGTTTCCCCTCATATTGTGGCAGGACCACCAAGATTGTCGGAAATGACCAAAATGTGATTGGAGCCGATCCTTCGCCTTATGGCTTTCGCCGTGCCACTCGTCCGTGACTGGACCATGCACGTTCCGACCCTATCTTGCGCAGCGAGATCATCCCGAAGCGAGGAGCACGCCATGACGAAGTCCGCCGCCAGTCCCGAAAGAGCCAGGGCTGCCAAACCGATCATCACCCAGGCCATGATCGACGCCTATGACGAATACACGCATCTGACGCTCGACCGCCGCCGCTTCATGGAGCAATTGACCAGGCTTGCCGGATCGGGCGCGGCAGCGGCCACGATCGCGCCGCTGCTGGCGGCGAATGCGGCCCAGGCAGCGATCGTAGCCGAGGACGATCCGCGGGTGACGGGCGAGGACATCACTTTCCCGGGCAGCGGCGGCGAGATGAAAGGGTATCTGGTCAAGCCGGCCGGCCAGTCCGGCAAGCTCGGCACCGTCATCGTCGTGCATGAGAACAGGGGGCTCAACCCGCATATACGCGACGTGGCGCGTCGCATCGCGCTGGAAGGGTTCGTGGCGCTGGCGCCGGACTTCCTGTCGCCGCTCGGCGGCACGCCGGTCGATGAAGACAAGGCGCGTGACATGTTTTCCAAGCTCGACCCGGCGCAGATCGTAGCCAATGGAGTCGCCGCGGTCGCCTTCCTCAAGGGATACCAGGACGGCAATGGCAAAGTCGGTGCGGTTGGCTTTTGCTGGGGCGGCGGTACCGTCAACATGCTGGCGGTCAATGCGCCTGACCTCGCCGCCGGCGTCGCCTACTACGGCATGCAGCCGAAGGCCGAGGATGTGCCCAAGATCAAGGCGGCGCTGCTTCTGCACTATGCCGGGCTCGACACGCGCATCAATGCCGGCATCGACGCCTTCAAGAAGGAACTCGGCGCGGCCCATGTCGAATACACTGTCTATGTCTATGAGGGCGCCAACCATGCCTTCAACAACGACACGTCGGCAGCCCGCTACGACAAGCAGGCGGCCGATCTTGCCTGGGGCCGGACGGTTAGCTTCCTCAGGGAAAAGCTGGCTTAAGGTGTGTTGGTATTCAGGTGAGGCCGGTCTGCAAACGATGGCTTCCTGCGCTTCCGGTGCTCACGTACTTAAGTACGCTCCGCTCCGGTTCTCGGAAGTCACCGTTTTCGACTCGGCCTGACCCGAATCTCAACACACCTTAAATAGTGGATTGCTCCGGCGCCGGTTTGTGAAAGGCGACGCCGGCGACCACCAGCGCGATACCGAGGCAGTCAGTGAGGCTCGGTATCTGGTGCAGGACAACGACGCCGATAAGCGTCGCAGTGACCGGCAGCAGCGACAGCATCAACGCGAAGCTCGATCGCGGCAGACGCGACATGGCAAGCTGGTCGCAGATATAGGGGATGACCGACGAGCAGATGCCGACGCCGATGGCGGCGATGAGCAGCGGCGGCGCCGAGAAGGCCGGCAGCGCATCGGTGAAGCCGACCGGCAGCACGATGAGGAAGGCGACCGCCATGGCGGCGCCCAGGCCGGCGATGCCATCGCCGGCGCCGGCGCGGGCAACGCGATGGCCGAGCACGATGTAGCCGACGAACAGCGCGCCGTTGAGAATGGCCCAGAACAGGCCGACCGGATCGCTCGACCATTTCACATCAATCAAAAGCAAGGTGCCGGTGACAGCGACGGCAAGGGCCGCGAGATTGCGCGGGCTTCTGAGGCCGACGAGCGCGACGCCGATAGTGCCGACGAATTCGATCGCCGCGACCAGCGAGATCGGCAAGCGGTCGAGCGCCAGATAGAAGGAGCAGTTCATGATGCCGAGGCAGGCGCCGAAGGCCAGAAGCAGCAATCTCGTCGAGCGGTCGGCGTGGGCAAAGACCGTCCACGGCAGGGTCATTGGCGCAAAGACAAGGGCGGCGCTGGCGATGCGCAGCCACGCCATGCCGAGCACGCCGACATGCGGGAAGAGCAGCACTGCGAAGGCCGGCCCGAGATAGTGGAACACGGCGCTGACGCCAAACCAGACATGCGGTGGCAGCGCGCTCGCCAGGTTCGCAAGGGCCGGGCCGGCGAGAGCGGGGCTTGCGGCGGGTGCTTGCACTCGGTCTTTCATAAGATCATTATCGCAAGGAGTTTTTCCGGTTTATATGGATGATGACCGGGCAGAACGATCAATGTCTTTCCGAGCCTAAGGAGTTCTCGCTGAAACGCCTTCGAAACGAAAATACCGAGCTGGATGCCGCGGATCTGAAAATCCTGCGCCTGCTGGAAAAGGATGCGCGCGCCAGTACGGCTGAACTCGCTCGTGCGGTCGGCCTGTCGGCGCCGAGCGTGGCCGAGCGCATCAGGCGTCTGCAGGAGAGCGGCGCGATCGAAGCCTATACGGTCAGGATCAATCCGTCAGCGCTCGGCATGAAGCTGTCGGCATGGCTGCGGATCAGGCCGGTGCCGGGTCAATTGGCTGTCGTTGCCGAGATCATCCGCGACCTGCCGGAAATCGCGCAATGCGACCGGGTGACCGGCGAGGACTGTTTCATCGCGCTGGCGCATGTCGGCTCGGTAGCCGAGCTCGAACGGGTGATCGACCGGATCATCCCGCATGCGATGACCAATACCGCGATCATCCAGTCGTCGCCGGTGATGGCGCGCTCACCGCTGGGGGCGCTCAAACGTCCGGCTTGATACTCAGGAAAGGGACAGCGCTGGCCTCGGAGTGACTTACAGTCAGGCGTGGCCGCGTTTCGAGCGCGCCTGTTTCAGGATGGCGCGCCAGCGGATCATGGCGAAGGGGATCGGCTCGTTGTTGTTGGCAATGTGGAAGATCTCATTGTTGAGATTCTTCAGCGAGCGCCAGAAATCATAGTCGCTGATGCGCGGGTCGGCCGCCAGCCTGTCCGCCTCGACCTTGATGTCGGTTTTCATGCTCGTTCCCCGAACCGCTTCCGCCCAGCCGCCCGTATCGCAACTCGATAGGGACGGTTTTCAACCGCCGCGCTGAGTCGTTCAACGACTCAATTCGGCTTGTTCACGTTAAAACCTAGGTAAGGTTAACGGCGGCCGGCCGCGGGTCAAGTCATCTTGCGGGCTAGTGCCAATTGCTTACCGGGCGTAGTGGCTTTGGGGTAACAGTATGAATGAAAACAAGAACTTAAGTCGGTTTCCGTAAAGAGCCTCTTCAGGCACGGCGCGCCTTGATGCCGATCGAACGGCCGGCGCGCTCCGGCATTGGCAGCGCGGCATGGGCGGCGCGCATGGCCTCGATCCTGGCCAGCACATCGGCCGGGAAGGGCGCCACTTTCGGCCCGGACATGTCGACATGCAGCGACAGTGATTCGGAAGTGGCGGCGAGCCAGCCGTCGACATGGCGGATTTCCTGGTAGGCCCTGAGCCGCTTTTCGTCATGATCGAGAAGCTGGAAGGAGACGGTGACCTTGTGGTCGAGGTGCAATTCCTGGACGTAACAGACATGCACTTCCGCCGTGTAGATGGTGAGGCGGCGGTCCTTGGCGTAGTTCGGCCCCATCCCCATCATCTCGAAGGCGTCGTCCGAGCAACGGTCGAACAGCACGTTGTAATAGGCCATGTTGAGATGGCCGTTGTAGTCGATCCAGTCCTTCTCGATGTCCATGGGCTGGGAAACGAAAGGGGCGGGGATCGGCATCGAAACTTCCTTGTTCTGGTGCTGGACAGGGTGTGGTTGGGAAGACTAGGCATCATCCTTAAATGCATGACAAGCGTGGACGCTGGTCCATTCGCGGAGGAATTCATGGCTCTGAGCGACCTCAACCCGGTTGAACGCAACGAGGAGGGCATCGCTGCCGTGCTCGGCATCCTCAAGCAGCGGCTGGGCGAGCGGTTCCAGACCGGCCAGGCGATTCGCGCTCAGCACGCGCATACCACCACCTATATCCCGACGCAGGCGCCGGACGGTGTGGCGTTTCCCGAGACCACGGCGGAGGTACAGGAGATCGTATGGGCCTGCGCGGCGCACCGCGTGCCGGTGATCGCCTTCGGCGTCGGCTCTTCGCTCGAGGGCCATACCAATGCGCCGGGCGGCGGCATCTCGGTCGATACCTCGCGGATGAACCGCATTCTGGCGGTCAATCCGCAGGATCTCGACTGCACCGTCGAGCCCGGCGTGACGCGCGAGGATCTCAACCGGCATCTGCGCGATACCGGACTGTTCTTCCCGATCGATCCGGGCGCCAATGCCTCGCTGGGCGGCATGGCGGCGACGCGGGCGTCGGGCACCAATGCGGTGCGCTACGGCACGATGCGCGAGAATGTGTTGTCGCTGACGGCGGTGATGGCGAACGGACAGGTGGTGACGACGGGAAAACGCGCGAAAAAGAGCGCGGCCGGCTATGATTTGACGCGGCTCTTGATCGGCTCGGAAGGCACGCTCGGCATCATCACCTCGCTGACCCTGAAGCTGCAGGGCATTCCGCAGGCGATATCCGGCGGCGTCTGCCCATTTCCCAGCGTCGAGGCGGCCTGCAACGCGGTGATCGCGACGATCCAGATGGGCATTCCAGTGGCCCGCATCGAACTGGTCAATGCGTTGCAAATGCGGGCCATGAAGAACTATTCAAAGCTCGACTATCCGGAAAGCCCATGCCTGTTCCTCGAATTCCATGGTAGTGACGCCAGCGTTGCCGAACAGGCCGAGACCTTCGGCGCGATCGCCGAGGACTATGGCGGCGGCCCGTTCCTGTGGACCAGCGTCGCCGAGGAGCGGACGAAACTGTGGAAGGCCAGGCACGACGCCTATTGGTCGTCGCTGACGCTCAGGCCCGGCGCCAAGGGCCTGTCGACCGACGTGTGCGTGCCCATCTCGCGCTTTGCCGAATGCGTCATCCAAACCGAAGCCGACATTGCCGAGATGGGGCTGATCGCGACGATTGTCGGTCATGCCGGCGACGGCAATTTCCATGTGCTGGTGCTGATGGACGCGGATGATCCGAAGGAAATCGCGCTGACGGAAGAATTCGTGGCGCGGCTCAACATGCGGGCGATCGGCATGGACGGGACGTGCACCGGCGAGCACGGCATCGGGCAGGGCAAGGTCGGCTTCCTGCGCCACGAACTCGGCCATGGCGTCGACATCATGCGCACGATCAAGCAGGCGCTTGATCCGCTCAACATCATGAATCCGGGCAAGATCCTGCCGGGCGCGGGGAAGTAAGGGGTATGGCCGCCCTTGAGACACTTCTGCAATCGAGGGTGCCACCGTCATCCGCCGGTGCACCGTTGCCTCACGTCTTTGCGGATGAAGGCAAGCTGCTCATCGCCTACCTCGCCAACAGGCCGGAGCCGTCATTCGATGGCACGAATCCGCGTTCGGTTTCGCCGGCAACGGACAACACCTCCATCGCAATCCTGACGGCGGATCCTTATCTGGCACTGCAATTCGGCCCGCCGAATGACGAAGCCATCAACGGGCATCGGCTTTATGGGCTCGGGTTGAAGCCATATTCCGCGTTCGAAGTTTTCAACTCGTCCTGGATCGCTTCTCTGGAAAGGGCAAACCGGGTTCACCCATCCCATACCCCTGAGCTGTTTTCAGGCTATCGCCATTTCATCCTGACCTTTCAAGATTCGACGCTGGAATTCATCGCTAAGAGTTTCTCGACTAGTGTTCGCGAGGGAGCGGTGTTGAGCGCACTGATGGAGAGCGTTGGCCATTCTGTTCCAGCGCATCATGTCAAACCAACTGGATTTTTCACACGGCTTTTGGGACGCGGTTGATCGCCGAGACTTCCCTGTGTCTTGATCGCACCGCCGTTTGGTCGCAGACTTCGGCCCAGGGACGAAGCGGTCTTCACCAACGGAGGAGCGGTGTCATGGCGATGTCACGCAAGGAAGAGGCTCGGGCATTGAGCGCCGACGAACACGGGCTGGTCGAGAAATCGCACCATCCGGCGGTGCAGGGTCTTGCCGACGCCGAGCTTACCGGCCTGGTCAAGCTGTTGCGGGAGCGGCGCGACAAGGCGCAGGGCGAGGCGCATCGCCGCCGCCGCGAGATACGCGGCAAAGGCGCGCCAAAAGGTGCCGTCGCCTCAAAGGCCGATGGCGGCTCGCAGCTGAAGCTCGAGGTTTTGGCGATGGCCATGCGGCGGCTGAATGGCGAGGCCGAACGCCGCCGCCAGCTGGCGGCGCGGATCTCGCTGGTCGAGAATGCGCGCAAGGCGCTCGCCATGAAGCAAGGCGCCGGCGCGGACGGCCCCGAGTTCAACACACGCACCGCGCACAAAGGCATGCGGGCAGTAGTGAACCAGAGGGCGCCGAAACTGGTTCGGCCGATGGAACTTGGCCGGCAGCGCAAGGCGGCCAAAGTCGCGCAGGCTAAGCGCGACGCACGCTAAGGTTTCTCCTGCGCTCCCTGGACAAGTGTCTGCAGCATGGGGCGGGTTGGGACGAAGAATGTCGTGCCGGTATGCGGCGTGGAGACATCGAGCAGCCGGTCGTAGGCACCCGGCGGGTCGCCGACATACATTCGCTGCAGCATCTTCTCGATCACCCAGAGATAGCGGGAATAGCCGATAAAGTAGGTTCCGAACTCGTTTTGCCCCGGCCGGCCGAAAGGCATGTTGTCGCGCAAGATGTCATATTCGTTGCCATCGGCATCCTCGATGGTGGCAAGCGACTTGTGCGACTTGCGCGGCGCGTCGTCATCATCGATCTCGATATTGTCGATCTTGGTGCGGCCGATGATCTCTTCCTGGAGAGGTGTTGGAATTCGCGCCCACGCGGCAAGATCGTGCAAATACTTCTGAACGACGACATAGCTGCCGCCGGCGAAGTCGGCGTCCTCGTCGCCGATAAGCGCGGAGGCAGGCAGATCGAGGCCGGTCGGGTTGGCCGTGCCATCGACGAAGCCGAGCAGGTCACGCGCATCGAAATAGCGGAAGCCCGAGACTTCGTCGACAACAGTTACCTGGCCGCCGAGGCTGTCGAGCAGAATCCGCTCGAACTCAAAGCACATGTCGGGGCGTTCGGACCGGATGTGGAAGAGAAGGTCGCCCGGTGTTGACGGGGCCGAATGAACCGCCCCCTTGATCGCCGCGAACGGTCTCAACTCCAGCGGCCGCCGGTGCGGAGAGAGACGATCCCAGATGTCGCGGCCGATCCCGGCAATGCACGACAGCCGGCCGGAAAGGTCGCGGAAGCCGACCGTCTTGACGAGATCGTCGAGTCCGCCGAGCACCGAGGCGACCCTGGCGAGAGCGGTCGGTTCATTGGCGACGGTGACAACAAGAAACACCGCCGAAAGCGACAGCGGGGCGTCGACGCTCTGCGCATCGATCGGCACCCGGTCCCAATTCTTCCCCGACATGCGAAGGTCTCCGCTTTTATTTCAGATGATCGCAAACCGAAGAACAGGGGGAACAGAGGCGGGCCTGCTAAAACAGGATATCTCGACCGCCGGGGAGCAGGCAACAGCGGATGGCGTTGCCTGATCCCGACGACACAACCGAATTGCCTCTTTATCGACACGCTGATGCGGGTAGAGTGCGGCTGATTTCAATCGACGCTTGGGGATTGATGCTCGCACGCCTGTTCGTGATCTTCGGTGGCCTTTTCGTGCTGGTGCTGTGCGCGGCGCTGGTGGTGCCGCATTTTATCGACTGGACGAGCTACCGTGCCGATTTCGAGCGCGAGGCGAGCGCCATCCTGGGCCGCAAGGTAACCGTTCAGGGCGATGCAACGGCGAGGCTGCTGCCGTTTCCCTCGGTGACCTTTTCGAACGTCACCGTCGCCGGCGGCGCCGGCGGTCAGCCGGCAATGACCGTCGAGACCTTTTCGATGGATGCGGAGCTGGCGCCATTCCTGAGCGGCGAGGTGCTGATCTTCGACATGCGGCTGGTCAGGCCGAAGGCGACGATCGACATTGCCGCTGATGGAACCGTCGACTGGGCGATGCGGCCGTCGTCGCCCTTCGATCCCGGTCAGGTCTCGATCGAGAAGCTGACGATAACCGAGGGGCAAATCGCGCTCAGCCATGCCGCTGGAGGGCGCAGCCATCTCATTTCCGAGATCAATTCGACGATCTCGGCCAGGTCGCTGGCCGGGCCATGGCGATTGGATGGGTCAATGCGGCTCGACGGTCTGCGCACCAAGATCGCCGCCTCCACCGGCAAGGCCGGCGCGAATGGGGAGATGCGGCTCAAGCTCAGGGCCAATCCGGATGCCTATCCGCTGGTCATCGAGACCGACGGCAATGCCGGCATCGTCGCGGGCGCTGCGGTCTATTCGGGCCAATTCAAGATCTCGGGCGCCGACAAGAATGTCGCTAACAAGAGTGGCGCCGACCAGAATTCAGCCGAGTTGCGCGGAACCGATGGCGAGACGGTAAAGGTCAGCGCTGGTAAGCCGGATCCGGGGTTCAGGCTGAACGGCAAGTTCTCGCTCGATCACCAGAAGCTCGGCGTCGACGAATTCCGCTTCGAGACCGGGCCGCTCGACAATCCCTACACCGCCGACGGCAAGGCTTCGGTCGATCTCGGCCTGAAACCGAGTTTTGCGATCGAGGCCGACGGCGCTCAGGTGCAGTTCGATGAAGCCGTGGGCGCCCAAGCCGGCGCCGGCTTTACACTGGATCAGCGTATTGCCCGGCTGGAGCAGGCACTTCTCGGCCTGCCGAAACCGACCATACCGGGCACCGTCGAGGTGAAGCTGCCGGCGGTGGTCGCCGGCGACACGACGGTTCGCGACGTGCGCCTTTCCGCCGAGCCGACCGATGGCGGCTGGTCGGTGAAGTCACTGGCCGCGACGCTCCCAGGCCGCGCCAGGCTGGAAGCAAACGGACTGCTCAGCGTCGAGGATCGTTTCGGCTTCACCGGTTCGCTGCTTCTGGCCGTGGCGCAGCCTTCCGGCTTTGCCGCCTGGCTGTCGAAGGATGTCGATGAGGCAATCCGCCGGCTGCCGGCTGCCGGTTTCAAGGCGAATGTCGACCTGACCGAGAAGCGCCAGGCTTTCAGCGACCTCGAACTCGTCCTCGGCAAGGCGAAGTTTTCCGGCCGTATCGATTCCAGCCAGCCCGACGACGCCAAGCCGTCGGTGCTGATGCGGCTCGAAGGTGGTGAACTCGATGTCGACGGCCTTGCCGCCTTTGCCTCGATCTTCATCAGCGACAAGGGCGCCAACCGGTTTTCCGACCGCGATCTCGATTTCCAGATCAAGGCAGGACCGGTCAGCGCCGGCGGGCTGACGGCCGATACGGTCGATACCGCATTGAGGTTGCGTGACGGATTGCTCGAAATCGACCGGCTTTCAGTCGGTGGACTTGCCGGCGCCTCGATCAGCGCCACCGGCCGGGTGAAGGATTTTCCGCAGAGCCCGACCGGCAAGCTTGACGCATCGATAGTTGCCGTCGACCTCAAGCCGTTGATCGACGTGGCGGCGCAGCATTATCCGGACAATGCTATGCTCGCAGGGCTGAAGACCCGTGTGGCGGCCTATCCCGAGCTGTTCCAGGATGCGCGCGTCGATCTGGTGTCGAGTGCCGCCGACAATGGCGACGGCACGACGGGGCTGGCGGTCAGCGCGCAGGGCAAGGCCGGCGGCTCGGCCTTCTCGGCATCGCTGTCCGGCAAGGGCGCGGCCGACCGGCTGCTCGAGTCGCCGGCAACGCTGACCTTCAATGCCAGGAATTCCGACGCGACAGCACTTCTGGCGCTTTATGGCCTGCCGGCGCTGCCGCTCGGCATGCTCGGCGAGGCGACAACCGATGTCTCGGCCAGGGGCACGTTTGGCGGCGGCATGGCGACGAGCTTCAGCCTCACCGGCAACGACTTCAAGGCCGGGTTCGACGGAACGGTGGCCGAGACGCCGCAAGGCCCGACTGCCAAGGGCAAGGTCAGTCTCGAGGCCACCGACATCGAACCATGGCTGATGACGACCGGCATCGGCATGCCAGGCATGGGGGCAGGCATGTCGACCTCGCTTGCGGCCGATGCTGACTATGGCAACGGCCTCCTGGTGCTGAGCGGTCTCAGCGGCGCCATCAACGAGGCGGCGGTTTCCGGCGACGTCAATGTCGACATCAAGGATGGATTGCCGCATCTTGCCGGTGCTCTGGCGCTCGACGAACTGGATCTCGATCCTATGGCGGTGATGCTGTTCGGCGACCAGGCCTTTCTCGACACAAACGGAACCTGGCCGACCGCGCCTTTCAGCCAGAAATCCAGCCTGCCGTTCATCGCGGACCTCGACCTGACCACGGCTGCGCTGGCTGCCGGTCCGCTTGCTACGGCCTATGACGCGACGCTGTCTTTGAAGCTCGACCAGGAAGGCATCCGGGTGTCGGACCTCAAGGCAAAACTCTTTGGGGGAACGCTTGCCGGACTGTTCGAGCTGAAGAACAATGAGGGTACCGGGCTTTTTTCCGGCCAGCTGAAGCTTGCCGGCACCGATCTGGCCACCGTGATACCAGAGGCCGGCATCAGCGGAAACGGCGATTTCTCGACGGCGCTTTCGACCAGCGGCAAATCGGTCGACGCGATGATCGCGGCGCTGTCCGGTTCTGGCACTGCATCGCTGAAGGGCCTGGCCATTGCCGGCGTCAATCCCAATGCCTTTGGCGCTTTCATCGCCAAGGCTGATGCGATCGGGCGCGACATCGATGCGGCCAAGACCGCCGGCTTCGCGCCGCAGATTGCCGCGGACGGCAGTTTTCCGGCTGGAAATACGGACATCGCCTTCACCATTGCTGGCGGCACGTTAAGGGCGCCGCCGATCAATCTCGACAATCCGGAGGCGAGTTTGTCCGCCGACATCACTGCGGATTTGAATGCCAGCGCGGTCGCCGCCAATGGCTCGATCACCTATCGGCCGGGCGACGAGGCACTGGTCGGTTCTGAACCGATCCTGAATTTCAGTGTCGACGGGCCTTTCGGCGCTCCAAAACGGCAATTCGACAGCGAGCCGCTGGCGCAATTCCTGACCCAGCGCGCACTGGAAAAAGAGCAGCAGCGGGTCGAGGCGATGCAGGCGGCACTGCTTGAGAAACAGCGGCTGCGGCGCGAGGTGCGTTATTACGCGGCCCTGCAGAGCGAACGCGACAGGGCAGCCGAGGAATTACGCAAGCAGGAGGAAGCGGCGCGGTTGCAAGCCGAGGCTGATGCCAAGGCGAAGGCTGAAGCCGAGGCACAAGCCCGGGCCGAAGCGGAAGCCAAGGCCAAAGCGGACGCCGAAGCGAAGGCCAAAGCGGACGCCGAGGCAAAGGCAAAGGCAGAAGAGGAAGCGCGGGCAAGGGCCAAGGCCGAAGCTGAAGCCGAGGCCGATCGAAGGGCCGCCGAGGCAGCCAAGAAGGCACAAGCCGAAGAGGAAGAGCGCCAGAAAGCGGAGGAGGCGATGCGGACCGCCTCCGAGGAAAAAGCCAAGCTCGACGCCGAACGCAAAGCCGCGGCAGAGGCGCCGAAGCTGGAGCGCACACCGCAACCGCCAGCCAATGACAATCCGCCGCCGACTGAGGCCACGCCAAAGCTCAAGCCGTCGTCGATCGACAATTTGCTGAAATCGTTGGATGGCGGATAGCCAGATCTACGAAGAACCCTTCGCGCCCCGCTTGGCCCAGTCCAGGACGTAGAGTCTGAGCGCCGACGACAGGTTGGCGTCGCGCGGCCGGCTTTCATCGATCTCGGCAACCAGCGCTGCAAGCGTCAGTTTTCGTTCAGCCGCAATAGCGACGAGATCGTCGTAAAAGGGCTTTTCGAGGGAATAGCTGGTGCGATGGCCGCGAATGGTCACCGAGCGTTTTTCGACCGGGCTCATTTCACTTCACTTCAGGCATCGGATTCATCCGAAAACCGCTGCGCACTTTTCGGTCCGATGCTCCGGTCGTCCGGTTCGCCGGGCTTTTCGCGGCGATGGCCTGCAACGAACTTTTCGCTCTTGTCGGCGGTCAGCCGGTCACGCTCGCGGTCGGTCTTGGAGCGGCCGTGCAGCGCCCGGTTCTGCTCGGCCAGGCGTTCCTTTTCCGCGCGCGCCTTCTGCTTGCGGGCATGGCGGAGATTGACAATGTCGGCCATCTCGCGCGGCCCGTCGGGCTACTTCTTGCGGAAGGCGTCGAGGGACACCACGTCGGCGCCCTTGGCCGCCGCGTCGGCCGCGGCAGGTTTCTTTTCGGCCTCGGTGGCCTTCTTCTTGGTTTCCGGCTTCTTCTCGGCGACGATGGCCAGCGTCTCGGAAGGCTGGGTGGCCGGTTCGTCCTCGGCCGAGGTTTCCGTCTTCACGTCGAATTCCAGCTCGAAATTGACGGATGGGTCGTAAAAGCCGCGCACGGCCGAGAACGGGATTTCCAGCTTTTCCGGCACGTCGGAGAAGGACAGCCCGACCTCGAAGCCGGTGTCGGTGACCTTCAGATCCCAATACTGGAACTGGATGACGATGGTCATCTGTTCGGGATAGCGCTCGCGCAGCCGCGAAGACACGCGCACGCCCGGCGCGCCGGTCAGGAATGTGATGAAGAAATGATGGTTGCCGGGGAGGCCGGTGCGCGCGACCTCGGCCAGGACTTTGCGCATGACGCCGCGCAACGCCTCCTGGGCCAGAATGTCGTAGCGGATGTGGTCGTCGGCCATATGCCAGTCAGGTTCCGTTGAATCGTCCGCATAGCTGTAATCAAGCTTGAGGGCGGCGTAAACCGGATATAGAGGCCGAGGGCGCAGATGCGAGGCAACAATGCCTGAGATTTGATCGCTTTGTTTCATGCATGCCGTTGTTCCAAAACCACCGAGGACCCTCGGGTCGAGCCCGTGGGCAGGCTTTGGGCGACATGCATCAGGCGTTGGTAAGCGCGCCCAGTTTGCTCGCATTGGCTGCAGGCTGGCGCTTGCCGAAGGCGCGCAGGAAGGTGCGCACGCCATTCGTCGCCGATTGCAGCACCTCGTCCTCATCGGGCGTGCCGCCGAGCATGAAGGTGGTCTGCAGTTCGGCATTGGCAAGCGCCAGGAACTGGCGCGCCGCCACGTCGGGATCGTCGATGTCGAGGAAACCGGCATGGGCGAGGCGGGCAAAACGGGCGGCGATCGCCGGCCATGTCCTGCCCGGTCCCTGTTCGCGCCATTCGGCGAAGAGTTCGGGATAGCGCTCGCCCTCGGTCTGGATCAGCTTGCGCAGGAATTTTCCGTCGCGGTTGCAGATGCAGTTGCGGTTCATGCGCACCGCGAAAGCGATCAAATCGGCTTCGAGATCCCTAGGCTGGTCGGGAAAGGTGGAAATGGTGGCGAAGATGCCGGCATTGCAGCGCTCGGTGAGATCGCGGACGATGGCGACGAAGAGTTTTTCTTTGTCGCCATGATGGTTGTAGATCGTCTGGCGGGAGACGCCGGCTTCGGCGGCGATCATGTCGATATTGGCTCCGGCGAAGCTCTCGCGGCAGAACACCTCGCTGGCAGCATCCATGATGGAGACACGCTTCGCCTCATGGCCGCGTGACGGGATGATGTCAGGAGAAACGCCGAGCTTCATGGAAAACTATATAGAGGTGATTGACGAATTGGACAAGAGTGTCTAAATTTGTGGACCTGAGATAAAGGGATTTCGCTTCGCAGGCGAATAGAATTCGCTCTGGAGTCGGAATTTCACGGGATGGAACGTCCTAGGGTTAGACGCCGGTCCGCGGCGGCAACCAGATTCGAAAGAAGCCTATATTATGAGTCCTAAATTCCTCCGCATCGCGGTCGTGCTCGGCCTGTTGTCCGCCATCGGCCCCTTCGCCATCGACATGTATCTCCCGGCATTGCCTTCGATCGGCGAGGACCTCAACGCCGGCACCGCCGCCGTGCAGATGAGCCTGCTGATCTTCTTCCTGTCCATGGGTTTCGGCCAGATCCTCGTCGGGCCGATCTCCGACATGGTCGGTCGCAAGCTGCCGCTCTATGGTGGCCTGGCGCTGTTCATGGTCGGCGGCATCGGCTCGGCGATGGCGCCGACTATCGAATGGCTGATCGCCTTCCGTTTCCTGCAAGGGCTCGGCGCCAGCGCCGGCATGGCGGTGCCGCGCGCCATCGTGCGTGACCTGCATACCGGCACCGAGGCGGCCAAGCTGATGTCGCTGCTGATGCTGGTGTTTTCCGTGTCGCCGATCCTGGCGCCGCTGACCGGTAGCGTCATCATCGAGAATTTCGGCTGGCGCGCCGTGTTCTGGACGGTGACGGGCGCGGCTGTGCTCGCCACCATCCTGCTCGCCACCTCGCTCAAGGAGACGCGGCCGGTCGAAGAGCGTGCCGGCTCCTCTTTCGGCACCGCGCTTTCCGCCTATCGCTTCCTGATGGGCGATCGCAACTTCCTTGGACTGACGGCCATCGCCGGCTTCGGCATTGCGAGCTTCTTCGTCTATCTGTCGAGCTCGTCCTTCATCCTGATCGACCATTACGGGCTGTCGCCTTCGGTCTACAGCGTGTTCTTTTCGATCAATGCGGTCGCTTTCATCGGCATGTCGCAGTTGACGGGACTGCTGTCGGAGCGCTTCGGGCTGCGGCGCGTGGTGCGCGTCGCGGTGGTCGGTTATGCGACGACGATGGTGGTGCTGTTCGCGATTATGGCGTCCGGTGTCGACCGGCTAGACGTGATGGCGGCGCTGCTGTTCATCGGCTACGGTTTCCTCGGCCTGGTCATCCCGACGACGTCGGTGCTGGCCATGGAGGAGCATGGCGAAATCGCCGGCACCGCCTCGGCGCTGATGGGTACGCTGCATTTTGCCATCGGCGCGGTCGCCATGGGTGTTGCCGGCGTGTTCTTCGACGGCACGCCGCTGCCGATGGTCGCCGGCATCACGCTTTGCGCGGTGATCTCGTTTTCGCTGGCCAAGGTGACGCTCGGCCGCGGTCGCGAAGCGGCGGTGGAAGCGCCGGCCGAATGACAATCGCCAAACTCTGAGAAAAGGCCGGGCCTGTCCCGGCCTTTTTCATGCCTGCGATCCGGTCCGCCGTGTTGCAAAAACATGGCTTGCGGCCGCGATGGCGAGTGCTGCGACGATCAGGCCTGCCGCCACGGCGAAGGTGACCCGCATGCCTGATGCAATGGCTTCGGGACTTGCCGTTGCGATGTCGGTCGTCGCTGATGCCAGCGCGAATATAGCGCCCATGATGGAGGCACCGGTGATGAGGCCGAGATTGCGCGACAGGCTGAGCATGCCGGAAACGACACCGCGCTGGTCCGGCCCGACATCCATCATGACGGCGGTGTTGTTGGCTGCCTGGAACATCTGATAGCCGGGGGGCAGGATTATGATTGCGGCAATGTAGCCCGGAATGCCGAACGATGCCGGAATCACGGACAGGGCGAACGAACCGGCGGCCATCAGCACAAGTCCGGCGACGACCATCGCCGGCGCGCCCAAACGGTCGACGATGCGGCCGGCCACGACACCGCTCAGCACGGAGACAACCGGGCCAATCGACATGGTCAGCCCAACAAGCGCCTCGTTGAGCCCGAGCGCGCGGGAGAGGTAGAACGGCCCGACCACCAGCGTTGCCATCATCACCGTCGAGACCAGCGTGTTCATGGCGAGGCTCGCACTCAGCACCGGATCGCGTAACATCGCCGACTGGATGAGCGGTGCTGCCGTCCTTGCCTGGGCGAACACGAAGAGGCCGACGCCGAACAGGGCAGCCAGCAACAGTGCCAGGTTGAGTGCGCCGAAACTGCCGCGTCCGGCCGTCATGGCGAGCGCATAGGCCGCGAGCGTCAGGGCAAGCAGCAATGTGCCGATGGCGTCGAAGCCGGCCCGATCGGCCTTCGGCTCGACGCGATCGACCGGCAAATGGCGATGCGCGAGGTAGAAAGTCAGCATGCCCAGCGGTACCGCAACGAGAAAGATCGCCCGCCAGCCGAAGCCGGCGATCAGGACGCCGCCGAGTGATGGGCCGAGAGCGGTGCCAACCGCGGACATCGTGCCAAGTAGCCCCATGGCGCTGCCGGTACTTGCCTTCGGAACCGTGTCGCCGACAAAGGCGATGGTCAGCGCCATCATGATGGCCGCGCCCAGGCCCTGCACCGCCCGGGCGGCGACCAGCCACCAAAGCGTGGGTGCTGCGCCGCATAGGCCGGAGGCCGCGGTGAACAGGAAGATCCCGGCCAACAGCAGCCGCCGGCGGCCGGCGATGTCGCCGAGCCGCCCGACGCTGACGATCAGCGTGGTGATGGCCAGGAGATAGGCCAGCACGATCCACTGGACGTCCTGGAAGGAGGCGCTGAACGCTAGCGCCAAATTCGGCAGTCCGACATTGGCGATGCTGGTGCCGAGCGAAGACAGCAGCATCGACAGTGACAGACCGGCGAGCGCCCAGCGGATGGAGGGTGTCGGTACCGCATCCGCGACTGCCGCCGTATTCTTCCCTGCAATGATTGGCTGACCTGTAATGTTTGGGTGTCCGGCAACGATTGGCTTCAACGTGAACTCCGTCTTCTGGCGGCTCCCGAAACGGAGCTGTCAGAGACGTAGTCCTTTGCCTGACATGGCGGAATACGCATCATTTGCATTCCATTCGTGCATTTGGCGCCACATCATGATCGAACCGTGCTATGGCAGGCGCATGTCGACACCCGATCTCAACCTGCTGGTCACCCTCGATGTGCTGCTCGTAGAGGGCAGCGTCGCGCGCGCAGCCCGGCGGTTGCGGCTCAGCCCGTCGGCGATGAGCCGGGCGCTGGCGCGGTTGCGCGAGACGACGGGCGATCCGCTGCTGGTCCGGGCCGGACGTGGTCTCGTTCCGACACCTCGGGCGCTTGAACTGCGCGAACGGGTCGGGCAGCTCGTCGAGGATGCCAAGGCGGCTCTGCGTCCGACGGAGAAGCCCAACTTCAAGCAACTAACCCGAACATTCACGCTGCGGACCCGCGAAGGCTTTGCGGAAAATTTCGGACTGGATCTGATGGCTCGCCTCAGGCAGGACGCTCCCGGCGTGCGGCTGCGCTTTGTGCTGAAGTCGGACAAGGACAGCACGTCGCTGCGTGAGGGGAATATCGATCTGGAGACGGGCGTCGTGGGAGGCACCACAGGTCCGGAGGTGCGCACGCAGGCATTGTTCAGGGATCGCTTCATTGGCGTCGTGCGCATGGGGCACGCGCTGAGCCAGGGCGAGATCACGCTCGCCCGTTATGCGGACGGCAGGCATATCTGCATTTCCAGGCGGGATCTCGACAAGGGACCGGTCGACGAATCCCTGGAACCGTTCGGACTGAAGCGGGACATCGTCATGGTCGTCGGTGGCTTCTCGACCGCGCTGGCCCTGGCCCGGTCGTCCGATCTGATTGCCACCGTTCCCGAACGGTACACCGGTAATCTGCGCAGCGGAATGCATAGTTTTGCCATTCCAGTCGCTATACCGGAGGTCACAATTTCATTGCTCTGGCACCCTCGGCTCGACGCCGATCCGGTGCATCGCTGGCTGCGCGGGTGCGTTCGGGAGGTTTGCAGCACGGCTGGCTGAGGCTTTTTGCGCTGCTGTTTCTGGCGGTTGCTTGAATGCACCTACGAATCCCGTATACGAGTATACGAATAACCAGGGCATTGCCGTCGGCTTGCAATTTTTCAACACCAGCCCATTCGGGAGACATCCATGGCCGCGAACAGACTGCGCATAGCCGTTCTCTTTGGCGGGCGCTCCGCCGAGCATGAGGTTTCGGTGCTTTCGGCAACCAATGTCATGCGCGCGCTGGAGCCCGCCAGATATGATGCGGTTCCGATCTTCGTCACCCGCGAGGGGCAATGGCTGCTGAGCAGCTTCGAGGGTGGGGCGCTGGCAAGGCCGGCGGCGGGAACGGAGATCTGCCTCGTGCCGGGCGGGCGTGGCCGCATCCTGGCGATCCCGGCCACCGGCGCGCCGCACGAACTGGCGAACATCGACATCGTCTTTCCGGTGCTGCACGGCCTGCACGGCGAGGACGGCTCGGCGCAGGGGCTGGCAGAAGTGGCGCGCGTGCCGTTTGTGGGCTGCGGCATCCTCGGTTCGGCCACGGCCCTCGACAAGGAGATGGCAAAGCGCCTTTTGAAAGAGGCGGGATTGCCGACGGCCCGGTCCGTAACCCTTTCGCCAGGGGCAGCGCCGACCTTTACCGACCTGCAGCGCGACCTGGGAACGCCGCTCTTCCTCAAACCCGCCCGGCAGGGCTCGTCCGTCGGCGTCAGCAAGGTCGCGACCGAGCGGGACTATGAGGCCGCGCTCGCCGAAGGCTTCAAACATGACAGCAAGCTGCTCGCCGAGGAATTCATCAATGGCCGCGAGATTGAATGCAGCGTGCTGGAGGATGCCAGCGGCGGGTTGTTCGTATCCCGCCCCGGCGAGATCGTTCCGGCCGAAAGCCATGGCTTCTACAGCTACGACGCCAAGTATATCGACGAGAATGGCGCCGCGCTGAAAGTGCCGGCCGAACTGCCGCCGGAGATCGAAGCCAGGATCCGCGAGATTGCCGCCAAGGCCTTTCGCGCCGTTGGCTGCGACGGCATGGCCCGCGTCGATTTCTTTCTAACGGCCGACATGCGCACACTCGTGAACGAGCTCAACACCATTCCCGGCTTCACCGACATCAGCATGTATGCCAAGGCCATGGCGGCGAGCGGGGTCAGCTATGCGGAGGTCATCGACCGGCTCGTGGCGCACGGCTTGGCGCGAGCCGGCGTTAGCGTGCCACTGGCAGCTTGAGGCTTGTCACAAGCGAACAAAAGCCGGGGCTCGTCCGATCTTCCTCATGTTCGATCACAATCCCGTCTAGCCCAGCACGAATCGCAGCCGCGTTTCGACTGGAGCCAGGGGCAGCGGCACCAGCTCATAGCCCAGCTCGACGTAGATTTCGGCAAGCGCATGATAGGTGCGTTCGGCCTCGTCGAGGGTCTGCTTGCGTTCGCTGTCCTGGCCGAAGATTGCCGGCCACGGTGGGGCGATGAAGACGCGGCGGGCATAGCGGAAGCGTTCGGCGGCATTCCTGAGATGGGCGGGCACCGGCAGGCCGATCAGCCTGAGATAGCCAAGCGTGTCCGGCACGCCGCGGTCGAAGAAGACCGGCCCCTTCTTTTCCAGGGCGGCCTCATAGGAGCGCAACTCCCATGACAGCATCAGTTCGGAAAACAGCGCCGGATCGTTCCAGGGAAGGGCGGGTCCGCCGATCGCCATCTGGCCGCGAATGATGCCGCGCCCGGCTTCGGGCGAGGTGGCAAAGGCCGCTTTTCGCAAGGCTTCGATCAATGTGGTCTTGCCGGAACCAGGCCCGCCGGTCAGCACGAAGAATCGATCGGAATCGTTTTGCATTCTTTTGTCCATCTATTGGGACGTAGCAGCCGTGCTGCTGGCAGACGGCTTCGCGATGGGCGCTTGGTGCGCAACGCAAGGAACCGGCCGGCAAGCCTGCCGCCGCTACAAAATCGAAAAAGGGGAGAAGTGGAGGTTTCTGTTGCCAGGTACCTCCGAACCCCGCCTAGAAGTGCGAACCCCTAGGGCTTGATTTGAAGCGTTCGCACTGCATTAAGCAGCGAGACGAGCTTCCGCATAGTTGTCGTTGGCAACTATAAGTTTAGCCCGATGACGGTGGTACAATGCCGGGCAAAAGTACGATCTTTACACCTTCGTCGATCCTATTTCGCCCCCAGCAAAAGCCGCTCCTTTCAAAAGAGCGGTTTTTGGTGGAGGCGCCGGGTACCGCCCCCGGGTCCGAACGGCTTATTTCATCGCCCATTTATCGCCATAGTCGGTCAAGCCGACAAAGCGAATATAAGGGGCCATCGCAAGAAATGAAAGGCCGGAATGCCGTTTCATATCTGTCTCAAAGCGGATCATGGAGGGTTGACTTGCACGCGCACTCAACCGAAGGTTTGCGGCGGTGAGGAGTTACCGATCCAGCGCACAGTTTGCGGCAGCGCGCCACAGCCCTCACCGACTGGATCCCGTGGCGCCGACGAGGGGAAATTTGATGGCCGACTATCTTGCAGACGTGAAGAAATACGACGCCGCGGCAAATGCCGACGCGGTCGCCAAGATCGTGAAGCATCTGGGCATCGCGCTCAGGAACCGTGATTCCTCGCTGGTATCCTGCACGGATCCCAAGGAACTCGAGCGCGTCAGGAACAACTGGGCTGCCAAGAAGCTCGGCGTCACCGACGCCGGCAAAGCGGACGCGGCCATCGAAAAGACCTGCAAGGCGATGGATGCAGACAACACCAAGAGCCGCGTGACCTTCTATTACCTCGTCGCCAAGGATTTGGGCAAGCTCGGCGCGCTCTGACGTCTGCATCGAGCGGAAGCTGGCGCGATTGCCGCGCCAGCTTGTAACGCTGTCGGCGAGTGTCCTGTTGAATGCCCTGCGCTTTGATATGTTCGGCCGACAGCCAGTCGGCTATTATGGGTGACAACCCGAATCGGGCCGAAGCCAATGCGTCAATATCTCGACCTCCTGAATCATGTGCTTGAAAACGGCGCCGACCGTGGCGACCGCACCGGTACCGGAACACGCTCGGTGTTCGGCTACCAGATGCGCTTCGACCTGGCGCGCGGCTTTCCGGTCACCACCACCAAGAAGCTGCATCTGAAGTCGATCATATACGAGCTTTTGTGGTTCCTGGCCGGCGACACCAACATCAAGTACCTCAACGACCACGGCGTCTCCATCTGGGATGAATGGGCCGACGAGAATGGCGATCTCGGCCCGGTCTATGGCAAGCAATGGCGCTCCTGGCCGGACGGCCATGGCGGCGCCATCGACCAGATTGCTGGCCTTCTCAAGGAGATACGCAAGAATCCTAATTCCCGTCGCTTGATCGTTTCGGCGTGGAACCCGGCCGAGGTGGAGGCCATGGCGCTGCCGCCCTGCCACTGCCTGTTCCAGTTCTATGTCTCGGAAGGCAGGCTCTCCTGCCAGCTCTATCAGCGTTCCGGCGACATCTTTCTCGGTGTGCCGTTCAACATCGCTTCCTATGCGCTGCTGACGCTGATGGTGGCGCAAGTGACCGGCCTGAAGCCCGGCGATTTCGTCCACACGCTGGGCGATGCGCATCTCTATTCGAACCATTTCGAACAGGCGCGCGAACAGTTGCGGCGCACGCCCAAGACGCTGCCAACCATGTGGATCAATCCAGACGTGAAGGATCTCTTTGCCTTCCGTTTCGAGGATTTCCGGCTTGAGAACTATTTCGCCGACGCGACGATCAAGGCGCCGATCGCGGTGTAAGCCGCCGCCATTTGTTCAGTCGACGCCGACCATCACGTCCGAGGCCTTGATCACGGCATAGGCATGCTTGCCCTTTTCGAGCTTGAGATCGGCAACGGCTTCGTTACAGCGCCGCGCGTCCTTTCGGACGCGCAAAGGGCGCTGTAATACCTTGATTGGCGCATGATCCTTACCGAAAATCGAATTCGATTTTCGGGGTCATGCGTTGGTGATCGACGCGGTGACGACGGCGCCGCCGATATCGATCCGGACATGGGAGGTGGTTGCTCCCTTGACGATTTCGGTGATCGTTCCCTGCGGGCGCTGATTTTCATGCGACGTCTCCTTGGATTGGGTTTCGCTGTATCCAGCCCAATTCATCGTAGGCTGCGATAGCAGCAAGATACAATGGCTGCGCTAGGCCAAAAGCCTTCCATTGTTATGTTCATCCAGATATATCGATTGGCAGGCTTCGAGCCGAGCGGATTTCAAACCCAGGGAGAGTTTTTCATGGTGACGCGCAAAGGTCTTGGATTGAAGGCGATTGCGATCGGTGGTTTTGCGACGCTGCTGATGGTGGCGGCGCCCGCCGCCCATGCCGACGACAAGGTGGTCGTGTTTGCCGCGGCCAGCCTTAAGGACGGGCTCGATGCGGTGAACAAAGCCTGCGAGGCCGATGTCGGCGAGGCCGCGACCGTCTCCTACGCGGCAAGCTCGGCGCTGGCCAAACAGATCGAGGGCGGCGCACCGGCCGATATCTTCATCTCGGCCGATCTCGACTGGATGAAGTATCTCTCCGACAGGAAGCTGACCAAGCCCGACACGGAAGTGAAGCTGCTCGGCAATGAGATCGTGCTGGTGGCGCCGAAGGACTCCACAGTCGAAGCCAAGATCGAGAAGGGTTTTGATCTGGCCAAACTCATCGGCGACGGCAGGCTCGCCATGGGCGATTTCAAGGCGGTGCCGGCCGGGAAATACGGCAAGGCTGCCCTTGAATCGCTCGGCGTCTGGTCTTCGGTCGAGGGCAAGGTGGCGCAGGCCGAGAATGTGCGCGCGGCACTGAAGCTGGTCTCGACGGGTGAAGCAGCCCTTGGCATCGTCTATGCCACCGATGCGCATGCCGAAAAGGGCGTCAAAGTGGTCGGCACCTTCCCGGAGGATTCGCACCCGCCAATCATCTACCCTGTTGCCCAGACAGCCGACTCGAAGGACAAGGATACGCTGGCCTTCTTGAAATGCCTGCAGTCCGCAAAAGCTGGCGCACTCTTCAAGGAGCAGGGGTTCACCGTCCTGATGCCGAGCAACTGAGGCACGAAACCAAAGCATGAACTGGCTGCTGGACCTCACTCCCGACGAATGGAATGCGGTCCGGCTGTCGATCAAGGTGGCGACAGTGGCGATGCTTTTCAGCCTGCCGCCGGGCATATTGATCGCGCTGCTGCTTGCCCGCGGAAAATTCTGGGGCAAGACGCTGCTCAACGGGCTGGTGCATCTGCCGCTGATCCTGCCGCCGGTGGTGACCGGCTATCTGCTTTTGCTCACCTTCGGCAGACGCGGGCCGGCCGGCGCTTTCCTTGCCGAGCATTTCGGCATCGTCTTCTCATTTCGCTGGACGGGCGCCGCATTGGCTTGCGGCATCATGGGCTTTCCCCTGATGGTGCGGGCGATCCGGCTGTCGATCGAGGCGGTCGACCGCAAGATGGAGGCGGCGGCTGGAACGCTCGGCGCCAATCCGCTGCTCGTGTTCGCTACCATCACGCTGCCGCTGATCCTGCCCGGGCTGATCGCCGGCGCGATCCTGTCCTTCGCCAAGGCGATGGGCGAGTTCGGCGCGACGATCACCTTCGTCTCCAACATCCCGAACGAGACGCAGACGCTGCCGTCGGCGATCTACACCTTTACCCAGGTGCCTGGCGGCGATGAAGGCGCGCTCCGGTTGACGCTGATCTCGATCGTCATCTCGATGGCGGCACTGGTCGCTTCGGAAGTGCTGGCGCGGCGCGTCGGCCGGCGGATGGACATCGAATGAGCGTTGTTGTCGATATCAGCCGTCGGCTTGGCGATTTCGGGATCGATGCCCGTTTCGAGAGCGCCGGGCGATTGACCGCGCTGTTCGGTCCCTCGGGCTCCGGCAAGACGACGCTGATCGACCTGATCGCTGGACTGATCCGCCCCGACAAAGGGCGGATCGCGATCGACGGCCGCGTGCTCGTCGACACAGCGGCAGGCATCTTCGTGCCGAAGCACAAGCGCCGGATCGGCATGGTCTTCCAGGATGCGCGGCTGTTTCCGCATATGAGCGTGGCGGGCAATTTGCGCTATGGCCGCTGGTTCACCCCCAAGGCGGAACGTTACGCGGATTTCAATGCCGTGGTCGACCTGCTCGGTATCGGTCCACTACTGGAGCGGCGGCCGGCAAAGCTTTCCGGCGGCGAGAAGCAGCGCGTGGCGATCGGCCGGGCGCTGCTTGCCAGCCCGAAACTGTTGCTGATGGATGAGCCGCTGGCTTCCCTCGACGATGCCCGCAAGGCCGAGATCCTGCCCTATATTGAGCGGCTGCGCGACGAGACGAAAATCCCGATCGTCTATGTCAGCCATTCCGTCGCCGAAGTGGCGCGGCTGGCGAGCGACGTGGTGGTGCTGGCGCAAGGCAAAGTCGTTGCCGCTGGACCGACCGGAGCGATCATGCGGCGGCTCGATCTGTTGCCGGCCGAAGAGCGCGGCGAGGGCGGCGCTGTGCTGGATACGGCGGTGCTGCGCCATGACAAAGCCTTCGGCATGACCGTGCTTGGTTCGGCGGCGGGCGAGATCCGCGTGCCGCTGCTGGCGATGCCAGTCGGGGCGCCGGTCCGCACCCGCATCCGCGCCCGCGACGTCATGATCGCCACCGAACTGCCGACGGGTCTCAGCGCTCTCAACATATTGCCGGGCACGATCGTCGCGATTGAGCCGGGCGAGGGGCCCTCGGTCGAGGTCGGCATCGACTGCAATGGCGCAACCATACTTGCCCGTATCACCGAACAGTCACGGCAGGCGCTGAAGCTACGGCTCGGCCGAAAGGTGTTCGCGGTGGTCAAGACGGTGAGTTTCGACCGGGCGAACACCGGCGCTGGCCTGCCGGCAGAGGCGGATGGATGATCGGTTCATGATGCCGCTATGTTGCTTTGGAATAGCGCTATCGTCGAAGAGACATTAGTCTGAGTGCGGGCGTGATTGCGGAGGAGGAAAGATGCCGTCGCTGAGCTTGCGGATAAATCTCGATCCCGACGGGCGCATCGGGCCGGGTAAGATCGAGCTTCTGGAGCAGATCGCCGCCTTTGGCTCGATCTCGGCCGCGGCGCGCGGCATGGAAATGTCCTACAAACATGCCTGGGACCTGGTCGAGGACATGAACCGTGTGTTCGGCAAGCCGCTGGTCGCGGCGCAGACCGGTGGCAGGAAGGGCGGTGGCGCCCAGCTGACCGCGGTCGGACTTGCAGTGGTCAGCCGTTTTCGCGCCATCGAACGGGCGGCGGCTTCGGCGGCAGCGACGCATATGGAGGCACTGCAGGCGGAGATAGACGCAGCTTAGTCCTCAGGCTCGCCAGGTTTGCGCAGCAGATAGGTGTCCATGATCCACCCTTTTTTCCGGCGGGCTTCTTCGCGGACGCGCTCGATCTCGTCGCCAACATCCCCCAGACGGCCGGAGATGGTGATCTCATCTGATGTACCGAGATAGGCACCCCAGTGGATCAAGGCGTTCTTGTCCTCAAGCGTGTTGAAGGCGCATTTGCCATCCAGCATGACGACCGTGCTGCCGGCATTTTCGGGTAAGCCTTCCTTGGTGAGCCGGCGGCCGGTGGTGATCAGGATGGCATCGCCGATTCGGTTCAGCGCCATTTTGTGGCTGGCGGCGAGCGCCTGGACGGCGGTGATGCCTGGAATGACTTCCAAAGCGAATTCGACATTGCCCCTGAGGCGTACGCGCTCCAGGATGCGCAGGCCGCTGTCGTAGAGCGAGGGATCGCCCCAGATCAGGAAGGCGCCGCAGCCGTCTTGCGGAAGCTCGTCGCGGATCAGGCCTTCATAGATCGCGGCGATCGCTTCATGCCAGTCATCGACAGTCGAGCGGTAGGAGGGCGCCGGTTCGGCGCGCACTGGCACCTCGAATTCGACGCGGCGCGAATTCTGATTGGTGACGAAGCGATCGCAGATCTGGCGGCGCAATTCGGCGAGATCGCTCTTCGCCGCGCCCTTGTCGGGAATGAACAGCACGTCGGCGCGGTTCAAGCCGTTGATAGCCTGGACCGTCATGTGGTCGGGATTGCCGGCGCCGATGCCGATGACGAGAAGCTTGCGCATGGGCGAACTCCTGCCCGATCGGAACGTTTGTGTCCAGATAACCATGGCATCGACGCCGACATCCGCGGCGCACGCAAGGGCTTTGAAACGCCACATCGAACCGCTAGGGTCGGGCCGGCATTCTCGCTGAGGGAGCTTCGATGTTTCGATATGTTGTGACCGCGGTGCTGGCGATTTGCGCCGCGCCTGCGCTCGCCAATGATTCGGTTGCCGAACTGGGCACGGGCGGGCTGATCCTGTCGCGCAGCGATGCGGTGGCAATGGAGAGCGAGGATCTCTTCATTTCGGCGGACAAGGTGACGGTCGACTATGTCTTCCGCAACAATACGGACAAGGATGTCGATTCAATCGTCGCCTTTCCGATGCCCGACATCGAAGGTGATCCGAACGAAATGCCGGCGATCCCCGAGGACCAGAGCGACAATTTCCTCGGCTTCGAGGTGACGATCGACGGCGTGGCGGCAAAGCCGCAGCTCGAGCAGAAGGTGTTCGCGCTCGGCATCGACATCAGCGCCGATCTCAAGGCGCAAAACGTGCCGTTCTACCCATTCGGCGACGCCGCCAAGGCGGCGCTGGCAAAGCTGCCGCCGGCGGTTGCCGACGACTGGGTCAACCGCGGCATCATCATCGAGGATACTTCCGACGACGGTTCGGGCATGAAGACCGTTTATGTGCCGTTCTGGCAGTTGCGTTCGACCTATTGGTGGCGCTCGACCTTCCCCGCCAACAAGGCGGTCCATGTCGCCCACCACTACAAGCCGAGCGTCGGCGGCACGTCCTCGGTCAGTTTCTTCTATGATGGCAAATTCCAGGGCCAGTATGCAGCCTACAAGACCCGCTATTGCATGGACGACGCGTTCGAGAATGCGATCCGCAAGGCGGCGAAGGCCGATCCCGACGGCACCCCGAAATATTTCGAGAACCGCATCGCCTATATCCTGACCACCGGCGGCAACTGGGCATCGGGCAGCATTGGCAAGTTCAAGCTGACCATCGACAAGGGCGATCCGAAGAACCTGGTCTCTTTCTGCGGCGACAATGTCAGGAAGGTCGGGCCGACGACTTTCGAGATGACTGCTGACGACTTCTATCCCGAACACGACATCGACATATTGCTGCTTGAGCCGTCGAATAGCGAGGGCGGCGGCTGATGGACGTCGCGATCTATGTTGCCATCGCCGAGAACGGCGTGATCGGACGCGACGGCGGCTTGCCGTGGCGGCTTTCCAGCGATCTCAAGCGATTCAAGGCCGACACGATGGGCAAGCCCATCATCATGGGCCGCAAGACCTATGAAGGCATCGGCCGGCCGCTGCCGGGCAGGCTCAACATCGTCGTGACCCGCGACAAGGCGTGGCGCGCCGAGGGCGTCGAAATCGCGCATTCGCTCGACGACGCGATCAGGCTGGCGAGTGTGCGCGGGCGCTGCATGGCCGGCGTCGACGAAATCTGCATCATCGGCGGCGGCGAGATCTATGCCCAGGCGCTGCCGCTGGCCGACCGCCTGCACGTCACTCACGTTCTGGCAGCGGTCGATGGTGACGCATATTTCCCGCCGATCGATCCGGATTTGTGGCACATTGTCCGTTCTGAGGACATTCCGGCCGGTGAAAAGGATAGCCATGCGACGCGCTATTCTGTTTACGAGCGACGCCATCACGTGCATTGAGAGGCGATAAAGGGCCGCGACCGCTGCAAAAACGGACGATGCCGGCAACCGATCGCGTTGAAAGCGTGCCGCCGCATCCCTATAGAAGAACGACATTGGATTTCGCGCCGTAGAACAGGCGCTTGAGGGAATTCCAAGCGAAAGGACATTCATGCCCTGGAATGACAAAAGTGGCGGTGGCGGCGGCCCATGGGGTGGCGGCGGCAATCAGGGTCCCTGGGGGCAGGGGCCAAAGGGACCGAGCGGCCCGCAGGGCTCGCCTCCCGATCTCGAAGACATTATCCGACGCGGCCAGGACAGGTTGCGGCGTGCACTGCCGGGTGGCGGTGGCGCCAGCCCAGCCGTGTTCGCGCTGATCGCGGCAGCGCTTGTCGTGCTGTGGGCGTTCAAGGCGATCTACACCGTGCAGCCCGACGAGGTTGCGGTTGAGCTGAGGTTCGGCAAGCCGAAGGCCGAGCTCTCGCAGCCCGGCCTGCATTTCCATTGGTGGCCCATCGAAACGGTCGAGACGGCCAACATCGCCGAGCAGCTCGTCGACATCGGCGGCGGCAACACCAGCGGCGAAGGCCTGATGCTTTCGGGCGACCAGAACATCGTCAACGTCCAGTTCTCGGTGGCCTATCAGGTCTCCGATCCGAGGGCCTATCTGTTCGACGTGTCCGATCCGGATGGCATGCTGCGGCAGGTCGCCGAAAGCGCCATGCGCGAAGCGGTCGGCCGCAGGCCCGCGCAGGACATTTTCCGCGACGATCGCCAAGGTATTGCGGCATCGGTGCGCGAGATCATCCAGACGACGCTCGACGGCTACAAGGCCGGCCTCCAGGTAAACGCCATCTCGATCGAGGACGCCGCACCGCCGCGCGAGGTGGCCGATGCCTTTGACGAGGTGCAGCGTGCCGAGCAGGACGAGGACAAGTTCGTTGAGCAGGCCAACCAGTATTCCAACCAGAAGCTCGGCCAGGCACGCGGCGAGGCCGCCCAGATCCGCGAGGACGCGGCAGCCTACAAGAACCGGGTCGTGCAGGAGGCAGAAGGCGAGGCGCAGCGCTTCATCTCTGTCTATGACGAATATGCCAAGGCGCCCGACGTGACGCGCAAGCGGCTTTATCTGGAAACGATGGAGAGAGTTCTGAAGGATTCGGGCAAGGTCATCATCGAGCAAGGCAATGGGCAGGGGGTCGTCCCCTATCTGCCACTGCCGGCATTGCAGCAGAAGGCGCCGGCGCCGGCCCCCCTGGGCGGCACGACGGGAGGAAACCAGTGATGGCCAACCGTCTTCCCGTCATCGCGGTGATCGCCGCCGTCATCCTGTTCCTGCTCTATTCCTCGGTGTTCGTGGTCAATGCACGCCAGCAGGCGCTGGTGCTCAGATTCGGCGAGATCGTCGACGTCAAGAACCAGCCGGGCATCTATTTCAAGGCGCCGTTCGCCTTCTTCGATGCCGACAGCGTGCAGTTGATCGAAAACAGGGTGCTGCGTTTCGACCTCGACAATATCCGCGTCCAGGTGTCGGGTGGCAAGTTCTACGAGGTCGACGCCTTCATCGCCTATCGCATCTCGGATCCGCGCGTGTTCCGCGCCGCGGTGTCCGGCCAGATCGAACTGGCCGAGGCGCGGCTGAGGACGCGCCTCGACGCGGCGCTGCGCCGTGTCTACGGCCTGCGCGACTTCGAAGCGGCGCTCTCGGAAGAGCGCGCCGTGATGATGCGCGAGGTGCGCGACCAGCTCAGGCCTGACGCCACGTCGCTCGGCCTGCAGATCGAGGATGTCCGTATCCGCCGCACCGACCTGACGGCGGAAGTCTCGCAGCAGACTTACGACCGCATGAAGGCCGAGCGTCTGGCCGAAGCCGAGCGGCTGAGGGCGCGCGGCAACGAGGCGGCGCAGCGCATCAAGGCGCGCGCCGACCGCGAGGTGGTGGAGATCGTCGCCGAGGCGCAGAAGGAATCGGAAATCCTGCGCGGCGAGGGCGAAGCCCAGCGCAGCGCCACCTTCGCGGCGGCCTATCAGCGCGATCCGGCCTTCTTCGATTTCTACCGGTCGATGAATGCCTATGGCACGGCGCTGGACAATACCGGGACGACGATGGTGCTGTCGCCGAACTCGGAGTTCTTCCGCTTCTTCCGCAATCCGGACGGCAAGGACACGCCAACACCGCCGCCCGCAGCACCTGCCGCGCCGGCAGCGCTGCCAGGCACCGGCCAGTAACGGCCGGTGCAGGATTTCCTGGCGGCAATGGGCCTGGTTCTCGTCATCGAGGGCCTGGTCTATGGTTGCTTTCCCGGCCTCGCCAGAAAACTCGCCGGTGAGGTTTTGGCGATGCCGGAGAACGCGCTGCGGATTGCGGGGCTGGCGGCGATCGTCATCGGCGTTGGTATCGTCTGGCTGGTGCGTGGCTGATGACGGCGATTGTTTTCATGGTGCCGGCGTAACGGAGGATTTATCCTCTGCCGATAGTCAAGGCCGCAAACGTGCCGTATTTTTTGCCAACATGGCGTGACGCAGCCGAAGCGCTTATCTTTTCAGAAACGCTTATCTCTTCAGAAAAACTGGGAGACTTCTCGATGACATCCAACACCCTTCTGCGTGCGGCGAGGCGGACGTTCATCGCCGGTACGGCGGCACTCATTGTCGGGACCTTTGCCATTTCGTCTTTCGTGACGCCTTCGGTCGCCGCGGACGGGCCGCCTTCGGTCGCTGATCTCGCGCAGGGCCTGCTCGGCGCCGTGGTCAACATCTCGACCTCGCAGACGGTCAAGGGCACGGAAGGTCCGGGCGCGGTGCCGATGCCGCAATTGCCGGAAGGCTCGCCGTTCCAGGATTTCTTCGACGATTTCTTCAAGAACCGTGGCGGCGACAAGGATGGTGGCGCGCAGAAGGTGCAGTCGCTGGGTTCCGGCTTCGTGGTCGACGCCGAACAGGGCATCGTGGTGACCAACAACCATGTCATCGCCGATGCCGACGATATCGAGGTGAATTTCTCGGACGGCGTGACGCTAAAGGCGACGCTGGTCGGTACCGACACCAAGACCGACGTCGCGGTGCTGAAAGTCGATCCGAAAGGGCACAAGCTGACCGCGGTGAAATTCGGCGATTCCAGCAAGATGCGTGTCGGCGACTGGGTGATGGCAATCGGCAATCCGTTCGGCCTTGGCGGCACCGTGACGGTCGGCATCGTCTCGGCCCGCAACCGCGACATCAATTCCGGTCCCTATGACGATTTCATCCAGACCGATGCGGCGATCAACCGCGGCAATTCCGGCGGCCCGCTGTTCAACAGCGTTGGCGAGGTGATCGGCATCAACACGGCAATCATCTCGCCGTCCGGCGGCTCGATCGGCATCGGGTTTTCCATTCCCTCGCAACTCGCCTCTGGCGTCGTCGACCAGCTCCGGCAGTTCGGCGAGACGCGGCGCGGCTGGCTTGGCGTGCGCATCCAGCCGGTGACTGACGACATCGCCGAAAGCCTTGGCATGGCAACCGCCAAGGGCGCGCTGGTCGCCGGTGTCATCAAGGGCGGGCCGGTCGACAACGGCACCATCCTGGCGGGCGACGTCATCATCAAGTTCGACGGCAAGGACATCCACGAAATGCGCGACCTGCCGCGCGTCGTCGCGGAAAGCACGGTCGGCAAGGCGGTCGACGTGGTCATCGTGCGCAAGGGTGTCGAGCAGACCGTGAAGGTGACGCTCGGCCGGCTCGAGGACGGCGAAAAGCTTGCCAGCGGCGAAGACGGCAACACCGACCAGGACAATGGTGACAAGGCGCCTGCCGTTTCGACGGCTTCCGTGCTCGGCATGACCGTCGGCGAACTGAACGATGAGACGCGGACCAAGTTCGGCATCGCCGCCGATGTCTCCGGCGTCGTCATCACCGATGTCGCCAAGGATTCGGCCGCCGCCGAACGCGGCATCCAGGCCGGCGAGGTGATCACCGAGATCGCCCAGGAATCGGTTGCCACGCCGAAGGACGTCATGGACCGGATCGGCGCGCTGAAAGAGCAGGGGCGCAAGAATGCGCTCCTGATGCTGGCGTCGAAGAGCGGCGAGTTGCGGTTCGTCACGATCCGGATGGATTGAGTCCGGTAAAGGCTGCAACACTTTGACTTTACGGGAAAAAGGGTGGCCAGCGCGCCGCCTTTTTTCTTGTGCGCCAGTCGTCGCGCGAAAGCCTGTAGAGCACATGCCGCTTGAGTGCGGGGTAGCTGTCGGGAATGCCGGGATGGTCGAAATCGTTGGCCGGGTCGGCAGTCATGCCGAGGCGTTCCATGACAGCGGTGGAGCGGCGATTGTCGCCGACGGCGAAAGAGACGATTTCGTCGAGGCCAAGCGTTTCGAAACCGTAGGTGAGCCAGGCTTCGGCTGCCTCGGTGACATAGCCATGGCCCCAGAATTCTGGCGCCAGCCGCCAGCCGATCTCGACAGTGCCGGCCGGCAGGACTGGCAAATGGTCAGTAACGAGCAGGCCGACGAAGCCGATGCATTCGCCGGTTTCAATGATCTCGGCAGCAGCGAAACCGTATCCGTCCTCGGCAATCCAGGCGCGGAATTCATCCATCTTGGCGTCGGCGGCGGCACGATCGCGGCGGAACGGAAAAAATTCCATGACGCGCTCGTCGGAATTGATCCGGTGAAAAAGGTGGCGGTCGCGCTCCTCCCAATTGCGCAGGATCAGGCGCTCGGTGCGGATCGGTCTCATTCGACAAACTCCTCGCGCCGGTATCCCTGCAGATAAAGCAGCGCGGTCAGGTCGCCATGGTCGATACGGACCTTGGCCTCGGCCGCCACGGCCGGCTTGGCGTGCAAAGCGACGCCAGTACCCGCAAGACGGATCATGTCGAGGTCGTTGGCGCCATCGCCGACGGCGATGGCATCCGCAGTAGTCAGTCCGAGACGCGCCGAAATCTCCAGCAGCGCATCGGCCTTGGCGGCGCGGCCGAGGATCGGCTCGGCCACCATCCCGGTGAAATGGCCATCCTTTTCAATCAGGCGGTTGGCGCGGTTCTCCTGGAAGCCGAGCATCGCCGCGATCTGTGAAGTGAAGACGTTGAAGCCGCCCGATATGAGCGCCGTCCAGGCGCCGTTGGCACGCATTGTCCGAACAAGCTCGCGGCCACCGGAGGCCAGCGTCAGCCGATTGGCGATGATGCGGTCGACCACGGCGGCGTCGAGACCTTTCAGCAACGCCACCCGCTCGCGCAAGGCCGGCTCGAAAGCGATCTCGCCATTCATCGATCGCGCCGTGATCGCGGCAACGCGATCCTTGACGCCGATCTCGTCGGCGAGTTCGTCGATGCACTCCTGGTCGATCATCGTCGAGTCCATATCGGCGATGAGGATTTTCTTTCGCCTTGCCTTGGCCTGCTGAACGATCACGTCGACCGGCTCACTGGCGAGCACGGCGCGCAGGCTGGCGGTCGCTTCCGTGGTTTCGGCTGTCTCGGGCAAAGCGAGATCGCAAGCGATCCCCTCGGCCAGCCAGCGAACAGCGCTTGCGCCGACCGACCGTGAGGCCATATTCGCAATCGCCGGCGACAATGCGTGGCCGGCGGGATGGGATACAAGCGTGGCGATCAGCGACATCGAGAATTCCGGTGGGCAGGCGGGCGAGGGCCGCGTGAAGAACGCGATCCTGATAGCCGGGCCGACTGCCAGCGGCAAGTCGGCGCTTGCGCTCGATCTCGCCGAACGCAAGGGCGGCGTCATCGTCAACACCGATTCCATGCAAGGCTATTCAGTGCTCGATGTGCTGACGGCGCGGCCGAGCGCTGCCGAACTCGCCCGCGCCCCGCATTATCTCTACGGCCACGTCCATCCCTCCACCGCCTATTCCACCGGCGCCTGGCTGCGCGACGTGATGAAGCTGATCGACGCGGGCACGTTCTCAGAGCGGCCGGACGGTACGTTCTCCGAACGACCGGTGATTTTCGTCGGTGGCACCGGGCTTTATTTCCGGGCGCTTGCGGAAGGCATTTCGGAAATGCCCGACATTCCGCGGTCGATCCGCGACCGCTGGCGTTACGAACTCCAGGAGCAGGGGGCGGCTAAGCTGCACCGTATCCTGCTGCGCGAGGATTCAGCGGCCGGCATGGTGCTGAAGCCGACCGACGGCCAGCGCATCGTGCGGGCGCTGGAGGTGCTCGACGCATCGGGCCGATCCATTCTGGACTGGCAGGCGATGCGCGGCCGGCCGCTGATCGACAGGGACAGCGCGCGCTTCTTCGTGATCGTACCGGAGCGGGCCGCGCTGGTGAGCCGCATCGAGGCGCGGTTCGACCGCATGCTGGATATGGGGGCCGTCGATGAGGTCAGGCGGCTCGCGGCGCTTGGCCTTGATGCCGACCTGCCGGCGATGAAGGCGATCGGCGTCCGCGAACTCCGGGCGGCGATGGCCGGGGAGTTGAGTTTTCCCGAAGCGATCGAGCGCGCCAAGATCGCGACGCGACAATATGCCAAGCGGCAGGCCACCTGGTTCAGGCATCAGTTGGGCTTGGAGTGGCAAAGACTGCGCCCCGGCGATGATGTGGAATCCGCGATTTAAGCGCCCCTTTCAGGTGCAACCTGAAAAGTTGACTTCGAAAGGAGACTTCCCGTTGAAGTTGTCTCGATTAACCCTCCGTAAGGCCCCTGCGTGCAATAAGGTTTGCAGGAATTTTCCAGCGGCGGCCAGATGCGTTTCCACAAGGCGGAATCAGCCTTTTTCGTGTTTATCTTTGTGATCCTGGCTGCTGGCTTGGTGACGCTTCACGCCTATGGACTTCTGCAAGCCTTCGCCAACGAGCTTGGCGCGCCCTCCAAGGTCGACGAGATCGTCCACCTCAACAAGCTGCTGTTTGTGACCGGCGTGCTTTTGGCGACCGCGCTGTTCTTCGGCATTTTCTTCATCTATCCGTTGATCCGCAAACAAGCGATGGAAGAAGGCAAGCTGCGCGCCATGACGGTGTCGCTCAGCGCGCGCTCGGAAACGCTGGAGCATGCGGCGTTGACCGACAGCCTGACCGGCATGCAGAACCGGCGCTATTTCGACGATGCGCTGAAGGAATATCTCGAGGAGTTTCGCCGCATCGAGAAGCCGGTCGGGCTGATGATCCTTGACCTCGACCATTTCAAGCAGGTCAACGACACCCATGGCCATGATGTCGGCGACGAGGTGTTGCGGGCGGTCGCCAACTGTCTCAAGGACATGACGCGCTATCACGACGTGGTGGCGCGGTTGGGCGGTGAGGAGTTCGCGGTGGTCACACCCAATATGGACGCCGAACTTCTGTCCAAATTCGCCGAGCGCATCCGCAAGGCGATCGCCAATATGTCGATATTGTCAGGCAACGTTCGCCTGAAAATCACCACCAGCGTCGGCCTTGCCGTCTGGGACCGCAAGGAAACCGCCGAAGAGTTTTATCGCCGCGCCGACCGCCAGCTCTATGAGGCGAAGAGGCAAGGCCGCAACCGCGTCTGCGCCTAAAATCCCGGAGAAGAATTCATGAGGCCGGCCGACTGACGTAGCTTTCTGCGCTTCCGGTGCTCACGGACTTGAATGTCCGCTCCGCTCCGGTTCTCGAAAGCTACGTCATTCAATCCGGCCTGATGAATTCTCTTCCAGGATTTACCCAAGCTTGCCAACGGGTGGAGCCTTGGAGCATATGGTATGCCTAGCCGTCGTCGCTCAGTCGTTTTGCGGGCGCAGGCCGAAGGTGGCCGGCTTGAGGCCGTAGCGCAGGTCGAAATCGTCGTCCGGCTGGACGCGTGGAGCGGGCGGCTTGCGGTAGTCGGGGTCGCCCGCCTGCCGGCCCGAATCGACGGCTTCGGCGAAGGCCATCGCCTGTTGCGGTTTCGGCACGTTGCGCAGCCTTTCGACGATCGCCACCAGATCGACATCATTGCCGGCCTCGGCCGGCAAGGCGTCCTCGCGCTTGGCCGTGCCGGGGATCAGGTCTTCGGACATTTTCTCGAACTTCAGCCGCATCGTCGTCGCCACGCCTTCACCGAAGGCGATGGCTTCGCGCTGGCCCATGGAAGACAGGAAGGCAAGCGTCGAGGCCGAGGAATCGGCAATTGCCGAACGGATGATCGCCTGGTCCTGCTCGTTGGCGAGCCGCATGGCGAAGAAGGTCGAGCACTGCGACAGGATGGTGGGATCGAGTTCGCCCGGGCGCTGGGTTACGACACCGAGATAGCAGCCATATTTGCGGCCTTCCTTGGCGATGCGCGACAGCGCATGCCGGGTCGGTGCAAAGCCGAGACGCGGATCGGCCGGCATATAGCGATGCGCTTCCTCGCACAAAAACAGCAGCCGCAGCCGGCCTTCGCTCCACAGCGCCAGGTCGAAGGCCAGACGGGCCAGCACCGAACAGACGGAATTGACGACTTCCGATGGCATGCCGGCCATTTCGAAGCAGGTGACCGGCCGGCCGTGATGCGGCACGCGGAAGATGTTGCCAATCGTCTCGTGGATGGTGTCCTCGATCAGGCGCGAATTGAACATGAAGCGGTAGCGCGGATCCGCGGCCGCCGATTCGATGCGCGTCTTCAGCGATCTGAGGGTGGGACGGTCATTCTTGCTTTCCAGCAATCCCATGCGCTCGTCGATCTGCTTGATCAGATCGACAATGCGGTAGGGCACCGGCGTGTCCGCGGTCAGCGCGTCGACGCCACGCCTGAGAGAGGTGCCCGAGCTCGGGTTGCGATACAGGCTTTTGGCGGTGGGGATGAGATCGCGCAAGGCATCGACTTCCTCCGGCACGGTTTCACGCCCGCGAAACAGCACCTCGGCGAATTCCTCGAGCTTGAACATCCAGAAGGGCAGGTCCAGTGTCGTCGAATCCACCTTGACGCAAAGCTCGGGCAAGGACGCCGCGAACTCGTTGTGCGGATCGAGGATGAGGACGCGCAGATCGGGCCTGGCGGCGATCGACTTGCGCAAAAGCAGCGAAACGGCGGTGGATTTGCCGACGCCGGTGGTGCCGACAATGGCGAAGTGACGCGCCAGCGTGTCGTCAATGGCGATGTTGGCGTCGATCGTCTCGTCCTGCGACAGTGTGCCGATGGTGATCGAATGGCGCCCGGCGAGGTCATAGACCGCCTGCAGGTCGCGGCTGCGGATGCGGTGGGCGATCGCGCCGATATGCGGATAGCAGGTGATGCCCCGGTCGAAAACCGGCTTGGCGCCGGGCCCGACGCCGTCACGTACCTCGCCGATGAGCTCGATGCTGACCTCGATCGGGTTCTGGCCCTCATTGCTCCAGGCGCGATCCGACTTGCCGATCCCGTAGACCAGGCCGACGGTTCGCGTGGTGCCGAGGTTGATGGAAATCATCTTGCCGACGGTCCATTGGCCGGTGACCGTGCCTTCGGCATCCTCGGCATAGGCGCTGATGGTGGCGCGCGCGCCGTCGCACTGCACGACATTGCCCAGAATGCGCTTGTCGTTCTGCTCTGCTGTTCGGCGCTCCTGCAGTGTCGGTTCTCCGACGGAGGCTTGACGTTCGACAAACATGAGCAGGCTGTTTCCCCATTTCCCCAGGAGATCAACCTTACAGCGACGGGGTTAAGGTGGGATGAGGCCGGATGGTACAGAGAGTCTTAAGCCATTCGCGAAAATTGAATCAAACGGTCCTTTGCTCGACGACCCTTTGCACGACCGAGAGAATTCGATATAATGAACATATGACTTATATAGCGAATGATATCTCTTCGACCATCGGCAGGCGGATACGCTCGGAAAGGATCATGCGAGGCTGGTCCCTGACGGAGCTCGCCGACCGGTCGGATGTGTCGAAAGCCATGCTGAGCACGATGGAGCATGGCAAGACGAGCCCGACCGCGGCACTTCTCGTGCGCATCGCCGCGGCCTTCGGTATGACGCTTTCCACCCTGATCGCGCGGGCAGAATTGCAGGGCGGTGGATTGCTTCGTGAAAGCGATCAGCCGGTTTGGCGCGATCCAGCCACCGGTTATATCAGGCGGCATCTTTCGCCGGTCTCGGACATGCCGCTTGAACTGATCCGGGTCCAATTGCCGGCGGGAGCCAAGGTGAGCTTTCCGGCTGCGTCCTATGCCTTCATCAGGCAGCAGATCTGGCTGATTTCCGGACGGCTGGCATTCACCGAGGGCGATGTCGTGCACAGTCTCGAACCAGGCGACTGCCTGGCGCTTGGCGCGCCATTGGATTGCACCTTCCACGCTCCGGGACCGGATGCCGCCGACTATCTGGTCGCGCTGGCAAGAGGCTGAGGCGAATGGCGCGTCGCCCGAAGCGCTCCGACAATGGCGGCCCGCCACTCGACGACTACAACGGTCCGCCATGGGGCGATGGCGATGCCTACATCTTCCTGGCCTGGCAGGCGGCGCATGCCAAGGCCTGGAAGGCGCCGAGCCACGAAATCATGCTGATGCGCCTGGACAAGGCCGAGCGGTTAGGCCTGACCTATGAAGAGTATACGCTCGAAATCCTGGAGCGCGGGCTGCATTTGCAGCCAAAGGACACCGATCGCATTGCCGCGATCAAGGCATCACGAAGGCGACGCCGGGTCAGTCGTCTGGATTGACGGCAGCATCTGGATCACGCCGATCGCTCAATCGCAGTCAAAGGACCTCGCACGCATGAGCTCCATCGAAATCAAGGCTCTGACGCAGGCCGCGGGAACGCAGGCACAGCTGGTCGACTTGCTGATCGAAACGGTCGCGGCCGGCGGGTCGGTCAGTTTCATGCACCCGCTGTCGCAGGAAGCAGCCGGCGCCTTCTGGGCGAAGTCGCTTGCCGCGGCGGCAAGAGGCGAAAGAGTCGTGCTTGGCGCATGGGACGGCGAAGTCCTGGTCGGCACCGTCACCCTGTTGCTCGACTATCCTCCCAACCAGCCGCACCGGGCCGAGATCGCCAAGCTGATGACCCGCGTCGAGCATCGCGGCAAGGGCGTGGCGACCCGTCTGATGCGGGCCGCCGAGAAGCTTGCCGTCGAGCAAGGCCGCACGCTGCTGGTGCTGGACACGGCGACCGAGGAGGGGGCATCGGGTCTCTATGAGAGATTGGGCTTCATCCTGGCCGGCGAGATACCGGACTATGCGCTGAAGCCGCATGGCGGGCTGACCGGCACGCTCATCTATTGGAAGCGCATCGTCGTCACGCCGCCGCGATAGTTCGTGCCGGTCAAGTCGGTGCCGCGCCGGAGAGGACGTCTTGCTGTTGCGTTTGTTCCGATGTATTAGCCGCGCCCGACATGCGGCCCTTTTATTGCCGCACCGTTCAGACTTTTGAAGGAGGCGACGATGAGATCTTGTTCACGCGTTTTGCGCCTTCGCGGCAGTCGGACGGGCTGACTCGCGCCATAGCGGGTTTTCCAACTTCCTGACAATCTGAGAACGGCTATGCCGCGATGCTGGTCATCGCTGTACACGGTTCGTCAAGCCGTAACGGCGCCGATGCCGCGTGGATTCCATTAAAAACGGTGGGCGCTGAAAGCTCCCCGCCGACGATCGCGGCTGTCTGAAGATCTGAGATGCACCTTTGCAACACTCGGTCAGGCCATTGTAAACATTGGAAGAATGGCTCTTGCCTCGAGCTCGCTGTGAGCGTAGAGACGCCGCCCATTCCTAACCCGTCATCCCCAGAGGAGACCTGTCAATGACCCCGCAATCCAGATCGACACATTCCGTGCCGGCGCTGGAATTGCGTGCGGCTGACAGGGGTCCAATTGGGAAAAACGGCCATGGCGAAGTCCATGATCCAGCGCAGGCAGGACGCCGAGCGCGAACGCATTGAAGCATATTCCGTAACGCTGCGGCGGGTTTCCCGCGCCCCGCGTCCCACTCCGGATTTCGAGCGGGCACTTGACGAGGCACGCCGGGGCCTTGCCGGCCTGGCGATCCGCGACGGCGCGCTGTGGCGTCCGAAGCTGAAGACGCGTGACCCTGCGCGGCTGCGGCTGGCGGCTGCTCGCCATCTCTATGCACGCTATCCGGTTTCGGCCGCGCTCGAAGCCATCTGGCTGGACAGGTCGGGACTGGACGCTAACGAGATCGCGCTTCGCATGGCCTGGTACGTCGCGGTCGCAGGTGGCAACTCGCTCTACAAGGCAGGTGCCAATGCCTTTCTGTCCCGCAAGGAGGTGCATTGCTTCCTGAATGTGACCGGTGACTTCTCGTTCAACGAGGCGTTTTGGTTGGCGATCGCGCGGTCCTATACGGATGATCCGGGGTTGGCGGCCCGACTTGCGCGGACGAAAATTGCGCGCACGCCGCGCGGGGAATTGGTCTTCTGGCGCGAGGTGACGCGATTTTTCTGCGGGCATCCAGCGTCGAAGGAGGAGATCGATGATCTGTGCGATTACATCGGCGCGATGCACCAGCGCGATGCGGCGTACAGTCTGAAGGGTCGCACGCTCGGCTCGCTGCGTCGACAGATGTCGGAATGGCATCGCGACATTGCCGCGATCGAACGCATCGAGGCAATGCGCCGCCGCGCTGCCGGCAGGGCTCCGCCTACTGCCGGATTGCGGTCGCAGCGCCGTGCCTGGGACGGCTCGCTCCTCGAGGACTGGGAATGGCAGCCATCGGGCAAGGAGGCGAAGGCGCATGGCGAGCGTTTCTTCGTCCGCCAACTGAAGACCACCGAGGATCTGGTCGCCGAGAGCCGGGCGATGCATCATTGCGTCTCGATGTATGCAGCCAAATGCATCGCCGGCAATGCCTCGATCTGGGTGCTGCGACGCACGGCGCTCGGCAAGATCGAGCGGTTGCTGACGATCGAGCTCGACCCGCAAAACCGTGCGGTGCAGGTGCGCGGTTTCGGCAATCGTCTCGCCTCGCTGGACGAGCGCAAGATCATCGAGCGCTGGGCCAAGGCGAGGGGCGTGATGCTCAGGGCATGAAACAGAAGACCCCGCGCGGCGGAAAACGCCGCGCGGGCTGCACGGATGTGCCGATGCTAGGTCGCAGTCGCTGACCGGCACGCTCATCTACTGGAAGCCGGTCAGTCTCCGTGACGGCTCCCCCCGTTTGCCACCTCTTCTCCAGATATTCGCATGGCAAGTATCTCGAACGGCATTGCCCGGCGGATAGACAGTCAAGTACTGGTTCGAGTATGTTTCTACCTTTCGCGGTGTAGCCTGTATCCGTCCGAAGATGCGCCGGGCGCGCCTCATCGCTTGAGCGACGCGAAGCAAACAATAGCTGTCACGAAGATTTCGTAGCATGGGGCGGACCTGCCGAGCATTTGCAAGCCAACAAGGAGCTATTCCATGTCCGATTTGATCGCCATCGTCTATCCGACCGAAGCCAAAGCGGAAGAGGTGCGCAAGCGGCTGTTCGAATTGCAGAAGGAATACCTGATCGAACTCAGCGATGCGGTGATCGCCGTGAAGCAGGAGAGCGGCGACGTCAAGCTCAATCAACTCTTCAACCCAACTGCCGCTGGAGCGGTCTCCGGCAGCTTCTGGGGGCTCCTCGTCGGAATGATCTTCCTGATGCCGGTCGTAGGGGCGGCGGTTGGCGCGGCCTCGGGCGCACTTGGCGGCGCGTTGAGCGATTTCGGCATCAACGACAAGTTCATGAAGGATCTCGGGTCGAGCCTACAGCCCGGCAACGCGGCACTCTTCGTGCTGGTGCGCAAGATGACAGCCGACAAGGTGCTCGAGCACCTGAAGGGATCGGGCGGCACCGTGCTGAAAACATCGCTCGACCACACCAAGGAGCAGGCCCTGCGCGACGCGCTGGCAGCCACACAGAGCCAGCCGGTGTCCGCACCCGACGCACCTGCGGCCTGATTACAGAGGGAGGCGCGGCATTCGCCGCGCCTCCCTTTATGCATTATCCCGTCTGCTAGCCCTTATGATGCACCTGCTGCAGCCCATAGACCGGCGTTTCGATGCCTTCGTGCCGCGCCTTCAACTGTAGGGACAGGAATTGCGAATAGTGGCGTGACTGGTGCAGATTGCCGCCATGGAACCATAGCGCTTCCTGCTGCGTCGGCTTCCACATGTTGCGCAATTCGCCTTCCCAGGGGCCGGGATCCTTGGTGGTGTTCGAACCCAGGCCCCAGCATTTGCCGACCTTGTCGGCGACCTCTCTGGAGATGAGGTCAGCCGCCCAGCCATTCATCGAGCCGTAGCCGGTGGCGTAGACGATAAGGTCCGCCTGCAGTTCCGAGCCGTCACTGAGCAGGACCGAATGCTCCTTGATCTCCTTCACCTCGACGCCGCTCTTCAGCTTGATCGAGCCGTCGATGATCAGGTCGGACGCGCCGACGTCGATATAGTAGCCCGAGCCGCGCCTGAGATATTTCATGAACAGGCCGGAATCGTCATCGCCCCAGTCGAGCATGAAGCCGGCCTTCTCCAGACCTTTGTAGAATTCGGCATCGCGCTTCTTCATCTCGGCATAGGCCGGGATCTGGAATTCGTGCAGGATCTTGTAGGGCAGGGAAGCAAAGATTAGGTCGGCCTTGGCCGTGGTCATCCCGCCTTGCACGGCTTTTTCCGAGTAGAGCGAACCCAGTCCGATTTCCATCAGCGTGTCGGATCTGGAGATATGGGTGGTCGAGCGCTGCACCATGGTGACGTCGGCGCCGGCTTCCCAAAGGGCTGCGGCGATGTCGTGGGCGGAATTGTTCGAGCCGATGACCACGGCGCGCTTGCCGGCATAGGCATCAGGGCCGGGGTGCTTCGAGGAATGGTGCTGATCACCCTTGAAGCTGTCCATGCCCTTGAATTTCGGCATGTTGGCCTTGCCTGACTGTCCCGTGGCCAGCACCAGCTGCTTCGGCTTTAGTGTGATGTCCTTGCCGTCGCGGTGGACGATGACGCTCCATTCCTTCTTCTTGTCGTCATAGGTGGCGCTCTTGGCCTCGGTCGAGGACCAGTAATTCAGCTCCATGACCTTGGTGTACATTTCCAGCCAGTCGCCGATCTTGTCCTTGGGCGAGAAGACCGGCCAGTTCCTGGGGAAATCGATATAGGGCAGATGGTCGTACCAGACCGGGTCGTGCAGGCAGAGCGACTTGTAGCGCTTGCGCCAGGAATCGCCGGCACGTTCGTTCTTCTCGACGATGATGGTCGGCACGCCGAGCTGGCGCAGACGCGCGCCGAGCGCGATGCCGCCCTGGCCGCCGCCGATGATGAGCGTATGGGGCTGCGTCTTGAAGCCTAATTCAGCGGCTTCCCTCTCACGCTCCTCCTTCCAGGTCGGACGGTTCTTGCCATGGCCGTGCTTGGCGCCCATCGGCCGGGCGAAGCCAGCCGGCTCCTCGTGGCCTTTCAATTCGGCCATGGTGGTCAAAAGCGTCCAGATCTTTCCGTCCTTCAGCCTGATGTGACCGAAGCCGCGTGCCGTCTCCGTCTCGAAGCTGATCCAGCCCTCCAGCAGCCCATCGTTTTCGCTGGCGTCCTCCCCCTTGGCGATCGACCAGTTCGAGGGCTTTGTCTTCGCCAACTGGCTGATCAGCATGTCGCGCACCTGGTCGCGGCCTTCCATGGTCTTGATGTTCCAGGTGAAGGTGACGAGATCGCGCCAATAACAGTCTTCCTGAAAGCATGCGACCGCGCTGTCGATGTCGCCGGCGGCAAGTGCTGCGCCGAACCGGTCGAGCAGATCTGACAGTTTCGTGTTTGGGGCCTTGTCGAGCATCAATTTCCTCCCGTGAAGTCCTGGTCGTTTGCTATGGCTTTGCCGGGCCCTCCCAGCTCGGTCGGCCGGAGTATCGCGGCAAAATGCGCGCCGCGTCACGTCGTCAAATAGTTTACTGTGGTTTCAGCAACTTATCGAGGCACTGGCGCCGCTGGGTGCTGCTGAAACGGTGTCCAGCGGCGAAACAGGCGGCTCGAAGCCGGACTGATCCGAACCCGTCGACGTCATACACATTCCCCGTTGACAGCGGCGCAGAACCAATTCTATTGTCCGCCACCATGAAAACGGCACTCATTCTCGTAGGAAAGCGCGTGGGCAAGGCGGTGTAACCGCCGGGCGAAAACCTCCCATGCGCAAGACACAGGCTCCCTCGGGGGCCTTTTTTATTGCCCGAAACACGACTAAACGACCAGCAATCGCCAGACGGCGAACCAATACGGGACCAGACCGATGAGCAACGGACAGAACGAGCGGCGCGAAATGACGGGCGCCGAAATGGTGGTGCAGGCGCTGAAGGACAATGGCGTCAAGCATGTCTTCGGCTATCCGGGCGGTGCCGTTCTCCCGATCTACGATGAAATTTTCCAGCAGGACGAGGTCGAGCACATCCTCGTGCGCCATGAGCAAGGTGCTGGCCATGCGGCGGAAGGCTATGCGCGTTCGACAGGCAAGGCCGGAGTGCTCTTGGTGACTTCGGGGCCGGGCGCCACCAATGCAGTGACGCCCTTGCAGGATGCGCTGATGGATTCGATCCCGCTGGTCTGCCTGACCGGGCAGGTGCCGACCTCGCTGATCGGCTCCGACGCCTTCCAGGAATGCGACACCATCGGCATCACGCGGCCCTGCACCAAGCACAATTGGCTGGTCAAGGACGTCAACGAACTCGCCGCAATCATCCACGAGGCTTTCCATGTCGCGACGACCGGGCGGCCGGGTCCGGTTGTTGTCGACATTCCGAAGGACGTGCAGTTCGCCAAGGGCATCTATGTGCCGCCGCAAACGGCGCCGCGCACCAGCTACCAGCCGAAGGTCCAGGGCGACCTCGACAAGATCAAGGCGGCGGTCGAGCTGATGGCGGCCGCCAAAAAGCCGATCCTCTATACCGGCGGCGGTGTTATCAATTCCGGCCCGGAGGCCAGCCATTTGCTGCGCGAACTGGTCGACCTGACAGGCTTTCCCATCACCTCGACCCTGATGGGGCTCGGCGCCTATCCGGCGTCGGGCAAGAACTGGCTGGGCATGCTCGGCATGCACGGCACCTATGAAGCCAACATGGCGATGCATGATTGCGACGTGATGATCTGCATCGGCGCGCGCTTCGACGACCGTATCACCGGGCGGCTCAGCGCGTTCTCGCCGAATTCGAAGAAGATCCACATCGACATCGATCCGTCGTCGATCAACAAGAACGTCCGCACCGACGTGCCGATCATCGGTGACGTCGGCCGGGTGCTGGAGGATCTGGTGCGGCTGTGGCGGGCTAGCGCCAAGGCTGACAAGAAGGCGCTCCACCCGTGGTGGGAGCAGATCGCGAAATGGCGCGCACGGGATTCGCTCGCCTACAAGATGAACCACGACGTGATCATGCCGCAATATGCCGTCCAGCGGCTTTACGCGCTGACCAAGGACATGGACACCTACATCACAACCGAGGTCGGCCAGCACCAGATGTGGGCGGCGCAGCATTATCACTTCGAGAAGCCGAACCGCTGGATGACCTCGGGCGGACTGGGCACGATGGGCTATGGCCTGCCGGCGGCGCTCGGGGTGCAGATCGCGCACCCGGATGCGCTGGTCATCGACATTGCCGGCGACGCCTCGGTGCAGATGACGATGCAGGAGATGAGTGCCGCCGTGCAGCACGAGGCGCCGATCAAGATCTTCATCCTCAACAACCAGTATATGGGCATGGTGCGGCAGTGGCAGCAGCTGCTGCACGGCAACCGGCTGTCACATTCCTACACCGAGGCGATGCCGGACTTCGTCAAGCTGGCCGAGGCCTATGGCGGCCACGGCATCCGCTGCGAAAAGCCGGATGAGCTGGACGACGCGATCAAGGAGATGATTGCGGTGAAGAAGCCGGTGATCTTCGACTGCCGTGTGGCGACGCTCGCCAACTGCTTCCCGATGATCCCGTCGGGCAAGGGACATAATGAGATGCTGCTGCCGGACGAGGCGACGGACGAGGCGGTGGCCAACGCCATCGACGCCAAGGGCAGGGAACTGGTGTAACGCCAAGCCGAGGCAGGGCTTGTCGGAAGAAGCCGTGCGAAAACAGAGAATTAGCTCAAAAAGTCTGAAATCGAGATTCATATCATGAACGCACAGCTTCAACCCACCGGTTCCGCCTATTTCATCGCCAAGGAAACGGAAAAACCGGAAAGCCACACCCTGTCTGTGCTGGTCGACAACGAGCCTGGCGTGCTTGCCCGGGTCATCGGCCTGTTTTCCGGGCGGGGCTACAACATCGAGAGCCTGACGGTCTCCGAGACCGAGCACGAGAAGCATCTGTCGCGCATCACCATCGTGACGCGCGGCACGCCGCATGTGTTGGAGCAGATCAAGCACCAGCTCGAGCGCATTGTGCCGGTGCACCGCGTCGTCGACCTCACCGTGCGCTCGCAGGAACTCGGCCAGGAACGGCCGATGGAGCGGGAACTGGCGTTGGTTAAAGTGGCCGGCACCGGTGAATCCCGCGTCGAGGCGCTGAGGCTCGCCGACGCCTTCCGCGCCAGTGTCATCGACGCCAACACCGAGCATTTCATCTTCGAAATCACCGGCAAAGGCTCCAAGCTCGACCAGTTCATCGCCATCATGAAGCCGCTCGGCCTGGTCGAAATCTGCCGCACCGGCGTGGCGGCAATGAACCGCGGTCCGCAGGGGATGTAGATCACCTCGCAAGTCATGATCGTCTGGCCCGCGCTGTCGCTCCGAGGTGGCCTTGGTGCGTCTGGCGTAAAAGGACAATAATACTGACCTGACTTGGGAGGAAACCATGTCCCTTGATGCCTTCCTTGCCCTGCTGGTCTACGCCTTCGTGACCTCGATCACACCGGGGCCGAACAATTTCATGCTGCTGGCGTCGGGCGTGAATTTCGGCTTCGTCAGGACCGTCCCGCATATGCTTGGCGTCGGCGTTGGCTTTCTTGTGCTGCTGCTGGCTGTCGGCTTCGGGCTGGGCGCGGTGCTGACGGCGTTTCCGGTGCTGCACACCGGACTGAAGATCGCCGGCGGCGTCTATCTGCTCTATCTTGCCTGGAAGATTGCCATGTCGCGATCGATGACCAGCAAGGGCGAGGCGACGGCAAAGCCGATGCGTTTCATCGATGCGGCGGCATTCCAGTGGGTCAATCCCAAGGCATGGGTGATGGCGATCACTGCCATGGCCGTCTACAGCGACGCAGACCATCCGTTTCTGTCGGTGGTGCTGATCTCGACGGCGTTCGCCATCGTCAATCTGCCGAGCGTTTCGGTGTGGGCGGGTTTCGGCACGGCGCTTCGCGGTTTCCTGTCGGAACCGGTGCGGCTGAAGTGGTTCAACATCGCCATGGGCGTGCTCCTGGCGGCGACGCTGTGGCCGATGCTGAGGTGATGTTTGCCGCCTAAAAGCGTGCATAAAACGCGTCACACGAGGCCACTTTAACGCTGCGCGCTTTAGTGCCGCCTTATTGTGCACTGCACATTAAATCTTCGTAATGCCGCGTTTTGGCCCTTTTCCGCCTAAGGCGTGTCCTATCTATTCGGCGAATTCGCGGCAAGGCGCCGTGGTTTGAGCTAGACCGGGACCACCGGGTTCGGCGTGTCGGATGAGAGGACCTGTTGTCGATGCGCGGAAAAATCGTCCTTGCGGTGGTCGCAGTGGTCTGCCTCGCCGGAGCCGGCCTCTACCTTTCGCCGACGGCGATGAGCAAGGTTCAGCAGCTCATATCGCCGAAGCAGACCGCGGCCGCAGACAAGTCTGGCGCCGACAAACCCGGCGCGAGCAAGTCAGGCGCCGACAGGGCAGGCGGGGGCAATGGCGCGCGTTCAGCCTCGATCGTCGCGGCCACCGCTTCGACGGCCGATTTCCCGATCCGCCGCTATGCCATCGGCTTCGTCTCGTCACCCGCCGTGGTCAGTATCAATGCCCGGATGTCCAGCCAGATCGTCTCGATCGCGGTCAAGGACGGGCAGATGGTGAAGGCTGGCGATCTTTTGTTCTCGCTCGACGATCGCGCGCTGAAGGCGCAACTGGCCAAGGATCAGGCGACGCTCGTCAAGGATCAGGCGATGCTCGTCAGCGCCACGGCGGATCTCCAGCGCGCCAAGGATCTTGTCGCCAAGCAAGCCGGCACGCAGCAGACCTATGATCAGGCACTGGCGGCACAGAAGGCCGCTGTCGCAACCATCGACGCCGACAAGGCGACGATCGATTCCGATACCGTCCAGTTGAGCTATGCGACCATCTCGGCGCCGATTTCGGGCAGGCTTGGCGCGGTCAACGTCGCGGTCGGCGATCTCGTCACCACCAGCAACGGCAACAGTTCGTCGACGACTCCGCTGGTGACGATCACGCAGATGGACCCGCTGCAGGTGAACTTCAATCTTCCCGAAGGCGATCTTGCCTTGCTGCACAAGGCGCTTGCCAATCCCCAGCAAGGAGCAGTGACGTTGACCAAGGACGGCGACCCGACGCCGATCGGCAAGGGCACGCTCGATTTCGTCGATTCCAGCGTCGATACGGCGTCGGGCACGATCGCCACGCGGGCAAGCATTCCGAATGCCGATCTTTCGCTATGGCCCGGCCAATATGTGAATGTCATCCTGGACGCCGGCATCATGCCGCAGATGACCTCCGTTCCCACCGTCGCGGTCCAGCCCAGCCAGAAGGGGCCGTTCGTCTACGTGGTCAAGCCGGACAACACCGTCGAGATGCGGCCGGTGCAGGTAGCGCTGACCGAAGGCGAGAACAGCGCCATCAGCCAGGGGCTGAAAAGCGGTGAGAGAGTAGTCACCGAAGGCCAGACAAGGCTGAAGGACGGTGCCGCTGTACATGAAGGCAAGTCCACGGCGAGCGCTGCCACGCCGAAGGTGGCCGAGGCGACCAACGCCGGCGAGGCGGCCCAATGATCTCCGAATTCTGCATCCGCAGGCCGGTCGCCACCCTTCTGATGTCGTTCGCCCTCGTGTTGGGCGGGCTGTTCGCCTACAAATTCCTGCCAGTGGCCGCCTTGCCGAGCGCGGAGTTTCCGGTGGTCAACGTCTCGGCGTCGCTGCCTGGCGCCTCGCCGGAGACCATGGCGACATCGGTGGCGACGCCGCTGATCAAGCAGTTCGCCACCATCGCCGGCATCGATTCGATCTCGACCACCAACTCGCTTGGCCAGACCTCGATCGCCATCCAGTTCGTGCTCAATCGCGACATCGATGCAGCCGCGGCTGACGTGCAGGCGGCGATTGCGCGCACGCAGAAGTCCTTGCCGCCGGAGATGACCGCGCCGCCGAGCTATCGCAAGGTCAATCCGGCCGATGCGCCGATCCTTTTGATGTCGCTGGTCAGCGACACGGTTCCGCTGACCGACCTCGATGCCTTCGCGGAAAACGTCATCTCGCCGTCGCTGTCGACGATCGACGGCGTGGCGCAGGTCTCGATCTTCGGCCAGCAGAAATATGCGGTGCGCATCCAGATCGATCCGACGGCACTTGCCGCGCGCGGCATCTCGATCGATCAGTTGCAGGCGGCGGTCGCGTCGGCCAACAGCAACACGCCACTGGGCGTGCTGCAGAACGACAAGCAGCAGCTCACCATTACCGCCAACACGCAGCTGACCGACGCCGCCGGCTTCTCCAACCTCATCATCGCCACCAAGAACGGCCACCCGGTGCGGCTGGGCGAAGTGACCCGCGTGGTCGATTCGGTGCAGACCACGACCACCGCGAGTTGGTACGATGGTACCCGCGCCATCATCATGGCCGTGCAGCGCCAGCCCGACGCCAACACGGTCGACGTTGTCGACAAGGTCAAGGCGATGCTGCCGTCCTTCCAGGACCAGATGCCGGCCGCAGCCAGCATCAAGTTGCTCAACGACCGTTCGACCTCGATTCGTCAGGCCGTCGACGACGTGCAGTTCACGCTGCTGTTGACCATCGCCCTGGTGGTGATGGTGATCTTCGTCTTCCTGCGCCGTGTGACGGCGACCATCATTCCGGCGGTGGCGGTGCCGATCTCGCTGATCGCCACGCTCGGAGCGATGTTCCTGTTCGGTTTTTCCATCGACAACATCTCGCTGATGGGATTGACGCTTGCCGTCGGCCTCGTCGTCGACGACGCTATCGTGATGCTGGAAAACATCTTCCGGCACATGGAGGAGGATGGGTTGTCGGCCTTCGATGCGTCGTTGAAAGGTGCGCGCGAAATCGGCTTCACCATTATCTCAATCTCGATTTCGCTGGTCGCCGTCTTCATTCCCGTGCTTCTGATGGGCGGAGTGATCGGGCGCATCTTCAACGAGTTCGCCGTCGTGGTGACGGTTGCCATCCTGGCCTCGATGTTCGTGTCGCTGACGCTGACGCCGATGCTGTGCTCGCGGTTGCTGTCGGTCACGAAGGCCGATCGCGAGGCGCACGGCGACGGCCACCGGCATGACATTGTGACGCGCGGCTATGACCGGCTGCTGAGCTTCTGCCTTCGCCACACTTTCCTGGTGTTCCTGGTCTTCATCGGAACGGCAGCGGGCTCGGTCTGGCTGATCCAGGTCTCACCCAAAGGCTTCTTCCCGCAGGAGGACATCGGCCAGATCTCGGTGACCACCATCGCCCGCCAGGACATCTCTTTCGACGCCATGGCAAAGCTCCAAGGCCAGGTGGCCAGTGTCTTTTCGCATTCGCCGTATGTCGACCATGTGGCGTGGTCGGCGGGCAGTGGCAGCAATGCGCTCAATCAAGGCCAGCTGTTCGTGCAACTGAAGGACAAGGACAAGCGCCCCAACATCGAGAAAGTACTTTCGGATCTCCGGCGGCAACTTGCCAATGTCCCGGGCATTGAAGCCTATATGCAGCCGGTGCAGAACCTCAGGCTGGGCTCGCGGTCTTCCGCCAGCGCCTACCAGCTCGTGGTTCAGGGCCTCGATACCGGCCAGACCGATATCTGGGCGCAGAAACTGAATGACGCGATGGCGGCCGACCATACGATATTCGCCGACGTCACCAGCGATTTGCAGAACAATGCCCTGCAGGCATCGCTGGTGGTCGACCGCGATAAGGCCGCCCAGCTTGGCATCGATACCGACACGCTGCGCTCCGCCCTCTATGGCGGGTTCGGCACCGACCAGGTCTCGACGATCTTTGGTTCGGCCGACAGCTACGAAGTCATTACCGAACTCGATCCCAACATCGAATGGTCGCCCGAGCGGATGCTGGCCATCCAGATGAGGACGGCGAGCGGCAGCCTGGTTCCGCTTGGCGCCTTCGCCCGCGTCGACAGCACCGCCGGCGCCTTGACGGTCAACCAGCTCGGCCAGCTGCCGGCGGTGACCATCTCCTACAATCTGCCGCAGGGCGTGGCGCTTGGCGACAGTACCGCCCGCATCGCCGCGCTGAAGGAGCAGATCGGCATGCCGACGGCGATCTCGACCAGCTTTGCCGGTACGGCCAAGACCTTCCAGGATTCGCTGGCCAACCAGGGTCTGCTGGTCGGCGGCGCGATCCTCACCATCTACATCGTGCTCGGCATTCTGTACGAGAGCTTCATCCACCCGCTCACAATCCTCACAGGCCTGCCGTCGGCTGTGCTCGGAGCGGTTGTTGCCCTGCGCTTCGCCGGGATGGATCTGTCGGTGATCGCGGTGATCGGCATTCTGATGCTGATCGGCATCGTCAAGAAGAACGGCATCATGATGGTCGACGTCGCGCTTGAATTGCGACGAGAAGGGATGTCGGCGACCGAGTCCATCCACAAGGCCTGCCTGATGCGTTTCAGGCCGATCATGATGACGACGCTGGCGGCGCTGATGGGTACGTTCCCGATCGCGCTCGGCACCGGCGCCAGTGCCGAACTGCGCCAGCCGCTGGGTGTTGCCGTTGTCGGCGGCCTGCTTGCCTCGCAGGCGCTGACCCTGTTCGTCACGCCGGTGATCTATGTCTACATGGAGCATTTCTCCGGTTGGCTGGTGGGGCTTTGGCCGAAGCGCAAGCCCGAGTTGCACGTGGTGGAGACCGCCGAACAGCCCTCGCTGTTCGGCCTCGAGGACGAATCTCTGAGGGAACCGCAGAAGGCGGCGGCCGAATAGGCTGGCCCAAGGCGTCGCGCTTGCGGCCAGCTGCGGGTGGTCGTATTTTGAGGCCATGTCCCACGATCATGACCACGACAACGAACTCGACCCTTTCGCGGCGCGGGTGCGCGCGCTGGAAACGATCCTCATCGAGAAGGGCCTGATCGATCCGGCCGCGATCGACGTCATCGTCGACACCTACGAGACAAAAATCGGCCCGCGCAACGGTGCGCGAGTGGTGGCGAAGGCCTGGAGCGATCCTGGCTATGCCGATTGGCTGAAGCGCGACGCGACGGCGGCGATCGAATCGCTAAGCTATACCGGCCGGCAGGGCGAACACATGCAAGCGGTGTTCAACAGCCAGGAGACGCACAACCTCGTCGTCTGCACGCTGTGCTCCTGTTACCCCTGGTCGGTGCTCGGCTTGCCTCCGGTCTGGTACAAGGCGCCGCCCTATCGTTCGCGGGCGGTGATCGATCCGCGCGGCGTGCTCGAGGAATTCGGGCTGACGCTGCCGAGGACGACCAAAATCCGGGTATGGGATTCCACCGCGGAGCTGCGTTACCTGGTCGTGCCTATGCGGCCCGAAGGCACCGAAGGCTGGAGCGAGGAAAGGCTGGCCGATCTGGTGAGCCGCGATGCGATGATCGGCACGGCGCTCGCGAGGGAACCAGCATGAACGGACCGCAGGATCTCGGCGGACAGATGGGGTTCGGGCTGGTCGCGCCCGAAAAGGACGAGCCCTACTTCCATACTGCCTGGGAAAGGCGGGCGCTCGGCGTGACGCTCACCGCCGGTGGGATGGGGGCGTGGAACATCGACGAGAGCCGGCATGCGCGCGAATCCCTGCATCCCGCCGACTATTATGCGTCGAGCTACTACCAGATCTGGATCAAGGCGCTGGAAGTGCTGCTGAAGCGCCATGGCTTCGTCAGCGAGCGCGACCTGGCCGAGGGCCGGGCAATCGATCCGGCAGCGACGCCGAAGAGGGTACTGAAGGCCGCTGACGTGCCGGCGGTGCTGGCCAAGGGCGGGCCTTGCGACCGGCCGGTTTCGACATCGGCGCGGTTCAGAGCGGGCGACCGCGTGCGGACGAAGAATTTTCATCCGACCGGCCACACGCGGCTGCCGCGCTATGCGCGTGGCAAGCAGGGAAGGATCGAGGCGGTGCGCGACGGCTTTGTCTTCCCGGACAGCAATGCACATGGAAAGGGTGAAAACCCGCAATGGGTCTACACCGTGATTTTCGATGGCGCCGAGATCTGGGGCGAGGGGGCTGACCCGACGCTGACGGTCTCGATCGACGCCTGGGAGAGCTATCTTGAGCCGGCGTGACGCCGCATTGCCGGCGGGTTTCGACGAGCCGGTGTTCGCCGAGCCGTGGCAAGCGGAAGCCTTCGCCATGACGGTGGCGCTGCACGACAGGGGCCTGTTTTCCTGGAGCGAATGGGCTGACGCACTGTCCGCCGAGGTGAAGAAGCCGGGCGCGGCAAGCGATGGCCACGACTATTACGAACACTGGCTGGCGGCCCTGGAAAGGCTTCTTGCGGCCAAGGGCGTTGCCGGCAAGGGCGATGTCGATGCGATGGCCGCCGCCTGGGAACGCGCGGCGCATGCAACACCGCACGGCAAGCCGATCCTGCTGGATAACGATCCCGGGCCCTGACAGCAGCTGCGGGCAGCCAAAGGATCAATTTAGCCTTCTGTTATCTCAGCCTGAATTTCGTCCCGGCACTCCAGTTGCAAATATTGGGGCTACCAGCGACCATATCCTCATGATGGAAAAGCCTGCCGCGCCTTGGCCTTTGCTGCAAATCGCGATCGAGCCGAAGTCGAAGACCGATGAGGAGAAGCTGCTCGTTGCCTTATCGAAAATAGCGGACCAGGATCCTTGGTTCGACGTCAAGTCGGACAGGGAATCAGGCCAGACGATCATCGCCTTCATGAGCGAACTTGATCTCGACATCATCATTAACCGCCTGCGCCGCGAATTTAAGGTCGATGTGAACATCGGCACTCCGCAAGTGGCCTATCGCGAGACGATCACGCACACCTACAAGCAGGACTACACGCACAAGAGACGGTCCGGCGTCACCGGCCAGTTCGCCCGCGTCAAGATCATGTTCGAGCCGAACGCGGACAGCGCGGACTTCATGTTCGAGTCCAAAATTGTCGGCGGTGCGTTTCCGAACGAATACATTGCGGGCGTCGAAAAGGGACTGCGCAGCGTCCTGTCCTCAGGCCCGTTCGCGGGATTCCCGATGATCGGCGTCAAGGCGGCGTTGGTTGACGGCGCCTATCATGATACCGATTCTTCGGCTTTGGCCTTCGAGGTCGCCGGCCGCGCCTGCCTTCGCGAAGCCGCTCCGCGCCTCGGCGTGCAACTGCTCGAGCCGATCATGAAGGTCGAGGTGATGACGCCGGAAGATCACGTCGGCACTGTCATCCGCGAATTGAACAGCCATCGCGGCCAGATCCGGGGCCAAGAAACCAGGGGCGTGGCGGTCATCGTCAACGCGACAGTGCCGCTCGCGAACATGTCCAAGCTCGAGGATACACTCCTGTTGCATTCGAAAGGGCAGGCACGCTTGTGCGCCAGCTATGCCGGATACGCTCCCGTCCCTCTACCACCGGACGGCCGCGACCCGCCGGCCATCATGGCCGTTGCCTGACTTTCAAACTAATATGCAGCCGCCTTCGTTCTCTTTACGTTCTCGTTTGCGCCTGATAGCCTGAGCCGTCGGAGGCGCTGAGTTTGCCACCGACGGCAGTCGATATGGTGGCGGCTGTCTTGTCTTTCCCTTGCGAATCCGGTCTCTCGCTCTGATGGAATTTTCCCCCCAACAGGATGAGGCGCTGAAGGCGGTTGCCGGCTGGCTCAAAGAGGGCCGGCCGCAGATCTTCCGGCTGTTCGGCTATGCCGGAACCGGCAAGACGACGCTGGCGCGCTATTTTGCCGAGCATGTCGACGGCCAGGTGCAGTTCGCCGCCTTCACCGGCAAGGCGGCGCAGGTGCTGCGCTCCAAGGGGGCAACCAACGCCCGTACCATCCATTCGCTGATCTACCGGCCGAAGGGCGAGGAATCGGTGGCCGACGAGGTGACCGGCAAGACTTCGATGTCGCCGACCTTCTCGCTCAACCGGCAAAGCCCGATCTCGCGCGCCAAGCTCGTCGTCATCGACGAATGCTCGATGGTCGACGAACAGCTTGGCCGCGACCTCATGAGTTTCGGCACGCCGATCCTCGTTCTGGGCGATCCCGGCCAGTTGCCGCCGATCTCCGGTGGCGGCTTCTTCACCGACCATGAGCCTGATGTCCTGCTCACCGAGATACACCGCCAGGCGCGCGACAATCCGATCATCCGGCTGGCCCTTGACGTGCGCGAGGGCCGCGAATTCATGCGCGGCGACTATGGCACGGCGCAGGTGATCGGCAAGGAGGACGTCACCCAGGAACTGGTGCTGAAGGCGGACCAGGTGCTGGTCGGCACCAACCGCACGCGCCGGCGCTACAATCAGCGGCTGCGCGAGCTGAAAGGGTTCAATGCCGATTATCCGCAGGCCGGCGACAAGCTTGTCTGCCTGCGCAACGACCCCGCCAAGGGGCTGCTCAACGGCTCGCTGTGGAAGGTGATGACCTCGTCGCGCGAGACGGTGAAGCCCGGCATCAATTTGCTGGTCTCGCCGGAGGAGGACGACCCGGATCGTGGCGTCGCCAAGATCAAGCTGCTCAAGGCGGCGTTCGAGGACCCGGACGCCGATATTCCCTGGCAGCAAAAAAAACGCTTCGACGATTTCGACTATGGCTATGCGCTGACCGTGCACAAGGCGCAGGGCTCGCAATGGAACGAGATCGTGCTGTTCGACGAAAGCTGGGCGTTCAAGGAAACCCGCCAGCGCTGGCTCTACACTGCGATCACGCGCGCTGCCGAACGGCTGACCATCGTCAGATAAGACGCTCTGGTGTCAACATCATGAGTTTGCCGGAATCGCCGGGGGACTGATCGGGCTAGCCACCAGCCATTCCCAGGCGGCCGCTTCGTCCTCGGCCTCGAAATGCCTGAACTCGATCGGCACGGAGTCGGGCAGTATGGCTTGTGCGCCCGGGATCCAGTTTGGCTCGCCGACTGCCGCACAGCGACCGATATGCGCCACGGCACTAGCCGTGCCCTGTTCGATCGTCTCGTCCGACAGGTTGCGCCAGTCGACGCCGTCATGGTCGACCAGACGAACCAGCACATCTATCCTGTTGTGCAGCGCATAGGCCGCCTCCAGCAATCCAAACAGATTCTCCGCGTCGGCGGCCGTAACATGGCCGACGACATCGATGGCGAAAAGGTCGTCGCGGTTGGTATCGATGCGGCGGACAGCCGGCACGTCGTCGAGAAAATTCACGCAACCTCCTTCGGTAGGCAATAGTCGTCACCTTGGAACACCGAAAACCCCCTGTCTGTTCCCATCAAAGACGGTATAGATGCGCGCCAAGATTAGACTGGACCGGAAAAATGCCCGCAAAGCTCTCCGTCAACCTCAATGCCATCGCCATGCTGCGCAACCGGCGCGACCTGCCGTGGCCAAGCGTGATCGGGCTCGGGCGGCTCGCCCTTGCGGCTGGCGCCCATGGGCTGACGGTGCATCCGCGGCCCGACGAGCGGCACACCAGGCATTCCGACCTGCCAGAAATCAGGGCGCTGATCGACGACGAATTTCCCAAGGCGGAATTCAACATCGAGGGCTATCCGAGCGAGGATTTCCTGGCGCTGGTGGAAAAGCACCAGCCGGAGCAGGTGACGCTGGTGCCTGACGATCCGGCCCAGGCCACTTCGGATCACGGCTGGAACTTCGTCGCCGATGCCCCGTTCCTGACACCGATCGTCAAGCGCCTGAAAAAGGGAGGCTTGCGCGTGTCGCTGTTTTCCAATGCGGAGCCGGATGGCATGAGCGCCGCGCGCGACACCGGGGCCGACCGTATCGAGCTCTATACCGGCCCCTATGGCAGTTATCATTCCGATTCGGCAAAAGCGGCGAAAGAGCTGGAAAGACTGGGGAAAACCGCGGATGCCGCACTTGCCGCCGGGCTGCAGGTCAATGCCGGGCACGATCTGGTGGTGGCCAATCTGCCGGCATTGATCAAGCGCATCCCGGCCTTGGCCGAAGTATCGATCGGGCACGGGTTGACAGCCGACGCATTGGAGTATGGCATGGCCGGCACGGTGGGGCGGTTCCTGAAGGCCTGCGGGTGGTAGAGATGGCAGCTTTGCATTACCCGCATGGAAGCGATTACGCGGCGGCACTTGATATTGCATCGCAGCAAGCGTAGAGCACCGCGCGCTTATCGGAGTGTCGTCCATGGCCCTTGCCAACACTGGTAGTGAGGCAGAACCCGTCGAACAATCGAGCCATCCGGAGATTGAACAGCACAGCACCAAGGTTCTGATGCTGGGCGCGCTCGGCGTGGTCTACGGCGATATCGGCACCAGCCCGATCTATGCGTTCCGCGAGGCGTTGCGAGCGTCGGCGGGCGGCAATGTCGCCGAGCGCGGCGATATTCTCGGCGTGCTGTCGCTGATCATCTGGTCGCTGACCATTATCGTCACGATCAAATACATCATGTTCGTGCTCAGGGCCGACAATCGCGGCGAGGGCGGAGTGCTGTCGTTGATGGCGTTGGCGCGCGGCAGTTTTCCGACCCGCTCGGCGGTGATTCTGGGCATAGGCATCGTCGGCGCTTCGCTGTTTTTCGGCGATGCCGTGATCACGCCGGCCATCTCGGTGCTTTCCGCGGTCGAGGGCATGAACGTCGTCACGCCGGCGTTCCAGCCTTATGTGGTGCCGCTGACGCTGGTTATCCTGGCGATCCTGTTTTCGGTGCAGCGGTTCGGCACCGGCGGCGTTGCGCTGATCTTCGGCCCGATCACCGCGGTCTGGTTCCTGGCCATCGGCCTGTCGGGCATCAACCACATCGTCGACGACCCGGAAATCCTGCTGGCCATCAGCCCGCATTACATCGTCGCCTTCCTGATCAATTCGCCAGACGTCGCCTTCGTGACGATCGGCGCCATCTTTCTCGCCGTCACCGGCGCGGAGGCGCTCTATGCCGATCTCGGCCATTTCGGGCGTAAGCCGATCGTGCTGGCCTGGCTGGCGATCGTGTTTCCTTGCCTGCTGCTCAACTATGTTGGCCAGGGCGCCTTCGTGCTGGCCAATGGCGGTGTCGTCGGCCATCCGTTCTTCGAGATGAACGAGGGCTGGACGCTGATACCGATGGTGGTGCTGGCGACGATGGCGACCGTGATCGCCAGCCAGGCGGTCATTTCAGGCGCTTTCTCGCTGACCAGACAAGCGGTGCAGCTCAACATGCTGCCGCGTTTCGTGATTCAGCATACGTCGGAAAAACAGTCAGGCCAGATCTACTTGCCGCGAATCAACCTGCTGCTGGCACTGGTGGTGATGCTGCTGGTCGTGGGCTTCGGCGAATCCAGCAGGCTGGCCTCGGCCTACGGCATTTCGGTGACCGGCAACATGCTGGTGACGACCGTGCTTCTCTACGTCATTATGACCCGCATCTGGAAATGGCAGCTCTGGCTGGCCATCAGCCTGACGGTATTGTTCTTGTTCATCGATGTCGGCTTCTTTGCCTCCAACATCGTCAAGGTGTTCGAAGGCGGCTGGGCTTCGCTGGCGGTGGCCTTCACGGTCGTGCTGGCCATGTGGACCTGGGTACGCGGCAGCCGCTATCTGTTCGACAAGACCCGCAGGAACGAGATACCGCTCGATTTCCTTGCCGGCAATTTGCTGAAGAAGAAACCGCAACTGGTGTCCGGCACGGCCGTGTTTCTGACCAGCGATCCGCTCAGCGCACCGACGGCGCTGATGCACAGCCTGAAGCACTACAAGGTGCTGCACGAGCAGAACGTCATCCTTTCGGTGGTGACGGCGCCGCAGCCCGTCGTGCCCGACAGCGAGCGGGTCAAGATGGAAACGATCAATGAGCTGTTCATGCGGGTGACGCTGACCTTCGGCTATATGGAGCAGCCCAACATTCCGCGCGCGCTGGCGATCTGCCGCAAGCAAGGCTGGAAGTTCGACATCATGACGACGTCGTTCTTCCTGTCGCGGCGTTCCCTCAAGGCCTCGCCCAATTCCGGCATGCCGGTGTGGCAGGACAAGCTGTTCATCGGACTGGCGCGCACGGCGGCGGATGCGACGGAGTATTTCCAGATCCCGACCGGGCGTGTGGTGGAGATCGGCACGCAGGTAGCGATTTAGGGGCAGGACCGTGCCATAGAGCACGGCCCTGCGTCACGTCGCAGAACGCCGACTTCAGCCGGCCAGAGCAGTCTTGTTCGCCTCAAGGAACTGTTCCAGCGATTGCGGCTTCCTGCCTGAAAGCTTCTCGATTGCATCGGTCACCATGCTGATCCGGCCGGAACGCGTGTTGGCGTCGAAGGAAACGATGATGCGGGCGAAGTCCTCGGGAACGCCTGCTGCCTTCACCCCTTCGGTCAAGGCCTCGTCCGGCAGTTGAATGACTTCAAGCGGCTTGCCGGTGACCTCGGTCACCAGGGCGGCGATCTCGGCAACGGTATAGGCTTGCGGGCCTGTCAGCGTGTAGGTCTTGCTTTCGCGCGAGCCGGAAGCGAGGCCGGCGGCGATTGCCGCCGCCATGTCGTCGCGGGCGCCATGGGCGATGCGGCCGTCGGCCGCGGATGTGTACCAGTGCCCCGAGGCAATGGCGTGCGGCAGCGACATGAACAGGTTCTCCTGATACCAGCCGTTGCGGAAGATCGTATAGGGGATGCCGCTCGCCTTGATCGCTTGTTCGGTGCCGTAATGGTCGCCGGCAAACAGCACTGGCGAGACCGGCTCCGGATTGGGCATCGAGGTGTAGAGCAGGTGTGAGACGTCTGCTTCCTTGGCCGCGGCGACCGCCGTCTCATGCTGTTTCAGGCGCTTGCCGCTTTTGAGGTCAAGATCGCCGGTCGAGATGATCAGAACCCTGTCGGCGCCCTTGAATGCGCTGGCCAGCGAGGCCGTGTCGTCGAAGTCGGCGGCCCTGATGGCGACGCCGCGCGCCGCCAGATCGGCAAGATTCGCCGGATTGCGAGTGGTGGCGATGATGCGGGCAGGGGCAACCTTGAGCGTGTCCAGCAGATGATGGATGACGGCGCGGCCAAGCTGGCCAGAAGCGCCGGTGACGAGAAGGGTTTCGGTCATGGGAGGTCCTGTGGTTGCGCCGAAATGGCGGGTGCCATGTAGTCTCAAAAAGAGAGCAGCACTAAAATAGGAATTGACCAACTCTCGTAAAGGAGGCAGTTTTGCGGGAGGTAGGCACACGCAAGGAACCAGCATGGACAGCAAGATCCTCAATCTGCGATCGAAGATGGAGGTCTACAAAGCCATGACTGACGGGGGCAATTTTGCCGATTGCCCTGTTCGCGATGTGATCCAGGGTATCAGCGGCAAGTGGAGTTCGCTGCTGATGATGGCGCTGGCGGAGAGGCCATATCGCTTCGGCGAACTGCGGCGTCTCGTGCCTGACATCTCGCAGCGCATGCTGACCCAGACGCTGCACGATCTGCAGCGTGACGGTTACGTCCATCGCGAGGTGTTCCCGACCAAACCGCCAAGCGTCGAATACAGCCTCACCGATCTCGGACGCTCGATGTTTGGCCCATTGCATGAGTTGATCCAATGGGCCGAACTCAACCATGGCGCGGTGCGCGACGCGCGTGCCGCCTTTGACGCCACCCCGACCTGATCCTTCCGAGAGCCTGTAGCTTGATTTGCCAATGTCGCTGAAGGATTGTCCGGCCTGGGCGGGATTCGGCGGGCTATGGGCAATTCTCTCGACATCGCGATTGCCGGCGCCGGGCCGGCGGGGCTCGCCACCGCGCTCTATCTGAAGCGCGCCGGGCATCGGGTCACGGTCTTCGAGCGGTTTGACGAGCCAAAGCCGGTCGGTTCCGGACTGATCCTGCAGCCGACCGGGCTGACGGTTCTCGCCGATCTTGGCCTGCTCGACGACATATTGGCGCTTGGCAGCCGCATCGATCGCCTGCACGGCGCCGACGCCAGGACCGGCCGCACCGTGCTCGCTGTGCGCTATGATGCGCAGCGCCGCGGCCGTTTCGGCGTGGCGGTGCATCGCGCGGCCTTGTTTGGCGTGCTTTTCCGTGCCGTTCAGCGTGAAGCGATCGCCATCGAGACCGGCGTCGAGATCGAGACGCTGGAGGCCGGCGAACGGGCGGTGCTGATTTGCGGCAATGGACGAAGGGCTGGGCCGTTCGACCTTGTCGTCGATGCCAGCGGCTCGCGCTCCAAACTGCGACAGTGCCTGAAAGATCCGGGTGAGCCGCGACCACTCGCCTATGGAGCGTTCTGGGCCTCGCTCGGCTGGTGCAACGACGGTTTCGACGAGCAAGCGCTGCTGCAGCGCTATGACAGAGCGAGCGTGATGATCGGCGTGCTGCCGATCGGCCGGCCGGAGCCGGGCGCCGAGAAGATGGCGGCGTTCTTCTGGAGCCTCAAGCCGGCTGACGTCGAAAGCGTGCGGGCCGTAGGCCTTGAAACGTGGAAGGCGAGGGTGGTTCGGCTGTGGCCGGAATGCGAAGCGTTCACCAGCCAGATCGACAGTTTCGACCAGCTTTCGCTGGCGCGCTACGGCCATCACACGCTCAAGCTGCCTGCCGGTCGGCGACTGGCTGTGATCGGCGACGCCGCGCATTCGACCAGCCCGCAACTCGGGCAAGGCGCGAACATGGCGCTGCTCGACGCGGCGGCGCTGAACTATGCGCTGCTGCGGGCCCAGGACATCGATGCCGCGCTGGGTGCCTATGTCCAGGCGCGGCGGTGGCATGTCCGGGTCTTCCAGGCGCTGTCACTGGCGCTGACGCCGTTCTACCAGTCGGATTCGATGGTGATGCCGTTTGTCCGCGACAGGCTGGTGGCGACGGTCGCAAGAATCCCGCCGACGCCGAGGATTCTTGCCTCGATGGTGGCTGGAACCGTAATCGATCCATTCAGGCGGATCGGACTTGCGGAAGCAATGTGGCCTGATCACCCTGCCGGATGATCTCCGAAAGATGGGAAGCCTTCGCTCGCAGGAATGTGTGAAGGCGTTGCGGATAGTCCGGATCGACGGCCTCCTTCACCGATCGGCGTTCGCTCAATGCCATGCGCCATGCCCGGACAAGCGGCTTGTCGTCGAGGATGCCAAAATCGCCGATCCGGTCGAAGGTGTCGAAATAACGGAAGATTGGCCCGTACACCGCATCAACGAGTGAAAAACGCGCGCCGGCGAACCATGGTCCCGGGCCGGTGCGATCAGCCAATTCCATCTCGATCCGGTCAAACATCGCCGACAGGGCTTCGCCTTCGGCCCGGAAGGCTGCTTCGCCAGCGGCGGAATAGAAGCGGCCGATGGCATTCAGGATGGCCGAGCCGAATTCGATCCAGGCGCGGTGCCGGGCGCGGGTCAGCGGGTCGGCAGGATGGAGTGGACCGGCTTCGGTTTCTTCCAAGAATTCGAGGATGACGGCCGATTCGAAGATCACCGTTTCGTTGCTGTCCCCATTCACGCGCAGCAGCGGCACCTTGCCGAGCGGCGATATCGCCTTGAACCAGGCCGGCTTGTCGGCGAGATCGATGGTGACGCGCTCGAATGGCAGCCCCTTCTCCATGAGCGATATCGCCGCGCGCTGCACATAGGGGCAGAGACGGTGGCTGACGAGCGTGAGCTGGGCCATTTCACTCTCCCCAGACATAGTTCAGGACGCCATCCTCAACGCGGGTGGACAGGAACATCAGGCGCGAGCTTTTCGGCGCCGGACCCTCCAGACGGTCGCCGCTCGCCATGTCGAAGGCGGCGCCATGCCACTGGCACACGAGCTTGCCGTCCTTGCAGTCGAGCGGCCCGCCGAAATGCAGGCAGACATTGGCGGCAGCGCGGATGCGCTCGCCGCTGCGCCAGACATGCACCTCGCGGCCGAAGAACGGAGCGATCAGGCTGCCCTTTTCCGGTATTTCGGCGACCTTGCAGATTTCATGTTTCATCGGAGTTGCCTTCAGATAGATGCAATTGCATCTATATAGATGCGAATGCATCGATCGTCAATCTTGATGCAATTGCATCTATTGCTTATGCTTCGGGAATGATCGAGAAAGCCTCTCCTTCGCCGGCTGCCATCAAGGCCTGGGCCCGCCTGATGCGCGTTTCACGCCAGCTCGTGGAAAAAGTGGAGGATGCGCTGAAGGATGGCGGCTTGCCGCCGCTCGCCTGGTACGACGTGCTGCATGAACTTGCCGAAGCGGGCGAGGGCGGGCTGAGGCCGTTCCAACTCATCGAGCGGACGCTGTTCGCGCAATATAATGTCTCACGGCTGCTGGCGCGGCTCGAAAGCGAGAGCTTGATAGAGAAGATTCCGGTAGCGGATGACGGCCGCGGCCAGACTATTCGCATCACCGGCAAGGGGCGCGAGACGCGCCGCCGCATGTGGACCGTTTATGGCAGGTCAATCGCGGAGTTGGTCGGTGCCAGGCTTCCGGCTGAAGAACTCGAAATGTTGGCGGCCTTGCTAGGGAGGCTGCGCCACCCACCGGCCATGGAGTGACTGCAGCCGCAAAACGGACGGCGATTCGTGTTAAATCGGGTAGCCTGCAAGGAATGCCAATGCCGCCAGCACGCCAAGCGTGGCGCGAACCAGATGGAAATCGCCCCATTTGACGATCAGGTTCCGGGCTTCCGGATTGGCGACGGCCGCATCCATCGCTTCCAGCAACCGGTTTGTCGGCATCATCACGATCAGCGTCCATGGCCAGGGCAGAATGATCAGCACCGCGCCGATCAGATAGGCGAGAATGCCGGTCTGCCACCAGGCAATAACGCCAAGAATACAGGCGATAACGGCAATCGACGCCTGCATGGCCGCGCCACGTTTGTAGGAGGGTTGCCATTCCTGCAGCAGCGCCCGGTCATCGAGCCGAAGGCGCGCGGGTTGTTCGGCGACACTGACATAGATGGCGGCGCCCGCGAAGGCTGCGGCGACGGTCAAGGCGAGCAAACCAGCGAGCATCCTGATCTCCGCGATAAACCGCCATCTTTCCACGATAAACCGTTTGGGCATGGCGGACCAAGACAGAAATAGGACTTGCACCGATTGGGGCAATACGCCATAGAGGTACAGAACCGTAACGTACGGTACGCGGACTCCGCAAGGCAGGAAGAACTTGTTGCAAGCAGGCACCGAAATCGACACCAGCGAAGCGCTGACGGAGCGGCAGCAGGCCGTGCTGGACGCTGCCCTTCGTCTGCTGGTCGAGGAGGGCGATAACCTGACCATGACCGCCGTGGCGCGGCGGGCGAGCTGTTCCAAGGAAACGCTCTACAAATGGTTCGGCGACCGCGATGGGCTGTTGACCGCAACGGTGCAGTGGCAGGCCTCCAAGGTGCGGGTGGTGCCAGTCGATGGCAAGGGGCTCGACCTCGCCTCGCTGACGGTGAGCCTGGAGCGTTTCGCCTCCGACTGGCTCAAGGTGATTTCGAGCGATACGTCGATCGCGCTCAACAGGGTGGCGGTCGGGCACGCCGGTTCCGGTAAGGACGATCTCGGCGCCATCGTGCTGGAGAATGGCCGCTTCGCGCTGGCGAAGCGGCTGAAGCCGGTGCTGGAAGCAGGCCGGCAAGCCGGGTTTCTCGACTTTTCGGACGCCGAAACGGCGTTCCGGACCTTTTTCGGGCTGGTCGCTCGCGATGTGCAGATACGCCTGCTGCTCGGCGACCGGCTGGAATTGACTGATGCGGCGATCGGCGGCGATGCCGTCCGCGCGACGCAGCAGTTTCTCGCTCTTTACGGAGCAAAAACCGGGCCGCAGGGCCCCTAGAGCCGGATGATTTCAGGTCAAGTCGACCTGAAATCTGAATCCGGCTCTAAATCAAAGAGATAGAGCACGATGTCGTCCGAAAACCGCTTCACACTTTTCGGCATCGTGCTCTGAATTCAACGGGAAGGAAGAACAATGCGTGTCTATTACGATCGCGATGCCGATCTCAATCTGATCAAGGGCAAGAAGGTCGCCATCATCGGCTATGGCAGCCAGGGCAGGGCGCATGCGCTCAACCTGAAGGATTCCGGCGCCAAGGACATCGCCATCGGCCTCAAGGCCGGCTCGGCGACCGCCAAGAAGGTCGAGGCCGACGGGCTCAAGGTGATGAGCGTGGCGGACGCCGCCAAATGGGCCGACCTGATGATGATGGCGACGCCGGACGAATTGCAGGCCGACATCTACAAAAACGAGATCGCGCCGAACATCCGCGATGGCGCGGCGATCGCCTTTGCCCACGGCCTCAACGTGCATTTTGGCCTGATCGAGCCGAAGGCCTCGGTCGACGTCGTCATGATCGCGCCGAAAGGTCCCGGCCACACCGTGCGCGGCGAATACCAGAAGGGTGGCGGCGTGCCGTGCCTGGTCGCGGTCAATCAGGACGCTTCGGGCAATGCGCTCGATCTGGCTCTGTCCTATGCCTGCGGCGTTGGTGGCGGCCGTTCCGGCATCATCGAGACCAATTTCCGCGAGGAATGCGAGACCGACCTGTTCGGCGAGCAGGTGGTGCTATGCGGTGGTCTGGTCGAGCTGATCCGCGCCGGCTTCGAGACGCTGGTGGAAGCCGGCTATGCGCCCGAGATGGCCTATTTCGAGTGTCTGCACGAGGTCAAGCTGATCGTCGATTTGATCTATGAGGGCGGTATCGCCAACATGAACTACTCGATCTCGAACACCGCCGAATGGGGCGAATATGTTTCGGGTCCGCGCATCATCACCGCCGACACCAAGGCCGAGATGAAGCGCGTGCTGAAGGATATCCAGACCGGCAAGTTCACCTCGGAATGGATGCAGGAATACCGCGCCGGCCTGTCGCGCTTCAAGGGCATCCGCCGCAACAATGACAACCACCAGATCGAGGAAGTCGGCGCCAAGCTGCGCGCGATGATGCCGTGGATTTCCAAGAACAAGTTGGTTGACAAGGCCAAGAACTGATCGAAATCCACGGGTTGTCTTCTTGCGCGTCCTCGGGCTTCGCCCTGCGGTCGCGCGGGAGATTTCGAAGAACAAGCTGGTTGATAAGGCGAAGAACTGATCCCGCGATCCCAGTCTTCCAAAAAAAACGCAAGCCGGCGGAGCGATCCGCCGGCTTTTTCTTGCAGCTGGCCAGCATGGCCAGACCGGCGAAATCTTGCTTGTTCAGCCGTAGTGCCAGTGCGGCTTCGGTTCGGTGCCGGCGAACATCACGCCGATGCGGTCCTCGCGGCGCCAGCGGACCACTGCCCTGTAGGCGATGCCATCGACCGGCACATAGAGCAGGAATTCGTCGGGCACGCGTGCGTCGATCGAGACTTTCAGTTCCGCGCCGCCGGCATGCATGTTGCGCACCGTGCAGGTGACCTCGGAATTGGTCACACCGGTCAGGATCGTCGCGCCCTTCAGCACGCGCTGCCTGCGTTTGTCCCTGTGTTCGTCTTCGGCCATCGCGCAATTCCGGCGATCGTTCCCTGGGTGATCGTCGCATATCAAGCGGTGCGATCGGCACGATAACTAGGCCCATCTGATAAAGATCGCGTTATCATTGGCGGCGGCGCGATTTCTGATGGATCTCAAACGAAGAACGGCGCCGCAGGCTGCGGCACCGTTCTGGAATTCACCTGTCGCTCGACTCAGCTATATGGCGACCAGCACTGCTGACGGGGACCGCCATAGGGTTGGAACGTGTTGTCCCAGGCGCGATACGAGCGGTAACGATTGTAGCACCACCGGACGTGAGCGCTGGACCCTGCACGATAATAGCGCCGCGGTGCCGGCGCATCGTAGTAGTTGTAGTTGTTGTACATGCTGCCAAGGCCGAGCCCGAGGCCGAGGCCAAGAATCGCGGCGCCCGCACCATCATCGTAGTAGCCGCCGCGGTAATAGCGGCGATGATGGCGCCAACGCCAGTCATCCCCGCCATTCCAGTGTCTACGGTGCCAGTTTCGGCGGTTCCAGTCACCGCGGTCCCAATTGCCCGACCTTGAGAAACGGCGCCCGTCATTGCGACGCCATTGCCACTCGTTGAAACGCGGGTTGTTGCCGCCCGCCCAGCCATCGCGGACAGGCATGATCGTCGGCGCAGCGGTGCTGGCGGGAATAGAGAGATCCGGCTGCATGATCGGGCCGGCGGAGGACGGTGCGGTGATGCCGGAGATGAGGCCCAAGGCCAACAGCCCGGATTTGACTGTGGAAGAAAAGAGCGAGTTCATTGCACTCTCCAAGAGATTTCAGGCCCCACGCCCAGAATACCCCGGGGAAGAACCTGATTGATGGAACTTTCCGTCTGAACGGAGGATGAACGGAAAAGGTTCCGTCAACCATAGCGGGATTGCCATCAGGACCAATCGATCTTCGCTGGTGGTTCTGCGATCTTGTTTTCTCTCTCGCTTGCAGGCAAAGGTCACGGCCATGACGCTGCGCCTGGCCACATTCAATGTCGAGAACCTGATGAACAGGTTCGATTTTTCCGGATACCGCAACCAGCTCAACGAAGATCGCACGCTGGCGCTTTTCGACATCCAGAGCGAGGCCGAATACAAGATGCTGGAGCAGGCCCGCGCCATCGCGCAATCCGACGATACGCGGCAGTTGACGGCGCTGGCGATAGCCGCAACTCGCGCCGACATCATCTGCATGCAGGAGGTCGACAATATCGAGGCGCTGAAGGCCTTCGAATATGGCTATCTGTTCAAGATGGTGGGGCAGGGCTACCGGCAGAAATACACCACGGCCGGCAATGATTCGCGCGGCATCGACGTTGCCGTGATGATGCGCAACGAGACGGCGCAAGGTCAGCCGATCGAGTTCGTGCGCATGACCAGCCATGCCTATGTCACGTTCGAGCAATTCGGCCTCTTCACGCCGGAACTGGCCGCCCTGGGGAACCAGGCCAACGAGCGCATCTTCCGGCGCGACTGCCTGGAAATCGACCTGAAGGTGGGCGGCGTGCCGCTGACGCTCTATCTCGTGCATTTCAAGTCGATGGGTTCGCCCCGTAACGGCCTCGACGGCCGTGAGGCGACGATGCCGCTGCGCATCGCCGAGGCGCAGGCGGTGCGGCGGATCATCGAGGAGCGTTTCGGCAAGGAGCATGCCGCCGACAAACGCTGGGCGATTTGCGGTGACATGAACGATTACCGGCAACGTGTGAAGATCACCGGCGATGCCGTCGACGGCTACCGCTTCGAGGTGATCAACGAGAGCCAGTCCTGTCTCAACACGCTCACTGCCGGCGGCTTTTGTGAAAACGCGGTCGAGCGGCGCCCCGAAATGGATCGCTGGACCTTCTACCACACGCGCGGACCGGAAGAGCGGCATCTCTGCCAGCTCGACTACATCTTGCTATCGAAGGCGCTGGCAGCCAGGAACGCGACAGCCGTTCCCGACATCATCCGCAACGGCCAGCCCTGGCGCACGATATTTCCAGCCGGCCAGGAGGTGGACCGTTTTCCACGCGCCGGCTGGGACCGGCCGAAAGCGTCAGACCATTGTCCCGTCGCGATCGCCCTGGACATGGCCTGACTGTGAGCTTCGACCTGCCGCGCAACGCCGTCCTGCCGGTCGACTTTGTCGAGGTCAGGCTCGATCCCGGCCCGCATCCGTTCGAGCGCGACAACGCGCTGGCAATCGCCGAGAATTGGGGCAAGGAAATCGCGGCCAATCCGGCACTGTTCGACGGCACCGTGGTGCTGCTTTCAGCACTCAGCTATCGCGGCAATCGTCTGGTCGGCCGCTGCCACGCGGTGCGCTACTCGACCTTCATGCTTTGGCGCGGCAACCGGCAGGTGGCCGGGGCCGAGCACGCCTATGCCCATGCCGTGCTGGTCGCCGGCGACAACGCGCTGGTTGCGATCCGCATGGCGCCGCACACGGTCAATGCCGGCCGGGTCTATTTCGCTGCCGGCTCGTTTGAGCCGGCCGATTTTCGCGATGGCCTTGTCGATGTCGACTTCAACATGATCCGCGAGGTGCGGGAAGAAACCGGCCTCGACCTCACAGCCGCTGAACGCGACAGGCGCTACCATGCCCTGTCCATGTCAAGCGGCACGGTGATATTTCGGCGCTATCGCGAGACGGCATCCGCCGACGAGATTGCGCAGCGCATCAGTGCCTTCGTCGCGACAGAGGCGGACCCTGAAATCGAGGGACCTGTCATCATTCGCCACGCTGCCGATCTGCCGGACGGCCTGATGCCGCACATGAAGCCGCTGATTGAGTGGCATTTTGCCGGCGAGGATTAACGACGCGTTTTGCTCGCTTCAGCTTTGCGATCGCTACGGGCGGCGACGAAAAACAGAATGACGCCGAGACCCAGAAAGGCCCCCATCGCCGTTCCCATCGTCTGCCCGATGACCTGCTGGAAATCGGCGGTGACGCGATCGGGATTGTCCATGCCATAGCTGGCCAAATACCACCAGAGACCTGCCAAAGCGGCCTCAACGATCACCACCGCCAGAATCAGGCGCTCTTTCTTGCTCATACTTCCCCACCCCCCTGAGGGTCATATTAGCCCTGACTGTTATACTAGCACCACGGATTGTATGGCGACAGGGAAGAGGCGAAAGAACCCCCAAAAAAAGTTTAAATAGCTGAAACGTCGCGTGACGCCCTTTATTCATGCCTCAGCGCGTCGATGGGATCGAGCCTTGCGCCGCGTAGCGCCGGGAAGAAACCGAACACCATGCCGATCAGTGCCGAGAAACCGACGGCAAGCAGAATGATCGCCGGGCTTGGTGCGAACGGAATGGTCAGTGTCACGGAGGCGAGGCCAGCGAGCGCCAGGCCGATCAGGATGCCGATGATGCCGCCGAGCAGCGAAAGCACCGTCGCCTCGACCAGGAACTGGATCAGGATGTGCTTTTCATGCGCGCCGATGGCCAGCCTGATGCCGATCTCGCGGGTGCGTTCGGTGACCGAGACAAGCATGATGTTCATGATGCCGATGCCGCCGACCAGCAGGCTGACGCCGGCGACGGCGCCAAGCATGCCGGTCATGGTGGTGGTGGCGCTGGCCATGGCGTCGGCGATCTGGGTCATGTCGCGGATCGAGAAATCGTCCTCGCGATCGGGCGTGATGCGGCGTGTGTCGCGCAATATGTCCTCGACGCGCGGCAGCAATTCGGTGGTCGGCGTCCTGTCGTCGGCTGCGACATAGATATTGTCGACATCGCGATTGCCGGCGATGCGGCGCTGGTATGCATGCAGAGGCATCAGCACGACGTTGTCCTGGTCCTGGCCGAAGCCGGTATAACCCTTGGGTTCGAGCAGGCCGATGATCTTGCAGGAGGTGCGGTTGACGCGGATGATCTCGCCCTCGGGGTCGCCGGCGCCGAAGAACTGCTGGCGCACCGTTTCGCCGATCAGGCAGACACCGGTGCCCGAGCGGGTTTCGGAATCGCTGAATGGGCGGCCGGAAACCAGCTTCCAGTCACGCGCATCGAGATAGGCGCTGTCGGTGCCGGTGATGCCGGACGTCAGGCTCTCGGTGCCGAAGATGACGCGCACCTGTTTTTGCGAGGCCGGCGAAATGGCGCGGGCGCCGGTCAGGTGGGCGACGAGTGCCGCAACGTCCTTTTCGGCAAGCGGACGGACCACCTGGTCGAGCCCTCCCGGTCCGCCGGGGCCGGCCGGGCGGCCGGAACGGATGACGAGCAGATTGCTGCCGAGCTTGGCGATGTCGGACTTGACCTTCTCGGTGGTGCCGGAGCCGATGGTGAGCATGGCGATGACGGCGGCGACGCCGATGACGATGCCGAGCAGGGTCAGGAACGAGCGCAGCACGTTGCGGCGTACGGAAAGCAGCGAGAGGCGGACGGTTTCCCAGAGCAAGTCAGGCCACCTCGAAGTTCATGCCATCGGAGGCGACGTGGCCGTCGAGGAAGCGGATCGTGCGCTCGGCGTAACCGGCGACGTCAGCCTCGTGGGTGACCATGGCGATGGTGAGGCCAAGCTCGGTGTTCAGTCGTGTCAGCAATTCCATGATTTCATGGGTACGAGCGGTGTCGAGATTGCCGGTCGGCTCGTCGGCGACAAGCAGGGTCGGCCGGGTGACGATGGCGCGCGCGATCGCCACACGCTGCTGCTGGCCGCCGGAGAGTTCGGCCGGCGTGTGATGCTCGCGACCGACAAGGCCGACTTCGGCCAGCGCCTTCATCGCAAGGTCGTGGCGGTCACGGGCGCCGACGCCGCGATAGATCAGCGGCAGTTCGACATTCTCCACCGCCGTGGTGCGCGGCAGCAGGTTGTAGCCCTGGAAGACGAAGCCGACATAGAGGTTGCGCAGTATGGCGCGGCGATTGCGGTCGAGGCGGCCGGCGTCGATGCCCATGAAATTGTAGGTTCCGGCCGTCGGCGTATCGAGGCAGCCGATGATGTTCATCGCCGTCGACTTGCCCGAGCCGGACGGCCCCATGATGGCGACGAACTCGCCACGACGGATGGCAAGATCGACACCGGCCAGCGCATGGACCTTGGCTTCGCCCTGGCCATAACTCTTCCAGACCTTGTCGAAGCTGATGAGGGTCGCGCCCGACGCCACGGTCTCAGCTCCGCTGCTGCGAGGCGGTGATGACCAGCGCGCCTTCATCCAGGCCCGACGTGATCTCGGTCAGTTCGCCGTCGGTCGAGCCGGTCTTGACGTTGACCGGATGCGGCCGCCCGTTCTCCAGGACGTAGAGCGTGCGCGAGCCGTCCGTCGGCGTTGTCGTCGCCTGGCGCTGGCGGTTGCCGCCAGGACGCCCCATGCGGCCGGTGAACAGGTCCCTCAGGCTCCACGCGCGGGCGGTGGATGCCGCTGGCGGCCGGTAGCGGAAGGCGGTGGCCGGCACGGTGAGCACGCCCTTGGCCTGCCTGGTGACCACCGAAACGGTGGCGGTCATGCCGGGCCGCAACAGCAGCTCATTGTTGTCGACCTCAAGCCGCGCATTATAGGTAACGACGCCGTCGGTGGTGACCGATGCGTAGGAGATGTCGCGGATCTCGGCGTCGAACGGCCGCTCCGGGAAGGCATCGACGGTGAAACGGGCATGCTGGCCGGATTTGATCGCGCCGATGTCGGCCTCGTCGACCGCGGCAACCAATTCCATGTTCCTCAAATCGGCGGCGATGACGAACAGCACCGGCGCCTGCAGCGAGGATGCAACCGTCTGGCCGGGATCGACCGAACGCGTCAACACGATGCCGTCGATCGGGGCATAGATGGTGCTGTTGGCGAGGTCCGTCTGCTGTGATTTCAGGTCGGCATTGGCGATGGCGAGATTGGCTTTGGCGCTGTCGAGCGCAGCCTTGGAGCGGTCGCGGGTCGCGGTCGCGGCCTCAAGCGACTGGTCGGTCGCCATGCCGCGCCTGGTGAGGGCGGCCGCGCGCACAAGCGCCTTTTCGTTTTCGTTGAGGGTGACGGAGGCGTCCTCGACATTGGCGGCCGCCGCCTTGGCGGAAGCCTCGGCGCGCTCGATCTGCACCTCCAGCTTGGCGGTGTCGAGCGCGGCCAGCACGTCGCCCTTCTTCACCTGCTGGTTCTCCTGGACCGAGACCGACCGGACGATGCCGGAAAGCTGGCTGGAAATGTCGACCTGGGTGAGGGGCTGCAGCGTGCCGGTGGCCGAGACGGCGACGGTGAGATCGGCGACAGCGGCGGGCACCGTGGTGTAGTCGACCTTGGCGGGAGAGCCAGCATACCATTGGTAGCCGACGAAGCCGGCTGCGACGACGATCAGAGCAATCAGGCCATAGAGCCAGAAGCGCCGGCGTTTCTTCTTCAAACCGTTCTGGTCAAGTCCTAGTGCCGTCTCGATGGCGGAAGTGGATTCCACATTTGGCAGATTGACAATCTGGTCCACGCCGGACCCCTATAAGCCTGAGATGTCCCCATCAGTGCACAGATCAGGCCTGATGGTTCAAATTTCAAATTAAATTTCGCTCATGTTTGGATTGAGGCGGAGGACTTTTGTACATGCAGCCGCGCAATTACTTGCTTTATGATGTGTTTACGACCGATCGACTCGCCGGCAATCCGCTGGCTGTCGTGCTCGACAGCAAGGGGCTGGACACGGCGGCGATGCAGGCGATTGCGCGTGAGTTCAATCTCTCCGAAACCGTTTTCGTGCTGCCTCCCGACAATCCCAAACACCGCAATCGTATCCGCATTTTCACGCCCGACTATGAAATGCCTTTCGCTGGCCACCCGACGGTAGGTTCCGCGATCGCGCTCGTCGAGCAAGCGGGCGAGGGTGGGGCCGGCATCTTCGTGCTGGAGGAAAACATCGGTCCGGTGCGCTGCGCCGTCAGCAAGCGCAATGGCGCCACCTTCGCCGAGTTCGACCTGGCCAAACTGCCGGAACCGCTGAAGCTCGCCGCCGATCCGGAGGCGATCGGGGCAGCGCTTGGGTTGGGACCACACGAGATCGGTTTCGAGAATCACCGCGTCTCATTCTGGTCGGCTGGCGTGCCCTATGTGACCATTCCCGTCGCCGACCTGGAGGCGGCGGCACGTATCCGGCTGGACAACCAGGCGTGGTCGGAACTGGCGCCGCGCAAGAGCGAATGGGCTTTCGCCAGCCCCTACGTCTATTGCCGCGAGACAGTGAACCACGAAAGCGCCTTCCATGTGCGCATGATCGTGCCCGGCAATCCCTCCTACGAAGACCCGGCGACCGGCTCGGCGGCGGCTGCTTTCGCCGGCGCGATCATGCATTTCGACCGCCCGACGGACGGCGTGTCGCAGCTGTGGATCGAACAGGGACTGGAGATGGGCCGGCCGTCGCGCATCCGCCTCGAACTCAATGTCGAAGGCGGCAAACTGGCGGCCGCGCGCATCGGCGGCCATGCGGTCAAGGTGGCGGAAGGCAGGCTGTTCGTCTGATTGCGCCCTCGCTTCGTCATCCTAGGGCGAAGCAGGAGCGAAGCGACGTCGCGAAGACCCTAGGATCCATGCCGTGACGGCTGAGCGTCGCTGCGGGCCTTGGAATGCCTCGCAGGACAGAGGCCAGGACGGATCACTGCAGCGCGCTTTTATTCTGCACCGCTGAATTCTTCGGCCAATGTCACGGCATGGATCCCAGGGTCTGCGCTCCGCTTCGCGTTCGCTCCGCCCAGGGATGACGAGACCCCAGAGCGATTTGTCGGGAAATGATTCCGGCAGGGCTGGACATGACTGGTATCGGCGGCTATATGCCCGCCGACGCCGGTTTTACCGGTCGAGTGGGTGCGTAGCTCAGTTGGTAGAGCAGCTGACTCTTAATCAGCGGGTCCACAGTTCAATCCTGTGCGCACCCACCAAAGATTTCAAAGACTTGGTGGAAAAGACCCTGGAACAGGGCGAGGATGTGAGACGGCTTTGACCGTCCCACATTTAGCCTTGCGGACTACCCCTCCGAAACCCCAGCCTCCGCAAAACTCGCCATGCGGGCGTGGCATTCGAGCGCCGAGCGGACGATGTTGACGGCGAGGCAAGCGCCGGAGCCTTCGCCGAGCCGCATGCCGAGATCGAGCAGCGGCGGCAGGCCGAGCGCTTCCAGCAGCCGGCGGTGGCCGGATTCAGCGGAGACGTGGGCGGCGATAGTGTGGGCGAGGCCGGTGGGGTGCAGCCTTGCCAGGGGAGCGGCGGCAGCGGTGCAGACGAAGCCGTCGAGTAGCACCGGCACGTTGTTGTGGCGCGCGGCCAGCGTCGCGCCGAAGATGGCGGCGAGTTCGCGCCCGCCAAGCGTGGCTGCGATCTTGAGCGGGTCGGCGAGGGTCTCGGCATGGCGCTTTAGGCCGGCTTCTATGGCAGTCACCTTGCGCTTCAGGCCGGCATCGTCGACGCCGGTACCGCGCCCGGTCCATTTTTCCGCGCCGCCGCCGAAAAGACCGGCTGAAATGGCCGCGGCCGGCGTGGTGTTGCCGATGCCCATCTCACCGAAGCAGACGAGGTCGATATCTCCGGTCACTGCGCCGTAGCCGGCCGAAACCGCGGCGAGGAAGGCTTTTTCGTCCATCGCGGGCACTTGCGTGAAGTCGCCGGTCGGGTGGTCGAGGTCGAGCGGGATGACGTCGAGATCGGCGCCGGCGATGCGGGCGAGCTGGTTGATGGCGGCACCGCCGCCGGCGAAATTCGCCACCATCTGCACGGTAACCTCCGATGGGAAGGCCGACACGCCCTGCGCGGTGACGCCATGGTTGCCGGCAAAGACGAAGACCTTCACGCGATCGAGCTTCGGCATGTCGCGGCCCTGCCAGCGGGCCAGCCAGGCGGCTATGGTCTCCAGCCGGCCGAGGCTGCCCTGCGGCTTGGTCAGCGTGTCCTGGCGGCGGGCGACGGCCGCCGCCGCGGTGTCGCTGCCGGCAGGCAGGTCGAGGCAGGCCGCGCGCAGTTCATCAAGCGATTTGAAAGACATGAGGGCAAAATCTCCGAAAGAGAGTCAGGATAGGGAAACGGAAGCGACGAGCAGGATGGCGATCTCGGCGAACTGCTGTAGCGCGCCAACGGTATCGCCGGTCTGGCCGCCGATCTGGTTGAGGCACAGCGCACGAAAGGCAGTGAACAGGAGCCCAAGCAGGATCAGCGCGACCACCGCACCACCGATCCCAAGCGCCAGCAGCGCGAGCGCGCCGAGCACTGCGCCGAGAGTAGCGGTCTCGGCTGAAACGGCGCCCGCGCTGGCAGAAAGGCCGTCGTCGCGAGCTGGCGGCAAGAGATGCATAAAGGCGCCGAGCAGGCCACGCGAGCCGGCATGGGCCGCGACGAGAGCGAAGAGGATTTGCGCCGACGTGGCGAATTCGGAGAGTACGCTCCAGCGGACCAGCAGCGACAGGCCGAGCGCGCAGGCACCATAGGCGCCGATGCGGCTGTCGCGCATGATCTCCAGCTTTTTCTCACGCGTCTTGCCGCCGCCAAAGCCGTCGGCGACATCGGAAAGTCCGTCCTCATGCAAGCAGCCCGTGGCGAGCAGGGTTGAGGCAAGAGCGAGCGCTGCGGCGGGGCCAGCGGCAAGGCCGAGCCTTGTTCCGACGGCGTAGACCACGGCGCTAATCAGGGCGACGGCGAGACCGGCCACCGGGGCCGCCCAGATCGCTGCGGCAAGGGTACGTCCGCGAAAGTCGAAAATCGGCAGCGGCAGCCGGGTGAAGAAGACGAGGCAGAGCGCGATGTCGTCGAGCGCTTGCCGGGGTGAGGGGATTGCGGTCATCCACCCCTCGCAATGGCATGGAAGAAGGTGCCGCTGACAGTGCCGCGGCGGTAACCCGAGGCGCCGAGCGGATTGCCTTGTCCGTCGGCGAGATCGGCCAACGGCTCATCATTGCCGGTCTCAATCATCTGCGCATAGTGGAATTCATGGCCGCGGATCAGCGTGCCCTCGGCTCCCAGCGGGCAATCGGCGCGCAGTCGCGCCTCGCGATAGCCGAGATTCATCTTGCGTCTGGCGAAGCTGGTCGAGTGGCCGAGCAGGCCGAGCATTTTGTGTGTCTCGCCTTCGGCATCTTCCAGCTCTTCGCCCAGCACCATGAAGCCGCCGCACTCGCCATGGATCGGCTTCGTTGTCGAAAACGCCCTCATGCCTGCCCTGAAATTCGCGGCGGCGGCGAGCCGCCCGGCATGAAGTTCGGGATAGCCGCCCGGCAGCCAGCAGACGTCGCAATCTTCTGCCGGCGCCTGGTCGGCGAGCGGCGAGAAGGGGACGATCTCCGCGCCGGCCTTGCGCCAATGCGCGGCGACATGCGGGTAGAGAAACGTAAAGGCGGCATCCTGCGCCAATGCGATGCGCTGGCCTGGCGGTGGCAATGCATCGCTGAAATCACCTGATGCCGGCGTGAATGGCGCTGCCAGCGCCATGATGGCATCGAGGTCGAGCGATTGTTCGACCATGTCGGCCAGGCGGTCGAGATGCGCCATCAGATTCTCATACTCGCCGGCCTGGACGAGGCCGAGATGCCTTTCAGGCAGGTTGAGCGTCGGGTCGCGCAGGATGGCGCCGACCACCGGCAGGCCAATCGCTTCGATGGCTTCGCCGCAGAGTCGGCGGTGGCGCTCGCTGCCCAGCCGGTTGAGCACGACGCCGGCCATGCGCACGTCGGGGTCGTAGGTGGCAAAACCCTTGGCGACAGCCGCTGCCGTGGTCGATTGGCCGGAGACATCGAGCACCAGCAGCACCGGCAGGCCGTAGAGCCGGGCGAGATCGGCGGCGGAGCCGGAGCGTCCTGCCGGCGCGGGGATGCCGTCGAACAGGCCCATGGCGCTTTCGAGGAAGATGAAATCGGCTTCCTCGGTTGCCGCGCCTGCCAGGCCGTTGAGCAAGGCAGGTGACATCGCCCAGCTATCCAGATTGACGCCTGACAAGCCCGTGGCGGCGGTGTGGAAGCCAGGATCGATATAGTCGGGGCCGGATTTGGCGCCGCGCACCTTCAGGCCGCGCCGGGCCAGAGCGCGCAGAATGCCGATGGTGACGCTGGTCTTGCCCGAGCCAGAGCGCGGCGCACCGATGATGATCGCCCGCGCCGTCATGCCTCGCCCGCCAGTGCCGCACGCATGGCAATGATGCCGCCGACGACGATCAGCGCCGGTGAGGTCAAGCCGGCTGCGGCTGCCTGCTCGGCGATGGTGGCGAGCGTGGCCACGACGATACGCTCCTGCGGCGTGGTCGCGGCGACGATGACAGCGGCAGGCGTGGAAGACGCCAGGCCACCCTCGAGCAGGGAGGCTGCGATGACCCGCAGATTGGCCATGCCCATGTAGATCACGATGGGCTGGCCGGTGCGGGCGATCGCTGTCCAGTCGAGATCGTCATCGGTGCCGGCGGCATGGCCGGTCGCCAGGATCACCGCCTTGTTGATGCCGCGCATGGTGGCCGGGATGCCAGCATCGGCAAGCGCGCTGAGGCCCGAAGTGAGCCCGGGCAGGACGCGGAAGGGAATAGCTTCCCGCGCGAGCGCCAGTGCTTCTTCGCCGCCACGGCCGAATATATAGGGATCGCCACCCTTCAGCCGGACGACACGGCGGTCCTCGCGCGCCAGTCGCACCAGCAGGGCCGTAATGTCGTCCTGCTTCATCGATGGCTGGCCGCCACGTTTGCCGGCATAAAACAGCTCGGCGCCCGCGGCGACGGCGACGACATCGGGCGAGACAAGCGCGTCATAGACAAGCGCATCGCACTGTCCAAGTGCCGCGAGCACCTCCAGCGTCAGGCAGCCGGGATCGCCGGGGCCGGCGCCGGCCAGCCAGACGTGACCGGATTCCAGCTCACGCGGCTTGAAGTTCAGCCGGGCAAGCGCCTGTTCGAGCCTTTCGCCTTTTTCTTTGATCCCGCCGCTCACAATCCGTCCCGTCCGCGAAAACGCCGCTGGTAGTGGGCGTCGTAAAGTGAACTCTCGCCGAACCCTTCTGCCGCCAGCGAAGCTCCGACGAAGATGATCGCCGTGCGCTCCATCGGATCGGCAGCCAGCTGCGCCTCGATGGTCGCCAGCGTGCCGGTCAGCACGCGCTCGTCCGGCCAGGAGGCGCGGAAGACGACCGCAACCGGGCAGTCGGCGCCATAGAGCGGCGTCAGCTCGGCGACGACACGGTCGATGGCATGGATGGCGAGATGGATGGCCAGCGTGGCGCCGGTACGGCCGAAGCCGGCCAGCGTCTCGCCGGGCGGCATCTTTGACGCGCGGCCGGAGACGCGGGTCAGCACCAGGCTCTGCGCGACTTCGGGAATGGTCAGCTCGCGGCGCAGCGCTGCCGCGGCGGCGGCGAAGGAGGGTACGCCCGGCGTCAGTGTGTAGGGAATGCCATGCTTTTCCAGCCGGCGGATCTGCTCGGCAACGGCGCTCCACACAGAGAGGTCGCCGGAGTGCAAGCGGGCGACATCATGGCCATCCCTGTGGGCGGCCAGATATTCGGCCTCGATCTCGTCGAGCGACATCGGCGCAGTGTCGATCAGTTTGGTACCGGGCGCACAATGCTGCAGAAGCTCGGGCGCGACGATCGAGCCGGCATAGAGGCAGACCGGGCAGCTTGCCAGCAGCCGGCCGCCGCGTAGGGTGATGAGGTCGGCGGCGCCGGGGCCGGCGCCGATAAAATGGACGGTCATGCCGCATCTCCACTGATGGCGATGGCGCAAGTGACCGGGCCTAACACAGTGCGCGGTCCGAGCAGTTTTGCGCCGGCGCCGGCTGCGGCGAGTGCGGAGGCTTCGGACACCGAAGGTGTACCGGCGAGTGTTTGTGACAAGTCGGAGCGGCTGATCGTGCGAGATGACGCGGCCTTGAGCGCGTCGTCCTCGACAACGACAACGGGGAGGGCGAGTTCGCGTCCGGCGGAGAAGATTGCTTCCTCGTCCTGCTTAAGAGAATTGGTGGCGAGCGCCGAAAGCGCCGCCGTCGCCAGGCCATGCTCTTCCATCGCGGTCTCTATTGCCGCAAGCACCTCGCTTGCGCTGACGCCCTTTCGGCTGCCGATGCCCGCCACCATCATGGTTTCACCCAGCTCCATTGGGTGACCGGCATAGCCGGTCGCCATGCCTGCATCGAGCCGACAGGTGTCACGCGCGACAACGCGATGCGGGTGAGATCGCCGCCGAGCGAGGCATGACGGGAAAGAAGCAGCGTTTCCATTTCCAGCGTCACCGCATTGGCGACCAGCCGGCCACCGCTGCGCAAGGCCTTGATGGCTGCGCCCAGCACGCCGGCATCGCTGCCGCCACCGCCGATGAAGATCGCATCGGGCGTATCCAGCCTCGTAAGCGCCTTTGGTGCCGAGCCTTCGACCACGACCAGGCCTGGCACGCCACAGTGTGAAGCGTTGCGGCCGATGCGGGCGGCGCGGACCGGATCAGCCTCAATGGCGATGGCGCGCATCGAGGGATGGGCCAGCATCCATTCGATGCCGACCGAGCCCGATCCGGCACCGATGTCCCACAGCAGTTCGCCGCGCCGGGGGGCCAGGGCGGACAGCGTGACAGCGCGCACCTCGCGCTTGGTAATCTGGCCGTCATGCTCAAACAAATGATCGGCAAGGCCCGATGTCAGCGGCAGGATGCGTGCCTGCGGATTTGAGTCAATCTCGAGCGCCAGCACATTGAGGGGATTGAAGTCTGCGAGGTCGAAGGCATCGGCCTGGGCGCTCCGCAGCTTCTCGTTCGGGCCGCCCAGCGCCTCCAGGACCGTGAGCCTTGAGGCGCCGAAGTCGAGTTCGGTCAGCAGCCGGGCGATCGCCGCTGGTGCGTCACCGTCCGAGGTCAGGGCAAGGATGCGAATGCAGGGATGCAGCAGCGGCCGGATCAGGTCGATCGGGTGGCCATGCAGCGAGATGGTCTCGATATCCTGCAGCGCCCAGCCGAGGCGGGACGCTGCCAACGAAATCGCCGAAGGCGCGGGGATCACGCGCATCTCCTGGGAAGGAACCTTGCGGGCAAGGGTGACGCCAACGCCGTGGAAGAACGGATCGCCGGAGGCCAGCACGCAGACCTTCCTGCCGGCAAGCGCCAGCACGTCGCGCATGTCGGCATCGAAAGGGGTCGGCCAGGCGCGTGCTTCGCCCTTGGCCAGTGAGCCGATGAGGGCAAGGTGACGCTTGCCGCCGAAGACGAATTCAGCCTCGGCGATCCGCCGCTTGGCCTCGTCACTGAGACCCGCTACACCGTCCTCGCCGATGCCGACGACTGTGAGCCATCTTGAGTTGAGCTCGGCGCCGCGCGGACCCTCAGCAGGCATGATGACCCACCGTATTCTGATCCTCGGCGGAACCACCGAAGCACGGCAACTGGCCGGCAAGCTTGCCGCGCGCGCCGATGTTTCGATTACGCTGTCGCTGGCTGGCCGCACCGAAAGCCCGGTGGCGCAGGGCGTGCCGGTCCGTTCCGGCGGGTTTGGTGGCGCGCGTGGGCTGGCAGCGTACCTCAGGGAAGCCGGCACGGATTTGCTGGTCGACGCCACGCATCCCTATGCGGCGCGCATCTCCGCCAATGCAGCGGAAGCGGCGCGGCAGGCGGGCGTGCCGATCATGGCGCTCAGGCGTCCCGGTTGGGAACGTGTCGCGGGTGACCGCTGGACGCAGGTCGACACCGTTGCCGGTGCGGTGACTGCATTGGGTTTGACACCGCGCCGGGTCTTCCTGGCGCTCGGTCGGCAAGAAGTTGCGGCCTTCGAGGCTGCATCCCAGCATCACTATCTCATCCGCAGCGTCGATCCGGTCGAGCCGAGGCTGGCGGTGCCTGACGCGACCTATCTGCTGGCGCGGGGGCCGTTCCGCGAGGCGGACGAGCGCGCGCTGCTCGAAAGCCATCGCATTGACACCGTCGTGTCCAAGAACAGCGGCGGCGAGGCGACCTATGGCAAGATCGCGGCGGCGCGGGCGCTTGGCATCGAGGTGGTCATGATCCGCAGGCCGGCGCTGCCGGACGTCGCATCGGCCGAAACCGTCGAAGCGCTGGCCGCGATGGTCGATCATCTTTTCGAACCCGCTGCCGAGCGCGGCGTATAGACGAGCGCTGGCCGGTCGCCACGTTTGATGATCCTGGTTTCGGGTGAGCCGATGATGATGCAGGTCGCCATGTCGGCCTTTTCAGCGTCGACATCCGCCAGGAGATAGACCTCGATGCGCTCATCCGAACGGCCTGCGGCGCGGCCAAAGATGACAGGCGTGGTGCCGGGCAATATGGCGGTCAGGCATTCAAAGGCGCGGCCAAGCTGCCACGGACGCGCCTTGCTGATCGGATTGTAGAGCGCGATGACGAAGCCGGCGCCGGCTGCCGCCAGCAGGCGCAGTTCAATCAGATCCCATGGTTTGAGATTGTCGGATAGCGAGATGGCGCAGAAATCATGGCCGAGCGGCGCGCCGATGCGGGCGGCGACGGCAAGCATGGCAGTGATGCCGGGCACCACAGCGACATCGACAGCGCGCCATTCCGCGGGTCCGGCCTCGATCGCCTCGCAGACGGCCGCCGCCATGGCGAAGACGCCGGGATCGCCGCCCGAGACCACGGCTACCTCATGGCCCTCTGCGGCCTTTACCAGTGCGTCCTTGGAGCGCGCGAGTTCCTCGCGATTGTCCGAGGCAACGCGGGTCTGGTCCGGGCGCAGCTCGAGCCGGTCGAGATAGGGCTTATAGCCATAGAAAAATTTGGCTTGCGCGACAGCGCGGCTTGCTTCGGGCGTGACCTGGTCGGCATTGCCGGGTCCCAGGCCGATAACGGTGAGGCGCCCGCTCATGGCTTGACTCCCGACGCACCGGGCCGGCCCGACCAGCCGGCCACCAGCACGATGGCGAAATAGGGCGCCTTGTCGTCCTGCTTGTCGGCCAGCCGCATCGAGACGCTGCCCGGCATGGTGCCGCGCTCGATGTAGACGGCGCGCGTCAGCTTGCCGGTCGCCTCCAGCGCCCGCCTGATCTTGGGCAGGTTTCGGCCGACCTTCATGATGACGGCAGCATCGGTGTCGGCGAGGCGGCGGGTCAATTCGAACTCGCTCATCGTGCCCGGCAGTACGCTCAGCACATCGTCGCCCTGGACGATCGGCAACCCGGTCGCCGACCAGCAGCCGGACATGGCGGTGACGCCGGGGATGACCTCTGTCGGAAAGCGATGCGCCAGGCGGACATGCAGATGCATGTAGGAGCCATAGAAGAGGGGATCGCCCTCCGAAAGCACGGCGACCATTCTGCCGGCGCCAAGATGTTCGGCCACCTTTTCGGCCGATTCCTCGTAGAAATCGGCTATCTGTGAGCGGTAGTCGTCGTGGTCCTTGTCGATCTCGGTCGTCACGGGATAGAGCAGCGGCAGTTCCAGCATGTCAGGCCGGAAGCGCGCTTCGACGATCGCGCGCGCATTGCTGTTGTTGCCGCGCTTGGCGAAATACGCCACGACGTCGGCTTCAGCCAGTACCCGCGCGGCCTTCAGCGTCAGAAGTTCGGGATCGCCGGGACCGGTGCCGACGCCAACCAGCCGGCCTTTTGCGATCACGCTCACAGGCCCGGCCTCGCCAATGCGTTGAGCGCGGCGGCGGTCATGGCGCTGCCGCCCAGCCTGCCGCGCACGATGGCGTAGGGCACGCCATAGGAATTCTCGGCCAGTGCATCCTTGGATTCAGCAGCACCGACGAAGCCGACAGGCATGCCGATGATGGCCGCCGGCTTCGGCGCGCCGTCGCGCAGCTTTTCCAGGAGATAGAAGAGGGCGGTCGGCGCATTGCCGATGGCGACGACCGATCCGGCCATGCGCTCGCCCCAGAGGTCGATTGCCGCGGCCGAGCGGGTGTTGCCGATCGCCTTCGCGATCTCGGCGGTGCGCGGGTCGCGCAGCGTGCAGATCACCTCGTTGCCGGCCGGCAGCCGGGCACGGGTGACGCCATGCGAGACCATCTCCGCGTCGCAGAAGATCGGCGCGCCGGCCGCGAGAGCGGCGCGCGCGGCGGCGACGAAATCGCCTGAAAAGACAAAGTGAGTGGCGGCCTCGACCTGGCCGCAGGCATGGATCATGCGGATGGCGACATCGGCCTCAGCCTCGGAAAAGCGCGACAGGTCGGCCTCGGCGCGAATGATGGCGAAGGAGCGCTCGTAGATCGCCGTGCCGTCGTGGATATAGTCGTAGGCGGCCATGCTCATTCCTGTCGGTAAGCCTCGGTGACACCGGCCGCGCCAAGCCTTGCCAGGCAGGCGGCGGCGGTCTCTCCTGAATGTCGCGCGCTGCGGAGTGCTGCCGCGACGCGACTGACGCCGCGCGCGGCGTCATAGCCCGGCCTGTATCCGGCGGGAAGGGCCTTCGCCGTCCCGTTGACGACAAGTCCGGCTCCGTTTTCGCCGCCGACCAGGGTGATGGCTGCCGACCCGGGATGCGCGCAGCCCTTGGCACAACCGGAAATGTGCAATGTGAGGGAGGCATCGAGGATGTCGCTGTTTTCCGCAGCGATGGTCTCGGCGATGTCGCGTGTTGCGATGCGGCCGGATGCGCAGGCCGGCGCACCGGGGCAGGCGGCAATGCGCGTGCGTGGGTCGGCGGGGGAGGTGACGAAGCCGAGGGCGGCGGCGGTGTTTTGCAGCGAGGAACAATCGGATGGGGAGAGGCCAAGGAAGAGCAAGGCACGACCGGGTGCCAAGCGGATTTCCGTAGAGCCGAGTTCCGAGGCTTGCTTGGCAAGGTCGATAAGGCCTTGCGCCGGCATGCTGCCGAAGGGCAGGCCGATGCCGAGGGCGGTTATATCGCTGGCGAGAGGAAAGGGGCCGATCGGCGAAGGTATTGGTTCGGACAGTTTGAGAGGCAGGCGATCCTGCGCACCCCCCTCTGTCCTGCCGGACATCTCCCCCGCAAGGGGGGAGATTGAGCTCTCGTCACGGCTTTCGCCAACTACGAGCGTCGCAGGACAAGCGACGGCGTCGGAACTGCCGATCTCCCCCCTTGCGGGGGAGATGTCCGGCAGGACAGAGGGGGGTGGGACGGAGTGCCAGCTTGCGAGAGATGTCAGCTGTCTCTCAGTCAAATCCCTCGCGTGGGCTTCTCGGCCTTTTTCGGCGACCATCCTGAGCACCGCGACGGCGATATCACGGGCAGCATCTTCCTCGACCATGACGAGCGGCGTCGCATTCTGCCTGTCACCAGCAACGGCTACCAGCCAACGGACGCCCTCGTCGGTTCTGATCGCAGTCAGCCTGACATCGGCCGTCACCGCATCCATGGCCAATTGCCCGCCGCCGTCGACGATCACCGAAACCTTCGGGCCAAGGCGCTGCGTCAGCCCTGCCTCATCGATTGCCAACCGAATGTGCTCCGCGAGCGGGCGCGGGTCAGCGATCTCCTGCAGATCGAGCCCCGCCAGCGGACCGGTCTCGATCGGCACACCGGTTCGTACTTCGATGCCGAGCGCATCTACCTCCACGGCCAGCAGCCGCGCGCTTTCCAATGTCAGGCCGCGGATCTGCAGGCTGCCGCGTGCGGTCACTTCCAAAATGCCGTTGCCATGCCGCAAGGCGGATTCGCAAAGTCCGATCAAGGATTTCGGCGCTAGTCCCCCAGTGACCGGATTGAGCCGCACCAGCAGCCCATCACCGGTCTGCATCGGGGCCGACAGAGCGGGGCAAGCGCCACGGCGCGAGAAGGCGTTCATGCCGCGACCCCCTGGGCCTCAGTGATCAATGCCGCCAGATCGTCGTCGATGGAATTGCGCAGCGGATGCCACAGACCGCGCCGCCGGGCCGAGAGGAAGCGCTCGGCGATGACTTTCGCGGCGGAAGGATTCTCGCGCAGGATGAAGGCGCGCACCTCGGGATCACCGAGATAGGCGTCGTGGACCGCCTCGATCAGCGTACCCGGTATGGCATTCGTGGTTTCGGCGAAGCCGACCAAGCGGTCGACCGTCTCGGCGAATTCCGACGCGCCGCGCGGGCCGTGGCGCATTTGCCCGGCGATGAAGCGCGGATTGACCGCGCGGGCGCGTACGACCCGCGACACCGCCTCGCCGACCGAGCGCGGCTTCGGCTTTTGCGGATCGGTGGTGTCGAGCACGATGACGTCGGCGTTCCTGCCGAGCGTTGCCAATGCTGCTGAAAAACCGCCGATGAAGGCGACGTCGGCGGAGCCTTCGAGGATGTCACGGCCGGGATCGTCGCCGGTATGGACCAGCAGGTCGGCCTCGGCGATACGGCCCTCGAAGGCGCCTGGCGCGGAAATACCTTCGCCTTCGGAGCCGCCATAGGCATGCGAGGTGGCGTCGAGATAGGCGCGGCCGATCTCTTCGCGCGCTGACCAGTCACCGCTTGCCAAAAGCTCCTCGACGCCGGCGCCATAGGTGCCGGGCGAGGTGCCGAAAATGCGCGGGCTGATCTTGCCGTCCGCGCGCGCCCTGGCCGCCAATGGATTTTCTGAAGCGTCCTCGACGCGGGCGGCAACGGCGTTGGCGGCGGCATCGATCAGCGCGATCTGGGTCGGGAACATGTCGCGGAACAGGCCCGAAATGCGCCAGGTGACATCGACGCGTGGGCGGCCAAGCGCTGCCGGGGGCATCACCTCGATGCCGGCAATGCGGCCGGTGGCGGCATCCCATTGCGGCCGGCAGCCCATCAGCGCTAGGCCTTGCGCGATCTCTTCGCCGCCGGTGCGCAACGAGGCCGAGCCCCAGAGGTCGATGACCAGCGAACGCGGCCAGTCGCCATGCGTTTGCATATAGCCGCGCACGACTTCTTCGGCCGCTGCCTTGCCCAGATCATAGGCGGTCGGCGTCGGCATGGTGCGCGGATCGGATGTGAACAGATTGCGGCCGGTGGGGAGCACGTCGGAGCGGCCGCGCGCCGGTGCGCCGGCTGGTCCGGCCTTGATATGGCGGCCGTCGAGCGCGGCGAGCAAGGTCTCCTTCTCGACCGCGGCACTGAGCCTGCGCAAGGGATCGGTCTCGCCCTCGGGTGTGCGGCCATAGATATGCAGCCCGTCCTTGATGGCGAAATCCTTGAGATCGCAGAGCCAGGCGTCGATCCGACGCAAAGCTTCGTCGGGGGCATCGGTGCCGGCCACGCCGGCTTCATTGGCAAGACCGGTCTTCTGCGCGGTCTCGACGATCAGTTTCGCCAGGCGGTCGCGGCGGCGGCGGTCGAGCCCGTCGGCCTGGGCATATTCGTCAACCAGCCGCTCCAATTGCTGCTGGTTCCCATCGAGCCCAGCCCCAGTCAGCGGCGGCGGCAAATGGCCGAGGGTGACGGCGGCTATGCGCCGCTTGGCCTGCGCGGCCTCACCCGGATTGGAGACGATGAAGGGATAAATGACGGGTAATGCGCCGGTGACGATCTCAGGGAAGCAGTTTTCGCTGAGCGCAACCGTCTTGCCGGGCAGCCATTCCAGCGTGCCGTGGGCGCCGACATGGATGAGCGCATGGACGCCGAGCGATTTGCGGAGCCACAGGCCGAAGGCGATGAGGGCATGGCGCGGAGGGAGCGTGGGGTCGTGGTAGTCGGCGCGACGGTCGGCCGAGCGCCCGCGATCGGGGGCGAGTGCCATGGTGATGTTGCCGAAGGTCGCGGCGCGGAAGCGGAATTTTGCGGCGGTAGGCGCCTCGCACAAACCCGTCTCATCTTCCGCCTTACCCCATGCCGCCTCCACGGCTGCGAGTGCCGCCGTCGGCAATTCCGTGGAGAAGTCGAGATAGTTCCGTAGGCTCAATCCCTGCTCGCCCTTTTCCAACTCATCCAACAACTCCCTTGGCGATTGCGGAATCCCTTCAACGGCGTAGCCCTGTTCTCTCAGGTCGCGCATCATGGTGAGCACGCTGGACGGCACGTCGAGGCCGACGGCGTAGCCGGTGCGGCCGGGGGCGCTCGGATAGTCCGGGATGAGGATGGCGAGCTTGCGGTCGGCGCGTAACGTACGTTGCAGTCGAATGAAAGCTTCGATGCGGTTCGCCACCTGCGCCACGCGATCAGCCTCCGGCCGGTTGGCGAAGGCGCGGAAGGCCAGCGCCGGATCGGTTTCGACCTCGCCCTTGAAGGAGATCGCGCCAGCGAGCATGCGGCCGTCGAGCTCGGGCAGCACGACATGCATGGCGAGGTCGGCGGGAGCCAGGCCACGCTGGTTGTTTTGCCAGATGTCGCGGCGGGTGGTGGCGACGATGACCTGAAAGACGGGCACGCCGGCACGGTCGAACAGGGTTTCGATGCCGGGTTCGGCGCCGGAGGCGAAGGCCGTCGCGGTGATGATGGCCGCCGGGTTCAGCGCGGCAAGTGCGGTTTCGACGAATGCCAGCGATGCCGATTCTTTTAGGCTGGAGACGAAGATAGGGACCGGGGCCAGGCCACGCTGCCGCAGAGCTTCAAAAAGGGCATCGATCGGAGCAACATCGGCGGCCAGCAGCATCGAGCGATAGAACAGGATCGGGATGACGGGCGCGGCGTTCCCCTCCCCCTCGAGGGGAGGGTGGCCCGCAGGGCCGGGTGGGGTCGTTGCGGCAGTGCTCGACGTTTTCTGTCGGCGCGCTTCGGAGAGGACCCCACCCCCGGCCTGCGGCCGGACCCTCCCCTCAAGGGGGAGGGGGACGTCGCGCTTTACGACGCCCAGTCCCGGTTGATAGTAGCCCGCTTTCGGCACGCTGACCGGCTCGGCGACCGCCGCATCCGCCCCGGCAAGCCTTGCCAGCCTCCGCACCAGCGCCGTCATATTCTCCGGGCCGCCCTCGCGGAAATAGCCGAGCAAGCCATCCAACTCCTCGCGCGGCAGCGTTGAACCTTCGATCAGCCGCAGATCTTCGTCGTGGCTCTCGCCGGGCAGCAGCGCCAGTTTTATGCCGCGCTCGCGGGCAACCGCGGCAAGCTGGTCGCAGCCATAGCGCCACCAGTCGTAGCCGCCGAGGATACGGACGAGGATCACCTTGGCGTGGCGGGCAACGCTGTCGATCCACAAATCGACCGACATTGGGTGACGCAAATCGCGAAGTGCTGCCAGGCGCATCGAGGGCAGGCGTGCCGCATCGGCTTTCCATGCCGTCGCCAGCCCGGCCAGGTCGCTGTCGGTGAAGGACAAGGCCACGACATCCGCCGGCGTCTGCCTGAGATCGACCGGCTCGGCCAGATCGTCGAGCGAGGCGGATGTTGTGGTGAGGATGTGCATCGCGGTTCTTGCTTGCCTCAGCCGGCGAGGATGCGCTCTATGGCCGGGCGGTTCAGCCCCTTCAGGCCGATGACGACGAGGCGCGAGCGGCGGTCGTCTTCAGCGGTCCAGGCCCGGTCGTAGTAATGATTGACGCGGGGACCGACGGCCTGCAGCAAGAGTCGCATCGGCTTGCCGCCGACCTCGACAAATCCTTTCACGCGCAGCACGTTTTCTTCCTCGGCCGCGGTGGCGACGCGCTTTGCCAGCTCGTCCGGGTTGGAGACGGAGGCGATGTCGATGACGAAGGAGTCAAAATCGTCATGCTCGTGGTCGAGCTCGTCGTCGTGGTGGGTCTTGCGGTTCTCGATGTCGTCCTCGACGGCAAGGCCGAGGCCGAGCAATACGGAGGGATCGACCTTGCCTTGCGAGGTCGGCACGATCTTGACCGCGCGGGCGACATGCTCGCCGATCGCGGCATTGGCGCGGGCCGAGCCGGCGGCATCCATCAAATCGCTCTTCGACAATATAATCAGGTCGGCACAGGCGATCTGATCCTCGAACACTTCCTCGACCGGATCGTCATGATCGAGTGTGGTGTCCTGCGCGCGCTGCGCCTGCAGGGCGTCCATGTCGTTGGCGACGCGGCCTTCGGCCAGCGCCGGGCCGTCGACCACGGCGATGACGCCGTCGACCGTCACCCGGCTTTTCACCGACGGCCACTGGAATGCCTGGACGAGCGGCTTTGGGAGCGCGAGGCCGGAGGTTTCGATCAGGATATGGTCGACTTTCGGCGTCAGCGACAGGATCTGGTCGAGCGCCGGGACGAAATCGTCAGCGACGGTGCAGCAGATGCAGCCATTGGCCAGTTCGACGATGTTCTCCTCGGGGCAGGTATCGATGCCGCATCCCTTAAGGATCTCGCCGTCGATGCCGATGTCGCCGAACTCGTTGACGATGATGGCGATCCGCTTGCCTTTGGCGTTTTCCAGCAGATGGCGGATCAGCGTCGTTTTGCCGGCGCCGAGGAAGCCGGTGACGACGGTGCAGGGAACGCGCGAAACGGAAGCAGTCATGGTCAGTCCTTCAACAGGTCGAGGGGAGGGATGCGGGCCACGAGGCCGCGCTTCAGGCTATCGGGGCGGCCGCGCCAGGGGATGAGACCGTCAGTCGATGTGGCGAAGAGCTTTGCGCCGGTAACGAGGTCGGCGCCGCTGGTCATGGTCAAGTCGCCGAAGACATAGCTCCAGCAGCCGTCGCGCAGGATCGCGGCGCTGAGGCGGCGCTTGCAATTGCCGAGACATTCGACGCTGCGGATGCGGATTTTTTCGCCAGAGGCGGCGCGGCGCGTGTCATCGGCGAGCAGCGCGCCGGCGCGGGGATGGGCATCGGAGCCGGTTTCGTCGCGGCAGGAGGAGCAGACGATGACGGTGACGCCGGCCAGCGAATCGTCCTCGCCGGACAATATGTCCGCTGTCTCAGCTGAAAAACTGCTGTCGCGTTCCAAATCAGGCTCCTTGCCCGGAAAACCCGCCAGGCGATCGGATTCTTTAGTCCCAGACGGCAGGTCTCCTGGCTCGCGGGTCATCGCCTGGGTGCCGCCTTCCCGGGAACATTCCCAGTGGTTTTCGGCCTTGGCTCGTCGCTTACAGTTGCGGGGACAGCCGCGGATTTGAAACCGAGATTTCGCACCGCATTCCCTCTTGGCTCCTCCCTTTGCCGAGAGGAGACCGTCTGAACCGGATTTAGGCTTTTGCGGGCAGCGGTGTCAACGTGAGCTTACGACACTGCGATGTCGACAAGCGCCGGACCCAGATCCCCGGCAGGCGTGACTTCAATCCGTTCCAGGCCAAGCCAGCCCTGCATCTGCTTCAGTTCGTCGACCAGCGCGGTCGCAGTCTCAGGCGGCGCGGCGGGTTCGGCATAGGCGGCGTGGACGCGCAGCACGCCGGCCGGGCGATCGGCCTTGAGGTCGACGCGCGCCACGATCCTGTCGCCCAGCAGGAACGGCAGGACATAATAGCCGTATTGGCGTTTTTCAGCCGGCGTATAGATCTCGATGCGGTAGCGAAAGTCGAACAGCCTTTCCGTGCGCGACCGCTCGAAGACGACCGGATCGAATGGAGCAAGCAAGGCGCGCGCCTCGATCTTGCGTGGCAAACGGGCGTCCTTATGCAGGTAAGCCGGCTTGCCCCAGCCTTCGACACGCACCGGCAAAAGCTCGCCCGTTTCGACCAGTTCCTCGATCCGCCCCTTAATGTCGGCCGGCGAGAGGCGGAAATAGTCGCGCAGGTCGCTGGCCGTCGCCACGCCATGGGCGCGGGCGGAAATGCGCAGCAATTCGCGATGCGCGTCCTCGGCGGCCGGCACCGGCAGGGCAAGCACGGCGGGCGGCAGCACGCGTTCGGGCAGATCATAGAGTCGCTCGAAGCCACGGCGCGATGCCGTGGTGATGCGGCCGGCCCAGAACAGCCATTCGAAAGCGTGCTTGGCGTCACTCCAGCCCCACCAGCCACCGGATCCCTTCTGGCCGTCAAGAGCAGAGGCGGCGATCGGGCCGCGTTCGACGACCTCGCGATAAATATCCTCGATATAGGCGGCGCGTTCGCGGCCCCATTTAGCCAGGCCCAGATACATCTCATCGCCACGCTCGGCCCGCTGCATGCGCCAGCGCATCAGCGGCCAGGTCTCGACCGGCAGGAAGGAAGCTTCATGCGCCCAGTATTCGAACACCATGCGCTTGCGCGTCACGGCGGCGTTGTCGAGCAGGGCAAGCGGGTAGGGGCCAAGGCGCGAATAGAGCGGCATATAGTGAGCGCGTACCACCGCGCTGACGGAATCGATTTGCAGCAGGCCGGTACGGGCCAGTACGCGTGCGAGGTGCCGGCGGTCGGGTGTGGCGGTCGGTCTGGCGTCGGCAAAGCCCTGGGCGGCAAGGGCTACGCGCCGGGCCATGCTAGCCGAGATCTTTTCCTTCATGCGGACAGGACTCCGATGGGCGTTTGACCGAGATTCCCAGGATGATTCCTGACCATGCTAGCAGGGATTTGGCGGGATATATGTCAGGAGAGAAAAGTGGAGTAAAAAGTGAAGGAAATCAAACAGGAGCGGATCGGACCAGTTTTTCCGGATGTGCCGTCCAGCACCGTGTTTTGAACAAGGTTTGACTTGCTTCGCCGAAAGCGCTGCGCTAACCCTCGCCGCGTTGCAGCATAGGCCCTTCAAACGGTTCAGCGGTTAATCTGTCACGCTTCCGCATTAAGGTCCGTTGCTGTAATCAAAGTGGATTGGCAACGGAAAGCCGCAGCATGAACGCACTCCTGAGTTCGTACCTGCCCATCGTCCTGTTCATCGGCGTGGCACTGGTCGTCGGCCTGGCGCTGATCGTGGCGCCGTTCCTGGTGGCCTACCGCAATCCCGATCCGGAAAAGCTTTCCGCCTATGAATGCGGTTTCAACTCGTTCGACGACGCCCGCATGAAGTTCGACATCCGCTTCTATCTGGTGTCGATCCTGTTCATCATCTTCGACCTGGAAGTGGCCTTCCTGTTCCCGTGGGCGGTGTCGTTCTCCAAGATCGGCATGCTCGGTTTCTGGTCGATGATGGTGTTTCTGGCAGTGCTGACCATCGGCTTTGCCTATGAATGGAAAAAAGGAGCGCTGGAATGGGATTGAACGACAGTTCAGGCACCCTGGTCGCGCCGAAGCCCAAAGGCCTCATTGATCCCAACACCGGCCGGCCGGTGGGGGAGGATGATCCGTTCTTCCTGGAGATCAACAACGAGCTGGCCGACAAGGGTTTCCTCGTCACCTCGACCGAGGCGCTGATCACCTGGGCCCGCAGCGGCTCGCTGATGTTCATGACGTTTGGTCTGGCGTGCTGCGCGGTCGAGATGATCCACACCTCGATGCCGCGCTACGACTCGGAGCGGTTCGGTGTTGCGCCGCGCGCGTCTCCGCGCCAGTCCGACATCATGATCGTTGCCGGTACGCTGACCAACAAGATGGCGCCGGCGCTGCGCAAGGTCTACGACCAGATGCCGGAGCCGCGCTACGTCATCTCGATGGGCTCCTGCGCCAATGGCGGCGGCTATTACCACTATTCCTATTCGGTGGTGCGCGGCTGCGACCGCATCGTGCCGGTCGACATCTATGTGCCCGGCTGCCCGCCGAGCGCCGAAGCGCTGCTCTACGGCATTCTTCTGCTGCAGAAGAAGATCCGCCGCACCGGCACGATCGAGCGGTAAATCCATGAGCGCATCCTTAAGCGAGCTGTCGACTTATCTCGGCGAGAAGCTGATTGGCCGGGTCAACGACCCTGTTCTTGCCTATGGCGAGCTCACTGTTTTGGTCGAACCGCGGGACCTGATCGAGGTGGCGACCTTCCTGCGCGACGATCCAAAATGTCAGTTCATTTCGATCATCGACGTCTGCGGCGCCGACTATCCGTCGCGGACCAAGCGCTTCGATGTCGTCTATCACTTGCTGTCGCCGAAGCAGAATGTGCGTATCCGTCTCAAGGTCCAGGCCAATGAGGAAACCATGGTGCCGTCGCTCACCGGCGTTTATCCCGGCGCCGACTGGTTCGAGCGCGAGACCTACGACCTCTATGGCGTGCTGTTTTCGGGCCACCCAGATTTGCGTCGGATCCTGACCGACTATGGATTCGAAGGCCATCCGTTGCGCAAGGATTTCCCGCTGACCGGCTTTGTCGAAGTGCGCTACGACGACGAGGCCAAGCGTGTCATCTATGAGCCGGTCGAGCTCAAGCAGGAATTCCGCAATTTCGATTTTCTGTCCCCTTGGGAAGGCACCGATTACGTGCTGCCTGGGGATGAGAAGGCAAAGCAGTAAATGGCTGAAACCTCCGTCCGCAACTTCAACATCAATTTCGGTCCGCAACATCCGGCGGCACATGGCGTTTTGCGCCTGGTGCTGGAGCTCGACGGCGAAGTCGTCGATCGCGTCGATCCGCATATTGGGCTCTTGCATCGCGGCACGGAAAAGCTGATCGAGCACAAGACCTACCTGCAGGCCGTGCCCTATCTCGACCGGCTCGATTATTGCGCGCCGATGAACCAGGAGCATGCCTTCGCGCTTGCCGCCGAGCGGTTGCTCGGCATCGAGGTGCCGAAGCGCGGCCAGCTGATCCGCGTGCTCTATTGCGAGATCGGCCGCATCATGTCGCATATCCTCAATGTGACGACGCAGGCGCTGGATGTCGGCGCGCTGACGCCGCCGCTATGGGGCTTCGTCGAGCGCGAAAAGCTGATGGTGTTCTACGAACGCGCCTCGGGCTCGCGCATGCATGCCGCCTATTTCCGGCCGGGCGGCGTGCACCAGGACCTGCCGAAGAAGCTGGTCGAGGATATCGGCAAGTGGATCGACCCGTTCCTGAAGTCGCTCGACGATCTCGATGCGCTGCTCACCGGCAACCGCATCTTCAAGCAGCGCAATGTCGACATCGGCACGGTATCGCTGGCCGATGCCTGGGCCTGGGGCTTTTCGGGCGTGATGGTGCGCGGCTCGGGCGCAGCCTGGGACCTGCGCAAATCGCAGCCCTATGAATGCTATGCCGAGATGGATTTCGACATCCCGATCGGCAAGAATGGCGACTGCTTCGACCGCTACCTCGTGCGCATGGAAGAAATGCGCCAGTCGGCCAAGATCATGCGCCAGTGCGTCGACCTTCTGCTCGGCAAGGAGAGCAGCGGGCCGGTGTCGAACCTGGACGGCAAGGTGGTGCCGCCGAAGCGCCCGGCGATGAAGCGCTCGATGGAGGCGCTGATCCATCATTTCAAGCTCTACACCGAAGGCTACCGCGTGCCGGCCGGCGAGGTCTATGCCGCCGTCGAGGCGCCGAAGGGCGAATTCGGCGTCTATCTGGTCTCCGACGGCACCAACAAGCCCTACCGCTGCAAGCTGCGCGCACCGGGCTTCGCCCATCTCCAGGCCATGGATTTCCTGTGCCGCGGCCACATGCTGGCCGACGTCACCGCCGTTCTCGGCTCCCTCGACATCGTGTTTGGTGAGGTCGATCGCTAAATGTCAGTCCGCCGTCTCGCAGAAGCCAGCGTCCAGCCAGCCTCCTTCGCCTTCAATCGGGCGAATGCGGCGGCGGCCAAGCAATGGATCAAAAAGTATCCGAAGGGTCGCGAGCAGTCCGCGATCATCCCGTTGCTGATGCTGGCGCAGGAGCAGGAGGGCTGGGTGACCAAGGCGGCGATCGAGACGATCTCCGACATGCTCGGCATGCCTCGTATCCGCGGGCTCGAAGTCGCGACCTTCTATACGCAGTACCAGCTCAATCCAGTCGGTACCCGCGCGCATATCCAGGTCTGCGGCACCACGCCCTGCATGCTGCGCGGCTCGGAAGCGCTGATGGATGTCTGCCGCTCGAAAATCCATCACGACCAATTCCATACCAACGACAAGGGCACGCTGTCGTGGGAAGAGGTCGAGTGCCTCGGCGCCTGCGTCAACGCACCGATGGTGATGATTTTCAAGGATACGTTCGAGGATCTGACGCCGGAGCGGCTGGCCGAGATCATCGACCTCTATGGCGCCGGCAAGGGGGCCGAGGTCAAGCCCGGACCGCAGAATGGCCGCATCACCTCCGAGCCGATCACCGGCCTGACGACGCTGAAGAGCGAAAAGGCGATCCTCAAGGCGACCCGCGACAGGGAAGCCAAGGAAGCGGCCAAGGCAGCCAAGGAGGCGCCGGATGCCATTGCCGTTCCGGCTCCGTCAGCGCCAGCTGCCGCCGCTGCGACGCCGGCTCCCACCTCTGCTCCGGCACCGGCCGTCGCGCCGTCGAATGCCAGCAAGCCGAAGACCGATGCGCCCGAGACCAGCCCGGCGCTGAAGTCGCCTTCAGCGACAAAGGTCGCGCCAGCTGCGGAAAAGGCGGCGAGCGTCGCAGCCCCTATGCACTCGGCCGCCAATGCCAACAAGGCGGCACCGGAGGTCGAAAAGGTTTCCAAGCAGCGCAACGGCCCGAAGAGCAAGGCCGAGCCGGCGGCTGCATTCAAGGCGCCGGAGGCCAAGGTGCCGGCAGCCAAGGCCGCCAAGCCGGGAAAGCCTTCGCTGGAGGACAAGAACCGTCCGGCCGGCATCGAGAAGCCAGCACTGGTCGACGATCTCAAGCTGATCTCGGGCGTTGGCCCGACGAGCGAAGGCATCCTGCATTCGCTCGGCATCTTCACCTTCGCGCAGGTCGCGTCCTGGAAGAAGGCCGAGCGCGACTGGGTCGATGGCTATCTCAGCTTCCACGGCCGCATCGAGCGCGAAGACTGGGTCAAGCAGGCCAAGGCGCTCGCCAAGGGTGGGATCGCCGAATATATCCGCGTCTTCGGCAAGAAGCCGGTCTGAGGGACGAACAATGCTTCAGGACAAAGACCGCATCTTCAACAACATTTACGGCCTCTTCGACAAGTCGCTGGCCGGCGCCATGGCGCGTGGCGCCTGGGACGGCACGCCCGGCATCATCGCCAAGGGGCGTGAGTGGATCGTCAACGAGATGAAAGCCTCGGGCCTGCGCGGGCGCGGCGGCGCCGGTTTCCCGACCGGGCTCAAATGGTCGTTCATGCCCAAGCAGAGCGACGGCCGGCCGAGCTATCTCGTCGTCAATGCCGATGAATCCGAGCCCGGCACCTGCAAGGATCGCGACATATTGCGCCATGACCCGCATACGCTGGTCGAAGGCTGCCTGATCGCCGGCTTCGCCATGGGCGCGGTCGCCGCCTACATCTATGTGCGCGGCGAGTTCATCCGCGAGCGCGAGGCGCTGCAGCGCGCCATCGACGAGGCCTATGAGGCCAAACTGATCGGCAAGAACAACACGTCCGGCTACGATTTCGACATCTACATGCATCACGGCGCCGGCGCCTATATTTGCGGCGAGGAGACGGCGCTGCTCGAAAGCCTCGAAGGCAAGAAGGGCCAGCCGCGGCTGAAGCCGCCATTCCCGGCCAATGTCGGCCTCTATGGCTGCCCGACGACGGTCAACAATGTCGAGTCCATCGCGGTGGCACCGACCATCCTGCGCCGGGGCGCGGCCTGGTTCTCATCCTTCGGCCGACCGAACAATGTCGGCACCAAGCTGTTTTGCATCTCCGGCCACGTCAACAATCCGTGCACCGTCGAAGAGGCGATGTCGATCCCGTTCCGCGAGCTGATCGAGACGCATTGCGGCGGCATCCGCGGCGGCTGGGACAATCTGCTGGCCGTCATTCCAGGTGGCGCCTCGGTGCCGCTGGTGCCGGCCGAGCAGATCATCGACACGCCGATGGATTTCGACGCGCTGCGCGACCTGAAATCGGGTCTCGGCACGGCGGCTGTCATCGTCATGGACAAATCCACCGATATCGTGAAGGCGATCGCCCGGCTCTCCTATTTCTACAAGCATGAGAGCTGCGGCCAGTGCACGCCGTGCCGCGAGGGCACCGGCTGGATGTGGCGGGTGATGGAACGGCTGGTGCGCGGCGAGGCGCAGAAACGCGAAATCGACATGCTGCTCGACGTCACCAAGCAGGTCGAGGGTCACACGATCTGTGCGCTGGGCGATGCGGCGGCGTGGCCGATCCAGGGCCTGATGCGGCATTTCCGCGGCGAGGTCGAACGGCGCATCGACGAGTTTTCGCGCAACGCCCACCGGGCCGAACCGGTGATGGTGGCGGCGGAATAGAAATATGGGCAAGTGCCCGATTTGAAATACGGGCAAAAGCCCGATTTGAGGAAACAGGCTCGGGGCAACGGAAGAAACGACCAGGAGACCACCTATGTCGCTGTATTCGAGACCCGAGGATTTGACGCCCGATTTGGACCCGTTCGAGAAGATGAACCAGGATCTGACCAGGATGATGATGCCGAAGGAGATGGCGAGCGCCGTCAATCTCCTGGCGCACCCTGTCGCGGGTGCTGCGGCGATGTCGGCGCTCGGCATTGGACTGGCCAACCACGCGTTTGGCGTGTGGATGGGGGCGCTCTCGGGCGCCGCCGAGGCCTCGCAGCGCCTGTTCCAGCCGATCATCGACGATTTCGGTGCGAGGGCTGAGGCTGTTGCGGAGACACAGACAAGCTCCTCGACCAAGGCTCGCGCCGCGACGAAAACCTTGATCGCCGAGGCGCAGTCCTTCGCCAGGGACGTGAACGACATTGCGGTGAGCACCAAAGGCGGTGCGGCAAACGCGGTGGATACAAGCTCCACGGCCGGCGGCGCGCCGGCGGGCCTGATGCCCGAGGATTTCAAGCAGCCCAAGACCATGGACCGGCCGGCGAAGCCAGCCGACCTCAAGGCGATATCGGGCATCGGGCCGAAGCTGGAAAAGGTGCTGAACGGCCTGGGCATCTGGACCTATGCGCAGATCGCCGCATGGACGCCGGAAGAGATCGCCTGGGTCGACGACTATCTGTCGTTCAAGGGCCGCATCGATCGCGACGACTGGACCGCCCAAGCGGCGGCACTGGCCGCCAAGGCCAAGAGGTAGGGGAGCAGGATGGAGGTCCACGACAAACGCGATGTTCTGGATGTGCGCAACGCCATCGTCAGCAATTCGAGCTTCGATGACGTGAACATGTCGAACACCCAGTTCCACAACGTGAATTTGTCTGCGGCCAAGATCCAGCGCACCAATCTGAGCAACACCAAGGTGGAGGACGCAAACCTTTCCAACGCGTATTTCACCAACGTGAACATGAGCAATGTGAAGATAGAAAACGCCGAGGTCGCCGGCATGATGATCAATTGCATCAGCCTTGGCGATCTGTTCCAGGCATATGAGACGGCGAAGAACGCCGGGGGCAATTGATGGCAAAGCTCAAGGTCGACGGGAAAGAAATCACTGTACCCGACCATTACACGCTGCTGCAGGCGGCCGAGGACGCGGGCGCGGAAGTGCCGCGTTTCTGCTTCCATGAGCGGCTGTCGATCGCCGGCAATTGCCGCATGTGCCTGATCGAGGTAAAGGGCGGGCCGCCCAAGCCGCAGGCATCCTGCGCCATGGGCGTGCGCGACCTGCGCCCTGGTCCCAATGGCGAGCCGCCGGAAATCTTCACCAACACGCCGATGGTCAAGAAGGCCAGGGAAGGCGTGATGGAGTTCCTGCTGATCAACCATCCGCTCGACTGCCCGATCTGCGACCAGGGCGGCGAGTGCGACCTGCAGGACCAGGCGATGGCCTTCGGCGTCGATTCCTCGCGCTATCACGAGAACAAGCGGGCGGTCGAAGACAAATATATCGGGCCGCTGGTCAAGACGGTGATGAACCGCTGCATCCATTGCACGCGGTGCGTCCGCTTCACGACCGAGGTTGCCGGCATTTCCGAACTCGGCCTGATCGGCCGTGGCGAGGATGCCGAGATCACCACCTATCTCGAAAGCGCGATGACTTCGGAGCTGCAGGGCAACGTCATCGACCTTTGCCCGGTCGGAGCCCTGACCTCGAAGCCCTTCGCCTTCCAGGCGCGGCCGTGGGAGCTGACCAAGACCGAATCCATCGACGTGATGGATGCCGTCGGCTCGGCGATCCGCGTCGATAGCCGGGGACGCGAAGTGATGCGCATCCTGCCGCGCGTCAACGAGGCGGTGAATGAGGAGTGGATTTCGGACAAGACCCGCTTCATCTGGGACGGCTTGCGCACGCAACGCCTCGATCGCCCCTATGTGCGCAAGGACGGCAAGCTCGTTCCGGCGAGCTGGGCCGAAGCTTTTTCGGCGATCAAGGACGCGGTGTCGAAGACGGCACCGGAAAAGATCGGCGCTATTGCCGGCGATCTCGCCGCGGTCGAGGAAATCTATGCGCTGAAGCTTTTGATGGCCGCGCTTGGTTCGAAGAATACCGACTGCCGCCAGGATGGCGCCGCACTCGATCCGTCGCTCGGCCGGGCGAGCTATATCTTCAATCCGACCATCGAGGGCATCGAACAGGCCGACGCGGTGCTGATCATCGGCGCCAATCCGCGCTTCGAGGCCTCGATGCTCAACGCCCGCATCCGCAAGCGCTGGCGCGTCGGCAATCTGCCGGTCGGCGTCATCGGCGATGTCGGCGATACGCGCTACGAGTATGAGCAGCTCGGCGCCGGACCCGACTCGCTGAAGGATCTGGCGGACGGCAATGGCAAGTTCTTCCAGGTGCTGAAGAAGGCGACGCATCCGCTTATCATCGTCGGCCAGGGCGCGCTGGCGCGCGCCGACGGTGCGGCCGTGCTCGGCCAGGCGGCGAAGCTTAGCATGGCCGTCAACGCCGCCCGGGCGGACTGGAACGGTTTTGCCGTGCTGCACAATGCGGCGGGACGCGTTGGCGGCCTCGATCTCGGCTTCGTGCCGGGCGAGGGCGGCAGGAACGTCGCCGGCATGCTGGGCGAGATGGAAGTGCTGTTCCTGCTCGGCGCCGACGAGATCGACATGGCCAACACCGGCGGCGCCTTCGTCATCTATGTCGGCACGCATGGCGACCAGGGCGCGCACCGCGCCAATGTCATCCTGCCAGGCGCCGCCTACACCGAAAAGTCAGGCACCTATGTCAACACCGAAGGCCGCGTGCAGCAGACCAACCGCGCCGGCTTTGCGCCGGGCGATGCGCGCGAGGACTGGGCAATCTTGCGTGCGCTGTCGGATGTGCTCGGCAAGAAGCTGCCGTTTGATTCGCTGCCGCAGCTTCGCGCAAAACTCTATGCGGACTATCCGCATCTCGCCCGCATCGATCATGTCGAGCCAGGCAATGCCGATGATATCGCCAAGGTGGCGAAGCTCGGCGGGCGGCTGAACAAGGGCACCTTCACCTCGCCGGTCAAGGACTTCTACCTGACCAATCCGATCGCGCGGGCGTCGGCCGTGATGGCGGAATGCTCGGCGCTGGCGAAAAACGGCTTCAGGCAGGCGGCGGAATAAGCATGGACACCTTCTTCTCCTTCTACGTGCTGCCGGCGCTGATCATCCTCTTGAAGTCGGTCGTGCTGATCGTCGTTCTTTTGATCGCGGTCGCCTATCTGCTTTATGCCGACCGCAAGATCTGGGCGGCAGTGCAATTGCGCCGTGGCCCGAATGTCGTCGGCCCATGGGGCACGCTGCAGGCTTTCGCCGACCTTTTGAAGTTCGTTTTCAAGGAGCCGGTGATACCGTCCGGCGCCAACAAGGGCGTGTTTCTGCTGGCACCGCTGGTGTCGGCGGTGCTGGCGATCTCCGCCTGGGCAGTCATCCCGGTCAATCAGGGCTGGGCGATCGCCAACGTCAATGTCGGCATCCTCTATGTCTTCGCCATCTCCTCGCTCGAAGTCTATGGCGTGATCATGGGCGGCTGGGCGTCGAACTCGAAATATCCGTTCCTCGGCGCGCTGCGTTCGGCCGCGCAGATGGTGTCCTACGAGGTCTCGATCGGTTTCGTCATCGTCACCGTGCTGCTGTGCGTCGGCTCGCTCAACCTGTCCGACATCGTGCTGTCGCAGCAGGACGGGCTGGGCACCAAGCTTGGCCTGCCCAACACCTTCCTCGACTGGCACTGGCTGTCGCTGTTTCCGATGTTCGTCATCTTCTTCATCTCGGCGCTGGCCGAGACGAACCGGCCGCCCTTCGACCTTGTGGAAGCCGAATCGGAACTGGTCGCCGGCCATATGGTCGAATATTCGTCGACGCCGTTCCTGCTGTTTTTCCTCGGCGAATATGTCGCCGTCGTGCTGATGTGCGCCCTGGCCACCATCCTGTTCCTCGGAGGCTGGCTGCCACCTTTCGACTTCGCGCCCTTCACCTGGGTGCCGGGGCTGATCTGGTTCGTGCTCAAGGTCTGCCTGATGTTCTTCATGTTCTCCATGGTGAAGGCGTTCGTGCCGCGCTACCGCTATGACCAGTTGATGCGGCTCGGCTGGAAGGTCTTCCTGCCGATCTCGCTGGCGATGGTGGTGATCGTGGCTGCCTTCCTCAAGCTGACGGGGATGGCGTGATGAATGCGAGCTTGATCGGCGCTTTGGTGGGCGTGGTGGTGGCGGCGGCAGATTTCGCGCTGCTCAGACTGCTTGCCTCGCGCGTTGATCTCGACGAGACGAAACGTGTTTTGAACATAACCGGCCTCAGCCAATTCGTGCTGCTGCCGATCGTGGGCTGGTTCGTGGCCCCGCTGTTTGCTGGAGAATGATGATGTCAGCGCTAGCCCAAGCCGCCAAGTCGCTGCTGCTGCAGGACTTCGTCAGCGCCTTCTTCCTGTCGATGCGCCAGTTCTTCGCGCCGAAGGAGACGATCAACTATCCGCATGAGAAGGGGCCGGTGAGCCCGCGCTTCCGCGGCGAGCATGCGCTGCGCCGCTATCCCAATGGCGAGGAACGCTGCATCGCCTGCAAATTGTGCGAGGCGATCTGTCCGGCGCAAGCGATCACCATCGAGGCCGGCCCGCGCCGCAACGACGGCACGCGCCGCACCGTGCGCTACGACATCGACATGGTGAAGTGCATCTATTGCGGCTTCTGCCAGGAAGCCTGCCCGGTCGACGCCATCGTCGAGGGGCCGAATTTCGAATTCGCGACGGAGACGCGCGAGGAACTTTATTACGACAAGGACAAGCTGCTGGCCAATGGCGACCGCTGGGAGCGCGAACTGGCGCGCAACATCTCGCTGGATGCGCCGTATCGCTGACATTTGACGCATGGACGCGGCGAGGGGCCTCGTTTAAGGAACACGCAACTTGCCGACCGGAGGCGGTGGCAACAATCGAATAGGACGAACGTCCTGTTCGGACAGGAAACCCGGGGGAACCCATGCTGAGTGGACTAGAGGCGGCCTTTTTCTACCTCTTCGCCTTTGTCGCGGTGGCGTCGGCGTTCATGGTCATTTCGTCGCGCAATCCCGTGCATTCGGTGCTGTTCCTGATCCTGACCTTCTTCAACGCCGCCGGCCTGTTCATGCTGACCGGTGCCGAATTCCTGGCGATGATCCTGCTCGTCGTCTATGTCGGCGCGGTCATGGTGCTGTTCCTGTTCGTCGTCATGATGCTCGACGTCGACTTCGCCGAGATGAAGGAAGGCGCCCTGCAATATGCGCCGATCGGCGCGCTGGTCGGGCTGATCCTGGCGGCAGAGCTGATCGTCGTGCTCGGCGGCTACACCTTCGCGCCGCAACTGGCCTCGACGGTGTCAAAACCCATTCCGGACCTTGCCGCGCGCTCGAACACCGCAGCACTCGGCGACATCCTCTATACCGACTACCTCTATTACTTCCAAATTGCGGGCCTCATATTGCTGGTCGCCATGATCGGCGCCATCGTGCTGACGCTGCGCCACAAGCCGGGCGTCAAGCGGCAGTCGATCGCAGCCCAGGTCGGCCGCACGCCGGCGACGGGCATGGAAATCCGCAAGGTCAAGACAGGCGAGGGGATCTGAGATGACCGTCGGCATAGCGCATTATCTCACCGTATCGGCGATCCTGTTCACGCTCGGCGTGTTCGGCATCTTCCTCAACCGCCGGAACATCATCGTCATCCTGATGTCGATCGAGCTGATCCTGCTCGCGGTCAACATCAATTTCGTCGCCTTCTCGGCGGCGCTCGGCGACCTCGTCGGCCAGGTGTTCGCGCTGTTCGTGCTGACGGTCGCGGCGGCCGAGGCCGCCATCGGTCTTGCCATCCTTGTCGTCTTCTTCCGCAACCGCGGTTCGATCGCGGTCGAAGACGTGAACATGATGAAGGGTTGACGGAACCACAATGTACCAGGCCATCGTCTTCCTTCCGCTGCTCGGCTTCCTGATCGTCGGCCTGTTCGGCAATTCGCTCGGCGCCAAGGCATCCGAATACATTACTTCCGGCTTCCTGGTGATTGCGGCGGTGCTGTCTTGGGTCGCCTTCTTCTCCGTCGGCTTCGGCCATGGCGAGGTCTTCACCGTGCCGGTGCTGCGCTGGATCCAGTCGGGCGGCTTGGAGGCCGCATGGGCGCTGAGGATCGACACGCTGACGGTGGTGATGCTTGTCGTCGTCAACACGGTGTCGGCGCTGGTCCATATCTATTCGATCGGCTACATGCATCACGATCCGGACCGGCCGCGTTTCTTCGCCTATCTGTCGCTGTTCACCTTCGCCATGCTGATGCTGGTGACGGCCGACAATCTGGTGCAGATGTTCTTCGGCTGGGAAGGCGTCGGCCTCGCCTCCTATCTGCTGATCGGCTTCTGGTACAAGAAACCGTCGGCCAACGCCGCGGCGATCAAGGCCTTCGTCGTCAACCGCGTCGGCGATTTCGGCTTCGCGCTCGGCATCTTCGGCGTGTTCGTGCTGTTCGGCTCGGTCAATCTCGGCACCATCTTCGCCAATGCGGCGACGTTCATCCCGGCCGAAGGCGCACCGCACGGTGCTGCCGTGCTGACCTTCCTTGGCTATGCGTTGGATAAGCAGTCGGCGATGACCGTGGTCTGCCTCTTGCTGTTCATGGGCGCGATGGGCAAGTCGGCGCAGGTGCCGCTGCACACCTGGCTGCCCGACGCCATGGAAGGCCCGACGCCGGTCTCCGCACTCATCCACGCCGCCACCATGGTGACGGCTGGCGTGTTCATGCTGGCCAGGCTGTCGCCGCTGTTCGAGCTGTCGCATTCGGCGCTGACTGTGGTCACCTTCATCGGCGCCTTCACCGCCTTCTTCGCGGCCACCGTCGGCCTCGTCCAAAACGACATCAAACGCGTCATCGCCTATTCGACCTGCTCGCAGCTCGGCTACATGTTCGTGGCGCTCGGCGTCGGCGCCTATGGAGCGGCGATCTTCCACCTGTTCACGCATGCCTTCTTCAAGGCGCTGCTGTTCCTCGGCTCGGGTTCGGTCATCCACGCCGTCTCGGACGAGCAGGATATGCGCAAGATGGGTGGCCTGAGGACACTCATCCCGAAGACCTACTGGATGATGGTGATCGGCACGCTGGCGCTGACCGGCGTCGGCATTCCGGTGACGGTCATCGGCACCGCCGGCTTTTTCTCCAAGGACGCGATTATCGAAAGCGCCTTTGCCGGCCATAATATGTTCGCCGGCTTTGCCTTCGTGCTGCTGGTTGTCGCCGCCTGCTTCACCTCCTTCTACTCCTGGCGGCTGATCTTCATGACCTTTCACGGCGAGCCGCGGGCGAGCCACGAGGTCATGCATCATGTCCACGAATCGCCGCCGGTGATGCTGGTGCCACTGTTCATCCTGGCGGCGGGCGCTCTGTTTGCCGGCATCATCTTCCATGGCGCCTTCATCGGCGAAGGCTATGCCGAATTCTGGAAGGCGTCACTGTTCACGCTGCCGGAAAACCACATCCTGCACGACATCCACGAACTGCCGCTGTGGGTGGAACTGTCACCTTTCATCGCCATGGTGATCGGCTTCTTGATCGCCTGGCAGTTCTACATCCGCTCGCCGGAACTGCCGCGCAGTGTCGCCGCCAACCACCGCCTGCTTTACGCCTTCCTGCTCAACAAATGGTACTTCGACGAGCTCTACGACTTCCTGTTCGTGCGGCCGGCAAAACGGCTCGGCCGCTTCCTGTGGAAGACCGGCGACGGCACCATCATCGACGGGCTTGGGCCTGACGGCATTTCGGCGCGCGTCGTCGACGTCACCAACCGTGTCGTCAAGCTGCAGACCGGCTACCTCTATCACTATGCCTTCGCCATGCTGATCGGCGTTGCCGCACTCGTCACCTGGATGATGCTCTGATGACCGCCTGGCCGATCCTATCGCTGGTCACCTTCCTGCCGCTGGTGGGTGTACTGTTGATCCTGTTCATCAGGGATGACAGCGAGAACGCACGCCGCAACATCCGCGCCATCGCGCTGTGGACGACGAGCATCACCTTCATCATTTCGCTGTTCATCTGGACCGGCTTCGACAATTCGCAGCCCGGCTTCCAGTTCGTGGAAAAGTTCGCCTGGCTGGACTCCGGCATTTCCTATCATATGGGCGTCGACGGCATCTCGATGCTGTTCGTCATCCTGACCACGTTCCTGATGCCGCTTTGCATCCTTGCTTCGTGGGAATCGATCGAGAAGCGCGTCAAGGCCTATATGATCGCGTTCCTTTTGCTGGAAACGCTGATGATCGGTGTGTTCTGCGCGCTCGACATCGTCTTGTTCTACGTCTTTTTCGAAGCCGGCCTGATTCCGATGTTCATCATCATCGGCGTGTGGGGCGGCAAGCGGCGCGTCTATGCCTCGTTCAAGTTCTTCCTCTATACGTTGGCCGGCTCGGTGCTGATGCTGCTCGCCATCATGGCGATGTTCTTCCAGTCCGGCACCACCGACATTCCGACGCTGCTGACGCATAATTTCCCGGCCAACATGCAGACATGGCTGTGGCTCGCCTTCTTCGCATCCTTCGCGGTGAAGATGCCGATGTGGCCGGTGCACACCTGGCTGCCTGATGCGCACGTCGAGGCGCCGACGGCCGGTTCGGTGATCCTGGCCGCCATCCTCTTGAAGATGGGCGGGTACGGCTTCCTGCGCTTCTCGCTGCCGATGTTTCCGCTGGCGTCCGAAATGTTCGCGCCGCTGGTTTTCACCCTGTCGGTTGTCGCCATCATCTACACCTCGCTAGTGGCGCTGATGCAGGAGGACATGAAGAAGCTGATCGCCTATTCGTCGGTCGCCCATATGGGTTTCGTTACCATGGGTATCTTCGCGATGAACCAGGAAGGCGTGCAGGGTGCCATCTTCCAGATGCTGTCGCACGGCCTCGTCTCCGGCGCGCTGTTCCTGTGCGTCGGCGTCATCTACGACCGCATGCACACACGCGACATCGACGCCTATGGCGGGCTGGTCAACAACATGCCGAAATACGCCACGGTGTTCATGATCTTCACCATGGCCAATGTCGGACTGCCCGGTACCAGCGGCTTCGTCGGCGAGTTCCTGACCATGCTCGGCGTGTTCCGGGTCAACACCTGGGTAGCGTTCTTCGCCGCCACCGGCGTCGTCCTGTCGGCAGCCTATGCGCTCTGGCTCTACCGCCGGGTGATCTTCGGGGCGCTGACCAAGGATAGCCTGAAGGGCCTGCTCGACCTGTCGGCGCGCGAGAAGGTGATCATCTACCCGCTGGTCGTGCTGGTCATCTTCTTCGGCGTCTACCCGGCGCCGGTCTTCGACGCCACGGCCGAATCGGTCAAGGCGCTCGTCACCAATGTCACCGCATCCATCGGCACCGCGCAGACCGCGGCGGCGAACTAACCTAAGGGTTTTGCGAACCATGACGCCGGACCTTCTCTCCAGCCTGTCGCTCTCGACACCAGAGCTGATCCTCGCCATCGGCGCCCTGGCGCTGCTGATGGTGGGCGCCTATTCGCGCTCCAACACCACCAGCACGGTGACCGGTCTTGCCGTCGCCGTCCTGGTACTCGCCGGCATCTGGCTGATCTTTTCCACCGGGCAGGGCAATGCTTACGGCGAAGCCTTCGTCCAGGATCCCTTCTCTCGCTTCATGAAGGTGCTGGCGCTGATCGGCTCGGCGGTGACGCTGGTGATGTCGATGCGCTTCGCCAAGGCGGAGCATTTCGACAAGTTCGAATATCCGGTGCTGATCCTGCTCTGCACGCTCGGCATGATGCTGATGATCTCGGCCAATGGCATGATCGGGCTCTATCTCGGCCTCGAACTGCAATCGCTGGCGATCTACGTGCTGGCGGCGATCAATCGCGACAATCTGCGCTCGACCGAGGCGGGCCTGAAGTATTTCGTGCTTGGCGCGCTGTCGTCGGGCATGCTGCTCTACGGCATCAGCCTCGTCTACGGCTACACCGGCAATACCGGCTTCCAGGAGATCGCCACGGCGCTCGGCAGTGGCGAGCGCCAGCTTGGCCTCGTCTTCGGCCTGGTCTTCGTGCTGGCCGGCCTCGCCTTCAAGATATCGGCGGTGCCGTTCCATATGTGGACGCCTGACGTCTATGAAGGCGCGCCGACGCCGGTGACGGCCTTCCTGGCGGCAGCACCCAAGATGGCGGCAATGGCGCTGATCGTGCGCGTCACCATGGGCGCGTTCAAGCCGATCGCCTCCGACTGGCAGCAGATCATCGTCTTCATCTCGATCGCCTCGATGGCGCTCGGCGCCTTCGCGGCCATCGGCCAGACCAACATCAAGCGGCTGATGGCCTACTCCTCGATCGGCCATATGGGCTACGCGCTGGTCGGCCTTGCCGCCAACAGCCAGGCCGGCGTGCGCGGCGTCGCCATCTACATGCTGATCTATCTGGTGATGACGCTCGGCACCTTCGCCTTCATCCTCGCCATGCGGCGCAAGGAAGGCAATGTCGAACAAATTAGCGATCTTGCCGGCCTGTCCTCGACCAATCCGATCATGGCGACGATCCTGACCATACTGATGTTCTCGCTGGCCGGCATCCCGCCGCTCGCCGGCTTCTGGGGGAAGTGGTACGTGTTCCTGGCCGCCATCAACGCCAATCTCTATGCGCTGGCGATCATTGGCGTTCTGGCCTCGGTGGTAGGCGCCTACTATTATCTGCGCATCATCAAGATCATGTGGTTCGATGAGCCGGTCGGCGGCTTCGTGCCGATGGCGACCGAATTGCGTGTCGTGCTCGGCGTCAGTGGCGCCTTCGTGCTGTTTTACGTGCTGATCGGCGGGCCGATCGGCACCTATGCCGAAGCCGCCGCAAAGACCTTCTTTTAGACGGGATGGCATTTCGGCTGGCTCCAACCGCAGCGTCGGACGGCTTCCGGCTCGAAGCGCATGAGACAGTCGGTTCCACCAACGCGCTGGCGCTCGACCATGCGCGCGCGGGTGATCCCGGCAAGCTCTGGGTCGTTTCAAAGAAGCAGGAAAGCGGACGTGGCCGGCGCGGCCGGGTCTGGGCGACGCCCGAGGGCAATCTGGCGGCGACGTTGCTGGTCGTCACCACTGCCGAGCTTCGGCTTGCCGCGACGCTCGGCTTCGTCGCGGGACTGGCGCTGGCCGATGCGCTCGACGCCGTCGTGCCGAAGGGCAGGATCTCGATCGGCCTCGATGGCGCCAGCGAAGGCAAGAACCGTTTCGAGCTGAAATGGCCGAACGACGTGCTCGCCTCCGGCGCCAAGCTTGCCGGCATCCTGCTGGAATCGGCGATATTAGAAGGCGGCCGCTTCGCGGTGGCGGTCGGCATCGGCGTCAATGTGGTGGCATACCCCAAGGATTTACCTTATCCGGCTACATCGCTTTACGCGCTGGGCGCCGTCTGCGATGCCGAGACATTGTTTCTGGCGCTGTCGGATGCCTGGAGCGAGAATGCGCGGCTGTGGAACGAAGGACGCGGGCTGTCAGCCGTCAGACGGCGCTGGCTGGAGCGTGCGGCGGGGCTTGGCGGGCAGGTTGCTGTCAGAATTGACGGTAATGTGGTTCGCGGCACCTTCGAGACCATTGACGAGCACTGCCGTTTCGTGATCCGCGACGATGAGGGTTCGGTTCTGACGATCGCCGCCGGCGACGTACATTTCGGCGCGGTTGCGTCAGCCCGGGTTTGATCGGCGGGCTTTGACCGGCCAGGAAAGGAAAGATCATGGCGACAGCGGAAAACGCCGAACTCGTCTTCGTGCCGCTCGGCGGCGTCGGCGAGATCGGCATGAACTTCGCCCTCTATGGCTATGGGCCGGCCAATGCGCGTGAATGGATCGTCGTCGATGTCGGCGTTACCTTTCCCGACGCCGCGCATCCGGGCGTCGACCTGATCCTGCCCGACACGCGCTTCATCGAGGAGAACCTCGCCAATCTGCGCGGCATCGTCATCACCCATGCGCATGAGGACCATTACGGCGCGCTGCACGACATCTGGCCGAAGCTCAAGGCGCCGGTGTGGATGACGCCGTTCACCGCCGGCCTGCTGGAGGCCAAGCGGCAGGGCGAGCAGGGCGCGCCGAAGATCCCGACGACGATCTACCGGGCCGGCGAAAAGTTCACCATCGGCCCGTTCGAGATCGAGGCCATTCCAGTGGCGCACTCCATTCCGGAACCGATGTCGTTGGCGATCACGACGCCGGCCGGCACCATCATCCATACCGGCGACTGGAAGATCGATCCGGAGCCGACCATCGGCCCCAAAACCGACGAGGCGCGTTTCCGCGCCTATGGCGACAAGGGCGTGCTGGCGCTGATCTGCGATTCCACCAACGCGCTGCGGGAAGGGGAGTCGCCGTCGGAAGTGGCGGTGGGCGAGGGCCTCAAGGGCGTCATCCAGAGTGCCGCGGGCCGCGTCGCCGTCACCACTTTCTCCTCCAATGTCGGGCGCATCGTTTCCATTGCCAAGGCGGCGCGGGACGCTGGCCGCCAGTGCCTGGTGCTCGGCCGTTCGCTGAAGCGCGTCATCGATGTGGCGGGCGAACTCGGCTATATGGACGGGCTGCCCGAATTTATCGCCGAAGAAGATTACGGTTTCATCCCGCGCGAAAACCTCGTCATCATCTGCACCGGCAGCCAGGGCGAGCCGCTCGCCGCGCTCGCCAAGCTGTCGCGCGACGAGATGAAATCGGTGTCGCTGACGGCAGGCGACACGGTGGTGTTTTCCTCGCGTACCATACCCGGCAACGAGAAGGCGATTCTGGAGATCAAGAACCGCCTGATCGATCTCGGCATGAAGATCATCGAGGACGGCGATGCGCTGGTGCACGTTTCCGGCCATCCCCGCCGCAATGAATTGCGCAAGATGTATGAGTGGGTGCGCCCGCTGATCGGCGTTCCCGTGCATGGTGAGGCGGCGCATCTGGTGGCCCAGGGGTCACTGATGTCGATGTCCGGCATCGGCCAGGTGGCGCAGGTGCGCGACGGCGATATGCTGAGGCTCTATCCAGGTGCCGCCACGATCATCGACCAGGTGCCGTTCGGCCGCATCTACAAGGACGGTCGCCTGATCGGCACCGACCAGGCGATGGGCATTCGCGATCGGCGCAAACTGTCCTTCGCCGGCCATGTCGCCGTCAATGTCGTGCTCGATGACAAATATGAGCTCGCCGGCGATCCCGATCTGGTCGCCATCGGTGTCGCCGAGGCTGATGCCAGCGGCGAGACCCTGGAAGACCTGATGCTCGATGCGGCAATCGGCGCCGTGGACTCCATCCCCCGTCAGCGCCGAAAAGACCTGGACCTCGTGCAGGAGGCGGTGCGCCGTGCCGTGCGCGGTGCTGCCAACGAAGCCTGGGGCAAGAAGCCGCTGGTGACGGTGTTCGTCACAAGGTGAGGGAATAGGGATTAGGCAGTAGGCAATAGCAGAAGGCGGCCAAACTTTTTCTCTACTGCCTACTGCCTAATCCCCTGAGGATACTGCCAATGCTCGGACGCCTGAACCATGTCGCGCTTGCCGTGCCGGATCTGGCCGCGGCGACCGCGGCCTATCGCGATACGCTCGGCGCTCGGGTGACCGCGCCGCAGGCGCTGCCGGAACACGGCGTGACCGTGGTGTTCGTCGATGTCGGCAACACCAAGATCGAGTTGCTTGAGCCGCTCGGCGCGGGGTCGCCCATCCAGGCGTTCCTTGAGAAGAACCCCTCGGGCGGCATGCATCATGTCTGCTATGAAGTGGACGATATCCTGGCCGCGCGGGACCAACTCAAGGCAGCCGGCGCGCGTGTTTTGGGCGACGGCAGCCCCAAGACCGGCGCGCACGGCAAGCCGGTGCTGTTCCTGCACCCCAAGGATTTCTTCGGCACGCTGGTCGAACTGGAGCAAGCATGAGCTGGGTTTCGTTCATCGCCCTGTTCTTCGCCACCTGGTGGGTCGTGCTGTTCGCCGTGCTGCCGTTCAGCATGCGGACGCAGGATGAAGACGAGGACGTGACGCTGGGCACGGTTCCGAGCGCGCCGCGCGGACCGCATATGCTGCGCGCCGTGCTCAGGACGACGGTCGCCACGCTGGTCCTCATGGGCATCTTCTACGGCATCACCAGGGGGCTCGGACTCGGCATCGACGACATCCCGCACATCGTGCCGGACTTCAACCAGATGCCCAAGCATTAGCGTCGCCGAAAGGCTCTTTTCCTCGTCCTGAACGCAGGCGCCGATCGGCGCCGAAAAACAAAGCCGGCTTCCGGATTTATCGTGCTGCCGTGAGCGCGCGCCACGCCCCAAGGATTCATCTTACGCGCGTAAATTTCTTGTTTTATGCGCGTTAGCGGGTAATCTCGCCTCAGGCCCATGGGCAGGCTTTGAGCGACAGGCGTGGGATAAAGCAATTTGGCAATACGCTGTGCTAAGCAGATGATTGCACAAAAAAAATGCAAGGCACGAGGCCTTGCAATTTAAACGCGTCCGATCTGTTTCCGGTATCCGGCGGCAGCGAGTAACCGCGCCTAGATCGCATCCTCCCAAGACTTTGACCGCGTAGGAGAGCAGATTATTCTCCGCCCTCTCGGTTATCGGGGCACACTAGCCTAAGCCGGATGAAATTGTCACGCAGAATTTTGCCTCGAAACAGGCAATCTCGTGCTGCACTGCACAATAGTGTGGCAGGCGTTGCTTGCGAAACGACCAGCAAGGCCTTGTGCGGCACTGGTGCACCCGTTGCAGCGCCATTTCGACGCCATGGGCCGGGTTTCCATTCCGCCATGAAATGGCTATGAAGCCGGGGCAAGCAAGCCAGCACCGCGCCGATTCCGGTGCGGCAATCCTCTCTCACGGATCAGTCCATGCGTTTGTCGCGCTATTTCCTGCCTATACTCAAAGAAAATCCGCGCGAGGCCGAAATCGTCTCGCATCGGCTGATGCTGCGCGCCGGTATGATCCATCAACAGGGGCAGGGCAGCTTTTCCTGGCTGCCGCTCGGCAAGCGCGTGCTGGACAAGGTCTGCCGGATCATTCGCGAGGAGCAGGACCGCGCCGGCGCACTCGAAATCCTGATGCCGACCATCCAGTCGGCCGAGCTGTGGCGTGAAAGCGGCCGCTACGAGGACTATGGCAAGGAGATGCTGCGCATCAAGGACCGGCAGGATCGCGATATGCTCTACGGTCCGACCAATGAGGAAGTGGTCACCGAGATCTTCCGCTCCTATGTCAGATCCTACAAGGATCTGCCGATCAACCTCTATCATATCCAATGGAAATTCCGCGACGAGGTGCGGCCGCGCTTCGGCGTCATGCGCTCACGCGAGTTCCTGATGAAGGACGCCTATTCCTTCGATCTCGACTATGAGGGCGCCAAGGCCGCCTATAACAGGATGTTCGTGTCCTATCTCAGGACCTTCACGCGCATGGGCCTGCAGGCCATTCCGATGCGCGCCGACACCGGGCCAATCGGCGGCGATCTCAGCCACGAATTCATCATCCTGGCTGACACCGGCGAGAGCCAGGTGTTCTGCCATCGCGACTATCTTTCGCTGGCTGTGCCTGACGAAAACACCGATTTTTCCAACGATGGAGAGATCGGCGGTATCGTGAAGACATGGACGACGCCCTACGCCGCCACCGACGAAATGCATGACGAGGCGGCCTGGGAGAAGGTCTCGACAAGCGACCGCGTCTCGGCGCGTGGCATCGAGGTCGGGCATATCTTCCATTTCGGCGACAAATACTCCAAGCCGATGGGCGCCAAGGTAACCGGACCCGACGGCAAGGACCATTTCGTCTCCGGAGGCTCCTACGGCATCGGACCCTCGCGGCTGGTCGCGGCCATCATCGAAGCCAGCCATGACGACAACGGCATCATCTGGCCGGAAGCGGTGGCGCCGTTCGATGTCGGCCTGATCAACATGAAGGCCGGTGATGCCGACTGCGACCGCGTCAGCGGCGAGCTTTATGCGGCACTGACCGCCGCAGGCAAGGACGTGCTCTACGACGACACCGACCAGCGGCCAGGCGGCAAGTTCGCCACCGCCGACCTGATCGGCCTGCCGTGGCAGGTGATCGTCGGGCCGCGCGGCGTGGCCGCCGGCGAGGTCGAGGTCAAGAACCGCAAGACCGGCGAGCGCGAGACGCTGCCGCTCGCGGATTTGAAAAAGCGTTTCGGTATCGCCGCGTGACTGAGGCGGCAGCAGCGGCACCTACGGCCGCCGGACCCTTCTCCGTCTTCGAGCGCATGGTGGCGTGGCGCTATCTGCGCTCGCGCCGCAAGGAAACGGTGATCTCTGTCATCGCCTCGATTTCCTTTCTCGGCATTATGCTGGGTGTCGCCACGCTGATCGTCGTCATGGCCGTCATGAACGGGTTCCGCGCCGAGTTGCTGACGCGGATCCTCGGTGTCAACGGCCATCTGATCGTGCAGCCGCTGGATATGCCGCTGGAGGACTATGCGCAGGTCGCCAGCCGCATCAACGGCGTGTCCGGCGTCAAATACGCGATTCCGCTGATCGACGGGCAGGTGCTGGCGCAAGGCAATATTGGCGGCGGCACTGGCGCGCTGGTGCGCGGCATACGCGGCGAGGATCTGGGCAAGATCTCGATCGTCGCCAACAACATCAAGCAGGGTTCGATCGTCGGCTTCGACACGGGTGAGGGCGTCGCCATCGGCAGCCGCATGGCCGAGAATCTCGGCCTCGTGCTCGGCGATACCATCACGCTGATCTCGCCTGACGGCGATGTCACGCCACTCGGCACGACGCCGCGGATGAAGGGCTATCCGATCACGGCGATCTTCGAGGTTGGCATGTCGGAGTATGATAGCTCCATCGTCTACATGCCGTTTTCGGAAGCGCAGCTCTATTTCAACATGGACGGCCGTGCTCAGACAATCGAGGTCTATGTCGACAATCCCGACAATGTCGACGCGCTGAAACCAAAGGTCGAGGAGGCCGCCCAGCGCCCGGTCAATCTCGTCGACTGGCGGGAGCGCAACAAGACCTTCTTCGACGCGCTGCAGGTCGAGCGCAACGTCATGTTCATGATCCTGACGCTGATCGTGCTGGTGGCGGCGCTCAACATCATCTCGGGCCTGATCATGCTGGTGAAGGACAAGGGCCACGACATCGCCATCCTGCGCACCATGGGCGCCACGCGTGGCGCCATCCTGCGCATCTTCCTGATGACGGGTGCGGCGATCGGCGTGGTCGGCACCATAGCCGGCGTGCTGCTCGGCGTCGTCATCTGCCTCAACGTGGAGCGTATCCGCCAGTTCTTTTCCTGGCTGGCCAATGAGCGGCTGTTCAACCCCGAGCTCTATTTCCTCAGCCAGTTGCCAGCCCGCATGGACGCCAGCGAGACGATCTCGGTGGTGCTGATGGCGCTGGTGCTGTCGTTCCTGGCGACGCTGTTTCCGGCATGGCGCGCGGCCAGGCTCGATCCGGTCGAAGCGCTGAGGTACGAATGATGGCCGAGGCCATTATTGAGCTGAAGAGCGTCGAGCGACACTATGTCCAGGGGCCGCGCAAGCTGACCATTCTCAACGGCGCCGATTTTTCGCTCAGGCGCGGCGAGATCGTGGCGCTGGTGGCGCCTTCTGGCACCGGTAAATCGACGCTGCTGCACACGGCCGGACTGCTGGAGCGGCCGGACGCCGGCGACGTGATCCTGGCCGGCCGCGCCTGCGGGCGGCTCTCCGATGACGAGCGCACGGCGATCCGCCGCAACGATGTCGGCTTCGTCTATCAGTTCCATCATCTGCTGCCGGAATTCTCGGCACTGGAAAACATTATGATGCCGCAGCTCATCAAAGGGCTGGCGCCCAAGGAGGCTGCCGAGCGGGCGGCGCAACTGCTCGACTATATGCAGATCGGCAAGCGGGCGCAGCATCGGCCGTCGGAACTCTCCGGCGGCGAACAGCAGCGCGTCGCCATTGCGCGCGCCGTCGCCAACGCACCCCTGGTGCTGCTTGCCGACGAGCCGACCGGCAACCTCGACCCGGTCACCGCTTCCTATGTGTTCGAAGCGTTGCAGGCGCTGGTCAAGCAATCGGGCCTGGCGGCGCTGATCGCCACCCACAATCATGAGCTGGCCTCGCGGATGGACCGCCGCGTGACGCTGGCTGACGGCAAGGTCGTCCCCCTTTAGTAGGGCACGGCGATACTAAGGTGAGGCCGGCCTGCGAAAGGCGGCTTCCTGCGCTTCCGGCCTTCGCCGGCCGTAGCACTCATGAGCGGTCGCAGCAGTTAAGGCTACGGTCGGCGTAGGCCGGTGCTCACGCGTACCCAAACGTACGCTCCGCTCTGGTTCTCGGAATCCACCATTCTCGACTCGGCCTGACCTGAGTCTCGACGAGCCCTGGCCGACGCTTGATAACCGGCATTCGCCGCGTCAACCTTTCCTTAACCCTGCCGAATTGATCGCCCGGAATTTCGCGGTGTGCCCGATAGCGGTCGTTGACATTCGAACAAAATTAGAACAAAATACGAACATACCAACAACAGGAGAGAGTTATGGCCGATCTTGTTCAGGATGTCGTTTCGCTGGTTTGCATGAGCACATTTCTCATTTCCATGGCGATCTGGATCGGAGCGATGTGAAGCCTGCGGGCTTGCCGCATCTGTTTTCCGGCGGGCAAGGAGGTGTTGTGTCGTTAAGCTTTTCTTGCCGCCATGACGCTAGGGTGCCCCGAGGGAAAGAGAGGGTAACGCCAAGTGTCGCCGGTCGTGACGGCCATTCTCGTGGCCTGCAATCTCGGGCTGATTTTCCTGCTGCTGACCGCGCCGCTCGGTTTGCGCACGGTCAGGCTCAGCCGGCTGGTGGCGGCGGACCGACGCCTCCTCTGGCAGGCATTGTGGCCGCTTGGCGGCAATGCCGGCTGGTCGGGCGAGATACTTTACGCAGAGACGCTCGATGATCGGGGACAAACCCGGATCATCCTGTCCTGGGAAGGACGCGACGGCCAGCCGATCGAGCGCAAGGTTCTGCTGAATGACGTCGTGGAAGGCAGTCGCTTTTCCATGCGCGTCCTCGACGACACATCGCTCGATGCATCGTTCTGGACCGATTATCGCGAAACCACGGAACTCGTTGCTGAGGGCGGCGCAACGCGCGTGACGCTGAGCCGGACCGACCGTTACCGCGGCGTCGCGTTCCTGATCTTCCGCTATTTCGCCATGCGCCGTGAACTCGGCAAGCTGGATATCTGGGCGAGGACCGGACGCTATCGCAAGGGCGGCTGGTTCGAGCATCCGCTCAGCCAGATCGGCTTCGCCGTGCTTTCGGCATTCATCCTGTGGCCGCTCTTCGGGTTGAACCTTGGCGGCCTAGCGCTGGCCGCAATCCTGACATCGGTGGTTGCCTTGCATGAGCTCGGGCATATGGTGGCGTTCCGGCTGATGGGCCATCGCAAGGTGCGGATGATCTTCATCCCGCTGCTCGGCGGCATCGCCATAGGTGGGCGGCCCTATGACAGCCGTTTCGAAGTGGCTTTCGTGGCGCTGATGGGCGCCGGCTTCTCGGCTTTCCTGGTGCCGCTGCTGATCGCTGCCAGCGCGCTTGCCAGCGGGGAGGGACACCGGCTCGCCGCGGCACTGCTGGCGACGCTTGCAGGCTGCGCTGCGCTGTTCAACGTCGCCAATCTGGTGCCGGTGTGGAAGTTCGATGGCGGCCAGGTGCTGCGCCAGATCTGCCCCGGCCCGATCGCATTGGCGCTGGCATCGTTTGTCCTGCTTTCCGCCTTTCTGACGCTCGGCTGGCGGGCCGGCTTCTCGCACGGCTTCCTGTTGGTGGCGGGGGCCGTCTTTGCCATCCTCAGCCTGCTGACGATGGGCAGCGCGGTAAAGCCGCGTCATGAGCTGAAGCCGATCCGCACCTTCGACCGCTTCGCCATGGCCGGCGCACTGCTGGCGGTGTTCACCATTCACGGCTATGGGGTTTTGTGGGCATACGCCCGGCTTGTCAGCTTAGGCCTGACCTGAATCTCAACACACCCTGATCCGGACGCGATTTCAGCTGGCCTTGCGGGCCGCCTCGGCAGGCAAAGGCGCGGCCGGGCCGAACACATCCTCGAAGGCCGATTTCAGAGCCAGGTCGAGATCGGCCATGGTCACGGGAAGGCCGAGATCGACAAGGCTGGTGACGCCGCGATCCGCAACACCGCATGGCACGATGCCGCTGAAATGGCTGAGATCCGGCTCGACATTGATGGCGATGCCGTGAAAGCTCACCCAGCGCCGCAGTCTGATGCCGATGGCGGCGATCTTGTCCTCGGTAGGTGATCCGTCTGATAAAGCGGGGCGATCCGGCCGCACCACCCAGACACCGACGCGGTCCTCGCGACGTTCGCCGCGCACATTGAAGGCGGCGAGCGTGCCGATGATCCATTGTTCGAGGGCGGCGACGAAGGCGCGGACATCCTCGCGCCGGCGCTTGAGATCGAGCATGACATAGGCGACGCGCTGGCCCGGCCCGTGATAGGTATATTCGCCGCCGCGCCCGGCCGCGAATACCGGGAAACGATCCGGTTCGATCAGATCCTCGACATGGGCACTGGTGCCGGCGGTGTAGAGCGGCGGATGCTCGACCAGCCAGACCATCTCGCCGGCCGCGCCAGCTCTGATCGCTTCGGCGCGCGCCTCCATGAAGGCGAGTGCGTCTGGATAGGCGGTGAGGCCGGGCTCGATCCGCCATTCGACCGGTGCCGAACCGGGCAGGGGCAGGAACGACGTGGCGATCTGGCTGCGTTGTGTCATGGGCTTATCTCGTCTCGCCCTTCATATGGCGGCAATCGGCCGAAACGTCCAGTTCGGAGCGCGTTTCAATCTTCTCGACCCATGTGCCGATTCCCGGGCGATTATTGCGCGACGCGCCCTTGTTTCGCCGGAAACGATTTGCTACACGCCGCGAGCCGGTTCGTTCCGGCTCCTACCACGTGCGGTCGTGGCGGAATTGGTAGACGCGCAGCGTTGAGGTCGCTGTGGGGCAACCCGTGGAAGTTCGAGTCTTCTCGACCGCACCACCCTTCGCTCTTCGAGCTTCGGGTGGCAGGCCACCTGAAGGTCGTTAGACGAAGGAGTGTCCTCCGAAGCCTTGGCGTAGGAGGACCGTTGTGTTCACGCGGCCTTCTTTGTCCGCGCCAGCGTTTCGGCCATTCTCGCGCGATGGCGCTCGTCAGACGAAGGCGCTGTGTGAGCCGTCTTATGACTGTTGGACACCTGGTCCATTCGGCAGATCGACGGTAACGACGAGCCCACTTGGTCGGTTGTCCTGCAATTCGATCTTGCCGCCGTGACCCTGGATGATGTCCGCAACGATCGAGAGGCCAAGACCGAAGCCATGCTTTGACGCAATGCCGCGTGAGGTGTCCTCCTTGAAGAAGGGTTCGAAGACATCGGTGCGCGCCGCCACTGGAATCCCCGGCCCATCGTCGCCGACCGCTATGCGCGCCACTGTGTCGGTCTGCGTCAATGCGACGGTGACATGGCTGGCGAATTTGACCCCATTGTCGCAGAGATTGGTGATCGCACGCGCCAGCGCATTGGGCTTGCACCAGCCGAGAAGCCGGTCCGGTCCGGAATACGAGACCGAAAACCCGACATCGGAGAATTCGGCACAGACGGTTTGCAGCACGCTGGCAATGTCGGCGCGTTGCAACTTCTCCGTCGAAACGTCGTTGCGCAGATAGGTCAATGTCTCGTTGATCAGATCTTCGATGTGCTGAATGTCGGACAGCATCGCAGTGCGGGTGGCGTTGTCCTCCATGCGCTCGGTGCGAAGCCGCAGCCGCGTCAAAGGCGTGCGCAGATCGTGGCTGACGCTGCGCAGCATGCGCGTGCGGTTTTCGATCATCGCCCGGATACGTGTCCTCATCCGGTTCAATGCGCGCGCCAGGCCGACCATCTCGATGGAGCCGCGTTCGACGAAAAGCTCGTCGCCATTCTCGATCTCGGCCGAACCGACAGCTGTCGAGATGCGCTTCAACGGGTCCGTCACGGTCCATACCGCAAAGAGCCAGATCAGGGTTGGCAAGGCGATGAAGGCCATAAACTTGTAGAATAAGGAGCGGACGAGGTCTGACGTCAGCAAGGTGTCGGGTACTCCGAAATGAGCCAGGATGGTCTGCTGATCCAGGCCGATGACAAACGCGGATTGACCATCAATGGTCAGCCATCGCCCGTCAATCGGCCTGTCTTCGACCCCGAGAAGCCATTCGATGTTTCGCCACTGCACATAAGAGTATGGAATATTGTCGGTCTTTTCCTTCGAAAGTATTTTGAAATCCAGGCCCGCACGAGCCGTCGCTGCGAGGATCTCGTTACGCGCTGTCGCTGGTGCTTCGCGCAACAGGCCGGCAATCACGCTGGCGCGTACGACGCTGTCGTCGATGACCGGCAAGTCGATATTCCTTGTAAAACTTTCGATGACCGATCCGGTGGACAGGATCACAAACACCGCGACGAGAATGATCGCCGTGAGCTGCCCGCGCACTGACTGCGGCAGGCTGCGGCGGACGAAATTCCTCATGCTTCCTCCACTGTCGCGGTGAAGATGTAGCCGCCCAGCCGAACAGTCCTGAGAAGCACTGGATCGCGCGCATCCTTTTCGATCTTCTGGCGGATGCGGCTGACATGGACGTCGACGCTTCGCTCGATCGGCCCGGCGAGCCCGGCATGAGTGACGCCGAGAAGCTCCTCGCGCGACAGAACCCGGCCGGCGTTGCGGCAGAACGCGAGCAGCAGGTCGAATTCATGCGTCGTGGTCGAAACCCGCGCATTGCTCGGATCATGCAATTGCCGACGGATGGGGTCGAGGCGCCAGCCATTGAAGAGAAGCACCCTCGACCAATCGCGCTCGTCGGGAGCGTAGACGGTGCGGCGTAGCAGCGCCCGTATCCTGGCCGTCAGTTCGCGCGCACTGAACGGTTTCGTCACGTAATCGTCCGCGCCGATCTCCAGCCCAAAGACACGGTCGATTTCCTCGCCAAGCGCGGTCAGCATCAGGATCGGAATATTCGTTTCCGCGCGAAGACGGCGGCAGATGTTGAGGCCGTTTTCGCCAGGCAGCATGACATCGAGCACGATGAGATCGAATTTCTGGCTGCGAAGCGCGGCATTCATCCGAACGCCATTCTCGGCTATTTGCACAATCATGCCGTTTTCGGTGAGCGTCTCGCCCAGCATGCGCGCGATCTCGGCATCGTCTTCGACGATGAGGATACGCGCACCTTGCCTTGCCGATTTGGATTCGGCGGCCAGCTCGCCCTGGTGTCTTTGCCGTGCGACATTTGCCATTGCCTGACCGGTACCTGTGCGGGCGTCAGAACCGATATCCGACGAGAAGCATTCCTGAGGGCTGCACTTTTTCGACGACGATCGGGCTGTCCGCGGCGTCACCCACGAGAAAGCCGACCCCCGCTTCGCCGCGCACCATCCAGTTCTGGTTGAGCATATATGTGGCGGAGATCGAAAAATCGGCGCGCTTCAACCCGGCGCCGGCATCGTAGCGCGCCAGCCCAGAGCGAGCCGATTGTTCCGGCGTGACGCCGAAATACGCCTGCATATGATTTTCGTCGGCGAACTCGGCGGAAGCGCTGGCACCGATCATCAATGATTGCGACAAGGGCTGGTTGACCTCGACCCCAATCCTGCCCACCATGCCGTCGCTGCCGCCGATGGTCTTGTCCAATTGCGCGAAGATTTCGGCCGGGCCGAAATTCACTGCGGCCTTCCCGCCGACGGTCGCGCCCATATCGACGTCCCCCAACCCATGCAGGCGATCGGAATCGTCTTCCTTGCGGCCCATTTCATAACCAAGCCGCGCGCTGAATTCGAACCGGCCTTGCTTATAGACGGCGATGTTGGCGCCTGTCGGGTCGATCGTCACCACGTCGAGGAATGTCGCCGTGACAAAGGGCACCGGCATGATCTTGAACTTGTCGCTGCCCTCATATTCCGGGACGATGATCGCACCGCCGCCCAAGACGACATGCCAGTCGGACAGTTTTTGCTCGAAGCGAGCGAAACGGGAAGGTTCGGGCGGCGGCAGGGTGAAATCGTCCGAATTCACCGCAATGGCATCGGCGGCAAGGGCTATTCCCGGATGCGTTGAAAACAGGATGGCCATCGCTGCAAGAGATGCCCGGCCAGCAAATATTCCAGAGTCCATTTTGGCAAACATGCGCGCTCCAGTATAGCGAGGCCATAAGCCCCCGATGCTCTCACCATTTCAGATGAAAGCGGCGGCATGCGTTAAGTGGTGTTAAGTTTTGTTGCGCAATCGTGGTATTATCTTGGTGCCTCTCGCCGATCTTCCAGCAGGCTTTGAGCGCAATCGACGATGGTTACTTGGCCGGAGCATGGCGCAAAGCCGAGCACCCGGCGCGCCTTCCCGGACGAAAGTTCGAATCTCCGCCCGATCAATGGCGCCAGCGTTCGCAGGTGCGGCCTGAATGGCAGCATCAGACGCACGATGAAACCGGGCAGGCGCCTGCCCGGCACCCTGGCCGCCGCATTGCCAAGCCGTGCGCGCAGCGTCTTGAGACGTGCACCACGCAGGGCGCGCCGCCGTTTTCGCTTTTGCGGTCGCCCTTGGCCCCGCCTGACCTCGGGGACTACGCGGCCTTCTTCGTCCGTGCCAGCGTGTCGGCCACGACCTCGCCGAAGGACGAGGGCGTCGGCACGATGACGACGCCGGCCTCTTTCAGGATTTCGACCTTCTCCTGCGCCGACTCGCCAAAGGCCGAGATGATGGCGCCGGCATGGCCCATGCGGCGGCCCTTTGGCGCGGAAAGCCCGGCAATGTAGGCGATCAGCGGCTTGCGCATATTGTTGCGCGCCCAGATCGCGGCTTCGGCTTCCTGCGGTCCGCCGATCTCGCCGATCATCACCACGGCGTCGGTGTCGTCGTCCTGCTCGAACAGCTTAAGCATGTCCTTGAAGGAGGAGCCGTTGATCGGATCGCCGCCGATGCCGACGCTGGTCGAAACGCCGATGCCGAGCGCCTTCATCTGCGAGGCGGCCTCATAGCCGAGCGTGCCGGAGCGGCCGACGATGCCGACGCGACCGGGCAGATAGATGTTGCCCGGCATGATGCCCATCAGCGCCTGGCCGGGCGTGATGACGCCGGCGCAGTTCGGCCCGATCAGCCGCATGCGGTCCTCGAAGCGATAGCGAAGCATGTAGCGCTTGACCTGCATCATGTCCTGCGAAGGGATGCCGTCGGTGATGCAGACGCAAAGCTTTATGCCGGCATCCGCCGCTTCCATGATGGAATCGGCGGCAAAGGGCGGCGGCACGAAGACGATGCTGGCCTCGGCGCGGGTCTCGCGCACCGCGCCCTTGACGGTGTTGAAGATCGGCAGGCCGAGATGCGTCTGCCCGCCCTTGCCGGGCGTCACGCCGCCGACGAGCTTGGTGCCGTAGCGCTTCATGTCCTCGGCATGGAAGCTGCCGATCTTGCCGGTAAAACCCTGGACGATGACCCGCGTGCTGCGGTTGAGCAGGATTGCCATGTTTCGACCTCCCTCAGGCTGCTTTTTTCTTGGTGGCCGCGCGCCATGCGGCGACGGCTTTTTCGGCGGCTTCGGCAAGCGTGTCGGCGACGATCACCTTCTCGCCGGAATCGGCCAGGATGCGGCGTCCTTCCTCGACCTTGGTGCCGGCGAGCCGCACCACCAGTGGTACGTTGACGCCGACCTCGCGCATCGCCTTGACGACGCCCTCGGCGACCCAGTCGCAGCGATTGATGCCGGCAAAGATGTTCACCAGGATGGTCTCGACATTCTTGTCGCCGAGCACGGCGCGGAACGATTTCGCCACCCGCTCGGGCGAGGCGCCGCCGCCTATGTCGAGGAAATTGGCCGGCTCGCCGCCGGCGATCTTGATCATGTCCATCGTCGCCATGGCCAGGCCTGCGCCATTGATGATGCAGCCGATATTGCCGTCGAGGCCGACATAGGAGAGGCCGCGGTCGCTGGCGAAGGTTTCGCGCGGGTCTTCCTGGCTCTTGTCGCGCAGCTCGGAGATTTCCGGCCGCCTGAACAGCGCGTTCTCGTCGAACGACATCTTGGCGTCGAGCGCGACGAGGTTGCCGTCGCGGGTCACCACCAGCGGATTGATCTCCAACATGGAGGCGTCATAGTCGCGGAACACCTGGTAGCAGCTGAAGATGGTTTCGGTCGCCTTGCCGATCAGGTTCTGGTCGAGGCCGAGCCCGAAGGCGATCTCGCGTGCCTGGAAGCGCTGCATGCCGACACCGGGATCGACCGTGGTACGGATGATGGAATCGGAAGCTTTCTCGACGATGTCCTCGATTTCCATGCCGCCGGCTGCCGACGCCACGATCATGACGCGCTCTTCCTTGCGGTCGAGCACGAAGCCGACATAGAGCTCCTGGGCGATGTCGACGGCTTCCTCGAGGTAGAGCCGCGAGATCAACTTGCCGCGCGGGCCGGTCTGCTGGGTCACCAGCTTGCGTCCGAGCATGGCTTCCGCCGCGTTGGAGATCTCCTCGTCATTGGCGCAGAGCTTGATGCCGCCGGCCTTGCCGCGGGCGCCGGAATGAACCTGCGCCTTCAGCACCCATTTGCCGCCGCCGATCTCGCGCGCCCGGTAGGTCGCCTGTTCGGGGCTGTAGGCAAGCCCGCCGCGCGGCACATGCACGCCGTGACGGGCGAGCAGTTCCTTGGCCTGATATTCGTGGATGTCCATTTTGTCCTCCCGGTAATTCTCAGTGCGTCGCAGCCTGGCCGGCGCGTTCGATCGCCTCGTTGACCACCAGCACGTTGCGCGCCATGCGCTCCGACGCCGCGTCGATCATCTTGCCGTCAAGTGCCGCCGCTCCCTTGCCGAGCGCCTCCGCCTCCTTGAGCACTTCGAGGATGCGCCTGGCGCGGGCGACTTCCTTTTCCGGCGGCGAGAAGACGCTGTTGGCAAGTTCGACCTGCGAGGGGTGGATCGCCCATTTGCCTTCGATGCCGAGTGCGGCGGCACGTTTTGCTCCGGCGATGTAGCCCTCCGGATCGGAGAAATCGCCGAACGGTCCGTCGATGGCGCGCAGGCCGTAAGCCCTGCAGGCAACGGTCAGCCGCGACAGCGCGAAATGCCACTGGTCGCCGGGATAGTCGGGGTTGAGGCCGCCGATATTGACGGTGCGCGCCTTGCAGCTTGCGGCATAGTCGGCGACGCCGAAATGCATCGCTTCCAGCCGGCCCGGGCTGGCGGCAATGGCCTCGACATTGGCCATGCCAAGCGCTGTCTCGATCAGCGCTTCGAGACCGACGCGGGTCTTAAAACCCTTGGCCATCTCGATCTGGTTGACCATGGCCTCGACCATATAGAGGTCGGCCGGCACGCCCACTTTCGGCACCAGGATCGTGTCCAGCCGGTCTCCCGCCTGTTCCATCACGTCGACCACGTCGCGATACATGTAATGGGTATCGAGGCCGTTGATGCGCACCGAGACCGTCTTGCCCTTGGCGCGCCAGTCGATGTCGTTGAGCGCCTGAATGATGTTCTTGCGGGCGCGTTCCTTGTCCGGCGGTGCGACCGCGTCCTCGATGTCGAGGAAGACGAAGTCGGCGGCGCTGTTCGCCGCCTTGTCGATCATCTCTGGGCTGGAGCCCGGAACCGCCAGCTCGCTGCGCTGCAGGCGGAGTTTTTTCAGGTGGTTGATGGTGTGGCTCATCGTCGGCTCCCTCTCACGCCGCTTCGGCGACCGGCAGCTCGGCCGAGGCGCGGAAGTGCTGGATGGCGGCACCGACGCCAGAGCCCGGCGCCAGCCGCACGCCGCAGTCGAGCAGCGCCATTTCAGCGGCCGACAGCGAGGCCAGCACCATCACCTCGTTCAGCCAGCCGAGATGGCCGATGCGGAATACCTTGCCGAACACCTTGTTGAGGCCGCCGCCGAGCGAGGTCCGGTACGTCTGGTAGGCGCGCTTGACGACGTCGCCGCTGTCGATGCCTTCGGGCACCAGGATGGCGCTCACCGTATCGGAATGCCATTTCGGCGCTTTGGCGCAGAGCTTCAGACCCCAGGCTTCGACTGCCTTGCGCACGCCCTCAGCCAGCCGATGGTGACGGGCGAAGATGTTGTCCAGCCCTTCGTCCTCGATCAGGTCGAGCGAGGCGCGGAGCCCACGCAGGAGCTGCGTGGCCGGCGTATAGGGGAAATATCCGGCATCGTTGGCGCGGATCATGTCCTCGAAGGAGAAGAAGCAGCGCCGGTGGGTCGCGCTCCTCGAAGCCACCAGCGCCTTCTTGCTGACCGACAGGAAGCCGAGGCCGGCGGGCAGCATAAAACCCTTCTGCGAGCCGCTGACGGCGCAGTCGATGCCCCATTCCTCCTGGCGGAAATCGATCGAGCCGATCGACGACACGCCGTCGACGAAGAGCAGGGCAGGGTGGCTTGCGTCGTCCAGCACGGCGCGGCAGCCGGCGACGTCGCTGGTCACACCCGTCGCCGTCTCGTTCTGCGTGCAGAAGACCGCCTTGATGCGGTGCGCCTTATCCGCCTTCAGCCTTTCCGCGTAGAGCTCAAGCGGCACGCCAGTGCCCCATTCACAGTCGATCACGTCGACCTTGAAGCCGAGGCGCTCGGCCATGTCGACCCATAGATGCGAGAACTGGCCGAAGCGCGACATCAGCACGCGGTCGCCGGGGCTGAGCACATTGGTCATTGCCGCTTCCCAGGCACCGGTGCCGGAGGACGGGTAGATGAAGACGCGGCCGGTCTCGTTCTTGAATACCTTTTTGATGTCCTCGAACAGCGGCAGGGTGAGATCGGGGAAGGATCCGGCGCGCATGTCCTCCATCGGGAGGTTCATCGCCTGCCGGACCTGCTCGGGGATGTTGGTCGGCCCCGGAATGAAAAGATGGGTGAAACCGGCCATGCGCGAACTCCTCCTGATCCAGCAAACGGTGGTGGGGAGTTTCGTTTCGATGGTGAATGGCAACAACACCTTGGCGGGTAAGATCTCGCCGCGCGCGGGTGGGCTCGGCCTACCCGTTTGGCCTACCCGCTCGTCCTACCCTGTCACCCTACCCGAAAGGTGCTTCTGGCTACGCTGCTTCTCGCTTGAATAAAGGGCGACGGCCATTGCCCGGTTGCGGACGTCCAGCTTGTCGTAGAGATTCTTGAGATGGTATTTCACCGTGTTCTCGGAGATGCCCGTCCTTGTGGCGATCTGCAAATTGGTCCAGCCGTCGGAAAGCACTGCCAGCAGCTCGCGCTCGCGGACCGTGAGCTGCGACAAAGGCGTGTCGTTGACCTTGTTGATGTCGATATAGGGGATACAGATACGACCGTGCGCGACGGCCAGGATCGTCTCGAAGATGATCGGCGGGTCGTCGAACTGGAAGCAGTAGCCTTGCGCCCCGAGGCGCACGCATTGTTTCAGGATGCCAATGTCGTGGTCGTTGGAAAACACGGTGATGCGGACCTCGAGCCCGCGGCTTTGGACCTCGGCCAGAACGTCGGCGCCGTCCATGTCAGCGAGCTTCCAGCCGATGAGGGCGACGTCGAACTTTTGTTCCGTTGCCAGCTCCAGGAAACGCTTGCCGCTTTGTACGGACGTCAAAAGCTCGAAGCGCCCGTCGCAGTCCAGCATTTCGCGCAGCGCCGAGACAACAAGCGGATTGCGTTCGGCGACGACCACGCGAACGCGCCGCTCGCCAATTGCCTTGTTCGTTGTCTGCGACCTGATCTTCAAGGGCTTCCGGTTGTTCTGGTTGCGGGCATGGGCGGTTCCGGCCGTTTCCTGGGCTGCATCATGACAATTCTGCCCCAACCGCGCAGGGGTGCTCTTTCCCCAGCGACATGCGCTGTCGCGCGGCCTGCAGTCCGGCCCATATGCCATTTCGCCGGAATCGGCATTCCGGGCACCTGGCGGATGCGGTCGTCTCCTGGCGGATTTGGTCGGGGAGGAAAGGCGTATTTTCGTTTGATATTACCGTGCGTTAGGGCGACAGGTTCGTAAATCGAATGGTGCTGTCGCGCTATCTCTCGATTGGGCATCGGATTCTCCCAAAACCGGTTTCCCCTTTGGGTTCGATGCTCTAGACCTGAACTCTAGCTTTTCCGGAATCCTGACGGCGGGAGGCGCTGGTGGAAGGCCAGGACAATCAGACGACCGGCGCCAGGCCGCATGAGGAGCCTCACGCCGATATCTACGGCGAGGACGGCGCCGTCCTGTCGTCGTTTCTGGCCCAGATCGGCGCCGCCATCGCCGATCGCGACACGCTGACCCTGAAGCGCGAAGTCAACGACCTGCACCAATCGGAACTGGGCGACCTGCTCGAGGCGCTGCATCCCGACCAACGCCGCGCGCTGGTCGAACTCTTGGGCGCCGACTTCGACTTCTCGGCGCTGACCGAGGTCGACGAGGCGATCCGCATGGAGATCGTCGACAATCTGCCCAACGCGCAGATCGCCCAGGCGGTGCAGGAACTCGATTCCGACGATGCCGTCTACATTCTCGAGGATCTCGAGAAGGAAGACCAGGACGAGATCCTGTCGCAACTGCCGTTCACCGAGCGGATCAGGCTGCGCCGCTCTCTCGATTATCCCGAAGAGACCGCCGGCCGCCGCATGCAGACGGAGTTCGTCGCGGTGCCGCCATTCTGGACCATCGGCCAGACCATCGACTATATGCGTGAGGACCAGAACCTTCCCGATCGCTTCAGCCAGATCTTCGTCATCGATCCGAGCTTCAAGCTGCTTGGCGCCATCGATCTCGACCAGATCCTGCGCACCAAGCGCTCGGTCAAGGTCGAAGAGGTCATGCATGAGACGCGACACGCCATTCCGGCGACCATGGACCAGGAAGAGGCCGCGCGGGAATTCGAGCAGTATGACCTTTTGTCGGCCGCGGTCGTCGATGAGAACGAGCGCCTGGTCGGCGTGCTGACTATCGACGATGTGGTCGACGTCATCCAGCAGGAGGCTGAGGAGGATCTCTTGCGCATGGGCGGCGTCGGCGACGAAGAACTCTCCGACACGGTTGCGGCGACCTCACGCTCGCGTGTGCCGTGGCTGCTGGTCAATCTCGGCACGGCCTTCATCTCGGCCTCGGTGATCAGTATGTTCGGTGCGACGATCGAGGAAATGGTGGCACTTGCCGCGTTGATGCCGATCGTCGCCTCGCTGGGCGGCAATGCCGGCACACAGACGATGACGGTGACCGTGCGCGCGCTCGCCACGCGCGACCTCGATATCTACAATGCCGGCCGCGTCATTCGCCGCGAGGTTATGGTCGGCATGCTGAACGGCATGGTCATTGCGACCATCCTCGGGCTGGTCGCCGGCTTCTGGTTTCACAATCCCGATCTTGGTTTGGTCATTGCCGCGGCGATGATCGTCAACATGCTGGCCGCGGCGCTCGGAGGCATCCTGATTCCGTTGTTCCTCGACAAGCTCGGCGCCGATCCGGCTATTTCGTCATCGATCTTCACGACGATGATTACCGACGTAATCGGTTTTCTTGCCTTCCTTGGCCTTGCCACCTGGTGGCTGCATCTGGGCGCGGGAACCGGATAAGGCATTCAATTGACTTTTACGTAAGTGGCGTGCGAGGCTTCGGCGGGGAGCTACCGGTCGATTCCGGCACGGGGGAGCCCTTTCTTGGGGATGAAGGGCATCGCCGCATGATCGGCAACCCGCCAGTCCAGGCATTTGGAGTGACGATGCGGGAGTATTATTCGATCACCGAACTGACCCGTGAATTCGACGTGTCGACGCGGACATTGCGTTTCTACGAGGACGAGGGGCTGGTGCAGCCGATAAGACGCGGCCGCACGCGGCTGTTCCGTCCATCCGATAGGCATCTCATCCGCCAGATCATGCGCGGCAAGAGGCTCGGCTTCTCGATCAACGAAATCCGCGAAATCATCCAGATGTACAAGGAGCCGCCCGGCGAGGTCGGCCAGCTCAAGCTGATGATCAAGCGCATCGAGGAGAAGCGCGAGGATCTCCGGCAGAAGCGCCGTGACCTCGAGGAGACGCTGGCCGAGCTGGACCAGGCCGAGGAATCCTGCGTCGAGCGGCTGGTGGAACTCGGCGTCAATACTTGACGGCCTTCGCGTGGCTCAAATCCAGCGCCTGACCCTTTTCGCGTAATCCCGGTACTTCTTGCCGAATTTCGCCGCCAGTATTTTCTCCTCGCCTTCGACCGCGGCCTTCTGCGTTGCGAAGGCGGCGATGAATGCCATCGGCAGGAACCAGGCGATGCCCGATACGAAGGCGACGCCGATCATGAGCAGCGTGTTGGCCAAATAGATCGGGTTGCGGCTGATAGCGAAGGGGCCTGACGTGATCAGATGCTCCGGCACGCCATTCGGGTTGAGCGTCGTCTTCGCCCGGATCATGATGCGGATCGCCGTGAACCAGAGGGCAACGACACCGAACAGCGCCACAAGACCGGCCGCGAACAGGATGTCGCCGAGAAGGTCGCCGATCCATGGCAGCGGGTAGAGCAGGCCGAGCGCGACGCTGATGGCGATCGCCGCGAGATAGATCAGCGGCGGCCATGGTATGTGCCCGGGCTTCGGCAGGTTATCGGTCATTGTTGTCCTCCCTCCATCAACTTGCTTTCGGTGCTGGCGGTACAGGTGCTCGCCAGGTCAGCAAGATGCGACTTCCATTCGGCGGTCTGGTCGCCGCTGTAGAGCCGATCAAGCTTTGCCTCGCCCCGCAGCGTATCCAGCATGCATCCACAATAGTTGGAGCAGAATTCGTTGTCGCGCTGTTGCTCGCACGATACCTGGCAGGATTTGAGGAAGCTGACGTCCCTGTTTTCAGCGGGGGCGGGCATGATTTGCGAAAACAGCCAGACCGAGCCGATCAGCAGCGGCTGATGGATCAGGTAGAAGGCGAGGCTGTGCCGGCCTATGAACACCAGTGGATTTGACCAGCGGCCGGGCACGAGGTTCGCCAGCCGTGTCAGCACCCCTGAGGCGGAGCCGAGTTTAGCCGCCGCGATGCCCAGAAGCACGGCGCCGAACCAGGGAAACAGCGGAACATAGTCGTTGGAGCGCGGATTGGATGCCGACAGGCCGACCCACCACAGGGCCGGATGGTCGAAGATTTCGGACCTGAGATAGAAGGGCGCGGCGATGACGAAAGCCGCCACAAGCAGCGTCAGCAGCGCCGGCAATCTCAGGAACGCCAGGCCGAGCAGGCTGGCCAGTGCGATCTCGTGTAGTATGCCGAAGAAGATGAAACCATCAGGCGTGGCGAGCCTGGTGGCGACCGATATGGCAAGTGCTGCCCCGGCGACCATGGCAAAGCGCTTCCAGAAGCCGGGCCAGCGGATCTGTTTGCCATGGGCGAGATAGAGGCTGACGCCAACCAGGAACAGGAAGGTCGAGGCGATGCAGCGCGCGTAGAACTTCCACCAGCCGAAGGCGGTCAGGCCGGGGTCGGTGTAGCCGAAGAATTCGAGATCCCAGGTGAAATGATAGCTCGCCATGGCAAGCAAGGCGATGCCGCGCGCGATGTCGATGGCGACGATCCGCTTCGGCTTCGGTTGATCCTGAACGGGTGCGGTCAGCGTGAGGGTGCTCATGGTCTCGCAATTCTGATTCAGCAAGCCAAGACGACTATCACGGTTGCCCCGGGTAAAAGAAGGCAGCCATGCATGACCTCTGTGCCGGTTCGAGCGGCGCGGTCTCAAGGTGCGCTTTAGGCCAGCGCCGGAAAGCCTTTGGCCGGCTTCGCTTTTTGCCGTGAACGCGTCGGTTTCCTGTTACCGGGTCAGGAATTACCACGGCAGATTGGCCCCCACGTCCAGCTTTGGGCGATTCTGCTTCGGGGAAGGCAATGGCTACCCATGTGCGCCATCCGATCGGGCTTCCGGCCTTGCGGTCGGCGGATGCGCGCACCTTCGCCTCGCTCTACGCGGTCGAATCCTTCGCGCGCGCCACCGTGTCGAGCGTCATCCCGATCCAGGCCTATGAAATCCTCCACAACGAGCAGGTCGTCTCGATCCTCTACACGATCGTGTCCTTGCTTGGGCTGTCGGTGACGCTGTTCATGCCGATGCTGATCCGGCGCTTTGCCCGGCGCTGGGTCTACACCGCGGGTGCCTGCCTGCTTGCCATCGGCTCGCTGTTCTTCGTCACGCATACGCTGGCCGGGCAATTGGCGGGCATGCTTTGCCGGGTGATGGGCGCCAGCGCGCTATCGATCACGCTCAACCTCTACATCATGGACCATATCCGCAAGACTGATTTCATGCAGGCCGAATCGCTGCGCATGGCGTGGTCGATGCTCGCCTGGACCAGCGGGCCGACACTCGGCATCTTCCTCTATACGCGTTTCGGCATTTATGCCGCGCATGGCACCGTCGCCATCTTCGCGATGGCCCTGCTGGCGCTGTTCTGGACCTACCGGCTCGGCGACAACCAGTCGATCCGCCCGGGCAAGACGCGGCCGGCCAATCCGCTCGCCAATATCGGCCGCTTCGTCGCGCAGCCCAGGCTGAGGCTCGCCTGGCTGATCGCCTTCGGCCGTTCCTGCTTCTGGACGACGTTCTTCGTCTACGGACCTTTGTTTATGGTGATCACGGGCGAGGGCGAGCTTGCCGGCGGCCTGCTGGTTTCGGCCGGCAATGCGCTGTTGTTTACGGCCATCTTCTGGGGCAGGGTGGGACAGCGTTTCGGCGGCCGGCGAACCATGACCTTTGCCTATTTCGCCATGTCGGCCATATTGTTGGCGGCTGGCGCCGTCGGCGAATCTGTGCCGCTGCTCACCGGCGCTTTCCTGCTGTGCGGCGCGTTCTTCGCCATCGCATTGGATGCGCTGGGCTCGACCGCCTTCATGCGTTCGGTGCGCTCCTATGAGCGGGCGCAGATGGCGGCGGTCTATCGCACCTACCTCGACTTTTCCGAGCTGACACCGCCGCTGGTTTATTCGGTTGTGCTGGCGTTTTTCGGGCTGGGCTCGGTGTTCGCCACCCTCGGTATTCTGGCCGCGGCCTGCGGCTTTGTCACGTGGCGCTATCTGCCCAAATCGCTCTGACGCTTATGGCTTGGGCACAAGCGCGGAATGGCGCGCGCGCACCCAGTTGTGGAAGCGGTGCAGGTCGTACTCCTCGGGCATCAGCACCCCGGCCTTGTGGCGCACCGAGCGCAAGCCCTTCTGATTGACCTCGCAGATTGCGGCGTCTTCCTCCAGCACTTGCCTGCCGAAAGCGACGATGTTGTCGATATCGGTCGAGGGCGCTTCGAGCGCTTCGGTCGAAAAAAGCCATTCGGCGGTGAGTTCGGTCTGCTCCGGGCCAAGCGGCACCAGCCGGACTGTCCTGACATAGTCGACATGGCCGACGATGAACATCGACGGCAGGCTGGTTGCGTAGGTCTGTCCCGCCCCCCGCTCGGCCGCCGTCAGATTGGCAAAGACCGGGCCATGGACCTGACCGTCGCGCGACCACGTCTCGGCTCCGGCCCTGAGGCCGCCGGAAAACTCCGGCGCGTCATTGTCGGCATGGCGGGCCCATTCCGGATCGTCGTGCCGGCCCATCAGGCCGCGGCCATAGATCGGCACCAGCCGCGACAGATCCTTGTGCACGCCGGGGCAGTGCAGGCATTCGTTGAAGTTCTCCCAGAAGATCTTCCAGTTGCAGTTCATGACCTTGCGCAGCGCATGGCCTGATACCAGCGTTTCCAGCGGCCAGTTGGCGAGGTTGCCGGATGCGGGATCGAAGGATGTCTCAGCCGAACCGCCAGCATTCTCGGCGAGATTGACGAAGACAAAGCCGCGCCACACTGAAAGCGCCACGCGGTAGAGCGGATGCTCGGCCTTGTCGAAACCTTCGGGCAGCGATTTGGACGGCACGCGTACGAGGTCGCCGCGCAGTGAATAGGACCAGGCATGATAGGGACAGGTGATGAGCCGCGCCTTCAGCCGCCCCTCGCTCTCCTGGCAGAGCTGCGAGCCGCGATGCCGGCAGGTGTTGTGGAAGGCGCGCAACGCATCGGTCTCGTCGCGCAGCACGACGATCTCCTGCGTGCCGATCCTGAACGTCCTGAAAGCCAGCGGCTGGGCAAGGTCGGCCTCGCGGCAGACGAGCAGCCAGCTCTTGTACCAGATGGCGTCGAGATCGCGCTGATAGGCGTCCGCGTCCCAATAGGCTGATGAGGGCAGCGTCGGCTCAGCTCGGGTCAAACCATTATAGGGATCGCGCTCGCTCGGGTTGGGTTGCATGACAGGCTTCCTGTGATGCGCCAGCCGACACCCGGGCAAATCGTTTGTCAATTGGGGCGACGGCATTGCCGGTTTCGATCGTGATGCCTAATCATACCCGGCAGCAACGGGATTGGGACATGACCGCACGACAGATGTCACTCACACCCCAACTGGTGGCACGCTGCTGGCGCGAGATCGAGGACGCCGGTCCCGATCCGGACGCGGCGCATCTGGATGACCGCGACTATGACGCGATGCTCGACGAATTGCAGGCTGAGCTCCCAGCCTCCGAACCGCTGTGGCTGTTCGGTTACGGCTCGCTGATCTGGAAGCCGGAAATCGACCACGTCGAGGAACGTGTCGCCGTAGCGCGCGGCTGGCACCGCTCCTTCTGCATGAACATGACGCGCTGGCGCGGCACCAAGGATAGCCCCGGCCTGATGATGGCTCTCAACCGTGGCGGACAGTGCAAGGGCGTCGCTTTTCGGCTGGCCGACGGTGACCGGCGGCAACAGTTGGACAAGCTTTTCAGGCGTGAAGTGACGCTGAAGCCGACCAGCTATCACCCGCGCCTGCTCAGCCTGGCGAGCAGCGCTGGGTCGTTGCGGGCGCTGGCCTTCGTCATCAACCGCGGGGGTACCACATATGCCGGCCGGCTCGACGAAGACGCGGTGGTCGAGAGGCTAGCGACATCCTGCGGGCATTGGGGATCGGGCGCCGACTACCTCTACAACACGGTGAAAAACCTGGAAGAGCGCGGCATTCACGACCGCCATCTGTGGCGTTTGCAACGGCTGGTTGCCGAGCGGATCGCTGCCTCGAAGCCTTGAAATCAGGTGGCGCATTCACGCTGGTAACAGGCGGAATTTGGTTTGCCGGGCGCGGCGATTCTGCCTATAGTCACGGTTGTCGTCGGTTCCGTTTGGAACCAAGAGGGAATGCGGTGAGGGCGAATCTTTGTCCGATGCCGTGGCTGCCCCCGCAACTGTGTGCGGTAGTCCTCTCCATATGCCACTGAAGATTTTCTTCGGGAAGGTGGGGAAGGGCGCTGATCCGCGAGCCAGGAGACCTGCCGGCGACAGGAAACTGACTTCGATGCCCTCGGGTGGAGGGCGAAAGGACAAGATTATGAATACCGCTTCCGTCTCCCTCGGCGCTTCCGTCTCCTCGCAGTCGCGCTTCATGCAGCTGGCGCTTGCCGCGCTGCTCGGCATCTTCGTCATGGGCTTTGTCGGCTTCTCGCATATCGATGCGGTCCACAATGCCGCCCACGACTATCGCCATTCCATGGCGTTTCCCTGCCACTGACGAGGAATTGACATCATGACACTGTTTCGCAACGTCGTGTTCATCGCGGCGATCGCAGGGCTCGTGGCTGGCGTCGTTCTTGCCTGCCTGCAGGCCTATGCCACCGTGCCGCTGATCCTCAAGGCGGAAGTCTATGAACAGGCCGGCGGCGGCCACCAGCATGAGCATGCCGCCGCGCCGGCCGCCAACGCCACCGACACCAATGCCATGAGTAGCGCTGCACCGGCACCAGCCGAAGCGGCCGCTCCGCCGGCGGAAGATGAAGGCTGGGCGCCGGCCGATGGTTTCGAGCGCTTTGCCTTCAACGTGGTTGCCAATATCGTCACCGGCATCGGCTTCGCGCTGATCCTGGTCGCGGTTTCGGAATTCGCCGGCGGCATTGGCAATTGGCGCCAGGGCGTGTTTTGGGGCCTGGCCGGCTTTGCCGTGTTCACGCTGGCGCCAGGCCTCGGCCTGCCGCCCGAATTGCCGGCGATGCCGGCGGCCGATCTCACCCAGCGCCAGATCTGGTGGACGGCAACGGCGGTGGCAACCGCGGCCGGTCTCGGCCTGCTTGCCTTCCGCAAATCGCTGCCGCTAGCCATCCTGGCCGTGGCCTTGATCGTGGCGCCGCATGTTGTCGGCGCGCCGCAGCCTGACAGTTTCGAGACGCCGATCCCCGAAGGCCTGCACCACCAGTTCGTGGTGGCGGTGACGCTCACCAACCTAGTGTTCTGGCTGGTGCTCGGCGCCGTTGTCGGCGTGGTGCGCGGCCGCTTCACCGGCACGGCGACCAGCCTGCGCGGCAGCTTTGCCTGATCGCGCTGCCGGGGCGTTGACCCTGGTCATCGGTGGCGCGCGCTCCGGCAAGAGCGCGCACGCCGAAACATTGGCGACAGCCTGTCGGGGGCCATGGACCTATATCGCCACGGCGCAAGCCTATGACGACGAGATGCGCGAGCGTATCGCGTTGCACCGCGCGCGGCGTGGCGAGGGCTGGACGACGGTGGACGCGCCTCTCGATCTTGTCGGCGCGCTCGCCGCATTGCCTGACGACCGGCCGGTCCTGATTGATTGCCTGACGCTGTGGCTGACCAACCATATGCTGGCCGAACATGATTTTGAGGCTGAATCCCGGCACCTGGCCGATGTGCTGTCACGGCCGCGCGGGCCGTGGTTCGTAGTCTCCAACGAGGTCGGCCAAGGCATCGTGCCCGACAATGCACTTGCCCGCCGGTTTCGAGACGCCGCCGGCCGGCTCAACCAGCAGGTCGCCGCAGCCGCCGATACGGTGCTCTTGATGGTGGCGGGCCTGCCGCTCAAGGTGAAGTAAAATGACCGATATCGACGGCAAATCCATCGAAGACCGGGACGAGGAACGCCACCGCGCCAAGATGGCCAAGCGCAAGGCGGTGCAGGACGCCGAGGTGGCGGGAAAGACGATCGAGAAGGGTCTGCTAATCGTCAACACCGGGCCCGGCAAGGGCAAGACCACCGCCGCCTTCGGGCTGGCGCTGCGCATGCTCGGCTATGGCAAGCGCATCGGCGTCGTCCAGTTCATCAAGGGCAAGTGGCACACCGGGGAAAAGGACGCCTTCACCGCCTTCGGCGACCGGGTCGTATGGCACACGATGGGCGAGGGCTTTACCTGGGAGACGCAGGATCTGAAGCGCGACATCGCGGCGGCCGAGGCCGCCTGGGCCAAGGCGCTCGAACTGATGACCGATCCATCGATCAGCCTTGTGGTGCTCGATGAATTGAACATCGCGCTGCGCTACGATTATCTCGACCTCGACAAGGTTGTCGCGGCGCTGAAAGCTCGGCGCGAAGGCCTGCACGTCGTGATCACCGGCCGCAACGCCAAGCCGGCGCTGGTCGAGGCGGCCGACCTGGTCACCGAGATGGGCGTGACCAAGCACCATTTCTCGGCGGGCGTGAAGGCGCAGCAAGGGATAGAATTCTGATCACTTGGCAGTACGAGCGTTATCTGTGGAACAAGCGGTAATCATCTATCTTCTTCTCAATGACGGTCAGTTTGGAACGTCGCGAGAGCACGAATCTATTCTCGCGCTGGAGGGCTAGAGCAAGTTGTCGAGAGTGCTTCAGTTGGTGAGTTCGATGGCGACGAGTTTGGCGAGGGCAAATGCATCCTCTACATGTATGGGCCAAACGCTGAACGGCTTTTTGCTGTGATTGAACCCGTATTGAAATCTTCTCCTGCGGCTGCCGGTGGGTATGCGATCAAAAGGCTTGGAGAGGCAGCCGATCCAAGCGCAAAGGAAGTCCGCGTTACTTGGTAAGTCGGATTTCGACTCATTCAAACCGTCAAGCGGCCAGGACGATCACCGCGATGACCCCAAACAGCGCGATCAGCAGAAAGTCGGCCGTCCGGTAGAGTTTCAGCGCCCGCCTGATGTCGGTGCTCTCGGCATCGCGCCGGCCGCCGTCGCCCATGAAGGCATCCTCGACTACCACGCCGCCATAGGAGCGCGGGCCGGCAAGGGCGAGACCAAGTGCGCCGGCCATTGCAGCTTCCGGCCAGCCGGCATTGGGCGAGCGGTGTTTTTTCGCATCGCGCCGTACGGTGTGCCAGGCATTTTTCGCATCGGCGCCTTCGACGAGAAAAGCTGCCAGCACGATCAGCAGCGCGGTCAGCCGTGACGCCGGCAGGTTGATCAGATCGTCGAAACGCGCCGCCGCCCGGCCGAAGGCCTCATGGCGCGGGGTGCGGTGGCCGATCATCGAATCGGCGGTATTGGCGGCCTTGTAGGCGACGCCGCCGGGGAGCCCGCCGACGCCGATCCAGAAGGCGGGCGCGACAATGCCGTCGGAAAAATTCTCGGCCAGGCTTTCGATCGCGGCGCGGCAGACGCCGGCCCTGTCGAGCGTTTCGGGATCGCGGCCGACAATGTGCGAAACCGCGACACGACCGACGGCCAGCCCGCCATTGTCGAGCGCGTCGGCCACCGCCTCGACATGCTCGGCCAGGCTCTTCTGCGACAGCAGCGACGTCGCGAGAACTGCGACAATGAGCAGACCGAAAGGAAGAATCTGCCACAAGAGGATTTCCAGAATCAATGCGATGACCGCCGGTACCAGCACGATCACCAACAGCGCATGAACACCGCGCCGGCGACGCAGCGCGTCGGAATCAGTGGCGCGGTTGAGCCTGGCATCGAGAAAGGATATCAGCCTGCCGAACCAGGTGACGGGATGGCCGATGCTACGCAACAGCCAATCCGGATAACCGAGGGCGAATTCAATAGCCAATGACAGGAAGGCGATCAGGAACGACATGAAGCTTCTTGATGGAGCGGTGGCAGCGGTGGATCATGGCGGAAGCCTTGGCCGGGCGAGGGCGCTCTTTCCCCAGGCGCCGCAGCCTTTCGTCGACCTCTCGACCGGTATCAATCCGCACTCCTATCCGCTTTTCGAGCTGCCCGCCACCGTCCTGTCGCGGTTACCTGAGGCCGCGCGTCTGCGTGAACTCGCCGATGTCACGGCGAGCGCCTATGGCGCGCCCTCGGCGGCGAATGTGGCGGCGGCGCCCGGCACGCAGGTTCTGTTGCCGCGCGTCGCTTCGCTGGTAAAGCCCGGCAAGGCGCTGGTGCTCGGGCCGACCTATGCCGAACACGCCAGAGCCGCCGCGATTGCCGGCCATGCGGCGGCGGAAGTCGATGATTTCGAGACGCTTGCCGGGGCCGACCTTGCCATCATCGTCAATCCCAACAATCCGGACGGGCGCGTCGTCGAGCGTGACAGACTGCTTCAGCTTGCCGAGACATTGCGCGCAAAGGGGGCGTTGCTGGTCGTTGACGAAGCCTTCATGGATGTCGGCCCGCATGAGGAAAGCCTTGCGGGCGACGTCGACCGGGGCGGCATCGTCGTGCTGCGCTCTTTCGGCAAGTTCTTCGGTCTCGCCGGCTTGCGGCTTGGCTTTGCATTGACCGATGCGCTGACCGTCGAACGGCTGGAAGCGCAATTCGGGCCATGGGCGGTTGCCGGCCCGGCGCTCGAATATGGCATCCGCGCGCTGGCCGACACGGATTGGCAGGCCGGGATGCGGCGCCGGCTGGCCGAGGACGCGGCGCGGCTCGATGCGCTGTTTTCCCGCTTCGGCGTCCCGGTCGCTGGCGGCACCACGCTGTTTCGCTATGTCAGACTGCCGGACGCTGCCGGCCTGTTTTCGGCGCTCGGCGAACGCGGCGTCCTGTTTCGGCATTTCTCCGATCGGCCACAGGTGCTGCGCGCCGGGCTGCCGGGTGGAGACGAGGAATGGCGGCGGCTCGAATCGGCTCTTGCCGACTGGGCTTCGCGGCGCAACGATGCTGCCAGGGAGATCAAGCGATGATCCATGTCTGTTCGCTGTCGAAGGTCGAGGAAACAGTCGCGAAGACCGGCGCCGAACGGCTGCTTTCGCTGTTGGCCACCGGCACCGAGGTGACGCGGCCGGCCTCGATCGCCAGGGAAAACCATCTGCACCTCGTCATGCACGACATTGCCGTGGCGCAGGACGGCATGACCATGCCAGGCGAGGAGCATGTCCGCAGCCTGCTCGATTTCGCGCGCCGGTGGGATCGTGCAAGGCCGCTGGTGGTGCATTGCTATGCCGGCATCAGCCGCTCGACCGCCTCGGCCTACATTATTGCGGCGGCACTTGCGCCGAAGCGTTCCGAGGTCGAACTGGCTCACACGCTGCGTGCGCTGTCGCCAACGGCGACGCCCAATCCACGGCTGATTGCGGTTGCGGACGCGCTGCTCGAGCGCGACGGCCGCATGGTCGCGGCGATAGCGGCGATCGGGCGCGGCGCGGACGCTTTCGAGGGCGTGCCTTTCGAGTTCAGAATCGATGCCTGACCGCCGGGATTTCTAGGCTAGCCAGTCGGCGAGCTTCGCTTTGCGCACATCCCTCAAAAGACTGATGAAACCGTCGGCCTGATGTTCGGCGGTCAGCCGGCCCTTTTCGGCTGTCGCAATGCTGGCGTCGCCCACCACGCCATTCGGGTTGAGGTCGGTGGCAATCCAGGCAAACGCATGCGTTCCGGTGTGGCGCAGCAGCGAAAACTCCTTTTCGGCGCGGCCGACATTGCTGGCGAAATTGTCGGCCTTGGCCATGTCGACGAGATCCGGCCGGAAATGCAGCATCAACGAGGTCTCGACATCGCCGCCATGGATGCCGTGACGGTCCTCAAGCTCGGTGTACATGCCGGTCGGCCGGCCGAAGCGCTGCCAACTCGTCTTCACCGCCAGCACTTTTGCGCGCACGCGCAATTCGCGCGTGATGATGCCCATGATCTCCTCGTTGCCGCCATGCGCGTTGACGACGATCAGCTTCCTGACGCCGGCCCGGGCGACCGACAGGCCAAGCTCGGTCCAGGCATCGACCAGCGTGATTGCCGGCAGGGTCAGCGTGCCCGGCGCATGCAGATGCTCGTTCGACTTGCCCACCGCCTGGACAGGCAGGATGCGGATATCGAGATCGCCGGGCAGGCGTGCGATCACCGTTTCAAGCATGCCGTTCATGATCGAGGTGTCGGTCGAAACCGGCAGATGCGGGCCGTGCTGTTCGATCGCCGCGACCGGCAGAATGGCGATCGTCGCCTCCGGGTCGATCGTGGCGTATTCGGTGGTCCGGTAGTCGCCCCACCATACGCGTCTGTTTGCAGCGGTCATCTCATGCCTCTTTCAACGAACAGGCCAGACCTAGAGCAGGATGAATTGAGGTTGAATCGGCCATCCTGCTCTAGTTCTTTGTTTTTTCGCATGATCTTGTCCGAAAAGTCTGCAACTTTTCAGGATCATGCTCTAGCGCGGCGGGCATCGCCTGTCGATCACCCGGCCGCGGCGACCTCGATTTCGACCTTGAATTCGGGCCGGGCGAAACCGGAGACGATCATCAGCGTCGAGGCCGGCGCCGGGCTCGAAAACAGCCGGTCGCGAACGTCCATATAGGGCCTGAGGAAGGCGCGGTCGGTGACATAGGCGTTGATGCGCACGATGTTCTGAAGCCCAAGCCCGGCCTCGCCGAGAATCGCCGCGATGTTCTGGAAACACAGTTCGGCCTGGGTGCCGGCATCCTCCGGGATTTGATCGTCCGCCGTGATGGCCACCTGGCCCGAGCACAGCACCAGCCGCTTGCCCGCGGGCACCTCGACGCCGTGGCTGTAACGGGCGAAAGGCGGCTTGATCGACTTCGGCGCGAGGAATCTGAACATGACAATCTCCTGTTTGCGCCAGCGTAGGACCGGACCGGTGGGGTCTTCAAGATGTGGTGCATGCCATCGGTGCAATTGTGGACAGGCGTTTAAAAAATAGGCACGATGCATCCCATACGGCACGACCCGTCCAGCCTTCGCATGCGGCTGTTGCGCAAGCGGACGGCCCTGGTGGTGGCATGTGTCTTGCTTCTTGAAACAATGGTGTCGAGCCCGGCGCGTGGCGCGCTGAGCAAACAAAGGGTGGTGTTCATGCGTAGAAAATGGATGATCTCGGCAGGCACGATCGCGCTGCTTGCTATGGGTACGCTTGAGGCGGCTGCGAACGAAAAAGTGACCTTCGGCACCAACTGGCTGGCCGAGCCCGAGCATGGCGGCTACTATCAGGCGATTGCCGATGGCACTTACGCTGCCTGCGGCCTGGACGTGACGATCTCGCAAGGCGGTCCGCAGGTCAGCGGCCGGCCTCTGCTGCTCGCCGGCAAGATCGATTTCTACATGGGCGGCAATCTTTTGTCGGCCTTCGACGCCGTGCAGCAGGGGATTCCGATGCGCGTTGTTGCGGCCGACTTCCAGAAGGATCCGCAGGTCATCATGTCCCAGCCCGGCCAGGGACTGGACACATGGGATGATCTGAAAAAGGCCGAGCAGTACATCCTCGGCGACGAGGGCGCGCAGACCTTCTTCCAATGGATGGTCACCGAACTCGGCTTCGATGCCGCCAAGCGCGTCCCCTACACCTTCAACCCGGCGCCCTTCATCGCCAACAAGAAGTCGATCCAGCAGGGCTATGTCACCTCGGAACCGTTCGCCGTCCAGAAGCAGGGCGGTTTCATGCCGAACCAGTTCCTGCTCGCCGACTATGGCTGGGACACGTATGCGACTACGGTGGAGGTTATGCAGGACACGATCGACAAGCGCCCGGAGGTCGTGCAGTGCTTCGTCGATGGCTCGGCCAAGGGCTGGTACAACTACCTCTACGGCGACAACAAGGCTGCCAACGACATGATCAAGAAGGACAATCCCGACATGACGGATGAGCAGATCGCCTTTTCGATCGAGCAATTGAAGAAGTTCGGCGTGGTCGATTCCGGCGATACCGAGAAGCTCGGCATCGGCGCAATGACGGAAGCGCGCATCCAGAGCTTCTACGACAAGATGGTCAAGGCCAAGGTGGCGCAGCCTGACATCGACATCAAGAAGGCCTACACGTTGGCTTTCGTCAACAAGGGCGTCGGGCTGGACCTGAAGAAATAATCGTGAAGTTCGAGAAAGTGGCGCAAGCGCCGGTGGCGGCTTCGGGCCAAGGCTCGACGCTCTTGGCGTTGCGCGATGTCGGCAAGGTCTTTTCGAACGGCGTGACAGCGCTTAGCGATGTCAACCTGACGATCAGGGAGGGCGACTTCCTCAGCCTTCTCGGCCCGTCAGGTTGCGGCAAGTCGACGGCGCTGCGGCTGATTGCCGGCCTGTCGACACCGACCTCCGGCCTGCTCGACTGGCGCGGCAGTGGCTCCTTCGACCGTTCCGACATCGGTTTCGTCTTCCAGGAGCCAACGCTGCTGCCCTGGGCCGATGTCTTTGATAATGTCTGGCTGCCGCTCAGGCTCAAAGGCGTGTCGCGGGCCAGGGCCGCGCCGGCAGTCATGGAGATGCTGGCGCGCGTGCATCTGACCGGCTTCGAAAACGCCGTGCCGCGCGAGCTTTCCGGCGGCATGAAGATGCGCGTCTCGATCGCCCGCGCCATGGTCACCAAGCCGCGCGTGCTTTTGATGGACGAGCCGTTTGGAGCGCTGGACGAGATCACCCGCTTCAAGCTCAACAACGATCTTCTGGAACTGTGGCAAGGCGAGCGATTCACCGTCGTCTTTGTCACCCACAGCGTCTTCGAAAGCGTGTTCCTGTCCAACCGCGTCGTCGTCATGGCGGCGCGGCCGGGACGCGTATTCAGGGAATTCGCCGTCGAAGCGCCCTATCCACGTGACGAAGCGTTTCGCACCTCGCCCGCCTATGCCGCGCTCTGCCGCCAGGCGTCCGATGTGCTGATCGGCGCCATCAACTCAACAGCCGGATCGCATCATGACGGCCATTGATCATCCTGCCGTAACCCTGGATCCCGAGGAGGCGCGTCGCCTGCGCCAGGAGCGGCTGGAACGGATCGGCAGATGGCTGCTGCCGCTGGCGATCATGATCCTGGCGATCTGGCTGTGGGACCGCATCTGCGTCTGGAACGATATCCCGAAATACATCCTGCCACGCCCCGGCGTGGTCCTGCAGACGCTCCATGACGATGCCGGGCTGTTGTTCTCCTCGCTGCTGGTGACGCTCAAGATCACCTTTCTCAGCTTGGCTTTGGCCGTCGTCGGCGGGGTCGGGCTGGCGGTGTTGTTCGCGCAATCGAAATGGGTGGAGATGTCGTTCTTCCCCTTCGCCATCGTGCTGCAGGTGACGCCGATCGTTGCGATCTTCCCGCTGATCAACATCTATGTCGACAACCAGACGACGAAGCTGCTGTTATGCGCCTGGATCGTCGCCTTCTTTCCGATCCTGTCCAACACCACGCTTGGCCTCAACTCGGTCGACCGCAATCTGCGCGATTTGTTCAAGCTCAACGGCGCGACGCGCTGGCAGCAATTGCGTTATCTCAGGCTGCCGGCGGCCATGCCCTATTTCCTCGGCGGTCTGAAGATTGCCGGCGGCCTGTCGCTGATCGGCGCTGTCGTGGCGGAATTCGTCGCCGGCGCCACCGGCCAGTCGTCCGGCCTTGCCTCGCGCATCATCGAGGCCGGCTACCGGCTCAATGCGCCGCGGCTGTTCGCGGCGCTGATCCTGATCTCGCTAACCGGCATTCTGATCTTCCTGGTGCTGTCGCTGATTTCCCACCTCATCTTGCGGCGCTGGCACGAAAGCGCCCTGAAGCAGGAGCGGTGAAATGTCGGAGCACTTGATACCGGCCTCGGGTTCTTATCATCTCGCCAACGTCCGTGCTCATCGGTCGCTGATGCTCGGCCTTGTCGCGGCTTACGATGACGATGGTTTCGCGCTTGCCGATATCGCCGTCGCCGACGGCAAGATATCCAGCATTGCCGCGCATAGCCGATCCAAGGGGCCTGCGGGCGCCATCGACCTCGGCGGGCGCATCGTCCTGCCATGTTTCGTCGACTGCCATACTCATATCGACAAGGGCCATATCTGGCCGCGAAAACCCAATCCCGACGGCACTTTCATGGGAGCATTGAATGCCACAGGTGCGGACCGCGCCGCCCGCTGGAGTGCCGAGGACGTCGCGCGCCGCATGGATTTTTCGCTGCGCTGCGCCTACGCACATGGCACCAAGGCTTTACGCACTCATCTCGACAGTGTCGCGCCGCAGGAGGAGATCTCCTGGCCGGTGTTCGAGACGATGCGGGAGATGTGGCGCGGCAGTATCGAGTTGCAGGCGGCCTGCCTGCTCGGCATCGAAGGCGTGCGCGACAGGAAATGGTTCGAAGGACTGGCCAAACGCGTGGCCGCGGCCAAGGGCGTCCTCGGCGTCGTCACCTACATGGTGCCGGACCTCGACGAACTTCTTGATCAGGTGTTCGCGCAGGCGATCAAGCACGGGCTCGATCTCGACTTCCATGCCGACGAGACAGACGCCGTTGCCGCGATCTCGCTGAAGAAGATCGCCGAGGCTGCGCTGTGGAACGGTTTCGAGGGCAATATCCTCGTCGGCCATTGTTGTTCGCTGGCCCGCCAGCCGGATCTCGACGTGCTCGATACGCTGGACAAGGTGGCGAAGGCGGGTCTCGCCGTGGTGTCGCTGCCGATGTGCAATCTCTATCTGCAGGATCGGCGCGCTGACCAAACCACGCCGCGCTGGCGCGGCGTGACGCTTTTGCATGAGATGAAGGCGCGCGGCATTCCCGTTGCCGTTGCTTCCGACAATACGCGTGACCCGTTCTATGCCTATGGCGATCTCGACATGCTGGAGGTCTACCGCATGGCGACGCGCATCCTGCATTTCGACCATCCTGTCGGCGACTGGCCGATGGCGGTGACTTCGACACCGGCCAAGGTGATGCGTTTCGACAGCTTCGGCACGCTTGCCGTTGACGGCGCCGCCGATTTTGTCGTCTTCAAGGGGCGGAGTTGGACGGAATTGCTGTCGCGGCCGGAATCTGATCGCATCGTGGTGCGCGATGGCCGCGCCATCGAGCGCCAATTGCCCGACTATGCCGAACTCGATGAGTTGATGGTGAAATGATGGATATTGCGGCGCTCAAGCACGACCTCGACGGGCTGAAGATCGACGACCATCCAGCGATCGTCCAGCAGAAGAGCCGCGACTTCTACTGGTACAGTCCGGTGCTGAAACAGCAGCTCGACCATGTCACCGGCGACCTGATCGTGACGCCGAAAACCGAGGGGGAAGTGATCCGCGTGTTGGCGGCCTGCCACCGGCACGGCGTTCCGGTGACACCGCGTGGCAGCGGCACCGGCAATTACGGACAGGCCATGCCCTTGTCGGGCGGCGTGGTGCTCAATCTCGCCGAGATGAACGCGGTCAAGGCGATTGCACCCGGTCGCGTCGTCACTGGGCCGGGCGCGGTTCTGGCCGAAATCGACAGAGCGACGCGGGCGCATTCCGGCCAGGAGCTCAGGATGTCGCCATCGACCTACAACACGGCGTCGATTGGCGGCTTTGTCGCCGGTGGGTCGGGTGGCGTCGGCTCGATCCGCTGGGGCGGCCTGCGCGACCTCGGCAATGTCATCCGGCTGCGAACCGTGACGATGGAGGCCGAACCGCGCGTTATGGAGCTTACCGGCGAGGATGTGCTGAAGGTCATGCATGCCTACGGCACCAACGGCATCATCACCGAAGTCGAGATGCCGCTGACATCAGCTTACGACTGGATCGATGTCATCGTCGGCTTCGACGATTTCATGGACGCGGCCGGCTTCGGCGACGATCTCGCCGTCCAGGACGGCATATTGGCGAAACTGATCACGCCGATCGCGGCACCCATCCCGTACGATTATTTCAAGCGCCACCAGAGATTCTTCCGGCGCGAGCAGAGCATCGTAGTCCTGATGATCGCGCCGCATGCGATGGACGCCTTCCTCGCTTTCACAGCGCGCAGCAAGGGCGAGATCGTCTTCCGCGCCGACAAGGAGAGCGATCTAAAAGGCCTGCCGCCGGCCTATGAATTGACCTGGAACCACACGACATTGCGCGCCATCAGGGTTGATCCCACGATCACCTATCTGCAGGCCCGCTATCCCTCGCCGGATCATCTTGGTCACGTCAAGGCGATGATCGACCGTTTTGGTGACGAAGTACCGTCGCATCTCGAATTCATCCGCTTCGACGGCGCGATCGGTGTCGCCGGCCTGCCGCTGGTTCGCTTCACCACGGCGGAACGGCTCGACGAGATCATCCGCATCCATGAAGACAATGGCTGCTGGATCTTCAACCCGCATCGCTACACGCTGGAAGAGGGCGGCATGAAGCAGACCGACGAGGTGCAGCTTGCCTTCAAGCGCGAGACCGATCCGCAAGGGCTGCTCAACCCCGGCAAGATGATCGCCTGGGAGAACCCGGATTACGACTACCGTTCGGGCAAGTCGTTCCTGTTCAAGGGCTTGCAGAAGGCGGGCTGAGAGCACGCATGAACATCCTCGTCCTCTTCGCTCATCCGGTCGAGAGCAGCTTCAATGCCGGGCTGCACAAGGTGATCGTCGAGCGGCTGACGGCGGCCGGCCATGCCGTCGACGACTGCGATCTCTATGCCGAGGATTTCGATCCCAGGCTGACGCGAGCCGAACGACTGGGCTACCACGACCAGCGCGGGCCGGGCGATGCGGTGGCCGACTATGTCCGGCGCTTGCAAAGGGCTGAGGCATTGGTGCTGTCGTTCCCGGTCTGGAATTACGGCTATCCGGCGATCCTGAAAGGCTTTTTCGACCGCGTCTTCCTGCCCGGCGTGTCGTTCAGGCTGGTCGACGGCAAAGTGCAGCCGACGCTGCACAACATAAGCAAGCTGACCGCGGTCACCACCTATGGCGGCAGCCGGTTCCGCGCCATGCTGATGGGCGACCCGCCACGCAAGCTGGTCAACCGCATGTTGCGCGCCACCATCAAGCCGGGAGCGGCGGTCTCCTATCTCGCGCATTATTCGATGAACCTGTCGACCGACGGGACGCGCAAAGCGTTCATGGCGAAGGTCGCGGCCGGGATGGATGCGTTCTGATGCGGGCCCTGGTGGTCTATTGCCACCCGGTGCCGGAGAGCTTTTGCGCCGCGATCCGGGACAGTGCCATCGAAGTGCTGAAGGCGAGGGGCTGGGAAGTACGGCTGCTCGACCTCTATGCGGATAAGTTCGATCCGGTGATGGGCTGCGACGAGCGGCGCTCCTACAATGACGGTGCGCCGCGGGACCCGGCGCTCAAGCCGCATATCGACCATCTGCGCTGGGCTGAAGCGATCCTCTTCATCTATCCGACATGGTGGTACGGGCTGCCGGCGATGCTCAAGGGCTGGCTTGACCGGGTGTGGGCGACGGACGTTGCCTTCCGGTTGCCGGCGGGCAAGGGGCGGATCGTGTCGCTGATGACGCATGTGACGAAGGTCGGCGTGATCACGACCTGCGGCGCCCCGACCTGGTGGAGCGTCGTCGTCGGCCAGCCGGGGCGCAAGACGATCCTGCGCGGCATGCGGGCGCTATGCGCTACCCGCTGCAGGACGTTCTTCCTGGCGCACTATCTCATGGATGCGTCGACACCAAAGACGAGGGCGGCGTTTCTGGAGAAGGTGCGGAGGAAGCTGGAGCGGTTTTGAAGTGCGCGCGACTCCCTTTTCCTACAAGGGGAGAAAGAAGAAGCGCTACATCCTGACCCGTTCGGCCTTCGGATCATACATCGCCTTGAGCGACGCTTCGGCGGCGAAGCGTTCGCCGGCGATCTCGATCTCGTAGGACGAGGCCAGCACGTCAGCCTCGCTCTCGCCCTTGCAAGGTACATAACCGAGCCCAATCGCCCCACCGAGATAATGGCCGTAATTGCCCGAGGTGATCGGGCCGACGATCTTGCCGTCGCGCAAGATCGCCTCGTTGTGGAAGAGCAGGGGTTGCGGGTCCTTCAGCCGGAACTGGACCAGCCGGCGTGACAGGCCGGTCTCCTTCTTCTTCAGCACCGCATCACGGCCGAGAAAATAGCCCTTCGCCGTCTTCACCGCAAAGCCGAGGCCGGCCTCCAGCACATTGTCCTCGTCGGTGATGTCATGGCCGAAATGGCGGAAGGCCTTTTCGATGCGGCAACTGTCCAGTGTGTGCAGGCCGCAGAGTTTCAGGCCGACCTCGGCATCTGCGATCGCCTCGAAGACATGGGCTGCCTGGTCGGTCGAGACATAGAGCTCCCAGCCGAGCTCGCCGACATAGGTGACGCGGTGGGCGCGGGCCAGACCCATGCCGATTTCTATCTCCTGAAACGTGCCGAACGGATTGGTTTCGTTGGAGAAATCATTGGGACTCACCTTCTGAATCAGTTTCCGTGCGTCCGGACCCATCAGGCAGAGCACGGCTTCCGCAGCTGTCACATCGGTGATGACGACGAATTCGTCGGCAAGATGCTTGCGCAGCCAGGCGAGATCGCGTTGCAGAGTGGCGCCGGGCACCACGAGGAAATAGGCCGTTTGCGACAGGCGCGAGACGGTCAGGTCGCTCTCGATGCCGCCGCGCTGGTTGAGCATCTGGGTGTAGACGATCTTGCCCGGCGCCACATCCATGTCGTTGGCGCAAAGCTTTTGCAGGAAGGCACAGGCATCGCGGCCCTCGACACGGATCTTGCCGAACGAGGTCATGTCGAACAGGCCGACGCCGTTCCTGACCGCCAGATGCTCCTCGCGCTGGTTGTCGAACCAATTCTGCCGCTTCCAGGAGTAGCGGTATTCGCGCTCCTGTCCCTCTCGGGCGAACCAGTTGGCGCGCTCCCAGCCGGCGACCTCGCCGAACACGGCGCCGCGCGCCTTCAGATGCTCGTGCAGCGGCGATCGGCGGACACCACGTGACGTCGCAAACTGCCGGTAGGGGAAATGGTCGGCATAGAGCAGGCCAAGCGTTTCGGAGACACGCTCCTTCAGATAGCGGCGGTTCTTCTGGAACGGCTGGGTGCGGCGGATGTCGACCTCCCAGAGATCGAATGGCGCCTCGCCGTCGTTGATCCATTGCGCCAGCGCCATGCCGGCGCCGCCCGAAGAGACGATGCCGATCGAGTTGTAGCCGGTCGCCATCCAGTAGCCGGACAGCTCCGGCGCCTCGCCGAGATAGTAGCGATCGTCAGGCGTGAAGCTCTCGGGGCCGTTGAAGAAGGTGTGGATGCCGGCGGTCGCCAGCATCGGCATGCGATTGACGCCCATTTCGAGTATCGGCTCGAAATGCTCCATATCCTCGGGCAACTGGTCGAAGCAGAAATCTTCGCGAATGCCCTCCATGCCCCACGGCTTTGCCACCGGCTCGAACGCACCGAGCATCATCTTGCCGGCATCCTCCTTGTAGTAGGCGCATTCGTCGGGCACGCGCAGCACCGGCAGGCGGGTCAGGCCGGGGATCGGCTCGGTGACGAGGTAAAAATGCTCGCAGGCATGCAGCGGGATGGTGACGCCATTCTGGCGCCCGAGTTCGCGCGCCCACATGCCGGCACAGTTGACGACGACGTCGGCCTCGATCGTGCCTTGCTCGTCGCCTTGCGCCCAGGACACGCCGGTGACGCGGCCGGCTTTGGTGCGGACCTGGGTTACCTTCACGTTCTCGACGATGGTGGCGCCGCGCTGGCGCGCACCCTTGGCCAGCGCCATGGCGATATTGGCCGGGTCACATTGGCCGTCGAGGGGAAGATGGACGGCGCCGACCACATCGGAAACATTGAGATGCGGATACATCTGCTTGACTTCACTCGGCGAAATCTCGCGCACGTCGACATCGAAGGCGCGGGCGAGGGACGCCTGCCTGTAAATCTCGTGCTTGCGCTCCTCGGTCAGCGCCACGGTGATCGAGCCGACCTGGCGCATACCGGTGCCGACATCGGTCTCGGCTTCCAGCTTGACGTAGAGATCGGCCGAATATTTCGCCAGCCGCGTCATGTTCTGCGAGCCGCGCAACTGGCCGATCAGGCCGGCAGCATGCCATGTCGTGCCTGATGTGAGCTGCTTGCGCTCGAGAAGAACGATGTCGGTCCAGCCGAGCTTGGCCAGATGATAGGCGACCGAGCAGCCGGAGACGCCGCCACCGATGATGACGGCCCTTGCTTTGGTAGGAATGGTCTTGGCGGTCATGCGGCCTCGCGGCGATAGCTGGAAGCGAAGCGACGCAGGCGAAGCGCCGCCTCCTGCAGCACGGGTTCGGGCTGACAGAGACTGACGCGGATGTGGCCGGCGGCAGCTTCGCCGAAGCTGGAGCCCGGCATGACGCCGACCTTCTCCTTGTCGAGCAATGCCCAGGCGAATTTCTCATCGTCGGGCTCGACGGCCGATATGTCGAGCATGACGAACATACCGCCTTCGGAGCCGCGCACAGTGACGTCGTTCATCCCGCGCACGGCATCGAGCAGCACGGTACGCCGCGCGGCATAGCGCTCGGCGATCTCCTTGACGCCATAGCCGTTCTCCAGTGCTTCGGCGCAAGCAATGCTGATGAAGGCCGGCAGGCCGTAGGTTGTCACCAGATTGAGATTGATCAGCAGCGATATCATCGCCTCGGGGCCGGTGAGCCAGCCCATGCGCCAGCCGGTCATGCCGTGGCTCTTGGACATCGAATTGATGACCAGCGTGCGTTCCGCCATGCCGGGCAAGGCGCGGGGCGAGATATGCTCGCCGCCACCCAGCGTCCAGTACACCTCGTCGGACAGCAGCCACAAATCATGCTCGCGGCAGACCTGCGCCAGCTCTTCGAGATGCTGTCGCGAATAGACCGCACCGGTCGGATTGTTCGGCGTGTTGATCAGGATGGCGCGCGTATTCGGCCGAAGCGCCGCGCGGATCATGTCCGCATGGGGTTGGAAGCCGTCCTCTGCGGGCGTCTCGACCACGGTGAATTCCACACCCGCGGCACTGAACGTATTTGGATACGTCGCGTAATAGGGCGCGACCACGATGGCATGATCGCCCTGATCGAGAACGGCTTGCACGGCAGCGTAGAGCGCTGCCTGTCCGCCCTGCGTGGCGATGACCTGGTCGGGGCTGGTCGCAACGCCGGTGCAGGCGGTCGAGGCCGCCGCCATGGCCTTGCGCAGGCGCGGCAGGCCGGGAAGCGGCGTGTAGTGGTGATTGCTGCCGCGAACCGCCGTCACGCAGGCTTCGATCGTCTGGCTCGGCGTATCGAAATCATGGTCGCCGACCGACAGCATGATGATGTCCTCGCCGGCCTCCTTGCGCGCCCAGGCGGCGGAATGAACCTCCCAGCCATCCTTGCCCGAAGGCACGATGCCGGAAATACGCGATGATGGTCTAGGCATTATGCAACTCCCGAGATTTCGTAGCCGGCCTGTTCGAGCCGGTCGCGCAGAATGGCGATGTGGGCTGGGCCGACTTCGCAGCAACCGCCGATGATGCTGGCGCCGGCTTCGACCCAGCCGACGGCCTGGTCAGCATAAGCCTCCGGATCAAGGTCGTGGCGGGCGTGCAGGACGTGGACAGTGCCGCCATGCTTGAGCGCCTCGACCGAGGTGAAGCCATTGGCATAGGCGCCAACCGGGCCACCGAGAGCGATCAGTTCGGGCAGTGCCGCGGTGATCGCTTCGGGCCGGCAGCAATTGATCAGCCTGGCTGCGACCGGCAGGCCGTCGAGCGCGCTCGCCGCTGCCGCTATAGCCTCGCCGCTGCGCAGGTGAGGCGCGCCGTGATCGGCCAGCGTCCACGACACCCATATCGGCTTGCCGCTTTCCGAGGCTGCGGTGACGGCGGCACGTGCTTCCTCGGCCGAGGCCATGGTCTCGCACAGGAACAGATCGACGCCATCAGCCTGTTCGGCGACGATGCGGCGATAGGTGTCGAGCGTCTCCTGGAAGGAAATTGTCAGCGCCGGTGCATAGCTGCCGAACAAAGGCGACAGGCAGCCGGCGATGGCCACGTCACCGGCATCGTCGCAAGCCTGCCTTGCGAGCTCGATACCGCGTTTTTGCAACGGCTCGAACAGCGCTTCCGCGCCCTCGCGCGCGAGCCTCTCCGGCGTCGCCGAATAGGTGTTGACGGTGATGACGCGGGCGCCCGCCCGAATGAATTCCGCATGCAGGTTGCGCACCAGATCGGGCTCGTCGATCAACACCCTGGCCGACCATAGCGGCGTCGGCTCGGATTTGCTGCGGCGGACCAGCTCCTGGCCCATGCCGCCGTCGGTGAGGATGACGGACTTCATGCGCGCAATCTCTCATTCTTCGGATCCCACAGTGGCTCGTCCTTCTGCACCACCGCCTTGAAGCGGTCGCCGAAGATCTCGACCTCGACCGCGGTGCCGGGTTCGGTCAGGTCGGCGCGCAGCATGCCGAGCGCGATCGACTTGTCGATGCGATGGCCCCAGCCGCCGGACGTCGTCTCGCCGACGATCTTGCTGTCATGCCAGAGCGTCGACATATAGGGCGCGTCGCAATCGCCGGGATTTTCGACGACCAGCGTGACGAAGCGCTTCTTCACGCCTTGCTGCTTCTCGTTGAGCAGCGCTGCCTTGCCCCGAAATTCGGGCTTTTCCCATTTGACGAAGCGTTCCAGCCCGCCCTGCAGGATCGAGTAATCGGTCGACAGGTCGCCCTTCCAGGCGCGGTAACCTTTTTCGAGCCGCAGCGAATCCAGCGCATACATGCCGAACGGTTTCAGGCCATGCTTCTGGCCAGCGGCCCAAACTGCATCGAAGACGGCGGCGGTGTCGCCGACCTTGGTGTGGATCTCCCAGCCAAGCTCGCCGGCGAAGGAGACACGCACCAGCTTCGCCCAGCGGCCGGCGATGCTGGTTTCCTGATGGGTGAGCCAGGGCAGGGCTAGATCGGCAGCGCAGACCTCCGCGAGGATCTTGCGCGAGTTGGGACCAGCGAGGATCTGCGTCGAATATTCCTCAGTGCGGTCGATCAGCTTGAACGGCGCATCCTTGGGCATGCGCGATTTCAGCCATTCGAAGTCGTGCCACTGCGCCACCGCCGCGGTGATCAGCGTCATCTGCTCCTCGCCATGGCGCACGACAGACATTTCGGTGACGATGCGGCCCTGGTCGTCGGAGAAATAGACGAGGCCGATGCGGCCGGGCTTGGGCACCAGTCCGGTGACTTGCAGTCCCAGCCATTCAGCAGCGCTGGGACCTTCGAGGTTGAAACGCGAGAAGCCGGGCAGGTCGAGGATGCCGGCGGCATCGCGCACTGCCAGGCATTCCTCGCGCACGCGTTGCTGCCAAGGACCATCACGGCGGAAGGTGAGCGTTGATTCCTCGGAGACATCATCGCCTGGTCGCGCGTACCAGGTGGCGCGCTCCCAGCCATTATAGGCGTCGAAGCGGGCGCCGAGCGCCTTGATGCGATCGTGGATCGGCGACAGCTTGCGGTCGCGTCCTGCCGGCCAGGCATGGCGCGGGAACTGAATGGCGTATTCGTTGCCGTAGATCTCCATGCCCTTCGCGACGCAATAATCGGGTGCGGCGGCAAAGCTGGTGAAGCGGCGCGGGTCGCAGGACCACATGTCCCATTCCGTCTGGCCCTCGGTGACCCATTCGGCCAGCACCTTGCCGGCGGCGCCGCCTTGCGCGATGCCGAAGGTGAAGACGCAGGCCTCGAAAGCATTGGGCACGCCGGGCATCGGTCCGATCAGCGGGTTGCCGTCCGGTGCGTAGGGGATCGGACCGTTGATGACCTTGGACAGGCCGGCCGTGCCGAGGATCGGCACGCGGGAGACGGCGTCGGCCAAATAATGTTCGAGACGGTCGAGATCGTCGGGGAACAGCTGGAAGGAAAAATCCTCCGGCATCGGATCGTTGTGGGTTGCCCAATGGGCGCGGCAATTGCGCTCATAGGGACCGAGATTCATGCCGGTCTTTTCCTGGCGCAAATAGTAGGAGGTGTCGACGTCGCGCAGCAGTGGCAGTTTTTTGCCCTGTTCCTTCGACCAGGCGGCGAGCTCCGGAATTTCCTCGAACAATATGTATTGATGGCTCATCACCATCATCGGCACCTCGCGGCCGAACATTTTTCCGACCTCGGCGGCGCGGTAGCCGGCGGCGTTGACGACGATCTCGCAGCGGATTTCGCCTTGCGCTGTTACAACCACCCATTCATCGTTCTCGCGGCGCACGCCGGTGACCGGGCAGAAGCGGATGATCTTGGCCCCCATATCGCGCGCGCCCTTGGCCAGCGCCTGGGTCAACTGCGCCGGGTCGATGTCGCCGTCGCTCGGATCGTAAAGCGCGCCTTTCAGTTCATGGGTTTCGATGAAGGGATAACGGCGCTTGATCTCGTCCAGCCCGACCACATCGATGTCCATGCCCTGATAGCGGCCCATGCCCTTGGCGCGCTGGAATTCCTGCATGCGCTCGTTGGTGTGGGCCAATCTGAGCGAACCCGTGACATGATAGTTCATGGGATAGTCGACCGCGTCGGCCAGTCCGCGATAGAGCTCGGTCGAATAGCGCTGCATGTTCATCAGCGACCATGACGAGGAGAAGGTCGGCACATTGCCGGCAGCATGCCAGGTCGAGCCCGAGGTCAGCTCGTTCTTTTCCAAGAGCACGCAGTCGGTCCAGCCCGCCTTGGCGAGGTGATAGAGCGAAGAGGCGCCAACTACACCGCCTCCGATGATCACCACGCGTGCCGTGGTCGGCAAACCGGCCATATCAAAACCCCTTGTCTAGTAAACAGGCGGCGAAACCACCCAGATGACCACCGCCGGCTCGGCGCCCGGATTGCGCCAGCGGAACGGCTTGCCGTCAAAGCGAAAGGAGTCTCCCTCGCCAAGCCTGTGCCAGACGCCAGCAATCTCGATCTCGAAAGTGCCCGACGCGACATAGCCGGCTTCCTCCGTCGGCCGGCGCGCCTCGGTCTTCAGTTCCGCGCCCGGCGCAAAGACCGAACGCAGCATCTCGAAGCTACCGCCGAGATCGGGTGACAGAAGCTCTTCCACCAGGCCGGATTCGCTTGTGCCAAGCGATCGCCGGCTGCCGGCGCGCACGACGACGCCACGCTCCTTCTCGAGCGGCACGTCATGGCTGAAGAACAGGCTGAGCGGCACGCCGAACAGTTCGGCAAAGGCCCTGAGATCGCCGAGCGATGGCATCGACAGTCCGCGCTCGACCTGGCTGACCCAGCCGACCGAGCGGCCGAGCTTGAGGCCGATCTCGGCCAGCGTCAGCCCGCGCGCCTTGCGCAGTGCACGGATATCGCCGGCCAGCAGCCGTTCGGCGTTTTCCTGCTCCGGTCGGATCGCTGTTGAGGGCAAGCCAGATTCTCTATGAAAAATCTTGAACAAATTTCATGAGAGGTCAAGTCTGTGAAAAAATCAAGGAGATTTTCATGAGCCAGAAGAATTGCTTGCGCCATTTTGACGGTTCATGCAAAGGCTCGGCCGCGAACGGCGAGTGGGGGCGTCCGGTCGGTCCTTAAAGCGCGTCGCGCTTTAAGTCTTTGTTTTGTGCATGTCGTTGTCCCAAAACCGCTACACACTTTTGGGCGACATGCACTGGGGTAAGGGACGGCCCATGCTGGAAGACAACACCCGGATTGCGACGGCGATCGTCGACGAGGCGATCACTTCGCGCCGTTCGGTACGAGCATTTTTGCCCGACATGGTCGACGACGACACGATCCGTGCCATTCTGGCCGTTGCGGCGCGTGCGCCTTCAGGCACCAACATGCAGCCGTGGCGGGTCTATGTGACCAAGGGCGAGGTCAAGCAGCGGATCACCGACGCCATCCTCAATTCCGGCATCCGCGCCGAAAAGGCCGACTGGGACGAGTACCGCTACTATCCCGACCAGTTCTTCGAACCCTACCTCACACGGCGGCGGGCGAACGGTTTCGGCCTCTACGGCGTGCTCGGCATCGGCCGCCGCGAGGTCGACAAGATGCGCGCGCAGCACGACCGCAACTTTGTCTTCTTCGACGCGCCGGTGGGCATGATCTTCACCGTCGACCGGCGGCTGAACAAGGGGTCGTGGATCGACTACGGCATGTTCCTGCAGAACATCATGGTGGCGGCGCGGGGCAGGGGTCTGCACACCTGCCCGCAGGCAGCCTTCGCGCCCTATCACCGGCAGATCAGACCGGTGCTCAACATTCCCGACGAGGAGATCGTCGTCTGCGGCATGGCGCTCGGTCATGAGGACACGTCCAAGCCCGAAAACGAGTTCCGCACCGACCGCGCGCCACTGGAAGAGTGGGTTACCTTCGCCAAGTGAGGCAGCCTTCGGATTCGGTTGCTTTTATTCGGTGTTGACCGGCGCCCCATGGCCGCTGACGTGAGCACCGTCCTGCGGCGTCAGCTTGAGATAGGCGAACAGCGCACACAGCGTGATCAAGCCCTCGACGATGAACAGGACGCGGAAATCGTCGATGCTCGCATGGCCGCCGCCAGCCAGAAGCGACAGCAGCGCGGCCGCCAGGCCGACGCTGATCGCCACCGCAAGCTGCCACAATATGTAATAGAGCGCGCTGAAGCGGGAGAGCTGCTCGGGGGCGATGTCCGAATAGGAGAGGTTGCCGGTCGAAGCCCATTGCACCGAACGGAACATGCCGAAGACGAAGATGTAGGCGAGCACGATCCAGGCTGGAGTGCTCTCCTGCATCAAGGCAAAGCCCGCTACCAGGCACGCGGCAACCGGCGTGTTGAAGACCAGCACGCGCCGGAAGCCGAAACGGTTCAAGACGCGCGGCATGAAGAAGCGCATCAGCAGCGAGCCGATCGCGGCGACAAAGGTCAGCGATCCCGCCTGCACAGCGCTCATGCCGAAACCAAGCTGAAACATCAGCGGCAACAGGAAGACGACCGAGCTGAGGCCGATCGTGTCGAGACCGCCACCGGTCAGGAAGCTGATGCGGAACGTGCGGATGCGCAGCAGATTGAGGTCGAGCAGCGGATTGCGGGCGCGCAGGCAATAGAAGGCGGCGACGGCAAGGATGGCGATGGCGAGCCCGAGTTCGCCGGCGATGATCCCGCCGGCGGCATCCCTGGCGGCAAGCGAATCCATGCCGAAGACGAGCAGCGCCATGCCGCTGCCGACAAGCAGGAAGCCCGGAAAGTCGAATGAGGTGCGAACCGGTTTGGTTGTGGTGGGGAATAGCGAAGCCGCGAGCAGCGCGGCCGTCAGCGCGAACGGCACGTTGATGAAGAAGATCCAGCGCCAGGAAATGTAGGTGGTTAGTGCGCCGCCGACCAGCGGGCCGACCAGCGGTCCGGATTGGCCGGCCAGCGAAATGTACATGTTGATCTTCAGCGTGCGATCGCGCGGAAAGCTTGAGAGGATCACGACCTGGCCGAGCGTTCCCATCAGCGCGCCGCCGAAACCTTGCAAGGCGCGTGAGGCGACCAGCGTCCAGAGGTCGCCGGACAGGCCGCACAGCGCCGAGGCAGTAGCGAAGACAAGCAAGGCGAAGCAATAGACGTTGCGCAAGCCGAAGCGGTCCGCGGCCAAGCCGCCAACCGGCATCGAAATGATCAGGCTGGCGACATAGACGGTGATCAGCAGGCCAAGCTGGCTGGGCGGGCGGGCAAGGCTTTCGCCGATGCCGGGTAGCGCGGTCACCACGACATTCTGGTCGAGGCTGGTCATGAAGACGCCGCAGGCGACCGTCGCCGGCAAAAGCATCGACGCCTCGCCCGCCGGGGCAAAGCGGGTTGTGGCTGTCGCCGAAGTCTCTGCGGTCATGGAAGGATATTGTCGAACCGGTTGCCTGAACGAGCTCTTGCCCCGACAAGGGCCCGTGATTTCTATCTATCCTCCCGGCTGGTCCAAGGCTCAAGCAGCAGTTGTGTCAGTCCATAGTGCCAGGCGGCCTGCGAGAGTTTTATTGCACCTCGTAGCCGACTTCCTCGCTGGCATGGCAGAGCGCCTTCCAGAATGAGCGCGCGAAGGAGCGGAATACATAGATGTCGAACTGGTCGGCGCTGGTGCGCTGGATCTGCGCGAAGACATCGTGATGGACGGTCGAACGGCCGGCGCCGAGCGGGAAGGCCGGCAGCGCAAAATCGATGGCGAAGAACTTCGCCAGCACCCATTCGGCCTTCGGTCCGGCGATGCGGATGGCGGTGCGGCCATGCGACAGGTCGGTCACCGTGCCGATTGCCGGGGTGACGACACTGGCAAAGGCCGAGGCGAGGCCTTCGGCTTCGTCGACGACGGTGAATTTTCCCGGCGCAAAGCCGAATACCGACCGCACGCCGTCGGTGCTGCCGCCGCCAGCGCCATCGGGCAGGGCAAGGCCGGTGACCGCGCGGATGCCCGATATCAGCTTCTTCTCCTCGCCTGGCCAGGCAGCGAGTTGCACGATCGATCCCGGCTGCGTTTCGGACAGGATAATGTCCACGCCGTGTTCGAAATTACCATGCGAACCGGCCTGCAGCACCGGCTCAAGCGGTGATTGGCGCTCAACCATGCATGCGGCTCCCGTCCGGATCGTAGAAGTGGTTGGAGACGATCTCGATCGGCCCGAACCGGTTGCGCAGTGGATCGGAGACAAAGGCGCGAGAGCCGTGCCTTGCCTTGCCGCCCTTGACCAGCGCCAGCGCGATGTGCTTGCCGAGCGCCGGCGAATAACAGCATGCCGTG
>NZ_JAOWPS010000005.1 GCF_025753795.1 Mesorhizobium sp. YC-39
GTGTTCGAAATTACCATGCGAACCGGCCTGCAGCACCGGCTCAAGCGGTGATTGGCGCTCAACCATGCATGCGGCTCCCGTCCGGATCGTAGAAGTGGTTGGAGACGATCTCGATCGGCTCGAACCGGTTGCGCAGTGGATCGGAGACAAAGGCGCGAGAGCCGTGCCTTGCCTTGCCGCCCTTGACCAGCGCCAGCGCGATGTGCTTGCCGAGCGCCGGCGAATAACAGCATGCCGTGATGTGGCCGATGGAATCGTGCGGATTGGCTTCGTCGAGCACTTCCACGACATGCGCGCCGCCATTGAGCGGCCGGTTGTCGAGCGCAATCAGGCCGACGAGTTCGAGGCGATCGGACGCGATCAAGCCCTCGCGATCCATCATCGCCGAGCCGATGAAGGGCTTCTTCTTGGACAGCATCCAGTCGAGATGCAGATCACGCGCCGTGGTGCGCCCGTCGATCTCGGCACCGGTGACATGGCCCTTTTCGATGCGCATCGTGCCCAGCGCCTCGAGCCCGTAAGTGACCAAGCCGAACGGCTTGCCGGCCTCGATCAGGGCTTCCCAGACATGGGTGCCGTAGCCGGCGCCGCAGTAGACCTCGAAGGCCATCTCACCGGAGAAGGAGAGCCGGCAGATCATGACAGGCACGCCCGCTAGCTTGCCACGCACGATGCCCATGAAGGGCAATGCTGCGTTGTCGACAGCGGTGCCGGTGACGCAAGCGGCAAGAATTGCGCGCGCCTTTGGGCCGCCGATGGCCGCACCCGCCCATTCGTCGGTCACCGAGGTGACATGGACTTTCAACTCGGGCCAGATCACGTCGAGGAAATATTCCAGATGCTGCATCACCTTGCCGGCATTGGCCGTGGTAGTGGTCATCAGGAAATCCTGTTCGCCGAGCCGCCAGGTGGTACCGTCGTCGAAAGCAAGGCCGTCCTCGCGCAGCATCAGGCCATAGCGTGCCTTGCCGACTGCCAGCGTCGAGAACATATTGGTGTAGACGCGGTCGAGGAATTCCGCTGCGTCCGGACCCTGCACGGCAATCTTGCCCAGCGTCGAGACATCGACGATGCCGGCGCTTTCGCGCGTCGCCTTGGCTTCACGCACATAGGCCTGCTCGATCGTCTCACCTGAAAGCCCGTAGATCATCGGGCGATACCAGAGGCCGGCCGCATACATGGTCGCGCCATTGGCGATGTGCCAGTCATGCATCGGCGTCAGCCGCTCGGGCTTGATGTCGCCGAAACGTTCCGCGGCCAGCGAGCCTATCGATACCGCGGAGTAGGGCGGGCGGAACCGCGTCGTGCCGACTTCGGGGATCGGCTTGCCCAGCGCCTCGGCCATGATGGCGAGGCCGGGTATGTTGGAGCTCTTGCCCTGGTCGGTCGCCATGCCGAGCGTGGTGTAACGCTTAAGATGTTCGACCGAGACGAAGCCTTCGCGATGCGCCAGCCGCACATCCTCCGCCGTCACGTCGTGCTGGAAATCGACAAAGCTTTTTCCTTTGGCCTTGATCTCGAACACTGGCGCGGGTCGGGAGTCTCCGGGCAAGGATTGGATACTCGGGTAAGCCATCGGCATACCTGTTGCGCCGGCCGCCGAAAGGCCTGCGTTGCGGCCGTCTAATATTGCTTCGAGGGTCATGAAATGGCCATTGAAGGCACCGGCGCCGATCCATTTCTGAGTCGGCTTTGGTGGCAGGAAAGCTTGCAACGCTTCGTTCCATTCCGCCCTGGCGCCGGCCTGGCTGGCGAGATGGATGGTCGGCGACCAGCCGCCCGACATCAGCAGGCAATCGGCATGGATGCTGCGGGCATCGCCGCTCAATGCGCCGCTCACCATGTCGAAGCGCTGCACCTTGAGGCCGGACAGCGCCTTGCCGCCTTCGGTGGCGACCACGGCGTGGCCGGAAAGGATCTCAGCTTCCGCTTCGCCGGCGAGCTTGCGCATCTCGCTCGAAAGTTCCGGGCGCACGTCGACAATGGCGACGATAGCGGCACCTGCCTTCTTTAGTGCAAGGGCCGCGCGATAGGCGCTGTCATTGTTGGTGAACAACGCGATCCTGTCGCCCGGCAGCACGCCATATTCATTGGCATAGCGTTCCCCGGCATGCGCCAGCATCACGCCCGGTCGGTCGTTGCCGGGAAACACCAGCGGTCGCTCGAAGGAGCCGGTGGCGAGTACCACCGTTTTGGCGCGAATGGTCCAGTAGCGATGACGCGGCTCGCCCTTGCCGGGGTTTTCCTTGTGGTCGGTGACCCGTTCGAGCGCGGCCAGCGTGTTGCCATCGTAATAGCCCCAAACCGTGGTGCGCGGCAGCAGGCGGACATTGTCATGGCCTTCGAGCTGGCCGGCGGTTCGCGCCGCCCAATCGGCGGCCGGCATGTCGTCGATCACCTCGCCCGACCAATTGGCCGAGCCGCCGAAATGCGGCTCGAGCTCGGCGAGGATGACGCGTGCACCCTGATCGGTCGCGGCCTTGGCGGCCATCAGCCCGGCCGGGCCGGAGCCGACGACCAGCACGTCGCAGAAGGCGTTCATGCGCTCGTAGCGCGCCGTGTCGGGAGCAGTCCCGGCGCGACCAAGACCGGCGGCGCGGCGGATGAAATGCTCGCAGAACATCCAGAAGCGCGTGCCCTTCAGCGGGCCGACCACCGGTCCCATGAAGGTCTTGTAGTAGAAGCCGGCCGACAGAAGCTTGCCGCCGAGCTGGTTGATGGCGCTGACATCCCAGGACAGCGATGGAAAGCGGTTCTGGCTGACGGCCGTCAGCCCGTCATAGATCTCGATCATGGTCGCGGCGATGTTGGGCTCGCGAACCTCGCCGCGCAGCACCGTCACCAGGGCGTTCGGCTCCTCTACGCCTGATGTCAGCACGCCGCGCGGACGGTGATATTTGAACGAGCGTCCAAACAGGGTGACGCCATTGGCCAGCAGCGCCGAAGCGAGCGTGTCGCCGGCATGGCCGGTGTAGGCCGCGCCATCGAAGGTGAAGCGTATGGTGCGCAGCCGGTCGATCCGGCCGCCGGCATCGGTGCGCCGCGGGCTCATGATTTGCCCCCCGCCTTGTGCCGCGCAGCGGATTTGTGGTCGCCGCGCGCAAAGGCGGTGCTGGAGATTTCGTGCGTCAGCGTGTTGCGCACGACCCTCAGATGGGCGCGGCAACCGCCGGAATGCTGCCAGATCTCATTGTGGTCACCGGCAGGGTTCAGCCGGTCGTAGACATAGGCGTTCCAGGCGTCGAGATTCTGCGAGGCGGGCTGCGGGCGTTCGCGGTTGCCGTCGCCCTGATAGGTAAACTCGATGACGTCGCGCGGGCCGCAATAGGGACAGGTGATCAGCATGGAGTTACATCTTCTTGTTTGACCATGATCTTGTCGGAAAACCGGTTTCCACTTTTCCGGATCATGGCCTAATGCAGCCGAGGCGTTGCGCCCTGGCCTTTGTCGTCGACCACCAGGCCGCGGTAGAAACGGTCGAGCGTGAAAGGTGCATTGAACTCGTGCGGCTCGTCCTTGGCGATGGTCCAGGCAAAGCACCAGCCGGAAGCAGGCGTCGCCTTGAAGCCGCCATAGCACCAGCCGCAATTGAGATACATGCCCGGCAGCGGGCCGGTGGTGATGATCGGCGAGCCATCCATCGACATGTCGCAGACGCCGCCCCAGGAGCGCAGCATGCGCACGCGGGCGAGACCGGGGAACAGCGCCAGCATCTCGCTCATCACCTCGTCGACGATCGGCAGGCTGCCGCGCTGGGCATAGCTGTTGTAGCCGTCGAGATCACCGCCATAGACCAGCCCGCCCTTGTCGGACTGCGAGATGTAGAAGTGGCCCATGCCGAAGGTCAGGATCGTGTCGATGATCGGCTTTAGCGATTCAGACACGAAGGCCTGCAGCACATGGCTCTCGATCGGCATGGTGTCGATGCCGGCAAGCTGCATGACGCGCCCGGTACTGCCGGCAACCGCAAGCGCCACCTTCTTGGCGCGGATCTCGCCGCGCGTCGTCGAGACACCTGTGATGCGGTCGCCATCGCGCAGGAAACCGGTGACCTCGCAATTCTCGACGATATCGACGCCGCGACGGTCGGCGCCGCGTGCATAACCCCAGGCGACGGCATCGTGACGGGCCGTGCCGGCGCGCCGCTGCATCAGGCCGCCGACAATCGGGAATCGCGCCGAACCGGAGACGTCTATCGCTGGAACCAGCCGCTTGATCTCTGCCGTCGTCATCAGTTCGGCGTCGACGCCGAGATGGCGCATGGCATTGCCGCGCCGGGCAAGATCATCGAACTGGCCGGGCGTGTGCGCGAGGTTCAAGCAGCCGCGTTGAGAAAACATGACGTTGTAGTTGAGATCGTGCGAGAGGTTCTCCCACAGCTTCATCGAATGTTCGTAAAAGCGCGTATTGGCGGGCAGCAGATAGTTGGAGCGCACGGCTGTGGTGTTGCGGCCGACATTGCCTGACCCCAGCCAGCCCTTCTCCAGCACGGCGACATTGGTGATGCCGTGCTCCTTGGCGAGATAATAGGCGGTCGACAGGCCATGGCCGCCGCCGCCGATGACTATAACATCATAGGATGCCTTCGGGTCCGGCTTGCGCCAGGCCGGCTTCCAGTCCTTGTTGCCGGTGAGCGCGTTTTTGAGAAGGGAAAACGCCGAATATTCCGCCATTCTTTTGTCATCCGTTTTGGGCGATGCGGCAGACTATAGAGCAGGCCACCGGCGCAAAGCCAATATTGCGCCATCGCTTTTCGACTGGCCGACTCCGAAAACGCGGCGGGCGCGACGGCTTGCCCCGTGATATGAGCGTCTTTATCAAGGATGCGTTTTCAGAGCTGCCTTGCCGTTCGTGAGTCGCCAACAGATCATGGTCTTCAGATTGCTCCGCCTGGTTCTGATCCTCGCGCTGATTGTCTCGGCGCCGTCGTTCGACGCGCTGGCGCAGGCGATCGGCCAAGGCTCCGCCGCGCTGATCGCGGAGCAGCAGAAGGCCATCCAGGATCTGACGGCGAAGACCGACGACCTCGAGAAAAAAATATCGCAAGAGGCTGCGGACGACGCAGGCCTCGTCGATATCCGCCTGCAGCTGGAGGACATGTCGCGGGCAGCACTGACCAGCGCACTGGCGTTTCGTTCACGTCTTTCCGATATCAACAACCGTATCGAGGTCCTGGGCGCGCCGCCGGCCGAGGGTCAGCCGCAAGAGCCCGAGATCGTCACAAGCGAGCGCGGGGCCTTGGCGGCCGAAAAGGCCGAGATCAACGCCGTCATCGCCGGTGCGCAGAACCTGTCGATCCGCATCAGTGGACTGATCGACAAGATCGGCGCCATGCGCAGCGAGCTCTTCCGCAATGTGCTCACCAAGCGTTATGAACTGTCCAACGCGCTAAGCCCTGAGGTGTTCTCCGACGCGCAGAATGAATATGCTGGCCTCTACACGGCGGTATCATCCTGGCTGAGCTTTGCCATCAAGTTCAAGTTCCAGGCCGTCCTTGCCGCGACCTTGATGGCGCTTGCACTCGCCGCGGTGCTGTTTGTCGGCGGTCGGCGACTGTTTGGACGTATCTTCGAAGCGGATCCTTCCGTTGAGGACCCGTCCTATCTCAGCCGGCTGTCGGTGGCGTTCTGGTCGACATTGCTGCCGACTCTGGCGGTCGGCGCCTTCCTGGCTTCGACGGTTTTCTTTTTCAACTATTACAATGTGTTGCGTGGCGACATCGGCGTCTTCCTGAATTCCCTGGCGGCTGTCATCGGGATGGTGTTCTGCGTCAACCGGCTGACCAATGCGGCGCTTGAGCCGCGGCTGCCGAACTGGCGCCTGATACAAGTCGAAACCGGTCCGGCACGCTGGCTGGTGCGGCTGACGACCGCCATGGCTGTGGTCATGGGCGTCAACTATTTCCTGTCGGTCGTCAACGACAAGATGGGCTCACCGCTGTCGCTGACCATCGCCCGAAGCTTTGTCGCTACCATCATCGTCGGCGTCATCCTGATCCTGATGGCGTTGCTCAGACCATTCAAGGCGCCCGATGGAAGCTGGCGCCCGTGGCCTGCATGGTTGCGCTACACGGCGATTGCGCTCGGCCTATCTACCATCGCCTCGGCCTTGCTGGGTTATATAGGCTTGGCGTTGTTCGTCGCGTTGCAGGTCGTGGTCACCGGCACCATCCTGGTCACCGCCTATATAGGCTTTCTTTCGGCACGAGAGATCGGCGAAGAAGGCAGCTTCGCCGACACTTCGATCGGGCGTTGGCTGTCGACCAATTCCAGTTATGAGGCTACCGCGCTCGATCAGCTCGGCCTGGTGGTCAGTATCGCCATCAATGTCATGATCGTCCTGATATTCCTGCCGCTAATCTTGCTGATGTGGGGCTTCCAGCCCGGCGATATCCAGGCCTGGGCCTACAGGCTGGCGACGGGCATCACCATCGGCTCGGTGACGATCTCGGTCACCGGCATCCTCTCCGGCATCGTCGTCTTCATCATCGGCTATTTCCTGACGCGCTGGTTCCAGGGCTGGCTCGATGGTTCGGTCATGGCGCGCGGCAAGGTCGACACCGGCGTGCGCAACTCGATCCGGCTGGCGGTTGGCTATGCGGGCGTGGCACTTGCCGCCCTGGTCGGCGTCTCGGCGGCGGGTATCGATCTCTCCAACCTCGCGCTCGTCGCCGGCGCTCTTTCGCTGGGCATCGGCTTCGGTCTGCAGAATGTCGTCTCCAACTTCGTCTCGGGCCTGATCCTGCTGGCGGAGCGACCGTTCAAGGTCGGCGACTGGATCGTCGCCGGTGATGTCAGCGGCACGGTCAAGAAGATCAGCGTGCGTGCCACCGAGATCGAGACGTTCCACCGCCAGTCGGTGATCCTGCCCAATTCAAACCTGATCAACAATGCTGTCGGCAACTGGACACATCGCAACAAGCTCGGCCGCATCGACATCAAGGTCGGCGTCGCCTATGGCAGCGACGTCAAGCAGGTCCATGCCATCCTGCTGGAGATCGCGCGCAACCATCCGCTGGTACTGAAGAACCCCGAACCCTTCGTGCTGTTTGTCAATTTCGGAGCGGCAGCGCTCGAATTCGAAATCCGCGTGTTCCTGGCCGATGTGATGAACGGCGTTATCGTGCAGAACGACATCCGCTTCGCCGTCCTCGACATGTTCGACCGCGAGCATATCGAGATTCCGTCGACGCCGCGCGCCGTCGTCGAGACCAAGACGCATGAGGCATGGCCGATCGACGACGACAAGATCGAGGCCGAATTCGCCGAACGGGAAAAGGCATTGGTCGAAGCCGAGGCCGAGGCGAAGCGCATGGCCAAATCCGGACGCAAGGCCCGCAAGCCGGATCCGAATTAGGGTATATTGGTATTCAGGTGATGCCGGCCTGACCAGAATCTCAACATACCCTTGGGGGCAGGTTCCAAAGCAGCGAAACCAATTGCGGCATGAATGCGGCATTCAGTTGCGGTTCAGCTTCCATGTCATATAAGCTTGCATGCAAAGGGCGGGAATGCCTTGCAAAGTGCAACCAGAGGCGGTGGAAACACCGATATTGTAAAATGTGGAAGTCTGTCGTTGCCGCCATCGCTTTTCTTGCCGTGGGCGGTTCGGCTTTTGGAGCCAGCGCGGTCAACAAGGACGCCGAGACCCGCACGCTGATCGTGACCGAAGGCGGCGGCAAGACTGAGCTGGCGCTGGCCGCCGGCGAAACCGTGGAATTTTGCCCGAATGGCTGTTTCGTCACCTTGCCGAATGGTGACCTCGAAGCCCTGACTGGCTCCGAAACGGTCGAGATTTCGGGCGGCGTCGCCCGCATCAAGTAAACTCGCGCTGCATCCCTTATAAAGGCCGGGCAATTGCCCGGCTTTTTATTATTTCTGGTAGCTATTGTTTAACAATGACGCTGGAAATACCACCCAGCCTGCATGCTGCAACCGGGCGTTTTAACGTTCACTACGCCGTTCCCCGCTATACCCAGATGCGACGACGCCGAAAAGCGGCGCGAGGTTTTTGGATCTGCGCATGATCCTTTCCGAAAATCAGAGTTTTCGGGGTCATGCGCTAGGCAGGGCAACGAGAAATGGACGCGCGGTCTGACAGGAACGCAATCCCGCTTGCGGTCGATCTCGACGGCACGCTGATCGCGACGGACCTCTTGTGGGAAGGGCTGTTCATTCTTCTCAAGAAGAACCCCCTTTATATTTTTCTCGTACCATTCTGGCTCGCCGGCGGGCCGGCGCGCCTGAAGCAGGCTATCGCCCAACGCATCGACATCGATCCCGCATCGCTGCCCTACCGCGAGGTGCTGCTGCAGCGCCTTCGCACCGAACATGGTGAGGGTCGCCAGGTCGTGCTGGCAACCGGCACGCCGCGCAAGTTCGCCGAGGCGATCGCAGCGCATCTTGGAATTTTCGATCGCGTGCTGGCGACCGACGGTCCGCACAACATGACCTCCGGCAGAAAACGCGCCTCGCTTGTCGCCGCCTATGGCGATGGCGGTTTCGACTATGCCGGTAACAGCCGGCACGACCTTCAGGTGTTCGATGCCGCGCGCACGGCGATCGTCGTCGCACCCGACCGCCACGCCGCGCGCTGGCAGGCCATGCACAGCGCCGAAATGATGCCGGCACCGAAGCCGACATTCAGAACCATCGTCAAGATGCTGCGCGTCCATCAGTGGTTGAAGAATTCGTTGATCGCCGTGCCGATGGTGTTGTCGCATGAATACTTCAACACCGACATGATCTGGGAATGCCTGCTGGCCTTCGTCTCGTTCAGCGCGGTGGCCTCGGCCATCTACATCCTCAACGATTTCTTCGATCTCGCGCTCGATCGCAAACACCCGACCAAGCGCAACCGGCCATTCGCCAGCGGCGCGCTACCGATCCCGTTCGGCCTCGGTTCGATGGTGCTGCTGCTGGCAATCGGCATCGGTGCGGCATGCCTGCTGCGGTGGGAATTTCTTGGGGTGCTTTTCGGCTACATGGTCATCACCACTGCCTATTCGCTGTCGTTCAAGCGCATGCTTCTCGTCGATGTTCTGACGCTGGCCGGTCTCTACACGATCCGTGTCCTGGCGGGCGCGGCGGCGACCGGCGTCGATGTCTCGTTCTGGCTGCTGGCCTTCTCGATCTTTTTCTTCCTATCGCTGGCGCTGGTGAAGCGTTTTGTCGAACTGCGCACCACCGCCATTCCGGCCGGTGAGCGCATTGCCGGCCGCGGCTACCGCACCGAGGACCAGGAGATCGTCGCCCAGGCGGGAATGGCCTCGGCTTTCTCCTCGGCCCTGGTGCTGGCTCTCTATATGGACAGCGCCGCGGTGCGCGAACTCTACCCGAACCCCTGGCTGGTCTGGCCGCTGGCGCCGATCGTGCTCTACCTGACCATTCGTGTCTGGATACTCGCCCGCCGCGACGAGATGCATGACGATCCGGTCGTCTTCATCATCCGCGACTGGCGCAGCCAGATCGTCGTGCTCATCGGCGCCGTGCTGCTGGTCGCTGGAAGCTTGTAGACATGATCGGGGAGCTGTTTCAGAGCTTTGGCCTCGCGACGCCGCCGGCACCCAGTGTGATTTCGGCGGGTGACGGCATCGCGCTGCTGAAGCAGCGCAAAGCCAAAAAAGGCGCCTTGCTTGCCTATGGCAACGGCCGTTCCTATGGCGATTCGTGCCAGAATGAAGCGGGCACGCTTGTCGACATGCGGCCGCTGGCCCGCATCCGCGCCTTCAATGCCGAAACCGGCGTGATCGAAGCCGAGTCCGGCGCGCTTCTGTCCGACATCATCGCCCATGCGGCGCCCTATGGTTTCTTTCCCGCAGTCGTTCCGGGCACCCAGTTCGTCACGCTCGGCGGTGCCATTGCCAATGACGTCCATGGCAAGAACCATCACCGGCGCGGCACCTTCGGCTGCCATGTCGAATCCCTGACCCTGCTCAGGTCCGACGGGCAAACCTATCAATGCTCGGCTACCGACAATGCACGGTTGTTTGGAGCGACCATCGGCGGCCTGGGGTTGACCGGCCTGATCCTGTCCGCATCGATCCGGCTGATGCGGGTGCCATCGCTCGACATCGTCGAGACGGTGGCGTCATTCCGCAACCTCGGCGAATTCTTCGAGCTTGCCGAAGCCGCCGATCTGGCCAACGAATATGCCGTCGCCTGGATCGACCAGCTTGCCGGCGGCCATCGCAGCGGCCGCGGGCTGCTGTTCACCGGCAATCATGCCGAGCATGGTTCGCATGCGGCCTGGTCCGCCGCCGGCACTCTTTCGGTGCCCTTCCAGCCGCCGTTCAACGTGCTCAACCGGCCGTTTCTGACGGTTTTCAACGCTGCCTACCGGTGGAAGAAAGGTCGGTCCACAGCGCCGCGCCAGGTCGGCTATCAGGGATTCTTCTTTCCGCTCGACGGCGTCAGCAATTGGAACCGCCTCTACGGACCGAATGGGCTTTTCCAGCACCAGAGCGTGGTGCCGGAAAATGTCGCGCGCCAGGTCGTGCCGGAACTATTGGCGGCGGCCAAGCGGGCCGGGCAGGGCTCGTTCCTCACGGTGCTGAAGCGCTTCGGCAAAATCCGCTCACCGGCACTGTTGTCGTTCCCGCGGCCGGGTTTCACCCTGACGCTGGATTTTCCGAACCGCGGCCAGGCGACGCTGGCGCTGCTCAAGGAGCTGGACCGTATCACCGTCGAGGCCGGCGGCGCGGTCAATCCTTACAAGGACGCCCGTATGGGCGCCGAGATCTTCGCCGCCTCGTTTCCGAAATGGCAGCGCCTCGAAGCGCTCCGCGACCCTGCCTTCATGTCGAGTTTCTGGGCCCGAACGGCGAAACAGCTCGAAACGCAAGGGGATGTCGCCGAAGCGGCGGAATAGATAAAATTCAAATAGTTATTGGTTAACGAATTGATAAGATCAAAGTTATTGGAAGCGCTCTTGTTGCTTCACGAAATATTTTCAGGTTTGTAATAGGACTCCTGAAGGGTTGGTGGGAAGAACATGAAATACATCGTCTTCATTCTGTTCACGGTAATGACCAATGCCGCCGCGCAGCTCATGCTGAAGCAAGGCATGATGTCGCTCGGCCCGGTTTCCTTCGAGGGCGTCAATCCGCTGCTCAAGCTGTTGCAGATCGTGTTCAGCCCGTGGGTGTTCCTCGGCTTGTGCACCTTCGTCATCTCGATGGCCTCGCACCTCTATGTGCTTTCCAAGGTCGAGCTCAGCTTCGCCTATCCATTCCTCAGCCTTGCCTATGTCGCGGTTGCGATCTTCGCCTATTTCATCTTCCGCGAAGATCTCAATGCCTGGCGCATCGCCGGCATCGCCTTCATTTGCGTCGGCACGGTGCTGATCGCGCAAAGTGGGCGAGGGCATGAGGACCAGACCGCTTCCATCTCCCCCGACAAGATTCACGCAAACGAGATCGTTCGATGAGACATGTGATTTTCGGCGGCGACGGTTTCGTCGGCCGCCATCTGACCCCCAAACTTCTTGCCGACGGCGAGGATGTGGTCGTCGCCGACATCGCCAAAAGCGATTTGCCGCACTACCGTTCGGTCCGCTATGTCAAATGCGATGTCACCGATCCGGCTTCGGTCGCTTCGGTTGGGCTGAAGGCCGACGACATGGTCTACAATCTGTCGGCCAAAATGCTGTCGCCGATCCAGGTGCGCGCCAAGCGGCACGAGTTCTTCTTCCCGGTGAATTTCCATGGCACCGAGCACATCATGCAGGCGATGGACAAGGCCGGCGCACTGAAGCTCGTCCACTACACGACCGACATGATCTACGGTCACACGGTCACATTTCCGATGACCGAGGAGCACCCGGTCGCGCCGCTCGGCGAATATGGCTGGTCGAAGCAGAAGACCGAGGAACTGGCCGTCGAATGGCGCAAGCGCGGCATGTCGATCTCGCTGTTTCGGCCGCGCCTCATCATCGGTCCCGGCCGGCTCGGCATTCTGGAAAAACTGTTCAAGCTGATCGACTGGAATTTTCCGGTGCCGATGATCGGTTCGGGCAGAAATCCCTATCAGTTCATTTCGGTATTCGACTGCGCCGAAGCGGCGCGCGCCGCCTGGAAAGCCGGGGTGCCGGACGAAGCTTACAATCTCGGCTCCCTCAATCCGCCGCCGGTCAAGAAATTGCTCGGCGACCTGATCAGGCATGCCGGCTCGAAGTCGATCCTGATCCCGACACCGGGCTGGGCGGTCAAGCGCACGCTCGACCTGCTCGACCTCATGAACATGCCGATCATGGATCCGGAACAATATCTGATCGCCGACGAGGAATGCGTGCTGGACGTGTCCAAGGCCGAACGCCAGCTCGGCTGGGTGCCGCAGTATCGCGACGAGGACATGCTGATCGCCGCCTACAGCGAATACCGCGCCAAGAAGGACGGCCATGCCGTCGCCACCAAACATGTGCCCGCCGAATAATGGCGCCTGCCCAAAAGGATTTCTTGAGATGACCGTAATGACCAAGCCGGAACACACAAAAGCGCGCACCGTGGTCAGCGCACCGGCGCTTTCGCCGGACACTATCGTCAAGCCCGACCTGATCAGCGTCGAACAGGCCAAGGCCATGGATGTGGCGCGGATGACCGACCTGTTCAAGGCGCATCTCAATCCCGGCCAGTTGCATTTCATGAAGCTGCTCGGCTTCCACAAGATCAAGATCGAGCGCGCCGAAGGCATGTTCTATATCGACCAGAACGGCCGCAAGATCCTGGATTTCTTCGGCGGTTTCGGCTCATTGGCCTTCGGCCACAACCACCCGCGCATTCTCGAGGCACGCAAGAAATTCCAGGAGGAGAAGCGGCAGGAGATCGCCATCGCCTTCATGTCGCAATATGCGGCGGCCCTGGCCCACAACATCGCCAAATGCTCGCCCGGCGACCTCGACATGGTGTTTCTGGGCTCGTCCGGCTCGGAAGCCATGGAAGCAGCGGTGAAGCTCGCCGAACGCGCCGCCGGCCCGAAGCGGCCGAAGGTCGTCTATGCCGAGAATTCGTTCCACGGCAAGACCAAGGGCGTGCTGGCGATCACCGACGGTCAACTCTACCGCGCCGACTTTAAGGTCGCCGACAATGTGGTGCGCATTCCGTTTGCCGATATCGAGGCGGTCGAGCGCGCCTTCCGCACTGATCCCGAGATCGGCGTCATCGTGCTCGAAACGATCCAGGGCGGCGGCGGCATCATCCAGGCGCCGGCCGCATACTGGCAGAAGTTGCGCGCGCTGTGCGACCAGTATGGCGTGCTATGGGTGGCCGACGAAGTGCAGTGCGGCTATGGCCGCTCCGGCCGCTTCTATGCCTTCGAGCATTACGGCGTCATTCCCGATGTGACGGCGCTGGCCAAGTCGCTCGGTGGCGGCAAGGCGGCTGTCGGCGCCATGATTGCCCGGCGCGAGATCTACATGAAGGCCTATGGCACGCCGAAAACGGCGATGATCCATGCCATGGCCACCTTCGGCGGCATGGGCGAAGCCTGCGTCACCTCGATCGAGGCGCTCAACGTGCTCTATGACGAGGGGCTGATCGACAATGCCGCCGTCACCGGCGATTACCTGCTGCAACGCCTGCAGGCGCTCAGGGAAAAATACCCGAAGATCATCAAGGATGTGCGCGGCAAGGGTCTCATGGTTGGGCTGGAGTTCCACGACTTTTCGCAGACCTTGCCGATGGTGCTGCGCCCCGTCGTCAGTGTGCTCGACGACAAGCTGAAGGGCTCGCTGTCCGGCTTCGTCGGTGCGTTGCTGCTGCGCGACTACGACGTGCTCGTCGCCTTCACCGAATACAACCGCAACGTCATCCGACTCGAACCGCCGCTGATCTGCCAGCGCGAACATGTCGACCGCTTCGTCGATGCCCTCGACAGCTTGTTGTCACGCGGCATCGTGTCGATCGTGAAGGATTTCGTCAAAAGCCAAGTCCGCTGAGTCAAAGTCCGCTGAGCGAAACGATGCTGACCAGGTCTCCCGCTCCGACAAACCTGCTCGACCGGCTCACCGCAGCCGGCCTGGCGTGGGGCGAGGGGACCTATGCGCGGCTGGCAACACCCATCGGTGCGGTGGCCTTCGCGCTCTACATCCTTTTGACGGCAGTGACGGCGTGGTTCACGCCCGACGCCAACTGGGACATGCTGCCTTATCTCGCGATCGCCGAGGAGAGTAGCTATCCCGATGCGCAGGCACTGCATGACTATGCCTATGGCACCGTCAAGGCAGATGTGTCGGCGGTCGACTACAAGACGCTGACCGACGATGGCGGCGGCTTCCGCAGTCATATGGCCGGCAACGCCGCCGACTTCCATTCGCTGCTCGGCATGTACCGGATCAAATTCCTCTACGCCGAGATCCTGTCGACGATGAGCGCGGTGATGTCGCCGGTCGAGGCGATGCGGCTGTTACAGGTGTTCTCGGTGCTGCTGTTCGGCGCGATCGCGTTGCTCTGGTTGCGCTCCGAAGGCGCGCTGGCGCTGGCGCCGGTTCTCGGCGCGGTGCTGATCATGGCCGATTTCGGCGACGCTGCGCGGGCATCGACACCCGATCTCCTGTGCTCGGCGCTGTTCCTCGGCGGGCTCTTTGCCTACACGCGCGGCCGTGAAGTGGCCACCGCGATCCTGCTCTTCCTCGCTTTCATGGCGCGACCCGACAATATTGTTTTCCTTGCTATTTTCGCCGTGCTGCTGGTCGTCTTCCAGCAGAAGGCATGGGGCGCGCTGGCCGGCTTTGCCGCATCGCTCGTCGCCTATTTCGCCATCTCGCACTGGGCCCAGCATCCCGGCTGGTGGCCGCATCTGTGGTTCTCCTCGATCGAGCAGCACTACAATATGGACGGCTTCGAGCCGCCATTCTCAGTTGTCGCCTACCTCAAGGCATTTGCCATCTCCCTCGTTCGTGCCATCAGCCTGAACAGTTGGGTCGGCGTCTCGGTTCTGGCGCTGGCGGCTTGGTATGCATCGAGCCGCGCCGGCTTCAGGCTCGGCCGTCGTGCCGGTATCCTGTTTGCGGCGCTCGTGCTCGGCGTGCTGGCGAAGTTCACCGTCTTCCCGATCCATGACACCCGCATCTACTTTCCCAACCTGACCCCGCCCTTCCTGCTGCTGGCCGGCCCATTCATGGCGTTGTGGGCGTCAGCGAGCACCAAAGGGCGCGGCGCCGCGCCATCGCACGTCATCGGCGGAGACAAGCCATGAGTTCCGTTTCCAGCCTGGCGCGCATCGCCCTGTCGCTCGGTCTTCCCACCGGCGTTCTCGACCGCGGTCCGTCGCTGCGCGGCACGAAGTTCCTGGCGAAGGCCGCGCTGAAGGCGCGCCTCAGTGGGGCAAAAAGGCCGTTCCAGATGGTCAATGTCGGCGCCTGCGACGGCGCGTTGTTCGATGACGTGACGCCGTGGCTGCACCGCATCCCGAACGCTCGCGCCGTGCTGGTCGAGCCGATCCCGTACAACCAGAAGCGACTGCGCGCCAACTATCCCGACACCGGGCGGTTTGTCATCGAGCCGGTAGCGGTGACCAGGGCCAAAGGCACGATCACGGTCCACACCTTCGATGCGGCAGCCCTTGAGGCCGGCACGCTGCCGATCGAGTTCATCGGTTGCTCGTCGGTGACCGACACCAATCTGATGTCGGGCAAGAATGCCTGGGGCGAGGCCGACGTCAACTTCAATAAATTCGTGCCGCATCTCAGGGACATCGAAGTGCCGACGGAGACTTTGCAGACGCTGCTCGACCGCAACGGCATCACCCATATCGACGCCTTCCTCGTCGATTGCGAAGGCGCCGACTGGGTGGTCTTCGAGCAGCTCGACCTTACGCGCTATCGTCCCGGCATGATCAAGGTCGAGGTCGGCGCGCTGCCCGCCTCGGAGATCGGCCAGGTCGTGGTCAAGCTGAAGACCGCGGGCTACCAGGTCGGCCTCCAGGCCGAGGACGTCTGGGCCTTCGCCTGATCGGTCGCCGCAGGCCTGAAAGCACCCGACTTTATCGGGTCGCGCCGCACCTGTAGTGTGTCGCAAACAGGCGGTAGCGGGACGGCAGTCGCCTGCATATTGTGCGCCGATCAAACGGGCGCCGGGTGCCCGCTTTACCACTTTGGAGTCGCGGGCAATGGCAGGATTTCCGGAAAAGGCGAAGGTCGTCATCATTGGCCTGGGCGGCATTGTCGGCGCGTCGGTCGCCCATCACCTGATCGAACGCGGCTGGAGCGATATTGTCGGCATCGACAAATCGGGCATCCCGACCGACATCGGCTCGACGGCGCACGCTTCCGATTTCTGCTATACGACCAGCCATGACTTCCTGTCCTGCTGGACGACACTCTATTCGATCGATTTCTACGAAAAGATCGGCCACTATGCGCGCATCGGCGGCCTTGAGGTGGCCCGCGTCGGCGACGACGCCCGCATGGAAGAGATCAAGCGCAAGATCGCCTCGGCAAAGGCTTTTGGCACGCGCGCGCGTTTGATCGAACCTGCAGAGATCAAGGAAAAATTCCCGCTGATCGAAGAAGGGATGGTGCAGGGCGGCCTGTGGGATCCCGATGCCGGTCTGGTCATCCCGCGCTCGCAGACGGTGGCCGGCAAGCTGGTCGACCAGGCGGAGACCTCGGGCAAGCTCAGATCATTCGCCAACACGCCGGCAAGGTCGCTCATCGTCGAGGACGGCCGCATCAAGGGCGTGGTGACTGACCGCGGCACGATCATGGCCGACTATGTCGTGGTCTGCACGGGCATATGGGGCCGGTTGACCGCCGAGATGGTCGGCGAGGACCTGCCGGTCATGCCCATCGACCATCCGCTCACCTTCTTCGGGCCGTACACCGAGTTTGCCGGCACCGGCAAGGAGATCGGCTGGCCGCTGCTGCGCGACCAGGGCAATTCGGCCTATATGCGCGACACCGGCGATCCCAAGACCGCCGAGGGCGGGCAGATCGAATGGGGCTATTACGAAGAGACCAATCCGCGCCTTTGCCATCCGCGCGACCTCCTGGAGAAGGATCAGGCGCGGCTTTCACCCTCGCAGCGCGATCTCGACATGGAGCAGATCCTGGCGCCGCTCGAGCGCGCCATGGAGCTGACGCCGATCCTCGGCGAACTCGGTTACAATGAAAGCCATTCCTTCAACGGTCTGCTGCAGGTCACTGCGGATGGCGGCCCGTCCATGGGTGAAAGCCAGAAGGTGAGGGGCCTGTGGTATGCCGTCGCCATCTGGGTCAAGGACGGCCCCGGCATGGGTAAGCTGATCGCCGACTGGATGACCGACGGCCGCACGGCGATCGATCATCACGCCATCGACTATGCGCGCTTCTATCCGCATCAGACGAAGGAGCAGTTCATCTGGGATCGCTGCACTGAGACGGCGATGAAGGTCTACAATCCGGCGGTGCACCCGCGCGAACCCTTCTCCAAGGGCCGCAACATCAGGCGCTCGCCATTCTGGGAGCGCGAAAAGGAACTCGGCGGCTACTTCATGGAGCTGGGCGGCTGGGAACGCGCTCATGGCTATGCCGTCAACGAGCATCTGCTGGAGAAATACGGCAACCGTGTCCCTGTGCGCGAAAACGAGTGGGACAATCGCCATTTCTGGCGCGTCTCCAATGCCGAGCACCTGGCGATGAGCGAGGATTGCGGCATCGTCAACCTGTCGCACTTCTCGATGTATGACGTCGAAGGGCCGGACCATGTCGCGCTGCTGGAATGGCTGTGCGCCGCCAAAATCGGTGGCGACAACAACATCGGCAAAGGCATCTACACGCACTTCCTCGACGAGGAGGGCATGGTGCGGGCCGACTTCACGGTGATCCGCATGGCCGATCGCTGCAGGGTGATCGACGGAGCCGACGCCGGGCCGCGCGACTTCCGGTACATGCAGCGCACGGCGCAGGACAAAGGTTTTGATGTCACCATCACCGATGTGACCGAAAAATACGTCACCATCGGCATTTGGGGTCCGAATGCGCGCGCCACCCTGCAGAAGGTGGTCGAGGATCCCAACGGGCTTTCGCCCGAGAACTTTGCTTTTGCCGCGATCAAGCCGGTCCGGATCGGCGGCAAGGATGTCACCGCCTTCCGCATCTCCTATGTCGGCGAGCAGGGCTGGGAATTGCATATGCGCTACGAGGACGGCCTGGCCGTCTGGGACGCGCTGCGCTCAACCGGCGTGATGCCCTTTGGCGTCGAAACCTATGCCAACACGCGCCGCATGGAAAAGAGCCTGCGGCTGCAGAACGCCGACCTCTTGACCGAGTACAATCTGCTGGAAGCCGACCTCGCCCGTCCGAAGGTCAAGGAGAGCGATTTCTGCGGCAAGGCCAAGCATGTGGAATACCGCGGACGCGCGCATCAACCGGCGATGCTTTGCACGCTGGTCATGACGAACAATGTCGATGCGAAGGGTGTTGCCCGTTATCCCGTCGGCACGATGCCGGTGATGGACCCCAAGACGGGCGAGACGCTTGTCGACGAACTCGGCCGCCGGTCCTTCACGACCTCGATGGCCTATGGTCCGACCATCGGCAAGAACATCGGGCTCGCCTATCTGCCTTGGGCGTACTGCCAGGAAGGCCGCAAACTCAATGTCGAATATTTCGGCGAGACCTATCCGGTCGAAGTGGCGGCCGTCGGCTACAAGCCGCTCTACGACCCGGAGAACCTCAAGCCGCGCAGTTGAGTGCGAATTGTTCGATTTTTCCGCGAAGAGCAGAGGAACGGACTCGCAAAAATGTGAGTGGATGCGCTCAACCCTTGATCGGGCTTTTCCCTTTGTCGGCGGACGATTCTCGCTTAACGTGGCGTCATGTCTGCTCTTGGCCATGCAGGACAGTTGCTTTCGGGCGCCGCCGCGCTTGCGCTGCTTGTTGGGCTGAACTCGCAAGCTAACGCCGCGGAGTCCGTCGATATCGAACTGGTGCTGGCCGTCGATGTTTCGCTGTCCATGTCGCCGGACGAACTCGAGATCCAGCGTCACGGCTATGCGGCGGCGCTGACGCATGACGACGTGTTGCGGGCCATCGCCGATGGCGCCCATGGCAAGATCGCCGTCACCTATGTCGAATGGGCCGGAACGACCTGGCAGCATGTCATCGTGCCATGGACGGTCATCGCCAATCGCGCCGACGCCGAGCGGGTGGTCGAACAGCTTTCCGCCCGGCCGCCCAACAGCGCCCGGCGCACCTCGATTTCCGGCGTTCTGGAATTCTCCAGCGACCTCTTCGCCGAAAGCGGCTTTCAAGGCATCAAACGGGTCATCGATGTTTCAGGCGACGGCCCCAACAATCAGGGTGCTCCGGTCAACATCATCCGCGACGAACTGGTCAAGCAAGGCATCACCATCAATGGCCTGCCGCTGATGACCAGAAGCGGCTTCACCAGCGTCTACGACGTCAATGATCTCGACCGTTACTACACCGACTGTGTCATCGGTGGGCCTGGCGCCTTCATGATCCCGGTCAATGACTGGACGCAGTTTCCCGAAGCGATCCGCCGCAAGCTGGTGCTGGAGCTTGCCGGGCCTCATTCGCCGCAATGGGCGGCGAATGAGGCGGCGCATCCTCCGGTGGTGCTGGCGCAGGACAGACCAGTCACCGATTGCCAGATCGGCGAAAAAATGTGGCGCGACCGCAGCTGGATGTTCGACAGCCGTTAGCGCTCAAGCCGCCAGCAATTGCTTGCGGTCGACGCGCTCCTGCTGCGGCGAGCGTGCATAGAGCTCCCGGTAGCATTTGGAGAAATGCGAGGCCGAGACGAAGCCGCAGGCGACCGCCACCTCGACCACGGGCAACGACGACTGGATCAGCAGGTGCCTGGCCCGGTCGAGCCGGATCTCCAGATAGTAGCGGGCAGGGGATCTGCCCATCTCGGTGCGGAACAGACGCTCGATCTGGCGGCGCGACAGGTCGACATGATCGGCGATCTCGATCAGCGACAGCGGTTCGGAAAGGTTCGCTTCCATCAATTCGATGATGGTCAGCACCTTGGAATTCTGCACGCCAAGGCGGGCGCGCAACGGCAGGCGCTGACGGTCGGTCGGGCTGCGCACGCGATCGGTCAGTACCTGCTCGCACACACGGTTGACCAGGCTCTCATCGAAATCGTCGCCGATCAGCTTCAGCATCATGTCAAGTGCGGCGGTGCCGCCGGCGCAGGTGTAGACGTTCTGGTCGATCTCGAAGAGGTCGGCGAAGACATTGGCTTTTGGAAAGGCCTCGGAGAAACCGGGCAGGTTCTCCCAATGGATGGCGCAGCGCTTGTTGGACAAGAGGCCGGCGGCGGCCAGTATGTGCGCGCCGGTGCAGAGGCCGCCTACGGCAACGCCGCGATTGTATTCCTCGCGCAGCCAGGCGAAGGCCGACTTGTTTTGATAGCGCTCGACATTGATGCCGCTGCAGACGATCGCCATAGACGGCCGGTCCGGTCCGGACATCTTCTTGCGCTCTTCCTCGAGCGAGGTGTTGACGGCGCATTCGACGCCGTTCGAGGCGCGCACCGGCTTGCCATCGATACTGGCGAGACGCCAGCGGTAGGCCTCGTAGCCGAGCATGCGGTTGGCCGAGCGCAACGGATCGAGCGCCGTCGCAAAGGCGATCATGGTGAAATCGGGGACCAGGAAGAATACAAACGATCGTCTGACCGGATGCTTTACGACGTTCACAGGGAATCCTCACGCTGCAAATGGCGCGAACAGGATGTCGCGATCAGCATAGCGACATCAGGAAAAACCTTTCCTGTCAATTGGCTAGAGCGCAACGGGAGGACTTTATTTGCGACACGGGTCGCAAATGGGCAATCGCTATGCGGCGAACGAACGACATGCGGCCGGATTGAGCAGATGTGCCGGATGTGGTGGGCGCATAATGAAAACGCCGCTCCGGCAAAACCGAAGCGGCGCTATGATCAACTGCACGGCAGCGGCGCTTGCCGCTTGCCGGATCAGGCGACGAAGCCGAGGCGCGCCGCATTCATGGCGCCGGTCTGGCCGGGCATGGTGTTGGCAAGGCGCTGGCGCTCGAGCGCGGTCGTCAGGTTCATTTCACGGCGGGGGAAGAGGCGGGCAAAAAGCTTCATGATCATCTCCATTCGGTTGCTCAGACGGGTCGCCTTCGCTTGATGGAGTGGGGCAGCTCGTTTGCTGGCGCTGATATAGGCTTACGTGAGGGGAAACTAAATGACAAAAGCGAAGCACTTGATATGAAAAGCGACACGGAATGCGACAAATTTGGGCAGCGTGCTCGAAATTTACGATTATTTACAAGGCATTATTTGAAAATACGGGCCGCTATGCAGCTTGCTCATACGCGCCATGCAATGGCGACATGGCTCTAAAACTCGTTTGAATGCAAATAAAATAAAAAGGCCTGCCGGGCGGGGTTGCGCGGCAGGCCTTCAGCATTTTGTACACACGATCAGTTCGCTCCACCAGCCCAGGAACCGACGCCGTGGCGCGTGCTGGTCTTGGCATCGGCGGCTTCGGGCCAGCCAATATCCTTCTGCAGTTCGATCGGCAGAGAGCGGATGGCGCGTTCGGTCTGATAGCGGGCGCGGGCGGCACTGAACTCGGTCGCAAGCCGACCGATGGATGACAGGATAGACATTTTACTCTCCTTTGTTGGGCCGGGAATTTCCCGGCGCTGGGCGTAGGAAGCGTTACACTTGGTTTGTTTCAGCTTCATTTCATGTCGAATGCAGGTCCGTGTCATGGTCGTTTCAAGTCTGCTTCCGATACGCCTGCCTTCGATGGAGTTGACTATCCTCCCAAAGTGATGTTCAATCAAACGAAATGGAATGATGGTTTGCATCAGAAAAATTGAAGGTCGGTTCCCATGAACGCCCCACTCAATCATCCGCTGCCACTGCTCGATCTCGATGTCCTGCGCACCTTCGTGGCGATCGCCGAGACCGGCAGCTTCACCACCGCGGCCAATGCCGTCTTCCGCACGCCGTCGGCCGTCTCCATGCAGATCAAGAAGCTTGAGGACATCCTCGGCCGCTCGGTGTTCGCGCGCGACGCGCGTTCGGTGACGCTGACGACGGATGGCGAGATGCTGCTCGGCTATGCCCGGCGGCTGTTGTCGATTAACCGGGAGGTGGTATCGAAGTTCATCATTCCCGACATCGTCGGGGTCGTGCGGCTTGGTTCGCCGGACGATTATGGCGAGCGCGTCCTGCCGCATGTCCTGAAGCGTTTTGCGCAATCGCATCCCTCGATCGCCGTCGACGTCACCATCGACCAGAGCAGCAATCTGCGCCGGCGCATGGACGACCGGGCGCTCGACATCACGCTGCTCACCAATTCCTACAAGACCAGCGCGCTCGGCGCCGAAGTGTTGCTCACCGAGCCGATCGTCTGGGCCGGCGCCAAGGGTGGCTGCGCGCATCTGCGCGAGCCGCTGCCGGTCTCCTTGTGGGAAGAGGGTTGTGCCTGGCGGGCTGGCGCCCTCGAGGCGCTCGGCCGTGAGGGCCGCAACTACCGCATCGCCTATATGAGCGCACACACGGCCGGCCAGCGCGCCGCGATCATGTCCGACCTTGCGGTGGCGCCGCTGCCGAAATCGTTCCTCGGCAACGATATGGTCGAGCTTTGCCCTAAGGACGGCATGCCTGATATCGGCACCTACAACCTCGCCATGGTGGTGGCGCCGGACGCCAGCGCGCCGGTCAAGGCGGTCGCCGACCATATCCGCGCGACCTTCGAAGTGTTCAGGGAAACTGGAAAATTCTGATCTGACCCGAGCACAACCGGGTCGCGGGCGTTACGTCGCGATCTGGCCCTGCAGCCACCAGCCGGCTTCGGCGCGACGTGTTTGGGGTTCGCCGGCCAAGAAGGTCACGATGCTGTCTCGTGCTCGCCGCGCCTCGGGCATGTCGACCAGCGGCCAGACGTGGAACATGCCCTCCTCGTAGACGACCTCGATCTCGACCCCAGCGGCACGCGCCTTTTGCGCGAAGATCAGATTGTCGGGGCTGAGCAGATCGTGCGAGCCGGTCAGAAGCAGCGTTTTCGGCAGCACCGAGAGGTCGCCGTAGAGCGGGCTGATGTGCCAGTCGCTGCGATCGATGCCGGCGCTGTAAAGCCGGACCGCCTCCATTCCGCCCGAAATGCCCAGCCAGGGATCGTTGCGTTCCGCCTCGAACACTTCGGGATTGGCGAGCGACATATCGAGGCCGGGCGAAATCAGCACATGGCGCGAGGGCAGGGGCAGGGCGTCTTCCGCCGCCATCATGGTCAGCACCACGGCCATGTTGCCGCCGGCGGAGTCGCCCATGAAGATGATATCCTCGGCTTCCGCCTCCTCGAGCATCTGCCGGTAAACCTCGCCAACCATCCCGAACATGGCGTGGAAATCGTGTTCGGGGGCGATGGGATAGATGGGCACGGTGATGCCGAAGCCCAACCGGTTGGCCATTTCGGCGATCAGCCCCCAATGATAGGACGTGATCTGGAAGACATAGGCGCCGCCATGCAGGTAAAGGATCCGCTTCCGCTCACCTGCTTTGGGTGCGATGTCATAGACGGGGAAACCGCCGACGCTGCGCGTCGTGATGTCGAAGCGCTGATGCAGCGAAGCAGGCGGCCGGTGGTCCTCGGTCTTGCGGGCATAAGCGATCCAGCGCTGCAGGTTTTCCGGACTGGAAAATGCCTGCTTGCGGCTATGCCTGAGCACGAAGGACACGACGTGGCTTTTCAAACTGGGCATGCGGACACACGGACTTCGGCTGAGCCGACTAAGAGAACCCCCGTTATCCGAAGATCGTATCTTCGTCCAAAATGTCAAGATTTGCGCGGCGTCAACACGATGTGATCTGGGTGGTAGCTTGGGTCCACCAGGTTCAGCGTCGGGGCAGCAGCGCGGCGCGCAGCTTGGTGTCGGCTGCCGCCGGAGCCGCATGACGGCTCCGGCGCTTGCCGAGCAGTTTGCATTTGTCGGCGAAGGTCATCAGCGCGCCGAACCCAGCAGCAGGGCCGACAGCTTGGCCTGCGGGTCATCGCGCTGCGACACGGGCCAGCCGATATCCTTCTGGATTTCGGACGGCAAGCTGTTGAGCGCGCGGATCGACTTGCTTCTGCTGTGTGCATGCTTGATGGCCGCGCCATAGCGGCCGAGCGTTCCAAACATCGACATCTTCATCTCCCTCGACGAATGCGGCAGGAAGTCATTCCCTGCCTGCCATTCGACTGCGGTTAAATGCGCCACGCATGTATCTGAGGGATTTCACGAAAACAGCGCCTTCGTTTCCAGATCGGCCGATCTGGAAACATTTGCATGCAAATGAAATTGGGGTGAAGGGCCGCTTTCGCCGGCGGGATACTACTCCCGGCTGCGCCGGGCAGCGTGGCCTTCGCGCGAACGGCGTCGCGGGGCGGCATCGCCGGCAACACCGTCTTCGCTGACGGTTTTCCTCGGCGGCAGTTTCACCGCCGCCGACAGTTTCGGGAACGGGTCGACCTTGTTCGGCAGCGCCATGGCGTAGACGAAATGCTCCTGGAATTTCGGCTCCAGCGCGGTCTCGATCTTCTCGATGCGGCTGACGGTTTCCTCGATCTCGCGGCGGTAGCCGCGGTTCAAGAGCGCCATGCGCGCGCCGGCGCCGGCGGCGTTGCCGACGGCGGAGACCTTGTCGAGGTCGCAATCGGGAATCAGGCCCAGCACCATGGCGTATTTCGGATCGATGAAGGAGCCGAAGGCGCCGGCGAAGTGGATGCGGTCGACGTGCTCGGTGTGCTGCTTTTCCATGAGTAGCTTGGTGCCGGCGTAAAGTGCGGCCTTGGCAAGCTGGATGGCGCGTATGTCGGTCTGGGTGATGGTGATCTTCGGCTCGCCTTCCTTCAGCACATAGGAGAAGGTGCGGCCATTGGCGACAACGCGCGGCGAGCGCGCCGAAAGCCCGCCGTCGATGACGCCATCCTCGGAGATGATGCCGGCGAGATACATCTCGGCGACCACCTCGATGATGCCGGAGCCGCAGATGCCGGTGACGCCGGTCGCCTGCACGCTGTCGAGGAAGCCGGGTTCGTCGGACCACAGCTCCGAGCCGATGACGCGGTATTTCGGCTCCAGCGTATCGGGATCGATGCGCACGCGCTCGATGGCGCCGGGCGCGGCGCGTTGGCCGCCGGAGATTTCAGCGCCCTCGAAGGCCGGACCGGTCGGCGAGGAGGCCGCTACGACCCGCTGGCGATTGCCAAGCACGATCTCGGCATTGGTGCCGACATCGACAATCAGCATCATCTCGTCCTGGCGGTGCGGGCCTTCAGACAGCGTCACCGCTGCCGCATCGGCGCCGACATGGCCGGCGATGCAGGGCAGCATGTAGAGCCTGGCGCCCTGGTTGAGCTTCAGGCCGATATCCAACGCCTTGATGTGCACGGCGCCCGAGACGGCGAGCGCGAAGGGCGCGCCGCCGAGCTCGGTCGGATCGATGCCGAGGAACAGATGGTGCATGATCGGATTGCCAACAAAGACGGAATCCAGAATGTCGTTGCGCTGGACATTGCCTTCCGCGCACACCTTGTCGACAAGGCCGGAGATCGCCTCGCGCACCGCGACCGTCATGCCTTCGCGGCCATCCGGGTTCATCATCACATAGGAAACGCGGCTCATCAGATCCTCGCCGAAGCGGATCTGCGGGTTGGACGTGCCCGACGAAGCGGCGACGCGGCCCGACAGCAGCGACACCAGATGCATCGCGATGGTGGTCGAGCCGATATCGCAGGCAAGACCGTAAGCCTCGTTCTTGAGGCCGGGCCACAAAGAGATGACCCGCGCGGTCTCGCTTTCGGCATCCTTGTGGATCGCGGCGGTCGCTGTCCAGTTGCCCTTGCGCAAGATGCCTTGCACCTGCGGCAGGAGATGGAAATCAAAATCGAGGCTCTTGAGGCCCCAGTCCTTCATCAGCGCGATCTTCAGGCGATCGAGATCGCCTGAAGGATTGTGCATGTCGGGCTCTTCGATCTCGACATAGCACATGTGTATTGCCGAATCGCGGGCGATGACCCTAGTGTCGGCGTCCTTGCGGATGGTCTGCGCGTTGATGACGGTGTCCTGCGGCACGTCGATAACGAGGTCGCCAAGGATCTGCGCCGAGCAGGACAGGCGCCGCCGTTCGGGCAGGCCGCGCACGCGTTCGTAGCGCTCTTCCTTGGCGCCCTTGGGCGAGATGTGGTCGTTGGAAGAGACGATCTTGTGCTTGGCGAAATTGCCTTCCTGCACCTCGATCTGGCAGCGCCCGCAAGTGGCGCGTCCGCCGCACACGCTCTCGACATAGACGCCGAGCTGGCGCGCGGCATCGAGCACCGGCGTGCCGACCGGAAACCGCCCGCGCTTGCCCGACGGCATGAACAGCACGAGCGGATCGGTGATGTTGGCGGGCGAGTTCACGATTGCGCGCTTATCCCCTGGCCATGCGGGCTTCACGACCGCCGCGCCGGCGGCCGCCATTGCCGCCGCCTTCGCCCGGCGCGTTGACCGCCGTTGGCGCCGCGATCGCCTGGCCGCCTTCGGCCGGCTTGTAGTCCTTGTAGGTCCTGATCCAGTTGGTGCAGTTCTCGTCGGTGCCGTTCAGCACATTGGCGCCGCGCACCGCTTCCATTTCCTGCGGCCGCACCGGGTTCATGATCGCCGAGGTCATGCCGGCGCCGATCACCATCGGGATGAAGGCGGCGTTGATGCCGTGGCGGTGCGGCAGGCCAAACGAGATGTTGGAGAGGCCGCAGGTGGTGTTGACCTTGAGCTCCTCGCGCAGGCGGCGCAGCAGCGCGAACACCTGGCGGCCGGCATCGCCCAGCGCACCGATCGGCATGACCAGCGGGTCGACGACCACGTCATGCGCCGGAATGCCAAAATCGGCACAGCGCTCGACGATCTTCTTGGCGACGGCGAAGCGCACGTCCGGGTCCATCGAAATGCCGGTCTCGTCGTTGGAGATGGCGACGACCGGAACGTTGTACTTCTTGACCAGCGGCAGGATGGCTTCGAGCTTTTCTTCCTCGCCGGTGACGGAGTTAACCAGCGGGCGACCCTTGGCGACTTTCAGCGCCGCCTCGATCGCGGCAGTCACCGAACTGTCGATCGACAGCGGCAGGTCGACCAGACCCTGTACGATCTCCAGCGTCTGCACCAGCAGCGCCGGTTCGGTTGCGTTGGGATCGACGGCGGTGACACCGGCATTGACGTCGAGCATGGTCGCGCCGCAGGCGGCCTGCTCCAGCGCGTCCCTGATGACGGTCTCGAAATTGCCCGCCACCATTTCGGCGGCGAGCTTCTTGCGACCGGTCGGGTTGATGCGCTCGCCGATCACGCAGAACGGCTGGTCGAAGCCGATGATGATTTCTCGTGTCGCCGAGGCGACGATCGTCCGGGTCATGAAATCTCTCCGTCGTGATATAAAGAGTTCTTTATATCGTTTCTGATTTCGATCAAGCGAATGGTCACGGTTGGCATCATCAATGCGCCGTCTTGACCATGTCGACCTGCGTTTCGGTAATGTCGTCGTGCAATATGCGGTCAAGCCGGTCGGCGACCATCTGGTCGTCGCGGCGGATCTCGCGCTTCCAGGGCTGACGCCCTTTAAGCACACCTGATTCATCGACGATCTCGGCGACATACTCCTCCTGGCGATAGGCCATCACGTGGATGCCGGAAATGCCCGGGATTTCCTTCACTTCGTTGATGATGTCGATGCAGAGCTGCTTGCCTTCCTTCTTCTGATCCTGGGCGCCCTCCAGCCGCTTGATGATCGCGTCGGGAATATGGATGCCTGGCACGTTGGAGCGTATCCATTTGGCAGTCTTGGCTGACGCCAGCGGTCCGACGCCACACAGGATGAACACCTTTTCAGTGTGGCCGAGATCGCGCGCCTTTTTCATGAAGGTTTTGAACATCGGCACGTCGAAACAGTACTGCGTCTGCACGAACTGCGCGCCGGCGGCGATCTTCTTGCCGAGATGGATCGGGCGGAAGTCGAAGGGCGGGGCGAAGGGATTGACGGCGGCGCCGAGGAAAATCTGCGGCGGCGTCGTCAGCTTGCGGCCGGACAGGAATTTGCCGTTGTCGCGCATGATGCGGCAGGTCTCGAGCAGCGACATGGAATCGAGATCGAACACTGGCTTGGCGCCGGGCTGGTCGCCGGCCTGCACGCCGTCGCCGGTCAGGCACAGCATGTTGGCGACGCCCATCGCCGCCCCGCCCAGCACGTCGCCCTGGATGGCGATGCGGTTCCTGTCGCGGCAGGCGATCTGCATGATCGGCGCATAGCCCATGCGGGTCAAAAGCGCACAGATGCCGACCGAGGACATGTGACAGTTGGCGCCCGAGGCGTCGACGGCATTGATGGCGTCGACCCAGCCGTCGAAGATTTTCGCCCTGTTATAGACGTCTTCCGGATCGGCGCTGTCAGGCGGGTTGAGTTCGGTGGTCACCGCGAATTCGCCACGGCGCAGCACCCGTTCCAACCGGCCGCGCGAAGAGTGGCCGGGCAGGGGGTCGAGCGGCAGATGGATGCCGGCGGGGTTCTCGTCGCGCTGGCGGCCGATCATGCCGAGGCTCCGGTCTTGGCGGCGTTTTGGGCCGCTTCGCGCGCGGCGGCGGCCTGCGCGGTCACCCGCAGCCAGGCCGAGGTTTCGCGCAGCGACTGGTCGACAGGCTTTTGCACATCGAGAATCTTGTCGCCATGCACCATGTTCTGGGAGCCTTCCCAAGCCTTGACCCAGACGCAAGGCATATCGGGTTCGACCTCGCAATTGCCATTGGCACGCACGCCGCCGCAAGGGCCGTTGCGCAGCTGCTTGGGGCAGTTCATCGGACACGACATGCCTGTGGAGGAGAGCACGCACTGGCCGCACATGCGGCAGTCAAACATGAAGCCCTTGACGCGTTTTTCGACGAATTTGATCGGGGCTTCGACTCTGTTGTAGCCGATGCCCTTCCACAGCGGATGCAGCAGCAGGAACATGTCGGCGAACCTGCTATAGAACCATTCGAGCAGCCGCGAATGGCGGATCGACCACAGCCGCACCGCAAAAGAGCGCTGGACGCGCCGCTGCGGCGACACGTCTGCCGGCTTGTAGTCGGATTTCGGCGCTGCCTTCTTGACCAGAGTGGCCTGGGTAACCGCCGGCTGGGTTTCAGACATTTTCTTTTCCGCCCGCCTTTACCAGAGCGACCAGCCGCTCGCGGTCGTATTTCGTGTCGAGTTCCTGAAAGGCCTTTTCAACCTCGGCTTCGAGGTCGTCGCCGACCGGCACGGGATCGGCCTTGCGCCATTCGGCCAGATAGTCGTCGGTGCCGCCGGCGCCGGTGCGCATAGCGCACATGTCGATCGCCTCGGTAAAGCGCAGCGGCAGTTCGCGCTTGGCGTTCTGCCGGCCCTTCTTGACGATGACCTGGGCGGGGATGTCGCGCCAGTAGACGACGATCAGATCGGCCATGAATTCTCACTCCTGCAGGGCGCTTTGCGTCTGGTTGGAAAGGACGCCCTACTATTTTCACTCGACTGCATCGTGCTTTCCGACGATCGATTCCGATTTTCGGGCCGATGCCGCAGTTTCGAGCATTGCCGGAAGCGCCATTAAGCTGCTTGTTATGGGACGACGCGCGCGCATTCAAAAGCGACGCAATCGCAAGCGGCAAGAGAAAGGCGAGATTTCAGAGCCGCTGGATTACCAGACGCCGCTTTTCGTGCCGGTCCAGAGATAGAACCAGATCGTCGGATGGTACCACTGCTTCGAAGGCAGGCCGGGATCCAATGTGGCAAGCTTTCCCGCCAGCGCATCGCTGACCGCCTCGACGCAGATGTCGCGCGAGAATGCCGCCTGCCGCAGCGCGTAGCTTGAAATGGTGTCGCCCGGACCAGGCTTGCCGCGTGCCTGCCGCAGCACGCCGCCAGTGTCGACGCCGGCGTCGACCAGATGCACGGTGGTGCCGAAGTTTTCCGCATCGCCGGAAGCCAGAGCCCAGTAGCCACCATTCATGCCGCGATATTTGGGCGCGATGCCGGCATGATAGTTGAGCACCGGGCAAGGCATTTTCGCCAGCGTCTGCCGCGACAGCAGGCGGCAGCCGGCAAGTAGCACGACGCCGGGCCGGATGTCCTCGATCGCCTGCAGGCACTCAGGCGCATTTGCCGAAGGCACGTGGATGATCTTTTGCTCTGGCTTGGGTTCGGTTTGCAGTTTTTGTTCGGCGATGATGTTTGCTGCATGGCCGGCGAAAAACCGTTTGCCGAGCCGCGTCAGCACCATCGTGCCGAGCTGTCCGGCGGCCTGGAACCAACCCTGGCGACGGGCGCGCCCAAGCAGCAATTGCTTTTTGGATTCAGGCATTTCGAGGATGACGCTGACAGGCCCAAGCCGATCGGCGATGGCGTTGACGATGGCCCAGATATGCGAACCGCCCTCGGTGACGACGACGATCGGCGGCAGATCTGATTTCAAGGGATCCATGGTCGCGACGTGCCGTCCGGATAGACATGGTCTTGGCGCGCCGGACGCTAGGTGGTCCGGGTTAATCCTTGGTGATCAGCGCTTGAATTCGAGGATGTCGAGCTTCGATTCGTAATAGGGCGCCGGGAACTCGATGCGCCATTCATTGGCGCTGTTGCGGAAGGCGTAGCCGACCTGGTCGCTTTGCGGGCCGCTGCCATAGGGTTTTGCGGGGTCGTTGTTGACATAGAAGGAGCCGAGATAGATCGAGCGCTTTTCGCCGTCGTCGAAGAAACGGCCCTTGGTGCGTTGCGAGCCGCTGACCTTTTCCAGCATCCAGCCTGATCCATCGTCGCTCACCTTGCATTTGAACCAGCCATAGATGACCAGCGCGCCGAGCCCGCCGGCCTTGATGGTGCGGCATTGCCAGTTGCCGGTGAGATCCTTGTCGGAAAAGGCGACCAGCGGCTTTGCCAGAAGCGCGTCTAGCTGTTTGACCTCGGCGGGAGTGCCTGCCTTCGCCTCTTCGAGCGCTGTCTTGCGCGTCTCGCCATAGTTGTCGAGCCGGGCCTTGTCCGCGGCGGTTATGAGCTTCTGCACCTCGCCATCGGCGAGCGCGGGCAGGGCGAGGCAGACAATTCCTGCGGCAATCAAGAGACGAGCGATCATCGGTGCGTTCCCCGTTAATGGCTGGAACAGCCTGTTTTCTTGTCTGGCGCATAACTTACCGGTTCGCGGCGACCTGTCATCCGTGCTTAACAGCGTCAGGTCAAAAATCGTGGTTTCATCGATGCGGATCTTGCTGACGGGATCGTCGGGCTGGCTGGGCAGCGCGCTGGCGCCGCGGCTGCGGTCGCTCGGCCATGACGTCATCGGCCTCGATCCCGTTCCATCGGCGGAGACACGGATTGTCGGCTCGATCGCCGATCGCGATCTGGTCATGCAAGCGGTTAGCGAAAACCGCATCGAGGCGATCATCCACAGCGGTGCGCTGCACAAGCCTGATATCGAGAACCATGGCAACAGCGATTTCATCGCGACAAACGTGCAAGGCACGCTCAACCTTCTCGATGCAGCGGTGGTGTCAGGCGTTCAACGCTTCGTCTTCACCTCGACGACATCGTTGATGATCTCGCAAGCCATCCGCGCCGGCTTCACCGGCGGCGCGCGCAAGGCCGCCTGGCTGACGGAAGAGATGTCGCCTGAGCCGCGAAACATCTACGGCGTCACCAAGCTTTCAGCTGAACATTTGTGCCGTCTCTACCACATCGAACACGGCCTGCCGTTGATCGTGCTGCGGACGGCACGCTTCTTTCCCGAAGCCGACGACATGGCGCATGCGATCGAGCAATCGGACGCCAACACCAAGGCCAATGAGCTGCTGTTTCGCCGGCTGACAGTGGAAGACGCGGCAGAAGCCCATGTCGCGGCGCTGGAGAAGGCGCCGCAACTGGGCTTCGACATCTTCATCATTTCGGCACCGACACCGTTCAATCCCGACGATTGCGGGGCATTGATCGCCGACGCTCCGTCAGTCGTCGCGCGCTATTTTCCGGAGTATCCGGCGCTCTACGCAAAGAAGGGCTGGACGATGTTTTCCTCGATCGACCGCGTCTACGACGCCGCGCGGGCGAGGGACAGGCTGGGCTTCGTCTGCAAGACGAGCTTTGCCGATGTGCTCGCCGCGCTCGCGGTGGGGGCTGCCTAGAACAATCTTCAGGCGTGTACCGCGGCGCCGGCCAGCTCCTCTGTCAGGTCGCCATAGCCGGTCGAGCGGCGCTCATAGGCAAGGCCGAGCATTTTGGCGGCTTTCTCGGCGACCTTGTCGAGTTCGGGATCGTCGGTCTGGGCGAGATAGACCAGCTTCTCGTAATTGCCGAAATAGTCCTTGATCAGTTCCGGATGCCTGTCGAGGCCGAGCGGCTTCATGAAGAAGGCGTCGAACTGCCGGCACAGGAAGTCGGTCATGTAGAACGACATCATGTCGTCGTCGGCGATTTTCGCATAAGCAGCCATGCCCTGGTAGAAGGCAAAGCAGTGCGGCCCGGCCATGCGCTCGACGCCATGCTTCTCGCAGACGCGGTCGAGCAGGCCGCCGGTGCCGCAATCGGCATAGCCGACGAAGATGTTGACGTAGCCGTCCGCCTTGGCCTTCGCGATCGCCTTGTCCATGGCCGGCGCGATGCGGTCGGGATAAAAATGGAACTCCGCCGGCAGGCAGGTCAGGTCGAGATGGTCGAGCCCGAGCTGCTCCTTGACGGCCAGAACTTCGCGCGCAATCATCCCGCAGGCGATGACCAGCAGCCTGTCCGCTTGATCGGATTGCAGTTTTCGAGCGACGCTCATGGAACCAGTTTAACCGATTTTCGTTGCTGTCTGGCAAATCTATTTGTTGAGGGAGACACCATTCATGAAACTGTTACGCGTCGCGCCGATTGCCATTATCGCTTGTGCCTTGGCTCTTTCAGCCTGCGCCAATACCGTTCGCGGCGTCGGCAAGGATGTCAAATCGACCGCAAATGCAGTCGAGGACACTGTCGAGAATCCCTGATCCGCAATCCCCCTAGCATCTGGGAATAAAAAAGCCGCGCTGCAAGGCGCGGCTTTTGTTATTTAACAAGAGTCTTCGCTGAGAAGATCAGTTTCAGATGCCCGGCTATTATGCTTGTGCTTCGCTAAATCTTTGGAAAAGTTAACCAATCGTTAATGCTCTTAAGCCGACCGGGGGTGACTGGGTCGCGCGCACAGTCTTGCGCGATAGCAATATCCCCATCTTGACGCCTCATGGGTGCCTGGCTGTACTTGAAGCGGTCGAGCGATGTGCATTGGTATGCTTGACTGAAAGCCACAATCTACAATGATGAATTCATTGAGTGTGAAATACTTCACAGTCGGAAGGCGAAACGGCGACAATAATGAATGCCGTCGCCTGTAATTGAAGTGCATGAAAGCGGCATTTCCTGATTTTTCTTGTTTAAGCCCATTGTTTAGGCCCGTTACGTCCAGGCGAACTGGAGCGATTACGTCGGTGCGCCATAAGCAGACATGGCGCAACGCTTGATATTTGGCGGTGCACGCACCGCGGCAAAACCTGATGCCGGTTTGACTCAGCATCTCCAAGGGCGGCGGTTTGTGGAAGCGCCGGCCACCCGCCGGAGATTGCCTGCGATTGTCTTGAGTGCCGGCATTTGACGGAGAATGACCGACAGGAGGGTGACCATGACGTGCCGAAGAAATCAGGCAACGCTCAGCAGTACGGAAAGACAGGCCTTTACCGCCGCCGTTGTCGCCCTCAAAAAAGCCCCAAGCCAGTTGGGCGAAGCGAGTCGCTATGACGATTTCGTGCGCGAGCACGTGGACTCGATGGCGAGCGGGGCCGGCTGGGCGCATCGCGGGCCGGCCTTCGGCCCATGGCATCGCGAATATCTGCGCCGGTTCGAACTCGAACTGCAGAAAATCAATCCCAACGTGACGCTGCCCTACTGGGATTGGACAGTTGACAACTCACCCGATCCGAACCAGGCGGGCAGCCCGTGGACGGCCGATTTCATGGGCGGAGACGGTGATGGAAGCAGCATCGTCACCACAGGTCCGTTCCGGCATGCAGCGGGTGACTGGGACCTGAACATCAATACCGATGGCACCGGCCCAGAGTTGCGCCGCAAGTTTGGGGATGGGGCCGGAACCTTGCCATTACCGTCCGAAGTGGCCAATTGTCTCCTCGAGAGCCCGTATGACTCATCGCTCTGGAATCTGGGCGCCTCGCCGAGCTTCCGTGACCGTCTCGAAGGCTGGCACGGCCTCGGTTCGATCCACAATCGTGTCCATCTGTGGGTCGGCGGAAGCATGTTGCCCGAGAGTTCGCCCAACGATCCGATATTCTGGCTGCATCATTGCAACGTCGATCGCCTTTGGGCGCTGTGGCAACGCGATCATCCGGGAGGGACGAATTACCGGCCGCGCGGCATATCGGGCGAAACGGGTCCTGCCGGCCACAACCTCAATGATTCCATGCAGCCCTGGGGTGGGGCGACGACGGTGGCCAGCACACTCGATCATCGCAGCATGGGCTATTGGTACGATACGGACCCGGCCGAGATCACGCTTGCGACGCCGTCCTTGTCCTTCAAGGACGTGCCCGAGGGTATAGGCGGGGCCGGTCGCACGACCTACCGGGCCGTCGTCTTCGAAGTGCGCTCCTGCATGCCGACCGCCTTCGAGATCGTCGCCGGACCAAGTGGCGGCTTCACCACCACCGCACTCGGCACCAGCGTCAATGTCCCGTCGAACCCGGGCAACGGTCCGGCCTATGGTCGACTCTGGATCGCCTATACCTCGACCAATCCCGGGGACGTGGCCAATGGCAGCGTCACCGTCGCCGAAACCGGCACGGCGAACCAATGGGTCATTCCAATCACGGCCAACACGATTGCCCGGCCAAAATCGGCGGTGGTTTTCGCGCTCGACCGTTCGTGGTCTATGACAGGCAATGCCGGCGACGGCACGACGAAAAACCAGAAGCTGAAGGAATCGCTCGGCGTCTTCGTCGAAACCATGCTCGAGGGAGACGGCATCGGCATCGTCAGCTACGACGATGTCGTGGGCCGCCTTTTCGATGTTATCGATGCGGGTCCGCAGCCGCCCGTTGCAGGTTCGGGCCGCGACAAGGCGGCAGCAGTCATAGCGGGCAATGACCTCGATCCGCGCGGCAACACCGCGATTGGGGCCGCTCTGGTCGAAGCACAGTCTGCCATTGACGACGCGCAACAGGCCGCATCGCCGCCCTACGACAAGACCGCCATCGTCGTTCTGACCGACGGCATCGAAAACGTGCCGCCGATGATTGGTTCGGTGATGGGCTCGATCACCTCGCCGACCTATGCGGTCGGTCTCGGACTGCCCAATGAGATCAGCGTGTCCGCGCTGGACGCACTCGCCCAGGCGACAGGGAAATATCTTCTGATCACCGGCACGCTCAACCAGGATCAGCGCTTCCGACTCAGCAAGTACTTTCTACAGATCCTTGCGGGGGTGACCGGAGCCGATATCATTGTCGACCCCACGGGCGATCTTGTCTTCGGCCCAACGGTCCGCATCCCCTTCGATGTCACCGACGCCGACTACGGCACAGATGCGATTATCGTCTCGTCGCTGGCTCAGGCCATCGACTTCCGTCTGGAGGCACCGGACGGCACGATCCTTGATCCGTCCGCTGTCGCCGGTTACGGCGAATGGGTGGTGCGCCGCAATGTCGCCTATTACCGCTTGCCCTTACCGTTCGGAGGACCCGGCAGCGCCATCCATGGCGGGCGTTGGCATGCCGTGCTCACGCTCGACAAGGGTCTCGTAAAGAAGCTGCTCTCTGACGACAAGCGACGCGAGGAGCTTCTACAGGAGCTGCGCACAGGTGGAGTGCCGTACAGTTTCATCGCCAATGCCTATTCGACGCTGAGTTTCGGCGCCACTTGCCAACCCGGCAATGTCGATCCCGGCAAGGCCGCTCGGGTATCCGCCGCCCTGACCGAATATGGCGTTCCGGTCGACGGACGGGCCAAGGTCTGGGTCGACGTCATTGCTCCCAATGGGGGGGGCGGGACGGTCGTGCTTGTCGAGACCGAACCGGGGGTCTTCTCCGGCGACATAGGCACCCATCTGCCCGGACTTTACGCCCTGCGGTGCCGGGCCCGCGGCACGACACTTTACGGCCTGCCCTTCACCCGCGAAGTCACACTCAGCCTCTCCGCGCTGGGCCAGAAGGGCCAGCCGGTGCCCGGCGAGCAACCGTGGGGTAACAGGGCCGAGACCGAAGGTACGCTGCTTGACCTCATCGAATGCCTGATCGGTCATGTCAAAGGCGAGCCGTTCGGGATTCCTGCCGAGCAGATTCGGGAGTGCCTGAAGAAAGTCCGCTCGGCACGGCGGGTGAAGAGTATTAAAAAGACGGACGCAACACCCGGAGCCGCAGCCATGGCCCTCAAGACAACGCCGAAAACGCCCAAAATTGTAACGCTTGCCGAAGCGGAGCCGGTTCCACCGCCGCCGCCTGATCATGATCACGAAGGCCCGATGTTCGGCCTTAGCCCGGAGGACCGTGCCCTTGGCGAGGAGAAGCGGGCACGCGTCGTTGCCGAAGAAATGAGGACGATCGAGGCGGCATCCAAGCGCAAGAACGCCAAGCGCGGGCGGCGTGCCCATGGCCATGGAGGCGACCAATGACACAGCATCATGGATCGCCAGTCGATGTGCTCGACGCACGCGAAGTGGCCTATGAAATAAAAGGCGATTTCCTCGAAGTCTGCGACTGCTTCACCATATGCCCGTGCTGGGTCGGGCGGAGTCCCGATGAAGGCCGATGCACAGGTGTTTTTGCCTGGGTAATCAACAAGGGCAAGATCGATGGGACGGATGTGTCCGGCCACAGCGTGGTGAGTGTCTCAACACATGAGGGGCATCGCGAAAATTCCCAACAGCGCGTCATGCTCTTCGTCGACGATGACGCGAGCGATCGCGAAATGGCGGTCCTCGCCGGCGTCTTCAGCGGTAAGTCGGGCGGCCCGCTTGCCGAACTTTCCCGCCTTCTCGGCGAACTCCTCCTGGTTCAGCGCACCAGCATCGACGTCTCTTTCTCGGGTCGTCAGGCGACACTCACTGTGGGCCGGCTCATCGAAGCGGAGGGTGCAACGCTGGTCGGTTCGACCGGTGAGGTGACGACCCTTTCACATGCCCGGCTTTCCACCGTTCTGGGCGAAACGGCGGAGGTTGGCGTGACACGACGGTTCAAGGTCGGGCTGCCGGCATACGGCATGGACTGCGACCTGAAGGGCCGGAGCGCGATGCGAGGGTCCTTCCACTACGCCCACAAGCCCGCGTCGAAATGACCACGCAACGTCTCTTCCTGCCGCTTGGCGTTTTGGCGTTGGCCGGCGTGAGTTTGCTTGTGCTGCAGTTTGGCCAGACCGCCGGGTGGATCCAGCATGGCGCCAGACCGCCCCTCCTGCCGGTGCTGAACTGGGGCGTGCTGTTTGTCGCCAGCTGGACGCTGATGACCGGAGCGATGATGCTGCCCTCGTCGGTGCCTTTTCTGCGGGCCGCCGATCGCCTGGCGGGGACCGCGGTTTTGCTCGGGGCAGGCCTCGGCTTCACTCTCGCCTGGGTGGCGGCTGGTGCGGCGATCTGGGCCATGCTTTGGATAACGAGCCCACTCCTTGCCGGACTGAGGCCTGGGCAAGCCGAGTGGATCGCCGGGGCGACGCTGACGCTTGCCGCGCTTTATCAACTCAGCCCGGTGGCAAACAGCTGCCAGCAAGCCTGCGCTCAGCCCTTCGGCGTGATAGCCAGGCATTGGCGGGGCGAGAGCAAACTGTCCGAGAGCGTCGTGGCTGGCCTCGACTATGGCGCCCATTGCATCGGCTGCTGCATACCCATGATCGCCCTCATGCTCGTCGTCGGTATGAGCGACGTTTTCTGGATCGTGGCGCTGGGCGTGCTGATGATCGCGTTGAAACACCCGGCGATCGGTCCATGGCTACGCCTGCCCCTCGCCGGTGTGCTCGCTGGAATGGGTATCGCCATCGCTGTCGGCGCCTGGACCGTTCCGCTCCACGCGCTGCGCTTATTGTGCTCGTCCTGAAGTCGGCATGGTCCGCAGTTTGACCACGGCCGCGGAGCGATCAACGCCCCCGATGCCGAGAGCCTGTCGATCCGATCTGTCAAATTCCGCGACTACGGCGTGGCGCCATCGAACTTGTCAGGCCGAAGCGCGCACATTGTGCTTGCGCTTCATGAAATCCTTGGCCGTCTCGACCGCCACCGCCGCGTCGCGGCAATAGGCATCGGCGCCCACCGCCTTGCCGAATTCCTCGTTGAGCGGCGCGCCGCCGACCAGCACGACGTAGTCGTCGCGGATGCCCTTTTCCTTCATCGTATCGATGACGACCTTCATATAGGGCATGGTCGTGGTCAGCAGCGCCGACATGCCGATAATGTCGGGTTGGTGCTGCTCGATGGCGTCCAGGTATTTCTCGACCGCATTGTTGATGCCGAGGTCGATGACGTCGAAGCCGGCGCCTTCCATCATCATGCCGACAAGGTTCTTGCCGATGTCGTGGATGTCGCCCTTGACGGTGCCGATCACCATCTTGCCCTGCTTCGGCGCGCCGGTGGCGGCAAGCAGCGGACGCAGGATGAACATGCCCGCTTTCATCGCGTTGGCGGACAGCAGCACTTCGGGAACGAACAGAATGCCGTCGCGAAAATCCTCGCCGACGATGCGCATGCCTTCGACCAGCGCCTCGGTCAGCACCTTGTAAGGCGCCCAGCCGCGCTCGAGCAGGATCTGGGTTCCTTCCTCGATCTCTTCCTTCAACCCGTCATAAAGGTCGTCGTGCATCTGCTGCACGAGTTCCTCGTCGGAAAGCTCGGAAAGGATGATCTCGTCGTCGGCCATTTTTTCTCGGGCTCCTTGCCGCGTGGGATAATCACGGCAGCTCAAAAATATTGCGTCAATACCTAACCCGTGAGGGCCGCTTGTCCATAGCTGATTTGCGACTTCCCGCAAAAGGAAAGCGACCGCAAATCTATTGGAATTCTTGTCGATTTTGCGACAGGCGTTGGCGCTGGCGAGCCGTTTCGAATAGGGTGCATGGCTACGATCCGGCCAGAAGCTGCAGTATGCGGCCGCAACGGATTTCTGGCCGGAACAGAATTCAGGCCGGAACAGATTTAGGGAAGAACGATCATGAGTGAGAACGCGCCAGTCGATCAGGAAGCGTCAAACGCCCGACGTGGCCGCGCTGCCAGCGGCGGTGCTGCTGCCCGGCGGGCGGCGCGCTCGGGCGGCGGCCCCGGCACCCAGCTCACCTACATCAAGCGCAAGATCAACGTCTATGAAGTGCTGGACGAGGAAGGGCTGGCGCTGATCGAGAAGAACACCGATACGGTGCTGGAGGAGATCGGTATCATCTTTCGCGACGACGCCGAAGCACTGCAGCTGTGGAAAGAGGCCGGCGCCGACGTCAAGGGCGAGCGCGTGCACTTCCCCAAAGGCCTCTGCCGCTCGCTGTTGAAGACCGCGCCGTCCGTCTATACCCAACATGCCCGCAATGCGGACCGCTCGGTGCAGGTCGGCGGCAACGCCACGGTGTTCGCGCCGGTCTATGGGCCGCCCTTCGTGCGCGACCTCGACGGCGTCCGGCGCTATGCGACGATCGAGGATTTCCGCAATTTCGTGAAGCTCGCCTATATGGCGCCGTCGATCCACCATTCGGGCGGTACTGTGTGCGAGCCGGTCGACGTGCCGGTCAACAAGCGCCATCTCGACATGGTCTATTCGCACATCAAATATTCGGACAAGCCGTTCATGGGCTCGGTGACCGCGCCGGAGCGTGCCGAAGACACGGTGGCGATGGCCAAGATCGTGTTCGGCGACGATTTCGTCGAGAACAACACGGTGCTGACCAGCCTGATCAATGCCAATTCGCCGATGGTGTTCGACGAGACGATGCTGGGCGCGCTGAAGGTCTATTCGCGCCACAACCAGGCCTGCATCGTGACGCCATTCATCCTCGCCGGCGCGATGAGCCCGGTGACGGTCGCCGGCACGCTGACGCAGGTTCTGGCCGAGGTGCTGGCCGGCGCATCGTTCACGCAGTTGATCCGGCCGGGCGCGCCGGTGCTGTTCGGCACTTTCGCCTCGTCGATCTCGATGCAGTCGGGCGCGCCGACCTTCGGCACGCCGGAACCGTCGCTGGTCTCCTATGGCGCGGCGCAGCTCGCGCGCCGGCTTGGCCTGCCGTTCCGCACCGGCGGCTCGTTGTGCGCCTCGAAGATACCGGACGCGCAGGCGGCCTATGAGAGCGCCAACACGCTGAACTCGACAATCCTTGCCGGCACCAATTTCGTGCTCCACTCGGCCGGCTGGCTCGAGGGCGGGCTCGCCTCCTGTTACGAAAAATTCATGATGGACATCGACCAGCTCGGCATGACGCAGAAGTTTTCGGAGGGCGTCGACCTGTCGGAGAACGGCCAGGCGATGGACGCCATCCGCCAGGTCGGTCCCGGCAGTCACTATCTCGGCTGCGATCACACCCAGGCCAATTTCCAGACCGCCTTCTACCGTTCCAACATCGCCGACAACAATTCCTACGAGCAGTGGCTCGCCGAAGGCGAGAAGACCGCGCCGCAGCGGGCCAACGAACTCGCCCGCCGCTGGCTGGAAAGCTACGAGGCGCCGTATCTCGATCCGGGCATCGATGACGGTCTGAAGGACTTCATCGCCACGAAGAAGGCGTCGATGGCCGACGCCTTCACGTGAAAGGAGCCCGAGTCAGGCGGGGCTAAAGTCGCCAACATCATTCACAAGGAAGTCTGGCGGAGCGCCTTCTCCGACCCGGACAAGAAGGGATGATTTGCGCGGCCGGATCGAAAGCATCGCAGCAGCGCTGGCCCGTGACGGCCTGATCCTTCGCGGCGGCTTCAATTTTGCCGATGGAGAGGAGGCAACTCCCGGCCTCTCCGGCGCAAAATCCGTGCTGCTGGTGGGGCAGGCGGGCGCCGCACCTTGGCCGCATTTCCTGCGCTGGCGCGAACGGCAAGCGCAGGCCATCGCCAATCCGCTCGACACATGGTCGCGCGAGGTGATCGGCGCGGTGGCGCAGGATTTTGGCGCGCGGGCGGTCTCGCCTTCGGACAAGCCCTATCTGCCGTTCCAGCAGTGGGCGATGCGGGCGGAGGGACTGAAGCCGTCGCCGCTGGGCATCCTCATGCACCCGCTATACGGGCTCTGGCACGCCTATCGCGGCGCGCTGCTGTTCGAGGATGAGATTTCGGCTCGGCCGGCTGAAGTGGCGATACACCTTTGCGATGCATGTGTCGAAAAACCTTGCCTGAAATCCTGCCCGGTCGAGGCTTATTCAACCAAAGGATTCGCCTATCAGTCCTGTCTTGGGCATGTGCGCGGACCGAATGGCGAACCTTGCCGCACCGGCGGCTGTCTCGACCGTAACGCCTGTCCCTATGGGACTGCCTACCGCTACCCGGCCGAAGTGCAGGCATTTCATATGGCGGCGTTCGCGGCTCTCTAGCCCGTCATGCAATCCAGCACGAAGTGTTGACCTGACACAGGGAAACGTCTTGCCCTGCCGGCCCGCCGGGCTATGTATCGCGCGGCAATTGAATGGAGCGGGCCATGGCGAAGCAGGACATTCAGATCACGACCAGGGACGGCATCGCCAAAGCCGGACTGTTCCGCTCGGCTGCGACCACGGCCGGCATCATCCTCTACATGGACGCCTTCGGCCCGCGACCGGCGCTCGACGGCATGGCCGAGCGGCTGGCGGGCGAGGGCTATGCGGTGCTGGTGCCGGACCTCTTCTACCGCAACGCGCCCTATGGTCCATTCGACGCCAAGACCGGATGGCGCTGGTCAGCGGCACGACGCAGGAGATGACCATCAGCGACAGCGGCGCGTTTCTCGACGCGCTGGCTGCCGAGGGCGTCACCGGACCGGTCGGCACAGTCGGCTATTGCATGGGCGGCGCGCGCGCACTGAACGCTGCCGCCTCCTATCCTGAAAGGATAAAAGCCGCCGCCAGTTTCCATGGCGGCAATCTGGCCAGCGACGCCGCCGACAGTCCGCACCGCAAGGCGGCGTCGATCAAAGCAAGGGTCTATGTCGGCACGGCGGGCGTTGACGGAAGTTTTCCGCCAGAGCAGTCGGCGCGGCTGGCCGAAGCGCTCAGGGCGGGCGGAATCGACCACACACTCGAAAATTATGTCGGCATGGCGCATGGCTGGTGCGTGCCGGACCACAGCGCCTTCGATGCGACCGGCGCCGAGCGTCACTGGAAGCGGCTGACCACGCTGTTTGCCGAGACGCTGGGGTAGGGCGCCGACGGTCACTGTCTGACCACCCTTCCAAAAAAATCTTTCCATCGCCCAAGGAATCGCCACTAGCCTTCGTCCAACAGGCAAATGATGGCGATGATGCTGGATGAAAGCGAAGCCTCCGACGCCGAATTGATCGAGCGGGCGAAGGACGGAGACAGGGGTGCCTTCGGCAAATTGCTCGAAAGGCACTATGGCTTCGTCTATCGCGCCGCCTATCGCTGGTGCGGGAAAAAGGCCGACGCCGAGGACATCGCCCAGGAAGTCTGCGTCCGGCTCGGCCGGGCGATCCGCGACTATCATGGCAGCGGTGCCTTCACGACCTGGCTCTACACCATGACGCTGAATGCGGCGCGCGACATGATGCGCAAGACCGCCCGCGAGACGGTCAAGACCGAAGCCTATGGCGCCTACGCGCTGATCTCGGGAGAGGCGCCGGCCGAGCCGGAAGATCCGGCCGAGGCGCTTTGGGCGGCGGTGCGCAAGCTGCCGGACAAGCAGCGCGACGCGGTGCTTCTGGTTTATGGCGAAGGGCTCAGCCACGCAGCCGCCGCCGAGGCGATGGCGATCTCGGAGACGACGGTTTCCTGGCACATCCATGAAGCGAAAAAACGGCTGAAGACGTTGATGCGTTCAGCCGGGGAAGTGTGACCATGGTCGACGACAACGAACTCAACAGGCTGCGCGACGCAGCTGTACCGGCGCCGGACACCGACGCGAAGGCGCGTGCCTTCGAGGCCGCCATGCGCGCCTACGACATGGACGAAAAAATTGACACCGTCGCCCAAGGATCGGCGAACGGGCTTCGTCTCACAGAGCGAGCACAAAAGCTCTGGAGCGAAATCATGCCAAAGAAACTCTTCGCCACGCCGGCTATTGCCGGGCTCGTCGCCCTGCCGATCGCCGGATACGCCACCATTTATATGCTGCAGGAGCAGTCGCTCCACTCCAGTGGGGGCGGGAAGATCACCGAAACGCTGGCCGACAAACCAGCCACAGTGAAGCCGCTGACGGTAGCCGAGCCCGAAAAGCAGAAGAAAGCCGACACTGACAGCGAAAGCCGCGACGCGACCGAGGCGCTCGCCGCGCCGGCCTCGCCGCCGAAGGCCGAGGCACCGGCCACGACAGAGTACGCAACATTGCCGGCTCGAAAGCAGGCGCCTGCGCCGGCGCCCAGCAGGGGTTTTGCGCTGGATGGCGGTGCCAATGGCGCCGCGCAGGCCGGCCGCATGCCCGGCGCCGAATCCAAGCTGATGGTGCAGCCGCAGGCCATGCCGGCCGACCAGATGCTGCCGCCTGAGCAAAACCGCGACCGCGTCGAGGATTTCAAGACCAATCCGGTGCGTGCAGCGCTTGAAGACCCGGTCTCGACCTTCTCGATCGACGTCGACACGGCATCCTATTCCTTCGTGCGGCGCTCGCTGAAGGAAGGTGCTTTGCCGCAGGCCGACACGGTCCGCGTCGAGGAGATGATCAACTACTTCCCCTATGACTGGAAGGGGCCGGACACTGCCTCGACGCCGTTCAACTCGACGGTCAGCGTCATGCCGACGCCGTGGAACGAGCACACCAAGTTGATGCATGTCGCCATCAAGGGTTTCGACGTGAAGCCCGCCGAGCAGCCCAAGGCCAATCTGGTCTTCCTGATCGACGTCTCGGGGTCGATGAACGAGCAGGACAAGCTGCCGCTCCTGCAGTCGGCCTTCCGCCTGCTGGTCAGCAAGCTGAAGCCCGACGACACTGTCTCGATCGTCACCTATGCGGGTGACGCAGGCACCGTTCTCGAACCGACCAAGGTCTCGGAGAAGGACAAGATCCTCAATGCCATCGACACTTTGAGGCCGGGCGGCTCGACGGCCGGCGAGGCGGGCATCAAGGAGGCTTACCGGCTGGCGCAGAAGTCCTTCGTTAAGGACGGGGTCAATCGGGTGATGCTGGCCACGGATGGCGACTTCAATGTCGGCCAGACCGACGATGACGACCTGAAGCGGCTGATCGAGCAGGAGCGCAAGACCGGCGTGTTCCTGTCGGTGTTCGGCTTCGGCCGTGGCAATCTGAACGACCAGATGATGCAGACCATTGCGCAGAACGGCAACGGCACGGCCGCCTATATCGACACTTTGGCCGAGGCCGAGAAGGTTCTGATCGAAGACGCGTCCTCGACGCTGTTCACCATCGCCAAGGACGTGAAGATCCAGGTCGAATTCAACCCGAACAAGGTCTCGGAATACCGGCTTATCGGCTATGAGACCCGCGCCTTGAACCGCGAGGATTTCAACAATGACCGCGTCGATGCCGGCGAGATCGGCTCGGGCCATTCGGTCACCGCGATCTACGAAATCACGCCGAAGGGCAGCGGCGGCGAACAGATCGATCCGCTGCGCTACGGCCAGGCTTCGGTGAACAATGGCGGGGTCGCCAACGCCGACGAATATGCCTTCGTCAAGATCCGCTACAAGCTGCCGAACGAGGATGTCTCGAAGCTGATCACCACGCCGGTGACTTCAGCCAATGAAGTCTCGTCCTTCGACCAGGCCAGCATCGATCAGCGTTTCTCCGTCGCCGTCGCGGCCTTCGGCCAGAAGCTGCGCGACGAGGATGCGACGGCGAAGTTCGGCTACGACAAGATTGTCGAGATTGCCACTGCCGCCCGGGGAGCCGACCCGTTCGGGTACAGGTCCGAGTTCCTCTCGCTTGTGCGCCTTGCCTCGGCGCTGGGCGGCAATCGGTAGTGGCGATGACGGCCGGGTTCCTTCAGATGGGGTCGTTCTGATAGGGGAAACCGGCCCACGGGCGGGTGAGGCAGGCCGGCAGGGGAAACCTTGCCGGCCTTTTTTCAACCGGGCCACGAACCGCGTCAGGCGCGGCTGCGCCGGCGCTCGCGGCGGGCTTCGCTGGTCTCGGCGGTGTTGGCCGTCGCCTGCTTGTTGCGCATCGGGCCGATGCGCTCGACGATCGTCTCGACGGTCGGGCGATCCGACCGGGTGTGCGCGTCAAGCGCCTTGCGCATGGCGGCGAGGTGCTGGAACGAGGTGCCGCAGCAGCCGCCGACGATCCTGGCGCCGGCATCGACTGCGAGCCTGACATAGTCGGCCATCAGCTCGGGCGTGCCGGAATAGTGGATCTCGGTGCCGCGAAATTCCGGAATGCCGCAATTGCCCTTGACGATCACCGTTGCCTCGGGCTTCGCCTCGGTCATGTCGAGCAGCGAGGCGAGAATGTCGGAGGCACCGACACCGCAATTGGCGCCGACACCGAGCGGCGCTTGCGACAGTCCGTCGACGACGCCGTGGATGTCCTTCGGCAGCAGGCCCATCATGGTGCGACCGGCGGTATCGAAGGAGCCGGTATAGGTATAGGGCAGGCCGACGCGGATGGCGGCTTCGGCCGCGGCGCGGATTTCGTCCGGCGCCGACATGGTTTCGATCCAGGCGACTTCGGCGCCGCCGGCCTTCAGGCCTTCGATCTGTTCGGCGAAAGCCTCGACCGCCTCGTCATAGGTCATGGCACCGAGCGGCACCAGCAATTCGCCGGTCGGGCCGACCGAGCCGGCGACGATGACCCTGCGGCCCGCTTTGTCGGCGACGGCGCGGGCGATCTCGGCGGCGCGCTGGTTCAGCGCATGCACGCGGTCCTGCGCATGATGCAGCTTCAAGCGGTGGCGGGTGCCGCCGAAGGAGTTGGTCAGGATGATATCGGCGCCGGCATCGACAAAGTTCTGGTGCAGGCTGGTGATGGTGTCGGGCGCGGTCTCGTTCAACAGCTCGGGGGCCTCGCCGGCCTCCAGCCCCATGGCGAACAGATTGGTGCCGGTGGCGCCATCGGCGAGCAGAACGCCCTTTTCGGCAAGCAGCGCGTCGATCGGGTTGGTCATGGTGAATACGCCTTCCGGGAATTCTTTGGGCCGGGATTTTCTTTGAGATAAGGATATAAAGAATTCTTTATATGGCGTCAACGTCGAGAGCGCGTCGTCGCCTGTCAAAAGCGCATTTGAGCCAGCCTTTGCGTGAAGCTCGCGGCCTCATGCGCGTTGACGTCGGCGGCGCGGATCAGATTGTCGAAATGGCTGGTGAGCGTGCGGACCGGCTGGGTCGCGTTGAGCACCAGATACATGTCGCCGACATAGATGGCGGCGCGGTAAGGCCCGAAGATCGTGTAGGGGATCGAATAGCGCATCCGCCCGTCATAGAGAAACAGGCGGAAGGTGGGATAAAGGTCGTCGAGCAGCGTCGCCATATGGAGAAGCTGCTGGTGGCGGTCGGCTTCGGGGAAACGATCCCATACGCCCAGCCCGCGCGCAAAGATCTCCAGCGTATGGCGCGGCATGCAGACCTCCATGTCGGTTTCCGGCCGCCGGTTGTATTCGATGCGGTACTGCGTCTCGCCGGCCTGGGCCTCGCGGCTCTTGTTGGTGATGCCGGCTTCATAGTCGACCAGCGCCTCGGTGCGCAGAAGGTCCGGAATGCCGGCCGGCACGTAGCGGATTTTCGTGCCTGCGGCCTCCGCATGCCATTTGGCCAGCAGCGTGCGGTCGAAGCCGTCGGGCGCCTCCTCGATCTCGAGACTTTCTCGAATTTCGCCGGTGACGCCCTCGTCCTGGCTGAGGCCGAGCAGCCAGTCGAGAGACACCTTGAATTCGGCGGCGATGTTGAGCAGCGTCTCGGCACGGGGGAGGCGCGTGGAAGCGCCGGAGAGAAGCTGCGAAAGCGCGGACCGGTCGATGCCCACGGCCGTGGCGAAAGCCGACTGGTTCAAGTCTGACCGTGTCAAGAGCATTTTCAGGCGCTCGCGAAAGATCGTCGACAGGTCGCGCTTGTCCATCATTTTTGCTCCGGCTCCTGGAGGAAAAATTTGCGCTGAAGCCGCCAAGGTTGCGCCGCAGGCGTAAATGAATCCTCAGGCTTGTTTACAATAGATAACATGTGCGGCTTTAAATGCGCAATCGCAACAGTTTGTGCACTTTGTCGCGTTGCAGCAACCCAACACTCCTGACACAATGCTGTCAGGAATCAGAGGGGTTCCGGCGACTGAAAGGCAGTGGTCGATAGCATGACGAACACGGGTAATAGACGACGCAGTGCAACGGCCATCGAATGGCCGACCGTGTTTCTCGCATTTTTCTGCTACGGCATCTGGATCGTCACCGGCTTTCTGGTCTGGCCGTCCTACCCGATCCTGGCCCTTGCCATACTGTCCTTCACCGCCGCGCTGCAATCATCGATCATGCACGAAGTGTTGCACGGTCATCCGACCCGCAATGCGCGGATCAACGAAGCTTTCGTCTTCCTGCCGATCGGTCTTGTCTGGCCTTACCGTCGTTTCAAGACCATCCATCTGCGCCACCATGCCGACGAGCGGCTGACCGATCCGCTGGACGATCCCGAGAGCTACTACAAGGCGCTGTGGCACCATGACGAATTGCCGCCGGCGATGAAATTCCTGCTCAGGATCAACAACACCATGGTTGGCCGCCTCGTGCTCGGCCCGTGGCTTTCCTGCATCGGCTTCTTCATCGATGATGCCAAGCAGATAATTGCCGGCGACAAGGCGATCCGCAAGGCATGGCTGCTGCATGCCATCGGCCTCGCAGTCGTGTTGCCTGTCGTGCAGTTCGGCTTCGGCATCCCGCTGTGGCTCTACATTCTGGTGCCGGTGTGGCTCGGCCAGTCGCTGATCTCGATCCGCACTTTTGCCGAGCATCAGTGGTCGGAGCATCCGGAAGGCCGCACGGTGATCGTCGAGCGTTCGCCGCTGTCCTTCCTGTTTCTCAACAACAATCTGCATTTCGTCCATCACAAGAGCCCGACTGTGGCCTGGTACCGGCTGCCGAAACTGTTTGCCGACCGCCGTGACGAATGGCTGCGGATGAACAATGGCTACGCCTATCCGAATTATTTCGCGCTGCTCAAGGCATATGCCTTCAAGGCGAAGGAGCCGATCGTCCACCCCGTGCTCAGGCGCGCACCGGAACCGGGCAGGGCATTCAAGCCGCGCGTCAGGGCGCGCAGCCTCAATGGGCTAGGCAGCGCGCCGGTTCCGGCTGAGCCGCCGAAGGAATAATTTTATGACTTTGCCGCGCTAGCGGCTAAGCTTGCCCGGGCGCCTGGCGCCCATGACCCTATCAATCCTCTGGCAACGGTCGATTTCCGGCATGAGCGAATTCATTGCGGCTTTGCCGATGTATGACTGGCCCGAGGCCAAGGACGAGGTCGACGCCCAATGGGCGCGATTGCGAGATGCTTTCCGGCAAAACGGCATCGACGCGCCGGAAGCCACTATTCGCCGCAATGGCGACCTGCCGCCGGTGCCGGATGGTATTCGCGATGCCGAGGGAAAGCTGCTCGCTCCTGATCCTGCGTCACTGCCGCCGGACGAGCTCGACTTTCACAAGCTCTGGCTGCATCCGGCACTACTTTTCGCGCAGACCTGCTGGGGGCCAATGGAACTCGGCCTTGCCAGCCAAGTCCAGGTGATCGGCCAGCCGAGCTATGACGCCTATGAGGGTGGGCAGGGCGAGCTCTATTCGAGCGCGCTGGTGATGCGGGTGGGTGAGGCGCCGTCAGTTGCCTCGCCTAACGACGGCAGGCCCTCGATCCCGCTCGATCTGATGCGCGGCAAGCGGTTCACCTTCAACAGCGTCGATTCCATGTCCGGCTTCATCGGCCTGACGCGCGACCTGGAGGCAATGGGCGAGAGTCTGGACGTCTTCGCCTCGCGCGGCACAAGCGGCGGCCATCGCGGCTCGATCGTTGCGGTCGCCGAGGGCAGGGCCGATGTCGCGGCCATTGACTGTCAGAGCTGGGCGCTGGCGCAGCGCTTCGAGCCAGCGGCGCAAAAAGTAGCAGTCGTCGGCTGGACGGGGCGGCGCAAGGGCTTGCCGTTCATAACCGCCAGAACCACACCGGAAGAGACCCTCGCTGCGTTGCGCCAGGCTGTCGCGGCGGTTGGCTGAAATCCGGTCCGAGGGCGATCAGCCGCCGAGCAGCCGCTCATCGAGCGGATAGGTCGAAAGCTGCTCATTGCCGGTTGCGGTGATCAGGATCTGCTCCTCGATCTTGACGCCCTCGTGGCCGCCAAGTCGGCCGATATAGCTCTCAACGCACAGCACCATGCTTGGCTCCAGTACGCCATAGGGCGTGTCTTCGGTCCAGTCGCTGGCATGCGGCAGCGTCGGGTATTCGTCGGCCAGGCCGACGCCGTGATAAAGCACGCCGTAGCGGGTCGGGAAGCAATCGCCTGGCGGCACTGCCGAGCGTTCGACAAGATCGCGGAACGATGTGCCCGGCCGCATCAGTTCGGTGTTGTGGGCGATCTGATCGGCGGCGATGCGGAAGAGGTCACGCTGCTCGTTCGACGGTTTTGCGTCGCCGCAAAGCCAGGTGCGCGAAAGATCGGCGCAGAAGCCGTAAGGGCCGATCAGGTCGGTGTCGAACGCAACGAGATCGCCGGCTTCGATGATGCGGGACGAGCATTCCTGGAACCATGGGTTGGTGCGCGGGCCCGACGACAGCAGCCGGGTTTCGATCCATTCGCCGCCGCGCGCGATGTTGCCGCGGTGCAGTTCGGCCCAGAGCTCGTTTTCGGAGAGGCCTGGCTTTAGCGCCTTTTCCATCTCGCCCATCGCCGCTTCGCAAGCGACGATCGCCCGGCGCATGGCCAGGATCTCGTCGGCCGATTTGAGCAGCCGCGCGTTCTCCATCACCGCTTCGCCATTGCCGATCGAAATGCCGAGGCGGGCGAGTTCCTCGACGCCCTCGGGGTTGATGTGATCGATGGCGATGCGGTTGTTGCCGCCGCCATGCTCCTTCACCAGATCGGCGATGCCAGCCGCCCAGCGGCGCACCTTCAATTCGGTCAGTTCGCCGCTGTAGAGATACATCCACGACACCGCCGGCCGCACCTCGTCGACGACACCGGAATGGTCGGAGAGATGCTCGCAGGAGAAATAGTCGAACAGTACCACCGGGCCTTCGGTGGCGACGAAGCAATGCCTGGTCGGATTGTGCGCGACCCAGAGCTGCATGTTGGTCGAATCGGTCGCGTAGCGGATGTTGACCGGGTCGTAGAGCAGGACTCCCGCATAATCGCGGCGCTTGAGCTCGGCGCGGATACGGTCGAGCCGATACTTGCGCATGATGGGCAGGTCGGGAGCGGCGATGCCGGCGGCGTGCCATTCGGCTTCCGCCAGTACGCCATAGCCCAGCACATGCTGGTTGAGTCCGGCGGCCTTCTGCCGCGACTCCTGGCGCAATGCATCGATGGAGCCAGCTTCGTCCGGCTCGAACGGCATGATCTTGCGGTGACGGCCGAACCGTCGCTCGGTGCCTTGCTCGTTCATTTTGCGTCCTGCTTCTTCAACCTGACGACGTTTACGAGCCTGCCGTCCTTTGAGCCGAAGAATTCGGGAATCCTGAGGCTGCGGCTTGCGCCATCCATGTCAAAACCTGCCTGATGGATGCGCTCCAGGATCTCTGGCTCCGGGTTTGGCTTGTCAAGCCAGACCAGAACGGCGGGCTCCTGCAGCAACGCAGCGAAACCCGGCACTTCTTTTCCGAGGACGACAAGGTTGGGATCGGCGAGCCTGAGGTTTCCGACCCAGTGCCAGTCCGACGTGACCGTCTTGATCGCGCCACCCGCAGTCAGGCCGCGGTACAAGGTCTGGTAGTCCAGACGGACGACACGCCCCTGGCCCTTTCCGCCATAGACCTGATAAGCCCAAGTCCCGGGTACGATCAGAATGGCCAGTGCGGCTGCAACGGTGATGACGAGGTTTTGCGCGGTCCTGCCTTTGTCGCCAAGAGCATCCATGCGGACCGCGAAAGCGACAGGAAGAAAAAGCAGGATCGGCAGCAGCCAGCGGTCCTGGAACCGGGTGGCGCCGCTGGCGAGCACCAGGATGATGGTGATGCAGATTCCGAAGCCGAGAATGCGCCATACCAGTTTCTCGGAATCAGGAAATCGTTCGCGCAAATCCGATGGAACGACCCGTCCCGCCAGCATTGCCACCTCAAAAATCACGACCGGCAGGATGGCAAAATTCAGCGCGGCCTGGCCGAGGTCGAGGATGCCGTTCAGTGCGACGAGAAGGGCGCCGTCGCCGTCATCGATGCCGAATTTGTAGCTGCGCGCCAGCAACTCACCCGGATGGGTGGCGTTCCAGTACAGTGTCGGCACACACACCAGTAGTGCCATGATCAAGCTGATCGCGATCTGCGGACGCAAGATGGCCTGGCGCGCTTCGCGCAACGACAAAGTCGCCGCCAGCATTGCGGCAATCAGGATGAAATTGTTGTATTTCGCCAGGATGGCCGCGCCGACCGCCACCCCGAACAGGACATAGGCCAGTAGCGACTTGCGCTGCAAAAGCTGGACGAGCGCCAGCAGCAGCACGCCCGAAAGACACAAGGCGGCGACGCTGTGCGACAAGGTGTGCTGCATTTCCCAGATCACCTGGGGAAACAGCCACAGGCCGAACATCGAGGCTACCGCCGTACGCTGGGAGTATCCCAGTTTGCGCACGGCGATGAAGACCGACGTCAGCCCGATGAAAATCAGCGAATATTTCAGGATTTTAAGCGTAACGATGCTGGTTCCAAACACCGACGACATCAGCCAGCCGAGCCAGGAATAGAGCGGCGGCTGCGAGCCGCCGTAGCCTGCCCATAAAAACCGCATATACATCAGCTGTTCGGAGTCATCGACGCCTACTCCGGTTCCCGCCCAGAGGCTGACCAGCGGCAACACGGCGATCTGAATGCAGCAGTAAAGGGCGACCATGGCCATCGCCGCGGGGAAGGGGCCGATCCTGCCCTCGGCAAGCCATTCGGCCCATTTCATGGAATACTTCAAGGAATTCTCATCGCCCCATGACGGCATAGTTGCCGCTGGCTCCGCTAGCATGAAGACCTTGCCCCGCACAATGCAGCTCTGATCGCTCCTAGGTCCGCATCTTCTCGCCACTCGGATCGAAAGGCGGCTCGACATTGATGCGGGCCGGGCGCCGGTGGCCGAGGATCTCGATCTCGAACAGTCCTGCACTCTCGTCCTCGGCAAGGGCCGCCGGCACATAGCCCTGCGCCATCGACTTCTGGACATAGTGCGCGTAGCCGCCGGAGGTGACCCAGCCGACCACGCGCCAGTCACCATCGACAATGCCGCGTACGGCCGAGGCGCCTTGCGCGGCCTTCGAGCCACGCACTTCCTTGCCTGAGGTGTCGAAGCGCGGCGCGCCGTAGCCATGCGGCTTTTCCACCGTGCCATAGTCCTTGCTGACCTTGGCCCAGATCGGCTCGTCGCCCATCACATCGGCGTCGGCCGCGTCGACGAAGAAGGAGACGCGGCGCAGTTTTGGACCTTCCGCCTGTTCCTTGGCGGCGGCCTCGCGGCCGATGAAATCGTTCTTCTCCAGTTTGATGAAGCGGTCCATCGAGCCTTCGAACGGACCGTAGATCGGGCGCAGTTCGCGGAACCAGGTCGGGAAGTTCTTTTCGAGGCGCATCGACAGCAGAGCGCGCATGCCGAAATCGACGAGGCCAAACTCCTCGCCGGCCTCCTTGATCGCATGATAGACGAGGCGCTGATAGGCCGGCGCCATCCAGATCTCGTAGCCAAGGTCGCCGGTGTAAGTGATGCGATTGACCATGCAGGGCGCGCCGCCGACGGCCATCTCGCGGAAATCCATGAAGCGGAAGGCCTTGGTCGAGATGTCGACATCGACGAGCTTCTGCAGCAGGTCGCGGGATTTCGGTCCGGCGATCGAGAGACCGACAAGCGTCTGGTCGAAGCGGTGGATGCGCACGCTACCGTCCTTCGGCAGATGCTTCTCGAACCAGCGCATGTGGTATTTCTGCGCGGCGGACGAGCCCCAGATCATGAAGCGGTCCTCACCATCCCTTGGGCCGGCCTTGGCGATGGTGAAGTCGCCGATGAGCTTACCGAATTCGTTGATCATCGGCGTCAGCACGATGCGGCCGGTCTTCGGCATGCGGTTGGTCATCAGCCGGTTGAGGAAGTCTTCCGCTCCCGGTCCCGATACCTCGTATTTGGCGAAGTTGGCGATCTCGGTGACGCCGACCTTGTCGCGCGTGGCGCGCACTTCCTCGCCGATCGGGTCGAAGTCGTTTGAGCGATGGAAGGAGACGATGTCCTTCGGCTCCTTGCCCTTCGGCGCGAACCAGAGCGGAGTCTCGAGACCCCAGCTATCACCCATGACGGCGTTGTTGGCCAACATCGTGTCGTAGAGCGGGGTCGTTTGCGCCGGCCGCGCGGCCGGCAATTCCTCATTGGGGAAGCGGATCGAGAAGCGGCGCGAATAGTTCTCGCGCACCTTGGCGTTGGTGTAGCGAAGGCTTGCCCACTCGCCGAAGCGGGCCACGTCCATGCCCCAGACGTCGAAGCCGGGATCGCCATGGACCATCCAGTTCGACAGCGCGAGACCGACGCCGCCGCCCTGGCTGAAACCGGCCATGACAGCGCAAGCGCACCAGAAATTGGTCAGGCCCTGCACCGGGCCGACGAGCGGATTGCCGTCGAGCGCGAAGGTGAAGGGGCCGTTGATGATCTGCTTGATGCCGGCCTTCTCGATGCCGGGGAAGTGCTTGAAGCCGATTTCCAGGGATGGCGCGATGCGGTCAATGTCGGGCTGCAGCAGCTCATGGCCGAAATCCCAGGGCGTGTTGACCGGCGACCATGGCTTGCAGGCCTTCTCATAGGTGCCGAGCAGGATGCCGTTGCGCTCCTGGCGGGTGTAGATCTCGCCCTTGAAGTCGAGCACGCCGATCATCTCGCGGCCGGTCGATTTGTTGAATGCCTCGACCTCCGGCATCGGCTCGGTCAGCAGATACATATGCTCCATCGCCAGCACCGGCAGTTCGACGCCGACCATGCGGCCGATCTCGCGCGCCCACAGGCCGCCACAGTTGACGACGTGCTCGGCCTTCACCGTGCCTTGCTCGGTGACGACGTTCCAGGTGCCGTCGACCTCCTGCGTCAGTTCGACGACGCGGTTGCGCAGCACGATCTCGGCGCCGAGCTTTTTGGCCGCCTTGGAGTAGGCGATGGTTGTGCCGGAAGGGTCGAGATGGCCCTCGACCGGATCCCACATGGCGCCGACGAAGTTGGTCTCGTCCATCAGCGGGAACATCGCCTTGGCCTCGGACGGCGTGATCAGCTCGGTGTCCATGCCGAGATAGCGGCCCTTGGCGTGGGCAAGACGCAGGAAATCCATGCGCTCCGGCGTATCCGCCATCATCACACCGCCGGTCAGATGCAGCGAGCAGGACTGGCCGGAAATCTCCTCGATCTCCTTGTAGAGCTGCACCGTGTAGGCCTGCAATTTGGCGACGTTGGGGTCGCCGTTCAGCGTGTGGAAGCCGCCCGCCGCATGCCAGGACGAACCGGAGGTGAGCTCCGAGCGCTCGATCAGCATGATGTCGGTCCAGCCGGCCTTGGCCAGATGATAGAGCACCGAGCAGCCGACGACACCGCCGCCGATGACAACTGCTTTGACGTTGGATTTCATAAAGTTAGGTCCGTTTTTGTGTAAACTGAATCAGTTGATTGTCAGCGATGACTCCGCACCCCGACGCGAAGTCATCGTGTTGCCGAGTGTCGGTCAGAAATCAGTCGGGGCGCCGCCTTCGGCGCGGCGCTTTTCGACGAAGGCGTTGAGTTCTTCGCGAATGGCCGGGTCCATGTAAGGCTCCTCATAGGAAGCCAGCCGTTCCTTCCACACCTTGTTGGCCTTTTCGAGTGCCGTCGGCGATCCGGCTTCCGCCCAGTTCTCGAAATTGCGCCAGTCGGAAAGGATCGGCGCGTAGAAGGCGGTCTTGTAGCGATCCTGTGTGTGCTGGGTGCCGAAGAAATGGCCGCCTGGTCCGACTGACTGGATGGCGTCGAAGCCGAGCGCCTCTTCGGAAAGGTCGAGCGGGGTCAGGAACTCCGCCACCATCTGCAACAGGTCGATGTCCAAAATGGTCTTCTCATAGGAGCAGCGCAGGCCGCCTTCGAGCCAGCCGGCCGCATGCATCATCAGATTGCCACCGCCCTGGATGGCGCCCCATAGCGAAAAGACGCTCTCATAAGCCGCCTGCGCGTCGACCGTGTTGGCGGCACAGGTGTTGGAGGTGCGGTAGGGGATGTTGTAGCGGCGGGCGAGCTGGCCGCCGACCAGCTGCGCCTTCATGTATTCCGGCGTGCCGAAAGCGGGCGCGCCGGATTTCATGTCGACGTTCGAGGTGAAGCCGCCATAGCCGACAGGCGCGCCCTTCTTCACCATTTGCGCAAAGGCTATGCCGGACAGCGCTTCTGCATTCTGCTGCACCAGCGCGCCGGCGATGGTCACCGGAGCCATGGCGCCTGACAGGGTGAACGGCGTCACGATGACGACTTGGCCCTTGCTCGACATCTGGATGATGCCTTCCATCATCGGCACATCGAGCTTGAGTGGCGAATTGGTGTTGATGATGGTGAAGACCGACGGCTGCTCAAGCAATTGCTCGTGGCTGACGCCGCGCGCGATGCGGGTGATCTCGATGCCGTCGACATTGCGCTCCTTGCCGAGCGAATAGATGTGGAACACCTTGTCGGTCAGCGTGGCGAGATCGCGGATGCATTCGAGGTGGCGCACCGAAGGGTGGATGTCGATCGGCTCGACCGGATAGCCGCCGGTGCAGTTCAGGATGTTGTGCATCTGCGCGAGCTTGAGGAAATTGCGGTAGTCCTGCTGGTTGCCCGGCCGGCGGCCGCGATCGATATCGGAGCAGTTGGGCGCCGACGCCATCATCGAGATGATCAGATTGTCGCCGCCAAAGCGCACATTGTGCTCCGGATTGCGGGCATGAATGGTGAATTCCGACGGGCAATGCGAAACCAGCTCGAGGATCATGTCGCTGTCGAAGCGCACGCGCTCGCTGCCTTCGCGGACATCGGCGCCATGCGCCTTCATGATGCTGCGGGCTTCGTCGTGCAGCACGTCGACACCGATCTCCCTTAGCACCCGCAAGGAAGCGAGGTGGATCGATTCGAGCTCGTCGTCGGAAACCAGCCTGGTCGGCGTCAGCGGGATTTTCAACTGCCGGAAAGGCGGCTGTTCGAACGCCGCGGAGCCGCCGGCGCGCTTGCCTGCGCGGCCGCCGCGACGGGCGCGATCGGTTGCCAATGGCGGTTCGGCGGGGTGAAGGGCGGCGGTCATGACAGGCCTCGTACGCTGCGATAGTGCGGCGGCATAATGGACCGCCGGCTGTTCAGCCATTGCGGAGGCGGCGACCACTAGGGCGAGGGAAGCGACATGCCGAAAGGGCAGCTGGACGATGCGGGTGCCGCAACGTGAAACGCGTTACAGTTCTGTCTTTTACTTCTGACATACTTTCTTGTTGGGCACCTTTGAGGGGATCGCGATGCCAGACGTCATCAAAGTGCGTGCTGCGACAAACAACGAAGTTGCGTTCCTGTCATGGGATCTCGACGGGATGATCCCGGGCTGTCTCGGCTTCGAGATCGTGCGCCTCTATCCCGACACCGGCGAGGAGCGTTGCCTGGCGTCGTGGGTGCCGTTCAAGGGTCAGCGCAATCCAAGGTGGATCCCACAGGACACCGGCGTATGGCCGGTGCAAAAGACATTCTGGCGCGACCTTACCGTGCGCCGCCGGCGCGACAGCCTCGGCGTCAGGCCGCAAGGCGAGATGATCGCCTACCGTGTGCGCCCGGTCGGCGACATGAAGCCGGGCCTCGACCCAGTGCCGGTGCGCCCGAATCAGGTCGTCGAAGGCAAGCCCGCCTATACCGGACCGGCGCGGCCGCTTGGCTATCTCGGCCAGGGCGCCGTCAGCCCGCCGATCTTTCTCGGGCAGATGTTCGGCAAGGCGCGGGTCGCTTTCACCAATGGCGTGCTGTCGACACAATGGATGTCGCGCGCCCTCGAGGACGCCGGCATCAAGGTCGGGCAGCGCGACAAGATCAGGGCCGAACTCGAGCGCCCCGGCAGCGAGATACGCGCCTATCTGCATGGCGACGTGCCGGATGTGCTCACCAGCCTGATGAAACGGGCCAAGGACGAGGGCGGCACTGTCAGGCTTGCACTTTATGAGCTTGGCGACGACGAGCTCTGCGACGCGATCATCGACGCCAAGGATGTCGTCGACGTCATCCTCGCGAATTCGGGCAGGGACGACCAGACCAAGGCTTGGGATGCCGGCAACGCACCTTTCAGAAAGCGGTTGCGCGACGCCGGCGTCACGCTGACCGATCGTCTGTTCAACAACAACCATATCGGCCACAACAAATTCGCCGTCTACCGCGATGCGCAAGGCGATGCGCAGGCGGTCATGACGGGCAGCACCAACTGGACCTCGACAGGCATTTGCGGGCAGACCAACAACGCCTTCATCCGTGACGACCCTGCGATGGCCAAGGTGTTCGATGCCTATTGGGAGCGCATGAAGGCCGACGTGTTCCCGCCGCCGGCCAGCGAAAGCGCGGCCGGTCGTGTCGCCCAGACGCAAGGCGTGCCGTTCCGCAGGGAAAACCATATGCCAAACCCGCTGAACGGCGCCACGGTGGCGCTGGACGGCATGACGGTATGGTTTTCGCCGAACGATCCCGACCGTAACAAGAAGGATATCTCGGTGCGGCCGGTCGACCTTGCGGACGTTTTCGCCAGGATCAAGGCGGCGAAGCGCGCGGTGCTCTTCCTGGTGTTCAATCCTTCGCGGCTTGGCGAAAATTCGATCGTCGACCAGGCCGTCGCGGCAGCCATGGCGGATCCGAATCTGATCGTGCAAGGCGCGATCAGCGACCCCACTGCCATGCCCAACTACGTTGCCCCGACCAAGGATCCTGTCACCCACAAATCGAACAAGGACGGCAAGTCGCCTTTCGTCTTTCCGGAAAAGGTCTGGGAGGCGCCGAACGTCTCCATCGTCAGGGCGGCAAATCTCACCGGCGCCACGGTCGCGCGCGACTTCCAGGCAGAGGTGCTGACCGTCGGCCACGCGATCGTGCACGACAAGATCGTGATCATCGATCCGATGGAAGACAACGCCACTGTCATCACCGGCAGCCACAATCTCGGTTACAAGGCGTCCTACGAGAATGACGAGAATTTGGTGATCGTCGAAGGCGACAAGACGTTTGCCGCAGCCTATGCAGTACACATGCTCGATGTGTTCGACCACTACAAGTTCCGCGCCTGGCGCCGGACCATCGGAAAGGGACCTTCGGACAATGACGGGCTCTCCATCGACGACAAGTGGCTGAAGCCTTACGCGGACGGCAAGAAGGGAGCGATTGCCCGCTATTTTCCCTAGCATCTGCTGCGGGGCCGTGAGGCTGGAGCAAGCGGTTTTTGCCCGCGGAGCTTACGGCCATCGAGGCGACCCGCTAAGGCTGCCCGATGGATGTGGTGGAAAAAAGCGGCGACGAGCCGATGCAGTGGGCGGCGATCACCGGCGTGATCGCGACCGTCTCGGTGTTCGCCATCGCACAAGGGCTCTCCTATCCGCTGCTGAGCTTCATCCTGCAGCGACAGGGCATTTCGCCGGCCATGATCGGGCTGTCGGCGGCGATGACGCCGATCGGCTTCATCGTTTCGTCACCGCTGATCCCAGCTTTGGCGCGCCGGTTCGGGGCAGGGCGCACGGCGCTCACCTGTGCCGCCCTTTCGGCGATCGTGCTGGCGCTGATCGGCTGGACGCAGAACGTCTATCTGTGGTTCCCGCTGCGCTTCCTGATCGGCGTTGTGACCAACCCGCTTTATGTGCTGAGCGAGATCTGGGTGATCGCGTTGGCGCCGCCGGCACGCCGCGGCCGTGTCATGGGCGTCTATTCCACGATCATTTCGGCCGGTTTCGCGGCAGGTCCGCTTTGCCTGCTTGCCGTCGGCACGGAAGGCTGGCCGCCCTTCCTCGTCGGCATTGCCGCTTTCGTCTTCTGCGGCGCCTGCCTTGCCCTGGTGCTGCAACGGCTGCCCAAGGTCGACGAGGCTGGACACCGGGTTTCCGTGATGGGATTCATGCCGATGGCCTGGCTGCTGTTGTCGGCGGTCGTCGTCGCCGCCGGCTTTGAGCAAGGGGTGCTGGCGCTGCTGCCGGTCTACGGAACGCATTATGGCATCGCCGAAGCCCGCATGTCGGCGCTGCTGTCGGTGATGATCGCCGGCAACATCGCCATGCAGGTGCCGCTCGGCCTGCTGGCGGAACGGCTGACGGCGCGTCTGGTGCGCTTCATCTGCGTGTCGCTGACCGTGCTCGGATGCGCGCTGTTGCCGCTTCTCATCGAAACGCCGCTGATCTGGCCATGCGTCTTCATCTGGGGGGCGGTGTCCTACGGCATCTATACGATGTCGATCATCGAGCTTGGCGAACGCTTCACCGGCTCGGCGCTGGTCGCCGGCAACGCCGCCTTCTCGCTGATGTGGGGTGTCGGTGGCATCCTCGTCCCGCCGCTCACCGGCGGCGTCATGGACATCATCGGCGTGTCCGGCCTGCCGATCACGCTGGGCGCCATCTGCCTGGCGCTGGCGGTCATGACTGTCGTGCGGCGGCGCATGGTGTAAGCAAGCCGCTATCGGCCGATAACGCTGCATCGCCATCTTGAATGTGGACGCTTGCAACGCGATGTAGGCAAGGCCACCTGACAATGCTTTCGGAGACTGTTCGTGACCAAATCGATGACAAAAGGCCAGACTGAATCGGCTGCCGAGGATCCTTTTCTGTGGCTGGAAGACAGGACCAGCAAGCAAGCGCTCGACTGGGTTCATCGTCAAAATGAAGCAACTGTCGCCGAATTGCAGGGCCATCCGTCCTACCAGGCGACGTTCCAGACCGCGCTCGACCTGATGACGGCCGAGGACAACATCGCCGTCGGCGCCGCGCTCAATGGCCATGTCTATAATTTCTGGCAGGACAAGACCAATGTGCTCGGCCTCTGGCGTCGCACGACGGTCGCTTCCTACAAGACCGAGAAACCGGAGTGGGAGACGATCATCGATTTCGACGTGCTGTCGGCGAAAGAGGGCGTGAAATGGGTGTTCAGCGGCGCCAGCCGGCTTTACCCCGACTTCAACCTCTGCCTGGTCTCGATGTCGCCGGACGGTGGCGATGCCAGCGAGATGCGCGAATTCGACATCGAAACCAAGTCATTCGTCGAGGATGGCTTCCGGGCTCCCGCCTCGAAATCGGGTTTTTCCTGGCTGGACAAGGACACCGTGATCGTCTCGGCCGCCTTCGAGGAGGCGGACAAGACGCAGTCGGGCTATCCGCGCGTGGTCAAGCTCTGGAAACGCGGCGCCAGGCTGGAAGACGCGGCGCCGATCTTCGAGGCTGAGAAAGAGGATCTGGCCGCAGGTGCTGCCCTCGAGTTCGATGGCGACAGACGCTATCTGATCCTGGCGCGAACGCTGAATTTCTTCGCCTCGCACATCTTCCTGAGATTGCCTTCAGGCGAGAACAGGCGCCTCCCGCTGCCTGACGACATGACCGACAGCACGATCTTTGGCGACCAGCTTGTCTTCGGCGTGCGCAGCCCGTGGACGACGCCCGATGGTACGGTGTGCAAACCGGATGGTCTCTATTCACTGGATCTGGCGCGATGGGTCGAAACCGACGCGCTGGGACCTGTGGAAACCTTGCTCGAGCCGGCGCACCGCGTTTCCATTGCCGGCATCGCCCGCACGCAGGACCGGTTGTTCATCAACCTGATGGATAATGTCCGGGGCAAGGTCGTCGTCTGTGAGCGCGACAACGGCACCTGGTCGCTGAAGCCTGTGGCGCTACCTGCGAATGGCAATGTCGGCATCGCCCATACCGAACATTTCGGCTCCAGCGTTTCCTTCTCTTTCACCGATTTCCTGACGCCGAGTTCGATCGTCTGGTCGGACGACGATGGCGCGACGCTTGCCACCGTGAAGTCCCAGCCGGCGCGTTTCGACGCTTCGCCCTTCATCTCCGAACAGTTCGAAGCGCGCTCGAAGGACGGCACCATGATCCCTTATTTCGTCGTCAGGCGAAGCGATCAGGACGGCCCGGTGCCGACGCTGCTCTACGGCTATGGCGGCTTCGAAGTGCCGCTGCTGCCCGGCTATGCCGGCGTGCGCGGCAGGCTTTGGCTTGAGAAGGGCAATGCCTATGTGCAGGCCAATATCCGCGGCGGTGGCGAGTTCGGCCCGAACTGGCACCAGGCCGCACTCAAGGCCAACCGGCAGAACGCCTTCGACGATTTCGCCGCGGTTGCACAGGACCTGGTGAAGCGCGGCATCGCCACCGCAAGCTCGCTCGGTATCCAGGGCGGCTCGAATGGCGGCCTGCTGACCGGCGTCTCGCTGACGCAGCATCCCGAACTGTTTGGCGCAGTCATCATCGACGTGCCGCTGCTCGACATGCTGCGCTACACCGAACTGCCGCCCGGCGCCTCCTGGATGGCGGAGTATGGCGATCCGGCAAAGCCGGAAGAGGCGGCTTGGCTTGCCGCCTATTCTCCCTATCAGCATGTCTCCGCCGATGCCGCCTATCCGCCGGTGCTGCTGACGACATCGACCGCCGACGATCGCGTCCATCCGGGCCATGCGCGCAAGATGGCGGCGCGATTGCAGGCCGCCGGCCACGGCCGGACACTGTTCTTCGAGGAGACCGAGGGTGGCCATGGCGGGCGTGGCGACCGCCGGCCACAAGCCGCCCAGGCCGCGATGAAGTATGTCTTCCTGCAAAGGGCACTAAGCGGAACGGCTTGAAACCCAGGCCTCAGGCAGGCAAGAGCGGTTCATTGTTTTTACGGAAACGCCGAACCGCTCTCTCTTGTTTTTGCGCAATTCCCTAGGGAAAGCGCTACGCGCTTTTCCCGGGAAAACCGTTTCACACTTTTCCTGGAATTGCTCTAAGGTGCGAGCATGGCTCGTACGAAGACATCTGGCGCCTTCGGGGTCGCGGTGACGCCGTCACCGCGCACGCTTCGTGCTGAGCTGCTCCGGCTGTGCGCCCGCATCGGCTATTCGCCGCCTGCCTTCCTCTGACGAATCCGCCCCGGCCTTGCCGGATTGATTCAAAGAGGAAAGATCAGACATGACCTATCAGAATTATTCGCTGAAGCAGCTTCAGCAGATCGATGCCGCGCATCATCTTCATCCCTTCACCGACCACCGGGAATTGCGCGAGGCCGGCTCGCGCATCATCACCCATGCCAATGGGCCGTTTATCTACGATGCCGACGGGACGGAAATCCTCGACGGCATGGCCGGGCTGTGGTGCGTCAATGTCGGTTATGGCCGCGACGAGTTGGCCGATGCCGCCTATGCCCAGATGAAGGAACTGCCCTACTACAATTCCTTCTTCAAATGCTCGACGCCGACGCCCGTGCTGTTGTCGAGAAAGCTCGCGGAACTGGCGCCCAAGGGCGTCAACCAGGTCTTCTACGGCTCCTCCGGTTCGGAAGCCAACGACACGGCGCTGCGTCTCGTGCGCCACTATTGGGCGCTTGAAGGCAAGCCGCAGAAGAACCGCATCATCGCGCGCAAGATGGGCTATCACGGCTCGACGATTGCCGGCACTTCGCTTGGCGGCATGGAGCCGATGCACAAGCAGCTCGGCGGCGCGGTCCCCAACATCGTCCATGTGATGATGCCCTATGCCTATGAGCTAGCGCTGCCGGGCGAAAGCGACCATGATTTCGGCCTGCGGGCGGCGAAGGCTGTCGAGGACGCCATCCTCGAAGCCGGCGCCGACAAGGTCGCCGCCTTCATCGGCGAGCCGGTGATGGGGGCGGGCGGGGTGAAGATCCCGCCGATGAGTTATTGGCCGGAAGTGCAGCGCATCTGCCGCAAGTATGATGTGCTGTTGATGCTGGACGAAGTCATCACCGGCTATGGCCGCACCGGCGAGTGGTTCGCCGCGCAGACCTTCGGCATCGAGCCGGACATCATCACGACGGCCAAGGCGCTGACCTCCGGCTACCAGCCGCTGTCGGCGCTGCTGGTCGGCGACCGCATCGCGGCGACGCTGGTCGAGAAGGGCGGCGAGTTCTATCACGGCTACACCTATTCGGGTCACCCCGTGGCCTGCGCCGTGGCGCTGAAGAACCTCGAGATCATGGAACGGGAAGGCCTGGTCGACCGCGTCAGGAACGACACCGGACCCTATTTCGCCAAGGCGCTGCAGGACCACATCGCCGGGCACGATCTGGTCGGCGAGGTACGTTCGATCGGGCTGATGGGGGCGATCGAGATCGTCAGGGACAAGGCGAGCAAGGAGCGGTTCCTACCTTCGGGCAGTGCTGCGGTGACGGTTCGCGACCATGCCATCGCCCAGGGCATGATGCTGCGCGCCACAGGCGACACGATGATCCTGTCGCCACCGTTGATCTGGACCCGCGAGACGATCGACATGGCCTGCGAGCGCATCGCCAAGGCGCTGGATCTGGCGCAAGCGGATTTGCGCAAGCAGTGAGGAAACGATTGCCGGGCGTCCCGCAGTCGGGCGCCCGGCGTTTGGATGCCGCATTCTGCTAAAGGATTCGCTAAGCAAGGGCGGCTATCAGGTCTCCATTTCGTTGGACAGCGCAGATGGTGCTCGGAAAGGAGCTAGCGTCCGTGCTTACACCGTAGCCGCCGTCAGCGAACCCTGTAGAACGGATTCGGCAGCAGGAACAGCTTCTCGGCATGTCCTCCGAACAGGTCGGATGGCTGGTCGCCGACATTGGCAATGATCGTGTAGCCGGCCTTTTCGATCTCGGCTCTTATGGGTGCCTTGAAATCTGCGGCGGAACCATATTTGGCACCAGGCTGGACCATGTAAAGTCGCTCATAGCCGGCATAGCCCGCCGATTGCAGGTTCTGTTCGGTTGCATGACGCTGGTCCTCCGGACGTCCGGTGATGAAAAATACCGCGACTTTCACCGTTCCCGCCTGCCGGAAAACCTCCAGCACAGGTTCGATGGCTGGATCCTTCGCAAGCTGGTCCCAAGCGGCCCAGCCACACGGACCGTCGAGCGCGACGTCGCAGGCGCCGCCGATCGGGCGGCCGAAGTTGTCGCGCGTGATCACTTCCCAGTTGGCCAAAGCCGTTTCGTCGATATCGAGTACCAGTGCGGGGCGAGGCACCTCCGTTGCGCGCTTGACGACCCAATCGCCGGCCTGCTTCGCCACGGCGGCAAGGTCGCGATCATATGCGCCGGAATCATGATAACTGGCGGCCGCCAACATCGCGTCGCCGACATTGGCTGGCTGGGACGGGCTTGTGAGAAAGAGCGAGTCGTCGGCACGCGTCGACCCAGGCACATTTGTGCCAATCATCAGAACGATTGCCCCGACGGCCCCACGACGCGCAATTCTATTCCAACCAATCGTCTGCATCACAATATCTTGCGGTCGCGAGAAGTCCTCTGTCAAGCGAGGCAAGGCACAGGTCCTCGAAACTGCGACGCTGAATTAGAGAATTCCGAAGCAGACGCCGAATGTTTCTATGAGTTGCTGCAAGGTGCAGGATTTCCGCCATCGCTGCAAAGTAGCGCTTGCAGATACGAACCGACGTAGTCCTTCTGTGCCAGAAGCGGAACTTCCGGATCTGATGGCAAACGAGCGTGACAGGAGCACGCACGAGGCCGATGATCATCTGGAAATGCACCAGGACGATCGACATGGCCTGCGAGCGCATCGCCAAGGCGCTGGATCTGGCGCAAGCGGACCTGCGCAAGCGATAAACGAGTACCGGGTGCTCCTTGATCAGGGCGCGCCGGGACTCAAGTGCAACTTCCGCTGCGATGTCAGGGAACGAAATGCCCTCGTTGCACGTAATGTGGTGGGGGTCGGCCATACCGGCTGCATTTGGGGTTTGGATTTCGATGAAAAAAATTGGCAAGGGCCGTCGGGCGCCGGACGCAGCGGCGATAGGTCATGACCTGATGCTGGCGCCGTTGGTGGCGATGATGCGGCTGCCGCTGATGGTAGCGGACGCTAAAAATGGTCGAGGTGCCGAGACGACGCGGGCAGTGAGTGAGAAGACCGTCGCCATGGCGGAAGGCGCGTTTGCAGCGCAATTGGCGTTGCTGCAGTCGGCATCGCGCTTCTGGCCCGAGGTTTTCTCCGGCCGCACGCCATCGCTGTTCAATGGTATCGCGGCGGAGCGGTCGATCAGCGCGGCGCTGAAACCGGCTAGCCGTGCGGTAAAGGCCAATTTTCGCCGGCTGTCGACAAAGACCTGACTCTGCCGGGCGGGTTGAAAAGGCAAAAACCGCGCCCCATCGGGAACGCGGCTTTGCCAGATACGCATGGCGTTTCGCTACAAATGCACTTGCGAAACTTACGGGCTCCGGTACGCGAGACCTGATCCGGAGCACCGGGCGGATATCCGCCTCGCAATCCGTTTTACAGGCACATCGTTACCGGGGGGTTAGCGAGAGCTTAAGCAAATCTAAACTTGCGATCCTTGCCGGCTATAAAATCCAAAAAACTTGTTAAATCAGAGGTTTACGCAGTGGCGCCACGCAGGAAATTTATGATGCCGGAAAAATCCGCGCCAGCATTCCCTTGCGCATTGAACAGCGCGTAAAGTTGCGCGGCTTCGGCGCCAAGCGGCGTCACCGCGCCGCTACTTTGCGCGGCTTCTTGCGACAGTTTTAGGTCTTTCAGCATAAGGGCTGCCGCAAATCCCGGTTTGTAGTCATTGTTGGCGGGCGATGTCGGCACCGGGCCGGGCACCGGGCAATAGGTGGTGAGCGACCAGCACTGGCCGGAAGAGGTGGAGGCGACGTCGAACAGCGCCTGATTCGAAAGGCCAAGTTTTTCCGCCAGCACGAAAGCCTCGGCGACACCGATCATCGAAATGCCGAGGATCATGTTGTTGCAGATCTTTGCCGCCTGTCCGGCGCCGCCGTCGCCGCAATGGACGATACGGCCGGCCATCGGCTTGAGGATCGGCTCGGCCCTGGCGAAAGCATCCTTCGAGCCACCAGCCATAAATGTCAGCGTGCCGGCGGTGGCACCTACGGTACCGCCGGAAACCGGTGCGTCGATAGAAAGCAGGCTATGCTTGCCGGCGACGGCATGGGCCTTTCGCGCCGACTCGACATCGATGGTCGAGGAATCGATGAACAATGTGCCCTTCTTCGCCTTGGGCGCGATGTCCTCATAGACCGAGAGCACATGCTTGCCGGCCGGCAGCATGGTGATGACTACATCGGCGCCCTTCACCGCTGCGACGGCATTGGCCATGATGATGACGCCATGGTCGCGCGCAACCGTCAGGTTCTCCGGCATCAGGTCGAAGCCATGCACGGCATGTCCCGCCTTGACCAGGTTGGCGGCCATCGGATTGCCCATGTTGCCCAGGCCGATGAAGGCGATGGTGGTCATCGTGTTCTCCCGAATTGTCTGCTTTCAGCGGCCGATCAACGCGCGGGCGACGATAACGCGCATGATCTCGTTGGTGCCTTCGAGGATCTGGTGGACGCGCAGATCCCGCACCAGCTTCTCGATGCCGTAATCGTGCAGATAGCCATAGCCGCCATGCAATTGCAGCGCATCGTTGGCGACGTTGAAGCCGATGTCGGTGACGAAACGCTTGGCCATCGCCGACCATTTCCCGGCATCGGGCGCCTTGCGGTCGAGCTTCGCGGCCGCGGCGTAGAGGAAGATGCGCGCGGCCTGCAACTCGGTCTCCATGTCCGCGAGTTTGAACTGCAGCGCCTGAAACTGGTTGATCTTGGAGCCGAAAGCCTTGCGCTCGGCCGTGTAGGAAAGCGCCTTGTCGAGCGCCGATTGCGCGCCGCCCAGCGAACAGGCGGCGATGTTGAGCCGGCCACCATCGAGGCCGGCCATGGCGATGGAAAAGCCGGCGCCCTCCGTCGAAAGCAGGTTCTCAGCCGATACCTTGCAGTCCTCGAAGATGACCTGCCGGGTCGATTGCATGTGCCAGCCCATCTTGTGTTCGTTGGCACCGAAGGAGAGGCCCGGCGCATCCTTTGGCACGACGAAGGTGGAAATGCCCTTCGGCCCATCGGCGCCAGTGCGCGCCATGACGACATAAAGGTCGCTGTCGCCGGCGCCGGAGATGAACTGCTTGGCGCCGTTCAGCACATAGTCACTGCCGTTCTTCACCGCGCGCGTCTTCAGCGCCGCTGCGTCCGACCCCGAGCCCGGCTCGGTCAGGCAATAGCTCGCCAGCCATTCCATCGAGGTCAGCTTCGGCAGAAAACGCTGGCGCTGCTCCTCGTTGCCGAAGCGGTCAATCATCGACGCCACCATATTGTGGATCGAGATGAAGGAGGAAAATGCCGGATCGGCGCGAGAAAGCGCTTCGAAGATCAGCACGGCGTCCAGGCGGCCGAGCGCCGAGCCGCCGACATCGTCCCTGACATAGATGCCGCCGAAGCCGAGCGGGCCGGTCTCACGGACAACATCTGCTGGAAAATGCTTGTTGCGGTCCCAGTCGAGCGCATTCGGCGCGACGCGGTCGGCTGCGAAAGCCCCAGCCATCTCCTGGATGGCACGCTGGTCCTCATTGAGTTCGAACTGGCTGGTGCTCGCATCGACAGCGGCGTCCATGGCGTGCTCCCTTGGGTTGGCTTGCTGGCCTGTTGTTTTTGGCTTTGCGCGCGCCCCAATCTAGACCAATGATGCCGCCGCGCAACCCGACGCATTGCGGAACGGCTGTGCGCGAATCGGAGCATGATGTGTCGACGAATCCAGATGAACTGCTAACGCATTTCCGAACCTATCTCGAAACCTTCGAGGATGCGCTGGTGCGCGATGCGGTGGCCCGGATCGTCTGGGACATGCCGTCGCGGCCGCTCGAACCGCATCGTCTGCCTTGCCTTCGCTATCTCGATCGCGTCGCCGAACTTGCGCCGCCGAATGCCCGACCCCTGGCGCGGTACCTTGCGGCGCATTGCAATGAACTGCGCTGGGGTCAGACCTACAGCGCGGCCGATTTCGGCGCGGAATTCCTGAGCAGATATGGCTGGCTGGAGGTCTTCGGCACGCGCGGTCCCTTCGTCAATGACGAGGTGGCGGCCGGCCTGCTGATCCTCGGACCTGATATCGTCTATCCCGACCACCACCATATCGCCGAGGAGATCTACATTCCGCTGACCGGCGGGACGGAATGGCACAAGGGCGACAGCGGCTTTCATGTTCGCGAGGCCGGCGAGGTGATCCACCACGCCTCCAACGTCAATCACGCCATGCGAACGGCCAAGGAGCCGCTGCTGGCGCTGTACATCTGGCGTGGCGGACCGCTAGCGCAGAAATCGACCATTCCCGGCACAGTCGCGCAGGGCAGGGCCTGAGCCATGGCCAAAGCAATCATGCTGCAAGGCACGGGCTCCGATGTCGGCAAGACGGTGCTCGTCGCGGGCCTCTGCCGCGCGGCGAAGAAACGCGGCCTGAAGGTGCGGCCGTTCAAGCCGCAGAACATGTCGAACAATGCCGCCGTCGCCGACATTCCTGGCGACAACAATGCCGGTGGCGGCGAGATCGGCCGCGCGCAATGGCTACAGGCGATCGCCTGCGGTGTCGCGCCAAGCGTGCACATGAACCCGGTGCTGCTGAAGCCGCAGACCGATGCCGGCGCGCAAGTCGTCGTGCAGGGCAAGGTGTTCGGCGAGGCGGGGGCGCGCGACTACCAGGCGCTGAAGGGGCGGCTGATGGATGCGGTGCTGGACTCCTGGGCAAAGATTGGCGAGGGCGCTGACCTGGTCATCGTCGAGGGCGCGGGGTCGCCGGCCGAGATCAATCTCAGGGATCGCGACATTGCCAATATGGGTTTTGCCACGCGCACCAACGTCCCGGTGGTGCTGGTTGGCGATATCGATCGCGGCGGCGTCATCGCCTCGGTCGCCGGCACGCATCTGATCTTGCCGGAGGAAGACCGGCGCATGATCGTCGGCTATCTCATCAACAAGTTCCGCGGCGATGTCTCGCTGTTCGAGGACGGCATCAAGGCGATCGAAAAATTCACGGGATGGCGCTGCTTCGGCGTCGTGCCTTGGCTCAAGGCGGCGGCGCGGCTGCCGTCGGAGGACTCAGTCGTGCTCGAACGGCTGGCCTCCGGCGAGAAACGGGCGCTGAAGGTAGCGGTGCCGATGCTCGGCCGCATCGCCAACTTTGACGATCTCGACCCGCTCAAGGCCGAACCGCAGGTCGAGGTGGTCTTCGTGCCGCCGGGAAAGCCACTGCCGCAGGATGCCGGGCTGGTGGTCATCCCCGGCTCGAAATCGACGATCGCCGATCTCCTGAAATTCCGCGAGAACGGCTGGGATCGCGACCTTGTCGCCCATCGCAAGCGCGGCGGCCATATTGTCGGCATCTGCGGCGGCTTCCAGATGCTGGGCAAAGTCGTGCGCGATCCCGACGGCATCGAAGGCAGCGTCACCGAGGCGGAAGGCCTTGGCCTGCTCGACATCGAAACGGTGATGGAGCCGGAAAAGACCGTGCGTAATGTCAGCGCGCATTCCGTGCCATTCGACCTGCCGCTTGAGGGCTACGAGATCCATCTCGGCCGCACCACGGGACCGGACACGTTGCGGCCATCGGCGATCATCAATGGCGTCGAGGACGGCGCGATCTCCGCCGACGGCAAGGTATCAGGCACCTATATGCATGGGCTGTTTTCCGCCAACGCTTTCAGGGCAAAATTCCTGGAGAGCCTCGGCGTCAGGGGCGGCGGCATCGACTATCGCGCCGAAGTCGAACGGGCGCTGGACGAGGTCGCAGCCGAGCTGGAAACCCACCTCGACTGTGACGCGATTTTTGGTTTGGCCCGCTGATTCAGACCTTCTCGCCGGCCTTCGGCCAGTAGGTGCCGAACGACCAGACATTGCCCTCGGGATCGCGGCAGATGAATTCGCGGCTGCCATAATCGCGGTCGACAAGTTCCTCCAGGATTTCGGCGCCGGCGTTCTTGGCACGCTCATAAGCTGCGTCGGCGTCCGCGACGGCGACGTAGATTGATTTGCCGCCACCCTGGCCTGGCGCTCCGATCATCTGGCCGAATTTGTCGTCGCGCGCGGTGCCTAGCATGATCATTGAGGAGCCGAACGTCAGTTCGGCGTGTTGGATGACGTCGCCTTCGCCGTAGCGGGCACGAACGCTGAAGCCAAAGGCCTCGCCCAGCCAGTCGATCATCCTGGCCGCGTTCCTGTAGCGCAGGGTGGGATAGAGGCGGGGCGCTTCGATTGCTGTGGGCATGACGGTCTCCTTCAATCGGGTTGTCGATGACCCAATCTGAGCGAAGGCTGCTCCGGCGTCTTGAAGAAATGTTACCTGACCGCGAGCGCCGTCGGCGTTTGCCCGGCAAGGTCGCGGAATTCGCGCACCAGATGCGACTGGTCGGCGTAGCCGCAATCGGCGGCGATGTCGGCCCAATCGCCTTTGTCCTGCCGCGAAAGACCGAGCGCCCGGTTGAAGCGGACGATGCGCGACAGCGTCTTGGGGCCGACGCCGATGGCGTCGGAGAATTTTGCCGAGAGATGCTTGCGGCTCCAGCCCAGCCTGCCGGCAAGAGAGGAGACGCGAAACCGGCCGCCTGACATGATGATCCGGTCGTAGGCCCAGGCGATTTCAGCCGGCGTTTCCCGGGCCTCAGCCAACCGTGCGGCGACGAAGGCTTCCGCCATGTCGAAGCGGCGGCTCCAGTCCTCGGCGTTGCCGAGCTTTTCACGCAGGACGATGCCTTCGACACCGAGAACATCGTCGAGACCGACCATGCGGTCGGTCAGTTCGCTCATCGGCTGACCGAAGAAGCGGCGGGCGCCAAGCGGCGTGAAATTGATCTGGACACAGCAGGCGCCGCCGAAGGACTCGATCACCACGGGACCGGCGTAGAGGCCGGCGGCGAAACTGGCGAAGCGATCATTGTCACCGGGGTTCCTGCCGAGCCCGATGGCGAAAGGCTCGGCGAAGCTGATGACCAGCGGCACGGTCAGCGAGGCGTATTCGACGTTGCGGAAACGGCCGGGCTTGGTTTCGCGATAAAAGCAGATATCGCTCACCGCACCCCGAAGCCGGGGGCCGGGCACACGCCGCGCCATCTCGAACCGGTCGAGATCGGGACTGGGATGGCCGTTGCCGTCGTCGCTCTGGGCGGGCATGAGCTTTCCTTCCGCCCGGGGACTTTAACAGACCGTCGCTTGGAATCAAAAGCGCCCGGCTTTTGACCGGGCGCTCCGAGTTGCCTGAGATTGGAGTGCTTGAAGCGCGTCGTGCCTGATCAGGCTCATACGATGCGCTTCAAGCTTTTGTTTTATGCATGTCGTTGTCCCAAAACCGCTGCGCACCCTCGGGTCAAGCCCAAGGGCATGCTTTTTGGGCGACATACATCAGGCGCCGCGCATCAAGCAACCGGCGGCAAGCACAATGTAGGCGATGAGGACGATCCACACCGCGGATATCGGAATAAACGCAAGAGCGCCAAGAGCGGCGAGAATGCCGATGATAGCGAGCACAAGGGAAATGATGAAAATCAACTGAGTAGGTGCACTGAGATTCATGTGTGGCTCCTCCAACATGATTCGTACATTCGCAGTCTATCAGGCCCGCAACCATACACCAGTCAGGCCCCGCCATGGGTTCCGCCGGCAGTTCCGCCGCGATTGGCACCTTCTAACCCGTTTGCGTAAGGCTGATTCCGCGCTACCTATTCCAAGCGCGTCGCGACGCGCTTGGATTTTTGTTTTTATGCATGTCGTTTTCCCAAAACCGCTGTGCACTTTTGGGCGACATGCATTGGACGAATCGAAGGGGAATTCCATGGCATTCGCTTTGCTGGATCAGATACGCTCGATCTTCGAAGGTGACCCCGGCGTGCGCAAAGTCGCGGACGATCCTGTGCTGTCGGCGGAATTGCTGATGCTGTTCCGCATGATTCTGGCCGACGGCTCCGTCAGCGAGAGCGAGATGGTCGCCTTCAGGCGCATCTGCCGGGAAGCTTTCGGCATTCCGGAAGCGAGCATCGACAGCGTCATCGAATATCTCAACGAATTCGGTTACGAGACCAACGGCTCGCAGGCCATCGCTGAGTTTCGCGACCTCGACATCGAGCGGCGCAAGCTGCTCGCCCGTCACATGGCGGAAATCGCCAAGGCCGATTCGCAATTGGCTGAGACCGAGGTACGCTTGTTGCGCCGTACGCTCGACCTGCTCGACATCAGCCCGGTCGATGTGGTGAAGCCGAAAGAATAAGTCGACCGTCCGGCAGCTCACCCCTGTTCCCGGAGCCGCCGCGCGATCGCCCGATGCAGGTCAGGAGCCGCGGTGACCAGCGCCTTGGCCGCGTCGGACTGCGGGTGGTCGAGCACCTCGCTTGTCTTGCCGCGCTCGACGATGCTGCCGTCATGCATGACCATCACCGCGTCGGTGATGGCGCGCGCGACGGTCAGATCGTGGGTGATGAACAGGTAGGCGATGCCGAGCTTCTGGTTGAGCTCGGCGAACAGGTCGAGGATCTGGGCGCGGATCGAGACATCGAGCGCCGAGACCGGCTCGTCGGCGACGACCAGCTTCGGGCGGGTGATGATGGCGCGTGCGATCGACAGGCGCTGGCGCTGGCCGCCTGAAAATTCGTGCGGGTATTTGTCCATGTCGCGTGGGCTGAGGCCGACCTCGTGCAGGGCCTTTGCCACCATCTCGCGCCGCTCGGTATTTGTCGGCTTCTTCTCCAGCACATGCAGCGGTTCGGCGACCAGTCTTTCGACCTTCTGGCGCGGATCGAAGGAGCCGTAAGGGTCTTGGAACACCACCTGCATGTCGCGTCGCGCCGATTTGAGGTCAGCCTCGCTCTTGCCGGTGATATCTTGCCCGCGAAACCGGATTGTTCCCGATGTCGGTTCGTCCAGGGCCAGGACCATGCGGGCGAGCGTGGACTTGCCGCAGCCGGAACGCCCGACAAGGGCCACCGACTGGCCCGGCGCCATCGAGAAAGACACTTCGTTGACGGCGCGAATTGGAGCGGTGCGTTTGAACAGAGACGTGCGCCGGCCAAGATAGTCCCGCGTCACACTGTCTACCTGAAGCAGCGGTTTGCCTTGGCCGACCTCGTGTATCTTGGCGCGAGCGGGTACATGCATCGAGGCCTGCGCCAGTTGGCGCGTGTAGGGATGGAGCTGTTCGGACAGCGTGCGCGCGGTGTCGCCGGCCTCTATGATTTCACCATGGCGCATAATGGTGATGCGATCCGCCATTTCGGTCACCACCGCGAGGTCGTGCGAGATCAGCAGCAAGCCCATCCCGTTTTCCGCGACCAGATCGCGCAAAAGATCGAGGATCTGCGCCTGCAATACCACGTCGAGCGCTGTCGTTGGCTCGTCGGCGATCAAAAGCTTGGGCTTCAGCGCGCAGGCGATAGCGATGACGACGCGCTGGCGCTGGCCACCGGACAATTCATGCGGATAGCGCGACAGCGGGAATTGCGCTGAGGGCAGGCCGACCCGGTCGAGCATTTTTCGCGCGCGCTCCTCGGCGTCGGCCCGGTTCGCCCCGGTGTGCCAGCGAATGCCTTCGGCAACCTGTTCGCCAATGGTCTTGACCGGATTGAGCGCCGTCATCGGCTCCTGGAACACCATGCCGATATCGTCGCCGCGCAGCGCGCACATCTGGTCTTCGGTTGCCGAGAGGATATCGATGCCGCCGAAGGTGACACGCCCCGTGGCGCGTGCCGCAAAGGGCAGAAGTTGCATCACCGTCAGCGCCGTCATCGATTTGCCGGAGCCGGATTCGCCGACCAGCCCCATCACCTCGCCGGGGGCGACTGACAGCTCGATGTCCCTCAGGATCGGTGTGTCGGCGATGGCCAGCGACAGGTTTTCGATTTCGAGCAGGCTCATCGCTGCCGCCGCGACCGGGGATCGAGGATGTCGGCGATGCCGTCACCGAGCAGGTTGAGACCAAGCACGGTGATGACGATCGCCATGCCCGGGAAGATCGCCATCCACGGCGCCACCACCATGCGGGTCTGCGCATCGAACAGCATGCGGCCCCAGCTCGGCATCGGCGGCTGCGTGCCCAGCCCGACATAGGAAAGCCCGGCTTCGGCCAGGATGCCCAGCGCGAACTGGATGGTGCCTTGCACGAGGAGCAAAGTGACGATGTTGGGCAGCACATGCTCGATGGTGATCAGCGTTTTGCCTTTGCCGGCGGCGCGCGCGGCGAGGATGAATTCGCGCGGCCAGATGGCGAGTGCGCCAGCCCGTGCAACCCGCGCGAAGACCGGGATGTTGAAGATGCCGATGGCGATGATGGCGTTGATCGCACCCGGTCCGAAGATGGCGGTGATCATGATCGCCGAGAGCAAAGCGGGGAAGGCAAAGACGAGATCGTTGAGCCGCATCAGCGCTTCGTCGACGAGGCCGCCGCGGGCCGCGGCAAAGGCGCCGAGCGGCACGCCGACGCCCATGCCGATGCCGACCGCCACCAATGCCACGGCGATCGAGTTGCGGGCGCCGACCATGATCATCGACAGGATATCGCGGCCGAAATGGTCGGTGCCGAACCAGTGCGCCAGCGAGGGTGCTTGCGTCCTGTCGGCGACGATCAGCTTGGTGACGTCATAGGGGGTCCAGAAGAACGAGACGATGGCGATCGCTGCCACCAGCGCGGCGATGACGAAGCCGGCGAGGAACGAGCGGTTTCGAAACGCCTTGGCGAGGATGCTGGCAAGGTTTTCCTCGGGAATGTCGATGTGCAGCGTCATGGCCGGCTTCTCAGGCGCGGATCGACAACCGCATAGGAGAGATCGACAAGCAGATTGACGATGATGACGGCGGCGACCAGCAGCATGACCACGCTTTCGACCACGATCAGGTCGCGCTGGGTGATCGCCTGGAACACCAGCCGGCCGAGGCCTGGCAGGTAAAAGACGTTCTCGATGATGATGGTGCCGGCAAGCAGGAAGGCGAATTGCAGGCCGAGAATGGTCAGCACCGGGATCATGGCGTTGCGCAGCGCGTGCCGCCACAGCACGGCGCGATAGGGCAGGCCCTTGGCGCGCGCGGTGCGGATGTAGTCCTCGTTCAGCACTTCGATCAGCGCCGAGCGGGTGACGCGGGCGAGGATCGCCGCTTGCGGCAACGCGAGCGCGATCGCCGGCAGGACCAGCGATTTCAGCGCCGGCCAGACTCCGGCGCCCCAGCCCGGAAATCCGCCCGCCGGCACCAGCCGCAGCCAGACGGCAAACAGATAGATCAGCATCAGCGCGAACCAGAAGTTCGGCACGGCGACGCCAAGCTGCGCGGCGCCCATCGCGACCGTGTCGCTGGCCCGTCCATGCCGGCCGGCCGAAAACAATCCGACCGGAATGGCAATGAGGGTGGACAGCGCCAGCGCGATCAGCGCCAGCGGCAGGGAGACGACGACGCGCTCGCGGACAAGGTCGATGACCGGCACCGAATAGGTGTAGGAGCGGCCGAAATCGAGGCTCATCAAGCCACCGGCCCAATGCAGATAGCGCCAGGCGAGGGGGGCGTTGAGGCCCATCTGGTTGCGCAGCAGCTCGACCTGGTCGGCGCTGGCGTTCATGCCAAGCATCAGCCGCGCCGGGTCGCCGGGAATGATCTCCAGCACGGCGAAAACCACCATGGAGGCCAGGACCAGCGTGGCGACGGCGATGGCGAGGCGTTTGAGGAGATAGGCGGTCATGGCAACGGCACTGAAGCGTTGCCAGTTGCAAGGATCGACCTAGGCCGGAGTTCCCGCCCACCCCCCTCTGTCCTACCGGACATCTCCCCCGCAAGGGGGGAGATCGGCAGCTTCGGCGGCACGCCTTTTTTTCCACGTTCAGGATTGGCGAAAGCGGCTGAGCGCGCAATCTCCCCCCTTGCGGGGGAGATGCCCGGCAGGGCAGAGGGGGGTGTGACGGAGCGCAAGCGTCGCCTCTTTGGCCAGCGGACCCTCAATCCGTCCACTTCACCTTGGTCAGGTCATTGGCCTGGATCGGCGCGTTTTCCCACAGTCCCTGCAGCTTGGCGTCCCAGACGCCGACTTTCGGCAGTTCGTAGAGGAAGCCGACGACGGCGTCGTCGGCCAGTATCTTCTGCGCCTCGCCGAGCAGCGTCATGCGCCTGGCCTCATCGGAGGTCAGATTCAGCTCGGCAATGATCTTATCGAAGGCCGGATTGTCGTAATTGAAGTAATAATCCTTGCGCGAATAGATATCGATGTCGTTGGGTTCGGTGTGGGAGACAATGGTCAGGTCGTAGTCCTTCTTGGTGAATACCTGATCCAGCCACTGTGCCCATTCGACCGGAATGATCTCCAGATCGATGCCGACGTCGCGAAGCTCGGAGGCGATGATCTCGCCGCCAAGCCGCGCATAGGAGGGCGGCGGCAGCTTCAGCGTCGCCTTGAAGCCATTCTCAAGGCCGGCTTCCTTCAGCAGCTCCTTGGCCTTCGCCACATTGTGCGGATAGAGGCCGGTGAGGTCGACATAGGCCTTGTTGGCGGGTGACATATGCGAGCCAATCGGCACGCCAAGGCCGGCCGAGGCGCCGTCGATGATGGCCTTGCGATCGAGCGCAAAGGAAATCGCTTGTCTCACCTGCAGCTTGTCGAAGGGCGGCTTCTTATTGTTGATCGAAAGAATGGTTTCGCCCTCGGTGGCGCCGATCACCACCTTGAAGCGGGGATCGTCCTTGACCTGGGCGACGCTGTCGGGGTCGAAGAAAGGGAAGGCCTGGATGTCGCCGGAAAGCAAGGCTGGCACGGCGGCGGCGGCATCCGGGACGATGCGGAACTCGGCCTTATCGAGCGATACGGGCGTGCCCCAGTAGTTGTCGGATTTGACCAGCGTGATCGACGAACCCTTGGCCCAGCTTTGGAACTTGAACGGACCGGTGCCGATGGGTTTCTCCTTGTTGGTGTCGGCTGATTCCGGCGCCACGATCACCGCATCGCCCCAGCCCATATTGTAGAGGAATGAGCCTTGCGGATTCTTCAGCGTGACCTTGACCGTCGCCGGGTCGATCACCTCGACCTTGTCGATGGCGGCGAACAGGCCCTTTTGCGCGTTGACCGAGTTGTCGGCGCGGGCGCGGTCGAGCGAGAATTTCACGTCGTCGGCGTTGAAGTCGGTGCCGTCGTGGAACTTCACGCCGGTATGCAGCTTGAACGTGTAGACCTTGCCGTCGTCGGAAATGGTCCAGCTTTCGGCGAGGTCGGGCAGCACCTCGCCATTCGGGCCGATGCGGGTCAGGCCCTCAAACACGTTGGCGTAAAGCACTTCGTCGATCGCTGCCGCGGCCCCGGCGGTCGGATCGAGATGCGGCGGTTCCAGCGGAATGCCGATGACGAGGTCGGTCCGCGCTGCAAACGCAGAGGTTCCAGTGGCCAGTGCCAGCGCCGCGGCGGCCAGAATGGTTTTCCACAATTTCATCGCGCAACTCCCCATAGGCTCGAATGTGCTCAAAACCCGGCGGATAGAAGCGTGATTTCGCCGAGGAGTAAATCGCGTTTCATGCTGCCCGGCAGTGCAGGGAGGAATGTTTTTCTCCGAACTGCATGCTCAATCGATTGGCGCGTACCCGGTCGTTACCCGGCGGCGGTACCTCTCAGCAGCACGTTGAGCCCGATCGCCATCACCTTCGCCGATTCCACCATGTCCGATATCCCGACCCATTCATCGGGCCTGTGGGCGAGGTCGAGAATGCCGGGGCCGTAGGCGATGCAGTCATAGATGTGGCCGATGCGGGCAATGTGCTTCTGGTCATAAGTACCCGGTGAGATAACATAGTCCGGTTCCCGGTCGAAAATCTCCATGATGCCTTGCGCCACCGCCTTCACCACCGGCGCGTCGCGCTCGGTCATCAGCGGCAGCACCTCCATGAGGTCGCGGATCTCATAGTCGAATTTCTTGCGCTCGCGCTTCAGCCGCTCGAGGATATCAGTGACCTCGCTTTTGACCGTGCCCAAATCCTCTTCGAGCAGGAAACGGCGGTCGATGGTCAGCCGGCACCAATCGGGCACGTTGGGCGAGGGCAGGCCGGGCCGGAAATCCTCGGTCTGGCCGCCATGGATCGAGTTGATGTTCATGGTCGAGCGTTTTGCCCCTTCGGGCACGACCGGCATGCGTGTCATCTTGCGGTCGAGCGCCGGGAACAACTCGTTCTCGAACGCCTGCAGCACGGCACCCATGTGGCGCACCGCATTGTCGCCGAGGAACGGCATCGAGCCATGCGCGATCTCGCCCTTGGTTTCGATCTCCGCCCACCAGACGCCGCGATGGCCAAGGCAGATGCGATCCTTGTTCAATGGCTCGGGGATGATGACATGGTCGACCTTCGGCGCGGAGAAATAGCCGAGCTTCGCCAGATGGGCGACGCCGCCGAAGCCACCGGACTCCTCGTCGACGGTGCCTGAGATTTCGATCGCGCCGGGAAAGTCCGGAAAGACCTCCATGAAGGCCTCGGCGGCGATGATGGAAGCGGCCAAGCCGCCCTTCATGTCGCAGGCGCCACGGCCATAGACCCTGCCGTCCCTGACGGTGCCGGCGAACGGATCGAGGCTCCAGCCTTCACCGGCTTCGACGACATCGATATGCGAGTTGAAATGCACGCAGGCGCCAGTCGAGCGGCCGTCAAAGCGGGCGACAACATTGACGCGCGGATAGCGGTCGGTATCGCCGGGCGTGCCTTCGGCGCGGATGAATTCGATCCCGAAACCGCGCCTCTTCAGCCGCGCGCCGATATATTCGGCGCATGGCCGATAGGCCTCGCCTGGGGGATTGATGGTCGGAAAGCGGATCAGATCCGCGGTCAGCGCGACCAGGTCGTCGACCCGGTCATCGACTGCCTTCAGGAGTCGTTCGTTCATCCGGCGAGTTGAGCAGCCAAGCACGCGATTTGGCAAGCCTGTTGGCGGATCGCGTCAAAGTTGCGTGTCGCCGCGGCAACTATGGCGGGAAATCATTCAAATTCGCTGCTTTGGATTGGGGAATTCGTCAGGGAGTGTGTGCTATTTCGCTCACGCGCCATTAAAAAGATGAATAATGGCGTGAAGACAAGCAGGCAGGGGCAATCAAAGGGGTTTGATCGCATGAAAAAGACCGTTCTCATGGCAGCGGCTCTGGCAACAGTGCTGTTTGGTTCTTCGGTCGAGGGCCAGGCTGCAAATCTGGTTGCAAACATCGACGTGTCGTCGCAGACGATGACTGTAAAATATGGTGGGTCAGTCTATCGGTGGAAGGTATCCACCGCCCGCCGGGGCTATTTCACGCCGCGCGGCAGCTACCGGCCGCAACGGACCGAACGGATGTGGTATTCGCGCAAATACGACATGTCGCCAATGCCGTATTCGGTGTTCTACCGCGGCGGCTACGCCATCCATGGCACGGGCGCGGTCCGGCAACTCGGACGCCCAGCCTCGCATGGCTGCGTGCGGCTGCACACATCCAACGCCGCAGCCTTCTATTCGATGGTGCGGAAAGCAGGCTTCCGCAACACACGGATCGTCGTCACCAATTAGACGGCGCCACATCAGCCGGGGCCGAGGTCCATTTTTGAGGCCGCCGTTCAGGCGGCTTCGCCGTGCGCTCTCGCCTGTTGACGCCGCTTTTTGCGGCGGTTGCTTATTTCCCACCTTTTGTGGAACCACATCCACTGGCCGGGATCCTCGCGCACCCAACGCTCGACGACATCGTTGAGAAGCTGGGTGGTGCCATGGACGTCGACACTGCCGCCGGCGGTGCGCGGCAAGATCAGCCTGTCCTCGATCTCGAGCCGGAAGCGGTTGCCCGGCAAGCGCATGCAACGCGCCGGATAGACATCGCAGTCATAGTGCCGGGCCAGGGTGGCCAGGATCCGGTTGCTCTCGCACGGGCGGCCAAAGAAGGTCGTCTCGAGTCCACCTGAGAATTTCTGGTCGACGAGGACGCCGATATTGCCGCCCTTCTCCAAGATGCCTGCCAGCGCGAATGAAGCGCCGGTCGAGGAGGGCAGCAGGGAGCCCATGGTCGATCGGCGGGTCGAGAGAATGTAGTCGGCAAGATAAGGATTGTTGGGCGGGCGAAACAGCGCCGTGATGTTCATGCCGAACGTCGCGGCAGCGACCGGAAGCAATTCGAAATTGCCGAGGTGCCCGGTGAAGATGATGTGTGGCTTTTCCTCGCCGGCGATTTGAACGAAATGGTCTATCCCCTTGACCTCGACGCGGCCCGGCTTCGCCGCCGCCGGATCAAAGTCGAACAAGGCGTCGAGAAAAATGTACTCCGCCGCGAGGCGAGCCATATTGCCCCACATGTCGGAGGCGATGGCCTGGATCTCCTTTTCGCTCTTCTCGGGGTAGGCCTTGCGCAAATTGTCGATGGCGACGTCGTGGCGTCCGACCCGGGGACCAATGCGGCGCGCGACCCGGTCGGCGAAATTGAGCGCGCTGTCCACCGGCAGCAGGCGAAGCACCGAAATCATCGCCATCGCGGCGCGCGCTACAAGCCAGTAGTTGAACTGGCGAAGCCGCCTGCCGTGGCGAAACGCCAGGTCGCGGCGGACCTTCTTGAAAGCGCTGCCGAACATTCTCAGCCGACACGCAAGATGATCTTGCCGAACACGTCGCGGCCTTCCATGCGCTTCAGCGCGGCATCGATGCCGTCGAAGCCGACTTCGGTGTCGATGACTGGCGCGACGAGACCCGCTGCCATTTTCTGCATGGCGTCGGCCATGTTTCCCATACGGCAGCCAAAGGAGCCGAGCAGTTTCAGCTGCTGCTGGAACAATTGCATCAAATTGATCTGCGTCGACACGCCCGAGGTGGAACCGCAGGTCACCAGGCGGCCGCCGCGCTTCAGACACAGCATCGAGGCGGCAAAAGTGTCGGCGCCGACATGCTCGAAGACGACGTCGACGCCCTTCTTTTTGGTCAGCTTGCGCACGACGCCTTCGAAGCGGTCCTCGCGATAGTTGATGACGTGGTCGGCGCCAAGGGCTTTCGCCTTGTCGATCTTTTCGTTGGAACCGACCGTGGTGATCACGGTGCAGCCCATTTTCCTGGCAAGCTGGATCGCGGCCGAGCCGATGCCCGAGCCGCCGGCATGGATGAGGATGGTCTCGCCGGGCTGCAGCCTGGCATTGTCGAACAGCATGTGCTCGACCGTGCCGAAGGTTACGGGTGCTACGGCCGCGCCGATATCCGTGACGCCGGGCGGGGCAGGGACCAGCAGGCGCGCCGGCAGGTTTATCTGCTCCTGCGCAAAGCCGTCGAGATGGAAGCCATGAACGCCGGAAACATGCTCGCAGAGATTGTCACGGCCTTCGCGGCAGGCGCGGCAAAGCCCACAGGTGCGCGCGCCGTAGATCGACACCAATTGTCCGGGCACAAGGTTGGAAACGCCAGGGCCGACTGCTTCGACCTCACCGGAGGCCTCCGCACCGACGACCAGCGGCAGCTTGCGCTTAGCAAAGGCCATGCCGCGCCAGCCCCAGACGTCGATGTGGTTCAAGGCCACTGCCTTGATGCGCAGCGTCACTTCGCCGAGCGAAGGCGGCGGTGGGGGCGGCAGGTCCACCGTCTCAAGACGGCGATCCTCGATAAGTTGCAGTGCGCGCATGGAGCCAGTCGGTTCTGTTGAGCGGAAAGCGCTCGCTTAGACCGGTTCCCGCGCCATGACAAGGCAGGTGTTCTGGCCGCCGAAGCCGAAGGAGTTCGACAAAACGGTGCCGACCTCGGCGTTGCGCTTCTGGTTAGGCACCACGTCGAGCACGATCGCCGGATCGGGATTGTCGTAGTTTATGGTCGGCGGAATGACGCTTTCACGCATCGTCATCAGCGAAAACGCAGCCTCGACGGCGCCGGCCGCCGACAGCGTGTGGCCGATCATCGACTTGTTCGACGAGATTGGCATCGAGCCGATCCGCTCGCCGAACACGGTCGACAGCGACAGATGCTCCATCTTGTCGTTTTCCGGCGTCGAGGTGCCATGAGCGTTGACATAGTCGATCTCGTCTTCGCCAAGCCCGGCATCGGCGAGGGCGGCACGCACCGCTGCGATCGCCGGCGAACCGTCCGGCTTGGAGCGGGTGCGATGGAAATCGTCGGCCTTTTCACCGCAGCCGCGCATGATGCCGAGAATGGTCGCACCACGGGCCAGTGCGGCCTCCAGCGATTCCAGCACCAGCGCGCCAGAGCCTTCGGCGAGGACAAAACCGTCGCGATCCTTGGAAAACGGTTTTGAGGCCTTTTCGGGGAGGTCGTTGTGGGTGGAAAGCGCCGACAGCAGCGAAAATCGGATCAGCGCCTCGGCGGTCGCCGAACCGTCGGCGCCGATCGACAGCGCCCTGTCGCATTCGCCGCGGCGGATCGCCTCGACGCCGAGTTGGATGGCGGTGGCTCCGGAGGCGCAGGCCGTCGACAGCGTGATCGGCAGGCCCCGCGTGCCGAAACGGTCGGCCAGCCGGTCGGCGATCGAACCGAACTGCGTGGTTTCGAAAATGTCTGTTACCTTCAGGCCCCGCGCCACGCGCAGCAGCCGTTCGGAGCCGATGTCGTGCTTGTCGGAATTGTAGAGCGAAAAGCGCTCGCTCCAGTCGAGTTCGACCGGCGGCGAAGCGAGGAAAAGCGGTCCGCCGAAATCGCCTGCGTCGAGACCGGATTCGGCCACCGCTTCCAGTGCAGCGGTTTCGGCCAGTTCATAGGTGAGAAGGCTGGCGCCCTTCGAACTGGACGGCAGGAAGTCGACCATGCCGGAAATGCGCGTGTTCAGGTGATCGACCGGAAAGCGGGTGATCGGATGGATGCCAGACTTGCCTGACGTGAGTGCCGCCCAATTGTCGGTCTTGCCGACGCCAAGCGAGGTGACCACGCCGATGCCGGTAACCGCGACGATCGGCCTGCCCATATGATCTCTGAGATTGGCCATCTTTTTTCCTGAGACAGTTTAATCGGCGGCGCTGACCAGCGCCATGCCCTCGAATTGGTGATAGCCGATCGCCGTTGCAAGCACGGTCCTGGGAATACCGCTGAACGGCCGCTCGTTGGCTGCGTCAAAGACGGGGTAGGCGGCCTTGCGCTCGACGGCGAGTGCCGCCAGCGCTACGGCGAAGGGGAATTGCGCTTCCTTCATATGGCCGGTCAGTGTCGAAAAGGCGCGCGTGGCGATCGCCGGGTTGGCATCGAACGCCGATTTCTCGGCAGCGGTCGCGGCATGGGCACCCGACGCCCCGGAGACGGCAAGCAGCTCGCCGTTTGGCAAGGCGGCCTGCTTAAGCAGTAAGGCGATCTCGGCATCGAGCTCGTCTCGCCGGCGCCTGGCGCGTCCGGACACGACCGCACCGAGTTCGGCGTAGATCTTGCGCCCACGGCTCAATGCGTGCGCGCGTTGTTCCAGAACGAGAAAGGCGCCGCCGGATCCAGTCACCACCCCACCGCCTTCGCCGCCTTGCCTTTGCCAGACCGGCTTCCAGGCGCCGCGATGCAGGTAACCGGCCAGCTCATAGCCGAGCAGCATATCGGAATGCTCGGTCTGGAAGGCGCCGCCGACAAGGATATGCGTCGACTGGCCGGAGCGGATGCGGGCAGCAGCCGTCTCGACGGCGGCGACGCCGGCACCTTCCTCGCCCATGAAGGTGCGCGATGATCCCGTCACCTTGTGGACGATGGAGATGTTGCCGGCAAGCAGGTTGGAAAGCTGCGCCAGAAACAGCGTCGGCCGCAATTCAGTGGTCAGCTTCTCGTTGAGCAGCACGTCGCGGTCGTTGCGGCTTTCGGACGCTGCGAGAATGTCGGCGTCGACCGCCTCGTCGCGCTCGCCGCCACCGGCGGCCACCACCATGTCCATGGTGGCGCAGAGTTCGTCATTGCCCTTGATGCCGGCGTCATCCAGCGCCATGCCGGCGGCATAGGTGCCCAGCCTCTGCCAGGTTTCCATCTGGCGCTGGTCGCCGCGCTTGGCGATCTGCAGGTTCCAGTCGATCTCCGGCAGCGGGTGGATGGTGTAGGGTGAAAAGCGCGTCGCCTCCAACACCGGTTGCGCGCCGGGCTGAGTGAGCTTTTGCCAATGTGCATCCGGACCTTCTCCCAGCGAAGAGACAAGGCCGATGCCTGATATGACGACGTCGCGGGGGCTGTTCATGTGCGGCTTTGTGAGTCAGGCTGTTTTCTGATTTTGCGCATAGTCCTTTCCGAAAATCGTTGCCGATTTTCGGGGTCATGCGCTGAGCGCGTCAAGCTCGCGCGCTCAACCGGCATCAGGCGTTCTTGGCCGCGACCAGCGCGTCGATCTTGGCACACAGGTTCTTCATGACAAAATAATCGTCGGTCGAGGCCTTGCCGTCATTGACCTCCTGCGTCCATTTTTCCAGCGGCACCTTGATGCCGAATTCCTTGTCGATGGCAAAGACGATGTCGAGGAAGTCGAGGCTGTCGATGCCGAGATCGTCGATGGTGTGGCTTTCAGGGGTGATCGTGTCGATATCGATCTCACTGGTGTCGGCGATGATCTTAGCGACTTTGTCGAACGTGGTGGACAAGGGCTTTTCCTTCGGTTGCGGGCGGAATCTGTCCGCATGTGTAGCGCGCTGTCTAATCGGTTTTTCCGGGCAGGAAAAGGCCTCATACGCCGGGCGCAGATGGGATGCCGGCCTGCCGAACGCAAGAAGGGCCGCCGCTTGGCCCGGCGGCCCCTCCCATTTGACGTAGGGTCAGGCTTTGTTTCGATGCATGTCGTTTTCCCAAAACCGGAACCACTTTTGGGCGACATGCATTAGCTGTCGCGGAGCTTGACCAGGTCGTTCAGCAGTCCGCCCGTTCCGTTGTGGACGGTCAGCCGCGCGCCGTCAGAAGGTGACGCGGCCAAGCACGCGCAGGCCATCGCCCCGCGGCTCGACCACCACCGCTTCGCCTTCGCGGGGCGAGACGCCTGTGAGGGCCACGATGTCTTCGAGATGCGTGACCATGACCAGATTGTCGGAGCCGGAATAGCCGCGGATCTCGTTCATGATCGCGGCAAGCTGGGCGGCTTTCTCACTCGGGTCGGTCTTCAGCAGGTCAAGGGGTGCGAAGGGCTCGGGCTCCGTCTCGAAGGCGATGCGGGCGGTGTCGAGGCAACGGCAATAGCGGCTGGACAGAACGCGCTCGATGGGGGCCGCGCGGGCGCCGAACAGGGCACCGATCCTGCTCGCTTGTTGCTTGCCGCGCGCCGAGAGGTTGAGCTGGGTCGCGCATTTGGCGATGTCGAAATTCGCTGGATCGGTGGTGCCAGTGACCATCGCATGGCGAAGCAGCACGACATGGCCGCCATCGCGCAGCAGCGCCCAGCCGGCATCCGTCGCATGCGCTGTGACAGGAAAGACGAACAGCAACAGCGCCAGCAAAAATCGAACCATCAACTGTCCTTTTCCCATCCCGGCAGGTGAGTGCCGGTGACCGGCATATAGGGATGGCAAAGCCGGCTGAAAGACAAGCGCAGGCCTATTTCTTCGCCATTTGCCGCTTCACCAGGTCGATCTTCTGGTCGGTGAGCGGAGATGGGGATCGTGTAGCCGGCTTCGGTGACAAAGCCCATTCGTCTGATGTGTCCGCCCTGATGATCCCTCTATAGCGCTGCCACTCAACCATGATCAAATTCCGGCATGATCAAATTCTGGTACCGATCATTTTTGGCAGAGCTGGTTTCCAAGAGCCGGCGATTGCATGGCTAGGCGGGCTCGCCTATCACGGGAAAAATGTCGCCGCTCACCGAAACCGTTCTCTTCGTCTTCAGTCTTGTCGCGCTCGGCTATCTCGCCGGGCTTACCGGCTATCTCCGGCCGGCGAGCGGCGAGGGCATATCCGAATTCGCCATCAACGTGGCGCTGCCGCCTTTGCTGTTCCAGACGATGGTGAAATCCGATTTCCATGGCGCCACGCCGTGGTCGCTGTGGGGCGCCTATTTCACCGCAGTCGCGCTCACCTGGGCCGCCGGCCATCTGGTGACCACGCGGATCTTCGGGCGGGACGCGCGCGCGGGCGTCGTCGGCGGTGTGTCCTCGGCCTATTCCAATATTGTCCTGCTCGGAGCTCCCTTCATCCTCGGCATTTTCGGGGCGGATGGGTTTGAAGTGCTGTCGCTGCTCGTCGCCGTGCATCTGCCGATCATGATGATGGCCTCGATCATCCTGTTCGAGATGTTCGGCCGCGGCGGCAGTGAGCCCGTGCATCCGCTGCGCGTCATCCGGGGTTTTCTGAGGAGACTGTTCCTCAACCCACTGATCATCGGCATCCTGGTCGGACTTGCATGGCGCCTCAGCGCTGCGCCATTGCCCGGATTCGCCATGCGGCTGGTCGACGCGCTGGCCGATACGGCCGGGCCGGTGGCGTTGTTCGCGATGGGGCTCAGCCTGCGCCGTTTCGGCATTTCCGGCAATGTCCGGCCGGCGCTGGCGCTGTCGGTGCTGAAACTGTTCCTGATGCCGGCGCTGGTGCTCGGCCTGGTCTGGCTGTTTGGCCTGCCGCCGCTGACGGCCAAGGTGGCGGTGGTGGTGGCGGCGCTGCCGTCCGGCATCAATTCCTATCTCATCGCCGTGCAGTTCAACACTGGCCAGGCGCTGGCGTCGAACCAGATGACCATCGCCACGGCCAGCGCGGTCGTCACCACGGCCTTCTGGCTGGCGGTGGTCGTGCAGGTGTTCGGGTAGTTTTCGCTGGACCAAGCCCTATATGCCATCTTGCGATTGCTTGCAGGGCTTGCCCTAGGTAAAGAGCAGTGGCTCCAGCGTGCCGGGCATCGATGCCATTGCGCACGCTCACCGAGGAAATCCAGCGACCGGCCCGTCAGTGCGCCGAACGGAGGCTAGACCATGCTTCAGAAAACCAGCCATTTCATGCGCCAGGCCAATCTCATCAATGGCGAATGGGTGCAGGCCGACAGCGGCCAGACGGTTGACGTCAACAATCCCGCCACCGGCCTCAAGATCGGCACCGTGCCAAAGTCGGGCAAGGCGGAAACCCGCCGCGCCATCGAAGCCGCCGAAGCCGCCTTCAAGACGTGGCGCAAGACCACCGCGCTGGAGCGCTCGAAGCTGCTGCGCAAGCTGCACGACGCAATGATGGACAATCAGGACGTGCTGGCGGAACTGCTTACCATCGAGCAGGGCAAGTCGCTGTTCGAATCCAAGGGCGAGATCGGCTCGGCCGCGTCGTATATCCTGTGGTTCGCCGAAGAAGGCCGCCGCACCTATGGCGATGTCGTGCCGTCGCCCTGGGCGGACCGCCGCATCCTGGTGACCAAGGAACCGGTCGGCGTCATCGCCGCCATCACGCCGTGGAATTTCCCATCCTCGATGCTGGCCCGTAAGCTCGGCCCGGCGCTCGCCGCCGGCTGCACCGCAGTCGTCAAGCCGGCTTCGCAGACGCCTTATTCCGGCCTCGCCTGGGGCGCGCTCGCCGAGGAAGTCGGCTTCCCCAAGGGTGTCATCAACATCCTTACCGGTGCCGCCGGCGAGATCGGCGACGAGATCTGCGCCAATCCGCTGGTCAAGAAGATCACCTTCACCGGCTCGACCGAGGTCGGCAAGATCCTGATCCAGAAGTCGTCCGTCACCGTCAAGAAAGTGTCGATGGAGCTCGGCGGCAATGCGCCGTTCATCGTCTTCGACGACGCCGACATCGATCGCGCCGTCACCGGCGCCATCACCGCGAAGTACCGCAATTCCGGCCAGACTTGCGTTTGCACCAACCGGTTCCTGGTGCAGGCGAAAGTTTACGACAAATTCGTCGAAAAGCTCGCAGCCGCCAGCAACGGACTGAAGGTCGGTTCCGGTCTTGAAGAGGGTGTGCAGCAGGGGCCGCTGATCGATGAGAAGGCGGTCGAAAAGGTCGAGGAGCTGATCGCCGACGCCACCGCCAAGGGCGGCAAGGTCGTCGCCGGCGGCAAGCGCCATGCGCTTGGCGGCTCGTTCTTCCAGCCGACCGTGATCGCCAATGCGACGCCGAAGATGCGCTTCATGAAGGAAGAGATCTTCGGCCCGGTGGCACCCGTGTTCAAGTTCGAAACCGAGGAAGAGGCGATCACGCTCGCCAACGACACCGAATTCGGCTTGGCCTGCTATTTCTACACCGGCGATCTCGGCCGCGCCTTCCGGGTGATGGAAGGGCTGAAATACGGCATGGTCGGCGTCAACGAAGGCCTGATCACTACACCGGAAGCGCCGTTCGGCGGCGTCAAGGAGTCGGGCCTCGGCAAGGAAGGCGGACATCAGGGCATCGAGGACTATCTCGACACCAAATATGTCTGCATCGGCGGGCTTGGCCTCTGATTGCTATCGGGGTCTGTTGATCACGACAGACCCCACTCAAGCCCGAAAGGTCAGGCGGGCATCGATCAACCAACCGGCATTTCGGGCATGGCGATGAAGGACGGTGAGGTCTTCGGCACGACGCAGGCGGGCGACCAAGTCCGCCGCTTCACCATTCGCGGCGGCGGCCTCACCGCCAACATCATCGGCCTCGGCGCCATCATCCAGGATCTGCGCCTGGCTGGACACGATGCGCCGCTGGTGCTGGGATACGACCGTTTCGAACCCTATGAGACCGACAGGGCCTTCTTCGGCGCCGTCGTCGGGCGCTTTGCCAATCGTATCCGTGATGGCCGCTTCACCATCGCCGGCAAGCGCTACCAGAGCGAGCGCAATTTCCTCGACAAGCATACGCTGCATGGCGGTTCAGAAGGTTATTTCCACCGGCCATGGATGGTCTCGCTGCATGGCCGGGATTTCGTCACTCTGACGCTGCATGATCCCGACGACACGATGGGCTTTCCCGGCGCGCTCGACGTGACCTGTACCTACCGGCTGAAAATCCCCGGTACGCTGAGCATCGAGCTGACCGCGACCTCAGAGGAGCCGACGCTCTGCAATCTCGCCCAGCATTCCTATTTCAACCTCGACGATGGCGGCGCCGGCGACATCCTCGACCACCGGCTGATGCTGAATGCCGGCGCCTACACGCCGGTCGACGGCGAGATGATCCCAACGGGTGCGGTGAAGCCCGTCGACGGCACGCCCTTCGACTTCCGCCAGGCGCGGCCGCTGCGCATGGAGACCGAAGGCGAACAGCTTCCCTACGACCTCAATTTCTGCCTCGCCCCGACACGCGGGCCGCTCAGGCAGGCTTCCTGGGCGCAAGGTGCGAGTTCCGGCGTCGAGATGGAGGTCTGGACCACGGAGCCGGGCCTCCAGCTCTATACGGGTCAGTATCTGCAGCCGTCTTCAGGGTTGGACGGGCGCCATTACAAGGCTTTCTCAGGCTTCTGCCTGGAAGCGCAGGTCTGGCCGGACGCGCCGAACCGGCCGTATTTCCCGCAGGCCACGTTGTGGCCGGGCCAGATCTACCACCAGGTGACGGAATACCGGTTCCGGCTGCCTTAGCGTTGCCCTGCCACAGAAGCCGGTTGTCACAAACAACACTGCCTATCCGCATATTTGATCCTTTTGCCCGGCGGCGTTCGGCGCTATAATTAGCGATCGCTAAAATTAGGGCGGAGCAGCCGTAAAGCACAAAGCGTCCGTCTTTGGGCCGGGGACCAACCATTGGAGGCCAAACATGCTCAGCGCCTTATGCAAGGTCTGCGCAGTGATCCTCTTGTCAGGGACCTGCGCTTTCGCCCAATCGGATCTGATAGAACCAAAGGCTGGAACGTGGAAGACGTGGGTGATCACGTCGGGCAAGGACTTCCGAGTCCCGCCCCCGCCGGATACGTCCGCAGCCGAGCTGGAGCAGCTACGCAAACTTATTGCGACGAACGACGCACAGGTCGCCGCCAAGATCGTGTTCTGGGATGCCGGATCGCCCGGTTATCGATGGATTGACCTGGTCAACGACCGCCTTCTTGAAGGCCAGCAGATACCCAATGCACACCGCGTCTACACCTATTTGACGATGGCGATCTACGACGCCACCATTGCCGCGTGGGAATCGAAGTATTTCTACAATCGCCCACGCCCGAGCGAGGCGGATGCGACACTGCCGGTTGTGCTGCCTACGCCGCGGAGTCCCTCCTATCCATCGGAGCACGCCGCAGCCGCCGGAGCCGCCGCGACCGTTCTGTCCTATTTCTTTCCGGACGAGACGTCGTCGTTCAAGGCGATGGCCGAAGAAGCGGCACAGTCGCGTGTCCTTGCCGGTGTCCAGTTCCCGAGCGATACTTCGGCCGGTCTCGAATTGGGGCAACGGGTGGCTGACCAGGTGATCGCGCGGGCAAAGGCCGATGGCTCCGACGCAGTCTGGACCGGCACGATCCCGACCGGGCCATGCAAGTGGGTCGGGGACAAACCCGCCAATGTAACCATGCCGAACTGGAAGCCGATCGTGCTTGCAGCAGCCGAGGAATTCAGGCCGCCGACCCCACCCGACTGCCAGTCCCCGGCCGTAAAGGCCGAGACAGATGCAATCCGGCAGTTTGAGCGAAAATTCCCCAACAGCTACAAAGCGTTCTATTGGCAAAGCCCATCCGGCCTTTTCACCGACTGGTATGACTATGCCAGCAAGTGGATGTTCGAGGACAAGACGGATTCGAACCCGCCGCAGGCTGCGCGGGCATACGCGATGCTCGCAACGGTATACTACGACGCTTACATTGCAAGCAACGACGGGAAGTACGCTTATTGGTACCTGCGCCCCCACATGCTTGATAAGAGCATCACGCCCCTGTTTGCGGTGCCGGCCCATCCCAGTTATCCGTCCAACCACTCCACTCTTTCGACGGCCCGATGCGAGGTCCTGGCCTACCTGTTTCCCAGCCATGCGGAATTCATCCGCAAGGTTGGCAAAGAGGCCGGCGATTCGCGCGTCTGGGCCGGCATCCACTACCAGATGGACAACGAGGCCGGTGCCGCGCTCGGCAAAGCGGTCGCAGCGAAATTCATCGAGCGGGCGAGAAAGGACGGAGCAGACTAGTGGAGGGAGAGGACACCTCAATTCAAACGACAAGGTTTCGCCAATCTCGACCTTTGGCGGCAGCAGGCTGATTTCGTTTGATCCTAATCCCCGAACGCTGCCCTTAGCGTCTCGAACGGCGCCAGTGCGCCGCGCACCTGCACGACAGCGGCGGCAACGCGGTGTGCGCGCAGCACCGCTTCCGCCGGGGCGTGGCCAGCAAGCCGGGCGGCGAGATAGCCGCCATTGAAGGAATCGCCGGCGCCGGTCGTATCGACAGGGGCGGCGACATGCACGGCGGGAACAGGTTGCAGGGCTCCTTTTTCGGCGATCAGTGCCGGCTCCTCGCCGTTCTTGACGACGACTTCACCGACCAGCTTTCCCAATCGTTGCGCTGTCGCTTGCGGCTCTGTATCGCCAAACAGCATCTGCTCGTCCGGGAAGGTTGGCAGCGCGATGTCGGCGACGGCAAGCGCATCGAGGATCGCGGCTTGCGCCGCCTCACGGCTGTACCACAGACGCGGCCGGTAGTTGGGATCGAAGGCGACAAGCGAGCCCGCCGCGCGCGCCTTGGCTACGGCCGCCAGCAATTTCTTGCGCGCGGTATCCTCCAGAATTGCCAAAGTGATACCGGAAAAGTAGACAAGCGCCTGGTTTTCCAGGTTTTTTGCCAGCGCGGCCGGATCGGAGGCTAGCTGCCGAGCAGCCGCATCGCCGCGCCAGTAGGTGAAGGAGCGTTCGGCGCCGGTCAGCGTGATCGCATAAAGGCCCGGCCGCGCACCCGATATGACCGGGCTTTCGCCGATGCCGATGCCGTTTTCGGCGAAGAAGGCGATCTGGCCTTGTGAGAACGGATCATCGCCGAAGGCCGACACATAGGTGGCCGGACGATCGCCGCTCAGCGCATGCAGCGCCCATAGCGTGTTGAAGGTGTCGCCGGCAAAGCCCATGCGCCAGTTCGGCCCCGCCTGGCCTGAAAGTTCGATCATGCATTCACCGATCGAGGCGACGCCGTTTCCTGCCATAAATCTCTCTCCTGGTGCCGGCCGCCCCAAGGTGTACCGACATGCACGAAACCAAAGACCCGGTGCTGTAGCTTTTTGCAACCGGCAGCGCCATGGTTGGCGGCGGCGGATTTTTACGCCAGAAGCGTTTTCCCACAGGCGGTGGGACGCTATCTGCCGACCAAGACGTTAATGGCTGAAAAGGAACCGGTTTGGCATCGTTATGGCGTTATGTTCTGGCAGGCCTTGGTCTGGCTGCCTTGCTGGCTGGCATTCTCACCGTCGTCTACCTGACGACGCAGCATGCGCCTCAGCTGGCCGGTGCCGACATTTCCCGCTCGAAAACGACGGCGCACGGGTTGTTTGTGGCCAGTTTCGCGCCAGAGAAGGGTGTCGTCCGGCAAGGCGAACTGCACTCCTGGCTGCTGACCCTGAAGACGGTCAAAGGAGCCTCGGTGGAGGGCGCCGCGATCACCGTTTCCGGCGGCATGCCGCAGCACAGGCATGGCCTGCCGACCAGCCCGCAGGCGACCGACTATCTGGGCGACGGACGCTATCGCATCGACGGGCTGAAATTCACGATGAGCGGATTGTGGCAGTTGCATTTCGCCATTTCCGCAGCGGCCGGTTCGGACACGGTCATCTTCAACGTGCTGCTGTGAGCTGGCTTTCGCGCTTTCTCGTGCTGATGGCGATGGCCGTGCTTGCCGGCTGCGGCAAGCCGGAATTCTCCGACGCCGAGAAGAAGACCATCGCCTCGCTGGCGCTCAACACCTTGCCACCACTGAAGGCCGACACCACCAACCGCTTCGCCGACGTGCCGGCCGCCGCAGCACTCGGTTCGACGCTGTTCTTCGACCAGGGCATGAGCGGCGATGGCATGGTTTCCTGCTCGACCTGCCACAAGATCGACCGGCAGTTCCAGGATGACCTGCCGCAAGCGGTCGGTGTCGGCCGCACCAATCGGCGCACCATGCCGCTGGCCGGCGTCGCGCATGATCCCTGGTTCTTCTGGGACGGGCGCCGCGACAGTCTGTGGGCGCAAGCGCTGACGCCGCTGGAAAATCCGCTGGAGCAGGCCGGCAACCGCGCGGCCTTCGCACACTACATCAAGGCGCGCTTCGGCGAGCGCTATGAGCGTATCTTCGGGCCGCTGCCCGACCTCTCCACTGTGCCGGCCAATGCCAGCCCGCTCGGCACCGATGCCGAAAAGGCGGCATGGAGCACGATGACTGCTGCGCAGGCCGAAGACGTCAATCGCGTCTTTGCCAATATCGGCAAGGCGATCGCCGCTTTCGAGCGGTCGATCGCGCCGCCGCAGACGCGCTTCGACCGCTTTGCCATCGATTTGGCGACAGGCGCCAAGCCAAAAGACGACGACGCCTTTTCGCCAGAGGAAATCCTTGGGTTGAAGCTGTTCATCGGCAAGGCCAATTGCGTGACATGCCACGCCGGACCGCGTTTCACCGACAACAGTTTTCACAATACCGGCGTGCCGCCGGTCAAGGATTTGCCGCCGGACCGCGGCCGCATAGATGCGGTACGCCAAGTCGAGGCCGATCCGTTCAACTGTTTCGGCGCCTTTCGCGACGGCGATGCCAGCGCCTGCGGCGAGCTGCGCTTCATGGTCAAGGCCGGACCGGAACTCATCCGCGCCTACAAGACGCCTTCATTGCGGGGTGCGGCCACGCGGCCGCCCTACATGCATGCTGGGCAGTTCTCGTCGCTCGACGAAGTCGTGGCGCATTATTCCAAGGCGCCGGCAAGTGTCGAAGGTGTGTCGGAGGTCCACCCGCTGCAGCTTTCGGACCGCGAGCGCGCCGCGCTGGTGGCGTTCCTGAAGACGCTGGCGGATTAGATTATCGATCCTTCACGGTCTCCATCGCCACGAAAGTGGATGTCTGGGCGACGTGGGGGAGGGCGGAAATGCGTTCGCCGAGCACGCGGCGATAGGCGGCGATGTCGGTAGTGCGGACTTTCAGGAGATAGTCGAAGCTCGACGCCATCATGTGGCATTGCTCGATCTCCGGTACCGCCTGGACGGCGCGGTTGAAGGCGTCGAGCGCGGCCGAGCGCGTATCGGACAGTTTTACCTGGACGAAGGCGACATGACCTTCGCCCATCCGCTCACGGTCGATGATCGCCTGGTAGCCACGGATAAAACCATCCTTCTCGAGTCGCTTCACCCGCGCCTGCACCGGCGTCTTCGACAGGCCTACCTTTGCGGCGAGTTCCGACATGGAAAGCCGGCCATCGCGCGCCAATGCCGACAGGATATTCCTGTCGATGCGGTCCAATTGGTCTTCGATCATCGAATTCGTGGTCTGATCTGAGAAAATTTGACCATAGGATAGGTCAATTGGACTGTCCTGTCGATTTCTTTGGAACGACTGAAATCCGGCTTTGTGCTAGCTTGCGCCCTTCGGTCCGGTGACCGCCGGCCGGCTCCCTTATGCTCGCTCCGCAGGATCGCCATGCCGCTCGATACCATCCGCCAGCAGATCCGTGCCAACTATTTGCCCGACGAAGACCAGGCGGTGCAACGGCTGGCCGAGGCGACGGGGCTTTCGACGAAAGACCGAAATGCGATCTCGGCCCGCGCCGCCGATCTGGTACGGGCGGTGCGCGGCTCGTCCGACCCGCGGCTGATGGAAGTTTTTCTCTCTGCCTACGGTCTCTCGACCAAGGAAGGCGTGGCGCTGATGTGCCTGGCCGAGGCGCTGTTGCGCGTGCCTGATACCGAGACGATGGACGATCTCATCGCCGACAAGATCGCGCCGCACGACTGGTCGGCGCATTCGGGCGGCTCGAGCTCGATCTTCGTCAACGCCTCGACCTGGGCGCTGATGCTGACCGGCCGCGTGCTTGACGAAGGCGAGGGCGGCATCGAGGGCACGCTGCGCGCCATGGTGCGCAGGCTCGGCGAGCCGGTCATCCGCAAGGCGGTGGCCGCCGCCATGCGCGAGATGGGCGAGCAGTTCGTGCTCGGCCGTACCATCGCCGAAGCCGTCAAGCGCGGCCGGCCGATGACCCAGAAAGGCTACCTCTATTCCTTCGACATGCTGGGCGAGGCGGCCCGCACCGAGGCCGACGCGCTGCGCTACCACAAGGCCTATGCCGATGCGATTTCCTCGCTCGATGCCGGCTCCAACGGGCCGGATATTCGCTACAATCACGGCATTTCGGTCAAGCTGTCGGCGCTGCATCCGCGCTATGAAGTGGCGCAGAAGGAAAAGATGCTGCCTGTGATGGCGGAGCGGCTGCTATCGCTGGCGCTGGCGGCGCGCCATTCGCGCATGGGCCTCAACATCGACGCCGAAGAGGCCGACCGCCTTGACCTCTCGCTCGACGTCATCGAACGGGTGCTGGCCGAGCCGGAGCTGGCTGGCTGGAATGGTTTTGGCGTCGTCGTCCAGGCCTATGGTCCGCGCGCGGCTTTCGTGATCGACTGGCTCTACGCCTTGGCGAAGAAGTATGACCGCACCATCATGGTGCGGCTGGTCAAGGGCGCCTATTGGGACACCGAGATCAAGCGGGCGCAGACGCTGGGGCTCGACGGCTATCCCGTCTTCACCCGCAAGGCCAACACCGATGTCTCGTACATGGCCTGCGCGAAAAAGCTGCTGTCGATGACCGACCGCATCTATCCGCAATTCGCCACCCACAACGCCCACACCGTGGCCGCCATCCTGTCAATGGCGACTGACCGCGATTCTTTCGAGTTCCAGCGGCTGCACGGCATGGGCGAGGCGCTGCACGAGACGGTGCGCCAGGCCGAAGGCACGCGCTGCCGAATCTATGCGCCGGTCGGCGCGCATTCAGATCTGCTGGCCTATCTGGTGCGCCGGTTGCTGGAGAATGGCGCCAATTCCTCCTTCGTCCACCAGCTCACCGACGAGGAGGTCGAGCCGGAAGACATCGCCCGTGATCCGCTCGAAACCGTTGAGAAACAGGGCCCTGCCGCCAATCCGGCAATCGCTCGGCCCAGCGCGATCTTCGGCGTCGGGCGCCGCAATTCCAGGGGATTCGACATCACCGATACGGTGACGCTTGCCGCCATCGAGAAGGCCAAGGCGGGGTTCGCCGGGCCCGATCGCTGGCACGCCAAGCCGATCACCCGCGCCGCCGGCTATGGCAAGCAGCGCCCCATCGTCAATCCGGCCAAGCCTGACGAGGTGGTCGGCACTGTAAACGAGGCTGCCGCCAAGCAGGTGGCGACCGCCGTGCGCATCGCGGTAGAGGCGCAGCCGGCCTGGGCGAAACGTCCGGTCGCCGAGCGTGCCGCCATCCTCAACCGTGCCGCCGACCTCTATGAGGCCAACGCCGTCGAGTTCTTTGCGCTCGCCACCCGCGAGGCCGGCAAATCGTTGGCCGACGGCGTTGCCGAAGTGCGCGAAGCGGTCGATTTCCTGCGCTACTACGCAGCCGAAGCCGCCAATGCCGAAGCGGGCACCGAGGCGCGCGGCGCCATCGCCTGCATTTCACCGTGGAATTTTCCGCTCGCCATCTTCACCGGCCAGATCGCTGCCGCGCTGGTCACCGGCAATTCGGTCATCGCCAAGCCGGCCGAGCAGACGCCGCTGATCGCCTTCCGCGCCATTGAAATGCTGCGCGAGGCCGGCGTGCCGGAAGATGTCATCCAGCTGCTGCCCGGCGACGGACCGTCGATCGGCGGACCGCTCACCGCCGACCCGCGCATTGCCGGCGTCTGCTTCACCGGCTCGACCGAGGTCGCCAAGCTGATCGAGAAGCAACTGGCGGAGACCGCCGCGCCCGACGCGATGCTGATTGCCGAGACCGGCGGGCTCAACGCGATGATCGTCGATTCCACCGCGCTGCCCGAACAGGCGGTGCGCGACATTCTCGCCTCGGCCTTCCAGAGCGCGGGCCAGCGCTGCTCGGCGCTGCGCGTGCTCTACGTGCAGAAGGACGTTGAGAAGAAGATGCTGGAAATGCTGAAGGGGGCGATGGAAGCGCTCAGCATCGGCGATCCCTGGCAGATTTCGACCGACGTCGGCCCGGTCATCGACGACGAGGCTAAAGACTCGATCCGCGACTATTGCACCAAAATGGGCCTGCAGGGCCGGCTGATCGCCAAGCTCGAGACGCCGAAGAGCGGCCGCTTCGTCGCGCCGCATGTCTTCCGGGTCAAGGGCATCGAGGATATGGAGCGCGAGGTCTTCGGCCCGGTTCTCCACGTCGCTACATTTGACGCCGAGAAGATCGACGCTGTCATTGCCGCCATCAACCGCAAGGGCTATGGCCTGACCTTCGGCCTGCACACCCGTATCGAGGGCCGCGTCCAGCATTTCGTCGACGGCATCCATGCCGGCAACATCTATGTCAATCGCAACCAGATCGGCGCCGTCGTCGGCTCGCAGCCCTTTGGTGGCGAGGGGCTTTCCGGCACCGGGCCGAAGGCCGGCGGTCCGCATTATCTCCGACGCTTCCGCAAAGGCCCCGAGGCCGGCACGCACATTGCCGAGGGCCACAAGGTGACGGCGACGGAGCTTGCCGACAATCTGCCGGACCCAGCGCTCGGCGGCTGGTCGACGCGGCCCGACCGCGTCGCCATCCTGCGCAAACACCTGCGCGGCAAGGGTGCGGCGGCGATCGGTGCTGCCGCCAGCATCGATTTCGGCCAGGTTGACCTGCCAGGACCCACCGGCGAGGCCAACACGCTGTCACTGTCGCCGCGCGGAAGGGTGCTGTGCCTCGGCCCGGATGGAGATACGCTGCTGGCGCAGACCATCCAGGCGCTCGCGGCAGGCAATGCGGTGCTTGCCGTGGCACCTGGTGCGCCGGCCGCGCTGTCGGCGCTGACTGGCAAGGGCCTGCCGCTCGCGGCCATCGACGGCCGGCCCGATCCGGTCGAGGCACGCTCACTGCGTGTCGACGTGGTCGCCTTTTCAGGCACGCCGGAAGCCGCGCGCATCGTGCGAAAAGTCATCGCCGACCGCGCCGGTCCGATCGTGCCGCTGGTCAGCGAGGTGCTCAACCCGGCGGCATATGCTCATGAAAGGGCTGTCTGCGTCGACACCACGGCTGCAGGCGGCAATGCCAGCCTGCTGGCCGCGGCGTAGGGCTTTTCGCTCGTCGGCGATCGCCTCGTGTTGACAAGAAGCCGCGCCGGGCCGAACAGAGGGGACAATTCGACCGGGCCCGAACACATGCATCATGCGCCACCACGCTTTGAGCTTCCGCGTGTCGGCATCGTTGTCACCTGTCATAATTATCGCGCCTATGTCGAGGACGCGATCCGCTCGGTGCTGGCGCAGACTTATCAGCGATGGACCTGCGTCATCGTCGACGACGCTTCGACCGACGGCTCGACCGACCATGTCCGCCAGCTTCTTCATGAGATCGGCGATCCGCGCCTAAGCCACTTGGTGCGTTCGCAAAATGGCGGCCAGCTCGCTGCGTTCCGTGATGGTCTTGCCGCGAGCGATGCGCCTTTCGTGGCGTTCCTCGACGCCGACGATATCTGGCTGCCGAATTTTCTCGTCGCGCATCTTTCCGCGCATCTCAATGCGACGCGCCCCGCGGCAATGTCCAGCTCGGACGTCTATCTGGTCGACCGCGACCGCACCGTGCTCAGCGGCACCTACCTTATGTTGCGCAAGCCGCGTTCCCGGACGGATGCTTCCGGCATGGCCACGACGCCCTGCAAGCAGCTTGGCGAGATGGCGCCTGAGATCGCTTATGCATCGGAGTATCCGATCACCTATTTCGGCCCCGAGGCCTATGGCTGGATGTGGGCGCCGACATCGTCGATGGTTTTCCGGCGCGGCGCGCTGGAACCGGTTCTGGCGTTCCCGTTCAAGTCAAGGATGGGAACCGACTATCTCGCGGCAACATGCGCGCATCTGGCGGCGGGCAGCCTGATCCTGTCGGAATGTCTCGGCCTCTATCGCCTGCATGGAGCCAGCGTTACCGCCGGTGCCGCCTATGCTGGCGGTCATGTGCAGCAATCCCCTGGCTATCGGGCGCACGAGATGACCATGGGCAAGGACGTCCTCGACTATGTCCTGGCCGATGCGGAACGGCTCGGCGCCATCAACGGCAGGCACTTCGTGCCCGGATTCCTGTCGAGGCACGTCAAAAGGTTTGGCGACCTGGGAAGTGATTCGCGCCTGCTGCCTTTCCTTGATCGCCGCAGCCGCTGGCGGCGGCTGCGCAAGCGTTTGACGCAGGGGCTGCGGGGACTGTTCACCAAGGTTTGAGAAGCGGCAGGCATGGCCTGCCGAAGTTTCACACTTCCTACGGCGCGCAGCCGAACTTCAGCAGATTTGCTGGCGATGCCAAGTCACGCGCCCTCGACGACTGAAAAGCCCTCGAACTGAGGATGGCCGAGATAGTGCACCTTCGAGGTGCCGGTATTGCGGTGCGCGGCGCGAAAATTCTCGGATTTGGTCCAGGCGACAAAATCCTCATAGCTCGCCCACACCGTGTGCGAGGCAAACAGCGTGTAGCCTTCCGCCTCGTTGACCGGACCGCGCAGCAGGTGGAATTCCTTGAAACCCTGCATCTCCGAGAGGCTGGAATCGCGGTTTTTCCAGACGTCCTCAAAGGCGTCCTCCGAGCCGTTCTGGACCTTGAAGCGGTTCATGGCGATGTACATTGGGTTCCTTTCAGAATTGGTGAAGTGTGAGGATTGATGGATTGTCCGAGACGAAATTGGAGGTTCTCAAAACGGACCGATCCGCGCTTTGAACACCCAGTTTGACCTGCCAGTCTCGAGTGGGATGGGAGGGAACGGGGCCTGCTGGCGCACCAGTGTCAACGCGAATTGATCAAGCTCCGCAGAACCTGAGCTTTCGGCAAGCTGTATGTCGCCGATGCTGCCGTCGGCCATGACAACGAAAACGACCCTGGCGTTGGCACGAGCTTTCGCTTGTATCGATTTCGAAACGCGACGGTTGGCGCGGGAAAGCTTCTTCTGAACTTCACCGCTGTAGCGGGATTCCGCCGCATTGCCAGCCACAGCCTGCTCTTTGCCCGTGCTGGAGGTCACCGCGTCGCGTTCTTCGCCATCCGCCGCGCCGCGGGCATCGTTCGTTTCGCCCGCGCCGCCAAGCCCTGCCTCCGCGCTTGGCCTTGCGGTCGGGATCGGCGGCTGTCCGATATCGGCAGGAGGCGCCTCGGTGCTTTCGGCCGGAGCAGCCGGCTCTGCCGGTGTTTCAATCTTCGGGGCCACGCTCTGTTCGTCCAGGCGCGGGGTGTCGGCGATCAGTATGTCCGGCGTGGGGGTAGGTTGTTCGACAGCTTTCGGCAAGGGCGCGGGGGGCTGCGCGGCCATTTCCCTGGCGGGTTGTTTGGCTGGCGGCTCGGGCTTGACCTCTGGCTTGGCCGGTCGCGGGTCGGGCACCAAGGTGACATTCATTGCGCCCGGGGTCTGACCATCCAAGTCGCTGCCGACTACGTTGGCGCCGGTTTGATCGGTGCCTTCCATCTGGATTGCATCCCTGGAATCGAATGTCCCGGTGGGTGCGATCAGAAACGCCGCCACTGCTGCGGCATGGAGCAGGCAGGAGGCGATAATCGCCACCGTCCATTTGCGGTTGTCGGCTGAGTGCGCCTGCGCAAGCGGCTCGGCTGGCGTGATCGCCAGTTCGCTGCCGGCATCGGGGAGGGGGCTGATTTTCTGCATGTCTCGGGGCGAGAACTGCCGCGAGCGACATGGCATTGTCAAATCAAGATCAGTTGCCGCCCATGGCAGCGGACCGGACGCGGGCCATGCCGCGGTGTTTTGTGTAAATGCCGGATGTAGTCCCAACGCCGCCCTCAGACCCCGAAGGCGATGCCGGTCTTGGTCCCGGTCTTCAGGCCGCGCATGCAGGCTCCCGGCTCGACGCTTGCGCCAGCGCATTCCGTCGCGCTGTTGATCAGCACCCGGCTGAGCTTGGTGCAGTCGCTGCCGGCAAGGTCGAAACGCGTCACCTTGGTCTTGCCCGCCGGCAATTCCTTGAAGTCAAGCACGGTCAGCCGGTCGACGACACCGGCGGCGTTGAAGAGCGCGATCTCGAACGCCGCCTTGGTGAGATCGGTGCCAAGGCCGTTGTTGACGACGAAGGTCAAGCGGCAGCCCTTGTCTGAGGGCTGCGCGGCGTTGAGCTCGAGGGTCAGCGATGGGGCCGGCGCGGCCTGTTGCGCCAGCGCCGGGCCCATCGCAGGCGACACCGCCAACGTCGAGGTCAGCAGACGAAGCGATGCCGTCAAGCTTGTCATTGTCATCAGCCTCCAAATCGCATTGTCGCCGCCAGCTTCAGCGTGACGCCGGGTTCGTAGATCACACTGGTGGCCGATACGTTCAGCGGGTTGGTGTATTTCACATCGAACAAATTGTCGGCGCGGAAGTCGACCTTGAAATTGTCGGTCGCCTGGTAGCTGGCGAAAGCGTTGACCAGCGTATAGTCCTTGGCGATCGCGTTGCCCTTCGGCTTGCCATTGTATTGCACTTCACCGCCGACGGTGAGTTTGTCTTCGAGGAAGCGCAGGCCGAGTTGCGCCGTGACCTGGGAGGAGGGGATGGTGGCAAGGTCCGCCCGTTCGCCTTCGTAGGATATGGTGTGGCCATCGATGAACGAGGCGGAAAGCCCGGCATATCCCCAGGCGGCATCGTAGAACGCTTCCATTTCAAAGCCGTCGATCTTGGCCTTGGCAAAATTCTGGTACTGGAAGCAGATCGGGATGCCCGGCCCGAAGGGGCAGCCGCTGGTCGGGTCGAACGCCGACAAGGTCACGCCGTCAATGTAATCGTCGACATTGTTGTTGAAGTAGGCAGCTTTCAGCCGCAGCGCGTCGTCGGCCTGGATCACGCCGTTGGTGCTGTAGTTGACGCCGAATTCCACGGTCTTGCCGGTTTCAGGCTTCAGATTGGGATTGGGCAGGAACGGGAAGGTGACGCCTGCCGGATGGTTGCCGCTGATCAGCGTTTCCGTCAGTGACGGGGACCGATAGCCTTCCGCGTAGGTGCCGTAGAATTGCAGTCCCGAAAGGCTTGCGCTCTCGAATGGCGAGATGCCGACGGTGATGCGTGGCGACAACCGGTCGCCGGAGGTTTCGCCGACATCGCTGTCGAGCTTGTAGCTGTCGTAGCGCAGTCCGGCGATGACTTCGAGCCAATCCCAGGTGAGCTTGTCCTGGACATAGACGCCGGAAACGTTCCGCTTGCCTGAAGGCGTGTAGAAACTGTCGCCGCCTGCCGTGCCGCCGGTCTCGACGTCGTCGCCCACCCAGTCGCCGCCATAGGTCAGTTCATGCGCGATCGCGCTGGTCTCGAACCGCGACGTGTTCCAGATGTCGATGCCGGTGGTGCCGATGTCGAAAGTCGATAGCGAACCTGCCGGCAGGACGACAGGAAGACCGGTGACCGGGTCGAAGCGGTTCTGGGGGACGAGCGTCGTCAGATCGAGGTTGGTCTTGTTGTAGGAGGCGTTGATGTGCAGATCGAGCCAGCTCTTGGCATCGTCGGTGATGTTGTAGCGGGCGGTGAAGGTGTTGGACTTCAAGTCGGCGTCGTTCACCGGGATGCCGCCGCTGATCTCGTTCCATCCGTCGCTCGAGCCGACCCAGCCGAGCTTCAATTCGCTGTTGTCGCTCGGGCGGATGGTGGTCTTGAGCAGGCCGCTCAGCACGTCGAAGCCGGTGCCGTTGACGGTGTCGCCACCGCCGTCCTTGTAGTCGTCATAGTTGCGGTAGACGACGTTGCCGAGCACGTCCCAATTTTCGTTGAAGCGGTAGGCGCCGGTGGCGCTGGTGGTCCAGCCCTCGCCATTGCTCTCGTAGCGCCCGGTGAGGGAGCCAGCCCAGGTCTCGCCCGGCTTGAGAAAATCCTCGGCATCCTTGGTGTCGAAGAAGACGACGCCGCCGATCGCGCCGGAACCATAGGTGTTGGCCACCGGCCCGCGGATCACATCGACGGATTTGATGAGTTCGGGATCGATGTAGAAGGTCGATTGCGGGCCATGGTCGGAGCGCTGGAAGTTCTGGCGGGCGCCGTCAAGGATCACCTGGACGCGACCGAAATCCTGCAGGCCACGGATGTTGATGGAGGAACTGACGCGCCTTGCGTCAGCCTGCGCCGCTACACCCGGCACACCGAAGAACACATCGCTGGGCGTCGTCGCCATGCGCCGGTCCAGCTGTTCCTGGTCGACGTGACTGGTCGAGGACAGGGATTCGATCGCCGTCTCGCCGGTGCGGCTGACGACCAGGATCTGGTCGAGCAGCGTCGCGCCCGCCGGCGCCTCGGCCGCTTCAGCTTGCTCGGCCTGTTCGGTCTGCTGTTCGTCGGTTGCCTCTTGGGCTGATGCCTGTTGAGCGCCGGCGGGTGCCGCCAGCAGGCTGATCGCTGCCGCGCCGGCCAGCAATGCGGCCAATGTCCTTGCCGTCGACCGATGCGCCGGGCCTGGATTGCCATTCTCCAGACCAAGCCGTCCCCTTTTCGCCAACCCCATGCCCCAACTCCAAAAATCCAGGTTCGATGCTGGCTGGCTTGGCGCTTGCTGGCATTTTTCATCATGTCCGGCGTCTTAAATGTTGACTCACTTAGTCCGGTATTGCACTGACTAGTAAACATGATTATTCAAGTCAAGAAATGAATCGGCATCTTCGCAACGCCTAGCCAGACGCCCGGCACAGGAAAGGGATCGAACCAATGAACACCCACAATCCCAGTGACTTTCGCTATCGCGTCCGCCGTTCCGACGACAATTCGGCTCGTTTCGACCGGGTCCCGCTTGCCGTGAGGACGCTGTCCAGCAACACGCTATTCCAGGGCGAGCACGAGATCGGCATCGAGCACCACGGCGCGCTCTATCGGCTGAAGATCACTCGCCAGGGCAAGCTCATCCTCAACAAGTGAGCCAAGGCGAGTAGCTGTAGGACAAGCAGTTGTAAGACAGGCAGGTGTTTTAGACATGGACCAGCGCGTAAAACCCGCCCCGCATGAAATCCGGCGGGCGCGGGCGGACAATCCGAAGATGCGCGAGCGCGATCTCGCCGCCCAACTCGGCATTTCGGAGGCCGAACTGGTCGCCGCGCATTGCGGCGACGGGGTCGTGCGGGTCGAACCGCGCGTCAACGACCTTCTGACCGGGCTCGAGGCTGTCGGCGAGGTCATGGCGCTGACCCGTAACGAAAGCGCGGTGCACGAGAAGATCGGCGTCTACGACAAGGTCGTCACCGGCAACCACAATGCCATGGTGCTTGGCGAGAACATCGATCTGCGCATCTTCCCGAAAATCTGGGCGCACGGCTTTGCCGTGGAAAAGCGCGACGGAGGTGACATCAGGCACAGCCTGCAGTTCTTCGATGCCACGGGCGAGGCGGTGCACAAGGTGCATCTCAGGCCCGCGTCCAACCTCTATGCCTATCAGAAGCTGGTTGCTGGGCTCGAATCGCCGAACCAGGAACCGACCGTTGCGGTTTCAGGGAGCGGGTCCGAAGACGAGGCCGAGGTCTCGGACGCGCCAGCCGGCGTCGACGATTTGCGCGAGCGCTGGAGCCGGCTTACCGATGTGCACCAGTTCTTCGGCATGCTGAAGACGCTGAAGCTCCACCGCCTTCAGGCGATGCGCATGGTCGGCCATGATTACGCCTGGCTGCTCGACAATGACGCCGTCGGCGCCATGTTCCACCATGCCGCCGAGGGCGAGATGCCGATCATGTGCTTTGTCGGCAATCGCGGCTGCATCCAGATCCACTCCGGCCAGGTCAAGTCGATCAAGCCGATGGGGCCATGGATCAACGTGCTGGACGAGACCTTCCATTTGCATCTGCGGACCGACCATATCCACGAGGTCTGGGCCGTGCGCAAGCCGACCAAGGACGGCCATGTCACGTCGCTCGAAGCCTATGGCGCCGACGGCAAGATGATCATCCAGTTCTTCGGCAAGCGCCATGAAGGCGAAAGCGAGCGCGAAGACTGGCGGTTCCTTGCCGAGAACCTGCCGCGCATTCCAAGCCCGACCGCGGCCTGAGGACAATGACGATGGTTTCTTTTTTCAAACGGGCTTTTAGGCCGGCGATGTGTCTTTCCCTGGCCTTCGTCGCGCTGCTGCCGGCTCGCGCTACAGAAGGCGCGGCGAGCTTTGCCGATAATTCGAAGATAGCAGCCATTGGCGGCTCGATCACCGAGATCGTCTTTGCGCTCGGCGAGCAGAGCCATCTTGTCGCCCGCGATTCGACCAGCCGCTATCCCGAGGCGGCACTCAGCCTGCCTGACGTCGGCTATATGCGCCAGCTTTCGCCGGAAGGTGTGCTGTCGGTCAATCCGTCGGGCATCCTGGCGCTGCATGGCAGCGGTCCGAAGGAGGCCGTCGACGTGCTGAAGAAGACGAGCATCCCCTTCATCGAGGTGCCCGAGCGCTACGATCGTGAAGGCATACTCGAAAAGATCCATATCGTCGGCAAGGCGCTCGGCGCCGACGCCAAGGCCGACGCGCTGGCAGCCGAGATCGACGCCAAGCTGGAGGCTGCCGAAAAACGGACCGCTTCGATCAAGGATCGCAAGCGCATCCTGTTCGTCCTGTCGTTGCAGGGCGGCAAGATCCTCGCCGCCGGCAGCCAGACCGCCGCCGATGGCATCATCAAGCTTTCTGGCGGCGTCAATGCGATCGACGGTTTTTCCGGCTACAAGCAATTGTCCGACGAGGCTGTCATCACCGCCAGGCCGGACGTGATCCTGATGATGAACAATGCCGGCCCAGCAGTATCGGACGACCAGCTGTTCGCCAGCCCATCCATTTCATCGACGCCGGCGGGCGTTGCCCGCAAGGTGGTCCGCATGGATGGCGGCTATCTGCTCGGCTTCGGGCCGCGCACGGCCGACGCCATCCATGATCTTGCCGTCTCGCTCTATGGCGGGCAGGTCACGGACTGAGCGAGCGACGATGGCCGACCAATCGATCGCAGGTGCGGCGGGCGTTATGGCGACTGCATCCGAAGGTGACCGTTCTGGACGCGCCCGGATCGTCATCCTGTTTTTGTGCGTGGGACTTGTCCTTGTCGTGCTGTTGTCGCTGACATCAGGCGCATCCGATGCGTCGGCCGTCAGCGTTATCAGCGACTGGCTGTTGGGTGCGGCGCCCGGCAATGAGGCGTTGAACGCTCGCGACCGCCTGATCGTCTATGACATCCGTCTGCCGCGCGTCATCCTCGGCGTGCTGATTGGCGCGGCACTTGCCGTCTCCGGCGCGGTCATGCAGGGGCTGTTCCGCAACCCGCTGGCCGATCCCGGCCTGATCGGCGTTTCGGCCGGGTCGAGCCTCGGCGCGGTGGCCGTCATCGTGCTTGGCGCCACGGTGCTGGCGCCCTTCACTTCGGCGCTGGGCACGCTTGCCTTGCCGCTGGCGGCATTTTGCGGCGGGCTGGCGACGACATTGCTGCTCTATCAGGTCGCCACCAGGCATGGCCGAACCTCGGTCGCCACCATGCTGCTTGCCGGCATCGCGCTGGCGGCGCTCGCCATGGCGCTGACCGGTATCCTGATCTTCATGGCGGACGACCGGCAGTTGCGCGACCTGACCTTCTGGCAACTCGGCTCGCTCGCCGGCGCGACCTGGCAGAAGATCGGTTCGGTCGGACCGGTCATCGTGCTGGCGCTGGCGGCGATGCCGTTCCTGGCGCGCGGTCTCAATGCGCTGGCTCTCGGTGAAGCCACCGCCGGCCATCTCGGCATCCCGGTGCAGCGGCTGAAATACACGGCGATCGTCGGCGTTTCGGCGGCGGTCGGGGCGTCTGTCGCCGTCAGCGGTGGCATCGGCTTTATCGGCATCGTGGTGCCGCATTTGCTGCGCCTGGCTATCGGCCCGGACAATCGCTATCTGCTGCCGGCGTCAGCGCTGCTCGGCGCTTGCCTGCTGCTTTTGGCCGATGCCGTCGCACGCACCATCGTGGCGCCGGCGGAGCTGCCGATCGGCATCGTCACCGCGATCGCCGGCGCGCCGTTCTTCCTCTGGATCCTGCTGCGCAAGCGTGGCGTCGTCGACCTGTGAGATGGGTTTCATGATCGAAGCGCGGGATGTTTCTGTGGCGATCGGCGGCAAACGCATTGTCGCCAATGTCGATTTCGACATGCGGCCCGGCGAAGTGGCGGCGATCGTCGGCCCCAATGGATCGGGCAAGACGACCTTCCTCAAAGCGCTGTCCGGCGATCTTGCCTATTCCGGGCAGATCAGCATCAACGGCCGCGATCTCTCGGTGATGAAGCCGGTCGAGGCCGCAACCTTGCGTGCCGTGCTGCCGCAGGCGACGACGCTGTCCTTCCCCTTCACGGTGCGCGAGATCGTCAGGCTCGGCCTGGTAGGCGGACGCTCCGGCGCGCTGCACGGCGAGGACGAGCGGCTGCCCGAACGGGCATTGACGCGCGTCGATCTCGATGGATTTGCCGGTCGTTTCTATCAGGAGCTTTCAGGCGGCGAGCAGCAGCGTGTGCAGCTTGCTCGCGTGCTCTGTCAGGTCTGGGCGCCGGTGCTCGACGGCAAGCCGCGCTATTTGTTCCTCGACGAGCCGGTTTCCAGCCTCGACATCAAGCATCAATTGATCATCATGGGCATCGCCCGCGATTTCGCCAGAAGGGGCGGTGGCGTGGTCGCCATCCTGCACGACCTCAACTTGACGGCGATGTATGCCGACCGGATTTTCGTCATGCATCGCGGCAGGCTTGCCGCCAACGGTTCTCCGCAGGACGTGCTGAGCAACGATCTGATCGAAAAAGTGTTCGATTGCCGGCTGAAGGTCGGCGCGCTGCCGCCGGGAGACATGCCGTTCGTGCTGCCGCAGTCGGTCTGTTGATATTCAGGTGATGCCGGCCTGCAAATGGCGGCTTCCTGCGCTTCCGGTGCTCACGTACTCAAATGTACGCTCCGCTCCGGTTCTCGGAAACCACCATTTTCGACTCGGCCTGACCTGAATCTCAACAGACCTCGCCAAACGCGATGTGACTGGGATCAGGCGGCCGGCGCCCGCTGCTCCAGCATATCGATGCCGAGCAGGTGCCGCACATTCGGTCGTGCCGCCACCATGTCGGCGATCGTATAGCGCGCAAGCACGGCGAAAAAGGCATTGAGCGCCTCGCGCAGTGCCGAATTCAGGGCGCAACTGTCGATCAACGGGCACTCGGCGGCATCGTTCTCGAAACATTCGGCCATGGCGAAGCTCTCTTCCGTTACCCGCACGACGTCGAACAGGCTGATCGATTCGGCCGGGCGGCCAAGCCTGACGCCGCCGTTTCTGCCCCGTACTGTCTCGACCAGACCATGCTCGACCAAGGGCTGCAGGATCTTGAAGAGAAAAAGTTCAGATACCGAATAGGCAGCAGCGATCTCGGGGATGCGGCTCAGCCGATCGGTGTTCGCTGCGCAATACATCAAGATGCGCATGGCGTAGTTGGTCTGGCGTGTCAGGCGCATTTTGTCCTCGCGAAGCAGTGGCTTGACCCTAAAACGCGCCGCGTCAAATGAGTGACGCGCTTCAGGGCCTTGTCTTTGTCCATGCCGTCGTTCCAAAAACCGCAGCGCGCTTTTGGGCGACATGACTGAATATGGCCTATACCTTGGAATAATTCCAGACAAGCACCGCATATTAGTTGAATATTATCGTCAACTTTGTGTGCGCCGCCTCGCAAATCGGATTGGGATCAAATGTGGCGCGCATTCGGCTGGGCGGGTTACTAAGTAAGTCCGCGAGATCCACCAGGGAGCGGTTCCATGTCACAACCAGCCTCGGCTTTGGCGCCCGTCGCCCGGTTCGACGCCAATGCGGACGCCAAGCTTTCGGCGCTCCGACGCACCAAATTCCTCGCTACGGCAGCGCTTGGGCTCTGCGTGCTCATATTCGCGGTGGCCAAGTCGTTCGAGGGCCGCTTTGCGTGGCTGGGTTTCGTCGCCGCCTTTGCCGAGGCCGCGACGATCGGCGGGCTGGCCGACTGGTATGCGGTGGTGGCGCTGTTCAAGCGGCCGATTGGCCTGCCGATCCCGCACACCGCCATCATTCCCGAGAATCAGAACCGCATCGCCGATAATCTCGGCCGTTTCATCGAGGTCAATTTCCTGGCGCCGGAGCCGGTGCGCGAGAAGCTCGCCGAGGTCGACTTTTCCGCGCTCGTCGCCGACTGGCTGTCGGATGCCGACCGCGCGGCCGGTCTGTCGAAGTTCGTCAGCCGTCTGGTGCCGCAAACGCTGGGCGCCATCGAGCAGTCCGGCCTGCGGGGCTTCGTCACCAGCCGCATGCTGGAACAGGTCGAAAAAGTGCCGCTGGCGCCGCTCGCTGCCGAATTGCTGTCGGCCCTGACCGACGACCGCCGCCACCAGAAACTGTTCGACGAGTTCACCAAGGTCGTCGGCCGGTTCCTGAGCGATGAAGAGGCATTGGCGACGATGCGCGAGAAGATCCGCGAGGAATTGCCGTCGCTGTTCAACCTGTTTCGCGCCGACGCCTATCTCCTGAAGAAGATCGTCGCTTCCGCCGGTTCGCTGCTAGACGAGGTCAGGGTCGATCCCGATCATCCGATGCGCGCTGAATTCGACCGCTTCGTAGAGAGCTTCATCGAGCGGCTGAGGACGTCCAAGCAATATGCAAGGCGCGCCGAGAAACTGAAGCGCGATTTCCTCGCCCGGCCGGAACTCAAGGCACTGGCCGGCGACATGTGGGAAAGCATGCGCCTGTTCATCGAGCAGGACGCCAAGGCCGAGAACTCGATGATCCGCGCCCATCTCGCCAACATGTTCGTCGAGGTCGGCCGCCATCTTGCCGGCGATCCGCAGATCAGGGCCGATATGAATCAGGGTTTCGTCGTGGCGCTGGCCTCCTTCGTCGAAAGCCAGAAGAGCGGCGTGTCGAAATTCATCGCCGACCAGGTCAAGCGCTGGGATCTTGCCCAGCTCACCAGGCTGATTGAGATGAACATCGGCAGGGATCTGCAATATATCCGCTTCAACGGCATGGTCATCGGCGGCCTTGCCGGTGTCGTGCTCTACACGGCGGAACGGCTGTTTCTCGTCAACTGAGGCGCCGCGCACACTTTGAAACGTCCTTTGCCTGTCCGAATGGACCGCGGCGCTCGGGTGCTCTATCTTCTCTACGGGTGCCGCATCCGCGGCAACAGGGGAGAGAACCATCATGGCAAAGCAACCGGATTCCGACTCCTTCATGGACATGTTCGGCAGGTTCGGCCGCGACCTGAAGTTGCCGACTGTCGATGTCGAGGCGATTCTGAGCCATCATCGCAAAAACCTCGAAGCCCTGGAAAAGTCAGCCAGGGCAAGCGCTGCCGGGGCGTCCTCTGTGATGTCCAGGCAGCGCGAGATGCTGCAGGACACGCTGCGCGAGATCACCGACATGGCTCAAAGCTACAGGACGCCGGGCAATCCGCAGGAGCTGATGACGAAACAAACGGAGTTCGCCAGGAAATCCTTCGAAACCGCGCTGAAGAATGCCGGCGAGGTTGCCGAACTGGTCAAGAAGTCCGGCACCGAATCGGTTGAGATTCTGCGCGATCGCATCAAGGAGGCGATGGCCGAAATCCGTGCTGGCTACGAAAAGAAGTAACCGGCTTCCGCCAAAGCCCGGTCGAGCCGGATTTATCCTTGCTGGATAAACCGCTTCCGCTGCGTGAAGATTGGCCACGGCGTGACTCCGACCGAATATGGCGGAACGGAATCGCATAGGGCGAATTGACAGAGGCGGTCGGTTCGTGGTCCGAGGCAGGCCAGCGATCGGGAAAGCAGGAATGACGCAAGCACGGCCGAGGACGCCGCCGACCTATGAGCAGCTCAGGACCATGGCCGGGCAGGAACTTGGCGTGTCCGATTGGACAACGGTCGATCAGAACCGCATCGACCAGTTTGCCGAATGCACAGGCGACCATCAATGGATCCATGTCGATCCTGAACGGGCAAGGCGGCAAAGCCCGTTCCGCACCACCATCGCGCATGGCTATCTGACGCTGTCGATCATCGGCGCGCTGGCGCTCGACATGGGCATCGTGCCGGAAAATACGCAGGCCGCCTTCAATTACGGCTTCGACAAAGTGCGTTTCCTGTCGCCTGTCCGTGTCGGCGCGCGCATCAGGTTGCGTACGACGCTCCTGTCCATGGAAGACAGAGGGCCGGGCCAGTACCTGATGAAGGCGGCAAACACCGTCGAGATCGAAGGCGAACAGAAGCCGGCGCTGATGGCTGAAACGTTGGTCATGCTGTATGAGCGGCGGAGGAGGGCCGGCGCGTGAGGCAGCACCAGGCCCGGGCGGTCAGTCACAACGTGACATCGCCTTTTCAAGCACCCTGAAGATCCGCTCATCTGCGCATTGCGCGACGTTGAAGCGCATGAAGCGGCTGGCCGTCTGAGACAGGCTGAACGCATTGCCGGGCGCCAGCACAATGTTGGCCGACAAGGCGTATCGGGCGATATCGGCGGCATCCATCCCCTCCGGCAAGCTGCACCACAGGAACATGCCGGCCGGCTGGTCGATCCATGGCGTGATGCCGATGGCTTTCAGGCGGGTGGTTGTTTCGGCCATGGCGCGTGACAGACGCGCCCGCAGCAAATCCATATGCTTGCGATAGAGGCCGTCCTTCAACAGGCTCAGCACAAATTCAGAGGCGAGCCGCCCGCTGCCAAAGGATGTGGCGATCTTGATGTCGATCAAGCGTTCCATCCAGTCGCGAGGCGCGGCGATGAAGCCGCAGCGCATCGATGCCGAAAGCGTCTTTGAGAAGCTGCCGATATGGATGACCCGGCTGAGACCGTCGAACGCCGCCAGCCTGGGGGCGGGCGTGTGTTCGAAATCGGTAAAGATATCGTCTTCGATGATGGTCAGATCAGACTGGTCGGCGAGCTTGAGCAAGCGGTGCGCGGTGACCGGCGACAGAATTGCGCCCGTCGGATTGTGCAGGGCGGAATTGGTGATGTAGAGGCGCGGCCGGTGCTCGGCCAGCGCCTGCGCGAACTCTGCGATATCCGGTCCCGACGGAGTGTAGGGGACGCTGACGACCTTGGCCCTGTGCGCGCGCAAAAGCGCATGGAAGTTGAAGTAGCAGGGGTCGTCGACCAGCACCGCGTCACCGGGTTCGATAAGGAAGCGACAAAGCAGATCGATGGCCTGCGTTCCCGATTCGGTCAGCATGATCTGGTCGGGAGAGGCCTCGATGCCGTGCCCGGCAATGCGCCGCGACAGCAGGTGGCGCAAGGGCGGCAGTCCGAGCGGCGTGCCATAGTCGGTCAGCGCGACATTGTCGGCGCGCGCCAGCGTCCGCAGCGCCCGACGCAATCCGGTCTCCGGCATCCAGGAGGCCGGCAGCCAGCCGCAACCTGGCTTCAGCACGTCCTCGCCCGCTTCCAGCGATTGGCGCGAAATCCAAAGCGGATCGACGGCACGGTCGAGCCGGGGGCCGATCTCGGCCAATGACAAAGGCGCAAGTGGCCCGGCAGCATAGTAACCCGAACCCGGCCGCGACCGGATATCCCCTTCGGCGGCAAGACGTTCATACGCGTCGACCACGGTGGATTTGGAGACCTGCATGGTCTTGGCAAAGGCACGAATCGACGGCAATCGTGCTCCCGGCGTCAGGATCCGTGCGGCAATCCGGTGCCTGATCGTTGCCATGACGCTTTCGACAAGCGTCCCGTTGCCCTCGCTTTCTGTCGTCAGATCATCCATCCGTACTGCTCACTAGACCATGACAGTTTCTTAGAATTGTACTGCATTGTCTCTGGTAATGCCACCGTCTTGGCCCGATAGAGAGCGACAACATCAGGAACTGGCGATGGACAAGACGGCGAGCGGCTGGATCAGCGGATTCATAGGCGTGCTGATTTTCAGTGGCTCGCTGCCGGCGACTCGCGTGGCGGTGATGGATTTCGATCCGACATTTCTCACATCGGCCCGAGCGGCGATTGCCGGGCTGCTTGGTCTGGCAATGCTGCTCTTGTTCCGGCAGAAACGTCCGGAGCGCGGGGATCTGCTGTCGCTGGTGATCGTCGCTCTGGGCGTGGTTGTCGGCTTTCCCTTGCTGACCGCCCTAGCGCTGAAACACGTCACCTCGGCCCATTCCATCATCTTCGTCGGCCTGCTGCCGCTGGCGACCGCGATCTTTGGAGTCATTCGTGGCGGCGATCGTCCAAGACCGGCGTTCTGGCTGTTCTCGTGCCTTGGCAGCGCCCTCGTGGCCGGCTTTGCGCTGACGCAAGGCGTGTCGGCCTCGCCGGTCGGCGATACTTTGATGCTTGCCGCCATCATTGCCTGCGGTCTTGGCTATGCCGAAGGCGCCGCACTGTCGCGCCGGCTCGGCGGCTGGCAGGTGATCTGCTGGGCGCTGGTGCTGTCACTGCCGGTGATGCTCACACTGACGGTGATGACCATGCCACCGTCGTTTGATGGCGTCGGCGTCAACGCCTGGATCGGCCTTGCCTATGTCTCGCTGTTCAGCATGCTGATCGGGTTTGTGTTCTGGTATCGCGGGCTGGCGCAAGGGGGCATTGCTGCCGTGGGGCAGTTGCAGCTTCTCCAGCCCTTCTTCGGCCTCGCGCTGGCGGCGACGCTGCTGCACGAGCAGATCAGCCCGGTGATGATCGCCGTCACGGTCGCCGTGGTGCTTTGCGTCATTGGCGCCAAGAGGTTCGCCAAGCAGAGGCTGCCGCAAGAGGTGGCTGCGGAGTGACTGTGTCGCCCGCTACTGGAATTTGGTCACCACCCCGATGCCAATGCCTTCGAAACTGCCCATCGCCATCAGCGCGGCCGGCGCCTCCTCGAGGCTGATCTTCTTGCCGACCAGGAGTTCGGGCTTGAGCTTGCCAGTGCGGATCATCTCCATCATCGCCTGGTAGCGAAAAGCCTGCATGCCATGGCTGCCGCGGATTTCGAGTTCGAAGGCGATCACCTTGTCCATCGGTATCTGCGGCCTGGCGTGCTCCCCGAGCATCAGGCCGACCTGCACGTGCCGGCCGCGCCGGCGCAGGTTCGCAATCGAGTTGAACGACGTCGTCGGATGGCCAAGCGCGTCCATTGACATATGCGCACCGCCATTGGTGATCTGCTTGACTGCTTTGACCACATTCGGCGTCTTCGCGGCGTTGATGGTTGCCACCGCGCCGATCTTTTTGGCGAAGTCGAGCTTCTCGTCGGTCAGGTCGATGGCAATCACGTTGGCGCCCATCGCGCTGGCGATCATGATCGCCGACAGGCCGACGCCGCCGCAGCCATGCACGGCCACCCATTCGCCCGGCGTCACCCGGCCCTGGTCGACGATGGCGCGGAACGAGGTGACGAAGCGGCAGCCGAGGCTGGCGGCGGTGGCGAACTCCATCTCCTCCGGCAAGCGCACCAGATTGGTGTCGGCATAGTCGATGGCGACATATTCGGCGAACGAACCCCAGGCGCTGAAGCCGGGCTGGAACTGGTGCTCGCAGACCTGATGATTGCCGGACGTGCATTCGAAGCAGCGGCCGCAGCCGACGGCGAACGGCACGGTGACGCGTTCGCCGGGCTTCCAGCGGGTCACTTGCTTGCCGGTGGCGACCACGACGCCGGCAAGCTCGTGCCCCGGCACATGCGGCAGGCGGATGCCGTCGTCATGACCCATCCAGCCATGCCAGTCGCTGCGGCAGAGCCCGGTCGCCTCGACCTTGATGACGACGCCTTCCGGTGCGGGCGTTGGATCGGCAACGGTCTGGATCGTCGGCGCTTCGCCGAACTTTTCGAAGACGACGGCTTTCATAGGCAATTCCTCATGCTTCTTGCGCCGCTATTCGGCATCGATCTGGTTCTCCGGCGCGGCTTTCTGGAAGGCCGGCAGCGCCATGCAGGCGGCGTGGACGCGGGTTATCGTCGGGTAGGGCGTCAGGTCGACGCCGAAACGGGCGTTGCTGGCGATCTGTGCGACCAAGCAGATGTCGGCCAGGCCCGGCAAATCGCCATGGCAGAATGTTCCCGTTTTAGATGAGGAAGCCAGTATCTTTTCAAGCGGCTGGAAACCCTCGTTCACCCAGTGCCGGAACCAGTTGACGACGTCCTCGTCACCGGCGCCAAACAAGGTGCGAAGCGAGGTCAGCACACGCAGGTTGTTCACCGGATGAATGTCGCAGGCGATCATCTGTGCCAGCATCCTGACGCGCGCGCGACCCAGCGCATCCTTCGGCAGCAGCGGCGGCTCGGGGCTTGTTTCGTCGAGGAATTCGATGATCGCCAGCGATTGCGTCAGCAACGTGCCGTCGCCCAGGATCAGCGCCGGCACCAGGCCCTGCGGATTGACCGCGAGATAGGACGGTTCCAGATGCTCGCCGTGCCGAAGATGATGCGGCACGTACTCGTAGGTGAGGCCCTTCATCTCCAGTGCGATCCGCACGCGGTAGGAGGTGGAGGAGCGGTAGTAATTGTGGAGGACGATGTCGCTCATCAGGTCACGCTTGATTGCTGGCCGCACATTCGACCGATTTGGATGGCCGGGCAAGGCATGGCGGTTCGGAAAAATTGCCATCTCCGCCCTTCGCCGGGGATGGCGATGTACTATTTGGCAATAATCTGACCATGGTCGCAGGACTATCCTGCGCCAGCTAAGCCGAGCAACCGAACCGAAACGAGCCCATGACAGCCAGTGACCGCGCCCGGTTCTTGATCATCGACGACCATCCGCTGTTTCGCGAGGCGCTGCACAGCGCCGTGCAGATGGCCTATCCGGAGGTCGACACGGTGGAGGCGCGCACCATCGCCGAGGCGCTCGAGCTTCTGGCGGATGCCAAGCCATTCGATCTTGCCTTGCTCGACCTCAGCATGCCCGATGTGCATGGTTTTGAAGGGCTGCTGCAGCTGCGGACCCGTTATCCGCGCCTGCCGGTGGTCATCGTTTCGGGCTATGAAGAGCCTCGGATCATTTCCGAGGCGCTGTCCTATGGTGCCGCCGGCTTCATCCCGAAATCGGCGCGCAAGAGCGACTTGGCCGCGGCCATCCGCTCGGTGATGGACGGCGCCATCTATGTGCCCGAAACCTATGAAGGCCAGCCGCCGGACGCGGAGAGCGCCGACCGCGCCGAGATGGTGCAGCGTCTTGCCAAGCTGACGCCGCAGCAGCTCAGGGTGTTGCAGATGCTGCGCCAGGGCCTGCTCAACAAGCAGATCGCCTACGAGCTGCAGGTCGGCGAAACCACGGTCAAGGCGCATGTCTCCGAGATACTGCGCAAGCTCAATGTCTACAGCCGCACGCAGGCGGTCATCGAGGTTTCAAAGCTGGACAATGCCGAGCTGTTTCGGGATCAGGCGGGGTTTTAAGCCAGCAAATGCGCCAGCAGCGCCCTTAATTGCGCCGGTTTCAGCGGCTTGCGCATCAGCTCGATGCCGGCTGCGCGGGCGGCTTTCACAACGGCTTCGGTACTGTCGGCGGTGACGATCAGCGCCGGCACGGCGCGGCCGAGATAGTCGCGGACTTCGGCGATGGTGGCGGTGCCGAGATCGCCGCCGTCGAGATGCTGATCGGCAATGATGATGTCGGGTACCCAGTCGGTGTCGCCAAGCATGTCGAGCGCCTCGTCGGTGGAAGTGGCGGCGCGCACCAGGCATTGCCAGCGTTCGAGCAGGAACGTCATTGCCTGCAGCACCTCGGCGTCGTTCTCGACCAGAAGCACCTTCGTGCCGAACAGGCCGTAGCCGCGCGGCCGCTCCATGTCGACTGCGTTGGCGATGGCGTCGGCCGTGGCGCCGATGCCGACCGGAACGTCGATGTGGAAGATCGTGCCGTGGCCGACCTTCGAGGAAAACGTCACGGGATGGCCGAGTGCGGCCGCGATGCGGCGCACGATAGCAAGGCCAAGTCCTAGCCCGCCCCCGGCAAGCCCGGCATCGGCCGAGATCGTGCCGCGGTGGAATTCCTCGAACACGGCCTCGCGCTGGTCGTCGGGGATGCCGCAGCCGGTATCGGCGACGTCGATGCGGATCGTGTCGCCGCGATGCCTGGTGCCGACCAGCACGCCGCCGGAGCGTGTGTAGTGCAGCGCGTTGGACAGAATGTTCTGCAGGATGCGGCGCAGCAAGGTGCGGTCCGAACGCACGACCGCATTGACCGGCCGGAACTTCAGCGTCAGCCCCTTCATGTCGGCGACTGGCAGGAAATCCGAGCGCAGCGATGAAAACAGCGTTTCCAGACTGACGTCGCCGATGTCGGGCTGCACGACACCGGCATCAAGCTTGGAAATGTCGAGCAAGGTGCGCAGCAGATCCTCCATCGTCTCCAGCGACCGCTCGACCTGCCGGACCAGTTTCTTGCCTTCGTCGGAGGTCTGCACCTCGGCCAGCGCCGAGACCGACAGATGCGCGGCGTTCAGTGGCTGCAACACGTCGTGGCTGGCGGCCGCCAGGAACCTGGTCTTGGACAGGTTCGCCAGCTCGGCGTTTTCCTTGGCGGCACTGAGATCGATGTTCGACTGCTCCAGCCGGCGCAAGGTCGAGTGCAGTTCCTCGGTGCGCGTACGCACGCGATTCTCGAGCGAAATCGCGGTCTGGAAGAGCGAGAAGGCATTGCCTTGCTGGTCCATCGATCGCTCGACGCGGCTGACCAGCGCGGCGTTGATCTTCTTCAGCTTCTCCAGGTCGGTGATGTTCCTGAGCGGCATGGAAAATGTCCTATTCCGCCGCCTGGCGTTCGCCGAAGGCGATGCCGGTAAAGGTCTGGTTCAGATGCATCGACCGGTATTGTTCGCCATAAGTGCCGAAGCCGATGACATTGTTGACCCGGTAGAGTTCCGAAATGTCGCGAAAGACCTGTCGGTTGCGGGCGTCGAGCCGGCGCAGCACACAGTCGAAGCCAAGGATCATGTCGATGCCGCCCAACCTGTTCTCGACGTCCCGCAAAGCGGCACGCGTCGATTCCACCATGTCCTTGGGCTGGGCGATGGACAGGACGACGCCATCGTCGATGGCGCAGAAGAACGACAGTGAGCCGTCCGGATGCATTCTCTGGATCGAGCGGCAGTAATATTCGCCACCCACCTTCACCACCACCGGATGCGAGGCGAAACTCAGCGGCGTCAGCGTCTGCGCGACGATGCCGACCGAAGCGGCATATTCCTCGGCGGCATTGATGGCGTTGAACTCGCGCACGATGCGATGATCAGGATCGGACGCTGTCACCACCAGCTTCTCGTCGGTGGGAACGAAATTGTCGGTCTTGAACACGTGGAAAGGAATCTCGGTGGCGATCAGCACGATGATGGCGCTGTCGGAGGCGACCTTGCCATTCGAGATCAGCCGCGTCGTCTCGAATTTGAGATCGTCGCCCGCCGACCCGCCGATCAGCGGAATGTCGTCGAGGCCCCAATGGATGGCCGAGGTTACCGCTTCCTCGGCATAGGACAAGCCGTCGATGAAGCAGAGCGCGAAGGTGCTTTTGGCCCGCTCAGGCCCGCTCCCGCGCAACGAACGCCTGAGTGCCTCGACTTCGCCGGTGATCTTGTCCATGCCCGACGAGGACAGATTTTCGACCATGGTGCTGGCCGCCGAAAACGATGCGGAGGGAAGCAGCATCGCCAGGATATGGCCGTCCTCCAGGCCTTGGGGCGTGATCTCGCCAGCGGTCGAGCAGCCGGCATAGCTTAGCGCCGGCGCATGGATCTTCAGTGCATCCGCCAGGGCGGCCGCCTCGACAAGGCTTTGCGAAAAGAACAGCAGGGCGAAGCCGGCGTCGATGGCGGCGGCTTCCACCGCCACTGCCCGGGCGAACGCATCCGGGTCAGGCTCGTCGGTGGTGAGCGCCGACAGGCCGCAAGCATAGCGCGTCCGTGAACTGGCCAGCGGCTCCTCCTGTCGTTTTCTCCGACGCGCTGTTGTTCGCGATTCTTTGTTCGCCTTGGGCGCGGGGGGCGTCGAAAGCCATTGTTGTCTTCAAGTGGCGCTTTGGCAATGGCCGATCCACCACTTGTCGCCCAGCCACTCATCGCCGGCCGGCGGTAGCGCACTGCGATCGAAGTTTTCGGTTCATGCCACCGTTTCTCCAGCGTGACCGAAAGTACAATATGCGGATTTTCGGGCGAACTGCATTCTCACGACTTCGGGATTTCGGGCCGCTTTTTCCGTGCGTTACACGGGTGGAGGAAGAGCGAACAGCCGGAGCGCGCGCGCCGCATCGGCGACGGAACGACCAAGGTAATTACCCAGGGAGGTTTCATGTCGGACATATCGTTGACGGTGAACGGGAAGCGGGTCAGCGGCGTCGCCGAAGACCGCACGCTGCTGGTTCATTTCCTGCGGGAGAATCTCGGCCTCACCGGCACGCATGTCGGTTGCGACACCTCGCAATGCGGCGCCTGCGTGGTCCATGTCGACGGCAAGGCGGTGAAGTCCTGCACGATGCTGGCGGTGCAAGCCTCCGGGTCGACAGTGCTGACGATCGAAGGTCTGGCCAACGGTGCCGACCTGCATCCGGTGCAGGCGGCGTTCAAGGAGCATCACGGGCTGCAATGCGGTTTTTGCACGCCCGGCATGATCATGGCGGCGACCGACATGATCAGCCGCCATCCCGAAGGACTCGACGAGGCCACGGTGCGCGTCGAGCTCGAAGGCAATATCTGCCGCTGCACCGGCTACCACAACATCGTCAAGGCGATCCTCGCCGCATCGGCGACGATGTCGAAGGGGGCGAAGGGCAAGGCCAAGCAGGCGGCATGAACAGGGCAATAGGCAGTAGGCAGTAGGGAACCAAAGGGCAACCCCTTATTGCCTTACTGCCCTACTCAACTATTCCCTAAATTCCGGAGGAATTCTTATGGGCATTGAAGGCGTTGGCGCTCGGGTGGCGCGCAAGGAAGACAAGAGGTTCATCACCGGCGCCGGCCGCTATGTCGACGACATGGTGGTTCCCGGCATGAAGCATGCGGCCTTCGTGCGCAGCCCGCACGCACATGCGCAGATCAAGAAGATCGACGTCAAGAAGGCGCAAGGCATGCCAGGCGTCATCGGTGTGCTGACCGGCAAGGAGCTCAAGGCAGACGGTATCGGCAATCTCATCTGCGGCTGGATGATCCATTCCAAGGACGGCTCGCCGATGAAGATGGGGGCGTGGTCGCCGCTGGCCTTCGACAAGGTTCGCTATGTCGGCGACGCGGTGGTCGTCGTGGTCGCCGAAACCAAGGGCCAGGCGCGCGACGCGGCCGAAGCGGTCGACATCACCTATAAGGAATTGAAGGCGGTCGTCGATGCGCCGAAGGCGCTCGAAAGGAGTGCGCCGCAGATCCATCCGGAAGCCGAAAGCAATCTGATTTTCGACTGGGAACTCGGCGATAGCACGGCGACCGACGCGGCGATCAAGGCCGCTGCCCATGTCACCCGCATGAATATCGTCAACAACCGGCTGGTGCCCAACGCCATGGAGCCGCGTGCGGCGCTTGGTTATTATGACAAAGCCGAGGACCACTACACGTGCTGGACGACCTCGCAGAACCCGCATCTCGCGCGCCTGGTGATGAGCGCCTTCTACAATGTCGCGCCGGAAAACAAGCTGCGTGTCATCGCGCCTGATGTCGGCGGCGGCTTCGGCTCGAAGATCTACATCTATCCCGAGGAGATCGTCTGCCTGTGGGCCTCGAAGAAGACCGGCGTGCCGGTCAAATGGGTGGCCGACCGCACCGAGAGTTTTCTCACCGACGCCCATGGCCGCGACCATGTCTCGACCGTGGAAATGGGCTTTGACAAGAATAACAGGATCACCGGACTGAAGGTCGACACCATCGCCAATCTCGGCGCCTATATGTCACTCTTCTCGTCCTGCGTGCCGACCTATCTCTATGCGACGCTGTTGTCGGGACAGTACGATATTCCGGCGATCCACGCCAATGTGCGCGCCGTCTACACCAACACCGCGCCGGTCGACGCCTATCGCGGGGCAGGGCGGCCGGAAGCCACCTATCTGCTCGAACGTACGATGGAGACGGCCGCGCGCGAGCTGGGCGTATCGCCGGCGGAGCTTCGCCGCGCGAATTTCATTACATCGTTTCCACACCAAACGCCGGTCATCATGAACTATGACGCCGGCAACTATGCTGCCTCGCTCGACGCGGCGATGGCGGCTTCCGACTATGCCGGCTTTGAAAAGCGCAAGGCGGCCGCCGCCAAGAGAGGCAGACTGCGCGGCATTGGCATGAGCAATTACATAGAGGCCTGCGGCCTCGCGCCGTCAGCGGCCGTCGGCAGTCTTGGAGCGGGTGTAGGTCTTTGGGAAAGTGCCGAAGTGCGCGTCAACGCCGTCGGCACGATCGAGGTGCTGACCGGTTCGCACAGCCATGGCCAGGGCCATGAGACGACCTTTGCGCAATTGGTCAACCAGCGTTTCGGCGTGCCGATAGACAGCGTCTCGATCGTTCATGGCGACACCGACAAGGTGCAGATGGGCATGGGCACCTACGGTTCGCGCTCGGGTGCGGTCGGCATGTCGGCCGTTGCCAAGGCGCTCGACAAGGTCGAGGCCAAGGCCAAGAAGATCGCCGCCCATCTGCTCGAGGCCGATGAGGGCGACATCGTCATCGAAAACGGCGCGCTGAAGGTGGCGGGCACCGACAAGAGCGTGCCGTGGTTCCAGATGGCGCTTGCCGCCTACACCGCCCACAATCTGCCTGGCGGCATGGAACCAGGGCTGAAGGAGACGGCGTTCTACGATCCGTCGAACTTCACCTTTCCGGCCGGCTGCTATGTCTGCGAGGTCGAGATCGATCCGGAAACCGGCACGACCGAGATCATCCAGTTTGTCGCTGCCGACGATTTCGGCAACATCATCAATCCGATGATCGTCGAGGGCCAGGTGCATGGCGGCATCGCGCAAGGCATCGGGCAGGCGCTGCTGGAGGGTGCCTTCTACGATGCCAGCGGCCAGCTGCTGACGGCGAGCTACATGGACTACACCATGCCGCGCGCAAGCGATCTGCCGTCGTTCAAGGTCTCGACATCGAACACGCCGTGCCCGGGCAATCCGCTCGGCATCAAGGGCTGCGGCGAGGCCGGCGCCATCGGCTCACCGCCGGCGGTCATCAACGCCATTACCGACGCTATCGGCGTTACCGATATCGCCATGCCGGCATCGCCATCCACGGTCTGGGCGGCGATCCGGGCGGCGACGAAGCACTGAGGGGGAACAAACCATGTATTCAGTCAACTACCACCGTGCCGCCTCGGTCAATGAGGCCGCCAAGCTGATCAAGAGCGGCGATGCGAAGCTGTTGTCGGGCGGCATGACGCTGATCCCCGCGATGAAGACGCGGCTGGCCGCCCCTTCCGACCTCGTCGATCTGTCGCGGATCAAGGAACTGCAAGGCGTCAAGGTGTCGGGCAAGACCATCGCCATCGGCGCCGGTACCACGCATCATGAAGTCGCCGCCGACGAGAAGCTGAAAAAGGCCTGTCCGGCGCTTGCCCATCTGGCGTCGCTGATCGGCGACCCGGCGGTGCGCTACAAGGGTACGATCGGCGGCTCGATCGCCAACAACGATCCGGCGGCCGATTATCCGGCAGCACTTCTTGCGCTCGACGCCACCATCGCCACCAACAAGCGCGAGATTGGCGCCGACAAGTTCTTCAAGGGCCTGTTCGAGACGGCGCTGAAGGATGGCGAGATCATCACCGCGGTGACTTTCACCGCGCCGGCCAAGGCAGCCTATGAAAAGTTCCGCAACCCCGCCTCGCGCTATGCGATCGCTGGCGTGTTCGTGGCCAAGGGCAAGGATGGCGTCAGGGTCGCCGTCACCGGGGCCGGCGACGACGGCGTCTTCCGCTCGAAGGAGATCGAGGCAGCGCTGGCCAAGAATTTTGCCGCCGCGGCGCTGGACGGCATGAAAGTGCCGGCGAAGAATTTGATGAGCGACATCCACGCCTCGGCCGACTACCGCGCCAATCTAATCGCGGTGATGGCCAAGCGCGCGGTGGCTGCCGCCAACGCCTGACATCAGCCAGATCCTGATGCATGAAGGGGGCCTTTCGGCCCCTTTTGCATCTTTGTTTCACGCCATCCCCCGGGGAAAGCGCATGCGCTTTTCCCGGGAAAACCGCTGTGCACTTTTCCTGTAGTTACCTTCGGTGGCCATCTCGCACTTGCACAAGGCGATATTGCACTGCAATATGGCGCCGACCACGCGAGCCGGGTTCGGAGTCTTCACCACGAGCTGCAGCCCTTTTCGCATCATCCAATGCGAAGGGAGTCGGCATGACGGACATCTCCGCGACGCATGTCGTTCCGTCCCGGTCGGCCGCCGACACTGCGTCGAGAACAAGGCTGGCCTATCTCGACGGATGGCGCGGCCTGTCGATAGCACTGGTCCTGATCGGCCATTTCTTTCCCGTTCCCGGCATCAATCTCGGCGTCATGGGCGTAGAGTTCTTCTTTGTGCTCAGCGGTCGGCTGATGGCGGAAATCCTCTTTATCGAGCGTTATCCGCTGAAGAAATTCTTCAAGCGCCGGTTCTCGCGCATCTATCCGGCGCTACTGGTTTTCGTCGTCGTCTCAATGATTGCCCTATCCGGCACCTTCATCGCCTTCAAATGGAAGGCGGCGCTGACGGCGCTGACGTTTACCTATAATTATGCTGGAATTCTCTTCACCCGGGCCGGCGCGCTGGACCATATCTGGTCGCTCTGTGTCGAAGAACACGCCTATGTCATCCTGGCGCTGATAAGTTTCGTCATTTCAAGGCGTAGCCGCGTCATCGCGCTGCTCGGCACGCTGTCGGTGCTGGCCATGGCGAACGGCGCCATTTCGTATTGGGTGCTCGGCATAGATTACGAGGCCACCTATTGGCGAACTGACGTGCACATCGCCTCGATCCTGCTGTCGGCGGTGATTTGCCTGCTCAAGGCCGACGACAGGCTGCCGGCCTTGTTCAGGGGTCCGCATGTTGCCCTTGCGGCGTCCGCCGCGGCAGTTCTTCTGTTCATTGATCAGGTACCGACGCCGATCCACTACCTGGTGGCCGTGCCGCTGCTGGCGCTTGCCGTCAACTCGCTCGACTTCAGTGCGCGCTACCTGACTGGATTCTTGTCCTCGCGGCCGATGGCGATGCTCGGGCTGTGGTCCTATTCGCTCTATCTGTGGCAGCAGCCCTTCTACAAATTCGTCTATTCGCAAGGCAGTGCGCCACTGCCCATGCTGGCAGGCGTGTTCGCCTGCGCGCTGTGCAGCTACTACATCGTCGAAAAGCCGGCCCGCGCCTGGCTGAACCGCAACTGGTAGGATGGATCAGGTCCGCAAGCCGTTTTTGCGTGCCGATAAATAACGGCGCAGGCCAGCTTCGCCGCGCGGCGTCGTCCAGCGATGGTTCCACGCGAAGGCAGGCCGCAGCAACGGCGCCAGCAATTTCAGGATCGGCCGCTCCACCGTCACCTGCCAGGTCAGCTTGACATGGGTGCCGGTCCCGGAAGGGGCCAACTCCGCGCGCCACAGGCCGTCGAAGTCACCGATCGTCTTGACGCCGACGAGCTTGCCTGGATCCATCTCGACGGCCTCGATGATGAAGTTCAGTTCATAGGGCAGGGCGCCGCGTGCGCGGGCTCTCGCTCTCGAGCCGACCAAGCCCTTGCCCTTCCTGTCGAGCGGCACGGCCTCCTTGTAGACATCGCCCCACCAGAGCGGCAGCAACTCGGCATCGGACAGCACGTCCCACACCTCTTGCGGAGTCGCTTCGGGGATGTCCCAGCTTTCGTCGAAGCGGAAGACATTGCTCGGCATGGTGTTTTGCACCCGGCTGGCGGAAGCTTTTACATTAGCCCTGGCTTCTTTATGGCGCCAGTGTGCAGTTCGCTGACGTGTCAGCCGGTGATCTGCCTGGCGTAATAGCGCACGGTCTTTTTGCCGCCATGGATCACCGCATCGCCGACCTCGACAAAACCGAGTGCCGCGTGAAAGGCGTCAGAGGCGGGATTGGGCGGCTCGGCATTGACCTCGCAGGTGACGAGGGTCTGGCCGGCGCGCGAAACATGATCGAACAGATCCTCATAGAGCCGGCGGGCGTGACCGCGACCGCGCCCGTGGCCAGCGACGACGACGCGGTCGACATAGACGAAGCGTTTGTAGCGGTCGCGGAACCACAGGAAATTCGGACTGTCGTAATTGGCGTCCTGGTCGAAGGTCATGATGAAGGCGTCGAGCGCACCGATGCGGCGCGCATAAAATGCTTCACCGAGCAGGAAGGAAAGACGCCCGGCTTCGAGCCATGACAGTTCGGCCGCATGCTCGTTATTGAGGGCGAGGATGGCGGGCTCATCCTGTGGCGAAACCCTGACGATTAGCGCGGGCGTATTCGTCATCACGCTCGAACCGCCGCGATCGTCGCTGCCACCAGCGCTCCGTCGGTGACGGTGGTGCGATACTCGCGATCCAGGTCGTCACCGCCCATGCCGACACGGGGATTGCGGTAGCGCATGGTGCTCGGCACGTCCTTGAGTGCGGCGAAATGCATTTCTGTCAGCCCGGTTGTTCCCAGCACCTCGGCGATGTTGTCGGGACCAAGCGCGCCGCAGCCAAGAATGATGATGCGGTCGCCGGCCTGCCGGACGAGATCCGCCAGCAGCTCGGCTCCTTCCAGCGCCGTGTCGCGCTGGCCGCTGGTCAGCACACGGCCGACCTTGCATCGGATGAGCGCCTCCAGCGCCTCGGCCGGATCGCTCGTCATGTCGAAGGCGCGATGGCAGGTGACATTCAAAGGTCCGGCCGCCTGCACCAGTTCATTCATGCGCTTTTCGTCGATGGTGCCGTCGGCGTTCAGACAGCCGACGACGACACCGGCCACGCCGAGCTCGCGCAGCGCGCTCACGTCAGCGAGCATCGAACCGTATTCGGCATCGCTGTAGAGAAAATCGCCGCCGCGCGGCCGCACGATGACGTGGAACGGGATCGTCGCCAGTTCGAGGGCCGCGCGTACTGTGCCAAGACTTGGCGTGGTGCCACCTTCGACCAGGCTGGCGCACAATTCGACCCGATCGGCGCCGGCTGACTGCGCGGTGAGCAGCCCGTCTATGCCTTCGACGCAGATTTCGATCAGGGGTGGGCGAAGGCGTTCGATATCGGTCACGGGGCGGTTCCGTTGATGGTAAGAGACTGCGCAGCCCTAGCATCGGGTCCGTTGCCGCGAAAGCCGGAACTATTGGCTCAGCGCGGCCCCTATCGTCGCTGCAGCTAGCCAACGGGCTCTGGCGCTCTCGATGGTAAAGCGCTTTTGCCTTACATAGTAACTTCGACAGGAGGGCCTCGCTATGAGCACGCTTACCGTTACCGCCAATGGGCAGATCACGCTGCGCAAGGATATCCTGAAGCATCTGGGTGTTCATCCGGGCGAGAAAATTATCGTGGACAAGCTGCCCGATGGCCGGGTTGAGATGAAAGCCGCGCGGCCGACAGGAAAGATCTCGGATGTTTTCGACTTCCTGAAGAGGGAAGGTGGCCTATCCCTGTCGATCGATGAAATGAACGTGGTCGCCGAACTAGGCTGGGCTGGCAAGCGGTGAGGATCATTCCCGACACCAACGTACTCGTTCGGGCTTTTAAGGCCGACGACGAGCGCTTCCATCCGTTTTCTGTCCTAGGCAATGTGAGCGGAACGGAGGATTGAAAGTGCCGGCTATTGACGCAGCACCGTGTTCTTGGTGCCTTCTTCAACCTGGTCGATTACCAGCAGCTTGACCGGATCGGTCCCGACATTGATGGCCTGGTGCCACTGGCCGATCATCTCGACGATGAAATCGCCTGTCTTGTAGGTGTTGCTCTTGCCGGTCTCGACATTGGTGACCTGAAGCGTCCCGGCCTGGACATAGGCGTAGCGGGGGAAGGGGTGCTTGTGGACCGGCAAGGTTGCACCCGCCGCGATGTCGTAAGTCGAGACCAGGACCTGGACATTTTTCTGCGGCAGCGTGATCGGTTGGCCGGACGCCGTCTCGGTGCGGGATGCAAGCGGCGTCACGACAACGGGCATCCCGCTGCTGTCCAGCGCCTGAGCCGTGTCTGCAAATAGCGCGGCCGCAAGCAGCAGCGTCATTGATGCCAGGATGTTTCGCATGGTTCCTCCCAAGCCTTGTGACACCATCGCGCGGCAAGGATCCACGCGCAAGTAGGTCTCGTTTCGGGAGGGCTCAGCCGGCTTTGCGGAACATGCCTGGCGACATGCCGTGCGCGGCGCGGAAGGTTCGCGTGAGATGGCTCTGGTCGGCGAAACCCGCCAACAGGGCGGCATCGGCGAGGCCGAGCCCATCTTCGATCAAGAGGCGGGCGCGCCGCAGTCTCCGGTCGCGGATATAGGTCGCGGGTGTCAGGCCAATCGCCTTCTTGAAATCCCGTATGACCTGGAACCGGGTGACGCGCGCGGCGTCGGCAAGTTGCTGGAGATCGAGCGGCGAGCCCAGCCTGCTTTCGATCAGTTCCTCATAGACTGAGAATCGCCGCCGCGATCCGGCGTTTTCGACCTCCTCGGCCCGCCCATTCCAGTCGCCATGCCGAACGATGAGACGCCCCAACGCAGCGAGCAGGGACGCCTCGGCTTTCGTTGCGTCCTGGGATGTCGAGCCTTCATGCGCCGCCGCCAGCCTTGCTGCGAGATGATGGTCTTCGATGATCGCGCGCGAGAAGACCGGGGCGCGCTCCCGGCCCAGCTCGCGGGCGAGCGCCGTCATCAGCGGCACGGTGGGATAAAAGGTCCGGTAGGCCCAGCCTTCATCCGCGCCTTGTTCCCCGTCATGCCACTCCTCCGGATTGACGATGGCAATGGTTCCGGCCGGGGCGACGACATTGCGGCGCCCGATGCGGATGCGCTCGCAGCCAGCGGTGATCAGGGCGATCACATAGGTCGGGTGTGTGTGCAACTCGTAACGATGCCGCGTGAAGCGCGCCTTGAACAAGCCAAGGTCAGGGAAGCAGGGATGGCGCCAATATTTGCTGGTTTCGGTGGCGTGCACGTCTTTCGTCCTGCGGTCAATCCGGTTCAAGACGCCTCCTGGCCGGCGCGCCTATCTGTGGGCGATGCCAAAGGAGCGGACCATGACCGCCCTTTGCCGCCATCCAAGGAGAACGTCATGCTGCACAATGACCCGATCGCCGCGCTGACGCCAGAGGTCATAGAATGGCGACACAATATCCATGCCAATCCCGAACTCGGGTTCAACGAGCACGAAACAGCACGCTTCGTCGCCGAGAAACTGCGCGCCTTCGGCTTCGACGAGGTGCATGAGGGGATCGGCGGCACCGGGGTTGTCGGTGTTCTGCGCAGTGGCACCGGCGCACGCGCCATCGGTCTTCGCGCCGAGCTGGACGCGCTTCCGGTCGTGGAGAAAACCGGCTTGCCCTATGCATCCAGGAATGTGGGCATGATGCATGCCTGCGGCCATGACGGCCACACCGCCATGCTGCTCGGCGCCGCCAGGCTGCTCAGCCAGTCGCGCGCCTTCGACGGCACGGTGTGCTTCATCTTCCAGCCGGCCGAAGAGAACGAAGGCGGCAGCATGCGCATGATAGGGGAAGGGCTCTTCAAGCGTTTCCCGGTGGAGGCGGTGTATGCCGTGCACAATTGGCCGGGCGTCAGGCTGGGGACGATCGCCGCGCGCGTTGGACCGCAGATGGCGGCCGTCGATAATTTCGAACTGACCTTCGAAGGTCTCGGCGCGCATGCCGCCATGCCGCAACTCGGCGACGATCCGATTCTTGCCGCCGGCGCCTTTGTCCAGGCCGTGCAGCGTATCGTCAGCCGCTCGGTCGATCCGCAAAGCGCGCTTGTCGTCAGTCTTACGCAGATCCATGGTGGCAATGTCGGCAACATCGTGCCGGGTAAGGTCTGGCTGCAAGGCACCTGCCGCTTTTTCGAGCCCGGCCATTCCGATCACTGCGAGCGGCTGATCGGCGAGATCGCCCGGGGTGTTGCCGCCGCCCATTCGCTCAACGCCATGCTCGACTACAGGAAGGGCTATCCGCCGCTCATCAACACGGCGGATGCCACGGCCTGTGCCGTCGAGGCGGCTGCCGCCACCGTCGGCAGGGAGAACGTCTCGACCGAGTTCAGCCCGAGCCTCGGCTGCGAGGATTTCGCCTACATGGTTCGCGAGGCAGGCGGCTGCTACGCCTGGATCGGCGTCGGCGATGTCGGCCCCGGCGAGGGTCTGCACGGCGACCGCTACGTCTTCAACGACGAGATCGTGCCGACCGTGCTGCGCTACTACGTCAATCTGGTCGAGCAGACGCTTCCCGGCAAAACACCAGAGGCGGCGAGATGAGCAGGATTTCCTGCCGCCGCAATCACTATGGTGGGAAGATGGCCGGCGCCACTGTGGGGGGGCGTTGGGGTAGATTGCCGGGCGCCGGCCAAGCGGAAATCAGATCCGCACGGGAAGGAAGGTAGCAAATGTCACAGGTCAGGGTATTGCGTGATCGCGGAAGGTGGTGATCCGGTCCATCAGGCGACATGCGCGATGAATGCGAAAGCGTGTCGCGTTTTGCGCGACACGCTTTAAGATTCGGCAAGGTTTGCGCAGGGTATCACCCGGTACGTCGATGAGCCGAAATATTGCTCCCCTCGTCGCCTGCCTCGCGTTGGCCGATCCGCCCTTCAGACGTTGCCGGCGGCAATTCAAACAGGCTGGCGCCGTCCACCGGCTCTCGCTCGACATAGCCGATTATTCGAAACCATCTCGCGACGTCAGGTCCTCGGAGCCAACTGGTTGAGTGAATGGGCAGGTTGCCGGCAAGTGCCTGGATTTGGCGAATGTGCCGCTTGCAGAAGCGAACGGTCGCGGCGCTGAAGAAATCCTCGCGCGCGGCGAACAATGTCACCGCGGCGTCGCTATGCTCATGCCAGGCGATGATCGCGACAGTCTTGTCATCCTGGACAAGCGCGTGGGCGCGACCTTCCTTGAGATTCATCATCAGATTGTCGTAGGCGATCTTGGGGTCCTTGCCGGCCGCGACATACTCGTCGGACATGCGCTTCGACAGATCACGAAAAACATCTTCCAGGTCGCCGACCGTGGCGGTGCGTGCTTTCATCTCTCCTCCTGAAGCCCGGCAGGGAGTTTGCCCTATGGATGCCGGATTACCAAGCAAATCAAATTCGCATCCGCCCCGATACGAGCAATCTCGTTTCGCTGGCGGGGCTGGCGGCAAAGTGCTCGAGACGGCGTATAGCCGGAAAACATAGCCGATCAGCTTCTTGTTTTGACTCGCTTCGAGCGTCGAGCTAGTTAGCCATATGGCCAGCTTTAATGCTCAACTGCCGACGATTTTCGCTGCGCTGTCCGACCCGACACGGCTCGCCGTCGTGGAGCGACTGGTGAGGGGGCCGGCCTCTGTTTCCGAGTTGGCGAAGCCATTTGATATGGCCGGACCATCCTTTCTCAAGCACCTGAAGGTTCTTGAGGATGCGGGTCTTGCACACAGCGAGAAGAAGGGCCGGGTCCGCACCGTAACACTTAAGCCGGATACGCTGTACTGGGTCGAGGAGTGGGTACTGCAACATCGCCAGCTCTGGGAGCATCGCCTCGATGATCTCGGGATATTCCTGGCGAAAGGCGGCAATTGATGGAAGATCAGTCGCAATACCATGAGAACTTTACGCTCGAACGCGTGTATCCAAATTCGAGGGCAGAAGTCTGGGCTGCCTGGAGCATCCGGGAGAAGAAGGCCGAGTGGCTGGGAAATTCCGCGCTTGAAATGGATTTCCGCCCCGGAGGTTTCGAACGTGGCGCCTTTCGCCACGCGACAGATGAGCACGTCAATGAGACGCGGTATTTCGACATCGCCGAAGGCCAGCGCATCGTGCTTGCCTACTCGATGGCTGTGAATGGACGGGTCCATACGGTTTCGCTCACAACCATAGTGTTCATGGATGAGAAGCCCGGCACGCGGCTGCACTATACCGAACAGATGTGCATCATTCCGCCGAGCGACGGCCTCAAAGGCCGGGAGCACGGTTGGAATGCATTGCTCGATGCCTTGGGCGTCTATCTGGCGAAAAAAGATACGAAATCTGTGTGAGCCGCTCGTGGCGACGGGATGCGTCGATGCTTGGTGCGCATGATGCGTCATCGAAAAACATAGCTTTTCGGCTTCCTTTCTTGACTTTTGAGATGAAAGGATTAGGTAGCTTCGTGGCTATCTTTTAGATTGCGTGACGACTGACGCGGTTCGCATGTTCGCCACGGGTGGCCGACAACCAATCAGCAGAGGTCTCGTGATGCGAAAATTACGTGTGTTCAACAGTGTGTCGCTGGACGGCTACTTCACCGACGCAAATAACGACTACAGCTTCGCCCATGAAGGCGCGAACGATCCGGATTTGCTGGAATTCACGAAAGGCAATGCGCAAGGCAAAAACGCTCTGGTGTTCGGCCGCCTCACCTACGAACTCATGGCCGCATGGTGGCCCACACCGGAGGCGGCGAAGGCGATGCCCGAAATAGCCAAGGGAATGAACGAGGCAGCCAAATACGTGTTTTCCCGTACTCTTGGTTCGGCGGAATGGTCTAACACCACATTGCTGAAAGATGATCCGGAAACGGCGATCGCGCGGATCAAGCAGACGCCGGGACCCGGTATGACGGTGCTGGGGTCCGGCACCATCGTGGCGCAATTGGCAGCAGCGGGGTTGATCGATGAAGTGCAACTATTGGTCTGCCCGGTGGTGCTGGGTTCGGGCAAGAGCCAATTCGCCGGTGTGACCGGCAAGCCGCGATGGACCTTGTCGCGCTCCAAGACGTTCAAGAACGGCCGGGTGTTCCTGGCCTACAGCAGAGCGACTTGAGGCTCGGCAGGAGGGTGCCAGCGATCTCGCAAAGCGACTGGCTCCCCGGGCCGGATTCGAACCAGCGACCAACCGGTTAACAGCCGGTTGCTCTACCACTGAGCTACCGGGGAACAGAGGCTCTCATGTGAGTGGCGCAGCCTATAGCAAACCCGTTTCGGCTTTGCAAAGAAGCATTTCGTATTTTTTCGATGCTTTTTCGGGCGGCGATTTCTCGCAATCGCGTGTTTGCGTCCTCATATTAGCCGTCCGGCGGGGAGCGCGGAACCGAAAAGGCGGTTGCGGCTTTCGTCTGCTGGTGTCTTCATTTATTCGAGCGGATCATCAACCAGACATGAGCGCAGCAAGCGACAATCAGGAGCCGGCACGGAAAATATCGGTCTTCGGCCGCCAGTTCACCATGCCGCGCTCGCGTGGCCGCAGGATCGCGATCGGGGCCGTCCTGATCTTCGGCGGCATTCTCGGCTTCCTGCCCATCCTGGGGTTCTGGATGATTCCGATCGGATTGCTGGTGCTCTCCTACGAGTTTGCTCTGGTGCGCCGCCACCGGCGCCGGTTAGTCGTCTGGTGGGAGCGACGGCGGCGATCGAAATGAGGAGTTCGCGGCGAACTGGCAAGCCAGTAGGCGTCGGAGACGTTCGCTCGACTCACCACGGATAATGCGCTGAGTGCTGCTCCGAATCCTGCAAATCTCCTCGAGGGTGGCGAAACCTCCTGCCTGTCTGATGGGCGATTCAGGTTGCAGGCTTCCCTTTGCCATATTCGGTGTTTAACAATTGACTAATATACTAATTGCAATATGCGTATCGACGATTCGACACGGGGCACGATGCCGAGAGGGAAACCGTCCGGAATGCACCATGGCCGCTTGACGGCATTTTCGCCGCAACCTATTGGAACCGGGTGGAACGCCGGGAGCAATGAGGCCTCGTGGCGGAGTGGTTACGCAGAGGACTGCAAATCCTTGCACCCCGGTTCGATTCCGGGCGAGGCCTCCAGGCGCCCAAGCTCCCGCGCGCCAGCGCCAGGGGCCAGGGTTCCTATCGAAATGAGCCGCTGGCGCGGCAAGTGGATTGGGTCCGGGCGGACCGAGTTTGGGCGGATTGGTTGGAACATGAGCGCTGATTTTGCCGAGCTCCGGGTGAAGATGGTCGATGGCCAGATCCGCACCACCGACGTGACCAGCGCGCCACTCATCGATGCCTTGCTTTCCGTGCCGCGCGAGGCGTTTGTCGGCCCCGGCCAAAGCGCTGTTGCCTATATCGACGAGGACATCCGCGTTGCCAATGGAGCGGATGGTCCACGCTATCTGATGGAACCTTCGCCACTGGCCAAACTGATGCAGCTGGCCGAGATCGCCCCGGGTGATTCGGTGCTCGATGTCGGCTGCGGCACCGGCTACGCGTCGGCGATCCTGTCGCGGCTGGCAAAATCCGTCGTTGCGCTGGAAAGCGATTCGACGCTGGCTGAGACCGCCATGTCGACGCTTTCGAAGCTGGGCTGCGACAATGTCACCGTGGCTAGGGGATCGCTGCCGGAAGGCCATGCCGCGGCGGCGCCATACGATGTCATCATCATCGGCGGCAGCGTCGGCAAGGTGCCGGCGCCGCTGCTTGACCAACTCGCGGAAGGCGGACGTCTTGTCGCGGTCGAAGGACAGGGAAACTCGGGCGTGGCCCGTTTATTTTTTAAAACCGGGGGGATTGTAACGGGAAGACGCGCATTTAATGCGGCAATAAAGCCACTACCCGGATTTGAACGCATCCATGCGTTTGAATTCTGAGTGGTTTTGCCTTGCAGCAAAGGCGTTGTCATGATCGCTTGCGTTTGAACAATCGTTGTTGATCAGCATAACCGGGCATTCTGGGGGCTATCAGCGGGGGAACGATGAAAACGCGGCGCCGGCTGATCAGAAAGAGAGGCTGGCGTTGCGCGGTTCCCGTGCAAAACGAATGAGGGAATATAACGTGCCGTCTGTACGCAAGAGCCTTTTTACCGCCGTCCTTGTTTCCGCGACCGCGCTTTCTCCGCTGGCCGCCTCGGCGGAAACCATCCTCGGCGCGCTTTCAAAGGCCTATCAGAACAATTCGCAACTAAATTCGGCCCGCGCCGGTGTCCGTGTCACCGATGAGGGCGTCGCCATCGCCAAGTCGGGCTGGCGTCCGACCATCGCCGGTTCCGCGAGCATCGATTACTCCAGCAGCCACCTCAACGGCACCAACAGCAGCACACGTCTGACCACCGGCAACTTCGGCGTCCAGATAAACCAGACGTTGTTCGACGGGTTTCAGACCAGGAACAATGTCGCGGCCGCCGAATCCCAGGTGCGCGCTTCGTTCGAAAACCTGCGCAACACCGAAGAGAACATCCTGTTCAACGCGGCGAGCGCCTACATGGACGTCATACGCGACCGGCAAATCGCGGTGCTAACCGAACAGAACCTGCAGTTCCTGACCGAGCAGGCACGCGCGGCACGCTCGCGCTTTGAGGTCGGTGAGGGCACGCGCACCGACGTCGCGCAGGCGGATGCCTCGCGCGCGTCTGCCGTGGCGCAGTTGAGTGCTGCCCGCGCCCAGGCGTTGGCAAGTGCTGCGCTCTATCACCAGATCGTCGGCGACGAGCCGGGCAAGCTCAGGGGTGCTTCACCATTGTCCAAGCTGTTGCCACGGAGCCTCGATTCTGCAATCGCGATCGCTGCCAACGAGCATCCGGCCATTCTCGCCACCCAGCATCTGGTCGACGCGGCGGCATTTTCGGTGAAATCGGCCGAGGGTGCGTTGCTGCCGCAGCTTTCCGCTTCCGCCGGCGTTTCCAGCGCCTATCGCAACACCGTGCCTGGCAGCATCCTTAACTCGCAGGACGGCACAACCAATTCGGCCAGCGTCGGCGCGACGCTGACCATACCGATCTATTCGGGTGGCCGCACTTCGGCGATCGTGCGCCAGAACAAGGAATCGCTCAGCCAGGCGCGGATCGAGGTTGACGTCAACCGCGACCAGGTGCGCCAGGCCGTGGCCTCGGCATGGTCGCAATATACTGCGGCGCAGCAAAACGTTGCGGCCAACAAGCAAGTGATCGACGCCTCGATACTGGCGCTGAACGGCGTCATCGAGGAACGTAATGTCGGCCAGCGCACCACGCTCGACGTCCTTAACGCGCAGGCGACCGTCATCACCGCCAAGATCAACCAGGCCAATTCCGAACACGATGTGGTGGTAGCGAGCTACGCCATCCTCTCGGCGATCGGTCGCCTGTCAACCGAGCGTCTCGCCCTTCAGGTGACGAAATATCGGCCGGAAGAGCATTACAATGCGGTCAAGGACAAATGGATCGGCCTGCGCACGCCGGATGGCCGCTGATTTTGTCGGCGGTCTGCCCACGATTGCAAAAGCCGATTGATTCATAGCACTTTCATATCAAGGCATTAGGGCCTGCGCGTCGGAAGGATGCGCAGGCTTGAAGCGCGTCTGTGGTGGGATCCATGCGCCGCCCTTCAAGTTCTTGTTCTTATGCGTGTCGTTATCGCAGAACCGCAACGCACCCTCGGGTCAAGCTCGAGGGCACGCTTTGCGTGACATACATAGTCTGTTGAAATCCAACAGGCCATCAGATTGGGGATTCTCCCAAGGCGATCCGTGGGTTACGCTGTCGGCATGATTCGCATCGGCTTTGGCCGGGTGGGAAATCTGCAAGGTGTCACAAGGGCGGCGGATGTGACGATGGCGACGGCAAGCAGCGTGCAACGCGAACCTTCCATGGAAGAAATACTGGCTTCCATCAGGAGGATCATTGAGGACAGCGACACCGGCCGCAAGCAGCCGGGCGAAGCAGATGAGTTGCTTCAGGATTTGGCGTCTGTTCCAGTGTCGGCACCGGCGGCAGGTCGGACGCCACCGGCGGTAGGCGGGACGCCACCGGCGGCAGGCGCGCCGGAGGTAGCCAGGACGGCACCTGAGGTGGATGCTTTTCGCTCTGAATTGCGTCCGGGACTGGATGCTATGAGGCCCGCCGGGCGGACCGAGGTGCATGCGCAACCTGCCGATCCTGTCATCGCACGCATGGAGCCACCGGTGCGATCCGATCCGGCTCCGGTCAAACCTCCACTGACGCTTGCACAGGTGAGTTCCAGGGTTGCCGCCGAGCCGGCCCCGGTCGCTAGGCCGGATGCGCTTGCCGCGCCAAGGGTTGCCGAGACGACCGACAGCATCGTTGCCCATTGGCGGCAAGAGACCGCCCCGGTCGAGGAAGCGGTGAGCAAGCCGGGCAACGCCCCTGTCAGGGCCGAGACGCATCGACCGCCGGAGGCCGAGGTTGTCGAGGACGAAGTGACAGCCGAACCTGCTTTCGAGCCGGCTCCGCCGCGAAGTGGATCGGCGCATCCGGCGACAAGCGAGGCACTGACTTCTCGTCCGGCAATCCTTTCCGAACATACGGGCCGGCAGGTTGCCGCTGCCTTCGGCGAGCTTTCCGACGCGTTTGCCAGCCGCAGCAAGAAAACCTTCGACGAAATGGCCGAAGAGATGCTGCGGCCCATGCTGCAGGACTGGCTGGACAACAATCTGCCGACACTGGTCGAGCGGCTGGTGCGCGAGGAAATCGAGCGCGTGGCGCGCGGCGCGCAGTAGCAAATCGCGACAGTCGACGCAGGAAAACGCCGCCAATCGAGCGGCGTTTTTTGTTCCGTGGCTCAGCCGCTTCCCGCCGGTGTTGCGAAAGCGATCAAATTGCCGTCGGGATCGCCGACGATGAAGGTGCGGGCGCCCCACGGTTCAGTCCGCAGCGTCTGGTGAAAGTCGACCCCTGCCGCCTGATATTCCAGGAACAGCGGCTTGATGGCGTCGACCACGATGGTTGCCGACAGCAGGTCCTCTCTTGCTCTCAAGTCGTTGTCGAAGAGAGGCTTGTCGACATGGCGCAGATTCAACCGCGCGCCGTCGCGCAAGACTTGGGCGTAGAAGGGCGGTTCGCCATGGGCGAAGCGCGTCGTGAAGCCGAGCTTCTGTTCATAGAACGCCCGGGCGGTAGCGATGTCGGAGACAAAAAGCTGCGGCTCGGCCAAGGCAAGGAAGGGTTTTTCGGCATCGGAGGTCATGCTGTCGGTCATGGGTTGAAGGCCTTTCTTCAGCGCCTGCCAGTTTTCGAAACCAGCCTTCCTGGCAACCAGTTCCTGGGCGTCGGCAAGCTTGAAGCTGTGATCCAGGATCTGGCGATCGGTCAGATGGCGGAAACGCGGCAGTATCGACCCGATCGCAGCCGCGACGGGATAGTACCGTTCGCGATGCCAACGCAGGTGGAGCTTGGCCTGTTTCCTGAAGTTTTCGAAATTCGACATATTCGGCTTGGGCGCGTTGAGGTGTCGTAGGCGGGCAATGCCCCTCCGGCCAAAGCCGATGCGCCCTACAGCAGCGTCGGAAAGCTATGGCGGTTTGCGATCACTGGTCAAGAGGAGTGGGCGCATGGAGGATCGCTTGTGCGAATTGCCTCGAACTATGAGGCTCCTATCTACTGGTCATACTATCTGCAGCTTCGCTGCGGTTGACTTGCCAACTGCCTTCCGATTTACACCAAACCCAACAAATCCCGACAGCTCGGACGCCTTTCCATGCTCGAAAAAACCTACGACGCCAAAACCGTCGAGCCGAAGATCGCAAAACTCTGGGAAGAGGCCGACGCGTTTCGCGCCGGCGCTGGCTCCGAGGAGGGTGCAGAAGCCTTCACCATCGTCATCCCGCCGCCCAACGTCACCGGCTCGCTGCATATGGGCCATGCGCTCAACAACACGCTGCAGGACATATTGGTGCGCTTCGAGCGCATGCGCGGCAAGAACGTGCTGTGGCAGCCCGGCATGGACCATGCAGGCATCGCCACGCAGATGGTGGTCGAACGCCAGCTTATGGAGAAGCAGATCCACCGCCGCGACCTCACGCGCGAAGAGTTCATCGAAAAGGTCTGGGAGTGGAAGGCCGAATCCGGTGGCGCGATCCTCAATCAGTTGAAGCGGCTCGGCGCCTCGGCCGACTGGTCGCGCGAGCGTTTCACCATGGACGAGGGCCTGTCCAAGGCCGTGCTCGAAGTGTTCGTGACGCTCTACAAGGAAGGGCTGATCTACAAGGACAAGCGCCTTGTGAACTGGGACCCGAAGCTCTTGACCGCGATTTCCGACCTTGAGGTCGAGCAGCAGGAGGTCAATGGCAATCTGTGGCACTTCCGCTATCCGGTCGAGGGTGTGGCCTTCGATCCGGAAAACCCGAAGACCTTCATCACTGTGGCCACGACGCGCCCCGAAACGATGCTGGGCGACACGGCCGTTGCGGTGCACCCCGACGACGAGCGTTTTCGGCACCTGGTTGGCAAGAACCTCGTCCTGCCGATCGTTGGCCGCAAGATCCCGGTTGTGGCGGACGAGTATTCCGATCCGGAAAAGGGCTCGGGCGCGGTCAAGATCACGCCGGCGCATGACTTCAACGACTTCGAGGTCGGCAGGCGCCACAAACTGCCGGCAATCAACATCCTCACCGTCGAGGCGGCGGTGACTCTCAAGGACAATGAGGATTTTCTCGCCGGGCTGGAGGTGACGCCGGAGCGTCAGGCGGTCTGGGACGAGCTCGACGGGCTCGACCGGTTCGTTGCGCGCAAGAAGGTCGTTGATTTGATGGAGGCCGGCGGCTTTCTCGACAAGGTCGAGCCGCATCGCCACGCGGTACCGCATGGCGATCGCGGCGGCGTGCCGATCGAACCGTTTCTGACCGACCAGTGGTATGTCAATGCGGCCGAACTCGCCCGGCCGGCGATCGCGTCCGTGCGCGAAGGGCGGACCAAGATCATACCCGGTAGCTGGGAGAAGACTTACTTCCAGTGGATGGAAAACATCGAACCCTGGTGCATCTCGCGCCAACTCTGGTGGGGACACCAGATCCCCGCCTGGTACGGGCCGGACGGGCGTGTCTTCGTCGAGAAGACCGAGGAGGAGGCGCTCGGCGCCGCGGTCGAATATTACCTGGCGCTGGAGGGGCCGTGGAAGGCCTGGGTCGAGGACAAGCTCGAAAACTTCAAGCCGGGCGAGATCCTGACCCGCGACGAGGATGTGCTCGACACATGGTTCTCGTCGGCGCTGTGGCCGTTCTCGACGCTTGGCTGGCCGGAGAGGACGCCGGAGCTGAAGACCTATTACCAGACCGACGTGCTGGTGACCGGCTTCGACCTGATCTTCTTCTGGGTCGCCCGCATGATAATGATGGGCCTGCATTTCATGGAAGAGGAGCCCTTCCACACCGTCTATATGCACGCGTTGGTGCGCGACAAGAACGGGCAGAAGATGTCGAAGTCGAAAGGCAACGTCATCGACCCGCTGGATCTCATCGACGAATACGGTGCTGATGCGCTGCGCTTCACGCTGACGGTGATGGCAGCACAGGGGCGCGACGTGAAGCTCGATCCGGCGCGGATCGCCGGATACCGCAATTTCGGCACCAAGCTATGGAACGCGACGCGCTTTGCCGAGATGAACGAGGTCGCGCGCAACGACGATTTCTGGCTGAACGACGCCAAGCTGGCGGTCAACCGCTGGATCCTGACCGAACTGACGCGAGCAGCCCGAGATATAACGGACGGCATCACCTCATATCGCTTCAACGAGGCGGCGGGTGCTGCCTACCGCTTCGTCTGGAACCTGTTCTGCGACTGGTATCTGGAACTGCTGAAGCCGGTCTTCATGGGTACGGACGAGGCCGCCAAGGCCGAAAGCCGGGCCTGCGTCGCCTTCGTGCTCGACGAGATCTACAAGCTGCTGCATCCGATGATGCCGTTCATGACCGAAGAACTGTGGGCGCAGACGGCAGGGGAGGGTCAGGAACGGTCTTCTCTGCTTTGTCATGCGGCGTGGCCGTCGCCCGACTTCGAGGATGCGGAAGCGGCGGCCGACATCAACTGGCTGGTCGACCTTGTGTCCGGTATCCGGTCGGTGCGCTCGGAAATGAACGTGCCGCCGGCGGCGATCGCGCCGCTGGTGGTGATCGGCGCCAGCGAGGAAACGCGCCAGCGGCTCGATCGCCATGGCCTTGCCATCAAGCGATTGGCGCGGGTCGGCGATATTTCACTGGCGGATGCAGCCCCCAAGGGCTCTGCCCAGATCGTGCTCAATGAGGCGACCATCTGCCTGCCGCTCGGCAGCCTGATCGATTTCACCGCTGAAGCGGCGCGGCTTCAGAAGGAACTGGCCAAGGTGACCGAGGAGATCGCCCGGCTGCACAAGAAGCTGTCGAACGAGAAATTCGTCGCCAACGCGCCGGAAGAAGTGGTGGAGGCCGAGCGCGAAAAACTTGCCGAATATCGCGAGGCGCAAGAGAAGCTTTCGGTGGCGCTGACACGGGTCCGCGATGCCAGTTGATCGATAGATTCGCCTGCTGCCAAGACTGCCCCGAGACCGGCGCTTGTGCTTCAAAAGCAGGCATTCCGCAGCGTTAATATTGACGTAAACGGAAGATTTAGCCCTATTGTTGCCATAATGTAACAATTGGGCCTAATCTCCCCAAAATAGTCTGTTTTCACGCCATTTTAAGCGGCTCTTTTCGATTTTTTTCGTCGATTTGCGACCAGAAGACCGTTTTCCGGTCTTGTGGCGAACGCGTGGACTTTGTCGAAAATGCGTTCGATTGGGGTGTACATGTACGCGTCGCGAATTCGTTGTTGCGCCATTAACCCGAATTGGTTCTAGCTTTGCCCCACTAATATTCGGGGAGGAGTTTCATGAATAAATTGAGTCTGAAAGCGCTGCTGGGGGCGGGGTGCTTTTCGTTGGCTCTGATCGGGACGGTGCATGCTGGCGGCCTTGAGCGCAGCGGCTACAATATCGATCTTTTGTTCGATCCGTCACAGGTCACCGGCGAGGTCGCCGGCACTTATGTCATGCCCGACCGGACGCTGAACAATGTCGTTGATATCGATCCGTCTGATGGCATCGGGACGACCGGGTTCGGCGGGGGAAAGACCGACGGCGTCCATGAAACAGAAGACTATTTTTCGCCTCGTCTGGGCATCAAGGTCGGCATCGGCCAACATGTCGACTGCATGGCCGACTATTCGGAGCCGTGGGGTGCCCACTCCAATCCGGGCTTCGACTGGATGGGCGTGAACAACAACATCGAGACAAAGATCGATAGCGAGAACTATGCCGCGACCTGTTCCTACAAGATGGATGTCGGCAAAGGGCAGCTTCGCTTCATCGGCGGCGTTTTCTACCAGGAAGTCAGCGGCTTCAAGCTGAGGCAGGTTGCGCCGGCATTCGCCTCCGTCGGCAATGGAACAGGTCTATTGGAACTTGCCGGCGACGGGGTTGGCTGGCGCATTGGCACGGCCTATGAAATTCCTGATATCGCGCTGCGCGCCAGCCTTGTCTACAACAGCGCTGTCGACCTTGGCGACATCACCGGCCAGGTCGACCTTTCGCAGGTCAATGGACAGGTCATTCCGGTTTTCGGCAACCAGTCCATGCCGCAGTCGGTCGAGTTCAAATTGCAATCCGGCATAGCACCCGGCTGGCTGGCCTTCGGCTCGATCAAGTGGGTCGACTGGAGCCAACTCCAGCTTGTCAGTTTTTGTTCGAGGCAGATTCAGGGTATTCTGCCCTGTACCTATGAAGGCGTAGGCTTCGTTACCTCGCTTGATCTGCTCTATCGCGACGGCTGGACTGTTTCCGGTGGCATCGGCCATAAATTCAACGAGCAGTGGAGCGGCGCGATCACCTTGACCTGGGATCGTGGCACCACTACCGGCCTCAGCACGCAGACCGACACCTGGACTGTTGGCGGTGGCGCTTCCTTCACCCCCTCGGAGAACGTCGAACTTCGGTTTGGCGGCGCGATCGGCGTGATGACCAGCGGCGAGGTCGGGCCGGAATTCAACGGAACTGACATTTCAGGCGATGACGTGACGTATACGTTCGGCAACGATTTGGTCACGGCGCTTGCGGCCTCTGTCAAGGTCAAGTGGTAACCACTTAATATCAAAGAACAAAAGGCCGGGCATTGCCCGGCCTTTTATCATGAATGGACCTTGCGGACGGCGTTGCCACGATGACCGCGCCTCGGCCGACGTTGCAAATACGCCGCACGCCCTTCGTCGCTGCGATTGTGACGTTTCGGCAACAGTTTCTGAACATCCTGTAATGTAGAAACCTCGCCGGGAACATTGCCTATTTCCCGCCATAAACCCGGCGCACCTCAAATCCGTCTCGGGACACGCGCCAAGAAGGCCAGGCGATGAGGCAGGCCGCGCCGCCCGCGGCAAGGAAGAGTATGGACGCCAGAGTCATCTCCAAGGCCAAGCTGCCCAGCCGCTATGTGACCGTCGGTCCGGCGCGCGCGCCGCATCGATCCTATCTCTATGCGATGGGATTGTCGGCGGCCGAGATCGCGCAGCCGCTGGTCGGCGTCGCGAGCTGCTGGAACGAAGCAGCACCCTGCAACATCTCGCTGATGCGCCAGGCGCAAGTGGTCAAGAAGGGCGTCGCCTCCGCCAACGGCACGCCGCGCGAATTCTGCACAATCACCGTCACCGATGGCATCGCCATGGGCCACCAGGGCATGAAATCGTCGCTTGTGTCGCGCGAGGTCATTGCCGACTCGGTCGAACTCACCATGCGCGGCCATTGCTATGATGCGCTGGTCGGCCTTGCCGGTTGCGACAAGTCGCTGCCCGGCATGATGATGGCCATGGTGCGGCTCAACGTGCCGTCGATCTTCATCTATGGCGGTTCGATCCTGCCCGGTTCCTACAAGGGCAGGCAGATCACCGTCCAGGACGTATTCGAGGCGGTCGGCCAGCACTCGGTTGGCACGATCGGTGATGCCGAACTTCTCGAAATCGAACAGGCGGCCTGTCCGTCGGCCGGCTCCTGCGGTGCCCAGTTCACCGCCAACACGATGGCCACCGTCGCCGAAGCGATCGGTCTGGCGCTGCCTTATTCCTGCGGCGCGCCCGCACCCTATGAGATGCGCGACCGCTTCAATTTCGCCTCTGGCGAAAAGATCATGGAGTTGATCGCAAAGAACATCCGCCCGCGCGACATTGTTACGCTGAAGGCGCTGGAAAATGCCGCGACCGTGGTTTCGGCCACCGGCGGCTCGACCAATGCGGCGCTGCATTTGCCGGCGATCGCGCATGAGGCCGGAATCAAGTTCGACCTGTTCGACGTGGCACGGATTTTCGAGAAGACGCCCTACATCGCCGATCTGAAGCCGGGCGGCAAATATGTCGCCAAGGACATGTTCGAGGCCGGCGGCATTCCGCTGCTGATGAAGACGCTGCTCGACCACGGTTATCTGCATGGCGATTGCCTGACGGTGACCGGCCGCACTTTGGCCGAAAACATGGAGCACGTTGCCTGGAATGATAGCCAGGATGTGGTCCATCCCGCCAACCGACCAATCACCCAGACCGGCGGTGTCGTGGGCTTGAAGGGAAACCTTGCCCCCGAAGGCGCGATCGTGAAGGTCGCGGGCATGGCGGAGTTGAAATTCTCCGGTCCGGCGCGTTGTTTCGATTCGGAAGAGGAATGTTTCGAGGCGGTTACGCACCGCAACTACAGGGAAGGCGAGGTTCTCGTCATCCGCTATGAGGGTCCGCGCGGCGGTCCGGGCATGCGCGAAATGCTGTCGACGACGGCGGCTCTCTACGGCCAGGGCATGGGCGGCAAGGTGGCCCTCATCACCGACGGACGCTTTTCGGGCGCGACGCGCGGTTTCTGCATCGGCCATGTCGGGCCGGAAGCCGCAGTGGGCGGCCCGATCGGATTGCTCAGGGATGGTGACGTGGTTTCGATCGATGCAGTGAACGGCACGATCGAAGTCGATCTGTCCGACACGGAACTGGCAGCGAGGGCAAAGGCCTGGAAGGCGCGCACGACCGACTATCAGTCAGGCGCGATTTGGAAATATGCACAAACGGTAGGGCCTGCCCGCGATGGCGCGGTCACCCATCCGGGCGGTGCCAAAGAAACACATTGTTATGCGGATATCTGAGTTGTTGAGGTCGTCTGTCTTTTCGGCACTGGTCGCGATCGCCACTTTTGGCGCGACCTTGGGCGCCGTGGGCCAGGCCATGGCCTTCGACGACAAGGTGTTCGACGACAAGACCGGCGTGAAGCCGCAGTCGAGCCCCTGGGCGGTGTTCCAGTTCGGCTTTTCCGCCTACAAGAACGGCCACAAGGAGCAGGCTGCGGAAGCCTATAAATACGCGGCCGAAAATGGTCAGATCGGCGCCACCTGGAAGCTTGCGCGCATGTATGCCGAGGGCGATGGCGTGGCGCGCGACGACTATGCCGCGTTCAAGTTCTTCTCAGAGATCGTCGACCAGGATGTCGAGCCCGGCTCGCCGGAAGAGAGCTATGTGTCGGACGCGCTGGTGGCGCTCGGCGACTATCTACGGAAGGGCATCCCCGGCAGCCCGGTCGCCGAGAACGAAGTGGCGGCCCAGGAATATTACATGCGCGCCGCCGCCAACTATCGCAACCCGAACGCCCAGTTCGAGATGGGCCAGATGTTCCTGAAGGGCGAGGGCGGCGTCAAGGCAAGCGTCAAGCAGGCCGGCCGCTGGTTCCAGCTCGCTGCCGAAAAGGGTCATGCCGGCGCACAGGCGACACTCGGCAATTTGCTGTTCCAGAGCGGCAAGATCGTTCGCGGGCTGGCGATGATGACCGCGGCGCTCGAACGCGCCGCGCCGGCCGACCAGCCATGGATACGTGGCATGCAGGAAGAAGCGTTTGCCGCCGCCGGCGAAGCCGATCGTCGCACCGCGATTTCGCTGGCCGACGACATCCTCACCAAGGGCGGCGGCGACCAGTAGGCGGGATTGCCGCTTTCCAGTTATCGGAAAATCAGTTTTCGGTCGGCTCCGCAGGCACCAGGCTCGGTGCCGGTGTAGAGATCGACGTTGGGTGCAGGCGTGGTGCCGGCTTGTTTCCCGGGCACTCGTCGTCCACCCTCGTCCACGACGTGTTGTTGAGCACCATGTCGCAGCGGGCGAGGTGGCTCTCGCCGGAAAGCGTCAGGCAGGCGACCTGGCCAATCTGGAACGATTTCCCGTTAGCCAGGCATTCCGCATCGGCAAAAGCCGGCGTCGCCACAGCCATGGCAAGCGCGCAGCCGATCGGGCACAGAGCAAATCGGATAGTCATGGGAACCCCAGCCACCATGATGATTTCTCATCAAGCGCGCGATTTGTGGCGATAAGAGGTCAACTTATGAATGTGCCGCCGGGCGGCGGGTTGATCAAGCGGGCTGCAGCGCCAGTTCGATGGCTACCGGCACGTGGTCGGAGGGTTTTTCCCAGGCGCGCACATACTTTTCGATCGAGGCTGATGAAAAGCGGTTGGCGGCCTCCGGCGACAGCAGCAGGTGATCGATGCGGATGCCGTTGTTCTTCTGCCAGGCGCCGGCCTGATAGTCCCAGAACGTGTAGGTGTCCGGCGCGTCGGTAACCGCGCGCACGGCTTCTGTGAAGCCGAGATTCATCAGCCGGCGGAAGGCTTGCCGCGTCTGCGGCTGGAACAGCGCGTCGCCCAGCCAATTCTCCGGGAATCTGGCGTCGATCGGTTCGGGGATGACATTGTAGTCGCCGGCCAGCACCAGCGCCTCTTCGAGCAGAAGCCGCTCCTCGGCCCAGCGTTCGAGCCGCGCCATCCAGGACAGTTTGTAGGGAAACTTCTTCTCGTCATCGATCGGATTGCCGTTCGGCAGATAGAGCGAGGCGACGCGCAAGCTGCCCTTGTCGGTGGAGAATACGCCCTCGATGAAGCGTGCCTGCTCATCGGCGTCGTCGCCCGGCAGGCCTCTGATAACCTCGTCGAAGCGCAGTTTCGACAGGATGGCGACGCCATTGAAACCCTTCTGGCCATGGGTTTCGACATTGTAGCCAAGCGCCTCGACCTCGGCGCGCGGAAACTGCTCGTCGACCGTCTTGATCTCTTGCAGGCAGGCGATGTCAGGCGCGCTTTCGCTCAGCCAATGGGTGAGATTGCCGAGGCGGGCCCGAACGCCGTTGATGTTCCAGGTGACGATCTTCATGACGGCCTCATTGCTGTTGCGGCTTCTGGCGTTCGACGAGGCCGATCGTATTGCCTGCCGGGTCCTTTAGGAAGGCCATCCATTCGCTTTCCCCCGCTGGCCCGAACTGGCCCTGCGTATCGTGATGAACGAGCGCCGGCGGCGCGGTGAAGGGGACGCCGGCGGCCTTTGCCTCGGCGTGGAAGGCATCGAGCCCCGACATGTCGAGATAGACGATCCCCGCCGGCACGCCATCGGTAAAGAAGAGGCGCACGTCGCCCGCCATGATGAAGGCGATGCCCGGCGGATCGTAACGGGCATGAACGCTCATGCCGAGCACATCCCGCCAGAATCCCAGGGTTGTGTCGAGATCGCGCCCGGCCGAGAGCGCGACCTGACGGACCGCGCCGATGGTGGGCATGGTTTAGATGGAGAAACTGGTGCCGCAGCCGCAGGAGGCGACCGCATTCGGATTCCTGATCTGGAACGACTGGCCCATCAGGTCGTCGACGAAGTCGATCACCGAGCCGCCCATATAGACCAGCGAGAGGTCGTCGATCAGCACGGTGGCGCCGTCCTTCTCGATGGCGACGTCGTCATCGTTGCGCGTGTCGACCAGGTCGAACTTGTAGGAAAAACCGGAACAGCCGCCGCCTTCGACAGAAACGCGCAGCGCCGTCTTGCCGGCTTCGCCAGAGACAATCTTGGCGATCCTTCTCGCGGCGGCGTCGGTCATCTCGACTTTCATGGCAGTCTTGGCATCAGCGCCCATCGGCGTCACCTTGCTTTCAGTTGCATATGATAGGTATGAAGCGCGAGGGGGCAAGTCAACTGCGGCAAAGCCCATGGCAATGAGTTGGGGGCCATGACCAACGAGTTGGGCGACATCGGATTCGGCTATCGGCCGCGCGCGGACTATGCCAGCGATCCGGCCAAGTCGCGCGGGCGCCTGTTTGATGAGGTCGAGAGCCCGACCCGCACGCCGTTCCAGCGCGACCGCGACCGCATCATCCATTCGACGGCATTCCGCCGGCTGAAGCACAAGACGCAAGTGTTCGTCGCGCATGAGGGCGATCATTACCGCACCCGGCTGACGCATTCGATCGAGGTGGCGCAGATTGCACGCGCCCTGGCACGGGCGCTGTGCGGCGACGAGGATCTGGCCGAGGCCGTGGCGCTGGTGCATGATTTCGGCCACACGCCCTTCGGCCATACCGGTGAAGAGGCGTTGGACGAGAAGATGGCCGATTGGGGCGGCTTCGACCACAATGCGCAGTCGCTGCGCGTGGTGACGCGGCTTGAGCGGCGCTACGCCGAATTCGACGGGCTGAACCTCACCTGGGAAACGCTGGAGGGTCTGGTCAAGCACAACGGACCATTGACCGATGCCCAGGGGAAAGGCCTGAAAGGGCCGGTGCCGCAGGCGATCCGCGACTATTCGGAGTTGCACGACCTCGAACTCGACCGCTTCGCCGGCATCGAGGCGCAGTGCGCGGCGATCGCTGACGACATCGCCTACAACACCCATGACATCGACGACGGGTTGAGATCCGGGTTCCTGACGCTGGATATGCTGGAAAAGATTTCGTTGCCGGGGTCGATCCTGGAAGGCGTGCGCCAACGCTATCCGGCGCTGGACGATGTGAGGACGGGGCACGAACTGATGCGCCGGCAGATCACGATCATGGTCGAGGACGTCATCATGTCGACACATGCGAACCTTGCGCGCATCAAGCCGGATAGCGCCGAAGCGGTGAGGGCGGCAGGCGAGACGATGGTGGGTTTTTCCACCGACATGGCCGCGCTCGAAAAGGAATTGAAGGCCTTTCTCTACAAGCACCTCTACCGGCACAGCGAGGTCATGCGCGTGCGCGCCGACGCCGAGCAGATCGTCAAGGACCTGTTCGATGTCTATTTCGCCGATCCGCGCGCCATGCCCGATGGCTGGCGCGAAGGGCTCGACCGGGCCGAGGACCGTATCAAGGCGCGGGGCGTCGCCGATTTCCTGGCGGGCATGACTGATACCTACGCTTTGAAGGAACACCGCCGTTTGTTTGACCATACGCCGGATTTGAGCTAGGGCGGGCACGATTTTGCCGGCCAATGAGCCGGATTCCCTTAAAGCCGCCAGAGCCACACCAATGAACATCTTCGCCGATTTCACCGCGCGAGTCGCAAGAGCTGTCGAAGCACTTGATCTGAAGGACAGCGAGGGCGCCTCACCTGATCTGTCGCGTATCGCAGTCGAGCCGCCGCGCGACGCCAGCCATGGTGATCTCGCGACCAATGCGGCGATGGTGCTGGCCAAGCCGACCGGCCAGTCTCCACGCGCGCTGGCTGACAGGCTTGCGCAAGCGCTGCGCGCCGATCCCGATATCGCCGCCGCCGATGTCGCGGGTCCTGGATTCGTCAATCTCAGACTCAAGGACGGGTTCTGGCAGGCGCATCTGACCGCACTTCTCGGCGAAGGCCGCAACTATGGGCGTTCGACGGTCGGCGGCGGCAGGAAGGCCAATGTCGAATATGTCTCGGCCAATCCGACTGGTCCGATGCATGTCGGTCATTGCCGTGGTGCCGTGGTGGGTGATGCACTCGCCAATCTGATGGCATTCGCCGGTTACGACGTGACCAAGGAATATGTCATCAACGATGCCGGCGCGCAGATCGACGTGCTCGGCCGCTCCGCAATGTTGCGGTATCGCGAGGCGCTCGGCGACGACATCGGCGAGATTCCGGCCGGGCTCTATCCGGGTGACTATCTCATTCCGGTCGGCCAGGAGCTGGCCGGCGAATTCGGACGCTCCCTGCTGCAAATGCCGGATGAGGAGGCGCTTGCCATCGTCAAGGACCGGACGATCGATGCGATGATGGTGATGATCCGCCAGGATCTGGCGCTGCTCAACGTGCATCACGACGTCTTCTTCTCCGAGCGCACGCTGCATGCCGACAACGCCCGCAAGATCCGCTCGGCGATCGCTGACCTGACGCTGAAGGGCCATATCTACAAGGGCAAGCTGCCGCCGCCCAAGGGTGAGAAGCCGGACGATTGGGAGGACCGCGAACAGACGCTGTTCCGCTCGACAGCGGTCGGCGACGATCTCGATCGGCCGCTGGTCAAGTCGGATGGCACCTTCACCTATTTCGCCGCTGATGTCGCTTACCTCAAGGACAAGGTCGACCGTGGCTTCGTCGAGCTGATCTATGTGCTTGGCGCCGATCATGGCGGCTATGTGAAGCGGCTGGAAGCGCTCGCCCGGGCGATCGCCGACGACAAGGTCAAGCTCACCGTGCTGCTTTGCCAGTTGGTGAGGCTTTTTCGCGATGGCGAGCCGGTGCGGATGTCGAAGCGGTCGGGTGATTTCGTGACGCTGCGCGAGGTGGTGGAGGAGGTCGGTCGCGACCCGATCCGCTTCATGATGCTCTACCGCAAGAACGATGCGCCACTCGATTTCGACTTCGCCAAGGTGACCGAGCAGTCGAAGGACAATCCGGTGTTCTACGTGCAGTACGCTTCGGCGCGCTGCCATTCGGTGTTCCGGCAGGCGAGCGAGCAATTGGGCGAGGCCAATTTCGATCGCAATCGGCTGGCCGCCGCGACCGCTTCGCTGGCCGATGTGGGCGAGATCGGCCTGATCAGGAAGCTTGCCGAATATCCCCGGTTGATTGAATCCGCGGCTCTTGCGCTCGAGCCGCACAGGCTGGCATTCTACCTCTACGACCTTGCCTCCAGCTTCCACGGACACTGGAACAGGGGCACCGAGAATCCCGACTTACGTTTTGTTAAGGTTAACGACCGAGAATTGACGCATGCCAGACTAGGGCTGGTGCAGGCTGTTTCGGACGTTCTGACGTCCGGCCTGACGCTGATCGGGGCTGAAGCGCCCACCGAAATGCGTTAGGTTTGACTAAAAAACCTGTCACCTTTTGCCCACATTGCGCTGGTAAGGGCCAACCCTGCGCGACGTCCATGGCGTCCGAATGAGTGCGAGTTCGGGAACGATAATGGCAGACAGAACCCATCTGAGAGCAGCCGCCAACAACGATATCGCTGACGACGATCCCTTCGCGGAATTGACCAGGATCATGGGTTTCGACCCGCGCCAGCCAGTCAGGCCACAGACGCCTGCCCAGCCGAAGGCGGCTCCCGCCGGTCAGCCGGTGGACGACGGCGATTTCGACATCGACCTCGAGAAGGAGTTGATGGGCGAATTCGGTGCTGACGACAATGATGGCGTAGCCGAAGTTCGCGAGCCGGCTTTCGAAGCCGCCCCGATGGACGACGAGGTTGCCGCCTCGCTCGAACAGGATTTCCTGCTGGACGACGATGCGACGGACGAAACGGTCCATGCCGTTACAGCCGCCGACCTTGATCTTGGTGCCGCCGAATTATCCGCGCCGGCTGTTAACGCGGCTTTCGATGATAATTTCGACGATGCGATCGCCAGTTCGCTCGAAGACGTGTCGCCATTCGAAGACGATTTGGCCGTGGCCAACGATCTTGGGGACGACAGGCTTGAGGACGATCAGCTTGCCGTGTCGCTCGAACAAGACCTCCTGCTCGATGACGATGCAGCGAACGAGGCCGAACTGAATGCTGCGAGCGCCGAGGTTTCTGCGCCGGCCGTCGATCCAGTCGACTACGACGAATTCGACGATGCGGTCGCAAGTTCGCTGGAAGACGAGCTAACGCTGGACGAGCACGTGCCGCTGCAGCAGGCCGCCGCTGCCGAAGTCCCGGCGCCGGCTGCCGAACCCGACTTCGATGATGAATTCGACAACGCCATTTCAAGCTCGCTCGAAGACGAGCCGATGTTGGATGAGCATGTTGCGATGGAACAGGCTGTCGTTGAGGCTCCTGCTGCGCCTGTTCAGGCCGTTTCGGATGAGTCCGACGAAGACTTTGCTGGCCACTTCGACGAAGCCATGGCCGATGTCGACATGGATTTCGACGTTCGCACGGCTGAGCTCGCCGAAATCGATCAGCCCGAAATTGACGAGCCGGAGGTCGTGCCCGCCGGGGATGAGCTGGCCGCTGCCGCCCCGAAAGATGCGTTCGACGACGATTTCGATTTGAATTTCGATGATGCGCTTGTCGACGAGATCGAAGAGCCGGTTGCGCAAGTCGCCGGTGTTGCGCCCCAGCCGACCGCGCCAGCCGTGGCCGCGGTCCAGCCGGCGGCCGCCATCGCCCCAATCGCCGAAGAGCGAAGCCTGGAGGACGAGTTGAACGCGCTGCTGGGCGCCATGAGCACACGTTCTGCTCCCATGGCCGCCGCTGCGGCAGCCCCGGCACCCAAGGAGCCAGCGATGGCTCAGCAACCTGTGGCAGCGGCTGAAAAAGCCGTTGGGAAGCCGGTGGATCCGGTTAGCGAGCTGGACTGGGACCTTGATGAGCATGCCCAGGTGGAGTCTGCGCACGCTGACGTGGTTCAGGCCGCCGACGCCGATCTCGACACGTTTCTCCTTGATGAACTCAAGGATCAGGATTTTGGCGCTGAAGATGCCGCCGGATCGGAAGACGCCGATTTCGACAGTGATGACCTCAATGCCGCTTTCGCCAGGGATATCGGTCTCGATCACGACGCCGCCGACGACGGGATTGCGGCTGACGCCGGGAAAGAAGAGCCACATGATTCGCTCGGCTGGCGGACGACGCGCTCGACCCCGCCGGAACCGGCTCGCTCGTGGAGCCGCGTGACGCCGGTCGCGAATACGCAGCCCGCCTTCGCAAGCCAACCGGTGGCTTCGGCGAAACCCGCAGCCACGCCGCCGCCAGCAATGGTTGCGGCGCCATCCCGCCAGGAAGAGCCGACGGCCGTGGCTGATACCGCCTATGCAGCACCGGCGCCGGCAGAACAGCCTTCGGCATTTGACGAGATGCCCGATGTCGAGACGGTCGATGTGCCGGAGCGCGTCGTGGCGCTGGCGGACGATCTCGATATTCCGGAGATCAACTTCGATGAAGCCGAGCCAGCGGCGCCCGCCTATGACGATCTCGACGCCGATTTCGCCAACCTGCTCACGGAAATGAACGCCGTGGATGTCGCTCCCGCTTCGGTGCGGAGCGCGGCTTATGACGATGAACCCTATAATGCGGGGTTCAACTCGGGCTACCAGCGCGACCGCGTTGAAACGCGAACCTATGCGGCGAGGCCTGCGGAGACGCCCGCCAGTGCGGCCTATGTCGATGCGGCCGGCGGCTTCGATCTGGGCGAATTGCCCGGCGGCGGCAAGCCGGTTTCGCAGGCCGATGACTTTGCCTTGGACGAACTCGACTATGATCCCGAGCTGGACGAAGCGATGTCGGTTCCGGGCCTGGCCGAGCAGGAGGCCGCCAGGCCCCGGAGCCGTGGCCTGCTGATTGCGGCAGTCGTCGGCGCGGTAGCGATCGCCGGGGGGCTCGGTGCCTTTGCCCTGTCTTTCGGCGGCAAAGGCAGCGGCGACGCGCCGGTCATCGTCAAGGCCGACAATTCACCGATCAAGGTCAAGCCGGAAAATCCGGGCGGCACCGTCGTGCCGAACCAGGACAACAAGGTCTATGATGCGGTGGCCAAGGGCACGAAGCCTGCCGAACCGGTCCAGGAGAAGCTGGTGACCAACACCGAAGAGCCGGTGGATGTGACGGCCAAGGAGCCGCCGCAGAGCCGTGTCGTCGATCTTGGCGACACCAACGCGGTCGAAGGCACCGATGCGGCTGGTGGCGCGCAAGCCGCCGACGGCACGCAAGCGGCCGGCGACACGCAAGCGGCCGGAAATGCCGACGTTGCTGCCGCTCCGGCACCCAAATCCGAGGATCGTATCGCCCAGGTTCTGCAGGAAGCCGAAAAGTCCGGGAATCCCGATATCGTTGCGGTTGCACCGCGCAAGGTGAGGACCATGGTCGTCAAGTCAGATGGTTCGCTGGTGGCGCGCGAGGATCCGGCGCCCGCGGCACCGCAGGTGGCCGCCGTCGAGCCTGTCGATCCCGAGCCGCAGCGTGTGGCCCCGTCGGCCCAGGCCGACGACGCGGCGCAGACCGGCACCGTGCCGCCCGCAAGCGGCCAGGCAACTGATGATCAGGCGAACAGCGATCAGGCCGAACCCGTCCAGCCCGAAACGGTCAAACCGGCCGCAGCACCTGAAGCCAAGGCCCAATCCGCCAACACCCAGTCCGCCAACACGCCCGAAACGGTTCCGTTGGCGCCGCAGCGTCCATCCGACCAGCCGGTCGATGTCGTCGGCGAGGTCAAGCCTGACCAGGTTGCGTCCATCCCAACGACTGCCTCGACCGGCGGAGGCTCCTGGTCGATGCAGATCGCGTCGCAGCCGACGGTCGAAAGCGCCCAGTCCAGCTATGCGGATCTGCAGCGCCGCTTTGGCAGCGTGCTTGCCGGCCGTACCGCCAACATCGTCAAGGCCGAAATCGCCGGCAAGGGGACCTTCTACCGGGTCCGCGTCCCGGCACAGTCGCGCAACGATGCGATCAGCCTGTGCACCAGCTACAAGGCCGCCGGCGGCAATTGCTTCGTGTCGCGCTAGCTGCTCGAAAGCTTCAGTCAAAACCGGCGCGGCCACAGACCGCGCCGGTTTTTTGTGGGAAAGGGCAAGCGGCGCCCTGGTGCATATGGCTGGATGCGATTCCATTTGTCCGCGCGAAGCCCTAAACTGTCAGACATGACCGAATCAAAATCCATGATACTCGGCTGCGCCGGGAAATCGCTGACGCGCGACGAAATCAATTTCTATCGCAACGAATGCCCGTGGGGCTTCATCCTGTTTGCGCGCAACATCGGCGAGACCGAGCAGATCCGCGATCTGGTCGCCGCGATGCGCGACTGTATCGGGTGCCCCGATGCGCCGGTGTTCATCGACCAGGAAGGCGGCCGGGTGCAGCGCCTGCGGCCGCCGCTGGCGCCGAACTATCCGGCCGGCGGTGCGCTCGGCGCGCTGTGGCGCGACGACCACGACGCCGGCGCCCGCGCCGCCTGGCTGATGGCGCGGCTGCATGCCTTCGACCTGCTGCGCTTCGGCATCACGGCGGACTGCCTGCCGGTGCTCGACGTGCCGATCGAAGGCGCCAGCGACGTCATCGGTGCGCGCGCCTACGGCAAGGAACCGCGCGCCGTCATAGAGCTTGGCCGCGCGGCGGCCGAAGGGTTGATGTCGGGCGGCGTGCTGCCGGTCATGAAGCATATTCCCGGGCACGGGCGGGCCTTTGCCGATACGCATTTCGAACTGCCGACCGTCGATGCCTCGATGAGCGATCTGCAGCGGCACGATTTCGCCCCGTTCAGGGAACTCAATCATTTGCCGATGGCGATGACGGCGCATGTCGTCTACAGCGCGATCGACCCGAAGAACCCGGCGACCACCTCGGGCAAGGTCATCGACGAGATCATCCGCGGCGAAATCGGCTTTGACGGGCTGCTGATGAGCGACGACACGTCGATGAAGGCACTTTCTGGGGATTTCCCGACAAAGGCGGCCGCGATCCTTGCGGCGGGATGCGATCTGGTCCTTCACTGCAACGGCGTATTCGAGGAGATGGCCGGCATTGCGTCGCGCACCAAGGGGCTTGAGGGCAAGTCGCTGGAGCGCGCTAAACGGGCGCTGACCTATATAAAGGACCGCGACCGGGCTGACGAAACCGAGATACGCGCCGAGTTCGCCACCTATTTCGACGCTGTGGCCTAGCACCAAAGGGAAACGGGAAGTGGCGGAAACATTGGACAGCAAGGCCGGCAAGGCCGCACCGATGGACCGCCTGTGGGCCGAGAACGACGATTCGCGGCTGACCGGCGATCCCGCGCTGGTCGTCGACGTCGCCGGTTTCGAAGGGCCGCTCGACCTTCTCCTGCATCTTGCCCGCAACCAGAAAGTCGATCTGTCGCGCATCTCGATCCTGGCGCTGGCCGAGCAATATCTGGCCTTTGTCGAGAAGGTGAGGGTGCTGCGGCTTGAGCTTGCCGCCGACTATCTGGTGATGGCGGCGTTGCTGGCCTTCCTCAAGTCGAAGCTTTTGATCCCCAAGCAACCGGGCGAAGAGGGCGAAAGCGGCGAGGAGCTGGCGGCGGTGCTGCAATTCCGGCTGAAGCGGCTGGAAGCCATGCGCGACGCGGCGGCACGGCTGGTCAACCGCAACCGGCTCGGGCGCGATGTGTTCGCGCGCGGTATGCCGGAGATGGTCATCGTCGAGAAGCGCAACGCCTATTCGGCCTCGCTCTATGATCTGTTGACCGCCTATGCCCAACAGCGCCAGAAACAGGCAATCACCAATGTAACGATCGCCAAGCGTGGCGTGTGGTCGCTCAAGGACGCGCGTGATGTGCTGACCCGGCTGATCGGCTCGCTTGCCGACTGGACGGCGCTCGACAGTTTCCTGATCCAGTATCTGTCCGGTCCGGACGAGCGGCGCACCGCGGTCGCAAGTTCCTTTGCCGCAACGCTGGAACTGGTGCGCGAAGGCAAAATGGAGATGCGGCAGGACGAGGTGTTCGCGCCGCTCTATCTGCGCGGCCGCGCGCAAGGCATCAAAGCAGTCGAGGTGGCATCATGAGCGAACGCGCCAACGCTTCGGTCATTCCCTTCAAGATCGATGACGAGACCGAGGAGGGGCTGCCTGCGGAGACACCGGCACAGGATATAGCCCAGAACCTGTCCCAGAATCCTGGCCAGCGGCTGCATATGGCCGAAGCCGTGCGCATGGCCGAGGCGATCGTGTTCGCCAGTGCCGAGCCGGTCAGCGAAAAACAGCTTGCCGCGCGGCTGCCCGACGGCATCAACATCGCCGCGGCGATGGCCGATTTGCAGCAGATCTATGCACGGCGCGGCGTCAACCTGGTGCGCGTCGGCGATGCTTGGGCGTTCCGCACCGCCGGCGACCTCGCCTTCCTGATGAGCAGGGATACCGTCCAGCAAAGGAAGCTCTCCCGCGCGGCTCTCGAAGTGCTGGCGATCATCGCCTATCACCAGCCGGTGACGCGCGCCGAGATCGAGGATATCAGGGGGGTCGAGACCTCGAAAGGCACGCTGGACACGCTTTTGGAGACCGAATGGGTGCGCATGCGCGGGCGCCGGCGTACGCCCGGCCGGCCCGTCACCTATGGCACGACCGACATCTTCCTCGATCATTTCGCGCTGGAGGAGATCCGCGATCTTCCCGGCATGGAGGAATTGAAGGGCGCTGGATTGCTTTCCGGCCGGATGCCGTCGAATTTCTCCATCCCGCAACCGCCGGCCGATCCTGATACGCTGACCGATGACGAGGATCCGCTGACCGACATCGACCTTGAGGAACTCGGCCTGTTGACGCCGCGCGTCACGGAGGATTGACCGCGGACCTGGCGTGGCGTTCGAATTTCGCCACACTTTGGAGCAACGCAATGAGAGCGCGAACCCCGCTGCGCCGATTGGTAGCGGGGCAATCGCGCCGAAACTGCGTGACTTCTGCCACTCATTCATAAACTCTGTCGCGGTTGTGTTTGAATCCCAACGCGAAAACGCATAGATCATCGTCAGGGAAAACATTCGAGAGAGATTTGCTATGGGTTCATTTTCGATTTGGCACTGGATGATCGTGCTGGTGATCGTGCTGCTGGTGTTCGGCCGCGGCAAGATTCCAGAGCTGATGGGCGACATGGCCAAGGGCATCAAGAGCTTCAAGAAGGGCATGGCCGACGACGACACCGCCGAAGACAAGCGCACCGTCGAACACCGTGCCGACGAAACCGTTTCGGCAGTGAAGGAAAAGGCCAGCAAAGGCTGAGCCCACGCTTTTAGTCGGAACGTATTGCCATGTTCGAAGTCGGCTGGACCGAGATGCTGGTGATCGCGATCGTCATGATCGTGGTCGTCGGACCTAAGGATTTGCCCAATATGCTGCGCACCTTCGGCCGCACGACGGCGAAGCTGCGCGCCATGGCGGCCGACTTCCAGAAGCAGTTCAACGATGCGCTTAAGGAAGCCGAGCTTGACGATGTCAAGAAATCGGTCGATTCGCTGAGAGGCCTCAACCCGGCTGCCGAGATCAGGAAGCAGCTCAATCCGTTTGAGCAGGCGGCGGCCGACGTCCGTTCAGGGGTTGACGCGGTGATGAAGCCAAAGCCGGCGGCTGATCCTGCCGAGCCTGCCGCTTCTACGCCGCAGGCCGCCGAGCCGTTGAAGAATGGTGCGACGGTGCTGCCGGGCGTGGATGCGCCGGAAGCAGCGCCGGCGGCGCCGATCTTTCCGGTGATGACCGACAGTTTGGTGGTGGCCCAGGCATCGGCGGCCGAGCCGCCAAAAGCCTCGACGAAGAAATCAGCGAAGGCGGCGATGCCAAAAGCCGACAAAGCTGCTGCGCCCGCGCCGGCAACCAAACTGGCGCCCGCAAAGGCCATGGCCAAGGCCGCGCCGGTTGCCAAGGCGACTGCGGCTGTGAAGACGACTCCGGCTTTGAAGACGACTGGGGCGGTGAAAGCGGCGGTGCCGGCCAAAACCGCCGCCAAGCAAGTGCCGACAGCAGCCAAGCCGGCAAAAGCGGCATCGAAACCAACTGCGGCCGCGCCGAAGACACCGGCTGCAGCCAGCAACAAGACGGCGGGCAAGTGAGCATTTCCGACACGGAAAAGGACGAGATCGAGAAATCGTCGGCTCCGCTGATGGAGCATCTGATCGAACTGCGCCGGCGGCTGATCTGGTCGATCGGCGGGTTCTTCGTCGCCTTCCTGTTCTGCTTCTTCTTTGCCAAGAAGCTGTTCAACCTGTTGGTGATCCCGTTCAAATGGGCGACCCAGTGGGCCGGGCTCGATCCGCACAAGGTCGAGCTGATCTACACGGCGCCGCAGGAATTCTTCTTTACCCAGGTCAAGCTCGCCATGTTCGGCGGCATGGTCATCGCCTTTCCGCTGATCGCCACGCAGATCTACAAATTCATCGCGCCCGGCCTCTACAAGAACGAGCGCAACGCCTTCCTGCCGTTCCTGATCGCCTCGCCGATCCTTTTCCTGCTGGGCGCGTCGCTGGTCTATTTCTTCTTCACACCGATGGTGATGTGGTTCTTCCTCGCCATGCAGCAGGCCGGCACCGACGACCAGGTGCAGATTTCGCTGCTGCCGAAAGTGTCCGAATATCTCAGCCTGATCATGACGCTGATCTTCTCCTTCGGCCTGGTGTTCCAGTTGCCTGTGGTGACCAGCCTGATGACCAGGGTGGGCATGCTGTCGTCCAAGGCGCTGGCCGAAAAGCGCAAATGGGCGATCGTCATCGCCTTCGTCGTCGCAGCCATACTGACGCCGCCCGATCCGATGAGCCAGATCGGGCTCGCCATTCCCACCATCATTCTCTACGAGGTGGCGATCTGGGCAGCACGGCTGATCGAGCGGGATCAGGAAAAGCAGCGGGTGGCGCGCGAGAAGCAGGACGCCGGAGAAAAGGTGGCCGAAAAGCCTGCGGAAGCGCCTTCGGAGTAGGTTCCTTCGTAGGCGGGTGGCGTCCGGATGTCCGCGCTAGCGGAAAAACGCGACAGTCTCCGAACCCTCATCTTGCATCGATCAAGGATGCGGTTTACGCCCTCTGGCCTTACCGAGGACGAATAGCATGCTTGACATCAAATGGATTCGCGACAACCCGAAGGCCCTTGCCGAGGCGCTCAAGAAGCGCTCGTGGTCGGCCGAGGATGCGCAGTCCACGGTCGACGATCTGATCGCCAGGGACGAGGCGCGGCGCGAACATCTGACCGAATTGCAGACCAGGCAGGAGCGCCGCAATGCCGCTTCGAAGGAGATCGGCAACGCCATGCGTTCGGGCGACGCCGCGCTCGCCGAAAAACTCAAAGCAGAGGTCGGCGAGATCAAGGCGTTCATCCAGAATGGCGAGGCGCGCGAGCGCGAACTCGACAAGGCACTGAACGATGCGCTGGCGGTGCTGCCCAATGTGCCGCTCGACGACGTGCCGGTCGGCAAGGACGAGCACGACAATGTCGTCAAGCGCACGGTCGGCAAGGTGCCGACGCGGCCAAACTGGGTGAAGGAGCATTTCGAGATCGGCGAAGCGCTCGGCATGATGGATTTCGAGCGCGCCGCAAAACTGTCGGGCTCGCGCTTCACTGTGCTGAAGAGCGGGCTGGCGCGGATGGAGCGCGCGCTCGGCCAGTTCATGCTCGACCTGCACACGACAGAGCACGGCTATGAAGAGGTCCAGCCGCCGCTGATGGTGCGCGACGAGGTTCTCTATGGCACCGGGCAGTTGCCAAAGTTCGAGGAGGACCTGTTCTTCGCCCCGCATGGTGACGGCAGGCTGGGCTTGATCCCGACGGCTGAAGTTTCGCTCACCAACCTCGTGCGCGAGGAGATCACCGCACATGAAAAGCTGCCGCTGCGCTACACCGCGCTGACGCCGTGCTTCCGCTCGGAAGCCGGTTCGGCCGGGCGCGACACGCGCGGCATGCTGCGCCAGCACCAGTTCTACAAGGTCGAGCTGGTCTCGATCACCGATCAGGAGTCATCGCTGGCCGAACACGAGCGGATGACCGAATGCGCTGAAGCGGTGTTGAAACGGCTGGAATTGCCGTTCCGTACCATGACGTTGTGCACCGGCGACATGGGCTTCGGCGCGCGCAAGACCTATGACATCGAGGTGTGGCTGCCCGGCCAGAATGCGTATCGCGAGATTTCGTCCTGTTCTGTCTGCGGCGATTTTCAGGCGCGGCGCATGGATGCCCGCTACAAGGACCGGGATGGCAAGGGCAACCGCTTCGTTCACACGCTGAACGGTTCGGGCACCGCCGTCGGCCGCGCGCTTATTGCCGTCATCGAAAACTACCAGAATGAGGATGGCAGCGTAACCATTCCTGAAGTGCTGCGGCCCTATATGGGTGGCCTTGCAAAGATCGAATCGAAGTAATGCGCATCCTCCTGACCAACGATGACGGCATCCATGCCGAGGGCCTGGCGTCGCTCGAACGCATTGCGCGTACGCTGTCGGACGATGTCTGGGTGGTGGCGCCGGAGCAGGACCAGTCCGGCTACGCGCATTCGCTGTCGATCTCGGAGCCGTTGCGCCTGCGCAAGATCGGCGAGAAACATTATGCGGTGCGCGGCACGCCGACCGACTGCGTCATCATGGGCGTAAAGAAGATCCTGCCCGGCGCACCCGACCTGATCCTGTCCGGCGTCAATTCCGGCGCCAACATTGCCGACGACGTCACCTATTCGGGCACCGTCGCCGGCGCCATGGAAGGGGCGCTGCTCGGCGTGCGCTCGATCGCGGTAAGCCAGGCTTATTCCTATGTCGGCGAGGATCGCGTGGTTCCCTACGAGACCACCGAGGCGCTGGCGCCGGCCTTGCTCAAGAAGCTTGTCGCAACGCCGTTGCCCGATGGCGTGTTGCTGAACGTCAATTTTCCGAACTGCCTCCCTGAAGAAGTTGCCGGCACGGTTGTGACCTCGCAGGGCAAACTTGTTCACAGCCTGTGGGTCGACGAGCGCCGCGACGGGCGCGGACTTCCCTATTATTGGCTGCGCTTCGGCCGCGAGCCGGTCGAGGGCAAGAAGGGCACGGATCTCTACGCCCTGCGCAACCGGCTGGTGTCGGTGACGCCGCTGCAGCTCGACCTCACCGCTCACGAAATCCGCGATCAACTGACCAAGGCGCTCGCATGAACCTGAACTCCGGTCTGGCGGTCGACGACCGCGAAGGCTTTGCCGCTTTCCTGCTTCGCTTGCGTGGCAGAGGCACAGTGCCGAAGGCACTGATCGCCGCCTTCGAGGCGACGCCGCGGCGTGGTTTCCTCGCCGCCCAGTTCCATCCGATCGCCTGGTCGGACCGCATGCTGCCGATCGAATGCGGCGAGGCGATCGAAGGCGCCGACCTGCAGGCGGCGGTGATCGCCGCACTTGCCATCGAGCCGGGCAACCGCGTGCTCGAGATCGGCACCGGGTCCGGCTATACGGCGGCGGTGATGTCGAGGTTTGCCGCGCGGGTCGTCACCATCGACCGCTACAAGACGCTGGCCGAACAGGCCAAACAGCGTTTCGAAGCGCTCGGCATCGGCAATGCCATCGCGCGCCAGGCGGATGGCTCCAACGGGCTGGCCAATGAAGGACCGTTCGACCGCATCGTCGCCTGGGCGGCGTTCGACAGCCTGCCGCGTTTCCTGCTCGACCAGTTGTCGAGCGGCGGCATCGTCATTGCGCCGATCGGCCCCGAGGAGGGCGAGCAAGTGGTGGCCAAGCTGACCAAGGTCGGTAGCCGTTTCGAACGCGAGGATATCGGCATAGTGCGCCTGCAGCCGATACTGCGCAGCGTCGCGGCCGTGATCTAAGGTGTTGAAGAGGCGGCCTGACCTGAATCTCAACACACCCAGCGCTCGATCCTCAAATATTTTAAGAAAATTTGCGTCGGATTCTAGAGGTTTAACCGACCAGTAACATTAACGCGCTTTAATCACGCTCAGTTTGTACCGGGTCTGTGCGGGTTAGTGCGATGCAATTCAGTGTTTTGAAGGCAAACGGACGCAATCTGGCGCGTGGCTGCGCCGTCCTCATGGTCGCGGGAGCCGCCGCAGGGTGCAGCTCCCAGGTGGCGCGGTTCAATGGCGTCGATGACGTCTTCACCGCCTCGACCAACAACCAGCGCGCCATCATCAACAAGCAGGATGCTGCCCAGCCTTATCCGGGCGATGCGCCCGTGGCGGCGGCGCCGGTCGATGGCACCTACACCCAGTCGGTCAGCCGCTCCAGCCTCGAGCCGGTGACGACGCGGCAATTGCCGCCGGTCAGCCAGGCGCAGCCGGCCCCCGCGCTAGCACCCGCCGCAAATCCGGTACGCACCGCTACAGCGCCGGCCCTGGCGCCTGCCGCGCCGCGTGTCGACCGCACGGCGACCGGCACCGTCGCTCCGGCGGCAAGGCCGTTCAAGGACGCCGAGCCCGATGCGCCGCGCATGGCAACGGCGGGCGGCAAGCCGCATGCCACCGAGATCATCGTTAAGGATGGTGAGACCATTTCCGGCCTGTCACGGCGCTATGGCGTGCCCGCCGACGCCATCATGAAGGTCAACGGGCTGAGCGAGACCAAGGGGCTGAAGAGCGGCCAGAAGCTCGTCATCCCGGCCTATGCCTATTCAAGCAAGGACACTTCTGGCAAGGAAGCCGCACCGAAGCTTGCCGACGCCAAGCCCGCAAACGGCACCAAGCACGATGTGCCGGCCAGCGCGCCGGAGAAGGTGGCCGTGCTGCCGCAGCAGCCCAAGCTCAAGGAAGGCAAGTCGGCCGCGCAGGTCGATGCTTCGGCCGCGGCAGACCAGCCGAAAGATGCAAAGGCCGCGCAAAAAGTGGCCGCGGTGGCGCCCAAGGCGACTGGCGCCGGTGGCACCTACACGGTTCAGCAGGGCGATACGCTGTCCGCCATTGCCAGGAAGACCGGTGTCGGTGTCGTTGCGCTGAAGCAGGCAAACGGCATGCAGGACGGTCTGCTCAAGATCGGCCAGACGCTGAAGGTTCCGGCCGGCGGCACGACGACGGTCGCCAGCGCCAAGCCGGCGAAGGTCGATCCGGTGACGACGGCCACCACGCCGCCGGCAGCCAAGACCACGCCGTCGGAAACGCTCGCCTCCTACACGCCGCCGAAGAAGGATGCAAAGGTCATCCAGCAGGCTGAGGACGACGACGCGGTGGCGCCTAATGCCACCGGCATCGGCAAGATGCGCTGGCCGGTGCGCGGCCGCGTGATTTCCGGTTTCGGCGGCGGCAAGGACGGTGTCGACATCGCCGTGCCCGAGGGAACACCGGTCAAGGCGGCCGAAAACGGCGTCGTCATCTATGCCGGAGACGGCCTCAAGGAATTCGGCAACACGGTGCTGGTGCGCCACGAGAACGGGCTGGTCACCGTCTATGGCCACGCCAGTTCGATCGAGGTGCAGCGTGGCCAGAAGGTCAAGCGCGGCCAGGAAATCGCGCTCTCCGGCATGAGCGGCACGACCGACTCGCCGAAGCTGCATTTCGAAGTGCGCAAGAACTCGGCGCCGGTCGATCCTTCGACCTATCTTGAATAAAAGAAAGTCGACCCTTCGACCGGTCTCGAACAGAAGAAAAAAAGTATTGCAGGGCCGCCTGACCTCCAGTCCGGCCCGCCGGCTTAGCCCGCCCTGCCAAGGGCGGGCTTTTTTCAGTAGCCGATATTCAGTCCGTCAATCCTTCAACGCCTTACCCAACCGACCCGCCAGATCTTGGGTGAACTGCCAGGCGACGCGGCCTGATCGACTGCCGCGCGTTGTCGCCCATTCCAGCGCCTCGGCGCGCAGCGTCTCGGGATCGATGGCAAGATCGTGATGACGGACATAGCCGTCGATCATGTCGAGATATTCGTCCTGCGAGCATTTGTGGAAGCCGAGCCAGAGGCCGAAACGGTCGGACAGCGAGACCTTTTCCTCGACCGCCTCGGACGGGTTGATGGCGGTCGAGCGCTCATTGTCGATCATGTCGCGCGGCAAGAGATGGCGCCGGTTCGAGGTGGCGTAGAAAATCACATTGGCCGGGCGACCCTCGACGCCGCCTTCAAGCGCGGCCTTCAGCGATTTGTAGGACGTATCGTCATGGTCGAAGGAGAGGTCGTCGCAAAACAGGATGAAGCGATAGGGCGCAGTCTTCAGCAAACCCATCAGCTTCGGCAGCGTATCGATGTCCTCGCGATGGATTTCGATGAGCTTGAGCGGGAGATCCAGTTTCGTCGATGCGTTGACGGCGGCGTGCGCGGCCTTGACCAGCGACGATTTGCCCATGCCGCGCGCGCCCCACAACAGCACATTGTTGGCGGCGTAGCCGGCGGCGAAGCGCTCGGTGTTGTCGACCAAAATGTCGCGGACGCGGTCGACGCCACGGATGAGGCCGATGTCGACGCGATTGACCTTGCGCACTGGCTCCAGATAACCCGGATCGGCCTGCCAGACGAAGCAGTCGGCCTCGCCGAGGTCGGTTAGCGGCACCAGCGGTGGGGCGAGGCGAGAGACCGCCTCGATCAGGCGGTCGAGCTTCTTGTTCAGGGCTTCGAGGGTGCTGTCGGTCATTTCTTGTCTTTTTGTCTAGCTTTCAGGGAGGCATGACGCGGAACCTATTTGATTCCGGCGGTTTCGGAACCTGTTCCAACCTTTTGTTAGAGCGCGATCTTTTCTGGAAACCAGGTTTCATTTTTCGGGATCACGCTCTAACACGGCTCAACAGACCGGAAAAGCAACCGAAATGCCCGGCAGCGCAGTTGCATTGGCAACTTTACCGACTATATTCCGGCCAAATTTCGCGGGGCCGCCTTGAGGCGGCTTTTCACCATTCAGGAGGACCTCGATGTTCGTTACACCGGCATATGCCCAAGGCGTCGGCGCCTCTCCCGACATGTTCATCAGCATTTTGCCGTTTGTCCTGATTTTCGTGATCATGTATTTTCTGATCATCCGGCCGCAGCGCACGCAGTTGAAGAAGCGCGGCGAGATGCTGGCGGCGGTCCGCCGCGGCGACACGGTCGTCACCGGCGGCGGCTTCGTCGGCAAGGTGACCAAGGTGATCGACGACAATGAGCTCGAGATCGACCTTGGCGGTGGCACCAAGGTCACGGCGCTGCGTTCGACGATCGCGGATGTGCGCGTCAAGGGCGAGCCGGTGGCGAACCAGAACGCCAAGAAATAACCGAATTCTCGGCGGAACGATCCGCCGGCATGCCCTGACGGACGACGCCATATGCTTTACTTCTCGCGCTTCAAGATGATCCTGATCTGGCTGGCCGTGGCCGCCACAGTGGTCCTCGCTGCGCCCAATCTGTTCCCGGCAAGCACATTGGCCAAGCTGCCCGACTGGGTGCCGAAGCGGCAGATGACGCTCGGCCTCGATCTGCAGGGCGGCTCGCACATCCTGCTCAGGATGGATCCGAACGATCTGATCAAGGATCGGCTGGAGACGACGCGCGACGAGATCAGGACGCTGCTGCGCGACGCCAAGGTCGGCTATACCGGCCTTGCCGGATCGGGCCGCACCGTGCAGGTCCGCATCACCGATCCGGCTCAGGTCGATGCTGCCAAGACTGCGCTAAAGACATTGACGGAGCCGGTGGCGGCCGGCCTGTTCAGCGGCGGTTCGATCCAGGAAATGACGCTGGACGATTCCGAACCCGGCCTGCTCAAATTCACCGTCACCGACGCCGGCATCAAATACCGCACATCGACGGCGCTGACGCAGTCGATCGAGGTCGTCGACCGGCGCGTCAACGAACTCGGCACGACCGAGCCGATCGTGCAGCGGCAAGGCGACGACCGCATTCTGGTCCAGGTGCCGGGCCTGCAGGATCCGCAGCGGCTGAAGGAGATTCTTGGCCAGACCGCCAAGCTGACCTTCCAGATGGTTGACCAGTCGATGCCGGTGCAGGATGCGCTCAACGGCCGTCCGCCTGCGGGATCATCTGTGCTCTATTCGCAGGACGATCCGCCGGTTCCCTATCTGATCGAGAACCGTGTCATCGTTTCGGGCGAAAACCTGGTCGACGCCCAGGCGACGTACAATTCCCAGACCAACGAGCCTGTGGTTTCGTTCCGCTTCGATTCGAAGGGCGCGGCGCGCTTCGGCCAGGCAACCTCGCAGAATGTTGGCAAGCTGTTTGCCATCATTCTCGACAACCAGGTGATCTCGGCGCCGCAGATCCGCGAGCCGATCCTCGGCGGCACCGGCCAGATTTCTGGCAATTTCACCGCCGAGAGCGCCAACGACCTTGCCGTGCTGCTGCGCGCAGGCGCGCTGCCGGCGACGCTGACGGTGATCGAGGAGCGCACGGTGGGTCCGGGTCTCGGCCAGGATTCGATCCATGCCGGCAAGGTCGCCGGCGTCGTCGGGTCGATTCTCGTCGTCGCCTTCATGTTCGTCGCCTACGGCTTCCTCGGCTTCCTCGCCAACCTTGCGCTGGCGGTGCATGTGGCGATGATCATCGGGCTGTTGTCGCTGCTCGGCGCGACGCTGACCTTGCCGGGCATTGCCGGTATCGTGCTGACCATCGGCATGGCGGTCGATTCCAACGTTCTGATCTACGAGCGCATCCGCGAGGAACGACGAGCCGGCCGCTCGGTGATCCAGGCGATCGACACCGGTTTCACCAAGGCTCTGGCGACCATCGTCGATTCCAACGTCACAGCGCTGATCGCGACGGTGGTGCTGTTCTGGATCGGCACCGGGCCGGTGAAGGGTTTTGCCATAACCTTCGCCATCGGCATTCTGACCACGGTCTTCACCGCCTTCACCTTCACCAGGCTGCTGGTGTCGATCTGGCTTCGCCGTGCGCGCCCGAAGGAATTGCCGCGGGCACCGGTGACCTTCATTCCGCCCGGCACCAAAATTCCGTTCATGGGCATCCGCCGCTGGACGTTCGCCTTGTCGAGTGTGCTTTCGATCCTGTCGGTCGTGCTGTTCATGACCGTTGACATCAATTACGGCATCGACTTCAAGGGCGGCTCGCTGATCGAGGTGCAGGCCAAGACCGGCGACGCCGATCTTGCCGATATCCGCGGCAGGCTGACGGAACTGAACATCGGCGAAGTGCAGGTGCAGCAGTTCGGCGCGCCGAACGACGTTTTGATCCGCGTCGGCACACAGGATGGCGGCGAGAATGCCGAGCAGACCGTCATCGACAAGGTGCGCGGCGAGCTGCAGGACAACTACGATTTCCGACGCGTCGAGGTGGTGGGGCCAACGGTCTCCGGCGAGCTCGCCAAACAAGGCACGATCGCGATGCTTGTCGCGCTTCTTGGCATCCTGGCCTATGTGTGGTTCCGTTTCGAATGGCAGTTCGCGGTCGGCGCCATCATCGCGACGGTGCACGACATCGTCATGACCATCGGCTTCTTCGTTATCACCGGGCTCGAATTCAACCAGTCGTCGCTGGCGGCGATCCTGACCATCATCGGCTATTCGCTGAACGACACGATCGTCGTCTATGACCGTGTTCGCGAAGATCTTAGAAAATACAAGAAGATGCCACTGCCTGACTTGTTGAACAACGCCATCAACGAGACGCTGTCGAGAACGACGCTGACCGCGGTGACGACAATCCTGGCGCTTCTGGCGCTGGTGCTGTTCGGCGGTGAGGTGATCCGTTCGTTCACGCTGGCGATGCTGTTCGGCGTTGTCTTCGGCACCTATTCGTCGATCTTCATCGCCGCGCCGCTGCTGATCCTGTTCAAGTTGCGGCCGCAGGCCACAACCGCCGACGAAGAGAAGCCGGTGAACAGCGGCAAGGCCGTGGCGACCTGACGCCGCCCCGGCCGTGGCAAAAGGCATCATCATTCGCGAGGCGCATTTTCCCGGCCGCGCGCCGATCGAGGCCTATGGCAATGGCGGCTTCCGTTTCGCCGATATGTCGCATCGCGGCTCGCTGCTCTGCTTGCCGTCGGGCATCCATGGCTGGGAGCCGGCTGACGCTACAGCCATGACGGCGGCGGATTTCGAAAAACTGCTTGGCGAGTCCGACAAGGTCGAGATCCTGCTGGTCGGCACCGGCAAGGATCTGAGACCATTGCCAGCTGCGCTGCGTGCCGCGCTGAAAGCGGCGGGCATTTCCTCCGACCCGATGTCGACCGGGGCCGCGGTGCGGACCTACAATGTTCTTCTGGCGGAAAACCGCGCGGTGGCCGCCGCGCTCATCGCCGTCGACTGACATGATCGACGACGCCAAAATCGTCATGGAAGCGGTGCGCGCCGCCGACCACGACCGCTATCTCTCGGCGCTCTATGCGCCCGCCGACAAGCGCGACGCGCTGTTTTCGCTCTATGCCTTCAACGCCGAGATATCAGGCATCCGCGACCGCATCCATGAGCCATTGCCCGGCGAGGTGCGGCTGCAATGGTGGCGCGATGCGATTGCCGGGGAGGATGGGGAAGCGGACGAAGGGGCAGTCGTCGGACATCCCGTTGCCGACGCTTTGAGGGCCACGATTTTCGCCCACCGCCTGCCAAAGCCGGCGTTCGACAATATGCTCGAAGCGCGTATCTTCGACCTTTACGACGATCCGATGCCGTCGCGCACCGACCTGGAGGGCTATTGCGGCGAGACGGCTGCGGCGCTTATCCAGCTTGCGGCGATGGTGCTCGATCCCATTGAAGCGCCGCGCTTCGCCGAGCTGGCGGGCAGGGCAGGCTGTGCGCAGGCCATGACCGGCCTTTTGCTGCTGTTGCCACTGCATCGCCGGCGTGGCCAATGCTTCATGCCGGCGGATGTCCTTGCGGCGGCCGGCTCTTCGCCCGAAGAGTTCGTCAAAGGCGATGGCGGCCCCGGCGCGCAACGCGCCGTGGCGGCGATGATCGCGCTGGCGCGCGAGCATCTGGCCGCTTTCGAACAGGCCGCGCCAGCCCTGCCGGCTTTATTGCGGCCGGCGTTTCTGCCGCTTGCCCTGACACGCGCCTATCTCGCCAAGATGGAAAGCCGTTCGCCGCTCGATCGCGTGGTGCGGCTGTCAGCCTTGCGCCGGCATTGGCTCCTGCTCAGCCGCGCGTCGAAAGGCTGGCCACCCATTTGACGTAAACGTCAATCATGGTAGGACTTCTCCCGGGTCGAAGCCGAGTGCGCAAGACATAAGCCCGCCCGGAGGAGATAGCAGTCCATGAGCCTGCCTGTGCTGGTCGCACTTGTCGTCTTCGGCATTGCGCTGTCGGTCGCGGCGGTGCATTTCACCGGCGGCACAAGGACGGCGACGCTCGCCGATGCGGATCAGGCATCGAGCCGTTTCGCGGAGGATTTTCCCGATGAGGTGGCGACAGCGGTCCGCCTGACCAAGGACGACAGGACGGCATTTCTCGATCTTGAACGAGGGCGCACCGGCATCGTCCACAGCATCGGCGACTGTTATTTGACCCGCATCGTCACGGCCAGCGACATTGTTGGCCTGGATGTCGACGACAGCGGCGCCATCTTGCTCAAGCTCGCCGACTTCACCTGGAAAGGCGGGCGTTTCGCCTTCGCCGACAGAAGAGATGCCGAGACCGTCGCAGCGGCGCTTGGACGCCATAGTCCGAGCCTAGCGAAGGAGGCTGCGTGATGGACGACTACAATTTTCCGCAGGTCACGCAGCTTGCCATTCCGTTCTTCGTCGGCGCGATCCTGATCGAGTTGTGGCTGGTGCGCACCGGCCGTGCCAAGGGATCGTTCGAGACGCGCGACACGCTGACCAGCCTGATGATGGGCACCGGCAATGTCGTTGCCGGGTTGTTGCTTGGGGTCGTCTCCTACTGGGCGCTGCTCTGGCTCTGGCAGTTCCGCTTCTTCAATCTCGGCCTGTCGGTCTGGGTCTTCCTGGCTGCCTTCCTGCTCGATGATTTGCGCTACTATGTCTATCACCGCATTGCGCACCGGGTGCGCTGGGTGTGGGCCGAACACGTCAACCATCACTCCAGCCAGCATTACAATCTGTCGACGGCGCTCAGGCAAAGCTGGACAGGACTGTTCACCTTCATGTTCGTGCTGCAGGCGCCGCTGGTGCTGCTCGGCTTCCATCCGGCGGTCATCGCCTTTACCTTCGGCTTCAACCTCGTCTGGCAATTCTGGATCCACACCGAAGCCATCGGCAAGATGTGGGGCTGGTTCGAATTCATCTTCAACACGCCATCGCACCACCGCGTCCACCACGCCACCAATCCGCGCTATCTCGATGCCAACTTTGCCGGCACGCTGATCATCTGGGACCGCATGTTCGGCACCTTCGTCGAGGAGTTGGAAGAAGACCGGCCGCGCTACGGTATCGTTAGGAATATCGGCACCTTCAATCCGCTGAAAGTGGCCTTCCACGAATGGATCGGCATGTTCAAGGACGCCTTCGCGCCGGGCCTGACACTGCGCGACCGCCTGAACTATCTGATCAAGCCGCCGGGCTGGAGCCATGACGGCTCGCGTGAAACCTCGGAGAGCCTGAAGGCGGCCTATGTCAGGCGAAATCCAGGCGAGGCAGGAAAGCCGGGGCTGCCTGTGGCTACCCTCGGACCGGTTGAGTAGCTATTCCGCCGCCTCCGCCCGCGCGGGCAAGCCCAGCCATTGGCGGCAGTCCGCCAGCGCCCGCGAGGTCACCGCGCGCCGCTTGGCGACGATCTTGTCCTTGCCGCGCAGGCGCTTTCCCTCGGCTTTCGGTGCTTCCACCGGCGGGAACAGGCCGAAATTAACGTTCATCGGCTGGAAGGAGCGCTTGCCCGGTTCGTCGTCGGAAACGATGTGGCCGCCGGTGATGTGGTTGAGCAGGGCGCCGAAGGCGGTGGTCAGCGGCGGCAGCGAGGCTTGATGGCCGAACCGCTCCGCGGCGGCGAAGCGGCCAGCAAGCAGGCCGATGGCGGCGCTCTCGACATAGCCCTCGCAGCCGGTGATCTGGCCGGCAAAGCGCAGGCCGGGCCGCGACTTCAACTGCAGCGAGGCGTCGAGCAGAGTCGGCGAGTTGATGTAGGTGTTGCGGTGCAGGCCGCCGAGGCGGGCGAAGTCGGCGTTTTCGAGGCCCGGAATGGTGCGGAACACGCGCACCTGCTCGGCATGCTTCAGCTTGGTCTGGAAACCGACCATGTTGTAGAGCGTGCCCAGCGCATTGTCTTGCCGCAGTTGCACAACCGCATAGGCCTTCACACCGGGATTGTGGGCATTGGTCAGCCCCATCGGCTTCATCGGCCCATGGCGCAGCGTCTCGACACCACGTTCGGCCATCACCTCGATCGGCAGGCAGCCATCGAAATAGGGCGTGCCTTCCCATTGCTTGAACTCGGTCTTCTGGCCGTCGACAAGCGACTGCACGAAGGCGAGATACTGCTCCTTGTCCAGGGGACAGTTGATGTAGTCCTTGCCGGTGCCGCCCGGACCGACCTTGTCGTAGCGCGACTGGAACCAGCAAATGTCCATGTCGATCGTGTCGAAATGGACGATCGGCGCGATGGCGTCGAAGAAGGCGAGCGCGTCGGCGCCGGTCGCTTCGGCGATCGACTGGGCGAGCGAGGGTGCGGTCAGCGGTCCCGTGGCGATGATCGCCTGGTCCCAGTCCGCCGGCGGCAGGCCGGGCACTTCCTCGCGCTGGATAGTGATCAGCGGGTGCGCTTCGAGCTTCGCGGTCACGGCCTGCGAAAATCCATCGCGATCGACGGCCAGCGCGCCACCGGCCGGCACCTGGTTCGCGTCGCCGGCGCCCATGATCAGCGATCCGGCAAGCCGCATTTCGGCATGCAGCAGGCCGACCGCGTTGGTCTCGGCATCGTCGGAGCGGAAGGAATTGGAACAGACGAGCTCGGCCAGCCCATCGGTCTTGTGCGCATCGGTGCCGCGCACGGGCCGCATTTCATGCAGCACGACGGGAATGCCGGCCTGAGCTGCCTGCCATGCCGCTTCGGAGCCGGCGAGACCGCCGCCGATGATGTGAATGGGATTTTTACTCATGCGCCGAAATAATCGCTTGTAGCTGCGATTGCAATTGTACACGGGTCAGCCAGGCTGTTACCGCCATATGTGCAATCGTCTACGACCGGCGATGGACAGGAGTCTCGGGATCTTTGCCAGGGCGACATTTCTGACAGTTATGGTTGCCGTGGGCGGATCGGCGGCCGCCGGCGAACTGGCCACGGCGGCTTCCAAGCGGATCCCCATATGCCACGGCTACAGTTGCAATTATCGCACGATGCTCACGCTTGGCCCTGGTGATGGCGCGCGTTTCCGATCTATCCTGCGCGCGGGCGCGGGTTCGCCCCGAGCCGAGCGTTTCGCTATTTCGAAGGCTGTGCGCTATTTCGAGCAGCGCATTTTCCGGGCCACCGGCATCCGCGATCTGCCGCAGTCGGAATTCGGCGCATCGCGCATCAAGGGTCAAATGGATTGTGTCGACGAATCGACCAATACGCATGCGCTGTTGGTCTATCTTGCCGAGCGAAAATTGCTCAAGTTTCACAGGGTCGAGGACAATGCCTCGCGAGGCCTGTTTGTCGACGGGCGCTATCCCCATTGGACGGCGGTGATCAGCGACCGCGGCGGCACCGAATGGGTGGTGGATTCCTGGTATGCGGCGATGGGTGGCGCACCGGATATTTTTCCGCTGAGCCAGTGGAAGGAACGGGGCATGCTGGAAAGCGGTGCGTTGGACTGACTACAGGGACGTCCCGCGAAGCCTAATTCCGAGTCCCACCCTCAGAAACAACAACACCCGCCGGGGGAGGAGGTCCGGCGGGTGTCGTTTTGGTGGTCGATCCTCGGGAGGAGGTGAAGATCGACCGTATTCGTCATCGCCGGGGAGGAGGTCGGCTTTGACGAAATTCCTTTCGCCTGATGAAGGGGGCGAAACCCTTGCGGGACGAAACTTTGTTTCGCCCTGGAGAACAGCGCCCGCCGCGGGAGGAGGTGCGGCGGGCGCCGTTTTGATGGTCAACCCTCGGGAGGAGGTGAAGGCTGACCGTATCCGCCAGGATCGGGGAGGAGGTCGACCCTGGCGAAATTCTTTAACTTCAGATCGCCTTGCGGGCGATGATCTTGATCTCGTCGCGGATGATGCCGAGATCATGGAGCTGGCGGTTCGAAAGGCGACCCAGCTCGTTAACCGTATCGCGGTATACGCGCCAGTTACGATAGTTGCGGATCAGGTTCATTGTCGTTCTCTTTTTCAAAACTGGTTCGGACCATTTGCGGCCCGAAGAGGATTAGACCGCCTTGCGAGCGACGTAGTGGATGTCGCTGCGGCTGATGCCGAGGTCGGTCAGTTCACGGTTGCTCAGGCGGCTCAGCTCGGAAACGGTGTCCCGGTAGCGGCGCCAGTTGCGGTAGTTGCGGATCAGGTTCATGGTAGTCTCGTTTCGTCTTTCTTTCGGATCATTCCGTCTTTCTGTATGACCAGAAGATAGGTGGGCTTATATCGGTTTAAAAGCGCTATCGCTGCATGGCAGCAATGCAAATTGTGCAATGCAACATCACGACGCGCTCACGGCTTCGTCACAAAGAAGCCCGAATTGGAAAATGCCGTGGCGTCAACGGTTTGGCCGGGTCGGCTAAAAATAAGACGAAAGCCGGCGGAGAAGGGATGGCGAGCTATTCATCACGGGTCAGGGCCGATATCGCACGATGGACGCAGGCCGGCCTGATCGATGCCTCGACGGCCGGCGCGCTGACGCGCGATGTCGAGGCCAATGAGCGCAAATCGCTGAGCTTCGGTTCGATCCTGGCAATGATGGCGGCGCTGCTGTTTGGCGCGGCCATCCTGATCTTCGTCGCCGCCAATTGGGAATCCATTCCGCGGCTGGCGCGGGTGGCGGCGCTGTTCGCCATCATCCTCGCCGGCTATGTCGGCGGCGCGGTGCTGAAGATGCGCGACCATGCCGCGATCGGCGAGGCGCTGTGGATCGTCGCTGCCGCGGCCTTCGGCGGATCGATCGCGCTGATCGGCCAGATGTACCATCTGTCCGGCGACGAGGCGTCGGCCCTGGTGACCTGGGGAGCAGGCACGGCTCTGGCGGCGGTCGCGCTGCGCTCGAACCCGCTGACCGTCGCTGCCGTCGGCATTGCCGACGCCTGGCTGTTCCTCAGGGGGTTCGACTATTTCCGCCGCACGGAATTTCCGCATCTCTTCGTCGTCATGGCGATCGTGCTGTTCGGCATTTCATTCTGGACCCGCAGCCAGGCGGCGCGGCACCTGATCATTCTATCGGTCATCTTCTATCTCGTGCTGTTGGCGATGGAGTACGAGACGCTGCAGGTCGCCATTCCGCTCGTGGTCGTCTCGATGCTGCTGTTCGCGGCGGCGATCTTCGCCGCTGGACCTGTCGACAGGATCCTGCAGCTTGGTGGCCGGCTGCCCCTGCACGCGCTGATCGGCTTCCTCACCGGCCTGGCGCTGATCCAGTTCCAACTGGCCAATGAAGCGAGCTACACCAGCGGCTTTGCCATTGCCTCGGCCTTGGCGCTTGCCGGTATTGCCGCGGCGATCGTGCTCGGAGGGCGCGAGAGCAGGGGGCTGCGCTGGGTTGCCTATGCCGGCTTCGCCTTCGAGCTCGCCATCATCTATGTGGTGATGCTGCAGTCGATGCTCGACACAGCAGGCTTCTTCTTGGCGGCCGCGGTGCTGCTCGGCATCCTTGCCTTTGTCATCATCCGCATCGAAAAGCGCATGAAGGCGCCTGGCGTGGAAGGAGCGAGAGCATGATGACCGGGAAAAGACTTATCATCTCGGCGCTGGTGCTGGCGCTCGTCCAGATCGGTTTTCTGAGCTGGATCATCGCCGGCCGGGCAGCGATCCTGCGCGATGGCAGGCAAGTCCTGCTCAAGGTCGAACCGGTCGATCCGCGCGATCTCCTGCGCGGCGACTATATTTTCCTCAGCTACGACATTTCGCGCATACCGGTGAAGCTGATCGCCAACGTTCCGGCCGACAAGTTCTCGAGTGATGACACGCCGATCGTGGTCAGGCTGAAGCCGGGCGCCGACGGTTATTGGCAACCGACTGCCGCCTGGTTCGGGCAGGCTCCGGCGCCGGCCGCAGCCGACGAGGCCGATATCGTCGGCCACGTCGCCGCGGGTTGGGATCTGCGCACACCAGAAACGACGATCGCGCCGGACTACGGCATCGAGCGCTTCTACCTGCCGGAAGGCGAGGGGATAGCGATCCAGAACGACATGCGTGTGCGGCCGTTCGGCATGCGCGTCGCGATCGCCAAGGACGGCACGGCGCAGATCAAGGCGCTGATGGACGGCGACAAGATGCTATTCGAGGAACCGCTTTATTAGAATATTAGAATGCGCCGACAAACCTTGATCGTCTTGATGCCCTGAATAGGCCACTGCATTTTAGAAACTTTTGCAGCGCATACTTCAAATATACAGCGCCCAGGGTATCTCATTGCAGCCTCTCAGCATCGGCCGAAACCCAGCTATCGATGGATTGCGTGGCATTGCTATTTCGGCGGTCGTCTGTTGGCATGCCTTTGCCACGCACCTCGCCTCGGCATTCCCGTTGCTCGCAGGAGCATTCTCTCTGCTATGGTCTGGCGTCGATCTCTTCTTCGTCCTGTCGGGTTTCCTGATAGGATCGATCCTGTTGGCCAACGCGAGCGCAGGAAACTATTTCCGCGTGTTCTATGCGCGCCGCGCCGCGCGCGTCCTGCCGCTCTACGCTATTTTGATTGGCGTCGCCACCTGGCTCGCCGTCGACGAAGATACCTGGGCGCTTGTGTTTTTTGTGCAGAATATTCAGTGGTCGGTCCAGGAACGGTTCGGTCAGTTTGTTGTAGGCCCGACATGGTCTCTGGCCGTCGAGGAACAGTTCTATTTGGTGCTCCCGCTCCTGATCCGCTTCCTACCTGGTAAACATCTGCCGGCCACGCTTGTGCTGCTGATCGTTCTTGCGCCGATCCTTCGAACGGCATTCTGGCTGTCCGGCTGCAATATGCCGGCATACATGCTCCTGCCTTGCCGAATGGATTCGCTATTCGCTGGAGTCCTGGCTGCGTGGTTTCTGTCGCAAGACCATCGCCGTGCCCTTCTGCAGAGGAATCGCTCAGTCCTCAAGTTGCTGACCGGTGTATTTGTCCTGGGCTGGTGCGGATTGGCCTTGGCAAAATTGACGATCTTTGCACCGCTCATGGTCACCGTCGGCTACACTTTCATTGCCGCGAGCTACACGCTGATTTTGGTTCTCGTCGTAACCAGCCGGCGACGATATCCGACCTTGTTACTGCCGCTGTCATGGGTCGGCATCGGTGCATATTCGCTTTACCTTTTCCACCTGCCGCTCGCTGTCTATTGGCCGAAAATTCTGTACGCGCGGGCTTCCGTTGCTGAGGGATTTGCCTCCTACATCGCAGCCCTTGCTTTCATTGCTTTCGTGGCATGGTGGCTGCTAGAGCGCCCGTTCATCAAATTCGCGCGGAAAACGTTCAAGTACGAACGGCAGGATTTGAAGTTGCCAACGATCTTAAATCCAGAAGCCCAGTCGATATCCTTGCCTGCGCGTTGAGCATGCCTGCTGGCGTCGGATTGGAGAAGGCAAGGACGTAGTCCTAACGCCCGGCATGTTCTGCTCGGGCCACCTCGTTTTTACCGCACGATAAGAGTCAGAGTCCCAGGCAGGTCATTTTTAGCCAGGTAAGATAGCCGGGGACAGTCCTATAACGACTGACGATTACCTCTGGAGGTCGCATCGATTTCCAATGACTCTGGTGACCCCAACCTTGTTGGCGAGATAATCGACTTTATAGTCTTCGCTATAGTCTTCGCTCGCTGACACCCGGCCGCAGTCGCGGATATTCGCGCCGTCTGATCAGATGGCTTCGATTTGCTGGTGCGGATGAAGGGACTCGAACCCCCACGCCTTTCGGCACTGGAACCTAAATCCAGGGCGTCTACCAATTCCGCCACATCCGCGTCGATCGGCCAATCCCATGTAGCCATCATTCTGTCAATGTCGCAGACCACATCAGCGGTCATTGGCCGGCACATGATCCTGAAAATCGAAAAAATCGATTTCGGGAAGGGTCATGCGCCAAAATCAGGGTGCTACAGCGTCCTTTGCGCGTCCAAGAAGACGCGCGGCGCTGTAGATGCGAAGATGGTTGAAAATCGGCCGCGCCTGTGACAAAAGGCGTGTCAAATGTGACGGGACGCGACGATCCGCTTCTGCCGAATGTGATAAGAAGTAGGAAAAACAAAGACTTATTCACATTTTGGAGCGTATTTCCTGAGGATTTGAGCCGCGTTGGGCGGGCAAATCCTGAAGTTCCGCGCCAAAAGCCATTCCCGGCAAGATCATACCGGCAGGCAGTAAACGGCAGGAGCCGTTTGGCGGCCTCATTGGTGGAAACAAAGGTTTTATGATGCAGGTCACCGAAACGCTCAACTCCGGTCTCAAGCGCGAGATCAAGATCACCGTGCCGGCCGGTGATATGGAAGCCAAGCTGATGGCGCGGCTTACCGACGCCAGAAACAAGGTCCGTATCAACGGCTTCCGCCCCGGCAAGGTGCCGGTGCAGCACCTGCGCAAGGTCTACGGCAAGTCGTTCATGGCCGAAGTGGTCAACGAGATCCTCAATGATTCGACCCGTTCGATCATCACCGGGCGCGGCGAAAAGGCCGCCATGCAGCCCGAAGTGATCATGACCGAGGACGAGAAGGAAGCCGAGAAGATCCTGGCTGGCGGCGCCGATTTCGAGTTCCGCCTGAACTACGAGATCATTCCGACGATCGAGATCAAGGATTTCTCCGACATCAAGGTGACGCGTCAGGTGTTCGATGTGCCGGATACCGAGATCGACGAGCAGGTCCAGCGCGTCGCCGAATCGGCGCGCAGCTACGAGCCGAAGACCGGCAAGGCCGCCGAAGGCGACCGCGTGAGCATCGACTATGTCGGCAAGATCGACGGTGAGGCCTTTGCCGGCGGCGCCGGCACTGACCAGCCGCTGGTGCTCGGCTCCAAGGAATTCATCCCGGGCTTCGAGGATCAGCTTATCGGCAGCAAGGCTGGCGACGAGAAGCAGGTCACCGTGACCTTCCCGGAAAACTACCAAGCGGCGCATCTGGCCGGCAAGGAAGCCACCTTCGACGTCACCGTCAAGGAAGTCTCCAAGCCCGGCGCGCTGGAGATCAACGACGAAACGGCCAAGAATCTCGGCCTGGAGTCGCTGGAGCGCCTGCGTGAGGTGGTGCGCACCCAGATCGAGAACCAGTTCGGCTCGATGACGCGCCAGAAAGTCAAGCGCCAGCTGCTTGACCAGCTCGACGCAGCCTATTCGTTCGAGGCGCCGTCGAGGCTCGTCGAGGCCGAGTTCTCCAATATCTGGAACCAGGTTACCCGCGATCTCGAAGCCGCCGGCCGTACCTTCGCCGACGAGGAGACGACGGAAGAAGAGGCGCGCGCCGAATATATGCGCCTTGCCGAACGCCGCGTGCGCCTTGGCCTGGTTCTGGCCGAGATCGGCGAGAAGGCCGGTGTCACCGTGTCGGATGAGGAATTGCAGCGCGGACTGCTTGAGCAGGTGCGCCGCTATCCGGCCAACCAGCAGCAGGAAGCCTTCGAATTCTACCGCAGCAACCCCGAGGCGCTGAACACGCTGCGCGCGCCGATGTTCGAGGAGAAGGTCGTCGACCATCTGCTCGGCCAGATCTCCGTCACCGACGTCAAGGTCAGCAAGGAAGAGCTGATGGCCGACGACGAGGAAACCGAGACGGCCAAGGCGAAGCCGGCGAAGAAGGCCGCTGCGGAGAAGGCTGAGAAGGCCGACGACGCAGAAGAGCCCAAGAAGAAGGCCGCGCCGAAGAAGAAGGCCGCCAAGGACGAAGGATAACAAGGCATCCCGACGAATTGTGAAAGGCCGCCCTCGAGGCGGCCTTTTTCGTTGTAGAAGAGGCTGCGGCGCCTTCGGTAAAGGTCAGTCTAGGCGACCTGCAGGTCGTCGGCGGCGATGTCGAGCAGCCGGTTCATCGCGGCCCTGGCGCCGGCGGTGTCGCGCATGCGGATCGCTTCGAGTACGGCCTGATGCGCGGCAAGCGCCCGCGACTGCGCCTCCATCAGCCTGTTGGTGACGAGGAAGGACGCGCTGAGCGCCGCTTCCAGCATCCCGATCAGCCCCTTCAAAACGACGTTGTGGCTGGCCGCGATCACGCTGCGGTGGAAGGCCAGGTCCGCCCGGCAGACACCGTCGAGGTCGTGCGGGATGGAATCGCGCATGGCGTTGAAGGCCGCCTCGATCGCGGCGAGGTCGGAACCGGTGCCGCGCCTGGCGGCAAGCTCGGCGGCGGCCGGTTCGAAGATACGGCGCGCCTCGATCAGGCCCGAAATCAGCTCGCTGTCGTTCTGGATATCCGGATGCCAGCTCAGCACCACGGGATCGAGCAGCCGCCAGTCGTCGCGCGAGAGCACGCGCACGCCGACCCGGCGCCGCGCCTCCACCAACCCCTTGGCCGACAGCACCTTGACCGCTTCGCGCACCGAGGTGCGGCTGACGCCGAGCATGGCGCAGAGCTCTTCCTCGCGCGGCAGCACTTCGCCCGGCCGGTAGGCGCCGCCAAGGATGCGGCTGCCGAGCACATTGACCACGGAATCGTGGATACGGCTGCCGCCACCGCCTTCGGTCTCGACGCGGCGCAACGAACCGTCTTCAGCCACGCCAAGATCAGATGCCATGGTTTCCCGACCCTTCTTCAGCCTGCAACTGATAGGCGCGACCGGCGCGCCGCGCAACGCCGCGGTCAGTCATGGTAGAGTACCGAGCGGCCGCCATCGACGACGATGCAGGCGGCGTTGAGGAAGGGCGCCTCGTCGGAGGCGAGGAACAGCGCCGTCATCGCCACCTCCTCGGGTTTGCCGATGCGCTTTTGCGGGTGCAGATCATAGGTACGCCGCCGCTCCGCCTCGGGGTCCGGAAACGTGTTCCAGTAGTCGACGGCGATCTGCGTCTCGATGTAGCCGGGCGCGATGGCATTCACCCGCACCCCCCTGGCCGCGTAGTCGATGCCGAGCGCGCGGGTAAGGCCCAGGAGTCCGTGCTTGGCTACAGGGTAGGGGAAGCAACCGGGGATGATCGAAAAACTGTGCGTGGAGGCAATGTTGACGATCGAGCCGGCGCTCTGGTCGAGCATGGCCGGCAACGCCGCCTTGCTCATGCGCCAGACACCGTCGAGATCGATGTCGAAGCAGCGCCGCCATTCGGCTTCGCTTGTCTCCAGCGGATCGTGGAAGACGTTGATGCCGGCATTGTTGACGAGGATATCGATACGGCCGAACCGTTTCAGCGTTGCGTCGGCGACGGCTTCGACCGAGGCTGTGTCGCGCACGTCGCATGGGACAAACAGGGCGCTTGCCCTGTTTGTCGAAAGACCCGTTGCGACCGCCTCGCCGGTCACCTCGTCGATCTCGGCGATGACGACCTTGGCGCCTTCGCGGTGGAAGGCGCGGGCGATCGCCTCGCCGATGCCGCGCCCGGCGCCGGTTATGATCGCGACCTTGTCCTGCAGACGTCCGGTCATTTCATCCTCATCAGTCGGCCATCCTCACCAGTCGACGATCGTGCCGTCCGGCATCACGGCGTTCTGCGTGTGCAGCACTTCGGGCGCGAAGGGATGGCGCGCGCAAACCGCCTCGTCAACCTCGATGCCGAGACCGGGCGCGTCCGGCACCTGCCAGAAACCGTCGACCATGCGGATCGGACCCTTGACCACGTCGAAATACCACGGCACGGCACCGACCATTTCCTCCTGGATGATATGGTTCGGCGTCGAGACGGCGAAGTGGAGGGCGGCGACGCCGGCGATCGGCCCGAGCGGGTTATGGGGAGCAACGCCGACGCCGACTGCCTCGGCATGGGCCGCGATCTTCTTGGCCTCGGAGAGACCGCCGCAATGGCAGATGTCGGGCTGGACAATGCTGACCGCACTGGCTGACAGCAGTTCGACGAACTCCGCGCGTTCGACCAGCCGTTCGCCGGTTGCCAGCGGCACCGAGGTGCGGGTGGCGAGTGCCTTCAGTCCGGCCGTATCACCGGGCGGCAATGGCTCCTCGACGAACATCGGCCGGCCGGGCGCGAGGGCCTCGATATAGGCAAGTGCGGCGGAAACCGACGCCGGGCGGCCATGAAAATCGACCATGATCTCGATCTCCGGCCCGACTGCCTTGCGTAGTGCCTCCATCAGCCGCGCCACCTTGTCCACATCGGGCAGCGGTGCGTGATAGTGGGTGTAGGGAATGAACACCGCCTTGAAGGCACGATAGCCCTTCTCGACCACGGCATGCGCGCGCTCGACCAGCGGATCGGTCTCCATCGTCTCGTAGACGGCGCGCATGTCGCCAAGACCGAGATGGGTATAGACGCCGACCTTGTCGCGCACCTTGCCGCCAAGCAGCCGCCACACGGGCACGCCGAAATGCTTGCCCATAATGTCCCACAAGGCCATCTCGATGCCGGAGATCGCGCTCATGCCAATCGCACCGAGCCGCCAGAACGACTGCTTGCGCATGACCCGTACGGCCTGTTCGATGTCGCGAGGATCACGCCCGACGATCAGCGGCGCCAGATCCTCGACGGCGCCGACCACGGCCCTTGTCTTCCATTCCAGCGTCGCTTCACCCCAACCATACAGCCCGGGCTCATCGGTCAGCACCTTCACAAACACCCAGTTTCGCATTTCCGCGTTGACCACGCGGGTCTCGATGCCTGTGATCTTCACCTGGGAACTCCCGCGCAATCGCCTAATAGATCATATCTATGTGGCACGTTAGTCGACTTTGCTGGCGTGTTCAACGTCAATTCCGATGCTGCGATGCAGCAATAAGCGCCGATCTGGTGCTTGGTCGCTTGAGAAAGGCGTTGACAGCCATACTAAACATAGTATCTATAAATCAGTTTGATCCGATCTAGATGTCAGTGTCGATCTCGGATTGGGCAAGTCCCGTAGGGAGAGGTTTGCCTGCAGTCCGAATTGGCTGCGGCGCCGCGACGGGCGCAATTCACCATCCGTTGGGAGGACGACATGAAATCCATGAAGCAGTTTGCAATCGCGGCACTTGCGGCGGCAACGTTTGCCTCGGCGGCCGCGCCGGCGCTGGCCGATTCGACCGGCATCGGCGCCATCTATCTCGATGACGTCGGCTTCTACGCCGCCGTACGCAAGGGCATCCAGGACGGCGCCAATTCGATGGGCAAGAAAATCGACCTGCTCGAGACCAATGCGCGCGCCGACCCCGGCGCCGAAGCGTCCTTCATCGACCGGCTGATCTCGGCCAATGTCAAGGCGATCATCCTGTCCGCCGTTTCCGCCGACGGTTCGGTGCGTGCCATCAAGCGGGCACATGAGGCCGGCATTCCGGTCGTCTGCTACAACACCTGCATCAACGACGCCGACATGAAGAAATACGTCTATGCCTATGCGGTCGCCGATCCGACGGAGTTCGGCCGCCAGCTCGGCGACGTCGCGGCCGACTATTTCATTGCCCAGGGCATCAAGGAGCCGAAGATCGGCGTGCTGAACTGCGAATTCGTGGAAGTTTGCGTCAAGCGCCGCGAAGGTTTTGAGGCAGCGCTCAAGGCCAAGGTTCCGGGCTACGTCATCTCGGCGAACCAGCGCGGCACCGTGCTCGATGATGCGGTGTCGGTGAGCGACCAGATGCTGTCGGCCAATCCGGACATCAACGCTTTCTTCGGCGAGGGCGGCGATGCCGGCACCGGCGCGGTGCGCACCATCAAGCAGCGCGGCCTGACCGGGAAGGTCGTCGTCTTCGCTGCCGACATGACGTCCTCGGCCGCGACCGAGCTCGCCGACTTCTCGGTGATGAAGGCAATCGCCGACGTGTCCGGCCAGGGCATCGGCAAGCTGGCGCTCGAACAGGCGCTGAACGGCGCCGAGGGCAAGAAGGCCGCCGACGTCATCGTGCCCATGGGCATATCGATCTTCAAATCGGCCGACGATGCCAAGAAGTGGCTCGAAACCCATAAGGACGGCCTTTCCTGATCGCATCCTCCCCAACCGTGCGATGCTGGCCGCCGCATCCCGGCGGCCAACTTTTGGGAAACCGACAACTTTTCGGGAAACCGACAATCTCGGATACTGCCCACGGCCGAAAAGGGCCGGGTTCGGAGCCTGACCATGCCAAAGATGCTTGCCGCCTACCTCCCAGGCAATTCCACCGTCGACCTGCGCGAAATCGACCGCCCTGAGCCGGGCATCGGACAAGTGCTCCTGAAGATGAAGGCGTCCGGCATCTGCGGCAGCGACATCCACTATATCTATCACAAGCATCTCGGCGACGATCCGCGCACGTCCTATCAGGGCGTGGTGGCAGGGCATGAGCCTGCGGGCCAAGTTGTCGAGCTTGGCGCCGGCTGCCGGCATTTCAAGCCGGGCGACCGTGTCGCCGTCTATCATATTTCCGGCTGCGGCTTCTGCCGCAGCTGCCGCAAGGGGTTCCAGATTTCCTGCACCGATCCGCAGCGCGCCGCCTATGGCTGGCAGCGCGATGGCGGTCATGCCGAATATCTCGTCGCCGACGAGCGCGATCTCGTACATCTGCCTGACACGCTGTCCTATCGCGACGGCTGCTTCATCTCCTGCGGCGTCGGTACCGCTTACGAGGCTGTTTTGCGCGGCAATGTTTCGGGCAGCGATGCCGTGCTCGTCGTCGGCCTCGGGCCGGTCGGCATGGCGGCGCTGATGCTGGCCAGGGGCCGTGGCGCGCGCCTGGCGATCGGCGTCGATACCCAGCCCGACCGGGTCGAGACGGCGAAGAAGCTCGGCCTGCTCGATCACGGCCTCGTCGCCGGGCCGGACGCGCTCGACGCCATCAATGAACTGACCAAGGGTGGTGCCGCGGTTGCCATCGACTGCTCCGGCAATCCACGCGGCCGGGTGCTGGCGCTGCAGGCGACCCGCACCTGGGGGCGCTGCGTCTATATCGGCGAAACCGGCAAGGTCGAGTTCGACGTCAGCGACGACCTTCTGCACCGCCAGCGGACCATCTATGGCTCCTGGGTGACCAGCGTCCACAATATGGACCAGTGCTGCGAGGACCTCGATGCCTGGGGCCTGCACCCGCACGACATCATCACCGATGCCTTCCCACTGGAAAAGGCGCCCGAAGCCTATGCGCTGATGGCAGGCGGACGCTCCGGAAAAGTCATCGTCGAATTCCCGGACTGAGCGATGGCCGATATCGAAATCGCCAACGAAGCACTGAGCCTCACCGTCACCACGACCAGTGGAGCGATCTGGCGGTTCTTCTCGCGTTCGGGCGGTGTGGAGATGCCGTTGTTTCGCGAGCCGCCGCAGGGGCGGGAACGCGCGGCGTTGCAATCGGGCTGCTTTCCGCTGGTGCCTTTCGGCAACCGCGTGCGCGACAACCGCTTTTCCTTCGAGGGCGTGGAATATTCGCTCGAACCCAACACGGACTGGGACAGGCACTATCTGCATGGCGACGGCTGGACCGGCGAATGGCAAATTGTCCGCCACACAGGCACCGAGATCGCACTTGCGTTCAGCCACCGGGGCACCGGAACGCCCTACGCATACGATGCCGAGCAGCGCTTTTCGCTTGCCGGTCCCACGCTGACGACAACGCTGTCCGTCACCAACCGAGGAGAGTTCGCGCTGCCCTTCGGCCTCGGCTGGCATCCATATTTCCCCCTGACGAAAGGAACCACGCTCAAGGCGGCTGCTCGTTCCTGTTGGGACGAGGATTCCTCCTGGCTGCCGACCGTCGAGCATCCGGTCGCTGGCGATATCGACTTCGCCCAGCCACGCGGCCTGCCGCGCCGCTGGGTCAATACGGTTTTCGAGGGCTGGAACGGCGGGGCTGACATCGACTGGCCGGAGAGCGGGATTTCGTTGGCGATCGATGCCGACCCGCTCTTTTCCCGCTATCTGGTCTTCGTCTCCGATCCGGCATTCGATGCCGGCTACGACTATGATTTCTTCTGTTTCGAACCGATGAGCCATAGTGCCAATGGGCATAACATGGCCTCCGGCGGCGGGCTGGTAAGGCTGGCACCCGGTGAAAGCCTCGCGGGTTCCATCCGTTACACCTGCCACCGGCCCTGACAAGGAAGATTGCGATGAGCGCGACCACAACCACAACCAGCCGTCGGCGCGGCTTTCGCCTGTTCGCGCTCGACATGAACGAGATCGGCCTGATCGTCATCCTTCTCGTCCTCTATTTCGGCTTCGGCGCGACCACCAACGGCTTTCTGTCGGCCAACAATCACCTTTCGCTGCTGCGCGACGCGGCCTCCATCGCGATTGCCGCCTGGGCAGTGACGCTGATCATCATCGCCGGCGAGATCGACGTCAGCGTCGGGCCGATGGTCGCCTTCACCTCCGTCTGTCTCGCCTTCATGCTGAAGGCCGATGTCAATGTCGCGCTGGCCATCCTGGCAGCGCTCGCCATCGGCGGCGCGCTCGGCACCTTTGCCGGATCGTTGCGCGCCTATTTCGGGGTACCATCCTTCGTCGCCACGCTCGGCCTGTGGAGCGCGCTGCGCGGCATGTCGTTCTTCACCACCAACGCGCTGCCCGTCACCTTTCCCGACAACGCCTTCCTCGACATCCTCGCCGACAACATGTTCGGCATCCCTACTTCGGCGATCGTCATGCTGGTGCTGTTCGCAATCTTTTCCTTCGTCAGCCAGAAGACCGCCTATGGCCGGTCGATCTTCGCCGTCGGCGGCAACGCCAATGCCGCGGAACTGTGCGGCATCAACGTCGCGCGCATTCGCGTGCTGATCTTCACGACGTCGGGCGTGATGGCTGCACTTGCCGGCGTACTGTTGACCGCGCGGCTCGGCTCCGGCAATGCCGGCACCGCCTCTGGCCTCGAATTCGACGTGATCGCCGCCGTCGTCATCGGCGGCACGGCGCTGTCGGGCGGGCGCGGCTCGATGCTTGGTACGCTGCTCGGCGTCTTCGTCATCACGCTGATCGGCAACGGCCTGGTGCTGCGCGGCATCAATCCGTTCTTCCAGGAAGTGGTGCGCGGCGTCATCATCGTCGCCGCCGTGCTCGCCAACATCCTGGTCACGCGCTATCGCGAGCGCCGCATTTTTGGCGCGTAACGGAAAACGGGAGGATCAGCCCATGCAGACCGCCCGTAAGCAGGATCCGCAGCCCCTGGTCGCCGCCGTGCGCGGCGCCACCAAGCACTATCCTGGCGTGCTGGCGCTGGACGATGTCGATTTCGAAATTCGCCGTGGCGAAGTCCGCGCCTTGCTCGGCAAGAACGGGGCGGGGAAATCGACACTGATCCGGCTGCTGACCGGGGCCACCGTGCCCGATGGTGGCGAGGTCACGATCGACGGTGCGGCGCTGACCGGTTCCGGCACGCAGCGCACGGTTGAAGCGGCCCGGCTCGGCGTGCGCGCCGTCTATCAGGAACTCAGCCTGATCGTCGGAATGAGCATTGCCGAGAACCTGTTCCTCGGCCGCTGGCCGTCCAGCATGGGCGTGCTCTCCCATGGCGAAATGGACCATCAGGCGCGCGAGACGCTGGCCAGGCTTGGGCTGAAGCTCGATCCGCGCCGACGTGTGGCAACGCTGAGCCCGGCCGAACGACAGCTTGTCGAGATCGCGCGCGTCATGATCGGCGAGCCGAAGCTCGTCATCCTCGACGAGCCGACCAGCTCGCTTGCCGCCGCGGAGGTCGAACTCCTGTTCAAGGCCGTGCGCAGCCTGGCCGCCGCCGGCATCGCTGTGATCTATGTCAGCCATCGCATGAACGAGATCCGGCAGATCGCCCAGGCCGCTACGGTGATGCGCGACGGCAAGGTCGCGGGAACCGTCGAGGTTGCCGGCGCCGACACCGCCGAGATCATCCGGCTGATGCTAGGCCGCAGCGAACGGGATGAGCGGCTGGTCGGCGCGGCGAGGGGAGGCGATGCCGTGCTGTCGGTGCGCGATCTTGCCGTGCCGCCGAAGCTTTCGGGTGTCTCGTTCGATCTGAAGCGCGGAGAAGTGCTGGGTTTTGCCGGTCTGCTCGGCTCGGGCCGCACCGAGCTGCTGAGGGCGATCGGCGGGCTCGATGGCGTGCGTGCCGGCACGGTGCTGCTCGATGATAAGGACATCACCCGCGCCTCCTATGGCGAGCGGGTCAAGAGCGGGATCGGCATGACGCCGGAGAGTCGCAAGGAGGACGGCATCGTGCCGCTGCTCGGCGTCGACGAGAACACCGTCGCCACTGATTTCTCGAAAGTGACGGTGAACGGCGTCATCTCGGCATCGAGGATGGCAGAAGCGGCAGGTGACATCATCCGTCGTATCGGCATCAAGGCGGCGCGTATCGACACGCCGGTCGGTACGCTGTCGGGCGGCAACCAGCAGAAAGTGGTGATCGGCCGCTGGGTCTATGCCGGCAGCCGTATCCTGCTGCTTGACGAGCCGACCAGGGGTGTCGATGTCGAAGCGAAGTCGCAAATCTACGCCATCATCCGCCAGCTTGCCGCGGAGGGCAAAAGCATCATCTTCGTATCCAGCGAGATCGAGGAATTGCCCAAGGTCTGCGACCGGGTCCTGGTGTTGAAGGACGGGAACTTCGTGCAGGAATTCGCCGCGCCCGGAATCGAGACCGACGCGCTGATGGCCGCCTGCCTTTAAGGGTCTTTGGGCGACGATGCGGAAGAATCCAAGAAGAAGGCTGCACCTGAAAAAGCCGCCAAGAGACTGAATGACACGGCGTGATAGGCTTGTGCTATCTGCCGGCCGGATTCTGTGGTACGTAGGTGCCGTAATTACCGGGAGGAGAAGCGGATATTCCGCTTCGTGGAGCAAGGCGCATGCCGGCTCAAGCATCGGCAGGCGCGGATCGTCCAAGGCATATTGGCGATCGGTGAGGAAATGCCATGCGTGCAACTGCGTTTTTCGCCGTCATGTCCGTTGCGACCTTCATCACGGGCCAATGTCAGGCACAGGATGCCGCGGCGGGTGAGAAGGTCTTCACCAAATGCAAGGCCTGCCACATCGCTGATGAGGACAAGAACAAGGTCGGTCCGTCTTTGAACGGCGTCATCGGCCGGACGGCCGGCACGCATCCGGATTTCAAATATTCCGAAGCCATGATCGCGGCAGGCAAATCGGGCGTTGTGTGGGACGAGCCCACGCTGACGACCTATCTTCACGATCCCAGGGGCATGGTCAAAGGCTCGAAGATGGTGTTTCCCGGCCTCAAGAAGGACGAAGACGTCGCCAATGTCATCGCCTATCTGAAGCAATTCTCGAAGTAACCCGGTTCCATCAGTGGTGGCCCGAAAATGTCGACCAGGGAAAGCCGCCTTAGGGATACCGGCATCCGCCTCTCGGAAGCGACGGCCGCCGATTTCTTCGCGCTTCTGAAACCACGGGTCATGGCCCTTGCTGTCTTTACCGCTTTCGTCGGGCTGATGGTGGCGCCGGAGGCGATGAACCCGGTCATCGCCCTGGTTGCAATCGGCGCAATTGCCGTTGGAGCAGGAGCGGCAGGCGCACTTAACATGTGGTACGATGCCGATATCGACGCATTGATGTCGCGCACGTCAAAGCGACCGATCCCGTTAGGCCGCGTCATGCCGGGCGAAGCTCTCGGCTTCGGCCTGGTGCTTTCCGTGCTTTCGGTCATGACGCTCGGCGTGCTGGTGGGCTGGCTTGCGGCATCGCTGCTCGCCTTCACCATCTTCTTCTATGTCGTGATCTATACGATGTGGCTGAAGCGCTCGACGCCGCAGAATATCGTCATTGGCGGCGCCGCGGGCGCGCTTCCTCCGGTGATCGGGTGGGCGGCGGCTACCGGCGGCATCGGGATTGAAAGCTTCATTCTCTTTCTGATCGTGTTCCTGTGGACGCCGCCGCATTTCTGGGCGCTCGCACTGTTCAAGGTCGGTGATTACGCCGCGGCCGGTATCCCCATGATGCCGAACGTCGTCGGAGCGGCTTCGACCAGAAGACAAATCCTTGCCTATTCGCTGCTTCTGGCGCCAGTCGCCGTGCTCCCCTGGGCGTTCGGATTCGCGAGCGGATTCTACGGGATCGTTTCGGCTGCATTGGGCGCGGGTTTCATCTGGCATGCCTGGAAGCTTCTGGTCGTTCCCGACCAGGAGATGAAACTTGCAAAGGCGCTGTTTGCCTATTCGATTTTCTATCTTTTCGCGATCTTCGCCATTCTGCTGGCCGACACCATTGCGATGCGCGCGGTCATGTCTGCCGGAAATTGACGGCATGACCTGCCTCGTGACGGCGTTATGCTGCACTGAAGATGTACGCGCGAGGCCAAGCTCAAACATCACATTGGCAGTGCGCAAAATCCCAGGAAAAGCAGAATAACTATGCCGAGGCCGAGTATGAGAACGGTCTTTCCGTCCATAACGTTCACCTTCGACCCATAGAGAATACCCAAGAAAGGTTGCTAGAGCCAGCCTGACTGCCGGAAACCCTTTCCGACAAGGGCGACAAATCTCCTGAAAGAGAGTATGTTGATCATGGTGCAGGTCGCGGTTTTGCGTGGCCAATCACGCGGAACAGTAGCACCGTGGAACTCGCGACCTCGCCGGACCTGATCTGGAGGAATGGTCATGGCAAGTTTTCACGTGATAGCCGGTGCCAGTGAGGCGCTGGAGCATACGAAAGTACGAAAGATCGGTGTTTCCGACCTCTTCGACGCGCTCAGGCGCGGCGTAGACGATTTCATGGTCAAGCCCTCGCATATCGTCTTTCTCTGCCTGATCTATCCGCTCGTTGGTGTCGTGCTTGCCGCCTGGACATCGGGCGCCAATGCGTTGCCGCTGCTGTTTCCGCTGGTGTCCGGCTTTGCGCTGGTCGGTCCATTCGCGGCGATCGGCCTCTATGAGATAAGCCGCCGGCGGGAGGCTGGGCTCGATACGTCCTGGCGGCACGCTTTCGAGGTCAGGCACTCTCCGGCATTGCCGGCAATTGCCGCAGTCGGGATCATGTTGTTTGCGATCTTCATCACCTGGCTTTTGACGGCGCAGATGTTCTACCAATATCTCTTTGGTCCGGCTCCGCCGGCATCGATATCTGGCTTCATCAACGAGATATTCGCCACCGGGCGCGGCTGGACGCTGATTATCCTCGGGCACGCCATCGGCTTCATCTTCGCGGTGGTGGTGTTGTGCACCACGGTCGTCGCCTTCCCGCTGTTGCTCGACCGCGACGTCGGCGCCTATGAAGCCATCCACACTTCGGTGCGGGCAGTGCTGGCGAACCCGATCACCATGGCTGTCTGGGGACTGATCGTCGCCGTGGCACTGATCATCGGCTCGGTGCCGATTTTCGCAGGGCTGGCGGTCGTGCTGCCGATCCTCGGTCACGCCACCTGGCACGTCTACCGCAAGGTCGTGGAACCGCCGGCGTCCACCAGACCGGCGAGCTGAGCAAATTCTGTCAGGGCGCACCGGCGAGAGTGCCGGTGCGTTTCAGTAGGCCGGGTGGCTGAAGCGCGCCTGGCGTGCATCCATGGTCAGGTTGCGGAAATCCTTGCCGCTGACATGCACCAGCGTCCTGTGGTCGCCGCCTTCGAAATAGATGTCGGCGGCATCGCCGAGGCTTTCGTCGAGGATCACCGGCACATCGTAGGCCGCGCCGATCGGCGGAATGGCGCCGGTGTCGCAATCCTGGAAAAGCGAAACCACCTCGTCTTCGGAGGCGAGGCCAAGACGCTTGTCCATGATGCTCTGCAAGGCGCCGAGCTCGATCCTGTGGGTGCTTGGAACCACGGCCAGCGCGTAGCCGAGCTCATGGTGAACGACCACCGATTTGGCCATTATGCTGCCAGGCACATGCGCGGCTATTGCCGACTGTCTGCTCGTGGACGTGCGGTGATGTTCGACGGTGTCGTAGGAGATTCCCTTCTCTTCGATAAAGTCCTTCAGTCTGTTTGCGATGGTCATCTTTGGCGTCCCTTGCTGGAGTTCGCGACGCATTGTGGAAACGAGGCGATCGTTCTCCTGCCGCCGCTTCCGATACGAACAAAAATGGATCAGCCGCCGGTTGTTTCAAGGCGAGGCAGCCGGACGGCAAACAGCTTCTTCGGCGCCTGACCGGGGCCGCCGACACACGCCTGAACCGGGTAGCGCGTCAAGAGCCGGCGCCGAAAAACGTCATCCGGGTCAAAAGCGTGTAGTCGGATTCGAAGACCATCATTGCCACGAACACCAGCACCAGCACCGGCGGCAGGATGATCGCATAGGTCAGCGCCAGCCGCTCCCAGGCCATGTGCATGAAAACGGCGACGATCAGCCCTGCCTTCAGCATCATGAAGATCAGGATCAGCGACCATCTGAGATAACCGTGGATGCCGAAATAATCGACCATGTAGGAGCAGGCGCTGAGGATGAACAGCCATGCCCAGACCACCAGATAGAGCCTGATCGGATGTTCCTGATGAACCTCGGCGTGGGCGACAGCGGCCGCCGGCGCTTCATGTGCAGCATGAAGTGCGTGTTGCCCGAGGCCGTTTGCGGTTGCTTCAGCCATGTCTGCCTCTCATCAAAGTCTGCCTCTCACCAAAGATAGAAGAATGCGAAAATGAACACCCAGACCAGATCGACGAAATGCCAGTAGAGCCCCATGATCTCGACATTCTCGTAGCGGCCCTTGCGGCTGGTGAAGAAGCCCGGCCGGCCGATATCGTAGTCGCCGCGCCAGACCTTTCGCGCCACAATGATCAGGAAGATCACGCCGATCGTCACATGCGTCCCGTGGAAGCCGGTGATCATGAAGAAGGATGATCCGAACTGAGCGGCGCCCCAGGGATTGCCCCATGGCCGCACTCCTTCGGTGATCAGCTTGGTCCATTCGAAGGCTTGCATGCCGACGAAGGTCGCGCCGAGCACCGCGGTCAGAAGCATCAGGATTGCCGTTTTGCGGCGATCGCGGCGATAACCGAAATTGACCGCCATGGCCATCGTTCCGCTGCTCGAGATCAGCACGAAGGTCATGATGGCGATAAGGATCAGCGGAATGTTCGAGCCGCCGATATGAAGGGCAAAGACCTCACTTGGATTAGGCCACGGCACCCGTGTCGACATGCGCGCGGTCATGTAGGAGAGCAGGAAGCAGCCGAAGATGAAGGTGTCGCTGAGCAGGAAGATCCACATCATGGCCTTGCCCCAGGACACGTTCTTGAACGCGCGCTGATCCGACGACCAGTCGGCAGCGATGCCTTGCCAGCCGACAGGGCGGGGCTCCGTTTGGCCGATATGCGTCAGTGTCGTCTCCGTCATCAGCCCGATCCCCTCAGGTCAGCAACTGTCGGCAAATGTCGATGAACGTCGCCGCCCAGCCGGCCAGAAGCGCGAAGATGGCGAGCCAGACGAAAAGCAGGAAATGCCAATACATGGCGCAGAGTTCGACGCTGAGGCGAAGCCGCTCTGGTCGTGCGCCGTTCCAGGCGCCAGCGGTCGTTCTGCCGAGGGCCACCAATCCCCCCACTATGTGCAGGCCGTGCAGCCCGGTGATCAGGTAGAAGAAGCTGTTGGCCGGATTGGAAGCCAGCAGATAGCCGTCTTCAGTCAGTTCCCGCCATGCCATGAGCTGTCCGACCAGGAAGGCGAGGGCCGTGAGCCCGGCGGTGGCGAGGCCGAGCCTGACCGTGTCGATTTGCCCCCTTCGCGCAGCGACCGAGGCACATTGCAGCGCAATGCTGCTCAGCACCAGCACCCCGGTGTTGAACCAGAGCAGGCGCGGAATCGGCAGCGCCTGCCAGTCCGACAACTCCATGCGCATGAAGTAGGCGCTGGTGAACAGCGCGAACAGGCAGCCGACGACGGCGAGGAAGACGCCAAGGCCGATCTTGGCGGTCGGCAGCGCCGAGCCTTCCATGCCGACAAGGTCCCCGATCACACCTTGCTCGAGCCATGGCTTGGCCATCAGCCGCTGATGGGAAAGCCACCATCCGGCAAAGCCGGCGATCACAGCCAGGAAGACCAGGATGACGCTCATGCCGGCTCCTTGGAGGTGCCGAAGGTGCCCGGCATGTTTTGCGGGATGAAGTCCTCCTTGGCGCCCGGCACGCTGTAGTCATAAGCCCAGCGATAGACGATCGGCAGCTCCTTGCCGAAATTGCCATGGGCCGGCGGTGTCTGCGGCGTCTGCCATTCGAGAGTGGTCGCGCGCCATGGATTGCCGCCGGCCTCCCGGCCATGGCGGATGCTCCAGATCAGATTGAACAGGAATACGACCTGCGCAAAGCCGACGATGAGCGCCATGACGGAGATGAACGAGTTGAGGTGGTGCGCCGTCTCCGTCATGACGGTCACATCGGTCAGTTCGTGGTAGCGCCGCGGCACCCCCATCAGGCCGATATAATGCATGGGGAAGAAAATCAGATAGGCGCCGAGGAACGTCACCCAGAAATGGAACTGGCCCAGCCTCTCGTCCAGCATCCGGCCGGTGACCTTCGGGTACCAGTGGTAGATCGCGCCGAAGATCACGATGATCGGGGCGACGCCCATGACCATGTGGAAATGGGCGACGACGAACATCGTGTCCGACAGCGGAACGTCGACGACCACATTGCCGAGGAACAGCCCGGTCAAGCCGCCATTGACGAAGGTGACGATGAAGGCCAGGGCAAAAAGCATCGGTATGGTGAGGTGGATGTCGCCGCGCCACAGCGTCAGCACCCAATTGTAGACCTTGATGGCCGTCGGAACGGCGATGATCAATGTCGTGGTGGCGAAGAAGAAGCCGAAATAGGGATGCATACCGCTGACATACATGTGGTGCGCCCAGACCACGAAGCTCAGCGCGCCGATGCCAATGATGGCCCAGACCATCATGCGGTAGCCGAAGATGTTCTTGCGCGCGTGGGTGCTGATCAGGTCGGATACGATGCCGAAGGCCGGCAGCGCGACGATGTAGACCTCGGGATGGCCGAAGAACCAGAACAGGTGCTGGAACAGGATCGGGCTGCCGCCGCCATGCTGCAATTGTTCGCCCATCTCGACGATCGCCGGCATGAAGAAGGAGGTGCCGAGCGCCCGGTCGAACAACATCATCACGCAGGCGACGAACAGCGCCGGGAAGGCAAGCAGCGCCATGACGGTCGCGGTGAAGATGCCCCAGACAGTCAGCGGCATACGCATCAGCGTCATGCCGCGCGTGCGGCCCTGCAGCACCGTCACGACGTAGTTCAGGCCGCCCATGGTGAAGCCGATGATGAACAGGATCAGCGAGACCAGCATCAGGATGATGCCCCAGTCCTGGCCGCCCGGCGTGCCGGTCATGATGGCCTGCGGCGGGTAGAGCGTCCAGCCGGCGCCGGTCGGGCCGCCGGGCGCAAAGAAGCTCGCCACCAGAACCAGCACGGCAAGCAGGTAGATCCAGTAGCTCAGCATGTTGACGTAGGGGAAGACCATGTCGCGCGCGCCGACCATCAGCGGGATGAGATAGTTGCCGAAGCCGCCGAGGAAGAGTGCGGTGAGCAGGTAGATCACCATGATCATGCCGTGCATGGTGATGAACTGATAGTAGGCTTCCGGAGTGATGAAGTCGAACGTGCCGGGGAAGCCGAGCTGCAGCCGCATCAGCCAGGACAGCACCAGCGCCACCATGCCGATTGCGGTTGCCGTCGCCGAATACTGGATGGCGATGACCTTGGCATCCTGCGAGAAGACATATTTCGTCCACCAGCTGTGCGGATGGTAGAGTTCCACTTCCGCCACTTCGGCAGGCGGTATGGCATCTGCAGGGGTGACATCGACCATAGGAACACCTCCGTGCCCTTTTCAGCGAGACCCGACCGTTTCGAGCTTTGCTGCAACTTTCAGACCTGACGCGATCGTCTTCTCCGGTGCCTGGTCGGCCGAGCCCGTTTGCTGGGGCGCCGACAATTGCGCGAAAGTCTGCTGTTCACCGAGCCAGGCCAGATAATCCTGCTCGGTGTCGACCATGACCACGCCATGCATCAAGGGATGGCCCTGGCCGCAAAGTTCGGCGCACAGAACCTGGAAACTTCCGGTCTTGGTTGGGGTGAACCAGAAATAGGTGACGGAGCCCGGGATCATGTCCATCTTGGCGCGGAATTCCGGCACATAGAAATCATGCAGCACATCGATCGAGCGCAGCAGCATCTTGACCGGCTTGCCGACCGGCAGGTGCAGATCGGCCGCCTCGACGACGACATCGTCCTGACCATTGGGATCGCTGGCGATCACGCCCAGCGGATTTTCAGGTGTGACGTCACGGGTGTCGGATGTGCCGAGCTTGCCGTCCTTGCCGGGCAGGCGGAAACTCCACTGCCATTGCTGGCCGACGACTTCGACCTCGGTCGCGTCTCTCGGAACATTGACGAACTGGCTCCAGACGAACAGGCCGGGAACCAGCAAGGCGGTAACCCCGGCCGCGGTGACGACCGTCAGCCACCATTCGAGCCGCTTGCTCTCCGGCTCATATGCCGCCCGGTTCCCTTCCCGATGACGGAAGCGGAAGACGCAATAGGCCATGAACAAGACGACGGCGGCGAAGACGACGCCGGTGATCCAGAAGGTAATGACGATGGTGTGGTCGATATAGTCCCAGTTGGAAGCAATCGGCGTCCACCACCATGGGCTCAGGAAGTGGAACAACACTGAGCCCACGACAATCAAAACGAGTACAAGCGCTATGGCCATGTCCCGTTCCTCCCGGCATTCCAAGGGGCGCGAAGCCGTCCCAGTAAATGCCGATGGCATCATAGGCTGATTTGCCGTGGAAATTCTAGTGCGGTCTTCCGGCTGACCAAAAAAGCAACAGCAATGATGTGGAGAAGCTCGGAAAGGCTGCATCGGAGAACAGGCTGCCAAGGACGCTGAATAAACGCCGCGTTGCGACGAACGCGAAAGGCTACACTTGAGGCCGCCTCCTTCGTTGTGGCGCTGCGGCAACAGACATGCGGGCAAGTGAGGGGCAGCGACTGGCGATACGAAGCCTTGATCATTATCTGCGCTGTGTTGCAAAGCGCAGGGCTGCTGGAGGCATCGTTGAGGCTACTCATTGGTATCGGAGGCGCGATCGCCACGGCATTGCTGCTCGCCTCAGTCTGCGGCATCGCCCAGGCCGGCGCCGCGCTCGACAATTGGCAGTTCGACGAGGGCAGCGACGGCCTGGTCACGGCCTCGCTCTATGCCACCAACAAGCTGATCACCGGCGGCGGCGCCTTGAGCTACAGCCCGGTGCTGACCATCGCCTGCCGCAAGGACGGCGAACCGCGCTGGAGCGAATGGCTGTATGTGAACGATGCTGTCTCCGCCAGAGGCACGATCACCATGTCGGTGACTGCCGACCAGGGCAAGAAGGTCAGCGAAAGCTGGTCGGTCGGCACGCGCGGCAGGATGCTGGTTCGCGACGGCGCCGACGGCGTCAAGCGCCTGGTTTCGGCGAACCGGTTGCGGCTGTCCTGGCGGTTCGGGCTGCTGGCGGGGCGAGGCGAGGCCGATTTCGACCTTGCCGGGGTTAACGAGGCCGTCGGCCAGATCGCCGGCACCTGCAACACAGAATTGCCGTGAGCAGCAAGGGTCTTTTGATTGGAGTAGTGGCCTTTTTCGGCGATGCCGAAGCTACCAGTCTCGATATTGCCGGACGTGGCGCCGCTTGGTAGCGTCTCCGGCCAGTGCTTGATCGGTATCGCGATGTTGGCTCCTGCCTTGCGGGCACGCAAATCTCGCGATTGCGATATCCGATGGTCAGATGCGCAGGCTGGAAACCACGACGCTGACCGTGCACTCACCGCTCATCGTGACGGAGTATGGCAAATGGAAAAACGTCAATTCGGCGCGATCGGTGAGGTCGGTCGCCTCACTCTCGGGGGCGGCGGCATCGGTCAGGTCTGGGGCAACACCAGCCGCGCGGAAGGCATTGCCACCCTGAAGATGGCGGTCGATGCGGGAATCGATGTCATCGATGCCGCACCCGGCTACAAAGTCTGCGAGGCGCTTATCGGCGAGGCCTTCGGCGGCCGTCTGCCGGAGGGCGTGAGGATCACGACCAAGTGCGGCATAGGCTCGCCGCCGGCCGAAGAAGTCTACCCGCGCTTACGCGCCTCGCTCGAACGGAGCCTCGCGGCCATGCGGATCGAGCGCGTCGACCTGTTTTTTCTCCACAATGAGATCTGCCCCGACGATTTCGTCTATCCGGTGGACAACGAACGCCGGTCCGAATTCGCGACGGCATGGACGCTGTTTCGCGAAGCGGTGGTGCCCGCATTCGAGCGGATGCGGAAAGAGGGCCTGATCGGCGCCTGGGGCATCACCGGGGTGGGTGTTCCCGATGCGATAATCCGGGCGCTGGAGCACGCGCCGCGCCCACAGGCGGTGCAAGCGGTGGCCAATCTCCTCGACAGTCCGGGCGGTCTGACCCGGTTGCGGACGCCGGCGCGGCCGCGCGAGATCATTGCCACGGCGAAAAAGAACGGCGTCGGCGTGATGGGCATCCGCGCGGTGCAGGCCGGCGCGCTTACAGATGCGTTCGACCGGCCGCTCGACCCTGGCCATCCCGACGCTGTGGACTTCGCCCGCGCCGCGCCGTTCAGGCGTCTGTGCGAAGCGTGGGGCGGCAACCCGGCCATTATCGCGCATCGCTATGCTCTAGGCATGCCGGGCATCGACACACTTGTCCTCGGGGTCAAGAACCGCGAAGAACTGCGTCAATGCCTCGATGCCGAAGCTGCCGGTCCGCTCTTGCCTGAGGAAATCGCCGCGATCGATGCGCTGCGGCTGCGATGAGCATATGTCCGCAGGCACTACAGGAATGTTTCCGGAATGGGCACCCATCCGGCCGCACCGTGGCTGGTGAACTGGGGTATGTGAGCGAGGCTGTGGAGCAGCGCGCAATCCGCGCCAAGTGCTCCCTGCCAGTCGCGCGCTTCGGTGAGGATGACGCCTATGCCGACGACATCGCCACCGGCGCGGCGCACCAGTTCGAGCGCTCCCTTGAGGCTGGATCCGGAAGCCACAACGTCGTCGACCACCACGACGCGCCGGCCGGCCAGCAGCGGGACTGCCTCCCTGTCGAGAAGCAGGCGCTGCTCGCCTTTCGAGGTGATGGACGAGATGCGCTGTTCCAGTGCATCGGCCAGGTGGATCTTGGGTGATTTTTGCAGAATGACATAGTGATCGTGTCCGAGCGACCGCGTCACCTCGATCGCAACCGGAATGCCGAGAGTGGCGGCGCCGACGATGATGTCCGGCTTCAGCGGTGCCAGCCTCGCGGCAAGCTCGCGGCCGACATGCTCGCCGAACCTCACGCCGAGATCGATCACCATCATCAGGGAAATGGCAAAGTCGGGCTTGATCGGCACGATCGGCAGCTCGACCGGATAGCCGGCGACGTCGACCGTCCAAAGCTGGCGGGCCGCAGGCTTCGATTGGTCAAGTTTCATCATTCGTGTCCTTCTGGGGGAAGCGGGCTTCGACCATCAGGCCCACGTTGCGCCACGTCGTGCGGTTGCGGTTTAGATCGAAGCCGTAGATTGCGAGGGAAAAGGAAATCGCATGCGCCATGCGGATGGCCTGCACCAGCAAGGGCACGCCGCGCGCCAGTGCGAAACGCAGCTTCGTCGGCAAGGCGACGTCGTCGATTTCCATGCCGCGCGCGCGCTGGGCATCGGCAATGCGCTCGAAATCGTCGCGCAGCATCGGAATGATGCCGAAGGTGAGGGACAGGACCAGGGTCACCATCGGCGGCAACCGCGCGGCGCTGGCCGCGGCGAGGATCGATCCGGGCGAACTCGTCTCCATGACGAAATAGAACGCGGCCGTCGTGGCGATCAGCCGGGCAGCCATCGCAGCCGCAACCGGCAGGGCGTCGCGGATGCTGACGCCCTGAAAGAAGAGATTGACCAGCCAGCTCGCCATGACCATGGCGGTGAGCAGCAGCGCACCCTTGACGTATCCGCGCAGGCCAGGGACGCCTGTCGCCCACAGCACCAGGACGCAGAGCACGGCAAAAGGCACCCCGAACCGCCAGCCGGGCACCAGCCAGGCCACCGCCATGACCGCGAAGGCAAGCGCCAGCTTGACGAAGAAGTTGAGGTCGTGCAGCCGGCTCATGCGACGCCCCCGAGCCGCGGCGTGGCGTAGGGCTCGGCCCAGCCAAGGTTGGCGAAGGCCGGGTTCTTCCAGCCGTCCATCACCGCGCCGTCAAAGGCGATCCCGCCGTCATCGAGGATCAGCAGGCGCGTGGCGACATCGTCCACCAGTTCCAGGTCGTGCGAGATCAGCATCACCGCGCGGCCAGAAGCGAGCATGGAGGAGAGAAATACATCGAGCATGCGGCGCCCTTCGACATCACGCGCCAGCAGCGGCTCGTCGACGATGGCCACCGGTGCGCCGGCTGCGTCCGCGCAGGCCAGGCCGAGCAGCGCCAGCTGGCGCGCGGACAGTGCGAAGGGATTGGCTTCCGCGAGTTCGGAAAGGCCATAACGCGCCAGCATGGCGGCGGCCAGATCGGTCACTGCCTTGTCGGCTGTCGTCGCGGTCGACGCGGTGATGGAGAACACGACCTCGCCGGTCACCGTCATGTTGAACAGGATATGGCGCATGTTCTGCGGGACATAGGCGATCTTGCGGGCGCGCCGGGCGGCGGTCCAGCCGTCGGCGCTGGCACCGTCAAGGATGATCGAGCCGGAGGCGATCTTGGCAAGCCCCAGGATGGACTTGAACAGCGTGGTCTTGCCCGCACCGTTGCGGCCGATCAGCGCGACGGCTTCGCCTGCCCTGAGCTGAAAGCCGACATCCCTCAGCACTGGCTTGCCGTCCGATCGTCCGAGCCGGGTCGTCAGGCCGGATATCTCAAGCAGCATCGCGCCGGGATCAGCCGGTTTTCGCTGCGAACGGGTCCGGTTCGGCGGCAGGATGCCTGCTTCCAGCCAGGGCCGTTCCAGCGGCAGGATGTCGTCGAGGCGGTACGGCGCCGACAGCCGCCTGTCCTTCAAGAGGACGACGGTGTCGACGACGGAACGCAGGGAAGCGGGGTCCTGTTCCGATACCAGAAGAGCAGAGACCGAGGCAGCCGCTTCGCGCAGTGTGCGCGACAGCCGTTCACGCGCCTCCGGATCGAGTCCGGTCGTCGGCTCGTCGAGCGCCAACAGCGCGGGGTTCGACGCCAGGGCCGCGGCGATTGCAACCATGCGGCGTTCGCCGCCGGACAGGGTCAGCACGCGGCGTCCCAGAAGCGGCGCCAGCCTGAGGTCGTCGATCAGTTCCTTGAGCCGGGCGCGGACCGTCTGCCTGTCGATGCCTCGGTTTTCCATCGGAAAGGCGATGGCGTCCTCGACGCTGAGGTCCCATAGCTGGTCCTCGACATTCTGCGACACGTAGCCGACCGTGCCGAATAGTTCGTCCTTGGTGAGCGCGGAGACCGGACGCCCCCTGAGGGTGACGTCTCCGCTGAAGTACGGGATCGCCATCAATCTCGGGATGAGGCCTGCCGCTGCATTCAGGAAAGTCGTCTTGCCGCTGCCGGCCGCGCCGCAGATCAGCAGCCGCTGACCGTCTGCCACGCTGCATGCGGCTTCGGCGACGACCTGGGCGGGGCCGCCGAAACCGAGGTTCAGGTTGGCAATATTGAGCACCTCGAAGCGCCGCTCAGAAGCGCTTGAATCCGGCCGGATGAGCGGCTTTCAGAATCTTCAGCGCCGGAACAATCAGCAGCGGGGTTCCGACGACCATCGGCACAATGTCGGAAAGGCCGATATAGCCGAACGCCCACCAGAACGGGAAGATGCCGAGATAGGCGAGGCTTGCCGACACCGCCGCCACCATCACCAGCCCAACGACTAGGCAGACCAAGGCGATCTTGATCAGCACGCCGCGGTCGAACGACAGCTTAGACGGATCGAACAGGAGCCCCGGAACCAGGCCGGTCAGTCCGACCATGATTCCGTCGACCAGCAAGGAATGGGTCGGAATGAATGTGCCCGCCAGCAGCGACCAGACGATGGTGCCGAGGTAGCCGCAGATAAACCCGCTGCGCCAGCCGAGCAAGATGCCGATCAAAGGCGGCAGAAAGGCGAAAATCCGCCATTGAATTACGCCCGGCACCAGTTGGATCGGGTTGGCATACGCCCACAGGACGCCCGTCGCCGCGGCCGCGACGACGGAGAGCACGATCGGGAAGAGGGTGTTGCCCTCGTCTTGCGATATTGTTGATGACTGCATTTGACTGTTCCCCTTGTTTTTCATTTGTCAGGACCTGCCCGGCAAAGCCGGAGTTAACGCAACACGCGCACGACTGTGTCGAGACGGCGAGCGTCCCGATCGAAGTCCTCCCATCCATTGCTCGTAAAACAGGCCGAACCGCATGCGTTCAGCCGCCTTCTTCTTTTGTTGAAACGCTACCGTCATGCTGGACACGATTCCATTCCTTTTCCACGCCTACCGTGACGCAGTCCTGGCCAATCGAGGCGCGCTGGCAGGCCATGCACCGATTTCGGTCGCCGGATCGGGCTTGGCCACGCCGTCCACGACATCGAACTGAGGAATATGGCCGAGGCTTTCGATCAATCCGGCATCCTTGCCGAGTGCGTCGCGCCAGGAATGACCCTCCGTGAGAATGACTCCGGCGCCCAGCACCTCGGCGCCGGCACGGCGGACAAGGCGGATGGCGGCGGCCATACTCGAGCCGGTCGCCACCACGTCGTCGACCACCAACACGCGTTTGCCCTGCAGCAGCGTGATCGATCGCCGGTCGAGCAACAGCCGCTGCGGCGTGGCCGTGGTGATAGAGCGGACTTCCTCGACCATTGCGTCGGCAAGGTGGAACTTCGGCGACTTCTGCAGAATGACGTACTGGTCGTTGCCAAGGCGGCGCGAAACCTCGATCGCGATCGGGATTCCCAGCGTGGCACTGCCGACGACGATGTCGGGCTTCAAGGGCTCGAAATGCCGGGCGATGGCTTCGCCAACGATATCGCCGAAGCGCACGCCCATGTCGATCACCATCAGCAGGGCGATCGCCCGCTGGTCGTTGAGCTGGATGATCGGCAGGCTGATCGCTTCGCCGGCTATTTCCGCCTGATAGAATTCGGGCGTAGCGGTCAGCATTCTTGGCCTCCGACGTTCGGCAACTGGACCTGGCGGACAGGCATAGCGGATCGCTTTCCCTTATCAACTTGCCGGTGTGATCCGCTGCAAATTCGTGGGGCCAATGAGGCCGACGACAGGAGGCGAAGGTCGTCTCTGTTTTTGCATCGCTTTCTGTCGGCCAAGAGACCCGTTCATGGTGGAATACGCAGCAGATTCGAGGCTCGACGTCATAGACGGGGATTGGACGCATCATTACAAACGAAAAAAATCGTGTTGAGCGTTCTCTTTTTCTTGACGCTCGGAAAGGCGCTCGATGCGGCGAGTTCTGTTCTCCCGGTTCGCCAGTTATCTGGACGAAATCGCCCGGCTGGGGTCGATACGGAAAGCCGCGGACAAGCTGAATGTATCAGCCTCGGCCATCGACAAGCAGCTTATCCATGCCGAGGAAGCGCTGGGTGTCGCCCTTTTCGAACGCTTGCCGCGCGGAATGCGGCTGACCTCAGCGGGCGAAATTCTCCTGCACGGCGTGCGGAGCTGGCAGAAGGATTTTGCCCGCATCCGGTTTGAGATCGAGGAACTGAGGGGTCTGCGCCGAGGCGAGGTGAAAATTGCCGTCTCGCAGGAGACGGTCTTCGACTTTCTGCCCCGTGCCTTGGCAAGCTTCATGAAGGACCACCCGCGCATCGCCAACCATATCGCGGTTGCCGAGTCCGACCGGATCCGCCAGATGGTGCTGGACGGTCAGGCCGATTTCGGCCTCACGTTCAGTCCGCCGCCTCTGCCGGGGGTAACCGCCACGCGCTCGGCGCGCTTTCACGTCAGGGCGGTGGTGCCAGCCGAGAACGACCTGGGGCTTAAAAAGGCCATATCGCTGAGCGAGTTTTTCCAGCGCCCGACGATTATTCCGGACGCCAGCGTTCACCTGCGCGACATCGTCGACATCGCCGCCGCCAAGAGCAGGACCCGGCTTCAGCCGATCCTGACGACGAACAATCTGGAACTGATGAGGTTGATGGTGCGGGAGGGCTGCGGCTTTGGCCTGACCGCGATTTCCGACAAGTCGTCGACAGACACGAAGGACGGCCTCACCTACCTACCGCTTGGCGACAAGAGCATCCCGCCGCTGACGTTATCTCTGATCGTCGCCCCGGAGCGGAAGTTCTCGCTGACCTCGATCCTGGCGCGGCGTTATTTCGAGGTCTATTTCGATGAGCTCGAACAAAACGGCGGCAAATAGAGACCGCACTCTCACCGGCACCAGTGCTCAATCGCCAGTGCGATCGCCTTCGTACAATCGACGAGATCGCGGACCGACACGCGCTCGTTGGGCTGATGCGCCTGTGCCGGATCTCCCGGGCCGAAATTGACGGTTGGGGTTTTCCCGAGACCCGTCGGCAAACCGATATCGCTGTGCGCACCAAAACCCGACAGCACCGGCGACAGGTCTGCTTTTTCGACGGCGCCCTGGAATACGCCGACGAACGGGCTGTCGGCCGGAATTTCCGCGCAGTCGGCATCGAGGATCCACTCCACACGGGCTGGATGTTCGCGCAGATAGGGATCGGCCTGGCAGATGTTCAGGACGTGTTCCTCGATCTCGCGCTTGACCTTGCCGCCGAGGCCGAACTCGTCCTTTTCGCTCGGAAGATATTGCGCATCGATGACGATCTCCGCCCGGCCGGCCATGGAGGAGGGATGTTCTCCGGCGTTCAACTGGGTGACGATGATCTGGTTGGGCAGGTCCATGAGAGGATGGTTCTTCCTGGGATCGAACATCCAGCGGCGGTTCAATATGTCGATGCCGTCGAGCATCTGCCTGCACAGTTGAATGGCGTCGACCGGACCGCTCGAATACCAGGCATTCGGTGTCAGCTCGGCGTGGCCGCCGATGCCGTCGATGATGATCCGTCCCCACAGAATCCCATGGCACAAGGGTGCGATCTTGTTGGCCGTCGGCTCCGTCATGATGCCGGCATCGGCGCGAAAGCCGCGGTCGACCATCGCCAGCGAGCCCATGCCGCCGATTTCCTCGTCGACCACGGTCGTAAAGACGATGTCGCCCGACAGGGGAACCTGAAGCTCCCTCAGGATTTCCACGGCCATCAGCATGCAGGCGACACCGCCCTTCATGTCGACGGTGCCGCGGCCATGCAGAAAACCGTCTTTCAGGACAGGCTGGAACGGATCGGTCGTCCAGTGTTCGGGCGCTCCCGGCGGCACGACATCGATATGGCCGGTGAGCATGATCGAGCGGCCGCCGCCTGTGCCTTTCAGCACACCACCGAGATTGGGCCTGCCCTCGAAGGTCCGGCCCTTGTTGGCCCCGGGACGCCCTTTGTACTTCGCATAAAGTGCCGGACCGTCCGGATCCCAGAGGTCCGTGGTGAAGCCCAGCTTCTCCAGCCGTTTCTGCAGATAGAGCTGGCAATCCCGTTCGCCGGGGCCGGCATCTTTCGGGTTCGACTTGACGATGGACGGAAACGACACGAGATCGCTCAGTGTTGCCACTATGCGCTCGGCTTCTGCCTCGACCCGCTTGGCAATGATGTCCTCGAAAGACGGCATGAATTATCTCCAATATTGGGAAAGTCGATCGGCGAGAAGCACGAACACCAGGAGCGCGCCGACGATGCCCACTTGCCAGACGGTGTTGACGTTAAGCTGCAAGAGTCCGGTCTTGAGCGTCACCAGCAGCATGACGGCGGCAAAGACGCCGCCGACGCCACCACGGCCGCCCAAAATGGCAATGCCGCCCAGCATCGCGGCGGTAAGCGATTCCAGTTCGAGGTTTTGCCCGATATTGGGCCGGCCGCTTCCGAGCCATGCCAGCGAGACCAGGGCGGCGGCTCCGGAGAGCACGCCGCTCAAGCCGTAAAGGATGAGCCGGGCGCGGTCGACCGGAATGCCGACCAGACGCGCCGAGCGCTCATTGAACCCCATCGCATAGATCCAGCGGCCCCAGGCCGTCCACATCAGCACGATCCCGGCGATGGCAAAGAAAGGGATTGCGATGGTGAGGAAGGGAACCGGAATGCCGGAGAAAACGCCGCGTCCCCAGATGAGCAGCCAGCTTGGCACGCCCGATTGCGCCGCTCCTCCAGTCAGCGCCAGCGCCAGGCCCGAATAGACGAAGAAGGTGCCGAGCGTCGCGATCAGCGGCAGGATGGACAGCTTGGTGACGAGGACGCCGTTGAAGGCGCCAAGGGCGGCTCCGGCGAGAATGCAGGCTGGCGGCAGGAGGAAAGACGGGAGCCCGAGTTTCAGCGCGAGCATGCTTGCTATGGCCGAAAGCGAGACAATGCCGCCGACCGAGAGATCGATGCCGGCTCCGCCCGCCAGGATGACGACCGCCTGCCCCAGAGAGACAAGCGCCAGGATGGTCGAAAACTGGAGGATCGTCGTGACGGTCGCCAGGCTGAACACTGACGGCTTCAGGACCAGCAGGACGAGGATCACGATGATCCACAACAGGGCCAACAAAGCGAGAATGAGCGCCGGCCCTTGCAGGTTGCGGATGCGGTTCATTTGCTGGCCCACCCAAGCCGCGAGAGGGACAGACGGTTGGAAAGCACCTCGAAACCGAGCACGCCGATCAGCAGCCCGCCGGTGACCACCGGTTGCCAGAGCGAAGGGACGCCTGTCAGCAGCAGCCCGTTCTGGAGGATCCTCAGGAGCAGGACGCCAAGCACGGTGCCGACAAGGCTGCACTTGCCGCCCAGTATGCTCGTTCCACCGAGAACCACAGCCGCGATCGCATCGAGCGCCAACGTGCTGCCGACGGTCATTTCGACATTGCGGTAGTTGGCGACATAGAAGGTGGCGGCAAGGCCGGTGAGGGCGCCGCTGACAATGAAGGTCGCAAACCTGACCTTGACGACCGGAATGCCGGACAGCCGCGCCTTCTCTTCCGAGTTGCCGATGGCCAGGAGATGTAGGCCAAAGGGCGTCCGCCTAAGCGCGATCCAGACGGCGAGATAGGCAAGCGCGATCACCCAGGCAGCGACCGGCAGGCCGAGAATGGTCGTGCCAAGCAGCACCGTCAGACCAGTCGGCAGACCGGAAAGCCATTGGCCGCCGAGCAGCACGAAGATCGCCGTGCGGTAGACACCGAAAAGGCCAAGTGTGCCGACAATGGCCGGGACCCGGCCAAGCACGATGACGGCGGCCGTCAGAAGGCCCAGCAGCGCACCCGTCAGCGGGCCGACAAGCGCCGTGAGAACCGGATCGACGCCGGCTCCGAGCGCCCGGCCAACGCCGATCGCCGCCAGACCCATGACGACGCCGACGGATACGTCGATGCCGCCCATGGCCAGAAGCAACATCATTCCCAAGCCGACCAGCAGCAATTCGATGCTGTTGCGCAGGACCGTTCCGGCATTGCCTGATGTGGCGTAATAGGGCGATGCGACAGAAAAGACGATGATTGCCAAGATACAGGCGATGAGCAGCGACCACTCTCGCCCATTCATTGAGAAAACACCGTTCCTGAACTGTCGCATCGTCCGTATCGGGCTCAGAAATCAAACTTGTCGACGTTCTCTGCCGTAAAAACCGCCGGCGGTCCGAGCAGCAGGATGCCTTTGGCTGCGTCATAGGTGACGGGATTGTCGAAGCCCGGAACCTTGTTTTCCGCTTCGAATGCCTTTCCGTCGATCAACTGCTTTCCAGCCCAGACCGTGAGGTAGCCAAGCTGCGCCGGGTCCCACAGAACGGTGAAGCCGAAGGCGCCGCTCTTGAGGTAGGAGCGCGCCGTGTTCGGGCTGCAATAGCCGGCACCGATCACGCTGCCGATCTTGCCCGCGGTTTCGATGGCCTGCGCGACGCCGGGGCAGGTCGTGGACGCAACCGCGATGATGGCCTTGATGTCGGGATTGGCGGCCATCAGATCGCCGGAGATCTGGGCGGCGCGCTCTGCCGTGCCACCGGCATATTGCGGCTCCAGAAGCTTGAGCTTCGGATATTTCGCCGATGCCTGCTTCTGCATGAAGCCGATCCAGGCATTCAGATTGGAGGCCGTCGCTTCGCCTGAAACGATGCCGATCTTGGCGTCTTCGCCAACGCGCTTCACCAGCTCGTCGATGATGGTGTTGCCAAGGCCTTCGTCCGTAGCCTGGGCGACATAGACCGCACGGCCACTGTCGGGCGCATCGCTGTCGCTGGTGAACAGCTTGATGCCCTTGGCCTTGGCGGCCTCGACGACGGGAGCGATGCTGGAGGCGTCGAGGACGCTGACCGAGATCGCGTTGACGCCCTGGTCGATAAGGTTCTGCACAATCTGCAACTGGTCGACCGGATTGGTGTCGACAGGGCCGCTGTAGATGAAATCGACGCCGAGTTCCTTCGCCGCGCGGTTACCGCCGGCTTCCATGGCGTTGAAATAGGGGATGCCGATCAATTGCGGCACGAAGGCAACTTTTGGCTTGTCCTGGGCAAAGGCGGCGGTCGAGACGGCAAGAGAAAGTGCCGAGATCGCAAGGGCTTTCCTGATGTGCTTAAGCATTTGGTTTGAACCTCTCTGGAATTTGACGTGCATTTCTAGTTTGCTTTTTCGAGCGCCCGCACGTCGGGATGGGCGCCTGTTATGAACGCAACGATTTCCTCGGGATTGGTTTCGGTACGCAGCCGTTCCGCCACCTTGCGGCCGCGCCGGAACACGACGATCCGGTCGGCAACCTCGAAGACCTCGGAGATGTTGTGGCTGATCAGCACCACGGCGCAGCCGCGCTCCGCCAGGCGCCGCGTCAGGGCCAGAACCTTGCGCGTTTCGGCCACGGCAAGTGCCGCGGTCGGCTCGTCCATAATCACCAGACGGGCGTTAAGATTGAGCGCGCGGCAAATGGCGACGGCCTGGCGCTGGCCACCAGACAGGCTGCCGACCGGCGCTTCCGGATCGGAAATATGGGCGTCCAGCTCCTTGAGCAGTCCGTCGACACGCTGCCGCATGTCTGCGCGGCGCAGAAACGGAACGCCGAGCACCGAGCGCTTGAGCTCGCGGCCAAGAAAGACATTTTCCGAGATCGACAGGTTTTCCGAGAGCGCCAGTTCCTGGAAGATTGTTGCGATGCCCGCCGATGCCGCGTCCTTCGGCGAGGAAAAAGCCACTGGTACGCCCTCGATGATCAGCTCGCCATCGCTGGCCGGATGCGCGCCAGCCAGGATCTTGATGAAGGTCGACTTGCCCGCGCCATTGTCGCCAAGCAGCGCCAGCACTTCTCCAGAGCGGATTTCCAGATCGACGTCGGACAGCGCCGTCAGCGCGCCGAAGCGCTTGGCGATCCCTCTGGCAACGAGAAAAGGAGCGGTCATGGCGACGATCCCGTGGGTTGATTGCTATGCTGCCCTGCTCACCCAGCTCAGCACGTTTTTCCAAAGGCGCGCGTAGCCTGGCCATTCGACGAAGCTGTTGGGCAGCCAGTGCGGACCGATGTCGGAGGTCCAGGCCACCGTGCGCCCCTTGCCGTAGCGGCCGGTCACGAGCAGGGGGTGACCACCCTCATCTTCCGGCAGTGACGCCAGCACCTCGACATCGTCGCGATCCCTGGCGACGACCTCGTTGGCGCCGAGAAGCAGCGGCCATTCCCCTTCGATGCCGGCAAGGATCGGGTGATCCTTCGAACCGGTGATGGAGGGGCGGAACCCTTCCGGTATTTCGAGGCGGTCGTCGTTTGGCAGGCAGGTCACCGGCAGTGCCTCTTCGACAGCCGTGCGATGCCAGCGGGCCCTGCCGTCGATGCCCTGGAAACTGAAATAGCCTCCGACCATGACCAGGCCGCCGCCGGCCTTGGTCCAGTCGCGCAGCAGCTTCAGCCGGTTCGGCACCGTCTTGCCGTGCAGCCAGACATCGGGATGCAGCAGCAACGAGTTGGCGCCGATGTCGGAGAGAATGATCGCATCGTAGCGGGACAGGCCTTCGATGCTGAACGGCAGCTTTTCCACCGCCTCATGGGCCGGCATGTAGTCCAGCTCGAATTCGCTGCCCTTCAGCGCCTTGACCAGAGGCTCGGCGCCAAGATGAAACGTCACGCTGCCGAATTGATCGAAGCCCTTGTAGTGCGTTGCCGCGCTGACCCAGCTCTCTCCGACCAGAAGCACCTTTGTCTTGCTCATTGAACGATCTCCTTTGCGCGCTGCCTGCGTTTCGCGCCTGTCTGCTTGCTGTCCATGCCGGAGTGCCGCATGACAGGCGGCATCATCCGGCAGCCGCGATATTGTCCGGCGTCAGTGCCGCCTTCAGTTCCTCGAAATCAGCGATGTGTCCCTGTGCGCCTTCGGCCGTCGTCGTCAGGCTGGCGCCGATCGCGGCGTAACGAGCGGCCTCTTCCAGGGAGGCGCCATGCAGCCACAGGCTGAGAAAGATGCCGGCGAAAGTGTCGCCAGCGCCGGTGGCATCGACCCTGTCGACGGGAAGCGCCGGAACCTCGATCTGCGGTCCGCCGCTTTTGGGAAAGACGACCGCGCCGAACTCGCCAAGCGTCACCACGACGGTGCCGCGCTGCTTGATGCGGGCGAGGATGTCGCGGGTCTGCTGGATCATTGTCGCCAGCGGTGTCCGGAGATCGAAAATCTCGCGCAGCATGACATCGTTGATGAAGGTCAGATCGACCCGCTTGATCATTTCCACGAAGGCGTCGGGGGTTCTCGAACTCCTGGGCAGGCCGGCCGAATGCAGGCTCACTTTCCAACCCGCCTGATGAAAGCGATCGATGGAACCGATCATGCTTTCATAGTGGAAACCCTCGATGTGAAGGCAGGCGGGACGAGCCTGCGCCTGGACATCCATATTGGCGGTCAGATCGACTTCGCTGAGCTCGAACGGTTCGCTGATGATCGTGCGGCTGCCGTTGAGCTCGATGATGACAATCGCCTGCGAGAGGCGATTGTTGAATGTGCGTCTGATCGGCAAGGCGTGGACGCCGAGCTTCGAAAGCTCGGCCAGCGCCCAGTCGCTTTCAGGATCGTCGCCGACGGCCGTCGCCAGTTCGACATCGAGGGCAAAGGGCGCGCCGACGGCCGCGGCGGCGACGGCAAGATTGGCGGCGGGGCCGCCCAGGGCCTTTTCGATGTGGCGGGCGGTGATGCGGTCGTCGCGGTGCGGCAGAACATCGACACGGCACAGGAAATCGACGCTCACGCGGCCGACGACGAGCAGTCGCGGCAAGCCCTCAACATCCCTGGATCGGCGTGGAGTCTGACCCGGCAGCGAGCGCGCAAAGGCGCTTGGCCGGTACATCAGGTCGGAGATCGCTTTCTGGATGCGCTCGCGCGTGGTGTCTTTGACGACAGCCGTATCGTTGATGAAATTCGACACCGTGCCGATGGAAACGCCGGCGGCGTGTGCGACATCTGCAATGGTAGGGCGCTTGCGCTGCACGGTGAATGGCCCAATTGAAGCGCTTCAACGCTAGCAAGCGAAGTGCCGTAATCTCAATAGATTCTCGTTCTAATTTTGAGTTTCAGCGGTGGAATGGGCGCTGGATGGGAGGTCTCTTTGGAAATCTGTTCTTCGCGCAGCCAGTTTTTGAAATTTTTTCAATTATACTGAAAATGATTTGCAAGCCGTCGTGGGGTGGTAAGCCGGGCGACGACCGACACCGCGATTGATGTCTTAACTTTCTGTTAACCGCATGCTCGGGGAAAATATCCGATTAACCGCAGATGCCGATATCACGGTTATATATTCGGCGGTTGCTGTTCACATGAGTTCTGGGAATGTGCGGATTCGGGGGCTATTTCGGTTCAATCCGGGATGCGGAAGCTTTGCTCTCGCGCATGATAGAGGCGATCGCCCATCGTGGGCCGGATGAGCAAGGGAAATTTGTGGCGCTCGACGCCGGACTCGGGCATGCGCGGCTGTCTGTGATCGGGATTGGTGACGGCCAGCAGCCGATGTCGGATGTGTCAGGCGATTTGACGATTGCCTTCAACGGCGAGATTTTCAACTATTTGGAACTGCGCGAAGGGCTGCTGGCCAAGGGTCGGCGCTTCCGTACGTCGAGCGATACGGAAGTCATCCTGCAGCTCTATGACGAGATGGGCGAAGACTGCGTCTCCCTGCTGAACGGCGATTTCGCCTTCGCGCTATGGGACAACAGGCGTCGGCGCATGATGCTTGCACGAGATCGGATGGGTGTCCGGCCGTTGTTTTACACCAGCAAGGACGGGGTGCTTTATTTCGCCTCGGAGATCAAAGCCCTGCTGGAGGTGCCCGGCGTCTCGGCCGAGATCGATCCGATTGCACTCGACCAGATCTTTACGCTGTGGGCGCCAATCGCCCCGCGCACGGCTTTCCGCAATATTAGCGAGTTGGAGCCGGCGAGCGTCATCATAGCGGAGCAGGGGCAGGTCACGATCAAGCCCTATTGGCACCTGGACTATCCGCATCGGGACTCGCAGCCGAAGGTCACGAACGAGGACCAGGCGGCTGAGGAACTGCAGGCGCTTTTGACCGATGCGGTGAGGCTGCGCATGCGCGCCGACGTGCCGGTCGGCTCCTATCTTTCGGGCGGGCTCGATTCGTCAGTTGTTTCGGCACTCGCCGCCGGCATGACCTCTCGGAGGCTGCAGACATTTTCTGTCGCCTTCGACAGCGCCGAGCACGACGAAAGCGCCTTCCAGACCGAGATGGCGTCAGCAATCGGCGCTGACCATCGAGCCATTGTCAGCCATGCCGGCGATATCGCCCGTGTCTTCCCTGAAGTCATCCACTTTGCCGAACGGCCGATCATCCGCACAGCGCCGGCGCCGCTCTACCAATTGTCCGGCCTGGTTCGCCAAGCCGGCCTGAAGGTCGTGCTGACCGGCGAGGGCGCCGACGAGGTCTTTGCGGGGTATGATATTTTCAAGGAGGCACGGGTTCGCCGGTTCTGCGCGCGTCAGCCGGCATCGCGGCTGAGGCCGAAGCTGTTTCGCAAGCTCTATCCCTATCTGCCGGGCCTGCAACAGCAATCCGTCGAGTACCTGTCTGCATTCTTCGGCGTCGACAACGCTTCCCTGGACGATCCGCTGTTCTCGCATCGGCCACGCTTCAAGACCACGTCGTCGGCGAAGATCTTCTTTTCAGCCGACCTGCGTGCGGCGTTGAGCGGCTACAACGCGGTCGAGGAGCTGGCCGACCGTTTGCCTGAGGCATTTCCGCTATGGCACCCGCTGCATCAGGCGCAATATCTCGAGACCCGCTTCCTTCTGCCAGGCTATATCCTGTCCAGCCAAGGCGACCGCATGGCCATGGCGCACGGTATCGAAGGCCGTTTCCCTTTCCTCGACCATCGTTTGGTGGAGTTCGCGGCAAGGCTTCCTCCGGAAATGAAGCTGAAGGGATTGGTGGAAAAGCACATACTGCGCAAGGCAACCGGGCACCTGCTTCCGGCAGCGATCGGGAAGCGCACGAAACAACCCTACCGCGCCCCGGACGCCCGCTCGTTCGTGGGAGCTGGCGAACTCGATTACGTCCGCGACTGTCTGAGCGAGGCGAGCATCGCTGCCGGCGGATTGTTCAACGCCAAGGCGGTGGCAAATCTCCATGAGAAATGCCGCTCCCAGCCGGTATCCGGCTTCCGCGACAACGCTGCCTTCGTCGGCATCTTGTCGACGCAACTGTGGCAGAAGAATTTCACCGGCCAAGAGGTCGGTGCAGCACGAGCAGCTTAGGAAATCCAGGGAAGGACAGAAGAAATGGTTACTATCAAGGACAAGGTCAGAAGCTTTATCGTCGACAACTTTCTGTTCGGCGACACGTCATACCAGCTTGCGGATACAGCCTCGCTGATCGAGAACGACATCATCGACTCGACGGCCGTGCTGGAACTCGTCGCCTTCATAGAGGACGATTTCGGCATAGCGATGGTCGATTCCGACGTCGTGCCGGCCAATCTGGATTCGATTGAACGTCTGTCGTCCTTCATCAGTGCGAGAGCAAAGGCGCTGGCGGCATAGGTGCGGTCGGCGAGAAGCGTCCATGCGCATCGAACATTTTCTGGCCGCCAAGGCCGCTGCCCATCCCGCCAAAACGGCATTGGTCACCAAGGACAGAAGGCTGCGCTACGAAGAGCTGGATGATCTTTCCAGCCGCCTGGCCGCCGCCCTTTTTGCGAATGGCGTCAGGCGCAACGACCGGGTTCTGATCTTCATGGACAATTGCTGGGAGGCCGCGGTTTCGATTTTCGCGGTCCTCAAGGCAGGGGCGACGTTCAGTCCGATCAACTCATCCACCAAGGCCGAAAAGCTTGCGTACATCATCGGCGATTGCGACGCAGCGGCGATCCTCACGCAAGCAAAACTGATGCCCGTTGCCGCTGAAGCGTGCGGATCGAGCGGCAAGACCGGCATTTTCGTGGCTTCCACCGTTCGTGCCGATAACCAATGCCCGGCAGGAGCGACATCCCTGGCGGCTTGCTTGACGCTCGAAGCCAGGGAGATCGACCACCGCGGCATTGACGTCGATCTTGCCATGCTGATCTACACCTCAGGCTCAACGGGCCGGCCCAAGGGCGTGATGATGACGCATCGCAATTGCGACGCAGCCGCGGACTCCATCACCACCTATCTGCGCAACTCTCCAGACGACATCATTTTGAATGTTCTTCCGCTTGCCTTCGACTATGGCCTCTATCAGTTGCTGATGGCCGTCAGGCTTGGCGCCACGCTGGTGCTCGAGAAGTCGTTCGCTTTTCCTCAAGCTGTCTTTGAACGTATCCGCGAGGAGGGCGTTACCGGTCTTCCGCTGGTGCCCACGATGGCGGCGATGATCCTGCAGATGCGCGACCTGACGCCGGGCTTCCTGCCCAGTCTTCGTTATATTTCGAATACCGCGGCCGCCTTGCCGCAGGCTCACATAGAACGTCTGCGCTTCCTTTTTCCCGATGTCAGGCTTTATTCGATGTATGGCCTGACGGAATGCAAGCGCTGCACCTATCTACCTCCCGAGGAGCTCGATCGCCGGCCGGGATCGGTTGGAATAGCCATTCCGAACACCGAAGCCTTCGTCGTCGACGACCACGGGCAACGCGTGCCACCGGGCGTAGCGGGTGAATTGGTCATTCGAGGACCGCATGTCATGCAGGGTTACTGGCGAAACGAAGCCGCGACGGAACGGACCCTGCGGCCGGGCCCAAACCCCTGGGAGAAGGTTCTCTACACCGGCGATCTGTTCAGCACCGATGAGGACGGCTTTCTCTATTTCGTCGGACGCAAGGACGACATCATAAAGACGCGGGGAGAGAAGGTGGCCCCGAAGGAAGTCGAAGCCGTGCTTCACGCCCATCCGGGCATCGCGGAAGCCGTTGTCGTCGGCGTGGCGGATCCGGTGCTCGGACATGCGATCGGCGCACTCGTCATCCGCTCCGACCCGACGCTCAGCGAAAAGGATGTCATGCGTCACTGCGCACGTCATCTCGAGGATTTCATGGTTCCCAAGGTCATCGAGTTCCGCTCGGAATTGCCAAAGACGGATACGGGCAAGGTCAGCCGTCGGCTTGCTGCAGAGATGATGGAGGCCGTCCAATGAGTGTTCGTCCGAGCGAGGACGCGAAGACCATTCTGGCCCAGGCTCTGGCGATCGACCCCGCCACAGAGACGGACAGGATCGTGACCGCCTTGCGCCACCAGTTGCGCGGTATTCGCAAGCGGGGCCTCGTGCTCGGTCTTTCCGGCGGGATCGATTCAAGCGTTTCGGTGGCGTTGGCAGCGCGCGCCGCCGGCCCTCAGAATGTATTGTGCCTGTTCATGCCGGAAAACGATTCCGATCCGGAAAGTCTGCGGCTCGGCCGCCTTGTCGCCGACACGTTCGGTGTCGAGGCTATCGTGGAGGATATCGGGCCGGCCCTGCGCGCGATGGGCTGCTACCAGCGTCGCGACGCCTTCATCCGCGAACTGGTCCCGGAATATGGCGAAGGCTGGGCCTCGAAGATCGTGATCGCGAATGCGCTGGAGAGCGAAGGCTACAATATTTCGTCGCTGGTGGTGCAGGACCCGGAAGGCAAGCAGACGAAAGTAAGAATGCCGCTGCCGGTCTATCTCGGTGTCGTCGCCGCCACCAATATGAAGCAGCGCACCCGCAAGCAGATCGAATACTATCATGCCGATCGCCTGAACTTCGCCGTTCTTGGAACGCCGAACCGGCTGGAATACGATCAGGGGTTCTTCGTCAAGAACGGCGACGGCGCGGCTGACGTCAAGCCGATCGCACATCTCTATAAAACGCAGGTCTATGCGCTGGCGGCCTATCTCGGTGTTCCCGAAGAAATCCGGAGCCGGCCGCCGACCACAGATACCTACTCGCTGGCGCAGACGCAGGAGGAGTTCTACTTCTCGCTTCCCTATGACCGCATGGATATTTGTCTTTGCGGACTCAACAAAGGCATGGCGGCCGAATTGGTCGGGCAGGCGGCGGGACTAGACGCCTCGCAAGTGGAACGTGTCTGGGCCGACATCGCCGCCAAGCGAAAGGCCACGCGTTATCTGCACCTGCGCCCGCAGCTCGTCGATCAAGTCGAGGAGGTCGGTACCTGAGTTGCTTCGAACCGGCTGAAGCGCTTCAGGTGAAGCGGCCGCCGATCAGCTGGCTCCACTGCTCGCCCGCAAGCCCATTCAGGAAGACTTGCGAGTTCTTCATGGCATCCATCAGCGCGGGATCGCGTGAATGCACGACGGTCGAGGCAACGGGTACGAAAGCCACGCGCCGCCCAAGCATTGCTTCCAGAATTGCGGGTTGGGTGCGGCCGCGCAGGCCGCAGACGCGACGCGCGGCGGCATGATCGATCAGGCAATCGATCACGGGGCCTACCTGGCCGGGGAGGGCGAGGATCTGCAGCACGCGGCCGATTCTATCTGGTCGTGCGTAATAGGCGAAAGCGCCGACATTGGTACCGGTCGGCGATGCCACGGACACATAGACAAGCTCGCCCAGATCCGGCTTTTGCGCCGCGTCGGTCAAGATATGATCGAGCTGACCTTCCGTCCATTGCGGGCGCAGCGCGAAGTGAGCGGTAAACGGCTCGACGAGTTTGGCAAATGCGCCGCTGTCGATGTCGGACGTCCGAAAGGCTCCATGACCCGCTCCATCCGCCGCCACGCCAGACCAGCGCCGTTCGCCATGCTTCATTCTCTTGCAGTAAAACCGGTCCAAGGCATGTGCAAACGGATTGATTATCCGGGCAAGCCCTGTGCGATTGGCGAGAAGGCTGACCATGAAGGTCGAGGGCCGCATGACGCGCACCCAGTCCAGGCTGTATTGCGGCAAGACCACGCCGCGCAGTCGGGTCCACAACTTCGCGGAAATATCATTGGCCGTCTCGCTGAAGGAAATGTGCTGCGGACCATCCAGGAAAGCCTTCAGCAGGCGCGCACCGGCCATGGGGTCGCGCTCATGATCCTCGACCATCAGCGAGCTGCAGGCCGCGGCACGTAGTTGACGGCCGCTGAACGTCATCGGCAATGTATGAACGCCGACAAATCCGGAAACGCGACCGGCATCGTTGACGTGGACAAGCGACCGGAGGTCGTCACTGCCACCGGGCGCGTCCAGATAGAATCGTTTCATATACTCGACGAGGGAGGCCGATGCTTCGGTCCGGTCTTTGCGCAGCACGCGTTGAAACATGCCCGCGACGGCCTGGAGGTCGCCAACTTCCAGGGCGCGGATGATACTCAAGCCCAGTTCCCGGCGCCGAGGTCTCGCCCACGGGTCATTGCAACCCAAGGTTCCTCATTGGCTGTCTCGGCGGGCGTTGGGCGCTCGCAGGAAAAGCACTGCAATCTCAACCGGTTGCAATCGCTTCTGCGGCCGACGGATGAATTTTGATGCTGCAGCAAGGCAGGCCCTTTGCTTGGCGGATGAAAACCAGGGGTTCTTGCTGTTACCAACTTCGGGTAAACCGAAATTAAAGTTCTTGCAGCGAATTGAGTTTTGTCGGCTCGGATCACAAACGCTAGGCGCTTTAGAGCAGCGCCTCGTATTGATCTCCGATCCTTTCAACCTCGAAATCGGCCGCTCTTCTCTTCAGGATGGCGGCGGAGGTCGGATGGTCCAGCATCTCGGCCATCGCCTTTGCCAAGGCCGTGGCATCGCCAACCGGCACCAAGGCGCCGAAACGGCCGTCGGCAAGAATCTCGCGCGGGCCATGCGGCGCATCCGTGGAGACTACGGGGACACCGGCAGCCATCGCCTCGACCAACACATTGCCAAAGCCTTCGCTCGTCGATGAAAGGACGAACAGATCGGCTGCGGCATAGCAGGCAGCAGGATCGTTAACATAGCCAGCGAAGAGCACGTCGGCACGGATACCGGATCCTTCGGCATAGGCGCGCAACTCGGCGGCCAGCGGACCTTCGCCGAAGATGACAAGCCGGGCGGGGCGGCCGGCGCGCAGGAGAGCGAAGGCCCGCAGCAAGGTCAGATGATCCTTGACCGGCACCAGACGCCCGGCGGTGGCGATGACCGGGCCGTCGCCCATCGTCGCCAATTCCGCCTGCCAGGGATATGCCTGTGGCGCCGCGGCCGGCGGCAGTGGGTTGTTGATGACGACAATTTTGGATTTGGGGAAGCCGCGAGCCACGATATCGCGGCCGACACCGGCCGAGACGGTGATGGCATTGGTTGCGCGTGCTGCAACCAGCGCGGAAAGCCAGATCGCCATTCTCGCGCCGAGGCTGCCCGAAGGCAGCGAGGCGGCCGCGTGGAAGCTTGGAAAGAACCTCGCCCGGCTCCGCGCCAATGAAAGCGCCAGCGCCATGACCAGATTGGCGAATTCGGGCGCGCTATAGACCGCATCGGGATCGAGCGACTTGAATAAACGCGAGCTTCGCAAGAGGCCTTTCAGCGTTGCCCACTTGCCGTAGCCTTCACCCCGGATGGGAAGGCCGAAATCGACCAGATGCACGGCAGGGGAGCGCAGCGCCGCGTTAGGCCCTTCCGCGTTCCAGGTAAAAAGTGTGACATCGTGCCCGCGGGACGCCAACTCATTTGCCATGAGGACGAAGACGCGCTCGGCGCCGCCGCCCCTGAGACTGGCAACATGAAAAATAACGCGCTTTCCCATGCCTGGGTTCAGGCTCGGCTGGCGCCAACGCCCGATCGGTTCGGCGGCTGCCGCATGTCGCGCATGATGCCCATGGCAATGGCAAGCAGCATGCCCAGGGCAAAGCCGGCGAAAGCTCCCGCGCCTGCTACCAGGGGAGTGCGCGGCGGCCATGAGCGCCGTTGTGGCGGGACTGCGGTCGAAATCACCTGTACATTCGTGGTGTCGATCTGCTCGCGCTCGGCGATTTGGCGCGCACGTGACAGGAAACTCTCATAGACCGCTCTCTTCGAAGCGGCGTCGCGTTCAAGCTCACGCAAGGCCACTTCGGACTCGCTGTCGCTGAAAACGTTGCCCCTCAGGTCGTTCATCCTAGCGCTGAGAGAAGCCAATGAAGCCTTGGCCTTGTCCAGGTTGGCTTTTGCCGTGCCGACGGTGCGGGAGAACTCCGCCCTGAGTTGAGAACTGACGGTTTCGAATTCCGTCTTGAGCCTGACAATCGTCGGGTGGCGCGGACCAAAGGTCATGGATTGTGAATCGATTTGCTGTCGCAGGCCGTTTGCCTTTTCGCGCAGCGCCGCGAGCGCTTCCGAAACCGTAGGGTCAGGATTGGCCCCATTGACACCGGAGGCAATCAGGGCGTCGTAACTCGATTGCGCAGCGATGACGCGCGATTGTGCGTCCACAATTTCGCTATTGAGCTGGGTCATCGTTTGCGAACTGACAAGCTGACCGTTGCTGGTGGACAGGTTATGGCTGCGCCTGTAGGCCTCGACCTTTTCCTCTGCTGTTTGCACACCGCGTTTGAGCTCGCCAAGCCGGCTGTCAAGAGCAGCTGCGGCACGGCCGGCGCCAGCAGATTCCGCTTTGGCCAGCTCTTCCTGAAAGGTCTTGACTATGGCTTGCGAGATCAGGATCGCCTTGCCGGCGGTTTCCGCCGATACTTCGAGGGTAGTGACGAACGACGTTTCATCTGCAGTGACGCTGACCCGCTCCGCCAGGCTCTCCTGGGCGATGAGCTTTGGATCGGACTTGCTGCCACTGGCTCCACTGCCGGACGCGGTGGCGCTCCGGTCCGGGTCGAAAAACTCTGGATCGCTGGTCAGATTGAGCTCGTCCACTACCCGCGCAAGCACATTGCCAGAGGTCAAGATGCGCTGCTTGCTGCGCGCGTTGAGTATCTGGCTATCGACCTGGCCTGGTTGCGAATAGAGATCGTTTTCCACAACCTGCAAATTGGCAGGATTGATGAGGATTTCCGTCGCCACGGTATAACGCTGTTTGCTCAGCAGCCCATAGGCGGCACCGACGACGCCGCCGACCACCGCCAGCATGCATGCCGCGGCGAGCCCGGCCCGCAGCCAGACAAACAGGCGTCGAAAATCGAGTTCGAGGAAATCGCCGATCTTGTCCAGCGTCACCGTCGCGACTGGCTCGGATGCATGCGAAGGCACGACCGGCGCGGCGGCGCGTGTTGTGCCTGGGGCGCCGGTTGGGGCGCCTTGTTGCAGCATTGCCCTGCGCCGCGCATTGGCGATCCGTTCGAGTGCGCTGATATCGGAATCCGCCGCGGACGGGGAGGATGGGCCGGAGGCGGCAGGCATGATGCAACCCTATTATTCGTTACGCGTGCCCTGCTTACAGAAACATCGTTAACATCTCATTTTCCAAGTTGGCTTATTTACCATTTTACGCGCCACGTCCGTTCATTGAATCTTGAATGAACGTCATTGGCCGGGATGCCTTTTGAATACCCGCTTGGATGGCCATGAGCTCTACCGCCGCCGGATCGGAACGATTGCTGTCCAGCCAGGCGCGCCGCCAGAACGCGCTGTCGCTTCTGTTTTTCCTGTGCGCGGCATTCGCGTTCCTGCTTCGCTTCACGGTATCGCCGCAGATAATGAACATGGTCGTCGACTATACGGCCCAGGGCGGTTCGTTTTACGAGAAGCTGCATTTAGGCACCTATGCCATCTTCCTGTTGCTAGCTTTCGTTCTTTTCAGCCGACCGTTTTTGCTGCGGGGCGACGAAATTGGACTGTTCAAGGCGCTGATGCGCTATTCGGCGCTGACCTTCGCGCTGGTGCCGTATCTGTTCATCACCGGTCGGGCGGGTTCTTCCGGGTTCATCATCGATACCTATCTGGTCGCGGGCGCCGCGGGTCTGCTGATGCTGGCATTGAACGCCGATGTGCGGCGGGCGTTGGGGGACGTGGTGCTTGGCATGGCGATGCTAAGCGCTGTGATCGGCACGATCGAAGCGCTTACCCATCATCGGCTTCTGCCTTACGGTCTGAACGAATTGCAGTTCAGGCCAACCGGCCTGTCGGCGCACCCGCTGGCACTGGGCGCGCTCTGCGCCACGGCAATCGGATTCGTGCCGCTCACGCACTGGCGCATATGGGTGCGGGTGATGGCCATCTTCGTGTTGTTCGTCGGTTGTGCTGCCTCAGGCGCGCGCGCCGCCCTGATGCTCGCGACCGGAGAAACCCTCATCCTGCTGTTGTTCGTGCCTTGGCCGCGCCTGACGCTCAAGCACCAGCGGCAGGCCAAGACTGTCGTGCTGCTGTTCACCCTGGCGGGTGGCGCACTGTTGTTGGCCGTGCTGGTTTCTGGCGGGCTGCTGAACCGTTTCAGCAACACGATCTTCGACGAAAACTTCATGGCCCGGGTGACCATCTACAAGGTGTTCGGACTGGTTAGCTGGAAAGACATCCTGTTCGGCATGAACGTTGACGACCTGCTGGCGATCGTCAGAGAGAAGCTGCATCTGCCCTACATCGAAAGCGCGCCGGTGGTCATCGTCATGCTCTTCGGCTTGCCCATCGCCCTGCTGTTTACGGCGCTGATATTCTGGTTCATTTTTCGGCTGCTGCGCGGGGCGCCACTGCCGGCATGGATCGGCACCATAACGTTCTTGCTTGCCGCGCTGTCGAACAATGCGCTTTCGTCAAAAACGCCGGAGATGACGATCATCGTGGTGTTGCTGCTTGCCTATAGAAATCCGCCGGAGGTCAAATCTTCGACCGCTGTTGCAGCCAAGCCGAAACTGGATCGGGTCCGATAGGTCTCGAGAAACAGTCAGCCGGCGCTGTCGACAACTTCGACCTTGCCAGCGCGATTGAGCGTGTGGATGCCCGTGCGGGCCCATGCCGTCCCCGGCCCGATCGGGCGGGGCGGGGCAAAACGGACATCGAAATCGTCAAGCCGATCCAGTCGCATCAATCCCAGGCCGCCGCCATAGGCTCTCGACCCGTTCTGCACTGGCAGCACCAGAGCGTCGCCCTGGCGGATAAAGGCGCCGCCGGGTCGAGTGGCCGAGTGATCGACAGCGATGGGATTGAGCGCATGGGCTGTCCATGGCCCGCGCAGCGAGGGCGCGGAATAAACGGCCATCGTATCCGACGCGCTGCCGTGACCGAACCGCTCCGTCCCCAGCAGCCAGAAGCGCCCATCGGATTCGAGCAGCGTGGCGTCGTTGAAATCCTTGTCCGCCAGCAGCACCGTGTCGCGTACCCAGCGATCTGGAAATTGCGCGGCACGGTAGAGCACAAGTTCGCGCGCCGCACTGCATTCAGGGATCATGAAAATTTCGCCAGCGTGAGCGAATACCTGCGGATATGACAGATGGTGCGCTTGTTCCAACACTATCCTCGGCACACCGAAAGTGCCGTCGTCACCAAGTTCGGCGACGGAAATCACGCCGCGACTCGTGGCGTAAGGAAATTCCTCGACAAACAGGTAATGGCGGCCGTCGCGTTCGAAGACGAACGGGTCGGCGTAGAAGCGCTGGCCGTCATCGGCAAGCACGGCGAAAGGCGTGCCGTCGAGTTGCCCGGTTTCCGCCACGCCTGGCCCGTCGATCAGCCGGTAGGCAACCTGCCAATAGAAGGGGCGCCGTCCAAGCCGGAGTTTTTGCGTGGCGCGGTCGACCAGCCCTTTGCAGAAAAAGGGCAAATAGTTTCGGAAAAAACCGCGGCTCTTCAGGATCGGCGCCGGGCTGTCGCCAATAGGCACAAGTTCGCTCGCGGAAAAGCGGGCGACGCTTTGAGCAACCAGTGAGATGGCTCCGGCGAGCAGGTCGTTGCAGCTGCGAGACAGCCAGAGCCGATCGCTGAGCATGGGCCGTCCCTTGGCGACGGCAACGCCATCGAGGCGAACGGCAAGTTCGGGCGACCGGTCGCCGGCCAGCATCTCGGCCAGACCGGCGGGAAAGGTGCTGTGGCCGCAAAATTCGAGCGTCAGGACCGGCGTGCCTCGTCCCGCGGCAGTGGCAGTAAGATCGACTATGAGGTCGACGGGTCCTGGATCGCCAGATGGCAACGGCTCGGAGCGACTTGCCAATGAGGGACCGAAGCGTCGGCCCTCGATATCAAGCACATTGTCCAGCCCGCGCGCGGTGGGCGCGGGCGCCTGCGCGTGGCCACTCGAAACCATGTGACCAGCCGCGCTCAATCGCATCAGAAGTTCATTTTCCCAGCGCCGAGATCCGTCGGCGTGGCCGATGATTAAAATATTACTCAATCGAATATGTTCTTTTTCAAGACTACCCTCGTAGACTACCTATCAGCCTAGACTTTCAAAAGGCTTATCACGGGAGAATAAGAGGGTCGTGGCTGTTAATCATATATTAAGATTTGTGACCACGGCGCCGCTTTATGCCGCTATTATGGGTCCTGCGGCCGACCGAGATCAGCAATGAACGTCCTTTCACATCCAAAATTGCCGTCCAGGCAAAAACTGCTGATCGTGTTCGGCACGAGGCCAGAGGCGCTCAAGTGCTTTCCGGTGGTGCGTGCCGCGCTTGCTCATCCGGGTTTTGTCACCGAGACATGCATCACCGCTCAGCACCGCGAGATGGTCGACCAGGTCATCGAACTGACGGGCCTGCCGGTGCATCACGACCTCAACATCATGCAGCCTGGCCAGACGCTGTTCGACGTGACTTCGCGCGTGCTCCTGGGCATGGCCGAAGTGCTGGAGAAGGCGAAGCCCGATATCGTCCTCGTACAGGGCGACACGACGACAGCGATGGCTGCCGCGCTGGCTGCCTTCTACAAGCGCATTCCGGTCGCCCACGTCGAGGCGGGATTGCGCAGCCATGACATCAATTCTCCCTTTCCAGAGGAACTGAACCGCAAGATCGCCGGCAACATCGCCACCTGGCATTTCGCACCGACCGTTCAGGCGCGCGACAACCTCATCGCCGAAGGAAAGGCTGAAAACACCATTTTCGTGACCGGCAACACGGTGATCGATACGCTGTTGCATTTTTCCGGTGCGATCGACGCTGACAGGCTGATGAGCGCGAAGCTCGCCGCCCGGTTTCCCTTCCTCGATCCCGCCAAGAGAATGATCCTAGTCACCGGTCATCGCCGTGAAAATTTCGACGGCGGCATCCACCGCATCTGTGCGGCGCTGAAGGGATTGGCGGTGCGCGGGGACGTGCAGATCGTCTACCCGGTTCATCCCAACCCCAATGTGCGCTCGGTGGTCAACACGGAATTGCAAGGCGTGCCGAACATCCATCTCGTCGACCCGCAGGACTATCTGCCGTTCCTGTATCTGCAGAAGCAGAGCTACCTCGTACTGACCGATAGCGGCGGCGTGCAGGAAGAAGCGCCTTCGCTCGGCAAACCGGTGCTGGTGATGCGCGAGAACACCGAACGACCCGAGGGGATTACGGCGGGCACCGCGCGTCTCGTCGGCACCGATATCGAAAAAATCCTGTCCAATGCCAATAGTCTGCTTGATGACCAGGCGGCCTATCGCGGCATGGCGGAACGACACAACCCATATGGCGATGGCCGGGCCAGTAACCGGATCGTTGAGGAACTGCTGCATCATGGCTGACATCAAGACCGTTTCCGTTATTGGTATGGGCTATATCGGCCTGCCGACCTGTGCCATTTTTGCCAGTCGCGGGCTCGATGTGATCGGCGTCGATGTCAACGAGGCGGTGGTCGAGAAGGTCAACCGCGGTGAAATCCATATCGTCGAGCCGGACCTTGATGGTTTGATCCAGAAGGTCGTCGCCAACGGCAAGCTCAGGGCATTCAACAGGCCGCAGCCGGCGGATGCCTATATCATCGCCGTGCCGACGCCGATGACCGAAGACCACAAGCCGGATGTGAGCTACGTGCTTGCGGCGGCGCGAAGCATTGCCCCGGTGCTGAAGCGGGGAGACCTTGTGGTGCTGGAATCGACATCGCCGGTCGGCACGACGCGCATCATGACCGGGCTACTTGCCGAGTTGCGGCCCGATCTCAAGTTTCCGATCGCGCACGGCGAGGAGGCCGATGTCCTGGTCGCCTATTCGCCCGAGCGCGTGTTGCCGGGAAAAGTGCTGACCGAGCTGATCAACAACGATCGTTCGATCGGTGGACTGTCCCGCAGATCGTCGGAACGGACCGCGGCACTTTATTCAACCTTCGTTGCTGGTGACCTGTTCATGACCCAGGCCGAAAGCGCGGAGCTTGTGAAGCTGACCGAGAACGCATTCCGTGACGTCAATATCGCCTTCGCCAATGAGCTTGCGGCGGTGTGCCAGGATCTGTCGCTCAACGTCTGGGAGGTGATCGATCTCGCGAACCGGCATCCCCGCGTCAACATCCTCCAGCCGAGCCCGGGCGTTGGCGGTCACTGTATCGCGGTCGATCCGTATTTTATCATCGACGCCGCGCCCAACAGCACGCGGCTGATAGCTTCGGCACGCCGGATCAATTCCGAGCGCCCCATGTCGGTGGTCAGGGACATCCAAGCCTTGCTCGACCCTTCCCGCAAGCAAACGATCGCTTGTCTGGGGCTGAGCTTCAAACCCAACATCGATGATATGCGCGAGAGCCCGGCTGTCGAAGTGGTGAAGCTTCTGTCCGATATCCCCAATCTGAAGATCATCGCGGCTGAACCCAATGCCCATGCGCTGCCGCATGAGTTGGAAGGCAGGGGCATCGTCTTTACCGACGCACTTTCCGCCATCGACAAATGCGATATCGTCGTCCTTCTGGTCGATCATCGGCAGTTCAATTTTGTCGATCCCGAAGCGCTCAAGGACAAGAAGCTCGTCGACACAAGAGGTCTGTGGACTTGGCGCAAGGCACGCAAGCCTGATGCCCGCATCGAGGGGAAAAAAGCACAGCTTGAACGCCAGGCACTCCCAGCAAACAGGGATGAGGCAGCATGAACGCGCATGACTCCGCATGGGCACGGCATTCCCTGTTGGCGTCACGGCGCCGGGAGTTCCTTGGAGCGCCGCTCCATGCTCTGACCATGGCCGAGACGCTGGCAATTGCGGATGAGGCGATGACCCTGCGGCGGCCGCTGCATCATGTGGTCGTGAATGTCGCCAAGCTTGTGAACATGCGCAAGAATGCCGAATTGCAGGAAGATGTTGCGACGGCGGACGTCATCAACGTAGACGGCATCGGAGTGCTTTGGGGCGCGCGTCTTTGCGGCGTCGAGTTTCCGGAGCGGGTGGCCGGCGTCGACATCATGATCAATCTGCTGGGCCTATGCGCTAAGCGTGGCTTCAGACCTTACCTCCTGGGCGCCGAACAGCACGTTCTCGATGCCGTTACAAAGCGACTTGCCAAGGATCATCCAAGCCTGGTCGTCGCCGGCATGCGCAATGGCTATTTCAAGCCTGAAGACGAGGCCGCAATCGTCGAGGCGATCAACGCCTCCGACGCCGATTGCCTGCTGGTGGCCATGCCGACGCCGCGTAAGGAGCGCTTTCTCAAGCGCTATCGCGACGAACTCGCCCCGAGCTTCGTCATGGGCGTGGGCGGCAGTTTCGATGTCTATGGCGGCAAGGTTGCCCGGGCGCCGAAACTGATCCAGGCGGCCGGTCTGGAGTGGCTGTTTCGTGTTGCACAGGAGCCGCGCCGCCTGTGGCGCCGCTATTACGATACCAACACTGCCTATGCAGGGCTGCTATTGCGGGAATTTTGGAACCGTCAGCGGCGTCGAAACGTCAATCTATAAGTTCCGGTTGTCTGCCTCGGGCTACGGAATCGGCCTCGAAGCCGGAACCGCTTGGCGCTCGAACAAACTTGGCGATCGAACAAATACGTGCGCCATCGCGCCCTATGCTGTGCGTAGCCGCGCTCGGAGCTTGCCGACGAACTGCATCGTGGCCGTGGGGTGGAACAGCCACGTCAGCCCAAAGAAAACCACCGCGCCAGCGACGCCGCCCACGACAAGAGAGAAGACGGCCGGCACATCGCCGAGCAAAGCGCTGGCCAGTCTGGCGGCCAGACCGGTGGTAAACGAGATGACGACCGAAACGCCGATGTCGCGCCACGGCACCGGCACCGGCGTGAGCCGCTCACTGATCACGACGCAGGCTACGAAGCCTACCAGCGATCCGCCCGCCAGCGCCAAGGCCGCGCCGACCTCTGCCATCGGAGGGATCAACAGCACGGACAATGCGATTGTCGCTACCGAGCCGAACGAAGTGGCGATGATCAGCAGCCACGGCCGTTTGTGCGCGTGCACCACGGTGCCATAGACGAAGCTCGTGAGGTTGCCACACAGCACGCTGAAGGCAATGATCGGAAAGAGCAGGCCAACGCGGCCGTGGTACGCAGAGGGCAGCAGGAGTTGCGTGATGTCGCTGCTAAGTGCGACCAGCATCGCTGCAACCGGCAGGCAAAGGCGGATCATCAAAGCCATCAATTGCGACAACAGGCGGCCCGATGCCGCGGATCCCTCCTCGTCGAACCGGCTGACGACCTCGGGGAAGGCGCCCATGTTGATGGCATTGGCGACCATATCGATCGGCTGGCGGGCCAGCGCATAGGCTGCGGCGAAGATCGCCACGGCGCCGGCATCGTAATAGACCTTGAGGAACAGGCGCTCCGCGCTGTTGAGGCCGAAGCCCACCAGCGCCATGATGATCAGGGGCACGCCGAGGGCGAAGAACTCCCTCTGGGTGAAACGTGGCGGACCGGCAACGACGCGCCGGGACGCCATGATGCCCGCCATGATACCGGCGATCAGAACGCCGAGGCTCGTGCCAAGCGAAACCGTCAGAAAGGAATCCTGGAACAGGACGATGGCGCCGATCGGCAGCGCGAGTTGCAGCACCGCGCGCAGGAATTCCAGCATCGAATAGACCGAATGACGCTGCTGCATCTGCAGCACCGTCAACGCGAAGCGCCCGACGGCACCGGCGATCAGATAGCTGCCGACGGCGATCGAGAACTCGACCCAGCGCTCCGGCACGATCAATGCCGAGGCGACCACGGATACAATCAGCGCCAGCGCCGTGGAGGCAAGCAGCACCCGTCCGGCCAGAATCAGGCTGCCGCGGCTGACATCGCCCTTGCCGCCAAGCCTGAGCAAGGCGATGCGCAGCCAGTTGGTGACGGCAATGTCGGTCATTTCGCCGACGGTCACCACCAGGGTCAGCAGGCCGTACTCGGTCTGGTCGATCAGACGCGTCACGATGACCAGCAAGAGCAGCGCGGAGATACGCGTCAGCAAGATCGCCGGAGCATAGATGAGCGTGGAGCGGAGCAGCAAAGGGATGTCCCTTGAAAATCACCTTCGATTAACTGTCGACCGGCGGAAAAGCCAGCACGATGACGGCGGAGGGTGAACAGATTCAGTTTGAGCCAAGAGATTTCAGTTTGAGCCAAGAGATTTGTCGTAAACCTTATAGGGAAACTTAGCTTTCCAGTTACGCGGCATGTGCTATCCGAAATGCCGTCATGCTGCAGCGTCTCATTCAAGATCGAAAAGTACATGTTCTGGTCGCGACGCCCTCGGGCGTTTCGGGGCAGGGAGGCATCGACCGCATCATGGCCACGCTCGACCACGGGCTCAAACGGCATGGGAGCGCCGATATCGACGCCCGTTTCCTTCCCAGTCGCGGTTCGGGCCCAGTCGCATTGTCGGCCTTCTATATGACCGGCTTTTGCTTTCGGATGCTGGCAGCACGAATCGCCGGGCATGCCGATGTCGTCCACATCAATTTGTCGGGCTTTGGCAGCACCTATCGCAAACTGGTGATTGCGAAGTGCGCGCGACTGCTCGGCATCCCCTATGTCCTGCATCTGCATGGAGCAGAGTATCAGACGTTCTGGCATGAGAATCACAGCTTTCTGAGCCACCGCATCCGGCAGATGTTCGAGCATGCCAGCCGCGTCGTGGTTCTAGGCAGTATCTGGCGCGACTTCATCGCAAACCGGGCGCCAGGCGCCGCCGACAACATCGTGATCGTGCCCAATGCCACTGAAGTCCCATCCCTGGCGCATATCGGCGGCGGAGACAGCGTTCATATCCTGTTCCTGGGCCGTATCGGCGAGCGCAAGGGCGTGCCGCAATTGTGCGATGCGCTGCACCGCATGAAGGCCATCAAGGGTTGGCGCGCCACAATTGCCGGCGATGGCGATGTGGAGGCGGCACGAACGAAATCGGCCGAACTGGGCCTTGCCGAGCGCGTGGCCTTTCCAGGCTGGGTCGGGCCTGACGAGGTCGCATCGCTAATCGCTTCGGCCGATATTCTGGTGCTTCCCTCCTTTGCCGAAAACCTGCCGGTCTCGGTCATCGAAGGGATGGCCGCCGGTCTCGCGGTGGTGACGACGCCTGTCGGTGCCGTGGAAGACATCGTTACCAACGAGCAATCCGGTCTGCTGGTGCCACCCGGCGACGTTGCGGCATTGACCGAGGCGCTAACACGGCTGGTCGAGGATGAGGCGTTGCGCGAGCGCCTGGGCGCGGCCGCCAAGGCCGTGCATCGGGAACGGCTTGATATCGCACCATTTGTCGGCGCGATCTGCGATGTCTGGAGATCGGCCGCGTCAAAGGCCACCCAATCGGTCAAGCGCTGACGCTGACCCAATGGCGTCACTGCGGCGCTCCAAGCTGGAATTCGCGGTGGAATATCTCCAAGTTCAACAGCGCCCATATCAGCTTTTCGTGGTCCGCGACGCCCTTGACGTGTTCCGAGACGATCCGATCAAGCTCCTTGGCGCTCAAATAGCCACGGATGACGGAATGAGGGGAGCAGAGATGATCGTGCACGTAGTTCCTCATCGACCCGCGAAACCATTCGGCGACCGGCACCTTGAAGCCGATTTTGCGGCGATGGAGAATTCCCTCGGGAAGCATGTCGGCCATGCTGTCGCGCAAGATCTGCTTGCTGTGCCGCCGGCCAAGTCTGTAGCGATCGGGCAATGAGCTGGCAAAGGCAACCAGATCGCGGTCGAGGAACGGCATTCTTCCTTCGATTGAACCGGCCATCATCATCCGGTCGCCTCGTTCCAGGAGATTGTCGGGCAACCACGACGTCTGATCGAAAAACAGCACGCGGCGAAGATGGGAAGCCTTCGCGCTCGAGGAAAACGGGAAGTCGTTGCGTTCCTTGCCGCAATCGGCGGACGCGCCAATAAGGCGATCGTGTTCGCGCGATGTCAAAGCTCCAAACCAGGAGATCATCCGGGCGGCAAAGTCCCTTTCGCCCGCGCTTCGCGCAAATGTATCGAACTTGGCCGATGCGCCAGGCATGGCGCGTATCAAGGGGGCGAGAAGATTGTCATGGAGGAGCGCCGGAACAAGCGACCGATAGAGTCCAGCCAGCGACTCCGCGCGATGTTTGGGATAGCCGCCCAGAATCTCGTCTGCTCCTTCCCCAGTGAGCACCATCTTGACGTCCTGCGAGGCCCGCCCCGACATCAGGTAAATTGGAATGTCCGAACTTTGTGAAACAGGCGCCCCCAGATGGCGACTCAACTTGGGCAGGTGGTCAATCAGGTCGTCCGCTTGAATGACCAACTCGCAATGATCAGTCTTGAAATGATCGGCGACGCGTCGGGCGAATGGGAGCTCACTGTAAGTCGGTTCGCTGAAACCGACCGAGAATGTACGAATAGGCTTGTCGCTGTGCTTGGTCATCAGGGCGACGATTGCCGAGGAGTCGAGCCCTCCGGAGAGAAAGGCACCAAAGGGTGCATCGCTGCGCATTCTGATCTTGACGGAACGGTCGAGCAGCTCCAGAAATTTTCGCCTGGCGGTTGTTCGGTCGATGTGCTCGGTCCGGTCCATCTGGTCCGGCGGCGTATAGTAGCGCGTCTCCGTGACCGTCCCTTGCGACCAGACAGCGTAGCTTCCGGGATTGAGTTTGCGGATTTGTTTGAAAAGCGTGCGCGGTCCGGGCACGTAACGCCACTTCAGATATTCGTGCACAGCGCCCAGATCGAGTTGCCGTGCATCCGGCTGCGACGACAATAACGCATTGATCTCAGAAGCAAACGACAGCAATTTCTCGCTTTGCATGAGGTAAAGCGGCTTTTTGCCGAAGGGATCCCGGCCGAGGATCAATTCCTGGCTTTGAGCATCCCAGATCGCAAAAGCAAACATGCCGCTCAATCGATCAAACATGGACAGGCGCCACTGATCATAGGCTCTGAGCAGCACCTCGGTATCGGAGCGCGTTCGAAAACGATGACCGAAGCCGATCAGCTCCTGACGCAGCTCGATGTAGTTGTATATTTCGCCGTTAAAGATGATCCTGAGGCGACCGTCCTCGATCTGCATGGGCTGATTTGAATCGGTGTTCAGGTCAATAATCGCCAGGCGGCGATGCACCAATGCCAGTTGATCCTCGCCGGTGTTCAAGTCCAGGATCTCGGTGCCTTCAGCATCGGGACCGCGATGCCGCAATGCATTTGACATTCTGGCAGCGCGGTCTTGCGGATTCTTGACTCTCCGCCCGATCCAGCCGGCAATTCCACACATCGTCTCCCCCCCGGATACTCGTATTCACGAAGCTACTAACACCGAATGTATTAAACACTTGGTGGCTGACGGCCGCATCGTTAGGAAACCGCCGGAGGGATTGAAGCCAAGCTTGACCCGCGAAGCGATGTTACGGCAGGCCCAGCGCTTGCAGCATCTCCGGGTCCGGGACCGCCGGCCCATCGGGCAGGATGAGGGTCATTCCATAGGGATTGGAGAATTCCCAGACAGACCACGGGATCGCGAAGCGTTCGGCCTCCCGGCGCACCGCTGAGAGATAGCGCAGACGGTCGGCATCGGGTGCGCCCATGCGACCGTCCGCGGACATGAGGATGACGCCGAATTCACCCATGAAGAGCCGCCGGCCCGGAATGCCATGTCCCTCAGCCCAATCGAGTGCCTGGCGGAAGCTCGCTTCGAGCTGGCCCTGGCCCCAGTCCTGCGCGAAATATCGGTTGATCGCTTGTTGGGCCGTGGCCATGTTCATCACCTGCTCGACTGTGCTCAAGCCGGCAGCCTCCATGCGGATTTTGAGCATTTCTCTCACCACTTCGGGCGTACTGCTGCTGGCTGGCCAAGGAAGGCCCGAGGCAAAGGCGTTCGCCTCGTCGGGCCGCTGGTGCGTGAAACTGTGCGGCTCGTACATATGGAAGCTGTAGTAGAGGTTCGGATCGTCAAAGCTGGGGGTGAGGTTGGCCAATCCGGCAATGCTGCCGCCACAGGCTCCGGTTGCAACGATGGTGAGCTCGCTGCTGACCGCGCGAATGTCGTGAACCGTGCCTGCCATGATCCGCTGCCAGTCATCGCTTCCACTCGAATCGCAAGGGTAGTAAGCCGGCTCGTTATAAGGTTCGAGGGCTACCTTGTCGGTGCCGATCTTGACCAGCATAGTGGCGACCGCCACGACCATGTCACGATAGTGGGCGACACCCTCGCTGTCGGCGCCGCCATAGATCATCTCCATGCTATAGGCCGGAACCTGAGTGACGCCATGCAGGTCGAAGACCACTTTGAGACCGGCCGATGTCACCCGTTCGACCGCGGCGGCAAGTATGTCCAGCGCCTGCTGTCGTTTGGCGCCCTCGCTGGCAAGAAGAGGACCGGGGTCGACGCTCAGCCGGATGAAGTCGAAGCCCATCGATCGAATGCGCGCAAATTCGTCGCCGCCCGGCCAATCGGTCAGCGGCCTATGTCCCGCAAGCCATTCCTGCTCACTGCGGTAGGGCGGCCAGCTGTAGGATCCATCTTTCCCTACTGGCGACCAGTTGAGCCATTCATGCACGCCAACGCCGCGCTCGAGGTGAATCGGCGCAGCCCCGGCCGCTGTCGCAATGGCGAGCAGCCAGACCAGAACGCACACCACTCTTTTCATCGCCACTCTCCGCATCATGGGTCGAGATATTAACCGCAGGTGTGGAAAAGAGGATTGCCGCGGCGCGGCTTTTCGGCAGCATGGTATACAAGGATAGAAACCTTGGCGGAACGCGTATGAGGATCGGCTGGTACATCAACCGATTGCGCAGCATGGGGCCGGCCGAGGTGTTGCACAGGCTGGACGAGCAGCGCCGAAGGATCGTTTCGCGACGCCGTGACGACGGCTGGGAGCGCTATCCTTCGCCTCAGTTGCACCCTGTACTGCGTGGATTGCGCGATGCTGCGCTGACCGCAACACCGGTGCTACGGCAAGCCATAGCGGCGGCCGCGCAAAATACGCTTTGCGGTCAGTTTTCCGCGCTCGGGCAGACATGGCCACGGCGCAACCGCGATCAGCTTTTTGCGCCAGAGCTTTGGCGTTTCGATCCGGTGACCGGCGAGCTTTGGCCAGGCCCCGAGAGCCATACTTTCGATATCGATTTTCGCCATCGCGGTGACCGCGGCGACGTAAAATATGTTTGGGAGATCAACCGGCTGCAGCAATTGCCGCCGCTGGCCGCCCACCTGCTTCTCGCCGGCGACGATCAGGCTGGGGCGGCCATCGAGGCGGCGATCGACAGTTGGCATTCCGCCAACCCGCCATTCCGGGGAATTGGCTGGGCCTCCGGCATCGAAGTGGCGTTGCGAGCCATCAGCCTGATCGTCACTCTGGACCTCGTCGGCGACCGGCTTGGCGCGGCGACACGGCAGCGCGTCGGTGAAATATTGGCGGCGAGCGCCTACTGGCTGCCGCGGTTTCCCTCCCGGTTTTCCTCCGCCAACAACCATCTCGTCGCGGAACTGGCTGGCCAGTATCTGATCAGCCTGGTGTTCGGGACCGAATCCGCCGCTGCCCGCAACGCTCTGCTGGCCGAGGTGCACAAGCAAATTCTTGCCGATGGCGCCGGTGCCGAGCAGACCCCGACTTACGCAGCCTTCACCGCCGAACTCATCTTGCTTTGCGCCGCCGCGGCGCGACAGGCCGGGAAGCCATTTCCGCCGGCTGCGGAAGCGCGTCTGGCGGCATTCGCCGATTTCGTGGGTTGGCTGCCCCGGAAAGCCATCGGCTTTGGCGACGATGATGAAGGCCGCGTCCTGACATTGGGAGACGAGCCGGGCTATGTCCGATCTATCGCTGCCGCCATCCATGGCTTGCTGGGGATGCCGGGCAATGTGCCGGAGACGGATGATTTTCGCTCGCTTTTCTTTGGGGCGCCGTTGGGGCCGGCGCCGGCGGCGTATGGGTTGCAAACATTCACGCAAGGCGGGCTCTCCGTCTGGCGCGGAGAGATGAATGGCCGCAGCGTCGAGCTGACATTTGACCACGGCCCGCTTGGCTATCTCTCGATAGCGGCTCACGGCCATGCCGATGCACTGTCGCTCACACTGTGTATCGATGGCGAGCCGGTGCTGGTTGATCCCGGCACTTGGCTCTACGGTTCGGGCGGGGGCTGGCGCGATTGGTTCCGTTCCACGCCGGCGCACAACACGCTGAATATCGAGGGCAAGAGCCAAAGCATCATGACCGGGGCGTTCAACTGGTCGCACAAGGCGGTCGCGGCATTGGCGCAGAGCGAGCGGGGACAGCACTGGAAGCTGCGTGCCCGGCATGACGGATACAAAGGCCGCTTCGGCGTTGTGCATCAGCGCACCGTTGCGCAGCAGGCAGACGGCATCCTGGTCACCGACCAGCTGCTTGGCGGCCGGCGGATGGCCGAAATCGTCTTCCAGCTCGCCGCCGGCCTCCGCGCTAGCCGGGACGGAACCACAGTCATGGTGTTGCGCGGCGATGAGCCGCTGTTGGCGGTCCGCTTTCCGGACGCGGCGGTCGACATCCGCGCCGGCGGCGACACACCGGGGCAGGGCGGCTGGGTTTCGCCGCGTTTCGGCGCCAGGCAGCCGGCCGAACGCCTCGCCTGGCATGGCCAAGTGGGAGAAGACGGCATCCAGATACACCTCGCCGCAATCGCCCCTTCGCAACGGTAGACCGGTGTCGCACGCAGGGCCGGCTGTCGGATGTCCGGCCGCATTCGATATTAATTACGTTGGGACATTTAGCGGTTTCGTTAGGGTTGATCTGCTAGTCTGGCGCAAATAATCCGGCATGCTTTGCCCGTTGCATGCGCAGAAGCCACCTGGTTGCAGGCAACATGCAGTGAGTTTGGCACTTTTCTTGCTTCACAGTTCGCCGGATCGCCATCTCACGGACCCAAGGGCCACCGCACCGATGTTTTCTGAATTCGCCAGAGTGATTGTCGAAAAGCTCTCCAGCATGAATCTGCTGACTCTCGGCCTGCTTTTCCTCACCGCACTGGGGAGCGCGGTGATCGCTTATTGGCGAACCGTCGAACATAAATCCTTCAGGGACTTTTTCGATTTCGCTTTCCCGGCGGAGGTCATCCTGCACCCGTCGGCGCGAGCGGATGTTCTATTTTGGGTCACGAAACGGGCGATCATGCCTTTTCTGCTCATTCCCGCCGGCGTCACTTTCGTTACCGCGGTAGGCTATGCGACACATGAGGCAATCGGCTGGCTCTTTGGCATCCAGGCGCCGCTCATCGCCGGCCCAGCCGGACCGGTGACGATCATCATCTTCACCGCCACCATGCTGATAGCCTATGATATTTCATACTATCTCTACCATGTCGCCCAGCACCGCTTCCCGTTCCTGTGGGAATTGCACAAGGTGCATCATTCGGCCGAGGTGATGGTGGGGATCACCAAGGATCGGGTTCATCCGCTGGACGATCTGATGAACCGAATGTGGGACGGCGTCATCCCGGGGATTTGCTTTGGCATCTGGAGCCTGATTGCGCTCGATCCCGTAGAGATCGCTATCTTCGGCATCAATGTCTACGTCATCCGCAACATCCTGATGATGGACTTCGTTCGCCATACGCATCTCAAGATTTCCTTCGGCCCGCTGAACAACGTCATCTTGTGTCCGCATTGGCACCAGGTGCATCACAGCATCGATCCTCGCCACTATGACAAGAATTTTGGCCTGCTTTTTTCGTTCTGGGATCGTCTCTTTGGAACGCAGTTTGTGCCGGATCCGGATGAAGATTTGAGATTTGGCCTGATAGATCGCGATGTGCGCGATTACCAATCGCTCTTTGGGCTCTACATCCTGCCGCTGAAGAAGATGGGGAGGCACGTCATCCGGCTGTTCCAGAGGCGGCCTAATGTAGTCGCACAGCCACAGGACAGTTCACCGTCATGAACAGCTTTGTTTCGATCGACGCCGTGGGTACGGAGCGCCTGGAAATTATCCGCTCGGCGGATCGTCTGGCTGCGATCGAAGCCGAGTGGATGCATCTTTGGCATCGCACCGACGGTCTGATCTTTCAGAGCCATGCCTGGGTTTCGGCATGGTGGAGCACGGTAGCGGACCGTGACCAGCGTGCACTGCGCATCGGCCTGGTCTGGAATGGTGACAGGCTCGTTGCCGTTATGCCTCTGGCGATCGGCAAGCGCAGGGGCCTGCGGTTTCTTGAATGGGCGGCCAGCAGCTATACCGATTATGGGGATATGCTTGTTGCTCCGGAATGCTCATTGTCGGCCCTGCAGGATCTGTGGGCCCAGCTCTGTGACGCCGGTGGTTTCGATCTTGCCTTTCTCAATCGTCTTTTGCCGGATGCGGCGGCCCGCAAGATCTTTGCTGTGGGCGCTTCCAGCGGGATCAGGCTTCGTCCCAATCATAGGGAGGAAGTCAGTTATCGTGTCGCCGGACACTGGAAGAGTGGAGCGGCATGGTTGGAGGACCAGTCTAAAAAGACACGCCAGAACTATCGGCGCGGCATCAAGGCATTGGAAGACATCAAGGCATTGGAAGAAACCGGGGAAGTGAAATTTCGCCTGCTTGCGCCCGATGAGCCGCTGCAGCCGATATTGGACCGGCTCTCGGTTCTGAAGCGCAGATGGCTGACGGAGCATTCGCGTGAATCCCAACTTTTCGAGGAGGGAACGCCGGTGCTCGCCGCACTGGTTGACGTGCTGGCGCGTGCCGGCGTGCTGCGCATTTTCGTACTTGAGTGCAATGGCGTGATGATCGCGGTCTCCATCAACTTCATCCAGCGCCAGGTCATGATGGCCTTCGTGACCACCTACGATCCGGATTACAGCCGAGCGTCGCCGGGCATAATCCTGATCATGGACTACATACGGTGGTCGATCGATCATGGCTTGGGCATGGTCGATTTCCTCTGTGGCGCGGAGTCTTTCAAGAACAAGTTCGCAACGCAGGCCGTTACCCTGCAATCCGTTCTTGGGCCGCGTACGGCGCAAGGCACGCTCGCTTCCGTTGCTGATGGCATCCGCCAGAGGATCAGGCATGCACGCCAGCGCAGACTGGCGCCGTCACAGGATGTGGCTTGATCGGCGCGCCACGGCGCCGAGAGCACCCCGAGACCTGGCGCAAGCAGTCACGATGAACGGCGTCGTCAGGCTGGTGCTCTGACGAGTTGGGCAATGACTCTTTCGAGTGCCGTATTGCCCTTCATCGCCGACTGGCCGTGCGAGCTGAATTCGATCCATCCCTCGTTGAAGCCGTCGAGCATCCGCATCCGGGGCAATGGATTTCGCATTCCCTGAGTGCGGAAAATCTGCTCCCAGCTCTCGCGCGGCACCATCTCGACGCGGACAGGTCGCTTCAGCTCGGTGGCGAAGACGCGGGCGAGATCGTTCGGTGATATGCGCTCGGGCCCCTCCAGCTCGACGACCCGGATCCCGCTCCAGTCCTCGCGAAGAAGTGTGGCGGCCTGGCGCCCGACATCCTGCGTCGCGACCATCGGGAACGGTTTGTCTGCCGGCTGCAGGAAGCTGCGCAGCACGCCTTCGTCGCGCGCCGAGGCAAGGTCCCAGAGCGCATTCTCCATGAACCAGCCGGGCCTCAGGAAGGTGACCGGAAGCCCGATCTCTCCCAGCGACTGTTCCATCAGCGTGCGCTGGGTCAGCAGGTTCTCGTGCGGCGCATCCGCGCCGATGGTCGACAAGCAGACCGCCTTGCCGGGGGGCGCCTCGTTCAAAGCCGCCGCCACGGCCGCGATGACGCGCCTGGCCTCGGGAAAGCCGGGCTCCGGATCGAACTCGGAGGGCGGCAGGATGAAAACGCCCGTGGCACCCCTGAAGGCTGAAGTCAGGCTTGCCGCGTCCTCCATCTCGGCCAGGGCAATTTCGCAGCCGCGGGTTCTCCACTCCGCTGCCTTTGCCTCGTCGCGCAGAACGGCGCGAACGGGCAGTCCTTCGGCAAGGAGGCTGCGCGCAAGCGCGCCGCCGACCTGGCCGGTGATTCCGCTGATTGCGTACATGATGGTTCTCCAGAAGGTTGATGTCGCGGGCTCAGGCGAGCCCGGCGTAGAGGCCGCTTCGGCTGTGACGCCGATGTTGTAGGCCGCACCGCTCCGTGATTCACGCGCATTTAAATCAATGCTATAGTGACTCAAACGCACTGCTCGCCTCGGGATGAGGCGCCAGTGGAGAGCGGAGGCGAATGGAAATCGGATGGCTTTCGACACGCGGCTTCTGACGGGCGTCGGCGTCCTGGCAGCGGTGACGGAGGCCGGGAATTTTGCCCGCGCCGCGGAGATGCTCGGCCTGACGCCGTCAGCGGTGAGCCGCGCCGTCGCGCGTCTGGAGGCGCGGGTCGGCGTGCGGCTCTTCGATCGTAATCCACGCGAAGTCAACCTCACCGAGGAAGGACGTCGCTTCCACACGCAGGTGATGCCGCTTCTCGCTGGCCTGGATGAGGCTGCCGCCGAGGCCGCAGGCGCGGCGGTGGTTGTGCGTGGCCGTCTGCGCGTGTCGGTGGACCCGTGGTTCGCGCGTATGGTGCTTGCGTCGAAGCTCCAGCAGTTTCTGGCCCGCTACCCTCTGCTTTCGGTCGATCTCTCCACCAGCAACTACCGTGAGGAGATGATGGCCGGCGTTGATGTGGCGGTGCGCTTCGGCCCGCCCGATGCGTCATCCCTTATCGTCCGCAAGCTGCTGGAGACCCGTGTTCTGACGGTCGCCGCTCCGGCCTATCTAGAAAAACATGGCGAGCCGCGATCGCCCGATGATCTCGTCCATCACGAAGCGCTGCTCTTTCGCGACCCGCAGACCGGCCTGCCTTTTGCCTGGGAGTTCCAGCGCGGCGGAGAGGTCAGCGAAGTCAAGGTTTCCAATCGCCTGGTCATGGATGATCCTTCAGTCGCGATGGCGGCTTGCCTGGCCGGTCAAGGCATATTCCAGAGCCTCGCCATCGGCCTGGTGCCTTTCCTGTCGCGGGGCGAGCTTGTTCAGATCCTGCCGGAATGGTCGGAAGAACTCTATCCGCTCTATGCCTATCATCCCTCGCGTCACCTCCCGCCGGCGAAGGTTCGAGCGCTTCTGGATTTCATCCAGGAGATTGCTATCCTGGCATAATTCATACTTGTTTTATGCGGTGATGGGCGCCGCGTGACAGACCTGAGTTCCGTGGGATCAGCGCCTTTGCTTCAAATCAGCAGCAGGCCCTTCATGCTGGCGTGGCCCTTCTTGCCGATGATGAGGTGATCGTGCACGGAAATGCCGAGCGGTTTGGCCGTCTCGATGATCATCTTCGTCATCTCGATGTCCGCGCGCGACGGCGTCGGGTCGCCCGAGGGGTGGTTGTGCACCAAAACACGATTGACAAAAGAATCATGGATATCAGCTACTTGTGCGCCAATAACAGAGAGCTGAGGCTGCTAACTGGGGCATGTAGCAAGTGACTACTCGTGATTTTCCACGCTTGGGCATGATCGTATTTTCTCGGTACTCTGACGTCCCGATCAAGCACGGATTCCGAACGCTCATCTTTCTCGCTAGCGCCCCTCGGAACGGCTTCCCGCCACTTCGGCGGCGGCGCCTCTTCGCGCGGCGCGGCAATGCGTGTGGACCTGCGGACAACGAGGCCGGACACGACCCGTAAATGACAACGATCCCTGCCGGGTGGCAGTGAACGGCCACGTTAACGAAGTTGCGTGGAATGTCAGAAATCCGCCAGAAGCGACCTTTATAGTTGCCCGTCCAGCCACTCCCGCAAATCGCGGTCTTGCTCACGTTCGGCAACGGGTGGCGAGGGCCGCCTCCAGACATACCAGATGGCGGCAAGCACGCCGGCAGCCCACGCGCCGGCGAACACATTCGCAATGAGGTCGATCGGAACCTCCCAAGCCAGCGAGAACATTAGCAGGGCATCAATTAGGAGGCACGACACCAATTAGGAGTAGGTGGATTTGTAGGAACGGGGGTGAGCGTCACCGCTACGCGGTACGCTATGCAGGTCGACCAATGGCTGTGTGGCGCCGGTCCAACGAACATTCTACAGTGCCAACCAGCCTTTCTTTGCGATGATGCAGCCGGCCGAAACCCCGACGCTGCCGGCTAGCGCTTTGATCACAGCGTCCTCAAGGGTAGGGTGCCGACTTGGGCTAAGCATCTGCAATGCTTCGATGCCGACCCCAGCCACGATTACCAGGCCAAGTGCCAACATCCAGTTGCGGTCGTAGGCGAGACCAAACAACAGACCAACGACAAGGAACGCGGCGACTCGTTCTGGCTCTGGGCCAAGGCCTGAATGGGGGCGCATTCCAATCGGAACAATCGTGGCGGCCAAGATAGCGATGAGCAACAGCCATGCGGTTACCTTGAAGACGGCGCGAAGCATTCTGCATCAATAGCAATGATTGGAGCGCAGCGCTACTCCACATACTAAGGCGACGAGCAATCCATCAGTTATAAAATCTCGCCTATAGAAGGTCATGCGTAGAAAAATCGCTGTATATTCAGCAGGGCACTGATCATATACGACGGTTAATCCATTTGGCTTATATCCGAATGTACTAGCGTCTGCACTGATCGTTTCACGATAATATTCCATCTTGACCTCTGACAAGGTCCAGAAACATTGGAACGAAATATCCATTACCTCATCATAGATTTCTTACGCATTTTTGCAGCGATTTTGGTGTTACTGAACCATTTCGCGACATACGCCTGGAACAGTGCGTCAGTCGCCGAGGGAAGTGATGTCGCCTTCGGTTTTCTGTCGGCGTTTGCCGGTTTGGGTGCTGTAGGGGTCGAAATTTTCTTCGTAATTTCAGGGTTTGTCATCGCCATGAGTGCCTCAGGCGAAGGGGGGGCATCGCAAGCGCTGCGTTTCGCGCGCATTCGCGCTACGCGTATATTGCCAGCCTTGTGGCTGTCCGCGCTCGTCAGCTTGGCCGCACGAGCTTTTTATGGCGAGGATTTGTCCCATCTTCTGATGGATTTTTGTAGATCTGTAATATTGTCCCCTAAGGGCCCCTATATCGACGGGGTCGTATGGTCTCTCGTCGTCGAGGCCGTATTTTATCTTTTGGTGATCGTATCAATTTTGTCGAGGTTTCGTTTATCACTCTATGATCTGGCCAAAATAATAGGATTTTCTAGCTCCGTATATCTTCTTATTGTCTCGGGGTTACATTTGCTACCGCCGTCCACGCGGTCGGAGGAAGCGATTTCAATGCTTTCACGGTTCCCCTTCAAACTGCTTCTGCTGCAGCACGGTGTTTTCTTCGCTGCAGGTATGATCTTCTCTCTTGTCAAGAACGGTGGTGATGATCATCGCAGAATGGAGCGTCATGCGTGGAAAGTAGTATTGTTATTGCTTTTCGGCTGTATGAGCACTGCGGAAATTTTCATTTCGGTTGAACGCGGTTATGCGTATAAATTCTCCGCTGTGATAGTTTGGTTGATATGTATGTGTATAATGGCAGCAGGAGTAAGACATAGCGAATTTATTAAATTCAAGCTTTCTAAGCGTCATGTGATGATAAAGTATATTGGAGGAATAAGCTATCCAATATATTTGAATCACTACTCCGTTGGTATGGTTATGGTCTGGTGGCTATTTTCCTTGGATTTTCCGACGCCCGTCGTCTTTGTGCTTTCCATGTTATTCGTTTTAGGTTTGAGCATGGCCGTTATGTGGTTGGAAAAAAGGATTCAAAACGCCATCAGGGGAGGATTTCCTAAACCCGGCGCCAAACGAGATCAAAATGGCGGTTTAGAGTCCCCGATAGGGGATCAGCAAACCCCACGCCTTTAGGCGGCTGGGATCGCGGCGCTTGCGGTGTAGAGTGGCCGGATGAAAGCGTACAAGCGTGGCGGCCACACGGTTTGGGACTGCAAGTAACACCTGGTTTGGGTGACGAAGTACCGCTACGCGGTGCTTGGCGGGGATGTTGGAGCCGATGCCGCGAGTTGCTGCGCGAGACGGCGCGGGCGCATGAGATGATGAACATCCGGGTCGATCAATCGCGACCACGTGCCTATGCTGCTGTCGATCCCGCCGCGTCTGTCTGTGTCGCGCGCCGTGCTGCATCTGAAAGGGCGCAGTTCGGACAAGCTGCTGAGTGAGTTTCGGAATGCTGCACAAGCGCTGCAGGGTCAGCACCTGTGGGCAAGGGGCTATTGGCTGGTGAGCAGTGGGAACGTGACCGATGAGATGCGGGCCGACCTACATCAGCAACCAAGTCCTGCCTGAGCCAGGCGACAATTTCAGCGTCACGTGAGCTCAGTCCGCCAAGGGCGGTCCAATGCGGCTAGCCGCAACCCGAAGCTACCGCCACTTGGCGGTCCAGCATTCACGCTAGCGCAGTAAGGCGGTTGAAGCGCCGCTCGCCCTAAGCGAGATCCATGATGCGCAAAAGCCGATGCGACCGTTGGACGGGCTTCGGTCCGTGGCATCGGCACTCCAGACATATCCTCTTCCGGGCACGTGGCGAGCGGTCTCTTCGCAATTGCGAAGTAGTCGGGGATTCATAGCTTACCGCCAATGGGGTATACCTTGCCACTGTGCCGCGGCTGAAACGGAGACAGTTTGGCTCGAAAGAGGGGCGTCAATCGACCCATTCCGGTCCTGGAACTGCGGCGAAGGTTACTCATCGAGCCGTAGTCGTTCCGAGCCGATAAACTAGCGCTCTCGTCCGTCGAACGTCGTCATGGCAAAAAGAAAATCTCGTGCCGGGCCGACTTGCTGGTCCTGTGAGGCAGCTGACAGCGATTGCGCTTGCAGCGTTGCACTTGAGTGAATCGGTGCTGCTCGACCTGGAGCCATCCGAGGTGTTATCTGCGATTGAAATCAGAGGGTTGCTTGAAGACGTGGCACGGTCCGGCCGATTGAACGACCGGCGGTTCACGCCGGCAACGTCAGCGCTACCTCCGATCATAGCAGCGATGCCCGGCTCGCAGTTTGGTACGGCGAGCCAGTCACGCCGAATGCCGTAAGCGCATGTTCGAAAGTTACACGGTGAGTGGCAGGTGTCACCAAGCGCTTGCGACCGGCGGAGACCTCGCGATGCGAACAGGCAGTGCAGAAAGTCGGTCGAACTTTACAGTCAATTCGGATCGTATTTCGGCTTGATCAGGCATGATCCTTGCTTTCTTACGAGTGCAGTGCAATATCATCCATTGGTTGTAGCCAGCGCAGGGTACTCAATGCGTCAAAGCTGAAGTACATTTTTGCCTAGGGAGGTATCTAGGGGAGGATTGGTGGGGTTCGAATGACGTACGCTTCACGCCTCTTTTCGAGTGGAAATGAAAACGGTCCGACGACGGTCGGAGTCAAAAGCGACGATAAGGCGTATATTAAGGCGCTAGGGTTCGTGCCGAAGCGATATGAGGCGGAGACCGCCATTGTCAATCAGGGGGAGGACGGCGATCGCGCCTTCGTAATCGAGTCAGGCTGGGGGTGCATTTCCCATGATCTTGCCGGTGGACAGCGACAGATTTTGGATTTTGCCCTGAAGGGCGACATTGTCCTGCCACAGACTTACACGGGCACTGCTCTTGAGACATTTGTGGCTCAAACCGAACTTGCGGTATTCGAAGCCTCGACCAAGACACTTGCTCTTGGCGCAGCGAATTCGCCCCGCATTGCCTCCCTTTTTGTCGAAACTCTCGTGCGCCAGAGAGCGCTTGTTGCCCAACACCTCACCAATATAGGCCGACGCAGCGCCTTGGCGCGTACAGCGCATTTGCTGCTCGAACTGAGAACGCGCTTGGAGCGTGTCGGCGCTGTCACCCGCACCGGCTATGCATGCCCTCTCACCCAGTACGACCTCGCGGACGCGCTCGGCCTGACGCCGATCCATGTCAATCGAATGCTGCGAGAATTGCGGGAACGCAGGTTTCTGGAGTTCCGCCAAGGTCATGTCCGCGTGCTCGATCGACTGGGCGTAACGAAATTTGCCGAGTTCGATGACAGTTATATCTATGGTTGACGCTACATTGGCGCACCACGCCAAGGCGCGCGATGGGCCTCAAAGCCACACCATCGGTGAGGCCGGCTATCTTTATGGACGGTGACACTCGCGCTTGGCAAACAACGCGAGGTCCAGTTTCCGCTTGGCTCGACCTTTTCCTAGATCAACTGAAGTAACCAATTTTTTTTTATATTTTGTTAACCTAAATTAGTGAAAGCCTATTCCTTAGCCGATAACCTCATCTACAGCAATAGTGCTATGACCATGGCGGGGGCCTGGCAATCTTACACTTATCGGGCAATCTCATACTTATAAGGAAGGTGGCGCGAACAGAACGTCGCTCGCGGGAATGGTAGTTGTCTGAAGTCCCTCTCGTACTGGTCTCGAAACGTAAGTTATGTTGGGGAGTAAGTTCATGGTTCCGACAATTCAATTGGATACCAAATCGCCCGGTGCACTGGAATTCGTATCGCGGAAGACCGGGAATGGAATACATCTTCACAGACACGGCTTAGCCGAATCCTGCTTGGCTCTGCTGGATGAGCGAGTGCTTGACCGACAATGTCTTGCGCAATGCCTGACCGCTTATGGCATCGGGAAGGAAATCCTGTCGTTTGGTTCGATCGAAGAGTGGCGGCATCAAGAGAATGAACTGTCGACGTCGGCTATTCTGCTGAACGTGGGCAGCCGAAAGGTGACAGACGCAAAGACCGGCAGCGAAATCGCCGAACTCGTGAATGAGGCTCACCCGGTTCCAGTGGTGATTTTGGCCGACACCGACGATTTAGAGCAGATCCTGAAGGCGTTGAATTATGGCGCAAAAGCCTACATCCCTTCGTCGATCTGTTTCGAGATCTGTGTTGAAGCCGTAAGTCTTGTGCTTGCCGGTGGCACATTTGTCCCGGCAAGCAGTGTGCTTGCCCAGCACAAGGCAATCGACACGGGTGTCGATATGACAAGACCCATGGCGAGCGTGTTCACGGAGCGGCAAGAAGAGGTCGTTCAGGCTCTCAGGCGTGGGAAGGCGAACAAGATAATCGCTCATGAGCTCAATCTCCGAGAAAGCACTGTCAAGGTCCACATTCGTAACATCATGAAGAAGTTGAAGGCGACGAACAGGACGGAGGTCGTCTACAAGCTCAATGAGATGTTTCCTGGCGCCCACGTGTCGAGCCGATCAAGTTAAACGGTTTCGTCACGGCTGCATGCTCGCAATTAGGCCCATCGGTGGCGCCTGCTCGACCGTTGCAGTTCGCCGCTCTTTTCGTTGCAGATATGGATTGAAGCCATGCTAGACCGGCCGTTGGCGGCGATTGCCCACAAGACATGGCGCGGAGCGGATGCCCCGCAGGATTTTATCAGCCTTGCCGACATTGTTTCTTTTGTCCGGCGGTATGTTTTCTCGATTCTGGCGTTCCTGGTCGCCGGGATCCTCTGCGCCACGTTTTACGTTGCTACCTCGGATCCAATCTATGCGGCGCGAACCCAGATCCTGATCGAACCAAAGATTCCCAGAAACCTTCAGCAGCAGCCCGCCGAAGTGAATCTGTCGCTCGACACCGCTCAGGTCGAGAGCCAGCTTGCAGTTCTGCGCTCGCAGAAGATCGCGATGATGGTGATCGACGACCTTGGACTCATGAACAATCCAACGTTCAGGGATATGCACGGTCCGACCATCGGCGAGAGATTTCGCCGGGCTTGGATAAGTGTTGTTCAGGCCGGCGGTTTCCATGCCAGCTATGCCGCCCTGACGAATTTCTTCGATCGAATGCTGACCTGGCCGGATCAAAAACAAACCAACAGTCCGCAGCCGGAAGGCGAGCGTGAGCGTAGCGCGGTGGAGATATTCAACGATGGCCTGGATGTCCAGCGTGTCGGTGTCTCGTATGCTATAGACATTACATTCCAGTCTCTGGACCCGGTATTGTCGGCGCGCATCGCAAACGCTACGGCGGAGGCGTTCGTACGTGAGCAAGTGCAAACGACAAAAGTTGCGGCTAGCGAAGGCATTGCATGGTTGGAAAGGCGGATGCGGGAGGTCGGCAACCAAATGAACGAGGCGACCAGGATCGCCCAGGAGTTTCGCGCAAAACACGACTACAGTATCGGCCAGGAGGAGACGTCCGTCGAGGGACAGGGTCTCCCCCTCAACCAAGAACAGCCAACACACCAGACCACGCTAGAGCAGTTGGAAGTTACCGCCGACACCTACCGCAAGATGTATGAAAGCCTGCTCGGGGCGTATACGAACTCGGTCGACCAACAGCCCTATCTGATCGCCAATGCCCGTGTCATTACATCGGCGATGGGCCCAAAGACAGCCAGTCGGCCGCGCAAGACGCTGATCCTCGCCTTTGGCGCACTTGCCGGACTGGTGGCTGGCATCGGGTTTGCCGTGGCGCGGCGCGGCCTCGATCGGACTGTGAGGACGCCGCATCAGATCCGCGGCGAACTGGGTCTAGCCTGCATTGGAGAATTGCCGCCGGTCAGCTTCAGGCGGGGTGGTTTTGGTCGGCTTAATGAGGTGCTCAGGGATCCAGACTCTTCATTCAGCGGGAGCCTTAAGAGCGTCAAGGCGATCATGAGCTTGGCCGGGGCTGCCCAGCCTAGGTGCCGCATCGGAATCACATCCGTGTCCCCCGGCGATGGAAAGAGCACCGTTGTAAGCAATCTGGCGGCCCTCTATGGGGTGTCGGGCACAGCGACCCTCGTGATCAACGCGGACCATAAGTCGGCGCTGGCCAACGAACTTCTCAATTCATCCGATTTCAACATGATCGATCAGGATTCCGGAAGCCCTAAAGATCTCGTCAAGCAAATCCAGTTCATTGAAGAGACATCGTTTTATTACTTGAAGAACGTTAAGTCGAAATCGATGAGTTTGCTTGTTCCCAAGAATATGGAAATACTACTTAGCGATGTTGGTTCTTACAATGTTGTCATTGTTGAACTTCCCCCCTTTAGTTCAGGTGCTGAAGGGCTTGCTGTCTGCCCGCTTCTTGATGGTGTGATTGTGGTGGCCCAGTGGGGTGTGACGTCGCTTGATCAACTTGAAGATCTGACGCAGACTCTCAGAAATACCAATTCGACCGTACTTGGCGTGTTGATGACGCGTGTTCGTTCTGTTTCGGCTCATCGTTACCGGAAGCGCGCAGCCCAAGCACCGCGCTGACATCGATCTTGTCTTCCTCGCGGCGGTGTCAGTCGAGCGCAAGCTCAGCGGCAGGTTCGACACTGCCCGTCAATTCGACACCTGCATGTCAAGTGAATCTGCGCCCTTGGGCAAGGCGGCGCAGAGGACCCGTTAGACAGGCCGCGCCATGCTCCCACGGGTGCCTGAGGAGGCCAGCGAGTCGAACGTCCGATTCCGTTATCGCGCCTGTCATTGGTCGGAGCAGCCATTGGTCGGAGCAGCCATTCGTCCGTACCTAGCCTAGCATCTTAGGTGTAGCCCGGCCGCTGCCAATCACCCCCAATCTACCACCTTTTCTCTGCTTGCCGGAGGTCATCCGTCGTGGAGAAAATGCAAACGAAAACAGCTGAAATCGAGCGTGAGCAGAGATGTCCAACGTGATCGAAAGCAACCTGCGGCCGTGCGAAGACTTGGCCATTCTGGTCGGGGCCGGGCCTGCGGCGACATTGCTTCTTCGGCGTGAGAGCGGCGCAGCCGCCGCATCGAATACGACAGAGCTTTCGTCGCCTCAACTCAACGCAAGCCATGACCACGGCACCATTGCGCTTGAGCCGGATATGCAAACGGCAAGCATTCAAGAAGATGCGCGGGGCGACCGCCGACAGCCTCTCGGCGGTTGGGCCAAGAGGCTGCTGGACCTGTCGGTAGCCTCGACAGCGCTCATTCTGGCCAGTCCGATCCTGCTTCTGATCCCGCTTCTGATCAAGGCCACCACAGGCGGTCCGGCGCTGTTTGTCCACCGCCGTATTGGATTCAACGGAAAGGTCTTCGACTGCTACAAGTTCCGCACCATGGTACCGAATGCCGAGGAGGTGCTCGAGCGGCATCTGAGCTGCGATCCACAAGCCGCCCAGGAGTGGACAGCCAACCAGAAGCTGAAGTGCGATCCGCGTATCCTGTTTTTCGGAAAGATGCTTCGCAAATCGAGCTTGGATGAGCTGCCGCAGCTGTTCAACATCTTGCGTGGCGACATGAGTTGCGTCGGTCCGCGACCTGTCGTTGCCGATGAATTGCAACGCTATGGCGCCGCATCGCACGAATATTTGAAGACGCGGCCAGGACTGACCGGCCTCTGGCAGATAAACGGGAGAAACATGACCAAATATTCGCATCGCGTATTGCTGGATACGCAATACGTTCGAACATGGTCTCTACGCCGCGATCTTTCGATCCTGGTGCGGACAATACCGGCCATGATGAAATTTGATCAGACCTCCTGAACTTGTAAATGTCCAGGAGGGGCGGTGAGCAGAAACGGTCTCAGCGGATTATCGCCTCCGCCCTGGGCGGTGCCACAACACGGCAAGCGCGAGGCCGGCCAAGTAGGCAATTTGGGTGACCATAACAAGATAGAGCGTCGAGCGGATGGTGGTTTGAACAGACAGGTGGAGAATACTGCCCGTAGCTATGCTGCCGACGATCACCACCGATGTCGCCGCTATCAGCGCTGGCACGCGCAGCGTGAGCCCTATTATCAGGGCAAGGCCCGCAACGCCGACGATGGCAAGCAGCACGACGACCTCCCAGGTCAATTTGCTTTTTGCGCAAGATCAACCCTGTCGAAGGAAATCAGAGTCGCTCGTTTCTGTGAAGCCATCCACTTAGCTAAGCGTTCCGGTGGCGCAGTCAGGGCCGGGACTATTGATATCGTCGGAGTGGTGAAATGCAGATTTCCGTCATAGGGGTAATGATTTGCACGGGAATTCTGGCATTCGTCGCTTACATGCGCTGGTCGATGATCGCTGCGCTGATTGCCTCCCTGGCTTTTGGTGCGACGGCAATCGGCACAATAACCTCGCTCGGCGGCTCATCGCCGCTAATCTTCACGGTCTTTGATATGCTCCTGATAGTGGCCGCGCTGGCTCGACGGGGTATCTGGAGAGAAATAGGAGCGGTCTTCGTTCGTATCGGTGCAGCATGGATCGTCTGCGCGCTCATGATCTATGTGAGCATGGGAGCGCTGTTATTTCCGAGGCTCTTTGCGGGGCAGACGAGCGCCTTCGTCGCTTCCCGCACCGGCAGGGGCGTCTACGAAGCGGCGTTGGCGCCGGTATCGGCCAACATCTCTCAGGCGGGATACTTTGTTCTGGGAGGGTTGACGTTCCTGGCGGTCTGTCTGCTGCTTCAGCGCAGCGGCACGTTAGCGGATATCAGGCGGGGCTTCTTCCTCTGGTTCACCTTGCACGCGTTGATGGGCATTCTGGATTTGTTGGGCAAGGTGATCGGCGCCGGCGACATTCTCGCCCCGATTCGTACCGCCAACTACGCTATGCTGACGCAAGTTACGGAAGCTGGGTTTTGGCGGATTGCGGGGGCGTTTTCAGAGGCATCGGCGTTTGGCGGAGCATCGCTGGCAGGGCTGGCGTTCACCTACACTTATTGGCGCAAGACCGGATCGAAATTCGCATTGGGATTAGGAGCGGCCCTGTTTGTTCTCCTGCTGCTGTCGACATCGTCGACCGCCTATGTCGGTCTTGCAATCGTAAGCGTGCCCGTTGTCTTTTCCGTCGTCAAGTCGCTCACTTCAGGTCGGCTGAGGTCGGGGGAGGCACTGCTTATCGCGCTGCTACCGTTCTCGCTCCTCTCCGCGATGGCCGCCAGTCTGCTCTATCCTCATTTCTTCGATCCGGTTTTGCAGCTTGTCGACACCACGGTAATCAACAAAGTCACATCAGCCTCCGGCCAGGAGCGCAGCTACTGGAACTACAAAAGCCTGCAGTCTTTCTTCGATACAGGTGGACTGGGGGTCGGGTTGGGAAGCTCGCGGGCCTCGAGTTGGCCGATAGCGCTGCTTTCCCAGTTGGGGCTGTTCGGCACCGCGATGATGACAGTTCTGTTGGCAATGCTGGTGCGGGGCCTAAGGGGTGGCGGGCGTATCGACCCCGAGGTCGACGCGATCGCGTCGAGTGTCCGCGCTTGCGCCTTGTCGGCGCTCGTGGCCGGATCCCTGGCAAGTGGCAGCGCCGACCCGGGTATCGTGTTCTTGATTCCTCTCGCTGTCGTTCTTGTCAGCCGGCTCTTGCCTGTTGAAGACGACAGCGTTGCTGGGGCTCCTGTAAGGACGCTTCAGCATTCGCGCGATTCCAGCGAAAACATGATTCAAGCGCAGGCCGGCACCGTTCCAGGCCGCGTCTAGCATAATCCGCCCCGGAGGACTACGGAGTGCCCACAGTATCGCCGACGGTTTCTGCTTTGAGTTCTATTCCCGGCGCCTCGTGCCGCTCGGTCGATATCAGGTCCAGCGCGCCCGTTTCATCCGGAGCCAGTGGTATTTCAACCTTGATGGTGTCTCCAGGCTCCACGACACTCGTTTCGTTAGCTTGTATTTGCATCGTCGTACCATCCGCCGACGGTCGGAAAATCGTATAGATCGGCGCGGCCAGATCCGCGTTGGCTCGGTGGGCAAGAAGATTCGGGGCAGATATCGCGGAGTCGTACAATAGCCGCCTTGCTGTTTCTGTCTTGCTGTCGAGAGCGTCGAGTTCGGCTTGAGTTTGACGCAGGTCGATCGTTATCTCGTTTTTCCGTCCGTCCTGGAGTTCGAGAATTGATATGTCGGTCTTGCTGATTTCCTGACGGCCACGCAGCAGACTGGTTTCCGCCGACAACCTCTCGCTCTGCACCTGGGCGAGGGCTCGTTCTAGAGAAAATTCCCGCGGCGCCGCCGCAAGACCTTTGACCACAAGCGCCGAGACGGCCTTCAACTCTTTCTGGATAGAGTCAATCTGCTTGTCGAGGAAAACGAGCTGCGCGTCCAGCGAGGCGAGTTCCTTCTGGAGGAAGTCACGCAAACCTTGAAGCGCCTTGATCTGGATATCCAGCCCCTCGCTGCGCGCTTGGAAGATTAAATGCTCCTGCTTCACGAGCATGGCAATGATGTCGTCCTGAATGCGTGACGTCAGCTGGGGCGGAAACTGAATGTCGCTGGCATGCGAGAGTTCCGCCTCGAGCCGTGCCTTACGAGCGAGGAGATTGGCTTCGTTCAGCCTAAGCAGGTTCACATCCCCTCGACCTTGGATCACTTCGCGCTCGAACCGAGCGTCCTTGTCCTCCCGCGTCCGCAATCCGCCCGCGATGCTCAATGCCTGCAAGATGGTCAGCCCGGGTCGATATGCGAATTCTCCCGATTGCGTCACCTTGCCGACAACGTAGAACGGTCGGAACTGGACGATTTCCACCGCGGTGTCCGGTTTTCGCCCAAGGCCAACACTCTTCATCAGGCTGTTGCCGATGGAGTCCGCAATCTCGCCGGTGGTGAGGCCGGCAGCCTTGATTTCGCCGACCAGCGGCAGCGAAACGGAGCCGTTGGGACCGACCGTGTATACGTCATTGAGGGCACCCCAGGCAAAAATCGTGTCGCGCGACGCACGCCATTCATAGACCTTGATGCGGAGCTTATCCTGCGGGCCGAGCACATACTCCTTGGCGTTCGCAGCCGAAACACCCAACATGCAGGCCAAGAACATCCCCGTCGACACCACGAAGTGGATGAAGCACCAAGCGTCGCGCCGATTGGGCGGCGTGTCCAGGCACCGGGCTCGGTGATTTGAGCAAGTGCCGCTGTCGATCGAAAAAGACGGTTCATCGAGCATCTCTTACCTCTGCACTAGATCTCCAGAACATATTCTGGCTCCACCCGGCCTGTTGCGACGTGTGAAAGAGCCAGAAGGTTGCCGCGCAGACGTCCTCGCCGGTCGATGTAGGATTCCGGCCAGAGACTGCGCACGAGATTGGCAAGCAGATTTTTGCCCATCAATCTTAAGGCGAAAGTCAATGGAACGGTCCCTTTGCGGATGAGGTAGATTGGGTTCGCCACTTGGGAATAGCCGAAACGAACGCCGCTTACGCGACCGCTCTTGATGCCGAGATGAACCCCGCGGATCGAATGCAGAGAGACGACCCGACCTCTGGCTCTCAACTGGCTGGTGAAATCAACGTCTTCCTGCCACCCATAGAGCACAAGCCGTTCGTCGAAGCGCAGGCCGCCGATGAATGCCGCCCTGATCGACATGTTGCAGCCGTAGGCGCTGAGTTGATCCACCCCACGCGCTTCAGCCGCTGTGCCGGCTTCGCGAAGCGCCTGTATGCCCTCGTCCCATGTGAGCCCTGCAGTCGTTGCACCGTCCTTCAGCACTTTTCCAGTCACCACTGCCCAGTCAGGCTGCTGCATGAACGCCCTCGATACGCCATCGAGATAGTCGTCTGCAGGAATGAAGTCGTCGTCGAAAAAGGTGATGATATCGAAACAGTCGCCTGCGACATCGAGGGCGATGTTACGCTGTGCCGGCAAGCCCGTTTTTCCGAATACGCTCGATACAGGAAACCGGCAGACTATGTTGTTGGGAATATGGTCTGCGTCCGGAGCCGAAATTATGACCGCGTCCGGGAGTCGGGTCTGCCGCTCAAGCTGTGCGAGAAGCCGAGCCACATGTTCCCTGCGACCAAACGTTGCGACGATCACGACCACTTTCATCGACAATCAACTCTCCGCGCGGCGAATGGATACAGATACGGCGCCCCGGATTGCTTCTGAAGCGAGCGCGCTGTGATCCTAATCCGCGGGTCGCACCGATACAGCCTGCGCATAAGGTTAGCGTTGAGGCGTGCTTAGGCCCATCGAAGTAGGAGCCGTACCTCGTTGGAGTACATCCGGCCTCGGGAGGGACGCGGAGCTTAACCCGATAGCCAGCTTGTTTGGACGGGACGGACGACACACAGTCGTTGAGCATCCGGGCAAAAACAGGATTCCCGAAAAGGTGCCAACGTTCCGGGAGGGTAATGCATGCGCCATGTGCGACAGCCAAAAGCAACCACCATGCTAGGCCATGATACCAAACATTTGCGATCCATCAGCAAGACGCCATTTGCTGCCATCGACCGCAACGCGCGCATCGCCGTCGTGCATGACTGGTGCCCGAATTTTCGGGGAGGGGAGCAGGTCCTTGCCCGGATATGCAAGCTCTTTCCGAGAGCCGAGGTCTTCACCCTCTTTGATTTTCTCCCGAAGGAGGTCAAAGACGAGCATTTTCGAGACGTAACTTTTCATGTTTCTGCGATGAATCGATTTCCATTTGTGGAAAAGTACTACAGGTCTTTATTTTTTCTCTGTCCGTTTATGATCGAGCAATTTGACGTCACAGGATATGACGCAGTAATTTCTTCTTCGGCCGCATTCTCTCGAGGCGTTCTCACTCGCCCTGACCAACCACACCTTTGCTATGTGCACAGTCCGGTGCGGTATGCATGGGACGAACAATTCTCCTATTTGCAACAAGCCCGCTTGGGATTTGGGCCGAAGGGTCTTGCCTTTCGTTATTTGCTTCACAGGCTGCGGACCTGGGACACCCGCACGGCACACGGTCCTGATTTGATGCTGGCAAATTCGAACTATGTCCGCTCTCGAATCGAACGGATTTACGGCCGCGATGCGCGGGTAGTCCATCCGCCCGTGGCCATCGGGGAACTTAAACTCGTCACCAGCAAGGATGACTACTACGTAACGGCTGCGTTCCACGCCCCCTATAAACGTACGGATCTGATTATTGAGGCGTTCAGCAAAACTCCGTCGCGTCGCCTGATTGTTGTCGGCGATGAAGTACAATCCAAGCATCTCCGATCGCTTGCTGGTCCCAACATAGTCTTCACTGGCTATCTGCCGCGGCATGAATACATCGAGAAAATCGCAAATGCCCGTGCGATGGTGTTCGCCGGATGCGAGGATTTCGGGATAACGCTTGCCGAGGCCCAGGCGTGTGGCACTCCATTAATTGCATTCGGCCGTGGAGGTGCCCGCGATATTGTCCGGGCGCTTGGCGAGAGCACCCATCCGACAGGTGTGCTCTTCGACCGTCAGGCCGTCGATTCTGTCGCTGAGGCGATTGATTTATTTGAGAAAAATGCGGTATCCATTACGCCGTACGCCTGTCGCATGAATGCGACCCGGTTCTCCGAGGAACGGTTCGACCTGGCGATACTCGACGCCCTTGGCTTGGCCCGGTCTGTCCAGCTTGCTCGCGCAACTGAGAACGATGAACTCCTCGGAGCCGAGAGTTCGACGCGCGATATAACCGGTTCTCTTGCCGAGCCAATTCTACAATGAATTCGATTGACCTTCACATGGCAAGCAACGGCAAAGCGCTTCGACCGACCGCATGTCCGTGCTGCTCGGCGCCCGTTAGCCGATCAATTTACCGGGTCGAATCCATCCCAGTGCATAGCTGTATCCTGCTTGGCTCGGCCCAAGAAGCTCACACCTTTCCCCGCCGCGACCTTGACCTCGCATTCTGCGAAGGATGCGGGTTCATATTCAACCAGGCCTTTGACGAAACGGTCATGGGCTACTCGACCAATTTCGAGGAATCCCAGCATTTTTCGAGCACTTTCAACAATTTCGCGAAGGGACTTGCACGCGAGATTGCACAAAGATGTGCGATAGCCGGCAAGCACGTGTTGGAGATCGGCTGCGGCAAGGGCGAATTTCTCCGCGAACTTTGCATGTCGGGCGGCGCGACCGGACTCGGCATCGATCCGGGATATCGAGCCGATAGGGGACGCAGCGAAGACCGCGGCGACATTCGGATCATCGTCGATTTCTTCGGACCGGATTACCGGCATCTCCAAGCGGATGCAGTCCTTTGTCGCCACACGCTCGAACACGTGGCTTCCGTCTCGACTTTCGTGCGGCTCATCCGCGAGATGATGGGCAAACGGACCGAAGACTGGGTCGTCTTTGAAACCCCGGATGCAAAACGCGTGCTCGCGGAGAGTGCGTTCTGGGACATTTACTATGAGCATTGTTCCTATTTCAGTCCCGGCGCGCACGCACGACTGTTTCGCCAGGAAGGGTTCGACGTTACCGATCTGGAACTCGTCTATGACAACCAGTACATCGTTCAGTATGCCCGGCCATCGGTAGGCCGGATGGCACCAAGACTTCCGCTCGAGCGCGATCTGGAAGAGATGCGGCGGCTGGCGGAAACCTTCCCCGTCCGAGTGCAGGCCGTTCAGAATTTGTGGAGGGAACGCATCCGCTCCGCTCACGATGCCGGTCGGCGAGTCGTCCTGTGGGGCGGTGGGAGCAAGGCAGTGTCGTTCCTGACGACCTTGCAGATTGGGGACGAAGTGTGGGCAGCAGTCGACATCAACCCTTACAAGCAAGGCAAGTTTACGCCCGGAACCGGTCACCCGGTCATTGCGCCTAGCGACCTATTGGAAACTCCGCCTGACCTCGTCATCGTCATGAACCCGATATACCTGAATGAAGTGGCGCAATCCTTGAAGGCGCTGGATCTGCGACCGGAAATTATCGCGGTCTGATCGCACTCTCGTCGAGAAGAACCCGGAAAATGGAATATTCCAAGTCGCCACAAGTATCCCTTGGTATGCCCGTTTACAACGGCGAGAATTTCGTCTCCGAGGCGATCCAGTCGATCCTCGAGCAGGACTTCGCTGATTTCGAACTAGTCATCACCGACAATGCTTCGACAGATAGAACAGCGGAGATATGCCTGGAATTCGCGCGGCGGGACAGGCGGGTCCGCTATGTCCGAAATGCACGCAACCTGGGCGCCGCGGCCAATTTCAATCGAGCTTTCGAATTGAGTTCCGGCGCATATTTCAAGTGGTGCGCGCACGATGACGTCTTGGACAGCGGTTTCCTGACGGACTGTGTGCGCGCACTCGACGATAACGCCCGCCACGTTATTGCCTATCCGCGCTTGCTGGGAATCGACGAGACCGGGCAGCTGACTTCCTATGTCGAACGGGTATTACCGGATATGGAAGGATCATCGCCCGCGTCCCGCTTCCGGCTGATGGTTGCGGCGCACGGATGGGATGCGGCGATGTTCGGCCTTTGGCGCCGGGATTCCTTAGCCAAGACGACATTGCACGAGCCCTACTATGGTTCCGATTGTGCGCTTCTGGCCGAGATGGCTCTTCTCGGGACGTTTGTTCACGCACCCAACGCGATACTATACAGCCGTGACCATCCGACGCGGTCGGTGCGATTGCCGAGCTCCGAACGATTGGCTTGGCAAAATCCGGACGGCTCTACCGCTAACGCCTTTGAATTGTCGAGGCGGGTAAAACACCTCGTCGCGATTGCCTATCGGCGCAGGCGGACAGCACCGCTGGGTAGGACACTGTTTCATCTGGTTGCATGGGTCTTGGATCCGCTGCTCATTGCGAGATTTTGCCTGGAAGTTGTAGGCGTTGTTTCTCCGCAGCTTCGTATCAAGCTGCGCGCCGCCGGCCTGGGAGCACTGAAACGCATTCATGCCGTCTCAGATCGATCTCCGGGCTAGAAACGAGTGATCTGGTGCGACGATCCGCCGGGAGGCTTTGAATGAAGCGTCGCCAAGTCACGCCCGCGGCCGCAGGAGTGTCAGCCTCCCGGCAATTGCCGGAGGGCTCGGGCAAGAGAAATCTGGTGATCGTCCGGGCCGGCCGTAGCTCTTTGCATGCCGGCTGGACCGAGGGGACAGGCGAAGCCGACTTCGATCTTCTCGTCGCCGCCTACGAGGCGGGTGTCTCCCATGGACAGAATAATCTGTGCTTATTTCTGCCCGGGCGCAAGATCGCAGGCTATCATGCCTTGTTTCAATGCTACCCTGAAATTGTGACGAAATATGATCTCATTGCATTGATCGACGACGATATCGAGACGACGAAGCTGGACTTGAATCGTCTGTTCGCAATCGGTCGCCAATATAAACTTGATCTGTTTCAGCCAGCGCTGTCATGGGATAGCTATTTCTCTTACGCAGCGACGCTTGTCAGCGGCAAGCGATATTTGTTGCGATATACAAACACGGTCGAAATGATGTGTCCGGTGTTCAGCGCCAGGTGCCTGCAAGCCGCGTTGAAATTATTCGGGCTTGGCTACGAGACGGGAATAGATCTTCTTTGGACCCGCCTGACTGACATGCCTTGGTTGCGTTACGCTATAGTTGACGACGTCGTTGTAAGACACACGCGACCGGTCGGGACAACAAAATCGCTTCAAGGCTTCGCCGCCAACGAACGCTACGACGTACAGGTTGATGCTGTGTTGAAGAGGTTCGGCGCTGCGTTTCGTGGGTTCGTAACCTATGCAGCGGTCGACCGGCGCGGGCAGCTCATCCGGTCTCGTTTTCTGATCGGGCTTAACTCCCTGTCCCTTTGGCGGGCGCTGTTCAGGACGCCACTCAATTGGACACAGTTTTTGCGTCGGTCGACCGACTATACGCGACATTGCTGGCTGAGGCCGGTCAACCTGCAACGGATCGACGTCGATGGAGTAGGAAAGCTAGGCCGTCAGCCGCAAAGGGCGGTTCGCCGGCTCATGCCACGATGATATCCGGCGCGAGACCAAGCTTGTTCGCCGCCTGGGCAACTTCGTCTCGATAGAGCGGGTTCATCACGATGATCGACCGCAAGGGTCTGCCGCGCAGGCTCTCCGGCCCAACCACAGGTGTCCCGGAGCCTGGAGCAAATCGCCCTTGCTTGTGCGGGTTGACGTCGACCAGAGCGCTTATCCGCGCCCCCTGCGGAACGACGTTGACGAAAGTGATACCCTTTGATCCCGCTCCCCAGACAACGGTCTGCTCTGGGTCCCGCGTTGAAAGGTAATCGCGCCACCAGGCGACTTTGTCGCGATAGGTTCGGTCGAAGCGGCGAACCAACGCATCGATCTTCCCAGTTCTTGAAAAATCGGCCGTCATCCGGGTTTCGAGAGGCTTTGCTTCGATGAAGAGGTACTGGTCGCCGAATGACGCACCTTGGTCCAACACCTCGAAGCCTGCTGTCTGCACCGCTGCCCGCAGCGAGTGAGGCGTAAAGTAGGAAACGTGCTCATAGATCAGATCCCAGATTCCCATGTCGCGCAATGTATAGAGGGCATTAGGCACCTCGATGTAAAATATGGTGCTCGGATCAACGCCTGGATGGGAACGAAGCCCTTGCAGGAAGGCGATCGGGCTAGCCATGTGTTCCAGGACGTGACGGCAGGAAACGAAGTCAGGTTTGACGTCCGGATAGGTATTGCTGAACCAGTCATTGATGAACTCAACGCCGGCGACTTCCTCGCCCCGATTATCTTCGAAGCTCCTGTCGAAACCAATGCCTCTGGCGCCGCTGGTTGAGCAAAGCCGCTTGAGGAAATCACCCTTTCCGCAACCGATGTCCACGGCCAATTTTCCGTCGAGTGCGTAGGCAGTCGACAGGCGACCCGCGAGATCCTCGACGAAGGCCACGAAGCGCGGCGAGAAATGCAGGGAATTCTCGTAATTTTGCGTATAGCCGATCCGACCGTCTTCGAACGCGGCGTTGAAGAAATGTTCACAACTGCGGCAAAACGCGAGAACGAATCGACCAGTCGGTGCAGCGACGGCCGAGTGTGCGTCAGGGTGCAGGGAATTGCACGAGAATGGAATGGCTTCGAATGACACCGAGTGCAGTAAGTCCTTCTGCCGACAGACCGGACAATCGACGCGAAGACGCATCGAATTCGTCACCGTTTCACGTGTTTCGGCGCAGGCAGAGCTTCGGACTTGCACGGTCACACGATCCGCGGGTTCGGCACGGGAACGATGAATTTTCCGCCCCTGGCACGATATTCAGTCTGTTGTTCCATGATTTCATCAAGGAAGTTCCAGGCAAGCACTAGAACGTAGTCAGGTTGCGCTTCCAACAGAGCTTCCGTAGAGCGGATAGGAATTTTCTGACCGGGCATGTACTTGCCCTGCTTGTGAGTGTTGCGGTCTACGACGAAGTCGATGAGATCGCGTCCGATGCCGACCGTGTTGATCAGGGTCGCGCCTTTGGCCGCCGCCCCATAGCCGGCGATTGAGGCGCCGGCCGCTTTCAGTCGGCGCAGCAATGCGGAGAGATCGACTTTCAACTTGTCGACCGTCGCGGAAAAATCGATGTAGTAGTCAATGGCGTCGATCCCTTGTGCTCTTTCATGAGCGAGTTGATCCCTGACGCTTGCTCCGACACGCTCTTGCAATTCGACATAAAGGCGAATCGAACCGCCATGAATCGAAAGCTGCTTTACTTCGTTGAGATAAAGGCCATGTCTGCGAAACAACTTGTCCAATGCCGTCACTGAAAAATAGCACAAATGTTCGTGGTAGATCGTATCGAATTCGCAATGATCGATCATTGGTTCGACATACGGCGCCTCAAGCACCGCAACGCCGTCGTCCTTGAGCAACAGCGCAATGCCTGCAACAAAACCGTTGGTGTCGGCCACATGCGCGAGCACGTTGTTTGCGTGAATCACGTCGGCTCGCACGCCCTGTCTGCGAAGCGACTCAGCCAGCTCGCGAGTGAAGAAAGCTACGTGCGTTGGCACGCCGAACTCGCTGGCGACGGCAGCAGGCCCATCGGCGGGGTCGATGCCGAGAACTTGAATGCCCGCCTTGACATAGTTCTTCAGGAGATAGCCGTCGTTGCTTGCCAGCTCGATCACGAAACTGCCCGAGTGCAAGCCGCGACGTTCAATCAAATCGAGCACATTGTCTCGAGAGTGCCGCAGCAGCGCTTGCGAGAACGAGGAGTAGTAGGGATAGGCATCGGCAAACAGAATCCTGGGATTCACCGTTTCTGTGATCTGCACTAAGCTGCAATCGCCACAGAAAGCGACACTGAGTGGAAAGACAGGCTCCTCCTCGCCATCGTCGATGCTCGATGGAAGCCGATCGGCAAGGGGCGTCGTGCCGAGCTTCAGGAACGTATCGATGTGACTTCCACCGCAGGAGCGGCAGACCTGCTCGGTTACAGATGCTGCTCCAACGATCATCATGGCCATGGCTCCCGGCTGTGTTTGTTCAAACCGCTAACGCCAACTGCGGCGTGCGGCGCAGATCGGCATCGAGTTCGCCATTTCGGATCAGCTTCTGCACATGGGCGATGCGCTTGAACCGCTCGCCCTCGAAATCCTCAAGTGCGAGGCCTGCTGCGCGAAATGTGTAATAGAGCTGTTCGATGCCGCGCCGCGCCGTCCATTGCGGCTTAAAGCCGTGCAGGCGACGACCAATGTAGGTGCAGTCGACGCGATAGCACCGCTTGTCTGGCCCGGCGTCGGGCGCGAACTCCACGCGGCTGTCGGGAACGATCGCCTGGACCAAGGCCGCGATCTCCCGGATCTGATAGTTTTCCGTGGTCAAGCCGACATTGAATGCCTCGTTGTGGACCAGCTCTCGCTCGGCTTCGAGCACGGCGATATAGGCTAGCGCAATGTCTTCCACATGGACGATCGGACGCCATGGCGAGCCGTCGCTTTTGAGGTAGACCAGGCCGGTTGTATAAGCCCAAGCGGTCAGATTGTTGACCACGAGATCGAAGCGGATGCGAGGCGAGAGGCCGTAGGCGGTGGAAGCACGCAGGAATGTCGGGCTGAATGATTGATCCGCCATCGGCGCGACCGCTCGCTCCACATTCGCCTTTGAGGCGCCGTAAGGCGTAACCGGGTTGAAGGGAGCATCCTCAGCCAGAAAGCTGTCGCCTGCTGCGCCGTAATTGCTGCAAGAGGAGGCATATAGGAACCGCTGGACACCGGCGGCCTTGGCGAGCCGCGCAAGCCTTACCGAAGCGCCGCAGTTGATCTCTTCGGTAAGGAGGGGGCGATAGTCCCCCAACGGATCGTTTGAAAGGCCGGCGAGATGGATGATCGCCTCGAAACCGGCGACGTCGTCAACCTCGATGTCACGGATGTCTCTCTCGATCGTCGGCACCTGGGCCAGCTTTCCTACGAAAGTGCATGACCGGAAGATGTCGCTGTCTAGTCCCGTGACGTCATGGCCGCGTTCAAGCAGCATCGGAGTCAGGACGGAACCGATGTAGCCGAGGTGGCCTGTAACCAGAACTTTCATCGATCAATTCCCATGTTTTCCAGGGCGCCTGCCCGCTGTCCCACAATTTCTGAAGGAGATGCTTTTCCCGTATGGTGTCCATGCATTGCCAGAAGGATTCGTGGCGATATGCCATCAACTGGCCGTCAGCCGCGAGCTGCTGCATTGGCGCGTGTTCGAACATGACGTCGTCGCCATCGATATAGTCCTTTACGCCCGGCTCGAGCACGAAGAAGGCGCCATTGATCCAACCCTCTGAGGCCTGTGGCTTCTCTGTGAAGTCGACAACGCGATGGCCATCGAATTCAATGTGCCCATAGCGAGCTGGCGGACGCACCGCCGTCATCGTTGCAAGTTTGCCATGCGATTTGTGAAAGGCGATCAAGTCATCGAGGTTGACGTCCGAAACGCCATCACCCCACGTGAGCATGAACGTCTCGTCGTCCATCCAGTCGATCAGGCGCTTAATGCGGCCGCCCGTCAGCGTATTCAGCCCCGTCTCTACAAGATCGACTGACCAATCAGGGAGCGAGCTCGAGTGGCGCTTCACGCTTCCCGATGCAGCTTTGACAGTCAGGCTGCCATCGAATGCGACATAGTCGCTGAACCAGCGTTTGATGTATTCGCCCTTGTATCCCAACGCGACGGCGAACTCGCGGTGGCCGTAAGCGTAGTAATGCATCATGATATGCCAAAGGATCGGCTTGGCTCCGATCTCGACCATTGGTTTCGGCCGGATCTCGGTTTCTTCCGCCAGCCGTGTTCCTAATCCGCCAGCAAGAATTCCTACCTTCATTGTTTTCTCACCCCAATCGCTTACAGTTTTTTGCTACCATGCGTAGGTCGGGTTGAACCACACCGAAGAACGGATGATCGGAACCATCGATGCATGACGTCAGGCATTCGATTGGCGCTGTGCTCGATAGAGCTTTGCGTAAGGGATCTCATCCATTCGACGTAGCGGACTGGCAGGCGTCGGCGGTCATCATTGCACCTCATCCTGATGATGAGACGCTGGGATGTGGAGGGGTCGCCAGCAAGAAGTTCAGCTCGGGCGCCGACGTCCGGTTTATTTTCGTTACCGACGGGTCGGCATCCCATTCAAATCGGCTTGATATGGAGGCACTGCGGATCGCGCGTGAAAACGAAGCGATCGAGGCGGTTTGCCGGTTGGGCGGGTCGGCTGATCGGGTGAGATTTCTACGTGTTCCCGACGGCATGGCAAAACATCATGTCGGCAAGATCGCAGACGCAATCGCTCAGTTGCTTTTCGCTTGGCAACCACAGAGCGTGTACGTCACTCATGTAAAAGAGCCGCCTGCGGACCATGTTGCCACCAATCTTGGCGTGCGAGGCGCGCTTCAACTGTATGGCCGGCGCGTGACCGTGTTCGAATATCCCGTCTGGTATTGGTATCAGTGGCCGTGGGTTCGTCTGCGCGACGATGTGCTTGGACTCAATCGCACCGCATTCCAGCAAACGGTTCGGACTCTTGCCGGCTTGCGCGGCGTCAAGATGTTCAACTCCCACGCCTATATCGGCGACGTGATCGATGTAAAACGTCACGCGCTGGCAGCGCACCGGTCCCAGATGGAGCGGCCGGCGGGTCTCGACGATTGGCCTATCCTGGCGGATGTAGGTGGGGGCGATTTTCTGAATCGGCTGCTGAGCGACCACGAGATGTTCACGCGATATGAGCTTAACGAGTAGACGCCGTCTTCGCCTCTTTAAGCGCCACTTAGGCAACACACATCGGAGGTACCGCCAGACAGGCAAAAGTATGAGCAGACCAACTGATGTCTAACTCGAAGGTGGCCATTCATTCTGCCATCTTCGGGCGGTGCGACTCGATTAGCCGCGCTGGAAGTAGCTTGGCCTATGAGGATACTGTATGAGACTGGCGACGAAGCTCCGCGATGTCTTCTACAGCATGCCTGTCATTCCAGCGGGCGAAGCTGCCGGCCTGAGGATTTTTTCGCGCGGCGCTGATCCCGATTTTGCGCGCGGGACTTATGAGTTTCCGATACAGGAAGCAATTGCATCACTTCTGGCGCCGGGCAATGTGTTTTATGACGTTGGCGCCAACATCGGTTTCTTCTCACTGATCGCAGCGCGTCGCGTCGGGCCGCATGGCCAAGTCTACGCATACGAGCCTGTCCCCCGCAATGCCGCCGCCATCGGGCGAAGCCGAGACGTCAACAGGCTGAGCACCATTCACGTTTTCACCGAAGCGGTTGGAGCGGTGACCGGTGATGCCGAATTGTTGTTGGCACGCCATCTCGGTGGCGCAACGCTCGCCATGGTCTCCACGCCGCCGGATGTGAGTGGGCGCCTCAAGGTCAGGACGACGACACTCGACGATTCCATCGCCAGATACAGCCTCAGGCCGCCAACCCTCGTCAAGATCGATGTCGAGGGTGCAGAAATCGACGTGCTTCGCGGCATGACAGCGGCACTGGCCGCATATCGCCCTAACGTCATTTGCGAGGTGGACGCTGCAACGAAAAGCGGGCTCGATCGCAAAGCACGCGAAATCATCGAGTTCTTGGCCACAGTCGGCTATGCCGTGTTTTCCATGCCTGCCGCTTATGCCAATAACGGCTGGCAGGTCGAGCACATGCTCGCGCAGCCCAGGGCGACGTGAGGGGATCTTTGTTTGCAGCGTCTTGACTGGGCAGAAACTGCTGAAGAGGCTGAGTCCGGCGCTGTCCGGCCGGAGATTCTTGTTGCCGACAGTTTTCAGGACGATCGCACCCGCGGCACGGTAATTGGGACCCTGGCGACAAGGGGAGGAATCAGGCGAGGACGCGACATCGAACGCCAGATTGCGATCGATCACGGCGCACTTCGTTTCCAGCCACTTGTCAGGCCCGGCTGGGGCCGGCAAGGGATTTCCTATGGTCCCTTTCAGCGAGAGGCTGGCCTGGTGCTGTTGGTCTCGATCACCAACGGCCACAACACATCGCAGGGATCGCCACTGCCTGACGACTTCGCAAGGCGGGTATACCGTTGGCTGCGGGGACCCGGAATCGACCCGTGGCTCGGCCGTCTGATTTCCTTGGTGCGCGCACCACGAAAGAGGCTCACCTTTCGCCGTTTTTGGTGGTGGGTGCTTAGCACCTCCTGGACGTACCGGGGACCGAACATCAACGAGAATTTGGCCGTAGGTTGGTTTTCCAGCGAGGCGCCGATCAATCCGGTCGAGGATGGTTGCGGTTTTATCCTGCACGCCGCCGAAGGCGAAAACGGCGAGCTGTGGGCCCGAGTGGGAAAGCAATGCCTGAGTGCGTTTCGGCGTCTGAAGAACCTTCATCTCTACTATGTCGTGGCGTTGCGGGAGCAGGGCGCTATCTATTATGTGGCCGCCGACCAAGAAGCTCACGGGGTTGCCGCTTTTCCGATGATGCGTCCGATCGCGATCGATCCTTTCAACAAGGACAAAGAGCTGTTTGCAGGTGTTCATCAGTCGGCACTTGGCCAGATCGGGTTTCGGGTCGACACACGCGTCCAAGCGGTTCACATCGGGCGTCTACCTGAATTTTCTACCGTGTTTGGAACCGCCCACGCTGCCGATGCACTCGTGCAAGGCTTGCCGGGGCAGATCGTCGCAATCGGGGGACGGTGGCGTTTTTTGCAGGGCGCTACCGGCAATCTATCCATCATCGATCCTGGTCGCCCTTCAGGATTGATCCACGGGCTGCTGGAAATTACCGCAGTCTCGGATGTGTGTGGTCTCGCCTGGCGGTTTCGGGACAAGGACAATTTCTGGCTACTGAAACTCTCGGCGCTCGGATGCACTCTGGTCGCCAAGCAATCGGGCAAAGAGATCACGATCGCGACGAATACGGGACACGCCTTGCGCGAGTGTTCCACCCATTCGGTCCAGATTCTTGACTGGAAGGGCCAGGTGAGCTGCTTTCTCGACGGGATTCGTCTTTTCGACGCGTCTGCTGAGGCCGATTCAATCGAGAATGCGACCGGAGTAGGTATATGGAAAAGCTTCGATAGTGAGCCGCGCTGGCGCAACTTCGAGGCCCATCCTCACGAAGTTCCCATTCCCTTGATGGCGCCTCTGGAGGCGCCTTGGAACCAACTCGGAGCAAGCCTGTCCTTCGCCGACGGTTTTACCGGTAGTGCCGGCGAACTGGATCGCCGCACCACCGAGCTGGGCGGCGGACAATGGGCAAAAACACTGGGGACCGGGGTCATCGACGTCGACGGGCTGGGCGGCGCCCGTGTGCGCGCGAGCGTAGACAGACCGAATCCGGGTCGGACATTCTATTCGCTGCCATGGGATCGACCGGGATTCAGCGATCTCGAGGTTACAATCGAGCCTCCTGGAGAGCGCCGGGGACAAGATCAGCGCAGCCGGGCAGGACTGCTCTTCTGGCAAGACAGCGACAACTACGTTTGTGTCACGACTTGGCTCGACGATGTCTATCAAGGGGCTTCGATTTCGGTGTTCATCAAGCGGCTCGGCTTTGAGGAACTTTATGATGCGGTCTGGACTAATGTGGCGGACAAGGTCGTTTGGGGAAAGCGTTTTCGCATGCGCGTCACATTCGACGGCAATCGGTTTGCAATCTTGATCGACGACGAACTGGTGATGCAGCGAAGCCTTACCGACATCTATCCCGAAGATGCTGCCCTTCAGATTTTGCGGGTCGGACTCGCCGTTAACTGGGAGTGGGGAGATGACACGGGCTCGGTGTTCACGTCGTTCAAGGCCCGGCGCTGAGTGAGGGAAAGGTTCCTCTTTCCAAGCCGTGAACGGTGGGAGGCGATGGCCCTATCATACAGGGTCCGGGTCGACTGGGCGATTTTTTCCCATGCATAGAGATCGGCGACACGCGCGGCTCCCCGGCGCCCCAATTTCGCCGCTCGTCCTGGCTCTACAAGAAGGCCGATGATTTGGGCAGCAAGCGCATCAGGATCGTTCTTCTCCACCACAACGCCGCCGCCAGTCGCTTCCATGATCTCCGTCATGCCGCCGACGCGAGTAGCTACGACAGGAGTACCATTGGACAGCGCCTCGATCAGGCTCATTCCGAAGGACTCGCTGAGAGAGGGATTTACCAGAAGCGATGCTTCGGCATATCGCTCGGCCAATTTTTTGTAGGGCTGCGTCCCAACGAAACTGACGGTGGGAGCGATCGCCGGCGATATCATCGCGCGCAGCGCGGCATCGTAGGATCCGAGGTATGCGCTACCGCCGTGGTAGAAGCGAGCGAGATCGCGGACTTCGCGATCCGTGCTCAGGTCAATCAGGAATTCACGAGGAAGCGTTGCCGATGGGCCGACGATCTCGAGGCGGGCCTTAGGGCAGGCCGCAATAACGGTTTGCCAGGCTTCGATCAGCGTGTGTATGCCTTTTTCGGGCGACACACGGCCGACGAACAATACCTTTCCTGGTATTCGTGTTACGGCGGCGGCGTTCTGGCTCGCGGGCGCTCCGTTCGGCAAGACTGCGAAAATTGTGCCCATTTCAGCAAAGCGCGTGCGCGCCGCAGTCACGACATGTTCTGAGCACCCGACGGTGAGATCGGTGGCGGCCAGCGCTCGTTTCATCGCATTGCGGTCAAGTTCTGCAAGCCAGTCACAATGCATGTGCAACACGATTGCTGCTTGCGGCGCCGCCCGTCGAATGGCGGGTGCGTATTGCGGAAAATTCTGGATGTGAACCACGTCGGGCGATAGACGGCGTATCGTTCGAATGGCCTGGGCGAGAAAATCGAATGCATAGACATTTTGTGTGACCAGGGGCGACCGCGGCCAGACACAACTCCAGAGGCGGGACGCCATGCCCCACACGCGTGCCGGCGCGCATTTGAGCAACTCGAAACGTATGCCGTCGATTTCCATCTGAGCCGGCATACCGCGCAGGCGCCGAGCGATTATGGTCGTGTCGCAATCTGCACCTAGCCGTCTTGCGACTTCATGCGTCCAAATGCCGATCGAGTTCTGGATCGGGGGCGTAACCGTGTCGAAAGGCTGGCTCAGGATCACGATCTTCATCGAGCCCTCAGCCTCAACACAAAATTGCGTGCGTTGAGCAGGTCGGGGCGCACCAGCACGAAGGAAGCTGCTGCATAAACTGCCGCGCCAATCAAGATACCGCCGGCCAGCACGGTTCCTGGCGCGGCACTCGCCGGCGCGCCGCGCAGCCATGCGCTGACGACCGCGAACATCAAGATCGAAGCGACGGCAAGCCGTGGGAAAATCGTCAGCGGCCTGACAACGTCAATTTGGGCAATTCTCTGAACCTGGATGAGGAAGACCGGCAGAAGCACAACATTGCTGACCACGAGAGCAGCAATGGCCAATTCGAAGCTGATCTGCACTCCGCCCGCGATCAAGACAAGCGCCAGCACCGTATAGACCATGTTCAGCTTCAGGAGCAGGCTCGAGCGGCCGAGCGCCAGAATCGTAAACGAGCAGAGGCTGTCAACGGTGCGTTGAACGCCCAATATCATGAGTATCTGTACAGCCGCTACACCAACCGACCACTGCTGGCCGAAGATGAAGGGAACAGCGACGGGCGCGACCGCGGCAAATCCAACGAAGGCTGGAAAGCCAATGATCCCGGCCATGCGCACTGTGGCGTTGAAGAAGTCGTTTATCTTTTCCGGCTGGGCCTGGATGCGGGACACAGTTGGCATAGTGATCGCCATGAGCGGCCACAACAATGATTCCACCAAGAGATCGAGAGGACGACGCGCGAGCGCATATATGCCAACGGCATGAGGGCCGAGGAACGCGCCGAGCACAATCTTGGGAATTTCGTCGTTGCCGAAATTCCAGAGAGTCTGCAGGACGAGAGGGCCGGCAAATCCGAACAATTCCCGAATGCGGGCATAGGAAAATCTGAGCCTTGGCCGCCAGGTACTTCCAAAAAGAACAACGGTGGTTTCGACTGCGGCCTTCGTCAGTTGCATCCAAACGAGGCTCCACACGCCAAAACCTGCGGCTGCCATGCCTAGGCCCAACGCGCCGCCGACCACCGAGCCTGTAAGCGTGCGCACGGCGAACAGTCGAAAATGCAGTTGCCGCTTGAGGATCGCCGCCGGTACTGCACCAAACGCCTGGATCACAACGATGGCGCTGGTCCATTTGATGAGCCCCTCCAACTCCGGTTGGTCGAACATTGCTGCGATACCGCTGGCGGATGTCCAGATAAGCGCACTGATCAACGCGCCTGTTGCGGCAAGGAGGCAGAAAGCCGAATCAAGGTGAATGGGATCGATTTCCGTCCGCTGGATAATGGCGTCAGGCAGGCCCCTCGTTACCGGAGCGGCCAGAATATTGGGCACCACCATGGCGAGCGCAGCGAGCCCGAATGCCTCGGGGCCAAGGTGGCGCGCCAGCACCACAAATACGCCGAACATGGCGATCTGTCGGCCCCAGGTCTCGACAGCGGCCCAAACAGCGCCAGTGACGACCTGTCGGCCGAAAACGTTCATTGAACCGCCTGCTGAGGCTCGTTGGGAAACAGAACCGTGTGTCTGGAGCGAAATTCATACGAGTGGATCAATTCCGCCACGATCTTTTCGCCGCTCACCTCGCCGCTGTTCAGTTTCGACACGTAAACGGAAAGCCCGTTGTTATCCGGCTCCCGTCCCAGCAGTAGCCGATAGAGAAGGGCTACGTATTGCGCATTTCCAAGCCCAACTGGCCGATTTTCAGTGCTGAATTCAACCGAATGCAACAGCTTCGTCAGTGTCGGAAATATAGATGGATCCCTCTTCATCGCGACGACCTCGCGCCACTGCTCGGTCGGAGAGGGCATGCGATGCAAGATCAGACAATACGCATATGCAACCTGGTTGGCGTGGTTGAAGACAGACTTGTCGAACGCATCAAGCGAACAGGGGTGAAATGTACCGGCAACGGCGGGCACCGACGTCTGGCCCGGAGGCGGCGTGGCCTTCGTCGAGACCGTCGGCGAACTGGAATCTGCATTGCCGTCCGCAATGATTTTCTTCACGGCATCATATGCCAGCTTTTGCCCGCTCGGTGCCCATAGCCCGTGGTCGCGCTTCTTCAGGCGGACAAGGCCCATGAAGGCCTCATAGCTTGGCGCCCAGTACGGCTCGTCGAGCAGTTCGTAGATATGGGCAGCTTGCAGTCCATATAGAGATTGATATCGGCGCAGAAGCGTCATGGTCCGAACCAGACCTTCGGCCTGCTGCTTTTCCCCGCGTTGGCTGCCGCCACTGTAATTGAACTCTGTCAGCCAGATGGGTTGGCCGAACGTCGCCAGGAATTTGAATGCTTCCTCTGGGTCACCATCGTAAAGATGCCAGACTGAAATATCCCATCTGATACCGTCCTGAAACATGCGGGTGAACGCAGCACGGTGACCCCAGCCTGCCGTCCCCATCGCTTTTCTTATGGTCGGATCCACTGCGATGGTTGCATCCGAAAGACCGCGTAGAACCGCGCTAATCTTTGCCCAACGCGGACTGAAATAGTCAGAGGTCACGGTGCCGCCGGCAGGGCCCCAGGAGCAGTTGTACTGGGTGCCGTCGTTCTTCATCTCGCAGGCCGTTATAATCGCATAGTTCTCCATCTCGTTGCCAAGTTCCCAAACGCGAATGTCGTCTTTGAAGCGGGATACGAGGGTGGACGCGAGATGATAGGCCTGTGCGTAGAGTTCATCGACGGTGTCGTTGTCGAGGTCTAGGTCGGGCGTGATTACCGGTAAAATCTGGACACCGCGCGCCTTGCCTGCCTTGACCAGTTCAGCAAGTTTGGCGGTACTGTCGACACTGGAAATGTTAACGCGATATGACTTCAAGCCGAGGTCATGGACATAGTCGAGCTGCTGTTCGATCGATATCCCGGGGTAGGCGTTGAAGGGATGACCATTTACACCCCAAAGCAGATCCGCTGCGCACGAAACCGTCATACCCAGCAGACATGCCAAGGATACGCATAGACATCTGGTCGCGGCGACTGCCCGTCCAACGGAACTTGGTTGCGATGGATTGGTCGGCCGCTGCATTAGCGCGAACTTGCTTGTCTTGCGCCAGATATCATGCGGCTCCACTCCATTCGCTAAACTCTGCCTGACATCCATCTGAGCACGGCGATTTGAGGATCTGCCGCACTGTCCAACGCAGTCTACCACTGCCGCGCCACGCGGAACCTCACACATTTGGCGTAAGTGCTCAGGATTTGCCACGCCATTCGGATGAGAGCTGCCCGGGAAGCCTCCCGACAAAACGACTGGTTACGTCCCAAAGGCCAAGATGACCCGGCCTTCTTCGTCATCCAAGGTCACGGAACTAAGAAATAGCACTGTGACCGAAACCCTGTCGCCCGGACCTGGTTTCCTGATGACACGACACTGGACGATCAACGGCCGTTTTCTCGCGCAGCCGACCACCGGAGTTCAGCGGTATGCACGCGAGATCGTTTCGGCGCTGGATGCCTTGATCGTGGGCCAAGCTCGGTTGGCACGGGATGTGGCCGTCGAGCTGCTGGTCCCGCCGGGGTCGCATGACACGTTGTCCTTGGCGGCGATCCGTGTCCGAACTGTCGGCAGCTTCGGCGGGCACGCGTGGGAACAAGCTGTGCTTCCCGCCTATATTCGCGGCGGCCTGCTCAGCCTCTGCAACACGGGCCCTCTGGCCGTACGCCAGCAGATTCTGTGCATTCACGATGTCAATACACGAGCATGCCCGCAGAGCTACACACTTCCATTTCGGCTTCTTTACCGCACCTTGGTTCCCGCCTTGGGCAGGACCGCGCGTAAAGTTGCGACCGTGTCGCAGTATTCTGCGGTTGAACTGGCGCGCTATGGCGTGTGCCCGACGGCAAAGGTCGAGGTTGTAAGCAACGGGCATGAACATGCGCTGCGATGGACCCCCCGCCACTCGGAACAAACCCTGGCAGTTGCCGGCCCTAGGACAATCGTCGTACTTGGCAGTTCTATCCCACATAAGAATGTCGGTTTGATCATCGGCATGCACGAACGACTTGCCACGGCAGGGCTACAGGTTGTTGTTGTGGGTGCATCCACGTCCCGTGTGTTCGGCAGCATTGGCAACAAGAAGACGCCTAACGTCATCTGGCTGGGAAGAAGGTCAGACGCGGAACTCGGCGCACTTCTGAGCGATTGCCTGTGCCTCGCGTTCCCCTCCCTGGTTGAAGGTTTCGGACTACCGCCCCTCGAAGCCATGACGCTAGGATGTCCGGTGGTCATGTCGGACCGTGCCAGTCTGCCTGAAATCGGCGGGGATGCGGTTTTGTACGCATCACCTTGCGATGAGAACGCATGGTTCGATTGTTTCATGCGCCTGGTCCACGAAGAAGGCCTCAGAACCAAATTGATCGCACGCGGTCGCGCAAGGACGGCCCGATTTCAGTGGGCAGCGTCGGCTGAGCGGTATCTGGAACTGATGGCCAGCGTGGATGGGTTTCCAGAAATGCCACCACCACTTAGGGAAGTCGATAGTTGAATGCAGTCTGAATGAGCAACTTGCGGCCGCAGCCAGTATTATTTGAGTTGGCCTCGGGCATAACGGTGCTTTCTCATAAGTGCAGTTGAAGCAAGCGTATCCTAATTGTCAGTTGTTATGAATTTTCAATTCAGAATGGCTATATACTTATGGTATATTTATCGCTTCCCGTTCGAATAATTCTGAAAGAGTATCACTAAGCTCTAACGGTCCTCTACGCCGGATAAACTATCCCCGCTCGCATGGCTGCGGCAATTGCGCTGGGCCGGGAAGGGCGCACGGGCAGCGCCGAGCTTTCAGGGCAGCCATACAAGCTTTCAAATCAGCAGCAGGCCCTTCATGCTGGCGTGGCCCTTCTTGCCGATGATGAGGTGATCGTGCACGGAAATGCCGAGCGGTTTGGCCGTCTCGATGATCAGCTTGGTCATCTCGATGTCGGCGCGCGACGGCGTCGGGTCGCCCGAGGGGTGGTTGTGCACCAGAATGATCGCCGTGGCGGAGAGTTCGAGCGCGCGCTTGACCACCTCGCGCGGATAGACCGGCGTGTGGTCGACGGTGCCGACCTGCTGAACCTCGTCGGCGATCAGCGTGTTCTTCTTGTCGAGGAACAGGATACGGAACTGCTCGCGGTCCTCGAAGGCCATGGCCGAGCGGCAATATTCGAGAAGCTGTGTCCAGGTTGACATCAGTTCGCGGCCGATGATTTCGCTACGCGCCATGCGCTGGGCCGTCGCGGCAACGATCTTCAGGTCAAGCGCCACCGCCGGGCCGATGCCCTTGACTTCCTCAAGCCGCGCGGCAGGCGCACCAAGCACCTCGGCCAGCGTGCCGAAGCGCGCCAGCAGCGCCTTGGCGACGGGCTTGGTGTCGGCGCGCGGGATCAGCCGGAAGAGCAGGAGCTCCAGCAATTCATAGTCGGGGAGGGCGCTGGGACCCGCGACGGCAAAGCGCTCGCGCAAACGGTCGCGGTGGCCATGATAGTGTGGCTTCTCGGCCACCGCTTTCTTCGGTGGTGGCTCGATCCACGCTTCGGAAAAGAATGCCCGCTCGTCATCGATTTTCCCCATGCCTGCCCATCCCCCAAAACTCAGCTGAAGATTAGGCCGGCAAGCCGGGGCGGTCGAGTTTTTTCGTCGATAGCGTGAAAATCTCGCAGCCGGTCTGGTGACGCCGATCGTGGGCTCATACTGCGTCGACAGCAAACGAACCGCCGCGCGAGCAGTCAATTTTCTTTGAATCGGCAAAGTGCCGCTTCCCTCGTCCGTTCATTCAACCTTGCCGCACAGCCCGTCCATTACTGCGCGGATCAGCGGTACATCCTTGATATCCGTATGCACGACCAACCAGAGTTCACGCGTGAGTGGCTCGTCGGGCAAGGGCAGTCTGGTCAAATTCTGATGCGCCGCGATGAAGTCCGGCAGCAGCGCGACACCGCCCCCAGCCTTGACTGCGACCAATTGAAACTCCAGCGTGGAGGCACGGATGGCGACCGAACGGCCCCCTGCAATCTCCGCAAGCTTCCTTTCCTGCGGCGACGAGGCCAGAACTTCCTCATAGCCGACGAAGGACCAGTCCGTCTCACGTGTCGCGGCGAGATAGGCGGGATCGGCATAGAGGCCGAAGCTGATTTCGCCGATCTTGGTGGCTGTCAGGTCGCCCTGTTCCGGTCGCGTCATCCGCACGGCAATGTCTGCCTCCCTCCGTCCCAGCGAGGCATAGCGGGTCTCGCCGATGACCACGACGCTGATGCCAGGATGACGTTGCCGGAGGCGAACCAACCGCTCGGCCAGCACGGCAGTCGCAAAAGCAGGCGGGGCGCTTACCCTGACCGTGCCGGTGTGCCGGTTGTCCGCATTCAGTGCCGCCCGCTCGATCGTGAGGGCATCTTCGCTGATCCGTGTGGCGATGCTGGCGATCTGCTGACCCTTGGCCGTGAGCGAAAGGCGCCGCCCGCGCCGGTCGACAAGCTTGGTGCCGATCTTGTCTTCCAGATGCGCTACGCGCCGCGCCACCGTGGCGTGCTCCACGCCGAGTTCCCGGGCGGCGGCCGATAGCGTGCCCAGACGCGAAAGAGCATGGAAATGACGCAGGTCTTCCCAATCCAGCATTGATTATTTTTTCCCATTGCTTGGGAATTTATAGGTAATTTTCAATCAAGCCGCCATCTGTCATTTACCCCGTCGAACATCAGATGGAGATGAGGATGGATATCGCCGTCACGCTGACCGCAACAGGAGGCATCGACCAACTGCAGGTGTTGGAGCGCGCGCCGCAATCTCCCGGCCCGACGGAAATCCGTGTCCGCCATGAGGCGATCGGCGTCAATTTTCTCGACATCTACCATCGAAAGGGTGTCTACCCGCTGCCCTCTTACCCTGCCGTGCTCGGTGCCGAGGGAGCAGGGACCGTCGAGGCCATCGGCTCCGAGGTCACGCTCCTTGTTCCAGGCGACCGTATCGCCTATGCCGGCGCCCCGGTTGGCGCCTACAGCTCCACACGCCTCCTGCCGGCGGAGCGGGCGATCAAGCTGCCGGAAGGGATCGGGCCGCGCACTGCGGCGGCGTCGACGCTGAAGGGCATGACGGCCTATATGCTGGTCAGCCGCACCTACGTCGTGAGCCCGGGCACGGTTATCTTGGTCCATGCCGCGGCAGGTGGTCTTGGGGCTATTCTTGTGCGTTGGGCAAAATATCTGGGCGCAACGGTGATCGGGACGGTTAGCTCTGAGGAAAAGGCTGCTCTTGCTCGCTCTCACGGCGCCGACCATCTGATCGTCGGGCGCGATGCCGATCTCGTCCGACAGGTCTTGGAGCTTACAGGCGGTCGAGGCGTGGATGTCGGCTATGATGGTATCGGCGGCGACATGCTTGCCAAGACAATCAAATGCATACGGCCGTTTGGTATTGCCGCGAGTTTTGGCCAGGCCGCCGGGCCGATCCCGCCGGTTTCGCTCGACCAATTACGGCCCAACCGCGCTCTTGCCCACCCGAGCATAATGGCCGCGACCGCCGATCAGGCTTTCTACGCTGAAGCCGCCGCCGCCTTGATCGACGCCTTTCGTCTGAATATCACGGCGGTCGTTGGCGAGGAATTCGCACTCGCGGACGCAGCCAGAGCCCACACCGAACTCGAAGCTGGACGGACCACCGGCAGTCTTCTGCTGATCCCATAGACCGGCTTCAACGCGCCGGTCGGCTGACCTTGCGCATGCGCCCTATGCTGGCAGGCCGGGACGGTCGAGTTTTTTTGGCGACAGCGTGAAGATCTCGCAGCCGGTCTCGGTGACGCCGATCGTATGTTCGTATTGCGCCGACAGCGAGCGGTCGCGCGTCACCGCCGTCCAGCCGTCCGACAGCACTTTCACATGCGGCCGGCCGAGATTGATCATCGGCTCGACGGTGAAGATCATGCCCGGCCGCATCTCGACGCCCTCACTGGCGCTGCCATAGTGCAGGATGTTCGGCGCATCGTGGAAAAGCTGGCCGACGCCGTGACCGCAGAAATCGCGCACCACCGAGCAGCGTTCTGCTTCGGCATAGGTCTGGATGGCGGCGCCGATGGCGCCGGTGCGGGCGCCGGGCCTGATCGCGGCGATGCCGCGCATCAGGCACTCATGGGTGACCTCGAGCAGGCGTTCGGCGGCGCGCTTGATCGTGCCGACCGGATACATGCGCGAGGAATCGCCATGCCAGCCGTCAAGGATGTAGGTGACGTCAATGTTGACGATATCGCCCTCCTTCAACGGCTTGTTGTCGGGAATGCCGTGGCAGACGACATGATTGATCGAGGTGCAGGATGACTTGGTGTAGCCGCGATAGTTGAGCGTCGCAGGCAACGCGCCGTGATCCATGCCGAACGCGAAGACGAAACGATCGATGGCCTCGGTGGTCACGCCAGGCGCGACCATCGGCACCAGTTCATCGAGGCAGCGCGCGGTGAGGTCGCAAGCCTTGCGCATGCCGGCAAAACCTTCCTCGCCGTAGAGGCGGATCTGGCCGGTGTTTCTGAGCGGTGCCGTGGCGGCGTCGAGATAGGTGACCATTTTGTCCGTTTGCCGGGGTGGGTGGGCTCTCGATATAAGCCCGCGCGAAAAAAAATCCCACCAGATTTGGCACCGGACGGCGCAAGGTTCAAGGACGAACTGCCGGCTAAGGGTGAACGCCCGCGATATTCATGCGTTGTGGCCATGCTGTGCTCTCGCCCGCGACAGCCATCGGTTGCGATGCTTTCCTTTTTCGACTGGACACGGTAGGGCGGTGACAGAGTTCGGAGACCTTGCTTCTTGATGGCATCGAAGCGCGCCAGGCCATTCACTTCGCCGATAAAAGCAGCCTGCTCGGGCCTGATGGCCCTGCTGCTGCTGTCGCTGTTGTGCCTGGTCCAGTCGGAGGCAGCTGCTTCCGCGACCGCCGCTTCTGGCGGGGTCGGCATGACCACGGCGCGGCAGGACGACGCGGTCGCGCCGCTGCGTGGCAAGGCGCAGCCTCTCGAAATTCGCTCCGGCCGGCTGCTGACGATCAAATTCGTGAGCGGCAATCCCGGCGCGCTTCCGCCAGAATCTGCCTTTTTCCTGCTCAATCAGGTTTCGCCTGCGCGGGCGCCGGCCGTGTATGCATTCGTGCCTGCGCCGCAGGCGAGTGCCAACCAGCCCCGCGCGCCGCCTTCCATCTGAGCTGAGCGGTCTCGGACCGCGCCCAATCCGCCCACTCATGTCTCTTTTCGCGTCGCTAGCCGTGCGGCGGCTGTCGGCCGTCCACTGGCCGCGTGGCGCTTCATTTCCGGAATATTTTCAATGCAACGCATCAAAACAGTCAAAACGCTGACGCGCGCGGCCTCGGCCGCCTTGTTCCTCTCGGTGCAGGCGCTCATCTGCATCGGAACCGTCTATTGGGCGATCGCCGAAACGCTCGGCATGGCGGGAACCGCGGCGGTGGTCCTGGGCGCCATTTTTGCAGTGCCGTCGGCATATGTCATGATCATAGCCGCTCGCATGGCCTATGAGGCGGAAACCGACCCGGCGAACCAGTAAACCTGCGCTTCTGTGCGGGCTTCATCAGGCTCGGCGTCCGTACTGACGACACATTTCTGAGCGAAAGCCGGTCAAAGCAACTTCTTCTGTAACGAACGGCGTTGCCGCGGCAATGCCGTTCGGGAGAAACGAATGGACAGATTGCAATTCGAGGTGCCGGTGCGCATCATGACTGCGCCTGGCCTGCCAGTTGAGGAAATCTATAGCGTCGAACAGGCGCTGGATTTCCTGCAGGACTGGCCGGTCCGCCGGCAAGGCCCGGTCTATCAGGCTGCGTTCAATGCCTGCTTCGGCGCGACGGTCGACCTGGTCAAGACCGAGGATGCCTGCCGGGCGTTCATGGCGTTCTGCCGCGTGAGCCGCCTCCTGGCCAGGGATATGATGGTTCGGGGCAAACGGGGTGGCGAGGCGAGGGGGTTGAGGACCTAAAGCGCGTCACGCGCTTTAGGTTGTTGTTTTGTGCAGGTCGTTATCGCAAAACCGCTGCGCACTTTTGCGCGACACGCATTAGCGCCAGCCGGGCTCCAGGCTTTTCAGGAAACGCTCGAAGATCGGATCGAACCTGTCCGGCGAATCCCAGAACGGCGCGTGGCCGGAATTGCTGATCAGGTGCTTCTTGCCTTCCCATAGGTTCGAGAAGGGGATCGTGTCGACGAAATCGGTGTCGACGAACGGCTCGTCGGCGCCGTTGAGCACGGCGATCGGCGGTGTTCTGCCGAGGATGACCTGGCTCTGGTCCTGGCCGTAGCCGGCGGCGAATTTGCCGAGCATCAGCGCGCGAGCACGACCATCGGTGCGCGCAACGGCATTGCGGAGCAGCTGGTCGTAGGGCTCGCCGCAGGTCGAGTGCGCATAGGCGTCGATATCCTCCTCGGTGAAGATCTCCTGGCCCGCAAGGTTCATGTGCGGGCTGGTCTTGAAGCCCTTGCCAATATCGGCGGCGGCGATCGGCGGCGTGCCAGTGATCATCAGGCCGAGCATGCCGGGATAGCGCTCGATCATCTCCAGCCCGATATGACCGCCCAGCGACCAGCCGAAGACCGCTGCTTTTTCGATGCCGAGCCTGTTCATGACTTCGGTCATTGCGTCGGCATAACCAGGCATGGAGTAGCTCCGCTCCGGATCGACCGCGTCGCAGGATTCGCCATGGCCGGGAAGATCGGCTGCGATCAGATGGTAGGTCGCGCCGATCCTGCCGTCGAACTGATTGCGGAAGACAGCGCCCGACGACGAATTGCCGTGGATCATCAGCACCGGCATGCCGGTGCCGCCACTGTCGCGCACGGCGATTGTGCCGTGACTGGTTTCGATCGTACTGACCGTAGTCGTCATCCCTGTCTCCACTGTCTGCCTTTCCGCTGCATCCCGGCGAACTGCCTAGAAATGCATCACACGGTTCCGCGCGTTTAACGAGTGGGCAAATCTGCCTGCTCGTGAATGAAAATATCTTTTCAAATTGGCCCGCTTGTGCATTATTTGTCAATCATCCAACCATCGTCAGGAACACAGGGGAACAGGGACAATGAAAACAATGTCGATGAAACGCCATTTCCGGCACATCCTGCTTGGAACCGCGCTCGGCTTGATGCTGAGTGCTGCGCCGGCATTGGCCGATGTCGTGAAGATCGGCCTGCTGGCGCCGCTGACTGGCCCGGCGGCGGCTGACGGCCAGGAATTCCAGCGCGGCGCGCAGATGGCGATCGACGAGGCAAACAGTGCGGGCGGCATCGACGGCCATACGTTCGAACTGGTCGTGGGCGATGTGAAGGACCAGTCGGCGGCGAATGTCACTAGCGCGGTCGAGCGCCTGCTCGGCGACCAGGACGTGCATTTCATGCTGACCGGCTATGCCAGCCTGACCAATTTCGAGATCGACAACATGGCCGAGGCGGAGATGCCCTACATGCTCGCCGCCACGTCGCAGCAGACGAAGGACATCATAGCGCCCGATCCGGAAAAATACGCCTGCTGCTGGTCGCTGACGCCGTCCTTCGATGCCTACAACACCGATGTCACCAGTTTCGTCGAGAAGCTGGCGGCCGAGGGCAAGATCGCGCTCCCGACCAAGAAGGTCGCCATCATCTCGTCCGACAATGCCTATTCGAAGACCATCTCTGAAGGCATGAAGAAGACCTTCAAGGAGAAGGGCTGGACCATCACCGTCGACGAACTCGTGCCCTTCGGCGAGGTGACCGACTGGCGTTCGATCATAGCCAAGGTGCGCGAGGACGTGCCGGACGTGGTCATCAACACCGACTACCTGCCCGGCAATTCGGCCTCGTTCCTCAACCAGTTCCTGGAGCAGCCGACCAAGAGCCTGGTGTTTCTGCAATACGCGCCAAGCGTTCCGGAATTCGTCGAACTGACCAAGGAAAAGTCGAACGGCGTCATCTATGACCTTCTCGGCGGCGCTCTGACCACGCCGAAGAACCCGCGCGCCGATGAGGTGGCTGGCAAATTCAAGGCCAAATTTGGCGTGGAGAGCGGCACCTACGGCGTTGCCCTTTACGAGATGGTCAATGTCTATTTCGATGCGCTCAAAAAGGCCGGTGATCCGAAAGACCATGCGGCGATCATGAAGGCGCTGTCCGAAACCGACAAGCAGGTCGCCGAAGGCCGCCTGAAATTCGATCCGGCGACGCATCTCGCCATGCAGGGCGACGACTACATCCCGATCACTTTCTTCCAGATATGGGACGGCAAGCGCACGCTGATCTCGCCGGCCAAATACGCGACCGGCGAGTTCCAGGCGCAGCCCTGGATGAAATAGCGGCATGCCGCTGCTCGAAGTCGAGGGCGTATCGAAAGCGTTCGGATCGCTGAAGGCAGTCGACGACGTTTCCTTCGCCGTCGAGGCCGGGGAAATCTTCGGCATCGCGGGGCCGAACGGCAGTGGCAAGAGCACGCTGTTCAACGTCATCACCGGCATTCCGTTCGGCCCTGACAAGGGCCGGATACGGTTCGACGGGGCTGAGATACAGGCGAGGCCGGGCAATGCCATTGCACGGCTCGGCCTTGCCCGGACCTTCCAGCGCGAGACCAGTTTCGACGGGCTGACCGTGTTCGAGAACGCGCTGATCGGCGCGAGCTATGGCAAGCCCGGGCGAGGGGCGACCGAGGCGCGGAGCCGCGCCGTCGAGGCGCTGGAGTTCGTCGGCCTTTCAAGTTCAGCCTTCGGGCGCCTCGCTGGCGAACTGTCCGTGTTCGACCGCAAGTGCCTGATGCTGGCGACGGCGATAGCAACGAAGCCGCGCATGCTTCTGCTCGACGAGCCCGCGTCGAGCCTGACCAAGCCGGAGATCGAAACCTCGATCGGATTGATCAGACGGACGGCCGAACGCGGCATCACCGTAGTGCTGATCGAACATGTGCTGACCTTCCTGATGAGCCTGTCGCAGCATCTTCTGGTGCTGAACCAGGGCCGGGTGCTGGCCGCGGGCGAGCCAAAGAGCGTGATCGCCGACCCGCGCGTGGTGGAAGCCTATCTCGGCACGAGGAGATCGGCGGCGTGAGCGAAAGCCCAATCCTGAGGATCGAGGCGGTCACTGCCGGATACGGCCGCGTCACCGTCTTGCACGACATAACGCTGGAAGCCGGCCGGTTCGGCAATGTCGGGCTGTTCGGCCCGAACGGCCACGGCAAGACGACGCTGCTGAGGACCATTTCCGGCCTGGTCGCGCCCAAAAGTGGCCGCGTCGTCTTCGATGGCAAGGACATTACCGGCTTGAGCGCGCGCGCCATCGTCGCCACCGGTCTGATCCATGTGCCGCAGGGCAACAAGCTGTTTCCGGATCTGACGATCGGTGACTGCATGGCGCTGGGCGCCTATTCGCCGCGAGCGCGGCCGCATGAGGCCGAGAACCGCGAAAAGGTGGTGAGGCTGTTCCCCAAGCTCGCCGAACGCTGGCGGCAAAGGGTGCGCACGCTTTCTGGGGGCGAGCGCCAGATGGTGTCGATCGGCACGGCGCTGATGAGCCATCCACGCCTGCTGATCCTCGACGAGCCGACCCTTGGGCTGGCGCCAAAGATCAAGGACGAGCTCTGCGCCGCCGTCATGGACATCTCCAGGGGCGGCGTGCCGCTCGTCGTCGTCGAGCAGGACATCGAGTTCCTGCTCGAGCTCAGCCGGCAGCTCTTCCTTGTCGATCACGGAGCGGTCAAGACCGAGATCCGGCCGGGCGAAAGTATCGAGCACAGCGAAATCATGGCCATGTATTTCGGTCATTGAGAGCGGGAATGGACAGAACATGAGTGTCTTTTCGGACATCTTCTTCGGCGGCCTGTTCCAGGGCTCGCTCTACGCCATGATGGCGGTGGGGCTGGCGCTGGTCTGGACGACGATCGGCGTGTTCAATTTCAGCCATGGCGTGTTCATGATGCTGGGCGCCTATTTCGCCTGGCAGTTGGTCGCCTTCGGCCTGCCAGTGGTGATAGCCTTCCCGCTCGCCGTCATCGTCATGGCGGGCGCAGGCTGGATTCTGCAAGCCTCGGTGGTGCGGCCGCTGATCGGCCGTCCCAACATCGTGCTGGTCGTCGTCATCACCACGCTGGCGGCCGGTTCGCTGATCGAGAATGGGGCATTGACGGTCTGGGGCCCGCGCTCCAAGCAACTGCCCAGCCTGATCGAGGGCAACACCACCATCGCCGGCGTCGGCGTGTCGCTGCACCAGATCGCCATCATCGTCATCACACCACTCATTCTGGCGGCTCTGTGGTCGTTCCTCAACCGCACGCGGCTCGGCCTGGCGCTGAGGGCGGTGGCGCAGAACGAGGATGCGAGCCAGCTCGTCGGCCTCAACGTCACGGCGCTTTACGGGCTTGCCTTCGCCATCGCCGCGTCGCTTGCTGGGCTGGCCGGCATCTTCATGGGCGGCTACCGCTTCATGAATCCGTCTATGGGCGCCGATCCGTTGCTCAAGGCGCTGATCGTCGTGGTTTTCGGCGGCATTTCAAGCATTTCGGGGCCGATCTTCGCTGCCTACCTCATCGGATTCTTCGAGGCGGCGAGCAACTATTATTTCGGCCTCTACTGGACGCCGGCACTGCTGTTCCTCGTGCTCATCGCGACGCTCATGGTGCGCCCGGAGGGCATTTTCGCCAGCCGGTCCAGGGGGCTGGCATGACGCTCCTCGACATTGCCATCCCGTCCGCTCCCGGCCGCATCACCTGGAACCGCGAGGCGATCGGCTTCGTGGTTGGCTTCCTGCTGCTTGCGCTGCTGCCGCTCGTCTTCGGCGACAGCTACAGCCGGCACGTGCTGATCATGATCTTCATCTATGCCGTCGTCGCCTCGAACTGGGATCTCAGCCTGGGCTATGGCGGGGTGTTCAATTTCGGCCACCTCGCGCTGTTCGGCATCGGCGTCTATGTCTACAGCCTGCTTGCCAAAATGGCTGGCATCGATCCGTGGATCGCGCTGTTTGCAAGCGGCGTGATCGCAACGCTGGCAGCCGTGCTGGTGACGATTCCGATCCTGCGGCTGAAGGGCATCTACATCATCCTGGTCACGTTCGGCTTCGCCCAGCTGGTCATGCAGGTCATCATCAGCCAGTCGGACCTGACGGGCGGCACGCAAGGTCTCGTGCGGGTGCCCGGTCTCTATCTCTTCGACCACAACATGATCCGCGACGGCAAACTCGCCTATTTCTATATCGCGCTTGCGCTGCTGGTGGCGAGCACGCTGTTCCTGCGCCTGTTCGTGCGTTCGCGCGCCGGCGCCAGCATCGTGGCGCTGCGCGACAACGAGGAATATGCCATCAGCCGTGGTGTCTCGCTGGTCAGGCAGCGCATGGTGACGCTTGCGGCGAGCGCCTTCTTCACCGGGATTGCCGGCGCCTTCTACGCAGCCTACCAGCGCAATGCTTCGATCGACGTGTTCGGCATGAGTCTAGCGACCATCATCCTGTCGATGGTGCTGCTGGGCGGAACGAGCACGATCTACGGCGCCATCATCGCGTCCTTCGTGCTCACCGTCTTTTCAGAGGCGATGGCCGATTTCGGCGCATGGCGGCCGATGATCACGGCGCTGCTTATAATCGTGATCATGCTGGTCTATCCGACCGGCTTGGTCGGCATGATCCGCGCCGCCTGGACATTGGTGGCCGAGCGGATCAAGCGCCGGGCCTAAAGTCAGCGCAATCGTTCCCGTATGCGATCTGTAAGCTGACTTACGCTACAGCTCCACGATCAGTGAACCCTGAAAATCTTGGAGGTAGCTATGGTGACTGATCCTAAGGCGGCTCTTCAAAAATTGTCTGCGCGCGGCATCACAACGCTTGAGCAGTTTGCCGAAAGCAAGGCGCACATGCGAAAGCCGCGCCGCATCGACTCAGAGAAGGCTTTGGAAGAAATATTTGCGCGATCTGCCGTGTCTTCCGACTCGTCGGTCAAATCAAAAATTGGACCGCCGTCTTCGTCGGTTTCAATTGTTTTGGATGGCAAACGAGTTGAGTACAATGAAATTGCTCGACTCGACGGCCAGCCTTTGGATTACGTTGCTACAACATTAAAGGGCGGTGATCAGGCACTCGTGGTTTTTTCTGATCGGTCAATTTTGAAGGCCGATCTTTTGCGGCAGTTCAAGGCGCCTCTCCAAGCGATCAACAAAGAGGTTGAAAATGCATTGATGGCAGGCGGTCTGCAACCTTCACCTTTGGCCCCAAGGATTGATCTTGGGCTCCGGATCTGGGTTGATATTAATTATACAGACTCTTCCTGGACTTTCGCGCCCGAGGAATATGTGAACGACTTAACGCAGTTTGACGCGGGCCTCGGGTGGTTCGAAGGAGATTGGAACGACAAAATTTCTTCGGTCCAAATGGGCAGGTGCTATTGTATTGCTTGGGCGGACATCAATCAGCAGGGTGACCGGCTCATTCTGTACGAAGACACGCCGAATCTGCACATCTTCGGTTGGGGTGACGCTATCTCAGCCATTTACGCTCCATTCAGAAGCTAGAAGGGGGCATATTATGCGTACCACGTTCTTAATTCTTGCCCTGAATACATGCTTGGTTGTCTCAACATCTTTTGCCCAGGAGACTGCAACGCCTAGCAAAATACCGACTCCCGAAGAGTATGAAAAGATGGTGGCGGAAGTTGAGAGTGTCTTGAGGAAGTATCCAAGGCCACGAGACCGCGGAACAGACCTGGTACTTTCCTGCAAATTGGTGTACGAATGTCCATTCGACTTCGAGTCGTGCGAGTGGAAGTGCGAGCTCCTACAATGAGGCCGATGAGCTGATCCTGGTGCGTTCCCTCGCCGAGGTCGTCATTCCCGGTGGTGCCTGCTCTACATGCCCTCTGCCGCCTGAAAAACCATCGCTGACCCGGTCGTCGTCCCAGTTTAGCGGACGCCGCACCAGTCGATGACGGAAGCGGCGATGACCTTGGCGGTTTCCACGACCGAGTCGACCTCGACATATTCGTCGGCGCCGTGAAAGCCGTCGCCGGACGGGCCGAAAATGACGCCGTCGACGCCGGCGCCGGCATAGTGCGCGGCGTCGCATACGGCGACGAAGCCCTTCACCTCAGGCGTCTTGCCGATACGCGCCTTGTTGGCGACGAGCGACCGGACCAGCGGATGATCCGGCGAGGTGTTCATCGGCGGGAAATAGAGGCCGCCCAGCTCCCACTTGATGGTCGGCGGATTGTCGCGCAGCCAGGCGTCGGCGGCTGCGAAATGGTGGACGAAGCTCTCGAAATCGCGGCGGTAATCGGCCGAGTTCTCGTCGGGCAGGAATTTCATGTCGAGATCGAGCACAGCGACATCGGGAATGATCGCCGGATTGGTCATCACCGTCGGCAGGCCATCCTCGCCAAGTCCGGTGCCGCCATACATCACACCGATGTTGATCGTGTTCATGCCGAGCGGCAGCAGCGGATGCGATCTGGCCCGCGTGCGGTCGAGCTCGTATTGGCGGACAGCCGTTATGAAACGTGCCGCCAGCTCAATGGCATTGACGCCGGGCTCCAGGCGGTCCTTGCCATGGCGCTGCGGATAGATTTCATTATAGCGAAGCGCCGAATGGGCGTTGCGGCCGCGGATCGTCACCCGCGCCCATTCCAGCCCGCCCTCGACCGGCAGGACGTCGCCCCAGGTCGGTTCGGCGACCAGCACGGCCTTGGCGAGCTTGCCCCTGGCAACCGCGTCCATGGCGCCGAAGCCGCCGGCCTCCTCGTCGACCACAGTGTGGATCGCCAGCCGGCCCTGAAGCGTGATGCCGGCCTTGCGGATGGCATGCGCGGCCGCGATGCAGGCCGCGACGCCGCTCTTCATGTCGACCGCCCCGCGGCCGTAGAGACGCCCGTTGGTGATGGCGGCGCCAAACGGATCGACCGACCAGTTCTTCATTTCGCCGACCGGTACCACATCGATGTGGCCGCACAGGATCAGGCTGTGCTCCTCATCGCCCGCCCATTCGCCGGCGAGATTGGGCCGGCCCGGCAAGGCGTCCCATTGCTCGGTCGCAAAGCCGTCCGCCTTGAGGATCGGCTCCAGCAGCGCCTGGACATCGGCCTCCCGGTTGAGGCCTTGCTTCGTCTCGAATTTGGGATTCACCGAAGGGATTTGAACCATGTTGCTGGTAAGCCCGATCACCCAGTCGCGATCCTTGTCGATCTCGGCTTGCGCAGCGGCAACGGCCGCATCCCTGTCCAGCATGTTGATGTCCTTTCGTGCTGCCGCCACGACGGCGTTCGCGATTGTCTTTGGTGTGCAGGGCTGCCCGGCTGACCATGTCGGCCCTGTCACGTCGATTTGTGCTTGCCTCTCCCAAACGGTGCCACCCACTTCGCCGGATCACCGGCGGCGGCCTTCTTGGGGCCGGCACCGGCGAAGTCCGAAGCGTCGAGCGTCACGCCATTGGCGCGGCGGATCCGCTCGATATCCTCGATGCGCTTGCGCACCGTCTGGCCTTCGCTCTCCAGCGCATGGGCGAATACGGTTTCCATCTGGACAACGGCCGTCGCCAGCGTGTCGAAGGGCGAATTGGCCTCTATCGCGGCGATCAGCGTCAGGTCGGCCAGCTCGGAGATGGGCGAAAGCCATGGATCGGTGAAGAGCAGGATGCCCATGCCGCGCTCGCGCGCCTGGCGGGCGAAGTTGACCACGTCCGACTGGTAGCGGCGGTAGTCGAACACGACGAGCAGGTCGCGCTTGCCAAGATCGATCAAAAGGTCGAAATCCGTCGGCGCCAGCGAGCCGATGTCGTGCACACCCGGACGGAATTGGACGAGATAGCCGGCGAGCATCGAGGCGATGTGACGGCTGAAGCGTCCGCCAAGCAGCACGACCTGGCCCTTGCTGTCGAGCAGCATCTTTGCGGCCCGGCCATAGCTTTGGGAAGCAACCGCCGTGCGCGTTCGCTCAAGGCTGTCGGAAACCGAATGAAAATAGTCGTTGACCGTGCCTTCGCTCGAATTGGCGGGGCGCTTGGCCTCCATCATCAACAAGGGGGAGTGCAGCCGGGATTCGATTTCCGCCAGAAGCTTGCTCTGGAAGGCGGCAAAGCCGCCATAGCCTAGCTTGATCATGAGGCGCATGACCGTCGGATCGCTGACGCCCGCTGCCTTTGCCAGGCGTGTGGCGGTTCCAAGGCCGGACATCGGATAGTCGGCAAGAAGCACCTGCACGATCTTGGCTTCGGCGGATGTGAGGACCAGGGTGGTATGCGCCAACTCTTCGCGGATCGACACCGGACCTCTCCCTTTCCGCTTCAGTCGATGATAGAGAAGTTACAAATTATACTCCTGCTGTCAATTTTTGGAAGGATTTCTACAAGGATTGGGGTTCGGAGTTGCGTCTGTTCCGCTGAGGTCGTGCGGTAAAGGCGACTCTGTGCGAGTGCGGCCCGAATCGGCTATGGCTCCGGCATGCAGGAAACGTCTCTCTATACCCCGGTGAAGCGGTTTCTTGAGAGCCTGGAATACACTGTCAAAGGCGAAGTCGGCGGCTGCGATGTCGTCGGATTGCGCGACGGCGAGCCGCCTGTGGTCGTCATTTGCGAACTGAAATTGCAATTCAACCTCGAACTCGTGCTGCAAGGCATCGATCGCGCCGCGGCGTGCGACGAGGTCTGGCTCGCCGCGCGCATGTCCAGCCGGGGCAAGGGTCGCGAGCACGATCGCCGGTTCCGCGCGCTCTGCCGCCGGCTCGGTTTCGGCCTTCTGGCTGTCGGCTCCTCCGGCAATGTCGAACTGCTGCTCAGCCCGGCCGCTCCGCCGCCACGGCGAGATCCCAGGCGAAGATCGCGCCTGATGGACGAGCACCGGCGCCGGCGTGGCGACCCGGTGGTCGGGGGCGGTTCCCGCGCACCGATCATGACGGCTTACCGGCAGGATGCACTTGCCTGCGCCGCGGCGATGTTGGACGGCCCCAAGCGCCCGCGTGACCTGAAAGCCATTTCGCCTCGCGCCGCGAATATCCTGCTTCACAATGTCTATGGATGGTTCGCCAGGGCCGAGCGCGGCGTCTATGCGCTTACCGAAGTTGGCCATGCGGCCTTGCAGCGCTGGCCACAGCCGGCTCCATGACGAGGCGGTTTGCCGCTTGCCATCGAAGGATTGTTGGAAGAAGCGAAACGTGACAGCCTCTTTCAGATGACGAAGACCGCTCCGACGACAGCGGCCGGGCAATCGAACAAGTGGTGACCGCTATGGAATTCCGGCGAAAATGAAGGTGATTTCCGCCATCGTGTTTTTGATCTGCAGCCTGATTACGGGCTGCGCATCGCCTTTGCGCACATCCGTTGATGCCTCGAAATACGACACGATGAGTTGCGTCGAACTCAATGTGGCAATGGGCACCGTCGCCAGCGAGATTTCACAGACGGCGATCGCCCGGGGCAAGGTCGCTAATACAAACATCCCGACCTGGCTATGGGGCGGACAGCGCGTTGCTTCCACTGTCGCTGCTCGCGAAAGCGCGAAGATCGAGCGGCTGCAGCAGCAGCAGGTTGCGATTGCAGCAGCCAGAAGCAGAAAGTGTTGATTCCGCCGCAGGCGTTCGGCCGAGGTGTCAGGCCCTGTTGCGCGTTCCGCGGGCGCTCAGGCAATTAACAGCGTCCAACTGAAAGTCCAAGGAACCGCCCGTTGTAAACTCTTCTGCTCGGTAAGCGCCGTCAGGATCGGCCTGATGAAGATCCCCGTCTTTTCGGGAGCAGGAAACCATCCTTCAGCAACTCCAAGGCATCGAGTGCCTCGTCATCCTGCAAATTGGTCAGAGGCACTTCGTCCACGAAGACAACCGTTTCGTCGTCTATGTCGTAGACTTCCCAAAGTCCGTCCTCAGTCCTTCGGATGGCATGTCGGCGTTCCATAAGCGGAAGCTAATTGAGTCTCGGAAATAGTGGGTAGAAAAAATCGAAGAGGGCCGACATTAGCAGTGGAAAACTTGGGAGCGCTCTCATACGCGGCGGTTGGTCTTGAAAGCGTTCCTGGGAAATGCGGCGGCCCAGCGGCTCGGGTAGAGTACTGGCAGCGGTAGGCCGCTGGGCCTGACCAGCGGCCATGGGGGAGGCTCGCGCCGGCTGGTGAATAGATGCGCTCAAGCCGGTTGGAGCGAAACATGCGAATGAATTATGACAGCACCTGAATTCTTCAGCACGGCGAGTTTGTCGCTGCGGGAGCCAGGGTGCTCGAAATAGGCCGATGGCGATGCGTTGCAACGGCGCTGTGCCAGGCCAACAAGCGCCCGACATTTGCCCGATCTGGACCCGCCAATGTGGTGGATCGCAATTTCAGGCTCTGCGTTGCTGCCAAGTGAGCCGAATTTTTGGGTGGGCCACATTATACCTGTTGCACTTTCGACAATCACCGCCACCAAACGGTTACAAGAGAGGGCCATGCTGCCTTGTCTTAACCAGGAGGTAACCATGAACTTGACGTACAAGGCGGTTCAGGAAGTGCTCCGAAAAGCCGGCATTGTCATGAGCAAGAAGGGGGAAGTCCACCGCATAAACTTCTTCAGCGGTCTGGAGGACACTGCCTACTACACGACAGATCTCCAGGATGTTCTGGACAAGGGCTTGGCGATGTCGAACGGAAGGCCGCGTTCAGGCGGCCATGTCAGGACGGGAATGGCGACGGGGACGCGTCCGGCAAATCTGGCCCCATTGCTGCGTCTCATCGTGAATCGGGAAAGCGGGGTCGCCGACCGCCCCCGAGGCTGACGCTGAGGTCGGAGAAGAATTATGTGCGTCTGCCGCGACCGCGGTCTTTTCGAACGGAAGCACGATTGCAACAGCGAACGTTCGCCGTCGACTTAGAGTTGTCATGGTTTCAGCTGGCTATCTGGTACGCCCAAGGGGAATCGAACCCCTGTTACCGCCGTGAAAGGGCGGTGTCCTGACCGCTAGACGATGGGCGCGCTCAGATGTGAGCGGTTTATAGTTGCGTTGTTTGAAACCGGCAACCCGTCTGCCGCGCCTGCGACAACTTTTTTCGGTGGCCGCAAACCGCGTCTTTCGGGCGCACTAGTCCGCTCGGCGCATATCGGGTGCGCCTCCTCGGCCAGCGTCTTGCCGGAGCTAGTGGGCGCGCCGGCGGCAGCGCCAGTTCCAGTCGCGCTCCGGACCGACGTCGACGTGAACGGATTCGGTATGGCAGTAGGTGCCGACACCGCCGCGGCCGGGCATGGTGCGGATATAGTTCGCCAGATCCCACTTCGAAACGCCTGGAACCTGGATGTCGGCGGCGGCGCAGTACATATGCAACGAGTTCTTGGCGCCATTGGCGCGGCGGTTGCGGAACGGGTCGCGATAGCCTGAGGTGACGACCATCTTCCTGCCGTAGTGGCCCTCGATCGTCTTCAGCACCCGGACCAGCGACGGTTTCAGGCAAGCGACGTCGACGCTCTCGTTCTGCTTGAGAAGGCCGTTGGGCGCCAGCCGGGCAAGACCGGCGGCGGACGCCACCTGATAGGAGCCGCCCGAACCTTCATCCTCGTTGAGATCGACGTCGCTCTCGTCGTCGAGGCCGGATTTGCGCTTGATCTCGAACAACGCCGTCTGGCGCACGCCGGGCAAGGCGTCGCTGGTGTAATTGCTGGTATCGGTCGAAGCCAGCTGCACCGGCTTTTCGGCCGGAGTGGCCGAGGCCAGCGTAACGGTCGCCTTTGCCGGCGTCGGTGTCGTGATCTTGGGCTGCGCGGCTGCGGCGTGTGCGACAGCGGGTAGCTCGCCTGACCTTGCATTGAGCACCGGAGCCGGTGCGGCAGAGGCGGGCGTGGCGCTGAAGAATGAGGCAAGGAAGCTTTTCTTCGGCGCTTGCGGCTGCGGCTCGCCGGCGGTGACATAGACCGGATTGTTCATGACCGGAGCGGCACCTTCCGGCTTCGGCGTGGCGGCGGCCGCATCGGCCGTTTGTGTCTTCTGCACTGCTGAGCCAGCCTGTTCAGCCGTCTGCGCGGATTGCTCCAATGGTTGCGGCGTGTGGCCGGCAATCGTCTCGGCGCCCGCGGGAATGGCAACCGGGAAACCGGCGTCGGGCTTGGCCCCGGGTCTCGCCACCGGCACATAGGCGACCTGTTCGGGAAGGGCCGCGTCGCCCTCGGCCGTCGTCGTCATTTGTGATGTCGTCACCTGCGACGACGAATCGACAGTGGCGACTTGGCTGGCGCCAGAAGCGGTACTGATATCGGCTGATGTGGCGTTGTAGCCCGGCATGCCAACGGACAAGGTGGGGTCACCGGCGGAGGTGCAGGATGCCAGAAGCACGGAAAAAAGCGCTGCCACAATGGCGCGGCTTTCTCCCTTCGCGAGGCGCGATCCTACTGATTTCAAAACAAAATTCCCCCTCGATGTCCGACCGGTACGTCATTGGCGCGACGTCTGGACGTCTCACCGAAATGCTCCTTGTTTCCCCGACCGGAAACGAGACCTGTGTCAAATCCGCAAGCCTGAAAGTAATTCGACGGCAACAGCTGAATCGAGGCTGCCTGAGGGTTGACGACACCATTTCGTCCTCTTTTGGCGGCGCGTCAACTCACCACACATTACAGAAGGTTACACGCGCACCCTGACATAGGTGCCGGGAGCATCGCCCAAGGTTTTCATATGCTTGCCGGGTTTGCGGGCGGGAACTCTGGTATTGTCCCTGGCTTCGATCCAGCGTTGCCAGTGCGGCCACCATGAGCCGGGATGGTCGGTGGCCGTGGCGACCCACTGGTCGAAGTCACCCACTGGCTTGCCGCCTGTCCAGTAGTGATATTTCTGCGCCGCCGGTGGGTTGACGACGCCAGCGATATGGCCGGAGCCGGCCATGACATACTCGACCTCGCCGCCGAAATATCGCGAGCCGAGGAACACCGAGAGCGCCGGCGCGATATGATCTTCCTTCGAAGCGAGGTTGTAGACCGGGATGGTGATATCACCGAGCGAGATCATGCGGCCGGCCAGTTCCATCATGCCTTGCGACAGATTGTTCTCGAGATAGCAGTTGCGCAGGTAGAAGGAGTGGTTGGCGGCGCCCATGCGGGTCGAATCGGCGTTCCAGTAGAGCAGGTCGAAGGGCAGGGGATCCTTGCCGCGCATATAGTTGTTGACGACATAGGGCCAGATCAGGTCACCCGAGCGCAGCATATTGAAGGCAGTCGCCATCTTGGTGCCGTCGAGATAGCCTTTCTCGTTCATCGATTTTTCGACGGCCGCGACCTGTTCCTCATCAACGAACACTTTCAGGTCGCCGGCATAGGTGAAGTCGACCTGCGTGGTGAAGAAGGTGGCTGATTTGATGCGGTCGTCGCCCTCCTGCGCCATCAGTGCAAGTGCTGCCGCCAGCAGCGTGCCGCCGACGCAATAGCCAATGGCGTTGACGTCTCTCTCGCCGGTGGCCTTTTCGACCATGTCGAGGCCGTATTGCAGGCCCTCCCGGATATAGGCCTCCCAGCTCTTGGTGCCGTGCCGCTCATCCGGATTGATCCAGGAGATGACGAAAACGGTATGGCCTTGCTCGACCGCCCAGCGGATGAAGGATTTTTGCGGGTTGAGATCGAGAATGTAGAATTTGTTGATCCATGGCGGGCAGATCAAAAGCGGTCGCTTGAGCACCGTCTCGGTCACCGGGTCGTATTGCAGGATCTCGGCGACATCGCTGCGGCCCACCACCTTGCCGGGCGTCGTGGCGAGGTTCTTGCCGATCTCGAAGGGCGAGTAATCGGCCTGCCTGAGTTTCAGGTCGCCCTTGCCGGCGGCGATGTCCTCGGCCAGCATCTTCATGCCGCGCACCAGGTTTTCACCATTCGACGCAATGGTCTCGCGAAACAGCTCCGGGTTGGTCAGGATGAAGTTCGACGGCGAGATGGCGTTGGACACCTGCTTGACGTAGAAGCTGGCCTTGTGGCGGGTGTGCTCGTCCAGGCCATCGGCGTGCTCGACCAGCTCGGCCGCCCAGCGCGAGGTGACGAGATAGGCCTGCTTCAAAAAATCGAAGAAAGCGTTGCGGCCCCATTCCGGGTCCTGGAAACGCTTGTCGCCACGCTCGGGCTTGACCGCGTCGTCGGTATCCTGGGCGTCGGCGCTGATGCGCTGGATGGCATTGGCCCAGACGGTCATGTAACCGGAAAACAGCCGCGTCTGCGCTTCCAGCGCCCGCTGCGGGTCGGAAAGCCAGTATTCGCTGAGCTTGGAGAAGGTTTTCACCATGTCGACGACCGGCTCGGAGACATGGTCGCGCACATCGCCTTTTTCGCGCGGCTCGGCCCAGGCGGAGGCTGCCTTGCCGGCCTGCTCGATCATGCGCGCCATGTTCAAGGCGAAGCGTTCCGGGTCCTTCACCAGATATTGCTCAACGGTCGAAGGCTGGTCATCTTCCGCTTTGCCCGAATCGGGTGTTTTGGACATGGTGCGCGGGGTTCCTCCCGAAGCGTTTTCTTGACATATTATCATGGGACATCCGACAGGGTCCAACGCGCTCTACCCCGGATGCCAAGGAAACAATATGACAATTAATATTGGCGAAACTGTTTTTTCCGGCACTGGTCGTTTTTGCCGCACGGGCGCGGCAGTCGTCTTGCTGGCGATCGCTGGCTGTTCGAGCACCAACATCGAGGGCGCCACGCCGGTTGCGACCGCCGAAGGGCCGAAGGACACCGGCACCTATCCGAACCTCAACGTTCCGCCGCAGGTGGCGGCCGAGCAATTCACCGAAGCGGAAAAGAATGCCAAGCTCGCGCAGTTGAAGGCTGACGAGCAAGGGCAGGGCTCGAAGGGCGGCGCGGTCAAGGTGACTAGCCCGGCGACGCTGAATGCGCTGGCTAAGCAGCACGGGCCCGATACGCTGAAGCAGATCGGAGCCAAATGCGACCCCGCTCTCGACCCTGACTGCAAATAAGCCTATATCGCGCGACCGAAAACCACCTTTGCCAATCGTCTGGAACTGCCATGGAAGAATTTCACAAGGTCCGCCGGCTTCCGCCTTATGTTTTCGAGCAGGTCAACCGGCTGAAGGCCAGCGCCCGCTCGCGCGGCGCCGACATCATCGACCTTGGCATGGGCAATCCGGACCTGCCGACGCCCAAGGCGATCGTCGACAAATTGTGCGAGGTCGTGCGCGATCCGCGCACGCATCGTTATTCATCGTCGCGCGGCATTCCGGGCCTGCGCCGCGCCCAGGCCAATTACTATGCCCGCCGCTTCGGCGTGAAGCTCGACCCGGACACGCAAGTGGTGGCGACGCTGGGCTCGAAGGAAGGCTTCGCCAATATGGCACAGGCGATCACCGCCCCCGGCGATGTGATCCTGTGCCCCAATCCGACCTATCCGATCCATGCTTTCGGCTTCATCATGTCGGGCGGCGTCATCCGCTCGCTGCAGGTCGAGCCGGATGATGGCTTCATCCCGGCGCTTGAGCGTGGCATCCGCCATTCGATCCCGAAGCCGCTGGCGCTGATCCTCAACTATCCATCGAACCCGACGGCGCTGGTCGCCTCGCTCGATTTCTACAAGGATGTCGTCGCCTTCGCCAAGAAGAACGACATCATCATCCTGTCGGACCTTGCCTATTCGGAAATCTATTTCGACGGCAATCCGCCGCCCTCGGTGCTGCAGGTGCCGGGCGCGATCGACGTGGCGGTCGAATTCACCTCGATGTCGAAGACCTTTTCCATGCCGGGCTGGCGCATGGGGTTCGCGGTCGGCAACGAACGGCTGATCTCGGCGCTGACGCGTGTAAAATCCTATCTCGACTACGGCGCCTTCACGCCGATCCAGGTGGCGGCGGCGCATGCGCTGAACGGCGACGGCGCCGACATCGCCGAGGTGCGCGACATCTACCACAAGCGCCGCGACGTCATGGTCGACGCCTTCAGCCGTGCCGGCTGGACCATTCCCGCACCGGCGGCGTCGATGTTCGCCTGGGCGCCCATCCCGGAGCCGTTCCGCCACCTTGGCTCGCTTGAATTCTCCAAGCTGCTCATCGAGCACGCCGATGTGGCGGTGGCGCCGGGTGTCGGCTTCGGCGAGCATGGCGACGATCACGTGCGCATCGCGCTGGTCGAGAACGAGCACCGGATCCGCCAGGCGGCGCGCAACATCAAGCGTTTCCTGGCGTCCAGCGCTAAGCAGCCCAACAATGTGGTGCCGCTCGCCGCGCATCGCTGAGTTGCCTGATATCACATCGATCAAGTTCTTGAGGGGCGTCGCCGGACATGGCTGAAGCGTTGCGTGTTGGAATTGCCGGTCTTGGCACCGTCGGCGCGTCGGTGGCGCGCGTGTTGCGTGACAAGGCGGCAGAGCTGACGCGCCAATGCGGGCGCGACATCGTCGTGTCGGCTGTTTCGGCCCGCGATCCAAAGCGTGACCGTGGCGTCGATCTTGGGGCAGCCAAGTGGTTTGACGATGCGACGAAGATGGCGCAGACCGCCGACATCGATGTCTTCGTCGAGCTGATCGGCGGCGACGAGGGTGCCGCGCGATCGTCCGTGAAAGCGGCACTCGAGGCCGGGCGCCATGTGGTCACCGCCAACAAGGCGCTGCTCGCCAAGCACGGCGTGCAGCTTGCCGAGGTCGCCGAGAGGAAGGGCGTGCTGCTCAATTACGAGGCGGCGGTGGCCGGCGGCATTCCGGTCATCAAGACGATGCGCGAGGCGATGGCTGGCAATTCGATCACGCGCGTCTTCGGCATCCTCAATGGCACCTGCAACTATATCCTGACCCGCATGGAGGCCGAGGGCCTGTCCTTCGACGCCTGCCTGAAGGATGCGCAACGGCTTGGTTATGCCGAGGCCGATCCTACTTTCGACATCGAGGGCCAGGACACCGCGCACAAGCTGTCGATCCTGACCAGCCTGGCCTTCGGCACCAAAATCGCCGCCACCGACATCTATATGGAAGGCATCTCCAACATCAGCCAGGCCGACATCCGCGCTGCCGGCGATCTCGGCTACCGGATAAAACTGCTCGGCGTCGCCCAGCGCACGGAAAGCGGCATCGAACAGCGCGTGCATCCGACCATGGTGCCGACAGCGTCGGTCATCGCGCAGGTGCATGGCGTGACCAATGCTGTTGCGATCGAAACCGATATTCTGGGTGAACTCCTGCTCTCCGGTCCGGGTGCCGGAGGCAACGCCACCGCTTCGGCTGTCATTGGCGACATCGCCGACATCGCCAAGAGCCGGCCCGGTTTCCAGCACGGTCCGGTTTTCGGCCGGCCGACGAAGGAGCTCAAGCCCTACAAGAAGGCGCTGATGCGCAGCCATGCCGGCGGCTATTTCATCCGGCTAACCGTGCATGACCGTATCGGCGTCTTCGCGGCGATCGCCAAGCGCATGGCCGACAACGATATTTCGCTGGAATCGATCGTGCAGCATGCCGCCGGCCCGGAAACCGCGGCCCAGAAGACGGTCATCCTCGTCACCCATGAGACGACCGAGGCTGCGGTGCGCAAGGCCGTTGACGGCATCACCAAGGACGGCCATCTGACCGACAAGCCGCAGGTGATCCGTATCGAGCGGGCGGGTTAATCAGCCGAACGTCGCGACTGCGATCGATCGGAACGAATTTCAGCTCGCGCCGTTCTCCTCAGGTCTGCAACCCCGAGGAAACGCACAATGGCCGAAGCATCGAAGCCTGACAGCTCCAGCATCGACGACATCCAGAAGGCGCTCGAAAAACAGATCGCCGACCTGCGCAAGGAGGTCGCCAAGATCAATAAGAGCATTTCGGAACGCGGCGCTGAATTGGTCGCCGATGCCGAGGAGCAGGCATCCGGAATGTACGACAGCGCTGCTGCTCGCGCGACGCGAACCGCGCAGCAATTGCGCACTCAAGCCCATGCGGTATCTGAAGCGGTGCGGGAAAATCCAGGCACAACAACGGCACTGGTGGGCATGATCGGCCTGCTTGGCTTCCTGGCAGGAATGGCTGTCGGGCAAGCCATGAACGACACGCCGAGGCGATGGTATTGATCTAGTTTTTGAGAAGGCCGGCTTCGCCGGCCGTTTCGTTCTGCATATCATTTTCAGGAGGGCGCCATGGCCTCGTCCATGTTGATAGGCATTCTGATCACGTTCCTGGTGATCATTCTTGTTCTCTATCTGGTTCAGCGTCTTCCGCTTGACGCCAGGATGCGACAGATCGCCCAGATCATCGTCATCATCATCGGCATTATCTCGCTGCTCAAATACCTCGCGGTGTTCTAGGCGAGCGGCCAATACCGGGTCTCGCGGCCCACATAAAACCCCATTTTACTCACTGAAACACACCCGGTTCAGCGCAGACGGGCGTGCTTATTATGCCTTCAATCGATTGATATTCTTGTCTTTTCGAGAAATCATTGAGCGGGTCTTGTCCTTGTCATGCTGGTTTGAGAAAAGGAGCGCGCCTCTGGCGGGAGGCAATGTGCCAACGAGGATTTTCCACCGATGAATGTGGCCCAGAACATCATCGCCGGTCTTGACCGGATACTCACCATGGAACTGGTGCGCGTCACCGAACGCGCCGCGGTTGCGGCCGCCAGACTGCGCGGGCGAGGCGACGAAAAGGCCGCCGACCAGGTCGCGGTCGATGCCATGCGCCAGGAGCTCAACCGTCTCGCCATCAAGGGCACGGTGGTGATCGGCGAGGGCGAGCGCGACGAGGCACCGATGCTCTATATCGGTGAAGAGGTCGGTTCCGGCAAAGGCCCGGCGGTCGATATCGCGCTCGATCCGCTTGAGGGCACGACGATCTGCGCCAAGAACTTGCCCAACGCGCTGGCCGTCATCGCGATCGCGGAAAAGGGCAGCCTGCTGTTCGCGCCCGATGTCTACATGGACAAGATCGCCATCGGCCCGGGCTACGCTGACGGCGTCGTCGATATCGATGCTTCGCCGGCCGAAAACATCGCCAGCCTGGCCAAGGCCAAGGGTGTGCCGATATCGGAGATCACCGCCTGCATCCTCGACCGGCCGCGCCATGGCAAGTTGATCGAGGCAGTGCGCGCCACGGGCGCCGCGATTCGGCTGATTGGTGACGGCGACGTCGCCGGCGTCATCCACACCACCGATCCGGACGAGACCGGCATCGATATCTATCTCGGCACTGGCGGGGCGCCGGAGGGTGTGCTGGCGGCGGCTGCGTTACGTTGCACCGGCGGCCAGATGCAGGGGAGGCTGATCCTCGACACGCCGGAAAAAGTGGCGCGGGCGGCGAAGATGGGCATCTCCGATCCCAAGCGCGTCTACCGCACGCAAGACATGGCGCGCGGCGACGTGCTGTTCGCGGCAACCGGCGTGACCGACGGCAACATGCTGGCCGGCGTCAAATTCGGCCGTAATTCCATCACCACGCATACGATCGTGCTGCGCTCGTCATCGCGCACGGTGCGCGAGATCAAGGCGCGCCACCAGGATCTGGAAAAGTTCTGATTCGCCGGATTTAGCCGTCGCATATTGTGAGAGCCGTCGCATATTGTGAGAAATGACAATTTGCAGATGGCGCGTCGCGTGACGGGCGAAAGACGTTTTTTCCTCGATGTCAGGCAGTCGGCCACCGGTCTCTCCTGGGAGCACCGGTTGACCGAGCGGCAAGACATGACCGCGCTCGCCATCGCTCAGGGCCATGGCGTGCCGGACATTGTCGCGCGCGTCCTTGCCGGGCGCGGCGTGAGCGCCGAGCAGACCGAACGGTTCCTCGATCCGACCATCCGCGACCTTTTGCCGGACCCGGCCTCACTGACCGATATGGACAAGGCCGCCACCCGTATCGCCGGCGCTATCATGGCCAGGGAGAAGGTGGCGATCTTCGGCGACTATGATGTCGACGGCGCGGCCTCGTCGGCGCTACTCAAGCGGTTCCTCGCCCATTTCTCGGTGCCGTCGGAGATTTACATACCGGACCGCATTTTCGAGGGCTACGGCCCCAATCCGGAAGCCATGCGCGAACTCGTGTCGCGCGGCGCGACGCTGATCGTCACCGTCGATTGCGGCACCAACAGTGCCGTTTCCGTCGACGCGGCGAGGGACGCCGGCGCCGATGTCGTGGTGCTCGATCACCATCAGGTCGGTGGACCGTTGCCGGCTGCAAATGCGGTCGTCAATCCCAATCGCGAGGACGACCTTTCGGGCCAAGGTCATCTCTGCGCTGCCGGTGTCGTCTTCCTCACCCTGGTGCAGACGGTGAGGGTCCTGCGCGGCCTGTTGCCGAATGCTGCGCCGCCGGACCTGCTTGCCTTGCTTGATCTCGTGGCGCTGGCCACTGTCTGCGATGTGGTGCCGCTCACCGGCGTCAACCGCGCCTTCGTGGTCAAGGGGCTGCAGATGGCGCGCCAGCAGCGCAACGAGGGGTTGGCGGCGCTGGCCCGGGTCTCGCGCATCGGCGAGCCGATCAGCACCTTCCATCTGGCCTATCTGATCGGTCCGCGCATCAATGCCGGCGGGCGCATCGGCGATGCAGCGCTTGGCAGCCGTCTGTTGGCGACCGACGATCCCGTCGAGGCCGGCGCCATCGCCGAGACGCTCGACCGGCTCAATCAGGAGCGGCAGCTGATGGAGCAGGAGATGCTGGCCGCGGCACGCGTTGAGGCCGATGCCGAGCTTGCCGGCGGCAATGGCCCGGCCATCGTCGTCACCGCCAGTTCCAATTGGCATCCGGGCATCGTCGGCCTGCTTGCCTCGCGGCTCAAGGACCATGCGCGCCGGCCAGCCTTCGCCATTGCCTTCAATGCCAATGACGTCGGCACGGGTTCGGGCCGCTCCGTGTCGGGCTTCGACTTGGGACGGCTGGTGCGCGAGGCGGCCGATGCCGGGCTGATCGTCAAGGGCGGTGGTCACGGCATGGCCGCCGGCATCACCGTGGAGCGGGCAAAACTCGGCGTGCTCAGGGCGTTCTTCGAGGAACGCGCGGCGGCGGACGTGTTCCGGCTACAGGACGAGGAAAGCCTGGCCATCGACGGTGCGCTATCGGCCGAGGGCGCGACGCTCGACCTGCTCGACGCGCTGGAGAAGGCGGGTCCATTCGGGGCGGGGCATGTCGCGCCGGTCTTTGCGCTGCCGCGCCATCGGCTGGCGGACGCACGGGCGGTCGGCACCAATCACATCCGCGCCGAATTGCAGTCGGAAAGCGGCGGCCGCATCCAGGCAATCGCCTTTCGCGCCGTCGATACTGCACTCGGCGAATTCCTGTTCAAAAACAGAGGCAAGCCGGTGCATGTCGCCGGTTCATTGTCGGCGAACCACTGGAACGGCAACCGCACGGTGCAGTTTCGCATCGTCGATGCAGCACGTGCGTAAGAGTCCTGTTTGACCGTGATTTTCTCCGAACCGCGGGGAGCGCGGCAGGATCACGGCAGGGGCGGGCGGCCGACAACTCTATGATCGAATTTGCTTTCGAAATTCGCCCGGCGCCATTCCGGTCGTTTTGGAGAAAGTACGACTGAATGAAGCGACATCCTGGTAGCCCACCCGATAGCAGATTTCCGAGATGCTTAGCTTCGTTCCCTCAAGCAGCGATCTTGCCAATTCAAACCGTTTTTCCTGGATCCATTTTCCGGGCGTCGTCTTGAGTTCAATGGCAAATCTACGAGACAGCGTTCGCGGAGACATGCCAAGTCCCGTCGCGAGAAAGCTCAAGTCGATTTCACGTATCTTGTTTTTCGAGAGTTCACGCAGTTTGTTCTCCAGCGGGTTGGCCTCCTTCGAGAATTCTTCGAGAGGAAATTCGTAAGGGCTCTGAAATTTGCGCGAAGGCGGAAGAACCAGAAGTTTTCTGACGATCCGCTCCTCCTTCGAGAAGCCCAAATCGACCAGCAAGGCTTTGGCAAGTTCCAGTCCTGAAAATCCACCGCCGCAAGTATAAAGGCGACCGTCTCGAACAAGCATGCGGGAAGAATCCCATTGAACTTGCGGAAATCGGCGACTTACGTGGGACTTCAGCCACCAGGATATTGTCGCGCGCTTGCCGTCCAGCAGGCCCGAATTGGCGAGCAAATAACACGCGCCGCAGTGTGCTGCGATGATTGCTTCCTGTTGTCGCGCGAGTGCGATCAGCGGCTTTGAGTGTTCACTCTCCTCGTCAAGCGAGCGCAAGAGTTCGGGAATTTCGACGCCCGGCATCGCGATGAGAATCAACACATCCATTTTTCGGGACGGTTGCGTCTTTGCCGGGAAGGAAATTCCGGCGGTCGACGTTGCCGGCGATGCCCTGGAAACGAACTCGCACGAAAGAACCTGCGAGCCGCAGACGTCATTCACGAGCTGAAACATCTCGACCAGCGTCGAGACAACCGCTGAATAGAAATCGGACGGTAGCCAGATCACAACGTGGATGGGCCTAACAGCCATTTGCACCATTCCCTGTATTGGTTGCGGATGGCAAGTTTAGCACAATATTTGTCAAAAATGCCAATTCCGGAACAAACGCGGCGCCTCCAGGATGGCCGCATGCGGGTCCCGCCGATGAAGAGCGGGCTTCGAAAATCCATGGCTGGGAAGATGCAAATGCAGAAATCGCTGAATCAAACCGATACGGACGCGATGGGTGGGCCGGATTCAAACGACGCCACACAACCGCTACGCTGGGCCGGGCTCAGGCTCGCGCTGCTGGCGTTCGCACAGTTCATAATCGCGATCGATTACAACATCGTCTATGTCGCCCTGCCGGATATCGGCCGAGATGTCGGGTTTACAGCTCAGTCGTTGCAATGGGTGGTGAGCGCTTACGCCGTGGCCTTTGGTGGTTTCCTATTGCTCGGCGGGCGGGCAGCCGACCGGCTGGGTCCGCGACGCATGTTTATCCTAGCACTTGTGCTCTATGGCGTTTCATCCCTGGCGGGCGGATTGGCACCCAACGCTCTCACACTGGTGGTCGCAAGGGCAATTCAAGGCTTAGGCGGGGCGCTTCTGTTTCCTGCAACACTGGCGCTGATCAACACGAGTTTCGCCGAGGGTACCGAACGCAATCGGGCACTGGCTATCTGGGGCGCCGCGGGAAGTGGCGGCCTGGCGGCCGGTGCAATCATTGGAGGCATCCTCACCAGCGGCTGGGGTTGGCAGGCAGTCTTCTTCTTCACCGTTCCGCTGGCCTTGGGAGCCGCTCTTGTTGCGGCACCAGTTCTGCTGGCGCCCGATCCGGCGCCTAAGGGCCGAAGGCAGAGCTTTGATCTTCCCGGCGCGCTGGTCGTCACGACAAGTGCAACCCTGTTGGTGTTCGGTCTGGCCAGCGGACCGGAAGCGGGCTGGCATACGGTCAGGAGTGCAGGATCGCTAGTGATTGGTGTGCTGCTGCTCGGGACCTTCATTCTCATCGAGAGACGCGCGCGCGATCCGCTCGCACCACTGCGGTTGTTTGCCAATCGCGGCCTTGCGACGGCCATGGTGGTGAGCTTCTTCCATCACATGGCGTTGAGTTCCGGTTACTACCTTCTCACGACCTACTTTCAGAACCTGCTCGGCTATAACGCGCTCGCCGCCGGCTTGGCATTCGTGCCGCTCGGAGTGCTTGCGATGATCGGTGGGGGAAAGGGCGCTGCGCTGCTGCTCAACAATTGGGGGACTCGCGCTACGATGTTCGCCGGCATGTTCATATACGGGGTCGGACTGGCAGCGATCGCTTTTGCCATGTCGCCAGGAGGCTCGTATTGGGCGGTGCTGCCAGGGATCCTTATCTATGGTTTCGGTGGCGGCATTGCCTTTACGACGCTGTTCGTGGCCGCCGCTTCCGGAGTTGCCCCCAATGAACAGGGAGTCGCGTCGGCGCTGGCGTCGACCTCCCTGCAAATCGGCGCGGCCCTGGGTCTTGCCGCCATTCTCGTCGTTGCCAATGTTGGTTTGGGTGGACAAGCTGGCGCTGCATCGGATGTTGTCGACGGATTGCGTATGGCAGGATGGTTTGCCGCGGCGGCGGCTGTCCTCGGTGCGGTTCTGGCCCTGACGCTCAAGCAACGGAATCCGGGGGTACCTCTGGATGTCGCTGCTTCTCCCGAATCCGCTTGTTGATCCGTCCTCAGTGACAAGTCGCCCGCAACGCGTCGCGTTTGAACGGATTCATGCGACGCGCTGCGGGGTCTTGTTTTGATGCATGTCGTAATCGCAAACCGCTGCGCACCCTCGGGTCAAGCCCGAGGGCATGCTTTTGCGCGACATGCATTAGGCGAGGACGGTCTGCAGCCTGGTCAGTTCGCCGATCTGGGCCATGGTCGCCTGATAGCCGATGCGGATCGCTTCGTCGGCACGATGGAATTCGGTCAGGCCGATATGGCTGAGCTTCGGCTGCAGCGACATATCGGGCGGGTCTCCGGCAAGCCGCGCGCGCGAAATGCGATCCTGGATGATGTTGAAGGCTTCGACCATGACGCCGGTGATGCCGAGCCGTGACTCGCGGAACTGGTATCCGGTGTCGACCTGGCCGGCTCTTGGCGCATCCTTCTCGATAACCAGTTCGCCGGCGCTATGCTTGATGACGGCTGCCCGACCGAACAGATCATAGTGAAGGTTCACCGCGACCACGAGCGGCTGCTCGTAGGCGCGGCAGACCGAAACCGGCACCGGATTGACCAATGCGCCGTCGACCAGAATACGCCCGTTGCAATTGACCGGTTCGAACACGCCAGGCAAAGCATAGGAGGCGCGCATGGCAGTGGTCAGCGAGCCGCTCGACAGCCAGATTTCATGGCCGGTGCGGATCTCCGAGGTGACGCAGACGAACGGTTTCGACAGATCCTCGAAACGGAAGCCGGCCATATGTTCGCGCAGCCGTGCGTCGAGCTTCATGCCGCCGAACAGGCCGCTGCCGCGCAGATTGAGATCGAGGAGACCAAAGATGCGCCGCTTGTTCAGGCTTCTGGCGAATTCTTCCAATTCGTCCAGCTTGCCGGCAAGGTAGCAGCCGCCGACCAGCGCGCCGATCGACGTGCCGGCGATCATCGACACTTCGATGCCGGCTTCATCGAGCGCGCGCAGCACGCCGATATGAGCCCAGCCCCGCGCGCAGCCGCCACCCAATGCCAGCGAAATGCCGGTCTTCTTGGCAGGCTGCGTTTCGGATGCACCGCCAGACGAGGAGGGGCCATTGGCCTCGCTGACATCCGGTCTGTTGCGCAATGACGCCCATTCGAGCATCACAATCTCCCTTGTCCCACAGCTAATGTAGAGGCGGGCCGTATCGAAATCATGAATATACGTGACGGCAAGTCGGCGAATGGTTCATATGGATGGTTTATTTGGGCTTTCGATATGTTTCTTCCGCATCGAACAGTGGCTTGCTGCCGTCACCGGCAAGCGTCCCCTTGCCGTCGATCAGCCCCACCGTCCGATAAAAGCAGGAACGCCGGCCGGTGTGACAGGTTGCGTCGTGGCCCAACACTTTGACGCGCAGCCACAATGCGTCCTGATCGCAGTCGGTACGCATCTCGACGACATGCTGGACATTGCCGGAGGTTTCGCCCTTCTTCCACAGCGCCTTGCGCGAGCGCGACCAGTAATGGGCAATGCCGGTTTCGAGCGTTAGCGCCAGCGCCTCGGCGTTCATGTGCGCGACCATCAGCAGCATACCGTCTTCGGCATCGGTGACGACGACAGTGACGAGGCCGCCGGCATCGAAGCGCGGCGAAAAAACCGCGCCTTCCTCCAGTGCCTTCTTGTCCGAGGGAGCTTTTGGAAATTCCAGTGCCGACATCGCCGGTCCTTATCTGGCGAAGCCGGCGCGGGTCATTCAGACCCCGCCGCCGCGCACCATGGTGACGAAACGGACCTGCTCTTCAGGCGTGTCCTTGAAAACACCCGTGAAGGTTGAGGTCAAAGTGGTGGAGCCCTGCTTGCGAATGCCGCGCATGGCCATGCACATATGCTCGGCCTCGAGCATGACGGCGACGCCGCGCGGATTGAGCACGTCCTGAATGACGCCGGCGATTTGCGCAGTCATCGCTTCCTGCGTTTGCAGGCGATGGGCGAAGATGTCGACGACGCGCGCGATCTTGGACAGGCCGACGACCTTGCCGTCCGGCAGATAGCCGACATGCGCCTTGCCGATGATCGGCACCATGTGGTGCTCGCAATGCGAGTGGAAGGATATGTCCTTGACGATTACGAGGTCGTCATAGCCGGCGACTTCCTCGAAGGTGCGGCCGAGTTCGTCGGCCGGGCACATATCATAACCGTTGAACATTTCGCGGAACGCCTTGGTGACACGCTTGGGCGTGTCGATCAGGCCCTCGCGGTCAGGATTGTCGCCGGTCCAGCGCAAAAGCGTGCGCACCGCAGCCTCGACCTCGGCTTCGCTCGGCCGGTCGGTGACCGGCTTTTCCATATAGGCGGACTGGGGCATGAGCTTCTTGATGACGGCATCCATTAAAGGCGTCTCCCGTAGTTCCCCTCTCAGGAGGAACGAGTTGAACGGACCACGACCTTTCGCGCTTGGAAAATCGCCCGGTTTCCAGCCCGCAAGCGGCGTGAACTGATTTGAGCAAGGACAGGGCCTTTGGTTGCCTTGTCGATGCCCGACTGCCAGCATTATATATGGTCGTGCCGAGCGAATGAAAGACGCATCAGCGGCAATCGCTGTTCGCTTGGCGGCGACGGATTGGAAAAAAATGATCGACGACGTCTACAATGCGAAAATTCTGGGTTTTGCCGGAAACATCGCGCGGATCGGCCGGCTCGAACATCCCGATGCTACGGCGCGAGCGCATTCCAAACTGTGCGGCTCGACGGTCACCGTCGATCTGAAGATGGATGACGGCATCGTCACCGATTTCGCGCATGATGTGAAGGCTTGTGCGCTCGGCCAGGCCTCGTCCTCGATCATGGCCGAACACGTCGTTGGTGCGAGCGCGGATGAATTGCGCAGCGTTCGCGAGACAATGCTGAAGATGCTGAAGGAGAACGGGGCGCCGCCACAAGGCCGTTTCGCCGACCTCAGATATCTGGAACCCGTGCGCGATTACAAGGCGCGCCACGCCTCGACCATGCTGACCTTCGATGCCGTGGTCGACGCCATCGGCCAGATCGAGAAGAAGCGGGCGGAAGAGGCGGCTTGATCAGGTTTCGTTTTCGGTCGGCCATGCACGGAGTTCCTCGACAAGCCAATCCGCAAAAGTCCTTGCTGGCTGGCTAAGGCGCTGGAAATCAGCGGCGACAAGCCAATAGGCGCCATAGGGCACTTCCATCTCGAATGGTCGAACCAGCAGACCGGCTCGAAGATCCGCGCCGTTCAGGATGCGGTCACCCAACGCAACGCCATGCCCAAGCTTCGCGGCCTGCATGGCAAGGGCTGCATCTGTAAACAATGGTCCTCTCTGCAGCGCGAGATCTGGAAGGCCCACCGCTTGAAACCACCTCGCCCAGCCATCGCGATTGTAGTCGTGGAGCAAGGTATAGTGGCGCAGGCCGGCGGGAGATGTCAGAGGGGCGCCAGACGCGAGCAATGCGGAAGTCAGGACTGGCGTCACCAGAACGTCGACCAGATGCCGCGCTTCAGTGCGCGGCCAGGACCGGACGGTCGCTCCATACCGGATTGCGATCTCTGCTTCGTGACCGCGGAATTCGATAAGCCGGGATTCCGCGTCGATCGAAATGTCGATATCGGGATGACGTTCCCGAAACGAATTGAGACGCTGTATCAGAAACTCGCCGGCGAAGGACGGTTCGACACTGACCGCTAACTGGCTCTGGGCCCGTTTGCTGACAATTTGCGACAGCCGACGGTCGATATCGTCGAAACTGGTGGTCAATTGAGCGAGGAGGGTTTGCCCCACTTCCGTCAGCTCGACCTTGCGGTGAAGCCGCTCGAACAGCGGCTTGCCGACCAAGGTTTCCAGTTCTCGTATCTGGCGGCTGATCGCCGCTTGCGAAACGAAAAGCTCCTCGGCAGCGCGGCTGAAGCTCAGGTGCCGGCCGGCCGCCTCGAAACTTCTCAATGCCGTCAGTGGAAGCCGCCCACGCTTCATTCGCATAACCCAGAGTTATCCGAGGCAGAAATTATACTCGTTTGAGGACGAAGGCCAGCAGCGATCTAATCGCTGCCTAGAGGAGAAGCGGCCATGAACGAATTTCTGGATATCTTCGGTGACGTGATGCGGATCGTGACGTTTCAGTACCAGCCGCCAAGACCGACGCGTATGGAGTCCGGTGGCAGTTGGCGAACCGAAACAGGTTCGCCTCAGCGGACCCACCCGACGGGCCGCGCGTATCCGCGCCATCGTTGAATGCCATCGAGGAGCCGAAGAGACATTGCTTTCCCCGGCCAATGTCCACATCTATCGACGACAGGAAGACGATCCGGATCGCGATGAGCAACGAGCACCAGCACGCACATGCTGCATTGGCCGCACGGCGCGGGCGCAATTGGCCCGGCCCGTGGCGCAAGACGCCAGGCCGGGTTCTCGGCACGTCGCTTGTCCGGCTCTACCAGCTGACGCTGTCCGGCTTTGTCGGCAATTCGTGCCGGCATCTGCCGACCTGTTCCGAATACGCGCATGAGGCGATCGCCCGTCACGGCCTGTGGGCGGGTGGCTGGATGGGTTTCTTCCGGGTGCTGCGCTGCGGGCCGTTCGGCACGCACGGCATCGACCGGGTGCCGGAGGTGTTGGCTGAGCGCTATCGCTGGTTCATGCCCTGGCGGTATTGGCAGATCGGCAGGAAGCGCGGCGAATCCGAGATCTGACTGCGTCCACCGGATTTCAGCGCCGGCCGATCTTTACGAACCGGTAGGGTTAATACAAGCCTGCACAAAGACTGCAAATTTGAGACAAAATCGAGACAAGACGCCTCGCTAAGCCACTTCCGGTAATCCCTTCAGGAAAGAGCTTTGCATGCGCCAGATAGACCGCCGTCCCTTCGTTTTCGCGATCGTTCTTTTCCTTCTGGCCTGGCTGCTTGGTTTCCCGTTGCGGGCGCAGTCGGCGCCGCTCGGCGCCGTCGAATGTACGCTGATCCAGAATGCGGTGAGCGGCGAGACGCTCTACCGGGACGGCGTTTGCGACCAGCGCTTTAGCCCGGCCTCGACCTTCAAGGTGCCCTTGGCCCTGATTGGCTATGACTCCGGCATTCTGAGCGACGAGCACACGCCAAGCTGGGACTACAAGCCCGAGTTCAAGGCGGTGAAGCGGGACCGGAAAACCGTCGATCCGACAATCTGGGAGCGTGATTCCGTCCTCTGGTATTCCCGTGAAATCACGCGCCGGCTCGGCGGCGAACGCTTTGCCGGATATGTGACGAAGTTCGGCTATGGCAACATGGATGTCTCCGGCAATGCCGGCAAGAATGACAGCCTCACAAATTCCTGGGTGAATTCGTCGCTCGAAATATCGCCTGTCGAGCAGACTGCTTTCCTGCGCCGGATGCTTGCCGGCAAAATGCCGGTTTCGGCCAAGACGCATCAGATGGCCGAAGCGATCATTCCGAGCTTTCATGCTGGCGGCTGGACTGTGCAAGGCAAGACCGGGAGCACGAGGCTCGGCAATGGCGGCGCGGACAAACGCTCGCTTGGCTGGTTCGTCGGCTGGGCTGAGAAGAATGACCGCCAGATTGTGTTTGCACGGCTCGTCGTCAATGCGAACCGGACCGATATGCCGAAGGGCCTCGAGACGCGCGCAGCGTTCTTGAAAGAGCTGCCTGGCTTGATCAAATAGCGGAACGAGCGCTTTACTGCGCCGGAATCTACCCCTAAAAGGCTGCCGCCGCCGGACGTATCCGGCATTTCACCACCCGCGCTCGTTTGCGGGACTGGATAGGAGATACCTGATGTTGAATTCCGTTTCCCTGACATTTCCCGATGGTTCCGTCCGCGACTACGACGCGGCGATGACCGGCGCGGGTCTCGCCGAATCGATCTCGAAGTCGCTGGCCAAGAAGGCCGTCGCCTACTCGATCGACGGCGTGGTGCGCGATCTCGGCGATCCGATCGGCAAGTCCGGCAAGGTCGAGATCATCACCCGCGAGGATCCGCGCGCGCTGGAGCTCATCCGCCACGATGCGGCACATGTGCTGGCCGAAGCCGTGCAGGAATTGTGGCCGGGAACGCAGGTGACGATCGGGCCGGTGATCGAGAACGGGTTCTATTACGACTTCGCTCGCAATGAGCCATTCACGCCCGACGATTTCCCGGTGATCGAGAAAAAGATGCGCGAGATCATCGCGCGCAACAAGCCGTTCACCAAAGAGGTCTGGTCGCGCGACAAGGCCAAAAAAGTATTTGCCGACAAGGGCGAGCGCTACAAGCTGGAACTGATCGACGCCATCCCCGACGATCAGGATCTCAAGATCTATGCGCAGGGCGACTGGTTCGACCTCTGTCGTGGTCCGCACATGGCTTCGACCGGGCAGATCGGCAACGCCTTCAAGCTTATGAAGGTGGCCGGAGCCTATTGGCGCGGTGATTCGAACAACCCGATGCTGACGCGCATCTACGGCACGGCCTGGGCCGACCAGGCACAGCTCGATGCCTATCAGATGATGCTGGAGGAAGCCGAAAAGCGCGACCACAGGAAGCTCGGCCGCGAGATGGACCTGTTCCATTTCCAGGAGGAGGGGCCGGGCGTCGTCTTCTGGCACGCCAAGGGCTGGAAGATGTTCCAGAACCTGGTCAACTACATGCGCCGCCGTCTCGACGAGCAAGGCTATCAGGAGGTCAACGCGCCGCAGGTGCTGGACAAGAGCCTGTGGGAGACGTCGGGCCACTGGGGCTGGTACCGCGACGCCATGTTCAAGGTGACGGTCGCCGGCGACGATACCGACGACGACCGGATCTTCGCGCTGAAGCCGATGAACTGTCCAGGCCATGTGCAGATATTCAAGCACGGGCTGAAGTCCTATCGCGATCTGCCGGTAAAGCTTGCCGAATTCGGCAATGTGCATCGCTACGAGCCGTCGGGCGCGCTGCACGGGCTGATGCGCGTGCGCGGCTTCACGCAGGACGACGCGCATATCTTCTGCACCGAGGAGCAGCTCGCCTCGGAGTGCCTGCGCATCAACGACCTGATCCTGTCGACCTATGCCGATTTCGGTTTCGACGAGATCAGTGTGAAGCTGTCGACGCGTCCGGACAAGCGCGTCGGCACCGACGAGGCGTGGGATCACGCCGAGGCGATCATGGGCAGCGTGCTGGAGACGATCCGTACACGGTCGGGCAATCGGATCAAGACGTCGATCAATCCGGGCGAGGGCGCCTTCTACGGGCCCAAATTCGAATATGTGCTGAAGGACGCCATCGGCCGCGAATGGCAGTGCGGCACAACGCAGGTCGACTTCAACCTGCCGGAACGGTTTGGCGCCTTCTACATCGGCTCGGATTCGGAGAAGAAGCAGCCCGTCATGGTGCATCGCGCCATCTGCGGCTCGATGGAACGCTTCCTTGGTATCCTGATCGAAAACTATTCCGGCCATTTCCCGTTGTGGTTCGCGCCATTGCAGGTGGTGGTGGCGACAATCACTTCGGACGCCGACGACTACGCGCAAAAGGTCGTCGCTCAGTTGAAGGCGGCCGGGCTCCAGGCGGAAGCCGATCTGCGCAACGAGAAGATCAACTACAAGGTCCGCGAGCACTCGCTGGCCAAGGTCCCGGTCATCCTCGTCTGCGGTAAGCGCGAGGCGGAGGAAGCGACGGTCAACATCCGCCGTCTGGGGTCGCGCGATCAGGAATCGCTTGGCCTGGCTGAAGCCGTGAAGTTGCTTTCCGATGAGGCGGTCACGCCCGACCGCAGGCGCCGCGCGGCCTGATCTCTCTTGGATTTCGATGAAAATGGCGGTGGGGCGATCCACCGCCATTTTCACATCCCTGTCATGGCATGAGTTTAACAAATCGCGATGCTGAAGCTGAAACTGCGCGAAAGACCGTTTCCCGAACTTTCCTATGCCAGCCCGCATCAGCCGGCATTGACGCGCTGGTTCATCCACTCGATCGAAGGTCTGTCCGGGCGCGACCGCTATGCCGCGCTCTATGATTTCTGGCGCCGTCACGTGGTGCCGACCGGCGAGCGCGTGTTCAGTCGCATGCTCGAGCTGATTGACGTTCGGGTGCGGACCGCCGACCAATGGCCGCCGGCAAGACTGCCCGACACGCCGCTGGTGATCGTCGCCAACCATCCGTTCGGCATCGGCGACGGCATAGCCGTGCTGTCGCTGGCCGAGCAGCTTCAGCGCCCGTTTCGCGTCATGATTCACAAGGATCTGCTCAAGATCCGCGAGATGGAGCCTTATTCGCTGCCGATCGACTTTTCAGAAACCAAGGATGCGCTCAGGAACAACATGGCGGTGCGCCATGAGGCGGTGCGGCTGCTGAAAGAGGGCGTCACCATCGTCGTCTTTCCAGCCGGCGGCGTTGCCACTGCGCCAAAGGGGTTCGGCCGGGCGCGCGACCTGCCATGGAAGATGTTTCCGGCCCGTCTCGTGCAGGATGCCAGAGCCTCGGTCATTCCCATGCATTTTTCCGGCCAGAACGGTCGCCTGTTCCATCTGGTCAGCGGTCCCATGAACATGGCCGAGCGCGACGGACGCGTGGCGAAATTCGTCGGCAAGGCCTCGCTGACGCTGCGTACATCGTTGCTCATCCGTGAATTCGCGCGGCTCTCCGGCAAATCGATCGAGGTGCGCGTCGGCGGTGCGCTGACTTGGGAAGAACTGGAGCCTTTGCGTGACCGCAAGGTGCTGCTCGACCGCCTCTATCGTGGCGTGTTCGATCTGGCGCCGGCCGAACCGCGCGGCCGTGTGCAGTTCCTTCCGCGACGCATGCGCAAGGCGGCCTGAGAGTCAGGCCTTGCCGGAACCCAATCTTCAGGGTGGTGTCCGGACGGTTTAGTCCGCGCCTTCCTCGGGATCGATCGCCGAGGCTTCCGAAGCCAGAACCTCGATCTCCTTGTTCTGTCCGGCCACGACCGTAAAATCCTTCTGATAGATACGGTCGCGGTTCTTGGCGATGATGGTGTAGTCGCCCTCGGCTAGGACCATCGAGGCAAAGGCGCCGACGGTTTCCTTGATGGGATCGCCAGATTCGTTGAGCAACGACCAGGAGGTGTCGGCGATCGCCTCGCCGCCGGGCTCGCGCACCAGCTTCATGGTCATCTCGGCTGCGCGATGCTCGACAGTCGCTTCAGTCAGCTTGCCGGCCTCGACGCGGATGTCGGAGCGAATGACCGCATTCACCGCGCCATAGGTCGAGACGACATGGTAGACGCCGGCGTTCAGCCGCACGACGCTGTTCGGCTCGACGTCGGGTATGATCAGCGCACGGTCGCCATTGGCTTCGGCATGATCCTCGTAGATCGAAAAGCGCAGCTTTTTCGGCGGGATGCGCGCTCCGCCCGACAGCACGGCGTCGAGCTTGAGACCGCCGGCATCAAGCACAAGGCTCTCGCGCCTGGCGTCCTTGCCGACGGTGATGCGCTTGGTGGCGCCGGCCCGCCCATAGGAGGCGTGGACCAGATAGCTGCCGGGCTCGAGCTGGAACACGGCGGTGCCGCCATGGGCGGAAGCGACCATCGGCAGCTTGCCGTCGCTTGCTGTTTCAGGCTTGAAGACGCGCCAGACGATGCCGCGCGTGATGTCGGCGCCCTTGTCGGTCAGTTGCGCCGACAGCGTGATCGCGCCGCTGCTGCCCAAAGCCAGCGGTGTCTCGCTTTTCGGCGTCGCGTAGCTGGAAATCCCGGGAAGCTTCAGATTGCCGATGCCGTCCGCGTCCTGCGCGATGGCGGATGAAGCCGGCACCGCCAGCAGCGCGGCGCCGAGCCAGATCAGGAAAAGACGCAGCATCCCCTCAAACATGCCTTGCGTTGAAGCCCAAGGCGGTGGCAATTTCAAGGCTTAAGAGTCCGGATCGCTTCCGCTTACGCGTGTTTCGGTTTGGAGGGCTCTTCCGCCCGGCGCGTCCGCGCCACTGCCCGAGCCGCCCGATGCCGCGATGGCGTGCTTCAGCTCAAATTCCAGGAGACTTGCGTCCATGGCGTCGCCGATCATCGACTTTCTGCTGACCCGAAATTCCGCGCCGATCCCGGAGCTGAAGGAGCCGGCGCCCAGCGACGCCGACATCGCGACAATGATTGCCGCTGCCTCACGGGTGCCGGACCATGGCCGGCTGGAACCCTGGCGCTTCATCCTCTACCGGGGCGAGTCCCGCATCGAGATCGGCAAGAAACTGGCAGCCCTTGCCGAACAGCGCGAAGGGCCGCTGCCCGAAGGCCGCCGCAACCAGGAACTGGCGCGCTTTTCGCGCGCGCCGCTGGTGGTTGGCGTGGTGTCGAGCCCGAAGGAGAACCCGAAGATCCCGCAATGGGAAATGTTCCTGTCCGGCGGCATGGCGGCGATGAACCTGATGATATCGGCTAATGCGCTGGGCTATGGTACCAATATGATCAGCAACTGGTATTCAGACGTGCCCGAGGGCAGGGCGATTCTGGGGCTGGCGCCGCATGAGCGCGTTGTCGGCTTTGTCCACATCGGCTCTTATCAAGGGCTAGCGCCAGAGCGGCCGCGCCCCGATGCGGCAAAACTCTATGCTGACTATCAGGGGCCCTGGGCGGGGTAGATGTGTGATATTCAGGTGATGCCAGCCTGCAAACGATGGTCTCCCGCGCTTCCGGTGCTCACGTACTTCAAGTACGCTCCGCTCCGGTTCTCGGAAATCATCGTTTTCGACTCGGCCTGACCTGAATCTCAACACACCTAGAGAGAGAAAATGTTCTACGAGCCGTCGAAAGGGCATGGGCTGCCGCACGACCCCTCCAAGGCGATCGTGGCGCCGCGCCCGATCGGCTGGATCTCGACAGTGGACAGGGACGGCAGGATCAATCTTGCGCCCTATTCCTTCTTCAATGCCTTTTCGACCCGGCCCTTCATCGTCTGGTTCTCGTCCGAAGGCGAGAAGGACAGCGCCACCTTTGCCGAGGAAACCGGCGAGTTCGTCGCCAATCTGGTCAGCCGCGAGCTGGCGGAGAAAATGAATCGAACGGCGGTGGACGCGCCGCGCGGCATAAGCGAGTTCGGCTATGCCGAGCTGGCGATGGCGCCGTCGCGTCTTGTTGCGCCGCCCCGTGTGGCGGCAGCACCCGCCGCGCTCGAATGCCGGGTGACGGAGATATTTCGCCCGAAAGCGCTGGACGGAACATCGACGAGCGCGGTCGTGGTGGCCGGCGAAGTCGTCGGTGTCCATATCGACGACGCGTTCCTGAACGACGGCAGGTTCGATATCGTCAGGGCGGGCAATGTCGGCCGTCTCGGCTACATGGACTATGCCAGTGTCGACGAGATATTCTCGATGCGCCGGCCCCGTTGGGAAAAAGAATAGGGCTGGGGAAGATCAGGCCAGAACTCCAGCCGCCCTGGCCCGCGCCAGAAGCCGTTCGGCGAGTCTGAGATGCGGCCGGTCGTACATCTTGCCACCGATGCCGACGACACCGGGATTTCCCGCCGCCTCGAATGCGGCAACCAGGGCAGCGGAATGCTGAACCGCCTCAGTCGACGGTGTGAACGCGGCGTTGATGACCGGCACCTGCGCCGGATGGATCGCCATCTTGCCGGTGAAACCGTCGCGCTCGGCTTCGGCGCATTCGACCTCGAAGGCGGCCATGTCGCGAAAATCGGGGAAGACCGTGTCGATCGCGGCGACCTCAGCAGCACCCGCGGCCAGAATGGTCATGGTTCGGGCAAAGCGAAAGACATCGGTGTAGCGGCCATTCCCGTCGCGCGCCGTGCGGGCACCGATCGCCGCCGACAGATCCTCCGCGCCCCAGGTGACGCCGACAAGCCGCGCGCTGACCTCGGCGTAGGTCGCGGCCGCCAGCACGCCCGCCGCCGTTTCTGTGATGATCGGCAGAATTCTTATCGCACCGTCCGGCAGGCCGTTTTCAGCCTCATGTACCCTGAGTTTGGCCGAAAGCTGTTGCACGTCCTGGCCGCTATTCGACTTCGGCAGCATGATGCCGTCGGGTTTAGCCTGAACAAGTTTTGCAAGATCATCGTCGGTCAGTCCGCTCGACAGATCGTTGACCCGGACATAGATCGCGGCTGCGGTCCGATGCCGATGGGCGGCAATGAAGTGCGCCGTGAGGTCGCGCGCTGCAGGCTTGTTCCCGGGCGCCACGGAATCCTCGAGGTCGACGATGACCACATCGGCGCCGGCGCCAAACCCCTTCTCCAGCTTCTTTTCCGAGTCGCCGGGAACAAAGAGCAGCGAACGCATCCGTCAGGCCGCCTTCTTCATCATCATCGCTTGCCTCGTGCATTTGGCGACGAGTACGTCATTCTGGTTGTAGGCGCGGTGTTCGAACTCGACGATGCCGCGGTCCGGCTTCGATTTCGATTCCCGCATCGAGATCACAGTAGTCTCAACGCGAATGGTGTCGCCATGGAAGACCGGATGTGGAAACACCGTCTCCTTCATGCCGAGATTGGCAATGGTGGTGCCGACGGTGATGTCGTTCACCGAAATGCCGATCATCAGGCCCAGCGTGAACAGCGAATTGACCAGCGGCTTGCCCCATTCGCTCCTGGCGGCGAAGTCGAAATCGATGTGCAGCGGCTGCGGGTTCAGCGTCATCACCGAAAACAGCATGTTGTCGCTTTCGGTGACGGTCTTGCGCAGCGTATGCCGGAATAGCTGGCCGACGACGAACTCTTCCAGATAAAGCCCGGCCATGGTCGCTCTCCCTTTTCCCTGAGCTTGATAGGCGCTGCCTACCAGTCCATCAAGCCGGTTAATGAACATGGTGAACCGTTCGTAAACCATTTCTGCCTAGGGTCTTGTCAGGGGCTAGAACGGACTTGGGCCGGGGGCGTAGCGGACGGCATGATTGTTTCGCATTTCCTGAGATGGATTGACACGGCAAGGGTTTCCGAGCGTGCCGCGGCGGCCAGCGCGCTGGCCCGCGCCTATATCAATTCCGACCTGCCTTTCGAGGATCGCTGCGCCGCCGAGGCCGCGCTGACGCTGTTGCTCGACGACGCCTCGTCGAAGGTGCGATTGGCGATTGCCGAGGCGCTGTCAATGAGCCATCACGCGCCGTTGCAGATCATCAGCGCGCTGGCGTCCGACCAGCCGGAAGTGGCCAGCCTGGTGCTGGCGCGTTCGCCGCTGCTCACCGATGCCGACCTGATCGACCGGGTCGCGAGCGGCCAGAAGGCGACGCAGAAATTGATCGCCGACCGGCCTGTCGTCTCGATGGCGGTGGCGGCGGCGATCGCCGAGATCGGCGAAGCGGAAGCCTGCGCCACGCTGCTCGCCAACAGCGGCGCAGATATTGCTTCGCTCAGCTTTCGCCGTATGGCCGAACGACATGGTCATCTGCCTCTGATGCGCGAAGCGCTGATATCAGACGCGCGGCTGCCGGCCGACTGCCGGCACATGCTGCTGATAAAACTTGGCGAGACCCTCAAGGGATCGCCGCTGGTGCTGGCGCTGATGGGCCCGGCAAGAGCCGAACGCGTCATGCGCGACGCCTGCGTCAAGGCTTCGGTGACGCTGATCGAAGGCACGCGCCAGGAAGAACATGCCGCCCTGATCGAGCATCTGCGCCTGCGTGGCGACCTGACGGCAAGCTTCCTCATTCGCACCATCGCGCATGGTAAGGTCGACTTCTTCGGCTCGGCGCTGGTCGCGCTCAGCCAGCAGTCCGAACAACGGGTGAGGGCGCTGCTGGCCGGAGGGCACGATGTGGCGCTGCAGGCGTTGTTCCGCAGCGCCGGCCTTGCCACTGCAATCCACGCAATCATCCTGCGCGCGCTGAAGATCTGGCGCGAGGTTGCCAATGGCAAGCGCATCGCCGGCGTTCAGGAAGTCAGCTGGCTGATGCTGAAGGAGCTCGGCGGGCAGTCCGCTCAAGGCGATCTTGCCGGGTTGGTGAAGTCAATCCATCTTGACGCGCTGCGCGAAAACGCGCGCGGCCACGCGCTGGCGATCGCGGCGGCCTAGACCTTATCCTTCGCGAAGAAATCCGGAAAGTCCTCTAGCGTCGCAGCGATGATGCGCAGAGAGGCCGCAACCTGCAACATCTCGGCCGCGTCGCTGCGTTCGGCGATGCCAGCCGCATATTGCCTGGCGACGGCGATCGTTGCCGTCTGCCGCTCGCCCGGCCGGTGAAAAAGCAACTCGCGCGCCAGCCCGCGCAGGAAATTGGTGATCGAAAGAACCGTTTCCGATGGGACCATGGAATTCTGCTGCGCCGCGCGCAACCGCAGAATCTCCAGCCCGACGGTCACAGTGGCGATGCCGCTGCCCAGGGCTGCGTCGCCTTTCTTGCCGACGCGCTGCAACAGCGGCATCAGCTGGTTGATCCGGTCGTAGGCAAGGCTTTCGAAAGCGGATCGCCGCGGCACGCGCTCGTGCAGGCAAAGCCGGGCCAGATCCTCCCGCATGGCCTGCAGGATGCGGTTGACGGTAACCCATGGGTCGGCGGGCAAGACGACCATAAAGACGCCGATGGCGAGAAGAATACCGACCAGGATCGACGCCGAGCCGGCGAAGAATGGCAGGGGGTCGTAGGTCATCGCCTGATGCGGGCTGAGGAAAGCGAGAAAATTGATGGCGAAAGCCGTGGCGACACCGACATAACGCGGATTGGCCATGCCAAGTGCTGCCGGCACAAGGATCGGCATGACGAAGAGCGCGAACCAGCCGAAGCCGGGCAAAGCAGGCAGTGCTATCTGGCCGACGAGAAACGCGAAAGGCAGAGCCAGCAATGTTCCTATGAAGAAGCCCCAGGCCGACTGGACGGGATCGGGGCGGGCAGCAAACAGGCTGGAGACGACGGCGACGAGAATGACTGTGCCTGCCGCTTCCGACCATTTCGTCGTGAGCCAGAAGGCCGCCACCAGTAGCGTGGCAAGGGCGGCGCGCACGGCGTTGCGCCAGGCGGCATGGTAGTCGCGGTGCACGACCAGCGCCGGCTGGCGCCGCTCGCGGGAAGGCCGGGAAACGGGCGAGCGCAACGCATCCAGGCCGAGCAGCACCTGCTTCAGCGCCTCCGCAAAATCGGCGGCGATGGTGAGGCGAGTGACTGAGCCAACCTTGTCGCCTCCGGGGGCGGCTGCCGGCACCTGCCGTGCCTGGCTGGCAATCGCATCGAGCCGCGCCACCCAGGAAGATGTATCGTCAAGCGCGCCCGGTTTGATAGCCAGTTCGCCAACAAGCGCCTGCAGTTCGCTGCGCACAGGAACAAGTGCGGCGTTCTTCGGCGCGGCATGGGAGTGCAGCGCGCGCGCCGCCGACAGCGCCCAGAGCAACTGGCCGATCGTGCGCCTGACCGGGTGAGCACGGGTGGCGAAGCTTGGCGCTTCGAGCCTTGCATAGGTGCGCATTTCAGCGAGCGTCTGGCCATCAGTGATCAGTTTGCGCTGGAGCGCCGCAAGCGTTGCCGCATCGCCGCCGGAAAAAGCGCCTCCGGCATAGGTGGCAAGGTCGAGAATGCTGCGCTTCAACCTGGAGATGATAGCGTCGGCCGCCAGTTTCGGCAGGATCAGCCGGCTGGTCAGACCGGCGCAGACGATGCCGAGCACGATCTCGGCACAGCGCGCCACAGCGAGATCGACGACGAGGTGCGGCTGTCCGAACGCGGGCAGGCCGATGATCATCGCCGTATAGCCGGCGAGTGCCGCGCCATAGGCTTCCGGGTTGCGCAGCAGCGACGAGACGAGCGTGCAGAGTCCGATCCAGATCGCCAGGATGGTGACCAGCAGCCAGGGACTGGTGCCAAAAAGGGATGTGATGCCGATCGCCGCCAAACCACCGGCCAGTGTGCCGAGCAGCCGGTAAAAGCCCTTGGCCAACACCATGCCGGCGACCGGCTGGGCAACGATGAACACCGTCATCATCGCCCATTGCGGGTGGTCGAGCTTGAGGGCATAGGCGGCGAGAAGCGCAATCAGCCCAGCGGAAACCGTGCGCAGCGCGAAAATCCAGTCCGATCGGGTCGGTCGCGTGAGGCTGGCAAACTTTGCGGCAAGATCGCTGTGCAGACGGTCCCAGATCACACGCTCATCTCCGCATTCGATGGGAGTGGGCTAGTTCAGATATCCAGCACTTCCGTCTCGGCGAATTCCGCACGTTCCTGGATGAAGCGGAAGCGAGCTTCCGGCTTGGTGCCCATCAGCGCGTCGACCGCGTCCTTGGTTGCGGCCTCGGCGTCGATCACGTCGACCCTGAGCAGCGTGCGCTTCCTCTGATCCATGGTCGTTTCCTTGAGCTGGGCAGCCATCATTTCGCCCAACCCCTTGAAGCGGCCGATTTCGACCTTGCCGCGCCCGGTGAATTCGGTGCGCAGAAGTTCGTCCTTGTGCGCGTCGTCGCGAGCATAGGCGACCTTGCCGCCTTGCCGGATCGAGTAGAGTGGCGGCACCGCCAGATAGAGATGGCCGCCGCGGACCAGGCCCGGCATCTCCTGGTAGAAGAAGGTAATCAGCAGTGAGGCGATGTGGGCGCCGTCGACATCGGCATCGGTCATGATGATGACGCGGTCGTAGCGCAAATCCTCATCGCGGTATTTTGAGCGCGTGCCGCAGCCCAATGCCTGGATCAGGTCCGATATCTGCTGGTTGGCGGCAAGCTTGTCGTTGCCGGCGCTGGCGACATTGAGGATCTTGCCCCGTAGCGGCAGCACAGCCTGGCTGGCCCGGTCGCGCGCCTGTTTCGCCGAGCCGCCGGCCGAATCGCCCTCGACAATGAAGAGCTCGGCGCCGGCAGCGGCATTCTGCGTGCAGTCGGCGAGCTTGCCGGGCAGCCGCAATTTGCGCACCGCGCTTTTGCGCGACACTTCCTTTTCCTGGCGCCGGCGCACCCGCTCGTCGGCGCGCGCGATCACCCATTCGAGCAGTTTCGAAGCCTCTTGCGGATTGTCGGCCAGCCAATGGTCGAAGGGGTCGCGGATGGCGGTCTCGACAATGCGAATTGCCTCGATCGTCGCCAGCCTGTCTTTGGTCTGGCCGACGAATTCCGGCTCGCGGATGAACACCGACAGCATGCCGGCCGCCGAGATCATGACGTCCTCCGACGTGACGATCGAGGCGCGCTTATTGCCGACAAGATCGGCGTAGGAACGCAAGCCGCGCGTCAGGACATTGCGGAAGCCGGCCTCGTGCGTACCACCTTCGGCGGTCGGGATGGTGTTGCAGTAGGAGTTGAGGAAGCCGTCGCCACCGAACCAGGTCACCGCCCATTCGAGCGAGCCGTGGCCACCTTGCCTGTCGCTCTTGCCGGCGAAGACTTCGCGGGTGACCTGGAACTCGTCGCCGAGCGAGGCCTTCAGATAGTCCTTGAGGCCGCCTGGGAAATGGAACTCTGCCTTGGCCGGCGTCTGATCCTTTTCCTTGATCAGCGACGGATCGCAGGTCCAGCGGATTTCGACGCCGCCGAACAGATAGGCCTTCGAGCGCGTCATGCGATAGAGCCGCGCCGGCTCAAACGCTGCGCCCTTGCCGAAGATCTGCTCGTCGGGGTGGAAGCGGATTTTCGTGCCGCGGCGGTTATGTACTTCGCCGAGCTGCTCGAGGCCGGTGACGGGGAGGCCACGCGAGAATTTCTGCCGATAAAGCTGCCGTCCCCGCGCGACTTCGACCTCGAGATGATCCGAGAGCGCATTGACCACGGAAACGCCGACGCCGTGCAGGCCGCCCGAGGTCTCATAGACCTTCGAGTCGAACTTACCGCCCGAATGCAACGTCGTCATGATGACTTCGAGTGCCGGCTTCTTGAATTTCGGATGTGGATCGACCGGGATGCCGCGGCCATTGTCGGTGACGGAGAGATAGCCGTCGGCGGAGAGCTCGACATCGATGAAGGTCGCGTGGCCGGCGACCGCCTCATCCATCGAATTGTCGATGACTTCGGCGAACAGATGGTGCATCGCCTTGTCGTCGGTGCCGCCAATATACATGCCGGGCCGCCGCCGCACCGGCTCCAGCCCTTCCAGAACCTCGATGTCGGCGGCGCTATAGCTCTCGCTGCCATCGCGGGATGCCGGGCGCTTCGCCGCCTGCACCAGCGGGTCAGCAGGGCGCGCGGTAGCGCGAACCGGCTGCGGCTGCTTTTCCAGATTGCCGAAAAGATCGTTGTTGTCGTCCATGCTGATCCTGGATTCCAATGCTGCGAATCACCCCGCGATACTGCCACGCTTTTTGCGGGCAGGCGACGGAGGTTCCTGTTACGTTCGAGGATGGCGCCTCATACCGCAAAACCATTCGACAGCCAAGCGACGGAAATGCGCCAAAGCGTTGGAGCATCGACGCTTTGTAAACCTTGTCGGAAGTTGCCCCGGAAGCTTGGCTGAAAAACGGTATCCGCGGACTGCTGCTGACCTAGAGTGTGGCAAAGACCCCCAAGAGGCTGTTTACTGCGCATGTTGGATTATAGTTCGCTCCTGCTCGCGGCTGCGCTGTCGGGCACGTGCCTCAGCGTTACCATGTTTGCGATCTGGTTCACCGCGCCGCGGGCTCGCTTCGTGCTCACTGTGGCGTGCGGCATTCTCGTGCTCGTCGCGCATGTGGTCCTGTTCTGGCACTACGCAAGGGATCCCGGTCCCTGGCTTTGCCAGATCGTGCTTGCGCTTCTCACCCTGGGCTTCCTGATCATCTGCCTGTCGGCCATGCAATATCTCGGGATGCGCAATTACAAACGCGTGGTTCTGCCGACCTTGCTCGCGATGGCCGCTTGCGCGGGCGCGACGTATCTCGGGCTTGACGGTCTCGGTTTCATCCTTGCCTACGCCACGGTGACGGCCCTGCTCTCGCTGATCGGGGCAATGTTCTGGATCAAAGGTGGTCACGATCGCCGGATTCTGCTGGTCGTTTCGTGCCTGAGCGGCGTCTGTGCGCTGTCCTTCGGACTTTGCGGCGCGGTCCTGCTGGTCAAGGGCCAGTGGGTGCTCGGCGTTGCGCCCGACAATTGGGCCGAGCGGTTGAATTCGGTCGTGGCGGTCGCCTGCATGACCGGGCTTGGCGCATTGACGCTCTCGCTCCACCATTTGCAGGCGCAGATCGAATTGAAGGCCGAGACCATGACCGATCCCTTGACCGGGCTGATGAACCGGCGGGGGCTGACGGCACTTTATGGCGAGCGTGCCTTCGGCTCCTTCATGTCCGTCGCCATGTTCGACCTCGACCATTTCAAGAAGACGAACGATGTATTCGGTCACCCGGTCGGCGATCAGGTTCTGTGCCGTTTCGCCGCTGTCATCAACAAATATGCCAGGACCGGCGTCGACGCCTTTCGGCTGGGCGGCGAGGAATTCGCGCTGGTCATGTCGCGGATGACGGAAGAGAGAGCCCACGATCTTGCAAGCAAGATCAGCGTCGCCTTCGGCACCGAGGTCGTGGCCACCCCGCTTGGTCCGTTGCGCAGCACGGTCAGTGGCGGCATCGGCTTTGGCAAGGCTGGCGGCACTCTCGACGATGTGCTGGCCGAGGCCGACGCAGCGCTGTATGCGGCAAAGCGGGCCGGGCGAAATCGCGTCATTGCCCAGAACAAGGCCAACAGGGCCGACCAAGTCGGGCCGGCCCTGCGTTCTGCCTGATTGTTGCCTGGCGGACTACTCCGCCGCGCCCAGATACTCCGACAGTGGCGGGCAGGAGCAGACGAGGTTGCGGTCGCCGGCGACATTGTCGATGCGCGATACCGGCGGCCAGTATTTTGCCGAAGTATCGGCGTTGCCGGCTGGATAGGCCGCCTCGAGCCGCGAATAGGGATGGGTCCACTCGCCAGCCAGCGCCTCGGCGGCGGTGTGTGGCGCGTTGACCAGCGGATTGTCGGCCAAGGGCCATTCGCCCTTCGCCACCTTGGCCGCCTCGCCTGATATCGCAATCATCGCCTCGCAGAAGCGATCAAGTTCCTGCTTGGGCTCGGATTCGGTCGGCTCGACCATCAGCGTGCCGGCGACCGGAAACGACATGGTCGGCGCGTGGAAGCCGTAGTCGATCAGGCGCTTGGCGATATCGTCGACGCTGATGCCGGAGCTCTCCTTGAGCACGCGGGTGTCGAGGATGCATTCATGAGCGATGCGATCGTGCCTGCCCTTGTAGAGGAGCGGGAAATGCGGCGCGAGCCGTGTCGCCACATAGTTGGCCGAGATGATGGCGGTCTCAGTAGCCTGCTTCAGGCCAGAAGCGCCCATCATGCGGATGTACATCCAGGTGATCGGCAGGATGGAAGCGCTGCCGAAGGGTGCGGCCGACACGGCATGGGCCGAGCCTTCGGTGACGTGACCGGGCAGATAAGGCTTCAGGTGGGCTTTGACGCCGATCGGGCCGACGCCTGGGCCGCCGCCGCCATGCGGAATGCAGAAGGTCTTGTGCAGGTTCATATGGCAGACATCGGCGCCGATGTCGCCCGGCCGAGCGAGACCAACCAGCGCATTGAGGTTGGCGCCGTCGAAATAGACCTGGCCGCCATGCTCGTGAATGAGGGCGCAGAGATGGCGCGCCCCTTCCTCGTATACGCCATGCGTCGAGGGATAGGTGAACATCAGCGCCGCGAGATTCTTGGAATGCTCATTGGCCTTGGCCCTCATATCGTCCATGTCGATATTGCCGTCCTCCAAGCAGCGCACGACGACGACGCTCATGCCGGCCATCGCCGCGCTTGCCGGATTGGTGCCATGCGCGGAGGAGGGGATCAGGCAGACGGTGCGATGGCCTTCGCCGCGCGAGCGATGATAGGCGCGGATGGCGAGCAATCCGGCATACTCTCCCTGGCTGCCGGCATTGGGCTGCAGGCTGACCGCGTCGAAACCGGTGATCTCCGACAGCCAGCCTTCCAGTTCGCCGACCATGGCGCGGTAGCCCGCCGAATGGCTGGCCGGCGCGAACGGATGCAGATTGGCGACGCTTGGCCAGCTCACCGGCATCATTTCGGCGGCGGCATTGAGCTTCATGGTGCAGGAGCCGAGCGGGATCATGGCGCGGTCAAGCGCCAAATCCTTGTCGGCCAGCCGGCGCAGGAAGCGCATCATCTCGGTTTCCGAGTGGTTTTCGTGGAAGACCGGCTGGCTGAGGAACTCTTTGCCGCGTGGCTTGCCGGGTAAGGTGCTGGCGCCGGCGGCGTCGGCCTTGGCGCCGAACAGTGCGGCGATCGCGTCCAGATCGGCCTCGGTCGAGGTCTCGTCGAAACTGATGCCGATATGGTCGGTGTCGATGACGCGCAGCAGCCGGCCGGTCTTTTCGGCGGCGGCGGCAATCGCCTTGGCTTTGCCTTTTGCTTCCACCGTCACGGTGTCGAAGCGGCTCGCGCCAAGCACCGAAACGCCTGAGGCCTTGAGGCCGGTTGCCAGGCGATTGGCCAGTGCGTGGATGCGGCCCGCAATCGCCTGTAGGCCCGCAGGGCCGTGCCAGATCGCATAGGCCGTTGCCATGTTGGCGAGAAGCGCCTGCGCGGTGCAGATGTTGGAGGTCGCCTTGTCGCGGCGGATATGCTGTTCGCGCGTCTGCAAGGCTAAGCGATAGCCGGGGCGGCCCTTGCTGTCGGTCGACTGGCCGACGAGGCGGCCGGGCATCAGCCGCGTCAGCTTGTCGGAGACGGCGCAATAGGCGGCGTGCGGGCCGCCAAAGCCCATCGGCACGCCGAAGCGCTGCATCGGACCGACGGCGATGTCGGCGCCGAGTTTTGCCGGCGTGTCGGTCAGCGTCAGGCCGAGCGGATCGGCGATGAAGACGACGAGCGCGCCGCTGGCACGAGCCTTTTCGATTGCGGCCTTGTGGTCGCCATAGACGCCAAATGTATCGGGCCAGGAAACGAGCAGGGCGGCCGTGTTGTCGTCGATCGTTTCGCCGTCGACCTCGGTGCCGAGCGGCTCGGCGCGGGTGCGCACGACGTCCAGGGTTTGCGGGTGCGGGGTGCCGGCCAGCGCCACCTTGGTGCGCTTATCGCGATGGTGGCGCAGAGCAATGCCGACGGCCTCGGCCACCGCCGTCGCCTCGTCGAGCAGCGAGGCCGATGCCACCGGCAGTCCGGTCAGCTCGGTGACCAGGGTCTGGAAGTTGAACAGCATTTCGAGCCGGCCCTGGCTGATCTCGGCCTGGTAGGGCGTGTAGGCGGTGTACCAGGCCGGGTTCTCGAACAGATTGCGCTGGATGACTGGCGGTACGTGGATGCCGTGGTAACCGGCGCCGATAAAGCTCTTCAGTACGGTATTTTTCGCCATGGTCGCCGAAAGCTCGGCCAGCGCTTCCGCTTCGCTGGCCGGGGCGGGCAAGGCGAGCGGCTGGTCGAGGCGGATCGATCTCGGCACGGCCTGGCTGATCAACGTCTCGACGGAGGGAACGCCGATCACGGCAAGCATGGCCCTGATATCGTTGAGGCCGGGGCCGATGTGGCGGGCTGAGAAGGGATAGGGTGCTGCTACGGTCATGTTCAATGTCCTGATATCAACCGATGTGAGCCTGGTAGCCGGCCTCATCGAGAAGGCCCTCGAGCTGGCTTTCATTGGCGAGCTTCATCTTCCACAGCCAGCCGTCGCCTGTTGCCGCCGAATTGACCAGAGACGGGTCCGACGACAGCGCGCCGTTGGCTTCGGTGATCTCACCATCGACAGGCGCATAGACGTCGGATGCCGCCTTGACCGATTCGACCACGACGGCCGTATCGCCCTTGGTCAGCTTTCTTCCGGTCTCCGGCAATTCGACGAAGACGAGATCGCCGAGCTGCTCCTGGGCGTAATCGGTGATGCCGACAGTGGCGATGCCGCCTTCGACGCGGAGCCATTCGTGGTCTTCGGTGAAATAGGTCTTTGCCATCGGGACTTATCCTTTGCGGTAACGATGAGGTGTGAAGGGCAGGGGATTGATATCGATCGGGATTTTCGCCCCGCGCACATCGGCGAAAAGCTTGGTGCCGGGTTTGGCCAGCGCAGTCTGGACATAGCCCATGGCGACCGGGTGGCCGGCCGAGGGGCCGAAGCCGCCCGAGGTCACATGGCCGGAGGGATTGCCGTCCGCATCGAACAGGGCCGCACCGGCGCGCACCGGCTGGCGACCTTCTGGCTTCAGGCCGACACGTTTTTGCGCCGGGCCGCGCTCAATTATTGCGCGCAAGGCATCGGCGCCGATGAACGGCCCGGTGGCGCGGATGTCTTTGGGGATCGCCCACATCAGCCCGGCGCTGGCCGGGTCGATCTCCGGCGTGATGTCCTGGCCATGCAGGCAGAGCCCGGCTTCCAGCCGCAAGCTGTCGCGGGCGGCAAGGCCGATCCAAAGCACGCGTTCGTCTTCGAGCAGTCTGGCGACGAGATTCCGCGCGTCCGCCTCCGGCAGGCCGATCTCGAAACCGTCTTCGCCGGTGTAGCCGGAGCGGCTCATGAACCAGTTTTGCCTGGGCTCGATGCCGTGCATGAACAGCAGAGATCCGGTCTCAATGCCGGCGCGGGCCAGGGCCGCCCATGCTTCGGGACCCTGGATGGCCAGGAACACGCGGTCGAGTGCGTCGGCCTTTGCGTCGAAATCCCCAGCCAGCGCGCGCAAGTGCTTCTCGTCGGTGGCGGCGTTGCCGGCATTGGCGACGACCATGAAGCGCTCGTCGCCGAGCCTTGTGACGATCAGATCGTCGATGATGCCGGCGGCCTCGTTGAGGAAGAAGGTGTATTTGGACTGGGAGATATCGAGTGCGCCGGCATCTAGTGGGCAGGCACGGTTGAGGAGTCTGGCGGCGTCAGGACCACTGACCTCGAACAGCTTCATGTGCGAGATGTCGAACAGGCCGGCGTGCTCGCGGGTGTGAAGATGTTCCTTCATCACGCCGGCCGGATAGGTCAGCGGCATCGACCAGCCGGCGAAAGCGCCAAAGCGCGCGCCGGCTGCGCTATGCAAATCCTCGAGGGGAAGGTGTTTGATATCGTCGCCCGTCATGTCATCTCCAGAGTCGCACGCAATCGGCCGCTGATGGCGACCAGTCCGTGCCCCTCTGTCTGAAGCCTGAGAGACTCGCGCCCCGTAACTCTGTCGGCAGCGCTTACACCTTCGGCGCGGGGGCAAGCCCCGACTTTCCAGAGTGTCTTTCCCGTCTACGGTTCTTTTGCCTGAGAGATTTCGGGCGATTTCCCCTTCGGCGGCAGCTCTCGCTGCTCTCTCCCGCAAACAGGTAGGACTCAAACGATGAGCCCTCGACTCGTCATCCATAGCCCGTGAACGACACCTTGTCACCTGCCAGCGACATCTAAAGCGCGTCGCACTGAACGGATTCAGGCGCCGCGCTTTAGACTTTTGTCTTGATGCATGTCGTTTACCCAAAACCGCTGCACACTTTTTGGGCGACATGCATTGACCGACAAGTCTTCGCTAACCACGCCGTTTGGCGGTTTCTCAAGACATTGCTGATATAGGGATCGCTATGGTGCTTGGGACCGGCGTTGCCGGCGATGGACGGGAACGAAAAAGATGGGCGAACTTATCATGAGCGCGCCGGTGGCCGGGCTGACGTCGATAAATCGTATCACGGCTGAAGATGTGGTGATGCTGCGCCGCGAGGTGTTCGGCGACGGCGTGGTGAGCCGCGGCGAGGCCGAGGCACTGTTTGCGCTCGATGCGACGGCCAAGGACAAATGCGCGGAATGGCCCGACTTCTTCGTCGAGGCCGTCACCGACTACATTGTCCATCAAGAGAAACCGGCGGGCTATGTCTCAGAAGACAATGCCGATTGGCTGGTGCGGACGATTTCGCGCGATGGCATGGTCGACAGCCGCACCGAGCTTGAACTGCTGGTGCATGTGCTGGAAAAGGCGAAGTCCTCGCCGAACCGGCTTTGCGCCTATGCGCTGGAACAGGTCGCCCACGCCGTTATCGACGGCAAGGGCCCGCTCATGCACGGCGGCAAGCTGGTTCCCGGCAGGATAGCCAAGGCGGAAGTCGAGCTGCTGCGCCGTATCCTTTACGCCTATGGCGGCGACGGCAATATTGCCATCACCCGCGCCGAGGCGGAGGTGCTATTCAGCATCAATGAGCAGACAGCCGCGGCCAGCAACGATCCGTCCTGGAACGATTTGTTCGTCAAGGCGATCGCCAATTTCGTCATGTGCTCGGCCGGCTACGAGGCGCCGATGCGCGACGTGGCACTGCGCCAGGATTCGTTCTTCGAGCAGGCCGAACCGGAAATTGGCGGTTTCTTCAACCGCATGGTGTCAGGCGGGCTTGCCGGTATCCTGGAAGCCTATCGCGCGCCGGGCGATATCGAGGCCGAGTGGGAATCGAAGAACAAGGCAGCCGAGGCGCTGGCTCGCCGCGCCGAAACGGTCGACGCCGGCGAGGCGAAGTGGCTGGCCGAACATATCGGCGACCGGCCGCTGCATGAGAACGAGCGGGCGCTGCTGACGCTGATCAAGCACGCCGCGCCGGAAATCCATCCGGCGCTGAAGCCGCTGATCGACAAGGTCGCTTAGGGTGTATCGATATTCAGGTGATGCCGGCCTGCGAACGGCGGTTTCCTGCGCTTCCGGTGCTCGCGTACCAAAGTACGCTGCGCTCCGGTTCTCGGAAAACCATCGTTCTCGGCTCGGCCTGACCTGAATCTCAACACAGCCTGGACAGTTGCAAGCGTCGTCCTGGCCAGGGAATCGGTCGCGCGAAAGATTGCCAACCTATTGTTTGGCTGGCTCGGGCTTGCCGGTGTCGAAGCGCGACATCCATTTGAAGCTATCGAACCAGTAGCGGCGCACGCCGCCGATGGTGCCGTCGGCGGTGCGCGCGCCGATCCAGTTGTTGACGTACTGGATGAGGCGGACATCGTCCGGCCGTAAGGCAAACGCCTCCGGCGTCCGCAACAGTGGTCCGCCGACCATTGTCAACTTCGCATCATAAAGCCTGGCCGCCATCTGCGGCGTCGGCGAGGTGGCGACCATCGCCTGTGCCTCGCCGCCGATGATCGCGGCAAAGACATCGGCCGTATTGTCGAAGGAGAGGATCGTCGCCTTGGGAAAGGCTTCCTTCGCGGCGGCTTCATCCGTGGAATTGGAGAGTACGGCGATCTTGTACCCGGGCGTCCGCAATGCCTTTCCCGGCTTTTTGCCGAGGCTGGCGATCGTCGCCACCATGCGGATATCGGCGGTGCCGGTCTTGTCGGAGAACACCACTTCGCGGGCGCGTTCAGGCGTGCTGGCGTAGCCCGCCGCGATCATGTCGAAATCGCCCTTGAGCAACCGTGTCTTGAGGTCGTTCCAGGGCACTTCGACCAGCTTCAGGTCGACGCCCAGGTCGGAAGCGAGCGCGTTGGTCAGGTCGACGTCGTAGCCTACGAATTTCCCGTCGGCTTTCTTGAGGATCCATGGCGGATTGAGCGCCACGCCGACCGTCAGTGTCTTCTGGTCGATGATGCGCTTGAGGCTGTCGTCCGCGCGGGCGGGCAGCAGCGTCAGAGCCAACCAGGCGGAAAGGGCAAGTATAGTCGTGGCGATCATCTTAGCGCGCATGAATGTAACCTCGCTGCAGTCCGTCCGGTTGTCAGATTTACACAGAGGTGCCATTCTGTCGATAGCGAACCCTGATGGAGACTTGCGATGTCGGCACGGATGGCGATTACCGGTTCGATGATGTTCCTGGCCTGCGCCCTGGGCAATCCGGCGAAGCTCTCCTTGTTGCCGGGCGCAGCGCAGGCGGCGGGCGTCAAACGCGTGGTCTGCTCCAGCGCTGACTACCGCTACTCCTATTGCGGTGTCGATACGCGTCGCGGCGTGCAATTGACGTCACGGCTTTCTAAGGCGCGTTGTCAGTACGGAAAAAGCTGGGGTTATGATGGCGGCGGCATCTGGGTCGACAATGGCTGCTCGGCCGAATTCGCGGTCGCAGGCTCCGGCCGCAACCCTTCTGCCGGGGACGTGGCGGCGGCAATCATCGTTGGCGGCGTGGTCGGCGCCATTCTCGACAACAGCAATTCGCATCGCCATCATTCCGATAACTATTATCCGAGGCCGCGCCAGCGCCATGACAGTCAATGGGTCGATCCGACGCCGCAATTCGACAATCAGGGCAATCCCAATTTCGATACCCATGGCAACTATCAGGGGCCGCACGGGCTGGGCAAACTCGTCACTCCCGATGACAATCCGGACCTGAACCCTGCGCTGCGGAGCGACGGCGACGATGGCGACAACGGTTAGAGCCGGACGTCGCCCCTATCTTTTCGGGATCATGCTCTGCGTTCAAATACCGCCATACCAGTCGTAGCCATTGTCCTCCCAATAGCCGCCTCGGCCGCCGCCGACTGTGGCGAAACTGTCGACCAGTTCGATTTTGGTGAGGTATTTCGGCATCTTGTAGCCGAGCTGGCGCTCGACGCGGACACGCAGCGGTGCGCCGTTTTCGACCGGCAGCGGCTTGCCGTTCAGGCCATAGGCCAGGATCGTCTGCGGGTGGCGGGCATCGATCAGGTCGATCGTGCCATAATATTTGATGTCGCCGGACAGGCTGCGCTCGATCGTGTCGAGGCAATGGAACATGACGTAGCGCGCCTGTGGCTTGACCACCGCCTGGTCCAGCACCAGGGACAGCGGCGTGCCGGTCCATTTGGCGATACAGCTCCAGCCTTCGACGCAGTCGTGGCGGGTGATCTGCGTGCGGCTCGGCATGTTCATGAGCTGCTCCCGGCTCAGCGACAGCGGCTTTTCGACGAGGCCTGTAACTTCCAGCCGCCAGTCCGCGAAATCATTGGCGAGCAGGCCTTTGTAGGTATCGTCGTCCGGCGCGGTGATGCCGTTCGGGCGCTGCGGCTGGCGGATGTCAGCTTCGGTGAATTCCGGCGCCAGCGAATCGCGACCGGCAAGCAGGCGTTGCGCGCGATGCGTCAGGTCGTTGGCGCCTTCGAGGAAGCTGCGCAGGCCGTCGCCGACGCCAAGCTGGCTGTCGAACGCATCGCAACCCGACAACATGATGCCCGATACGCCGAGGCTGGCCGAGGTCAGGAATTTCCGTCTGCTTATCTGTAGCTTGGGGCCGATCTGGAACTTTGGCATGTCAGACGCTCCTTTCTGACGATTTTCCGTCATGCGCCGGCGGATCGGTTCGGTACCAGCCCGTGATGATGGAGCGCAATTCGTTGATCGGGCCGGCGGCGAGGATCATCAGCATGTGAATGATGAAGAAGCCGACGAGCAGCACCATCACGATGAAATGGATGGTGCGCGCGGTCTGCCGGCCGCCCAGGAGGTCGTTGAGGAACGGCAGCACCGCATTCATGCTCGGCGACATGGCGAGGCCGGTGATGATCATCAGCGGCAAAAGCACGAACAGCACGCCGCCATAGGCCATTTTCTGCAGCGTGTTGTATTCGCGGGTGTGGTGGAATTTGAGCTTGGCGTGGTCGATGATGTCCCGCGGCAGGCGCTTGAGATCGTCGATGCGCGGGGCGAGATCGCGGCGTAGATGGCCATTGATCAGGCTGGCGACCAACCACACGATCAGCGTCGTCGACAGTATCCAGGCGAAAAAGAAATGCACGACGCGGGCGGTGCCGAGGTCGTAGTAGGACGGGATTGTCGCCCAGGATGGAAAGGCGCGGGACGTTTCCTGACCGGCCGGCCCGGACCAGCCAAGCACGCCTGTCGTGTCGAAACGCTTGCCGAAGATTTCGGTGTAGCCGCGGGGACCGGTTGCGGTGTTCTCCGCGCCGATGGCGAAGACGGTGTTGTTATAGGTGAAGCCGGATTCCTTGCCGATATAGAGCTGGGGGCGGGCGTTGAATATCTGCAGGCCGGAAAGCAGCATGAAGAACAGCGAGATCGCCCAGAGCCAGTGCGTCAGCCGCGTCCAGCGCGACTGCCGATAGATCAGCGTCGCATCCTTCGATGGGGCGGTGTCCGCGCCGGCGATGGGTTGGCTTCTGGCAAACGATTCCATTTGTCTCGTCCTCTCGACCGCTCAGCCGGCCTTACCAGTACTTCTCCTCCCAATACGCTGCCAGCCAAAGTGATGTTTCATCCGATCACGGAATTATTACGGGCCGCTCGATATTAAGGGCTGCCGAGGCTGACGGCCAGGTTGACGGCGGCCGCGACGATAACCGTATTGAAAAAGAACGACACGATCGAATGCAGAAGCACGATGCGACGCATTTGCGTGGTCGAGACCTGGGTATCGGAGGTTTGCGAGGTCATGCCGACGGTGGCCGAGAAATAGAGGAAATCCCAACCGTCCGGCTGCTCCTTACCGGTGAATTCGAGGCCGCCGACAGGCTTTTTCTCCTTAGATTTGCTGCCGGTCTCTTCATCGTCCATCCAGTAGACATGCGCGTAATGGAGCGCCGCCATCGCATGGATAGTGAACCAGCCGAGCGGGATCGAAGCGAGCGCAAACAGCAACCCGAGGAGCTGCTTGCTGTCTTTCGTGTTGATGAGCTGGAACAAGGAGATGGTGGCGACACCGACGACGACAAGCGTGACGGCGAAGATGACCAGCACCGGCTGATCGGTGGCGCGCGCATTCTTGCTGAGATAGCGGCCCGTGAGCCGCGGCATCTGGGCGACGACGAGGATGATGTAGGCGGCAAAGAACGCGTTGGCGCCGATCGAATAGGCGAGGGGCGCTCGCAGGATCAGTGCGACGATCAGCGCGATGATGCCAATACAGGCCGACACCGCGAATTGCATGTGCCGGTGCAAGGGTGTCTTGATGGGCGTTTCGGCGGCCATGGCTTTAGCCAGATGTGGCGGTTTTCAGCGCACGCCGCAAGATGCGGTCGAGTTCGCCGAGAAACCGCGAACGGTCCTGCGGCGCGAAGCTCGCATTATAGCCCTTGCTTTCGCCGGTCTCGCGCAGATGCTGCTTGAGGTCGCGCATCGCCACCGCCATGCCGATCGTCTCCGGCGTGAACGGACGCCCCGTCGGCCCGAGCACATGGGCGCCAAGCGCCACAGTGCGGGCGGCAAGCGGGATATCGGCAGTCACCACGATGTCGTTGGGCCGGGCGTTGTCAACGATCCAGTCGTCGGCGGCGTCGGCGCCCTTGGAGACGACGACATTGCGGATCATCGGATCGCGAGATGGCCGCAGTCCGCCATTGGAGACGAAGGTGACGATAACACCATGGCGCTCGGCCACCTTTTCGACCTCGGCTTTGACCGGGCAGGCGTCGGCGTCGACGTAAATGGCAGGTGCTGGCATCGTTGGTCCCAAAAGAATATGGGGCCGGGAGAGATGCCCGGCCCCATTAATGTCGTCGGGTTGTCGCTAGGCCGGCAGCGCGCCGGACTTCTTCGCGGTCCAGGTGGCGATGTAGTCCATCAGGCCGGGGTTGAGGCAATCATAGGGTTCGAGGCCAATCGACTTCAACTGCGCCCGGATGCCGTCCATGCGGCCTGGATCGACACCGGATTCGATGATCGACGAGACAAAGGCGGTGAAGCCTGGCGGCGACCAGCCATCTTCCTCGAAGCGCTCTGGATGAATGAAGGAGAGCCCCTTGAACGGGTGGTCGCGCTCGACCGGACCGTGCATGTGGACGCCGCAGCCGGTGCAGGCGTGGCGCTGGATCAGCGCGCTCGGATCGACGACCTTCAGCTTGTCGCCGTTCTCGGTCACCGTCACGTCGCCCGTACCGGCAACCGCGACCACCGAAAACAGCGCACCCTCCGGCTTCCAGCATTTGGTGCAGCCGCAGGCATGGTTGTGGGCGATCTGACCCTTGACCTTCACCTTCACCGGCTTGCTGGTGCAGGCGCAGACCAGCGTGCCGCCGGCAAAGCTTGCGCTTTCCTTGGGCAGTCCATTGTCGATTTTCGGATGCAGTTTTTCAGGCATTTTTTCCTCCCTTGTTGGTCATGGCGTTTCGACGTCAATGACCGCTTCATTTTCCATGAGGTGCACTTTTAGCAAGCGATGCACCTCGGTCAGTCTCCTGTTCAAAAAGGTATCGCGTACGAGAAAGCTGATTTCATCTGTCGCATGATCGATCTCTCCCAAATCGATCTGAATGCGATTGTTTGCCCTATAGCCACGCCACAGATCCTCGCCAAAATTCCGTATTCGATGGACCGTCGACTTTTCGAAGTCGACGAAGCGGATACGAACACGATTTTGAACCTCCTTCACTAGTAAATCACGACACTCCTGATCGACTTGCCCTCATGCATGAGGTCAAAGCCCTTGTTGATGTCTTCGAGCTTCAACGTGTGGGTGATCATCGGATCGATCTGAATCTTGCCGTCCATATACCAGTCGACGATCCTGGGCACATCGGTGCGGCCGCGCGCCCCGCCGAAGGCGGTGCCCATCCAGGTGCGGCCGGTGACCAGCTGGAATGGCCTTGTCGAGATTTCCTGGCCGGCGCCGGCGACGCCGATGATGACCGACTTGCCCCAGCCGCGGTGAGACGATTCAAGGGCTTGGCGCATGACTTTCGTGTTGCCCGTGCAGTCGAATGTGTAGTCGGCGCCGCCGATCTGGTCGGCGCCGCGCTTGGTCATGTTGACGAGGTGGGGCACGATATCGCCCTCGATCTCCTTCGGATTGACGAAATGCGTCATGCCGAACTTCTCGCCCCAGGGCTTCTTGTCGTTGTTCAAGTCGACGCCGATGATCATGTCCGCGCCGGCAAGCTTCAGCCCCTGGATGACGTTGAGGCCGATGCCGCCGAGGCCGAAGACGACGGCGGTTGCGCCTTGCTCGACCTTGGCGGTGTTGATGACGGCACCGATGCCGGTGGTGACGCCGCAGCCGATGTAGCAGATCTTGTCGAAAGGCGCGTCGGGATTGACCTTGGCCAGCGCGATCTCGGGCAGCACGGTGAAGTTGGAGAAGGTCGAGCAGCCCATATAGTGGAAGATCTTGTCCTTGCCGATCGAGAAGCGCGACGAGCCGTCCGGCATCAGGCCCTGGCCCTGCGTGGCGCGAATGGCGGTACAAAGATTGGTCTTGCGCGACAGGCAGGACGGGCACTGGCGGCATTCCGGCGTATAGAGCGGAATGACGTGGTCGCCCTTCTTGACCGACGTGGCGCCCTTGCCGACATCGACCACCACACCGGCGCCCTCATGGCCGAGAATGGCCGGAAACAGGCCTTCCGGATCGGCGCCCGACAGCGTGAATTCATCGGTGTGACAGATGCCTGTCGCCTTGATTTCGACCAGAACCTCGCCGTCGCGCGGACCGTCGAGGTCGACCTCCATGATCTCAAGCGGCTTTCCGGCGGCAACAGCGACAGCGGCGCGGGTTTTCATCAGGCAGTTCCTCCCAAGGCAATCGATAAAGTTTCAGGTTTCGGCGGGGCCATAAGCCTGCCTAGCGCATGGCCCCGAAAATCGGAATCGATTTCCTCGGGATCATGCGCAAAATCAAAGTGTGCCACTGCGTCCTGTAGTGTGGCGAAATGCCCGCTCTTCGGTCGTAGTGAGCACAAAATCAATCTTATAAAATTCGGCGATGGCGGCCAATCTCCTCCTTGCGACGTTTTTCGACGTGCTGACCTTCCTGATCCATGCTGCCGGGCTGATTGCCCTGACGCATCTGATCACGTTTTTGCTGGCTCATCCATTGCTCGACGGCAGCCAGGCGGAGAAAGCGGTGGCGCTGGCGGTCCTGGCGCTCGGCATGTTCATCCTGTTGTGCATCGAGATGGCCATCTGGGCGCTAGGCATGCTGGCCGTCGGCGCCTTCGCCGATTTCGACACCGCCTTCTATTTCTCGACCTCGGCGTTCGCGACGATCGGCTTCACGGACGTTGCGTCGGCGAAGCAATGGCAATTGCTCGCCTCGCTGGAAGGCGTGACCGGCTTTCTCATCATGGGCTGGTCTGCAGCCTATCTGGTCACCTCCGGCATACGTTTCGGCCCATTCGAGCGCGACAAGCATTTTTGAGGCGGGCATTTTTGAAGCGGGGCATTCTGAAAACCGGTTTCGCGCCGGCCACTCCGGCACTTGAGACATCACGGGATAGTCCATAGAACTGGACCGCTTCGCCGGAGGAATGACATCCGCATGTTCACGAAAATCCTGATCGCCAATCGTGGCGAGATCGCTTGCCGTGTCATCAAGACGGCGCGCAAGATGGGCATCGCCACCGTCGCGGTCTATTCCGATGCCGATCGCGACGCCGTACATGTCGAAATGGCCGACGAGGCCGTGCATATCGGGCCGTCGCCTGCCGCGCAGAGCTATCTGGTGCCGGAGAAGATCATCGCCGCCTGCAAGGAGACGGGCGCTCAGGCCGTGCATCCCGGCTACGGCTTTCTCTCGGAGCGCGCAGCCTTTTGCGAGGCGCTGGAGGCTGAAGGCATCGTCTTCATCGGCCCGAAGCCCAAGGCGATCAAGGCGATGGGCGACAAGATCGAATCGAAGAAATTTGCCAATGCAGCTAAGGTCAGCACAGTGCCCGGCTGGCTCGGCGTCATCGAGAATGCCGACCATGCGGAAAAGATCGCCGGTGAGATCGGTTATCCCGTGATGATCAAGGCCTCGGCCGGCGGCGGCGGCAAGGGCATGCGCATCGCCTGGAGCAAGGCCGAGGTGCGCGACGGCTTCGATCGCGCGCGCTCGGAAGCCAAGAGTTCGTTCGGCGACGACCGCGTATTCATCGAAAAATTCGTGGTCGATCCACGTCATATCGAGATCCAGGTGCTGGCTGACGGGCATGGCAATGCGCTTTATCTCGGCGAGCGCGAATGCTCGATCCAGCGCCGCAACCAGAAGGTCGCCGAAGAAGCGCCGTCGCCTTTTCTCGACGCCAAGACCCGGAAAGCCATGGGTGAGCAGTCTGTGGCGCTGGCCAAGGCTGTCGACTACCAGAGCGCCGGCACGGTCGAGTTCATCGTCGACAGCGAAAAAAACTTCTATTTCCTTGAAATGAATACGCGATTGCAGGTCGAGCACCCGGTGACGGAACTCGTCACCGGCATCGATCTGGTCGAGCAGATGATCCGTGTGGCGGCCGGCGAGAAGCTGGCCATCAAGCAGAGCGACGTGAAGCTGAACGGCTGGGCGGTCGAAAGCCGTCTCTATGCCGAGGATCCCTATCGCAATTTCCTGCCCTCGATCGGTCGGCTGACCAGATACCGGCCGCCGGAAGAGGGAAAGTTCGGCGATGTCGTCATCCGCAACGATACCGGCGTCACCGAAGGGTCCGAGATTTCGATGTTCTATGATCCGATGGTCGCCAAGCTCTGCACCTGGGCGCCGACGCGAATCGCGGCGATAGACGCCATGTCGGAGGCGCTCGACAGTTTTGTCGTCGACGGCATCGAGCACAACATACCGTTCCTGGCCGCACTCATGCAGCATCCGCGCTGGCGGGAAGGGCTGATATCGACCAGTTTTATCGCCGAGGAATATCCCAACGGCTTTGCGCCGATCGTGCCGGATGATGAGGAAAAAGCGGTGCTGGCGTCGATCGCCACCGCGGTTGAATTGCTGCGCCGCGACCGGCTCGATCGGCTGGGCGGACGGCTGGCGCCGCATTCCGGCATTCTCAAGCGGGACTGGGTGGTGAGGATCGGCGAGGACTATCTTTCGGCCTCGATCCTCGAGGGCATGATCTCCATCCCGATGGAGCTCGACCTGTCGATCGATGGCGGCAAGGCGCTGACGGTGGCGTCCAACTGGCGGCCCGGCGATCTCATCTGGCGCGGCACGGTCGGCGACCGCAGGATCGTGGCGCAGATCAGGCCGGTGCCGAACGGGTTGCGTATTGCCTGGAAAGGCATGTCGGTGACGGCGCGCGCCATGCTGCCGCGCACGGCCGAACTCGAAAGGCTGATGCCGGCAAAAGTGCCGCCGGACACGTCGAAGATGCTGCTCTGTCCCATGCCCGGCCTTGTCGTGTCGATCGCCGTCGCCGAGGGGCAGGAGGTCAAGGCCGGCGAGACGCTGGCCGTGGTCGAGGCGATGAAGATGGAAAACGTGCTGCGCGCCGAGCGCGACCTTATCGTGTCGAAGCTCAACGCCAGGCCGGGCGACAGCTTGGCCGTCGATGCGGTGATCATGGAATTCGCGTGAGGCAGGCTGCGCAGGTCACCGCAAGCCTGTGGTCAGCGGTCGTTTGTACTGGACTGGTATCACCCGGTCCCGGACAATACATCTTTACCGATTGAGTCTCTTGGGCGGCGGCTGTACGGAAAACCATGGCGGATGACAGACTTCCACGCGACCCGTTGCTGCGCGAGGCAGCCGTAAAGGCAGCGCGGCCGGAAGTGGCATCGCGGCCGTTCATCCATCTACGCGTGCATTCGGCCTATTCACTGCTCGAAGGCGCCCTGCAGCTCGGCACGGTTGTCGCCCATGCGGTGAAGGACGAGTGCCCGGCTATCGCGGTGACCGACACCAACAATTTGTTCGGGGCGCTGGAATTCGCCCAGAAGGCGGTGAAGGAGGGCATTCAACCGATCATCGGCTGCCAGACCGCTCTCGCCTTTTCCGGCGAAGCGAATGACAGCCAGCGTGACCGCAGGCGGCAAGGCCCGGACATGCGGCCGGTGGTTTTGATCGCGGCGACCGAGGCTGGCTATTCCAACCTGGTCAGACTGGTCAGCCGGGTCTATCTCGAAACGCCGCCCGGCGAAGCCGTGCATCTGACGACCGAGATGCTGCAGGGCCATTGCGACGGGCTGATCTGTCTCAGCGGCGGGCCGCGCGGCCCGATCGGCATTGCCTTGAAGGAAGACCGCCGCGATCTTGCAGAGCAGCGGCTGCTCACGCTCAAGGTACTGTTCGGCGACCGGCTCTATGTCGAGCTGGATCGGGTTTCCGGCTACGACCGCACGATCGAGAAGTCGACGGTCGATCTGGCCTATAGCCACGACCTGCCGTTGGTCGCCACCAATGAGGCGTTTTTTTCCTCGCGAGAAGACTATGAGGCGCATGACGCGCTGATCGCCATCGCCGAGGGCTCGGTCGTCGCCGTCGATAACCGCCGCCGCCTGTCGCCCGACAATTTCCTGAGAAGCCAGGCCGACATGGCACGGCTGTTTGCCGATCTGCCGGAGGCGATCGACAACACGGTCGAGATCGCGCTGCGCTGTTCCTATTATCCGAAGACCCGCAATCCGATCCTGCCGCGCTTCACCGGAGGCGATGTCGCCGACAATGACGCCGCGGTGAAGGCGGAGGCCGACGAACTGGCCCGCCAGGCGCATGAGGGGCTGGAGGCGCGGCTTGCGGCGCACGGTCCCACGCCAGGCTATACGGTCGAGCAGTATCGCGAACGGCTCGATTTCGAGCTCGGTATCATCACGAAGATGAAGTTCCCCGGCTACTTCCTGATCGTTGCCGATTTCATCAAATGGGCCAAGGCGCAAGGCATTCCGGTGGGGCCGGGGCGCGGTTCTGGCGCAGGCTCGCTGGTCGCCTATTCGACAACCATCACCGACATCGACCCGCTGCGCTTCTCCTTGCTGTTCGAGCGCTTCCTCAATCCGGACCGCGTGTCGATGCCCGACTTTGACATCGATTTCTGCCAGGACCGGCGCGAGGAGGTCATCCGCTACGTCCAGCAGAAATACGGCCGCGACCAGGTCGGCCAGATCATCACTTTCGGTACGCTGCAGGCCCGCGCGGTGCTGCGCGATGTCGGCCGCGTGCTGCAGATGCCTTACGGCCAGGTCGACAAGCTCTCCAAGATGGTGCCGTCGAACCCGGCCAACCCGGTCAAGCTCGCCGATGCCATCGCCAACGAGCCGCGCTTTGCCGAGGAGGCCGAGAAGGAGCCGATCGTCCAGACGCTGCTCGACATGGCTCAGAAGCTGGAAGGCCTCTACCGCCACGCCTCGACGCACGCCGCTGGTATCGTCATCGGCGACCGGCCGCTGTCGGAACTGGTGCCGATGTATCGCGATCCGCGCTCGGACATGCCGGTCACCCAGTTCAACATGAAATATGTCGAGCAGGCCGGGTTGGTGAAGTTCGATTTCCTGGGCCTGAAGACACTGACGGTGCTGGAGACGGCGGTCAAGCTGATCCGCCGCCGCGGTATCGAAATCGACCTTGCCCGCATTCCGCTCGACGATCCTGACACCTACGCCATGCTGTCGCGCGGCGAGGTGGTCGGCGTGTTCCAGGTGGAAAGTGCCGGCATGCGCAAGGCGCTGATCGGCATGCGGCCCGACTGCATCGAGGACATTATCGCGCTGGTCGCTCTTTATCGGCCAGGCCCGATGGAGAACATCCCGACCTACAACGCCAGAAAGCATGGCGAGGAGGAGATGGCCTCGATCCACCCGAAGATCGACCATCTGGTGAAGGAGACGCAAGGCGTCATCGTCTACCAGGAACAGGTCATGCAGATCGCGCAGGAGCTTGCCGGCTATTCGCTCGGCGAAGCCGACCTGCTGCGCCGCGCCATGGGCAAGAAGATCCGCGCAGAGATGGACAAGCAGCGCGAGCGTTTCGTCTCGGGCGCCGTCGAGAGGGGCGTCGGCAAGCCGCAGGCCGACTTCATCTTCGACCTTCTGGCAAAGTTCGCCGACTACGGCTTCAACAAATCACATGCCGCGGCTTACGCGGTCGTCTCCTACCAGACGGCCTATCTCAAGGCGCATTATCCGGTCGAGTTCCTGGCGGCGTCGATGACGCTCGACATGGGCAACACCGACAAGCTCGCCGATTTCCGCCAGGATGCGCTGCGCCTCGGCATCGAAGTCGTGGCGCCGTCGGTGATGACCAGTTTCCGCGCCTTCGAGGTTGGCGAGAACAAGATCTTCTATTCGCTGGCAGCACTCAAGGGCGTCGGCGACGCGGCGGTCGAGCATATCGTCGCGACGCGCGGCGAAAAGCCGTTCAAGAGTCTCGCCGACTTCTGCGAGCGGGTCGACCCGAAGATCGTCGGCAAGCGCGTTTTCGAAAGCCTGATCATGGCCGGCGCGCTGGACTGTTTCGGGCATGATCGCGCCGCGATGATGGCGGGCGTCGAACGGATGATGGGCCTGGCGTCGCTGGCGCAGCAGAATGCCGTCTCCGGCCAGGTCGACATTTTTGGCGCCTCGCTTGGAGCCCAGTCGCAGGCGCTCAATCTGCCAGCAGCCGAGCCATGGCTCGCCGCCGACCGGCTGCACCGCGAATTCCAGGTGGTCGGCTTCTATCTCTCGGCGCACCCGCTCGACGAATATAGAGCGGCGCTGCAAAAGATGCGGGTGCAGAACTGGGCCGAATTCTCGGCCGCCGTCAAACGGGGTGCTGCCGCCGGCCGGCTTGCCGGCACCGTCACCACCAAGCAGGAACGGAAGACCCGTACCGGCAACAAGATGGGCGTCGTGCAGTTCTCCGACAATTCGGGCCAGTACGAGGCGGTGCTGTTTTCCGAAGGCCTGGCGCAATATCGTGACCTATTGGAGCCCGGGCGCTCGGTGGTGATCACCGTTTCGGCCGAAGACAGGCCGGAAGGCGTCAATTTGCGCATCAACTCGGTGCAATCGCTGGAGGACGAGGCAAGCCGCGTCCAGAAGGCGCTGCGCATCTTTGTCAGGGACGACGGGCCAGCGTCGATCATTCAATCGCAGCTCAAACAGCGGGGCGACAGTCAGGTCAGCATTATTGTCCTGAAAGGAGAGGCGCAAGGCGAGGTCGAGATCGCTTTGCCAGGTGGGTATCGCGTCTCGCCACAAATCGCATCCGCCATGCGAGCAGTGCAGGGCGTGGTGGAAGTGGAACTTGTGTAGGACCTGAGACATCTGACTGTCGGCGGCATAGGGGTGCGCCATGGACGAACGGACAGCAGCTTTCGAGTTGACACGGATGGTCAATGGGTACCGGGTGTCGCAAGCGATTTGCGTCGCCGCGACGCTCGGGATTGCCGACCACATTAAGGACGGCAAGCGTTCGGCTGCAGATTTGGCAAGCCTGACCGACACAAATCCGCGCGCGCTCTACCGATTGCTGCGGGCGCTTTCGGCGGTCGGCGTATTTCACGAGGCAGAGGACGGGCAGTTCTCGCTGACGCCGCTTGGCGGCGCCTTGCGCTCCGATGCCGAGTATTCGGCCGCGCCCTGGGCGGCCTTTGTCGGCAGGCCCTACTACCGGGAGGCGTGGAGCGAGCTGCTGTACAGCATCCAGACCGGCAAGAACGCTTTCCGTTACGCACATGGCAAAGGCGTTTGGGAGTACCGGGCCGAGCATCCCGAGGAGTCCGCCATCTTCGATCGTGCCATGGCAGCGAATTCGCGCGGCGTGGCGGCTTCCATCCTGGCGGCGTATGATTTTTCGCCGTTTCCGGTCATCATGGATGTCGGCGGCGGCCAAGGGACGCTGCTTGCCGAAGTCCTTGCCGCGACCCCCGGCAGCCGCGGTATTCTTTTCGACCAGCCGCATGTGGTGGCGCCGGCCGCTTCGATGATGGCGGCGAAAGGCGTTGCCGATCGCTGCGAGATCGTCGGAGGTGATTTCTTCGCCGAGTTGCCTGCGGGGGCAGACGCGCTGCTGCTCAAATGGATACTGCATGATTGGGACGACGAGACCAACGTCGCCATCCTGAAAAACTGCCGCCAGGCGATCCGTGCAGGCGGCAAGTTGCTGGTGTTTGAGGCCGTGCTTGAGCCGGCAAATCAAGGGGCGAATGCCAAATTCTCCGACCTCAACATGCTGGTCGCGCCTGATGGCCAGGAACGGACGGCCGAAGAGTTCAAATCGCTGCTGGCAAAGGGCGGCTTCGAGGTGACCGACATCATCCAGGCGGGACCACGCATCAGTGTCGTCGAGGCCAGGCCGGTTTGATCGCTGGGCAGACATCTTTTGCCGGGACTGACGGTGCATCTTGGCCTAGACGGGTCTGCTCGGCCACTGGACGGCTGTCGCGGCGAACGCTATCGCAGTCGTCATGAAGGTAGCTGACAAGGACGGAGCGCAGGATCTCTCAGCCTTGGCGCGGCTGCGCGGCATGTTGCGCAAGCTCTATCACGGGCGCACGCCTGCGGCTTTCCGGTTTCAGCTTGTGGCCATCATCATCGACCTCGCCATCATCGGCTTCTTCATCGCCACACCGGTCATTCAGCAGTCGTCCTCTTTCCTTTGGCTCGATTACACGGTGGCGGCGCTTGTTGCCGCCGACATGGCCGCCCGGTTGCTTGCCTCCAACGACATGCTGCGCCTGATCAAGCAGCCGGCGTCGTGGATCGATGTCTTCATCCTGCTGACGCTGCTGATGCCTACGGCACTGGCCAATCTGGGTTTCCTGCGCATCCTCAGATTGTGGTCGCTGTCGCGCAGCGGTGCGCTATGGCGGCATTTGGAGATGCGTGGCCTCAGACGATGGCGTGAGGCCAGCCATGCAGTCATCAATCTCCTGACCTTCCTGTTTGTCATTACCGGCTTCGTCTACACCTTCTTCTTCCGCACCCAGGCTGGTCTCGAGGGCTATATCGACGCGCTGTATTTTACCGTCGCCACGGTGACTACGACCGGCTTCGGCGACATCGTCCTGCCGGGAATATCAGGCAAGCTCACCGCGATCGCCACCATGATCATCGGCATATCGCTGTTCGTCAGGCTGGCGCAGGCACTCTTCCGCCCCGCCAAGGTCTTTTTTCCTTGTCCGCAATGCGGCCTGCAGCGACATGAGCCCGACGCGGTCCACTGCAAGGCGTGCGGGCATCTTCTCAAGATCCCTGACGACGGCGATTGAGTCCTTAGAAATTATGATGCTGCGATCTCCGCCGGCTTCGTCGCTTTGCGTTGCAGATTGAGCAGATTGCCCATCAGGATCAGCAAGGCGCCACCGGCGGTGAAGACGTCGATCTGCTCGTGATAGAGCAGCCAGCCGATCAGCGCCGACAGTGGCACGCGCAGGAAATCCATCGGCGAGATGACCGTGGCGTCGGCATAGCCAAGCGCCCGGGCCATGCAAAAGTGCGACGACATGCCGGTGAAAGCGATCAGCAGTATCCACGGCCACAGCTCGAGTGGCGGGTTGCGCCATTCGTAGAGCGCTGGAACGAGGCCGAGAATCGACTGGATGACCAGCATCCAGAAGATGATGCGCACGACGCTGTCCGTCCGCGTCAGCGATTTGACCATGACCACCGAGGTGCCGAAGCAGACCGCGGCGCCCAGCACGACAACATATCCCGGGTTAACGGCGCCGATGCCTGGACGCACGATGATCACCACGCCGATCAGCCCGAGCACGATCGCCGCAAGTCTCGGCCTGGAGAGCCTTTCGCCGAGGAAGCCAACGGCCAGAATGGCCGTCCAGATGGGTGTCGTGAATTCAATCGAGATCAGCACGCCCAACGGAATCAGCGTCAGGGCGTAAAGCCATGCTGCCTGGCCTGTGTAGTGGATGACGTTGCGGGCGATGTGGGCGATGGGGCGCTCCGTGCGCATCGCTGCAAAACCACCTGATATCATCACCAGTGGCAGCAGGATGAGAAGGCCGATCACCGAACGCAGTTCCAGCACCTGGAAGACGTTGAGCTCGGCCGTCGTGGCACGGCCGGCGACCGACATCGCCAGAAAGGAGGCGACCGACAGCGCCATCCAGAACGCAGCCTTGGGGATCGAGGGTGAGGGTGCCATGCGCGCTATGTCGCAAGCGGGGGCCTTCACTGCAACCGTTAGTCGTCGCATTCGACTGGACCAGAAGCGGCGCGTTGCAAAACGGTCATGTTGAAAGTGGAACCTGCCCCGGCGACAAGCGTTGATTCTGGATATTGCCTGATTTCCTTGGAAATTCTTTGTCTGTGATAGGGGGAGGGAAGGTTATGATGAATTCATTCGCGCTATTTCTACTTGCCGGTTGCCTGACGGCAGCGGCGGGTGCAGCTCATGCCGACGACGCCGATTTTCTCCGCTCGTTCCAGGGGAGTTTCGCCGGCAAGGGCATCGTCAAGGTCACCACCGAGGCGCCGACGGTGAATGTTTCCTGCACGTTCAATTCCGACGCGACATCGACCTCGCTGTCGCTGGACGGCAAGTGCCGCGGGCTTGTCGTGGTGACACGCGCCATCAGCGCCGATCTGAAGTCGAGCGGGGCGAAATACACCGGTGTCTATGTCGGGTCCCGCACCGGGCCGGCACAGCTCAACGGCAGCCGCTCGGGCAATGCCATCAATCTCGGCATAAGCTGGGCGAAGGACGTCAACGGCGATCGCAAGGCGCAGCTCACAGTCGAGAAGAACGGCGAGGACGGCATGCGGCTCACCGTTACCGACGTCGACCCGAAAACTGGGAAGAGCGTGGTAACCAGCCGGATCGATCTGCGACGCACCTGAGATGGCGCTTCAATCCTCGATCGGCTCGGGCGGATGGGCATTGCGGCCCTTGCCGAAGGTATAGCCTGTTTCCACGGCCTTCTTGCCGAACTTGTCGCGCAGTGCGTCGATGGCGCCTTCGGCCATGGCGCGCTTGCGCGACCGGACGTCGACCAGGTCGGGCGGATCGGCCTTGTCGTCGTCCGTGAGGTCGCTGACGCCGATGCCGAGCAGCCGGTATTTCGTCCCGTCCGCCTCCCGGCGCAACAAATCGAGGCCGGTCGAGAAAATCCGGTCTGCCAGCCGGGTCGGGTCGCCGAGCTGACGGTTGCGTGTGCGGATCTTGAAATCCTGCGTCTTCAGCTTCAGCACGACGGTGCGCCCGGCAATGCCGGATTTCCTCAGCCGCGCTGCGACCTTTTCCGATAGCGCTCTCAGCACCGAAACCAGTTCATCCAGGGAAGCGATATCGGTGTCAAAAGTGGTTTCCGCCGATACGCTTTTCGCATCCTGGTCAGGATGGACGCGGCGGTCGTCCTCGCCGCGCGAAAGCCGGTAGAGCCGGTCGCCCATCACGCCATAACGGCGCATCAGGTCGCCGCGTTCCATGCGCTGCAACTGGCCGATGGTGCGGATGCCATCCCGCTCGAGTGTGGCCTCGAAGGCCTTTCCCACGCCCCAGATCAGCGTCACCGGCTGCTCGGCCAGAAAGCCTGGCGCTTCGGCCTCGCCGATCACCGAGAAGCCGCGCGGCTTGCGAAAATCCGACGCTACCTTGGCCAGGAACTTGCAGTAGGAAAGGCCTGATGAGACCGTGATGCCGATTTCCTTCTCGACGCCGAGCGCAAAACGCGCCAGCACCACTGCAGGCGGCAGGCCATGCAGGCGCTCGGTGCCGGCAAGGTCCAGAAACGCCTCATCGATGGAGATCGGCTCGACCAGCGGCGTCAGCGCCTGCATCAGGGCGCGGACCTCGCGGCCGACGCGCGCATATTTCTCCATGTCCGGCGGCATGACCACCGCTTCCGGGCAGGCTTCGAGCGCCTTGAACATCGGCATGGCCGAGCGTACGCCGTGGATGCGGGCGATGTAGCAAGCGGTGGAGACGACGCCGCGCTTGCCGCCGCCGATGATCAACGGCCGATCCTTCAGCGCCGGGTTGTCGCGCTTTTCGATGGCTGCGTAAAACGCGTCACAGTCGATATGGGCAAGATGCAATCTGTAGAGCTCGGGATGGCGGGCAAGCCGCGGGCTGCCGCAGCGTTCGCAACGTCGCGCCTCGCCGCGCTGGAACGTCAGGCAGTCGCGGCAAAAACCGTGATCGGGATTGTTGACAGGAGCCGCCATCGCTGCGAACATAAAGAGAACAAATGCAATGGTACGTCAGGACGGAGGCCGCGACAAGGCGGCTCGCCGGGAGAGAGTTCATGAACACGACCATAGCGCCCTTGGCGCCCGAGCTTTGGGCGGATTTCGAAGATCTTTTCGGCAAGCAAGGCGCTTGCTATGGCTGCTGGTGCACGCATTTCCGGCTGGCGCCGGCGGTGCGCCGCGCGAGCGACAAGGAGCGCAACAAGGACCACATCAAGGCCCGGATCGAGGCCGGACCGCCGCCTGGCCTGCTGGCGTTCGAGGACGGCAAGGCGGTCGGCTGGATGCAGATCGGCCCGCGCGCCGACGTGCCGGAGTGGAACAACAAGGGCAGGGGTTCCGCGCCTGTCGATCCGGCCGACGCTTTCGATCCGGGCGTGTGGGCGATCTCCTGTTTCTTCATCCGGGTCAAGGCGCGGGGCAGGGGCGTGTCGCACCGGCTGGTCGCGGGCGGTATAGAGTTCGCCCGCCAGAATGGCGCGCGGTTGATCGAGGCCTGCCCGATGGACCTGTCGAAAGACTCGCGCTCGATCGGGCTGTTCGTCGGCTCATCGCGAGTCTTCGAGAAGGCGGGCTTCGAACGGCTTGTGGAACGCAAAGCGGGCCGGCCGCTAATGCGGCTGGTGCTTTAGCAACGATATGCTCGTGTAGTGTCTTCGTCTTGCGGTTGTAATGCTCTTTCCCTACTTCAATCACCAAATGATTTCGCCTGTCCAGACCAACGGAGAACCGACGTGAAGCGTGTATTGTCACTGGCTTTTGCTCTTGCCTTCGGCGCGCCTGCCTTCGCCCAGACCGTCGACAACCAGGGTGCCAGGCAGTTGTCCGAAGACCTGTCCCGTTACGTCGGCAAACAGGCGCTCGACAGAGGTGTGCTGAAGGTTTCGGCCGAAGGTGATGCTTACAAGATCGTATTTGATTTCAAGGCACTTGCCGCAACATTGCCGGATCAAAGGCTGTTGAAGTTCGACTTTGCACCCTATGCATTGATGGTGAAGCCGCGCAGCGATGGATCCTGGGATGTTTCGATGGATTTTTCGCAAAGCGCCTCTTTTGAGTTCAATGGATCTGAGGGACTGCAAAGCACGCAGTTCTCAATCAAGGATGGCAAAGGTTCCGGCGTCTACGATCCCAATCTGGCAGCCTTCACCAGCGGCACAAGCTCGATGGCCGGTATGACGATGGCCTCGAAGGATGCCAAGCAGCACATGAACGTCAGCGCCGGTGCCGGCACTGCGACGATTGCGGCGACCAAGTCCGCAACTGGCGGCGTCGATTTCACAACGTCGCAGAAGGTGTCGAGCTTCGTCGAAACGATCAATTTCGACGATCCCGAGAGCGGGCTGAAATTCCCGGTCACCGTCAAGTCACCGGAACTGTCGGTCGAGGCGAGCGGCAAAGGGGTGCGGACAAAGCCGTTGCTCGATCTGCTGGCATTTGTCGTGGCCAATCAGGACGAGGTGATGCCGAAGGCAAACCAGGCGCAGCTCAAATCGCTTCTGCTCGCCGCTTTGCCGGTCTGGGAGCATGTCGAGGGAACCTACCGTTTCAAGGATTTCGTGGTGGCAAGCTCGGTCGGCAATTTCGGCGCGGCGGAGTTCAGCACTGCATTCGGTTCTGACGGCGTCGCTCAAAACGGCAAGATCATTTACGGCATCAAGGCGTCGGGGCTGACCGTGCCGCAGCAGCTTTTGCCAGGCTGGAGCGTGGCGCTGCTGCCCACCGATATCGACCTGAACTTCGGCGGCGCCAACATTGATCTCGACAGTATGGCGAGGAAGGCGATCGAAGCCTTTGATCTTAATCAGGATCCGCCGCTGTCGGCTGATTTCGGCGACAAGCTCACTGCTGACTTCATGGCCAAGACACCCAAGATCGTCATTGGCCACAGCACCGTGAAGAACAGCAATATCGAGGTCGTGCTGGGAGGCGAGATGACTTTCCCGGGCGAGAAGCCGGACGCGAGCATGACCGTCGGTATCGCCGGCTACGACAAGATCGTGGAGGCCTTGCAGTATGCGGCGAAGACGGACCCGCAAGCCGCGCAGTATTTTCCGGTGGTGCTTGCGATCAAGGGATTCGGCAAGACGCTGCCGGACGGCCGTATCGAATGGGTGGTCAATGCCAAGCCCGATGGTTCGGTCCTCGTCAACGGCGCCATGCTGAAAGCGGCCGATCCCATCCAGGACGACAGCACCGATCAGGATGACAGCGGTGGAGCAGGGGCCAAGCTTAACCCCTAAAGCCCGAGCGCGGCCGCGATCTTCGGCGCGGCTTCCCGCCAATCCTGCAAGACCACGATGCCATCCGGCACCGGCGGCAGGAAAGCGCGCAGCGAATTGTCGGCCATCAGATGGAAGAGATACGCGTCGGCGACCGAGTTCTGAACCGACACCAGATTGGACGGCTGATCGTCGACGAAAGCGACCGGGCGGCCCCTGTTGCCGCGCAATTTGGCCACCGCCGGTCCCTTGGCCATTTCGGTGGTCAAAAGCGGGTAGGGCAATCCGAGCGCGTCGAGATGCGCACGGCGCACGGCACGGTGCTTGTGCGGCATGGCGGTCAGCAGGACGATCTCGGCGCTGTCGCTAAGCGCTGCAAGAGCATCCTCGGCACCGTCGGTGATGCTTTGCCAATCGGCCTGCGCGTCGAAGAACTCACCCAGAAGTGTCGTCACCTCGGGCTGTTCGATCAGACGGCCGCTCGCCGTTTCGGCGATGTTGCCGGTGAGGCGGAAGGAAGCGAGCGTCAGGCCGAAGCCGCGCGATTTGAGAAAATGCGGAAAAGGCCGGATGAATTCGAGCACCACGTCGTCGACATCGAGCACCAGCAGCGGCCGGTCATCGGCGGCGAGTTCCTCGATCTGCCGCGCAGTCTCGGGATCATCGCTCATATGGAACGCTCGTGATTGTCGTCGCCCAGCGGCAATGCCCGCAGCGCCTTGCCGACAGCAGCTGGCGGCGTGCCGGTTTCTTCCGCAAACCGCATCAGCGTCGGCTCGTGGGCAAGGATGAACTGCAGCACGCCGGCCAGGAATCCCGGCTCGCCGGCCGCCCGGCGGATCGAATGCGCCTCGATACCGGTGATTGCCAGGAAGCGGGGCAGAAGCTCCGGGTCCGCGGCGACGAAGCCCAATGCCTTCACGGCAATGGTTTCGGCCTCCTCACGCATTGACGCTGCGTTTGCCATCGCTACTTTCTCTAGGATGGAATGAGTCTCTTTTCGCAGTAATCGCAAGTGCCGCCCGCGGCAAGCTCTTCGATGGGGCGTTCGAAGCGGAATCCGAACGGCTTTTGTGGTTGCCGGTTTGCGTTTCGTCAATCTTATTGCCGTATTGTGAAGCAGGGTTTGGTGCGTTCCGGCAAGGGCGCATGACGGCAGCCTTCGAGCGGAAGGCCGAGCCGGAACGGGAAATTGATGCCAAAGAAGGTCATGATCGTCGAGGACAATGAGCTCAATATGAAGCTCTTTCGGGACCTCATCGAAGCGAGCGGATACGAAACGGTGCGCACGCGCAACGGTCTGGAAGCGCTCGACCTGGCGCGACAGCACCGGCCGGACCTGATCCTGATGGACATCCAACTGCCCGAAGTATCGGGGCTGGAAGTGACCAAATGGCTGAAGGAGGACGATGATCTCCATGTCATCCCGGTCATTGCCGTCACCGCATTCGCGATGAAGGGCGACGAGGAGCGCATCCGCCAGGGTGGCTGCGAGGCTTATATTTCCAAGCCGATCTCGGTGCCGCGTTTCATCGAAACCATCAAATCCTATTTGGGCGACGCCTGATGCGCCCTTCCAGCCGAGCCGGAGCCTTATGAGATGACCGCACGGATCCTCGTCGTCGACGACATCCCTGCCAATGTGAGGCTGCTCGAGGTCCGGCTGCTCGCCGAATATTTCGAGGTGCTGACCGCCACCAATGGGCCGGACGCGATCGAAACCTGCGAAAACGGCAAGGTCGACGTCGTGCTGCTCGACGTGATGATGCCCGACATGGACGGGTTCGAGGTTTGCCGGCGGCTGAAGAGCGACCCAGCGACGTCGCATATCCCTGTCGTCATGATCACCGCACTCGATCAGGTTTCGGACCGGGTGCGCGGGCTCGATGCCGGCGCGGACGATTTTTTGACCAAGCCGGTCAACGATCTGCAACTGATGACGCGCGTCAAGAGCCTGGTCAGGCTGAAGACGCTGACCGACGAGCTGCGCCTGCGCGCCTCGACCACCCGCAACATCGGCATCGAGGAGCTTCTGAGCCGCAATTTCGCCTCCGAAGATACGATGCCGAAAATTCTCTTGATCGACGAGCGCAAATCCTCCTTCGAGCGCATTCAGAAAATGCTGCGCGGCAGCGCCGATCTCGACATCGCCACCGATCCGCATGCCGGCTTCTTCCAGGCCGCCGAGACGCCCTATGAATGCGTGATGATCTCGACGGGATTTGCCGATTTCGATCCGCTGAGGCTTTGTTCGCAATTGCGCTCGCTCGATCGCACCCGTTTCCTGCCAATCATCCTTTTGGCGGAGCAGGGTGAGGAGGGACGCCTCGTGCGAGGCCTCGAACTCGGCATCAACGACTATCTGATGCGGCCTATAGACCAGCAGGAGCTAACCGCGCGGCTGCGCACGCAGATCCGCCGCAAGCGCTACAACGACCAGCTCCGCGCCAGCGTCACCCAGACCATCGAGATGGCGGTGACTGATGGGCTGACCGGGCTGCACAACCGCCGCTACCTCGACAGCCATCTGCAGACGCTGTTCGATCGCGCCGTGGCGCGGCGGCGGCCGCTGTCGGTGATGATCACCGATCTCGACCGCTTCAAGACCATCAACGACGCCCATGGCCATGACGGCGGCGACGACGTGCTGCGCGAATTCGCGCGGCGGCTGCGCAAGAACGTGCGCGGCATCGACCTTGCCTGCCGTTTTGGCGGCGAGGAGTTCGTTGTGGTGATGCCGGACACGGATGGCGTGGTCGCCGAAAAGGTCGCGGAGCGCATTCGCGCCGAAATCGCGCAGCTGCCGTTTGCCGTCGGCTCCGAGGGCAAGACGATCGAAGTCACCGTCAGCGTCGGCGTATCATCGGTGCTGAAGGGTGTGGACACGGTGGCGGGCTTGATGAAGCGCGCCGATCTGGCGCTCTACGAAGCCAAGAGCGGCGGCCGTAACCGAGTCGTCGCCAAAGCGGCGTAGCGCCACGCCCGATTATCCAGCCAGTGCGACAGGGTTACGAATTTACCTTAATGCAAGCGATTCGCGCTGCTTGGTTAAGAAATGGTTGATTTTCCTGAGGTGTTGCGCAAATGTGCAGGACCAATAACGGAGCCGGCGCGAGGGTAGATTGCCGGATCGATCCGAAAAATACCCCATGATTCTCAGGTCCGCCGCATCTCCTGGGTCCGTGGGGTCGGCCGGCCGGCGCTGGCACATAGTGGCCTCCTCGTACCGCTGCCAAACGCCGACCGGCCCCCTTTCCAAATGACATCAGGATTCTGTGCCAAACCCCGGAACACCATGGGTTTTTGTCGCGAGCACGATGGTGCCGGCTTCGAAACAGAACGCTCTTCCTGCATGAATCTTGGCGTGGCCCTTCGGACCTAGCGGAGGCCGGGCTCGTCTGCCGCCAATTGACATGGTCCTCCTTCCGTGCAGAAATTGGTTGGACCATTGAACCACTTCGGGCGATCCTTGACGTGACCGAGTTCAGCCTTCCGCCCATACAGACGACTGCTCGTGACGATGCGGTGTTGAAAGCGCTCGCCGGCTTCGTCATGCAGGAGGCGCTCGGTCCGGGCGAAAAACTGCCGACCGAGAGGATCCTCGCCGATCGCCTCAAGGTCAGCCGCAACACGGTGCGCGAGGCGCTGACGCGCTGGGAAGGCCTCGGCCTCGTCGAACGGCGGCAGGGCAGCGGCACCTATCTCAAGGCGGCCGTCTCACCCGACATGTTGCACATGCCGCTGACGCTCGCCGGCGGCAATGATTTCACCGGCCTGATGCGCACGCTGGAAATCCGCCGCGCACTGGAGGCCGAAGCCGCCGCCCTTTGCGCCATCCGCGCCGGCAAAGCCGAGATCGCCGAGATCGAACGCAAGCTCGACATTATGGAAGAAGCCTTTCATAGCCGCGCCGGCATGTCGGCGGAGGAAGACTGGGAGTTCCATCAGGCCGTGTACCGCGCCTCCGGCAATCCGCTGTTCGAGCAGATCATCGCCGCCATGCACGAACTCTTCCATCGCTTCTGGGAACACCCGCTCGGCGTGCGTGACTTCGGCCACGCCAGCTTTCCCTACCATCGCACCATCTACGAACGCATCGCCGCGCACGACCCGGACGGAGCCCGGGCCGAGGCATTGAAGCTGATCGCTACCGTTGAGGACGATCTGAAGCGCGGCGCCGCGAACCTCAAGCTTTCGGACCTGAAATGAACGAGCACCCCACCGGCTTTGACCCAGGCACTTTCGGCAGCGACTACCTCGCCGAGGCAGCGACGCTTCTGGCGCATGATGATCCGTTCCCTGGCGGCGCGGTGGTGCCGCCGATCTACCAGACCTCGCTCTTCACCTTCGCCAGCTATGCCGAGATGGCCGACACTTTCGCTGGCCGGCGGCGCCAGCCGATCTATTCGCGCGGCGACAACCCGACGGTGATGGAATTCGAGGCGCGCGTCGCCGCCCTTGAAGGCGCGGAAGCTGCCCGCGGCTTTTCCAGCGGCATGGCGGCGATCAGCGCCACGGTGCTCGCCTTCGTCGGCGCCGGCGAGCGCATCGTCGCCGTTCGCAACTGCTATGGCGATGCCTACCGGCTGTTCGAACGGCTGTTCCCGCGCCTCAACATCAAGGTCGACTATGTCGACGGTTCCGACCCCGATGCGGTCGCTGCCGCTCTTCCCGGCGCCAAGCTGCTTTATCTGGAAAGCCCGACCTCGATGATGTTCGAGCTGCAGGACATCGCGCATCTGACGCGCCTGGCCAAGGAGCAGGGCATCCTCACAACCATCGACAATTCCTGGGCGACACCGGTGTTCCAGAAGCCGATTTCGCACGGCGTCGACTTCGTCCTGCATTCGGCCTCGAAATATCTCGGCGGCCACAGCGACACCGTCGCCGGCGTGGTGGCGGGCTCAGCCGCCAATATCGGCCGCATCAACGAGCAGACCTATTCCTCGCTCGGCGGCAAGCTGTCGCCTTTCGAGGCATGGCTCTTGCTGCGCGGTTTGCGCACACTGCCGCTCAGACTGCCGCATCACATGAAGAGCGGGCTGACGCTGGCCGAGCGGCTGAAAACGCATGGCAAGGTCGAGCGCGTCAACCACCCTGCCTATTCCAACCACCCCGGCAAGGCGACGCTCGCCGGCTATGCCGGGCTGTTCTCCTTCGAGGTGACGGAGGATGTCGACATTCCCGCCTTCGTCGATGCGCTGAAGTTCTTCCGCATCGGCGTCAGCTGGGGCGGCCATGAGAGCCTGGTCGTGCCGGCCAAGGCCTCGCTCGAGCAGACGCCGGGCCTGAATTCGATGGCGCGCTTCGGCGTCAGCCCCCGAACCATCCGCTTCAATGTCGGATTGGAGAATGTCGAGGATCTCTGGGCCGATATCGCCCAGGCCTTCGACAAAGCAAAAAAATAACGGAGCCGTTCAAAATGGGAGTACCGAACATGAAAAGACTGACGTTCATGCTTGCCGCCGTCGCCGGATTGGCAATTTCCGCAAGCGGCGCCCTGGCCGACACCACCCTAAAGATGGTCGAGGTCATCACCAGCCCGCCGCGCACTGAATTTTTGAAGAAGCAGATCGCCGAGTTCGAGGCGGCCAATCCGGGCGTCAAGGTCGAGCTCGTCTCGCTGCCCTGGGGCCAGGCGTTCGAGAAGTTCCTGACCATGGTGCAGGCCGGCGACACGCCCGACATCGTCGAAATGCCGGAGCGTTGGATGGGTCTCTATGCCACCAACGGCCAGCTTGAGGATCTCGGGCCTTATATGGCCAAATGGGATGACGCCAAGACGCTCGGCGAGCGCGCCAAGCAGTTCGGCTCGACCGTCAACAACACCCAGTTCATGATCCCTTACGGCTACTATGTGAACGCGCTGTTCTGGAACAAGAAGCTGTTCAAGGAGGCCGGCCTCGATGGTCCGCCGGCGACGCTCGATGAATTCGTCGAGGATTCCAAGAAGATCTCGGCGCTTCCAGGCAAATACGGCTATTGCCTGCGCGGTGGCCCCGGCGCCTTCAACGGCATGCACATGTTCATGAACATCGCCGCCGGCAAGGGCGGCTACTTCAACGAAGACGGCACCTCGACCATCAATGACGAGGGCTCGGTCAAGGGCCTGCAGATGCTGGCCGACATGTACAAGAACGGCCTGGCGCCGAAGGATGCGGTGAGCTGGGGCTTCAACGAGACGGTCACCGGCTTCTATTCCGGCACCTGCGCCATGCTCAACCAGGATCCGGACGCGCTGCTCGGTATCGCCGACAAGATGAGCGCCGACGATTTCGCCGTGGCGCCATTGCCGGTCGGGCCGAGCGGCAAATCCTATCCGACGCTGGGTTATGCCGGCTGGGCGATGTTCGCCAATTCGCAGCACAAGGACGATGCCTGGAAGCTGATGGCAACGCTTTTGTCGCCGAAGGACAATCTGGAATGGGCCAAGGAAGTCGGCGTCGTCCCGATCCACAATGGCGCCGACCAGGATGCGCATTTCAAGACCGAGCAGTTCAAGGGCTGGTTCACGGAGCTGAGCGACAGCTCCAAATATGAAATGGTGACGCCGCCGACGCATCTGGAGAACCTCGGCAACTTTGTCGACCAGGTGGCGATCAAGAATTTTCAGGAAGTGCTGCTTGGGCAGAAGACGGCCAAGGAGGTCGCCGACCAATGGGCCGCGTTCCTGACCAAGGAACAGCAGGACTGGATGGCCAAGAACAAGAAGTAGCACTTCTTTCCTTCCCCCCGTTTACCGGGAGAAGGTGTCACGAAGTGACGGATGAGGGGCGGCGCGAGCTTCTGCCAGCAATGGCGCAGCCCGTCATCTGCCTGCCCGTCCTCCGCTGCAGCTGCGGAAGGTGGACCGGCATCTTCTCCCCGTGAACGGGGAGAAGGACGCTGTCACCAATCCCGGCGCTCTTCCATAAAGGCTAAGCCAGTCCCTATGACCTATGCCGTGTCCGAAATACGATCCGCCGGCAAGCCGCGAAAGAAGCGGCTATCCCATGCCGCGATCGAGCCATGGCTTTATCTCAGCCCGGCGATCGTGCTTCTGGTGGCGGTGCTGCTGGTGCCGCTGATCATTGGCATCAGCTACTCCTTCCGCAAATTCTCCGCCTTCAAGTCGGAATATGTCGGCCTCGGCCAGTATGAGACGATGCTGTCCGACCAGGTTCTGGGGCAGGCGCTGGTCAACACGCTGTGGTGGACGGTCGCCAGCCTGTTCTTCCAGTTCTTCCTCGGTCTTGGCCTGGCACTGCTGCTCGACAAGCCGTTTGTTGGCCGCAAGGTTGTGCAGGCGGTGGTGTTCCTGCCCTGGGCGGTGCCGTCGTTCCTGTCGGGCCTCACCTGGGCCTGGCTGTTCAATCCGATCATCGGACCGCTGCCGCACTGGCTCTATGCGCTGGGGCTCAAGGCCGAGCCGACCAACATCCTGTCCGATCCGGCCACCGCCATGTGGGGGCCGATCATCGCCAACATCTGGTTCGGCATCCCGTTCTTCGCCATCACGCTGCTGGCGGCGCTGAAGTCGATCCCGTCGGAACTGCATGAGGCGGCGGCCATCGACGGCGCCTCGCCGTGGCAGCGCTTCACCAAAGTGACGCTGCCGTTCCTGGCGCCGACCATCGTTATCACCGTCATGCTGCGCACGATCTGGATCGCCACCTTCGCCGATCTGATCTTCGTCATGACCGAAGGCGGGCCGGCCGGCTCGACCAGCACGGTGCCGGTCTATATCTATGTCAGCGCCTTCAAGTCGCTGGACAAGGGTTACGCTTCTGCTGTGGCGGTGCTGCTGCTGGTCCTGCTGATTGCCTATGCGGTGGCACTGATCGCCATCCGCCGCACGCTGGTGAGGCACGTCTGATGATTGCCGGACGCTCCACCTCTTCTCGCTTTCTTGGCGGCATCGGCCTCTACGGCGCTATCGCCGCCTACATGATCTTTGCATTGTTCCCGATCTTCTGGACGCTGAAGATATCCGTCACGCCGGAACGTCTGCTCTATTCCGAAGGCATCACCTTTTGGCCGTCGCGGACGACCTTCCAGAATTTCGTCACCGTGCTCGAAGCCTCTGATTTTCCGCGCTATTTCCTGAACAGCGTCATCGTCTCGGTGTCGACGGCAGCCTTCGTCACAATCATTGCCACGCTCGCCGGCTATGCCATGTCGCGCTTCACCTTCCGCGGTAAGGCGACGCTTGCCATACTATTGCTGCTCACCCAGACCTTTCCGCTGGTGATGGTCATTCCGCCGATCTACCGCCTCATGGGAGATCTCGGCCTGACCAACAGCCTGATCGGACTGATCATCATCTACACCGCCTTCAACACCGCCTTCGCCACCTTCCTCATGCAGTCCTTCTTTGACGGTATCCCCAGGGACCTCGAGGAGGCGGCGATGATCGACGGCTGCACGCGAGCGCAGGCGATGCGCAAGGTGATCGTGCCGCTGACGCTGCCCGGCATGGGCGCGACGCTCGGATTTGTCTTCACCGCCGCCTGGAGCGAGCTTTTGTTCGCGCTGATGCTGATCTCCAGCGACGCTCAAAAGACCTTCGCCGTCGGCCTGCTCACCTTTATCGGCAAGTTTGCCGTCGACTGGGGGCAGATGATGGCGGCCTCTATCCTGGCACTGATCCCGGTCTGCATCTTCTTTGCCTTCCTGCAACGCTATCTCGTCACCGGCCTCACCGCCGGCGCCGTCAAAGGATAATCGATGGCTTCCGTCACGCTGCAACATGTCGAAAAGGACTACGGCTCGCTGCGCATCCTGCACGGTGTCGATCTCGAAATCGCCGATGGCGAGTTCGTCGTGCTGGTCGGCCCTTCCGGTTGCGGCAAGTCGACCCTTTTGCGCATGATCGCCGGGCTGGAAGAGGTTTCCGGCGGCGAAATCCGCATCGGCGAACGGCTGGTCAACGACGTCGCGCCGAAGGACCGTGACATCGCCATGGTGTTCCAGTCCTACGCGCTCTATCCGCATATGGACGTGTCGTCGAACATGGGTTTCAGCCTGCTCCTGAAGAAGGCGGAGAAGACGGCGATCGACACCAGGGTGGGCGCGGCCGCCAAGCGTCTCGGCCTCGATAATTTCCTGCAGCGCCTGCCGCGCCAGCTTTCCGGCGGCCAGCGCCAGCGCGTCGCCATGGGCCGCGCCATCGTGCGCGACCCCAAGGTCTTTCTCTTCGATGAGCCGCTGTCGAACCTCGACGCCAAGCTGCGCGTCCATATGCGCGCCGAGATCAAGGCGCTGCACCAGCAGCTCAAGACAACCTCGGTCTATGTCACCCATGACCAGATCGAAGCCATGACCATGGCCGACCGCATCGTCGTCATGCATGACGGCTTCGTCCAGCAGGTCGGCCATCCCTTGGAACTCTACGACCGGCCGTCCAACATCTTCGTCGCTGGCTTCATCGGCTCGCCCGGCATGAATTTCTTGCCGGCGGCGGTCAGCAAGGGCGGCAAGGTCGACGCCGTGCTGGCCGACGGCCAGAAGCTCAGATTGCCGGATGGCCTGCCGTTGCAGGACGGTAACGCAATCACCGTCGGGCTGCGGCCGGAGCATATCCAGCTCACCGAAGGTGGAGCGCTCAAGGCGGAGGTCGAAGTGGTCGAGCCGCTCGGCCTGTCGACCCAGTTCTATGTCCAGATGGCCGGCCAGCAGGTCTGCGTCTTCGTCATGGGGCGCAGCACTATCAGGCCGGGCGACATGGTGCGGCTGTCGGCCGAGCCGGCGGCACTGCATCTCTTTGATCCGACGAGCGGAAACCGCATCGGATAGGCCGTGGCGTAATTTTTTGACCGATTCGGCGCCACAAACGAAAACGCCGCCCATGAGGCGGCGTTCGGTGTCGCGGAGGAAAACCCGATTACTTGATCTTGGTTTCCTTGAATTCGACGTGCTTCTTGGCGACCGGATCGTATTTGCGGAACGACAGCTTGTCCGTCTTGGTGCGGCTGTTCTTGCTGGTCACGTAGAAGAAACCGGTGTCGGCGGTCGACAGAAGCTTGATCTTGATGTTTGCGGCTTTGGCCATGATATCAGTCCATTAATGTTCGTGGGGTTGGCCGCTGGAGCACGGGGGAAACGCCCGGACGCGGGAAACTTGGCGCGACACATAAAGAACATGCCCGGAAAGTCAAGCCCGGCCCGGCCTCAGCCGCACTCAATGCGCATGTGTTGAAAGGTTCAAGCGTCTTCCTTGACCGACGCGGCCGCTTTCTTCCAGTCGCCCGTCGTGTTCCACCAGCGGTTCGGGTTGGAGCGGTCATCGAGGCCCTTCGAGCGGCTGGCAAGCAGCGGCTGGATGCGGATCACCGGCTCCTGATAGGAGTGCGCCTGATAGATCGCCTCGACGACGCGCTCGGCCAGCCGCTGGTCGTCAGGCAGTTCGAACGACACTTCGACGGTGCCCGGCCGCTCCCGCAAGACGGTCTCGGCGCCGGCCGCGGCACCTTCGAGTGGCCGGTAGCGCTCGATGCCGCCCGCCGACTGGAAGGCGTTGCTGTCGTAGTTGCCCATGCCGAGCGGGGTGATCGCGATCACCGCTTCCATGATGCGGTCGACGTCGGCGGCGGGCGCCTGAAAGCTGACAAGCAGCAGCAATTCCATCCGCACCGATTTCGTTTCAAAACCACTGTCGATCATCTGATGTCTCCCTGCTGATGGTGGTTTGGAGCGCTGATATAGCAGGGGTGCTACTGACACGGTGATGTCAGCAGCCTGTCAAAGGGCATCGCGAAGAAGGCATTGGCGACGGCGTCGCGCTACCGGATTTTCCGCACGAGCCTAAAGGCGATCAGAGCGATATAGGCGGCGAAGAACAGGCCGAGCGACCAGCCGAAGCCGGACGGGCCGAACGCATCCATGCCGATGCCGATCGCTTGCGGACCAAGCACCATGCCGACGCCGTAGCAGAGCACGAAGGCGGCGTTGGCCGAGGCCAGTTCGTGGCCGGAAAGCTGCGAGCCGAGATGGGCAAGGCCGATCGTGTACATGGCCGCGACCACGCCGCCCCAGACGAACAGAAGTGCGGCCATCAGGTGCCAGTTCTGAGCGAAGAACGGCATGAAGATCGTGCCGGCGAGGCCGACGGCGGCGCAAGCGAGCAGCAGATAGCGACGGTCGCTGACGCGGTCGCTGATCATGCCGATGGGGATCTGCAGCAACACATTACCGAGACCGATCATGGTCAAGAGAAGTGCGGCATCGGCTTCGGAGTAGCCGATGCGGCTGCCGTAGATCGGGAACAGCGCAAAGCCGCCGGTCTCGACGGCGCCGAACACCAGCACGGCGGCCGTTGCAGTCGGCACCAGCCAGATGTAGCGCAGGAAATTGCTGGTTTCGCCGTCGGAGACGATTGTCGGGCTCTCGTTGCGCGCCGCAAGCACTGGTATTGCGGCCAGCGTGACCAAGCCGATGATGACGCCGAAGGGCCTGAAGCCGGAGCTGCCGAGATGGGCAAACAGCCATGGTCCGGCAGCAAAGCCGAGCGACAGGACGGTGGCATAAATGCCGAGCACGAGGCCACGCCGGTGCGGCGGCGCCGATGTGCTGATCCAGAATTCGGACAGGATGAACAGCACCGTCAAGGCGATATGCAGCACGATGCGCAGCGGAAACCACATCCAGAAATCCGGCGCGAAGTGGAAGCCGATGAAGGCCAGGGCGCCGGCGGCAATCATGGCAATCATGGTCCAGGCGACGCCGAAGCGCATGGCAAGCGGGGTGGCAAGCGGCGCACCGGCGATCGAGGCCAAACCGGCAACCGCGGTATTGAGGCCGATCATCGACGCCGAATGACCGCGCGTTTCCAAGATGACACTGAGCAGCGGCATGCCGAGGCCGATGGCGATGCCGACGACGCTGATCGACGAGATCGCCGCAATCATTGGCAACCAGTGTACGCGTTCCTCGCCCTGTTGCTGGGTATCGACCGTCATGGGATGTGGATGCTCTATGCTCTACAGAATTTCGCGGACAAAGCGATTGCGGACTAGCCGGTAGAACGGCACGGAACCGCCAGGAAGCAGGAGCGGATCATCGGCGATCCGACGCTCCAGTTCCTCCAGCACCGTCCGCGTGATGTCTGGAACATCGGCCTGCTTGGCTTTGGCAAGCGGTAGCCAGACCAGTTCCTCCAACTCGTTGGTTGGGCCGCCATCAGGCAGCTCCACGGCGACATCGCTGCGCCAGGCGCTGAAAAAGCGTGTGTCGAAACGGCGCACCCGGTTCGGCGGCGTGATGGCGCGTGCAATGAAGCGCAGTGCGTCCAGCGACGGCCTTACGCCGTGCTCGACAAAGCCCTGCCAGTCGCGCCGGGTCGTCGCCAAGGCACCTTTCCGGCCGATAAGCAGACCTGCCTCCTCGTAGGTCTCGCGGATCGCCGAAAGCGCAATGGCACGGGCGCGGGCCGGGCTCGTGCCGCCAAGGCCGGCGGTGAGGCGCGCTTCGTCATCGGGGTGAAGGGCAGTGGCAACGGGAATATGGCTGTCGGCCGGATCGGTGCGGCCACCAGGAAAAACGAACTTCCCCGGCATGAAGGCGTGACGGGCGTGACGACGGCCCATCAGCACCAGGAGCTCGTCGTCTTTGCGGTCGAGAAGGATCAGGGTTGCGGCATCACGTGGGCGAATTGGCCTTGTGCCAAGCGCTATCGCCCTCCGCTCGACCTTGTCGATGTCCGCCTTGGTCATACCATCCATGCGCACGACCTAGCGGAATCTTCTGCCATGCGAAAGTGGCGTTCAGCCATCGCCGATTGCGCCAGTCTTTGTTTCAAGCCTCGGGATGAGATTCGATCCTGTCCTCTTCGCCACCGAAGCCGTGCATATAGAGCGCCCATTGCAGGCCGATGACAGCGCCCTTGACCGGCTGCAGGAGTGCGACCGCCAGAAGAATGGTCAGCGGCACCCAGATGGCGATATGCTGCCAGGTCGAGAGGGTGGAAGTCGCCTCGACGCCCATGAAGGCGCCGAGCACGATGTGGCCAACGATGACGATTACCAGATAGGCGGGCAGGTCGTCGGCGCGATGGTGATAAAGCTCTTCACCGCAGACACTGCATTTGTCGACGGTCTTGGTGAAGGCGCGAAACAGCTTGCCCTCGCCGCAATGCGGGCAGCGGCCGAGCAGGCCACGTTTCATCGCCGTCCAAAGCGGTCGGGCGGCCCGGCCCGAGTGATGTTCGCCGCCGAAAACCTGCGGTTCCATTCCCAGTTCTTTTGCCATTACCGTCTCCTGCCGCGCGGACCTGGACGCGATTGCGACGCCCGGGCGCGGCCCTTGGCCTTGTGAAACGACCGTTTGGAGCCGGGCAGCGGCTTTGGGTCGGTCAGCATTTCGAAACGCATCGCGCCGGCCATAGGTGCCACCTCGATCAGGCGAACCTCGACGCGGTCGGCAAGCTGATAGCCCTTGCCGGTGCGTTCTCCGAAAAGCGATCGGGCAGTTTCGTCGTATATATAGTAATCGCCGTCCATACTTGACACCGGGATGAAACCATCCGCGCCAAACTGCGGCAATTGGACAAATAGTCCCGATTTGGTGACGCCCGAAATGCGCGCGTCGAAACGGTCGCCGACGCGCTCGGCGAGATAGGCGGCGATCAGCCGGTCGACCGTGTCGCGCTCAGCGGCCATGGCGCGGCGCTCGGTGCCGGAGATCAGCACCGAAACCTCTTCCAGCCGCTCTGCCTCATTCTGCGTCAGCCCGCCCGGACCGAAGCCGAGTGCGGCAATCAGTCCGCGATGCACGATCAGGTCGGCATAGCGGCGGATCGGCGAGGTGAAATGCGCGTAGCGTTTCAGATTGAGCCCGAAATGGCCGATATTCTTGGGCGAGTATTCGGCCTGGCTTTGCGAGCGCAGCACCACTTCGTTGACCAGCCCTTCATTGTCGGCGCCGCTGACGCGCTCCAGAATGCCGTTGAACTGGGCTGGCCGCATCTGCGCGCCGCGCGCCAGCGACAGACCGAGCGTCTGCAGAAACTCGCGCAGCGATTCCTGCTTGGCGAGCGAGGGCGCATCGTGGATGCGGTAGACCAGCGCCTGCCGCTTCGCCTCCAGCGTTTCGGCGGCCGCGACATTGGCCTGGATCATGAATTCTTCGATCAGCCTGTGGGCGTCGAGCCGCTCCGGCACGACGACGCGGTCGACGGTGCCGTCTTCCTTTAGCAGGATCTTGCGCTCCGGCAGGTCAAGTTCCAATGGCTGGCGTGAAGCGCGGCCGCGCTTGAGGATGGAGTAGGCATCCCATAGCGGCTTCAGCACGGTGTCGAGGATCGGGCCGGTCTTGTCGTCCGGCGCGCCATCGATCGCTGCCTGCGCCTGCGGATAGGCGAGCTTGGCCACCGATTTCATCATGACGCGGTGGAACGAATGCCTGAGCTTGTGGCCATCGGCCGAGAAAGTCATGCGCACGGCCAGCGCCGGGCGGTCGTGGCCTTCGCGTAGCGAACACAGGTCGTTGGAGATACGCTCCGGCAGCATCGGCACGACCCGATCCGGGAAATAGACCGAATTGCCACGCTTGAGCGCCTCGCGGTCGAGCGCCGTGCCATAGCGGATATAGGCGGCGACATCGGCAATCGCCACGGTGACGATCACGCCGCCGGGATTCTTCTCGTCGGTATCCGATATGGCGAACACCGCGTCGTCATGATCCTTGGCATCGGCCGGATCGATGGTGACCAGCGCCAGGTCCCGCCAGTCCTCGCGGCCGGCCAGCGTCGCCGGCTTGACCGCTTCGGCCTCGGCGAGGACGTCGGCCGGAAAAATGTGCGGAATGTCGTGCGTATGGATGGCGATCATAGAGACCGCCTTTTCGCTGGTCAGCGAACCCAAAACCGTCAGCACCTTGGCGCGCGGCAGCCCGTAGCGGGAGGCCCGCGCCGGCTCGACTTCGACCAGGTCCCCATTCCTGGCGCCGTTCTGGAACTCCTTGTCGACGACCAGTTCGGGCTGGCGCCTTTCCACCGGCTCGATGCGGAAAGTACCGTCCTTCAGCACACGAAAAACGCCGAGAACGGCATCGTTACGCTTCTCGAAAATCTTCATCACCCGCCCGGTATAGGCAGGGCCAGTGGCATCGTCGGTCGGGAAGGTCTTGGCCAGCACGCGGTCACCGATGCCGGGCGCCTGGCCGTTGCCGCTGCGCGACACGCGGATCGAGACGACGGGAGGCTCGCCGCCACCCACGGCTTCGGTCGGGCGCGCCAACAGCACGCCGTCGCCGTCGCGGCCAAAGATGTCGAGCACGGCAACATGGGGCAGGGCGCCGACGCGGGCGAGCCGCTTGCGCTCCCTGGTCAGCAGGCCCTCGTCCTGCAAGTCGCGCAGCATGTCCTTCAGCCAGATGCGGTCCTCACCGCGCAGTGCAAAGGCCTTGGCGATGTCGCGTTTTCCGGAGCGATCCGGGTTCTCGGCGATGTAGCGCAGGATTTCGTCGCGCGACGGCCGGTAGTCGTCCTTGACCTTGGCGCGTGTGTCGGCGGTGCGCGGATCGCCGTGGCTTCGTCCGGAGATCCCGCGCGCCACGCCGTCCTATCCTTTTTTCCTGGCGGCCGGCTTCTTGGCGGCCGTCTTCTTGGCCGCTGCCGGCTTGCCAGCGGATGCGGCCGCGCCGCGGAATGGCTTCTTGCCGCCGCCCTTGGCTTCCTTCTCGGCAATCAGCGCCAGCGCATCCTCGATGGTCACCGACTGCGGATCCTTGCCCTTGGGCAAGGTGGCATTGACCTTGCCGAAGTTCACGTAAGGTCCGTATTTTCCATCACGCACGACGATCTTGCCACCGCCGTCAGGATGGTCGCCAAGTTCTTTCAAGGCGGCGGGCGTGCCACCGTTGCGGCCGCCCTTGCCTTTCAACTGCTTCTCGGCGATCACCGACACGGCGCGGTTCAAACCGATCGAGAACACCTCCTCGATGCCTTCGAGATTGGCATAGGTGCCGTCATGCAGCACGAAGGGGCCGTAGCGTCCTAGGCCAGCGGAGATCATCTTGCCGGATTCCGGATGCTTGCCGACATCGCGCGGCAGCGACAGCAGGGCAAGCGCCTTTTCGTGGTCGATGGATTCGACCGTCCAACCCTTAGGCAGGCTGGAGCGCTTGGCTTCCTTGCCGTCGCCGCGCTGGATATAGGGGCCGAAACGGCCGCTGCGCAGCGTGATTTCCTCCGCCGTATAGGGATCCTTGCCGAGCGCCTTGGTGCCGTCCTCGCCATTACCGTTCTCGCCATTGGGATTGGCGGCGTCGCCAAGCTGACGGGTAAACGAGCATTCGGGATAGTTCGAGCAGCCAACGAAGGCGCCGAACTTGCCGAGCTTTAGCGAGAGGTTGCCGGTGCCGCATTTCGGACAGATGCGGGGGTTCGAACCGTCTTCCCGTGTTGGAAAGACCAGCGGCGCCAGCTCTTCGTTCAAGGCATCGAGCACGTCGGTGACGCGCAACTCCTTGATGTCAGCGACGGCGCCGGAAAAATCCTTCCAGAAATCGCGCAGCACGTCCTTCCAGGCGAGCTTGCCATCGGAAATTTCGTCAAGCTTCTCCTCGAGCGACGCGGTGAAGTCATATTCGACATAGCGCTCGAAGAAGCTTTCAAGGAAGGCCGACAGCAGCCGGCCCTTGGCCTGCGGTACCAGCCTACGCTTGTCGATGGTGACATAGTCGCGGTCCTCAAGCGTCTTGAGGATCGCCGTATAGGTCGAGGGACGGCCAATGCCGAGCTCTTCCAGCTTCTTGATCAGCGACGCCTCGGAATAGCGCGGCGGCGGCTCGGTCGTGTGCTGGGTGGCGTTGATCGCCTCGCGGTCAAGCTGCTCGCCGGCGCGGATCTCGGGCAGGCGGCGGTCTTCCTCGTCTTCCGAATCCTCGTCCTTCTGCTCGGTATAGGCGGCAATGAAACCGTCGAAGCGAACGACAGAGCCGACGGCGCGCAGCTCGGCGGTGCGGGCACCGTTGACCGCCTCGATCTCAACCGTGGTGCGCTCGATCTCGGCCGGCTGCATCTGGCTGGCGATGGCGCGTTTCCAGATCATTTCGTAGAGCCGCGCCTGGTCGGCATCGAGATATTGCCGGACCGAAGCAGGGGTGCGCATGAAATCGGTCGGGCGGATCGCTTCGTGCGCTTCCTGGGCGTTCTTGGCCTTGGTCGTATAAAGACGCGGCTTTTCGGGCAGATATTTGGGCCCGAATTCCTTGGCGATGGCGTCGCGCGCGGCGTCAATCGCCTCCGGCGCCATCTGCACGCCGTCGGTTCGCATATAGGTGATCAGGCCTGCGGTCTCGCCGCCGATGTCCATGCCTTCATAGAGCCGCTGTGCCACTTGCATGGTGCGCGTGGCCGAGAAGCCGAGGCGCGAGGAGGCGGCCTGCTGCAGCGTTGAGGTGGTGAAGGGCGGACCGGGATTGCGCTTGGTCGGCTTGGCTTCGACAGAGAGTGCCTTGAAGAAGGCGCCTTCGAGCATCGCCTTGATGTCGTCGGCCTGCGCCTTGTTCGAAATGTCGAGCTTTTGCAGCTTCTTGTGCTCGAAGGCGGTCAGCCGCGCCTCGAAGTTCTCCTTGCGCGGCGTGCCGAGGAGAGCTGATATCTGCCAATATTCCTCGCGGACGAAGCGCTCGATCTCCAATTCGCGATCGCTGACCAGACGCAACGCCACGGACTGGACGCGGCCGGCCGAGCGGGCGCCCGGCAGCTTGCGCCACAGAACGGGCGACAGCGTGAAGCCGACGAGGTAGTCGAGCGCGCGGCGGGCCAGATAGGCATCGACCAGCGGCGCGTCGATCTGGCGCGGATTGGCCATCGCCTCCAGCACCGACGATTTGGTGATGGCGTTGAAGACGACACGGCTGACCGTCTTGTCCTTGAGCGCGCGTTTCTGCTTCAGCACCTCCAGAACATGCCAGGAGATGGCCTCGCCCTCGCGGTCCGGGTCGGTGGCAAGAATCAGGCCGTCGGCGTCCTTGACCGCCTTGGCGATGTCGGCCAGGCGCTTGCCCGAGGCGGTGTCGACGGCCCAGGACATGGCAAAGTCCTCATCGGGGCGCACCGAGCCGTCCTTGGCCGGAAGATCGCGGACATGGCCGAACGAGGCCAGAACCTTGTAGTTCTTGCCGAGGTACTTGTTGATTGTCTTCGCCTTGGCCGGCGATTCGACGACGACTACGTCCATGAGGTCTCATATCAGTTGTGATGCGGCAGAAGAATTCCGCTGCGCGCGACGAAATCTCGTATAATTTGTCGCTCACATGGCCGCGCTTTTGCATCCGGTCAAGGGCAAGCGCTCAAAATGCCTGTGTTGCACCGGCTATGCAATGCGGGAAAGTTCAGCGTTATGGCAGTCAATTTTGGATGAGCGAGCGGGTGCACTCTGCCAAGTCGCGTCGCAGGGCGCGGGCCACAGGCGAGGAAAAGCTGGCCGCCGAGGGTGGTGGGGGTGAATGCCCGGCGACCAGCCGCGTTCCCGCCCGTTAAAGCGGGATTCGAGACCCGGGCTCAGTCGGCCTTGGCGATATGCCAGACGTCGCCGACGCCGTCGCCGGTGACATCGCCGGCCTTCTTGTCCTTGATGAACGTATAGAGGGGCTTGCCTTCATAGGCCCACATCTTGGTGCCGTCGGTGCGGTCGACGACTGTCCATTCGCCCTCGGACTTGGCGTCGGCCTCGGCTTTGAGCGGCGGCCAGTTGGTGGCACATTTGTCGTAGCAGTTCGACTTGCCCTTCTCGTCCTTGTCATAGGTGTAAAGCGTCATCCCATTGGCGTCGGTGTAGATCTTGGTGCCTCCGACGTCGGCTTCCTTCCAAGCTTCCGCGGCATGGGATGCGGCGGTGGCGAGCAAAAGCATCGCCAGCCCGACTGTGATCGTTTTCATGGGAATCTCCTCGGGTGATTCAGAAGCGCACGGAAAATCGCGGCCTCTCGCCAGTCAACGCTGCCTGCCGGTGCTTTCTTCCCGCAATTCTGTTGGCCAAGTCTTTGGGGGCAAGGCGACGACTTGCCACGCGATGGTGATTGGCGGACAGACGCGGTCGCGGCTATATGGCAGCGCAAATACAAGCAGCACAAACATAGGCAGCACAAACACAGGGAGACTGAAGTGGCACTGGACATCGGCTATGTCAGCGCGGTCGGGGCAGGGGCGATCTCGTTCCTGTCGCCTTGCGTGCTGCCGCTGGTGCCACCCTATCTCTGCTACATGGCCGGCGTCTCGGTCGACGACTTTCGTGGCAATTCCGGCCTCAAGGCGCGCGAAGGCTCGCGCGGCGCGCTGCTTTTCTCCTCGATCGCCTTCGTGCTTGGTTTTTCCACCGTCTTCGTGGCGCTCGGCGCCGGCGCCTCGACCATCGGCCATTGGCTGCGTGTCTGGCAGGAACCGCTGGCGATGGCCGCCGGGGTGCTCATCATCCTGATGGGATTGAATTTCCTCGGCATATTGCGCATCCCGCTTTTGTCGCGCGAGGCACGCTTCCAGTCACAGGGAAAACCGGCCAGCCTGATCGCCGCCTATGTCATGGGGCTGGCCTTCGCCTTCGGCTGGACGCCTTGCATCGGACCGGTGCTGGGGCCGATCCTGACGCTGGCCGGCGGCCGCGAGACGGTGGGCGAGGGCGCGTTGCTGCTTGCCGCCTATTCGCTCGGTCTCGGCATTCCGTTCCTGGTCGCGGCGCTGTTTTCGGGCGCCTTCATGCGCTTTCTCGGCAAATTCCGCGTCCATCTCGGCCGCGTCGAAAAGGCCATCGGCGCGCTGCTGGTTGTCGCCGGTGTCTTTTTCCTCACCGGTGGTGTCCAGGCCGCGTCCTACTGGCTGCTGGAAAACTTTCCGGCGCTGGGGCGGCTGGGATAGGTCACCGCAGACGCAGGCCCTTGCCAGCGCGTTGGATTGACCTTTAGACCTGCTGATTAAGAGTCAGTTGCTCCATCATCTCACCGGAATTTAACCGCATTGGTGCAGCATGGCGCCAATGCTAAATAGTCCCGATTCCTGATCCCTTTTCATATGGTTGTCCTTCCATGAGCCAGAGATCCTGCCTGTCCATCATCCTCGCCGCCGGTGAAGGGACGCGTATGAAGAGCGCGTTGCCCAAGGTGCTGCATAAAATCGCCGGCCTGCCGATGGTCGCCCATGTCGTGAAGGCGGCCGAGGCCGCAGGCGCCGATGATCAGGCGTTGGTCATCGGCCATGGGGCGGAAGAAATGCGCAAGGCAGCGCAGAAATTCGCGCCGAAGGCCGAGAGTTTCGTCCAGGAGAGCCGACTTGGTACGGCGCATGCGGTGCTGGCGGCTCGCCAAGCGATATCAAAAGGTTATGACGATATTCTCGTGATGTTTGGCGATACGCCGCTGATCGATCCGGAAGTGTTGATCGCGGCGCGGCTGAAGCTGGCAAAGGGTGCTGCTGTCGTCGTGGTCGGCTTTCGCCCTCCCAATCCGACCGGCTATGGCCGCCTGATCGAAAAGGGTGGCAAGCTTGCGGCCATCCGCGAGGAAAAGGACTGCAGCGCCGAGGAGAAGAAGATCGCCTTCTGCAATGCCGGGATGATGGCGGTGGCCGGCAAGCAGGCGCTGACGCTGCTCGACGCCGTCGGCCACAAGAACGCCAAGGGCGAATATTATCTCACCGATATTGTCGAGATCGCCGCCGCTCAGGGTCTCGATGTCGTTGCCACGGAGGCCAGCTTCGAGAATGCGCTGGGCATCAACAACCGCGCAGAACTTGCCGAGGCCGAGGGCATCTGGCAGACGCGCAGGCGGCGCGAGGCCATGCTGGCGGGCGTGACGCTAATTGCGCCCGAAACCGTGTTCTTCTCGCACGACACCGAAATCGGCACTGATACGATCGTCGAGCCCAATGTCTGGTTCGGACCGGGCGTGAAGGTCGCCACGGGCGCGAAGATCCATGCCTTCAGCCATATCGAAGGCGCCACCATCGCCTCGAATTGTGATGTCGGTCCGTTCGCTCGGCTGCGGCCCGGCGCAGACTTGAAGCAAAAGGCCAAGGTCGGCAATTTCTGCGAGGTCAAGCAGGCGACGATCGAGGAGGGCGCCAAGGTCAATCACCTGACCTATATCGGCGATGCCCGCATCGGCGCCGGCGCCAATATCGGCGCTGGCACCATCACCTGCAACTATGACGGCTATTCGAAGTTCTTCACCGACATCGGCGAAGGCGCCTTCATCGGCTCGAACTCCTCGCTGGTGGCGCCTGTTACAATCGGCAAGGGCGGTTATATCGCCTCGGGCAGCGTCATCACTGAAAGCGTGCCCGACGACGCGCTGGCCTTCGGCCGCGCCCGCCAGAGGACGCTGGCCGGCAAGGGCAAGGAGCTGCGCGAGCGTTTTGCCTCGGCCGCCGCGGCGAAGAAGGCTACTGGATGATCATTCGTCGTCCGTCGGCTGGTTCGCGTCCTTGCCGAAAACAGCGGTCACTTTGATCCTGCCGACGATTGCCCTGTTGAATTCAGGGAGGTCTTCGGCAGGAATCCAGTATTCCAGATGAGCCTTGCTGCCGGCATGTTCGACCCGATAGCGGTCGAGAAAACCCTTCAGAACCTCAAACCGGGTAACGAATCCCGAGCCGCTGGCTGGTACGTTCCAGTCACGCGCGATCTGGACGGCATAGGCTTCGGATAGAACTGGGTAAAAAATAGGTTGCTCGGGAAGGCGCGACGGAAACGCCCGCATGCCCGACTTCTCGATCAGTTTCAGCTCTTTAGGCCCAACCGGACGCCAAAGCGTCACCGTGTCGATTTGTTCGTTCATGATCGCATCATGTCTTTGACGGATTTCAGGCGCCACTGAGGCAGATAGCATGCGTCTAGGGAGAAAACGAGCGATCGCGGTAACCGGATTGCAAGAGCGCCCTGTCATGGTGCATCTGTGCAAGAACAGTTGCGGCTGATACGCGACGAAACGCAATGTGATTTTCGCGGCAGCTCGGCCATCTCTAAATAGCGCTGGGTTTTTGCGGGCAATCGGGGGCAAACGGCAATGTGCGGTATCGTTGGAATTGTTGGTCACTCGCCAGTGGCGCCGCTCATCGTCGACGCGTTGAAACGGCTGGAATATCGCGGCTACGATTCGGCCGGCGTCGCTACTGTAGAGCATGGCCAACTCGGGCGCCGCCGCGCCGAAGGCAAGCTGATCAATCTCGAGCGCCGGCTGAAGGACGAACCGCTCGCCGGCACGATCGGTATCGGCCATACGCGCTGGGCGACGCATGGCGTGCCGAACGAGACCAACGCTCATCCGCATTTTTCCGACGGCGTCGCCATCGTCCACAACGGCATCATCGAGAATTTCGCCGAATTGCGCGATGAACTGATGCGCGACGGCTACACATTTTCCTCGCAGACCGACACCGAAGTGGTCGCCCACCTGGTGGCGCGCGAACTGGCCAAGGGGTTGAAGCCGGTCGAGGCCGCGCACCAGGCGCTCAAGCGGCTGGAAGGCGCCTTTGCGCTGGCCATTATGTTCAGGGGAGACGAGGATCTGATTGTCGGCGCGCGCAACGGCCCGCCGCTTGCCGTCGGCCATGGCGACGGCGAGATGTTCCTCGGCTCCGACGCCATCGCGCTCGCCCCGTTCACCAATTCGATCACCTATCTGGAGGATGGCGACTGGGCGGTGGTGCGCCGCAACGAGATCGCCATCTTCGACATGGAAGGCAACAAGGTCGACCGCAAGCGCCAGCAGTCGCTGAGCACGTCCTTCATGGTCGACAAGGGCAACCGGCGCCATTTCATGGAAAAGGAAATCCATGAACAGCCCGAAGTCATCTCGCACACGCTGGCGCATTATGTGGATTTCGTCGGCGGCGTATCGAAGCCGCTCGATCTGCCTTTTGACTTTGCCAAGATCGACCGGCTGGCGATCTCGGCCTGCGGCACCGCCTATCTGGCCGGCCTGATCAGCAAATACTGGTTCGAACGCTATGCGCGGCTGCCGGTCGACATAGATGTCGCCTCGGAATTCCGCTACCGCGAAATGCCGCTGTCGAAGAACGACGCCGCCTTCTTCATCTCGCAATCGGGCGAGACCGCCGACACGCTGGCCTCGCTGCGCTATTGCCGCAAGGCCGGGATGAAGATCGGCGCGGTCGTCAATGTGCGCGAATCGACGATGGCGCGCGAATCCGACGTTATCTTGCCGACGCTGGCCGGACCGGAGATCGGCGTCGCCTCGACCAAGGCCTTCACCTGCCAGTTGTCGGTGCTGGCCTCGCTTGCCGTACGGGCAGGGGCTGCGCGCGGAACGCTTTCGCGCGAACAGGAAAAGAAGCTGGTGCGCGAACTGTCCGAGGCGCCGCGCTATGCCAACCAGGTGCTCAAGCTCGACGGGCAGATCGAACAGATCGCGCGCGAACTGTCGCGCTACAGCGATGTGCTCTATCTCGGCCGCGACACCAATTTTCCGCTGGCCATGGAAGGCGCGCTGAAGCTCAAGGAGATTTCCTATATACACGCCGAGGGCTATGCCGCAGGCGAGCTGAAGCACGGGCCGATCGCGCTGATCGACGAGAACATGCCGGTGATCGTCATCGCCCCGCATGACCGCATTTTTGAAAAGACCGTGTCGAACATGCAGGAAGTGGCGGCGCGCGGCGGCAAGATCATCCTGATCACCGACAGCAAGGGTGCCGCGCAATCCAGCGTCAAGACGATGGAGACGATCATCCTGCCCGACGTGCCGGAAATCATCTCTCCGATCATCTACGCGCTGCCGATCCAGATGCTCGCCTATTTCACCGCCGTTTTCATGGGCACCGATGTCGACCAGCCGCGCAATCTGGCCAAGTCGGTGACGGTGGAATAGGGCGTCGTTTAAAAACTTCGCAATTCCAAAGCGCCTTCCGGTTCATTAATGTCGCGCTGCAATCTGTGCTGCGGTGTGAACCATGTCCGATGCTCCCAGAACTTCAGGCATGACCCGGCTGCGGAATTATTTCCTAACGGGCTTCATCGTCTGCGCGCCGCTGGCGATCACCGCCTACATCGCCTGGTCCTTCATCGGCTGGGTCGATTCCTGGGTAAAACCCTATATTCCCGCGCGCTACAGCCCGGACACCTACCTGCCGTTCCCGGTTCCAGGCTTCGGGCTGATCGTCGCTCTGATCCTGATCACGCTGATCGGTTTCATGACCGCCAACATTGTTGGCCGCGCCATCGTCAATTTCGGCGAGCGCCTGCTCGGCCGCATGCCGCTGGTGCGCGGGATCTACGGCTCGCTGAAGCAGATCTTCCAGACCGTGCTGTCGAACAAGGGCGACATGTTCCGTCAGGTCGGGCTTGTCGAATATCCGCGCAAGGGCGTCTGGTCGCTGGTTTTCGTCGCCAGCGAGAAGCAGACAGAGATCAACCAGAAGCTCGACCAGGAAGGCGATCCGCTGGTTGCTGTGTTCATGCCCTGCACACCGAACCCGACCACGGGCTTCCTGATGTATGTGCCTAAATCCGACATCGTGCTGCTCGACATGACGATCGAGGACGGCGCCAGGCTGATCGTCTCGGCCGGGTTGGTGGCGCCGGAGGTCAAGACCAAGATGGTGACGTTGAACGGCGAGCGGATTGAAGGCGCGCTTGCCAATCCGTCGGTCGGCGCCGTGCCTCAGCCGGCGCGCAGCAGCCGCACCGCCTCGTCGCGGCCGAACAAATAGAGCAGCAGCCGAAGTGCCGAGCCGCGTTCGGATTGCAGTTCCGGATCGCGTGACAGGATCAGGCGCGCGTCGTCGCGGGCGGCTTCAAGCAGGTCGGCATGCGCCTCGATGCGGGCCACCTGGAAGCCGGGCGTGCCGGACTGACGGGTGCCGAGCAGTTCGCCTTCGCCGCGCAGCTTCAGGTCTTCCTCGGCGATGCGGAAGCCGTCCTCGGTCTCGCGCATCACCGACAGCCGGCGCTTTGCCGTATCGCCGAGCGGGTCCTTGTAGAGCAGCACGCAGGAGGACGGTTTGTCGCCGCGCCCGACCCGGCCGCGCAATTGATGCAACTGGGCGAGGCCGAAACGCTCGGCGTGCTCGATGACCATGATCGTCGCGTCCGGCACGTCGACGCCGACCTCTATGACCGTGGTGGCGATCAGGATGCGCGTATCGCCCGCCTTGAAGGCGCGCATCGCCTCGTCCTTTTCCGCGCCCTTCATGCGGCCATGCACGAGGCCGATATGGTCGCCGAACAACGGCTGCAGCGAAACAAAGCGGTCCTCCGCCGACATCAGCTTGATTTCTTCGGATTCCTCGACCAGCGGACAGATCCAGTAGATCTTCTGCCCGTCGGCGACGGCGTCGAGCATGCGGCCGATGAGTTCGTCGAGCCGTTCCAGAGGCAGAGTGACGGTGCGGATCGGCTGCCGGCCGGCCGGTTTTTCGGTCAGTTTCGACACATCCATGTCGCCGAATGCGGTCAGCACCAGCGTGCGCGGGATCGGCGTCGCCGTCATCACCAGCATATCGGGCGCGTCGCCCTTGGCGGTGATCGCAAGGCGCTGATGGACGCCGAAACGGTGCTGTTCGTCGACGACGGCGAAGACGAGATCGTGGAACGTCACCGTTTCCTGGAACAGTGCGTGGGTGCCTACGACGATGTCGATTTCTCCGCTCGCCAGACCGGCCAGTGTGTCGGTGCGTTCACGGCCTTTTTCGCGGCCGGTGAGGATGGCGACGCGCAAGCCGGCGCGTTCAGCCAGGGGCGTGATCGTTGCCAGATGCTGGCGCGCCAGGATCTCGGTTGGCGCCATCAAGGCCGCCTGGCCGCCGGCCTCGACGGCGCGTGCCATGGCAAGCAGCGCCACCACTGTCTTGCCGGAACCGACATCGCCCTGCAAGAGGCGCAGCATGCGTTCGGGATCGGCGAGATCGGCGTTGATTTCGGCCAGCGCAAACTCCTGGCTGGTAGTCAGCGAATAGGGCAGGGCTTCGCGCAGTTTATCAACGATACGGCCGTCGCCAATGAGCGGCCTGCCGGACAGACGGCGGACTTTTGCCCGCACCAGCGCCAGCGATACCTGGCCGGCCAGTAGCTCGTCATAGGCAAGCCGCCGCCACGCCGGTCCCTCGATGGCGACGTCGATCGGGTCCGCCGGATAGTGGATGCGCGCGAGCGCTTCGTCAAAGCCAGGGAAGGTCTGACGACGCATGAACGCCTCGTCCTGCCATTCCGGCAACTCCGGCAGACGGCCAAGCGCCTGGCCGATCGCCCGACGCAATACCTTGCCGGAGAGGCCCGCAGTCAGCGGATAGACCGGCTCGACCAGCGGCAGGTTTTCGGCGTCATTGGCCAGCGCGATATGGTCGGGATGGACCATGGTCGGACGGCCGTTGAACCATTCCATGCGGCCGGACACCACGACATGCTCGCCTTCGGGCATCGCCTTTTCGAGATAGGCGGCATGCGCATGGAAGAAGGTCAGCGCGATCTCGCCGGTATCGTCATGGGCGTAGACCCGGTACGGCACCGACCTGTTGCCGCGCGGCGGCGGCTGGTGACGGTCGATGCGCACGTCGAGGGTGACGATGGCGCCTGCCGGCGCCAACGCTATGCCCGGCCGGTTGCGGCGGTCGATGACGGTGTTGGGCAGCACGAACAGAAGATCGCCGGCGCGCGCGGCGCGGTCGCCGAGATCGGCGGCCACCACTTTCTCGATCAATGCGCCAACCTTCGGCCCGACGCCGGCAAGCGAGGTGATCGGGACAAACAACGGGTCGAGGATGGAAGGACGCATGATGTCAGCTTATGTCGCGACAGCCTCAGCGCAAGGCTGACACCGCCGTCTATCCACGCTATATGCGCCGCGACAGGCAAGGATGCTGCGCAATGACAGGAACGAGACGATCAAGCGAGGGGCTGGATGCCCGCCGCCGCAAGCTTTTGTTCCGTTCCTGGCATCGTGGCATGCGCGAGATGGACCTCATCCTCGGTGGCTTCGCCGATGCCGAGATCGGCGCCTTGACGGGCGAGGAAATCGACCAATATGAGAGGCTTCTCGACATCCCCGACACCGATTTCCTGCCCATGGTCACCGGCGAAAGCCCGGTTCCGGCTGATGTCGATTGTGCCGTCCTGCAAAAAATCCTGGCCTCGCGCCGGACCATGACTTTCTGAAACGTGAATCCATGAGCCTCATTCCCACAATCGGCCTGCCCAAAGGCCGCGCCGGTCAGTTCATCGTCGACGGCGTCGCCGACGGCTACGAGGCCTTCGCGCTGGTGCAGGCGGCGCACGAGATCGCGCCTGACAAGCCGGTGCTGTTCGTGGCGCGCGACGGCCAGCGCCTGCCGGCGATCACCGAGGCGCTGGCCTTTGCCGCACCCGGCCTGCCGGTGCTGGAACTGCCGGCCTGGGACTGCTTGCCCTATGACCGCGTTTCGCCCGGCGCGGACGCCGCCGCCAGGCGGCTCGATGCACTGACGGCGATGATCGCGCTGGCGAAGAAACCGCACCGCGCCGTCATCCTCACCACCGCCAATGCGCTTTTGCAGCGCATTCCGCCAGCCGAACTGGTTGAAGCGCAGACCTTCCATGCCAGGCCGGGCAACCAGATCGATATGAATGCGCTGGTGTCGCGGCTGGAGACCTCCGGCTTCGAGCGGGTGCCGACCGTGCGCGGTGTCGGCGAGTTCGCGGTGCGTGGCGGCATTTTGGACCTGTTCGCGCCCGGCTGGATTGAGGCACTCCGGCTCGACTTCTTCGGCGACACGCTGGAATCGATCCGTGTCTTCGATGCCGCCACCCAGCGCACCACCGGTCAGCGCAAATCCATGGCGCTGCAGGCGATGAGCGAAGTGGCGCTGACGCCGGAGACGATCAGCCGCTTCCGCCGCTCCTATATCGAAGCCTTTGGCGCGCCGCAGCGCGACGACGGGCTCTATGCGGCGGTCAGCGAGGGACGGCGCTTTGCCGGCATGGAACACTGGCTGCCGTTCTTCTACGAGCGGCTGGAGACGGTGTTCGACTATCTGCCGGATACGCCTGTCGTCTTCGATCATCTGGCGCATGAGGCGCTGGCGGAGCGCCATACGCTGATCCTCGATCACTACGAGGCGCGCCGGAAACAGGCAGACGGCGCGCTGAAGGACGCTGTTCCGTATAAACCAGTGCCGCCGGATCTGCTTTTTCTCTCGCCCGAGAACCTGGTCGCCTCGCTCGGCCCGCGTGAGGCAATCGACTTCACAGCCTTCGATGCGCCGGATGCTGGTGCAAAGAAGGTCTATCATGCCGGATCGCGGCATGGCCGCAGCTTCGTCGAAGAGCGCGCCGACCCCAGCATCAATGTCTTTGACGTCGTCGTGAAGCACATTGCCGACGAGCGTGCCGCGCGCCGCCGCGTCATTATTGCCGGCTGGACCGAAGGTTCGCTCGACCGGCTCGGCCAGATCCTTGCCGAGCACCATCTCGGCAACCTCATGCCAGTGGCGACGCTGGCCGAGGCCGAAAAGCTCGAGCCGGGGCAGGCGGCGCTTGCCGTGCTGCCGCTCGAATCCGGCTTCGAGACCGAAAGGCTGGTCGTCGTCGCCGAGCAGGACATTCTGGGCGACCGGCTGATCCGGCGCTCGAAGCGCAAGAAACGCGCTTCCGATTTCATCGCCGAGGCTTCGTCGCTGTCCTCCGGCGATATCGTCGTCCACACCGATCACGGCATCGGCCGCTTCATCGGCCTGCGCACCATCGAGGCGGTCGGCGCGCCGCATGATTGCCTCGAAATCCACTATGCCGGCGACGACCGGCTGTTCTTGCCGGTGGAGAACATCGAGCTTCTGTCGCGCTATGGCTCGGATTCGGCCGAAGCGACATTGGACAAGCTCGGTGGCGGCGCCTGGCAATCGCGCAAGGCGCGGCTGAAGCGGCGTTTGCTCGACATGGCCGGGCAGTTGATCCGCATCGCCGCCGAGCGGCAGATGCGCGCAGCACCCGCGTTGGTGCCGGCCGATGGGCTCTACGGTGAGTTCTCGGCGCGTTTTCCCTATGAGGAAACCGACGACCAGCAGACGGCGATCGATTCGGTCATGGACGACCTGGCCGCCGGCAAGCCGATGGACCGACTGATCTGCGGCGATGTCGGCTTCGGCAAGACGGAAGTCGCGCTGCGGGCCGCCTTCATCGCGGCGATGGAAGGGTTCCAGGTCGCGGTGGTGGTGCCGACGACGCTGTTGTCGCGGCAACATTTCAAGACCTTCTCGCAGCGTTTCTCCGGCTTGCCGATCCGCGTTGCCCAGGCCTCGCGGCTGGTCGGTGCCAAGGAGCTGGCCGAAACGAAGAAGGGCATCGCCGAGGGCACGGTCGACATCGTCGTCGGCACCCATGCGCTGCTCGGCGCCTCGATCTCGTTCAAGAATCTCGGCCTTTTGATCATCGACGAGGAGCAGCACTTTGGCGTCAAGCACAAGGAGCGGCTGAAGGACCTAAAGACCGATGTACACGTGCTGACGCTGTCGGCGACGCCGATCCCGCGCACGCTGCAACTGGCCTTGACCGGCGTGCGCGAACTGTCGCTGATCGCCACACCGCCGGTAGACCGCATGGCGGTGCGCACCTTCATCTCGCCCTTCGACCCGCTGGTGATCCGCGAGACGCTGCTCAGGGAACGCTATCGCGGCGGCCACTCTTTCTATGTCGTGCCGCGCATCAGCGATCTGGCGGAAATCCATGATTTTCTGAAGGAATCAGTGCCCGAGCTGAAAGTGGCGGTGGCTCATGGCCAGATGCCACCCGGCGAGCTCGACGACATCATGAATGCCTTCTACGACGGCCAGTACGATGTGCTTCTGTCGACCACCATCGTCGAATCCGGCCTTGATATCCCGACCGCCAACACGCTGATCGTGCATCGCGCCGATATGTTTGGCCTGTCGCAACTCTACCAGTTGCGCGGCCGCGTCGGCCGCTCGAAGGTGCGCGCCTATGCGCTGTTCACGCTGCCGGCCAATCGCAAGCTGACCGACACCGCGGAGCGCCGGTTGAAGGTGCTGCAGTCGCTCGACACACTTGGTGCCGGCTTCCAGCTTGCCAGCCACGATCTCGATATCAGAGGCGCCGGCAATCTTCTCGGCGAAGAGCAGTCCGGCCACATCAAGGAGGTCGGCTTCGAGCTTTACCAGCAGATGCTGGAAGAGGCGGTGGCCGAAGTGAAGGATTCCGGCGAGGTGCAGGATGGCGGCTGGTCGCCGCAGATCGCCGTCGGCACGGCGGTGATGATCCCGGAAAGCTATGTGCCGGATCTGCAATTGCGGCTGGCGCTCTATCGCCGCCTCGGCGATCTCGAAAACACCGAGGAGATCGATGCCTTCGGCGCCGAGCTGATCGACCGTTTTGGCCCGCTGCCGGAGGAGGTGAAGCACCTGTTGAAGATCGTCTTCATCAAGGCGCTCTGCCGCAAGGCCAATGTCGAAAAACTCGACGCCGGGCCGAAGGGCGTCGTCATCCACTTCCGCAGGCGCGAGTTCCCCAACCCGGTCGGACTGGTCAAGTTCATCGGCGAACAGGGCTCGCTGGCCAAGATCCGGCCGGATCATAGCGTTGTCTTCATCCGTGACTGGCCGAACGCCGAAAAGCGGCTGGCCGGGTCCGCAGTGGTCATGACGCAACTGGCGCGTCTGGTGGAGAAGGCAGCATAGCCCGCCCGGCGCATTCGCCAGCGCTGAAATTCCGGTCTAGAATAGGAAATCGGCTTCGTGTATGGAGCCGCCACCCCATATAGGGGTCTGAAATGGCGGGCGAGGGCGCTCGCCTGTTTATTTGACGCAATTCCGGATGGAAAACCGTTTCACACTTTTCCTGGAATTGCTCTGGAAGGGCGTTTGGGTGCAACGATGACGAAATGGTCGCCGAATTCGTGGAGAGCAAAGCCGATCAAGCAGGTTCCTGCCTATCCGGACCTTGCCGCGCTGAAGAACACGGAAGCCCAGCTCGCCACCTTTCCGCCGCTGGTTTTTGCAGGTGAGGCGCGCAAGCTGAAGAAGCAGCTTGCGGCTGTCGCCGCCGGTGACGCATTCCTCCTCCAAGGCGGCGACTGCGCCGAGAGTTTCGCCGAACATGGCGCGGACAACATCCGCGACTTCTTCCGCGTATTCTTGCAGATGTCGGTGGTGCTGACCTTCGCCGGCGCGCAGCCGGTGGTGAAGGTCGGCCGTGTCGCCGGTCAGTTCGCCAAGCCGCGCTCGTCCGACAACGAAACCAAGGGCGATGTGACGCTGCCGAGTTACCGCGGTGACATCATCAACGGCATCGAGTTCGACGCCAAGTCGCGTATTCCCGATCCCGCACGCCAGGAGATGGCCTACCGCCAGTCGGCGGCGACGCTCAACCTTTTGCGCGCCTTCGCCCAGGGTGGTTACGCCAGCCTGGAGAACGTGCATAGCTGGATGCTCGGCTTCGTGTCAGACAGCCCGCAGGGCGAGAAATACGAGTCACTCGCCAACCGCATCACCGAGACGATGGACTTCATGAAGGCCGTCGGCATCACCTCTGAGACCAACTACGCGCTGCGCGAGACCGATTTTTATACCAGCCATGAGGCGCTGCTGCTTGGTTACGAGGAGGCGCTGACCCGGGTCGATTCCACCTCAGGCGACTGGTACGCCACGTCAGGCCACATGATCTGGATCGGCGACCGCACGCGCCAGCCCGACCATGCCCATGTCGAGTACTGCCGCGGCATCAAGAACCCGCTGGGGCTGAAATGCGGTCCGTCGCTGACGCCGGATGGCCTCTTGCAGCTCATCGACCTGCTCAATCCGGAGAACGAGCCTGGGCGGCTGACGCTGATCGCGCGCTTCGGTTCCGACAAGGTCGCCGATCATTTGCCGAAGCTGGTGCGGGCGGTGCAGAAGGAAGGCCGCAGCGTGGTGTGGTCGTCCGACCCGATGCATGGCAACACCATCGAGGCGGCTGGCTACAAGACGCGGCCGTTCGACCGCATCCTCAAGGAGGTGCAGACCTTCTTCGAGGTGCACCGCGCCGAAGGCACGCATCCGGGCGGCATCCATGTCGAGATGACTGGCAAGAACGTCACGGAATGCACCGGCGGCGCCCGCGCCATCACGGCCGAAGAGCTGCAGGATCGTTACCACACCCATTGCGATCCGCGCCTCAACGCCGACCAGGCGATCGAACTGGCCTTCCTGGTGTCGGATCTCTTGAAGAAGAGTCACCCGGTGCAGCACAAGCAGGCCGCGAACGGCTGAACCACTTGCCGGTCTGAGTTTGGTTGAAGAAGGCGCCGGAGAAATCCGGCGTCTTTTTCGTTCCGGATGCCGAACTGCGGTAACTTACGAAAATGTGTTCTCGCACGACCATTGCAAAACCCAGATTGGATGGAACTGCATCATCCACCCCAACCTGGTTCCTTCATTCATCATGCACCACGAGCATGCCGTCATTCGTCACCGCGCGCTCGACTTCTGGTTGGCACGGGCTGCGGTCCTCGTCATCATCTGCCTGCAGCTTCTCGTCATCAACGACCTGTCGTTCGGACCGCGCTGGCTGGCGCCGGCGATCGAGACGGCGCTGCTTTTGCCATTATCGGTAGCGACCGCCTGGACGCAGGTGGCGACGCAAAAGGCCGTGGAACACGATCAGTGGTACGCGATCGGCCGCTTTCGCATCTTCATCCGCAGGGCGGCCCTGGTGATGACAGGTATCATCAGCGTCATGAATTGCGGGGCGCTGGGCTTCCTTGTGCGGGCGCTGCTGGAAGGCCACGCCGGCGCTGGAACGACGCTTCTTGTCGATGCGCTTAACATCTGGGTCACCAATGTCATCGTGTTTGCGTTGTGGTTCTGGAGTACCGATCGGGGCGGACCGCCGACCTGCGGGCTGGTCAAGCGCGCGCAAGCCGACTTCCTGTTCCCGCAAATGACGCTGCCCGATCGCGAAATCCGCGACTGGCTGCCCGGTTTCATCGACTATGTCTTTCTGGCATTCACCAATGCGACGGCGTTCTCGCCGACCGACACATTGCCGCTCAGCCAGCGCGCCAAGCTCCTGATGATGGCGGAGGCGATGATCTCGCTGCTGACGATCGCCCTGGTCGCGGCGCGCGCCGTCAACATCCTGGCTTGATGTCCGCGCTCCCAACAATCTGGGGGCGCTGGACTGCAAGGCGCTCTGCCAACGGCGCTGGACGCCCGCTTTGTGTCGCATTTGCTTGGGTGCTGCCGCTCCAGAACTGGAATCCTGTCGCGATGGTGAGGCCATATCGGACGGAGGGTGGGATGAGCGACAATCACAGCGGATCATGTCTATGCGGCGCGGTGCGCTTCAAGACGCGTGGGCCTTTGCGCGGGGTGATTTATTGTCACTGTTCGCAATGCCGCAAGCAGAGCGGGCACTATTACGCCGCAACCAATGTCCCCGACGAGAACATCGAGATCGCCGGCGCCGAGAGCATCACCTGGTACGAAGCGTCTTCGTTTGCCCGGCGCGGTTTTTGCAAAGCATGCGGCTCGGTACTGTTCTGGAAGCCACGCGAGGACGCCTACGTCTCGGTTTTAGCTGGAGCATTCGACAGGCCGACCGGCCTTCAGGGTGAATGTCATATCTTCGTCGGCGACAAGGGCGATTACTACACTATCGATGACGGGCTGCCGCAGTTCGAGAGGTCGACACCCTCGCTCAAGGTGGCCGATGAATGACAAGAATGGCGAATGAATTTTGGAGAGGTCGCCTTATTCCATTGATCGGGCCATTGCGATATCCCCTGCCGGTGATTCGAAAAGGGATTGGGCATGCAGCGGCTGATCGATGCTTTCTTCAATTCGGTACGGGCGTTCCGCAAACTGGCCGCCAGCGAAAAGGCCTTCCAGCAGGAGCTGATGCTGCTCGTGCTCGCTTTGCCGCTTGGCTGGTTCGTTTCGGTCTCGTGGCGCGGCTATGCCTTGCTGATCGGCGCGGTGCTGCTTTTGATCATGGTCGAGGTGCTGAATACCGGTATCGAGGCAGCGTGCGACGCTTTTAGCCGGGAGTTCAATGTCGATATCCAGCTCGCCAAGGATTGCGGTTCGCTGGCGGTGCTGATCTCGGTGGTGATCGTCGCCGGCGTCTGGGGCATCGCCATCATCGAGCGGATTACAGGGCTGCCGATCTGACAAAGCGCCTGTTGGGCGACATGCGCTAACCCCGATCCGCCCCGGCGTCCCTGACGCGCTCTTTGCCAGCGACATGGCGGGCGACGAGCCAGGCAACAATGGCCACGCCCAGACCGATGGCAAGCGCCGTCAGCAGCCGCTCGTGGCGGGCCAGCGCCTGGCCGAGGATGCGCTCGGCGCCCAGTCCGAAGACATAGCCGATCGTGACGAACAGGATTGCCCATAGCGTCGACGAAAGGGCGTTGAGGATGACGAAACGGCGCATGGTGATGCGCGAGAGCCCAGCCGCTATGCCCCCGACCAGGCGCATGCCGTAGACGTAGCGGTTCGACAGCACGAAGATGTTGGGATGGGTGTTGAGCAGACGATAGGCGCGGCGGAAACCGGGGCGCTTGCGCAATCTCACGACAAAGGGATGGTCCGCAAACCGGCGGCCGAGTATGAAAAAGAAGGTGTCGCCGGCGAAGGCACCGAGAGCCGCCGCGACAAAGGCCCGCCACAGGACGAAGACATGCTGGTGCGCGAAAAAGCCGCCGAGGATGGCAGCACTTTCGCCTTCGGCGACACAGCCCAGAAAAACGGCGATCAGCCCATATTGTTCGATGAAATGATGGATGGTCTCCGTCATGAAGACGTCCGCTGCTTCGACAGGATGTCGTCGATGCGCTTGACCTGCTCGGCCAGCTTGGCGATCTCGTCGCGCATGCCGATGATCTGGCTGTGGCGCAGTTCGTCGAGCTTTTCATGCAGCGCCATGATCTCGATCTCGGCCTTGAGGTTGACCTCATAGTCGTGGGCGGCGTCGATCCGGTCGCGCTCGGTCTGGCGATTCTGCGCCATCATGATCACCGGCGCCTGCAGGGCCGCCACCATGGAAAGCACCAGGTTGAGGAAGATGAAAGGGTAGGGATCAAAGGCATCGCGCGTCAAAAGCCAGACATTGCCTGCCGTCCACAGGATCAGGAAGGCAATGAATCCAAGGATGAAGGACCACGAGCCGCCGATCCGGGCGATGGTGTCGGCCAAGCGGTCGCCAAACGTCTGGTGAAAGGCGACGGCCTTGTTGGTGTCGCGAGAAATGGTGGTGCGTTCGAGCGTCGATTGCAGCACCCGGTTCTCGATCGCGCTGAGACCATCCGGCTTTCGCTTCAGCCAGCGGTTCGCCAGGTCCTCGATCGTCTTGTTCATCGTCGCCTCCGTCGTCAGCGATAGGTAGAAGCTGTCGGCTCGTACGGGAAGTGATAGATTGACGCGATGGGGTGAGGAAACAATGATGGATTTTCAGAAAATTCGCGCCCGCGCGGCAAAACGCAAAGGTGGTGAAGCGACATTGGCGTCGCTGCTGGGTCCAATGCCGGACAACGCCGCCGTGGCTGACATTACCGACGACCGCATTCTATCGACCATGGCCGAGCGGATTTTCGCCGCCGGTTTCGTCTGGCGCGTCATCGAGCAGAAATGGCCCGGCTTCGAAGAGGCCTTTCTCCGCTTCGAGCCGAAGCGGCTGTTGTTCCAGCCCGATGATTTCTGGCACGATCTGACGGCCGATCAACGCATCGTGCGCAATCCGCAGAAGATCAAATCCGTCCGCGACAACGCCGTCTTTGTCGAGCGGGTGTCGAAGGAACATGGCGGTTTCGGCAGGTTCCTCGCGGAGTGGCCGGCCGACGACCAGGTCGGGCTGATGGCCTATCTCGGCAAGCATGGCAGCCGGCTCGGCGGCAATACCGGCCAGTATTTTCTGCGCTGGCTGGAATGGGACGCCTTCATCATCTCGGCCGACATGGCGGCCGCACTTCGCGACGCCGGCCTAGACATCGCCGAAAGCCCGACGTCGAAGAGGGATCTCGACAAGATCCAGGCTCAGATCAACGCCTGGGCGGCGCATACCCGGCTGCCGCGCCGGCATATTTCGCGCATCCTGGCGATGTCGATCGGTGAAAACCATTCGCCGGAGTCGCTGCGGGCATATATGGGCGAATAGGACCGAACATTGGTCCAAGCGAACGCCATTGCCCGGCGAATTTTGCCGCGCTAAGTCAGCAGGCATGACCAAGACCACCGCTCCCGATATCCTGCGCATCGCCGTCGCCCAGCTCAACCCGACGGTCGGCGATATATCAGGCAATCTCGCCAAGGCGCGCGAGGCGAGGGCGGACGCCGCCCGACAGGGCGCCGACCTCGTGCTGTTCACAGAGCTCTTCCTCGCCGGTTATCCGCCGGAGGATCTGGTGCTGAAGCCGGCCTTCCTGAAGGCCTGCGAAAGGGCGGCGCAGGATTTCGCCAACGACACCGCCGATGGCGGTCCGGGCGTCATCATCGGCACGCCACTGAAGCGCAAGAGCGGCACGCACAACTCGATCATTTTTGCCGATGGTGGCAAGATCCTGGCCGAGCGCTACAAGCTCGATCTGCCGAACTATGGCGAGTTCGACGAGAAGCGCGTCTTCCAGGCCGGACCTGAACTCCAGGGGCCGGTCAACTTCCGCGGCGTGCGGCTCGGAATTCCGATCTGCGAAGACATCTGGGGCGATGTCGCCGTCTGCGAAACACTGGCCGAGAGCGGAGCAGAGATCCTGCTGGTGCCGAACGGCTCGCCCTACTACCGCGCCAAGATCGACGTGCGCCACCAGGTCGTCATCCGCCAGGTCATCGAGTGCGGCCTGCCGATGATCTACGCCAACCAGCTTGGCGGCCAGGACGAGCTGATCTTCGACGGCGCCTCGTTTGCCATAGGTTTCGACAAAACGCTGGCCTTCCAGATGAGCCAGTTCGAGGCGGCGGTCGACGTCACCACCTGGAAAAGGACGCCGAATGGCTGGGTATGCTCGGAAGGGCCGATGTCGAAGATTCCCGAAAGGGAAGAGGCCGACTATCGCGCCTGCATGCTGGGCCTGCGCGACTATGTCAACAAGAACGGTTTCAAGAACGTCGTGCTCGGCCTTTCCGGCGGTATCGATTCGGCGATCTGCGCTGCCCTTGCCGTCGATGCCCTAGGCGAGGAACGGTTGCGCGCCGTGATGATGCCTTATCGCTACACTTCGAAGGATTCGCTGAAGGATGCCGAGGACTGTGCCCGCGCGCTGGGCTGCCGCTACGACATCGTGCCGATCTTCGAGCCGGTCGAAGGATTTCTGCACACGCTGACGCAGCTTTTCGAGGGCACCAAGGAAGGCATCACCGAGGAAAATTTGCAGAGCCGCGCGCGCGGCACCATCCTCATGGCGATCTCCAACAAGTTCGGCTCGATGGTCGTCACGACGGGCAACAAGAGCGAGATGTCGGTCGGCTACGCCACGCTTTATGGTGACATGAACGGCGGCTTCAACCCGATCAAGGACCTCTACAAGATGCAGGTCTATGCGCTGTCGCGCTGGCGCAATTCGCATGTGCCGCCGGGCGCGCTTGGCCCCTCCGGCGAGGTGATCCCGAAGAACATCATCGACAAGGCGCCGTCGGCGGAGCTGCGCGAGAACCAGACCGATCAGGATTCGCTGCCGCCTTATCCGGTGCTGGACGACATATTGGAGTGCCTGGTCGAGAACGAGATGGGTGTCGACGACATCGTTGCGCGCGGCCACGACAGGGCGACGGTGACGCGGGTCGAGCACCTGCTCTATATCGCCGAATACAAGCGCCGACAGGCGGCTCCCGGCGTGAAGATCACCAGGAAGAATTTCGGCCGCGACCGCCGCTATCCCATCACCAACCGGTTCAGGGATCGGAGCTAGGCTGGGCCGTGCCTGATTGCGAGATCAGCTTCGACCTGTCGCGGATCGACTTCCGGGCGACTTCCGACCTGCTGCTGGCAAGCTACTGGGGCACCGGGCGCAGCGACGAAACGCACCGCCGCGCCTTTGCCAATTCGCTCTGCGCCGGCGCTTACATTGGCGGCAAGCAGGTCGGCTTTGGCCGGGCGATCACCGACCGCACAGTGTTTGCCTATCTTGCCGACATCATCGTCTGGCCCGGGCACCGCGGGCGAGGGATCGGCACGCGGCTTGTCCAGGCGCTTATCGATCATCCGGATTGCAAGACGGTCACGCATTGGAGCCTGTCGACCAACGACGCCCACGCGGTCTATGAAAAGCTCGGCTTCAAGCCGTCTACCGACGGCCGCTACATGCGGCTCGACCGCATCCCGGCAAGCTGACAAGGCGGCACAACCCGCGATTGTTGCAAAATCGTCTCACTGCTTGGACCAGATGCGCTTTCGCTCGGCCGCTATCTTGGCGAAGCGTTGAGGCATCTTTATAAAAGTCTTCCCGCGATCCCCCTTTGGGAGGAACCGAATGCCAGGATTTGACATCGTTATGCGAGGCCGCGAGGCCTAGGTCCTGTGCAGCAGGCCGCGAAGATTTGTCTTCGCGACGAGAGCTGCACCGAGAACAGGCATTTGCCGCTGCCGGTCGCCGCCCGTTTGAGGGCGAGCCGCCGAGATACCAAACCTCCGCACTTCCGGGCGCTGATTGGCGCCAACGCGGTTTTTTCAATTTCTACCTTATCGGGACCGGGCTCGTTTGCGCCCGGATGACATTATGGCTCGTTTTAAAATCGATTTGCGCGCGAGCGCCTTTCGCAGCGTTCTTGGCTTTACGCTCGGCCATTGGCGGCGTCAGCCTTGGCGGCTTTCGCTCATCATGGGCACTTTCCTGCTGTCGACCTCGGCCGACGTGCTGACGCCGCTCTATTCCGGCCGATTGGTCGATGCGGTCGCCAGCAGTGCGACGGCCGATGTGGTCGCGTGGAACGCAGCGATGGCGGCGTTTTCCATGTTGGTGGCGCTGGCGCTCGCGGGCGTCGTTCTGCGCAACCTGGCCTTCATGGGCATCACCGACCTGACGCTGAAAATGATGGCCGACATTGCCGCCGACGCCTTCCACCGCGTCCAGCGTTTTTCCACCGACTGGCACGCCAACAGCTTTGCCGGCTCGACCGTGCGCAAGATAACGCGCGGCATGTGGGCGCTTGACCTGCTCAACGACACGATCCTGATCGCGCTGCTGCCGTCGCTCGTCATGCTCATCGGCTCGACGCTGCTGCTCGGCTGGTTCTGGCCGATGATGGGCGTGGTGGTCGCCGCCGGCTCGGTGCTGTTCATCGCGGTGACGGCAATGCTGTCGCTTGGCTATGTCGCGCCGGCGGCAAGGCTTGCCAACGCCTGGGATACGCGCCTTGGCGGCTCGCTGGCCGATGCGGTGAGCTGCAATGCCGTGGTCAAGGGTTTCGGTGCCGAGACGCGCGAGGAAACGCGTCTTGCCAAAGTGGTCGCCAAATGGCGTGCCCGCACGCGGCGCACCTGGGTGCGCGGCACCGTCAACGGCACCGCGCAAGGGACGATGCTGTTGCTGCTCAGGACCGCGGTGATCGGGTTTTCGCTGCTGCTGTGGTCGTGGGGGCAGGCGAGCGCCGGCGACGTCGCCTTCGTGCTGACCTCGTTCTTCGTGCTGCAAGGCTATCTCCGGGATATCGGCACGCATATCCGCAATTTGCAGCGTTCGATCAACGATATGGAGGAACTGGTCGACTTCCAGTCCGAACCGCTCGGCATCGAAGACCGGCCCGGCGCCAGGCCGATCCGCATCACCGATGGCCGTATCGCCTTCGACGAGGTCACCTTCCACTATGGCAACCATCGGCTGCCGCTCTACCGCGACTTTTCGGTGGATATCGCGCCGGGTGAACGCGTTGGGCTGGTCGGCCATTCCGGCTCGGGCAAGACGACCTTCGTCAAGCTGATCCAGCGCCTCTACGACGTTAACTCAGGGCGGATCCTGATCGACGGCCAGAATATTGCCGAGGTGGCGCAGGCGTCGCTGCGCGGGCAGATCGCCATCGTCCAGCAGGAGCCCATCCTGTTCCATCGGTCCCTGGCCGAAAACATCGCCTATGCCCGGCCTGATGCCACCCAGGCGGAGATCGAGCGTGCCGCGCGGCTGGCCAGTGCGCACGACTTCATCGCCGACCTGCCGAAGGGCTATGGCACGCTGGTCGGCGAACGCGGCGTGAAACTGTCGGGCGGCGAGCGCCAGCGCGTGGCGATTGCACGTGCTTTCCTCGCCGATGCGCGGATCCTCATTCTGGATGAGGCAACGTCCAGCCTCGATTCGGAATCGGAGGTGCTGATCCAGCAGGCGATGGAACGGCTGATGGTCGGGCGCACGACCCTGGTCATCGCCCACCGGCTATCGACGGTGAGGGCGCTCGACAGGCTGCTGGTGTTCGATCGCGGCCGCATCGCCGAAGAAGGCTCGCATGGCGAACTGATCCGGCTGAAGGATGGCATCTACCGCCGGCTTTTCGAGCGCCAGGCGCTCGAACTGACCAAGGGCATGGTGATCTGATCGGTTACGGGCCGTAGATGAACGCGCGGCGCTGTAGTCTTTCCATTTCCGTCATCATATTCTATGTCTGCGGCGGAGCGCGGGGGCGTGTCTTGTCAACACCGAAAGCATCCGGTACGCCCCGCCCATGACAGTTACCGTTCGTTTTGCCCCATCGCCGACCGGCCGCATCCATATCGGCAATGCGCGCACCGCCCTGTTCAACTGGCTGTTTGCCATGAACAACAAGGGCCGCTTCATCCAGCGCTTCGACGACACCGACGTCGCGCGCTCGACGCAGGAATTTTCCGACGCCATCCTCTATGATCTGCATTGGCTGGGCATTTTTCCGGATGCCACGGAGTACCAGTCGCGGCGCTTCGAGATCTATGACGCTGCGGTGGAGAGGTTGAAGGCGGCGCGCCTTCTCTACGCTTGCTATGAAACGCCGGAAGAGCTCGATCTCAGGCGCAAGGTGCGCCGCACGCGCGGCCTGCCGCCGGTCTATGGCCGTGAGGCGCTGACTTTGACGCGTGATCAGGTCGCCGAATACCAGTCGGATGGCCGTCGGCCGCACTGGCGCTTCCTCCTGCCCAATTTCACCAGCGATCCCTTGCAGCCGGAGCGCACCGAAATCCACTGGAACGACCTGGTGCGGGGCGAGGAAACCGTCGATCTGGCCTCGCTCTCGGATCCGGTCCTGCGGCGCGAGGACGGCACCTATCTCTACACGCTGCCATCCGTGGTGGACGATATCGAGATGGGCGTCAGCCATGTCATCCGCGGCGACGATCACGTCACCAATACCGGCGTGCAGATAGCATTGTTCCAAGCGCTGGGCGCCGAACCACCGGTATTCGGTCACCACAATCTCTTGACCACAACCTCGGGCGAGGGGCTGTCGAAGCGGACCGGCGCACTGTCGATCGAAAGCCTGCGTGAGACCGGCATAGAAGCGATGGCCGTCGCCTCGCTGGCCGTATTGGTCGGCACATCGGAAAATGTCGTGGCGGTGCCCGACATGGGCGGGCTTGCCGAGCGCTTCGATCCGGCCGCAACGTCGAAATCCGCGGCCAAATTCGATCCGGACGAGCTTTTCGTGCTCAACCGTACGCTGCTCCATCATATGCCGTTTTCCGAAGCACGCGACCGGCTGATCGTGCTTGGCATTTCCGGCGAGCACGCCGAGCCGTTCTGGCTCGCCGTGCGCGGCAATATCGACAGGCTGGCCGATGCGGCAATCTGGTGGCGGACACTTCGCGAAGGCCCGCAGGAGCCGCCGGAGTTTTCCGACGACGACCGCGATTTTCTTCGCCAGGCGTTCGATCTTCTGCCGGAAGACCCATGGAACGGGTCGGTCTGGAAGAATTGGACGGGCAAGATCAGGGAAGCGACCGGTCGCAAGGGCAAGGCGCTGTTCATGCCGCTCAGGCTGGCGCTTACTGGACAGCCTTCGGGGCCGGAGCTTGCAGATCTATTGCCGCTTTTGGGTCGGGAAGGAACGTTGGCCCGACGACCCTGACCTTGCGCTGTTCCGGCGGCGGCAAGGTCGACGCCACGGGCTTGACGGCCAGGCGCTTGATATCAGCCACGTCGAGACCGCCTTCGGCGTTGGCCAGGGTCTCGGGATCGGCGCCCGGATCCGGCTTGGCGACCGGCACCGGAATGAATGGCTCGGTTTGCGTATTGGCCAGCGATTGTTCCGGACTTGGCGGATTGCCGGCAATGACCTCGAAATTCTGTGCCGCGTTGCAGCCGCAGGCCGGTGGGCGTGAAGACTGCTTGTAGAGATAGGCGGTCGGCAGTTCGCGGTATGGCCTGCCGGTTGCCGACGACGTCATGTCAGCCGAATCGCCACCCTGACCACGCGTGTAGAACACTTGCATCTCGGTGCCGGGGCAGCTTGAATCGCAGTTCTTCTGGTCGCGCTCGAAATCGCCCATCGAGGCGGCATTCGACATCGGGAAGAAATAGCCGTCGCAGGTGCGCACGCAAACCGTGCGGAATTCGCCGCCAAGGCGTGGCAGGTCCATGCGGTCGGGCTGGTTGATCATGGCGCGGATGCCGCGTTGTTCGCCGGGGTCGCTCTCCAGCGCTTCGGGTTGGCTTTTGTCGCCATCCAAGAACTGATCGAGCAAAGTTCCATTGCCGTCTTCACGGTTCGCTTCCCGCAACGGTGCGCGCTTCGGAGCGACAGCGTCGTCGCGGCAGCCATTGGCATCGAGCGAGGCCAGTATGCGGGCACGGTCGCGCCGCGAGCCACCACCGGCGAGCTGCGCCCGCTTGGTCTCTAAGGCTTCGAGATTGGCGTTCATGCGGTTGAGCGTGGCGTCGAGTGCGGCGCAGGCGTTTTCATTGCGGCCGAACAGTGAAAAGCCACAGCCGGACTGGTTGCGGGCCTTTGCAATCTGCTGGCGTTGCCTGACGATCGCGTCGTCATATTTCCTGAGCAGAGCCGGCTTGCCGCCGCCGCGCGAAGCGGAGGCCAGATCGGCTTCCAACTGCCGGCAAATACGCGAGGCGGCCTGCGGCTGGGTGATGGCAAAGCCTGACAACGCCAAGGCGGCGAGCAGCGTCGCCGCACGCGTCAACCTCCACCCTGCGCCCACCATCTGACCGGAACTCCGTTGCCGTCCGTTGTGAAAGCTACCGCGTTTGCGGTTAACTGTTTGTTTAGCTTGCCGCCGAAGGCAATCTCAGTTAACGCGAAAAATTGGCTTAGCCCAGATTTACGATTGCCTGGGCCTTGTGGGCAGCTTCGACCACGGCGAGTGCCGTCATGTTGACCACGCCGCGCGACGTCACCGATGGCGTCAAAATATGCGCCGGCCTATCGGTGCCGAGCAGGATGGGCCCGACATGCAGCGCGTCCATCATCGTGCGCAGCGCCGTCAGCGTGATGTTCGCCGAGTCGAGATTAGGGAACACCAGGAGGTTGGCTTCGCCTTTCAGCCGCGAATGCGGGTAGACGCGCTGGCGCAGCTGCTCTGACAGAGCGGAATCGGCATGCATCTCGCCGTCGCATTGCAGGTCGGGCGCTATGCGCGCCAGGATCGCCGCCGCCTGCCGCATCTTCAGCGCGCTTGGCGAATCGCGTGAGCCGAAATCCGAATGCGAGAGCAGGGCGGCCTTGGGTTCGATGCCGAAGCGCTGGATTTCCTCCGCCGCCAGCACCGTCATCTCGGCGATCTCCTCGGCCGTCGGATCGACCGAGACATGGGTGTCGGTGAGGAAAATGATGCCGCGCTGCGAGATCAGCATGGAAAGCGTCGACAAATCATGGTCCTTGATGCCGGCGCGCGGTCCGATGATCAGGGTGACATTGCGCAGATGCCGCTCGAAACGGCCTTCGAGGCCGCAGACCATGGCGTCGGCGTCGCCGCGCTTCAGGGCAAGTGCGGCGATCACCGTGTTGTCGGTGCGCACCATGGTGCGCGCGGCTTCCGTCGTCACGCCGCGGCGGCCGGCAAGTTCGATCAGAAGATCGACATAGTAGCGGTAGCGGGGATCGTCTTCGGGGTTGATCAGGCCGAAATCGACGCCCGGCTTGATGCGCAGCCCGTAGCGTTTCAACCGGACCTCGATGACATGCGGCCGGCCGATCAGGATCGGCTCGGCGATGCCTTCCTCCAGCACGACTTGCGCCGCGCGCAGCACGCGCTCGTCCTCGCCGTCGGCATAGATGACGCGCTTGGCGGCTGACGTCTTAGCCATCGAGAACACCGGCTTCATCACCAGGCCGGAGCGGAAGACGAAGCGGTTCAGCGTGTCGATATAGGCGGCGAAGTCGGTGATTGGCCGTGTGGCGACACCGGTGTCGCAGGCAGCCTTGGCGACAGCCGGAGCGATGCGCAGGATCAGCCTGGGATCGAAGGGCGAGGGGATCAGGAAGTCGGGCCCGAAGATCGGTGTCTCGCCGGAATAGGCGCGGGCGGCGACATCGGACGGCTCTTCGCGGGCAAGGGCCGCGATCGCGCGCACTGCAGCCATCTTCATCTCTTCGTTGATGGCGCTGGCGCCGCAATCCAGCGCTCCACGGAAGATGTAAGGAAAGCAGAGTACGTTGTTGACTTGATTGGGAAAATCGGACCTGCCGGTGCAGATCATCGCGTCAGGTCGCGCTGCGCGTGCGGCTTCCGGCATGATCTCGGGATTGGGGTTGGCCAGCGCCAGGATCAGCGGTTTTGGCGCCATGTGCTGGAGCAATTCCGGTTTCAGCACGCCGGCGGCGGAAAGGCCGAGGAACACGTCGGCGCCCGAGATGACGTCGGCCAGCGTGCGCGCCTCGGTGTCCTTCACATAGGGATCCTTCCAGCGGTCCATCTCGTCGACGCGGCCCTTGTAGGCAACGCCGAAACGATCGGTGACCCAGATGTTTTCGACGCGCGCGCCGAGCGAGACCAGAAGGTTGAGACAGGCGAGGGCCGCTGCGCCCGCGCCCGAAGTGACGATCTTGATGTCGGAAATGGTCTTGCCGGCGAATTCCAGCCCGTTGAGCACGGCGGCGGCGACGATGATCGCGGTGCCGTGCTGGTCGTCGTGGAAGACTGGAATGGCCATGCGGGCTTTCAGCCGTTCCTCGACCTCGAAACATTCCGGCGCCTTGATGTCTTCAAGGTTGATGCCGCCGAAGGTCGGTTCCAGCGCCGAGATCGTCTCGACCATGCGCTCGATGCCGGGCGCGTCGATCTCGATGTCGAAGACATCAATGCCGGCGAATTTCTTGAACAGCACCGCCTTGCCTTCCATGACAGGCTTGGAGGCGAGCGGCCCGATATTGCCGAGGCCCAGCACCGCCGAACCGTTGGAGACGACGCCGACCAGATTGGCCCGCGCCGTATAGTCGGCGGCGGTCGCCGGATTGTCGCGGATTTCCAGACAAGGTGCGGCGACGCCAGGCGAATAGGCCAGCGCCAGGTCGCGCTGGTTGCCAAGCGGTTTTGTCGCCTGGATTTCGAGCTTTCCCGGCCTCGGATGCTTGTGGAAATAGAGGGCGGCTTCGTCGAGATCCGACCGGGCTGCCTTTTTGCCTTCGCCTTCCATGCCGGCCGCTCCTCAGTTCAGTCCGCTTGGTGTTTTGAGTCTCTTAGCATGCAGCCGACGCTTTTCGAGAGGTGATATGTCGCAAGTGGCGCTTGTGGCTTCGCACAGCCGCCGGCCTGTGTGGTCTGCCATTGAAATGTTGGGTCGACGGACGCTACGCTCCCGTCGAAAGGCGGCTCCGCAAGGCTTGCACATCTTCTCGCGAAAGGGGTGCGCTCTCGTCTGACAGTAAGAACAGAATCTCCGAGACGCCATCTTCCGCAAAGTCGAAGTCGTCGCTCATGATCAGCGCATCGGCGATGTAAGCGGCTGCTTGGACTGGTAGGATGCCGTCCGCCAGCCGACCAACCAGCACGTCCACATGTCGACGATTAATGATCGTATGTGGCCCGTCAGTGATGATGACATGCCCCACACAGCCAAGGGTAGTTGCAGCGGTCATGCATTCGGTCACTTCGGTTTCAATCTCTCGCCAAAGCTCGTTAGGCGATTTCTCGCCGTTGAGGAAGGATATGAGGGACGAATGTTGCATTGCGATCTTATGCTTACGGCTCCATCATTAGAACGCGCTGACGTAGAGGCCGCCATCCACCGGTATGTTCTGCCCGGTCAGATAGCCGGCATGGACCGAGCACAGGAAGGCGCAGATCTGGCCGAATTCCTCCGGCGTGCCGAGCCGCTTGGCCGGAACGTTGGCTGCCGCCTGGGCCTTGCGTTTGGCAGCGGCGGCAGGGTCCTCAACTGAGCCGGGCTCATGCGGGCCGCGCAGCCGGTCGGTGTCGAGCTTGCCCGGCAGCATGTTGTTGATCGTCACATTGCGGTCCATCACTGTTCGCGCCACGCCGGCAAGGAACGAGGTCAGGCCGGCGCGCGCGCCCGACGACAAGTCGAGGCCGGGAATTGGGACATAGACCGACAGCGAGGTGATGTTGACGATGCGGCCGAAGCCGCGCGCTGCCATGCCGTCGATGACAGCCTGAATCAGTTCGACGGGGGTCACCATGTTCTGGGTGACGCCTTCGAGGATCTTTTCGCGATCGAGCTCCCGGAAATCGCGATATGGCGGTCCGCCATTGTTGTTGACGAGGATATCGGGATCGGGGCAGGCGGCAAGCAACGCCTCCTGCACTTCGGGCTTCGACACGTCGCCGACGATCTCGGTCACCTTCACGCCGTATCGCTCGCGCAGTTCCGCTGCGGTTTTCGCCAGCAGCTCGGCATTGCGTCCATTGACGACCAGATCGCAGCCGGCCTCGGCCAGCGCCATGGCGCAGCCGCGCCCGAGGCCCTTGCTTGAAGCGCAGACGATCGCCTTCTTGCCGCGAATGCCGAGATCCATGATGAAATCCTCCGTTTTGACCGGCGGCAGGCTAGCCCTTTGGCTGGACCAATCGCAACCGTCATACGGTTGTTGCATGAATCGGGGCATAGGCTGCTGGAAAGCAACGGTGAGAATCCAATGCCCGGCGCAGAGCCCCGCACTTTCCGCAGCATGTTCATCTCCGACATCCATCTCGGATCGAAGGCGGCGAAGGCCGACTTCCTGATCGATTTCCTGCGCCACCACGATGCCGATATCATCTATCTCGTCGGTGACATCGTCGACGGCTGGCGCCTGAGACGAAGCTGGCACTGGCCGCAGAGCCATAACGACGTCGTCCAGAAACTGCTGCGCAAGGCGCGCAAGGGCGCCAGCATCACTTACATTGCCGGCAATCACGACGAATTCGCGCGGCAGTTCCAGGGCGTGCATTTCGGCGGTATCGTCGTCGCCGATCGTGCCATTCACGAGACCGCCGACGGCAAGCGCTTGCTGGTCATCCATGGCGACCAGTTCGACACCGTCGTCCACAATCAGCGCTGGCTGGCCTATCTTGGCGACTATGCCTATGACGCGGCCATGCTGGTCAACCGTGTCATCACACGGCTGCGTCAGTTGCTCGGCCTCTCCTACTGGTCGTTCTCGTCCTGGGCCAAGGTCAAGGTCAAGAAGGCGGTGAACTTCATCGGCTCGTTCCAGACAGTGCTGACCGAGGAAGCACGTCGCTCGCATGTCGACGGCGTGATCTGCGGACACATCCACCATGCGGCGATCGAGAATTTCGAGGACGTGCAATATATCAACACCGGCGACTGGGTCGAAAGCTGCACGGCTGTGGTTGAGCATTTCGACGGCCGGATGGAAATCCTGACCTGGGCGCACATCCTGCCTGAAGCGCCAGACGAGCCGTTCATCCCGATGCTCATCGAGGACAGGGTGGTCGAAGCGGCTTGATGCGACATTAATCGATTAGTCCAAGCGGTTTCGACTCGCTTTCCCGCATGTTAAAGGATCGATGCGCGTTGCAGCCCGTCGAATGCAGCGTCATTGGATCGATTCATGTCCCTGCCGCCGCTTTCGCCCGAACAGCTCGTCAAGCCACGCCATTTCGAGCTGCGCATGAGCTTGATTTTCTTCACGCTTTTCGTGCCGCTCGGCACGCATTTGCCCTACTTTCCGCTGTGGCTCCAGGCAAAGGGTTTTCATGCCGGGGAGATAGCGGTCATTCTCGCCGCGCCAATGTTCCTGCGCGTGGTGACGACTCCGTTGCTTACCGCGCTCGCCGACAGGGCGAAGGACCGCGCCAATGTCTATATCGCGCTGGTTGCCGCATCGCTGATCCTGGCCGCCGGCTACTTCCTGCCACCGACTTACGCCATGGTGCTCGCCGTGTCGCTGGCGCTCGCCGTCGTCTGGACGCCGCACTCGCCGATCGCCGATTCACTGGCGCTGTCTGGTGTGCGCCGCTTCGGCTCGAATTACGCAAGCATGCGCAAATGGGGATCGATCTCATATCTCTGCGCCAATCTTGCGGGCGGCTTCATCTTGTCGGCGACCAGCGCCGAGGCTGTCCCGGTGATCATTTTCTTGGCGTTTGCCGCGGCACTTGCCGTCGGACTGATTGCGCCGCGGCTTGGTCGCCCCCGACGCGCCTCGCCGCTGTCAGCCAGCGATATCCAGCAATCGGCGCCGAAGCTTCTCAATGCGTATTTCCTCTATTTCTCCATCGGCGTCGGCGTCATCACCGCCAGTCACGCGTTTCTCTACGGTTTCGTGTCGATCTACTGGAAATCGATTGGTATCAGCGATTCGGTTGTCGGGCTGCTGTGGGGGTGGGGCGTGGTGGCCGAGATCTGCATGTTTTTGGCCTTCACGCGCGTCTTCGGCTCATTCTCCGTCGTGTCGATCATGGTGATAGCCGGAATCGGCTCGATCGTCCGCTGGATCGCTTTCCCACTGATCTGGCCACTTGGTCTCGGCGTCGCCGGATTTTTCGCCGTCCAGACATTGCATGCGATTTCGGTGGCGCTGGTACTGATCGGCCTGCAGAAGATGATCGGCGAAACAGTCGCGGAGGAACGAACCGGAGCCGCGCAAGGCATCGCCTATTTCTCCAACGGCTTTTTCACGGCCGTGGTGACGCTGCTTTCCGGCCCGCTATACGACCGCTTCGGCGTGGACGGCTTTCTTGCCATGATCCCGATCGCCCTGATCGGGCTGGCGTTGATCGGACTTGCGGCGCGTTCAGCCCCACAGCGTCGGATCGGGGGGTAGCACCAGCGATCCCTCGTAGACGAGACCGGGTTCGCGGTCCCTGGCCAAAAGCAGCGGACCGTCGAGATCGACGAAATCGGCATCCTGGGCCAGGAGTACGGCTGGCGCCATGGCAAGCGACGTGCCGACCATGCAGCCGACCATGACGCCGAAACCCAGTTCGCGGGCGCGGTCGCGAAGGACGAGGGCTGCCGTCAGCCCGCCCGCCTTGTCGAGCTTGATGTTGATGGCATCGTAAAGGCCGGCGAGCGAGGCGAGATCCTTCGCCTCATGCACGCTTTCATCAGCGCAGATCGGCACTGGATGCGCGATGTAGCCAAGGATGCCATCATGGCCCGCGGGAAGCGGCTGTTCGATCAGCGCGATGCCTTGCTCCGCGGCAAAGGCGAGGTTTTCCACGATGTTATCGTCCGTCCAGCCTTCATTGGCGTCGAGGATGATGCGGCTTTTCGGTGCCGCCGCGGTGACGGCGCGGATACGGGCGATGTCGTTGTCGCCGCCGATCTTGACCTTGAGCAGCGGCCGCATGGCGTTGGCGCGGGCCTGTGCGGCCATCGCCTCCGGCTCGCCCAGCGACAGCGTGTAAGCCGTCTCAAGCGCCCGCAACGGAACCGCGCCTATCGCATGCGCCACCGATGTTCCGCTGATCTTTGCTTCGAGGCCCCAGAGCGCGCAATCGATGGCGTTGCGCGCGGCACCTGCCGGCATGGCGTCGAGCAAGGCACTGCGGGTGATGCCGCCTGCAATTTGTTCCCGCATGGCCTCGATCGCAGCGCGCACGCCATCAACGGTTTCGCCATAGCGCCTGTAGGGAACGCATTCACCGCGCCCGACATGGCTGCCCTGGCTGATCGTGCAAATGATCACCTCGGCCTCGGTCTTCGAACCGCGCGAAATGGTGAAGGTGCCAGCTATGGGAAAGCGCTCGGCCTCGACCGAAATGACACGCGCCATATTTTTCTGCTCCAGCTGTGCGACAAGGGGCTTGTCGGCAAATCGACAGGTCGACCCCGTCAGGCTAAACAGGACGCCATGTTGACCACCCGCAAACGTTTCGCAAGCGGCACTCCCAGCGAAGCCGACCACCGGCCACGCGTTGAGGTTGGTGAAGAGGGCGGCGTTTTGCGCTGTGCTTTCGCTGGAAACTGGACGACGCGCACTGTGGCGCTGATCGATGCGGAGATGCGCAAGATCGAGAAACGCAGCGGTTTCCAATCAGTTACGCTCGATCTCTCCCATATTGAGAAGATGGATACCGCCGGCGCCTGGCTGATCGACCGCCTGGTCAGCGTCTTTGAGAAGAAGAGCATCGAGATCAGCTTGCAGGGGCAAAGCGAGATCGCCTCTATCCTGCTCGGCGCCGTCGGCGACGCCGTTCGTCGCGAGCCTGAGTCGGGCATTGCAAGACCGCCGAACATCGTCATCCGAGCGCTCGAGGCGGTTGGCCGTCGCGTTTACGAGATGCGCGACGATTTCCTGGCCTCGATGAACATTCTTGGCGCCACGATACAAGGCTCGCAGATGAAGCTTGGCCGCGGCCACGCGGTCAATCCGGCGGCGATCTTCAACCAGATCGATCGCATGGGCGTCGGCGCCATACCGGTGGTGGTGCTGATGTCGGCCATCGTCGGTGCGATCGTCGCCCAGCAAGGCGCCTACCAGCTCAGCTATTTCGGTGCCGACATCTTTGTCGTCGACCTGGTCGGCGTGCTGATCCTGCGTGAGCTCGGCGTGCTGATGACCGCGATCATGATCGCCGGCCGCTCGGGCAGCGCCATCACCGCCGAGATCGGCTCGATGAAGATGCGCGAGGAGGTCGACGCGCTGAAGGTCATCGGGCTCAATCCGATCGGTGTACTGGTGTTTCCGCGGCTGGTTGCGCTGGTGATCGCTTTGCCTTGCCTGACCATCATCGCCAATTTCGCCGCACTTGGCGGCGGCATCCTGGCTGCATGGCTCTACTCCGACATTGCGCCGGCCGCCTTCATCGACCGGCTGCGCGTCGCCATCGATATCAGCACCATTTTTGCCGGCCTGATCAAGGCGCCGTTCATGGCCATGATCATCGGCACGATCGCCTCGGTCGAAGGCATGAAGGTCGGCGGCAGCGCCGAATCGCTCGGCCAGCACGTGACCGCTTCCGTGGTGAAATCGATCTTCGTGGTCATCATCCTCGACGGGCTTTTCGCCATGTTCTACGCGGCGATCGAGTTCTGACATGGCAATGCAGGGCAGCACAGAGGCAACCGGGGTTGCGGAGGAAGCCAACGAAAACGAGATCGTGCTTTCGGCGCACGACATCACCGTCTCCTTCGGTGACAAGGTCATTCTCGACAAATTGTCGCTCGATATCAGGCGCGGCGAGATCCTCGGCTTTGTCGGGGCTTCGGGCGCCGGCAAGTCGGTTTTGCTGCGTACCATCCTCGGCCTGACGCGCAAGCAATCGGGGACGATCAAGCTGTTCGGCGTGGATGTCGAAAAAGCGAGTGAACGGGAGCGTCTTCGCATCGACATGCGCCTTGGCGTCCTCTTCCAGCACGGCGCGCTGTTTTCGGCGCTTACGGTTCTCGAAAACGTCCAGGTGCCGATGCGCGAATATCTCGACTTGCCGCGAAAGCTGATGGACGAACTGGCGATGCTCAAGGTCGAACTGGTCGGGCTGCCGCCGGATGCGGCGCAGAAATTTCCTTCCGAACTGTCCGGCGGCATGATCAAGCGTGCGGCGCTGGCGCGCGCACTGGCACTCGACCCCGACATCGTCTTCCTCGACGAGCCGACATCCGGCCTCGATCCGATCAGCGCGGCGGAGTTCGACGAACTGGTCGTCAAGCTGCGCGACACGATGGATCTGACCGTCTACATGGTCACGCACGATCTCGACACGCTGTTCACGGCCTGCGATCGGGTGGCTGTGCTCGGCAAGAAGAAGGTGCTTGTCGAAGGCACGATCGACGACATGCTCAAAAGCGAGGAGCCGTGGGTGAAATCCTATTTCCGCGGAAAACGTGCCCGGCAACTTGATCTTGCGGCGCGTGCATAGCCATAAGTGAGGCAATGGAAACCAGAGCCAACTACGTTATTGTCGGCATTTTCACGCTGGCCGCGATCCTGGCGGCCTTCGCGTTCGTCTATTGGACGGCCGCGATCGGCGATAAGGGTGAGACGGTGCTGCTGCGTGTGCGCATCCCCGGCTCGGCATCCGGTCTCGGCCGCGGCAGTTTCGTGCTGTTTAACGGCGTCAAGGTCGGCGATGTCAGGCGCGTCTATATCGACGTTGACAATCCGACCGCCGCTATCGCCGACACCGAGATAGACCGCTTGACGCCGATCACCAAATCGACGCAGGCCGATATCGGGCTTGCCGGCCTCACCGGCCAGGCCAATATCGAACTCAAGGGCGCCGACCCCAAGGAAGCGAAGCTTCTCGACCAGGCGGAAGCGGAGGGCAAGGTTGCCGAGATTGTCGCCAACCCGTCGGCGGTCACCAATCTCTTGCAGACGGCGCAGAACATCTTCACCCGCGCCGACACGGTTCTCACCCAGCTCGAGGGCTTCACCAAGGACGTTCGCGGGCCGCTGACGCAGACCGTTAACAATGTGCAGACCTTCTCCGACGCGCTGGCCAAGAACTCCGACGGTATCGACAAGTTCCTCGCCAGCGTCAGTTCGCTGTCCGATGAATTGAAGGGCGTTTCCGGCAAGCTCGACGGCACGCTTAAGGCGGCCGAAGGGCTGCTCAACGCCGTCGACAAGGACCAGATCAAGAGCATCGTCGCCAATGTCGATACGGTGACCGGCAATCTGAAGGAAACCTCGAAGCAGTTCGACACCGTCATCAAGAATGTCGACACGGCGGTGGGATCGATCAACGACTTCGCCCAAAAGACGCAAGGGACGCTGACCAAGGTCGACGGCGTTCTCGATGGCATCGATCCGGCGCAGGTTCGCACCGCGCTGGCCAACATCCAGAAGGCGAGCGAGAATGCCAACAAGGCTGCCGCCGATATCGCCAAGGTGACCGACAAATTCGCCAACCGGGCCGACGATATCGATGAGACGATCAAGGATGCGCAGCAGCTTGCGCAGCGCCTCAACAATGCTTCGGTGCGCGTCGACGGCATCCTAGCCAAGGTCGATACATTGCTGGGCTCGGGCCAGGCGGATGGGGTGATGGCCGATGCCAGGGGCACACTGAAATCGTTCAAGCAGGTCGCCGACACGCTGAACGCCCGCCTCGGCACCATCACCGACAATCTGGCGCGATTCTCTGGCCAGGGCCTGCAAAACGTCGAGGCGCTGGTTCAGGACAGCCGCCGCTCGATCAACCGCATCGAAGAAGCGGTGACGGATCTCAGCCGCAATCCGCAACGGATACTTTCTGGGGGAGAAGGCGAGGTTCGACAGTTCGACGGCAGGGCGCGGCGTTGACTTCAGCCTTCCCACCCCCCAAGAACATGAACCACCATTGCAGGTTGATCTTACGATCTGGGGACAACGGGGATCGCGTGTGAAGTCGGTTTGGGTCAAATCGGGCGGCGTCAGATCGACTGTGGCATTGCTTGCCCTGACCCTTGCCAGTTGCGCTGCCTTGCCGGGCGGCGGGCCGGCTCCGCTCGATACGTTCGAGCTTTCGGCGCCGTCGCTCGACGCGCGCAGTCACAGTCGCCGCCAGATACTCATCGCCCAGCCGTCGGCCCTCAAGGCGCTGGACAGCCAGAACATCGTCATCAGGCCGTCCGATCGGTCGATCCAGTATCTCAAGGGCGCGCAATGGGCCGACCGGCTGCCACTGATCGTGCAGGCGCGGCTGGCTGAGACGTTCCAGCGTTCGGGCAGCTTCGCCGGCGTCGGCAAGCCGGGCGAGGGGCTGGCGATCGACTATCAGGTGATCGTCGAGGTTCGGTCTTTCGAAGTCCGGGTCGATGGTGGCGAACACGCCGAGGTCGATCTGTTCGTGCGGATACTGAACGACCGCAACGGCGAGGTGCGCGCCTCAAAGAGCTTTACCGCGACCGCGCCCGTCTCGGGCAGCGGCAACCAGGCCTATGTCGGCGCGCTCGACAATGCCTTCGGCGATGCGGCCAAGGACATTGTGCGCTGGACGGATTCGGTGATCTGAATCGCCGAGCGCGATGCTCCAGACAAGTCGCCGCTGTTGTGAGGAGTCATGCATGGCCGCTATCGGTTTTGTTCAAAGAACATTCCTGGTCGATGGCAAGGAGGTAACGTGCCGTTTCTTCCAGCCTGGACCCGAGGAGGGGCGAGACTTCCAATGCCAATATGAAATAGGCTGGACGGAAGGCCCGCGCTCCCGAAAAGCTTACGGGATTGATCAGGTGCAGGCGCTACTGCTTGCGATGCAAATGGCGCATGCTGAACTGTTGTCAGCTCGCGAAAACAACGGACGCAAGGTGTCATGGCTCGATCAGCGAAGCCTTGGACTACCCGTAGCCGATTCAATCCGTGATTGGGATCCTGAGGGTGGCTTCTGAACGCCCGCCATCGATCGCGGCTCTCAGACCGTACCTACCGCCGCTTGCAGTTCGTGAAATGAAAAACAGTATGGATTGAAAAGGCGGGAAAATCTCCCGCCGTTTTTATTCCCTATTGCCTGATCAATGCAGGCGGCCGCTGGCGTGGGCAAGCATGGTGTAGACCTTGCCGGTGTCCGACGTCAGGTAGGTCTGCGCCATGATGTTGTCGCGGTCGTTGCGCGACACATCCTTGAGCAGCTTCTCGAAATCGTCGCAGTAACGGTCGACGGCGGCACGGAATTCCGCCTCGGTCTGATATTTGCGGCGGATTTCGTCGAAAGTCTGCTGGCCCTTCAGCGTGTAGAGACGCCGCGTGAACACGTCGCGCTCGCCGCGCCGATAGCGGTTCCACAATTCGATCGAAGCATCGTGATCGATGGCGCGGGCGATATCGACGGAAAGCGAGTTGAGTGACTCCATGACATGAAGCGGCGAGCGCTGGGCAGGGGCCGGGCGCAGCGTTTCCACCGGAGCGGCGGGCCTGGCGTCCTCTTCGCGCGATGCCCCGGTCAGGAGATCGCGCACCCAGCCGCCCTGCGGCGTCCGGGCATTGGGATCGCGCTGACGCGCCGTCTCAACTGGGCGCTCCAGGTCGCGCAAGGCGGTCCCGCCCAACGGCACTTGCGGCGCACGATGCTCCGGCTGTGGCGCCGGCGATGGGGCCCGGCGTGGCGGCTCAGGCGCGCGCGCGGCAGGCGCTTGTGGCGCCGGACGCAGGCTGCGTGGCTCCGAGGGATCGGTGCCGCGGCCGGATTTCGCAACAATATCCGAGAGTTCCTTCAACGCGTTGATCTGCTCGGAAACAGCACGACGGATGGCCGTGGTCGATTCCTTTGCTTCTTCCGGCATCTCGATGACGCCCTTTTTGAGCTCGGCGCGAGTGAGGTCGAGCTCACTCTTGATCGAGCCGGCGGTGCGCCGCATCTCCTCGGTTGCGTCGGCGAAGCGCTTGGTTGCCGAATCAACGACCTCGGAAATGGCGGAACGGATCTTGTCGGCCGATTCCAGTGTCTTGCCTTCCGCGTTCTGCAGCGTCTGGCCGACCAGGTTCTCGAAGGAGCGCATCACCTTTTCCAGGTCTTCCGACTTCTTGACCAGGCCGACGGCGAGATCCTCCAGCGAGGACTGGCGCTCCAGCGTGTGTTCGAGGTTGCTTTGGGCCGAGCTCAACAGGTCCGAAGCGCTGGACAGCAGCCGGCTGTGCTCGTCGAACTTGGTGGCAATCGAGGCAACCTCGCGCAAGGTGGCGGACGACAGTTCGGTAAGCCGGGTCGTGTTCGAATCGACCAGGCGCGCCGAACTGGCGAAGGTCTGCGCGGCTTTCTCGGTCGTTGCGGCAAAGCTCTGCGTGCTGCCGGTCAGGCGTTCGTCGACCTGGCCGAGATTGGTCGCCGCCTGTTCGATCAACTGACCAAGCTGCGCACTGGATGTACTCATGCGGCCGATAAGCTCGGCTACACTGTCGGCGAGCGTCGAGCGTGCCCCGTCGACGGCCGACAATGTTTCGGCCGTGCGACTGGCGAGCGCGTTGACGAGAGTGGCGTTTTCGCTACGCAGCTTCTCGGTGGCGCGCTCGGTGACTTCTTCCATGCTCCTTTGCAACTCCGAGCCACCCTGGGCGAAGCGCTCGACCAGTGGCCGTGCCGTTTCGTCGAGGATTTTCGATATCTCGGCCGACCGCGCCGCAAGCATGGTGTTGAGCTCGCGAGTGTTGGAGCCGATGGTCTTGGCCGCGTCGTTGGTGCTCTGGCCGATATGCTGGCCGACCGCGGTAAAAGTCTCGGCGATCGAGTTGGCGCGCGAAATGAGCTGCGCCTCGGCGGTCGAAACCTGCTCGTTGAGCCTCTGGCCCATCGTTTCGGTGGTGTAGGCGAGACGGTTCTCGACACCGGCAAGCTGCTCCTCGACGCGAGCCGCCGCAGCGGCCGCGCTTGACGCCAGGCGCTCGTCGGCGCCGGCGAGCGCCTGCTCGATTTCGCGGGCATGGACGGCGAGGTCCTGACCGGTCAGCCTTGCACGTTCGGCAACACGCTGCTCGGTGTTGGCGAAGGCCCCGACGATGTTGTCGGCATGCTCGCCAATCGTCGAGGTGCTGTCGGCGATGCGCGCCACCAGACGGTGATCCGCTTCGTCGAAGATGCGGCCGATCTCGGATGCGCGCGCCGACAGTGCCTCCGAACCTTCGGCAATGCGCGATATCAACTTCTGGTCGGCGGCATCGAAGATGCGGCCAAGGTCCGACGCGCGTGCCGCAAGCGCTTCGGCCGACTCGCCGATGCGCACTGTCAGCCGTTCGTCGGCGCCTTCGAAATTGCGCAGGATATCGCCGGCGCGTGCGGCCAGCGACTGCGCTGTTTCGACCGCGCGGGCAACCAGCTTCTGGTCCGCCGCATCGAATGTTCCGGCAATCTCGCCGGCACGGGCGGCCAGTTGATCGGCCGTTGCCTGGGCGCGTGCCAGCAGGGAGTTCGACGTGTCGTCGACACGCGCCATGAGTGTGCTCGATGTGTCCTCGGCGCGGGCAATGAGCGCGCTCGACGTGTCCTGCGCCCGCGCTGCGAGGCGGCGATCCGCCTCCTCGAAGGTGCGGGCGATATCCTCGGCCCTGGCAAGCAAGGCAGCCGAGGTCTGCTCGGCGCGTTCGGCGATCTTGCGGTCGGCATCGCTGAACGCCACACCCGCCTGCTCATGCAGCGCGCTGGTGACCTCCATGACCTTTTCGCGCAGTGCTCCCGCAACGAAGACAGCGCTTTTCTCGAGCACGGCGCGGACGTTGTCGACACCTGTCGACAGCGCGCGTTCCATGGTTCCGGCCCGCTCCTCGATGACGCCTGTCTGCCGGCTGAACGCCTGCTCGATCTTTTCGATGTCCGCGGCAATGGCGTCCGAGATGTCGGTGCTTCGGGCGGCAATCTGGTCGATATGGCTGGATAGGGAACGATCGACGTCCTTGCGCGTATCGGCAAGCTTGGAGAGATCGTCGTCCAAGGCGCGGGTCAGCATGTCGCGGCCTTCGGCGAGCTTGCCGACATGGCCGGTGATGATGTCGTCGACCTCACCACGGCTCGCTGCAAGCCTCTCCAGATCAGCTTCCAGCGCGCGCCTCAGTATGTCGCGGCCTTCGGCCAATTTCTCGACCTGGCCGGCGACCAGCCCGTCGATGCTTGAGCGGCTTTCGGCCAGTTTGGCGAGATCGTCCTCAAGCGCCTTCGACAGCGTCGAGCGATCCTGGAGGAGTTTCTCGGTATGGTTGCCGACGAGGCTGTTGACGCCGCCGAGGTCGGCTTCCAGCGCACGCGCAAATTCCGCGCGGTTGTCGGTCAATTGCTTGGACTGGTCGGCGACGACGCCCTTGATCGTGTTGAGATCGGCTTCCAGCGCGCGCCTGAGGATGTCGCGGCCCTCGGACAGCTTTTCGACCTGGCCGGCGACCAGCCCGTCGATGCTCGAACGGCTTTCCGCCAGCCTGGAAAGATCGTCTTCGAGCGCCTTCGACAAGGCCGAACGGTCCTCGATCAACTTCTCGGCGTGGCTGTTGACGAGATTGTTGACGCTGCCGAGATCGGCTTCCAGCGCGCGCTTGAGGATATCGCGGCCCTCGGCCAGCTTCTCGACCTGGCCGGCGACCAGCCCATCGATGCTCGAGCGGCTTTCGGCCAGTTTAGCGAGATCGTCTTCGAGCGCCTTCGAAAGGGTAGAGCGGTCCTGGGCGAGCCTGTTCATGTGGTCGGAGATAAGGCCGTTGACGCTCTGCAGGTCGGCTTCCAGCGCTCGTGAAAGCTGACTGCGGTCTTCCGCCAGCCTTTCGGACTGGCCAGCGATAACACCCTTGATCGTGTTCAGGTCGGTTTCCAGCGCGCGCTTGAGGATATCGCGGCCTTCGGCCAACTTCTCGACCTGGCCGGCGACCAGCCCATCGATGCTCGAGCGGCTTTCCGCCAGCTTGGCGAGGTCGGCCTCGAGTGTTTGCGACAGCAGGCTGCGATCCTCGCTGAGCCTGTCCGAATGACTCTCGATCAGGCCCCTGATGCCGGACAGGTCATCGTCGAGCGAACGCGACAGCCCGGCGCGGTCTTCCGCCAGTTTCGCGGAATGGCTCTCGATCAGGCCCTGGATGCCGACAATATCGGTTTCCAGTGCCTTGGCGAGAACGGCGCGACCTTCGGCGATCTTTTCAACCTGGGCGGCGACCAACCCGTCGATGCCGGCGCGGTTGTCGGCCAGCTTGGCGAGGTCGGCGTCCAGCGCCCGCGAAAGAATGCCGCGACCCTCGGCGAGCTTTCCGACATGGCCGGCAACCATTTCATCAATGATTGTGCGGGCTTGCACGAGTTTTCCGGAGTCTTCATCGAGGGCCTGCGCTAGCCTGCTGCGGCCTTCTTCTAGTCTTTCGAGATGGCTGCCGAGCGAAGCGTCGATGGCGGCGCGCGACTCGTTGACCTTGCGCAGATCCTCTTCGAGAGCGCGCGCGATCAAGCTGCGGCCGTCGGCAAGTTTCTGCACCTGATCGGTCACGGCTGCATCGATGCCGGCACGGCTTTCGGCGAACTTCGCCAGATCGGCCTCCATTGCCGCCGCCATGCGTTCTCGGCTTTCCGACAGCTTGCGGCTGTGGTTTTCGACGGCTTCCTCGATACCGACGCGGGCGTCGGCAAGTCGCTGGATATCGCTGTCGAAGGAACGGGAAACGACGTGGCGCGCCGCTTCCATGCGCCCGGCGAAGTCGCTGGCGCGTGCTTCAAGCATGGACGAGGTCGACGAAACGATGTCGGCCATGTCGGCGCCGATCTGGGTCTTGCCCTGATCGATCATGGCCGACAGCGTGTCCTTGCTTTCCTGGAAAGTATGGGCGATTTCGCGTGCGCGCTCGACCAGTGTCTCGTTGATCTGGCGGGCTCGAGCCTCCAGCGCGGCGTTGAGCTTCTGCGTGCCGGTGTCCAGCGCTTCGGCGCGGGTCTGGAATTCGCCGATCAGCGCCTGCCCGCGTTCGGCAAGCGTGCGCTCGATGCCGCTGAGGCTGGCTTCGAATTCGGAACTCAGCGTGCGCGCCGCACCCCCGAGCAGCGACACCATGCCGTTGGTCCGATCGTCGAGCAGTTCGGTCAGCGACCGTGTCAGGCCGTCGGTCGTGTCCGTCAGCTTGGCGATGCGCGTATCGAGAAGGCTGGCGAAGGCTTCGCCGGAGGTCGACAGCCGGTCGGTGATCGTATCGAGGCGTCCTTCCACCTGATCGAAGATCGACATCGAGCTTCCGTTGATCCTGTCGATCAGCGTATCGCCGGAATTGGTGATGGTCATCGACAGCTGGGTCGAAGCGTTGAGGATGCTGTCGCGGATGAGGTCGCTGGCGGAGCCGATTTCATCCTTCAGCGTCTCATGCGCGCCGGCGATCGATGCACGCACGCGCTCGGCGTGGGTGACCACGGCTTCGCGCTCGCTGCCCAGCCCGTCGACGAGCGAGCGGATGCGGGATTCGTTTTCAGAATAGGAGCGTTCGATCTGGTTCACTTCGCTGTGGACAAGGGTTTCGAGCTCGACGGCGCGCGCCAGCGTGCGCTCGATGCCTTCGCCCATGGCAGCCACCTCGCGGCGAACGGCCTGACCGATCATCATGACACGATCCTGGGCAAGGCTTTCCGGCTCGGCCAGGCGGAAGGCCACTTCCGTCATCGACTGGGCGGCGATGCGCATTTCCTGGGCGCGGCGGATCATGGCGGCAAACGCCCAGAACAGGATAACGGGCAGGATTGCCGCGACTGCGAGGCCGATCAGTTCGGGACGGGCCAAAAACTGGTCAAGCGTACGGATTTTCCAGATGTCGGGTCCGAACAACAGATTGGCCAAAGCTCCAGCGCCGGCAAGCCAGGCGAGCGAAACGATCGCCACAACCCAATAGATCGTGTTGGAGGCGCGCCGATTGAGGCTGTGCAGCAGCGTCTTGTAATCTTTTTGACGATCGTCGTTGGCCGGTGCGAAACCGGTAGGCTGCGAGCCATTGCGCGTTTCCACCGGGCGCAACTCGGCCGGCTTGGCCTTTGCCGCTGACTTCGCGCTCTGGCTCTGGTTGGCGGCGGGCGCCGCGTTTTGACTTTGGTTTACCACAGGCGCTGGCGTCTCGCTTTGGCTGACGACAGGCTCCGCATCCTGGTTGCGGCCTTCGCGCGCCAGCTCGTCCGCAGCCTGCGATATCTGCGCTTCGAGATCTTCCATCGACACCGCAATGTCGAGGTCGCCGCCGGCGTCCCCACTCAGGTCGATATCAAGCGCTTTTTCGAGTTCCTTGGCTACGTCGCTGTCGAGCGTTCTTGTCGTCGATGTTTTCTTCGCCATGCCTTCGCTACCCTGTACAAGCTGCTACGGGACTTATGATTGTGATTTTCGTATCCCGTGCAGGAGGCTGAAAAATGGACCCCTCGTATCGTAATGACACACCGGGGTAAAGAAAACATGCATTCCGCGAGATACGTAAAACTTTAAATATAAGGTTAACAACACCGTGATCCGGGCGCCGTTTTCGCAACATTTTTCTCGGCCATTCATTAACCCGTTGTCCATGGGATTCGCCTAGCTTTTCCGGCGATCCGCGATCAAGGAGTTAGAGTTCATGCGTGGCGAAAACGGCATCGCCTTCTCAATGCCTGGCGGCGACGTGTCGGGAACCGGGCCGGCACGGCCTGTGGATATGGCTCATTTGGCCCGCCAGACAATGGGCGATCGTGGCCTCGAGCAGGAGGTGCTCGCCTTATTCGTGCAGCAGGCGTTGTCGGTGCGCGACAGGATAGTCGACGCCGATGTCCGCGAAAGGCTATTTCTGGCGCACGCGCTGAAGGGCTCGGCGCGAGGGGTCGGCGCCTTTGCCATCGCCGATTGCGCCACCGCCATCGAGCGTCAGCCCGAAGACCCTAGCGCGCTCAAGCGCCTTGGCGCGCTTATCGAGGAAGTGCGCGATTTCATCGCAGCCATCAACCGCTAATTCCAGTTTCCAAAAAAACGGCATAGAGCGGCGTTTTTGCACGGCAGTTGACTTGTCTGCCGGAGTGATTATCTCGGCTGGGACTTCCCTTCAGGTGACAAATGACCAAGCTGACCTTCATTGCCCATGACGGCACGCATTTCGACGTGGATGCCGAAAACGGCTCGACCGTCATGGAAAACGCTATCCGCAACGCGGTGCCGGGGATCGAGGCCGAATGCGGCGGCGCCTGCGCCTGCGCGACCTGCCATGTCTATGTCGACGAGGCATGGACAGCGGAAGTCGGCGAGCCGGAGGCGATGGAGGAGGACATGCTGGACTTCGCCTACGACGTCCAGCCGAACTCACGGCTGTCCTGCCAGATCAAGGTGCGAGACGCACTTGATGGACTGGTCGTGCGCGTGCCTGCCCGTCAGGGCTGAGACGCGCGTTTATTACCGTGTTTTTGCAGCTCCCGCTTGGCAGCGCGCCAATGGTCATGCAGTGTCGCGCCGTTTCCCACGCGTCCTCTTGGGCGCGTAAGAACGCTGTAGCAATTTGGCACATGATGCCCGGTGGAAATCAATTCGGATTTTCGGGGTCATGCGCATCGAGGCGCATTTCATGACCGACATCACCAGGACGGACGTACTCATTATCGGGGCAGGGCCTGTCGGCCTGTTCGCTGTGTTCGAGCTCGGCCTCTTCGACATGAAATGCCATCTGATCGACATACTCGACCGGCCCGGTGGGCAATGCGCGGAACTGTATCCGGAAAAGCCGATCTACGACATTCCGGGCTGGCCCTCGATCTCGGCGCAGGGGCTGGTCGACAAGCTGCTTGCGCAGATTGCGCCGTTCAAGCCCGAATTCACCTATAACCGTATGGTTTCGAGCCTCGAAAAGCTCGAGGATGGCAGCTTTCGCGTCATCACCGACGAGAACGAGGTGTTTGAAGCCAAGGTGGTGGTGATCGCCGCCGGCGGCGGCTCGTTCCAGCCCAAACGTCCGCCGATACCGGGCATCGAGGCCTATGAAGGAAAAAGCGTCTACTACTCGGTTCGCCGGATGGAGGATTTTCGCGGCCATGACCTCGTCATCGTCGGCGGTGGCGATTCGGCCCTCGACTGGACGCTGAACCTGCAGCCCGTGGCGAAAAGCGTGACGCTGGTCCACCGGCGTCCCGAATTCCGCGCCGCACCCGACAGCGTCAACAAGATGTATGCCATGCAGGAGATGAAGGAGCTGGACTTCCAGGTTGGCCAGGTGACCGGCCTGACCGGCGCTGATGGTCAGCTTTCATCGGCGACCATCAAGGGACCTGACGGCGATGTCGAGGTGGCGTGCACGCGCATGCTGCCGTTCTTCGGGCTGACCATGAAACTCGGTCCGATCGCTGAGTGGGGCCTCAACCTTCATGAAAACCTGATCCCGGTCGACACCGAGAAATTCCAAACATCGGTGCCAGGCATCTTCGCCGTCGGCGACATCAACTGGTATCCCGGCAAGCTGAAGTTGATCCTGTCGGGCTTCCATGAGGTCGCGCTGATGGCGCAGGCGGCAAAGCGTATCGTCAGCCCGGGCGAGCGCATCGTATTCCAGTATACGACGTCGTCGACCAGCCTGCAGAAGAAGCTCGGCGTCCACGATTGAAATGCGTCGCGGGGTTTTTACTCCGCGAGAACCGGCGCGGTTTCCGCATGGCCGCGGAGCGGCTTTTCCGGCATCAGCCCGAGCGCGACCAACGCCAGGACCAGGGTCACGGCCGCGGCGAGGAAGATCATCACGAATGCGGCGGCTTCGACAGTGACGCTGGTCGCATGCGCGCCCTCGCTGGCCAGCGGCAGGCCGTAGCCCAGCGCGACCGCGCCGAGCATCGCAACCCCAAGGGCGCTGCCCAAGGAGCGAAGGAAGGTCAGTACGCCGGTGGCAACGCCGAGATGCCGCTGATCGACGGCGTTCTGAACCGACACGGTGGCAACCGGAAAGGTCGTTCCGCTGCCAAGGCCGATGCACGTCGTCAGGATCTCGACAACCAGCAGGGAGGCATGCTCCGCCACGAGGCTGAGCACGCCAAGACACACTATGGCGAAGGCAATCCCTGCCATCGCGATCCGCTTGTAGTGGACAAAGCGCTGTATCGTGCGGCCGCTGAATGTCGCGCCGGCAACAGTGCCGAGCATCAGCCCCAGCATGGCGATTCCCGATTCGCCAACCGACAGCCCGACGACAGACTGCAGATAGACCGGCAGGTAGACCGCCAGGCCGATATTGGCGGCCTGCAGCAGGAACATGGACAATGTGCCGGTCAGAACGATCGGGTTGCCAAGCACTTCGAGCGAGATAAGCGGCTCTGCCGCCTTGAGCAGCCGCAGCGCGAAGCCAGCCCAGAAGATTGCCGAGCAGGCGAGCAGCCCAAGGATTTCGCTGGACAGCCAGGGGTAGGCGCTGCCGCCCCAGTTCAGCGCCAGAAGCAGCAATGCCGTCGCCACCACAAGAAGCAATGCCCCCAGCCCGTCAATACGATGATGCTTTGCCGCGATTGGCAGCTTCTTCAGCGGCTTGTTGATGATCGCCATGGCCAGAAAGCCGAGCGGCAGGTTGATCCAGAAGATCAGCGACCAGTGCAGATGTTCGGCGAAGCCGCCGCCGAGCAGCGGGCCGGCGATGCTGGCGACGGCCCATGTGCCCGCGATCCAGGCGGAGTAGCGCGCCCGCTCGCGTGGCGGCACGAGGTCGCCGATGACGGTCTGCGCCAGGGCAAAAAGGCCGCCGCCGCCGGCACCCTGGATCGCCCGGCCGATGATCAGCACGAGCATGTTGGGCGCCATGGCACTGACAAGCGAGCCCGCAAGAAAGATAAGGATCGCCGCATAGACGGTCGGCCGACGCCCATGGACGTCGGAAATCTTGCCATAGAGCGGCGCCACCGCTGTTGCGGTCAAGAGATAACCGGTGACGATCCACGGCAGATACTCGGCATGGCCGAGTGCATGCGCGATGGTCGGCATGGCCGGTGCGACAATGGTCTGGTCGAGCGCCGCCAACAGCATCGACAACAGCACGCCGCCGATGATGGCGTTCTTCTCGCTCTCGGTCAGCGGTGATGGGGGCACCATCGTCGCCTGCTTGTCGACAGCCTGGTCCATCGTCTTAAGTCTTTCATGGGCTTGCGTGCGTTCAGCAGGGGCGGCCGGGTCGGCCGGTCCGGTGCGTGCGCCGCGTCGATTGTTGTCTCGTGCTTTTCGAGGTTTCGCCTTCGCGAACCTGACATATGTCGTCCCGTATAGGCGGATTTCGACAGCGGCTCGAAAGTTTTTCCGGCTTGGCACCATGCTTCGGCGAAATTGGCTTGCGCCATTGGCACTCGAGCGGCGGCGAAATCTCAGGTCGGTGGCAACCGGCCGTTCTCGATGCGCTCCATGCGATAGCGCAGCAGCCGGATGATGCGGCTTTCGAAATTGACGCTTTCGACGCGGTCGAATTGCACCTGGGCCTGGTCGTGCTTAGCAAGAATGGCGGCGGTGATCTCGGAGGCCTTCGCCTTGGCCTCCTGGCAGGTCTTCTGCGGATAGGTCGCCTTCAGCACGTCCTCCAACTCCTTGGCGTGGTTTTTGGCGATCTCGACATGGCGTTCCTCATGGCGCTTGATGTCGGAAGACAGAGTGTCCCAGAACAATCTTACGCCGGCATCGGCCTTGCGCGGACGGCGCCACTCCGGGAGGATCACCTTGACCTTGACGGTCACGGTGGCCGCCACGATCCGGCAGGAATTCGCATTCTCCGCGTAGCCGACGCGCGTCGTGAAGGCCATTTGCGTGGCGCCGGGATGCCTCATCCCGGTGCTTTTCACGCGCGGCCCATGTTTGGTGAGCTGCGTCTCGATGTCGTCGAGCGTCCTGCCGCCAACAGGGAAATAGCTGTATGTCTTCACCAGTGACGCAGCGCCCACAGGCAAAGCGGTCATTGCGAGCATCGGGGCGAGCATCAGGGCGCAGAGCAGGGGTCGGTTCATCATGTTGCCTCTTCAGCCACCTTGCGTTACGGCCGTCCTCGACGCAACGGATTTGATCTTTGGCGGATCACACATGGTTGATGGACAATGACGACAAGGCGATGGCAGTTGGCGCACGGACGCCATCTCGACCTTGGCGGCAAGTCGGTGATTGTCGGCATCCTCAACGTCACGCCGGATAGTTTTTCCGACGGCGGGCTGTTCGTTGGAGCCGAACAGGCGTTGGCCCAGGCACACCGCATGGTGGAGGAGGGGGCCTCGGTCATCGATGTCGGCGGGGAATCGACGCGGCCCGGCGCCTCCGCGGTAACCGCTGGCGAAGAGCAGGCCCGCGTGCTGCCGGTCATCGAGGCGCTGGCCGGGCTTGGCGAGGCGCTGGTTTCGGTCGACACCTATCGCGAGGACACCGCCCGGCTTGCGGTGGCGGCCGGCGCGCATATCGTCAACGATGTCTGGGGCCTGCAGCGCGAACCCGGCATTGCGCGCGTTGCCGCCGAGACCGGAGCCGGGCTGGTCATCATGCATACCGGACGTGACCGGCAGAAACTGCCCGACGTCATCGAGGACCAGCTTTTCTTCCTTGGGAAATCGCTGGAAATCGCCCGTGGAAGCGGAATTGTCGACGATCAGATCGTGCTCGATCCGGGTTTCGGCTTCGCCAAGGAGACGGCGGAAGAAAACCTCGATCTGATGGCGCGGTTTTCCGAGCTCAATGCACTGGGCTTTCCGCTGATGGCCGGCACGTCAAGAAAGCGCTTCATCGGCAACGTCACCGGCCGCGACGCCTCGGCAAGGGGTGCGGGAACCGCGGCGACAAGCGTCATCCTGAGGCTCAAGGGGGCGCAGCTTTTTCGCGTCCACGATGTCGCAATCAACATGGATGCACTGGCCATTGCCGATGCTATGTTGGCGCGAGAGATCCGGGGAAGCTGAGCAATGTATGTCATCCGCATGAAGAACTGCGCCTTCTTTGCCCGGCATGGCGTGCTGGACGAGGAGGAAACGCTCGGCCAACGCTTTTATGTCGATGCAGCCCTTACGGTCGAACCGGGCCGGGCGCTGGTCGATGATTCCATCGACGACACCGTCAATTACGGCATCGCCTTCGCGGTGATCGAAAAGATCGTTACCGGCGAGCGGCGTTTTCTGATCGAAGCGCTGGCACTGGAGGTGGCGCGGGCTCTGACGGCGCGTTTTCCGCAGATCAAAAGAGCCGAAATCACCGTGCGCAAGCCGAATGCGCCGGTGCCAGGTGTGCTCGATCATGTCGAGGTGACCGTTGTCTGGCCAGAATAATCACAACAGCAACACGGTCTATCTGAGCCTGGGCGGCAATCTCGGCGATCCGGCAAAGTCGATGGCCGCGGCGCTGCGAATGCTGGATGGCGATGAGAAAACGCGTGTCGTCGCCGTCTCCTCGCTTTACCGAACGCCGCCCTGGGGCAAGCTCGACCAGCCGGATTTCCTCAATGCGGCAGCCGAGATTTCGACCCGGCTCGCACCACGTGCGTTGCTTGATCTCTGTCTCGACGCCGAGCGCAGACTGAAGCGGGTGCGCGAGGAACGCTGGGGGCCGCGCCTGATCGATATCGACATATTGGTGTTCGGCGACCGCATCATCCACGAGACAGGGCTGGACGTGCCGCATCCGCGCATGCTGGAGCGCGCCTTTGTGCTGGCGCCGCTGGCGGAGATTGCGCCCGACCTTGCCGTCGGCGGCAGGAGCGTGCCGGAGCGGCTTGCCGCCGTCGATACAGCAGGCATAGAGCGATTGCCGTCGGGCCGCGACTGGTGGCTGGCCTGAGGCCAGCAGGCGACGGAAGAGTTCAGCCGGAAAACCCGCCGCCATCAAGGAACGCCTGTTCCTCGGGCGTCGTTTCTCGGCCGAGCATCCTGTTTCGATGCGGAAAGCGGCCGAAGCGCTGGATGATGTCGCGGTGCTCGACGGCGTATTTCAGGTAGGCCGGGGCTTTGGCGGCGGTAAGGTCCACGCATCTGAGCTGATCGTCGAGCAACTCCGAATGCTCATAGGGCAGATAAAGGAAAACACGCAGATCTTCATCGAGCGCCAGATCCTGGCCGGCGGCGATGGCTTTTCCGGCAAAATATCTCGCCAGCGGGTCGGTCGCGTACATGTGTCCGGTGCCGCGAAAGCAGTTTCGCGGGAACTGGTCGAGCAGGATCATCAAGGCGAGCGAACCTTCGGCATGGTTCGACCAGTCGTCGCATTCGCGCCGGGCAGCGGCATAATGCAAGTCGAGAAACCGGTCGCGGAATTCGACATCGAAAGCGTCGTTCTTTTCGAACCACGCATCCTCTCCGGCATCACGCCAGAATTGGGTGACCGAAAGGGCCTGCCCGTCCAGTTCGATCATCTGCAAGCTCCTCAGTCGGCCGGCTCGGCTTTATGCAGCACGTCGGCGGTCTCTTCGTTGAGCGCCTGGCCGGCGCGGCGCGGGGTGCTGAGTGGCGTCGGGATGGGTGTGCCGATATTGCCTTTGAGAAAGCGCGCCCCGGCACGAACGCCTTCGGCGAGCTGCAACTCGAAACGGGCGGCGTCGCGGCGGCGGACGTCCTCGATCACTTCGGCGACGTCTTCGGGGTCGACGCCCAGCGCCTCCAAGGTGGACCCGCCGAAGACAAGGGCCGATTCGAAGGTTTCGCGAAGCTGGAAGTCGACGCCGGCGCGGATGAGCTGCAGCGCGGTTCCGCGATCGAAGGCACGTGCCAGCACCGTGAGCAGGGGAAACTCCGCCTTGATCAGCTCCGCGATACGGACGGCGGCATCGGGCTTGTCGACGCAGATCAGCACGGCGCGCGCCCGGCCGGCGCCGGCGGCACGCAGAATGTCGAGCCGTGTGCCGTCGCCATAATAGACCTTGAAGCCGAAATCGGCGGCCGCCTGGATCATTTCGACCTCATTGTCGATGATCGACACGTCGATGCCACGCAGTAGCAGTGGCTGGCTGGCGATCTGGCCGAAGCGGCCGAAGCCGATGATCAGCACGCTGCCGGTCAGGCCATCGGCAATGTCGACGCCTTCAAGCGACTGCTCGTCGCGCGGCGTCAGATAGCGCAACGCCAAGATGGCCAGTGGCGTCAGCACCATGGAGATGATGACGATCGCGGTCAGGGTCGCATTGGCCTGGCTGTCGATGATGCCGACCGCGGCCGCGGCGGAATAGAGAACGAAGGCGAATTCGCCGCCTTGCGCCATGAAGACGGCACGCTCGAGGGCTTCCCGGTGGCCGGTCTTGAGAATGCGGGCGACGAGATAGATGCCGACCGCTTTCATCACCATGTAGGCGACGACATAGACGGCGACGAGCCGCCAGTTCTGCGCGACCACATTGAGGTCGAGCGACATGCCGACGGCAAGGAAGAACAGGCCGAGCAGGATGCCCCGGAACGGCTCGATGTCGGCCTCGAGCTGATGGCGAAAGGTGGATTCCGACAACAAAACACCGGCCAGGAAAGCGCCCATCGCCATCGACAGGCCCGAGAGCTGCATGGCAAGCGCTGATCCCAAAACGACCAGAAGGGCGGCGGCGGTCATCACCTCGCGGGCGCGGGAATCGGCCAGGATGCGAAAGAGCGGATTGAGCAGATAGCGTCCGGCCACCACCAGCCCGACGATCGCGGCAAGGCCAATGCCAACCTCCGTCAGCCGCTCCGTCAGGCTCATATGGGCTCCGCCCGGCGCCAGGAATGCGATCAGGGCGAGCAGCGGCACGATCGCCAGATCCTCAAGCAGCAGGATGGAGACGATGCGCTGACCCTTGGGCGCGGCGATTTCGCCGCGCTCTTCGAGAAGCTGCATGACGATCGCGGTCGAGGTCAGCACGAAGCCGGCGCCGGCGACGAAGGATTGCGAGATCGGAAAGCCGCCTGCCAAGCCGACACCGGTCAGCAACAGCGCACACACGCCGACCTGCAATGCCCCAAGGCCGAAGATCTCTCGCCTGAGACCCCAAAGCCGCGATGGCTGCATTTCCAGCCCAATGATGAACAGAAACATGACGACGCCGAGCTCGGCGACATGAAGAATGGCTTGTGATTCGGAAAAGATACGAAGTCCGAACGGGCCGATCACCACGCCGGCCGCGAGATAGCCGAGGATCGAGCCGAGCCCCAAGCGCTTGAAGATCGGTACCGCGACCACGCCTGCGGCGAGCAATGCCACCACCTGGATCAGTTCGCTACCCGATACCTCTGCCGCCATACCTGCCGTTCCGCTCGCTCTCTAGGATCGCCTCGGTTGGGCGATGGAGCGGCCAAGATAGGGGCTTCGGGAGAGATCGAACAGTGCCAATTCGGGATGTGGCACAACTCGTTTTGCCGGCGCGTCACACAAGGTTGTGCGACCGTCGCGTTGCGTCTGCGAAGCGCTGCTTTAGAGGGTCGGCATTGCCGGCAGCGATGGCGGTTCAGTTCGGCGCGATCGAGCCGACTTCGACGGCATCGACTCGCTTCAGCTTCATGCCGATGACCGGCACCAGTTGCTCGTCGACGCGCACGGCGACCGTCACCGTCATCGAATTGTCGTCAGGCACGAGAGCCTGCATGACGCCGCGCAACTGGTTGCGGTTTATGGTGAAGACGACCTTGTGCGGGTCAACCACGTTGCCGCCGATGATGTCGAGGCCCGAACCAGCCGCGCCGCCCATGAAGCTGCCCTTGTAGCCTTGGCGGCCCTTGTGCTGGACGGTGGCCGACATTTGCTGGGTGAACATGCCGACCCGGCAGCCGCCGTCGAGCGACATGCCGACGTTGCCGTCAGGCGTCGAGCCGGTGAAACTGCAGGTGAATTTGGTGCCTTTGTATTTGCCGGCGACGATTTCTCCCGGGCCAACCCATTTGCCTTCGACCGATCGGAAGAACTGCTTGTCCGGCTCTGCTCCGAGGGCTTTCCCGGCGAGGCCGGCGGTTGCGGCGAGCGCGACGGTCATGGGCAGGACGCTGGACAGAATTGCGCTTTTCATCGACAACACCCGGCAACAAAGAGGTTGGTTTGGAACCCGCCCGACCATGAACAAGATTGGTTAATGCTTGGTGACCGCTTAAGCCTTTTGCTGCTAGGCGGAACCAATTGGCATCGTACAAATGCAGGTTGACAAACGGCATATTACCGCAAGAACCGGAATCGATTTCAACGGGATTACACGCAAGAATCAAAGCGCTGCAACCGCCCTCAAAAACGCCCGAAAGATGCGCGGTTCTTCATTTGTCGGGGGTTGTCTCGCTTTCTTTCTTGGTTGCAAATGATGTCAGTGCGGACAGGAAATCGCCCAATCCCGGCCGTCTCGCGGCGCTGAAGGGCAGGGGCCTTGCGGTCTCCATCGCCGCGATGCCGATGCGCGCCGTCATCATGCCGTTGACGACGCCTTCGCCGAGCTTCGCCGAGAGCCGCGCGGCAAGGCCATGGCCGACGATCTGCTGCACGAAACTGTCGCCGACGGCGATCGAGCCGGTGACCGCCAGATGGGCGAGAACGCTGCGCGCCAATCGAAAGAACCCCAGCGTGCCCGGCCGGCCACCGTAGAGCTCCGACAGGCGGCGAATGAGCCGGCCGGCCTCGAACACGACATAGGCAACGTCGACCAGCGCACGCGGGCTGACCGCCGTCACCAGCGACACGCGCTTTGCCGCCTCGAGGATCATTGCCTTGGCGCGCGCGTCGAGCGGTCCCAGGATTTCGGTCTCGGCCAGGCGCACCAGATTGCCGCCGTCGATGATCTCGCCGCGCAATTCGGCCAGTGCGCGCCTGCCGGCCGCGGTTTCGGGCTTGGCCGCGACAAAGGCTGAGAGTTCGTCGACTACGGCGCGCGCGGCCTTCGGGTCGTCGCGGGCGATGGCATCGAGTGCCCGCTTCTGCAGCTTTTCGACCTCCGCTAGACGGGCGATCGCCATGAATTCGCGGATGAGGATGACCAGCAGCGCCAATACCGCGATGGCGGCCATGCCGGCGGCCAGCCAGCCCAGCCATTGCGCGCGCTCGAACAGGTCGCGAATCAGCTGGTCGGTCCACAGACCGACGGCCAGCGAAACCAGAACGCCCAGGGCGCCGAAGAATATGCTGCCAAGCAGCGAACGCTTTTGCGGCGCGGTTGCCGGCGGTGGTTGCGCGGCGATGATGTCGGGTTCGTCGAAGACATCGATCTCCGCCGGCACGACGACAGCGACATCGGCCTTTGCCGAGCGAGGTTTTCGCACTGCCTGTGTGTCGATGCGGCGAGCTTCCGAAGCTTCCTGGCTTGGCGGGGCTTCCGGCTCGATGCGGAATGCCGCCGGCTTGCGCGGCGCGGTCATGCCAGATGATCTCCGATCAGGAACTGCAAGGCGCGGTCGAGCCTGATATGCGGCAGCGACAGCGTGACGCCTTCAGCAGTGCGTTCGAGTTTTGGCGGGCGAAAGCGTACGAAGCGGATCGCCGGGTCGTCGCTGTTCTGCCGATGGTCCCGCCCAGAGATATCAAAAACAGCATCAGCTTTCTCCGGTAAGTCACCGGGAAATATGGCTGTTTCAGTTTTTCCGTCAAATGTCTCTCCGTTGATCTTCTCGCCTTTCAGCGGCGTGCCGATAATGACCGGCAGCGTTTCGCGACCTTGCCTGACCGTGCCTTCCCGCGTCGCGCGCACGGCTGCCATGGCGACCACGTCGACATCGGCGCCGGTGAAATTCGCCCGCGCCACGGCGCGGTCGGCGAGCCGTCGAACGATCGCCTGTAATCGGTCATGGCTTTCATGATGCAGATGGTCGGCCTTGGTCGCCGCCACCAGTATGCGATCGATGCGTCTTGAAAAAAAGTCCGTCAGGAAATTGCCCCGGCCGGGGCGGAAACAGGCGAGGATCTCGGTCACCGCGCGTTCCAGATCGGCCATTGCGCCTGGACCGGCGTTCAGGGCCTGCAAAGCGTCGATCAGGACGATCTGGCGATCGAGACGGGTGATGTGTTCACGGAAGAACGGTTTGACGACATGCGTCTTGTAGGCCTCGTAGCGCCGCTCCATCATCGCCTGCAGCGACCCCGAACGCGCCCGCCGGTCGCTTAAGGTCGGCAAGGGGGCGAAGGTCAGCGCCGGCGAGCCCTCAAGATCACCAGGCATAAGGAAGCGGCCGGGCGGAAGGGTCGAAAGCGCCCGTTCGTCGAGCTTGCATGCCTTGAGGTAGGCGGCGAAGCTTTCGGCGAGGCGGCGCGCCGTCATCTCGTCGGCGTCCGCGCCGAGATCGACCGTGGCGGAGAACGCCCGCCACTCCTGCGAAAGCTCGACACGCACCGGCAACATGGCCATCTCGAAGGCTTCGCGTGAGAAATCGGCGTAGGATTTGCCGAGCAGCGGCAGGTCGAGCAGCCATTCGCCGGGATAGTCGACGATATCGACCGATAATCTGCCTGATGAAAACATGCGGCTCCAGCCGGAGGCCGATTCATATTCGATGGTCAGCCTGAGCTCGGAAATGGCGCGTGTCGAATCCGGCCAGAGGCGATCATTGACCAGGGCGGCGACGTGATCTTCGTACTGGAACCGCGGCACGGCGTCATCAGGCTGTTCTTCCAGGAAAGCCCGGGCGATGCGTCCCGATTTCTGCGCCTCGAACAGTGGCAGGCGTCCGCCATGGATCAGATTGTGGACGAGAGCCGAGATGAACACCGTCTTGCCCGCGCGCGACAATCCAGTCACACCAAGACGCAGCGACGGTGAAAAAAGCCCGGCAGCGCGCCCCGACAGCGTATCCAGGGCAATCCTCGCCTCGTCGGTGAAAGTGGTCAGCGATGATGCCAAATTTGCTCTCTTGGACTCCCCGTGGCCTCCGATATAGGCCCTGCATCGCAGGTTTGAAATGGCGTCAAGGTTCGGCCGGCGTCATAAAGGCTTCGAGATAGCCGGCGCCTTGAGCAGCGTTGGCGAGAATACCCGGAAAACGGACCACTGCCAGGCCGGAGGTCGGGAAGCCATAGTTCAGCAACCCCCGCGCCGCCTCGTCGCCGTCGCCCGAAAGTGCCAGTGCGAGATCCTCCGTCATCGGGTTGTGGCCGATGACCAGCAGCGAGTCCGGCCCGCCCGAGCCTGGCCCGCCATTGTCGCGGATGGCGGCCAGATAGAAGGCGGCGTCCTCGCTGTAAAGCGAGTCGAAGAACAGCACCCGGCCGGTATCGGTATGTCCGGCCAGGCCCTCCAGGGTCTGGCGCGCCCGCTTTGCGTTGGAGCAAAGGGTGAGGTCCGGAACATAGTTGCGGACACGCATGAGGGTCCCCATCATTTCAGCATCGGCGACGCCCGATGCGTCGAGCGGGCGATCGAAGTCGCGGACGCCGGGCAGCGCCCATCCGGCCTTGGCATGCCTCAACAGATAAAGTCTGCTCACCAAACCTCCGTTCGTGTCGGCGCCAAGTGCCAGGATCGTTGCAAGATTAGCCATGAGAAAGGCTTGGCGCACAATGGCTGGCACCATTCAAACCTAACGAATCATAAGCGAATTCGGCGTTGCCCTTCATGCGAAGGATGTTATCGATGCCGTTCGGTCCGACATTAACAATTGCGTGAAACTGTCGCGGATTGCGCTTGTGCAGCCTTCGGTCCGCGAATATATAGGCGCGAAATTTGGGGTTGTTGGGTGAGTCGAATGAACGACATCGTTACCGCCGATTACGTACCCTCCGAAGACGAGCCGTTTATGAACGAACGGCAGAAATCCTACTTTCGCCTGAAGCTCGTCACTTGGAAGAATGACATATTGCGCGAAGCGCGCGAAACTCTCGAAATCCTGCAGCAGGAAAACGCCAACCATCCCGACCTGGCCGATCGCGCCTCGTCGGAAACCGACCGCGCCATCGAACTGCGCGCCCGCGATCGCCAGCGAAAACTCATTTCAAAGATCGATTCCGCACTCCAGCGCATCGATGAGGGAACGTATGGCTATTGCGAGGAAACCGGCGAACCCATCGCGCTGAAACGGCTCGATGCGCGTCCGATCGCTACCTTGTCGATCGAGGCGCAAGAGCGCCACGAGCGCCGCGAGAAGGTCTACCGCGACGACTGAAGCGTAGCCATCAGGCAAGAACAGTCAAAAATGGCCGGGATCTCCGGCCATTTTTGTTTGGTTATCTTTTCTGACTGGAAAGCTCGCCGAGAAGCTTCGTCATCTCGTCATCCAGAGACTGCGGCGCCTTCGGCGCCGGTTTGCTCACAGGCTTGCTGGCGGACGATTCGTCGAGCGAGCCCTCAAGTTCCTGCATCAGCGTATCGTCGATGGAGGTCTGGCTGGCTGGCGGCGATGGCGTGTGGCGGGCGATATTTCCATTGGCCGATCCATAGGCGGGCAGTGGGGTGACGGTCGCCGATGGGTAATTTTGCGCGGCTGGCCCCGGCGCCGGCGCCGTCTGACGGGGCCGGACGGGCGTCGGGGTCGCGGTTACCGGCTGCGGTGGTGGTGCCTGCTTCGCCGGTGCAGCAGCGGGTTGAGGCGCGCGCGGCCGCGGCGCCGGCTGATGGCCGCCGCCATCCCCGGTCAGCGCTGGGCGGCGCGGCGCGGCCAGCCTGATATCGCGCTCGACGACGACATCAGTCGGGCCGCCGATCAGCAACAGGTGCTCAATGTCGTCACGGCGCACAAGCACCAGCCGGCGGTGGCTGTCGACAGCGGTGGCGTCCATGACGGCCAGCCGCGTCTTGCGGTTTCTGCCGCCAGCAACGAAGGTTCCGAAGGTCAAACTGCGGACAAGCTTGATGACGAGCAGAGCGATGATTAGAAGGACAAGCGCTGCAAGCGCCCACAGGATTGCCGCGGCATAACCAGGACCCGCCACGCTATCCAGCCACTGCAGCATCGGTGCCCCCAAAACGGCTTTCGAAGAAACGCGACACTAGACTGTTGCGGCACGCTACCGCAAGTTGCCTTTCACCCATCGTGAACAGTGCAAAACACTGAAGCGCGTCGCGTTTGAACGGATTCATGCGACCAGCTTTAAGTTCTTGTTTTGATGCATGTCGTTATCGCAAAACCGCCGCGTGCTTTTGCGCAATGTGCATTAGCCGCCGAACGCGTCATTTTTAGGGTGGATTTGCCGCCAAGGCCTTTTCCAGGCATTGAGAATGTGATTCAACCGGGCAGGGGCAAGTACCGGAATTCACAAGCAGGGGCACATGGCCAAGGAAGCGCGCGGCGATTTCTATCCGGTACCTATCGTCGACCAGAACACGCGACCGGGTGCAGTCGCCCGGCTCATCGTCTTCATTGTCGTCCTGACGGGCGCCGCGATCATCTTCGGCCTGTTCCGCGAGCGTCTTGGCGATCCCTTCCTGCTGGGAATGCTTGGCGTGCTGGCAATGATCGGCGTCGGCTTCCTGTTCGCCACCGCGATCGGCTTCGTGCAGATCACACCGCGTTCGACAAACGACGAACTGTCGAAAGCCTTCGTCGATTCGATGTCGCAGGGCCTTCTCGTCACCGACACCAAGGGCCGTGTCGTCTACGCCAATCGGGCCTATGCCGACATGACGGGGGCCGCGTCCGCGGCGGATCTCAAGACGGTCGAAGGATTGCTCTCGGATGTTCCTGAGGCCTCCGTGACCATATACCGGCTGGCATCCGGCCTGCGCGACGGCCAGCCCGGCGACGGGGAGTTTCGGCTTGCGCAATCCATTCGCCCCGGCGCTGAGCCCGGCGCGTGCTGGTACCGGGCACGGGCTCGCGCTTTCAGCGTTCCGGGCCAGCGGCTGCCTCTGCTCGCCTGGCAACTCGCCGACATCTCCCAGGAGAGGGCCGAGCAGGAGCGGTTCTTCCTCGATCTGCAAAAGGCCATCGATCATCTCGACCATGCGCCGGCCGGTTTCTTTTCGGCCGATCAGGAAGGCCGGGTCACCTACATCAATGCCACACTGGCGGAATGGCTGGGCATCGACCTGACGAGCTTCACGCCTGGCGCCGTCACGCTTCCCGAGATCGTGGCCGGCGACGGCATGGCGCTGGTCCGCTCGGTCAAGGCCGATCCCGGAACCACGCGTAATGCGGTCATCGATCTCGATCTGACGACAATGACCGGCGAGGCGCTGCCCGTGCGTTTCATGCATCGCGTTTCGGCCAGCCGCGAGGGCGTCAACGGTCCAACCCGCACCATCGTGCTCAACCGGACCCAGGGCGAGGATGCGTCCGCCGATCTTCGCGCGTCGGAGATCCGCTTCACCCGGTTTTTCAATTCGACGCCGATGGCGATCGCGGGCGTAGACCAGAGTGGGCGTATCCTGCGCACCAACGCGCCGTTCCTGTCGCTGTTTTCCTCCGTCGTCGATCGCGATGCCGTCGACCGCCGCGTCCGGTTGGATACGGTGATCCACGAGCGCGACCGGCCCGCCTTTGCCGCGGCGTTCGAAAAGGCCAGGCAACGGCAGGCCGACATCGAGCCCATCGATACGTTGCTGCCCGGCAACGAGGAGCGCCACATACGCTTTTACGTCAACGCGGTTGCCGACGGCACTGGCGGCGAGGGCGCCGAGGAATCGGCCATCGTCTACGCCGTCGAGACCACCGAGCAGAAGGCGCTCGAAGGCCAGATGGCGCAAAGCCAGAAGATGCAGGCGGTTGGCCAGCTTGCCGGCGGCATCGCGCACGACTTCAACAATGTGCTGACCGCCATCATCATGGCGTCGGATCTTTTGTTGACCAACCACCGCCCGTCGGATCCGTCCTTCCCGGACATTATGAACATCAAGCAGAACGCCAACCGCGCGGCCTCGCTGGTGCGGCAGCTGCTCGCCTTCTCGCGCAAACAGACGCTCAGACCGGAAGTGCTCAACCTGACCGATGTGCTTGCCGATCTCAGGATGCTGCTGGCCCGTCTGGTCGGCAACGACATCAAGCTGAAGGTCGATCACGGCCGCGACCTGTGGCCGGTCAAGGTCGACATCGGGCAATTCGAGCAGGTGGTGGTCAATCTGGCGGTCAATGCACGCGACGCGATGCCGACTGGCGGCGAGCTCACCGTGCGCACCAGGAACGTGATGGTGGAGGAGAGCAAGACCTTTTCCTACCGTGAGCTGGCGCCGGCCGACTATGTGGTGGTCGAAGTGGAAGACACGGGCAGCGGCATCGCGCCCGATGTGCTGAAGAAGATTTTCGAACCTTTCTTCACCACCAAGGAGGTCGGTAAGGGCACCGGCCTCGGCCTGTCGATGGTCTATGGCATCATCAAGCAGACGGGCGGCTTCATCTTCTGCGATTCCGAAGTCGGCAAGGGATCCGTGTTCCGCATCTTCCTGCCGCGTCATATCGCAGAGGTGAAAAAGGCAGGCGAGCCCGGCGAGGCGCCGGCAACGCCCGCCAAAATCGCCGAATCGGCCAAGGATTTGTCGGGCTCGGCCACGGTGCTGCTAGTCGAGGACGAGGATGCTGTGCGCATGGGCGGCATGCGGGCGCTGACGTCGCGCGGCTATACCGTCCACGAAGCGTCCTCGGGCGTCGAGGCGCTGGAAGTTTTCGAGGCGCTTGGCGGCAAGGTCGACATCGTCGTTTCGGACGTGGTGATGCCGGAAATGGATGGGCCGACGCTGCTTGGCGAATTGCGCAAGCGGCAACCGGACATCAAATTCGTCTTCGTTTCGGGCTATGCAGAGGACGCGTTCGCCAGGAATCTGCCGGCGGATGCGCATTTTGGTTTCCTGCCGAAGCCGTTTTCGCTCAAGCAACTGGCCACGATCGTCAAGGACGTGCTCGAATCGTAAGGCGCGCGGGCTGAATGTGACCGAGTTCACAGACGCCCGTGCCCTGCCTTTTACACGTGGCGGCGCCGGAGAACGAGCCGTCCGTTCATAACCAGTGAGGTCCGGCCACTGGAGTTTCGCAATCGCCGCTTGCGCATCGACGCGAGCCTGCCATGATTGCGATGACAACGCGGCGGGGAATTGGGGTAGATGCCGTGACGCCGCACAACGAGGCAAATAAAGGCGATTATGCCGAAACGGTGCTGTTGCCGGGTGACCCGGAGCGCGCCGAGTGGATGGCTGAGACATTTCTCGAGGCGCCGCGCTGCGTCAACCGCCGCAGGGGCACCCTCGGCTTCACCGGTCTTTTCCGGGGCAGACCGGTCAGCATCCAGTCAACGGGGATCGGTGTCTCGTCATTCCTGATCTACGCACACGAGTTGCTGGACTTCCATGGCGTCAGGAGGTTGATCCGCACCGGTACCTGTGGTGGCCTGAGCGAGGATGTGGCGCTGCGTAGCGTTGTCATTTCGAGTGCCGTTCATGCCGAGGGTGATCGCAGCGGCCAGGTCTTCGGGCTATACGAACCGGCAGGCCCCGATCCGGCGCTCCATGCGCTGGCGTTGCAAAAGGCGGCCGATCTCGGCATCGCCTGGAGCGCGGGGCTGACGGTCTGCAGCGATATCTTCTATCACCCTGACGGGCGCGCCCGCTTTGATGAAGCACGGGCACTTGGGGCGTTGGCGGTCGATATGGAAACCAGCGCGCTCTATCGCATTTCAGCCCATTTCGGTGCGCGTGCCCTGTCGCTGCTGAATGTGGTCGACCATGTCACCACCGGCGAGCAAACCGACTATAGTGAACGCCAGGCGCTTTTCACCGACATGACGCGGCTGGCACTGGAGGTTGCGGCCGAGAGCTAGGCCGCTTCCCGTTTGGGTGGCGTCTGCTCTTCCATGCCAGGTCGATGGCCGCGCAAATAGAGGGCGCAAGTGGTGCGCAGCATCGAGGCGAAGTTCGGAATCTGGCCATTGATCTCGATGGCCTCGTCATAGAGCTTCGAGATGAATTTCGGCGTCGTCAAACCCTGGCTGTCGGCGATCTCGTCGAGCAGCGCCCAGAACGTTGCCTCGAGCTGGATGCTTGTCGAGTGTCCGTCTATCCGGATCGACCGGTTGATCTGCCGATAGCCCTCCGGATCCTGTCCGGCGAAGACTCTGCACATCGTTTCCTCCCGTTCTTGTTGGTCTTGGGCGCAATTCGCAGCGATCCGCGCCTTTGGTCACAGCTCGTCCCTCCAGTCATCTTCAGCCGAAAAATAGAAAACAGCAATCGGACTTTCGTCCTTGGGAGAATGGTATTGCGCCGGTAGAGCGTGGTAACCGGCTGCCACCACCTTTTCCCAACGCCGCCCATAATCGCTCCCGGCATGCAGCAGCGGAGATTGATTTGGCGAAGGCGATCCACACCATGATCCGGGTTCTCGACGTGGCCCGGTCCGTTGATTTCTACCGGAACGCCTTCGGACTGGACGTTGCCGATCGGCTCGATTTCGAGACCTTCACGCTTATCTATCTCAGCAATGCCGATACCTCGTTCGAGCTCGAGCTGACCGTCAACAAGGACCGGCAGGAGCCTTATGCGCTCGGCGATGGCTACGGCCATTTCGCGGTTTCGGTCGCTGATCTGGACAGCGAACACGACCGGCTCGGCGCGCTCGGTTTCAGCCCGAAGAAGATCGTCGAGTTCAACCGCGACGGCACGCTGCTCGCGCGCTTTTTCTTCATCGAGGATCCCGACGGCTACAAGATCGAGGTCCTGCAGCGCAGCGGACGCTTCAAATAGGGGAGATGACGGTCGCGCCCGGCCGGCGCGGCGCCAGCAACGGCACCCCTCGGGTGCAGATAGCAAGCAAGGGAGGAACAAATGGTCACGATCTACGAGAGGAAGCCCGGCCTGTCGCGCCGCGAGCTGCTGAAACGCGGCGGGGCAAGCGCATTGCTGATGATTTCGGGCAGCGCCGTCATCAGCCCGGAACATGCGTGGGGGCTGGAGACATCGGCACTCAAGCCGGAAACCATGGCGACGCTGATCCAGATGGCGCGAGACATCTACCCGCACGACCAGGTGCCCGACAAATATTACGCGATTGCCGTAAAGGCGCATGACGAGCAGGCCGCAAAAGACCCCGCCCACAAGGATCTCATTGAAAAGGGCATTGCCGATCTCGACTTGAAGTCGGGCAAGGACGGCTACACCGGTCTCGGCTGGGAGGAGCAGCGCGTCGCCGTACTCAAGCAGATCGAGGGCACGCCGTTCTTCCAGGCGGTCCGAGGCGGACTGGTTGTCGGCCTCTACAACCAGAAGGAGGTCTGGCCGATCTTCGGCTACGAGGGCGAGTCCTACTCCAAGGGCGGCTATATCGCGCGCGGTTTCGACGACATCGAGTGGCTTTAAGCCTCCTTCGTCCCCAATCGCATCAGACAGACACATCATGGGAGGAAACCATGGCAGCACCATTTGATCTCAAGGACGATGGCGTGGTCGTCATCATCGGCTCGGGCGCCGGCGGCGGCACGCTCGGCAACGAACTTGCGCAAAAAGGCATCGACGTCGTCATCCTGGAGGCGGGCGCCCGTCACGAATATGAGGACTTCATCAACGACGAGTGGGATTCCTTTGCTCAACTCGCCTGGAAGGACAAGCGCACCACCTCCGGCGACTGGCGGGTGGCGAAGGATTTTCCGAACCTGCCGGCCTGGATCGTCAAGTCCGTCGGCGGCTCGACCACGCATTGGGCGGGCGCATCGCTGCGCTTCCAGGAGCACGAATTCAAGACACTTTCGACCTATGGAAAACTGGAAGGCGCGACTTTGCTAGATTGGCCGATCACGCTGGCCGAGATGGAGCCCTACTATGCCAAGGCCGAGGCCAAGATGGGCGTCACCGGCACCAACGATTGGCCGAGGTTGCCGGGCAACAATAACTTCAAGGTGCTGAAGGCCGGCGCCGACAAGCTCGGCTACAAGGAGTGCCACACCGGCAATATGGCGATAAACTCGGTCGACCGCGACGACCGCATGTCCTGCCAGCAGACCGGCTTCTGCTTCCAGGGCTGCAAATGGGGCGCCAAATGGTCGACGCTCTATGCGGAGATCCCCAAAGGCGAGGCGACCGGCCATCTCGAGGTCAGGCCGAATGCCATGGCGATCAAGATCAACCACGATGCGTCGGGCAAGGTCACCGGTGTTGTCTATGCCGACAAGGACGGCAAGTTGCAGGAGCAGAAGGCCCGCATCGTCGCCGTCGCCGGCAATTCGATCGAGAGCCCGCGTCTGCTGCTCAATTCAGCGTCAGCGAAGTTCCCCGACGGTCTCGCCAATTCGTCGGGGCAGGTGGGCAAGAACTACATGCGCCACACCACCGGGTCGGTCTATGCCATTTTCGACAAGCCGGTGCATATGTATCGCGGCACCACCATGGCCGGAATCATCCGCGACGAGGCGCGCCATGATCCGTCGCGCGGTTTCGTCGGCGGCTACGAGCTCGAGACGCTGGCGCTCGGCCTGCCATTCATGGCGGCCTTCCTCGATCCCGGTGGCTGGGGTCGCTCCTTCACCACCGCGCTCGATCATTACGACCAAATGGCCGGTCTGTGGATCGTCGGCGAGGACATGCCGCGCGCGGAAAACCGCATCACGCTGCATGCCGACATGAAGGACGAGCACGGCATGCCGGTGGCGGACGTGCATTTCGACGACCACGCCAACGACACGGCGATGCGCAACCACGCCTACAAGCAGGGTTCGGCGCTCTATGCGGCGGTCGGTGCGACCCGCACCTTCCCGACGCCGCCCTATCCCTCGACCCACAACCTCGGTACCAACCGGATGAGCGAGAAGGCGGAAGACGGCGTCGTCAACAAGCATGGCCAGGCGCACGACATCAAGAACCTGTTCGTGTCGGATGGCAGCCAGTTCACCACCGGCGGTGCCGAGAATCCGACGCTGACGATCGTGTCGCTGGCAATCCGCCAGGCCGAGTACATCGCCGGACAGATGTCGGCGAAGAGCATCTAGCTGGCAGTATCCTCCCGACTGCGTGCTGGCGCGAAACCCCAAGGGTTTCGCGCCTTTTTTCGCCGCGATCCTCAGCCGCCAGAGCTATGCGCCGACCGGCTGGCCATCCTTGCGGCGGATGGCGACCACAGACGGTCGCGGCGGCTGACCATCCCTAAAGTCGGGCCACAGCGTCGCGGCCTTGTCGAGCGTCTCGGCGTCCTCGGCCGGATGCTGCACCGACAGGAACAGCGTCGTGCCGTCCGGGGTGAAGCAGGGGCCGGTTGCCTCGGCGCCATGTGGGCAGGTGAAGAGCAGCTTCGGCAAGCCGCGCGCCGCACCCTCGGTATCGACGCCATAGACGCCGTCCGGCAGATCGAAGTCGTTGGCGCCGTCGGTCGCGACCCAGAGCCGGCCGGCGGGGTCGAAAGTGATGTTGTCGGGGCAGACGAACCAGCCATTGTCCGATGTGTCGGGATGGAAGGTGGCGCCGACGGCGGCCTCCTTCGGGTTGCCGCAGAGCACGAACAGGTCCCATTCGTATTTTTCGGCCGTATGGTCAGCCTCAATGCCACGGCCGCCGGGCGGGATCAGCTCGACGATATGACCCCAGAGGTTTTCCGGCCGCGTGTTCGCCGGGTTAACCTTCGACTGGTCGCGCTTCTTGTTCTTGGTCATCACCGCATAGACGCGGCCGGTGACTGGATTGGTCTCGATATCCTCCGGCCGGTCCATCGGTGTCGCGCCCAGCGCGTCGGCGGCAGAACGGGTCTTGAGCAGCACTTCGGCCTGGTCGGCGAAACCGTTCTTGGCGGTCAGCTTGCCCTGGCCGTGCACCAGCGGCAGCCACGTCATCGTGCCGTCGGCATCGAAACGCGCCACCGACAGCACACCATCATCGAGCAGATCCTTGCCGGAAGCCGGGTTCGCCGGGTCGTAGGCCTCGGCTGAGACGAAGCGATAAATGTATTCGAAATAGTCGTCGTCGCCCATATAGACGACAACGCGGCCGTCCTTGTTGACGACGACGGTCGAGGCTTCGTGCGACATGCGGCCGAGCGCGGTGCGCTTCACCGGCTTCGAAGTCGGATCATAGGGATCGATCTCGACCACCCAATCGAAACGATTGGCCTCATTGGGTTCCTTGTCGAGGTCGAACCGGTCATGGAAGCGGGCGCGGCCGTAGATGTCCGAGCCGTCGAAAGCGTAGCGATCGAGGATATCTGATATCGGCGCCTTCTTCGGATCGCCACCGAAAATATCGGAAACGCCTTCCTCGAGGTGAGCACAGTGCCCCATGGGGTGAAGCCGCCGCTGCAATTGTAGCTGGTGCCGAGAACCTTGGTGCCGGTGGCGTCGGCCGAAGTCTTCATCAGCGCATGGCCGGCAGCGGGGCCGGAAAGGATCATTTCCGTGGTCGCCGTGATGCGGCGGTTGAGCGGGCTGTCTTCGACGGTTCCCCACTTACCGTCCTTCAGTATCACTTCGACGATCGAATGGCCCATCGCGGCCATGCCGAGATCGACTTGCTCCTTGTTCATCGTCTTGCCGGCATCGTCCTCGGTCATGCCGGGAAACATCACATTGGGAGAGATGTATTCGTTGTTGACGCAGAGCAGGCCGTGGTCGGAATTGACCGAGCCTTTCGGCAGCGGCATGAAGGCGATGTAGTCGCAATTGTAGCCGAAGCGCTTCTCCTGCTCATCGGCGGCGACCTTGTTGCCATCGAACTCCGGCAGGCCGGCGGCCAGCGCGTCGCCCCAGCGCGCGACGATCGTCGTCTCATAACCATCGGCGGCGGCATGGTTTTTGTCGTAAACGCGCTTCAGCTCGGGAAAGCCGAGCGTCGAGAGTGCGGCCGCGGCATGCGTTTCACCGGCAAACAGCGAGCCGACGAAGCTGCCGCCGGCAATCAGCGCTCCGGATGCAAGGCCGCCTTTCAGTATTTCGCGGCGCGAGACGCGGGCGGCGATGACGTCGCGAATGACAGGGGAGGATGAAGACGGTGCGTTGGCCATAGTGTCTGCCTCTCTGGGTGGATGTTGACGGCGCACCGCTGCCTAAGCTGTTTCGGCAACACCCCGATGACATGAGAGGAAAGACTTTTGGCCGCGATCGCACGGCAGGCAGGCGCCGTGCTCAGCCCTTTGTGCAGGTCGAAGCGGTGAAGGCGCCGTCAGGCTGCCTCATGATGATGTCGAAAGACGGGCTGGTTTGCCCGTCCAGAGTGGCTTGGGTGAGCGAGATCGAATTGCCGCCGCTGGTATAGCCGCCCAATGGACCAAGCCAGGTGATCACGCCATTGGCGTCCATCTGATAATTATAGCCCTGTTCAGCGGTCCCGAACGTGACCGGGCCACTATAGAGGTTGCCCTTGATGGTGATGTCGCCGAGGTTGAGGAACATGCCGAGCAGATAGACTTCGCAATGATAGGTGCCGTCCGGCATCTTGCCGTCGCTGAAGTCGGCGCGTGCGCCGCCAGTGGCTGCAAGCACAAGCGTGATGCCGAAAATACAGGAAATCCTGGAAGCCATGACGTCGCTCTGTTCGAGGCGAACTTGCCCTATTTCACCGCTGCACTGCAACAGCCGCGTCGGTCAATTTCGGTGTGTTCGGTGTAGGTCGGCCCAATAAGTAGGCATTTTCGAGATTTGGGCAAAATCTAGGCACGGGTGCGCATTTTTTTCTCAACGAAACTTTGAACGACATCCGCCCATCTTCAACGGCTAATATTATAAGCAGCTGATAACGTTTGAAAATTCATGCATTTTCGATCGAATTCCGTCGGTTGGCACGGGGGTTGCTTTGCATTGGTGCGGTGCAGTCAACCAGCTTGGGAGTGCTAGGCATGAGGGGTAATTTCTCGACAATAACAAAAATGGTTTCGGCAGGCGTGGTCGCGGCGAGTCTGTTGATGGCCGTCCAGGCCAAGGCGGCCGACGACACGATCAAGGTGGGTATTCTCCATTCGCTGTCGGGGACCATGGCGATTTCGGAGACCACGCTGAAGGACGCCATGCTGATGCTTATCGAGGAGCAGAATGCCAAGGGCGGCCTGCTCGGCAAGAAGCTTGAAGCGGTCGTTGTCGACCCGGCTTCCAACTGGCCGCTGTTTGCCGAAAAGGCGCGCGAGCTGATTTCCAAGGACAAGGTGGCGGCGGTGTTCGGCTGCTGGACGTCGGTGTCGCGCAAGTCGGTGCTGCCGGTTTTCTCCGAACTCGACAACATCCTGTTCTATCCCGTCCAGTATGAGGGTGAGGAGAGCGAGCGCAACGTGTTCTACACTGGTGCCGCACCGAACCAGCAGGCTATTCCCGCGGTCGACTATCTGATGAGCGAGGATGGCGGTTCGGTGAAGCGCTGGGTGCTTGAAGGCACCGACTACGTATATCCGCGTACCACCAACAAGATCCTCGAGGCCTATCTGAAGGCCAAGGGCGTCGCCGCCGAAGACATCATGGTCAATTACACGCCGTTCGGCTTCTCCGACTGGCAGACCGAAGTCTCGGCGATCAAGAAATTCGGTTCTGCAGGCAAGAAGACCGCAGTCGTCTCGACCGTCAATGGCGACGCCAACGTGCCGTTCTACAAGGAACTCGGCAACCAGGGCATCAAGGCCGAGGACATCCCGGTCATGGCCTTCTCGGTCGGTGAGGAAGAGCTTGCCGGTCTCGATACCGCTCCCCTGGTCGGCCATCTCGCCGCCTGGAACTATTTCGAGAGCGTCGATACGCCCGAGAACAAGAAGTTCATCGCCGACTGGCACAAGTTCATCAAGAACGACAAGCGCACCACCAACGACCCGATGGAAGCCCACTATATCGGCTTCAACATGTGGGTGAAGGCGGTCGAGAAGGCCGGCACCACCGATCCGGACAAGGTCATCGACGCGATGATCGGCGTCTCCGTGCCGAACCTGACCGGCGGCTATTCGACCATGATGCCGAACCATCACATCACCAAGCCGGTGCTGATCGGCGAAATCCAGGCCGACGGCCAGTTCGAAACGGTCTCGCAGACCCCCGGTCTTGTCATGGGCGACGAATGGTCCGACTATCTGCCTGACTCCAAGGACCTGATCTCCGATTGGCGCGCGCCACTGTCGTGCGGCAACTTCAACGTCGCCACCGGCAAGTGCGGCGGCAAGGGAACCAACTGATCCTCCCGGGTCTGAACGGTCGTGGATTTGTCCACGACCTAGACCGCGAAGCGTCCGGGCGAGCTCCTCCTCCAGTCCGCCCGGACGCGAAATTCAACGCTTCAAGAGTACTCGAATCAAGAGTGTTCGAATCGATGGTCCTGCTACGCGCGATTGGCCTGACGCTGCTGTTTCTGCTGGCAAATCTGTTGCCGGCGAACGCCAGCGAAGCCGATCTGCGCGCGATCATCGCGAAATTTGCCACAGCCACGAATTTCTCGGCCACCGAAGCCGTGGTGCGCGAGCTTGCCGCCACTGGCGATCCCCTGGTCGAACGCCCGCTTGCAGCGCTTGCGGAGGGCAGTCTTTACGTCCGCAGGGCCGATTCCCTGGTCTTCGTCGGCAAGGAGGGCGGCGACAGCGTCGAACTTCTAGATCCCCTGAGCGGCGAAAAGTCCGGCGAGGCGGCCAAGGGAGACATCACCAAGATCAAGGTTAATAACACGCTGCGCCGCGTCATCCGCGATGCGCTGGGTACGTTGACGCTTCGCGCCAAGGATCCGGCCGTGCGCATCGCAGCCGCCGCCACTATGTTCAAGACGCCCGATGCCGCAAACATCGAACCGCTCGACGCCGCGATCGCCGCTGAAACCGATGCAAAGGTCAAGGCGCTGTTCGAACAGGCGCGCGCCGCATCCGTGCTGGTCTCCGACAGGTCGGAGGCCGACAAGCTTGCGGCAATCGCCCTGATTGGCGTGCGCGGCGACCGCGATGCGCTCTCGCTGCTCACCTCGGTCGAGGCCAATTCGCAAGGCGCGGTCAAGGACGCGGCGACAGCGGCAATCGGCACCATCAATTCGACGTTGGCCTTCTGGGATGCCGGCCAGAACATCTGGTACGGCATTTCGCTGGGGTCGGTGCTGCTGCTAGCGGCAATTGGCCTCGCCATCACCTTCGGCGTCATGGGCGTCATCAACATGGCGCATGGCGAGATGGTCATGCTCGGCGCCTACACCACCTTTGTCGTCCAGGAGGTGATCCGCAGTTCCTTTCCCGGTCTGTTCGACTGGTCGCTGGTCATCGCGCTGCCGCTTGCTTTCCTTGTCGCGGCCCTGGTCGGCCTGGCCATCGAGCGCGGCGTTATCCGCTTCCTCTACGGCCGGCCGCTGGAAACGCTGCTGGCGACATGGGGCGTCTCGCTGATCCTGCAGCAGGCGGTGCGCACCATCTTCGGGCCGACAAACCAGGAGGTCGGCAATCCGTCTTGGATGTCGGGCTCGTTCGATGTCGGCCAGCTTGCGATCACCTGGAACCGCCTCTGGATCCTGGTTTTTTCGCTCTGCGTGTTTGCCCTGTTGCTCTATGTGATGAAGCGCACGCCCTGGGGCCTGCAGATGCGCGCCGTCACCGCCAACCGCCGCATGGCCGCCTCGATGGGCATCAAAACGCCATGGGTCGACGCGCTGACCTTTGCATTGGGATCAGGTATTGCCGGCATTGCCGGCGTCGCGCTCAGCCAGATCGACAATGTTTCGCCCAATCTCGGCCGCGGCTACATCATCGACAGCTTCATGGTCGTGGTCTTCGGCGGCGTCGGCAATCTCTGGGGCACGCTGGTCGGCGCCTTTTCGCTCGGCATCGTCAACAAGTTCCTCGAACCCTATGCCGGCGCCGTGCTCGGCAAGATCGTCGTGCTGGTCCTCATCATCCTGTTCATCCAGAAGCGCCCGCGCGGCCTGTTCGCGCTCAAGGGCAGGGCGGTGGAAGCATGATCACGGGACGCTTCTTCGCCGCCGGCGCCGATCGCCGCATCGCCATCACCATCTTCATCCTGCTGGCGGTCGCCATCATCGTGCCGCTGCTCAATCTTGCTGTCTCGCCGGCGAGCGCGTTTTACGTCCCATCCTATATCGTTGCGCTCGCCGGCAAATATCTGTGCTACGCGCTGCTGGCCTTGGCGCTCGATCTCGTCTGGGGCTATTGCGGCATTCTTTCGCTCGGCCATGGCGCCTTCTTCGCGCTCGGCGGCTATGCGATGGGCATGTATCTGATGCGCCAGATCGGCTCGCGCGGCGTCTACGGCAATCCGCTGCTGCCCGATTTCATGGTGTTCCTCAACTACAAGGAATTGCCGTGGTTCTGGTACGGCTTCGACCATTTCTGGTTCGCTGGCCTCATGGTGCTGGCCGTGCCAGGCCTGCTTGCCTTCGTCTTCGGCTGGTTCGCCTTCCGCAGCCGCGTCACCGGCGTCTATCTGTCGATCATCACCCAGGCGATGACCTATGCGCTGCTGCTCGCCTTCTTCCGCAACGACATGGGTTTCGGCGGCAATAACGGCCTGACCGATTTCAAGGATATTCTAGGGTTCAACGTGCAGGCTGACGCGACTCGCTCGGCGCTGTTCGCCGCGAGCGCGGTGACGCTCGCACTCGCCGTCTTCATCACCTGGGCGATCGTCGGCTCCAAATACGGCAAGCTGCTGATGGCGGTGCGCGACGCCGAGAGCCGTACGCGCTTCCTCGGCTGGCGGGCCGAGAACGTCAAGCTGTTCGCCTTCACCGTTTCGGCTGTCATGGCCGGCATCGCCGGGGCGCTCTACGTGCCACAGGTTGGCATCATCAATCCGGGCGAGTTCGAGCCGTCCAATTCGATCGAGGTCGTGGTGTGGGCAGCCGTCGGCGGCCGCGGCACCATCGTGGGACCGATCATCGGCGCGCTTTTGGTCAATGCCGGCAAATCCTGGTTCACCGGCGTGCTGCCGGAGTTCTGGCTGTTTGCACTGGGTGGGCTGTTCGTCGCCGTTACGCTGTTCCTGCCCAAGGGCATTATCGGCATGTGGGATTCCTGGCGCGGCAATGCCAGGGCGCTGCGGGCGGCCTCGCTCGCCGAGGAAGCCGGCACCGATCCCGACGTGTCTCCGGCGAAGATCGTTCGCAGCGCCGCGAGGACGCCGGGCGACTGGTCCGCCTCCGGTCCTGAACCGCAGCCGGCGGAGTAGAGCGATGCCGAAGTCGAACACCATTCTCTATCTCGACGGCGTCTCGGTCTCCTTCGACGGATTTCGCGCCATCAACAATCTGTCGCTGGTGCTCGACAAGGGCGAGATGCGCGCGATCATCGGTCCCAACGGCGCCGGCAAGACGACGATGATGGACATCGTCACCGGCAAGACACGGCCCGACCAGGGCGAGGTTTTCTTCGACGGCCAGGTCGACCTCACCAAACATGACGAAGCCGAAATCGCCATGATGGGCATCGGCCGCAAATTCCAGAAGCCGACCGTCTTCGAAAGCCACACGATCGAGGAGAATCTGATGCTGGCGCTGAAAGGGCCACGCTCGATCTTCCCGGCGCTGTTCCATCGCCGCTCAATAGCCGAAGCGCGGCAGATCGACGATATCCTTGGCATCATCCGGCTTGGCGACAAGCGCGACGAGCTTGCCGCCAATCTGAGCCACGGACAAAAGCAATGGCTCGAGATCGGCATGCTCCTGGCGCAGGACCCGAAGCTGTTGCTGGTCGATGAGCCGGTCGCCGGCATGACCGACGCCGAGACCGAGGAGACCGCGCGGCTGCTTAGGGATATTGCGCGCGACCATTCGGTCATCGTCGTCGAGCACGACATGCATTTCGTGCGCGAGCTTGGGGTCAAGGTCACCTGCCTGCATGAGGGCTCGGTGCTGTCCGAAGGCACGCTCGATTTCGTCTCGGCCGACGAGCGCGTCGTCGAAGTCTATCTCGGGAGATGATCATGGTCTGGCGGGTTTCGTTCCATCGTTTCGACCTCTCCTTCCTCAGGCGTTGGAGAAAGCGCTGACCATGCTCGAAGTCTCCAACGCCACGCTGCACTATGGTGCGGCCCAGGCACTGCGCGGCGTCTCGCTCAAGGCGGGCGCCGGCAAGATCACCTGCGTGCTTGGCCGTAACGGCGTCGGCAAAACCAGTTTGATGAGATCGATCGTCGGCCACCATCGGCTGACGAGCGGAAGCGTTGCCTTCGAGGGGAAGGCGCTCGACCGGAGCGCGGCGTATGACCGCGCCCGGTCGGGCATCGCATTCGTGCCGCAAGGCAGGGAGATCTTTCCGCTGCTCAGCGTGCGGGAAAATCTGGAATCAGGCTTCGCGCCGCTGAAGCGCGCCGACCGCAACATTCCGGGCCACGTCTTCGAGCTGTTTCCGGTGCTCAAGCAAATGCTCGCGCGTCGCGGCGGCGACCTTTCCGGCGGCCAGCAGCAGCAGCTTGCCATCGGCAGGGCACTGGTGATGCGGCCGAAGCTCTTGGTGCTCGACGAGCCGACCGAAGGCATCCAGCCGTCGATCATCAAGGATATCGGCCGCGCCATCCGCTATCTGCGCGACCAGGCTGGCATCGCCGTGCTGTTGGTCGAACAGTATCTCGATTTCTGCCGGGAATTGGCCGACGAGGTCAACATCATGGACCGCGGCCAGATCGTCCATACCGGCCCGGCGGAAGATCTCGACCGGGCGGACGTCCGGAAGTTTCTGACCGTCTAGTATCGCAAACCTCTAGGATTAGCCGAACCGTCTGTCTCGTCGTCATCCTGGGGCGAAGCAAGGAGCGAAGCGACGCGGCGCAGACCCCAGGATCTATGCCATGCCGTCAGTCAAAGAATGCGGCGGTCAAGAATAGAAGCCGTTTTCCGGCGCACCCATCCTGGGTTCAGCACCGTGGCGATGCTCAGAAGTTATGGCATGGATCCTTGGGTCTTCGCTCCGCTTCGCCCAAGGATGACGAAAATCACGAAGGCCATCGTTTGCAATCCTGGCGCGTTGAAGATTGCATGCTAGGCTTTGCTTGGCCTTGGTGAGTCGGCCGCTTTCCGTATCAGTCTCAATTGGCAGATCAGAGGAAGGTGCGGGCCGCGCTATCCCGCTTCATGCGAGCGGCTTTCCTCCTGCGATCTGATTGTTGTTTCAACTTTTCAGGCACCAGGGACAGCCTATGGAACGCTACGTCGAGGACTACCAGAAACGACGGCTCACCGAGCGCGTCGACATCATGACCGCCATCAACATTCTGAAATCGCAAGGATACGACCACGACGAACTCATCGCGGAAATCACCAAGGTCTTCTATGTCGACCTCGATACCTACAATGAGATCGTCATGGCGGCATGAGGATCTGCGAAAACCGCTTGGGTGCTAGCTCGCGCGTCGCAGTGTCGTGACACGGTTACGGCCGCCGCGTTTGGCGGCGTAGAGCGCCTTGTCGGCGCCGCTGAGCACCTTGTCGAAGCTCATTCCTTCCTTGCTGCCGAAAGCGAACCCGGCGCTGACCGTGCATGTCAGGGGACGCGTCTCGGTCTCGATGACGCGCGCGGCGAAGGCGGCGCGTATGCGTTCGGCGGCAAGCTCCACCGTTTCGGGCAGGGTCCGTTTCAGAACCAGAGCGAATTCCTCTCCACCCATGCGTGCGGCGACATCGGTCGGGCGAAGATTGCTCGTCAGTTCCTCGGCGAACACTTTCAGCACGTGATCGCCCGTGGCATGGCCGAATTCGTCGTTGATGGCCTTGAAGCCGTCGAGGTCGAACACGACCACTGCCGTGAAGGCCCCGATCGGGGCACTGTTGTTGAGATCGAACAGAGCGCGCCGGTTGAGCAGGCCGGTCAGCGGATCGGTCAGTGCATCCAGGCGATGATACCGGGCCAGACGCCCCTGGTTGAGCGCCAGCGAAAGGGCGCCGATGCCAGTCATCGAGGCGATGACGATGACGAGGCTGAGATCCTCGGCCCAGTTGCTTGGCGCATGTCCGAGGACCAGTCTGCCATCCCATGCGAGAACCATGGCGCACAGCACGAAGGATATGGCGGTGGCGCAGTAGAGCACCGTGAGGCTGATGATCGGGACGGGCGCCTCGGCGCGTCCTTTCCAGTATTCATGCGCCGTCGCAAACAAAAGCAGGGCGGCACAGGAATTCTCGAGCATGAAGCCGAGCCCGTCATATCCAAGCGCCATGGGCGGCAACGCCACGACAAGCGAAATGCCGCTGCCAAGGACCGTGAGCGGGATCGGCGATCGGCCTGACCTGAACTGGTAAGCGGCGCCCAGCATCGTCGAGAAACCGACGAGGAGCACGGCGAAACTTGCCATGCCGAGCAGGCGTCCTGGCGCGTCGATATAGTCCCTGTAGACGAAAACGTCGCCGACGATCAGCAACGCGCTGATCGCCCAGGTCAGCAGAAATTTTTCAGTACGGGCTGTCAGCCAGATGCCGAACAACGTCAAACTGAGGCAGGCGGCGGAGAAACCGATTGCCAGCAGAAGTGAGTTGTAGTCGAGCGACATGCCCCTCGTTCCTTGCCCGCCGCGGTCCAATCCTGCGACCTGGCCTGACCGGAGTCATGCAGCAAGGAGGTATCGATAAGGTTACGATGGCGCGAAGATGCCACGATTCCAAATGCTTCGGCGTGTCAGAGACCGTTTGGAAATTCTACTCTGGCGGTCATCTGATGGCGTTTTCTGCGCTTACTGCAGCGCCGCGCGTCCTGTGGACGCGCAAAGGACGCTGCAGCACTTTTGAATCTGCGCATGATCCTTTCCGAAAATCGGGGGCGATTTTCGGGGTCATGCGCTGCTCACGGACCAAATGTCCGCTGCGCTCCGGTTCTCGAAACCACCACCATATGACTCGCCAGAGCGAAATTCGAAACGGTCTCTCAGCCTGTCACCCGTTTCATCAAGGCCATGGCGCCGAATGGGGCGCGAACCTTGCCTTCGGTGATGAAGTAGACGAACACGTCACGCGGCTTGACTGGAGCCTCGGTCGCGGGATCGGCGCGCGGCAGGTCGGCGGGAACCTTGCCTTCCGCCCAGGTCTTGGCTCGCGTCGCCCACTCGCCGAGCCCTTTCGGCGTGTAGCAGTCGGGATTGTCGTCGCTGCCGGTCTGCAGCCGCGCATAGATGAAATCGCCGGTGACATCGGCAATCGCAGGATATTTGGCGTGGTCGGCATAGACGATCGCGACCTTGTACTTGCGCGCGAGCGCAGCGAATTCCGGTACGACAAAACTGTCGTTGCGCACCTCGACCGCATGGCGCAGCGCAACGCTGTCCTGCTTTTCAGGCAACAATTTTAGAAAGGCTTCGAAATCGTCCGGATCGAACTTTTTCGTCGGCGCGAACTGCCACAGGATCGGCCCGAGCTTGTCGCCAAGCGCGGCGACGCCCGAGCCCAGGAAACGCATCATGGACTCGCCGGCCTCTCCAAGCACGCGGCGGTTGGTGACGAAGCGATTGCCCTTCAGCGAATAGACGAAACCGTCTGGCGCCTCACCAGCCCATTTGACGAAGGTCGGCTCCTTGAAACTGGAATAATAGGTGCCGTTGACCTCGATGCTCGGCACCTGCCGGCTGGCGTAGTGCAACTGCTTGGCCTTTGAGAGCTTGTCTGGATAGAAGGACGTGTCCCAGGGCTCGAAGGTCCAGCCGCCCATGCCGGCGCGGATTTTTCCATGGCTGCTCATTGTCGTCCTCCCCGAGAAAAATATTCAGGCCGGCGTAACGGTTTCGACCGGCTTTGCCATGTCGACGACCATCCATCCCGGCCGATAGGGGTTGGGCCGGCGGCCTGTTTCATGAAAGCCGTAGGCCGTGTAGAGCGCGATATTCCGCTCCATCCTCGCATTCGTGTAGAGCCGCACCTCCGGCAGGCGCCATTGTCGCGCCTGCTCGTCGGCGAAGTTGAGGAGCTTGATGCCGAAGCCCTTGCCTTTAAAACCCGGCGCGACCGCGACGCTGAAGATCATAGCGTGATCCGGGTGCCGTTCGAGAACCAGAAGTCCGGCCACCTCATTGCCGCTTTCCAGCAGCCAGACTTCGCCGCGTTCGATGCGCGGCGCGTAGTCTTCGGTGACCGGGATCGGCGGTGCGCCGAGCAGGGCGGTGTAAGGCGCGTAAGCGGCTTCGGTCAGCGTGACGACAGTTTGGAGATCACCGGTAAGCGCTCTTCTGGTCGTCATTCAAACGCTCCCAACTGGTCTGCCCTCTCACTCCGCCGCTTCGCGTTTGCCTCCGGGGCGTCGCTCCAAAAGCTCCTTGAGGAACTGGCCGGTGTAGCTGCGCTTCTCGCGCACGATGTCTTCCGGCGTGCCGGAGGCGACCAGCTCGCCGCCGCCATCGCCGCCTTCGGGGCCGAGGTCGAGCACCCAGTCGGCGGTTTTTATCACTTCGAGATTATGCTCGATGACGACCACCGTGTTGCCCTGGTCGACCAGTTCGTGCAGCACTTCCAAGAGCTTGGCGACGTCGTGGAAATGCAGGCCGGTGGTCGGCTCGTCGAGAATGTACAGCGTCTTGCCGGTCGCCTTGCGCGACAGTTCCTTGGCGAGTTTTATCCGCTGCGCCTCGCCGCCGGACAGCGTCGTCGCCTGCTGGCCGATATGGATGTAGCCCAGCCCAACCTGCTTCAGCGTCTCCAGCTTGTCGCGCACGCCGGGCACGGCGGCGAAGAAGTCGACGCCTTCCTCGACCGTCATGTCGAGCACATCGGCGATCGACTTGCCCTTGAACAGGACGTCGAGCGTCTCGCGGTTATAGCGCTTGCCGTGGCAGACGTCGCAGGTGACATAGACGTCGGGCAAAAAGTGCATCTCGATCTTGATGACGCCGTCGCCCTGGCAGGCCTCGCAGCGGCCGCCCTTGACGTTGAAGGAGAAGCGGCCCGGCTGATAGCCTCGCGCCTTGGCCTCGGGAAGACCAGCGAACCAGTCGCGGATCGGCGTGAAGGCGCCGGTATAGGTGGCGGGGTTGGAGCGCGGGGTCCGTCCGATCGGCGACTGATCGATGTCGATGACCTTGTCGAGGAATTCGAGGCCTTCGATACGGTCGTGGTCGGCCGGGTGCTCGCGCGAGCCCATAATGCGGCGCGACGCCGCCTTGAACAGCGTCTCGATCAGGAAGGTCGATTTGCCGCCGCCCGACACGCCAGTGACGGCGGTGAACGTGCCAAGCGGGATTTCGGCCGTCACATTCTTCAGATTGTTGCCGCGTGCCCCGACGATCTTCAGCCGCCGGCTCTTCTTGGCTTCGCGCCGCACGGCGGGCGTCGCCACTTCGAGCGCGCCCGACAGGTATTTGCCGGTGATCGAATTGGGATTGGCCATCACTTGCTGCGGCGTTCCCTGGGCGATGATCTCGCCGCCATGGATGCCGGCGGCCGGACCGATGTCGACGACATAGTCGGCATGCAGGATGGCGTCCTCGTCATGCTCGACGACGATCACCGTGTTGCCGATGTCGCGTAGATGCTTCAGCGTGTCGAGCAGGCGGGCATTGTCGCGCTGATGCAGGCCGATAGACGGCTCGTCCAGCACATAGAGCACGCCGGTGAGGCCCGAGCCGATCTGCGAGGCCAGCCGGATGCGCTGGCTTTCGCCGCCCGACAGCGTGCCGGAATTGCGCGACAGCGTCAGATAGTCGAGCCCGACATCGTTGAGGAAGCGCAGCCGCTCGCGGATCTCCTTCAAGACGCGTACCGCGATTTCGTTCTGCTTGTCGTTGAGCTGGGCGGGCAATTCGGTGAACCACTGGTCGGCCTTGCGGATCGACTGTTCGGTGACCTCGCCGATATGCTTGCCCGCGATCTTGACTGCCAGCGCCTCCGGCTTCAGCCGGTAGCCATTGCAGGCAGGGCAGGGCGTGGCCGACATGAAGCGCTCGATCTCCTCGCGCATCCAGGCGGATTCGGTCTCCTTCCAGCGCCGCTCGAGATTGGGAATGACGCCCTCGAAGGTTTTCGTCGTCTTGTAGGAGCGCAGGCCGTCATCATACTGGAAGGTGATCTCGCGCTCGCCGGTGCCGTGCAGGATGGCCTGCTTTGCCTCTTCGGTGAGATCCCTGAACTTGTCGCCAAGCTTGAAGTCATAGGCCTTGCCCAAGGCTTCCAGCGTTTGTGCGTAGTAAGGCGAGGTCGACTTCGCCCATGGGCTGACGGCGCCGGCGCGTAGCGAGACGTTTTCGTCGGGCACGATCAGGCTGGCGTCGATGGCACGCTGGCTGCCGAGGCCGTCGCAGGTCGGGCAGGCGCCGAACGGGTTGTTGAACGAAAACAGCCTCGGCTCGATCTCGGGAATGGTGAAGCCGGAGACCGGGCAGGCGAATTTCTCCGAGAACAGGATGCGCTCATGCGTCTCGTTCTTCGACTTGTTGACTGAATCCTCGCCGGTCTGGCTGGCATCGAGCGGCCGGTCGGCGAATTCAGCGACCGCCAGCCCTTCGGCGAGCTTCAGCGCCGTTTCGATGGAATCGGCAAGCCGTGTGGCGAGGTCGCCGCGCACGACGATGCGGTCGACGACGACGTCGATGTCATGCTTGTACTTCTTGTCCAGCGCCGGCACATCAGCGATCTCGTAGAAGATGCCGTCGACCTTGACGCGCTGAAAGCCCTTCTTCTGCAGCTCCAGCAATTCCTTGCGGTACTCGCCCTTGCGGCCGCGCACGATGGGCGCCAGGATGAACAGGCGAGTGCCTTCCTCGACCGCCAGCACGCGGTCGACCATCTGCGAAACCGTCTGGCTCTCGATCGGCAGGCCGGTGGCCGGCGAATAGGGAATGCCGACGCGCGCGAACAGAAGCCGCATGTAGTCGTAGATCTCGGTGACGGTGCCGACCGTCGAGCGCGGGTTCTTCGATGTCGTTTTCTGTTCGATCGAAATGGCAGGCGACAGGCCGTCGATCTGGTCGACGTCAGGCTTCTGCATCATTTCGAGGAATTGCCTGGCATAGGCCGACAGGCTCTCGACATAACGACGCTGGCCCTCGGCATAGATGGTGTCGAAGGCGAGCGACGACTTGCCGGAGCCGGACAGGCCGGTCATGACGATCAGGCTGTCACGCGGCAGGTCGAGATCGACATTCTTCAGATTGTGTTCGCGCGCCCCGCGAATGGAAAGATATTTATGGTCGGCCATTGCCGGTCGCCGCCTCAGGTCTGGAATCTGCTGGAGTGGCGGGTCTTCCCGGCCATCCCCCTATGTAAGTATTTTCGCCGCCACGTCGAGAGACGCCACAAATCTCGACAAAAGCGTTTAACCGTCTTTCGCGCGAACGGGCAAGCGGAAAGAACAAAGGCCGAACACGCTCCTGACAAAGCTGTGTAAAAGACCGAATAGCCAAGCACCTCGAATCTGGTTGCCCTGGCACGCCGGTCTGACCTGAACGTAACCTCGATCACATTTTTCGTAACCGGCTACTCAAAGGTTGACGCCGCCGACTCAGGGGCGCAGTCTCCAATGGTCAACGAAGCCGGCTGTCTTTCGATGGCCTCGCTGCCTACAGGCGGCCTGCGAGACGCCGCAGGCTTTGCGATTTGCGCTTCGGACGACACGTCGCAACGGACACAGGAGCGGAGCATGACGCCACCGGACAGTCCCTTGAGGCTCCACATTTCGCTGGAGCCACGGCAGGCATAAGTGCCAGGGTTGGCGTATGCGCCGCCCGACAAACCGTGATCTGCCGATCCCCCAAAATCAGAGACTACTAGTCGGATCGTCGGCTGAACGCCGCGAAGCATCCGAAATCAAAAGCCGGTAAAACATTCCCGGCGAATTTGGATTTAAGATCCATGACAAGGCCCCGACCGTCTGCGGAAGCAGCGGCGGGGCTGTTCGTTTCAGGCGGGTGCTGCCTAACCGTCAGCGCTCCCGGGGCGTGCCGCCTGCCTAACGGTTGGACGGCTTGATCGCGCCGGCACCGACATCGATGGTGATGCTGCCGGAAATCCTGACATCGGTATTGCCGATCTTGAACTGGCCGTTGCCACCGGCCGGCAACGCGTCGTCGGGTTCGGGCTGCGGGGCCGGCCTGGCGATGCGATAGTCGCTGGTCACGCCGGGCAGGGCGCCCTTTTGCGGCGAACTGTCGTCGGCAAAGGCGTTGCCGGCCAGCAAGCAGGCACCGGCAAGGGCGGCAGCACGGCGCAACGGTCTGGATGAACGGCTGTCGGTCATTTCGCGGACTATAGGGTCACGCCGCGCGCGAGGCCAGACCGGCCGCAATCAAATTGCCGCGTGTCAGCGGACTTGGCTCGAAGTCGCCGGGTCGGGGCGCTTCATGCCGCCGCCTTCTTGCGTGTATCGAAAACATGGTCGACGAGGCCCCATGCCTTGGCTTCCTCGGCGGTCATGAAGAAATCGCGGTCGAGCGTGCGCTCGACCTCCTCCAGGCTGCGGCCGCAATGCTGCGCGTAGAGGTCGGCCATGCGCCGCTTGGTGCGCAGAATGCCTTCGGCGTGGCGCTGGATGTCCGAGGCCTGGCCCTGGAAGCCGCCGAGCGGCTGATGCAGCAGGATGCTGGTGTTGGGCAGCGCGATGCGCCGGCCCGGCGCGCCCGCCATCAAAAGGAAAGAGGCCATCGAGGCGGCAAAGCCCATGCAGACGGTCGACACCGGGCAACTGATATATTGCATCGTGTCGTAGATGGCGAAGCCGCTGGTCACCACGCCGCCCGGCGAGTTGATATAGAGCGAGATCTCCTTGTCGGGATTGTCCGATTCCAGCGACAGAAGCTGGGCGCAGACCAGCGCCGACATGCCGTCGTCGATCTGGCCGTTGATGAAGACGATGCGCTCGCGCAGCAGCCGCGAAAAAATGTCGAAGGCGCGTTCGCCACGGCTCGATTGCTCGATCACCATCGGCACCAGATTGGCAAGCCCGCTCATTTCTTCTCTCCGTTGGTTATGTTCAGGCCGCGCGCAGCAAAAAGCGAGGCGTGTTGGCGGCGACAGGCAGATTAGGGTTGTGCGCGCCCAGCGAAAGGCGGCAGCCGCTGCTCGCCATTGTGACCGAGGGGAGGGCAATAGCGGGTGTTGCAGCACGCGCGAACCCGTCATGGACGATACGCAGATGCGTGCCGCCGGAAACCGTGCGGTCGAGTGTGAACGTGACGATGCTGTCCATTGGGCTACCAAGCGGCTCCGGCCGGGCTGCACCCCGGGTCGTTGGCAGCTCGCGCCAGGAATAGCGCAGCAGCCGTCCAGGTTCGGCATCGAGGATTTTGCAGTCGATGCGTGCGTCAGGCCCGGCAAAGGCAAAGCGGCTGCCGATTTCCGGCTCGATGTCGTTGGGCATCAGCCAGGCGGCGAGCAGCTTCGGCTCGGTCAGCGCTCGCCAAACTTTCTCCGGGGGGTCCGGAAGCTCGCATTGGAATTCGAGTGAATCCGCAGCACTGTTGGCATGTTCTTCCCGTGTCATTGATCCATGTCCTTCAAAACCGTTTTCAGCCTCTCGATGCGCTCCGGCCAGAACGCGCGGTAGCGCTCGATCCAGCCGAGCAGTGGCTCAAGCCCCCGCGGATCGGCGCGATAATAGGCGTTGCGGCCGGTCCGCCGCTCGGTGACCAGGCCGGCGCCGCGCAGCACCGCGAGATGCTGGGAGACCGCCGGCTGCGACACCGTCATACCGTTGCGCAGTTCCGACACCGTCATCTCGCTGGCGGCGAGCCGTTCATAGACGGCACGGCGCGTCGGGTCGGCAAGGGCGCGGAAAATCTCTGCTTCGATCATGCCAAAGCATAAGTCGATACTTATTGGTTTGGCAAGCGCCGTTTTACACAACCCGCGGAAGCCAGCGCTTCACCGGCTCAGCAGATCCGTCAAACGTCGCCTCGAAGATCGAGGAAGCGAGCACGGCATGGACGTGAAGCGTATCGGAGCCGACATTTCGGAAACCGTGCTTCCTGAAGGCGGGAACAATGAGTGACTGTCCGGTGGTCAGGACGGTGTGCTCTTCGTCGATCCACATCTCGGCATTGCCGGTGATGACGGTAAGCACTTCCTCGACCGGGTGCCAATGCGTTGGGGCACCTGCCGCAGGTGCCACCCATTGCTCGAACAGGCAAAGATAAGCTGCGCCATTGCGAGCCGAGACCTGCATCCGGGTTTCCACTCCCGCTCGCCATTGTTCGCGCTGCTGGTCCTGGTGAATGACTGGCCTCATTTGGACTCCCCCATATCGTGGAAATTCCGGTTTGAAATACTACATGCTGCTGACAAGCATTGACATGACATTGCTTTGTTATATAGAACGAAAAGAGAACAAAAACCTTGTGGGAAAAGGCAGCCACGGCAGGCGGGGATTGTCCGCAGCCTGTAAGGTGCGTGCGACAGAAATTTTGGTTTCGGATGAGCGCGGAGAAGTGTGATGGCGGGTAGCGTCAACAAGGTCATTCTGGTCGGCAATCTCGGGGCGGACCCTGAAATCCGCCGCCTGAATTCCGGTGATCCGGTCGTCAACATCCGCATCGCCACGTCGGAAAGCTGGCGCGACAAGAATTCCGGCGAGCGCAAGGAAAAGACCGAGTGGCACAATGTCGTGATCTTCAATGACCAGATCGCCAAGGTGGCCGAGCAGTATTTGAAGAAGGGTATGAAGGTTTATGTCGAGGGCCAGTTGCAGACGCGCAAATGGCAGGACCAGACCGGCAATGACCGCTATACGACCGAGGTCGTGCTGCAGAAATTCCGTGGCGAGCTGCAGATGCTTGACGCGCGCGGCGAAGGCGGCGGCCAGGTTGGCAGCTACGCCGGTGGCGGTAACAGCCGCGGTTCCGATTTTGGCCAGTCGAGCCCGGGCGAGAGCTTCAACCGCGGCGGCGGTGGATCGAAGGGCGGCGGCGGTGGTTCGTCACGCGAGTTGGACGACGAAATCCCGTTCTGAGTGAATGCCAGGGGCATTTGAGGAGAGGGCGAGATGTCTCTCGAACCGCTGCTATCCGCGCCCCCTCCCATCCCTTGGCATGCATATGCGGCCTTTGCCGCGCTGGCGATAGGCGGGGCGCAGCTGGCATTGCCAAAAGGCACGCCGCGCCACCGCGTGCTCGGCTATGTCTGGGCGGCGCTGATGCTGCTCGTTGCCATTTCGAGTTTCTGGATCCAGGAGATGCGCCTGATCGGTCCGTTCAGCCCGATCCATCTCCTGTCGATCCTGGTGCTGGTCACCGTGCCGCTGGCGGTCTGGCATGCGCACAGCCATAAAGTCACCGCGCATCGCGGCGCCATGATCAAACTCTATGTTTTCGCGCTGATCGGCGCCGGCATCTTCACGCTGCTGCCCGGCCGGATCATGCACACGGTCGTGTTCGGCCAATAGGTGGCCTCGCAAGGAAGAATGCAGTGAAAGCACGCGTCAAATGGGTCGAGGAACGCACCTTTGTCGGCGAGTCCGGGAGCGGTCACAAGGTGGTTTTGGGCACCGCTTTCGGCCCGGAAGGCAGGACGCCAGGACCAAGCCCGATGGAACTCATGCTGATCGGCACCGGCGGCTGCTCGACCTATGACGTGGTCCATATTCTCGAAAAAGGGCGCGAGGCGGTCGAGGATTGTGTCGTCGAACTCGATGCCGACCGGGCGGAAACCGAACCCAGGGTCTTCACCCGCATCCACATGCATTTCATCGTCAAGGGCCGCGCGCTTTCGCGCGACAAGGTGAACCGGGCGATCAACTTGTCGATCGAAAAATACTGCTCGGCGACCGCGATGCTGGCCAAGACGGCGACCATCACTCATGATTTTGAAGTCATCGACACGGCGAAGTAGAACCGGGCACCGGTCGTCGCGCGTTAGCGGAGGCCTTCAGAAGCCTCTTCGAGGGCGGCCTGAGTCCCCTGATGGAACACCAGTCGCCAATGCCCGTCGATGCGCTTCCATACGGAGCTGCGCAGCGATGCAATAGCGGTTTCTTTCCTTGGTTTTAGCCGATAAGTCAGAAGCACCACTTCGGGTGCCAATTCGACCGTTCTGATATCGGCCATTTCCAACCGATCGTCTGGGGCCGGTTCCTCCTTCGATGCGACAAGCGCCTCTAGGATCGACCGCTTGTTGTATTCGATGCCGGATTTCCCGAATTCGATCATGCTGTCGTCGAGCACGGCTTCAAGAAAATCCCGATCATTGCGGGTCGGCGCTCGTAACAATGCGAGTTCCAGTTCGACGATCTTGGGATCGGTTACCGCGTCTGACATCAGCCCGCCATCAGCGCCTTGATGCCGTCAGCGACGAACTGTACGGCAAGTGCCGCCAGGATGACGCCGAGCAGCCGGGTCAGAATCGAGCGGCCGGTCTGGCCGAGGATGCGGTCAATGCGCTCGGCCAGCACGAACACCAGATAGGTGATGGCCAGGCACACGAAGATGATGCCGACCAGTGCCACCTGCGCCGCGAAACCGTCGAAGTGTCCCGACAGCAGGACGGTCGCGGAAATGGCGCCCGGACCGGCAATCAGCGGGATCGCCAGCGGAAAGGCGGCGATGTTGTGGATCATGTCCTTGGTGATGGCGACGTCGCCGATCTTCTCCTTGCGGTCCTGCCGGCGTTCGAACACCATTTCGAAAGCGATGAAGAACAACAGGAAGCCGCCGGCGACGCGAAAGGCCGGCAGCGTAATGCCGAACACCGACAGGATCGCCGCGCCAGCGACCGCAAACACCGCCATCACCAGGAAGGCGATGACCGAGGCGCGTACGGAGACCTGCTGACGCTCCTCGCGGTTCATGCCGCGCGTCACGGCAAGGAAGAGTGGCGCCAGCCCGGGTGGGTCGATGGTCACCAGGATGGTGACGAAGGCGTTGAACAGGTTGTCGAAGCTCGGCATCTTTCACCCCTCCCGCCGGGCCAAGCCCAAGCCTCCAATTGGTAGAGCAAAGCGGGAGCGGTGGAAACGGGTGAGCTGGGCGAATTCAGCCGGCTAGCTGGCGGCGCTGCAATAGGCTTCGATGCGGTATCCATCCGGGTCGATGACGAAGGCGGCGTAGTAGTTGTCGCCATAAGACGCTCGCAGGCCGGGCGGGCCATTGTCGCGACCGCCTTCGCGAAGTGCTGCCGCGTAGAATGCATCGACACTGGCGCGCGTCGGGGCGGCGAAGCAGAAGTGCAGGCCGGACTCTACATCCGCCTTCACCGGCCGTGGAGCCTCGTTCACCCATAGCGCCACCACTTCCCCGCCATAGCCGAGCGAGCCGGGCGACTGGCTGAGGCATGTGTAGCCGAGCGGTTTCAACGCGGCATCGTAGAAGCGTTTCGCGGCGTCGGCGTCGCGGACGCCAATCGAGACATGGTCGAGCATATTTTTCTCCGTGTTTGCAATGTGTTGGTTGATCAGGCTGGAGTCACACGGCGCGCCCGAAACTCAACTTCTAGCCGCCAGGTTACGCCGTCGTCCTGCGAGCGTTCACCCAGCCAGCGGAAGGTATTTTCGGTAATGCCCAGAAAGCTCCAGCGTACCGAAGCGCCGGTGCCGTCGGCGCCTTGCTGAACGATGGTGTCACCCTCGGCGCGGCCGAGCTGGCGGCTGTAATATTGGTTGCGCGGATCGCTCCAGAAGATGTGCCAGGCATTAACGCTGGGGTCATAGACGCGCAATGTCGTGCCATAGAACGTCCATGTGCCGAGGGAGGGCGAAGGGCCAGCATCGCGCGCGGGCAGGATCCATACATCCTGGATCGCTTTGCCTTCCAGAACCCAGCCGAAATGGACCTCGCCGCGCCCCGTCAGAACCGTGCCATCTTCGAGATGGCGTGTGGCATCGAATGTCCAGGCGCCGACGAAGCGGCCGTAAAGGTCCAGCTTTTCTGCCAAGCCGGGGTTGGGCCCGTCACTATGCAAGGCTCCGGTAAAGGTAGATGGATCTGTCATGATTGCTGCCTTCGTGCTGTCAGGAGATTGCAAGCGATAGTCCCCGGACAGGGTTCTGCGCTTGGGAAAAATTGCTATCTTTCGAACCATGACGACAAACACCATGACGATGGGCGATCTTGCATCGGGGCAGGGCTGGCAGGTGTCAGACGTGGTGTGCACCGCCGGCGCCGGTGACAGGCCGTTCGAGGAAGAGCACCGGACCTTTTGCATTGCCGCGGTGACCAGCGGCACCTTCCGCTACCGTACGCGGCAGGGCATGGCGATGCTGGCGCCGGGCGCCATCCTGCTCGGCAATCCCGGCGCCTGCTATGAATGCGGCCACGAGCATGGAGCCGGCGACCGCTGCCTCTCCTTCCATTTTGCCCCCGCCTATATGGAAGGCATCGTCGCCGACGTGCCTGGCACGAGGCGGCTGGGCTTTGCGGCGCCTCGCCTGCCGCCCTTGCCGGCGCTGGCGCCGCTGCTGGCGGAAGCGGAGGCCGCGCGCGAAACAGCTGACAGCGATGCGTTCGAGGAACTCGGCCTGCGCATCGCCGGCGCGGTGGTCGCCGCTGCCTCCGGTTCCACGCGGACCTGCAAGCCGCCAAGCCACCGCGACCAGAAACGGGTCGCCGAAGCGGTGAGGCTGATCGAGCTGGAGGCCGATCGCCCACTTTCGCTAACCGAGCTCGCCGACGGCACCGCGACCAGTCCCTATCATTTCCTGCGCACATTCCGGCAGGTGGCGGGGACCACGCCTTACCAGTTCCTGCTGAAAACCAGGCTGCACCGGGCCGCGGTGCGGCTGCGCACCTCTGGCGAGGCGATCTCGGCGATCGCCTTCGAGGCAGGGTTCGACGATCTGTCGACCTTCAACCGCCGTTTCCGTCGGGTCATGGGCGAAGCGCCGGGTGCCTATCGCGCCCGCCGGCGCATCTCTTAGCGTCGACCCGTTCCGTGCCTGTAAGACGATATGACGGCCGGGTTGTCGCGGTCGAGGCTGTTGGCCAAGGACTGCGACCCATGGCAGGCTTTGCTTCGGTTATGGCGAAAAGCGCCTTGGCCATATCGTCGCAATCGCCGGTATCCTTTTGAAATTACCAACGAAATTGTCTCTGGAAAAGCCGCCGCCGACATTGGAGTTTCGGCTGCGCTTCCTATATAAGCAGCCAGTGATTCCTGACTGGATTGTGACCTGATTTGACCGACCAGAAGACACCGCGCGGCGCCGATGGCGGCCCGACCGGCATCGAGCCGATATCCATCATTGAGGAGATGCAGCGCTCCTATCTCGATTACGCCATGAGCGTGATCGTTAGCCGTGCGCTGCCGGACGTGCGCGACGGCCTGAAGCCGGTGCATCGCCGCATTCTCTACGCTGCCCATGAGAGCGGCTACCACTGGAACCGCAAATATGTGAAGTCGGCCCGCCCGGTCGCCGACGTGATGGGTAAATACCATCCGCATGGCGATGCCTCCATCTACGACGCCCTGGTGCGCATGGCGCAGGACTGGTCGCTGCGCGTGCCGCTGATCGACGGGCAGGGCAATTTCGGCTCGATCGACGGCGATCCGCCGGCGGCGATGCGTTACACCGAGTCGCGGCTGACCAAGGTCGCGCATGAATTGCTGGAGGATATCGACAAGGAAACCGTCGATTTCCAGGATACTTACGATGCGTCGGGCAGCGAGCCGAAAGTGTTGCCAGCGCGCTTCCCCAACCTTCTGGTCAACGGTTCCGGCGGTATCGCCGTCGGCATGGCCACCAATATCCCGCCGCATAACCTCGGCGAAGTCTGCAACGGCGCCATCGCCATCATCGACAATCCGGCGATCGACCTGCCGGCGCTGATGGAGATCATCCCGGGGCCGGATTTTCCGACCGGCGGCATCGTGCTCGGCCGTTCCGGTATCTATAGCGCCTATTCGACCGGCCGCGGCTCCATCGTCATGCGCGGCCGCGTCAATATCGAGCAACGTGGCAACGACCGTGAATCGATTATCATCACCGAAGTTCCCTACCAGGTGAACAAGTCGTCGATGATCGAGAAAATGGCCGAACTGGTGCGCGACAAGCGCATCGAGGGCATTTCCGACATTCGCGACGAGAGCGACCGCCAGGGTTATCGCGTCGTCATCGAACTGAAGCGCGACGCGGTCGCCGACGTCATCCTCAACCAGCTCTATCGCTTCACGCCGCTGCAGACATCCTTCGGCGCCAATATGGTGGCGCTCAACGGCGGCAAGCCGGAAGTGCTGACGCTGACCGACATGCTGAAGGCGTTTGTCTCCTTCCGCGAGGAAGTGATCAGCCGGCGCACGAAATTCCTGCTGCGCAAGGCGCGCGACCGCGCCCATGTGCTGGTCGGTCTTGCTATCGCCGTCGCGAATATCGACGAGGTGATAAAGCTCATCCGCACCGCGCCGGACCCGCAGACGGCGCGCGAGCAGTTGATGGAACGGCGCTGGCCCTCGGGCGACGTCGAAGCGCTGATCCTTTTGATTGACGACCCGCGCCACCGCATCAACGAGGACGGCACCTACAATCTGTCGGAGGAACAGGCCCGCGCCATCCTCGAACTGCGCCTGCAGCGCCTGACCGCGCTCGGCCGCGACGAGATCGCCGACGAGTTGAACACGATCGGCGCCGAAATTGTTGATTATCTTGACATTTTGTCGTCCCGTGCCCGCATCCAGCAGATCGTCAAGGACGAGCTTGCCGCCGTGCGCGACGAGTTCGGCACGCCGCGCCGCACCGAACTCACCGACGGTGGGGCGGATATGGAAGACGAGGACCTGATCCAGCGCGAAGACATGGTCGTGACGGTCAGCCATTCCGGCTACATCAAGCGCGTGCCGCTGTCGCTCTACCGGGCGCAGCGCCGTGGCGGCAAGGGCCGCTCCGGCATGTCGACCAAGGAAGAGGATTTCGTCACCCGGCTGTTCGTCGCCAACACGCACACGCCGGTGCTGTTCTTCTCCTCGCGCGGCATCGTCTACAAGGAAAAGGTGTGGCGCCTGCCGATCGGCAACCCGCAGTCGCGCGGCAAGGCGCTGATCAACATGCTGCCGCTGGAACAGGGCGAGCGCATCACCACCATCATGCCGCTGCCCGAGGACGAAACGAGCTGGGGCGAGCTCGATGTGATGTTTGCCACCACGCGCGGCACTGTGCGCCGCAACAAGCTTTCCGACTTCGTCCAGGTCAATCGCAACGGCAAGATCGCCATGAAGCTGGAGGAGGAAGGCGACGAGATCCTCGGCGTCGAAACCTGTACTGACAATGACGACGTGCTTTTGACCGCAAGTTCCGGCCAGTGCATTCGCTTCTCGGTCAGCGACGTGCGCGTCTTCCAGAGCCGCAATTCGGTCGGCGTGCGCGGCATCGCTATGGCCGACACCGATAGGGTGATCTCGATGGCGGTGATCGAACATGTCGATGCGCCGCCGGCTGAGCGTGCCGCCTATCTCAAGCGGGTGGTGGCCGAACGGCGGCTCGCCGCCGGCATCGCTGCCGGCGATGAAGAGGAAATCGCGCTGACCAATGAGGAGGTCGGCGAGGAGACGGAGCTGTCCGACGAACGCTACGAGTTCCTCAAGGCGCACGAGCAGTTCGTGCTGACGGTGACGGAATATGGCTATGGCAAGCGCTCTTCGTCCTATGATTTCCGCCTGACGGGACGCGGCGGCAAAGGCATCCGCGCCACCGATGTGTCGAAGACGGCGGAGATCGGCCGCCTGGTGGCGACTTTCCCGGTCGGAAATGACGACCAGATCATGCTGGTGTCGGATGGCGGCACCGTGATCCGCGTGCCGGTCCACGATATCCGTTTCGCCAGCCGCGCCACCAAGGGCGTGACCATCTTCAACACCGCCGAAGGCGAGAAAGTCGTTTCGGTCGAGCGGATTTCGGAACCGCAGTCGGACGAGGAAGCCGAAGAGAACGTCGAGGCCGGGTCGGATACCGGTGTTGAAGACACGGACACCGCCGAATAGGCTTTGAAACGACAACGCCGGCCCACCGGCCGGCGCGAATGCAATCCAAAGGTTTGTGACTTAGAAGTGTCGGTAGGGCTTTCGCACACCAAAGCCTTCGAAACGCTTGGTGTTGGCCTTGGCGCGAACGCGATCCGCTTCCTGATGCAGCCCGAATACGGTGGCGATCAGCATGGCGACGGTCATTGCGGTGGCTAGCATGTAGATCAGCATGTGCGTGTTCTCCTGCGCCTAACAACGATTAAATAGGAATTTGGTTTCATCTTCTGAAGCGGTAACCTAGTGAACGCTGCGTGAAGCGTTCGTGATCAACGCATTCATCTGTCGTTCATGTCCGCGAAAAGGTTCACGTACGTTGCATCAATCGGATTTGCCTTCCGCCCGTGTGCCCGCTAGAAGCCTGCCATGACTGAACGCATCGCCCTCTATGCCGGTTCTTTCGATCCGCTCACCAATGGCCATCTCGACGTGCTGAAAGCGTCGCTGGCCGTGGCTGACACTGTCTACGCCGCGATCGGCATCCACCCGGGCAAGAAGCCGCTGTTTTCCTTCGAGGAACGGGTGACGCTGATAGAGAGTGCGACAAAGGCGGAATTCGGTCGCGACGGCGCCCGCATCAAGGTCGTTGCCTTTGACGGGCTGGTCATCGATGCTGCCAGGAAGCAGGGCGCCTCGATCATGATACGTGGCCTGCGCGACGGCACCGATCTCGACTATGAGATGCAGATGGCCGGCATGAACGAGACCATGGCGCCGGAACTGCAGACGGTTTTTCTGCCCGCCAGTCCTTCCGTGCGAACCATTACCGCCACACTTGTCCGCCAGATAGCCTCGATGGGAGGCGACATCCGCCCCTTCGTGCCGGCAGCCGTGGCCGGCGCGCTCACCGCCAAATTCGCGAAATAGTGCATGTCGCGCAAAAGTGGATGCCGGTTTTGGGGTAACGACATGCACCCAAACAAAGACTTTCGGAGATCCCTATGCAGCTGAAGAAGCTCGCTTCCTTCCTCGTCGTGCTTGCCGGTCTTGTGACCGCGTCCGTTTCGGCCTTCGCCGCCGATCCGGAAAACACCATGATCATCACGCTGAAGGACGGCGATGTGACCATTGCACTCAGGCCCGATCTCGCGCCCACGCATGTCGCGCAGATCAAGAAGCTGGTGCGCCAGGGCGCCTACGACAATGTCGCTTTCCACCGCGTCATCGGCGGCTTCATGGCGCAGACCGGCGACGTCAAGTTCGGCAACATGAAGAATGGCTTCAACGCCGACGCCGTCGGCACCGGCGGTTCCGATCTTCCCGACCTGCCGGCCGAATTCTCCAAGACCGAGCACTATCGGCGCGGCGTGGTCGGCATGGCCCGCTCGCAGGACCCGAATTCCGCCAACTCGCAGTTCTTCATCATGTTCGCGCCGGCGCCGCCGCTCGATGGCCAGTACACCATCGTCGGCAATGTCGTCAGCGGCATGGAACTGGTGGATCACATCAAGAAGGGCGACGAGGCGAACAATGGCACGGTCAGCGATCCCGACCGCATGATCAAGGTGCGCATCGCTGCCGACAAATAAATATGTTTTCTCAAAAGGATATCTGACATGGCCGAGATCAAGGACCGCGAGAACGCGCTCATCATGGAAACGACCAAGGGCAAGGTCGTCATCGAACTGTTGCCCGATTTGGCGCCCGGCCATGTCGGCCGCATCAAGGAACTGGCGCGCGAAGGCGCCTATGACGGCGTGGTGTTCCACCGCGTCATCGACGGTTTCATGGCGCAGACCGGCGACGTGAAGTTCGGCAATTCCTCGAAGCCTTCCTTCGCGCCTTCCCGCGCCGGTATGGGTGGCTCGGACAAGCCTGACCTGAAGGCCGAATTCTCCAACGCCAACCATGGCCGCGGCACCTGCTCGATGGCGCGTTCGCAGAACCCGAACTCGGCCAACTCGCAGTTCTTCATCTGCTTCGACGATGCCGCCTTCCTCAACCGCCAGTACACGGTCTGGGGCCAGGTCATCGAAGGCATGGACAACGTCGACAAGATCAAGCGCGGCGAGCCCGTGCAGGATCCCGACAAGATCGTGTCACTGAAGGTAGCGGCCGACGTAAAGTGAACCGCCTAAAGCGCGTCGCGTTTGAACGGATTCATGCGACGCGCTTTAGGTCTTGTTTGATGCATGTCGTTACCGCAAAACCGCTGCGCACTTTTGCGCGACATGCATTCGGCGCGGCATTTCGATAGCATTTGTCGCGACGGCCGGGAACAGAATGAAAGTCGAGCTGTTCGATTTCGAATTGCCGGAGGAGCGCATCGCGCTTCGCCCGGCCGAGCCGCGTGACAGCGCCAGGATGCTGGTGGTCAAGCCGGGCGAGGGGCTCGAGGACCGGACGGTGCGCGAGTTGCCGTTGCTGCTCGAGGCCGGCGATGTGCTGGTCTTCAACGACACCAGGGTCATTCCGGCGCAGTTGAAAGGCATCAGACGGCGCGGCGAGGCGGCGGCGCAAGTCGAAGCGACGCTGCATATGCGGGTGGCGCCGGACCGCTGGCTGGCCTTCATGCGGCCGGGCAAACGCGTTGCCGCCGGCGACCGCATCCATTTCGGCCATGACGGCAATTCCTGCTTTCTCGGCCAGCTCGATGCCACGGTGATCGAGAAGGGCGAAGGCGGCGAGGTACTGCTCGGCTTCGACCTCTCCGGGTCGTTTCTCGATGAGGCGCTGCACGCTGTCGGCCATATTCCGTTGCCGCCCTACATTGCGTCGAAGCGTGATGACGATGAGCGCGACCGCAGCGACTACCAGACCATCTATGCCAGGGAGGAGGGGGCAGTGGCCGCCCCGACAGCCGGCCTGCATTTCACGCCGGAGCTGTTCGCCGCGCTTGACGCGAAGGGCATCGAGCGCCGCTTCGTCACCCTTCATGTCGGCGCCGGCACCTTCCTGCCGGTGAAGGCCGACGACACCGCCGACCACAAGATGCATGCCGAGACCGGTTCGGTCGCCCAGGAGACCGCCGAGGCGCTGAACGCGGCGAAGGCGCGGGGCGGGCGTATTGTCGCCGTCGGCACGACCTCGCTGCGCTTGCTGGAAAGTGCGGCTAGTCCCGACGGCCGGCTCGCCGCGTGGTCGGGTCCGACCGACATCTTCATCACGCCCGGCTACGGTTTCAAGACCGCCGATATGCTGATGACCAATTTCCATCTGCCGCGTTCGACGCTGTTCATGCTGGTTTCGGCCTTCTCAGGGCTCGAAACGATGCGCGCGGCCTATGCGCATGCCATCGAGACCCGTTACAGGTTCTATTCCTACGGAGACGCAAGTCTTCTGTTCAGGGAGGAGAACGATGGACGATGATCTGGAAAGTTTCGACCGCGACGCCTTGATCGCCGAGGTGAAGAAATTGCGCGCCGGCATTCGCACCCACCGCGATGCCACCGGCCATGACCTCTGCTGGCACCATCCCGATCTCTGGGATCTGTTGCCCGAAAGGACCGAGCCGGCGATCGCCGTGCCACCCTGGCCGAAGTTCATGCGCGGCTGCATCCGCTACCGGCAGTCGCTCGACAGGCAGGCCGCGGGTGCGCCGGTATTCGACAAGGAATTCAATGAGTAAGGCATTCACCTTCAAGGTATCGGCGACCGACGGTAGAGCGCGGCGCGGTACGATCGCCATGCCGCGCGGAGAAATCCGCACGCCGGCCTTCATGCCGGTCGGCACCGGCGGCACCGTAAAGACGATGTATATGGACCAGGTGCGCGCCCTCGGCGCCGACATCATCTTGGGTAATACCTATCATCTGATGCTGAGGCCCGGCGCCGAGCGTGTGGCGCGGCTCGGCGGGCTGCATGAATTCGCCCGCTGGCCGCATCCGATCCTGACCGACAGCGGCGGCTTTCAGGTGATGTCACTGTCGAAGCTGAGGAAGCTCACGGAAAAGGGTGTCACCTTCCGCTCGCATATCGATGGCGCCGCCTATGAGATGTCGCCCGAACGCTCGATCGAGATCCAGGGGCTACTCGATTCCGACATCCAGATGCAGCTCGACGAATGCACGGCGCTGCCGGCTGAGCGTAAGGAAATCGAGCGCGCCATGGAACTGTCGCTGCGCTGGGCCGAGCGCTGCAAGACGGCGTTCGGCGACCAACCGGGCAAGGCGATGTTCGGCATCGTACAAGGCGGCGATGTGCCTGATTTGCGGCTGCATTCGGCGCAAGCACTGAAGGCGATGGATCTGAAGGGTTACGCCGTCGGCGGGCTGGCCGTCGGCGAACCGCAAGCGGCAATGCTCGAGATGCTGGATATCACCTGTCCGGAGCTGCCGGCGGACAGGCCGCGCTATCTCATGGGCGTCGGCACGCCGGACGACATATTGAAATCGGTAGCACGCGGCATCGACATGTTCGACTGCGTGATGCCGACGCGCGCCGGCCGCCACGGTCTTGCCTATACAAGGCGAGGCAAGGTCAATCTGCGCAACGCCCGCCATGCTGACGATCCACGCCCGCTGGACGAGGAGAGCGACTGCCCGGCGGCGCGGGATTATTCGCGCGCCTATCTGCACCATCTGGTGCGTTCGCAAGAAGCGCTGGGCGCGATGCTGCTGACCTGGAACAATCTTTCCTACTATCAGAAGCTGATGCAGGACATTCGCGCCGCGATCGAGGCTGGCGCGTTCGAGACGCGGGCCGCGGAAATTTCCGAAGGCTGGACGAGGGGCGATATTCCGGCGATGTGACCGAGCGCTCAGGTGCTCAGCGCGTTGGAAGCGCGCAGGCTGCAGCCGGTGATCTGGTAGCTACCGTCAGGCTGCTGCTCAAGCGTATAGACCGCCTCGTAATCCTTGCCGTCCGGTCCGACGATCAGCACCTGCTGGATGATCGAGGTCGGGCTCATTTCCTGCACCTTGCCGAAGGCATAGGTCCGCGGCTTGCGCACTGGCGCGTAGCCATTGGTCACCATGTTCATGAAGGTGTCGACGGTCGGAAAGATGCGTTTCACATTCGGCGCGGCGAAGCTGTAGGCGGCAGCGCCATCATCGGCCATGAATGCCTTCAATTGACCGTCGATGGTTGCCTGGCCTGCCTTGATTTCCGCATCGCCGGCCAATGCGGGGAACGCCAGGATGAGTTGAACGATTGCGAATGCGAAAACCGCGCGGCGCATGGCCTGTCTCCGTTATCCCCTGAAGAGCCGTCCGAAGAGGCGCTCAGCATAACATACGCTGGGCAGCGCTTCACGGTTTCAACCGCCGGCGAACATTCAGCGTCGCACACCAAGGGGTGAACTCAGGCAAGCTGCAGCCGAGGGCGCCTCGGCGCGCCCTCATGCTTGAAAGCCGGGCGGCAGTCTGCCACAAGGGCCGCTTATACGTGGAAGCTTGAGCAGGATCGGCAATGAAGGCATTTTTCGTGCAGATAAAGTGCGATCTGGGCAAGGCCTATGAGGTCGCCAGCGCGCTGGCCGATGCCGAAATCGCCTCGGAAATCTATTCGACCGCCGGCAACTACGATCTGCTCGCCAAATTTTATGTCGACGACGAGGAGGACATCGGCCACTTCGTCAACGAGAAGGTGCAGATTCTCCCGGGGATCAAAGACACGTTCACCGTCGTCACCTTCCGCGCCTTCTAACAAGGCAAACCCTGATTACAGCCATATTGTTGCTGCCTTAATTTTAGGCAGCGGTGACATACTGATCACCGACACCCCTGAAATCGCCGATTGCGCTTGATTTTCTCCGGCGAGGCCAGTGAAATGGCCTCACAGGGGAGTATGCGATTGGCAGCGTTCGATGAAATGCTTCCGGAAGTTTCCGGGTTGAGAAAACCGTATTCGGCTTACGATCGCTGGCTGAAGGAGCAGGACCCGGCCAGACTTACCGAGAAGATGCAGGACGCCGAACGCGTTTTTCGCAAGACCGGCATCACCTTCGCCGTCTATGGCGAGCAGGAAGCCTCCGAACGCCTGATCCCCTTCGATATCGTTCCGCGCATCATTTCCGGCAATGAATGGCGGCGGCTGACGCAAGGCATCGAGCAGCGCGTCCAGGCGCTGAACGCCTTCCTCGACGACATCTATCATCGCCAGGAGATCTTGCGCGCGGGCCGCGTCCCAAAGGAACTGATCGCCAGGAACGAAGCGTTCCTGCCCGAGATGATCGGGGTGAGGCCGCCCGCCGGCGTCTACACCCATATCATCGGCGTCGATATCGTGCGCATCAGCGAAAACGAATTCTATGTGCTTGAGGACAATGCGCGCACGCCATCCGGCGTCTCCTACATGCTGGAGAACCGCGAGACAATGATGCAGCTCTTTCCCGAGCTGTTTCAGCAGATCAAGGTGCGGCCTGTCGAAAACTACCCTCAGCTCCTGCGCCAGTCACTGGCGGCGGTGCGGCCGCAAAGCACGAAGGGCACGCCGACCATCGCCGTGCTGACGCCAGGCAGCTACAACTCCGCCTATTTCGAGCATGCTTTTCTTGCCGACCAGATGGGTGTGCAATTGGTCGAAGGACAGGATCTGCGCGTCGTCGACGGCCATGTCGCGATGCGCACGACCGAAGGCTACAAACAGGTCGACGTGCTTTACCGGCGGGTGGATGACTCCTTCCTCGATCCGCTGACCTTCCGGCCGGACTCTGCACTTGGCGTGCCCGGCATCATGGATGTCTACCGCGCCGGCAACATCACCATCGCCAACGCGCCGGGGACCGGTATCGCCGACGACAAGGCGATCTACTCCTACATGCCCGAGATCGTCGAATTCTACACCGGCCGCAAGGCGATCCTCGGCAACATCCCGACCTGGCGCTGTTCGGAACCGGACAGCCTGAAATATGTACTCGAGCACCTCGACGAGCTTGTCATCAAGGAAGTGCACGGTTCCGGCGGCTACGGCATGCTGGTCGGGCCGGCGGCGACCAAGAAGGAATGCCAGGATTTTTCCAAGAAACTCCAGGCAAAACCGTCGAACTACATCGCCCAGCCGACGCTGGCGCTGTCGACGTGCCCGATCCTGACTGAAAAAGGCCTCTCGCCACGCCATGTCGACCTGAGACCCTATGTGCTTGTTTCCGACCGCATTCAGATCGTGCCTGGCGGCTTGACCCGTGTCGCACTCAAGGAAGGCTCGCTGGTCGTGAATTCCTCGCAAGGTGGCGGAACGAAAGATACGTGGGTGCTGGATGATTAAAATAGCGAATAGGGAATAGCGAATAGTGAGTAGCGAATAGAGGAATAAGGGGGTGTGCGACGGCGATCAATTCTTACAGAGACCTGATTGTTTGGAAGGCGGCCATCGAATTGGCGGTAGATTGCTATTCCGTGACGACAGCGTTCCCGAGCAAAGAAGCATACGGAATGACCTCTCAGATAAGGCGCTCGGCCGCGTCAATCGCAGCAAACATCGCGGAGGGTCACGGACGAGAAAATACGGGAGCCTTCATTCAATTTCTACGCATTGCTCAAGGCTCTCTCAAAGAATTGGAAACGCACCTGATCCTGTCCGGAAGAGTAGGCTTGATGGTTGAGAAAGAGGTGGGTCGCTTGCTTGGCCAAACCGAGGAGATCGGGAAAATGTTGCGTTCGATGATTAGGAGTCTGCAAAAGAAATTATGAAGTCGATTTTCCCCCACTCGCTACTCCCTATTCGCTACTCGCTCATCAAGGCAAGTTGACATGCTTCTCGGCCGCACAGCCAACGGGCTCTACTGGATGAACCGCTATATCGAGCGGGCGGAAAACATGGCGCGGTTGGTCGATGCCGGGCTGCGCATGGCGCTGACCCGTACGCAGAACGCCTCGGAGGAATGGAATTCGGTGTTGCTCAGCGCCGGTTCGGATGCAGCCTTCACACAAAAATACTCCGACTATACCGCGGCCAACGTCGCCGACTTCCTGCTGAGGGACACCTCGAATCCATCGAGCACGATGTCGTCGATCGAGACGGCTCGCAGCAATGCCCGCATGGTGCGCACCGCATTGACGCGCGAGACCTGGGAAAGCATCAACGAAGCCTGGATGGCGCTGAAGCGGATGCTGGCCAGACCGATCGACGAACGCGACTTGCCCAGCGTGCTCGATGCGATCAAACGCGAGACGGCACTGATCCGCGGCTCGTTCTACGGCACCATGCTGCGCAACGAGATCTTCGATTTCTCGCAGCTCGGCACCTATGTCGAGCGCGCCGACAACACGGCGCGCATCCTCGACGTGAAATACTATGTGCTGTTGCCGTCGATCTCATGGGTCGGTTCCACGCTCGACAATTACCAGTGGGAATCGATCCTGCGCTCGGTTTCGGCGCACCGCTCCTATCGCTGGGTCTACGAGGCCGACTACAAGCCGACCAATATCGCCGACTATCTGATCCTCAATGTCCGCATGCCGCGCTCGCTGACCTTTTGTTATCGATTCCTGACGGAGCATCTGAAATTCCTCGGCGACGACTATGGCGAACGTCATGCCTGTCATGCGACGGCCGGCAAGACTCAGGCCATGCTGACGGCCGGCTCGATCAAGGACATATTCGACGCCGGCCTGCATGAATTCCTGGCCAATTTCATTCGCGACAACACCAGGCTCGGCGACGAGATCGCGCAGAACTACAAGTTTTACTGAGCATGATCCCGCAAAGTGGAAACCGGTTTGCGGACAAGATCATGCTTACAAATGGAAAATGACGCCCATGCGGCTCAAGATCACCCATCGGACCGAATACCGCTACGATGCGCCTGTGCACTATCTGCTGCAGCGGCTGCGGCTGCTTCCGGTCAGCGGATCGACGCAGACCGTGCTGTCCTGGGCGTTGAAGACTGAAGGCGCGCGCGAGGAAGTGCGCTTCACCGACCATTTTGGCAATGACACGCGGCTGTTGAGCGTCGAAGGCGAGCGCGATTTCATCACAGTCGAGGCATCAGGCGAGGTGGTGACGCGCGATACCGCTGGTGTCTCCGGGCCGCATCAGGGCTTCACGCCGCTCTGGCTGTATGGCCATGAAACGCCATTGACCACGATCGGCAGCGGCATTCGCGAACTCGCCGCATCGGTCGGCGAGGGCACCGATATCGAAAGACTGCATCGGCTGATGGCCGTGATCGGCGAGCGCGTCGCCTATACGCCCGGCACGACCAATGCAACGACGCCGGCCGAAGAGGCTCTTGGGCTCAAGACCGGCGTCTGCCAGGATCACACCCACATTTTTGCCGCCGCGGCACGCGCCATGGGGTTCCCGGCACGCTATGTCAGCGGCTACCTGATGCTGGATGCCGCGATCGAGCAGGCGGCGAGCCACGCCTGGGCCGAGGCGCATGTTGCCGGGCTCGGCTGGGTTGCCTTCGATGCAGCCAACGGCATTTCTCCCGACGAACGCTATGTAAAGGTGGCGACCGGCCGCGATTACCGCGATGCCACGCCGGTGTCAGGAATTCGACTGGGACAGGCGGAAGAACAGCTTGCGGTCACCGTCACGGTGGAGCAGTAATCCCCGGCAAGATTGCTGCCAAAGAGATTCGATGACCTATTGCGTCGGCTTGAAGATCGATCGTGGGCTCGTGTTCATGTCGGACACGCGCACCAATGCCGGCATGGATTCGATCTCGACCTTCAAGAAGATGCATGTCTGGGAGGAGCCGGGCGAGCGCGTCATCGTGCTGATGTCGGCAGGCAACCTGGCGACGACGCAGGCCGTGGTCAGCCTGCTCGACGAACGCACGAAGGCAATTGCCGATCGCCACGCGACACTGCTCGAAACGCCCTCAATGTACCAGACGGTGCGCATGGTCGGCGACACAGTCAAGGAGGTCATCGCCCATTCGTCGCCTTCCGGCGACAAGGCGGACTCCTATTTCAATGCCTCCTTCATTCTCGGTGGCCAGATCAGGGGCAGCGAGCCGCGGCTGTTCATGATCTATCCCGAGGGCAATTTCATCGAATCGACCGACGACACGCCGTTCTTCCAGATCGGCGAGACCAAATACGGCAAGCCGATCATCATCCGCGCCTATGAAAGGACGATGAGTTTCGCCGAAACGGTGAAGCTGCTGTTGGTGTCGTTCGACTCGACGCTGAAATCGAACCTGTCGGTCGGCCTGCCGCTCGACCTGCTGTTCTACGAAAAGGACGCCTTCAAGATCAGCCTGAAGAAGCGGATAGCCCAGGACGATCAATATTACCGGACGATCTCGGATGGCTGGTCGAACGCGCTGAAGGCTGCTTTTGCGAGCCTGCCTGATTTTCCGGAATAGCGCCAATCTTCTTCGCAGGCGTGCGGCGGTTCAGGCTGCGCTCGGATAACGTCCCGGAGGTACGATGAACAAGGATGATTTCCGGCAATGGTCGAGGCGCGCCGCCGATTGGGGCGCCGACTATCGCGACAAATTGCGAGAAAGACCGGTGCGACCGCTGGTCGAGCCGGGCGATATTTTCAGGAGCATCGAAGCTTCACCGCCCGAAGCGGCGGAGCCGATGGATGCAATCTTTGCCGATTTCGAGCAAAAGATCCTGCCAGGCATGACACACTGGCAGCATCCGCGCTTCTTTGCCTATTTCCCGGCCAATGCCGCACCTGTCTCTGTCGTAGCCGAATATCTGGTCTCGGCGATGGCGGCGCAATGCATGCTCTGGCAGACCTCGCCGGCGGCGACCGAACTCGAGACCCGCGTCGTCGACTGGATGCGGCAGGCGCTTGGGCTGCCGGAAGGGTTTTCCGGCGTCATGCAAGATTCGGCATCATCGGCGACGCTGGCGGCCGTGCTGACCATGCGCGAGCGCGCGCTCGATTGGCAGGGCAACAAGAAGGGCCTGCAAGGCCAGCCAGCATTGCGCGTTTATTCTTCCGACCAGGTGCACACCTCGATCGATCGGGCGATCTGGGTATCCGGCATCGGCGAGGAGAACCTTGTGCGCATTCCCGTTGCCGGTCGCTTCCGAGCCATGGAGACAGGGGTGCTTGAAGCTGCAATCGTCGCTGATCGCGAAAACGGCATGCTGCCAGCCGGCATCATCGCCAGCGTTGGCGGCACCAGCACCGGAGGTACGGATGATATTGCCGGCGTCGCCGCGGTGGCCAAGCGCCACGGGCTCTATCTGCATGTCGATGCGGCCTGGGCCGGATCGGCGATGATCTGCCCCGAGTACCGGCATTTCTGGACTGGTGCCGAGCAGGCGGATTCCATCGTCTTCAATCCGCATAAATGGCTGGGCGCGCAGTTCGACTGCTCGGTGCAATTCATCCGGCAGCCGGAGGACCTCGTTCGCACGCTGGCGATCAAGCCCGAATTCCTGAAGACGCATGGCCGTGACGGCATCATCAATTATTCCGAATGGTCGGTGCCGCTTGGCAGGCGTTTTCGTGCGCTGAAACTGTGGTTCCTGCTGCGGGCCCACGGGCTGGAAAATCTGCGGACCATGATCCGCCACCACGTCGCCTGGAGCGAACGTCTCGCCACGCGGCTGGCTGGCGAGCCGGACTTCGAGGTCGTCACGGAGCCGATGCTGTCGCTGTTTTCGTTCCGGCACGTAGCGGCCGAGGGCGGAGACGCCGACGACCACAACCTTCGCCTGGTCAACGCGATCAACGACGATGGCCGCATCTACCTGACGCAGACGCGCGTGAATGGGCACGTCGCGATCCGTTTTCAGGTCGGCCAGTTCGAGACGACGGCGGCGGACATCGACACTGCCTTCGAGACCATCACGGAAATCGCCCGCGACCTGGCTTGATTGGTCTCTGAGAGTTGCGCCGAAGTTTGCCTTCGCGATCATCTGATTTTCATTAGTCGGCCTGCTCCTTTTCATCACTTTCGTTTTGAGCTATGGACAAGAAAAACGAAAAGGGAGGCTCTCCGATGTATCTGTCACCACGGCACGCCGAAATCATCCAGATGGCCAAGGACCATGGCCGTGTGCTGGTCGACGACCTGGCGACGTATTTCAACGTGACACCGCAGACCATCCGCAAGGATCTCAACGATCTATGCGACCAAAGGCTGCTTTCCCGCATCCATGGCGGAGCATTGTTTCCGTCCGGCATCGAGAACATGGAGTATGAGGCGCGGCGCAAGATCGCTGCCGACGAGAAGGAAGCGATCGGACTTGCGGCGGCGAGACTGATTCCTGACAACGCCTCGCTGTTCATCAATATCGGCACCACAACAGAGTCGGTCAGCAAGGCGCTTCTCGATCATACAGGTTTGATGGTCATCACCAATAATATCAATGTTGCCAATAGGATGCGCATATATCCTTCGATAGAAGTGGTGATCGCCGGCGGCGTCGTGCGGGGTTCCGACGGCGGCGTGGTCGGCGAGGCGGCGGTCGATTTCATCCGGCAGTTCAAAGTCGACTATGCAGTGATCGGCGCCTCGGCGATCGATCATGACGGGGCGCTGCTCGATTTCGACTTTCGCGAGGTGAAGGTGGCGCAAGCGATCATCGCCAACGCGAGGCATGTCATCCTGGTGTCCGACCAGACCAAGTTCGAGCGCACGGCGCCGGTTCGCATCGGCCATCTGTCGCAGGTCAACACCTTCATCACCGACCGCTGCGACATTGCGTCGGTGCGCAAGATCTGCCAGGAGGCAGAGGTTCAGCTGATCGAAACGTCGCTGTCCTAGCTGAAGCCCTTACGGCAATTGTCGCCGTTTATATTTCGTTTGACATTCGTTATCATTTCGAAATAATCCCGCTACGGTTTCGCAAAAGATCAAAAATGCTGCAATGCGAAATCGCTGGAGGACTTCTTGGACGCATCCCCGATCCATGACATTTTCGTCATCGGTGGCGGCATCAACGGCTGCGGCATTGCCCGTGACGCCGTTGGGCGCGGCTTCTCTGTCTTCCTCGCCGAGATGAACGATCTGGCGAGCGGAACCTCTTCCGGCTCGACCAAGCTGATCCATGGCGGTTTGCGCTATCTCGAATTCTACGAGTTCCGTCTCGTGCGCGAAGCGCTGATGGAGCGCGAGGTTCTGTGGCAGAACGCGCCGCACATCATCTGGCCGATGCGTTTCGTGCTGCCTTACGCAAAGGGCCTGCGTCCGGCCTGGCTGATCAGGCTCGGCCTTTTTCTCTACGACCACATTGGCGGGCGCAAATTGCTGCCGGCGACGAGAACGCTGGACATGGCAAAGGACCCGGCCGGCAAGCCATTGAAGCCGCTGTTTCGAAAGGCCTTCGAATATTCCGACGGCTGGGTCAACGATGCGCGGCTGGTGGCGTTGAACGCTCGCGACGCCGCCGACCGGGGCGCTACGATCCGAACCCGTACCAAGGTTGTCGAAGCACGCCGTGACGGTGGTCTCTGGACGATCAGGCTGGAAGATATCCGGACCGGCGAACATGAGGAAGTCAAGGCGCGGCTTCTGGTCAACGCCGCCGGTCCGTGGGTCGACCATGTGCTGTCCGGCACGGTCGGCTTGAACGACGTGCACAATGTCCGGCTGGTGAAGGGCAGTCACATCGTCGTCGGCAAGAAGTTCGACGACCCGCGCGCCTATTTCTTCCAGAACAAGGATGGGCGGATCATCTTCGCCATTCCCTATGAGGAAGAATTCACCCTGATCGGCACCACGGATCAGGATTACCCCGGCGATCCCCATGACGCGAAGATCAGCGATACCGAGATCGACTATCTCTGTGCCGCGGCAAGCGAGTATTTCGCGCAGGCCGTCAAGCGTTCGGATATCGTCTGGACCTATTCAGCAGTGCGCCCACTCTATGACGACGGCGCCTCGAAGGCGCAGGAAGCGACCCGCGACTATGTGCTGAAGGCAGATGGCGGCGAGGGTGTCGCGCCGATCGTCAACGCCTTCGGCGGCAAGATCACCACCTATCGCCGGCTGGCGGAATCGATGCTCGACAAGATCGAGCATTTTCTCGGCAAACGCGGCAAGCCGTGGACGGCGAACGCGCCGCTGCCGGGCGGCGATTTCCCGGCCACCGGCTTTGATGCCGAGGTGGCAAAACTGAAAACGGCCTATCCGTTCCTTGACGCGCGCCTGGCCCGCCGGCTGACCCGGCTCTATGGCACGCGCGCGCGCATGCTGCTGGGGCTGGCCAGATCAAATGCCGATCTTGGCCGGCACTTCGGCGCCGATCTCTACGAGGCGGAGGTGCGCTATCTCGCCCAGAACGAATGGGCTATCACCTCCGACGACGTCCTTTGGCGCAGGACCAAGCGTGGCCTGCATCTCAGCCGTGAACAGGCGTCAGCGTTGGAGGAGTTCATGCGCGGAATAAGCCGGCGCCATGTGGCGGCGGCCGAGTAGGGTGGCCAAGTGATGCAGAAAGTCTGGGAGGAGGCATCATGCTGGAACTGAGAAACGTGACGAAGACGGTCGGCGCGGCGGAGCATATACGCGATGTCTCGCTGACGCTTCAGCACGGCTCGCTCAACGTTCTGCTCGGGCCGACGCTGTCCGGCAAGACCAGCCTGATGCGGCTGATGGCCGGCCTCGACGTGCCGGCCTCCGGCTCGGTCTGGTTCGATGGCAAGGACGTCACCGGCATGCCGGTGCAGAAGCGCAACGTCGCCATGGTCTATCAGCAATTCATCAACTATCCGGCGATGACCGTCTACGAGAACATCGCCTCGCCACTGCGTGTGGCTGGCACTGACCGGGCGAAGATCGACAGCGAGGTGCGCAAAGCCGCCGCGCTCCTCAAGCTGACGCCCTATCTCGAGCGCACGCCGCTCAGCCTCTCCGGCGGCCAGCAGCAGCGCACGGCGCTGGCGCGTGCCATCGTCAAGAATGCCAGCCTGGTGCTGCTCGACGAGCCGCTCGCCAATCTCGACTACAAGCTGCGCGAGGAGCTGCGCGCCGAGCTGCCGAAGATTTTCGCCGCCGCCGGCACCATCTTCGTCTATGCCACGACCGAGCCGCACGAAGCGTTGCTGCTCGGCGGCAACACGGCGACGCTTTCCGAAGGCCGCATCACCCAGTTCGGGCCGACGATCGACGTCTTCCGCAGGCCGAACGACCTCGTCACGGCCAAGACCTTTGCCGATCCGCCGCTCAACACCATCGTGCTGAAGAAGAGCGGTTCGAGCTTCCTTCTCGATGGTGGGGTGAACCTCCCGGTGCCGGCCGAGCTCGCCGGTATTGCCGATACGAGCTATACGATCGGCTTTCAGCCCCACCATCTCTCCCTTGCGCGGCCGAGCCCGTCGGCGGTTTCGGTGAGAGCCAAGGTCTCGGTCACCGAGATCACCGGTTCGGAAAGCTTCGTGCATCTCGACTTCGCCGATGTGCGCTGGGTGATGCTGGAGCATGGCATCCTGGCGTTCGAGCCGGACCAGGTCATCGAGGTGTTCATCGACCCCCGGCACATCATGGTGTTCGACGCGAACGGCCGCTCGGCCGCGGCGCCGCAAATGCTGGCGGCTTGAGGGAGGAGGGCACATGGCGCGTATCGACTGCAACCACATTCGCCACGCCTACGGTCCCAATCCGAAGTCGGACAAGGACTATGCGCTGAAGGAAGTGCATCAGGTCTTCGAGGATGGCGGCGCCTATGCGCTGCTTGGACCGTCCGGCTGCGGCAAGACCACGCTGCTCAACATCATTTCGGGATTGCTGCATCCTTCGCACGGCCAGTTGCTGTTCAACGGCAAGGACGTGACCAACCTGTCGACGCAGGAACGCAACATCGCCCAGGTGTTCCAGTTCCCGGTCATCTACGACACCATGACCGTCTACGACAATCTGGCCTTCCCGCTGCGCAACCGCGGCGTGCCGGAGGCTGATGTCGACCGCAAAGTGCGCGAGACGCTGGACATGATCGATCTCGCGTCATGGGCAAAGAAGAAGGCGCGCGGACTGACCGCCGACCAGAAACAGAAGATCTCGCTCGGCCGCGGCCTGGTGCGCTCCGACGTCAACGCCATCCTGTTCGACGAGCCGCTGACCGTCATCGATCCGCATATGAAGTGGGTGCTGCGTTCGCAGTTGAAGCAGCTTCACCGCCGTTTCGGCTACACCATGGTCTATGTCACGCACGACCAGACCGAGGCGCTGACCTTCGCCGAACGCGTCGTCGTCATGTATGAGGGCGAGATCGTGCAGATCGGCACGCCGGCCGAACTGTTCGAGCGGCCGCGCCACACCTTCGTCGGCTATTTCATCGGCTCGCCCGGCATGAATGTCATGCCGGTGGCGATCGAGGGCAAGACGGCGACGATTGGCAGCCAGCGCATCGAACTGCCCGGCGCGCCCCAGGCCGTCACCGGCCCGGTAGAGCTCGGCATCCGTCCCGAATATGTCAGGCTTGGCCGCGAGGGCATGGCCGTGAAGGTCAGCAAGGTCGAGGATGTCGGCCGCCACAAGGTGGTCCGCGCCAGTTTCGAAGGCCGCGAGATCGCCGCCATCATCGGCGAGGACGAGACCGTGCCGGCCGAGCCGAAGGTGCGCTTCGAGCCCACCCGCATCAACATCTATGCCGATTCCTGGCGTGTCGAGATGGGGGCGTAGATGGAAAAGACCTGGAACAACAAGGCGTGGTTCCTCGTGCTGCCGGTGCTGGTGCTGGTGGCGTTCTCGGCTGTCATCCCGCTGATGACCGTCGTCAACTATTCGGTGCAGGACACGTTCGGCAACAACGTCTTCTTCTGGGCCGGCACGGAATGGTTCGAGGAACTGCTGCATTCCGACCGCTTCTGGGAAGCGATGGTCCGCAACCTGGTCTTTTCCTTCATCATCCTCGCGATCGAGGTACCGCTCGGCATCTTCATCGCCCTCAACATGCCGAAGAAGGGTTGGGCCGTGCCGGTCTGCCTGGTGCTGATGGCGCTGCCGCTGCTCATCCCGTGGAATGTCGTCGGCACGATCTGGCAGGTTTTCGGCCGCAATGACATCGGCCTCTTCGGCTACTACGTCAATGCGCTCGGCATCGACTACAATTATGTCCAGGATCCGATCGATGCCTGGGTCACCGTCATCATCATGGATGTCTGGCACTGGACCAGTCTCGTCGTGCTGCTTTGCTACGCCGGCCTCGTCTCCATCCCGGATGCCTTCTACCAGGCGGCCAAGATTGACGGCGCGTCGCGCTGGGCGGTGTTCCGCTACATCCAGTTGCCGAAGATGAAGCGCGTGCTTCTGATCGCCGTGCTGTTGCGCTTCATGGATAGTTTCATGATCTACACCGAACCCTTTGTCGTCACCGGCGGCGGCCCCGGCAACTCGACGACGTTCCTGTCGATCGACCTGGTCAAGACGGCGCTCGGCCAGTTTGACCTTGGTCCGGCGGCGGCAATGTCGCTGGTCTACTTCCTGATCATCCTTCTGTTGTCATGGGTGTTCTACACCGTGATGACCAATTACGACGCGGAGCGCTGAGATGAGTGGCGCCGACGAAAGAGCGACAAGGCAGGACAGGGTGGGCGAAACAGCTGTTTCGGGAGCGCTTGCCAGCACGCGCTCGCAGGATGAGATCGCCAGGCTGATGCGCCGGCGCGGCGAGGAATCGCGCTGGTGGTGGATCGTGCCAACGATCTACATCATCGTCCTGCTTTTGCCGATCTACTGGCTCATCAATATGAGCTTCAAGACCAATGCCGAGATCGTCTCCTCGCTGACGCTCTATCCGCACAATCCGACATTGGCGAACTACCGCACCATCTTCACCGACGCGTCCTGGTATTCGGGCTACATCAACTCGATCACCTATGTGGTTATGAATATGGTGATTTCGGTGGCCGCGGCCTTGCCGGCCGCCTACGCCTTCTCGCGCTATCGCTTCCTCGGCGACAAACATTTGTTCTTCTGGCTGCTGACCAACCGCATGGCGCCGCCGGCGGTGTTCGCGCTGCCGTTCTTCCAGCTCTATTCGGCCTTCGGCCTGATCGACACGCATATCGCCGTGGCGCTGGCACATTGCCTGTTCAACGTGCCGCTTGCGGTGTGGATCCTCGAAGGCTTCATGTCGGGCGTGCCGAAGGAGATCGACGAGACGGCCTATATCGACGGCTATTCGTTCCCGCGTTTCTTCATCAAGATCTTCATGCCGCTGATCGCCAGCGGCATCGGCGTCGCCTGCTTCTTCTGTTTCATGTTCTCCTGGGTCGAACTGCTGATCGCCCGCACGCTGACGACGACGGACGCCAAGCCGATCGCCGCCACGATGACCCGCACTGTCTCGGCGGCTGGCATGGACTGGGGCCTGCTCGCCGCCGCCGGCGTGCTGACGCTGATCCCCGGCGCGCTCGTCATCTGGTTCGTGCGCAACTACATCGCCAAGGGCTTTGCCCTGGGGAGGGTATGATGGAGCAGGTCGATAGAAATCCACGGATGGCATGGTTGTGGTCGGTGCTGTTTCTCGCTTTGGTCGTCGTGGCCTGGGTGGCACTTCAAATCGATTTTGTGGCAATAACGGTAGGCTTCAGCGATCCGGCCAATATCCGCCTGTGGGGATTTAACCTATCGTCCAACCTCGATTTTTCGTGGATGGCGTGGACGTGGCCGACGGCGGCGTTCTTTGCCACGATCTTTCTGCTGCTTTGCGGCATGGCGGTCTGGGAATACGTCTCGCCGGGCGGCAATCCGCGCGTTGGCATCCTGCGCTTCGAAACGACGCGCGGCGACCGTCTCTTCCTGTCGCTGCTCGGCAGCGCCTTTATCCATCTCGCTTGGCTGGGTCTTGTCGGGCCCAACTTGTGGTGGGCTCTCGCTCTCTCCGTGGTCTACGCCATCGGCGTGTTCCGCTACGTATAGAGGGAGAAATAGTTGGAGCGGCCGCGTGCCGTGACCGCTTCAGATCGTACTTTAAACATTAACAGTGGAGGAAACACATGCGACGGCAATTCTTGACATCAACGACTGCACTTGTCCTGTTGCTCGGTGCAGGCAATGCCTATGCCGGAATGGACGAGGCAAAAGCCTTCCTCGACAAGGAGATCGGCCCTCTTTCGACGCTTTCGCGCGCCGACCAGGAAGCCGAGATGCAATGGTTCATCGATGCTGCGAAGCCGTTCGCCGGCATGGAGATCAAGGTCGTCTCCGAAACCATCGCGACGCATCAGTATGAATCGCAGGTTCTGGCGCCGGCCTTTAGCGCCATCACCGGCATCAAGCTCTCGCACGACCTCATCCAGGAGGGCGACGTCGTCGAGAAGATCCAGACCCAGATGCAGACCGGCCAGAACCTTTATGACGCCTGGGTCAACGATTCCGATCTGATCGGCACGCACTGGCGCTACCAGCAGGTGCGCAACCTGACTGACTGGATGGCGAACGAGGGCAAGGATGTCACCAATCCGAACCTCGACCTGAAGGACTTCATCGGCACCTCGTTCACCACGGCGCCCGACAAGAAGCTCTACCAGCTTCCCGACCAGCAGTTCGCGAACCTGTACTGGTTCCGTTACGATTGGTTCAACGACGAGAAAAACAAGGCGGACTTCAAGGCCAAGTATGGCTACGACCTCGGCGTGCCGGTCAACTGGTCGGCCTATGAGGACATTGCCGAGTTCTTCACCGGCCGCGAGATCGACGGCAAGAAGGTCTATGGTCACATGGACTACGGCAAGAAGGACCCGTCGCTCGGCTGGCGGTTCACCGACGCCTGGCTGTCCATGGCCGGCAATGGTGACAAGGGCATTCCGAACGGTCTGCCGGTCGACGAATGGGGCATCAAGGTCGACGAGAATTCGCGTCCTGTCGGTTCCTGTGTAGCCCGCGGCGGTGACACCAACGGTCCGGCCGCCGTCTACTCGATCCAGAAATATCTCGACTGGCTGAAGGCCTATGCTCCGGCGGAAGCCCAGGGCATGACCTTCTCCGAATCCGGCCCGGTGCCGGCTCAAGGGTCGGTCGCCCAGCAGATGTTCTGGTACACCGCCTTCACCGCCTCGATGGTCGACGCCGGCGCCAAGGCGGTGCTGAACGACGACGGCACGCCGAAATGGCGCATGGCGCCGTCGCCGCACGGCGTCTACTGGAAGGACGGCATGAAGCTCGGCTATCAGGACGTCGGTTCCTGGACGCTAATGAAGTCGACGCCGGACGACCGCGCCAAGGCAGCCTGGCTTTACGCGCAGTTCGTGACGTCGAAGACCGTCGACGTAAAGAAGAGCCATGTCGGCCTGACCTTCATTCGCGAAAGCACGATCCACGACAAGAGCTTCACCGAACGGGCTCCGAAGCTCGGTGGCCTGATCGAGTTCTACCGCTCGCCGGCCCGCGTCCAGTGGTCGCCGACCGGCACCAACGTGCCGGACTATCCGAAGCTGGCTCAGCTCTGGTGGCAGGCGATCGGCGATGCCTCGTCGGGCGCCAAGACCGCGCAGGAAGCGATGGATTCGCTCTGTGCCGAGCAGGAGAAGGTCATGACCCGCTTGGAGAAGTCGGGCGTCCAGGGCGATATCGGCCCGAAGATGGCCGAAGAGCATGATCTCGCCTACTGGAACGCCGACGCGGTCAAGAAGGGCAATCTCGCGCCACAGCTGAAGATCGAGCCGGAGAAGGACAAGCCGATCACCATCAACTACGACGAGCTGGTGAAGAGCTGGCAGAAGTAAAACTGTTTGATGCGAGCGTTTGCGCCCGCATCGCGACAATCGGGGAGGCGGCATGTTGCCGTCTCCCCTCTTTGTATGGACAATTACAATGCCGTGCGTCCTTTTTGGGCATACGCCGAGGGGGAGACTATGAGCGGATACATCCTGGCAATCGATCAGGGAACGACATCGAGCCGGGCGATCCTGTTCGACGACAAGATGAAGGTTGCCGGCAGCGGGCAGAAGGAATTCATCCAGCATTATCCGGCCTCTGGCTGGGTCGAGCACGACCCGGAGGAAATCTGGGGAAGCGTCGTCGCAACAGTGAAGGCAGCGCTGAAGAGTGCCGGCCGCGAGGCTTCCGATGTCGCCGCGATCGGCATCACCAACCAGCGCGAGACCGTCGTCATCTGGGAGAGGGCGACCGGCAAGCCAATTCACAATGCAATCGTCTGGCAGGACCGCCGCACCGCGCCGCTGTGCCAGAAGCTGAAGAAGCAGGGCCTAGAGAAGACATTCACCAAAAAAACCGGGCTGCTACTTGATCCTTATTTCTCCGGTACCAAGATCGCCTGGATGCTGGACAATGTGAAAGGCGCCAGGAAACGCGCCGAGAAGGGCGAGTTACTGGCCGGCACCATCGACAGTTTCCTGATCTGGCGGCTGACCGGCGGCAAGGTTCACGCCACTGACGCCACCAACGCCTCGCGCACGCTGGTCTACAACATCGAAAAGAATGCCTGGGACGACGAGTTGCTTTCCATTCTGCGCATTCCGGCCGCGATGCTGCCTGAGGTGAAGGATTGCGCCGATGATTATGGAATCACGGAGAAAAACCTGTTTGGCGCCGAGATCAGAATTCTCGGTGTGGCGGGCGACCAGCATGCCGCGACCATCGGCCAGGCCTGTTTCGAGCCGGGCATGATGAAGTCGACCTATGGCACCGGCTGCTTCGCATTGCTCAATACCGGCAGCGATCTGGTGCGCTCAAAGAACCGTCTGCTGACCACCATCGCCTACCGCCTGAACGGCAAGACTACCTATGCGCTGGAAGGGTCGATCTTCATCGCAGGGGCGGCCGTGCAATGGCTGCGCGACGGCATCAAGGTGATCGGTAAGGCGGAGCAAAGCGGCGTCCTGGCGGCGTCCGCCGACCCAACACAAAATGTCTATCTGGTGCCGGCCTTTGTCGGGCTCGGGGCGCCGCATTGGGATGCTGATGCGCGGGGCGCCATCTTCGGGCTGACCCGCAATTCAGGTCCGGCGGAATTTGCCCGCGCCGCGCTTGAATCGGTCGCCTATCAGACTCGCGACCTCCTCGACGCGATGCGCAAGGACTGGAAGGGCGCCTCGGCCAGAACCGTGCTTCGTGTCGACGGCGGCATGGTGGCATCCGACTGGACCATGCAGCGGCTGGCCGATATCCTCGACGCGCCGGTCGACCGTCCGATCATTCTGGAGACGACGGCGCTTGGTGCCGCATGGCTGGCCGGATCGAAGGCGGGTGTTTGGCCGAAGGCAAAGGAGTTCGCCAAGAGCTGGGCACTCGATCGGAGGTTCCAGCCGGATATGGAGATCGCCACTCGTGCCGCCAAGCTCGCGGGCTGGAAAGATGCTGTGCGCAGAACCTTGAGCGCGCCGTGAGTTCAACAGACACACTTGCCCGCGCCGTTACCGGCGCGGGCTTGATCAACGTTCTCTAATCAACTCTGCTCATCAGTACGGGGAATAGCACTGCTGACGCGGGCCGTTATAGGGCTGGAACGTATTGTCATACGCGCGGTACGATCTGTAGCGGTTGTAGCACCACTGCACATGGGCGTCGCCCCGATAAACACGGTTCTGATTGTTGATGATCGCGCCGGTGATCAGCGCGCCAGTGGCGAAGGCAGCCAGCGGGAACCAGTAGTCGCCGTGGCGGCGGTAGCCGCGACGCCATTCGCGCGACCCGCGATGGCCGCGCCAGTAGCTGCCGTCGTTGCGGGCAAAGTTGCGACGCGAGAAATCCCGACGTGAGAAATCGCGATTGCGGGAGAAATTGCGATTAAAATTGCGCTTCCGCCACGGCTCGTACTGGACGGTCTCGATATTCGACGAAAGGCCTTGGCCGAGCGGCACATAGGTCGGCTGCGCGTTGACCGGCACGATCTCCGCGGCAGCGAACGACAATGAGAGAGTGGTCGCCAGCAGACCCGACATGATCCTGTTCATGATCTTTCTCCTTGAAGGGTGGTTGACGTCCCTTGTGGCGAGAAAACGGACAGAGCGTGCAATTGTTCCGCGAGAAATTGTAACCCGCTGATTTGTAATGTTTCTCCCGTTTGGCCGTTGTGCCAAAGGCCAGCCTTTCGCTCGCCCGTCGAAAACTCCTAAGCGCCTGCCGGCTCGGCGGCACGAGGCGCTGCGGCACCTCGAAAAACCCTGGCTTTCGCTTCCTCTTTTTCCGGTTGACCGGTCGAAGCACTCTCCCTATGTTCCGCGCAATTTCGAGGGCGGCATTTCCAGGCCCGCGGGAGCGCGTAGCTCAGCCGGTAGAGCAACTGACTTTTAATCAGTAGGTCTCGGGTTCGAACCCCGACGCGCTCACCATTTCGCTCGAACCAATATGCCAAGCGCGTCACTTTCGGCAGCCTGAAATCTTGTCGCCGAATTGGTCGATGGTTACAGTCAGCCTTCCCAAGGGAGGGCTTATGCATGGCGCTTCACCTTTCGGCGGATGGTTTGGCCCCTGCGGCGGCGAAGCCTCAGAAATATCTCTTCGGCCCGGTCGCCGACTTCCTCATGCTGGGCGGTAGCGCATTTCTCATCCTGCCGGTTCTGTTTCTTGTGCCGCTTCAGTACGAAGGTCCCGTGGCCGCGACGATGGTCGTCGTGGCCTATCTGGTGAACTATCCGCACTTCGCCCACTCATACCAGATTTTCTATCGCAATTTCGGGCGCAAGGTGGCCGGCGACGGATATGATAGGAGCCTCCAGATCCGCTATATTTTCGCCGGGATTGCCGTTCCCCTGATCATGGTCGGCTTCTTTGCCTATGGCGCGGCAACGGCGGATACGCGCCTGCTCGGATATGCGACCAACGCGATGTTCTTTTTCGTCGGCTGGCACTACGTCAAGCAAGGCTACGGCATGCTGATGGTGGATGCCGTCCTGAAGCGCAAATTCTTCGACGATCGCGACAAGAAGGTGCTGTTGTTCAACAGCTATGCCGTGTGGATCCTGGCCTGGCTACAGACGAATACGGCAGTCACCCAAGGCAAATATTACGGCCTGGACTACTACACTTTCGCGGCCCCTGCCTGGATCGCGGACATCGCCTTGCTGTCGGCCACTGCTTCCACGGCGGCCGCCGTCCTGATGCTGGTCAATCGCTGGCGAAGGAATGGCGGCGCGCTGCCTTATAATGGCATCGTGGCCTATGTCGCGTCGCTCTACCTCTGGATCCTGATTGCGAGGATAAACCCGCTCTGGCTTCTCGTGGTGCCCGCGCTCCACTCGCTTCAGTATCTGGCGGTGGTCTGGCGTTATCAGACCAATGTCGAGCGCGACGGTCACGATGCCGCAAGATATCCGGAGCCGAAGATACTGTCCTTTCTCGGCCCTCTCTACAGACTTCGGGTCTTGGGATTCATCGTCGGGGGTGGCGCGCTCGGCTATCTCGGCTTCTGGTTGATTCCGTTCGTGCTGACGGCTTTGATTCCCTATGACAGGCAAGTCCTGGGGTCGTCGCTGTTCTTCTTCATCGTGCTGATATTCATCAATGTGCACCACTACTTCCTGGACAACGTAATGTGGCGCCGCGGCAACCCGGAAGTGTCAAAGTATCTGTTCCGCTAGGGCACGAATGCACCGCCACGGAGCCCTGGAGCGGCACTGAGGCCGGTATGGCGCCGGTGTCGGGCCGAGCGCCTCGATCGTGCCGGCGCCCGTCCTCGCCGGCCAAATCACGATCGCGCCTTCCGCGATCACGCCATAACAAGTCTCGCGAATTTGGCTTTTATACACAGGCGGCGGACCTGGTTTCCGCTTGGCCGGCGCCTATTACGCAATCTACCCCAACCCCCCGCAAACTGGCGCCGGCCATTTTTTATCCCGACAAGATCAACTACTCGCAAGGCCGGGCCAAGTCCGTGGCGCCGATCGGCCTTCGGCCTGGTTAACGCACATAAATCGCCCGCCGCCTGTCGCCATCTCCTTCGTTTGATCGATGCAGGAACAGAGCTTCGTCCCGTAGGTTCGAGCGCTATATATTAGCGGGTGCTGTTATGACGTTTTTGACTGTTCAAGAGCCGACTGGCACATGGGCCGTGTTTGATACGACCGTGGACGTGCCTGCAGACTTCGCCGGTACTTGCCTCATCGGTTTGACGCGAGACAGAGCGGAGTGGCTTGCCGCAAGAGCCAATCAAGATGCATCGGTGAGAAGCAATTGTATCTGCCGATTGTTGCTTCCTGAGCCAGGGCACGCCGTGGCTCCCCTACGCAAAGCCGGCAATGACTTAGAACACGGAGAGCGCGTCCCGCACGTGACGGTGGTTCCTCTAACCACCCGTCCCATCGTGGTGAGGGCCTCGTAGCCGAAACATCCGGAAACCTCGATCAAACCAGCGACACGTTCCCGCCCGCATGGCGCTCCAGTCGGCCGGCGAGGTCGAGTTCCAGCAGCACCATGAAAACCTGGGCCGGATGCAGGCCGGTGTGGCGGATGATCTCGTCGACCGTCACCGGCGTCGGGCCAAGCGCTTCGATGACGCGCTCGCGATCGGCTTCGCCGGTCGGCGGTGTCACTGAGAAATCGGGCGGCTCTTCGAGCGGCGCCCTTGGCATCGGCGTGCCGACCAGCGGCGCGATCGCGCTGGAAATGTCCGACGCTTCGGTGACGAGAGTGGCGCCGTCCTTGAGCAGGCCGTTGGTGCCGGCGGCACGTGGATCGAGCGGTGAGCCGGGAACGGCGAAGACCAGCCGGCCCATCTCGCCGGCAAGCCTGGCGCTGATCAGTGAGCCGGAGCGTTGCGCGGCCTCGACCACGACCAGCCCAAGGGCGGCACCGGCGACAAGGCGGTTGCGGGGCGGAAAGTCCTGGGCACGCGGCTGCCAGCCGAACGGCATTTCCGAGATGATAGCGCCGCCGCGCTCGGCAATCTCGTCGCACAGGCCGGCATTCTCGGGCGGGTAGGGCATGTCGATGCCGCCGGCCAGCACACCGATCGTGCCGGTTGCAAGGCTGCCCTGGTGTGCAGCCGTATCGATGCCGCGTGCCAGGCCGGAAACGATGCCGTAGCCGTCGCGGCCAAGTTCGGCGGCGAGCGTCCGCGCCATCTTGATCCCGGCCAGCGAGGCGTTTCGGGCGCCGACGATGGCCACCGCCGGCAAGCGGAACACCGCGCCTTCGCCCTTGACGGCGAGCAGCGGCGGCGGATGATCCGTGCTCTTCAGCAGCGGCGGATAGTCCGCCTCGCCGATGCCGACGAAGCGGGCGCCGGCCCGGCGGGCGGCTTCCAGTTCGGCTTCGGCCTCGGCGACTGACGGGATGCGGGCGATGCGGCTGGCGCCGCCCGAGATCATCAGTTCGGGCAGGATCTCCAGTGCTGCCTCGGCCGAGCCGAAGCGGTTGATCAGATCGCGAAAGGTCGCCGGGCCGACATTCGGCGTTCGTATCAAACGAAGCCAGCTCAGCCGCTGCCGGTCGCTGAGGCGCGGCCCGGCTGAACGCTGGCTCAACCCTTGGCTCCGATCTTGCCCTCGGTGCCGGCCAGCAGCCGCTCAATGTTGGTCCGGTGTTTTATGATGACGATCAGGCTCATCAGCGCGAACAGCCCCGCAATCGGCGGCGTGCTCAGGAAATAGAGCGCAATCGGCACGACGACCGCGGCCGTCAGCGCGGCCAGTGAGGAGTAACGGGCCAGGAATGCAACCACCAGCCAGACGACAGCGAAAATCAGCGCCACCTGCCAGGCCAGCGCGATCAGCACGCCGAGATAGGTGGCCACGCCCTTGCCGCCCTTGAAGCCGAGCCAGACCGGAAAGAGATGGCCCAGGAAAGCGCCGAGCCCGGCCCAAAGCCCAAGCTCGGATGCAAAGCGGCCGGCGATCAGCACCGCGGCCGTGCCCTTCAGCGCGTCGAGCAGCAGCGTCGCGGCGGCAAGCCCCTTGTTGCCGGTGCGTAGCACATTGGTGGCACCGATATTGCCGGAGCCGATCTTGCGCACGTCGCCGAGGCCGGCGGCACGGGTAACCAGCAGCCCGAATGGAATCGAGCCGAGCAGGTAGCCGAACACAAGTGCCAAGACGGGACCGTAACTCATTGTTTCCCCCGCATTTCCCCAGCCGAGCGGATTGCCGCGCAATGCGCCGTGGCCGGGCTCAAGCCGAAAACACTGTGCGTCCCGCCACCATCGTTTGCAAGACCTTGCCCTGCAGCCGCGCGCCTTCGAAACAGGTGTTTTTCGAGCGCGAGCGAATGCCGCTTTCGCTGACGATCCACGGTTCGTCCAGATCGACCAGCGCCAGATCGGCCAATGCGCCCGGCTTCAGCGTTCCGCCGGGCAGGCCAAAGAGCCGTGCCGGGGCGGTCGACAGCACCTCGACCAGCCGCAGCAGCGGCACGTCGCCATTGTGATAGAGCCGAAGTGCCGCGCCCAGCAGCGTTTCCAGCCCGATGGCACCGGCCGCCGCATCGGCGAAGGGCAGGCGCTTGGTGTCGACGTCCTGCGGGTCGTGCGAGGAGACGATGATGTCGATGGTGCCGTCCTTGATCGCCTCGATCATCGCCAGCCGGTCCTCCTCGGCGCGCAGCGGCGGCGTCAACCGGAAGAAGGTGCGGTACTCCCCGACATCGTTCTCGTTGAGCGATAGATTGTGGATCGACACGCCTGATGTGACATTGGCGCCGTCGGCCTTGGCTCGCGTCACTGCTGCCGCCGCCATCGCCGTCGAGATCTTGGCCGCGTGATAGGCGCCGCCGGTCAGCCGCGCCAGCGCCAGGTCACGCTCCAGCGGGATGGATTCGGCCTCGCGCGGGATGCCGGCAAGGCCGAGCCAGCTGGCGTAGAGGCCTTCATTCATCACGCCTGACGAGGCGAGATCGGCATCCTGGGTTTCATGGGCGATCACGCCGCCGAAATCGCGCGCATAGGTCAGCGCGCGGCGCATCACCAGTGCGCTTGATATGGTGTGGCGACCGTCGGTGAAGGCGACCGCGCCGGCCTCGAGAAGCAGGCCGAACTCGGTCATCTCGCGGCCTTCGAGACCCTTGGTGATCGCCGCTGCCGGAAAGATGTTGACGATGGCTGTATCCTTGGCGGTGCGCAGCACGAACTCGACCAGCGCGACATTGTCGATCACCGGGTCGGTATCGGGCATCATGACGAGGGAGGTTACGCCGCCGGCTGCAGCCGCCACGCTGGCCGAGGCGATGGTCTCGCGGTGTTCGCCACCGGGTTCGCCGATGAAGACGCGTGCGTCGATCAGGCCGGGAACAACCGCCTTGCCTGCGCCATCGATGATCTTGGCGCCTTCCGGAGCGCCCTGGTTGAGCGCAGCCTTGCCGGCGGCGACGATCTTGCGGCCTTCGACGATGATTGCGCCGACCTCGTCGATGCCGCGCGACGGGTCGATGATGCGAACCTTGTTGAAGACCGTCGTGCTCATGCGCGGCCCTCAGTGTTACGGCGAGGGTCGAGCAGCGCTTCCATCACAGCCATGCGCACGGCAACGCCCATCTCCACCTGTTCCTGGATGACGCTCTGCGGGCCGTCGGCGATTTCCGAAGCGATCTCGACGCCGCGGTTCATTGGGCCTGGATGCATCACCAGCGCGTCGTCCTTGGCCGCCTTCAGCTTCTCGGCATCGAGACCGAAATAGTGGAAATATTCGCGCACCGAAGGCACGAAGGCGCCCTCCATCCGCTCGCGCTGCAGGCGCAGCATCATCACCACGTCGGCGTCTTTAAGCCCTTCGGCCATCGAGCGGGTGACGATCACCCCCATCTTCTCGATGCCGGCGGGCAGCAGCGTCGACGGGGCGACGACGCGCACCTGGGCGCCGAGCGCGTTGAGCAGCATGATGTTGGAGCGCGCGACGCGCGAATGCAGGATGTCGCCGCAGATCGCCACGATCAGCTTCGACAGCGGCCCCTTGGCACGGCGGATGGTCAGGGCGTCGAGCAGCGCCTGCGTCGGGTGCTCATGGGCGCCGTCGCCGGCATTGACCACGGAGCAGCCGACCTTCTGCGCCAGAAGTGCGGCGGCGCCCGCCGACTGGTGGCGGATGATCAATATGTCGGGGCGCATGGCGTTCAGCGTCATTGCCGTGTCGATCAGCGTCTCGCCCTTCTTCACCGAGGAACTCGCCACCGACATGTTCATGACGTCGGCGCCGAGCCGCTTTCCGGCCAGCTCGAACGAGGACTGTGTGCGGGTCGAGGCTTCGTAGAAAAGGTTGATCTGGGTGCGGCCGCGCAGCGTCGAGGTCTTCTTCTCTGGCTGCCGGGAGATCGCCACCGCTCGATCGGCGCGGTCGAGCAAAAGCTCGATGTCGGCGGGGGAAAGATCGCGGATGCCCAGAAGATGGCGGTGAGGATAAAGCGGCAGGGACGAAGCGTCGGTCATCTCAAGGCGCTGCTATAGGGCTCAGATTTTGCAGCCGCAAGCACCAGCTTTGGATTGCGGCCTTTCTCCCCGGTTTTTCGTCGCGCGCGCGGCAACGCTTGGCTATAACCGCCAATGGCTTCGGATTCGTAGCCCTCAGACAACAAGGACTGTGCGTGACCGACGACGTGATCAACCAGCCGCCGCCGCTGACGGGCGGCAATGCGTGGCGAGGCGATCCGTTGCTGATCCAGCTTGCCGAGCGCTTTTCCGATCCGGTGCGCAAGGATCTCGACGGCCTTGGCCGGTTCGTGCTGACGCCGGAGGCGCAGGAACTGGCCCGTCTGGCCAATGTCGAGACGCCGAAGCTCAGGACGCATGACCGGCAGGGCCGGCGCATCGATCAGGTCGAGTTCCACCCGGCCTATCATGCGCTGATGCGTCGATCGGTGGCCAACGGCCTGCATTCCTCGGTCTGGGAAAATGGCGATGCCGAGGTCGGGCGACGTCATCAGGTGCGCGCCGCGCGTTTTTATCTGACAGCGGAGCTCGAGACCGGACACCTCTGCCCCATCACCATGACCAGCGCATCGCTGGCGGCGCTGATGGCCAGCCCAAAACTGTTTCGCGAATGGGCGCCCAGGGTGACGACGCGCAAATACGACCAGAGCCAGAGGCCGCCGGTCGAAAAGACCGGGCTGACGCTTGGCATGGGCATGACCGAAAAGCAGGGTGGCACGGATGTGCGCGCCAACACCACCCGGGCCGAGCGCGCTGGCAGCGGCTTCTACCGGCTCACCGGCCACAAATGGTTCATGTCGGCACCGATGTCGGATGCCTTTCTGGTGCTCGGACAGGCGCCGGAGGGACTTTCGTGCTTTCTCGTTCCGCGCATTCTCGGCGATGGGTCGGGCAACGGTTTTCGCTTCCAACGGCTGAAGGACAAGCTCGGCAACCGCTCCAATGCGTCGTCCGAGGTGGAGTTCGTCAACGCCATTGGCGAAATGGTCGGCGAGCCCGGCGCGGGCGTAAAGACGATCATGGACATGGTGACGCTGACCCGGCTCGACTGCGCCGTGGCCTCGTCGGCGATCATGCGGGCAGGGCTGGCCGAGGCCGTCCACCATACACGTCACCGCCAGGTGTTCGGCGCCAATCTGATCGAGCAGCAGTTGATGCAACGCGTGCTGGCCGATATGGCGCTCGACGTTGCCGCCGCCACCGCGCTGTCGTTTCGGCTGGCGCGTTCCTTCGACGAGGCGGCCAGCGACCGCGGCGAGGCCGCCTTCGCCCGCGCCATGACCCCGGTCGTCAAATACTGGGTCTGCAAGATCGCGCCGCCGCTGCTTTACGAGGCGATGGAATGCCTTGGCGGCAATGGCTATGTCGAGGAAGCGCCGCTTGCCCGTTATTACCGCGAAGCGCCGGTCAATGCGATCTGGGAGGGTTCCGGCAACGTAATGGCGCTCGATGTGCTGCGCGTGCTTGGCCGGGCGCCCGGCCTGTTCGAGGAGGTGCTGACCGGCATCGACCGCGATCTCGGCGCCGGCGGGCGTGGCACTATCGGCGTGCTCAAGGCGGCGATGCAAGTGGCGGCAACCGACGAGGGCTCGGCGCGGCTGCTGACGGAGCAACTGGCGCTGTCGGCGGCGGCGGCGGAGCTGCGCCGGCTGGGAGCAGGGCGGATCGCCGATGCTTTCGTCGAGACGCGGCTGGCCGGCCAGTGGCGCAACACCTACGGCATGCTCGATTCGCGCCACGATGCCCGCATGATCATCGACACGCTCTATCCGCCGGTCAATTGAGAGGGTTTTGACAGGGGATTTGTTCTTTGTCGCGTCCCTGTGGATGGCCGTTAACCTTAACAAATGGTTTCCATTGCGGCGGCAAGCCGCAAAGCCCAATGTCCTGTTTACCAAAGCAGGAACGCCATGCGGTATATATTGACCTCCTTTCTGGCCTTGCACTGGGCAGTGGCTTTCGCCCTGCTGGCGTTCATCTGCATTGACGGAAATCGCGGCGTTGCGGCGGCGCTCGGTGTGTTGGGCGTTGCCATTCAGAATGCCCATTTCGCCGATCTCGAAAACGCCATCGTCGTGGCGCCGCTTGCCGTCGCATTGCTTGTTGTTGCGGTGCTGTTTTGCTGGGCCTTCGTCGAGACCCTGATCAGCGGCGTACCAGACCCGCAAGCCGTCGACAGCGTCGTGCGCACCGCCTTCATCTCGGCTTCCGGCGTATTGTCGCTCGTTCTGGTCGGCGGCGCCGCGCAAGGCATCAACGGGCTGTTCATGGCCGTCGCCGTGCAATTGGCCGCGCTGCTGGCTTCCTATGTCGCCATGCTTGCGGAGCGGCGTTCGGCCTTTACCGCAGCGGTTCCGGCCAGAGCCGACATCCGGGCCGCCGCGCATCTGATGGCGAAGGACGCGGCGCACAGTTCCTTGCTCTCACGCATTTCCGGTCGATCGGACACCAACCCGAGGGATGGCCGCTGATGCGCTACCTGTTCGCACTTTGGGTTGCTCCGCTCGCTCTGTTCTGGGGCTGGTTCTTCCTGTCGCTCAACGACATCAATTTCGGCTATGTGATGCTTAGCCGGCAATTGCATGATCTCGTCTTCCAGCTCTACGGGCAGATGCTTGGCGTCGATCCGGCGATCATTCCCGGCATGGTGGCGAAAGCCTGCGTCTTCGACGGGCTGCTCTTGATGGCGTTTTGGGCGTTTCGCCGGCGTCGCAACATTGCTGCCTGGATCAAGAAGCGGTGGATGGATTCGGTTCCGTCCGAGCACTTGCATCGAGCGACTGAAGCCGGTCCAGAACTCCCTGCAGAATAAAGGCGGCCGCCGCCGAATCGATCTTGCCGGCTCGTTTGCGGCGCGAAAAATCCATTTCGATCAATGTCCGCTCGGCCGCCACCGTCGACAGCCGCTCGTCCCAAAAAACGAAGGGCAGGTCGGTCAGACCAGCCATATTGCGGACGAAGGCGCGGGATTTCTGGGCGCGGGGTCCTTCCGACCCATCCATGTTGACCGGCAGGCCAAGCACCACGGCCCCGGCGTTCTCCTTCTGCAGCAAAGCGAGGAGGACTGCGGCATCCAGGGAGAATTTCCGGCGCATGATGACGGGGCGCGGATGGGCGAAGGAAAAACCCCGGTCGGAAACCGCCACGCCGATCGTCTTGTCGCCGAGATCGAGCCCGGCCAGCGTCTTGCCGCCGCCAAGCCGTGCCGGCAACTCCTCGATGCTGATAATGCTCAACGACTTTCCTTTGTGGGACTTTAATTTTACTGACTGCGTTCTACCCTTTGACAGAGCAAAAATCGAGGAAGGCATTGATGAAACTGACCTGGTACGGACATTCGGCATTCCGCATCGAGACCGCAGACGCGAGAATCCTCATCGACCCCTATCTGATCGGCAATCCGTCATGGACCGGCGGCTGGGAAGGACCGGCGGAAGGTGTCACGCATGTATTGTTGACGCACGGCCACAACGACCACGCCAGCGGCGCGTTGGAAGTGCTCGGGAAAAGCGGCGCCATGCTGGTCGCCAATTTCGAAATCTGCATGTACCTGGTTGGCAAGGGCGTCAGCGACAACAAGATCAATCCAGGCAATATCGGCGGCACCGTTGATTGCGGTGGCTTCACCACCACCTTCGTCCAGGCGCTGCACTCGTCGTCATTTGGCATCGACGGTGGCCAGAACGTCTATCTCGGTAATCCGGGCGGGCTCGTGCTGCATTTTCCGGAAGACAAGACGCTCTACCATATGGGTGACACCGACATTTTTTCCGACATGGCGCTGATCAACGAATTGCATGAGCCGAAGATCGGCATCGTGCCGATCGGCGACCGCTTTACCATGGGCGGCGCGGTGGCGGCTCTTGCCTGCCGGCGCTTCTTCGATTTCGATGCGGTTATCCCCAGCCACTTCGGCACGTTTCCGATCATCGACCAGACCGCCGAAAAGTTCGTGGCGGGAATGGATGGATCGGATGTGAAAGTGGCATTGCCGAAGATCGGCGAGACGATTACCTTGTAGAAGATACCGGAAGATACCAAAACGGAATGAAAACATGGCTTTGAGGAGCTCTCTTTGCATTTCGATTCTGGTTGCGGCATCGCCTGCGCCCGCCGCCGAGGACTTCATCGAAGGTGTCTATCTCCAATCCGAGGATCTTTGTGCTCAAGCCAAAAAGGATACGCTGCAGACGGTGATTGAGGCCGGCAACATTGTGCTGTCGGCCCGCGGCCTGGAAAGCATCGAATACAATTGCGAATTCCTTGAGATCACCAAGGCGACACGTTCACCGAGCTGGGCGGTGACCGCCATCTGCCAGGAGCCGGGCTATCTCTTTCCTGACGTTTTGTCGGTCACGCAAATGAACCCGAAGCAGATCGACCTGGTTTCGGTCCGGCCAGTCGACGACGAAAGCGAGGCCAGCGGCAACAGCGGCAGCTACTTCCTCTGCGACGGCGTCGCGCTGCCTTAGGGTGTGTTGAGATTCAGGTGATGCCGGCCTGCAAATCGCGGCTTCCTGCGCTTCCGGTGCTCACGTACTTTAAGTACGCTCTCGGCAGCCACCTGTTGGTCGCTTCGCGTCCGTCTTCGACTCCGGCGCGGCCTGACCTGAATCTCAACACACCCTAGACCCGTTCTAGCGGGATTGCCGGCATGATGCATGTTGCGCGGCACGCGCCGCGCCGCTATAGCGCGACCTGGTTTTCCCGAGGCGACAAATATGTCCGTTGATATCAAGACTGTGAAGCGCGTCGCGCGTCTCGCCCGCATTGCGGTGAGCGAGGAGGATGCCGAGCGCATGACTGGCGAGTTGAACGCCATCCTCGGCTTTGTCGAGCAGTTGAACGAAGTCGACGTTTCCGGCGTCGAGCCGATGACCTCGGTCACCCCGATGGAGATGAAGAAACGCCAGGACGTCGTCACCGACGGCAATAAGGCAGCAGACATCGTTGCCAATGCGCCAGCGACCGAAGAGAATTTCTTCCTCGTTCCGAAGGTCGTGGAGTAGCGGCCGATGGCAATCGAGATCGCCATCGAGACGCCGTTGCAGGACGATGTGCGCACGCTGATCGACGAGCTCAACGCGACGCTGCTCGAACTGACGCCGCCGGAGCATTGCTACCACATGACCGTCGAGCAGATGGCTGACAGGAACACGACCGTCTTCATCGCCCGCGACAACGGCCTTGCCATCGGTTGTGGCGCGCTCAAACGCCACGATGGCGCCATTGGCGAGGTCAAGCGCATGTATACGCGGCCTTCGCATCGCGGCCGGAAGATCGGCGCGAAAATCGTCGAGCGGGTCGAGGCGCTGGCGCGCAGCGAAGGGCTGAAGCGTCTGGTGCTGGAGACCGGAGACCGCCATCCGGCCGCATGGACCGTCTATGAACGTGCCGGTTTCTCGCGCTGCGGTCCGGTTCTGGATTACCCTGATACCGAGTGGTCGGTGTTTTACGAAAAGAGCCTTGCCCGATGAGCGACCTGACGCAACTCACGATTTCTCAGGCCCGCGCCAAGCTGCGCGCCAAGGAAATCACCGCGACCGAGATCACGGAAGCCTATCTCTCGGCGATCGAGCGGGCCAATCCGGCGCTCAACGCCTATGTCGCGGTCACCGACGACAAGGCACGCGACATGGCCAAGGCCTCGGATGCGAAACTGGCCAGGGGCGAGGGCGGTTCGCTCGAAGGCATCCCGCTCGGGATCAAGGACCTGTTCGGCACCGAGGGCATCCACACCCAGGCCTGCAGCCACGTGCTGGATGGGTTCAAGCCGCGCTACGAATCGACCGTCACCGCCAATCTGTGGGCCGACGGCGCTGTCATGCTCGGCAAGCTCAACATGGACGAGTTCGCCATGGGCTCGTCCAACGAGACGTCCTACTATGGCCCGGTAGTCAATCCGTGGCGGCGCTCGCGCCTCGACACGGTGGTGATGCCGACCACGCATCAGGGCGATGGCGGTTTCGTCTCGGCCGGCGGTACCAGGACCGCGCGCACGCTGGACAATGCCCAGCTCGTGCCGGGCGGTTCGTCCGGCGGCTCCGCCTCGGCCGTCTCGGCATTCCTGTGCGCAGGCGCCACCGCCACCGACACCGGCGGCTCGATCCGCCAGCCCGCCGCCTTCACCGGCACAGTCGGCATCAAGCCGACCTATGGCCGCTGCTCGCGCTGGGGCATCGTCGCGTTCGCGTCATCGCTCGACCAGGCCGGGCCGATCGCCCGCGACGTGCGCGACGCCGCGATTCTGCTCAAATCCATGGCCTCGGTCGATCCGAAGGACACCACCTCGGTCGACAGGCCGGTGCCGGACTACGAGGCAGCGATCGGCCGCCCGGTCAAAGGCATGAAGGTCGGCATCCCCCGGGAGTATCGTGTCGAGGGCATGCCCGAAGAGATCGAGGCGCTGTGGCAGAAGGGCATTGCCTGGCTGAAGGATGCCGGCGCCGAGATCGTCGACATTTCCTTGCTGCACACGAAATATGCCTTGCCGGCCTATTATATCGTGGCGCCCGCCGAAGCCTCGTCGAACCTCGCCCGCTATGACGGCGTCCGCTACGGCCTGCGGGTGCCCGGCAAGGACATTGTCGACATGTATGAGAAGACCCGCGCCGCCGGCTTCGGTCGTGAGGTCAAGCGCCGCATCATGATCGGCACCTATGTGCTCTCGGCCGGCTATTACGATGCCTACTATCTGCAGGCGCAGAAGGTGAGAAACCTCATCAAGCGGGATTTCGAGACCGCGTTCGCGGCGGGCGTCGACGTCATCCTGACGCCGGCGACGCCGTCGGCGGCCTTTGGCATCGCTGATGAGGACATGGCCGCCGACCCGGTCAAGATGTACCTCAACGACATCTTCACCGTGACGGTGAACATGGCCGGACTGCCGGGCATCGCCGTACCCGCCGGCCTCGACGCCAAGGGCCTGCCACTCGGCCTGCAGCTGATCGGCCGGCCCTTCGACGAAGAGACCTTGTTCCAGACTGCCCATGTCATCGAACAGGCGGCCGGCACCTTTCAGCCGGAGAAGTGGTGGTAGTATCGTCCCCAAGGCATCGCGTTTGAATGATGCGAGACGTATTAGCCCCAGTTAATGCATGTCGTTACCCTAAACCGCCAAACGGTTTTGGGGCGACATGCATTGGAGTGACCTGCATCCACCTGGAGGCATAAAGTACGCTCCAAGACTTTTGAATCTGCGCATCGTGCTTCCGGAAATCGATTCCGGTTTTCGGGCCGATGCGGGGGGTGAGGGATGTTCTTCTATCTTTCTAAAGTGCTCTGGTTCTTTGTCCAGCCGTTGAATCTTGCGATCTTTCTGCTGCTGGCGGGGCTTTTGGCGGCGATGTTCGGCCGGCGACGATTGGCGACTGCCGGCGGCGCCCTTACCGTTCTCATTCTTGTGCTTTCGACATGGACGGAACTCGGCGCAATAATGATCAGCCCGCTGGAGGATCGCTTCCCCAGACCACCTCTGCCAGAAAAGCTCGACGGTATCATCGTGCTGGGCGGCGGTTTTGAGGGTGCGATCAATGCCGTGCGTGGCGGTTATGAAATTAACGGCGCTGGCGACCGGATCGTCGAAGCGGCCGTGCTGGCGCGGCGTTTTCCAACTGCGAAGATCGCCATCTCCGGTGGCACCGTTCAAATCTTGGTCAAAGGTGAGGGCGACGCAGACTCCGGGCCACGCGTGCTCACCGCGCTTGGCGTAACAGCCGATCGGCTAATCCTCGAGAACAAGTCCCGCAACACCTACGAAAATGCAGTCTTCACCAAAGAAATGGTTGCACCCAAACCCGGCGAGACCTGGCTGCTTGTGACTTCTGCCTACCATATGCCGCGCGCCAAGGCGCTGTTTGACAAGGCCGGCTTTCCGACCGTTCCGTGGCCGGTCGACTACATGACCACTGGCACAGAGAACATCGGCTCATTCCCCCCCGATAACGGGCTAGAGGTCACAACCACAGCGATCCGTGAATGGATAGGGCTCGTCGCCTACTGGCTGTCAGGCCGCATCGACCGGCCTTTCCCTGGACCGGATAATGGGCCAGGTGGCTGACCGATCACTGCCTGCCGCGCGGCGGAAAAGAACTGACGGCGGACCAGCACGGCCAGAAGCAGCAGCGTCGACAGCACGAACACCATCGGGTCGACGAACCAGCCCAGATAACCGATCGAGAAGAACACGCCGCGCAGGCCGGAATTGAAATGTTTTCCGGCCAGCATGTTCATACGCGCCGCCCGCCAGACCGCCGTTTCGGTCACCGGGTTGCGCGAGGCCTCGCCATGCGGGATCGGCACGGCGCCGATCAGAATCGTACAATAGTTGAACAACCGGTAAGCCCAGCCGAATTTGAAGAAGGCAAAGGCCAGGATCAGCACCAGGCCGAAGACCTTTATCTGGAAGGCCGCGCGCGACGGCGCGTCGCCCAGCGGCAAGTCGCTCAGCACCGAAATGACTTGGTCAGAAGCGCCCAGCAAAGCAAAACAGCCGCCCAGCGCAATCAGCGAACTTGAGGCGAAAAAGGCGGTCCCTTGCTGTAGCCCGCTCATGATGGCGGTGTCGACGATGCGGATCTCGCGCTCGGCCATGGTCCGCATCCAGGCTTCGCGCTGCGCGTTCATCGCCGTCGTCAGGGACACGCGGCTGACCAGCTTCCCGTCGGAGGCAAGCGTATGCAGCACCCATACGACGAGGAAGAAGGCCAGCGCCGCGAGATCGGCCGTCGACAGATGGAAGGAATCGCCCATGCGCTTCCTTTTATCACAAGCAGAGCCGTCGCTTCGATGATCGATCGCGGTCATGTCGCTGCCGGAGCAAACAAGGTCGGCAGCCGCTGCGCCGGAATTTTCAAAAGAGCGGAAACATCATGAGAATTCCTATATGTGGATTGATCACGGAGACAGTGCCGCGTGTTCCTTTCGGTTTTCGACCTGTTCAAGATCGGCATCGGACCATCAAGTTCGCACACGATGGGGCCGATGACGGCCGCGCGGCGATTTCTTGACGAAGTGGCGGGAGACGACTGGCCGCGTCCGGCCGGCGCCAAGGTCGATCGCATCGCCGCCAGCCTGCACGGCTCGCTCGCCTACACCGGCATCGGCCATGGGTCCGACCGCGCGGTGGTGCTCGGCCTTGCCGGTGAGACGCCGCAGACCGTCGATCCCGATCAGGCCGACGGCATTGTCACCCGCATCGCCGCCGAGAAGCGGATTTCGCCGCCCGGTCATTCATCCTATCGCTTTGATCCGGCCACGGACCTGGTGCTGGATCGCAAGACGCCGCTCACCGGCCACGCCAACGGCATGGCCTTCTCGGCCTATGATGCCGACGGCCGGCTGCTGCTCAAGCGCATCTATTATTCGATCGGCGGCGGCTTCGTGGTTTCCGAGGAAGAACTGCAGCGGATGAAGGCCAAGGGATCGGTGACGACGGAAGGCAAGAAGAAGGTACCTTATCCCTTCAAGAACGCGGTCGAGATGCTGTCCATGGCGGCGAAAAGCGGCCTTTCCATCGCCGAGATGAAGCGCGTCAACGAGGAAACGCAGATGTCGCGCGAAGAGCTCGACGCTGGTCTCGACGGCATATGGAGCGCCATGAAGGGCTGTATCGATCGCGGCCTGTCGCAGGACGGCATCATGCCGGGCGGGCTTAAGGTGCGCCGTCGCGCGCGGCAGTTGCATGACAAGCTGCAGGAGCAGTGGCAGCAGAATCGACCCAACCCCCTGCTCGCCAATGACTGGCTGTCGATCTACGCCATGGCGGTCAATGAGGAGAACGCCGCCGGCGGGCGCGTCGTCACCGCGCCGACCAATGGCGCTGCCGGAACGCTGCCCGCGGTGCTGCGCTACTGGCTGCATTTCCATCCCGAGGCCGATCAGCCGAGTATCCGCGATTTCCTGCTGACGGCTGCGGCGGTCGGCGGCATCATCAAGACCAACGCCTCGATCTCGGGCGCCGAAGTCGGCTGCCAGGGTGAGGTCGGTTCGGCCTCGGCGATGGCTGCGGCGGGCCTGTGCGCGGTCATGGGCGGCACGCCTGAGCAGGTCGAGAACGCGGCCGAGATTGCGCTCGAACATCATCTCGGCATGACTTGCGATCCGGTCGGCGGGCTGGTGCAAGTGCCGTGCATCGAGCGCAATGCGCTGGGCGCAGTCAAGGCGGTGACCGCCGCTTCGCTGGCCATCAAGGGGGACGGTATTCATTTCGTGCCGCTCGATGCCGCCATCGAGACCATGCGCCAGACCGGCCTCGACATGAACGAGAAATACAAGGAAACCAGTCTTGGCGGGCTGGCCGTCAACGTCGTGGAGTGCTGAGGCGCGCAAGCTTGGCACTGTGGAGAAGTCGATCAGGCCGTTGACGCATCGGCGCGCCGGACTAAACCTAACGCCATGTCTCTCAATCTCATAAAACTCTGCGTCGGCTGCGACAGCGTCGAGGATCTCGAAGAGTGGATTGCTTTCCGCCTCGAGGAAAAAAGGCGCGCCGGCGAGCCGGCCGAGCACTACCACACCACCCGCATGGTGCCGACGCGCGGCGCCGAGGTCACCGATGGTGGGTCGCTTTATTGGGTGGTCAAAGGCAATGTCCAGTGCCGCCAACTGATCACCGAAATCCGGCCCTTCACCGACGACGAGGGTATTGGTCGCTGCCATCTTGTCCTCGATCCCGAGGTCGTGCGCACCGACTGGCAGCCGCGCCGCGCCTTTCAGGGTTGGCGCTACCTGAAGCCTTCCGATGCGCCGGCCGATCTCGGCAAGGGCAAGGCCGGGTTGTTCGAGATACCGCCGAAACTCAGACGCGAGCTTGCCGATCTCGGCCTGCTCTGAGGCGAAGGCGTCAGGTCCGAGGCCGATTGTCTTGATTGCTGGCCCTCCAAGTCGCATCATGATGGACTTGCAAGCGGTGCGGCAACGCCACATCTTGAATCGCATGAGCGACAAGAAGCAACCCGTGCCCGCAAGGGCCGATCCTGCGCCGGTCAAGCCTCAATCGAGCACCGGCGAGATCGAGGCATTTGTTCGCCAAGCAAGGACGCTTGCCGCGTCCGCGACCGGTTCAGGCAGGCTGATCCTTTCCCTCGACGCCACGATGAGCCGCCAGCCGACCTGGGATCTCGCCTGTGCGCTGCAGGGCGAGATGTTCGACGCCGTCGGCAAGGCCGGGGCGCTCAAGGTTCAACTGGTTTATTTTCGCGGTCTGGGCGAGTGCCGTTCATCCGCGTTCGTGACCAATACAGACGCGCTGAAGCAATTGATGACGCGGATAGAATGCCGCAGCGGCCATACCCAGATCGGCAGGGTGCTTGCCCATGCGCTGAAACAGACGGCGGTCTCCAAGGTCAACGCGCTGGTCTATATCGGCGATGCGATGGAAGAAAATGTCGACGACCTTGCCGCGAAAGCCGGCGGCCTCGGCCTGCATGGCGTTCCTGTCTTCGTCTTTCAGGAGGGTCATGATTCCGGCGCAGAAAAGGCCTTTAAGGAGATCGCGCGGTTATCCAAAGGGGCATGGTTCCGATTTGATCGGCGCGCCGCCGCGACCTTGGCCAGCTTGCTTTCGGCGGTCGCCGTATTTGCGACCGGCGGGCTGACGGCACTGGAAGCCAGGGGCAGGCCGGAAGACCGGCTGATGATCGAGCATCTGCGGGGCGGCAGGAAATAATGGGCGCAATTATCGCATTGGTAGCATTGCTTTTGGTGCTTCTCGGCGCGGCTACGATCTTCCTCCGCGCCGACCCGGCGAAACTCGCAAGCGGGATGAGGACGGTTGGGCCCGTCCTACTGGCGCTGGTCGGGGTTGCCGTGATTCTGGTTGGACGCCAAGGTATTGGCGGTTTGATCCTGTCGGCGGCGCTCGCCTGGTACGGCTCCATGCGGATGAAACGGCCGCCAGTGAAGTTGTCGCCGGGCAAGCATTCGACGGTGCGCACCGCTGCACTCGAAATGGAGCTCGACCACGATACCGGCAGCCTGGAAGGTCTCGTGCTGGCCGGCCGCCATGAAGGCAAGATGCTCGGCGCCATGGGGTTTGCGGAATTGCAGCAGCTTTACCGCGAACTTTCCGGTGACCCGGAGAGCCGCCAATTGCTAGAGACGTATCTTGACAGCAGATTTCCCGTCTGGCGCAAAGACGCTGAGGCGAATGGTGGCGAAGGGCTGGGTGTTGCGCCAGGTGCGGGCGCCATGACTAAGGAGGAGGCCTACAAGATCCTTGGTCTTGAAGCGGGGGCCGCCGCGGCGGATGTCCGCAAGGCGCACCGCCGCCTGATGCAGCGCCTGCACCCCGATATCGGTGGCACGTCTTTCCTTGCGGCGCGGATCAACGAAGCCAAGGATGTCTTGCTCTCCAATCACAACTAGTCTCCTTCGACGCAAAATTTCCCGGGAGGCGTTCTTCCACACCGCCTATTGCTGGACGGCGTAGCACTCGATCTTCTTTTTCTTCAGGGCGCTGCAGGCTTTCCAGGCAGCGTTCTTCGAACCAAAACCGCCAAACCTGGCGCGGTAGTAGGTGACGCCGTCCTTGTCGAAAGCGACGGTGAAACCGGACGCGTCGGCGAGGACCGAGGGAGCCTGCTTCGTCGTCTTGTCGAGGAAAGCCTGGGCTTCGGACCGCTTTGGCGAAGACGCGACCTGTATTGCCCAGCCCGACGGCACCGATGCGGTATTGACGGGATCGACCGCCGCCGGTTCGCCATAGGCCGCAGCAACCCGGGCTGTCGCCACATCGTCCGCGGTGGCCACGGCCACCGTCTTGACCTTTCTGGTCTGAACGACGGGAGTGGTCTCCTCTACGACGGGCGCGTTTTCTTCAACAAGAGCGGCGACGGCGTCACTGTCCGGCTTCTCGTCCGGCGTCGGCGCGTCGTGCTTGGGCAGGAACACCTTGGCCAGTGCCGTGATCGGGTTGCCGCCGCCAGCCTTGGCGATCAGCACACCACTGCCGCGCGACGACGCCTTCGGCATGTAGGCGTTGATCAACCCGGCCATCTGGTTGTCACGGCTGCCGCCTGATTTCCCGCCCATGACCACCGCTACGATGCGACGATCGCCATCGGATACCGAGGAGACGAGATTGTAGCCGGAGGCCCGCGTGTAACCCGTCTTGATGCCGTCGACGCCCTTGATGCGACCGAGCAGCCGGTTATGGCCGTTGATTCGCTTACGGCCATACAGGAAAGAGCGCTGCGAGAAATAGCCGTAATACTGGGGAAAATGCTCTCTCAGCGCGATGCCGAGCAATGCCATGTCGCGCGCGGTCGTGAATTGACCGGGATCCGGCAAACCGTTGGCATTGCGGAAAACGGTCGACTTCATGCCCAGCGCGCGGGCCTTGGCGGTCATCATGCGGGCGAAATTGGCTTCATTGCCGCCGAGGAGTTCGCCGAGCGCGGTTGCCGAGTCGTTGGCCGACTTGGTCACCATCGACAGGATCGCGGTCTCGACCGTGACCGCGCCGCCGGGCCGGACGCCGAGCTTCGTCGGTGGTTCGGCTGCAGCACGCGCCGAGAAGACGACTCGCGAATTCTTGGCGATCTTGCCCTTCGCCAGGGCCTCGAAGGTCAGGTAAAGCGTCATCATCTTGGTGAGCGAGGCGGGATAGCGCCGGCCGTCGGCATCCGAGGAATAAAGGACCTTGCCGGTCTTGGCGTCGATGACGATGGCGGCCGACCTGGCCGCCTGCGACGACGCGGCCTCGGCAACGACGAATGTCATCGCCAAAGCGAGGATCATGATCGTTTTCAAAGAGGACGCGGATTTGGAAAGAATGCCCGACAACGCCTGACGCACCGATAATTCCTTTGAATTTTTTGTTGCCCTGGAGGCGGCAAAGGGTCCTGCCTCACTTCCGGCCACGCTAACGCGGCCAGCGTTACCAATCCGTTTATGGTAACCGCCGCGTTCACCATTTTCTTCGGGATTGAGTTTCTCTTTATTCGAATCTTAGCCACAGCCGGCGTGGCGGGGGTCGCCGATTTTGGCTAAATCTTGACTTTTGTGCAGCGCACAATATACTGACGTGCATTGCACAACGTGGCCGGATAGGCGCCCATCGTTCGGATGGCGGCCGTCAAAGGCCGTCATCAAGGGAGAGCGTGAAATGGCCCAGACCTACGAAGATTTCAGCAAATACGGCAAAGAGTTTGCCGACACCGGCTTGAAGAGCTTTGCGTCCCTTTCCAAGGGCGCGCAGGCCATTGCCGCCGAAGCGGGCGAATACACCAAGAAGAGCTTCGAAGCCGGCAGCGCCGCAGTCGAGAAACTCATCTCGGCCAAGTCGCTGGAGAAGGCGGTCGAAATCCAGTCCGACTATGCCAAGCAGTCCTACGAATCCTTCGTCACCGAAGCGACAAAGATCGGCGATCTCTATGCCGAACTCGCCAAGGAAGCCTACAAGCCCTTCGAATCGATCGTCGCAAAGGCGAAGTAATTTGTCTGTATGATGTGAAGACGGCCCCGAGCCTGTAAGACAGACCCGGTCGCGGAAGCGCGGCCGGGTTTTTTCATGGCAATTTCAAATCAGGGGCTCCGTCGGCTTCACGATTGCGAAAATCCATCAAGTTTGGCCACCTAGCCATATTGTCAGCTAAACAGAAGGGCTTAAAATCGTCCATCGAACACCTACATGTCGAACTCGCATGGGGATTCGAAAAAGGCAGGACTACGTGACGATCGGTTTGACTGCCACGAGAGACGTGGCGCGTATGCAAAACGGCAGCGACGGCAATGAGGCCGGTCGCGGCACGGCCGTCATCACGCGCACCAAAACCAAGACCAAGAAGCCCAGCCTTTACCGGGTCCTCATCCTCAACGACGACTACACACCCATGGAATTCGTGGTTCACGTGCTGGAGCGTTTTTTCCAGAAGGACCGTGAAGCCGCCACACGCATCATGCTTCATGTTCACAATCATGGAGTGGGCGAGTGCGGGGTCTATACATTCGAGGTGGCCGAGACCAAAGTGTCCCAGGTCATGGATTTCGCCCGACAGAATCAGCATCCGCTGCAATGCGTGATGGAGAAGAAGTGAGGTAACATGCCGGCTTTCTCCCAAGGCCTGGAAAAGGCGCTTCACCAAGCGCTGACGCTCGCCAATGAGCGGCACCATGAATACGCAACCCTTGAACATTTGCTGCTCGCGCTCATCGACGACACCGAGGCGGCCGCCGTCATGCGTGCCTGCAATGTCGATCTGGACGAGCTGAAGCATACGGTGCTCACCTATATCGACACCGAACTCGACAATCTCGTCACCGGCTATGATGAGGATTCCAAGCCGACGGCCGGCTTCCAGCGCGTCATCCAGCGCGCGGTGATCCACGTGCAATCGTCCGGCCGCGAGGAAGTGTCGGGCGCCAATGTGCTTGTCGCCATCTTCGCCGAGCGCGAGAGCCATGCCGCCTATTTCCTGCAGGAACAGCAGATGACCCGCTACGACGCGGTCAACTATATCTCGCACGGCATCGCCAAGCGCCCCGGCGCTTCGGAAGCGCGGACGCCGCGCGGCGCCGACGACGAGCAGGGCGGTCAGAACGGTGCTGAGCCGCAGGAGGAAAACGGCAAGAAGAAGCAGCAGCAGGACGCGCTGACCGCCTATTGCGTCAATCTCAACAACAAGGCCAAGGCTGGCAAGATCGATCCGCTGATCGGCCGCGAGAGCGAGATCAACCGTACCATCCAGGTGCTGTGCCGCCGCTCGAAGAACAACCCGCTCTATGTCGGTGACCCCGGCGTCGGCAAGACGGCGATCGCCGAAGGCCTTGCCAAGCGCATCGTCGAGGGCGATGTGCCGGAAGTGCTGCTCAACGCCACCATCTTTGCGCTCGACATGGGCACGTTGCTGGCCGGCACCCGCTATCGCGGCGATTTCGAGGAGCGGCTGAAGCAGGTCGTCAAGGAGCTCGAGGATTATCCCGGCGCGGTGCTGTTCATCGACGAGATCCATACCGTGATCGGGGCAGGGGCCACGTCGGGCGGCGCCATGGACGCGTCGAACCTGTTGAAGCCGGCGCTGTCGTCCGGCGCGATCCGCTGCATCGGCTCAACCACCTACAAGGAGTTCCGCCAGTTCTTCGAGAAGGATCGCGCTTTGGTGCGGCGCTTCCAGAAGATCGACGTCAACGAGCCGACCATCGAGGATGCCATCGAGATCATGAAGGGCCTGAAGCCCTATTTCGAGGAATTCCACAAGGTCCGCTACACGAGCGAGGCGATCAAGGCTTCGGTCGAATTGTCGGCGCGGTACATCAACGACCGCAAGCTGCCGGACAAGGCGATCGACGTGATCGACGAGACCGGCGCCTCGCAGATGCTGGTGCCGGAGGCCAAGCGCAAGAAGACCATCGGCATCAAGGAGATCGAGGCGACGATCGCTACCATGGCCCGCATTCCGCCGAAGACGGTTTCGGCCGACGATGAGAAGGTGCTGCAGGGTCTGGACGTCGAGTTGAAGCGTGTCGTCTACGGCCAGGACACCGCGATCACGGCACTGACCTCGGCAATCAAGCTGGCGCGTGCCGGCCTGCGCGAACCGGAAAAGCCGATCGGCTCCTACCTGTTCTCGGGTCCGACCGGCGTCGGCAAGACCGAAGTGGCAAAGCAGCTCGCTGCTTCGCTCGGCGTCGAACTGATCCGTTTCGACATGTCGGAATATATGGAGCGCCACACCGTCTCGCGGCTGATCGGCGCGCCTCCCGGCTATGTCGGCTTCGACCAGGGCGGCCTCCTGACCGACGGCGTCGACCAGCATCCGCATTGCGTGCTGTTGCTGGACGAAGTCGAGAAGGCGCATCCAGACCTGTTCAACATCCTGTTGCAGGTCATGGACCATGGCAAGCTGACCGACCATAACGGCAAGCAGATCGACTTCCGCAATGTGATCCTGATCATGACCACCAATGCGGGCGCCTCGGATGCACAGCGCGCGGCGATCGGTTTCGGCTCGACCAAGCGCGAAGGCGACGATGTCGAGGCGATCAACCGGCTGTTCACGCCGGAATTCCGCAACCGTCTCGATGCGATCATCCCGTTCGGCTCGCTGCCGGTGCCGGTCATCCATCAGGTGGTGCAGAAGTTCGTCATGCAACTCGAAGCCCAGCTTTCCGAGCGTGGCGTCACCTTCGACCTGTCGCCGGACGCGATCGCCTGGCTGGCCGACAAGGGCTATGACGAGCGTATGGGCGCGCGGCCGCTCGGCCGTGTCATCCAGGAGCACATCAAGAAGCCACTGGCCGACGAGGTGTTGTTCGGCAAGCTCAAAAAGGGTGGCACGGTGCGCGTCACCGTCGAGAAGAAGGAGACCGGCGAGACCGGCCTGAAGCTCGAGTCGCTGGCCGACGAGGCGCCGGTCAAGCCAAAGAAGGAAGAGCTGGACGAGGCGCCCAAGGTCAAGAAGGCTGCGGCGAAAAAGCCCGCCGTGAAAAAGGCCGTGGCGCAGAAGCCGGAGTCCAAGGGCAAGGATGGCGGCAAGCGCAGCCTGGTGCCGCAACTGCCCCGCAAGGGGTAGCCAACCCTTAGGTCGAAAAGAGCCCCGGAGACGGGGCTTTTTTTGTTGGAAGAGAGGTGACGCATGGCCGAGGTTGGACAAATCATCATCCTCAACGGCGCGCCACGATCGGGGAAATCGAGCATCGTTCAGGCCATTCAGGAGAATTTCGCCGAGCCTTGGATGAATCTGGGCGTCGATATCCATGTCGACCACATCACGCCCCGGCGATATCGCCCCGGCATCGGGCTGCGGCCTGGAGGAGAGCGGCCGGACATAGAAATTCTCGTTCCGAGATTTTACGCAGCTCTCTATGAATCGATCGCTGCCCATAGCCGATTAGGGCTGAATGTCGTGGCCGATTTCGGTCACCACGACATCTATTCAAAACCACTCCATGTTCTTGTTGATTGCGCCCGACGTCTCGACGGCCTGCCGGTCTTGTTCGTCGGCGTTCGCTGTCCAATCGAGGTGATCCTGGAAAGACGGGCTCGCAGCGCAGCGGAAAAAGGTTACGTGACCGGGTCCCTTGGCGATCCTGCGCCACTGCCGGTCCGCCTGTGGCAGGAGGCAGTACACAATCCCGGCCTCTATGATCTGGAAGTCGATACATCGCTTCTGAGCCCGGCGCAGTGCGCGAACGCAATTCAGGAGCGGCTTCAGCAAGACCTACAACCGACGGCGTTCGAGAAATTTTCTGATCCGTCTTTCACAGGTTCTAGGCGGTAAGCCGGCACGGCCTCAGCAAGCGAGTTTGTTCGGATTTGTGTTTCTTGAACGTCTCGCTTTCACGTCGAATTAACGTCCTTCGGAGATGTTCCGGGGATGATTTTCTTGCCTGCAGAACGGACGATCCTGACCATCACTTTGGCGATGGTCGCGGTTTGCCTGTTCCTGATATGGGAGAAGGGCGTCGTCGTCGCGCTTGGTGCATATGGTTTTTCCATCGGCTTCGCCGTCGTCATGATCGCGCTTGGCCAATTCTATCGCCATTTCCGCAAGGTGGAACGGATCGCACTCACCACGCACATTCTGGCGCTGTTCATCGTCTATTCCGTGCCTACCTCGCTTTTCAACCTTCTGCTTTTGCCGCGGCCTTCGGCACCGATCGATGCCACCCTCGTGCAGATGGATGCCTGGCTCGGCTATTCCTGGCCAGACGCGTGTGCGTGGATTTCCCAGTACCCACGCCTGTCGGACATTCTCAGGCAAATCTACAATCTGACGCTGGCCCAGATACTCTTTGTCTTTCTCTTTCTTGGCATGGCGAACGACCGGCGGCGGTTGCACGCGGCCGCACTGGGGACGGTGTTCGCCTCGCTGGCCACGATTTTTTGCTGGGCGCTGTTTCCATCCAGCGGCGCCTCCGCCTACTGGACGTTGGCGCCTGAAATTGACCGCATCGTTCGGCCGGTCGTCAATTCCGCTTATGGCGCGGAATTAAATCGACTGCTCGTTGAGGGCGTACGAGACATCTCCACGCTGAAGGCGACAGGACTTGTGGGGTTCCCTTCATTCCACACGGTTATGGCGCTGATGTCGTTGACAGCCGTCTGGCCATACCGGCCGATGCGTTTCGCGCTGATCCTGATCAATGCCGCCTTGCTGCCGGCGATCCTCATCCATGGCGGTCACAACCTAATGGATGTGCTCGGCGGTACCGTGGTCACAGCACTATGCTGGCGGTTGGGGCTCGTGGCATTCGAAGCGCAGCAGCGCCGCCCTTCGAGTGGCCCGCGCCATGCCCAGGCGGTGGTCGAAGCCTGAACGTCAATCCGTCGCCAGCGCCGTCCGTATCTTGCCGGCGTTCTCAGCCAGGATTTCTGGCTTCTCCATCTGTCCGCTATGCGGCTTCAACGCGATGCCCTCGAAGCGCGGAATGACATGGACATGCAGGTGATAGACGCTCTGGCCCGAAGCCGGCTCGTTGAACTGCATGACGGTGACGCCATCGGCGTCGAAGGCCTTTTTGACTGCCAGCGTCATTTTCTGAACGATCGCAAAAAGCGGTCCGAGTGTTGCCGGATCGGCGTCGAGCAGGTTACGCGAGGGCGCCTTCGGCACCACGAGCGTATGGCCCGGTCCTTGCGGCATCACATCCATGAAGGCCACGATCGCGTCATCTTCGTAGACGCAGTGCGACGGGATTTCACCGCGCATGATTTTTGCGAAGATATTGTTGCTGTCGTAGGCGGCGTCGGCCATGGCGTGTGCTCCGGATTGTGCCTCGCTATCTCGTGTAGCGAAGCCATTCCGGACCGGCAAGACGATCAGGCAAGATCGCTTCGACGGACACGCGGTGGAAGCGCCGCTTCCTGGTCGAGGACGCCGCGCGGTTGCTAGTCCCCGAGATCCTTGCGGAACGGAGTGTGCTCTTCGAGAAGGTCGCCCATGCGCTCCACTTCGCGCCGCTCGCGCCTGAGATAGTCGGCCACCGCGTTGCGTAGGCCGGGATGGGCGATGTAGTGCGCCGAATGCATGGTCACCGGCCTGTAGCCGCGGGCCAGCTTGTGTTCGCCTTGCGCACCTGCCTCGACCACCTTCAGCTTCCGATCGATGGCGAAGTCGATCGCCTGGTGGTAGCAGACTTCGAAATGCAGGAAGGGATGGTCTTCGATGCAGCCCCAGTTGCGGCCGTAAAGCGCGTCCGAGCCGATGAAATTGATGGCGCCGGCAATGTAGCGTCCATTGCGCCTGGCCATCACCAGCAGGATGTCGTCGGCCATGCGCTCGCCGATCATCGAAAAGAATTCGCGGCTGAGATAGGGCCGGCCCCATTTCCTGCTGCCGGTGTCCATATAGAAAGCAAAAAAGTCGTCCCAGACTCTTTCGGTCAAATCCCTGCCGGTCAGCCAGTCGATCGAGATGCCGTGAGCGAGCGCCTCGCGTCGTTCCTTCTTCATCGCCTTGCGCTTGCGCGAAGCCAGCGTGGCGAGAAAGTCGTCATAGGTCGAAAAGCCTTCATTAAAGAAGTGAAACTGCTGGTCGGTGCGGTGCAGGAAACCCGCCGCCTCCAGCGTCTCGACGTCTTTCTCCTGGGCGAAGGTAACATGGGCCGAAGACACGCCGAGCTTTTCCGTCACCGCCTTCAGGCCGGCCGCGAGGCCTGCCTTCACGGTGTCGTTGTCCTCGCCCTTGCGGACCAGCAGGCGAGGGCCGGTGACGGGTGTAAACGGCACGGCGCATTGCAGCTTGGGATAATAGCGCCCGCCGGCGCGCTCAAACGCATCCGACCAGCCGTGGTCGAAAACATACTCGCCCTGGCTGTGCGATTTGAGATAGCAGGGAACGGCGCCGAGCAGTCTGCCTTGCGCGGTCTCCAGCCTGAGGTGATGACCCTGCCAGCCGGTGCGCCGCACGGCGCAGCCGGAGTCTTCGAGCGCGCTCAGAAAAGCAAACGAAACGAGAGGGTTGTAGCCGTTTTCTTTATCGCCGCGCGCAGTGCCGGCGAGGCTGTTCCATTCAGCGCAGGTGAAGGCGCCGATACCGGCGGCGACGCGGATCGAATAGTCCGCATTCTCCGTTTGCCCGCCGCAGTCATCGCCTTGATCCATCCGCTCTATTTAAGCTCCGTGCAGGGCCATGCAAGCCTGGTTCAAGCCACCTTCACGTGATCAGGTTCGAAGCCTTCGAACGTCATCTGGTCGGCATATCTGAAGGTGAGCTCCACCGCGGGCTGGTCGTGCACGGTCCAGGTGATGACAGGCATTCTGAGCTGTTCGCGCACGAAGGAGACGAACCGGTTCGGCAGGTCGCCGGCGGCATAGGAGGTGAAGGCGAGATCGTGCGCCAGCATGGCGAAATGCGCTTCGATCAATTGGTTGTCCGTGCCATAGGCGGTCAACCCGCCGGGGATGCCAGGCGCATGTTTCGGGAAGTCGCGGATCAGCCAGTGGTCGAACGACATGATCGCTGCCTTGCCCTTGTAGCGCTTTAGCATCTCGCCAACGCTTGCGACCAGGCCTTCGTCATGGCCGGGAACGCCTTTGAGTTCCACGACCATGGGCACGCGGCCACCGACCAGATCGAGCGCCTGCTGCAACGTCGGCAGATGGTCCGAAGTGCCGCCAACCCCAAGCGCCGTCAGTTCGGCCGCCGTGCGCTGCCAGACGAAGCCGTCCTGGCCGGTCAGCCGCTTGAGGTCGCCATCGTGGATGATGACGGGAACGCGATCCGACGACAAATGCACATCGCATTCGATCGCATAGCCGCGCTCGGCCGCGGCGGCGAAAGCCGAAAGCGTGTTCTCCCAGCGCTTCTTGTTCATGTCGTGAAAGCCGCGATGGGCAACGGGCCGGGCGGTCAGCCAGGAAAGGTCGGTCATATCTGGCTCACTCGACTTCGAAGATCGCTTCAATTTCCACTGCGGCATTAAGCGGCAGGGAAGCGGTGCCGACGGCGGAACGGGCATGTTTGCCGCGATCGCCGAGGACGGCGACCAGAAAATCGGAAGCGCCGTTGGCCACCAAATGCTGCTCGAAAAAATCCGGCACTGAAGCAACGAAGACGGTGATCTTCACCAGCCGGCGGATTTTCTCGAGGTCGCCGACGGCTGCCTTGGCTTGCGCCAATATGTTGATCGCGCAATATTTTGCCGCTTCCTTGCCGCTTTCGGTGTCGACCTCGCGGCCAAGCAGACCGCTTGCCTGCAGCTTGCCTTCCCTGAGGGGCAACTGCCCGGCGGTGAAGAGCAGATTGCCTGACCTGCAATAGGGCACATAGTTGGCGGCGGGTGCCGCGGCGACCGGAAGCGTCACGCCGAGATCGCTTAGCCGCTTTTCGATTGTTTCACTCATGGTATTTCCCTATTGCTTGATGTCGCCGCGCAGGCCGGGCCGAAATTGCTATTTTTGCCTCGCTTCCGCCATGACTTTTTTTAAGCTGGACCATCTTTCCCTGCGGCCTGCCATTGGCCGCGATGATCGGAGCCCCTCATGCGCGCAACGCGCCTTGCATTCCATGCTGTTCTGCTGCCGGCGCTTTTCGCGGTGGCTCCTGCTTTTGCCGTGCCGGCGCTGCAGGCACATCGCGCCGTTTATGACATCACCCTGGACAAGGCCTCGGATCGTTCTGGCATCACCGGCATTTCCGGCCGCATGGTCTACGAGTTCAATGGCTCGCCCTGCGAAGGCTACATGGTGAAATTCCGTATGGTCACCCAGATCGTCACCGGCGACAACACGCGGCTGACGGATCAGCAGACGACGACCTTCGAGGACGCCGAAGGCAAGACCTTTTCGTTCGTGACGAAATCTTTCGTCGACCAGAACCTCGACAAGGAGGTCAAGGGTACCGCGACGAAGGAGACGAAGGGCCTCAAGGTCGATATGGACAAGCCGGAAAAGAACAGCATCGAACTGGCTGCCACCCAATTCCCGACCCAGCATCTGGTCGAACTGATCGGCAAGGCCGAAAAGGGCGAGAACTTCTACGAAACCAATCTGTTCGACGGCTCGGAAGACGCCGACAAGGTGATGGCCACCACCGTCGTCGTCGGCAAGAAAACCGATGCCGACAAGGCCGATCCGGAAGCGCCGGCGCTGGCAAAACTCGCCACCGACAAATATTGGCCAGTCGACATTGCCTATTTCGACGACACCGACAAGTCAGGCGAGGAGGTGCCGGAATACCGGATCAGCTTCAAGCTGCATGAGAACGGCATCACGCGTGACATGGTCATGGACTATGGCGAATTCTCAATGACCGGCAAGCTGGTCAACCTGTCGCTGTTCGATCAGTCAAAGCCTTGCCCGACGAAATGAGCCTCCGCTTAACCACGACGCGGTGCTGTCGCGGCCAATGACTTGAACGTGCCGCAATTGCGTCTCACCCTTTCCCCAGCGTCTACCTTGGGGGATCAGGTTGAGCAGAATCGATGTGTTCGTGGCGCCGAAGCCCAGTCCGGCGCTGATCAAGATCATGACTTTCGTCAACCGGATTATCATGCTGCACGGCGTTCCGGGGCTTCGCGACCTGCTGCCGTTCAATCGCCTGGCTGGATTGCGCGGCGTCGCCAATGTCCGCCACATCGACTTTCCCGATGACGACCGGCAGCGGCTGAAGGCCTGCTGCGGCGCGGGCAAGGCGACATTCATCACCCCCAACCATCCGGAATTCTTCACCGACTGGATGATCGACAAGGAGATCGTCTCTCAGGTCAGCCCGCTCGCGGCATCCTGGGCCACGCATGGCGTCGTCAATGGCCTTGGCCGGATCATGCAGAAATTCTGGCTGGCCAACAATCTGATCGCCCAGATCCCGGGCAACAGCGGGGCGGCCAAGGAACACTCGGTCGCCTGGGCGCTGAAAGGGCATGGCGTGCTCCTGCATCCCGAAGGCGGCGTCGGCTGGCATGCCAATGTCGTCGCCCCGTTGCTTCCGGGGGCCGTCGAGATGGGGTTCGAAGCGCTCAAGCGCGGTCGCGCAACGGACGGGGATTTCAGGGTGTGGATCGCACCGATCGTCTGGAAGCTGGCTTTCACAAGAGATGTCGAGCCGGCGTTGGCGCAGGAATGCACCTATGTCGAGAAAAGCCTGAAAATCGAACGCCATGCCGCCGATACACTGGCGGAGCGCGTCCACCATATCTATGCAACGCTCTTGTCGCGTGACGAGAGCGCCTGCGACATGATGCCTGATGCGCAGGGCTCCTATGCCACGCGCCAGAAGCGATTGCTGATCGAATTGAGCCGGCGCCTTGGGGAACTCATTCCAGTCGAATCCGGCGCCCCAGTCCAATCCGGTGCGGATGAGATCGCCGAGCTTTTGCGACGGTCGCGCCGATGGTTGCGGGAAGGGACGGGCGATGCCGAAGAGCAGAAGCAGGTCCGGACGCTGGCGGACACTATCCAGCGCATCCAGCGTGTTGGGCCGTGGGCATGGTCCAACCCGCGCATCACGCAGGAGGAGATCGCCGAGCACCTGAAACGCATCCGCAACGATTATTGCAAGGGCACGCTGCGCGACACGGTCAACCGCTTCGTGCCGCAGCCGGCCGGACCGCGTCGCGCCCATATTCGCACACCGGAGACGCTGGGATTGCACGCCTGGCACGGCTCGATCGACGAGGCGCTTGCCGAATTGCGTCGCCGTATGCAGGACGCCATCACCGCAATCGTCGGTCAGGTCGAGGCGGGCGGTGGTTTCATTTTCTACCCGAATCCCTTCTATCATCGCTGATGCCGCAACCTTGGGCTATCGTGCTTTCCGAAAATCGATTCTGATTTTCGGGCCGATGCGGACCGGGTGAGGGAGTGCGGCAAGCCTGATGGCGGTCTATGTCGACGCGGCAATCTGGAAGTGGGTCGGCCACCGCTGGTGCCATCTGCTTGCCGACGATACCGACGAGTTGCACCGTTTTGCAGCACAGCTCGGCGTCAAGCGCTCGTCTTATCAAGGACCGCCGAAGACATCGGCGCCGCATTATGACATAACCGGGTTCGAGCGAGACCGCGCGGTGCGGCTAGGCGCCATCGAATGCAGCCGCGAGGAGATCGTTGCTGTTTTCCGGCGTGTGCGGGTGCCGAAGGGCAAGATGCGTTCATGAGAGCGGTGCGCGGATCGCCGCACGCTGTGCCGCAGCGCTTGCGTTTGTCGCGCATCCCCTCTATATGCGCGCTCATTCCACACACGGACTTTGGTGTCTGCCCGGGAGAAATCCGGCTGAAACCTCCGGTGGCATTCGAGGACATCTGTCCGGAAATGCCTGTGTCCGTGGAGGCTAACCGGAAAGGAACTTGAGAATGGCTCTGCCTGATTTCAGCATGCGCCAGCTTTTGGAAGCTGGCATTCACTTCGGCCACCAGACCCACCGCTGGAACCCGAAGATGGCGCCCTTTATCTACGGCGCCCGCAACAACATCCACATCATCGACCTGTCGCAGACGGTGCCTTTGCTGCACCAGGCGCTGAAGCAGGTATCCGACACCGTCGCCAAGGGTGGCCGCGTGCTGTTCGTCGGCACCAAGCGCCAGGCGTCCGACATCGTCGCCGATGCCGCGCAGCGCTCGGCACAATACTATGTCAATTCCCGCTGGCTCGGCGGCATGCTGACCAACTGGAAGACGATCTCGAATTCCATCCAGCGCCTGCGCAAGCTTGACGAGATGCTGGCGGGCGAGGCCCAGGGCCTGACCAAGAAGGAGCGCCTCAACCTCGACCGCGAGCGCGAGAAGCTCGACAAGGCGCTAGGCGGCATCAAGGACATGGGCTCGACGCCGGACCTGATGTTCGTCATCGACACCAACAAGGAAGCGATCGCCATTCTCGAGGCCAAGCGTCTCGGCATTCCGGTCGTCGCCATCATCGATTCCAACTGCGACCCGGACAAGATCGACTTCCCGATCCCCGGCAACGACGACGCGGCCCGCGCCATCCAGCTTTATTGCGATCTGGTCGCCAAGGCTGCGATCGACGGCATTGCCCGCCAGCAGGGCGCGCTCGGCGTCGATGTCGGTGCGGCGGTCGAGGCTCCGGTCGAGCCGGCGCTCGATCCGACGCCTGCGGCCGAGTCTCCGGAAGCATAACAGCGAAGGCCGGTTTCCGGCCTTCATCCTTCCAATATGTTGGCGCGCTAAGCGCTGGCGCCGGGCGCATCATCGAACGTCGATGGTGCGTCGGCGCATTTGAAACAAAGAGGCGACAATGAGCATTTCGGCTGCACAGGTCAAAGAACTCCGCGACTTGACCGGCGCGGGCATGATGGACTGCAAGATGGCGTTGAACGAGACCAACGGCAACATGGAAGAAGCCGTAGACTGGCTGCGCAAGAAGGGCATCTCCAAGGCCGACAAAAAGGCCGGCCGCACCGCTGCCGAGGGCCTGATCGGCGTTGATTCCGGGGTCCGCGAGGCAGCTGTCGTCGAGGTCAATTCCGAGACCGATTTCGTCGCCCGCAATGCTGCCTTCCAGGAGATCGTCGCCAATGTCGCCAAGGTCGCACTGGCCTACGGCAAGACCGAGGCGGTTGCCGCTGCCAAATATCCGGGTTCGGATAAGTCGGTTACCGACGTCATCAAGGACGCTGTCGGCACGATCGGCGAGAATCTGGGCTTCCGCCGCTCGGCCAAGCTCACCGTTCCGCACGGTGCCGTCGCGACCTACGTTCACAACGCGGTGGCCGATGGTCTGGGCAAACTCGGCGTGCTGGTCGCCATCGAGACCACTGGTAACGAGCATGCGGCCAACGCCTTTGCCCGCCAGGTTGCCATGCACGTTGCCGCCACCAACCCGATGGCGCTGACCGCCGAGCAGATCGATCCCGCCGCGGTCGAGCGTGAGAAGGCGATCTTCTCCGACCAGGCGCGCCAGTCCGGCAAGCCGGAAGCGATCATCGAGAAGATGGTCGAGGGCCGCATGCGCAAGTTCTACGAAGAGGTTGTTCTCCTGAAGCAGGCCTTCGTGCTCAATCCCGACATCACCGTCGAGAAGGCGCTGAAGGATGCCGAGAAGGAGATCGGCGCGCCGGCCAAGATCACGGCCTACCTGCGCTTCGCGCTCGGCGAGGGCATCGAGAAGGAAGAGACCGATTTCGCGGCGGAAGTCGCGGCAGCGGTCAAGAAATAGCCCGGAAACGGGCTTTTAGAGCTCAGGCAACTCGGCCGGGCGTCCGCAAGGATGTCCGGCCGATCTCTTGTGCGGTGTCGATAAAGGCTCTGAGCTTCGGCGCCATCGCCGACCGCCTGGGAAAATAGAGGAACAGGCCTGGCTCCTCGATCGCCGACTGCGGCAGCACCTGGACAAGCCGGCCGGCTTCTATGTCGGCGCGCACCAGCGGCTCGAACACGTAGGCCAGTCCCGTTCCCGATAGCGCCAGATCGATCGCGACAAGGGAATCGGTGACGACAGCCGTGCCGCGCGTCTCCACCGCCACGTCCTTGCCGTCTTCCGTCAAATCCCAGCGATAGACCGCGCCGGAGCGCACGAGACGGTAGCCGATGCAATTGTGGGCGGCCAGATCGGCCAGGCTGCCCGGACGGCCTCGCCGGCCGATATAGGCTGGCGAAGCGACGATGACGACCTGGAACGGCGGTGTCAGCCGGATCGCGACCATATCCTGCGCGATCATCTCGCCAAGCCTGATGCCGGCGTCAAAGCCCTCGCCAACGATATCTACCAGTCCTTCATTGGCAAAGATTTCCACCGTTACATCGGGGTAGCGTTCCGCCATGACTGTCACGACCGGTGTCACCGCCATCGGGACGGCGACATGCGAAACATTAAGTCTGAGCAGTCCAGCCGGGCGGCCCTTGATGCCGCGAATACGCTCCATCCGTTCGGCGATATCCTGCAGCGCGGGTTCCGCCGTCGCGACAAGGGCCTGACCGGCTTCGGTCAGCGATACGCTGCGTGTGGTGCGCGCAAATAGCGGCTGGCCGATCCGCTCCTCCACCAGCCGCACAGCATGGCTGACCGCTGATGGGCTCATGCCGAGCTCGGCGGCCGCCAGCGCAAAGCCGCCGCGCCGGGCAACGGTGACAATGACAGGCAGATGGCTGAGCAGGTCGCGGTCCATTCATGAGCAATATCGCATAGTCTGTGCAGATAATGCAATCTTCTCGACGCTGGCGCGCTGCCCCACATTATCGCCAACACATCGGCGGCGGGCTGATGCGCAAAGGAGACAGAAACATGAACGCGTTGAAGCACGTCACATTCGCGGCAGGCCTTGCGCTGGTACCCTTCGATGCGGGCGGGGCAGAAACATCCGACCGGCTGGCGCTCGCCGACGAGCGCGCCGTCATTCGCATCGCCGATGCCATCGATCGCGCCGTCGATGCGCAGGACTGGAAGCGCGCTCGCAGCTATTTCGCCGATCGCGTCACCGTCGACTTCAGCAGCCTCTCCGGACAGCCTCCGGCCACGATTGCTGCGGACGACCTCATCGGCACCTGGTCAGCCAACCTCAAGGGCAGCAAGACCAGTCTGCATCTGCGCACCAACCACCAGGTCGTCATCGAGCCCGCCGCCGCGACGGTCTCCTCCAACGGCTATGCCTGGAACCGGATGGAAGGCAATGGCGACCCGCTGTGGGAAGTCTGGGGCACCTACGAGCATCACCTGACGCGCTCTGGCGCCGGCTGGAAAGTCGATGGCTTCACGTTCCGCATGACGCACGAGCGCGGCAATCCCTGGGTCAAGACCACCCCCGGCCAATAGGCCGGCATCAATCAGATCAGGACTGGAAAGATACCATGACCATGACTTATTACACGCTCGGCAATAGCGGGCTGCGTGTCACGCGGCTTGCGCTCGGCACCATGACTTTCGGCACGGAATGGGGCTGGGGCGCCGAGAAGGAGACCGCCCGGGCGCTGGTCGATGCCTATGTCGAGGCCGGCGGCAATTTCTTCGACACGGCCGACGCCTATACCAGCGGCACGTCCGAGACCTGGCTCGGCGAATTCATCGCCGAGCGCGGGTTGCGCGACAAGGCCGTGATCAGCACCAAGTTCAGTTTCAACCCGTTGGCCGACAACCCGAATGCCGGCGGCAACGGACGCAAGAACATCATCCGCGCCGTCGAAGGCTCGCTGAAGCGCCTCGGCACCGACTACATCGACCTGTACATTCTCCACGCCTGGGACAGGCTGACGCCGCCAGAGGAAGTAATGCGGACGCTTGACGATCTGGTACGGGCCGGAAAGATCCGGCATGTCGGCCTGTCCGACGTGCCGGCCTGGTATGCAAGCCGGGCGCAGTCGGTTGCCGAGCATCGCGGCTATGAACCGGTTTCGGCGCTTCAGCTCGAATATTCGCTTGCCGAGCGCAACATCGAGCACGAGTTCGTGCCGTTCGGCACGCGCTATGGCGCCGGGATCATGGTCTGGAGCCCGCTGGCGAGCGGCCTGCTCAGCGGAAAATATCGCTCCGACACAATCGTCAAAGACGGCGGCAGGCTGGAGACGATGCGTGGTTCGACCAATCCCGGGTTCCAGAAATTCAACGATCGTAACTGGCAAATCGTCGCCGAACTGGAGAAGGTTGCCGGCCAGCTCGGCCGCAGCATGGCCCAGGTCGCCCTGAACTGGACAGCAAACAGACCAGGCATTGCGTCCGTGATCGTCGGCGCCACCAGGCTTGACCAGCTCAAGGACAATCTCGGCGCGCTCGATTTCGACATTCCGCTGGAACTTCAGGCGCGGCTTGATGCGGTGAGCCGGCCGGTCACGCCCTTCCCGTACTCGTTCTTCGGCCCGGAAATACAAGGCGGCCTGACGGGCGGCCACGCGGTTGGCGACAAGCCGGCAGGCTATCTGCCGGACCTGCTCATGCAAGGCACTTTTGCCGGCGTGAGCTGACGGCTACCTCAGTCCACGTTCGCAAGTTTCCGGCTCGGGCGCCGCGTGACATCGCGGCGCCCTTCGTGTATCGGAGCCAGTGTTTCCGGGCGCGGCGCCCGAAGGCGTCACATGCAAATGACGAGGACCAGATGACGGTGAAGCCCCTCTACCGACGTGTCTTGCTGAAGGCATCGGGCGAAGCGTTGATGGGTGAGCAGCATTTCGGCATCGACGTGTCGGTCGTCGATCGCATCGCCGCCGACATCGCCGAGGCTCGCGCGCTCGGCATCGAGGTCGGCGTCGTCATCGGCGGCGGCAACATCTTTCGCGGCGTGGCGGTTGCGTCCAAGGGCGGCGACCGCGTCACCGGCGACCATATGGGCATGCTTGCCACGGTCATCAACTCGCTGGCGCTGCGCACCTCGCTGAACAAGATCGGCGTCGACGCCGTGGTGCTGTCGGCGATCGCCATGCCCGAACTGTGCGAGAGTTTTTCCCAGCGTCAGGCGACCGCTTACATGAACCAGGGCAAGGTCGTCATTTTCGCCGGCGGCACCGGCAATCCCTTCTTCACCACCGATTCGGCCGCAGCGCTTCGCGCCGCAGAAATAGGCGCCGATGCGCTGTTCAAGGGCACCCAGGTCGACGGCGTCTACTCGGCCGATCCCAAGAAGGATCCGAATGCGACGCGTTTCGAGCGCATCAGCCATGCCGAAGTGATAAAACGCGGGCTATCAATCATGGACACGGCTGCGATTGCACTTGCGCGCGAAAACAACATTCCGATAATCGTCTATTCGATACACGAGAAGGGCGGCTTTGGGGATATTCTGAGGGGTGGCGGCCGCTGCACGGTCGTCGCGGACGACTGATCGGGAACAGGTTCCCGAACCGAGATCCGCGTGAACAAAAAGCGGATTTTCGGATTGAGACTCAAATGCGGGGTTTCCCCTGAAACAGTGAACCCGGGCCAACGGGTCGAGGAGACGATGATGAGTGGCGAATACGACGATCTCAAACGGCGCATGGACGGGGCGATCGCGGCGTTCAAGCACGATCTGGCTTCGCTGCGGACCGGCCGCGCATCGAGCAATTTGCTCGATGCCATCCAGGTGCAAGCCTATGGCACCACCATGCCGATCAATCAGGTGGCGAATGTGTCGGTGCCCGAGCCGCGCATGATTTCGGTTTCGGTCTGGGACAAATCGATGGTCGGTGCGGTCGACCGCGCCATCCGTGAATCCAATCTCGGCTTCAACCCGATCGTCGACGGCACCAATCTCAGAATTCCGCTGCCCGAGCTCAACGAGCAGCGCCGCAAGGAACTGGTCAAGATTTCGCACGGCTATGCCGAGAATGCCCGCGTCGCCGTGCGCCATGTGCGCCGCGACGGCATGGACTTTCTCAAGAAGGCGGAAAAAGACGGCGATATCAGCGAGGACGATCATCGCAAGCGCTCCGATCAGGTCCAGAAGCTCACCGACGAGATGATCAGCACGATCGACCATCTGCTTTCCGATAAGGAAGCTGAAATCATGCAGGTTTAAGGGTAGGTACCCGACCCGAAAGCGAAACTATGACAAGCCCCGCGCATGTCGCGATAATCATGGACGGAAATGGACGCTGGGCCAAGGCACGTGGCATGCCGCGGCTTGCCGGGCATCGGGCCGGCGTCGAGGCGCTGCGCAAGACGGTGCGCGCCGCCCCCGGCCTTGGTATTTCCTTCCTGACCGTCTACGCCTTCTCGTCGGAAAACTGGTCGCGGCCAAAGTCCGAAGTCAGCGATCTGATGGGCCTCTTGAAACTCTTCATCCGTCGCGATCTCGCCGAACTGCACCAGAGCGGCGTGCGGGTCAGGATCATTGGCGACAGGACAGGGCTGCAGTCCGATATCAGGACCCTGCTTGAAGAGGCCGAAACGCTGACCGCGCGCAACGAGGCGCTGACCCTGATCATCGCTTTCAACTATGGCGGTCGCGACGAGATCGTGCGCACGGCGCGCAAACTTGCCTCCGCCGTGGCGCGCGGCGAACTCGACAGCGAGGCGATCACGGCCGAGTCCTTTGCTGGCGCTCTCGACACCAAAGGCATCCCGGATCCGGAACTGGTCATACGCACCAGCGGCGAACTCAGGCTGTCGAATTTCCTGCTGTGGCAGGCGGCGTATAGCGAGCTCGTCTTCCTGCCCTGCTACTGGCCCGATTTCAGCCGCGAGCATCTGGCCGACGCGTTGCGCGATTTTGCCGGCCGCGAGCGTCGTTTCGGCGGGCTTGGCGCCCAGGACGTCGCTGTGACGGCCAAGGGATGAGCAACCTCCAGCTTCGTGTCATCTCCTCTCTCGTCCTTGCCGTCGCCACGCTTGGCCTGACCTGGCTTGGCGGACTGCCGTTCCGCTTGCTGTGCGCCGCTATGGCGGCTGTGATCTTCCACGAATGGACGCGGATGTGCCGCCCGGCCGCCGGCCCGGGTCTTGGCTTTCTGCCCGAAGCGCTGCTTGTGGTCTTCGTCGGCGCCTTGATCGCCGGCCTGCCGGCTTTCTGGCTGCTGCCTCTGGTGGCAGTGCTGGTCCTGGTCGTCGTGGCTGCGGCCTGGGCGCGCAAGACAGGGCAGTGGGATGCCTCGGGCCTTGCCTATGCGGCCGTTTCGGGCCTGTCGCTTGCTCTTTTGCGCGACGGCGACTATCCCGGCCTCGTCGCCATTCTTTTCCTGTTCGCAGTGGTCTGGGCGACCGACATCTTTGCCTATTTCGTCGGCCGCAGCGTCGGCGGTCCGAAACTGGCGCCGTCGATCTCGCCGGGCAAGACGCAGAGCGGCGCACTCGGTGGCGTCGTTGGCGGCGTGATTGCCGGGCTGCTGCTGGCCGCCGTGGCCGGGGCCGGCAATCTTGCCGTGCTCGGTGTCGTTGCGCTGGTGCTTTCAATCGTCGCTCAGGCCGGCGATCTGTTCGAATCGTGGGTGAAGCGCCGCCACGGCCGCAAGGATTCGGGCGTGCTGATACCTGGCCATGGCGGCGTCATGGACCGGGTCGACGGGCTTGTCGCGGCCGCTTTTGCCCTATACGTCATCGGCTGGATTTCGGCGAGCGCCGACCATCCGGCACAGGGGCTGTTTCCAGCTTGAACGGCATGTTTCTTGGCGCGGCGCAGAATGCCGCCATGGATTCGCCTGGATTGATGTCACAGTCGCGGCGCACCCTCCCGTGTCGTGGAAGAAACTGGGTCGTGTAAGAATCTGGGTCGCGGAAGAATCTGGCTGCGGACGAATTTGAGGGCATAAATTGAACGAGATTCTTCACGCGGTTTTCAGCACGGAGGGCTTTTTCCTCGGTACGCTGGTGCCTTTCCTGTTTGTGCTGACCGTTGTCGTGTTCGTCCACGAAATGGGCCACTACCTTGTCGGCCGCTGGTGCGGTATCGGCGTGCAAGCCTTCTCCATCGGCTTCGGTCCGGAACTGTTCGGCTTCAATGACAGCCATGGCACGCGCTGGAAACTCTGCGCCATACCGCTCGGCGGCTATGTCAAATTCGTCGGCGACATGAACGCCACCTCAAGCCAGCCCAGTTCGGAAGAGCTCGAATCGCTGACCGATGCCGAACGCAAGGTCGCTTTCCACACGCAGCCGATCTGGAAACGCGCGGCGACGGTGGTGGCCGGCCCTCTGTTCAATTTCCTGCTGACGATCGCCGTCTTTGCTGTGCTGTTTTCCGCCTATGGCCGCTATGTCTCGGAACCGATGGTGGCCGAAGTCACGGCCGATAGCCCAGCGGCCCAGGCCGGAATCCTGCCCGGCGATCGATTCGTCAGCGTCGACGGCAGCAAGGTCGAGACCTTCTCCGATGTCCAGCGCCTGGTCTCTGGCCGCGCCGACGATGCCATTACCTTCGTCATGCTGCGCGACGGCAAGGAGGTCACCGTCACCGCGACTCCGCGGCTGATGGAGCAGGAAGACGCACTGGGCAACAAGGTCAAGGTGGCCGTGATCGGCGTCGTCAACAACAAGGAACTCGGCCAGCCACGGCTGATCACCTATAGCCCGGCCGGCGCCCTGACCGCCGCGGTCGAGGAAACCGGCCATATCATCCAACGCACCGGTCAGTTCCTGCAGCGTTTCGTTGTCGGGCGCGAGGACAAATGCCAGCTTGGCGGGCCAGTGAAGATCGCCGACATGGCCGGCAAGGCGGCAAAGCTGGGCTTTGAGTGGCTCGTGCAGCTTGTTGCGCTTTTGTCGGTCGGGATCGGTATTCTCAACCTTTTGCCGATTCCCCCCCTCGACGGCGGCCATCTCCTGTTCTACGGCGTGGAGGCCATAATCCGGCGGCCGGTGTCGGAACGGATGATGGAAATGGCCTACAGGAGCGGCCTGATTCTGGTCCTGGGCTTCATGGGCTTCGTTTTCTGGAACGATCTGTTTGGGTGCTGAAATCATGAAGAAATCTGGCTTCGGCACCACCAATGTTGAGACGCCGTTTACCATGCACGGGGGTTGGCGTGACGCGAAAGCCACGCCCCAAGGCTAAGTAATTACAAATTAACCAGAAGCCTTGCGTGTAGGGAAAATCCGGTTAATACGGTAGGGGAAATTACCGCACGTCCGGTTTTCTCGCCGTGGGGACTACGAGAAAAGGTACAAAAGCCCGATGAAGGCAGCATCCAAGTTTTTGAGCGCCGCGTCCGCGGTGGCCTTGTCCGCCGCCCTGGTCGTGCCAGGTGCGCTCGCAGTGCAGTTCGTTGCCACATCGGCAGCCGAGGCCGCTGTTGTTTCGCGGGTTGAAGTCAGCGGCAATCAGCGTGTCGATGCTGACACCATCCGCAACTACGTCTCGATCAAGCCCGGCAAGGCGTTTTCCAGCTCCGACATCGACGATGCCGTGAAGGCGCTGTTCGGTACCGGCCTGTTCTCCGACGTCCAGATCAACCAGGTCGGTTCGACGCTGGTCATCAAGGTTTCCGAGTATCAGGTCGTCAACCAGGTGCTGTTCCAGGGCAACAAGAAGCTCAAGGACAACGCCTTGGCGATGGCGGTCCAGTTGAAGCCGCGTGGAACGTTCTCGCAGGCGACGCTCGATGCCGACGTCGAGGCGGTCAAGGCCGCCTACCGGCGCATCGGCCGTGATGACGCCGCCGTGACCACCCAGATCATGGATCTCGGCGACAATCGCGTGAACGTGGTCTTCAACATCAACGAAGGCGACCGTACTCAGATCGCGGCGATCAATTTCGTCGGCAACAGCGCCTATTCAAGCCGCCGGCTGTCGGACGTCATCAACACCAAGCGCTCGTCGTGGCTTTCCTTCGTGCTGCGCGACGACGTCTATGACGACGACAAGCTGCGCGCCGACGAGGAGCTGTTGCGCCGTTTCTACTACAATCACGGTTATGCCGACTTCCAGGTCGTCTCGGCGGTTGGCGAACTCGACAACGCCACCAACAAATACACGGTGACCATCACCGTGCAGGAAGGCGACCGCTACACATTCGGCGACGTCAGCGTCGAGAGCACGATTCCCGAGGTTGACAGCAAGTCGCTGGAGTCGGTGGTCGAAACCCACAAGGGCGACGTCTACAACGCCAAGAATGTCGAAGACACCATCATCGCGCTGACGGAGAAGGTCGCGGGTTCAGGCTATGCCTTCGCCCAGGTGACGCCGCGCGGCGACCGCAATTTCGAGAACCACACGATTTCGGTCGTCTATACGATCGACCAGGGCACCAAGGCCTATGTCGAACGCATCGAGATACGCGGCAACGATCGGACGCGCGACTACGTCATTCGCCGCGAGTTCGACGTGAGCGAGGGCGATGCCTTCAATCAGGTTCTCATCCAGCGCGCGAAGAAGCGGCTGGAAGCGCTCGATTATTTTCAGAAAGTCGATGTTTCGACCGTGCCGGGCTCGCAGCCTGATCAGGTCGTGCTCGTGGTCGACGTGGTCGAGAAATCGACCGGCGAGTTCTCGGTCGGCGCTGGCTATTCAACCGGCGGCGACACGGCAGGTCCGTCCGTCGAGGGATCGATCACCGAGCGCAACTTCCTCGGCCGCGGCCAGTTCATCAAGCTGTCGGCCGGCGGCGGCAAGAATTCGCGCGACTACAGCCTCTCCTTCACCGAACCGTATTTCCTTGGACGGCGCATCGCCGCCGGTTTCGATATCTACCAGCGTACCAGGGAATACGACGACTACGACAGCGAGACGATCGGGGCGACGGTTCGCTTCGGCCTGCCGATCACCGACAACATCTCGACCCAGCTTGCGTATAATATCTCGCAGGAGAAGTACGAGCTCGACGACGGTTGTAAGACCGCCGGGGTTTTCGATCCCGCCAAATGCGACGTCTCAGAGGCAATCCTGGACGGTATTGATCAGAGCCCGTGGCTCAAATCGTCGGTCAGCCTCGGCCTGCTGTACAACACCATCGACGACATGAAGAACCCGCATGACGGCATCTATGCCAATGTCAGCACGGAGTTCGCCGGTCTCGGTGGCGACGCCAAGTACGTCAAGGTTACGGCGCGCGGCAGCTATTATCAGACACTGTCGGAGCAACTCGATCTGGTCGGCCTGATTTCGGGCGGCGCTGGCCATGTCCAGGGTTATGGCAGCGACGACCTGCGCATCTTCGATCACTTCCAGAGCAGCGACCGCATGATCCGCGGCTTCGCCTATGGCGGCATCGGCCCTGTCGACTCGGACGGCGCCGGTGACCATTTGGGCGGCACCACTTATTTTAATGCTTCGGCGGAAGCCCAGTTCCCGCTGCCGGTCATTCCGGAAAGTTTCGGCCTGCGCGGCGCGGTCTTCGCCGATGCGGCAACGCTCTATGGCAGCAAGGTCAGGGCCGACCTTGTCAACCAGGCATCAACCGAGATGGAGTGGCGTGCCTCGGTCGGCGTCGGCTTGATGTGGGCGTCGCCCTTTGGTCCGATCCGCATCGACTACGCGATCCCGGTCAAGAAGGAATCGACCGACGACGTGCAGGAATTCAACTTCGGCATATCGACCCGCTTCTGATCCGCGGGGACGATGCTTCCGGGCCGTTGGGGTCCGGAAGAGACTGATCCGACACTACAGCGCCGCGCGCGCAAGGGACGCTGTAGCACTTTGATTTTGCGCATGATCCTTTTCGACTATCGATTCCGATTTTCGGGGTCATGTGCTAGCTGGATATTGCTTTTGGAATGACCGATCCGGTGTTCTTCGCGCCCTCACGCCGGTATACGGCCGGCGAAGTCGCGAATCTGACCGGCGCGGTGCTCGCCGATACCAGTCAGTCCCATATATCGATCGCGGCGTTGGCGCCGGCAAACGAGGGCGGCGAGCACGCGCTCGTTTTCGTCGACGGCAGGCGCAACTTCGCGCTGATGCAGTCGCTGAAGGCTGCCGCCGTTCTCTGCCCCACCGAATTCGCGAGCAAGGCGCCGGCGGGTATTGCGGTTCTGGTCCATCCGCGCCCGCAGCAGGCTTTCGCGATGGTCGGTCGCCTGCTTTTCCCGACAGCCGCGACACCGGGGCCGATGACTAGCGAAACCGGCATATCGCCGCACGCCCATGTCGATGCGACCGCTCATATCGAGGCTGGCGCCGTCATCGAGGCCGGCGCGGTGATCGGACCGCGTGTCTCGATCGGCAGCGGAACGGTCATCGCTCCCCATGCCGTCATCGGCTACTCCTGCCAGATCGGCCGCGACGGCTATATCGGCCCCGGTGCCAGCGTCCAGTATGCGTTGATCGGCAATCGCGTCATCATCCATGGCGGCGCCCGCATCGGCCAGGACGGGTTTGGCTTTGTGGCCGGCGCCAAGGGGCCGGAACGCGTCCCGCAAATCGGCCGCGTCGTTATCCAGGACGACGTCGAGATCGGCTCGAACACCACGGTCGACCGTGGCGCCATGTCTGACACGATCATCGGCCAGGGCACCAAGATCGACAATCTGGTGCAGATCGCTCATAACGTCCGCATCGGCCGCAATTGCATAATAGCCGGACTTTCCGGTATTTCCGGTTCCGTGACTGTCGGCGACAACGTCACCATGGGTGGCGGCGTCGGCCTTGCGGATCACCTGACCATCGGGACAGGAGCGAAGCTTGCTGCAAGAAGTGGGTTCATGAGCAACGTCCCGGCGGGCGAGATCTGGGGGGGATACCCGGCACAACCGATGGCGGAAGCCATGCGGGAGATCGCGGCTCTGCGAAGACTGGCGCGCGCGCGCAAACCGGGCGATGGAGGAAGTAGCTGAGATGGACGCGGCGACGACGCTCGAAGCAGTCGACATATTGGGGCTGATGAAGCTCCTGCCGCATCGCTATCCGTTCTTGATGATCGACCGCATCATCGAGATCGATGGCGACGAGTCGGCTATCGGCATCAAGAACGTGACCATAAACGAGCCGCATTTCCAAGGTCATTTCCCTGACCAGCCGGTCATGCCCGGCGTCCTGATCGTCGAGGCAATGGCGCAAACCGCCGGCGCCATCTGCATCCGCAGCCTTGCCGCCGAAAAACCGTCGCTGGTTTATTTCCTGACCATCGACAATGCCAAATTCCGCAGGCCGGTCGTTCCCGGCGACCAGCTGAAGATCCATGTCAAGAAAATCAAGAAACGCGGTAACCTGCTCAAATTCGCCTGCGAAGCTCTGGTCGACGGCGTCAAGGCCGCCGAGGCTGAGATCTCGGCGATGATGGTCACCAGCGATTGACGATCGAATGCTTATGAAAATCCAGACAGTCATCCATCCATCTTCGGTTATCGAGGCGGGCGCCAAAATCGGCGAAGGCGTCCGCATCGGCCCCTTCTGTCATGTCAGCGCCGACGCGGTGATCGGCGATCGCGTCGAACTGGTCAGCCACGTCTCGGTGATGGGCGCGACCACGATCGGCGCCTCGACCAAGGTCTATCCGATGGCGATACTGGGCGGGCCGCCGCAGAACACCAAGCACAAGGGCGGCCGCACCACGCTTGTCATCGGCGAGAACTGCACGATCCGCGAAGCCGTGACCATGCATCTCGGCACCGATTCCAGCCGCGGCGAGACGACAATCGGCGACAACGGCAATTTCCTTGCCTATGCCCATATCGCCCATGACTGCGTCGTCGGCAGGAACGCCACCTTCGCCAATCAAGCGACGCTGGGCGGCCATTGCGAGATCGGCGACAATGTCTATATCGGAGGCCTTACCGCCGTTCATCAATTTGTCCGCGTCGGCGACAACGCCTTCCTCGGCGGTTGCTCGGCAATCGTTGGCGATGTCATTCCCTACGCCATAGCCGTCGGCAACCGCGCCAGCCTTCGCGGCCTCAACATCATCGGTTTGAAACGCGCCGGCCTGCCGCGCTCGGAGATCCAAACGTTGCGCAAGGCCTACAGGACGATCTTCGACCGCTCCCGAACCGTCGGCGAGAACATCGAATTCGCCAAGGCGGAGTTCGCCTCGTCGCCGACTGCCATGAAGATCATCGATTTCATCGCCAGTCGCGGCAAGCGGCACTACGCCGTCCCGTCGCTCAAGGCTGGCGACGGCGAGAATGCCGATGACGAAGACTAAGCGCCGATGACGAAGACTGAGGCGACCAGGACGAGCCTTGATCTCGCGCCAGGCGCCAGGGTCGGCATCATCGCCGGCGGCGGCAGTCTCCCGGTGGAAGTCGCGGTCAGCCTGGCTGGACAAGGCTATCCGCCTATCATCATCCCGATCGAGGGCGAAGTTGACCGCAAGTCCGACCTCGACCGTTACGAACATGAGAGCCTCGCTCTGGAAGACATCGGTTCGCTAGCTTCGTTGCTGCGGCGTCGACGGATCAGCCATCTGGTCCTAGCCGGTGAGATCAGGCGTCGGCCGAGACTGATCGACATGCGCCCAAGCCTTGGCTTGTTGGCCGTGGTGCCTACGGTGATCATGGCGCTTGCCCGAGGCGACGACGGCCTGCTGAAGGTTTTGACACGGGCTCTGGAAGCACGTGGCGTCAAGGTCGTTGGCGCCCATGAGATCGTGCCGGATCTGGTTGCGGCCGAAGGCCCGCTGACCAGGGCGGCGCCGCGAAAATCCGACTGGCGCGACATCGAGGCGGCCCGTGCGGCGGCAAAGGCCATTGGCGCGCTTGATATCGGCCAGGCGGCTGTCGCGATCGGTGGCCGAGCCATTGCGCTGGAAGGCATCGAAGGCACCAACGGGCTGCTCGAGCGGACAAGAGAGCTGCGCGGCCATGGCAGGCTGGCCGGCAAGGCGCGCGGTGTCCTGGTCAAATGCGCCAAGCCCGGCCAGGAATTGCGTGCCGATCTGCCGTCCATCGGACCGCAGACGATCGAGGCGGCGCATGCCGCCGGACTTGCCGGCATTGCCGTCGAGGCCGGCCGCTCGCTGGTTCTGGAAGGCCCCGTCGTCGTCTCGCGCGCCGACGCACTCGGCCTGTTCGTGATCGGCCTGCCTGCCGCGGAGCCGGCGCATGCCAAATAGCCGGCCGCTGAAGATCGCCATCGTCGCCGGTGAGGAATCCGGTGACCTGCTCGGCGCCGATCTCGTTGAGGCACTCAAGCGCACGACTGGCCGCGAGGTCAAGCTTATCGGCATTGGCGGACGCCATCTGCAGGCGCTCGGTCTCACACCGCTATTCGAGGGCAGCGAGATCGCGCTGACGGGGCTGAGCGCCGTCCTGCGCGATCTACCACGCCTTATGCGGCGGATCAGCCAGACGGCCAGTGCGGTTGCCAGTGAAAAGCCAGACTGTCTGATCACCATCGACAGTCCGGATTTCTCGCTGCGCGTGGCAAGGAAGGTGCGTGCCGCCGATCCGACGATCCCGATCATCCACTATGTCTGCCCGAGCGTGTGGGCATGGCGGCCGGGCAGGGCGGTGGCGATGAGGCCGTATGTCGATCACATTCTTTGCATCCTGCCTTTCGAGGTGAAGGAACTAGCGCGCCTGGGTGGTCCGCCCGGCACATATGTCGGTCATCGTCTCACGCATGATTCAGGCGTGCTCGCCGCCGCCAAGGCGCAAGGATTGCCGCGAGACCTGTCGGGAGATCGCGTGAAAACGCTGCTTGTGCTGCCCGGCTCGCGCCGCGGCGAGGTGCGGCGGCTGGCCGGCCCGTTCGGCAAGACGGTATCGATCCTGCGCGCGCGCGGGCACCGCTTGCGCCTGCTGTTGCCGACGGTGCCGCATGTCGCTGATCTGGTCAGGACTTCGGTCGCAAGCTGGGACGAGAAGCCGGAGATCATCCTTGACCCCGACCGCAAATGGCAGGCTTTCGGCAAGGCCGATGCGGCGCTGATCGCATCGGGAACGGTGTCGCTGGAGCTGGCGCTGTCAGGCGTGCCGATGATCTCCTGCTACCGGCTTGATCCGGTCATGCGGCTGGCCCAGCGCCTGATCACCGTATGGAGCGCTGCCTTGCCCAATCTCATAGCGGACCAGCCGGTGGTGACCGAGCACTATAACGAATATGTGCGGCCTCATTACCTGGCGCGGCAGCTGGAAGCGCTATTTTCCGACACAGCCTATCGCTCCTGGCAGAAGGACGGTTTTGCCGAGGTGGCCAAACGCATGGCCACCGATAGGCCGTCCGGCGATATCGCGGCGGATGTCGTTCTGAATCACATCAAATAAAAAAGCGCCGCAAAAGGGCGCTTTTTCCTAGATCTTCGGCCCCGATCAGCGTTTGGCGATCGGCACGTAGTCGCGCTCCGGCGCGCCGGTATAGAGCTGGCGCGGACGGCCGATCTTCTGGTGCGGGTCCTCGATCATCTCTTTCCATTGTGCGATCCAGCCGACGGTGCGGGCGACCGCGAACAGCACGGTGAACATGGTGGTGGGGAAGCCCAACGCCTTCAGCGTGATGCCGGAATAGAAATCGACGTTCGGATAAAGCTTCTTCTCGATGAAATAGGCATCGGTCAGCGCGATCTTTTCCAGTTCCATGGCGATGTCGAGCAGCGGATCGTCCTTGATGCCGAGTTCGCCCAGCACCTCATGCGCGGTCTTCTGCATGATCTTGGCGCGCGGGTCGTAGTTCTTGTAGACGCGATGGCCGAAGCCCATCAGCCGGAACGGATCGTTCTTGTCCTTGGCGCGAGCGATGAATTCCGGGATGTGGTCGACATGACCGATTTCGCCCAGCATGTTCAGAGCGGCCTCGTTGGCGCCGCCATGGGCTGGTCCCCACAGGCAAGCAATGCCTGCAGCGATACAGGCAAACGGGTTGGCGCCCGACGAGCCGGCGAGACGAACGGTCGAGGTCGAGGCATTCTGCTCGTGATCGGCGTGCAGGATGAAGATGCGCTCCATGGCGCGCGCCAGCACCGGATTGATCTTGTACTCCTCGCACGGCACCGCAAAGCACATGTGCAGGAAGTTGGCCGCGAAATTCAGCTCGTTCTTCGGGTAAATGAAGGGTTGGCCGATGTGGTATTTGTAGGCCATCGCCGCGATCGTCGGCATTTTGGCGATCAGCCGCATCGAGGCGACCATGCGTTGGTACGGGTCCGAGATGTCGGTGGAATCGTGGTAGAAGGCCGACAGCGCGCCGACCACGCCGCACATCACGGCCATCGGGTGCGCGTCGCGGCGAAAGCCGGTGAAAAAGCGCGACATCTGCTCGTGCACCATGGTGTGGCGCGTCACCCGGTAGTCGAAATCGTCCTTCTGCGCCTTGGTCGGCAATTCGCCGTAGAGCAGGAGGTAGCAGACTTCGAGGAAGTCGCCGTGTTCGGCCAACTGGTCGATCGGGTAGCCACGATGCAACAGTATGCCGGCATCGCCATCGATGAAGGTGATTTCGGACTCGCAGCTTGCCGTTGAGGTGAAACCGGGATCATAGGTGAATGCACCGGTGGTGCTGTAGAGCGCGCCGATGTCGATGACGTCAGGTCCGACCGAGCCGCTTCGCACCTTGAACTCATGGGTCTTGCCGGCGAGTTCCAGCTTTGCCGTCGACGGATGGGGTTTACCCCCAAATTCCAGTTTTGTCGCAGCTTCGGTCATTGCAAACTCCTTTTTGTTTCCTCATGCCGGCAAAGGCAAAATTCTGCAAAGCGACACGTCGAAATCACCGGAATGCGCGTAATTCGCCACCGCATTGTGGAGGGGTGCGTGCCAGATTGGGCCAACCCTAATGTTGCACTGCGAAACGCGCCTTTCAATGCCAATCTTCTTGGGCCAGTTTGCTCCTAATCGATTTGATCCGCTATGCGAGCCAGGCTTTCCTCGCGGCCGAGCACGGCCAGTACGTCGAACACGCCGGGCGAGGTGCTTTTGCCGGTAAGCGCTGCCCGCAAGGGCTGAGCGACGGCACCCAATTTGTAGCCGCCGGCCAGGGCATAGTCGCGGATCGCCGCTTCGGCCGCCGCGGCCGTCCAGTCGCCTGAAACCGTCTTCAGCGCGCCGTGGGCGCCCGTCAGGACCTCGCGCGCCTCGCCAGTGAGCAAGGCGGCTGCCTTCTCGTCGATCGGCAGCGGCCGCTCGGTGAACAGGAAGGCAGCACCATCAACAAGTTCCACCAGCGTCTTGGCACGCTCCTTCAGGCCCGGCAAGGCGGCAAGCAGCTGCGCCTTGCGCCTGTCGTCAAGGCGTGCGGCGATCGCCGGGCCGCCTTCGAGATAGGGCAGCGTGGCGATGAAGATGTCGAGCAGATCTGCGTCCTCCATACGGCGCATATGCACGCCATTGAGGGCTTCGAGCTTGGCGAAGTCGAAACGGGCCGCCCCCTTGTTGACGTCGCCGATGTCGAACCAGGCAATCATATCCTTGATCGACATGACCTCGTCGTCGCCATGGCTCCAGCCCAGCCGTGCCAGATAGTTGAGTAGCGCCTCGGGCAGATAGCCCATGGCGCGATAAGCCTCGACGCCAAGCGCACCGTGCCGCTTCGACAGCTTGGCGCCGTCGGCGCCGTGGATCAGCGGGATATGCGACATCGACGGCACATCCCAGCCCATGGCGCGGTAGATCACCGTCTGACGGGCGGCGTTGGTCAGATGGTCGTCGCCGCGGATGATGTGGGTGACGCCCATATCATGGTCGTCGACCACGACGGCATGCATATAGGTCGGGTTGCCGTCCGAGCGCAGGATGATGAAATCGTCGAGGTCCTTGTTGGGAAAGCGCACCTCGCCCTGGACGCGGTCATGCACCACCGTCTCGCCCTCGGTTGGCGCCTTGATGCGGACGGCGCCCTTGGCGCCGGCTGGCGCCTCCGACGGATCGCGGTCGCGCCAGCGGCCGTCATAGCGGGGAGGGAGCCCCTTGGCCCGCGCTGCCTCGCGCATGGCCTCGAGCTCTGCCGGCGTCGCATAGCAGTAATAGGCCTTGCCCATGCGCACCAGCTCCTCGGCCACCTCGCGATGGCGCGGTGCGCGCTCGAACTGCGAGACAGGCTTACCATCCCAGGTCAGGCCGAGCCAGGAAAGCCCGTCGAGAATGGCTGCCGTCGCTGCATCCGTCGAACGCTCGCGGTCGGTGTCCTCGATGCGCAGCAGCATCGTGCCGCCGGTGTGCTTCGAATACAGCCAGTTGAACAGCGCCGTCCGCGCCCCGCCAATGTGCAGGTAACCGGTGGGCGAGGGGGCAAAACGGGTGACGACCTTGTCGGGCATGGAACTCTCGGGGCGCAGGCGCAGGAACGGATGTGGTGGCGCGGACTTTCGCGCGTCGCGCGTTCATGTAGCATAGGAGGTCAAGGGCGCAAGGGGCAGACCCGATGGCTGGACGAGGCCGGGGTACGGACGAGAGCGAGGACGCAGTCCAGCGGCGTCAGCGAACGGTTGTAGCGCGCAAAATCGTTTGGCATCTCTGCGCAACGTCACTTGGCACTAAGTGCACATCAAAAAAACAGCCGCACATAGCGCCTTCTTTGGCCGGAGCCGGGTCACAAAGCCCCGGCTTATCGCGGACGCCAGTTTACGGCCTCGGATATGATGGTCTCGATATTCTTTTGCTGAAATGATTCCTCATACGGAATGGCCGTCACGACGACCCGATCGCTGTACCCCAGGTGCAGGTCATCCAAATTCGCGTGGATGAGTTCATCAGCCGGCCTTCTGTCGAAATGCGAAATCAAGCCATCAAAGTAGAAGCGGAAAATTGGCACGAAGTGCTCTGGACGCTTGCCTGCCTCTGGCACCCACTTGTCGTCAGGGAAGGGCGTCTGGTTGTGAATGACTCCTAGTGTCGAAAGCTGAGTTAAGGAGATTGGGTAAAATTCAAGAGGCTTCGCATCGCCAGTCACGACCATCTTGCGTAGCTGCTCCAGATGATCTGATGGCAGGGACATTTCTTTGAATTCGCGCCGATCGGACGCGGCCGCGCGCCAGAGCAGACTTAGAAAAAACAGCCGAAGTCGAAGCCAATCAGGGTCATGCAAGGGACGAAGTCCCCACTGCGTTCCAGGGATTCTGTCGAAGCCGCTGAGTTTCAGCATCGGCCCCCAACCGCTCCACACCAACCTATGAAAGCGCAGCTTTTTGATTGCCCAACCGTCAAGCTTTTCGAGGATGTCCTCGCCCGATTGAGTGACCAACCGATTATCATACCAACTGCTGTACCGACGCATAGGGCGCGAGCCGCTGCCCGCTTCCCAAAATGGATGGCCAGGCGCTTCCGGTTTTGTGAGAGCTTTTGGTATCAAATGCGAATCGACAAACTTTCCGGTCGCGCCGGTAAGCTTACATACTCCATTGGCCAAATGACTTTCTCCAATCCGCCGCCGGCCGGCGGTGTGCTTGTGTGAAAAAGGCAATGGTGCTCTCCTCCCTTACTTTTTCGCGGGAGGGCGCCATGAGGATTAACCGGTTTCGTGTTTCAAACTACAGCAGCTTTTCAGACACTGGGTGGATAGAACTTCAACCTGGTACCAACATTTTTGTCGGCGAGAACAACGCCGGGAAAAGTGCGATTCTGCGAGCCATAAAATACCTTGAGAATGTCCCGCACCGAAGCCCTTCAGAATTCAGGCTTGAGCGTTTGGGTTCGTCCGTCGAGGAAATTGAGATCACTGTGGACGGACAAGAGATCGAGGACGCGTGGCTGAGGAGTCTAGACCGGATCTTTTGGCCCATAGGCACAGACCAAGTCGCCGGCGCACAAAAGAAAATGGATAAGTTCCTATCTGGCCAGCAAATTCAGCTTCGTCTGAGTAGGACCGAAGGCGCCTTCAGCAGAATGACCAAGCCCTTTGGAGACGGGACGGGTGCTTACGTTTGCTTCCGCAAATCGAACGGCAAAATTATCTTTCAGCCAGGTATCAACGGTGAAGACAATACCAGGGATTTGATGACCGTGGTTTGGAACGACTCCGTTTTCATGTTCGATGCACAACGTTTTGGGCTTGGGATTGGCGGCGTTGAATATCCTGAACGCCTAAATGGCTCAGCCGGCAACCTGTCGGCGGTCTTGAATCGGCTTCAAGGTGAGCGCCCGGCACTTTTTGCTCGCCTAGTGGTCCATGTTCGTGAGATCTTTTCGACGATAGGCAATTTAAGCGTACGACCGACAATAGACAATCGACTTGAAGTACTCGTTTGGCCAATTGAAGAGCAGGAACATCCCGAACTTAGCGTGGGGTTGAACGACAGCGGGACTGGAGTTTCCCAGGCCATTGCAATCCTCGCTGTCGCAATGACACTGAGAGAAGCAGTTGTCATGATCGATGAGATCAGCAGCTTTCTACACCCTGCAGCCGCGAAGACATTGCTCCGAATTCTGACGACTAACTACCCGCAACACCAATATATTATCTCCACACATTCGCCGGAGGTTCTGAGCGCGAGTTCACCATCGTCGGTCCACTTTGTCCGAAAATCAGGATTTGAATCATCGGTGAATTCTGTCGATCTTACCAATCTAGAGGATCTACGGCAGGTGACGGGACAACTCGGAATCTCGATGACGGATGTGTTCGCTGTCGACCACATCATCTGGGTAGAGGGTCCAACAGAGGAACTCTGCTTCCCCTACATCTACACGAAAAAGGTTGGTCCCATGCCGCGCTCGACGATGTTTGTACCCGTTATCGCGACGGGAGATTTCAGCAAAAGTGGCACACGGCTTGAGCTTGTCTTGGATATCTACGAAAGACTCAGCGGTGTCGCGCAGCCACTAATTACCTCCGTAACTTTTGGGTTCGACCGAGAAAGTTTGACAGAGCAAGAAATTGCCGATCTTCGCCGTCGATCAGGCGACCGTGTTAGGCTGCTCCCCCGCCGCAATTTCGAGTGCTATCTTATCGATTGCGACGCCATCGCGGCTTTGCTTGCGACTCATGTACCGGATTTGGCGATCCAGAACGTTCGGGACGTGGTTGAGGAGTTCCTGCTCTCAATGGGCGGGGATGCTGCGTTCAAAGCCAAAGAATCATGGACAAACGATTTGAGCGACCCGACGTGGCTCGCCAAGGTGGATGGAGCGAAACTCATCAAACGTATCTGCTCCGAAGTGAGCGAGCAGCGCTTCGAATTTGCAAAGAAGGTGCATTCGCTCGAACTTCTAAAGCACCGGATGGAAAGCGGTAGCGCGGATTTGAATGAACTTTCCGACTACGTCATCGAGTTGGTCGAAGGATTGAAGGTAGCCATGCTGAAGGCGAGTTGATGAGCGCTCGCAGACCTCTCAAAACGTGGACACAATAATACGGCGGGTCTCCGGTCGGTTGTAGCGTCGTTGAAGGCCGACCCAGTCGAGCTGCTCGCTCACAAGCCGGTTGGCACGTCAGCCAGGAGCGGTTCTAGCGTCGTGAGGTTGAGACCGGCCGAGGAACATGGAACAGCGCTGAAATTGCGCTCGGCGACCTTGCCGCCGAATGCGAGGCGCTGCGAGCCAAGGAAACGACTCAGGCAGGCGCAGGAGCGGATGTGATTGCACGGACTTTCGCGCGTTGCGGGTTCATGTAGCATAGGAGGTCAAGGGCGCAAGGGGCAGACCCGATGGCTGGACGAGGCCGGGGTACGGACGAGAGCGAGGACGCAGTCGGCGGCGTCAGCGAACGCTTGCTGTTTGCCGCCTCTGTTCCCGTCCTGCCGGCGCCAGCTTCGCTGCCGCGCGTCGATATTCCACCCTTGCCGTCACATGGTCCGCCGACGGCCCCAGTCCCGACGGTCAGCCCCATCGCCCGCCTGAGCGGGCAGCTTCGCCGCCTTTCGCCGTCCAGTATCGGCAACAGCATGGTCTCGGCGGCCAGCCTGGAAATCGACCGGGGCGTCACCTTCCTGTTGGTGCCGGTTTTCCTGGCATCTGGGGTGATTTTCTATTTTTCGCTGGCAAGCGAACCGGACTTTGCACAGCCCATCGCCGTCGTGGTCCTGATGGCGGCCTGCGCGGCCGTCTCGCGGTCATGGTGCAAAACGCATCTGTGCTTCGTGGCGGCGTTGCTGTGCGCGCTCGGCGTGCTCGCCGCCAAGGTCGAGACCTGGCGCGTGGCAACGCCGATGCTCGGTTCGGAAATCCCGACGCGGCTGACCGGCCGTGTCGTCAGCCTCGACCAGATGGCGAATGGCCGCGTCCGGCTGACCATCGACGTAATCTCGACTGCCCGGCCGACGCTGCGCTATGCCCCCGAACGGGTTCGCGTTTCGGCGTCAAAAATACCGCCTGGCATGACCGCAGGATCCATAGTGACCGGTTATGCCAGGCTGTTGCCGCCGACCGGCCCAGTACGGCCTGACAGCTATGATTTCTCCTTCGACAGCTATTTCGCCGGCATCGGCGCCAGCGGTTTTTTCCTCGGTACGCCGAAACTTGTCGGCGCGGATGCCGCGCCGCCAGATAACGCACCGCTTGCCGTGCGCCTTTCTTCGGCGGTCGAGAACGCACGGGAAAGCATCGCGGACCACATTCGCAGTCAAGTCGGCGGCGCCGAGGGCGAGATCGCCGCTGCCCTGATCGTCGGCGTGCGCGCCGGCATCCCCGAGGAGATCAACGAGGCGATGCGGCGCACCGGCATCTACCACATCATCTCCATCTCCGGCCTGCATATGGCACTGGTCGCAGGCACGATCATGGCGCTGCTGCGCGGCGCCTTCGCGTTGTTTCCCGATTTTTCCTCGCGCCGCCCGATCAAGAAATATGCCGCCGCCGCCGCACTCTTTTCGATCGCGGCCTATCTCGTCATTTCAGGCGTCGTGGTCGCGGCCGAGCGCAGCTTCATCATGCTGGCGGTGATGCTGATCGCGGTGCTGTTCGACCGGGCGGCGCTCACCATGCGCAATCTCGCGATTTCTGCGATTGCCGTCATCCTGGTGTCGCCGCACGAGGTGGTCGGCCCGAGCTTCCAGATGTCCTTCGCCGCGACCGCGGCACTCGTCGGCGCCTATGCCGGCTGGTCCGATTACCGCGCAGGCAAGGTCACCACGCCACCGCCACGACGATCGCTGCCTGGCTTCGTCACGCGAAAATTCTTGGCTGCGATGGGCGGCCTCGCCATGACCTCCATCATCGCCGGCGGCGCTACCGCGCTTTTCGCCATATGGCACTTCCAGCGCGTGTCGCCGCTCAGCCTGTTCGCCAACCTGGCCGTCATGCCTGTTGTTTCACTGGTGGTCATGCCTTTCGCCGTTCTCAGCGCGCTGGCGATGCCGTTCGGCGCCGACGGCCCATTCCTCTATGTCATGGGCAAGGGGCTGACGGCGATGATTGCCCTGTCCGGCTGGATATCGCAGCGCTCGCCAATCGATGCAGTCGGGCTGATTTCGCGCCAGTCGGTCCTACTGGTGACGGTCTCCCTTGTTATCGCGACCATGGCGACGACCCGGCTGCGGCTCGCGGCGCTTCCTTTCGCACTCGCCGGACTGCTGACGATTTCCCACGCCCGCCCGCCCGACGTCCTAATTTCGGAGGACGCGCATCTGGTGGCGCTGCCCATCGGCAACGGCGAACTTGCCATCAACCGGGTGCGTTCGAACGTATTTACCACCGACAACTGGAAGCATGCGCTGGTGTCCGAAACCATTGTCGAGCCAGAGACCTTCGAGAAGGGGGACGTGCAGTTTGATATAACCGATCCAGCCCAGCTGCCGCCTGGCGCGCCTTTCTACTGTACGGCCGGCCTGTGCCTCGCCCGGCATCCGTCGGGGGCAATCGTCGCGCTCGCCGATGGCCGCAAAACCGCCCGGCTAGCCTGCGCCTTTGCGGACCTGATCGTCATCGACGATGCCACCGCCTATGACCCCTGCCGCAATCCGCTGATCCTTGTCGTCACCAAACGGCAGCTTGCGCGCGCCGGCAGTGCCGCCATCTTCTTCAATCCGCAATCGGCGACGATGCGCGCGCAAATCCGCTTTGCCGTCGAGGAGCCATACCGGCCATGGCACGTGCAGCGAAAGTTCTCGCGCGAGGCGAGGGGACTGCCGCCCCACCGCAAGCCCGAGAAACCCAAGCCGGCCGCGGATCAGTAACGCCGGATCAAACCGACGAGCTTGCCTTGCACCTTGACCCGGTCCGGTCCGAAGATGCGCGTCTCATAGGCCGGATTGGCGGCTTCGAGTGCGATCGAGGCGCCCTTGCGGCGGAACCGCTTCAGCGTCGCTTCCTCCTCGTCGACCAGCGCCACGACGATCTCGCCAGGGCTGGCAGTGTCGGCATTGCGGATGATGACCGTGTCGCCGTCGAAAATGCCGGCCTCGATCATCGAATCGCCCTTGACCTCGAGCGCGTAGTGCGCGCCGCCTGTGATCATGTCCGGCGGTACCGAGATCGAGTGCGTCTGGTGCTGGATAGCGTCGATCGGCACGCCGGCGGCGATGCGGCCCATCACCGGAATGGACACTGCGGCGACGGCGTCGTCATCATTGCCAGCCGAACGCAAGCGCGACGGCGCCGGCTTGATCTGTCGTCCGAGGTTGCCCTGTCCGGGATTGCTCTGCCCAAGGCTGCCCTGAATGACGCTGGGCGAAAATTTGCGCGCCGCATTGAGGCCGGGTGCAATCGAGTCGGGAAGACGCAGCACCTCCAGCGCACGAGCGCGGTTCGGTAGCCGGCGAATGAAGCCGCGTTCCTCCAGCGCCGTGATCAGCCGATGGATTCCGGATTTGGAGGCGAGATCGAGCGCTTCCTTCATCTCGTCGAACGAGGGGGGAATGCCGCTTTCCTTCAGCCTTTCGTGGATGAACATAAGCAGTTCGTGTTGTTTGCGTGTCAGCATCGCGGCCCCCAACAGAATCAGAAAAACAAACCCAGAACAAACACTATCTGTTCCAGTTGTGTTCCGCAACCGTTTAAAGTTTAATGAATGCGTTGACGTTTTGTTCAGCGTAGCATCAGCACGCTGCAGGCAGCGCCTGCTGCGGCGGCGGGAGCAAAGGGCTCACGCACGATCAGTCCATTGGCGTCGGCCAGCATTCTGAGCATCGAGGAATCCTGGATGCCGAATGGCGTCGCCCTGAGTGCGCCGGCTTCTTCCGTCACCACGGCGCGCACATAATCCTGCCTGAGATCGTTCGCCGGCATTGCAGCGCCGAGCCGCGCCTCGCGCATGTCCTGCCGATGGACGCGGCCGCCGAGCCGTGCCAGCAGCGGCTTCAGGAAAAGCTGCGTGCAGACTAGGCTCGCCACCGGATTGCCGGGCAGGCCGATGCATCTGATATGCCCGAGCCGCCCGAACATCAGCGGCTTGCCGGGGCGCATGGCGATCTTCCAGAAATCGAGCGTCATGCCTTCGCCGGTCAGCACGTCATGGACGAGGTCGTGATCGCCGACCGAGGCGCCGCCAAGCGTGACGATGACGTCCGCGCCGGCCGCGGCCGCCTTTTTCACCAGAGTGGCGATCGCTTCCTTGCGATCCGCGGCGATGCCGAGATCGAGGGCATTTGCGCCGACCGACCGGGCGGCGGCGGCAACGCCATAGGCATTGGACGAAATGATCTGGTCGGGCCCGAGGTCGCTTCCAGGCGGCAGCAATTCGTCACCGGTGGCGATGATGGCGACCAGCGGTCGTTTTACCACGCCGACACGCGGATGATTGGCCGACGCCGCCAGCGACAAAGCCGCCGGATCGAGCAGGCGGCCCTTCTTCAGCAGAACATCGCCCTTCGAGAAATCGAGCCCGAGGCGGCGGATATTGCGCCCTTCCACGGTCGGCTCGATCACCTCGATGCTGCCGCCGCCGAGATTCCTGGCATTCTCCTGGATGACGATGGTGTCGGCGCCGGCGGGAAGCGGCGCCCCAGTGAAGATGCGCACGGCCTGCGCCGGGCCGACGGTGCCGTCGAAGCCGCGGCCGGCCGGCGCCATGCCGATCACCGAAAGTCTGGCGGGTACGGATGCGACATCGGCGGCCCGCGCGGCATAGCCGTCCATGGCCGAAGCATTGAAGGGCGGCTGGGTGCGCAGTGCCACCACTGGCCCTGCCAAAACCCGGTCAGCCGCGTCCATCAGCGTAACGCTTTCGCCTGGCAGTGCCGTCACGCCGTCAAGGAGGCGTTCGAGCGCCTCCGCCACCGGGACCAGCGCCATTCAAGAACCCGCCTTGTAATCGCCGGACTTGCCGCCGGTCTTTTCCACCAGCCTGACGCCGGAGATCACCATGGCGCGGTCGACCGCCTTGGCCATGTCGTAGATCGTCAGGCAGGCGACCGAGGCCGCGGTCAATGCTTCCATCTCGACGCCGGTCTTGCCGGTGACGCGAGCCAGCGCCGTGACCTTCAGGCCGGGCAGCGACTGGTCCGGCTCGATGTCGACGGACACCTTGGTCAGCAGCAGCGGGTGGCAGAGCGGGATCAGTTCGTGGGTCTTCTTGGCCGCCATGATGCCGGCGATACGCGCCGTGCCGAGCACGTCGCCCTTCTTGGCGTTGCCCGCCAGGATCATTTCCAGTGTTTGCGGCCGCATCGAAACAAAGCCTTCGGCGATCGCGGTGCGCGTCGTCTCAGCCTTGCCACCGACATCGACCATATTGGCTTCGCCTTGCGCGCCAAGATGGGTGAGGGCAGACGCCATTGTCAGATCGCCTCGGCCGGCGCCTTGCCCGTCAAAAGCAAGCGCGTCGCAGCGGCCACGTCCCGTTGCCGCATCAGGCTCTCGCCGACAAGGAAAGTGCCGATACCGCTCTTTTCCAGCCGGCGGCAATCGTCATGTGAAAAGATACCGCTCTCGCTGACCAGCAGCCGATCGGCCGGTACCATCGCGGCCAGCCGCTCCGAGGTCTCGATGCTGGTTTCGAACGTCCTGAGATTGCGGTTGTTGATGCCGACCAGGCGGGACGACAGTTTCAGGGCGCGTTCCATTTCGGCCTCGTCATGCACTTCCACCAGCGCATCCATGCCGAGCTCGAAAGCTGTCGATTCGAGTTCACTCGCCAAGCCGTCATCGACGCTGGCCATGATGATGAGGATGGCATCCGCGCCCCAGGCACGCGCCTCGTAAACCTGGTAGGGATCGAACAGAAAATCCTTGCGGAGCGCTGGCAAAGTCACGGCGTTGCGCGCCTTGGTGAGAAATTCGGGCGCCCCCTGGAAAGATGGCGCATCCGTCAGCACAGAAAGGCACGTAGCACCGCCCGCCGCATAGGCTTGGGCGAGTGCCGGCGGGTCGAAATCGGCGCGGATCAGGCCCCTGGAGGGGCTGGCCTTCTTGATCTCCGCGATAAGGCCGAAACCGCCGGATTCGCGCGTGGCTTCAAGCGCCGCGAGAAAGCCGCGTGGCGCATCGGCGTCGTTCGCCCGCGCCTTGATCTCGGCCAGCGGCACACTCGCCTTCGCCGCGGCGATCTCGTCGCGCTTGTAGGCCTCGATCTTGCGCAGGATATCAGCCATTCCCTATCCGTTCGAAATCGCGACCAGCCTGTCGAGCACTTTCAGCGCTCGGCCACTGTCGATGGCTTGCACCGCACTCGCCATGCCATCTGCGAGCGTTGTTACCTTGCCCGCCACCACCAGCCCGGCGCCTGCGTTCATCAGCACCGTGTCGCGATAGGCACCGGCAGCGCCGCCCAGCATGTCGCGCAAGGCCTTGGCGTTGTAGGCGGCGTCGCCGCCGCGCAGTTCGTCCTTGGTGTGGCGCTTCAGCCCGACGGCTTCCGGTGTCAGCGTAAAGCTGCGGATCTCGCCGCCGACCAGTTCGGCCACTTGGGTCTCGCCGGTGGTGGTGATCTCGTCATAGCCGTCGCCATGGGCGACCCAGGCATGGTCGGCGCCCAGCGCTTTCAATGTCTCGGCCACCGGCATGATCCATTCCGGTAGGAACACGCCGACCATCTGCCTGCTGACGCCGGCCGGGTTGGACAGCGGGCCAAGCAGGTTGAAGATCGTGCGCGTACCGAGCTCGACGCGGGTCGGGCCGACATGCTTCATCGCCGGATGATGCGCCGGCGCGAACATGAAGCCGACGCCTGCCTCATGGATGCAGCGCCCGATCGTTTCCGGCGGAATGTCGATCTTGACGCCCAGAGCGGTCAGCACGTCGGCGGCCCCTGTCTGCGAGGACAGTCCGCGATTGCCGTGCTTGGCCACCGGCACGCCGCTGGCGGCGATGACGAAGGCGGATGCAGTCGAGATGTTGACCGAGTGCGAATTGTCACCGCCGGTGCCGACGATGTCGATTGCACCTTCCGGTGCGTCGACGCGCAGCATCTTGGCGCGCATCGTGGCGACGGCGCCGGAAATCTCGCTCACCGTCTCGCCGCGCACGCGCAGCGCCATCAGGAAGCCGCCGATCTGGCCGGGCGTGGCGTCGCCCGACATGATGATGTCGAAAGCCTCGCGCGCTTCCTCGAAGGACAACGCGGTTCCCGTGGCGATCTTGGCGATGTGGGTCTTCAGCGCGCTCATCTGGTCAAGGCTTGGGTAACGGCGGTCTGGTCGATGCGAATGTCGTATTGCGTCTGCAACTGCGCCACCAACTGGTCGAGCAAGTCGTCGGACATGCCTGACGTGAAGGATTTCTGCACATCGTCCGGCAAGGAGCTGGCGTCGGCTCCGGCAGGCTCGAAGACTTCGGCGACCTTGAACAGGATCTGCCCGTCGCCGGTGGGCGAGGGGATCAGGCCGGTCCCGCCTTCGCCGACCCCGAACATCGCAGCCGCGCCCTCCTTGCCGAAATCGACGTCGTCAGCCTCGCGCTTGACGCCGCGCTTGGTCTGCTTCTCGAGCTTGAGCTCGCCGGCAATCACATCGAGCGTGGCGCCGGCCTTGAGACGCTTTTCGAGCTCGCCCGCCTTGGCTGTGAGTCGCTTGGTCGTCTCCGTCGCCGTCCAGTCGGCCACCACCTTCTGGCGGACTTCATCCAGCGTGCGGTCGCGGGCCGGCGTGATGCCATCCACCTCGTAGAACACGAAGCCGTTGTCGGCGGTGGTAAGGTCCGGATTTTCCGTGCCGGGTTCAGCGCTGAATACCGCCTTGATGAGCTCCGGCGATTCCGGCAGATCCTTGACGATGCTTGCATCCGGCCTCTGGCCGGTACGATCGATCGCGTCGATGGTGACGACCTTCAACTTCAGCTTGTCGGCCGCTTGCGCGAGCGAGCTGCCCGACGCGCGGATATCTTCGTAATTGTCGTGGACGTCCAGAAGGATGCGGCTTGCCTCGCCAAGCGCCAGATCCTTGCGGATCTCGGCCGACACTTCGGCCAGCGGTTTCACCACTTCGGGCTTGATATCGGTGACGCGCAGCAGCACCGGCCCGAAGGCGCCTTGCACAACCGGGCTGACCTCATTGACGTTGAGCGCGAACGCCGCATCCGCCACCGCCTTGTCGGCGATCTTGTCCCGGGCCAGCGTGCCAAGCAGCGTATCGGCCGGCGTCTTGCCCTCGGCGGCGACGATCTTGTCGAAGGTCGCACCGGTCTGCAGCGAATCGAGCGCGGACTTGGCGGCTTCGGGCGTCTTGAAGACGAGCTGTTCGATGGTGCGCAGCTCCGGCGTGGTGTAACGCGCCTTGTTCTTGTTGTAGTCGTCGCTGACCTGTTGGTCGCTCACGGCGCTCAAATCCATGATGTCTTGTGGTTCGAGCCGGACATAGGAGAATTTGCGGTATTCCGGCGCCGCATAGGTCTTCTTGTTCTCCTCGAAATAGGCCGAAAGAGCTGTATCGGACGGCGCTTCGATCGGCTCGACCAGCGATTTCGGCAGCGTCACATAGTCGATGGTGCGGTCTTCGCCGCGATAGAGCGCGACTGCCTTGAAGAAGGCATCCGGGGCCTTGAGACCGTCGGACACCGCCTCGACGATCTGCTGGCGCACCGCCACCTGGGCTCTATTTTTAAGGTAGTCCTCGGGCCGCATGCCGGCCTGTTGCAGCATGTAGTCGAAGGTCCGCCTGTCGAACTTGCCTCCGGGGCCCTTGAACGCCGGGTCGTCGCGCGTGAGTTCGGCCAGCCTGTCCTTGGAGAGGCCGAGCCCGAGCTTGCGGGCCTGCTCGTCGAGCACGGCGCCCGACACGAGCTGCGCCAGCACCTGGTTGTCGATGCCGAGCGCCTTCGCCTGCTCGTGGGTGATGCGCTGGCCGAACTGCTGCGACATCAGGCTGAGCTGACGATCGTAGGCGAGACGGTATTCGTTGATCGACACTTTGGTGCCCCCGGCCGTAATCACGGCGTCGTGGCCAGCGAAACGCCCCGTCAGCTCCCCGGAGACGCCCCAGACGAGGAAACTCAACACCAGCAAAGACAGCAACAGTTTCGCGACCCAGGTTCCTGCCGCGCTTCTCAACGTACCAAGCATGGTTACTTCCGATTTTTGCGCATTTTCGCATGCGCCGGTTCTGAAACAAGCGCAATAGCGCCCTTCCGGCCCACTGTCGATTGCTTTGTGGCCTGATTTTGGTAGTGAGAGCATGAGCCGAATATCGCCCGGAGAAGCAAACCAATGACGCCAGGAATCCGCCCGCTGGTCGCAGGCAACTGGAAAATGAACGGCACCAGTGCCTCGCTCAACGAACTCAGAATGATCGGCAACGGCTTCATGAGCGGGCTTGATGCGGAGACCGAAGCGCTAGTCTGCGTTCCGGCGACGCTGCTTGCGCATGCCGCTGAGATTCTGTCGCGCACGCCGGTCCGGGCCGGGGGCGAGGATTGCCACCCCAAGGAAAGCGGCGCCTATACCGGCTGTATTTCGGCCGAGATGCTGAAGGATGCCGGCGCCAGCCATGTCATCGTCGGTCATTCCGAATGCCGTGAGCAAAGCGGCGAGGACGACGCAACGGTTCAGGCCAAGGCATCGGCCGCATGGCGCGCCGGGCTCGTGGCCATCGTCTGCATTGGCGAGACCAGGGCCGAACGCGAAGCCGGCGCCACGCTCGACGTGCTGTCGCGCCAGGTTGCCGGCTCGGTGCCGCCGGACGCCACGGCATCGAACACCGTCATCGCCTATGAGCCGGTATGGGCGATCGGAACGGGACTGACGCCCACTGCCGCCGATGTCACTGAGGCGCATGCGCATATCCGTGAAAAACTGTCGGAAAAGCTCGGCGGTGCCGCGGCCAAGATGCGCATCCTCTATGGTGGCTCGGTCAAGCCTTCCAACGCGGTCGAACTGCTCGGCGTCAGGAATGTCGATGGCGCGCTGGTCGGCGGCGCCAGCCTGAAGGCGGCGGACTTTCTCGGCATCGCCGAAGCCTATCGGAATATCTCGTAATATCCGGACCTCTTGCTGGCCTCGAGCGGGCCGCGCGGCGGCTGAAATCGTTGCAAAGGGCGCATTGCTTCCCATATTCCGGCCACGGGCTTGGAAATGCCGTCAAAGCATTGTATTGAGCCGCCTCCAAATCACCGGTCGTATCCGCGGCCGCGCAAGGCCTTGCCAGGATAAACTATGGAAACCGTACTGATCGTCGTCCACCTCATGGTCGTGCTCGCTCTTGTCGGCGTGGTGCTTTTGCAGCGCTCCGAAGGCGGCGGCCTCGGCATCGGCGGCGGCTCCGGCTTCATGACCGCGCGCGGCGCCGCCAATGCGCTGACGCGGGCTACGGCGATCCTGGCGGCGGCTTTCTTCGCCACCTCGCTGACGCTATCGATCGTTGCCCGCTATGGCGAGAAGCCGATCGACATTCTCGACCGCGTGCCGGCAACGGATGGCGCGGGCAAGGGCGTGCTCGATCAGTTGCCCGGCACCACGGCGCCAACGCCGCCCTCTGGTACCACGGCGCCGACACCGCCCTCCGGCAATGATGCCGCGGCGACGCCCCCGGCTTCGCCCCCCGCGGCGGGTTCGACCACGCCGCCGGCCACGAACGGCGTTCCCTTGCCGGTCACGCCGCAGGTTCCAAACCAGTAATCGTTAATATTTGGTTTCCGCGATCTGTTGTTGTTTGAACACAGTCGCGGCAAATGCCGCAAGATCACGAAGAATCGACCGGGCGCGGCACGACGGCCCGCTTGAGGCGACTCCGGCTAATCGATTATAGATTGCGCGCGGCACTTTCGGCGTCCTTGGGGGACGCCGGGCGACGCCGTGGGCAACAAGCATTGAACGATCGGATCTTCGCCATGCAGCTTCGCAGCTTCATTTTAGCCGGCCTTTGTGCCGTGCTCGGCCTGAGTGCGCCCGCTTACGCGGCCATGCCGGCGGGCAGTTCGGCTCCCAAAGCCGCTGTTACAACAGACATCGTCAACGTCGCCGCCAAGAGCGACGCGGCACAATTGAGGCTTCTCAAGAAGAAGAAAAATCCGACCTCGGAAGATCTTTCCCAGATCAGCAAGCTGGAAGCCAAGATTGCGGCCGACAAGGAAGCCGCCAAGGCCAAAGCGCTCGAGGCGAGAAAGCTGGCGATGCGCGCGGCGGCCAAGGCCAAGGCGGATGCGGAGCGGCAGGCGTTTCTTGACAAGAAGGCCCTGGCGAAGAAGGGGCAACCTGCCGAGACCAAGGTGGCTGACGCCAAACCGGCCAAGAAGAAGACCATCAAGCTCTTCGAGCCGATTCAACCGATCGCGCCGATCCAGTCAGCGGAACCACTTCCGGCCGAGGCGATGAATATCGCGTTGACCGGCAACAATGGCGAGTTGCGAAGCGAGGCGATCGCGCAGAAACCGCAAAGCGTCGGTCTCTTCGCCGGCCTGTTCGGCGGCACGTCCTCGTCCTCCTCGATGTCGCTGCTTCCCGAGACGCGCGCACTTGACGCCGCACTTGCCAGGAAGGAAGCCAAGAAGCAGTTCAAGGTAAAGCCGGAATTCGTGCCTCAGGAAGTCGAATTCTCCGGCTACAATCCGGGCACCATCGTCATCGATACCAGCGCGCGTCGCCTCTATCTCGTCGAATCCTCGTCGACAGCCCGCCGCTACGCGATCGCGGTCGGCCGTGAAGGCTTGCAGTTCAAGGGCACGGTTGCCGTTGGCGACAAGCAGGAATGGCCGCGTTGGATCCCGACGCTCGACATGCAGAAGCGCGAGCCCAAGCATTACGGCCAATACAAGGACGGCATGCCCGGCGGCGGCGAAAATCCGCTCGGCGCGCGCGCCATCTATCTCTATGACGGCAAAAAAGACACCCATCTGCGCATTCACGGCACCATCGCGCCGCAGTCGATCGGAACCAGCGCCTCCAATGGCTGCTTCCGCATGATCAACGAGCACGTCATGGACCTTTACCGCCGGGTGAAAGTCGGCACCAAGGTCGTCATCATCTGACGTTTTAAACGATACTGCCGAAAGGGCCGGCCTCGCCGGCCCTTTTGTTTTGCTCGATCCTAGCCGAACCCATCCCCGATACGACGGGCTGGGTTCGACCATGATCTTATCCGAAAACCGGATTCCACTTTTCGGGATCATGGTCCAAGCGCCTTCTTGGGAAAAAGCCTTCGCGGCGGTTTTTTCTCTGGCGGAATCAATTCGGCCGCGTTAAGCGATGACTCCCATGGCGCGATATGTATTCATCACAGGCGGCGTGGTTTCCTCACTTGGAAAAGGCATCGCTGCAGCGGCCCTTGGGGCTCTCTTGCAGGCGCGAGGCTATCGCGCGCGCATCAAGAAGCTCGATCCCTATCTCAATGTCGACCCCGGCACGATGTCGCCATACCAGCATGGCGAGGTCTTCGTGACCGATGATGGCGCCGAGACCGACCTCGATCTCGGCCACTATGAGCGCTTTACCGGCCGCTCGGCCAATCAGCAGGACAACATCACCACCGGCCGAATCTACAAGAACATCATCGAGCGCGAGCGGCGCGGCGACTATCTCGGTGCCACCGTGCAGGTCATTCCGCACGTCACCGACGAGATCAAGCATTTCGTCCTCGACGGCAATGACGACTATGACTTCGTGCTCTGCGAGATCGGCGGCACCGTCGGCGACATCGAGGCGATGCCGTTCCTGGAGGCGATCCGCCAGCTCGGCAATGATCTGCCGCGCAACAACGCGGTCTACGTCCATCTGACGCTGATGCCCTATATTCCGACGGCGGGCGAGTTGAAGACCAAGCCGACCCAGCATTCGGTCAAGGAATTGCGCGGCATCGGCATTGCGCCCGACATCCTGCTGGTTCGCGCCGACCGTCCCATTCCGAAGGAAGAGCGCCGCAAGCTGTCGCTGTTCTGCAATGTCAGGGAAAGCGCGGTTATCCAGGCGCTCGATGTGCCGCACATCTACGATGTGCCGATGGCCTATCACAAGGAGGGGCTGGATTCGGAAGTGCTGGCTGCCTTCGGCATCGATCCGGCGCCGAAGCCGCGCATGGAGCCCTGGCAAGCTGTGTCCAGTCGTATCCACAACCCGGAAGGCGAGGTGACCATCGCCGTCGTCGGTAAATATACCGGCCTCAAGGATGCCTATAAATCGCTGATCGAGGCGCTCTCGCATGGTGGGTTGGCCAACCGCGTCAAGGTCAAGCTCGACTGGATCGAAAGCGAGATCTTCGAGAAGGAAGACCCGACGCCCTGGCTGGAAAAGGTGCATGGCATCCTGGTCCCCGGCGGTTTCGGCGAACGCGGCTCGGAAGGCAAGATCCTGGCGGCGAAGTTCGCCCGCGAGCGGAAAGTGCCGTATTTCGGCATCTGCTTCGGCATGCAGATGGCCTGCATCGAGGCGGCGCGGTCCCTGGCCGGCGTCGAGCACGCCTCGTCGACGGAGTTCGGCCCCACCGATGAACCGGTCGTCGGCCTGATGACCGAGTGGCTGAAGGGCAACATGCTGGAGAAGCGCAAGGAGACCGGCGATCTCGGCGGCACCATGCGGCTCGGCGCCTATCAGGCCGAACTCGCCAAGGGTTCGAAGATCGCCGACATCTATGGCGACACGCAGATTTCCGAGCGCCACCGCCATCGCTACGAGGTCAATGTCGACTACAAGGAGCGACTCGAGGATTGCGGCCTGGTGTTTGCCGGCATGTCGCCGGACGGCGTGCTGCCGGAAACGGTCGAATATCCCGACCATCCCTGGTTCATCGGCGTGCAGTACCATCCGGAGCTGAAAAGCCGGCCGCTCGATCCGCATCCGCTGTTCGCCAGCTTCATCGGGGCGGCGGTGGAACAGAGCCGGCTCGTCTAGGGTGCGTTGATATTCAGGTGATGCCGGCCTGCGAACGGCGGTTCCTGCGCTTCCAGTGCTCACGTACCCAAATGACGCTCCGCTCCGGCCTTCGCCGGCCGGAGCGCTCATAGGCGCCTCCGTGCTATGAAGGCTACGGCCGGCGTAGGCCGGTTCTCGGAAAACCACCATTCTTGGCTCGGCCTGACCTGAATCTCAACGCACCCTAAAAGGCCCCGGGGGGTCACCATGCAGACCTATGTCGCGCTGCTCTACAGTATTGTCCTCGGCGAGGGGCGGCGGGTTGTCATGGCCGACCTCAAGGCGATGGCGGAAGGTCTGAGGCTGAAGAACCCGCGCACGCTGGTGGCGACCGGCAATCTGGTCTTCGAAACGAAAAAGACAGAAATCGCCGCGCTCGAAAGCCGGTTGGAGACGGCATTTGAGAAAATTTTCGGCCGCCATGTCGACATCATCGTGCGCAGCGCGGATGACTGGCTGAGGCTTGCGGCCGGCAATCCGTTTTCGGCCGAATCGGCGGAGGCACCCGATCAGGTGGCGGTGCGTGTGATGCGGGCGCCTGTGCCCGACGAAGCCGTCACCGCGCTCAAGGCCTATATCGGCAGGGACGAAAAGCTGCAGGCGGTCGGCGGCGATCTCTGGATCGTCTTTTCGCGCGAAACGCCGAGTTCGCGGCTGCTCGCGGCGGTGAGCCACAAACGTCTCGGCATCGGCACCTCGCGCAACTGGAACACGGTGCGCAAACTGGCCGAGATGGTCGTCAAATAGGATGGGGCGGCATTGCGCCGCCCCAATTTGTTTCCCTCAGGCCTTCGCCATCCGTGCTCCGGCGCCCAGCGCCATCGTGCGCAACACGTAGTAGATGGCGCCAGCTATTGCGACGCCGAAGAACCAGCCATAGACGCCCCACCAGGACGGCAGCCAGTTGGTGAAATTCGGCAGGATCGAGGAGAAGATCGCGCCGATTCCGGCGGCGATGAAGGCGTTGACATGCCAGCCGCTCTGGAAGCGGAACTCGCCGTCCTCCCTGTAGAGCGCCTCGACGTCGACCTCGCCCTTCCGGATCAGGTAATAGTCGACCATCATCACGCCGAAGATCGGGCCCATCGTCGCGCCGATGATGTTGACGAAGGAGGCAGCACTGCCTTCCCATGGCGCGAAGGGATAGAGCACCAGGGCGATCACGGCCGCGATATAGCCGCCCTTCTTGAAGTCGATCTGCCGGGGAAAGACATTGGAGAAGTCGAAGGCCGGCGAGACGAAGTTCGCCACGACGTTGATGCCGAGCGTCGCCACGGCGAAGGTCAGGGCCGCGAGCGCGGCCAGGAACCAGCTGTCGAACTTGGCCGAGATCTGGTCGGGGTGCAGCAGCACCTCGCCATAGACGTCGAAGGCGGCGATGGTGGTGACGCCGGCGACCAGCGAGAACAGAATGAGGTTGACCGGCAGGCCCCAGAGGTTGCCCTTGCGCAGCGATGCCTTGTCCGGCGCATAGCGGGCGAAATCGCAGAAGTTGAGATAGAGCGCTGAGAAATAGGTCACCCAGATCGCCGCCACCGCAAACAGCGAGGTCCACGAACCCGGCGTGCCGGGCACGCCCGCATCCTTGGTCTTGTCGAGCAGCACATCCATCGGGATGTCGCTGGTGAAGGCAAATCTCCCGGATTTGACGCAGAGATAGATGGCCAGGATCAGCATCATCACCCATACCGCTGGCCCGGCCCAGTCCTGGAAGCGGCGCACCGTTTCCATGCCGTTCTGGATGATCAGCAGTTGCAGCGCCCAGATGACCACGAAGCAGATAACCTCCAGCCCGGTATGGCCGAGGAAATGCGTGTTGGCGTTGAAGTCGGCGAACCATTGCGAGCGGATCAGCAGCGCCACGATCGCGCCGGAGGCAGCCGCCGTTTGCGCGCCGTACCAGAAACAGGCGACGATGGCGCGCACCAGCGCCGGTATGTTGGCGCCCCAGATGCCGAACGAAGCGCGGGCAAGCACAGGGTAGGGCACGCCGGTCTTCACGCCGGCATAGCCGACCATGTTCATCAATGCGTAGATGATCAGCGAGCCGATGCCGATGGCGATGATGAAATTGACGAAGCCGCCGCAGAACAGGAACAGGCTTGCCGCCAGATAGTAGCCCCAGAGGCTGTGAACGTCCGACGTCCAGACGTTGAAGATCGAGAATGGCCCCCAGTTTCGAACCTTCGCCGGAGCAAGATCCTCATTGTATAGGTCAGGTGATGCGCCTTGTATCGTCATTGCGATGTCCCCTTGTTGGCCGCACGCGCTCTCACGCGTTGGCCGTGCAGGCTAAGCCTGCCGCAAGGGAACCGGCAACCGATTGATTTGCCGGCTTTGGCCTTAAAGATATTCAATGAGAATCGCGCTTATCGATCGGACAATCGGCGCGGCCCGGAATTCGCGTTGCGGTATCGATTCGGTTTCATACTGTCGGAGGCTATTCGCTTCACATTTGGTTGCAGTGCAACAAGTCAATGCCAGTTGGTCTTGACAAATCAAGCGAACAATTGTCCCAAGGGGCTTGATGAGAAGCCTTGGCCGAATCTCGATTGCAGGAATTGCGCCGCTCCGCGCGGTGCTGGCGGTCGTGTTTCTAATCATGTCTTCTCTCCAGCCTGGCCTTTTCGCTACCGCGAACGCTACCGGTTTTCACAGCGACTCCGGGGTGACGCTAAAGGTTGAGGAATCTGCGCACGACACCCGCGGCCACGTTGGCCACCACGAACACGCGGCCGGGGCGGCCGAAACGGATGTGGACGAGGAACATCCCGGTGGTGAGAAATCGGCAGACAAGAGCTGCGAGGTCCATTGCGCGCCGGCCAATGCCGTGCCGGTAGATTGTCCTGACCTGGAACGCGCGGTCTCTCGCTGCTTTGCGGCCGTCGTTGCCGAAGCGTCGGCAGGCGGCGAGTATACAGCGCATATAAGGCCTCCCAGACACCTGAACTGACGCCGCCCCATCGAGGGCGTTCGCGCGCAGCGTGCGGAATCCGTTCCGGCGCGGCCTAACGCACACGTTTAGCTTCAGGTCTACAATGAAATTCGCAAGTCTCGCGATGCTCGCATCGCTTTTCGTTGCCGGATGCGCGGTAACCACCCCACCGACCGTCCTTCCAGCTTTCAATCCGTCTGATCCCGTGATGGGCATCCGTGATGCGCACTATCACCCGGTCGTCGCCAATTATCACCAGCGGGAGCCCGTCGATCCGCAGAACTGGCGGCGTCTCAATGAAGAACGCTCCCCTGCAAAAACCGGAGCTGGATCATGAAGCGCCGGTTCCTGAACACAGCTGCGGCCATGGCCATCCCGCTGATTGCCGCCGGATGCACGATCACCGCTGGCCCTGACGGTGTTTCCGACCCCGTTGCTGGCTTCACGACAGTCACGGCACGCGCCGGAGCTGTGACCGGCAAGAGAACGGCGTGGGTGCAGTCTCGCGAGGACGCGCAGACTCTCTCCGCGCAAGTAAAGAGCCTAGTTCAGAACAAGACCATTGGTCCGGACGTCGCGGTGCAGGTAGCCCTGCTCAACAACAAGGGCCTGCAGGCCGCCTACGCTGAGATCGGCCTGTCGGCGGCCGACATGTGGCAGGAATCGATGCTCGTCAATCCGACGATCTCGATCGGCATGATCGGCGTCGATCCTGTGCGGACGATTGAAGGAGCGGTGGTCAGCAACATCCTTGCGCTGGCGACCCACAAGCGGCGCGTCGAAGTCGCTGATGCACGTTTCCGTCAGGCCCAGCTCCGCGCCGCCGAAGAAACGCTACGACTGGCCGCGGACACGCGGCGGGCCTGGATCAATGCCGTATCGGCCTGGGAGAGCGTTTCCTATTTGAACAAGGCGCAAGCCGCCGCCGACGCTGCCTCCGAACTCGCTCAAAAATTGGGGGAGACGGGCGCCTTCACAAAGACCGGCCAAGCCCGCGAACACGTCTTCTACGCCGAGATCACCGGTCAGGCGGCGGAGGCGCGGCTCGCCGCGCGGACTGCCAAGGAAGAGCTCACCCGGCTGATGGGTCTATGGGGACCGGACGTCGATTACTCAGTCCCAAACATGCTTCCAACCTTGCCGAAGGGCGCCAAGGCCAAACGCGCAATCGAGGCGGAGGCGCTCAAAAATCGCGTCGACCTTGAGATTGCGAAACTTGAGCTGGAGGCGCTGGCCAAATCCTACGGCCTGACCGAGGCAACGCGCTACGTCACTGATCTCGAACTTCTTTCCGGCGTGGAAGTGGAACGCGAGGAATCGGAGGAGGGTGGAACGGAAACGAGTGTCGCACCCACTCTTGAGCTCGAGTTTGTCATTCCTATTTTCGATACCGGCAAGGCACGCATGCGCAAGGCCGAGCTGGCCTACATGCAAGCCGCAAACCGGATGGTGGAAAAGGCGGTCAACATCCGGTCCGAAGCCAGGTCTGCATATGACGCCTATCGCTCGACCTATGACATTGCCCGGCACTATCGCAACAGTGTTGTGCCGTTGCGAACAAAGATCGAGGCGGAGTCGGTCCTCACCTACAACGGCATGATCACCAACACGTTCGAGCTTCTGGCGGACACCCGCGCGAAAATCAGCTCGGTCATGCTTTCCCTCAACGCCAAGCGCAATTTCTGGCTGGCCGACGTCAATCTCGGAACCGCCATCCATGGCGGCGGAAGCTCATCCGGGGGCGGCGACGCACCGGCCGCAGCCGAAGCGAGCGCCGAAGGCCACTGAACTCAAGGAGAAGAAAATGCTTTCAAGACGTCAGTTGCTAGGTGCGGGAGCCATGCTCGCCGGCGCCACGGCGTGGACCAAGACCTCTGCGATGGGTTTGCCGGACGCCGCTGTCATGGAATCGCCGGATATGCAGCCACCGATATTTCCGACGAGCGGCCCGGATTACCAGCCCGTGGTGACGCTCAACGGTTGGACGCTGCCCCACCGCACGAACAATGGTGTGAAGGAATTCCACCTCGTCGCCGAGGCGGTTGAGCGAGAGCTGGCGCCCGGCATGACCGCTTATCTCTGGGGTTATAACGGCCAGTCGCCCGGTCCCACCATCGAGGCAGTCGAGGGCGACCGGGTCCGCATCTTCGTGACAAACAAGCTGCCGGAGCACACGACGGTTCATTGGCACGGCATGATCCTGCCCAGCGGCATGGATGGCGTGACCGGTCTTACCCAGCCGGGAATCCCGCCCGGCAAAACCTTCGTCTACGAGTTCGACCTCGTGAAGAGCGGCACCTTCATGTACCACCCGCACGCCGACGAAATGGTCCAGATGGCGATGGGTATGATGGGCTTCTTCGTCATTCATCCGAAAGACCCGAAGTTCATGCGGGTGGACCGCGACTTCGTGTTCCTGCTGAACGCCTACGACATCGAGCCCGGATCGTACGTTCCGAAAATCATGACTATGACTGATTTCAACCTGTGGTGTTGGAACAGCCGCCTCTTCCCTGGCATCAGCCATCTTGTCGTTTCCAAGAACGATAAAGTGCGGGTCCGGGTCGGTAACCTGACCATGACCAATCATCCGATCCACATGCATGGCTACGATTTCGAGGTGACCTGCACCGACGGGGGTTGGACACGTCCTGAGGCTCGCTGGCCGGAAGTATCAATCGACATTCCCGTCGGCGCCATGCGGGCCTACGAGTTCGAAGCCAAGTACTTGGGCGACTGGGCGATCCACTGCCACAAGTCGCACCATACCATGAACGCCATGGGTCATGACGTGCCTACGTTTATCGGTGTCGACAACTCTAAGGTCACCGACAAGATCCGACGCGTGCTGCCGGACTACATGGCGATGGGAGACAAGGGCATGGCTGACATGGGCGAGATGGAAATGCCGCTTCCCGACAACACGATTCCAATGATGACCGGTTGGGGTCAATTCGGCGCTATCGAAATGGGAAGCATGTTCTCGGTCGTGAAGGTCCGCGAGGGCCTGTCTGCGAACGATTACACCGATCCCGGATGGTACAAACATCCGGAAGGAACCGTGGCCTACGAGTGGACCGGTAATGTTCCAACCCCCACAAAATCAGGCGACGCAAAAACGATGGCCCCGGCAGAGCATGGCGGTCACGGCAAACTGGGATGAGAAACCGAAACCCCTCAACCTCAACAACGAAAGAATGTGCAGCATGAAACGTATATTAGCAGCGGCCGTTTTGATGGCGGTCAGTTCCGGAGCAGCTCTTGCCAGTGGAACCCACGCCGGAGGCCATGGCGACAAAGCCGCCACGATGGCGATCGGCAACCCTGGTGAGGCCAGCAAAGCAAAGCGGACTATCAACATCTCCATGTCGGAGAAGGATGACGGGACGATGTTGTTCCAACCGGCCGTGCTCAAGGTGAAGAAGGGCGAGACCGTTCGCCTGAAGTTCGTCAACAAAGGCCAAGTCGACCACGAATTCGTCATGGACGTCCATGAAGGGATCATGGACCACAAGGCGTTGATGGAGAAGTTCCCCGAGATGGAGCACGCCGATCCCAATTCGATCCGGCTGGCGCCCGGCGCCAGAGGCGAGATCATCTGGACGTTCGCCAATGCCGGCGAATTCGGCTTCGCCTGCCTGGTCCCGGGTCACTACGATTCCGGCATGAAGGGCGACATCAGCGTCGCCAAGTAACTATCAAAACCGCAAAGGAAGCGACCATGACACTATTCGTAAAAGCCATCTCGACACTCGTGCTGGTGTTCGCCATCGGCGGCAGCGCGCTTGCGCAGGAATACGTGAAAGGCGAAGTCCTCAAGGTCGACGCCAAACAGAAAAAGCTGACGATCAAACATGAGCCGCTGACGAATCTCGACATGCCCGCGATGACGATGGTGTTCGTCGTCGCGGAGGACGGCATGCTCAAGAAGGTCAAATCGGGTCAGGCGATCGAGTTCACAGCCGACCGCGTCAACGGACGCATCACAGTCACCGGTATAAAGTAGGCGAGGTGCGCGTAGAGCGGGCCGTCGGAAACATCGGCCCGCCGCCGTGGCTGCGAAGATCCTCTTTGGCCGTCGGATACCGGGCTGTCAGAGCAATCGACGACGGGTGCCTTTCGCTCTTCGAAACATGCGCAACGTCCTGGACCGGGGTATCAGTCTGCTGACTGCGGCGAGATTAAGCACTTCACGTCGCGCATGCTCCGACAAATCCCGAGAGATCAGACCGCGGCGCGATCGTTCAATCGGCACGGCCGCTGCTTTGGACCCTCGTCAGCCGCGACAGGTCTGCGAGAGCCGCTTTGGAATTTTGTGCTTGCCTGGCTCTCGCAAGCTGCGTGCCAAATGTAGCCGCTGTGGGCTTGTCTCTTGTGGACAACAAGCATCCCGCATCTGGTCAACGGACGGGGCCAAGGACCCGGTTCGTGCCGATGGGTTCATCTATCGCTAAATTGAGCCGAATGCCTATGACACCCAGCAGTCGCGCACGAACGGAAATCGATGATCTAATTTCGGTGGTCGAACAGCGCAACGAACTACGCACCGCTCTCTGGCGTTTCGTTGCTTTATTCGTGTTCGCGCTCTCTGTCGCGCTCGAACCGGACATCGTCAATCACGAGATCCACCTTACGCTGCTGAGCGCCTATGCCGCGATCACCTTTGTAGCTGTGAGCCTGGTAATAACGCGGTTGTTCCGACCGCGGCTGAATTGGGTCTATGTCGCGGTAGACGCGTCGCTCGTCATCTATCTGACCGCCGAGCACCTTCTTGATCCCACCTCCTCCTTGGTCGATGCACTGGCAACGCCAAGCCTCGTCATGGCGTTCGTGCTCCTTTCACACGCGAGTATGCGCATGCGCGCAGGGCCGGTTGCCGCCTTTGCAATCATCGTCATTCTCGGTTCCTTGGCCGTCGCCTTGTTGCCGGTTTGGGAAGATGGTTTTGAGGCTGTCTTCCGCCTCTCTTCGGAGGAAGTTCAGGCGGCGGTCGTTCGCCTTGCCGCTTTCACGGTCGTCGCGGCGATCCAGATCGTTCTGGTCTTGGACATCCGGCGGCTGGTGCAGGAAGTGGTCGCAAGTTCGAGCGAGCGGGCGAACCTGGCCCGCTTCTTCGCTCCCCAAACGGCCGAGCGCTTGGCAACCGGGGGTGCGCATCTCGGCCTTCGCCGCCAGGAGGCGGCAATACTGTTCGTCGATATCCGAGGCTTCACCGGGCTTTCCGAGACGATGCCGCTGGAGGAGATCGCGGTTCTCCTCACCGAATATAGGCGGCGTGTGACGCAAGCCGTATCGGGATATGACGGGATCGTGGACAAATTTATCGGCGATGGCGTCATGGCTGTGTTCGGGTTTCCTTTGCCGCTCGCGACCGCCGCGCGCGGAGCATTCGAATGCGCGGTCGAATTGTCTTACTTTCTCGAAGTGTGGAGCGAGGTCAGGATGCGCGACGGCAAGAATCCTCTAAGTTTCGCGATCGGCGTTCACTACGGCCACGTGATCGGAGGCGTCATACCTGGAGAACTTCATAGCGAATACACTGTGATCGGCGATTCGGTGAATCTGGCCGCCCGGCTTCAGGCGATGTGCAAGCTGACGGATGCCCGCATCGTCATCTCGGACGAACTCGCCAGAAAACTACCGCGGCATTGGAGGACGCCTGAGTGGCAAACGCTAAGGGGTGCAACCGTCCCGGGCCGCTCTGAAACCGTCGACGTCCATCTGCTGCCGACGCAGGCGTCAAAGATACAAAGTAGTCAACCGCAGGATCCGGACCGGAACGCCGCAAGGCCGCCCGGTGAGCCGCGAGTCGTGCGGCCTGTCACAGCGGCGGTGAAGCCAGAGCCTGTTCGACCACACCGAATGCCAAGTGAAGGTCGGTGACCCGATGAACCCCGCACCCTAAACACAGTCACTACTAAAGCGCGTCGCGTCTGATGAGATTCATGCGACGCGCTTTAAGTCTTTGTTTTTATGCATGTCGTTATCCCAAAACCGCTGCACACTTTTGGGCGACATGCATTAACTCTAGATCGCTTAAATGCCTCGGTGACGTTCCGCTCTACAAGAAAGTCAATCTGCCCACAAATGGGCCACACGACTCAGGAGCGACCGGGCAAGCCGTGCGCCTCGGATCCTGCGTGACCTGGATCCAGTTCGAGGCAATCGCTTCCGCTTATCATCGGGCTGATGCGGCTCGGCCAGCGCGGCATTTGGCCGACTGATCAGCACAGTTCCCCGCCTCTAAAGGAACGCGCAAGGCTCGGATGCATGCGCCTCGGGTTCAAAATCAACCGGCGGCGGCCCGCTCTGGCAATGCCGTCAGCACGAGCGTCACGACGAGGGGGCCGCGCAGAATGCTATCCAGAGATTTTCTTTCCAATCGTCAGGTGCCGAGCGGCTCGGAGGCATCTCAATAGGATATCGTCGTGTACCCACGCTCACATACGCCGGATAGGCACAGCGAACGCGTGCACGATGCCTGCCGGTATCTTCATACCTGATGGCGCCCTTTGCGTCCGTCTCGACTAAGCCAATAGCGACGTCAAAGTCATAGTCCCCATCTCGCGACACACTATTGTTCAGGACGCTGAGCTGGACCGACGTGGCGTCTGGAAAGTTGGCAGCGTAAAAAATCAGTTGCTCCGCTGCCATCAGGGGCGTAGCCACCAACACGCCGGCAAACAATGCAATGGCGCGCATTTCCTCCTCCCGAGGACCGAAGACGAGACTATCATCTCTCGTATCGATGTTCGAATCGAATCTCTGATCCAGCAGTGGGGCCGCCCGCAGGACTGCTACGCACGATTTCACAATATCCAGTTGCGGCCGCAGGCTATTGGCCAGCATTACCTGACGGAAACGTGAGGCTTGGGACCTTTTCTTGCACTGCACCACATGTCATGTTGCCTGGGTGAAGTTCTGGACCTTGTTCCCCCGGTTGCTCTCGATGCTGGCCGTCGTGAGCCTTCTGACCGCGCCGATGGTGACACCATCTGCTGCGGCGATGATGGTTGTCGAACCTATGGCAACAATGGCGGATATGGCATCCATGCCGGACGGCATGCCGTGTCCTTCGGACCAGAAGCAGCCAGTATCTGATTGCCAGAAGTCCTGTCCCCTCGCGACCTTATGTTTCGCCAAGTGCTTTTCGAGCGCGTCGACGACCGCAGCCATCACGCTGACCCGGTTATCTGCTGCTGACGTGATCGCGCCTAGCAATGACATTGGGCGGGATCTCCTGCCTAGTCCGCCACCTCCCAGACCTCCAAGAACCTGAATTCATCGAGACGGCTCCATCGGGGCCGTTTGTTGCCGCGCGGCTGAAGGCCCTGCGGCGAGAGCCCGTGGTTTTGGCAACAGCCTGACCACGAACCTGCCGGGCATTCCGCGCGGCCAAAATGATGAACTTTGGGAAAATCTGACAATGAACTTTTACAATGCGAAGCGCGTCGCAGCCGCGGCGCTGATCGGTCTTGCTGTCGGCGATGCCAATTCGAAGGCCTGGGCTGGGATCGACGATTATGAGTTTCAACTCGTTCAAAGCGCGATCAAGAACGGTGATGGCGCGATTGTGGCTGTCCGCCTCATCGACAAGCGCTCCGGCAAGGTGGTGCCCGACGCGGTGATCTTTGCCAAGCGCGTCGACATGGCGCCGGACGGAATGGAGATGATGACGGCGCCAATCGAGTCGTTGCCCTCGACGGAGCCCGGCATCTATCGGTTCAAGGCAAATCTGATGATGCCAGGTGGCTACCGCCTGTCGATCGGCGCCAAGGTGCAGGGCGAAACCGGCTCTCTCGAAAACAAGCTCGAATTCAAGGCCACGCCATGAATCGCGCCGGCCGCACCGGCCTCACCCTCGCCGCCGTTTTGGCGGCGGGTGCTGGAGGCTTTTGGGCGGGACAGCGCAATCCTGAGCTGCCTGCCATTCCATGGCTGCAAGCTGTCCCTTGGCTCGAAGGCGTTGCAGCGCCTCCGAAGAGCGCCAACCCTGCGCCCACCGGACCCGTGATCTACTACCGAGATCCGGACGGTCTCCCAGCCTATGCGGCAACTCCGAAGAAGACCGTCGATGGGCGGGACTTCCTGCCCGTTCTGGCGGGGGAGGACCTGAACTTCGAGGACAAGCCGCCGGCCGCGGCTGCGACCGTCGCCGCGAATGGCGAACCGAAGCGGATCTTGTACTACCGCAATCCGATGGGCCTTCCGGACACCTCACCGGCGCCGAAGAAGGATTCCATGGGGATGGATTACATCCCTGTCTACGCGGGCGAGGATGACGACGCTTCGACTGTCAAAGTCGCCACAGGCAAACTGCAGCGGACCGGCGTCCGGTCGGAGGTCGCCACCGAGCAGGTGATCGTTCGTCCGGTGCGAGTGCCCGGCACCGTGCAGCTTGATGAACGGCGGGTCAGCGTGGTCGCGACGCGCACCGATGCCTTCGTCGACAAGGTCGCGGACGTCACCACCGGCGATCGGGTCAAAAAGGGCGAGCCGCTGATGCGGCTGTATTCGGCCGAGATCGCTGCGGCGAGCGCCCAATATCTCACCGATCTGAACGGCGGCGGCCGCGCCTCGGCCGGGGCGCGCCAGCGCCTTGAGAATCTTGCGCTCCCACCCGATGTGATCGCCGCCATCGACCGTACCCGCCAGGTTCAGACTTCCATCACCTGGACCGCGCCGCGCGATGGCGTGATCCTCGAGCGCAATGTGGTCGAAGGCATGAAGGCGTCGCCCGGTGATGTGCTCTTTCGCCTCGCCGACGTCTCGACTGTCTGGATCGTCGCCGACGTGCCCGAATATCAGCTGGGAGCCGTGAAGGTCGGCGCCGCCGCAACGATGCGGGTGCGAAGTCTACCGGGCCGGACCTTCAGCGGCCGTGTCGCGCTGATCTATCCGCAGGTCAGCAAGGAAACGCGCACGACCAAGGTGCGGATCGAGATCCCAAATCCGGATGGTCTCTTGTTGCCGGACATGTATGCCGATGTTGAGATCGGCAGCGGCAGCAATGCCCCGGTCGTCGCCGTCCCCGACAGCGCCGTAATCGACACCGGCACGCGGCAGGTCGTGATCCTCGACAAGGGCGAGGGCCGGTTCGAGCCGCGAGAGGTCAAGATCGGTCTTCAGGGCGGCGGCTTTACCGAAATCCGCAATGGTGTTGCCACCGGCGACCGGGTCGTGGTCTCAGCGAATTTCCTGATCGATGCCGAGAGCAATCTGAAGGCTGCACTGAGCGGCATGACGAGCCCGGAGACTGCGCCATGATTGCCCGGCTCATCGCGTGGTCTGCACGCAATCTCGTCCTGATCTTCGTCGGTACAGCCTTCGCGGTGGCCGCCGGAGCCTACGCGCTGAAGACCCTTCCGCTCGACGCGATTCCAGACCTCTCGGACGTCCAGGTCATCGTCTACACCGAGTATCCCGGCCAGGCGCCGCAGGTCGTCGAGGATCAGGTCACCTATCCACTGACGACGGCAATGCTGACCGTGCCGAAATCCAAGGTGGTACGCGGTTTCTCCTTCTTTGGTGTGTCCTTCGTCTACGTCATCTTCGAGGACGGCACGGATCCCTATTGGGCGCGGTCGCGCGTGCTCGAATATCTCAACGCCGCCGCGCAGCGCCTGCCGGCTGGTGTCACGCCAGGCCTCGGCCCCGATGCAACTGGCGTCGGTTGGGTCTACCAGTACGCCGTCGTCGCCAAGGACATGACGCTGGCCGAGCTGCGGTCGCTGCAGGACTGGGTGGTGCGATACGCCGCCTCCAAGGCTGAGGGCGTCGCCGAGGTCGCGAGCGTCGGCGGCTTCGTCAAGCAGTACAACATCGTCGTCGATCCGTTGCGGCTGCGCGCCCAGGGCGTCTCGCTGTCTATGGTCCGCGACGCCGTGCGCGCCAGCAATCGGGATGTCGGCGGACGCACGCTGGAGCTTTCCGAATTCGAGTTCATGGTGCGCGGCCGTGGCTACATCAAGTCGACTGCCGATATCGAAGACATAGTCTTGAAGACGGAACAGGGCGTGCCTCTGCGCCTCAAGGACGTCGCCAGGGTCGAGATCGGTCCCGACGAACGGCGCGGCATCACAGAGCTCAATGGCGAAGGCGAGGTCGCGAGCGGCATCGTCCTGCAGAGGTTCGGGGCCAATGCCCTGACTGTGATCGAGAACGTCAAGCAACGCTTGACCGACATCGCCGGGAGCCTGCCCAAGGGTGCCGAGATCGTGCCGGTCTATGACCGCTCGCAGCTTATCGAAGCGGCGATCGAGACGCTGAAGCGTACACTCGCCGAGGAGAGCATCATCGTCGCCCTGGTTTGCGTGGTGTTCCTCCTTCACCTGCGCAGCGCGCTCGTCGCCATCCTGATGCTGCCTGTCGGCATCCTGATGGCGTTCGGCGCCATGAAGGCGATCGGGCTCGGCTCCAACATCATGAGCCTCGGTGGCATCGCCATCGCCGTGGGCGCCATGATTGATGCTGCTATCGTCATGATTGAGAATGCGCACAAGCATCTGGAGCGGGCTCCGTCCGGCAAGCCGCGCGTACAAATCCTGATCGATGCAGCGAGCGAGGTCGGCCCGGCGCTGTTCTTCAGCCTCCTCGTCATAACGGTATCGTTCCTGCCGATCTTTACGCTCGAGTCGCAGGAAGGCCGGATGTTCGGTCCTCTTGCCTTCACCAAGACCTTCGCCATGGCGGCTGCGGCAATCCTGTCGGTGACGCTGGTGCCGGCTTTGATGGTGGTCTTCGTGCGGGGCCGGATCATCCCCGAGCACAAGAACCCGATCAACCGCTTCCTGATCTGGATCTACCGTCCCGTCATTCGCGGCGTCCTGAAGGCGAAGACGCTCACCATCGCGCTTGCGCTTACCGTGCTTGGCGTCTCCGTCTGGCCGGTGAGCCAGATCGGCTCGGAATTCATGCCGACCCTGAACGAAGGCACGCTGATGTACATGCCGACGACCCTGCCGGGGGTCTCCGTCACCAAGGCGGCTGAGCTCCTGCAAATGCAGGACCGCATCATCAAGTCCTTTCCGGAGGTGGATTCTGTCTATGGCAAAGCGGGGAGGGCGATGACCGCGACCGACCCGGCCCCTACAGAGATGTTCGAAACCATCATCAATTTGAAACCAAAGGATCAATGGCGCACTGGTGTCACCATCGACAGCCTGAAGACCGAGATGGACAAGGCCCTGCAGTTTCCCGGCGTCTCCAACGCCTGGACCATGCCGATCCGCGCCCGCATCGATATGCTTTCGACCGGCATCCGGACGCCTGTCGGCGTAAAGGTGTTCGGCACCGACCTTGCGGAGATGGAGAAGGTCGCGCGCCAAATCGAAAAGGTCCTCAAAACGGTTCCGGGCACATCGAGTGCCTATGCCGAGCGGGTTATCGGCGGCTACTATCTCGACATTGTCCCGGATCGCGAGGCGCTTGGCCGCTACGGCCTTGGCGTCGGCGACGTCCATGACGTCATCGCCACAGCGCTGGGTGGCGAGACCGTGACGACAACTGTCGAGGGACGTGAGCGTTACGGGGTTAATATCCGATACCCCCGTGATCTGCGCTCAAATCCTCAATCGATCGCTACCGACGTCGAAGTGCCGCTGCCCAGTGGTGGTGCCATTCCGCTCGGCGAGGTGGCGAAGGTCCAGCTGACGCGCGGTGCGACCTCGATCCGCACCGAGAATGGCCAGCTCGCGACCTACATCTTCGTTGACATCAACGGCCGGGATCTCGGCGGCTATGTCGCCGACGCTCAGAAGGCAGTCGCGGCGGCGGTGAAGCTGCCGCCTGGCTATTCGGTCGCCTGGAGCGGGCAGTTCGAATATCTGGAGCGAGCCGCGGCGCGGATGAAGATCGTCGTGCCTGTCACCCTGCTCATCATCTTCCTGCTGCTCTATCTCAACTTTAGGGCACTCACCGAGACGTTGATTGTCATGCTGTCCCTGCCCTTTGCCCTTGTCGGCGGGGTCTGGCTGATGTGGTGGCTCGGCTTCAACATGTCGGTGGCTGTCGCGGTCGGCTTCATCGCGCTCGCCGGCGTCGCCGCGGAGACCGGGGTCGTCATGCTGATCTATCTGGAGCAGGCCATGGCCGAAGTGAAGGCAGAGCGGGCCGCACGCAATCAGCCGTTCAACCGGGCAGATCTCCATGAGGCGATCATGCTTGGCGCGGTGGAACGCGTCCGCCCGAAGATGATGACTGTCGTTGCCATCATGGCCGGTCTGATCCCGATCCTCTGGAGCACTGGCGCCGGCTCGGAAGTGATGCAGCGGATCGCCGTACCGATGATCGGTGGTATGATCTCGTCTACCCTCCTGACCCTGGTGGTGATCCCCGCGATCTACGGGTTGGTCAAGGGATGGCGGTTGCCAAAGGGCATCGCATCGACGACCGACGAGGTTGCGCTCGCGGAACCTGAGAGGTTTGGCCTCGCTGCCGAATGATGAGAGGCCGCAATGATGAACGAGATGTCGCCGGTGACGTGCCGGACTTGACAGACCGATAGATCGCTAGGACAGCCATCACTCCTGCTTGGCGATCAATCGCGATCAAGACACCCGCGACACCTCGAAATTGACCTCAAGCCAGGCTATTGCCTCGGCCACATTCTCAAGCGCGTAGGTTGCGGCCGTCGGTCCGCTCGGCTTGACGCGGACGGAGATGCCCCTGGCTTCGTTTATCGCTTCGAAGCCGTTTTCGTCCGACGTGTCGTCTCCGAGAAATACGGGTCGCCGGCCGGCAAAGGGTGGCATTTCCATGAAACGCCGGATGGCGCCGCCTTTGACCGCCTCCAGAGGCATGAGCTCTACGCCGGCATTTCCCGGGATCACGCGGTAGCCCTGCGGAAGCTGAGCCAATGCCTGTTCGACAAGACCGGTTGCCCGGGCAAGCAGATGCGGCGCCGCACGAGTGTGGATGGCGAGGATCGGACCCTTGCGCTCGATGTAAACCTGGCCGTCATCCAGTTCGGCTTCGATCGCGTCGGCAAGGGCGGCGATATCAGCCGGAGTATCCGCAGCGCCGACCGGGCCGTCAGGCGTCAGCCGGTGCTCCAATCCATAGAGTCCGGCGGCGCGCAGCTTCAATGGGTGAAACAGCCTGTCCGCGGCGGAGACGGAACGTCCCGTGATGAAGGCGAGGGCGCCGCCCAGCCTTTGCTCAATATTGCCGATAAGCCCACGCAGTTCCTCACTGACGAAAACCGCGTCGGGGTGGGATGCGTGTTCGAGCAGGGTGCCATCGATATCGAGGAAGAGCGCCCATTGCCCTTCCGGCCTGTCCAGCGTTGGCGGCTTTTGGGCTTCTCTCACGACGCAGCCTTCCGCATCCGCTCGAACATGGAGATGACGTTGTTGGCGTTTGAGGGCGAGCGCTCACCCGTACCTGTCACCCGATCGAGATCGCCGCGCTTACGCAGACGCGCCGCGTCCAGAAGCATACTGCCGGCCCAGCGATAGACATTGTTGTCGCGGACCATTTCGCGCATGGGCCGCATGCGCTCGCGCTGCTCGTCGTGCGTCATGGTCAGCGCCTGCAGCAGCGCTTCGCTCATCATCGCCGCATCGTAAGGATTGACGATCAATGCCTCCAGAAGCTCGCGTGAAGCGCCGGCGAAGGTGCTGAGCAACAGCACGCCCTGCTCGTCGTCGCGCGCGGCGACGAATTCCTTGGCGACCAGATTCATGCCGTCATGCAGGCTGGTAACCATGCCGATATCGGCAGCACGGTAGATCTCGTAGACCTGCTCCTGCGAATGATGTTCGGCAACCATGATGACCGGCTTATAGTCCTCGCTGCCGAAGCGCTGGTTGAGTTCTTCCGCGTAGCGATGGCATTCATCGTGCAGTTGCTTGTACGCCGGGAGCGTGCCGCGGCTGGGTGCCGCGATCTGCAGGAAGACCAGTTTCCCGACCCATTCTGGATGTTTCGTGAACAATTCTTCCAACGCCTGGAAACGATCAAGAATGCCCTTGGTGTAGTCGAGACGCTCGACGCCGACGCAGAGTTTGACATCCGCTTTCAGTCCGAACCTGTCGCGGACACGGGTACGGCATTGGTCGACATCGGGAAGTTTCGCCAGGAGTTCGGCCGGCCATTCGATGGAGATGGGATAGGCATGGACCAGCGTCGTCTGCCCGCCATAGGAGATTGCCGCATCCGCTCGCTCTATGCGGCTTTCCAGGAAGCGGTCGACGCTTTCAGTGAAATTGTTGGCATGGAACTGGGTATGGAAGCCGATGATCGAACTTCCAAGCAGCCCCTCCAGGATCCGCTCACGCCACGGACAGATGCTATAGACCTCGGAGTTGGGCCATGGGATATGCCAGAAAGTTATGACGATCGCTTCGGGCAGGCGCTCACGGATCATGCGCGGCAAGAGCGCGAAATGGTAATCCTGAACCAGCACGATCGGTCGCTCGTTACGCGCTTCGGCGACCACGGTGTCGGCGAATTTCCGGTTGACCGCTTCATAGGCTTCCCAGTCCGAGGCGCGAAAAACTGGCCGGGTAAAGGCGATATGGCAAAGTGGCCACAGGCCTTCATTGGCGAAACCCAGATAGTAGCCCTGATGCTCCTCCTCCGTCAGCCAGACCCGGCGCAGCGTGTAGGACGGATTGCCCGGCGGCACCTGAACACGGTCGTTCTCGTCGACCATGAGACGGTCGGCGGTGCCGCCGCCATAGGCTATCCAGGTGCCGGAGCAGGCGCGGGTGATCGGCTCGAGTGCTGAAACCAGCCCGCTGGCAGGCACCAGGAGTTCGACGCCATTGCCCCTAATGTTGTGGATGTAGGGCTCTCGGTTGGACACCACGATCACCTGCGCCTCTGGCAGATCGTCGGCCAGGATCTTGCGCAAGGTGTCGGGCGACCAGGTGACCAATGCCGCATCGACAGACTGACCGTTTTTCTCGAACTCGCGCAGTACCTTGCGCGCCGCTTCCGAAGCCACATCCTCGCCGGGGGTATATGCAATGGCCGGTGTCTGGTTATGACGCCGACGGGATAACGAGAATACAACCGCAATCGCGGAAAGGCCGAAGCTTGCAAGGATAAGAACCCAGAGCACCTCTATTCCGTAGTCTGTCATTGGGAAACCACTTACCTCCGGTCGTTTGGTGACCGTTTTTTCTGTTTGTTTTTTCGAATTCGCAGCCGGTCGCTGCGACAGACAGCCCACCGGCATGATTTTGCAACGCACAAACGGGCCATCGGTTCCGATAATTGGAACGCTGCATTCAATTCCATTCGCAAACCGAATTAAGTTCGCACGATGAGCGGAACCAGGCCTTCGTGCCGATCGGCGAGGAAGGCAACCACCCGGTCGCCGACGCGCTGGAATGTCAGGTCGACCGCCGTTGCGCCAACGCCCAGATGCCTCAGCGTGAGCATGTCGATACCAATCGGCAGCCTGGGGCGGGTGACACGGATCTCGCCGTCCCAACCATCGATTTCGAGGCCAAGGCAGGCCTGCATCAGCATGAAGGCCGACCCCGCCGACCACGCCTGCGGCAGGCAAGCGACGGGATAGGCGATCGGTGCTTCGCCCGGCGCGCGGGTGAAACCGCAGAACAGTTCCGGCAGTCGCATGTTGAAATGCACCGCGGATTCGAACGTGCCGCTCATCAACCGGACCACGCTTTCACGTTCGCCATAGCGCGCCAGGCCGGCGCCGCACATGGCGGTGTCATGCGGCCAGATCGAACCGTTGTGGTAGGACATCGGATTGAAGAGCACCGCGTCGTCGGCGAGCGTCCTCACCCCCCAGCCCGAGTGGAAGGACGCCGACAAGAGCTGATCGGCAACCAGCTGCGCCCGTGCGGGCTCGGGAAGCCCGACATAGAGAAGATGCCCCACATTAGACGTCCGCACCTTGCAGGGCTCGCCATCGCCGTCGATCGCCAAGGCATAGAAATCGAGATCGTCCAGCCAGAAGCGGCGTTCCACGGCAATGCGCATGGCCTCGGCGCGGCTATCCCAGTGGTCGGCCTTCTCATCCTCGCCACGGCGACGGGCGAGTGCCGCCAGCCCCCGGAATGCTGCAAAGACATAGCCTTGCACCTCCACCAGGGCGATCGGTCCCTTGGGGATGCGGCCATCGGCGTGAAAGACAGAATCGATACTGTCCTTCCATCCCTGATTGGCGAGGCCGGACTCGGCGGCGCGCTGATAGGTGAGGAAGCCGGTCGCCCGGCTTGCCTCTTCCGTCCATTCGGCCGCGGCGCAGAGCGAAGGCCACAGGCTGTCGATGAACGTCATGTCGCCGGTACGGTCCGCATAGGTGCAGGCTAGGTGAATGTAGAGGGGCGTCGTGTCGACGCCGCCGTAGTAGCGGCCGAAGGGTAGTTCGCGCAGCGCCGCCATTTCGCCCTTGCGGGTCTCGTGCATGATCTTGCCCGGCTGAGAATCGCTGAAAGGCGATGTCTCGGTCGCCTGGTGCTGGGCAAGGAAGGCCAGCACACCTCGTGCCAGGCCAGGGTTGAGCCAAAGCATCTGCAGCGCGGAGATCACGCCATCGCGGCCGAACGCCGTCGAAAACCAGGGGATGCCCGCATAGGGATAGGGCCCGGTGGCAAGCTCGGTGGTCAAAAGCGCCACGTCTGCGCGCGCGCGCTCGACCCAGTCGTTGAAGACGCGACCCGAACTGTGCACCGTGGCGCCATGGCGGCGTTTGGCCCGCATGCCGAAGCGGGCGCGGGCCGCGGCGGCGCGGAAACGGTCGCGGTCTGGCGCCTTGGCCACCTCTGGACCGACCTCGACATACAGCACCTTGCTGCTGCGCTTCGTCACGGCAATCAGGAAATCCGCGTGGTCGTCCGTCAGATGGTCGGGCGCTTGCGAGAACGATATCGCCGACATGCGCGCCAGCCCGTCCAATCCGTCGTATCGCAGCAGAACGGAAGCCGCATCAATCTCGGCCGCATGGGCCATGCCGCGCTTCGGCCTTGTCGAGCCGCGCACTTCGAACATGTCGCGAAAATCGGCGGCGAAATGCAGCGAAACGCCGATGGTTGAATGTTCCCGGCTGTAGTTGGAAAGAGTGATACGTTCGAACAATCGATCCTGCCAAAGCAGCCTGACACGCTCGATGTGGATCGCGCCCTGCGGAATGTCCCGGCCGCCCGCGGTCTGGATCGGCAAATTGGTGAGGTTGGCGGTAAACAGCACATTGTCCTGGCTGAGCGACGTGCCAAGCAACGATGTCTGCCGGCCGCCGACAGTCAGCCGGAATTCAGAAAGTACGCGCGTGTCGTCACGGAAGAAGCCGTCGCCAGCGCCGCGTATATCACCATAGGCATCGGCGACGGCGAAACAGTCGCCTTGTTTGAGCGCAAACAGCCGATGCGGCTCCCGCGGCGCGGTAGCGTCCAGAGAGGCAAGCGCCACGGCCGGATCGAGCTTGCGCTCGTCGAGTTGGGTCATTTGTTGCAAAACTCTTCGTTTCGTTCCTGATTGGTCCGCGAGACGTGGATCACGAAGCTCTTGCTTCCGTCGGAGTTCCGATCAGACGCGCATAGGCGGCCACATAGTCGTGGGCCATTCTACCGGCGGAAAACCGTTTTTCGAAGACGGTTCTCACCTTTCGTCTGTCAAGCCGCAGCAAGGCCGGCACCGATGCGACCGCATCCTCTATCGAATCCACGATGAAGCCGGTCACGCCTTGGTCGACGATCTCCGGCATGGCGCCGCAATTCCAGCCAATTACCGGCGTGCCGCAGGCCATCGCCTCGATGACGGCAAGGCCGAACGGCTCGGGCCAATCGATTGGAAATACGAGGCCGGCCGCCTTGCCGAGGAACTCCGCCTTTTCGTCCTCCACGATCTCGCCGACATAGTCGATGCGGTCGCCATCTATCAACGGCTCGACCACCTCATGGAAATAGGCGCGGTCGTCGTCGCCGATCTTGGCGGCAAGCTTCAGTTTGAGCCCCGAGCGCAGCGCGATCTCGATGGCGCGGTCCGGACGCTTGTCGCGCGACATGCGACCAAGGAAGGCAAGGTAGGGTTCCGTTTGGTTTGCCTCGAAAGCCGGCTCGTAAATCCCGGTTGGCAACCCATGATGGATGGTCGCCAACCAGTTGGCGTTGGCGAGCCCCGTCCTTTGGCTGCGGGAAATGGAGATCATCGGAAAACGCGGGAAACGCTCATAGGCCGGCGCCAGATCGACATAGTCGAGCCTGCCATGCGGTGTCGTTACCGTCCGCTCGGGCATATGCTCGAAGAAGGGAAAATGCAGGAAATGGCTGAGATGGAAGTGAATGATATCGAATTCCTGCGCGCGCTTTCTCACTTCGGCAAGCATGGAAAGATGCGCGGCCGTTTCGGATTTCAGCGGACGAGGATCGAGGCGAAGCGCACGCTCGCGGCACGGCACCAATCTAGCCGACGTGCTTGTGTCGCCGCTGGCGAACAAGGTGACGTCATGACCAAGCTCGACCAATCCGTTGGTCAGGTAGGACACGATCCGCTCGGTTCCACCATACAGCCGGGGCGGCACGGATTCATGCAACGGCGCCACATGGGCTATTCTCATTTTTGGCATTTCCCTCAAGATCATCGCTAAGGTCGAAATGCATCAGTTGCCCGAACGTTCCCCACTACGGCAAAAAGCCGCGCAGCGGTGTGGCTTTGCGCACTGCCTCGCTGCACGCGCCCATCACGAATTCTTTTACCAGCTGGACATTTTTGTGTGGAACCAAATGGCTAGCCATGAATTTAATAGGGTTCGATCGAACGCATCGCGATCGACGGGGAGGAAACAATGGATCGCTTGCAATTCTTCTCGCCAGTGCGAATTTCGCGCGGGCAGGGGCAGCCTGTGGAAGATATCGACAGCGTTAGCGAGGCGATGGTCTTTTTGCGGAAATGGCCAACGGGTCGACGCGGCCCTGTCTATCAATGCGCGTTGAACTGCTGCGCGGCAGCTCTGGCGGGCAAAATGTCGGCCGAGGAAGCAAGGAAGGCTTTTACCGGCTTTGCCCGGATTACCCGGCTGCTGGAAGACGACGTAGCGGTGCCGATGGAAGGCGGAACCATCGATCGCTTATACGCGCTGAGGCGATAGACGCCAGATCATGTCGAAATGGCCAAGAATGGTTTTGGGGACGGCCGGTGCCATAGCCGTCGCCCTCGTTTGGGGAATTGGCGCCACCTTGATGGGAGCACCGTCCATTTTGATCACGATAGGAGCTGTCGCCATCGGTGCGGGCGTCTATAGCTATCTCAATCAAAACTCAAACTGAGCCAGTTTTCTGTTGGCGCCCGCGGGCGCCAACAGAAATTTGCTCTGGCGATAGTGGCCGATGCGGTTTCTTCGCTTTTTCTTTTTCAAGTCACAAAGAACGAGCCCGACGTAAGCGCGAGATGCGGGGAAAGGGTGGCGAACTGTATCTGAGATGCATCGCCGGTGCCGTCGCTGTCGTAAGAAAGCGCCCCGGTTGAACTGTTATAGATGATATGGTCGGAACTGTCGTGCGCGGCCGCACCCGCAAAGAAAGCGTCGGATGTGAGCGCGCCTGCGTTCAGCCCGGCAAAGATGGCGTGGTCGAGGTGGATCTTGTTCTGGGCCGGGTTGAAGTCGGTAATCCTGTCGACATTGCCATTGCCAAGGGCGGTGTTGAAAACGAAGGTGTCGTTGCCGCCAAGGCCGGTCAACTTGTCGGCGCCGCCGCCGCCATTGATGACGTTGTTACCGGCATTCCCTATGATGCTCTGGGCTAACTCGTTGCCGGTCAGGTTGATTGCCGTGGTGCCGGCATCCTTCGTGGTGCCAAGGACTTCGATCGACGAGCCTGCCTCAAGCGCATAGCTCACGGAGGTCCAAATCCTGTCCTGGCCTTGGCCAGCGGACTCGATCACCCTGTCGCCGGCATGGTCGACATAGTAATCGTCATTGCCGCCAAGGCCGCTCATCTTGTCGGCACCGCCGCCGCCGTTGATGATGTTGTCGCCGGCATTGCCCTGGATGGTTTGTGCCAACTCGTTGCCGGTCAGGTTGATTGCCGTGGTGCCGGCATCATTCGTGGTGCCAAGGACCTCAATCGACGAGCCGGCCGAGAGCGCATAGCTCACGGAGGCCCACACCCTGTCCTGGCCTTGGTCAGCAGACTCGACCACCTTGTCGGCGACGTGTTCGACATAATATTCGTCGTTGCCGCCATAGCCGATCATCGTGTGACCGCCGGCTCCATGGAACACGTCGGCTCCGCTGGTGCCATGCAAAATATCATTGGCAGAAGGGGTAGTGGGTGTAGTGGGGACGGTCGGCGTAGTGGGAGCGGCCGGCTCGGTGGGGGCAGTCGGCGTGGTAGGGGCAGCCGGCTCGGTGGGGGCAGTCGGCTCGGTGGGGGAACTCAAATTGTGTTCCCGGAAGAAAGCTTGCAGCGTTGGAGAGTTCTCAAGCGCGGTATCGCCATTCTGCGAACCCCAGGCATAGGCGAAGTCGAAGGCCGGATCGGGAACCAGCTTTTCCCAGTGGTCGATCATGGTCTGCAGCTGGTCCGTCGTGGGCATGACATACGACCCGCCCGTATTGGTCGTCCAGCCGCCGCCGCCGAAGGTCTGATAGACCGGAACGATCTGGCTGATCGGGATGCCCGATTCCACCGCGGCAGCCACGGATCTGTCGATCATGTCGTAGTCGACGGTGCTTGAGCTCGTGCGCACCGGATAGGGGTCTATGCCGAACAGATCGATATGCGTGTTGGCATAGTTGTAGGTGTTGGAATAATCCGGGTTTGCGGCCGAGCCCATGTCCATCAGGGTGATGAAGGTTTTGGCGCCCGGCACATGGGAATGGATATAGTCGGATTCCGCTCTCAGATCGGCAGCGTCCACCTGGGTATGGTACTTGCCGGTTGGATCCGGCTCATCGACGAGAAAAAACCCATACAGCTTCTCATTGCCGATGAAGGGGGTGACTTTGTCGATGAAGGACTGGGTTACCCCTTCGCCCTCGTTGAGCCAGACCAGGCCTTTCGAGCCTTCCGGCAATTCGTTGAGCTGCTCGACGGTTTGAACATCAACCAGGTTAAAGCCGGCGGTTGCAACCGCGCTGGCAGATCCGCCAGCTGCAAAGTGGAGAGCCATCTACAATCCTTTTTCTCATTCGATAGCGCCCCGCAGCTGCCTGCCTACTAGAGGACGTATATTAGCGACAAATCACATACCGACACCCCTTGATAGAATCGTTGATCGTCGGCAGGATTTCCGAACGTTTCAAGGTCGTTGTCTTGGTAATACAAAAATTCATTAAAAGGAGATGCCTTCTTTTGCGGGTAAAAACTCTTAAACTTCACTTTATTAAACCATGTTTTTTCGCATATATACTTTATTAGCGCCAACCGGTTTTGCCACTTATGTTTAGTTAATTTCTTTCTGACGGATTCATTGTTAGTGTTTCACGAAATCTGTCAGGCTTCCGGTAAGGTTGGCAGAGGTTTAAAGCAGGATGTGAACCAGATTGCAGCCTCACCATCGCGACTGAATTTGTTGTGGACATAGATGGCAGGCGCTCGTTCCGCTCGGTCTCAGCCAAGGTTACCGACGCCGCATAGGTTCAGCCAGCGAATCAAGATTTCGATCCACGACCGGGAGCGTGACCAAAGACACGCCCCCAAACCAGATTTGAGCGAATGCCGGGGCACCGGCGGCGGTATGGTTGTCGAAGCGCGGTTTCGAACGCTCTCACCAGCGGAACCGCTTGAGAAATGGTCCTCTCATGCGTCGCCACGCGCGACAAAATATGCGTTGCGAAGACCAGCCGCACGGTTGTTGCAAGCGCGTCAGGCGGTGAGTTTCCCGGCTCGACCAGTTGATCCACGCCAAGGCTTACCGAAGTGTGATGCCGCCGCGCGATCCAAACCCCATTTGCCTCATCTAAACAGACGAGGACAGTAGGCCAGCCTGCCCCTACCGTGACCTTGGCGACATATGCGCACAGATGGCGAAACCAAGAGCATGAAAGCAGAATTGAAAGCCGGCCACTGCCCGCCATTAGGGTATGGCGCAGGGTCAGGAGAGGCAGGATGAATCCGCATCTCGTATGTGTGGGGGGCGAGGATCACGCCCTGAGAATCCCGTTCCTGATGTCGCTGCGCGAAAAGGGTTTTCGGGTCACTGCGGTCTCGAGCGGCAGTGACGCTGCGTTTTCGCGGCATGGTATTCCGCACCGCCAGTACGGCTTCGACCGATTCTCCAGTGGCACGGGTCAATGGGGCACTGTCAGAACGATCAGAAAATTGATGTCGGAACTCCAGCCGGACGTTGTCCAAAGCTTCGACACCAAGCCAAACCTGCTGACGCCGCTTGCGGTGCGCGGACGGTTTCCAGTCATCCGCACGATCAATGGCCTGGGCTGGACATTCTCATCGCTGGAACCGCGGGCTCTGGCTCTGCGTCCAGTTTTTTGCGGATTGCAATGGCTTGTCTCCTTCTGGACTGCTGCGACGGTGTTCCAAAATCGGGACGACCAGGCCTTCTTTGAGCGCTACAGGTTAATCCGACGCGGCAGCGGTCGGCTGATCCGCAGTTCAGGAATCGATGTCGATGCGTTCGCCATGGCAAGGCATCTTGCCCCGTCGGCCATGAGAATGCGTGAAGAGCTCGGGCTCGACCAGTCCGCCGAAGTCGTCATTTTTGTCGGTCGGCTGACCCGCCAGAAGGGTATCCCAACACTTCTCAAAGCACTTCCACGCATCCTGTCCAAAAGGCCTAATGCGCGTTTCGTGCTTGTCGGTCCATGGGAATCCGAAGGCCCATTTGCAGTCGATAAGGCAGACATCGATCGATATGCCCCCCATGTCATCACCTTGGGTCCGCGACGCGATGTTCCAGCCCTCCTTGGCATGGCCGATCTGTTCGCCTTTCCCACGGAATATCGCGAGGGGATCCCGCGCGTCCTGCTGGAGGCAGGACTGGCAGGGTTGCCCATCGTCGCCTCACGGATGCCGGGCTGCAACGACGTGGTTGAAGACGGATGGAACGGCTACCTCGTCCCGCCTCATGATGCCGATGAACTGGCGTCTCGAATAATAGACGTCCTCTCCGACCGCGATGGCGGAAAGCTCATGGGCGGCCGTTCCGTCGAACTTGTCCGGGAGCAGTTCTCGCTGCCCTGGGTCGTGGACCAGTATTGCGATCTGTACAAGAAAGTCCTTAGCGCCAATTCCCAAAGCGTTCTCGCTCGACCTGTGTCCCCGATCTTGCTCGAAGAGGACGCCGCAGAGCCCGAAATGGGAGGGGTGCGCCGATGATCCGGGACGCGTTGCTGGCTGGCGGCGTTGCGATGGCCTATGCCGCGCAGCTCAGCATTCCAGGAATGCCTTTCGGATATACCGAATTGTTGCTGTCGCTTTGGATCATGCTCTCGCTCGGGCGCGTGCTCCTCGGTGGTCATCTGGAGGTCACGCCGGCCCTGTACCGTCTTGCGATCTTCTGGGTGATCATAGCATTTGCCATGGGGGTCGGCCTCATTGTCGGCATGATGACCTCGGTTGTATATCTGGCGGCACCGGTCCACGACATAACAGCCTACCTGCTGTTGGTCTGCGTCACCTGCCTCTCCGCAGCCGAGCCTGACGCCGAACTACATTTGCGTCGCGCCGCCTGGTGGGTGATCGTGATCGCGAATGCGTGCTTTGTCTTTCAGCTGGCGCTCGGGTGGGGGGTTATCCACCAACCCGGTGTCGACCCATGGTTCTGGGATCGCTTCACCGGCTGGTCTGAAAATCCGAACCAACTGGCGCTCTATTGCGCACTCTTTGGTCCGCTGGCCTTGTATCTTGCAACGACCACCCGCAATCCGTGGGCGAGGCTATTTGGGTTCAGCAGCGTTGGCCTGATCTTCCTTGTCGGGAAGCTGACAAAGAGCGATACCTTTCTTCTCACAAGCATCCTTACCCTCCTGATATTTGTGGGGCTGCGTATTCGGACATGGTTCACGTCCGGCGACAGAGTTACCGTTTTCCGCCAAGTGACCCTCCTGTTGATGGTCGGCTTTCTTCCCCTGGCGATGTCGATGGCGCCCTACGTCGTCAAGGAGTTTGGCAATGTCGAAGATATAGCCAAAGGCCTCAGCCGAGGTGGGGGCGGCGAGGAGACAACGGAGACTGCTGAACTTCGCTTCGCCCTCTGGACTAATGCATTGCACAAGGGCTTGGGGTCAGCGTCGCTGGGCCTTGGTCCTGGCCCACATGTGGATCGATCCATCGTCTATAGACAGTTTGAGGACCTGCCTTTCGAGGCCCACAACACCTATCTCGATACGTATACCCAAGGTGGTTTGATTGCGGTCCTGGCCCTGCTCTGGATCCTGGGATCAGCCACCCTGGCCGCTTGGCGTGCGAAGCTCGACGCCCTGCTAGCGTTGATGCTGTCGATCCTCTTTTACGGGTTTCCGCACCTGATCATCCGCCATCCGATCGTGTGGTTTGCGGTGACGCTGTGCCTTGTCGCCGGAACGCCGCAAGCTGTTTCGGCGACCTATAACAAAAAACTTTCCAGTAAATTGGGGTAACGGGGATGTGTGGGATTGCCGGAATTCTTCTTGCACCTAATGCAACCAGTGCGAAGCCACTGAGGGCAATAGTGCAGATGACAACGGCGCTGCGTCATCGCGGGCCCGATGGCGAAGGCTTCTGGACAGATCGTGAAGCCGGCATTGCCTTCGGACACAGGCGCTTGGCCATCGTCGACCTATCGGAGGCGGGACACCAGCCGATGCATTCGGACGGTGACCGGTACGTCATCACCTTTAATGGCGAGATATACAATTTCCACGATTTGCGCCACGAACTTGAAGGCGAGGGCCATCGTTTCCGCGGCACCAGCGATACCGAAGTCATGCTGTGCGCGATCGAGAATTGGGGGCTCGATAGCGCACTCAAGCGCTTTGCCGGGATGTTCGCGTTTGGATTGTGGGACAGGAAGACGAGGACCCTTCATATCGCCCGCGACCGAATGGGCAAAAAGCCGCTCTACGTTGCCTCAACACGCGATGCACTGGTTTTTGCCTCCGAACTAAAGGCTATCAACCGTTTTCCAGATTTCCGTCAGGAGCTCGATCTCGATGCGGCGGCGGCGATGCTGTCGAGGGGGTGGGTACCGGATAGCAGTTGCATCTGGCAGGGCGTCTTTAAGCTGCCTCCCGGCTCGGTTCTGTCCCTGACAGCTGCAGATTTTGCTAGCGCACGCAGTGCCAAGTCCCTTTCGGACCGCATCCGACAATGGTGGTCGCTGGCCGAGGTTGCCGAGAAAGGTCGGCAGGAACCAATCGCCGGCACCGACGAAGAGCTGACAAATGAACTCGACAAGCTGCTGAGACTTGCCGTCCGGCAACGCATGGTTGCCGATGTGCCGCTGGGCGGCTTTCTATCCGGCGGCGTCGACAGCTCGGCTGTTGTGGCCCTGATGCAGGCTCAATCCACAAAGCCTGTGCGCACGTTCACGATCGCATTTGGAGAAGGCGGGTTCGATGAGGCGCCCCACGCCGCCGAGGTCGCCCGGCATCTGGGCACCGACCATACGGAACTTCACCTTTCGCCTGCCTCCGCCCGCGACATCATTCCAGAACTGCCACAGACCTGGGACGAGCCGTTCGCCGACGAATCGCAGATACCAACTCTGCTCGTGGCGCGGCTGGCTCGCCAGCACGTTGCGGTGGCTCTGTCAGGCGACGGTGGCGACGAATGCTTTGCCGGTTACGCTCGCCACCTCATGGCGGCCCGAGTGAAACGGCAGCATGGACTGCCGTTGCCGATGCGCCAGACGCTTGCGACAGGTATTGGATTGCTCGCTCGTGCAGCCCGTCACGATCTTGTCAGCAAGCTGCCCCTTTCGGCTCATGCCCGGCATGCGCTGCGGAGCGATCGGCTGGATCGCCTGGCTCGGCTACTTGCTGCCGCCGATGAGGATGAACTCTATCAACGGCTGATGGGATCATCGACCGAAAACCTCACGCACCACAGACCCCCCATTTCGATCAATGGCACACCTCCGCTTGATGGCCTGCTGTCGCGTCTCCTGTACGACGACATGGTCGGCTATTTGCCCGGCGACATACTGGTAAAGCTGGACCGCGCCAGCATGGCCAACAGCCTTGAGGGACGATGCCCGCTTCTCGACCATCGGGTCGTTGAGTTCGCCTGGCGTCTGCCGGCGGACGCGATGGTGCGCCACGGCAGAGGCAAGTGGATCCTTCGTCAGTTGCTGCATCGCTATGTTCCGGAGCGGCTGATCGACCGACCAAAGCATGGCTTCGACGTTCCGATAGCTGTGTGGCTGAGAGGGCCGCTGCGCATCTGGGCCGGCGATCTTATCGCCGATATGCGCCTCTCCGGCGACGGGATCTTCGACTTCACAAAGGTCGAGACGTGCTGGCGAGACCACATCGACGGCAGGCAGGATCATTCTCGTGATTTGTGGGCGGCGTTGATGTTCCAGGCATGGCGCAACGAGGCCACTCGCCCGTCGGCGCCTGCAAAGGATCTTTCCCGCATTTTCGAACTGGCAGGAGTGTAAGATGGAAGGTTCCATAGTCAGCCGCATTCAACTTCCGCGTGCGACTGAGATGCATGTAAGCGCGCGTGAGACCAAGCCACGCATGAGGCGGCCGCTGCGTGAGCAGATCGATACGGAGAACCCCTTACATCAACTTCTCACGACCATCGCGAGACGAAAATGGTTCCTGCTGGGCATGGTCGTCCTAGGCGGTGTTTTGGCCGGACTCGCGGGTCTTGCTCGCTCTGTCGAGTTCGAGGCGACCACGCAAATCATTCTAGATGCTCCCGGCAGGGTCGGGCCTAACGGCACGGATGCGGGGATGCTGGATGCCACCATTGACGACAATATAACCACGCTCACGTCGCAAGGGCATCTGCGTCGCGTTGCGGCGGCATTACGCAAAATGGAGGCTAGCGGCACTGCTGCACAAAGTGATTCCGGAACCGGCGATTCTCGCCCCAACCCCGTTGGCGACGGCCAATCGAATTCGCGCTCTTTTGCAGGTGGTCTATTCAGCAGAATTTGGCCGCAGAGCAAACCGGAGGACCTGGATGCGGCTGAACTGAAGGCGTTGCGAAAGGACTTGAGAGTTGGGCAGGAACTGCGATCGAGAGTGATCACGGTCGGCTTCACCGATAACGATCCGACGCGCGCGGCCATGGTGGCTAATACCTTTGCCCAATTGTACATCGACGATCTCGCAACGAGACATCAGGCATCGGACAAGCTGGAACTCGCCTCGATCGTTGCCGCCTTGCCGGGAGTGCAAAGCGATCTGGCGGAAGCGACCGATCGCCTGGAGAAGTATCGGCTGAGCCATGGCGCCGTTGATCAAGGCGCCGCGGACAGCGCCGCCAGGGAGACGGCCGATCTCAGTCAGCAGATTTCCTTGTCGAGAGCGGATTTGTCAGCCTCGGAAGCTCGTCTTCAACATATTCAGGACCTGCAAAAGCAAGGGGCGTCGGTCACCGCACTCGCCGAAGCGATGGGGTCACAGGTGCTGGCCGACCTCGCGGTGCGCCAGGCCAGCGGCACGGCCAATGAGGACTTGACCAATGCGATCAACCTCGAGATAGAACGAGGCACTGCCCGTATCGCCGCGGAAGCGGAGATCTACCGTACCCAGATCACGACTCTGGAGACACGCAAGAACGTGCTCGATGCGGTCGCGGCCGATACAGCCGGCCGGCTGTCCGGGCTGCGTGCGCTTGAGCCGCAGGTCAGTATCCTGACGCAGCGATACAATCAGCTCCTGACGCAACAGCAGGAGTTGAAACAGCGCATTGCATCGCCCTCGGCCGGAGTCTCGGTCCTTTCAGCCGCATGGCCGCCGACGAATCCAAGGACCCTGTCGCCAATTTTCCTTATCCCACCCGGCATGGTCGTGTTTGGCCTCATAGGCGGGGCCTTTGTCGTTCTTCGCAACCGCCTCGATCAGACTCTGCGCGGCGTGGCCGAAGCTGAAGCAGCGCTCGGGATACCTTGCCTGGGGCTGATACCTCAAGCTCCCACAATGCACGCCAAGCGGCTGCAGCAGCTGGTTTTAGCCCAGCAGAAGTCCAGATACAGCCGTGCCATAACGTCCCTACTTGTTGCCGCAGCGCCCAAGCCGGCTAGGGACCGCTCATCGCATGTCATTCTCGTCACGTCCAGCGTACAGGATGATGGCAAGACCGAGCTTGCTTGGAGCCTGGCCTTGGCAGCCACCCGACTGGGAGGCAAAGTGCTTTTCCTCGATCTTGACAGCACGGGCGTGCGCCTCACGAACGAGTTTCTGGACGAGTTCACAGCGCACAAGCCACACAATTTCTTCGGAGACTATGTGAATGACCGCTGTGCCTTGCACGATGCAACCGTCGGAATGCCTGAAATCGGGATCGACTTCATGGCTCTTGCGCCATCGGAGGATCTGCTGGCGCTGCTGTCCACGGCCGACAGTTCGCTGTTCACGGATGAGCTACAGTCGATCTATAACGTCGTCATCATAAATGGACCACTGGGACTTGCAGGACCAGAGGCCGGGCTTCTGACGGGCTGGGCTGACGCGGTTCTTTTCGCCATCCGCTGGGGCAAGACACGACGCAGCATCGCGCGCGGTGTTCTGGAGCCGCTTGCGAGCGATGCGTCGACTTCGATCCCTGTAGGGAGCGTTCTCACGCAGGTCGATCTCAAGAAGCACGCCGGCTATCATTTCGGGGACAGCGCTGATCTTTTGCTCGAGAGAGCGTCATGAGAGCCACAAGCGGCTTCCAAGCAGTCGCGAAAATCGCGCCGGTATCGCCACGATCGGATTTGACCCATGATCATTGAACTCTTCGGGCCGCCTGGATCTGGCAAGAGAACCTTTGCTCACGCCCTTGCCCGGCGGCTTCGCGGGCAGGGGTACAATGCCAGGGTCGCCCCCGGTCACGCGCCTCGCGAAAGGGGATCGAGCGTCGACCTTGGAATCTTTCTGGCTATTTTCAGGATCTTGTCGGCAATATTTTCAACGTTGAAAATATTGCTCTCTCCAAGAGGCAGAATCAAAGACCTGTCGACGTCGCTTTCCATGACAAGAATGATCCCGCCAAAAAAACGAATATGGCGGGCCCGGCTCTGGCAGCACATATTGAAACTTTCGCGCCGCTGGGATGAGGCGAAGCAGTCCACAGACGTGGTCATATTCGATCAGGGCTATGTCCAGGCGGTTGCATCGCTGGCAATGCTCAATGGAACCGCAGACAAGGCCGCGCTCGCAAACGCCCTCAGCCTCGCGCCCAAAGCTGATTTCACGCTCCGAGTTGTGGCGCCACGCTCGATCGTGCAGACCCGGTTGCAGCAGCGGATTGAGCATGAGGCGCCTGCGGAGCGAATTTTCGAGACGGATTTTGACACAAGCATGCGCGCTTTTGGGGTGTTTCAAAGCTTGAATGATATTCTTGACGAATCCAATCGGAAAATCATTCCGATCGACACTCTCAACGATCGGTCCTCGTTAGAAGGCATCGAGTGTGTCGAGCAGAAGATAATCTCGAAAATTCTGCAAGCCGGAGGTCGACCTGCGGTCCAAGGTCGCGAGGATCATGAGGTGTTCGACGCCAACGGCGATGACTATGGGGATGTGAAGACGGCACGAACTCGTGCAGTCCCTCTTGCCGCGGCAGATGTCGTTTCGCGCCCCAACCAAGACATGGGCCGAAGTCTCGGCTATGCCACCGTCTTCGCTCTTATGATCTATGTCGGCGGCGCGGGATTGACCAGCCTGGCGCAATTGTTGATTGCGCGCCTCGTCGGTTCCACCAGTTACGGCATCTATTCCTACGTCCTGTCCTGGACCTCCGTGCTTGCCTACCTTGCAACACTTGGTTTCAATATATCCCTGTTGCGCTTCGTGTCCGCCTACCGGGCCAAAGGGCGGCTTGACCTGGCACATGGCGTAATCAGGTTCGCTCTGCAAAGAGCACTGGCAGCGGCGACACTGTTCGGCGTCACAGGCGCCGCCTTGATCTTTTTCTTTTCGGATCCTTCTCACAAGGAACTTGAAATCAGCCAGCTTCTAGGCATGGCGGCAGTGCCACTGGTCACCGCCTACGCCTTGGGCGCCACACTTGTCCGTTCTTTCGGCGGCGGCGTCTCAGCCCTTTTGCCGGAACGCATAGTGCGCGACGGCCTGCTGTTGACGTTGCTGGGAGTGGCGGCCTTGTCGGGATCGTGGACCCTTGACGCCACCTTGGTGATGAAGACTGTATTGATAAGCTCGGGCATTACTGTCGCACTGGTGTATATCCTCGCAACGAGATTTCAGCCGACCGGCTTGCGGCAAACTGAGCCCAGCGACGCGTCGCAAGAGTGGTGGGCCGTGGTTCCGCCAATCATGCTCATGGCCGGGCTTGATGTTTTCATCAATCGCGCCGGCGTCATGGTGCTGGGCTGGACAGGTCATATCAAGGATGCAGGAATCTTCGCCTTGGGCCTGAACGTCGCATTGCTTGTGGGTCTTTCCGTGGCTGCCGTCGGGGTGATGTTTTCGCCGGCGGCAGCGGCCCTTCATGCCCAAGGCGACCGCAAGGGTCTGCAGCAGCTATTCTCACGCGCCTCGATACTTTCGGCCTGCGGCGCCATTGCCATGGCTGCCCCCCTGGTTGTGATTGTCAAACCTCTCATGAGTTGGTTCGGCGATGATTTCAGCACAGGAGCGCCCATCGCGCGAGTACTGATGCTCGGATATGTCGCTGTCGCATTGTGCGGACCGCAGCTGAACCTGTTGACGATGACCGGCAACGAATGGGCGGCGGCCGTAGCCATGATCGTCGGCGCGGCCGCCGGCCTCATAGGCTGTGCGGTGGGAATAGAGCTCTACGGTCCACTTGGCGCCGCAGTAGGTCTCGCGCTTGCCCTGGCTGTCTGGAACGTGGCCATGGCGATCTTTATCAGCAAACGATTGAAGATCATGCCGGGGCTGCTCTTTGCGCTGACCTCGCTCAAAACGAGCACCGTTAACCGCCAGCTGCGATACTGGTTCTTGCACTGACCTCAAGCTGTCGCAGCCGTTCTGAGCGGTCGTGTTACCCCGCCAGATTCGATGCCTTTACCCGCTGAACCAGGGGACGAGCGAGGCGGCTGATTGGCGGCTTTGAGCCTAGGCTGCCATGGGGCCTGTGCCAATTGTACATGTGGGTCCAGACCGGAAGGTCTTGGGCTTGTCGATCTGAGGTCTCATGAGTGCTGAAGCCTGGTAACTCCAGTCTCCTCCGTTCGGTCCGAATGGACAACCTATCGAGAGCTCACACCTAGGGAAAGCGCTACGCGCTTTTCCCGGGAAAATTGCTGCGCACTTTTCCTGGATCTAAACGTCCATTCTGCGAGCGATGCGAGGCAGATCTCAGCTGAAAGACCTCCGCCGGCCTGGCAACTCTGAAGTTGCGGCCGGTGGAGCTTTGGATCTCAATTTCGTACTCGCTGCGCTCGGGCGTCGCCGCGCCTCGACAGAGGCGACTGATGCTCATACATGCATCAGGGTTTGTTGCTGCGTGCGCAGCTCGGCATCGGCCCCATGAAATTGTCGATACCATTCGACAAAGCGATGCACGCCGTCCTCGAGCGTTGTTGCCGGTGCGAAACCGACAGCCTCGCGAAGGTCGCTGACGTCGGCGCGAGTCTCCAGAACGTCGCCGGGTGGCAAAGGTACATCCTTGCGCAGTGCACGACGGCCAACGGCTGCTTCGATGATCGAAATCAGCCGATTGATCTCCTCGGGCCGGTCATTGCCAATATTGTAGACGCGATGCGGTGCGGAACTTGTAGCAGGATCAGCTGTATAAGCATCCCAATTCGAATCGGCGCTTGGCGGCGAGGCGAGCGTTCGAACCACGCCCTCGACGATGTCGTCGATATAGGTGAAGTCTCGCCAGACACGTCCGGCATTGGCCACTTCGATTGTCTTCCCCTCGATGATGGCGCGCGTGAATATGTAGACCGCCATGTCGGGCCGGCCCCAGGGGCCGTAAACGGTGAAGAAGCGCAGTCCGGTCGCGGGCAGGCCGAACAGATGACTGTAGGAATGCGCCATGAATTCATTTGAACGCTTGGTTGCGGCGTAGAAGCTGACGGGATGGTCGGCGCCATGGTGTTCGGAAAAAGGTATCGTTCGATTTGCGCCATAGACGGAACTCGACGAGGCGTAGACGAGGTGGCTGACGCCGACTTGCCGGCACCCTTCAAGCACATTGAGAAATGCCACGATGTTCGATTGCACATAAGCATGCGGGTCAAGCAGCGAATAACGCACGCCGGCCTGAGCCGCGAGATGCACAAAGTGTGACGGCCGAAAGTCTGAAAACAGCGACTTCACGCACGCCTGGTCCGCCAGATCCATTCGCAACGGAATGAACCCCGGCTCGGCACAGAGACGCGCGAATCGTGCTTCCTTGAGTCTTGGATCGTAATAGGGTGTGAAATTATCAACGCCCACGACTTCCACACCAAGATGCAAAAGCCGCAAGGCCACGTGAAATCCGATGAAGCCGGCGGCGCCGGTGACGACGATTGGACCCTTGCGGGCCAGGCTCATCACGGAGCGATCTGATTGCGATCGAATGGATCTGTTGTATGGATCATTGTCCAACTTGTCGGCCTTTCGAATTGTCGCCTTTCGAATTCATTTCAACCCTCTCGAATTCCACCGGATCCCGAGAATACGTCCCCTGAAATCGTACGCCGGCTTATCAGGCGCGGTTGGCGCCGTCAGATGCTCAACTATGTTGAAACGGTTCTGATTCCGATTGCCTTCGTCACCGGGCGGATGACACCGCCCGATGACAGGCTCAAAACGGCGCTCTATGGCAGAACCGAGATGCGCCCCAGAAGAGCGACCAATTCAGCCTGACGTTTCGTTTCGGTCTTGGCGAAGAGCGAGGCAAGCTGGGAACGAATGGTGGTGCGGCTGAGCCGCCAGCTGCGGGCGATCTCCAAGGGCGCATCGCCCTGGGCCAGGCGCAAAGCGAGGTTCGTTTCCGCGCCCGTCAGGCCAAACATCTTTTGAAGCGTGTGCGGATTTGGCCCGGACCTGCTCTCACGGTCGAGCAGCGCCACGATGCTCGTACCATCAGGAGCGATAGCCCCCGTCTCGTTCAATATCACCGGCCTGTCGCCGGCGCAGCGGATCACCACCCAGGACAATGAGCCCGGCACGAAATTGGCCGGAACATTCGCGATCAGACGCCTTAACGCGACCGAGAGCTCGCTGGCCGTATCAGCCGCTTCGCCCTGACGCGCCAGCGTAGCCTGAGCGGCTGCGTTCCATTCGACGACTTTCCTTTCGCGGTTCAGGATGAGATAGCCGCAGCCGATGCGATCAAGCATGCCGGTTATGGATTCCAGACTGCGTACCTTCGGCTCCTCGATCTCTGCGTCCGATCGATTTGATGCGCGGTCCGAAGGATAAGTATAAGATGGCCGCCTTGCATTCGCTTCACGGTCATACTTAGTTCTCATCACAATGTATCGGCCGGTAGCGGCCTCGGTGTGCCTATCAACCAGTGTCATTTTTTTAACCCCCTGCCAAAAGTTTCGCCAGCCCAAAGTAATCTACCCGGGATTTACAAAACAGTTTCCTATATGCCGGTTGACAAAAATGTCGTCCGCCATTTAGAAACCCTGTATCTTCTGAGGAGTTCTGACCGAAGTCATGCTCCCCCCGCCCTTGATAAAATGCGCCCCACGATAGTGATGTGGCAATCCGGCAGTCGTACTAGGTTGTACGTTTCTTGCTCTAGTCTCGACGGGCTAGTCCGAAGGTTGTAGTCTATGCCTATGAAATTGCATCCGCCTCGGTCCAATTCGAACCCGACGAGCAGAATGCTGACTCATCTTGCCTCTCTACTGGTATTGTTCGCTACACTGATGTTTGAGATAAAATCATCAGTATATCTTGGAGGAACTGCGAGTTTTCTGGAATTTATTCCAGCGATTATTATTATCGCCTACCTTGAAGACCGGGTGCCCGCGCTTGCGGCGACGATTCTGATGGTGGCTGTCGGCCTATGGGCACGGGGGCTGAGTCAAATTTCCAATGAAGATTGGGCACGCGCCATCTTGCTTCTGGTCTCGGGCGGGGTGATCGCCATGACGTTCCATCGGCTGCGAAAGGACTTGCATGAGGTGGTGGGAGTTGCAGAAGCCAGGCTGGCTGCCGTCGAAGCAACCGAGGGTCGCTACCGCTGGGCGTTTGAACGTGCCGCCATGGGATTCGCAAACTCCAACGAGAAAGGCGAGCTTCTACAGTCCAACAGACGCCTTTGTGAGATGACAGGCTACAAGGAGGAGGAGCTTGCCCAATTGCGGCTCAAGACACTCGTCCATCCAGACGACCGCGACGCCCTGGCGCAATTGTTGGCGGGCCTTGGTAATGACGCCGCCTCGTTTGGTTCGGAGGTCCGCCTGTCAAGAAAGGATGGTACGGCATTCTGGGCCCGGCTGACCCTGTCTTCATCCGTGCCCGATGGGGTTCTCCCCGAGAGCATCTTTGTGGTGGTCGATGATATTTCGGAGCGACGCGCCGCGCACGAAGCGCTCCGGGCTCAAAAGGAGTGGCTGGATCTTGCTTTGTCCGCCGGACGCCTGGCCACGTGGCGGATCGACCTCAAGGAGGGGACCGTCACAGGGTCGGGCACATTCTGGGACATTCTCGGCCTGCCCCCAGCCGCAAGCCGCCTCCTGGAGGAACTGGCAGCTGTCGTTCATCCGGCGGATTGGCCAAAGCTGGCAGCATCGAGAAAGCTCGCGCCGGTCACGGATTACGACATTGAAATACGCGTCCGGCGGCCGGACGGACATATCCGATGGGTGGCTCTGCGCGGAAGGGAGGATAAACACGATAATCATCCGCAGCGGCTTGGAGTGGCCGCAGACCTGACCGAACGACGGCAAACCACACTGCTGCGCGCCGCGGCAAAGAAGCGTGAGCGCATCATGCTCGAGCAACGCCATAGATTCAGCAACCTGTTCCCGGTGATCACCGCGCTCGTGAAAATGGTCAATGTCCCAGACAACAATGTCGCCAAATACAAGGAGACGCTGATCGACCGGATTCGTGCGCTTGAGGCAACGCATCTGCTCCTTTCGGGCAAGGGGAACCAGTCGGCGATGCTCCACGATCTCGTCGTTCAGGAATTGCAACCGTATATGGGAACACGTGACATCGCCGTGAGCGGTCCTTCCGTCTCCATGTCGGGAGGCGCCGCCGAGAGTTTTGCGATGATTGTGCACGAACTCACGACCAATTCCATGAAACATGGCGCACTTGGCGATTCAAAAGGCCGGATCGAGGTAAATTGGACCTTCGCATCCGAGGACGCCGGCAGTGACGTCGTCTTCGAATGGTTGGAATCGGGGCGGCGGCGAACTTCAAATGTTGTTCGTCACGGTTTCGGTTCGATGATAATCGGCGTCGATGGGGCGCCGCTTGTCGGTCATTCTCCCAAGCTGGAAATGTCGGATCACGGGCTGCGGTATTCGCTAAAGCTGTCGCGCAAGGAAATCGGCCTTTAACACATCGGCTCGGAGTCGATTTTTGGAAGGCAGAATGCAGATTTGGAGGTCCGGGTGTCCTTTGCGCGTCCAATAAGGGCGCGCCGCGTTAAAGCGCGTCGCGTTTGACCGACCTTGTGCGACGCGCTTCGGATTGTTGTTTATGGATGTCGCTATCGCAAAACCGCTGCCCACCCTCGGGTCAAGCCCGAGGGCATGCTTTCGCGCGACATGCATTAGTTGGCATTCTTTGTAAGCCAAGTCTTCAGCAAAACGGCCGCTTCTGTCCGATTCCGCACCCCAAGCTCACGCAGCACCGCAGCGGCATGGATTTTGGTCGTCGCCTCGGCAATTTCCAGATCGCGCGCAATTTCCTTGTTCGAATATCCTTCCGCCATCAGCTTGAGCACTTCCTGTTGCCTCGAAGTCAACCTGCCAAGATTGGCACTGTTGGTACGTCGGGGCTGGATTTGCTCCGGAGGCATAGGTACGTGAGTTGTTTGCCCCGCACCTGGACGCGACAGAAGTGCGGGGACGTAGATGCGGCCCGCAAGGATTTCGTTGACGGCCAGCACGACCTCCTCGTCTCTTTGCGACTTTACGATATAACCGTGAAGCCCGATCGAAAGAGCCGTCAGTATTTCCGCGCGTGAATCATTTCCGGAGACGATCGCAAATCGCGTATCCGGATATGCCGACAGGATGCCGCTGAGCACTTCCTGGTTGAACAATCCCGGCATGTTCAGATCCAGAACGGCCAGATCGACGAAAGCCTGCTCGGCCAACAGGCTGAGCACGGCATCGAAACACGACGCCTCAAAAATCTCGACACCGGGAATACCTGCGGTCAGTGCCAACCGCAGGCCACGACGATACAAGCCATGATCGTCGGCGATAACGATTCGGTACATTTTGAACTACCCCAACGCACTCTGAATGGATTGAACGGCGATGGACTTGAAAGGGTGCCCATCCGCTCGTCGATTCATCCAGTCAACGCCAGCGGTGCCCCACACCACAGACGCCAGATTGCTAATATAATCCTAGATAACGGAAAACGCTTCTTTTTTTTTGAACTGCCGTTAACAGGACCACCTGACCTTGTCAGACATCCGTTCTGAACCCAGTAACCCTGGCCGCAGCACCCTCCGCCTACCTTGCGACAGGCGCCTCGAGAGGCGCCGATTTCGCCCGTCAGAACAGCTTCAGCCATAGAACACCAGAACGGCTGGATCGTTACCATTCGAATGCACGACGACATCCACCCCGACCGCCACTTACCATCCAACCTATGATGCCCGGACCAAAGCGTCTGTGGGATTTCCCACAGGCCTTATCAAGGAACAAGAACGTGACTTTCCGGGTGATGAACAGGGGTAGGGTGGCCGGCTCATGACAATGGTGATCAGGCCTAACGAACACGGGAGAAGCAAATGAAAGCGGTGATTCAATGTGGTGGCATGGGGACACGCCTTCGTCCCTTCACATCAGTCTTGCCGAAGCCGCTCATGCCGATCGGTGCTCGGCCGGTTCTCGAGATGCTGCTGAAATGGCTACGACGTAACGGTATCCAGGAAGTCTACATCACCACCGGATATCTCGGGCATCTGATCCGCACGGTCTGCGGAGATGGCTCGCAGTGGAATCTGAAAATCCGATATACCCAGGAGATGGAGCCGCTCGGCACCATCGGACCGCTCTCCTTGATCAGGGATGAGTTGAACGAGCCTTTTATCGTTCTCAACGGCGATGTCCTTACCGATCTAAGCATCAGTCGCTTTGTGGCAGCCCATCGCAAGCACAACGATCCGGTGACGATCGCCACAGCTTCCCGCCTGCACAAGATGGACTTCGGCGTCATAGACGAAGTCGACAACACCGTGCAGGTCTTCCGCGAGAAGCCGACGCTTTCGCATCTGGTCAGCATGGGGATCTACTGCATGAACCCGGATGTTATGCAGTTCATTCCGTCCGGCATACCGTTCGGGTTCGACGACCTGATGCTGCAGATGATGCAGAACGGTACGCCAGTCCACGTGTACAAGCACGATGGCCTCTGGCTCGATATCGGGCGCGTCGACGACTTTCAGAGTGCACAAGCCATTTCCTGGGAAGACCAGTCGGCCTCGATCGAGGTCACTGCCACGGCTGCGTGACGAAATCACCAAGCCCAGTCCCGCAGTCAACAATCTAGGAGGTCATGATGCTCTTGGTCAGTGCCCCAATTTTGGGTGTGCCGGAGAAAACAGCTTTGTCCAAGGTCATCGACAGCAGTTGGCTGACGATGGGCGAGCAGGTGAAAGCCTTCGAAGAGGCTTTCGCCAAGGCGCACGACGCGCAGGATAGCGTCGCGGTCAGCTCCTGCACCGCAGCGCTCCATCTCATCCTGCACGCGCTCGGCATCGGACCAGGCGACGAGGTCTTGGTCCCGTCGATGACTTTCGTGGCGACGGCAAACGCGGTTCTTTATGTCGGCGCGACCCCGGTCTTTGTCGATATCGAGTCGGTCGACGTACCATTGATGTCGCTCGCGGAAGCTGAGGCGCGGTGCACGGAACGCACCAAGGCGGTCATTCTCGTGCATTTCGCCGGCTACCTGGCCAATCGGGAAGAATGGCAGAGGTTCGCCCGGTCCCGAGGGCTGCACATCATTGAGGATGCCGCGCACGCTCCGGGCTTGAAAGAGGTCGGAACGTACGGCACCGCAGCCGCTTTCAGCTTCTACGGCAACAAGAACATGACCACGGCGGAAGGCGGGGCGGTGATCGCCCGGGACCCCGAGCTGCTCGAGAAAATCCGCCAGGCCCGCGGACACGGGATGACCTCAGGGACGCACCAGAGGCTGAACAGCCGTACGGCGCACTATGATGTCACCATGCTTGGCTTCAACTATCGCATGGACGAAATGCGGGCCGCAATCGGACTGGTCCAACTGCAGAACTTGCAGGAATGGAACGAAATCAGGCGTATCCTGGTCATGCTCTATCGACGTCTCGTCGCAAAACACTGCCCGGCCGTGACGATCCCGTTCCACGAACCACGGACATCGGCCTACCACATCATGCCTGTCCTCTTGCCACGCTACGTCAACAGGCAAGACGTTGTCGACGCATTGCGTGCGGAGGGGATACAAACCACCGTTCACTATCCGCCCGTGCACGAGATGACGCTCTATCGCGAGCTTTCCCCCGGGATCCATTTACCGCGGACCGAGGACTTTGCTCAGCGCGAGCTGACATTGCCACTGCATCCCCAGATCACTGCGCCTGTAGTCGAAGCGGTCGTGGTCGCTCTTGCCGCCGCGGTCAACGGCCGCGCCCAAGCAGGAACCGCCGCATGAATGCCCTAGACCTCTCTCTCCACCGATCTGGCATCTCAAGGGCCAGCCATGGGCTCGCCAGGCGAGCAATCGACCTCATATTGGCTGCGGCCGCAGCCATAATCTTTGCTCCGCTGATGCTGGTGATTGCCTTGGCGCTGTTTCTGGAAGGCGGCAGGCCTATCTTCTTTGCCCAGACCCGGGTGGGTGCGGGCGGCCGGCCCTTTCGCATGTACAAGTTCCGCAAATTCGATGTGCGGTGCGATTCCCATGGCTTCGCGCTGACCGTGGCCGGCGACAGCCGCATGACGACAATAGGGCGAATCCTCGCCGCCACCAAATTCGACGAGCTGCCACAATTGTGGAACGTCTTGAAGGGAGAGATGGCGATTATCGGACCGCGTCCCGAGAGTCTCGCCTTCGCCGATTGTTTCCGCGGCGGCTTTGAGGACATCCTGCAATACAAGCCGGGCTTGCTCGGCCCGGCCCAAGTTGTCTACCGCAACGAAGCCCATTGTTACCCTCAGTCCGGTGATCCGCTGCTGTTCTATCGCGAGGTCCTATTTCCGGCCAAGGCCAAGCTCGACCTTTCCTATTATCCGCAGCGCACCATCATCTCAGACATTGTCTGGATGGTGCGTGGTTTTCTCGCGGTTGTCGGTCGGGTCTGGTCGTCGCCGCAAACCAGCATCCAAGAGCAAGGTTAGCGCGTCACGCTTACAAGGGGGCACCTACTTATGAACTACAAGGGCAGGAAAGTTCTGGTCACTGGCGCCGATGGGTTCATCGGCTCGCATGTCACCGAAGCGCTCGTGCGGAGCGGGGCGGATGTCACGGCGATGGCCCTCTACAATTCCTTCGACAGCCACGGCTGGTTGGATGATTTGCCGGATAACATTCGAAGCCAGCTGAACCTCATCCGCGGCGATGTTCGCGACAGTGCGTTCGTCAGCCGGGTGATGCGTGGCCAGGCGGTGGTGTTCCATCTCGCGGCACTTATCGCGATACCATACTCATATGCCGCAGCCCAATCCTATGTAGAAACCAACATCCTGGGCACGGTGAACGTCCTGGAGGCGGCCCGGCAGTGGGAGACGGAGCGTGTGGTGCAAACCTCGACCAGCGAGGTCTACGGCACGGCGCTGACCATGCCTATCAGTGAATCCCATCCGCTACAGGGCCAGTCACCCTATTCGGCGTCCAAGATCGGCTCGGACATGATGGCCGAATCATACGCCAGGTCGTTCGATGTCCCGGTTGTCATCCTGCGGCCCTTCAACACATACGGCCCGCGCCAGAGTGAGCGGGCCATCGTGCCGACCATCATAAGGCAGGCCCTCGATCCGAATTGTCAGGCGATCATGGTTGGAGACACAAGCCCGATCAGAGACCTTACTTTCGTGGAAGACACGGCGAGGGCATTCCTGGCCGCGGGTTCGGCCGATCTGGAATTCGGCCATGCCTACAATGCCGGTACCCAGCGTGCCGTGACCGTCTCGGACGTATTGGACCTGGTCATCGAATTGAGCGGCACCAAAAAGCCGGTTCATCGCGATGAGCGCCGCCTGCGGCCTCAGAATTCTGAGGTCCGAGCCCTGCTGGCAGATCCTTCGCGCCTCGAAAGCAAAACCGGATGGCAAGCACAGACCAGCCTGCGCGATGGGTTGGAGCGAACCATTGGATGGTGGAAGGGGCGCCTAAGCGAAGGCCGCGTACGGCGGGAAATGGGTTACATGACATGATCTTTCGGCAGCGTGCGTTGGCTCTGCTGTTCTTTGTGGCCGGCCTGTCCATGGATTTGCCTGCGGCCGGAAGTCGACAAAACAGCGAGCCGGCACAATTTGTCATGCCGGTGACGATGGAGCTGCCCGGCTATTTGCAGCCGGCGACGGACCCGGCGTTCGGGACAGAGTTCGTGCGCATCACCAAACCCGGCGTCCTTGGCAACGGGCTTGCATGCGGCAACGAATACTGCACCCATCGTTATTCCAGCGCTCAAGCTTGGAATTCGGACCAGAGCCTTCTCGTCATCACCAACGGCTGCAACGGCATGTGCTTTCTGGATGGGCACACATATGCCCCGCTGTTTCGTCGCGCTCGATCAATTGAGTGCGAGTGGAACCCGCAAAACGCGGATCTGATGATCTGTGTTGCCGGGCGGCAAGTGTCGACCTGGGCGCCACGGACCAATCACGAAGATGTCCTGTTCGTTTCGAACGACTATCGTGACCTGCACTTCGGGCCAGGCAAGGGCAATCCAAGCCGTGACGGTAATCGCATAGCCGTGCGCGCGCTCCGTGAGAATGGCGATGCGGTGGTTTTTGCCTATGACCTCAAGGAGCGGAAGAAATTCCCGGACATCGAGCTCGGTCAGCTTGGCGGAACCAACGGTGCCTGTTCGATCTCTCCGCTCGGAACCAGCATTCTATGCCTTCAGGAGATAATAAGCGGCATCCAACAGGCCTTTATTTTCAGCGTCGATGGCACTTTGCGTCAGAAGTGGATTGAACATCACCGGCCAGGCCACGGCGACATGACGGTCGATGAAGATGGCAGCGAAGTCTACGTAGGCATCAGCAAATCTGATCCGGACAAGTATCAGGTGATCAAACGCAGACTGTCCGATGGCAAGGTCACTCGGCTTACGAAATACGGCGAAGCCATGCATGCATCCCTGCGTGCGCTGGCCAGGCCTGGCTGGGTGTTCGTGACCTTCGGCGGTAATCCGGATGAAATATCGGCTAACCCGGACTGGGCGCCATATGCACAGGAAGTGATCGCGCTACGCATCGACGGCAGCGGGGAGGTCCGACGCATTGCGCAATCGAGAAGCACTCAGCTCGACTATCGAAGCGAGACTCATGCCTCACCATCGCCTGACGGCTCACAGGTAATTTGGTCCAGCAACTGGGGCGTGCCCAAAGGACCAGTCTACGACTTCGTCACTCGCCTCGACTGGCCGGAAGAGCCGAGCTCGAACCGGAAGGAGATTGTCAGCAATGGTATTGATTAATCGAACGCTTCTCGCCGTGTTTGGCATGCTATTCGTGATGGATATGGCGGCCGCAGCGGACGCACAGGTCCCTTACCGAATCTCCGCCGGCGATACGGTCGAGATAGGAATAGCTTCCGCCCCGGAACGAACACAACGTGCCGTGGTGCAGATGGACGGCACGATCGCGCTTCCCGAAGTCGGGATGGTTTCGGTCGCCGGCCTGACGTCGGCCGAATTGCAGACGCGCATGGAGACGCTTCTGCCGACCAAGATATTTCATCAGCGCCTGACCGACGGCCGAGAGCAAATGATCGTCATCAAGCCAAGTGACGTGACGGCCGTGATCGCCGAATATCGGCCAATCTACGTCACCGGCGACGTGCTCACGCCCGGGCAGCAGGCCTACCGGCCGCTGATGACCGTGCGGCAGGCGATTGCCGTGTCCGGCGGTTTCAGCCTTTTGCGGTCACGAGCAAACCAGGTTGGCCCCGATCCGGTGGATCTGCGGCGCGATTATGAAGGGGCTTGGGGGGAGTACACCAGAGACTATTTTCATAGCGCTCGCCTGCGGGCAGAACTTCAGAACCAGGCGAAATTCGACATGCAGGCGCCACAAGGGTCACCCCTGTCAGCGACTTTCGTGTCGGCAATCGCCCAGGCTGAAGCAGAAGGGCTGAAGCTCTCCCTGGACAACTTCCAGCAAGAGCAAAGCTATCTCGAAAAAAGCTCCAAGGATGCCGCGGAACAGATAGAGATGCTGCTCAAGCGCTCGCAAGCCGAAGCGGACGCAGTCAAAGCCGACGAGGCCGATCTGGCGCGGATAACGAAAGTGTTTCAGGCAGGCAACCTGACCAACGACAGGCTCGCCGAAGTCCGGCGCGGCGTGCTTCTCTCTTCCAGCCGGGCACTCGAAACGTCGGTCGAGCTCATGAGAACACGACGCCAGCAGGATGATGTTACCAGACAGCTCGAGCGCAATGAGAATCTGAGAAGGATTGGTCTCCTGACCGAGTTGAAGGATACCAACGTACGCCTTGCCGACACAACCGCAAGACTTCGCGCCGCCAGCCAGAAGTTGCAGCCGACAGGCGCGTCCGCCCAGCCGCTGCCGGTCGCCGGCGAGAGGATCGAGGCTCAGGTCACGATCGTCCGCAAGGTCGGCGAGGAATGGCGCAAACAGCCGGCCGAAGAAGACGCCGAGGTGATGCCGGGAGATACGATCGAGGTGCAGTTCGGCGGCGCCCTCGAAACCTCCGCGATCCAATAGAGCCTGCTCCGTCCCGATGGAATCGGGACGGAGGCTCCACTTGGTCTGGCTTACACACCTTGGTCGGGGAGGGCGCAACCGGTCTGCCTCGATTGGCGACGCCCTATTGCCTGAAGGCGCGGGAAACCTGGTCGGTAAAGGGTTTCAGGAGATAGGACCAGACATTGCGCTCGTCGGTGCTGATGTGGACTTCAGCGGGCATGCCCGGCTTGAGTATCTTCTCTCCCGCCAGGCAGGCCGCCTCGTTTTCGACGTCGATGCGCGCCGAAAAATATGAGAGCTCACGTTGCGGATCCTTGATCAGATCCGCGGAGACGCGGTTGACCGAGCCTTCGCACGCTGGCGTGGTTCCGACGTCGAAAGCCGGGAAACGGATTGAAACCCGCTGTCCGGGATGAATGTCGTCTATTCGCGCTGGAGGAATGAGCGCGTCCACGACAAGATTGTCGGCATCGGGCACAATCATCATGATCGCTTCCCCGGCACCAATCACGCCTCCGACGGTGTGGACAGAGGATTCTTGCACCGTTCCCGACTGCGGGGCGCGGATGTCGGTCCTGGAGAGTTCGTCTTGCGCCACCACCTTGCGCTCGCTGAGCTCGGTTTCCTTGGCTTCCGTTTCGCGAAGTTCGCCCGTTACCTCGCTGCGCATTTGGTCGTCGAGCTGAAGCACCTGCAGGTCGGTCTCACTGATTTTCGCCTGCACTTCCGCGATGGCCGCGAGGAGGCGTCCCGACTCGCCGCGAGTTCGCGTCTCCTCCAACTGAACATTGCTCAGCCTCTCCTTCGAGACCAATTTCTTTGCATAGAGAGCCTCGACGTCAGCACGGCTTTTGGTCAGCAGAGCCAGCGACTCGTCCATCGCCGCCTGCTGCGCCTTGAGGCCATCGATCTGACGCTCCAATTGCTTCGAGCGGCTTTGCAACTGTGCCTTCTGGCCAGCCAGCGCGGTGGCACGGCTTTCGAATACGGCGCGCTCGCCACTGACTAACGCCGCCACTTGCGGGTCGTCCATCCGGACTCGAAGGCTGGGTGGAAGCTGCATCTCCGGCAGACCCCGTCGTTCAGCCTCAAGTCGCGCCAGACGAACGTTGGCGCGATCCAGGTCTTCACTGACTATCTGCAGGTTTGACCGTGTCACCGTGTCGTCCAGCCTGACCAGAATGTCGCCGGCCTGCACATGATCCCCATCCTGGGCGAAGATGCCGCCGACGGTGCCGCCGGTTTGATGCTGGACTTTCTTTATGCTGCTTTCGACCACCACGGTGGCGGGCGCAATCACCGCGCCGGCAATCTTGGTCAACCCCAGCCATAGTCCTCCGCCGACGACCAGCAGGGCAGTGGTTGCCAGACCGAGAATAAGGTTGGCCCGGATGCCATCCGGCTCATCGATCGGGTTCGTCCCAATCCACTGGCTCGGGCCAGCGGCCGGGGCAAAGGAAGACATGGTCACGTCAGACACGGAAAGACACCTCACACATGCCCGCTTGCACCTTTCTGCATCGGTACAACGGCACCTGGCCTCTCCGGACGCGGGAAGGGCCGGATCACATTTGCCAGAACGTCTTCGCGCGAACCAAAGGAATGGAGCATCCCATTCGACAGGACGAGTACCTGATCGATGTTGACGAGAGCGGAGGGACGATGCGCAACGACGATCGCGATGCCGCCACGCTCGCGCACTGCCAGGATCGCCCCGGCCAACGCGACGTCGCCGTCCGCATCCAGGTTGGAATTGGGTTCGTCGAGGATGACAAGGAATGGATCGCCATAAAGTGCCCTGGCGAGCCCGACGAGCTGCCTCTGCCCGGCCGAGAGGTTCGCTCCACCTTCGCCGATGCGCGTTTGAAAACCGTCCGGCAGGCGCATGATCATCTTGTCGACGCCCGCGGTCTTGGCTGCTGCCAGCACGCCTCTTGCGTCACTCTGGCCGCCGAACCTCGAAATGTTATCGGCGATCGTTCCGTCGAACAGCTCGACGTCCTGCGGCAGGTAGCCAATATGGGCGCCGAGCAGCTCCGGATTCCATTGATCGAGCGAGGCGCCGTCCAATCTTACCGTTCCGCGGAGCGGCTTCCATGCTCCGACCAAGGTGCGCACGAGCGTGGTCTTGCCGGAGCCGCTCGGACCGACGATCGCCAGCCCCGCGCCCTTCGACAGGCGGAAGCTGACATTGATGACCGTCGGCTTCTGCAGACTTGGTGGCGCGACCGTCAGTTCCTCGACGACAAGCTGTGTCTGCGGACGCGGCAGCTCCATGATCTCTTTCTGGCTGTCGAAAGCGTTCAGCGCCGCCGCCAGGTCGGAATAGCTTCGGCGGGTGGCCAGAAACCCTCTCCAGTTCGCGATCGCCACGTCGACCGGCGCCAATGAGCGGCCCAGCAGTATGGACGATGCGATGATCACGCCTGGTGAAGCCTCGCCGCCAATCACAAGGTAGGCGCCAAGTCCCAGCACGCAGGACTGCAGGGCCATGCGGAGTGTCTTAGACAATGAGCTCGTTGCGCCGACGATGTCGGATAGCCGCTCCTGGTTCCTGAGATAGAGATGGCTGATCTCACCCCAACGTCGGCCGAGCCGCGCGGAAAGGCCCATTGCCTGAACGACCTCCGCGTTGCGGCGACCGGAATCAGCGAGAAGCCGCTGTGCCACGAGGGTTTCAGACGCTCGCGCCGCGGGTTTGCGGCTGACGACTTCGGCGACCACCGTCACAAACACAACAGCCAACGCGCCGAGCGTTGCAAGCACGCCAAGCGCGGGGTGCAGCAAGTAGATGACCACCATGTAAAACGGTATCCAGGGAACGTCGAAGACGACGGTCGGCCCCAGGCCGGAAAGAAAGCCGCGCAACTGATCCAGATCTCGAAGCGGCTGCACCCGGTTCGCATCAGGCCCGGCAACGAGCGGCAGGGAAAGCGAGGCGGAGAACGCCTTGTGCTGCAGATTTCTATGCAGGCGGCTGCCGATGCGGACCAGCAGCCGGAGCCTGACGAAATCGAGGAGACCGTAGACCGCGTACAGGCCCAGCATCCCGATCGTGAATCCGACAAGAGTCGGCACGCTCTGCGAAGGCAGCACGCGATCGTAGACCTGGAGCATATAAACGGAGCCGGTCAAGGCGAGAACGTTTATCACTGCCGAGAAAATGCCAACGCCAACCAGCCCATGCATTGAGCCGAACATGGCGGAGCGTAGATCGAGCGAGCGCCCTTCCGTTGGCTTCATGGGTTGCGATCTTTCGCGCGAAATCGCCGCGCTATCTTGTCGGTTCTATCGGTGATGGGGATACCTCGGTGCCAGGCGGAAGGCAGATGCTTCATTTATCGGAACATTATGATTTGCTTACATACGTGCTTTTGGGCAAAATGCAGCGAAATCGTGGCGCGCGGCGCAGAATTCGGAAATTCGTTTCGGAAGCTGGGGACAACCTGAGTCGGCAAAAGCGACTGTTTCCCAACCATGACACAGATGAGAAACTTGTGATCATCTTTTGTTGCATCATGTCTTCAAAGCGAATCAAGGGATGAACATTTTTTCAATTTGTCCGTCGAGATTTCGACGACTTCAAGATATATTTCTTTAGTATGCGATTGTTGAACATCGCGCAGATCGGGAGGGGTTTGTAGTGAGTGAAGAAATCAGTGTTGCCGACGCCTATAGCAAGGGCCGCACCATGTTTATGGGACTTGAGCTGCTCGTGGCGCCTGGCGCTCTCGTGCCCCGGCCCGAGACGGAATTGCTTGGCAAGACGGCTGTTGACGCGCTGAGTCAACTGAACCTGCCGGCGCCACGCGTCGTCGACATGTGCTGCGGGGCGGGCAATCTTGCGTGCGGCATTGCGCACTACGTCCCCACCGCGCGTGTCTGGGCCAGCGATCTCACCGACGGATGCGTCGAAGTCGCTCGCCGCAATGTCGCCCATCATGGCATGACGGGGCGCGTGTCGGTGCTTCAGGGCGATTTGTTCGATGCTTTCTCAGGCCTTGAGCTTGAGGGCTCGATCGACGTTATCGTCTGCAACCCACCCTACATTTCGGAAAAACGGCTCGAGGGCGACCGCGCGCATCTGACCGAGCTTGAGCCGCGTGAAGCATTTGCGGCCGGCCCTTATGGCCTGAGCATTCATATGCGGGTGATCAAGGACGCGCCGCGTTATTTGCGGCGAGGAGGTATACTGCTTTTCGAGGTTGGCCTCGGCCAGGACCGGCAGGTCATGGGCCTGCTGGAGCGTTCCAAGGCCTACGATAACATCCGTGCCGTCACCAACGAAGCCGGCGAGGGCAGGGTGGTAATGGGATATGTGAAGGCGCACGCGTAAGTAAGCCTTGCCGCGGCAGGCGTCGGCCTAGCCGCGGGCGGGTGCGTTCGCTGTCGGCGGAGCTTGGAACGCCCGCCGCACAATAGGCTGGTAGTCAGTTTTTCTTGCTGATGATGTACTGCGCAATGCCCTGAATGGAATCGAGGTTTTCAGGCAACAGCTCGCTATCCTCGACCGTGATGCCATAGGTTTCTTCGATGAAACCAATGACCTCAAGTACTCCCGTCGAGTCGACGACGCCCTGGTCGAGAAGCGATGACTCGCTCTGCAACGCGTCTGCGTCGGCTATGTAGAAATTCGACGCCAGGAACGCACGAATTTGTTCCTTGTAGGTTTCGACCCGGTCCTTGGTAGTCAGCATTGAATTCGCCCTCCTGAGCAACAGCACAAATCAAATCAATCTCGTTCCAGAAAAGGAGCCTTATGACAGGGCCGTTTTTTTGAGCTTGCCGGTGTCTGTCATCGGCAGACTCGCTACGACAACGATCGACTTCGGAACCATGAAGTTCTCCAGCCGCCTCTGGCACTCTTTCTGAAGCTGCTTTTCGCCGATGACGCTCCCTTGCTCCATCACGACAAAGGCCTTAACCGCTTGCCCAAGAAGCTCGTCCGGGACGCCGATGACGGCCGCCTCCCGTACTCCCGGAATGTCCATCAGCACGTTTTCCACCTCCTTGGGTGCCACTTTTTCTCCCCTGGATTTTATGATTTCGTCGCCGCGGCCGACGAAATAGAGGTAACCCTCAGCGTCGATCCGGCAGTAGTCGCCGGTGTACAAGACCTGCTCGCCCGGCAACGGGCCGGGCTTGAGCTTCCTGGCGGTTGCCTCCGGCTTGCCCCAATAGCCCTTCATCACCGTCGCTCCGCGGATGACGAGCTGGCCAACGACATCGGGGCCAACCCTTTTGTCATCCTCGTCGACAATCCACATTTCGGTATTCGGGATGGCGATGCCGACGCTCAACGGCTTTCGTTCCAGATCTGCCGGCGGCAAATAGGTGCAGCGCTTGCATTCGGTGAGGCCGTACATTGAATAGATACGCGCGCCCGGAAATAGATCCTGGAGCATGAGAATGTGCTTGAGCGGTAGCGCGGCCGCGGTGTTCGTGACGTAGCGAATGCTTGAAAAGTCATGACTTTTCAGAGACCTGAGCTCGGAGAGCGAGGCGAAGATGGTCGGTACGCCGGGAAAGCCGGTAACCCTCTCTTGCTTGATCACCCCGAGGATCTGGGCCGGGAAAGCAAACGAGCGTTCGAGCACCAGCCGGGCGCCGGTGCGAAACGCCATGATCATCTGGTACAGGCCGTAGTCGAAGGCGAGAGGCAGGACATTGAGGATCACCTCGTCTTGGCCAAGCTCAAGGTAGGAGGCGATCGACGTGCACGCGGTGATCATGTTCCTGTGCGTCAGCATCACGCCCTTGGGCTCGCCTGTCGACCCCGACGTATAGATGATGGCGGCAAGATCAACGTCGATGCAGCGGCGCGCGGGCGCCGTGCTGTGGTCGCCGGCGACTGCGCTATCCCAGCGCACGGCATGCGGCAATCCTTCCAGCTCGGCGTCGTCGATCGGCCCGGAGACGATCACCCGACGCAATGACGGGCAGTTGCGTGCCGGCTCGCTGAATACCGAGTGCAGGTGCCTGTCGGTGATCAGTGCCGCCGGAAGGCAATCATTGAGCAGATAGTCAAGCTTGTCGCTTTTGGTGAGCGGGTTGACGATGCTGACAACGGCATTCGCCTTGAGAACGCCCCAGAAGGAGACGACCGTCTCGACGGTGTTGTCGGCAAAGATCATCACGCGATCGCCGCGCACGACCCCAGCCTCTACGAGATGATGCGCAATGGCGTTGGCACGCGTCTCAAGCTCGCCATAGGTGACGCGTTGCGTGCCGCACACCAGCGCCACTTTCTCGCCAAGGCGGCTGGCGGAATGGGCGAGGTAGTCGTGCAGGAGAGGTACCGCACTATGCATCATGCCAGAACCTCTTCGCGATGCTCGCGGTCAATGTCGACGCTGAGCGTGCCGGTGCGAGCCCCACCGGGACAGCTCGCGATGAACTGCTGGTGAAGCAGCTGCGTCGACAGCACGCCGACCAGCGCCATATTGTCGGAATTGGACAGATCGCCATCGCCCGTTCTGGCTCGACACTTGTCCAGCAGGCGCGTGACCGATTTCGGATCGAAGACGTTCGCCGCGCGCAGCGCCGTCTCCGAAAGCGCTTCCTGAACATAGTCCGGGGCATCGTCGGCGACGAAGCAAAGCCCGTTGGGCGCCCGGTATGGCTGTTTCTTGCGGGCCACGATTTCCGGCGGCACGATCGGTTCAGCCACACGCTTCAGCACGTGCTTTTCATCGAGGATGGCCAACTTGTAGGCCGCCGGCAGCGAATTCGCGAGCGTCACGACTTCATCGTCCAGGAAGGGGAAGCGTCCCTCGATCGAGTGAGCCATGAGCATCCTGTCGCCTTGCGAGGAAAGCAGGTATCCCGACATCAGCGTCTCGATCTCGATATACTGGTCCTGGGCGAGGGAACCCCATCGCGAAAACTCCGCCGGCAGGCGGGAGAGCAGTTCGGAGACCGCATTGCGTTGCCCAGTTTCAGCGCGCATATCGGCGGAGAACAGCCGCTTGATGGCGCCGGTGGTGTGCCAGCGCGTGTCATGCGCAAACCCCGGCGCGTCATAAGACTGGATGTTGCGCCCGAAGAACTGGCGCGCCATCGCTTGCTGGTGTACGGGCGAGCGGGTGAGATATGGATACAGACGCTCGAGCAGCCGCGGGCGCCGTGTCGAAGCGGGCTGGCGTCCCCAGAAGCGACGCACCTTGCCTTCACGGAACAGATCGTAGCCGGCGAACATCTCGTCGGCCCCTTCGCCGGTGAGCACGACCTTGATGCCGTGCTCGCGCACCAGCCTGGAGAGAAGGAACAACGGCGCAGGCGCGGTCCGGAGGATTGGGCGCTCGGTGTGGTAGATGACCTCGGGAAATATCTCGGCGATATCGTTGCGCGAAACCACCACTTCATGATGCTCGCTTCCGGTCGCGCCAGCGACCAGGCGCTGGAAGCGGGTCTCGTCATATTCGGCATCGGCAAAACGCAGCGAAAAGGTCTGGAAGCGCTCGCCCGCGAAGCGCCTGCCCAGCGTGGCGACAAGCGAACTGTCGAGCCCGCCGGACAGGTAGCAGCCGACCGGAACGTCGGCGCTTACTATTCTCAGCGCGGTGGCGGCTTCGAGGGCGTTGCGCACTTCGTCGACCGCATCATCGAGCGAGCCAGTGAATTCACCATGGCTCGGGTCGCCGGAAATTTCGGGGTAGCTAGGCTTCCAGAACGCCCGCTCGCGAACGGCTCCATTTTCATAGATGCGGAAGTGGCCCGGCTTTAGTTCCTTGATTCCCCGAAATACGCTCTGCGGCGGCACGATCGTCCAGAGCGTGAAGGTCTGGTCGAGGCCAACCGGATCGAAGGCGCGGGATATGCCGGTATCGGCGGCGAAGATGGCTTTCACTTCGCTGGCGAAGTAAAGCCGACCAGCGTGCTCGCAATAGTGCAGGGGGCAGATGCCGAACCGGTCGCGCGACAATACGAGACGACCTGCCACGGAGTCCCATATTGCGATCGCCCATTGCCCGTTCATCCGCTCGAAGGCGGCCTCGCCCCACTCACGATAGGCATGGATGACGACCTCGGTGTCGCTGCGCGTGCGGAAGCGGTGGCCGAGGGCGACCAGCTTTTCACGCAGCTCGACATAGTTGAATATCTCGCCGTTGAAGACGATCCATGTCGTGTCGCCAGCATCCGCGAGCGGCTGCTGGCCGCTGGAAAGATCGACGACGGACAGGCGGGCATGCGCCAAGCCCGCACGTCTATCCCGGTAAAGGCCGCGCTCGTCCGGGCCGCGATGCGTTAGCGCGCCCGCCATGCGCATCAATGCGTCCCGCGAGGGAGGCGCAGCAGCGGCGCTCAGTGACACAATTCCGGCGATGCCGCACATCCGGTCAGCCCTCGCCCATCGAGGCAGGCAGCAAGGGCCGAGCGTGAAGATATCGAGCGGCACGCCGTTTGCTGTCGATGTCCTTGAACACTTTTTGAACCTGGGCCGCAGTGAGATCGGCAGCGGCTGCGACCTCCTCGGCAGAGAGCCCGTGGTTCACACCGTAGAGGCACAGATCCATCTGATGATAGGGCAGCGCGAAATAGAATTCCTCCTGGCTCTGCGCCATAGAGAAAGTGTCCGTGGTGGGCGGCCGCCGCCGAATCTCTTCATCAACTCCAAGATATTCGGCCAGTTGGTAGACCTGGGTTTTGTAGAGGTGGACGATAGGCATCAGGTCGGCGGTTCCGTCGCCTTGCTTGACGAAAAAGCCCTGGTCGTACTCAAGGCGGTTTGGCGTGCCTGCCACCGCATAATTGAGGCGGTCCGCGTGGTAGTACTCGGTCATCTTGCGCAAGCGCTGCTTGTAATTGGTTGCAGCGACGATCTGCAGATAGGCTGCCGGCGACAGACGTACTGTGTCGGTCTTGCCCTGCGGGTCTTCAACCGTGAGGCGTGTTATGTTGAGGCCGTTGCTCTCGAGAACCGACGCGAGCACCAGCTTGCATTTCCAGCCTTCCCCATATTGAGGAACGACGGTCTGGATCGCTTCGATCTGTCGACGATAGGCGCCGATGGCCTCGAGGGCCGGCGCCATGTCTTCCAGGATCGTATCGATGCCAAGCTGGGCCGCGATAACGCGGCCAAGTCGTAGCGAGTCGCCGGAGGAATGGTGCTCCGGCATGAATATCCCCAGAACCTTGTCTTTGCCGAGCGCGCGCGCGCACAAGGCCGCGACAACGGAGCTGTCTATGCCGCCGGAGAGGCCGACAACCACGCCACGGCGCCGCAACGTGCCAAAAACCTGCTCACGCAGGATTTCGACGATGCGATCGACCTCCGCGCGAGCATCGAGCACCAGCGTGCTCCTGCTGAATTCTGAAATCAGGTCGATGGTCCGTACTCCCGTATGCGAAGCTCGGCCGCAGAATAGGTTTGCTCCAACGCGTTCTCGATGAGTGGGCGGTTGGTGGCGAGATAGGGCTCTGTGACCATATCGAAGTGACTGCCAACGACTGGAACCACATCCAGACGCGCGAAAGCGCCGTCCCACCCGATGGCCAGAGGCATTTTGGGGCGAGCGCAGCGGAAGAGGGTTGCGGTGATCGGCAGCGTCGGCCTGGGTCTCGCCAACCACTGGTAGAAGGCTCGCCCCCGCAATTGCCCCTGCAGTTCCAGTTTGGTTCTGAAGCTCGTCGCGTTGAACTCGTCACGGGCATAGCGATCGAGGATGCGGGCGAGCTGCATCTCGAAGCCCGTTTTGACAGCAACTTTTGCAAGGAAGCGGCAAACCATCCGGTCAGCTGTGACGCGATTGGTCCGGATCCGCTGGTATGTGCGGACAATCATCTCCCAATAGGTGCTGCGCTCGCCGAGGAGGCTCGTGTCGAGGATTCCCAGGAACTTTATAGTTCGCCCCGCAGCCAGCAGCCGCTCCACAACCTCGAACGCGACGGCGCCGCCGAGCGAATGGCCGAGAAGTCTTATTGGGCCTGTTGGCTGAGCGCGACGGATCTGCTCGACCGCGCCCTCGGCCATGTTTGCGACGGTGTTTGGTCCGCGCAATATCATAGCCAGGGCTGGATATCTGATGGGGACCACTCGTGTCATCTTGCCCATCGAAGATGCAAAGGCTGCAAAGCTTGGGCCATAGCCGGCGGATCCCGGGAGCAGGAAAAGAATTGGGGGTTCATGCTTTTTTACTTGCGCGCGCGGGGCGCCTGCTTGTGCCGACGAGACCACCTTGACCATTTCGTCCATGCTCATACCGGCCCTGAAGCCATCGAGACTGAGTTCCTGCCCGATGGCAGTTTCGATTTCCATGACGCATTGCAGCAGCTTCAGCGAATCTCCGCCCGCGTCATCCCAGCGTCCTGCTGCGACGCGTGTGTTGAGGATACTGTTCCAGGCATGCTGCACTATCCGATAGGCATTCAGCTCGCTGGTATTGGACGGCGGCGCGGCCGGGGCGATCTTCCTGGTTGAAAGATCGATCTCCGCAAGCGCGGTCAGGTCGACCTTGCCGCCCGGCAGACGTGGAATTCCGGCGATCGTGTGGAGCCGCATGGGACACAGCTGCGGCGGCAGCTTCGTTCTGACAAGCTGGCGAAGCTCGTCCGAAAAGGCCGGCCCCGCCCAAGGCTGAGGAATGGCGAATGCAACAAGCTCATTTGCCGCCGTCACGATTGTGACCGCATCCTCCACGTCAGGCGCGCTACGCAATACCCGTTCGAGCTCTGCCGGTTCGATGCGCTGACCATTGATCTTTATCTGGCGGCCCTTGCGGCCGACAATGTGCAGCAGGCCATGGCTGTCAAGCTGGACGAGGTCGCCCGTCGCGAATATCCGCAGATCACCGTCATTCGGATTCGATGCCACGGGCACAACGGCGCCGTTCTCCCAATGGCCGAGCAAGACATACGGGCTTCTTATCAGGAGTTCGCCAACCTTGTCGGGCTGAACGCGGCGCCCCTCTTCGTCGACAATCGCGAACATCATTCCTGGGAGCAACCAGCCAACCGGAACCGAGGTGCCTTCCTCCGGCCAATCTTGCGGCAAGAACCATTGCGCCCCCGTGGTCTCGGTTGACGAGTAAGCAATCTGGATGAGGCAACTGCTGGACACGACTTTGCGCAGCAGGGCGATATCGGCCCAAGACACCTTCTCGCCTCCGATCCGGGCCACTCTGAGCGAGCGGAAGGCGTGGGCAGGTTTGTCCGCCATGAGTACGCGAAGCAAGGCGGGCACAAGATAGGTGACCGTCACGCCTTCGGATTCCACCAGGCGCTGGGCCGCCCGCAAGCCGATGGTTTCGAGCTCGGCGAGATGCAAGGTGGCGCCGGTCAGGACGGCAGCCAGAATCTCCCGGCAACCGGCGATGGTGGCAGGCCCGACCAGGGGCAGGAAAACATCATCCGAATTGATGTGGCATGCGTCGACATATTGCTGAACCCGCCACAGCAGGCTGCGCTGGCTGTTGACGATGCCTTTGGGATGGCCAGTGCTGCCTGAAGTGTAGAGCACTATCGCGGGCGCGTCGACCGAGACGGAACAGGACTGGGGTAGCGGCTGGACCTGCGGAGTGATGCTGGTGGTCGCATCAATCCAGTGAACATCCTGAACCAAACCGATCGGGCGAACATCGCCATCGCCTATGACTGCCGAGAGCCGCGCCGCAACAACAATCTCATTGGTTCGCGAGTAGGGATCTCTCATGTTGAGTGGCACGGAAGGCCGCCCAACCGCCATGCTCGCCAAAATAGCTACAGGGTACCAGGCCGAGTTGGCCTGAAGGATCCCGATCGCCTGTCCGCTGGGAACGACCGCCGCAATTCGGTGGGACAGCATCTCGACAGCTTGGAAAAGCTGGGAATAGGTCAGACGAGTGGTGCCGTCGCTGATCGCGAGTTTGTTGGGATATTGCTTGGCGATGTCTCTCAGGTGATCGAAGACGGTAATGTTCGCAAAATCGACGCCCATGCGTTGATAGGGGCGCAGGACAGGACCGCCCTGATCAAGTGCGTATTCCGGGACGTTCGACCATCTACCGGGGGCCGCTGGTTGACGATCCGCCTGTAGATCCTGATCCGTCCTTTCTGATGCCAAATACATTGGAGACATGAGTGGCCCACGCTGAGGTTAGGGTCACTTATCGCGCTCCGTCGAAACCTTTTCATCGATCATTCTGATGACGCCGCGGTGTCCATAAGGCAAGCCTTGGGCTGGCCGTGCGTCCGACAGGGAATACTCATGCCATCATGGGCAAATCGCGCTTCGTCTTCACGTTGTTGTGACTTCGCGCCAGGTCACGTTCTTCTTTCGGCAAGACAGCGGGATGCCGTTCGGATGGAGCCGGACGGGGAATAGACTGTCTGACTGCCGACAACCCGCCGCAAACTCTGGCTTATCCGGCTTTTTTGTCAGGCCACGCATTGGCAGCAGCATATCCGCCAGAGACAAAGCAGTATGCAAAGATCTGCCCCCGGTTTTCGTCCGTCACGCGGACCCAATCCTTCTCCCACGTTCGCAGCGTAATATGGCGATCCGTCAACAGAGAAGCAGCTCTGTATGGACTTGGCGCGTTGATGATGCGACCCGCGATCACATCGTCGCCTTCCATTCGCTCAACAAGATAGGTCTGCATCGATGGCCTCCCGGCAGCAACTTTGACGTGAGCTACTTTACCGTGGCCTAATGACACTTTGACTACCGCCGCACAGACTTCGTCCGGTAACTCCCTATCCTATGGCGACAGCTGTCATCGCGAGCCTGCTAAGCCGTTGAAGGAGCACCGCATATGCGGCCTCTGGAGTGCCGCGGCCTCGTATTGTAATAGCGTCGAAAGTCGCAGAGTTCCGATGGGGCCTTTGGTGCCATCGCCCCGGAGCCGGGTGTGCCGAAATTGATATCTCAAACGCGAGGTATTAGTTAGCTTGGTGTGCGCTAGATGGGCAGCAAGAAGCGCAATTCAATCGAGCGGCCTTCGGTTTTCGGACACGTGATCGCAAATTGGCCACACCTGGATGGCGCCGCATGCCAAAATTGCCTTGTCGCCTCAAATGGACATTTAACCGACTGCGATCAAAAAAAGACAATTAAATGAATAAGATACATAAATGTCTTGCCATTGCCCCGATGATGGACTGGACGGACCGGCATTGCCGGTTCTTCCATCGTCAGTTGACGCGCCAGGCGTTGCTCTACACCGAGATGGTGGTGGCCGACGCGATCATCCAGGGTGCGCGCGAGCGGCTGCTCGGCTTCGACGACGCCGAACATCCGGTCGCATTGCAGCTTGGCGGCTCCGATCCGTGCAAGCTTGCCGAGGCGGCGCGCATCGGCGAAGCCTTCGGCTATGACGAGATCAACCTCAATGTCGGCTGTCCGTCAGACCGCGTCCAGTCGGGCACGTTCGGCGCCTGCCTGATGAAGAAGCCGGTGCTTGTCGCCGATTGCGTCGCGGCGATGAAGGCCGCCGTCAAAATCCCCGTCACAGTCAAATGCCGCATCGGCGTCGACGAACAGGATCCGGAGCCGGCGCTCGACGCGCTGGCGGACGGCGTTTTTTCGGCCGGCGCCGACGCATTGTGGGTGCATGCCCGCAAGGCTTGGCTGGAAGGGCTGAGCCCAAGGGAAAACCGCGACATCCCGCCGCTCGACTATGACAGGGTCTATCGTCTCAAGACCAGAAAGCCGAATGAATTCATTGGCATCAATGGCGGTATTCAATCGCTCGAAGAGGCACTTGGGCACATTGATCATGTCGACGGGGCCATGCTCGGCCGCGCCGCCTATCACACGCCTGGTATCCTGGTGGACGTCGATGCCGCATTCTATGGCGGCGAATCCGAGCCGTTCGACTTTGCCGCACTGATCGATGCCATGGCGGCTTACGCGGCTCGCCACATCGAGCGGGGCGGCCGGCTTGGCCATGTCACCCGCCACATGGTCGGCCTGTTCCATGGCCTGCCTGGCGCACGCCGCTACCGACAGATCCTGTCGACCGACGCGACACGGCTCGGCGCTGGGCCGGAAGTGCTGAAAATAGCCTTCGCCGCGGTTGATTTAGCCAGGGCAGGCGCGGAGGCCGCCTAAAGACTTAGTCGCGCAAAATCATGCGGTCGCCGCGCACGTCGAAGCCCGACAGCGACCCGATGAAATTCATGCCGAGAAGGCTCTGGCTCAGCATGCCAGGTGCGGCGATCATGACCGGCATGTTCTTGCGAACGATCCCGCCGATCGCCAATTCGTCAGTTCTCACGCCTGCCGCGCGCGCCATGCCGTTGGCGGTTGAGACCGGTATCGTAAAATTGAGAGTGGCTGGATTGAAGCCAGCCGCTTGAGCGTCTTCCGCGGTCAGCACGGTGCTGGTCGCGCCGGTGTCGACCACGGCCGTGATCGGCGCGCCATTGATCATGATGCGCGCTTCGAAATGGCCGTTGTCGGCCTTGTCCAGGGTTACCGTGGCGTGGCCGTCTTCCACACCCAGCGCCAGCGGACTGCCGGGAACGAGCCCGGCGGTGACCCGGCTGGCGAAATCCTGCAACTCGTAGCGATACTGGTAGCCTGCGATCAACGCCAGCACGATGACGCCCCAGGTGCCGAGGCTGCGGGCCATGGCGCCCAAGGGTCTGCCGGATCTGAGCAGACCGGCGCCGATAAGCGCGACCAATGCGCCGAGCCAGATCAGCCGGCCGAAATCGTTGTTCTCGACGCCGAACGTACTGCCGGCCGAATCGTTGAACATGAGCAGGGCCACGCCCACCCCGATCACGATCATCACGGTCCAGAAAAGTCGATTCATAGGTGGTTCACGATAGAGCGCCGCGCTCGCGAACGAGCCGGGTACGGCGCGTTTCCCGACGCGGCCTGCGTTCGACCGTTTCCAGCCGCGCCGGCAGCTCGGCCATCACGCTTCGGCGTGTTTCCGGCGTCATGTCGATCCAGGCACCGATTTCTTCGCGCGTGCGGCCGCAACCGAAGCAGAAGCCGGTTTTCATATCGATCGAGCAGACCAGGATGCACGGGGATTCTATGGCCGTCATGATGTTCTCTTGGGGTTCCGTCAGGAATCCCTTGTCCTGCTTCCACATGGTGCAACGGCAAGGCCAATGCAAGCCCTACGGAATGCGTCGCTGGCAGGCGCTTTCGCGGCGCCGGCCGAAAGGTTGTGCCGGCCGCGCAACGCGGCTATGCCGCTCGTCAAACTTAGGGAATGATCCTCAACGACATGACCAGCACGCTGCCTTTCGACGATTTTCGCAACCTTCTGGCGGCCTTGCCGCCGGCCGACACAGCGGCCGAAACCAAAGTCCGCACGCTGTTTGCCAAGGCCGACAAGCCAAGGAATTCGCTCGGCCGCATCGAGGACATTGCCGCGTGGCTGGCCGCCTGGAGCGGGCGGGCGCCGCCGGCGGTGACGCGGCCATTGGTGGCGATCTTCGCCGGCAATCACGGCGTCACCCGCCACGGCATTTCGCCACGTCCCGTCGCCGCCACGGCGAACGCAGTCGAGCTTTGCGCGGCGGGCGGTGCCGCCGTCAACCAGATCTGCATCGCCAACGATCTCGGACTGAAGGTGTTCGATCTTGCGCTGCACATTCCGACCGCCGACATCACCGAGGAGGCAGCGCTCGACGAGCGCGGCTGTGCCGCCACCATGGCCTTCGGCATGGAAGCAATCGCCGGCGGCACCGACCTGCTTTGCCTTGGCGATCTCGGCGTCGGCAATTCGACCGTCTCCGCAGCTCTGTTTGCGGCGCTGTTTGGCGGCAAGGGAGCCGAATGGGTCGGACCCGGATCGGGCGCCGATGCGGCGATGCAGGTGCGCAAGGCGGAAGCAGTCGACGCCGCGATCGCTTTCCACGGCACCAGCCTCAGGGATCCGCTCGAAGCATTGCGCCGGGTTGGCGGTCGCGAGTTCGCGGCGATCGCCGGCGCCATCCTTGCCGCCCGGATGCAGAAGATTCCGGTGCTGCTCGATGGCGTTGCGGCGACGGCGGCGGCCGCAGCGCTGCATGCCGCCAACCCGGCCGCGCTGGAGCATTGCCTTCTTGCCGGCCTGTCGCCGGAGCCTGCACATATAAGGGCTGCCGAGCGGCTCGGCCTTCGTCCACTGCTCGATCTGCGTATGAGCCATGGCGAAGGGGCAGGGGCGGCACTTGCGGCGGGCCTGGCCAAGTCGGCAGCGCTGACCAGTTCAGGCATGGCTGCGGCGGTTCGCAATTAGTCCTCAGCGCCGGCGCACGGCAACCGCCTTGGTTGGCAGAGCCGGCAATTCCTCCATCACCCGGCTCAGCGGGAAGATGGCGATCGCCTCGGTGCCTTCGCGCAGTTTGGAATGGAGTTCGAATTGCCCGCCATGCATGGCGAGCAGGCCCTGCACGATCGGCAGGCCAAGCCCGGTGCCCTGTTCGGCGCTCTTGATGGCGATAGAGCCTTGGCCGAAGGCGGACAAAACGACCGGAATCTCGTCTTCCGGTATGCCAGGGCCGTTGTCCTTGACGGAGAGGTACTGTCCGCCGCCGGCCGTCCAGCCGACGCGCACACGGATCTCGCCGCCGGTCGCAGTGAACTTGATGGCGTTGGACAAGAGATTGAGCACGATCTGCCGCACCGCGCGCTCGTCGGCGAGCAGGCGAGGCAGGGCGCTTTCGAAATCCTGGACGATGCGGATATCCTTGTTGCGCGCCTTCAGCTCCATCATATGGCAGCAATCCTCGACGACGGAGAGCAGCATCATCGGCTCCTCGTTGAGCTGGTAGCGGCCAGCTTCGATACGTGACAGGTCGAGGATTTCGTTGATCAGGTCGAGCAGATGCTGGCCGGATTCATGGACGTCGCGAGCATAGTCGCGGTAGGTGGGATTGCTCATCGGTCCGAGCACCTCGTTCGACATCACCTCGGAAAAGCCGAGAATGGCATTGAGCGGCGTCCTGAGCTCATGGCTCATCGATGCCAGAAACCGCGACTTTGCAAGATTGGCGTCTTCCGCGCGGCGCCGTGCTTCGTCAGACATCGACTTCGCCGTCTCCACCTCGGCGACAAGCGCATCCTTTTCGGAGCGGAACGACAGCAGCATCAGCGACGCGCGATTAAGATGGCGCGCCACATAGGCGAAGAAGGGCAACGACACGATCAACAGACCGACCATGATCAGTTCGACCGGCGTCCACAGCCTCACACCGGCATAGGCATAGACCGCCACAGGAATGGCGAAGATCGCCAGCAGCGCACCGCGCAGCGACGAGGCCGTGATCGCCGTCGCCGCCATGGCAAGCAGCAGCACGACCGCCTTTATCAGATGGAACTGATCGACCTGGCAGATGTTGCAACCAAGCCAGGCAAACCAGGTCCAGCCGAGACCGCAAAGGAAATGGCCGATCAGGAAATCCCTGCGCGTTTGCAGCGGGTTGATTTCGGCGGCTTCAGTGCGGTCGATGCGCCCGGCCATGACTGCAACGATGGCGTAGCAGATGAGCATGAAGAGTGCCCAGACGCCGATCTCCTTGCCCATCCCGGCAAATAGACCTGCCGCAGCGACCGCCAGGACGAGAAGCGGAACGACGATCGCGCTGCCGATCATCGAACCAGCATGGAGTTTCAGAAGCTCGCGATCGAAATCAGGATTGCCCGCCTGCTGCGAAAGACGGTCGCGCGTCTTGCGGACCGCGCGCGCGACATCGCTGTTGCGATGGCGTTTCCTGCGGTCCACAATAAACTTGTCCGCTGTGTTCGAGCGTTGCAAGGGCATGGAGACTTCAATTTATGCGGGCAGCGGTTTCAAATTGTTAAGCTACGTTCGAATGATTAACCAACGGTTTGCCATATGAACCATTCGTGGTCGCGGCGGCCGCGCCAGCGGTACGCTCCGCCGCGGCCGCGAAGCCTGTGGCGCAGGCTGGTGGACTACGGGCTGACCGTCATTGCCCTTGGTCTGCTGATCCTTCTGGCCGCACGCCTTGACCGGATCGAGACGCGCAAGACGGAAGGGGCGGCGATCGTCAATGACGGCGATACGATCACGCTCGGTACCGAGCGCATCCGCATGCGCGGCATCGACGCGCCGGAATATTCGCAAACCTGCCGCAAGGACGGCGCAGATTATGCCTGCGGCAAGCTGGCGCGGCAGTCGCTGGTGCGGCTAATCTCCGGCAAACCCGTCTCCTGCACCGGCTGGCAGCGCGACCGCTACGGAAGGCTGCTCGGCGATTGCAAGGCCGGCGGCAAGGATCTCAATCAGGCCCAGGTCGAGGCCGGCTGGGCGATCGCCTATGGCGATTTCGAGACTGAGCAAGCTATCGCACGCAGCGGCAAGGCCGGTATCTGGGCCGGCACGTTCGACGAACCGCACGACTGGCGTGAAAGCCACGATCACGAAGTGGTCGAAAGAAAGCACGGCACCCTGGCTTCGATCGGTGATGCCTTGCGAGAAATTTTTCGCTTCTGGTGATGACCACCCTATAGTTGTCGCAACGAGCCAGAGGACTGGGAGGATGGAATGAAGCTCTTCGACGGCGGCCGCGCCCCCAACCCACGGCGGGTTCGCGTTTTCCTCGCCGAGAAAGGGCTGGAGGTGCCGCTGGTGTCGGTCGACATGGGGGCGCTGGAACACAGAAAGCAGCCGGTCAGCTCGCGCAACCCGCTGCAGCGGTTGCCGGTGCTCGAACTCGACGACGGCACGATCATCACCGAATCCGTCGCCATCTGCCGCTATTTCGAGGAACTGCATCCGGAACCGGCGCTGTTCGGACGCGGCGCGCTCGGCAAGGCCAAGGTCGAGATGTGGCAAAGGCGCATGGAGCTCAACCTGCTCGGTTGCGTCGCCGCTGCGTTCCGGCACATTCACCCCGCGATGAAGGAATGGGAAATCCCGCAGATTCCCGAATGGGGCGAGGCCAACAAGCCGAAAGCCCTCGAATTCCTGAGGCTGCTGGACGGTGAACTGGCGCAAAGGGAATTTGTCGCTGGCGACGCCTATTCGATCGCCGACATCACCGGGCTGATCGCCATCGACTTCATGAAGCCGGCGCGGATCAGAGTGCCGGAAGAGTGCGCCAATGTGCTGCGATGGCATCAAGCGATCTCCAGCCGGCCGAGCGCCGCCGCCTGAGAATGAAGCCGGGAATGAGCGAGGAACTCGACCGCTTCACCGCTACGGTACGCGCTTGCCGCATCTGTGTTGAAGACCCAATTGGCCAGCCATTGCCGCACGAGCCGCGCCCGGTGCTGCGACCCTCGTCGAGCGCCCGCATTCTGATCGCCAGCCAGGCACCGGGCACCAAGGTGCATATATCGGGCATGCCGTTCACCGACGCCTCCGGCGACCGGCTGCGGAACTGGCTGGGTGTCGGCAGCGAAGAGTTCTACGACACGGCAAAATTCGCCATCGTGCCGATGGGCTTCTGCTTTCCGGGTCAGGATGCCAAGGGCGGCGACCTGCCGCCGCGCCGTGAATGTGCACCGACATGGCGCGCACAGCTGATGGCGCTGATGCCGCGGATCGATCTCGTCCTGACGATCGGCATCTATGCGCAATCCTGGCATATGGGCACCGCGCGCCGGCCTTCGCTGACGGAGACGGTGATGGACTGGCGAGCGATCTGGGCTGCACCTGGCAACCCGAAAGTGCTGCCGCTGCCGCATCCTTCTTGGCGCAACACCGGCTGGCTGAAGCGCAATCCGTGGTTTGAAATGGATTTGCTACCATTTCTGCGGTCGGAAATCCGCTATCGCCTTGGCTGAGGTGTCAGCAAGAAATCACTCGCTTTAATGCCATTTTGCAGAATTTCTTTCTTGTGGAAGGCCAAAATAAGAGGGAGTATAGCCAATCTATTCCCCAAAGCGCGCCCGCGCTGAAGGGAATCACGTGACGCGCCTAGAATTCTTGTTTTGTGCATGTCGTTATCCCAAACTTTGGGCGACAGGCATCAGGGGAGCACCCAATGGACCGCCTTGACAGAAAAATTCTCCGTCTCCTGCAGGAGGACGCGACGCTCGCGGTCGCCGACGTCGCAAAGAAAGTCGGGCTATCGACCACGCCGTGCTGGCGGCGCATCCAGAAGCTCGAGGAGGAAGGCGTCATCAAGCGGCGTGTCGCCATCCTCGACCACGAGAAGGTCAATGTACGCGTCACCGTCTTTGTGTCGATCCGCACCAATTCGCACAGCCATGAGTGGCTGCGGCGCTTTTCGGAGGTCATCCAGGAATTTCCCGAAGTGGTCGAGTTCTACCGCATGAGCGGTGACGTCGACTATCTCTTGCGCGTGGTGGTGCCGGACATCGCCGCCTATGACGCCTTCTACAAGCGCCTGATCGCCAAGATCGAGATCCGCGACGTGTCGTCTTCCTTCGCCATGGAGCAGATCAAATACACGACCGAAATGCCGCTGGACTATATGGTGCTGGATAAGGAATCGGGCGCGAACGCCGCCTGAGGCCTGGCTCGTTAGTTCTTCTTTTTGTTGAGGAAACTCCAGGGCGAATTCACCGGCAGCGTGATCGTGTCTGGCACCTTATCGACGCTCACCACCTCGGCTTTGCGCACCGTGTAGCCCGACTGGATGACGCTGACGCCGTCAAGGATGAAAAGCTGGCTTTTCTCCATGCCTGGCTGCAAGGCACCGGTCACGGAAACAGGCTGGTAGGCCTCAGACATCGTGTAGGGGTGGGCAGGCGTGACCAGCACGATCTGATTGGGCGGCGGTGTCGGCATATGGCTGCAGGCGCCCGTCCATGGCACCAGCAGGAACTGGTAGACGAGATCGCCATCGCGGTCGACCGGCAGCGCATAGCCTGCAAGCTGGACGGTCTTGTCCTGCAAATCGAGAGACAGCGTCTCGCCATGATCGGGCATTTTTGCCGCGATCATCGGCAGTCCGACGCTTTCGGCGGCGGCCTGCGTTGCGGGGCGCAGATCCTTCCAGAATATGTGCGCGGTCTCGGGCGAGGCATCTGCTGTCGCAATGGACAGGAGCAACGCTGCTACCAAGCCCAGTGTTGATTTGAAGCGGACATTCATTGGCAGCTTCCCTTTGCGATCAAGTAAAGCCGCCGCTGCCAACAGCGTCAACGCCTTGACCTGGCTCGACTGTTCGAAAAACAGGTCACTTGCCCTGTTTTGTCTTCGCCGCCAATCGATTGAGTGTCTTGGGACCGGTCAGTTCCCGGACCGCGTCCTTGCCGATCCAGCGCGCCGTCTTGTCGGGCGATTGCGCCAGCCTTTGCGCCACAGCAAGGGCAGCGCCGTGCAGATCCATCGATCGCTTGCCGATCGAACGAAGCGCCCAGTTCACGGCCTTCTTCACGAAATTGCGGCCGTCGGTGGCGTGCGCTTCGATGATCGGCAGGAAGTCGAGGAAGGTCGCTTCCGGCTCCTTCTTCCGGTGGACGACCGACCATGCCATCATGGCAAAGGCCGTGCGTCGAATGAACTCCCGTTCGTCGGCCGCGAACTCTCCGATCAGTTCTTTCCAGGACTCGGTGTCGACAAAGAGATCGGAAACACCGTCGACGATATCCCACGAATCGAAAGATGCCGCCCATTGCCTCGCATCCGCGGCAGAAAACCGCTTCGGGTCGGCCGTAACGGAAGCGATGAACTGCGCCTCCATGATACCGGTCTGCCATAGTTCGAAGGCACGTTCATGGTTGCGCTTGATTTTCTTGGCAATCTGCCGCTGCACGCCATGCGAGATACCGAGCGCACGTTCGATCTTGATGCCATAGCGCAGCATGCCGAGGCGGTTCTCCTCCGAGCCGATCGAGCGCAGATAGGCCACAATTTCCTCGGCGCTGGATTGAGGCGAAAGCTCGGCCACCGCAAGACCTATTTTTCCAGGCGCGACAGCAGCGAGGACGTATCCCAGCGCTTGCCGCCCATCGCCTGCACATCCTTGTAGAACTGGTCGACAAGTGCCGTCACCGGCAGCCTGGCGCCGTTGCGATCGGCCTCCGCCAGGCAGATGCCGAGATCCTTGCGCATCCAGTCGACGGCGAAGCCGAAATCGTATTTGCCGGCATTCATCGTTTTGTGGCGGTTCTCCATCTGCCATGAGCCGGCGGCGCCCTTGGAGATCACCTCGATGACTTTTTCGATGTCGAGCCCGGCCCTCTTGCCGAAATGGATGCCCTCGGCCAATCCCTGGACAAGACCGGCGATGCAGATCTGGTTGATCATCTTGGTGAGCTGGCCCGCACCAGCCGGTCCCATCAGCCCGACCATGCGGGCATAGGCGTCGATGACGGGGTTTGCCTTGTCGAAGGCTTTTTGTTCGCCGCCCACCATCACCGTCAGCACGCCGTTTTCGGCGCCCGCCTGGCCGCCGGAAACCGGCGCGTCGAGAAACGAAAAACCGCGAACTTGCGCCTTTTCGGCCAATTCGCGCGCGACTTCGGCGGACGCGGTGGTGTTGTCGATGAAGATGGCTCCCTTCTTCATCGACTGGAACGCGCCGCCGGCACCGATCGTCACCGAGCGCAGATCATCGTCGTTACCGACGCAGGAAAAGACGAAATCCTTGCCTTCGGCAGCCTCGGCCGGCGTCGCGGCCAGGCTGCCGCCATGCTGGCCGACCCACTGCTCGGCCTTTGCCCTGGTGCGGTTGTAGACGGTGACGTCATGGCCGCCCTTGTTCTTGAGATGCCCGGCCATCGGGTAGCCCATGACGCCAAGACCGAGAAATGCCACCGATGCCATAGGCTTACCTTCCACAGGAACAGAATTCGCTGCGGAAGCTCTAGCGCATGGTCCGGAAAATCGGAATCGATTTTTGGATGGGTGCGCCTGATCGCGTCAACGTTTCAGATGAATGGTGATCCGGCGTTCGATCCACTCGACCCCGTGACGCAATATCTCGACCATTACCAGATAGACGATGGCGACCCAGATATAGGCCTGGATGTCGAAGGAGTTGGCGAAGGCAAGCTTGGCCTGGCCCATCAAGTCATAGACCGTGATGATGGCGACGATGGCGGAGGCTTTGATCATCAGGATGAGTTCATTGCCATAGGGCCGCAAGGCGACGATCAGTGCCTGCGGCAGGATGATCTTGCGCAGCGTCTGCAATTTGTGCAGCCCAAGCGAGGCGGCACCTTCCCACTGGCCCCTGGGCACGCTCTCGATGGCGCCGCGCAGGATTTCCGCCTGGTAAGCGGCCGTGTTGAGTGCAAAGGCGAAGACGCCACAGTAGAACGCTTCGCGGAAAAACCACCACAGACCGACTGTCTGGAGCTCTGGCCGGAATGAACCCACGCCGTAGTAGACCAGAAAGGTCTGGACCAGCAGCGGCGTGCCGCGGAAGAAGTAGACATAACAATAGGCTAGGCCGGAAAGGATAGGGTTGTTCGACATGCGGCCATAGGCGACCGGCACTGACAGGATGGCACCAAGCACCATCGATATGGCGACCAGCGATAGTGTGACCCCCAGTCCTTTCAGATAGGCTGGTGCATATTTGGCGAAGAATTCGGCGTTCCAGGCAAGGACCAAATAGGCAACGATGCCCAGACCGAAAGCGATCCACAGGCCAACGAGCGCGTAGCCGATGATGCGGCGGCGCGGCCAGCCTCTCGCCTGCGGCGGCGGCCGTTCGACGATTGCGGCGGTGACGCTCATCGTTGCGCCTCCCGCTTTCCCAGCGAGCGCAAAATGGCATTGGTGGCGAATGACGACAGGACGGCCAGGATAAGAAAGACCAGGGACGCAACGCTGTAGAACAGAAACGAATGTTTGGTGACGCGAGCAGCCACACCGGCGTTGCGCAGCGTTTCGGCAAGGCCGACAACCGACACGAGCGAGGTGTCCTTGAGCAGGGCGAGCCAGCAGTTTTCGAGGCCGGGGAAGGCGATGCGAAGCAACTGCGGCAAGATTACCTTGCGCATCGTTTGCCAGTTCGAAAGGCCAAGCGCATAGCTGCCCTCATACTGGCCCTTTGGTATGGCGCGGAAAGCGGAAAGAAAAACCTCGCTGGCATAGGACGAGAAGATCAGGGCAAGCACGATCATGCCGGCGACGAAGCCATTGACATCGATGGTCGCATCGGGCCGGAAATATCTGATGAGATGCTGCAGCAAAATCGGCATGCCGAAGAAGAACAGGAAAAGCGTCACCAGTTCCGGCAAGCCGCGGAAGATTGTCGTGTAGACGTTGGAGGCGAGGCGTAACGAAGGTTCTTCCGATTGCTTGCCCAGCGCTATGAAGAAACCAATCGTCAGGCCGATGGGCAGCGTGGCCAGCGCAAGCGCAATGGTGACCATTGCGCCAGAAGCGATATCGTCAAGCCAGCCATCCGGTCCCCAACTGAGAAGCGTCCATATGCTCTGGCTCGGCATTGATCGGTCTTAATCTCCGCGACGGTATCAAGAGGAGGAAAGACGACGGCGGGGCAGCCCCGCCGTCGTGACCGTGTTTGTCAGGATTCGCCGCCGTAGACGTCGAACTTGAAGTACTTGTCGTTGATTTCCTTGTATTTTCCATTGGCGCGGATGGCGGCGATGGCGGCGTTGAACTGGTTGACCAGGTCGGTCTCGCCCTTGCGCACGGCGATGCCGGCGCCCGGCCCGAAGATTTCGACCGGCTGCGGCGACGGGGTGCCGAGAATCTTGCAGCAGGCGCCGTCCGGCGTGTCGAGCCATTGGCTGAGCACGACGATATCGTCTTCGGCGGCATCGAGGCGGCCATTGGCAAGATCGAGCTGGTATTCCTGCGCGGTCGGATAGGGTTTGACCGTGCTGTCGGTGTAGGTCTTGGTCGAATAGTTGAAATGCGTGGTCGAAGCCTGCACGCCGATCGTCTTGCCGGCCAGGTCTTCCTTGGTCACGCCCTTGATGTCGCTGTCCTTAGGCCCGGCGAGGGCCGAGGGGGTGTTGTAGTATTTGTGGGTGAAGTCGACCTTCTCGGCGCGTTCTGGCGTGATCGACATCGAAGCCACGATGGCGTCGAACTTGCCGGCCTGGAGTGCCGGGATGATGCCTTCCCAGTCCTGGGCGACGAAGGTGCACTTCACCTTCATCTCGTCGCAAAGCGCCTTGGCGATGTCGATGTCGAAACCGACGAGCTGGCCATCGGCGGTGAGGTTGTTGAACGGGGGGTAGGCGCCTTCAGTGCCGATCCTCAAGGTTTTTTCCTGAGCCTGGGCAACGCCAAGCGTCAGCAGCGCCGCCGATGCGGCGAGCGCTATACGCAGTGCAATACGCATGATAGTCCTCTCTTTATGGTCCCGGCCGTCGTCCCTAACGGCTCTATGGGCGGTGCTTTTGACCGCCCGCTGGCGCAATACTCCCAATATTTTCCAAGAAAAAGCAACTGCAAAACCAACGCTTGCGGGATTTGTATTCCGGGAAAATGCTGACGCTGGGGCAGGCGCGTGAAAGGGAAAGAGGCGATCGAGTGCTGCTGCGGCAGTGCCGTCAGCGCGCCAAGCCTGTCGCGCGCTCGACGAAATCGGCAATCGACTTCGTGTCGTCGAGATCAAAGACCGGCAGGCTTTCGCCGGAGACTGTAAAGTCGGCCGCCACGGCGACGATATGCGGGTCGCTGGCCGAAAGCGGCGCCCGGTCCTTGGCTTCGAGCCGCCGCGTTTCGAGCTTGCTGTGCATCTCGCGCTTGTAGCCCTCAACCAGCACGATGTCGGATGGCGCCAGCCGCGACAGGATGTCGTCCAGCGTCGGTTCGTCCTCACCGCGCAATTCGTGCATCAGCGCCCAGCGCCTGCCCGAAACGATGGCGACTTCCGTCGCGCCGGCATGCCTGTGGCGAAAGCTGTCCGTTCCCGGCTTGTCGATGTCGAAATCATGATGGGCGTGCTTGACCGTCGAGACTTTCCAGCCGCGGCGGGCAAGTTCGGCGACCAGCTTTTCGGTCAGCGTGGTCTTGCCGGAATTCTTCCAGCCGGTGATGCCGAAGACGCGTCTCATCATGGCTGCATGCTCTGCAACAGACGCTCGGCCGCCGCAAGATCGTCTGGTGTATTGATGTTGAAGAACGGGTCGATCTCGTGCTCGCCGGATTTCAACAGCGAAAACTCCACCTCGACAAAGCCATGCCGGTCGATGAAGGCGGAAACCCGCCTGATGTCCTCATCAACCAGAAACCGCCGCAGGGCCTCGCGCGCCTCAACAGGCCAGAGCGCGAAGGTCGGATGCCGTTTGCCGCCCGAACTGGCAACGGCGATCGAACCAGGGCGCGCGCCGGCTGCCGCGACGAGCCGTTCAACCAGATCCCGCGGCAGGAAGGGCGTATCGCCGGCAACCGTGGCCAGCGTTTCGCAGGACGTGCTGGCGGCGGCCCATTCAAGGCCGGTCAGGATGCCGGCAAGCGGCCCGGCAAAGCCTTCCACCACATCGGCAAGCACTGGAAGTCCGATCCCGGCAAATCGTGCAGGATCGCCATTGGCGCTGAGCGCCAGTGATCCGACCTGCGGCGCAAAGCGCGAAACGACATGGTCCAACAGGCTGTCACCGCCGAGCGCAAGCAGGCTCTTGTCGCCTCCGCCCATTCGCCGCGACTGGCCGCCGGCCAGGATGATCCCTGCAATGTCTCGGCCCATCGTCGCTGCCTGTATCCCAGCCCCCAAAATCAGTGTCTTTTCAAATCGAACGGCCTTCTATGGTTCGGCCTATATGCCGTCCGGCGCCATGTCAGGTCCAGCGCTTTCGGCGGCTGTTTTCCGCCGGCCGACGACCCGCTCGCGGTAGAGTGCGTAGAGGCCGGAGCCGACGATGATGGTGGCGCCTACGGTCATCGGCAGGTCGGGAACATCGCCGAAGATAACGAGGCCAAGCAGGATCGACCAGAGCAGGGCGGTGTAACGGAACGGTGCTATGAAGGAGATGTCGCCCACCCGCATCGCCATGATGATGAACTGATAGCCGATGATCACGAGCATCGCGGCGAGCGCCAGCAGCGCCGTGCTTTTCACCGTCATCGGCGTCCAGCCGCCCATTGGCGAAAGCAACGCCGCACCCAGAATCGTCATGGCAAATGCCGTGGCGGTCGATACAAGCAAGCTCGGAATAGCCTGGGGAATGCGCTTGGTGGCGAGGTCGCGCACTGCACAGCAGCCGACGCAAACCAACGCCAGCAGCGAATAGGCGCTGAATCCTTCGAAGCCTGGCCTGACGATGATCAGCACGCCAGCGAACCCGATGGCGATGGCCAGCCAGCGCCGCCAGCCGACGCCCTCGTTGAACACCAGGGCCGCGCCCATCGTAACCGCCAGCGGCAGCGCCTGCAGTACCGCCGAGACATTGGCGATCGGCAAATGGGCAAGAGCAACGAGGAACGACACGGTGGCGCCGGCTTCGCTGATCACGCGTATCGCCACCAGTGGCTGCAGCATCGAGCCGGGCCGGGCAAGCGCGCCGCCTTGCCAGGCAAGCAAGCCGACGAAGAGCGAAGCGAAGGCACCCCGGATCAGCATGACCTGCGCCATGTTCATCGTTTCCGACGAAACCTTGGTGATCGCGTCGTTGAGGGTGAAGCCAACGATCGCCACAATCATGAACAGCGCGCCGCGCAGATTTGGGGAAAGAAGCAAAGGGCGTCACCGGTTGCGCTTTGCATCAAGCCTGTAGCAGCCGGTCACAAGACAGCAACGTCAAAGGGCTGGGCCACAGGCATCGTTGTGGCCCAGACAATCCACCCGCAAGGCACCGGCAGAATTATTTCGGCGTCAGCACCTCGGTGCCATTGCCATCCTTGCCGGCAATCGTCCACAGACCATGCAACGAACCATCTTCCTGCACCTTGTAGACGACAAGACCGACCGTCTTGCCCATGACATAGCCGGCCGAGAAGGCATCATCGTTTCGCATGCAGATGCCGTCCGAGGACGAGCCGCCGGTTTCCCAATGGATCGTGCAGGTCGTCTCGCTGGTCAGCGTAACGGTTGCCTCGCCGCCATAGGTGGATCCGTCGAAATTGGTGCCGGCGACAGTGTAGGTGCCGCCGATCGATTGCGCCGCGGCGGGCATGGACGTCAAGCCAAGCAATGCCAGAGAAAGAATGAGTTTGCGCATAGTGTATTCCCCCATGGAGCGAAGAGCCGCTCCGCAGGGGAAGCTAGGCCGGAACGCCCCGGCGGTAAATCAGCAACTGCTTACGGACAGGACTTTTTCTGGGTGCCCGCGAAAGGCTCACGGCCCTTTGAGGCTGCTCGTGATCGGCCCGACGAGCGTGTCGTATTTCGATTTCAGCGCAGGCGGGTATTCGATCCAGACGGTGCGGATGACGCCATCCTTTCCGAACAGACGGCGCTCATAGAAGATGTTTTCATCCTTGAGCCCTGACAGCACCGCCCAATCCTTGCCGGTCTTGCTGTAGGTGATTTTGTAGCCTGGTCCCTGGCTGGCTTTCTCGGCGGTGACAAAACCTTCCGGGGTATCGTCGTCGATGTTGAGAATGCCCGAGCAGATCAGGCTGGCGCCGTCGGCGCTGAGCCATTGCCGCCCGTCGCCATTGTCCGGCTCAGGTTGGCGAAGGGTGAAAATCTCATCCGGAAAGGTGCAGACGGTGCCGAACCGCTCGTTTGTATAGGTGAATGGGGCGGCAACCGACGTGGTTGCCGCTATCGTCACAAACAACACCAGACCTGAGTGAAAGCGCTTCATTGCGTGCCTCCGCCGCCGATGACCGGAAGCGATCTTGCACGAAGTTGATGAAAGAATCAGCCGCCGGTAACGCTCATATGCCGCGACACCGATGGCCGGTTGGTGCGGCGGTCGATGATGAAATCATGGCCCTTCGGCTTGCGGCCGATGGCTTCATCGATGGCGTCGGCGACCAATTCGTTGCCTTCCGACGCGCGCAACGGAGCACGCAGGTCGGCGGCATCCTCCTGGCCCAGGCACATATAGAGCGTGCCGGTGCAGGTCAGCCGGACGCGGTTGCAGCTCTCGCAGAAATTATGCGTCATCGGCGTGATGAAGCCAAGCCGCCCGCCAGTCTCGGCGACGTGGACGTAACGGGCCGGACCGCCGGTCTTATAGGGAATGTCGGTCAGCGTGAACTGCCGCTCCAGCGACGCGCGCAGCAGCGACAGCGGCAGATACTGGTCGGTGCGATCGGCGTCGATCTCGCCCATCGGCATGGTTTCGATGACCGTCAATTCCATGCCGCGGCCATGCGCCCAGCGCAGCATGTCAGGCAGCTCGGCGTCGTTGAAATCCTTCAGCGCCACCGCGTTGAGCTTTACCTTCAAGCCGGCCGCCTGCGCCGCGTCGATGCCTTGCATGACCTTGTCCAGATGGCCCCAACGGGTGATCTGGCGGAATTTTTCCGCGTCCAGCGTATCCAGCGAGACGTTGATGCGCTTGACGCCGCAATCGGCGAGCTCGGCGGCAAAACGCGAAAGCTGCGAGCCATTGGTGGTGAGCGTCAATTCTTCCAGCGCGCCGCTTTCGAGATGCCGCGAAAGCTGGCGCACCAGATGCATGATGTTCTTGCGCACCAGCGGCTCGCCGCCGGTGAGGCGCAGTTTCCTGACACCCTTTTCGATGAAGACCGTGCACAGCCGATCAAGTTCCTCCAGCGACAGAAGGTCCTTCTTGGGAAGGAACGTCATGTCCTCGGCCATGCAATAGGTGCAACGGAAATCGCAGCGGTCGGTGACCGACACTCTGAGATAGCTGATCGTGCGACCGAAAGGATCGATCATATCCATGCTTTGCGCTTCCCATGGCCGCGAACGGCGTCGTTATATACCGCTATGTGATACGATCCGGCCTGCCATTCAAGACTAGGAGGTTTCGATCTTTGGTAACACCCCGCCACCGACAGATCGTGTCGGAAGTTTCGAAGCGACCTTTTCCCATTGCGCAAAGCGGCGTAGGGAAGGGCACATTGATGCGGGACCTATCACCATGACGGCGCCAAAGGAACTCAGGGTCTCGAAGGACCGCAGGCTGCTGACCGTGACTTTCCCGGACCATCAGCCGTTCGAACTGCCGGCGGAGCTTCTGCGCGTCGCCTCGCCGTCGGCCGAAGTGCAGGGCCATTCACCCGAACAGCGCGTGACCGTTCCCGGCAAGCGCAACGTCGCTATCCTCAAGATCGAGCCCATCGGCAACTATGCAGTCCGCATCACCTTCGACGATTTTCACGACACCGGCATCTTCACCTGGAATTATCTGCACGCTCTGGGTCACGAGAAGGACGCACGCTGGGCGGCCTATCTCGCCGAACTGCAGGAAAAGGGCCTGAGCCGCGATCGTTAGGCAGCCTCTACCGCAAGAGCCGGCGAGCCAAGAGCCGTCAGAATCTCGGCGGTGTCGTGGTAAAACGGCGTGCCTTCGATCAGGCGACCGTCCTTGAAACGCAAGACTTCCGCAAATGGCTGTGTGACAATGGCGCCGTTTGCTCGGGCAGTCAGGCGCAGCGTGCAGCTCATATACACCATGTCATCGTTTTGGGCGGCCTGAAGACACTCTACAGCCACATCGCTCCACATTTCCCGCATCTTGTAGAAAAGAGCACCGATGCCGTCGAGGCCCTTCCAGTCACCGGCATAGGGAAGCGATCGCGGCTCATGCACAACGACCTCGGCGTGGAATGCGCCGGCAAGCATATCGACGCTGTCGGAGTCAGAGCGCAGGAAGCGCATTTCAACGTCGAACATGTTTTCGAGAAGTTCCATGGCGGTGCTTCGCCGATCGAGCGTTTTTTCCATTGTTGATCTCCGTGTTTGCCAGCACGATCCGTTTCATGCGGTCAGCACGGCTTGCCTATTATGTCGTCAGCCCGACACCCGTTTCCTGACAGCTAATGCATGTCGCCCAAAAGTGTGCTGCGGTTTTGGGACAACGACATGCATAAAAACAAGAGACTAAAGCCCGTCGCTAAAACGTCATGGAGTTGGGATAACGCCGGCAAAGGTTCGGAGACGAAAAATGTCCGTCATCAACACGGTGGAACAGCTCGAAGCCCTTTATGGCCTGCCCGGCGAAGCGTCGGTGGTCAAGGAACTCGACCATGTCATTCCCGAATACGCCGCCTTCATCGAGGCCTCGCCCTTCGTCGCGCTGGCGACCAGCGGGCCGGAAGGGCTGGACTGCTCGCCGCGCGGCGATCTTGCCGGCTTCGTGCGCATCCATGACCCGAAAACCCTGATGATGCCGGACCGGCGTGGCAACAACCGTGCCGATTCGCTGAAAAACATCATCAGGGATTCGCGCGTCGGACTGTTGTTCCTGGTGCCAGGCTCCGGCACGACACTGCGCGTCAACGGCCGGGCCTACATCACCACCGATACTGCGCTTTGTGCCTCCTTCACCGTCGAAGGCAAGCCGGCGCGCTCGGTCACGGTTGTCGATATCGATTCGGTGTATTTCCAGTGCGCCCGAGCCATTGTCCGATCGGAACTGTGGAATGCGGCAAAGCATGTCGATCCAAGATCGCTGCCGACACCGGGAAAAATCCTGGAAGTCACCAGCCGCAAGAGCATCGACGGCGAGGCCTACGACAAGGAATGGCCCGAGCGGGCGAAGAAGACGATGTGGTAGGTGCGTGGATATTCAGGCGAGCCCGGCCTGCAAATGGCGGTTTCCTGCGCTTCCGGTGCTCACGTACTTTAAGTACGCTCCGCTCCGGTTCTCGGAAGCCACCATTTTCGACTCGGCCTGACCTGAATCTCAACACACCTAGGTCAGGCCTCCTTCAGCACCTCATAGATCTTGCGCATCTGCTCGCCGATCATGTCGCACTGTTCCGGCGTCGATTGGCTCATCGCCTTCTCGATCAGCGCCATATGGACCTTCAGCGCCTGCATCAGCAGTTCCGTGCCGGCCTCGGTCAAGGTCAGCCGCAGCACCCGCTTGTCCTTCTCGTCGCCTTCGCGGCGCAGCAGGCCCCGGGTCTCGAGCTGCGGCAAAAGCATGGTGATGTTGGAGCGGCCGACCAGCAGCCGCCTGGCGAGATCGTGCTGCGACATGCCGGGGTGGCGGTAGAGGTTCATCAGCACATCGAGCTGCGCCGGCTTCAGGTCCAGCGGCGCGAGCTTCACCGCCAGGGCGCGTTCCAGCACATGGCAGGCGCGCGCCACCGCGACCCAGTTGCGAAAACGCGGGTTGTCCCAGGGCAGCTCTTGCTTAATGTTCATGTTTGAACTATTATGTTCATGCTTGAACGAATGGATGGATCGCCACTATGGCATCATTTGGACTGAAGGTCATCCGGGGCGTGTTTGGCGCCGCCGAATATGTGGCTCCCCGCCTTACCGGGCGCGCGGCGTTCGAATTGTTCTGCCGCACGCCGAACGCCAGGGCTTTGAGCGATGGCGAGCGCCGCGCGGTTGATCGCGCCGCCGCTTTCATGGCCGAGGCCCGCCACCATCGGCTCAAGACCGCAAAGGGCTGCATCATGGTGCATGAGTTCCGGCCCGAGCCGGGCAGGGCGACCGAGGGCACCGTGCTTGTCATCCATGGCTGGCGCTCGCGCACCGAATATATGCGCGCGCTGATCGAGGGCTATCGCGATGCCGGCTACAAGGTCGTCTCGCTCGACCTGCCGGGCCATGGCCAGTCGCAGGGCCGTCGGCTGACATTGGTCAGCGCGGTCGATGCCGCGCGACTCGCTGGCGAATGGTTCGGCCCGTTCGCAGCGGTTGTCGGCCATTCCTTCGGCGGCGCCGTGGCCGCGAACGCCGTCGCCGGGTCGGTCAAGAACATCCCGCCGCTGGTGGCCGAGCGGCTGGTGCTCATCGCAGCGCCGAGTTCCTTGCCGGCGATCTTCACCGATTTCAGCCGCATGCTCAATGTCGGCCCACGCTCGCAGGCAGCCATGGCCGACAGGGTCGAACACATCGCCGGTCGGCCGCTGCACGAATTCACCGGCGACCGTCAGCTTGCCAGCAAGCCGGTGCCGACGCTGGTCATCCATGCGCCGGACGATCGCGAGGTGTCCGCCGATCATGCAAGGCTTTACGCGGAAGCCGGCGACCATGTCCGACTCCACTGGGCGGACGGGCTCGGCCACCGCCGTATCCTCGCCGACAAGGGCGTGGCCGAGCATGCCATCGGCTTCGTCGCTGGCCGGGACCCGGTTTCGCTGCACTGACGCTAAGGCGCGTCCATTTGAACGGATTCACGTGACGCGCTTTAAGTCCTTGTTTTCATGCATGTCGTTATCGCAAAACCGCTGCGCACTTTTGCGCGACATGCATTAAGTGTCTTGTCTCTTTTTCTGGCCGGATTCGACCGGCAGTCCCGCCGCCTTCCATGCGGTGTAGCCGCCAAGGATATGCTTGACCGGTGACAGACCATGTCCTGCGCCGTCTTGGTGGCAAGCGCCGAACGCCAGCCGCCGGCGCAGAAGAAGACAAAGCTCTTTCCCGAGGCAAAGAATGGCTTGTGATAGGGGCTTTCGGGGTCGATCCAGAATTCCAGCATGCCGCGGGTGACATGCCTGGCGCCAGGAATCCTGCCGTCCCGTTCAACCTCGCGCGGGTCACGCAGATCGACGAAGATCGTGCCTTCGTCGTCGAGCAGCCCTGCTGCTTCCTCCGGCGAGACCACCTCGATCTCGGCATTTGCCTCGTCGAGCAGCTCGCGATATCCCTTTTTCACCGGCTCACCCTCCCGACAGCATGTTTGCTGGCCGCCTGGATTTGCAGCATAACATCGGGCCTTTGTCACGCCGCGTCGGCGGCTCCATCCTCCTGCCGGGAGCGCGATGAACACGCTCAGGTTGTCACGATGTTGTGAAACTGTTCGGCAACAGGACCGCTGAAATTTATGGAAGCTTAACGAAATCGGTATGAATCAGTATAGTCGAGCCTTACATCCGTCATAGGGTGGGTGATCCCGTCAAGCGGTGCGAAACGGGCAGAACGGGAACCGGTTGCAGCCGGAGCGGGTGATCCATGAAATTCCTGGGAAATAAAGCAACCGTGATGCCGCTTGTGGCGGCTGCGGCAATGCTGGCCTTCGGCGCACCGCCGGCAAACGCGCAAGGGCTTTTCGAGATGCTTTTCGGCGGCGGCATCAAGCGCGCGCCGCAAGGTGACTTCCCGCCGCCGCCGTCGAAAAAATACAAGCCGAAGCAAAATGCGCCGGCTGCTTCTCGCAATGGCGGCAGCAAGCGCGGCGGTGGGGGCGGTGGCGCCGCCGTCCAGATTAGCAGCCCGTCCTATTATACCTATAAAAGCGATCCGCTCGTGCGCGTCGATTTCGCGGCGCTGGTAGCAACGCCCGAGCCGGCAATGCCGATGCAGGCGATGCCCGAGCCGGCAAAGCCGCAGGATGCCGCTTTCCAGCCGTCCTCCGCCACCAATGCTGCCTTCCACGAGGCGATTGCCGGGCTCGACGGCTATGAACTCTTTGCCGAGAAGGACATCGCCAAGGCGCTCGTTGCCTATTACTCGGCCAATCCGGACTTCATCTGGGTGACGGGAACCAGCGCCAACGGCCGCGCCCAGGATGCTGTGCGGGTGTTGGGCGAGGCGGCGAGCTACGGCCTCACGCCCGCCGACTATACGGTTGAAGTGCCTGCAGCCAGCGCATCGGCGGGCGACGCCGATGCGCGGCTGAAGCAGCTTGTCCGCTTCGAGATGGCGCTGTCGGCGCGCGTTCTGCGCTACGTTCGTGACGCGCAAAGTGGCCGTGTCGATCCCAATCGCATGACCGGCTACTATGATTTCCCGGCCAAGCCGATCGACATGGAGGGCGTGCTGAAAACGCTGGCGCACACCCAGCAGGTGCGCACCTATCTCGAATCGCGCCATCCGCAGAACGCCGAGTACCAGGCGCTGCGCGTCGAACTGGAATCGCTGCAGGCCAGCGCCGAAGACGAAATCGTTGTCGATCCCAAATTGCTGCTGAAGCCGGGCGAGAGCAGCCCCGAACTGCCGAAGCTCTTGACCAAGATCGCGCGCAATCTCGACGATGAGATGGGCGGCACCTATGGCGAGACCCTGGCAAGGCTTGCCACCAGCGAGGACTATGTTCCGGAGTTGGTGCCGGTCATCAAGGCGGTGCAGAAGAAGGCCGGAATGAAAGGCGACGGCGTCATCGGGCCGCGTACCGTGGCGGCATTGGCGGGCACCTCCAAGGCCGACAAGATCCAGAAAGTACAGGTCGCGCTGGAAGAGCTGCGCTGGCTGCCCTCCGATCTCGGCAGTCCGCGCGTTTTCATCAACCAGCCTGCCTTTACGGCGAGCTATATCGACAATGGCGAAGAGAAGCTGAAGACCCGCGCCGTCATCGGCAGGACCACGAACCAGACCGCCTTCTTCTACGACCACATCAAGCAGGTCGACTTCCATCCCTATTGGGGCGTGCCGCAGTCTATCCTGGTCAACGAGATGCTGCCCCGGCTGCGCCGCGATCCGGGCTATCTCGACCGTGCCGGCTATGAGGTGGTCAATGCGCGCGGCAAGCGCATTCCCTCGTCTTCGGTCAATTGGGGCGGGTATGGCGCAAAAATACCTTACGGCGTGCGTCAGCTGCCGAGCGAGGCAAATGCTCTGGGCGAATTGAAGATCCTGTTCCCCAACAAGCACGCAATCTACATGCACGACACGCCGCAGAAGTCGTTCTTCCAGCGCGACATGCGCGCGCTCAGCCATGGCTGTGTGCGCCTGCAGGATCCGCGTGGCATGGCGGCGGCGGTGCTCGGTACCTCGGTCGACTACATCGCCGAGAAGCTGAAGCACGGGCATTCGACCGAAGACGTGACGCGCACCATCCCGGTCTATGTCGCCTATTTCACCGCCTGGCCCGATATGGCCGGCAATGTCGAATATTTCAACGACATCTACGACCGCGACACGCGGCTGCAGCAGGCGATCGACAGCACGGAAGCCGTGCGCTCGCCGGCAAGCTGATCCAGCTAAAGCTGATAGAGCGGGCGACGGAAGCCGGCTTCGCGGCCGGTGATCAGCCAGTAGATCAGGCCGGCGACGAGGCCGGCGGCAGCGATGATGCCGATATCGGCCCAGCGCTCAGGGCTCATGTCCTCCGGCGCGCTCGGCCAGACCAGGGCGAAGCCGCCGACCGCAGCCGCGGCGCCGAAGACCATGTGCAGCCAGAAATTGCGCAGCGAAAAGAATTCGGCGATCAGCGCGAAGATCAGGGTTTGCAGGCCGGTCAGTATGATCGTCAGGAAATAGATGAACATGCCGAGCGGCGGCACCACCAGCGCCACGATCGGAGTAATCCCCATGAAACCGAAATACTCCGGCGCATTGGGCAGCGAACTCAACGCGGCGTAGATGGCCACCACCGCGATCAACCCAACCAGCACCGCAACAAAATAGCCGGCAAGCATCATCAGGACGCGTTTCAATACGTGCTTCGCCATGCCCGCCCCCCATGCAGCGTAGTGATAACGCCGCAGTCAGCCATCAAAGACGCGATGACGCAAGGGGAGGCGGAAAGGCTGGTGGCCTGAGGTGGGCTGCGAATGCTGACTGATGGCAGGGCTTATTTCGGCTCGGCCGTGACTGGGTCGTAGGTGATTTCGACTTTCGCCTTGTCGGTCGTGTAGTAGGTAACGGTATAGGCGCCGCTGTCCCAATCGACCTCTTCCACATAGCGAAAATCGTTGCGCTGCTCGACCTTGGCAATGATTTCCGACAGTTTTTTGGCATTCGGCGGCGGCAATGGTCCGTCCGCGGCAAAGGCTGATCCGCCGAGGAAGAGAGCGGCGACACCTGTTGCTAGGACAAGACTGGTCGCCAAAACAAATCTGGACATGGCTTTCCCTCACGCTTCGTTCAATAGAACTCGTTTCAAGGCGGGTTTGTTCCGGCATCGCCGATGCGCCGCGCTATAGTGCATGCCTCAAGCCTAACCTGCTTCCTTCGGAAGAAAACCGCTTACCACGGAAATCGTGATCCGCATTTCCTGTAGGCACGAGAGCAGCGGAGACTCATTTTCAAGCCGATTTGCTCCACCTCCCAAAATTGCAGCTGCTCAATTGTGCCACCATTGTCGCATCTTTCACCAGAGGCCGTCTCAAAGGGCCACGGGGACCACGGCTTAGGTCGATGAAAGTTGTTTTATTTCAATGCGTAAGGGCGAATACTTTGCCGACAATTTCGAACAACAGGCAGCTAGGCATGGACGACACGCGGCCTCCGACATATTAGCTGATCGTAGTAGAGATTTTGCCGAGACCCTGTTAGGATTCCTGCCAAGACAGGGCGACATCGGCGCGTTGCACCTGCCAGGGATCCTCTTCCAGCAAAGCGACGAAATGTTCAGAGGCAGGTAGTCGCCTGCGCTGGCGCAGACCAGAAAAGACCGGGGCTTAGACATGGCTGAACGGAACTACACCCGTCAGCTCGCAACAATCATTTCTATCGATGCTGTCGGATTCTCGCGGCTGATGGGTCTTGACGATGAATCGGCTGTTGCCGCGTTCGAGGAACGGCGCGACATCATCGCCGACAGTTGCAGCACCTTTGGCGGCCGCACCTTCGGCGATGCCGGCGACAGCATCATGGCCGAATTCGGCAATCCGATCGAGGCGTTGCGTGCGGCGTTCGATTTTCAGGGCCGCATCGTCACGCTCAATTCATCGGTAGACGAAGCCATGCGCATGCCCTTTCGCGTCGGCATCAACACCGGTGACGTCATCGTTCGCGACGGCCGGCTCTACGGTGACGACGTCAATATCGCCGCCAGGATCCAGGAGTTCGCACCGCACGACGGTCTCGCCGTGTCGGAAACGACCTGGCACCACGTGAAGGACAAGACCGCGGCCGAGTTCATCGATCTTGGCGAATTCATGCTGAAGAACATCGCGCTGCCGGTGCGCGTTCTGATCGCGGGGCGCATCAGCAACGGGTCGTCGCCCGCGGCATTCGTTGCGGCCATGCCTCCGGTCAATGGTCAGCAGAAGCTGTCGCCCAAAGGTCCGCCCGCGATCGCGGTGCTGCCGTTCCAGGGCGATGGAGGCGAGCGCGACGTTGGCTACATGGCGGACGGCATCGCCGAAGACATCATCTACGGCCTTTCAAACACCAGATGGCTCTCGGTGATCGCCAAGAGCTCCAGTTTCCAGTTCCGCGATGACACTCTGGGGACGCGGGTAATCGGCAATGCCCTTGGTGCGCGCTATATCGTCAGCGGCACGCTGATGCGCAATGGCGGACAGATCCGTTTGAACACGTCGCTTGCCGACGTCTCAAACGGGCGATTGGTGTGGTCTCAGCGCTTCGATCGCGACCTGGTCGACATCTTCGGTCTGCGCGACCAGATCGGCGCGGAGATCGTCTCGATTCTCGACAAGGAGGTCGACCGGGCAGAGCAGGTACGCACCTTCCAGGTGCCGTGGGAAAGCCTGGAAACCTGGCAATTGGTGAGACGCGGCCGCTGGCACATGAACCGGCGCACGCGCGGCGACACTGAAATCGCCCTGGACTTCTTCGAAAAGGCTTACCGGGAGGATCCCAATTCGAGTGCCGTGCTGAACGAACTGGCGTGGTGGTATTTCTGGCGGGCCTGGCTGCGCTTCGGCGACAATGACGATCTAAACAAGGTCGAGCAATATGCGCGCAAGGCCCTGCTGATGGACAGCCTGGATGCACGCCCGCATGCCCATCTTGGCGTCATCGACATCATGCGGGGAAAGCCGCGGGCCGCGGTCGAGCACCTGGAGGAAGCGATCCACATCAATCCGAGCTTTGCCTTCGCGCGCTCGGCCATGGGCAGTGCCCGCCTTCTGCTCGGCGATGCCGTCGGCGCAATACCGTTCTTTCTCGATACCGAGCGACTGAGCCCCTTCGACCTCTATCGGTTCCACAATCTGGGGGAACTGGCGGCAGCCTACAGCTTTGTCCAGGACTGGCCGTCGGTGATCGCCACCGCTGACCGCTCACTCAACCTGTCGCCGGGCTATTTCTACGCCAGGTTCCTGAAGATCGGCGCCTTGATGCGCAGCGGCCGCGAGGAGGAGGCCAGGCGGGAAATGGCCGTTTTCGCAACCAGGCATCCGGATTTCTCGGAGCAGCGGGTCCGCTGGATACCTTTCGCCGACAGGGCGGCGAATGAATTCCTCATCGGCAATTTCGAAATGGCCAGAAGCAGCAACATGATCGAGGCCGCCGAACACCAGCGACTGTGAGGAAATTCACATACGCGCAACTGCTGCGAACCTAGGCCAGAATAGCCGGTATCGCAAAATTTTGAACAGCCGGGGGGCTTGAGTGCGCATGTTCAGGATCAAGTATTTCGATGCCGTCCACGAGGCCCAGGAACGCCAGCGTCCGCTGCCGGAAATGCCGCCATTTGACCTCGGGCGACTGCGCTCCAAGGGTCTTGCGGCGCGCATAATAGGCTACCTCTCCAATGACCCTCGCTGGGCGCTGGCGCTGCTGCGCCGGTTCTGGCCGAACCTTGCCTTCGGCAATTTCCTGCTCGTCACCAGGAACGCCGACGTTCGCGACATATTGGAGCGCGGTGACGAATTCCAGACCCCTTATGGACCCGAGATGACCGAACTGGCCCGCGGGTCGAACTTCATCCTCGGCATGCAGGACGGCGCCGACTATCGCCGCATGAAGTCGTCGGTGCTCAGCGCTTTCCCGCCGGCCGAGGTCGAGGCCGCCGTCAGGCCGATTGCCGCACGCCATTCCATGGAGATCATGACCCGCGCCAGTCCTGGCTTCGATGCCATTTCCGGGCTGATGAAGATCGTGCCGGTGCACATCTGCCGTGACTATTTCGGTCTCGAGATCGACGACGAATCCGAATTCGCCGACTGGGCAATAGCCTTGAGCGCGCTGTTCTTTTCCGATCCGCTGGCAAAGCCGGTCACGCGCGAGCTTGCCGTGGTCGCCGGCGACCGGCTGATCAAGGTCATAGACCGCTCCATCGACGCGATCAGGCAGAGCGGCGCGATGGCCGAGCAGCCGCTGCCAAGACTTGTCGCCCTTCTCGATCAAGGCAAGCTGTCGCTGCCCGACATCCATTCGATCATGCTCGGCATGATTACCGGCTTTGTTCCAACCAATGTGCTGGCCGGCGGCAATTGCCTCGACGTGATCCTGTCCCGGCCCGACGCACGGCGGGCCATCGATGCGGCACTCGCTGCGGACGACACCGGCAAGCTTGATCGGGCAATCCTTGAGGCCATGCGCTTCAAGCCGATCTGGATCGGTCCGTGGCGCTATACGTCGCGCGACACCACGATCGCCAGGGGCACGCGCCGCGAGCGCCTGGTGAAGGCAGGAACGGTGGTCATGCCGGCAACGCTGTCGGCGATGTTCGACGCGGAAGCCGTGCAAAACCCGAACGCGTTCGACACCTCGCGCCCGCACCGCGACTACATGGTGTTCGGCCACGGTATTCATCTGTGCATTGGCGCCGAGATCGCCAGGGTCCAGATCGGCGAAAGCCTGCGCGCCCTGTTCCAGAAGCAGGGTGTACGCCGCGTGCGCGGCAGGGCCGGGCGCATGACCAGCATCGGCGCCTATCCGGAAAGCCTCAAGATCGACTTCGAGCGGCCAGCGCTTTGCCGCACCGTCGACCACTCGATGGTGACGGTGGTCTGCCCGATCACCCGGGCCGCGCCGCTGGACGCCATCCGCGACCGGGTCGCGGCGCTCGGAAATCCGGCCAATGAAGAGATCAGCACCGCGCTCGGCATTGCCGGCACCATTCATTTCACCAGCCTGGCCGTTACCGGCACTGGCGAGACCGATGACGCGTCCGGTCTGGAGAAGGGCGCCCTGGTTCTCGAAGTCTCCGGCGACGGCAGCAGCGACGAGGTCATCGACGCCATCTCGCAGGCCATCGGCCACCGGTTGCTGCCGATTCTCGAAGACGTCTGCGGCTTGCCCGAGGGCAGCTCGCTGAACGACTTCCTGCGCAAGCACAATGTCGAGATATCGCCGTCTTTCGGCAGCAATGCCGGACTGGTGTTTTCCGGCACGCCGGGACATTCGGTCCGCCGTATCCTGGCCGAAGCCGAGCTCGCCGATACCATTCGCGAGATCGTCGAACAGCCGCGCTATGGCAGTGGCGACGCTGCCGCAGTGCTCACCGAGACCCGCCGGCATGTCCAGTCGCTCGGCAGGTTCGACTGGGCGTTCCAGCCAGCCGAAAGCCTGCTCGAAAGGCCGCCGGGAAAATGGTGGCAGGCCATAACGACGACGCTGCTGGCGCCGGCCGTGCTCATCACCGTCGCGCTGATCGTGCTTGCCTGTTGGCGCATGACCTATGTGCTGGTGTTCGGCAACCCTGCCGGCCTCAATTTCCCCAACCTCGCCATTGCCGGCACGGCGCTTCTGTTGGCCGTGCTCGGCCTGCTGGCGATAGCGATCGCGGTGATCGGCCTGTGCTTCATCGCCCTGCGGCGTATCGAAGACATCGATCGCCCTCACAACACGCCTGTCGATCTCGATGCGCTGGACAAGATCATCGTCCATGAGGACCGCACCGCCCAGAACCATTTGACGGCGATTTCGACGATGAAGGTCGGAATGTTGCGGCGGCTTGCGCTCAGGCTTTCCTTCTACCTGATCTCGATCTCGGCGCAAAAGGTGTTCAAGCCGGGCTTCCTTGCCACCATCAACACCATCCATTTCGCCCGCTGGGTGCTGCTGCCGGGCACCAACAGGCTGATGTTCCTTTCCAACTATGGCGGCAGTTGGGAGAGCTATCTCGAGGATTTCATCGCCAAGGCCGCGTCCGGGCTTACCGGCGTATGGAGCAACACCGAAGGTTATCCGCGCACGCGCTGGCTCTTCCTCGACGGTGCGCGCGACGGCGATCGCTTCAAGCGCTGGGCACGGCGCCAGCAGGTACCGACGCTGTTCTGGTATTCGGCCTATCCGGCCCTCAACACGATCCGCATCCGCACCAACTCCAGGATCCGACGAGGGTTGGCGACCGCCACGGATAGCCAAGCGCGCGACTGGCTGAGCCTGTTTGGGTCATTGCCGCGTCCGGTGGGCCCAAAAACCGCCGTCCAAAAGACTGCCTCGTTGCTGGCGGACATAAGTTCCGCGTTTCCCGCGCCGCTCGAACAACAGCTGGAAACCGGTGAGATCCAATCCATATTCTTCGGCCCATTTGGATCATTGGGCCATGCCCATATGCTGGCGATAGCCGTGCCGGATACACTTTCCCGGATCAGGCGCAAGGCGTGGCTGGAGTTCATCGTCGCACAAACGAGCTTCGGCGATGGCGCGCCGAAAGAGCGCGCCATGACGGTGGCGTTCGGCCCCGACGGTCTTCGCCGACTGGGCCTGGAGGGCGGCGTCGACGACGATCCGCTGGGTACTTTTCCGGTCGCCTTTCGCCATGGCATGGGCAATCCCGAGCGCAGCCGCATCCTCGACGATGTCGGTGAAAGCGTGCCCGACAAATGGCGGTGGGGCTCGCCACGGAAACCGGCGGATGTGGTCATCGTCTGCTATGCTGAAAGCGCGGAGATGCTGGCGGCCGAGATCGCCGCCCTGAAGCGAAAGACAACGGGCGCGGGGATGAAACTCGTCGCGGAACTGCCGCTTGCGGTGAAGCGCGAGGGCAAGCGCGCGGTGGAGCATTTCGGCTTCGTCGATGGTGTTTCGCAGCCGATCGTCAGGGGCACGGCGCGCGCCAATGCCGGCGCGGCATCGATGCATCTGGTGGCGCCGGGCGAGTTCCTGTTCGGTTATCGCGACGAGCACGGCTTCTATCCGGCCTCGCCGTCCGTCCGGGCCTCGCAGGACCGGTCCGGCATCCTGTCGGCGGTGCGCCGCAACCGGCAGATCGCAGGCCAGCCACCGCCGCCGCACGATTTCGGCCGCAACGGCTCCTTTCTTGTCGTGCGCCAGTTCGAGCAGCACGTCGACATATTCGACGATTACTGCAAGGCCGCAGCCATGCAGGCGGCAAGCGAAACCGGCAACCCCGCCATCACGCCGCGCTGGGTCGCCGCCAAGATGCTTGGCCGCTGGCCGGACGGCAGCTCGCTGGTGCGCAATCCCGACGGCCGCCCCGGCCGCCCGGCTGACAATGATTTCGCCTTTGGCGCCGAGGACCCTCAGGGACAACGCTGCCCGCTTGGCGCCCATGTCCGACGGTCGAACCCCCGCGATTCGCTGGGCGAAGACCGCGAGACGCAGATCAGGATCGGCAAGCGCCACCGCATCATCCGAGTCGGCCGCACCTATATGAGGCAGGACAAGAAAGGCGGAAAGGTCGAGAAGGGCCTGCTCTTCATGTGCCTCAACGCCGACATCGAGCGTCAGTACGAATTCATCCAGCAAACCTGGGTCTCATCCACTTCGTTCCAGGGGCTGGTCGCCGAAAAGGATCCGACCATCGGCTCGCGCGACGGCAGCGGCAGGTTCACCATCCCGTCCTGGGAGGGCGTCACCGTGCTGAAGGGCATGCCGCAATTCGTCACCACAAGGGGAGGGGGTTACTTCTTCATGCCGGGCAAGTCGTCGCTGCGCTATCTGATTTCGCGACTCTGATTCGGGACGCATCCCCGAATCGGATTCGAGGACGCATCCCCGAATCGCCGTATTCAGTCGTCGTCTTGCGAATCGGCGATACGACTGAGCGCCCTGGCGTCGGTGATGCGCAGGCCGCCGCGCTTGATGGCGATGATCTGCCGGCTGCGCCAGTCGTTGAGCGTCTTGTTGACCGACTCGCGCGTGGCGCCAAGGAACTCGCCCAGTTCGGACTGCGAGATCGGTATCCAGCCTGCGCCGTCGGCTATGACGCCGCCCAGAAAGACCAGTCGTTTTGCCAGCCTCGCCTCGATGCCGAAAAAGGCCTGATCGCCGAGCTCGCCGCTGATCCAGCGCAGCCGCGCGCACAAAAGTTCGATCATGGCGCGCGCCAGGGATGGGTTTTTCTCAATCCGATCAAATAGTTGTGTTCGGCTGATCGAAACCAGCTCGCAGGCAGTTAGACAGATCGCGGTGGCCGTGCGTGGGCGTCCGTCAAGTGCCCCGATCTCTCCGACCAGGCTGCGCGACAGCTCAATATTGGCCACCAGCTTCTGGCCGCCAGGCGAATAGATCGAGATCTCCACCGTGCCCTTCATCACACCGTAGATGCGGTCGGCGGCATCTTCCTGGACGAACAAATGCTGGCCGGCGGCGTAGCGTTCGAGCTTGCAACCGCTGAACAGCAGATCGAACTGGCGCGGGTCGATACGCGCAAGGCGCGGCAGATCATCTCTGTCGTTCGCGCCGGCGAAAGCCATGTCAGTGCCCCAATTTTCCCAACCGCTAAAGTTTACGGCAAGAGTGGACCGCGTCAAAGCCCGGTATTCATCCATGTCACGGCTCCTTCGAAAGGCAAGGGATCGGACACCGTACCGTCCGGTATCCGACCCGCCTGCGTTGAAGGCCGCCTGCACGCGCGGTGGGAGGAACCGAACGCGCAGACGGCAACTGTGAAATGCCTAGGTGATCAAAAACCCGGCCAAAAATCCCCGCCTTGGGCCGGTTGCTTTCCGGGCCACGAAATTTTGTTCGGCACGGCCAATCCAAACGCCAGCCGACCCCGGAGCTACGTTCGCGCGAAAACTGGCGACGGTATGTGAAGAGCGTTACACAGCCCATGTGCAGCAGACCATGCCGCGCCGGCTGGCGTTCACACGGATGCAGGCACCAACCGAAGCCCTATCGGCCTGCTGTCAGCAAAATTCGGTGAATGTCGTGAAAAACCGGTCATCCAACCTGTTCTGGAGGTTAGATGGTGGGCGATGCAGGGATTGAACCTGCGACCCCACCCGTGTGAAGGGTGTGCTCTCCCGCTGAGCTAATCGCCCGCTCGTTGCCTGAAGGCCAAGCGCGCCGCGATATAAGGGAGGCCGGCCCGCGAAGTCAAGGTAATGTCCGGCGTTCCAGTGAAGAGCGAGTGCAACCCACAGGGGGGCGCCCGGCCGCCTTCGCGATCAGTGTGCCGCAGCTGTAATCAGCCGTTCCGCCAGGTCGAGCGTCAACGCGTCGAAATGCGAGATCACCGCCGACGGTTCGAATTCGCGCACATGACGATCGGTGTAGCCGAAATCGACCGCCACCACCGGAATACCGGCGGCTTTCGCCGTATCGATATCGGTCTGCGAATCACCGACCATCAGCGCCCGGTGCGGGTTGCCGCCGGCGAGCGCGATGGTCTGTGTGAGATGGCGCGGGTCGGGCTTGCGGAAGGCGAACGTGTCCTGGCCGCAGATCGCGGCGAAATGTCTTGCCAGGCCGAGCGCCTCGATCAGCGCCACCGAGTTGGCCTCGTATTTGTTGGTGCAGATGGCCAGGAGATAGCCGGCGTTCTCGAAGCGGGCGATCGCCTCGAGAACGCCGGGGTAGGGGCGCGACTTGCCGGGGATGTTGTCGGTGTAGTGATCGAGGAACAGCCTTAGCAACCGGTCATGCTCGTCGACAGCGAGCGATCTTTGCTGCGCGGCATGGGCACGCTCGATCATCACCCGGCCGCCATGGCCGACGAAGCGCTTGAAACCGGCCTCGTCGACAGCCGCAAGTTCACTGGCGGCGAGGCTGTGGTTGAGGCTGTCGAGCAGATCCGGCGCCGTGTCGATCAGCGTCCCGTCGAGGTCGAACACGATGATCGGTCGAGTCATGGCCTGTCCTGTGACGATTGCATTGCCGCAGGCGATACCTCCTGCGGTCCAATCAGGCAAGCCGGCTTTGGCCAGTCCACAGCCAAGGTCTTTGACCGGGCTGGCAAAAATGCTAGGAGCGCGCAAACAAAAACGGGGCACGACAAGCGCCATGGATGCGAGGCAATTGAAGGTCGAGGCCGCGCGGGCGGCGCTTGCCCATGTGAGCGACGGCATGCGGCTCGGCATCGGCACCGGCACGACCGCCGAGGAGTTCGTGCGGCTGCTCGCCCAAAAGGTCGCCACCGGCCTTACAATCGTCGGCGTGCCGACTTCGGAGCGCACCGCCATCCTCTGCCGCGAACTTGGCGTGCCGCTGTCGGACCTGGAGGAAACGCCCGAACTCGACCTCACCATCGATGGCGCCGACGAGGTCGACCCGGCGCTGACATTGATCAAGGGCGGCGGCGGCGCGCTGCTGCGTGAGAAGATCGTCGCGGCGGCCTCCGCACGCATGATCGTCATCGCCGATCGCTCGAAAATGGTCGCGACGCTCGGCCATTTTCCACTGCCCATCGAAGTCAACAAATTCGGCCTGCGGGCCACGGAAATCGCGATCGGCGCGGCGGCCGCAGAGCTCGGCCTTGCCGGTCCTGTCACATTGAGGATGACGGGGAGCCAGCCTTTTGTTACAGACGGCGGCCATTTTATCCTCGATGCATCTTTTGGCCGCATTCCGGATACAAGAGCGCTTTCGAATGCTCTCCACGCCATTCCAGGCGTGGTCGAGCATGGTCTTTTCATCGGGCTGGCATCAGCGGCCATCATCGCCGGCGGCGACGGCATCCAAACCGTCCATGCCGCCCGAAAACCAGGGAGTTCTACCGATCATGATGTTGCATAACCGGATTCGCCGTCTTTCCGCCATTGTAGTGGCTTCGGTCGTCTTGGCGTTTTCCGCGCCGGCGTTTTCGCAGGACGTCACCGACGCGCATCTGAAGGCCGCGCGCGCAGCGGTCACGGCGATCCACGCGACGGACCCGTTCGACAACATCCTGCCGCAGGCGGCTGCCGCCCTCGAGCAGCAGCTTATCCAGAAGAATCCGGACATGCAGGAACTGATCGGCAAGACGATCAACGAAAAGGCAATGGCGCTGGCCTCGCGCCGCGCCGATCTGGAAAAGGAAGCGGCCCTTGCCTATGCCAAGGTGTTTTCCGAAAAGGAACTCAATGACATCGCCGCCTTCTACAGTTCGGAGTCCGGCAAGAAGCTGCTCGACAGCGGCCCGGCCGTGACACGTGACCTGGTCAAGGCAGCCGACATCTGGCAGAACGGCCTCGCCCGCGATCTCGCCCAGCAGGTTGGCGAAACGCTGGCCGCGGCAGCGAAAGCCAAGGCAACGGCTGCGCCCGCCGATGGCGCCGCGCCCGCAGATGGTGCCGCCCCCGCTGACGGTACGCAGAACTGAGTTTATTTTTCCGCAGTGTGGCAATCGCCACTGGACCAGAAAAGCCCGGCTTGTCCGGGCTTTTCTTTTGATGCTTTGCGGCCTACCTGTGGCTCGAACTTTTCTATCTTCAGGAGCAGACTATGGCCGGTTACGACTATGATCTTTTCGTCATCGGCGGCGGCTCCGGCGGGGTGAGGGCGGCGCGCGTGGCGGCCGCACTCGGCAAGCGCGTCGGCATTGCCGAGGAATACCGGTATGGCGGCACCTGCGTCATCCGCGGCTGCGTGCCGAAGAAGCTCTATGTCTATGCCTCGCAATTTCCCGAACATTTCGAGGACGCCGCCGGCTATGGTTGGACGGTGCCGCAGGCGACTTTCGACTGGCCGACCCTGGTCGCCAACAAGGACCGCGAGATCAGCCGGCTGGAGGCCATCTACAGGAAGAATGTGCAAGGCGCAGGCGGCGAGACGTTTCATTCGCGCGCCGTGCTGGTCGACCCGCATGTGGTGCATCTTCTGAGCGAAGACCGCACCGTCACCGCCGACCAGATTCTGATCGCCACCGGCGGTCGCCCGGCGCCGCATCCGGCTCTGCCCGGCCACGAGCATTGCATCTTTTCCAACGAAGCTTTCGACCTCAAGGAATTGCCGAAGGCGATCATGATCGAGGGCGGCGGTTACATCGCCGTCGAATTCGCCAACATCTTTCACGGCCTCGGCGTCGAAACCACGCTGGTCTACCGGGGTAGGGATATCCTCTCCCGCTTCGACATGGACCTCAGGCGCATGCTGCATGAGACGATGGAAAAGAAGGGGATAAGGATCCTCTGCCATGCCGTGTCGGAATGGGTCCGCAAGCGGCCGGACGGCAGGCTTGACGCGCTCGTCACCGGCGGCAAGGCGTTGACGGTCGATCAGGTCATGCTCGCCATCGGCCGTATTCCCAACACCGAAAACATCGGCCTTGAAGGCGTCGGCATCGAATTGACCAAGACCGGCGCGATCAATGTCGACGCATACTCGCGCACCAACATCGACAACATCTGGGCGATCGGCGACGTCACCAACCGCGTGCAACTGACGCCGGTGGCGATCCATGAGGCGATGTGCTTCGTCGAGACCGCCTTCAAGGGCAATCCGACCGCGCCCGACCATGATACGGTCGCTACCGCGGTCTTCTCGCAGCCGGAGATCGGCACGGTCGGCCTGTCGGAGGACGAAGCGATAAAGCGCTTCTCCGACATTGAAATCTACCGCGCCACATTCCGGCCGATGCGGCACACGCTATCGGGCCGTGACGAAAAGATGCTGATGAAGCTGGTGGTCGACGGGGCTTCGAAAAAGGTGCTTGGCGCCCATATCCTCGGACCGGATGCCGGCGAGATGGCGCAGCTTCTCGGCATTCCGATCAAAGCCGGCCTTACCAAGAACGATTTCGACCGCACCATGGCCGTGCACCCGACCGCGGCGGAAGAGCTCGTCACCATGTACAAACCGACCTACCGGGTGAAAGACGGCGAGCGCGTCTGACGATGCCAGCCCTTTGCGCCCACGGCGGCAATGTCGCAGTGGGCGCAGGGAAAGGTTACAGCAGTGTCCCGCGCAAAGGTTACAGCAGTGTCCCGCGCAGGATCACCATCGCCACCGAAAAATAGATCACCAGGCCGGTGACGTCGACCAGCGTGGCGACGAACGGGGCCGAGGCGCTGGCCGGGTCAAAGCCGACCCGTTTCAGGGCAAACGGCAGCATCGATCCCGACAGCGAACCGAAGGTGACGATGCCGACCAGTGCGACGCCGACTGTTGCCGCAATCAGCTCCCAGTGTGGACCATAGTCGTAGAAGCCGAGATACTGCCACAGCGTGATGCGGCAGATTCCGACCACGCCGAGGATCGACCCGAGCACCAGACCGGTCGGCAGCTCGCGCAAGGCAACCCGCCACCAGTCGCCAAGGCCGATCTCGCGCAACGCCAGGGCCCGGATGACGAGCGACGTCGCCTGCGAGCCGGAGTTGCCACCCGAGCTCATGATCAGCGGGATGAACAGGGTGAGGACGATCGCTTTTTCCAGTTCGCTCTCGTAGCTTTGCATGGCGTTGGCGGTCAGCATCTCGCTGATGAACAGCGCGCACAGCCAGCCGGCGCGTTTCTGGATCATGGCGAGAAAACCCATCTTCATGTAGGGCTCGTCGAGCGCCTCCATGCCGCCGAAACGATGCACGTCCTCCGTCGTCTCTTCGATCATGGTGTCGATGATGTCATCGATGGTGACGATGCCGAGGATCTTGCCGTTGTCGACGACCGGAACCGCGAGCAGATCGTATTTGGAGATCGTCTGCGCCACCTTTTCGCGGTCGGTCAGCGGGGACACTGTCACCGGCATGCGATCCGGCGCGATCGCCATGATCAGATCGTCCGGCTCGCCGGTGATCAGCCGGCGCAGGCCGGTCGAGCGCACCAGCAGATGCGTCTCCGGATCGACGATGTAGATCGCATAGACGGTCTCACGCGTCCGCTCGACCTTGCGGATGTAGTCCAGCGTGCGGCCTACCGTCCAATCCGAGGGCACGCTGACGAACTCCGTCGTCATGATCGAGGCTGCGCTGCCTTCGGGATAGCCGAGAATGGCAAGCAGCGTCGCGCGCAGCGGCGGTGCGAGGCCGCCGAGCAGTTCGGAACGCGCCGGCTCCTCCAGATCGCGCAGGAGGTCGGCGGCACGGTCGACCGACATGGCGGTCAGCAGCTTGCCGGCCTTTATACGAGGCAGCGCCTCGACGAGCTCGGATGCACCGTCTAGTTCCGGCTGGTCGAAAATCTCGACCAGCCGCTCGAACGGCACTTCACAAAGCAGCTCCGTCGCTGTTTCACGAGGTTCGTGGTTGAGCGCCTCGACAATGTCGGCGACATGATCGTTGGCAAGGATACGGGCGATCGCAACTGCATCGTCGCCCGCTACGGGGGAAAATTCATTCATGGCTCACTCCTTGCCGTCCGGCAGGACGTGAACCGGGTCAGGTCACGTCTAGGCGGACGGCGGTTGCGTTCGACTGTGACTGTCGCCAGGCATGGCGCGGTGACCTTTCTGCTCGCGGGTTTCGGATTGCATCTGCGAGCCGGCGCAACATAGGAGCGCTTCTTGCCGAGTCAATTGCTGTCAGGGTTGAAAACGGCAGCGAACAGGTCAGATCGCGAGACTGTGATCGCCATCGGATAGGCTGGACCGATGCCAGGCGCCAGCACATGCCGCCGCGCTATGGTTCTCTATGCTATCGCTGCTTCAGCCGGCGGGAGAAACGCAGCCATTTGTCCTCGACGGGCTGTGGCTGTGCGAGGATGGTGGTGAGTTCGCGAGGCAGGCTCGGAACCAATGGCTTCTTGGTGGCAACGCCATCCGAGATCGAGACCACGCTGTGGTAGAATTCGGCACCCGCAAGGGATCTCGGCGGCACGGCCTCGTGCATGATACTGATGACCGTGACGTCTGGACAATTGTCCTTGATCGCCTGATGGAAGGCGATCTTGCCTTCGGGATCGAGCGCGCCGGTCGCTTCGTCGAGGAACAGCAATCCCGGCTGCTGCAGCACGATGCGGGCGACAACCAGCTTCTGCTTCTGGCCGCCGGAGAGAACCTGATCCCAGATCTTTCCCTCGCGGCTCTCGTCGGCCATGTGCTCGATGAAGTCGCCAAGACCCGCCCTGTGTAGCGCCGATGCGACCTGCGCGTCGGAATGATCGTGCTCGGAGCCGGGCAGGCAGACCAGCTGCTTGAGCGAGACCTGCTGCAGCTTGACCTCCTGGGCGGCATAGAAACTCCTGACGCCCTCCGGGAAGACGATGGTGCCGCGGCCATAGGGCCAGAGACCGTTGATCGCCTTGACCAACGAGGTCTTGCCGCAACCGGATTCGCCCTTGAGGAAGGTCCACTCACCGCGACGGAAGCGAAGATTGGCAGCGCTGAGGAACGGTGTTGCGTCTTCGCCCTGATGGGCCAGTTCGAGTTTCTGGATGGTCAGGCCGAAGACCGGGTTCTGACTGGCATAGTTGAAATCGGAATGGCCGGTCTGCCGGTAGAAGTCCTGCGGGTGCTGGACATTTTCAATGGCATTTGCCAACTCGGTGACACGCTGGCTGTTGGCCCTGAGCGCCGCAATCGCAGGCATGACATGAATGAACCACGAACATTGGCTGATCAGAGAGTTGACCATCTCGGAGCCGGTTATGTAGCCCTTGAGATCGAAGCCGTTGTGGATGAAGGGCACGAGACCCGGCCCGTAAGCGACAATGCGGGCACCGATGAAATTATAGATGAGTTCGAACGAATTATAGCTGGTGTTGACGATGTTCAGCCGCGCCCAGGTGCGGTCGATGTCGACATAACGCTGGCTGTGCATCGTCCTTTGCACATCCTCGCCGCGCGATGCGGCGACATGGAAGCTGCGGCGCAGAAAAGTGGTCAGCTCGCCGCGATAGCTGCCTTCGGCCTGCTGCATCCTGACGTTGAGCCGTTCCAGCAGTTTGCCCAGCTTGACCGCGATCCAGGTATTCAGCGGCACATAGGTGGCAACCGCCAGAAACGCGAGGACGGCGCTGCCATAGCTGCCAAGGAACTCCAGCCCTTGCACCTCCGCCGAGTTCTCAAGCAGTTTCTGGCCAACGAAATAGAGCGAGGTGGCGACGGCCAGAACACCCATGGCGAGGCCGATGGCACCGCCGGTCATGTCCTTGATCGATTCCTGGATGCGCTGATCGATGTTGTCGGGAGCGGCCGAGCCGGACGAGCCATGCTGGGCATGGAAATGCGTGTGATTGGCGTCGAGCAGCGCCTCGTTGAAGCGGCTGTCCAGCCAGCCGCGCCATTTGCGATGCAGCGTTGTGGAAACCAGGGTGCGGATGCCGGTAAAGCCTGCGTCCTTGAGTACAACCAGCAGGACAAGTATGCCGGCATTGGTCAGCAGTGATCGAAGCGGCGTGGTGTTTGCGGCATCGTGGAAAAAGGCGATCGAGTTGACCAACTCGCCGGATGCTTCGGCGAACCAGACGCCGGCCTTGCTGGAGAGCGCGGTGAGCAGCGCTATGATTAGCGTCAGCGTCCAGGCTTCCTTCCAGCGATCCGAGAACCAGTAGGCCCGCATCAGCCCCCAGAAGCTGCGCATGGAGGACACCGGCGTCAGGGGCGACTGTCTTTCGACATCGCGAAGCCATTTTTCCGATATTGAGTGTCGCTCTGGTCTACCGACCCGAATCACAATCCGCCCAAACCTTTTTTAGTTTTATTACGAACAGTAACACCAATTGATCATTTTCTATTAATTTTTCTCCGGCTGCTGTGGATTGAGGCTACGGCCGTTGCCGTGAAGCAACAGATTACAAGGCTGCAACGTCGCGTGATCAATGGTCAGAAGGCTGATTATCCTTATAATTTCAAATAGTTGATAGTTGGCACACAGAAGGACCCACGTCTTACCTTGGGGAAGCTTCTCACACGGTTTTGTGAACGTCATCATCCACTCGAAGAACAGGTTCTCCCGCTTTGGGCTTACGGAAACGGCTGAAAATGACCTTGGGTGAGTCGGCCTTCCCTAGCGTCATCGCTCGCGCTGAGGACCAAACGTGACCGGAAAAGCGTTGCCGCGCTCTGTCGAAAGCTACCCAACAGAGCGACATGCGTCGCTGGTCAAGGGATTGAGCTGCACTGGCAGCAACGGCCATGGTTTCTTCGTCAGCAGCGCCCAGGCGACGGTGAAGTAGATCAGTCGACCTTTTCCAGCTCGCCTCTGGCCTTGGCCGCGGCCACCTGGCGAATGGCGTCGCTGAGCGTATCGGCGTCCTGCGCGCCCATCACCGCATATTTGCCTTCCAGCAGGAAGCACGGCACGCCGGTGATGCCCATGCGCGAAGCGGTGGCGATTTCGGTCCGCACCGCCTCGACATCGGCGTCGGTCGGCAAAAGCGTCTCAACCACGGACGCATCCATGCCGGTCTCGCGCGCGGCTTCAATCAGCACTGCATGATCGCCGAGATTGGCGCCTTCCTCGAAATTCAACTGGAACAGGCGGCGCACCAGCCGGTTCTGCACGGCTTCGCCAGCGGCACCGGCCCAGCGGATCAGGCGATGCGCGTCGAGCGTGTTGGGCGCGACCTTGATGGCGTCGAAGGCAAAGGAAATCCCTTCCGCTTCGCCCAAGGGTTCGATGCGGGCATGGATCTCGCGGATGCGCTGTTCGCTGCCGAACTTGGCCATCATGTATTCGCGGCGATCCTTGCCTTCCGGCGGGATGGTCGGATCGAGCTGGAACGGCCGCCAGCGTATATGCACCTCGACATCGCTTGCAGCAGTGACCGCCTTGTCCAGCCGCTTCTGGCCGATGAAACACCAAGGGCAAACGACGTCGGACACCACGTCGACCGTGATGGAGTTGTCGGCACTCATGGTCGTCTCCTTGGTTCTGCGTCAGTTGGGCTTCCGCCACCAGGTCGGCAGCTGATAGCCGAATATGGGGGTCTTTTCAGGATGTTCCAGATAGGCCCAGTAAGCCAGCCATTGCTGCGTGTTGTATTGCATAGGCACCATGTAGTTGCCTGAGATCAGCAGCCGGTCGAGAACGCGGACGGCAGCGACATAATCCTCCTTGGTCCGAGCATTTAGCATCGCGTCGATCGCGGCATCCACCGCCGGGTCGGCGACGCCGGCGAGATTGAACGACCCTTCTGCCCTGGCCGCGGCGGATCCCCACCGCCCGAGCTGCTCGATACCGGGCGACAGCGAATTGTTGAAGCCGCTTGTGCCGATCAGCACCTCGAAATCGAAGCGCTGCTTGCGCGACTGGATCTGGTCGCCGTCGAGGCCGCGGATGGTGACGTCGATGCCGATCTTCTCCAGCGTGCGCTGGTAGATGGCGGCGAGGCGTTCTTCGTCCTGCGAGGCGGTCAGGATCTCGAAGCCGAAGGGTTTCCCCTCGGGATCGAGCATCACTCCATCCTGCACGGTGTAGCCCGCGCCCTTCAACATGTCGAAGGCGACCTTCAGCACCTTACGATCCTGGCCCGAACCGTCGGTGACGGGCGGCCGGTAGGTACCGTCCATGACATCGGCCGGCACGCGGCCGGGGAAGGGCGCCAGAAGCGCCTTTTCCCTGTCACTGGCCGGGTGGCCGAGCGCGGAAAGCTCAGAGTTCTGCCAGTAACTCATGGTGCGCGCATATTTGCCGCCGAACAGGTTCTTGTTGGCCCATTCGAAGTCGTAGAGCATGCCGAGCGCGCGCCGGACGACCGGGTTGGAAAATTTTGGCAGCCGCGTGTTGAACAGGAAGCCGTTGACAACAGGCGGAATGCCGGTGTCGAAGGTCTCGGCGACCACCTCGCCCTTGTGGAAGGCCGGGAAGTCGAGATCGCGCTCGCGCTTGACCGGATCGCTGTCGTCGTCGATGGCGCAGATGCCTTTCTTGAACGCCTCCTGCTTGGCGTTGGCGTTGAGGAAATATTCGATGGTGATTTGATCGAAATTGTCGAAGCCGCGCTTCGAAGGGATGTCCTTGCCCCAATAGTCCGGATTTCGCTTGAAGACGATGCGCTGGCCGGGCTGCACCTTGTCCACCGTATAGGGACCGCTGCCGATCAGTGGCTTCAGCGTCGTCCTGTCGAAGGTGTCCTTGTCGAAAGCATGCTTCGGGACGATTGGCGTCAAGGCGATGATCAGCGGAAACTCGCGATTGGCCTTGTCGTTGAAAGTGAAGCGCACGCTGTGCCCGCCGGTCTTCTCCAGTTTGGCGATCATGCTCATGCGGTCACTGTAGGGTGGGCGGCCCTTGTCGGTGAAAACATCATAGGTGAACAGCACATCCTCCGGCGTCACCGGCTGGCCGTCTGACCATCTTGCCTTGGGATCGAGGTGGAATTCGATGCTCTTGCGTTCCGGGTCCATGTCGGCGCTGGTAGCGAGCAAGCCGTAGAGGCTGAAAGGCTCGTCGTAGTTGCGCTGCATCAACGGTTCGAAGACGAGATTGCCGTAGACCGTGTCGATCATGCCTCGGGCGGTCGTGCGCAGGCTTTTCAGGATGAACGGGTTGAGATTGTCGAAGGTCCCGACAACGCAATAGGTGATGCTGCCGCCCTTCGGCGCATCGGGATTGACATAGTTGAAATGCGTGTAGTCGGCCGGCAGCGCCGGCTCGCCCTGCATGGCGATCGCATGTTTCGGCTCCGACAGAGCCGGCTGGAGCGAAAGGGTGACAAACGAGATCGCAGCGATCAGCCAAACAAGAACGCGGCCCATGACCGTCTCCTTACCGGGTCGGCTTGATGATTCGGAGCGCACCCTAGCATGAGGCGGCCGCGCAACGACCAATCGCGTCTTCAAGAATTGCAGGCCCCGGGCTGGATTCGGCGTCGCTTGCAGTGTAACACGCCGTCCGAAGTCATTCTGTTGCCTCATTTCGGCAACAGGTAGCTGGACCACACGGCGCGAAGAAGCCGGTCCCCGGGATCATTTGAGAGGAAGTGCACGACATGACGAGCCTGAACAGCAACGCATACCGCCTTTCGGCCATGGCCGCTGGCGTGATCGGCTTTCTGGTCGCCGGGCTTCCTGATGCTTCCGCACAGCAGCAACAGCAGATTCCGCAAGGCTGGTTCAAGGCCTGCACCAAGCAGGAAGATGTCGATATCTGCAACGTCCAGAACATCACCACCGCCGGCAACGGCCAGCTCATCACCGGCGTCAGCCTGATCGAGCTGAAGGGCAAGGTGAACCGCAAGGTGTTCCAGGTCACGGTTCCGACCGGCCGCCTGGTTCCTCCCGGCATCGGTCTCCAGATCGACACTGGCAAGGCGCAGAAGCTCGACTATGTGATCTGCTTCCCCGATCGCTGCGTGGCGGAAGTGCCGTTGACCGACCAGCTCGTCGCCTCCTTCAAGAAGGGGTCGAACCTGACGCTCACTTCGGTCAACTTCCAGAATCAGCCGAACCCGATCAAGATCGCGCTGACCGGCTTCAGCGGCGCCTTCGATGGCCCGCCGCTGCAGCAGTCGGACATCGAGGACCGGCAGAAGAAGCTTCAGGATTTCGTCGCCAAGAACAACCAGGACTTCGCCAAGAAGCTCAAGGAAGAGCAGGATAAGGCCAAGACCGCCAACTGATCGGCGCGCTATCGGACAAGGAAAAAGCGGGGCATGCCCCGCTTTTTTTGTTCCCCGAGTCTCGTCAGAGTGTCCCCAGTCTCTCAGTGTCTTGACTGCCGTTTCGGCTCATAGCGGCCGTCCGGCCGCTTGTCGAACATCTCGCCGATCTGCGGATGCCGCACCGGTTCGCCAGACTGGTCCTCGAGCAGGTTCTGTTCGGACACATAGGCAATGTATTCCGTTTCCGAATTCTCGGCCAGCAGATGGTAGAACGGCTGGTCCTTGCGCGGCCGCACGTCCGCGGGGATCGCCTCGTACCATTCCTCGGTGTTGGCAAATTGCGGGTCGACATCGAAGATGATGCCGCGAAACGGAAACAGCCGGTGGCGAACCACCTGTCCGATCGAGAATTTGGCCGTTTTCATCGTACTCACCACTTAGGTCTCAGGAGTGCCCCGCGCTCTTTGCGCAAAAAGACGCTCTAAGACCTTGAATCTACGCATTACGCCACCAGAAATCGAGCCCGACTTTAGGGCTGATATCTGCTCTATTTGGCGCATGCGCCACTTCAATTCAATCCCGGAGCGCTTGACGCGCGGTTAAGCTACGGGCTAGCCCGGCCGGAGAGTTTCAGCCAGCGTAATAATGCCAGACGTCATCGGTCTTGTTCTTCCGTTCTTCGGTTTGATTTTCATGGGCTTCCTGGTGGCACGCATCACCAGGCAGCCGCTGGAAGCGCTCGGCTGGATGAACACTTTCATCGTCTATGTCGCGCTCCCGGCCCTGTTCTTCCAACTGCTTGCCAAGACGCCATTCGAGCGGCTGACGGAATGGAGTTTCATCCTCGGCTCGGTGTTGTCGACCTACGCAATCTTTTCGCTGATGTTTGCCTGGTCGGTGCTGACCTCGCGAGGTGAGATCGCGCAATCGACGATCAAGGCCCTTGCCGCCTCCTATGGCAATATCGGATATATGGGACCGGGGCTTGCGCTGCTGGCCTTCGGCAAGGACGCGGCGGTGCCCGTGGCTCTGATCTTCTGTTTCGAAAACATCATCCATTTCGCCATCGCGCCGATGATGATGGCACTTTCCGGCGACGACAAGACATTGCCGCTACAGCTCGTTCTGGGCGTTCTCAGGAAGATCGTGCTGCATCCATTCATCATTGCGACCGCAATGGGCGTGGCTGCCGCCTATATCGACTTTCGCCCGCCTGAGCCGGTCGAGCGCTTCCTCGATTATCTTTCCGGCGCCGCGGCGCCCTGCGCCCTGTTCGCCATGGGCGTCACCCTGGCGCTCCGGCCACTTAATCGCATCCCGCACGAACTGGCCTTGATCGCTGCGCTGAAGCTGATCCTGCACCCGTTGCTCTGCTATGTCGTGCTGAGCTGGATCGGCAATTTCTCCGAAACCTGGATTTTCTCGGCGGTTCTGCTGGCGGCGTTGCCAACCGCGACCAACGTCTTCGTCATTGCCCAGCAATATGGCGTCTGGGTGCAGCGTGCTTCAGCCAGCGTGCTGATCACCACTTGCCTCTCGGTCGTGACGGTGACCGGGCTGCTCTACATGATCCGCCACGGTGTGCTACCGGCGGACCTGTTTCCTTAAGCCGCCGGCGAGGGCGGCAAACCCGCTGCCCGGCCGCAGCCCCTCGCGCATGAAGAAGGCGCGCAGCGGCGCGAAGCCGCCGAGCACGCCGAGGCCGGCGCTGCGCGCCATCTGGGCCGGCAGCATGTCCGAGAGCAACGACATGTTGAGGAGATTGACCGCGCTGCTGCGCGCCAGAATGTCGGGCCGGCGCCTGAAATCGTAAGCTGCGAGCGCTTTTACAGCACCAGGATCATCTCTGTTTTTACAAGCGATTTCAATTAGATCGTCAATATCCCTGATACCGAGATTGAGACCTTGCGCGCCGATCGGCGGAAACACATGCGCGGCCTCGCCGACAAGCGCCACCCGGTTGCGCCCAAAACGACGGGGGGTCACGCCCGAAAGCGGGTAGACCTGCCGGCCGGGCTCTATCGACACCCGACCCAGCATCGATTGCATTTGTTGTTCGACCCGCATCGAAAGCGTGGCGTCGTCCAACGCGGCGAGTTCCTTGGCCGTCTCCGGTTCCACCACCCAGACAAGGCTGGACCGATTGCCGGGCAGAGGGACCTGGGTGAACGGACCGGTCTCGGTGTGGAATTCGGTCGAGGTGAAAGCGTGCTCGCTGCGGTGGCCGAAATTGAGAACAAGCGCCGCCTGCGGCAGGGACCGGGCGGATGTCGAGATGCCGGCGGCCGCGCGGGCCGGCGACAGGCGCCCATCGGCGGCGACCGCCAGCAACGCCGCGACCTCGCTGCCATCGGCCAGAACGGCATGGGCATGACCGGCGTCGAGCCGCCACGTCTCCACCAGGGATTTTCGCCATTCTATGCCGGAATGCGCCGCAACAGCCCTGGCAAGTGCTGGATTGAGCACGCTGTTGGGCAGGTTCAGCCCGAACTCATCCTCGCCGATTTCGCTGGCGCGAAAAGTGACCACCGGACTGCGCACCAGCCTGCTGGTTGCATCGACGATGCGCATCACCTTGAGTGGAGCAGCCTCTGATCTCACCTCGTCGAGAACGCGCAACCGCTCGAGGACCTTCAGGGCAGGGTTCATCAGGGCCGTGGTGCGGCCATCAGGGCCGCCGGCCTCGGGTCCGACCAGCGTCACGGCGAAGCCGGCGTCGGCAAAACCGAGCGCTGCGATCAGCCCCGCTGGACCGCTACCGGCTATCAGTATCCGCGCTGTCTTCTGATGGTCCAAATTTCGGCTTCCGGATCACGAGGCAGGCCTGTTCGCCTGGCAACGGATATAGGTCAGATCATGCGGCTTGATCAACGTGGCGATTCGGCCCATTCGACTGTCTTGGGCGGCGGTAGCCACGGGGGCTGGCTTTGGACGGGCTGCGATACTGCTTGTCTGTGCAGGCGCCCTGCTAGTAGTCTCGGCATGAGTGGGGGAGAATTCAATGGCGGATCGGGACAGGGCGAGGAGGAGGGAACCCACTCTCTCCAGCAATGGGATGGTCATCGGCAATTTCGACTGTCAGATCGCACCGGAAAATATCGAGACCAGATCCGGCAGGAGCACGGAACAGACGTCCGGCCGCAACTGGAATCTTGCCGGCCTCGGTGCAGGCATCTGCAAGCAGGACTGGCGAACCTCGTGAGCAAGAAGACAACGGCCAGAAAAATCGCCGACCGGATTCCGATGCCGAAGAAGAAGGTCACATGGCCGCAGGCGCGCGCCTTTTCGGTCCATCTTTTGACCGCGTCAGGCTCTTTCCTGGCTTTCCTGTCGCTGGTGGCGGCAAGCGAGGAGCGCTGGACGGCGATGTTCTGGTGGCTGGGACTGGCGCTGTTTGTCGATGGCATCGACGGGCCGATAGCGCGCAAGCTCGACGTCAAGGAGATCCTGCCGACCTGGTCGGGTGAACTTCTCGACAACATCATCGACTACGTGACCTACGTGCTGATCCCGGCCTTTGCGCTCTACCAGCGCGGTTTCATGGGCGAGGGCCTGTCCTTCCTGTCGGCGGCGATCATCGTGGTCTCAAGCGCGATCTACTATGCCGACACCGGCATGAAGACGAAGGAGAATTTCTTCAAGGGGTTTCCGGTGGTCTGGAACATGGTGGTGTTCACATTGTTCGTCATCGAGCCGGGACAGTGGGTTTCCTTCGGCGTGGTCGTGGCGGCCGGCATCCTGACCTTCGTGCCTATCAACTTCATCCATCCGGTGCGGGTGGTGCGGCTGCGGCCGCTCAATCTCGGCATGACGCTGCTGTGGTGTGCTTTCGGGGCGCTGGCGCTGGCACAGGCAGCACTTGCCGCCTTCTATGACCAGATCGGCGTGCTCGGCGCGCAGGTGAGCATCTTCACCAAAATCGGTATCACGATCTCGGGACTTTACCTCGCCTGCATCGGCGGTATCATGCAGCTCTTTCCAAATCTCGGCGCCAAGCCGGATCCTGGGAAACCCTGACCTCCAAGACGGTTTGAGCGCAGAGACCTGCTAATGTCCAAAGCGATCCGTATCCATGCCCATGGCGGTCCGGAGGTCCTGACCTATGAGGACGCCGATCCGGGTCAGCCCGGCTCGGGACAGATCCTGGTCAGACACACGGCGATCGGTCTCAATTTCATCGATGTCTATCATCGCTCGGGCCTTTATCCGCCACCCGGTGGCTTTCCGCTGATCCCCGGCGGCGAGGCGGCCGGCGTGGTGCTGGCGGTTGGCGCCGGTGTCGATGGGCTGAAGCCCGGCGATCGCGTCGCCTATGCCGTGAATGTCGGCGCCTATGCCGAACAGCGGGTGATCGCCGCCGACCGCGTGGTCAAGGTGCCGGACGGCATCAGCGACGAACAGGCGGCCGCCATGATGCTGAAGGGCATGACGGCCGAATACCTTTTGCGCCGCACCTTCAAGGTGAAGGCGGGCGACACGATCCTGTTTCACGCAGCGGCCGGCGGCGTCGGGCTGATCCTTGGCCAATGGGCGAAACATCTTGGAGCGACGGTGATCGGCACCGCCAGTTCGTCCGACAAGATCGAACTCGCCAAGGCACATGGCTTCGACTATGTCATCAATTACCGCGAGCAGGATTTCGCCGCGGGCGTGCTCGCCATCACTGGCGGCAAGAAATGCGACGTCGTCTATGATTCGGTTGGCAATGATACGTTTCCGGCCTCGCTCGACTGCCTGAAGCCGCTCGGCACGTTCGCCAGCTTCGGTCAGTCGTCGGGGCCGATCCCGCCATTCAGCATGTCGTTGCTGGCGCAGAAAGGCTCGCTGTTCGCGACGCGGCCGACGCTGTTCGTCTACAATGCCAAACGTGGGGATCTCGAAGCCTCCGCAGCCGCACTCTTCGACGTCGTGCTGAGCGGCGCGGTCAAGATCAGGATCAACCAGCGCTATGCGCTGAAGGATGCAGGCAAGGCGCATGCCGACCTCGAGGGGCGCATGACGACCGGCACGACCATCCTTATTCCCTGAGGCCTGCTTTTTGAGGGGTTGCTCTTTACCCCTTGAGTTTCCGCTGAAATTCTTGAAGCTCTTTCAAGACGCGTGCCGCTTTCCGACGGGAGCCGGCCACGCATACCATGCTGGCGGGAACACAGAACATATCTGGCAAACCAGATGGGAGGCACTGTGAGTGCAAATCACGACGGCGCAAACCTGCTTGAGGTTCGTGGCCTTACCAAAATATTCGGCACGCTGACGGCATGCGACCATGTCGATCTCAACATCGCAAAGGGCGAGATCCACGCGCTGCTCGGCGAGAACGGCGCCGGCAAGTCGACGCTGGTCAAGATGCTGTTCGGATCGCTGGAGCCCAATTCGGGCGAGATCTTCTGGAACGGCCAGGCGGTCAGGATCGCCAATCCCGGCTTTGCCAAGAAGCTCGGTATCGGCATGGTGTTCCAGCATTTCTCGCTGTTCGAGGCGCTGACGGCGGCCGAGAACATAGCGCTGTCGCTGGATGACGGTTCACCCATCAGCACGATCGCCGCCAAGGCGAGGGCGCTTTCCTACAGCTATGGCCTGCCGCTCGATCCGGAATCGCTGGTCGGCGACCTGTCGGTCGGCGAGCGCCAGCGTATCGAGATCATCCGCTGCCTGTTGCAGACACCGCAGCTCATCATCCTCGATGAGCCGACTTCCGTGCTGACGCCACAGGAAGCCGACAAGCTGTTCGAGACGCTCGAACGGCTGCGCTCGGAAGGAAAGTCGATCCTCTACATTTCGCACCGGCTGGAAGAGGTCAAGCGCATCTGCGACCGCGCCACCGTTCTGCGCCACGGCAAGGTGGTCGGCCATTGCAACCCGCGCGAGCAAACCGCCGCGTCGCTGGCGCGCATGATGGTCGGCAACGAAGTCAAGGCCGTGGTGCGTGCTCCGGCCGACGGTATCGAGACCGCGCAACCGCTGCTGGAGATACGCGCGCTCAGCCGCAAGCCGGCAACGCCGTTCTCGATCCCGCTGAAAAACATCAACCTCACTGTGCGCGCCGGCGAGGTGATCGGCATTGCCGGCGTCGCCGGCAACGGCCAGGGCGAGTTCTTCGAAACCGTCTCCGGCGAAGTGCTGCAGCAGGATGCGGCCTCGGTGCGCATCCGCGGCAAGGATGCCGGCGGCCTCGGCATCACTGGCCGGCGGCTGATGGGTGCCGCCTTCGTGCCCGAAGAGCGGCTCGGCCATGGTGCAGCACCCAGCATGAAGCTTTCCGAGAACCTGCTTCTGTCGCGTCATGCCACCGATGGCAAGGTCTTTGTCGGCGCCAGCGGCATGGTCAAAAGCGAGGCGATCTACGGCGCCGCCCAGCGCATCATCAAGGCGATGGATGTGCGCAAGAGTGCGCCCGATCCGGAGGCGGCAGCGCTTTCGGGCGGCAACCTGCAAAAATTCATCGTCGGCCGCGAACTCGACCGCAGACCTGGAGTCATGGTCGTCAATCAGCCGACCTGGGGGGTCGACGCGGGTGCGGCCGCCCACATTCGCCAGGCGCTGATCGAGCTGGCGCGCAGTGGCTCGGCGGTGCTGGTCATCAGCCAGGATCTCGACGAACTGTTCGAGATATCCGATTCGATAGCGGTCATGCACAATGGCGAGCTGTCCAAGCCGCTGCCGATTGCTCAGGCCACCTTCGAAAAGATCGGACTGTTGATGGGCGGCGCCGAGCCTGGCCACGCCGAACACATTCTGGAGACGGCATGATGCGCCTCGAACTCGTCAAACGCCCGCAGCGCTCGGCGCTGTTCTCGGCGCTGTCGCCCTTCATAGCATTCCTGCTGACCATCATTGCCGGCGCCATCCTGTTCGCGCTGCTCGGCGTCAACCCTTTGAATGCATTTCGAATTTACTTCATCGAACCGATCAGCCAGATCTGGCAGCTGCATGAGCTGGCGATCAAGGCAGCACCGTTGATCCTGATCGCGGTCGGCTTGTCGGTCTGCTACAGGGCCAATATCTGGAATATCGGCGCCGAGGGCCAGTTCATCCTCGGCGGCATCGTCGGCTCGATGATCCCGGTGCTGTTTCCGCAGTTCGAAGGACCACTGGTGTTGCCGCTGATGCTGCTGCTCGGCATGGTGGGTGGAGCGGCCTATGCGGCGATCCCGGCGTTTTTGAAAACGCGCTTCGGCACCAACGAGATCCTGACCAGCCTGATGCTGGTCTATGTCGCCCAGCTCTTCCTCGACTGGCTGGTGCGTGGTCCCTGGCGCGATCCGCAGGGCCACGGCTTCCCGCAGACGGTTCAGTTCAACGACTCGGCCATCCTGCCGGAATTGATGCCGGAATCCGGACGGGCGAACTGGGGTTTCGTTTTCGCGCTGGTCGCAGCTGTGCTGATCTGGATCCTGATGAGCCGGATGCTGAAAGGCTTCGAGGTCCGCGTGCTCGGCTCGAGCCCGAGGGCAGGGCGTTTCGCCGGCTTCGGCCTCAACCGCATGGTGTTCTTCGCCTTCCTGCTGTCGGGTGCGCTGGCCGGGCTTGCCGGCATTTCGGAAGTCTCGGGCGCCATCGGCCAGCTGCAGCCGGTCATCTCTCCCGGCTATGGCTTCACCGCCATCATCGTGGCGTTTCTCGGCCGGCTCAATCCGCTGGGCATCGTCGCAGCCGGCCTGGTGCTGGCGCTGACCTATCTCGGCGGCGAGGCCGTGCAAAGCGCGCTCGGCATCTCCGACAAGGTGGCGCGGGTGTTCCAGGGCATGCTTTTGTTCTTCGTGCTCGGCTGCGACACGCTCATCCATTACCGCATTCGTCTGATCGGCTTTGCAGCTCCCAAACTCGAAGCCGCACCGAAACTGGAAGAGGCCCGCTGATGGACATCACCGTCAACATCCTTCTGACCATTGCCACCGCGGCGACGCCGCTGCTGATCGCGGCGATCGGCGAGCTGGTGGTCGAGCGCTCCGGCGTGCTCAATCTAGGCGTCGAGGGCATGATGATCATGGGCGCGGTTGGCGGCTTCGGCGCCGGCTATCTCACCGGATCGCCCTGGATCGGCCTGCTGGCGGCGATCGCGCTCGGTGCGCTGTTCTCGCTGCTGTTCGCCGTCATGACGCTGTCGCTGGCCACCAATCAGGTGGCGACCGGCCTGTCGCTGACGCTGCTCGGCCTCGGCCTGTCCGGCATGATGGGCACCAGCTTTGTCGGCCAGCCCGGCCAGCGGCTGCCCAACCTCGACATTCCCGGCCTGACCTCGATCCCGGTCGTCGGCAGGCTGCTGTTCGGTCAGGATCCGATCTTCTACATCTCGATCGCACTAACCGCCGCCGTCATGTGGTTCCTGTTCAAGACCCGCACAGGGCTCACTCTGCGCTCGATAGGCGACAGCCACACATCGGCGCACGCGCTTGGCATCCAGGTCATCCGCTACCGCTATCTCGCGGTGATCTTTGGTGGCGCCTGCGCCGGCCTTGCCGGCGGCCATCTGTCGCTGGTCTATACGCCGCAATGGGTGGAGAACATGACCGCCGGGCGCGGCTGGATCGCGCTGGCGCTGGTCGTGTTCGCTTCATGGCGGCCGTGGCGGGTGCTGGCCGGCGCCTACATCTTCGGCGCGGTGTGGATCGGCCAGCTCCATGCACAGGCTTTCGGCATTCCGGTTCCCTCGCAACTGCTTTCTTCGTTGCCCTATCTGGCAACCGTGGTGGTTCTCGTTCTAATCTCGCGCAACAAGCGTCTGACGATGATGAACACGCCGGCTTCCTTGGGGCAGCCATTCGTTCCGGATCGTTGACAATAATAAAAGACGGGAAGCTCCAAGGCTTAACTCAGAGAGGTAACACAATGAAAAAACTGCTCATTGCCCTGATGACGACGACCGCCGCGTTGTCATTGGCGGCGACCGCCGAAGCCCAGGAAAAGCTGAAGGCCTGTTGGGTCTATACCGGCCCGATCGGCGATTTCGGCTGGTCGTACCAGCATGACCAGGGCCGCCTGGAAGTGGAGAAGGAACTCGGCGACAAGGTCGAGACCGCTTATCTGGAGAATGTCTCCGAAGGCCCCGACGCCGACCGCGCCTTCGAGCGCCTGGCGCGTGAAGGCTGCAAGATCATCTTCGGCACCTCCTTCGGCTTCATGGATCCTGAAGTGAAGGTCGCCAAGAAATTCCCCAAGGTGATGTTCGAGCACGCGACCGGCTACAAGAAGGCCGAAAATCTCGGCATCTACAATGCGCGTTTCTACGAAGGCCGCTACGTGCTTGGCCAGATCGCCGCCAAGGAATCGAAGTCCGGCGTCGCCGGCTACATTGTTTCCTTCCCGATCCCGGAAGTGGTGATGGGCATCAATTCCTTCATGCTCGGCGCCCAGTCGATCAACCCGAACTTCAAGGCCAAGATCGTCTGGGTGAATTCCTGGTTCGATCCGGGCAAGGAAGCCGACGCCGCCAAGGCGCTGTTCGACCAGGGCGCCGACATCATCGTCCAGCACACCGATTCGACCGCTGCCATGCAGGTGGCGGAGGAGCGCAAGCTGCACGGCTTCGGCCAGTCCTCCGACATGATCAAGTTCGCGCCGAACGCGCAGTTGACCTCGCTCACCGACGATTGGGGTCCGTATTACGTCAGCCGGGTCAAGGCCGCAATCGATGGCACCTGGAAGCCCGGCGATGTCTGGCTTGGCATCAAGGATGGCGCCGTCAAGCTGGCCCCGTTCACCAATATGCCCGACGACGTAAAGGCAATGGCCGAGGCAACCACAAAGAAGATCGCCGACGGCTGGAACCCCTTCACCGGGCCGATCGCCAAACAGGACGGCACGCCGTGGCTGAAGGACGGCGAAGTCGCCGACGACGCCATGCTGCTCGGCATGAATTTCTACGTCAAGGGCGTCGACGACAAGCTGCCGCAGTAAGCAGCACAGGATATCAAGCGAAAGGGCGCCGTACGGCGCCCTTTTTTGTCGGCTTTCTTGCTGAAACGACCCCTGCTCAGACCGCCGAGCCGTAGAGATCATAAGCGTCGGCGCGATCGATCTTGACGGTGACGATGTCGCCGGCGCGCATCGGTCGCCGCGACTGGATGTGCACCGAACCGTCGATCTCGGGCGCGTCGTATTTGGTGCGGCCCTTGGCCGAGTTGCCATGCGCCTCGTCGATCAGCACCGGCAGGCGCTTGCCGACCTTCCTGGCGAGCTGCGTTGCCGAAATCTTCTGCTGGCGCTGCATGAAGCGGTGCCAGCGCGCTTCCTTGATCTCCCGCGGAACCTGCTCGAGGCCGAGCTCGTTGGAGCGGGCGCCCCTGACCGGCTCGTATTTGAAACAGCCGGCGCGGTCGATCCTGGCCTCATCCAGCCAGTCGAGCAGCATCTCGAAATCGTCGTCCGTCTCACCGGGAAAGCCGACGATGAAGGTGGAACGGATGGCAAGGTCCGGGCACACTTCGCGCCAGCCGCGAATGCGCTCGAGCGTCTTTTCGCCATGCGCCGGCCGGCGCATGTTCTTCAGCACCTGTGGTGAGGCATGCTGGAAGGGAATGTCCAGATAGGGAAGGATCTTGCCCTCAGCCATCAGCGGGATGACATCGGCGACGTGCGGGTAGGGGTAGACATAGTGCATGCGCACCCAGACGCCGAGCTTGCCCAGTTCCTCCGACAGATCGAGGAATTTCGCCCGCACCTCGCGGTCGCCGAACTGGCTGGCCTGGTACTTGATGTCGATGCCATAGGCGCTGGTATCCTGCGAAATGACCAGGATCTCCTTGACGCCGGCCTTGGCCAGCTTCTCGGCCTCACGCAGAACGTCAGCCGCCGGCCGTGACACGAGATCGCCGCGAAGTGCGGGAATGATGCAGAAGGTGCAGCGATTGTTGCAGCCTTCCGAAATCTTGAGATAGGCGTAGTGGCGCGGGGTGAGCTTGACGCCCTGCGGCGGCAAAAGATCGATGTAGGGGTCGTGGCTCGGCGGCGCCGCCTCATGCACGGCGGCCATCACGCTCTCGTAGGCCTGGGGGCCGGTAATGGCGAGAACGTTGGGATGCTTTTCGCGAATGACGTCCGGTTCGGCGCCGAGACAGCCGGTGACGATGACCCTGCCATTCTCCGAAAGGGCGGAGCCGATGGCGTTGAGCGACTCGTCGCGCGCGGAATCAAGGAAGCCGCAAGTGTTGACGACGACGAGATCGGCGCCGTCATGCTTGCGCGCAATCTCGTAGCCCTCGGCGCGCAGACGCGTGATGATGCGCTCCGAATCCACAAGGGCCTTCGGGCATCCAAGACTGACGAAACTGACGCGAGGGGCGGACATAAAAGGGTTTTCCGGATTTTCGGGATTGGCGGCGCATTACCACACTTATTACGGCATTGGTATGGTCACGCGGCAGCGCGATGAAACGCACGACAAGCGTGTCGGTGCCGAATGCGAAAGCGGCGTGACAAGCGGACGTCAGCCGACCGCGTTGTTCACGTGCGGCCAGACTTCCATCGCGCCGCGATAGATCATGTCGACAGCGACATAGAGGATGATCAGCAGACCGACATAGGCGATCCAGCGATGGCGGTGCAGCAGCCTGGCGATGAAGCTCGCGGCCAGGCCCATCAGCGCGATCGACAGCACGAGGCCGATGATCAGCACGGAGAAGTGATCGCGCGCCGCACCGGCAACCGCCAGCACGTTGTCGAGCGACATCGAGACGTCGGCGACGACGATCTGCAGCGCCGCCTGGCCGAGCGTCTTGCGCGGCGCCTTGCCGGCCACGAGACTATCCTTGTCAAGATCGGAATTTGACAGCGCTTCGGTCGCTTCGTGCTCATCGGCATGGGAGGTGCGCAGTTCGCGCCACATTTTCCAGCAAACCCACAGAAGCAGAATGCCGCCGGCCAGCAACAGGCCGACAATGGCGAGCAGCTGGACGGTGACGGCGGCAAAACAGATGCGCAGCACCGTTGCGGCCAGCACGCCGATGAGGATGGCCTTCTTGCGCTGTTCGGTCGGGAGACCCGCTGCGGCAAGGCCGATGACGATGGCGTTGTCACCCGCCAGCACAAGGTCGATGGCGATAACCTGGAGCAGGGCCGAGAAGCCCGCGGCGGTAAAAATTTCCATCAACTGGACGTTCCTCGCTCTTCGCCGATCGTTCGCGTCGAGTGTCCGCCTACGTGTATGGTTCCGACGCGTCAAGAGACTGGTTGGGAGAATCCGGAATTCGTATCATTCAGGAGAAGCGCAGGGCGCCAACCAAGAACTCAAACCATACCAGTAATATATTGAATTCCTTAGTATGTTTGGTTATCCAGCCTAATCGTAGAGATTGTATTTCGCCCAATCGGCTTCCGGAATCTCCTCGCCGATCCGATAGCGAAAATCCAGAACCTGCATATGGTCGGGCGCCGTCTGGCACTTGAATTTCAGTCGGTACCACTGCCCTTTGCTGCGAAAGGCAGCCCCAGGGCTCCTGATTGCATCGGCGCCCATTTCGGGTGTCGCAAACGCGTAAGCGACGACGCGATCGGCATTGTATTTGCGATCGTCGTGGCTGATCCGGTCGAGTACTTCAGCGTCGCAGCGCTGTTCGAGCCGGGTTTGCGGGTCGAGTTTCAACAGGCCGGCGCGCAGGGCGCTGTCCATGGCATTGGCCGGCAAAGCCAGCGTTGCTGATGCCAGGACGGTTAGACACAGCTTCTTCATGGGCGGGAGAAGCACCATATTTCGGCGGAAAAATCAACCGGACGAGGCCTCGGTCATCACGACGCATGTTACCGCTAGCTAGACCGCCCGCTCACAGTGCCGGCCTTAAACGAGGGCTGAAGAGCAGTTTCAGATAGGTCCGGAACAGCATGATTTGCGCCGGCAGTGCACTCGGCTCATTCAACGCCTTGGACAGAATGATACCTCCTTCGGCCACGCCCATGACCATGTCGGCGAGGGCGCCCATGTCGACCGGCTCGTTAGGAGGGTATAACGCGCGGATATCCTCGATCATTGCGAGAAACCTGGCACGCCAGCCCAGGATTGCAGAACGATTCAACTCGCGAACCTCGGTGTTGAACATCCTGTCCTGGTAGGCGGTCGTGGCGACCAGGCAGCCGGGGTGCGCCTGCGGCAAATTCTCGAACAGTTCAGCAAGCATTTTCAGGCCGACCAGCATGGCATGCAATGGATCGTCATTGAGTTCGCGTGCCCTGCCGAACAGGTCGTCGAAAATGCGATCCTCCTCCTCGATGTAGCGCCGGATCAACGCCTGCGCCAACGCGTTCTTGTCGGCAAAATGGTAGAAAAATCCGCCCTTGGATATCTCTACGGCCGCGACGATTTCGTCGATCGACGTCGCTTCGAAGCCTTTCAGCAGGACAGCGTCCTGGGCGACGTCCATAATGCGCTGTCGCGTCGAACTTCCGCGTACATTTGTGCTCAAGGCATACCCGCTTTCTGGACCGTCAGTACAAAATCTTACGACGACGGCGCGCAGTCATGCCGGCTGCGGCTCTGCAAGACATTGTCTCTAAACAACAATTTTCGATTTGCGGCCAGTATACCGTAAGCCAACTGGTTTTGGAACGCTGGTCCGTGGATGTTCTGGGCACACGAAACCACAAGCCAGACGGCGCATCCGCGAAGCTGAAGTCAAGTCGCCGAGGCGCATCAGGAGACAGAACAATGTTCGACCAAACCCGTAGAAACGTACTGGGTGCATCCGTGATCGGTGCAAGTGGCCTGCTGGGCGGCATCGCGTCCGGCGCCACTCCGGTGAAACCGCAGAATGATGTCAGAACCGCCCCGGAGCGCGGCCTTGCGCAAGTCGCTACCTTTCCGCTGCTCCAGGCGATTCACGGCCGCCGCTCGCGGCGTTTTGCGAAGGGCGCATCCATTCCGGACGGTCCTCTTGCCTATACCTCAAAAAGTCCTGCGGCGCCGATCACCGAGATCGAAAAGATGCTGCTCTTGACCACAGTGGCGGGCAACACGGGATGGGCAAATCTCATTCCGCACAACAAACACTACGCTCCAAAAATGCCGAACTATGCGGGCGCCGCCGGTGGCCGCACATTCCCGTCTTCGGCAGGGTTTCACACATCGGAGATCTTCTTCACCGACGATACCGGAGTCTATTTCCTGCCGACGCGGGACATGGCGTCCGTCATGTCGGTCGGCGGCGAGACTGACTTGGACGCGTATCTCGGGGCGCACCGGTCGCGCATCGTCAAACTGGCGGATCAGCGGCTAAACGTCCCGCGCTCTCCCGAGCACATGGAGATGCACAACGAGTGGTGTGGCAATGTTCCCGGCAGCACGCTGATTATTCCTGTCGCGGATCTCGCTCAGCACATGGTGCTCACGCTTTGCTACCTCGTTCAGAACGGAGCCTGCGTCTACGACGACGTCAATGGCCGGCCAATCCCGGGGCTCGAAAACTTCGCCGGGCTGGTGGATCTGCAGAATCCGTATCCGCTGACGTTCGTAGAGCAGTTGGCTCTCACCGAAGTTACCGTTGAAACCTCGACGGCCTGCTACGCGGGCGCCCTAATGCTGCAGGCACTTGGTCTCGGCGGCTGGATGTACGATGGCCTCAACCCGTTCACGGTTCAGGGCGCCAGCGGCGATCCCGCCGTTCCCGGTCTCGGGTTCCGGTTCGACATGATCCCCGGAAAACCATTGCCCCATGTGACCGGACTGCCGGGCGTGTTCGAAGCGCACTGTCCGCCGCATTTTCCGGACATGCGCGCCGCCGTGGAGGCGGTGGTCGAGCGCAAGTTCGGCAAGGGAGGGCCGTTCCATGGCGAGACAAAAGGCCCCTACAAGCACTCGGAGATAGTCCGCACCAGCGCCGCGCCGATGGGAGCGGAGTTCGTCGACTGCGTGTCCGTGATGGCCCAGTATATATACGATACCTTCGGCAGATTCCCGGCCACCGTGCCGGCGATCTTCAACCTGATGTATCTCCAGGCGCATCGGCTCGACACAGAGTTCTACGACATGCATTTCGCGCCGGGCGCCTACCTCAGTACGCACGCTGAGCACGACAGCAACTGGGGCTGAGACCCGTTCCGCTGTGCCGCTCTTTCGCAATTTTGAGCCCGATATCCCGATCAACGCAAAGCGAGGCCGAAGTCGAACTCTTCGGTCGTTGGAAACCACTATGTCAGTATGGTCAAGTTCCCTCTACCACAAGGTCGCGGCGTGTTTCGGGAGGCAGCTAAGGTCAAATCGCGATACATGGCCTGAACTCGCGCCACTCAGTTACCTCAATGATCATCTGCTTAAGGATGTTGGTCTAGAGCGCAGAGGTGCCGGCTCGATCGCCTTCCGGCAGCGCGAGGATGTCGTCTACTGCACTGAATTTGGCACGGCTTCGAGCCGTCAAGTCGCCTTTGGGACGACCGGCATGGGTCTTGGTCGTGTCAAAAGGCGTGGCCGGCCTGGTTCGCGCATCACTGCTCCAAAAGGTGTTTGAGCCCGAAACCAGACACTTCGAAACCAAACGCTTGGAGTGGGCAAGAAACTAAATGGCGCATTGCGCCGTGAACGGGGCGTGACGCCTGGCGAATTTTCAGTGCCGCGCAAATCGTCACATCTGCACGGACATTCCGCCATCGACGGTCAAGACATGGCCGTTGACGAAGGTAGCCGCATCGCTGGCGAGGAAAAGGGCGGCGCCGGCGATTTCATCCGGCCGTCCCCAGCGTTGCAGCGGAACCCGCTGGCGGGCGAAGGAATGCATGTCGGGATTTTCCGCCAACGCGGCATTGGTCTCGGTTGCAAACATCCCAGGGGCAATGGCGTTGCTGGTCACCCCGTGCGCGCCATATTCGACGGCCATGCTGCGCATCAGGCCGGTCAGGCCTTGCTTGGCGGCGGGATAGACGGCGTCACCTGGACGCGCCATTTCGCCAACGATCGAGGTAACCGCGATCAGCCGGCCATAGCCTTGCGCCTTCATGATCTCCGCCGCGTCTCGCGACAGTGAGATCGCCGAGAGCAGATCGGTCCGGATCAGCTCAAGGATATCGTCATCCCCGAACGCCACAAGCGGCCTCCTGTCGCGGGCGCCGACATTGTTGACGAGGATGTCCAACCGGCCGCGGGTCTGACGGATGTCCGCGATCGCGGCGCGGCCGGCTGCCGTGTCCGCTATGTCGAAGATCGCCGCCTCGGCACTGCCGCCGCTCTTTGCGATGGTGGCGACGGCGCTGTCGAGCGTTGCGGCCGTACGACCGGTCACAACCACATGGGCTCCCGCTTCGGCAAAGGCGCGCGCGATCTCGAAGCCGAGTCCACGCCCGCCTCCAGTGACGAGCGCCACACGCCCCTTAAGGGAAAACCTGTCGAAAATGCTCATGCCAAGCGGTCCTGTGCAGGCACAGGGATAGTCAAAACCATGCCACGCAGCAATCGGCAGCTATGTCGCGGGACGGCGGGGAACCGACTGCAAATGGCGGATCCGGCGAAGGGCAGGGTTGATGCAAGCCGCCACGGCAATAGATTAGATGCGAGCGCCGAAGAACGCCCGCCGAGAAAGTGCCCCTTACGGGAGAGGCTCGTGACGTCTGACACCAACACACCCGTCCTTTCCGGGGCGATCGGGGACTACCGTGAATTCAATCCTCCGGCCGCACTCGAAGGGCATTTCCAGTGTGTCTGGTCCAATGCGGTGCGACCGGATGGAGGTGGCCCGTCGGCCGTGGTCCCGGATGGCTGCGTCGACATCACCTGGATCAACGGCGAGCTGGTCGTAGCAGGCCCCGACGTTGCCGTCGCCATCTCGACACTGACACCCGGCTGTACCGTGATCGGCGCCCGCTTCCGGCCAGGGGCGGCAAGCAGGTGGCTCGGCCTGCCAATGTCGGAGATTGTCGGCGGCCGGGTGCCGCTCAGCCACTTTTGGGGAACACTGGCGCGCGAAATCGCCCAGAGAATTGGTGATGCGTCCTCCACGGCGGAGGGGATGCGGGCGATGCAAGCGGCACTCTCCAAGCTCGCACCCGATGTCGAGCCGCCGCCTCCGGACATGGGATTTGCCTTCAATGCGCTGAAAACCGAATCCGCCGGGCGGGGCATGGCGGTGATCCTCGACCGGCTGGACGTCAGCCCGCGCACGCTGCGCCGCCGCTGCCAGGAGGCTTTCGGCTATGGCCCGAAGACGCTCGACCGTATTCTCCGCTTCCAGCGGTTCCTGAACCTGGCGCGGCAGTCCGGCGGCGAGCGCCTTGCCGGTCTCGCCTTCGAAGCGGGCTATAGCGACCAGGCCCATCTTACCCGCGAGGTACGGCGTCTGTCAGGCTTTTCGCCCGCTACGGTTCTGCGGCAGTACGGCGCCTGACTGGCCGTTTTGTTCAATACGCGACCGTAACGTCTGCCTAATCTGCCTTTATTCGAAGGAGGCAGATATGAGCATCTACAAATCCCGCATCATCACCGTGTCCATCGACCGGGACTGGCGCGAAGTCTACGACTTCGCCTCCATCCCGGAGAACTTCCAGCGTTGGGCGGCGGGCCTCGGCAGGCGCTTCGAGCAATCGGGCGAGGAGTGGAAGGCGGAGGATCCGGACGGTCGGCTCATCCGCATCCGCTTCTCCCGGCCCAACGAATTCGGTGTCCTCGATCACATCGTCTTTGCCGGGGACAAGGAAACCCGCAATGCGGTGCGCGTGGTTCCCAACGCGACCGGCGCGGAGGTCATGTTCACCCTTCTGAAGCCGCCGGACATGACTGAGGAGATTTTCGCTGCCGACGCCGCCGCGGTGGAGCGCGACCTCCGGGCCCTGAAAGCACTGCTCGAACGCTGAGCTTCAAAACCACGAAAGGAGACGATCATGGCTAAATCCAGCAACGACAAGCGCATCGACTATGTCGAGTTTTCCGTCGGCGACATCGCGCGCTCGCGCGACTTCTATGGCAAGGCCTTCGAATGGTCCTTCAAGGACTATGGACCGGGCTATTGCGAGTTCAACGACGGCCGCCTGACGGGCGGCTTCGCTCTCGGTGGCCAAAGCAGAGCGACAGGTGGTCCGCTGGTGATCCTCTATGCCGACGACCTTGACGAGACCCAGCGCCGCGTCGAGGAGGCCGGCGGCAAGATCGTCAAGCCGGCTTACTCCTTCCCCGGCGGCCGCCGCTTCCATTTCTCCGATCCGGACGGCTATGAACTGGCGGTGTGGTCGAGCAAATGAGGAGAAGGAAGGGCGCCGGGCCGGATCCGGCGCCCCCGCATCAATTTCCTTCTGAAGGTCCGGCACCTCCGATCACGCGATCTACAGGAGAAAAACATCTCCCTCGCGACAGCCACTGAAATTGCTCAGGAAGGCGTCAATATATGCAGCGCTAAAGGCTACAACGTCTCGATGGGCCGTCGTCGATCGGGCTGGCTTGCTTCGCGCTCTGATGAGAGCCGATAGGGCATGGCCACATACAATTGGTCCCGATGGAAACCTCGATGAGGAATGCGCCACGGAAACAGCCAATCAAAACGCGCGTTGGGGGGCCATTTGCTTGTGCTTTTCGAAGATCGCCAGCTTGTGCGGATAAGTGATCCGCACCTTGGCGTTGCAGCCGTCGCATCTGATGTGCGCGATCGTTCTCAGCGCAGAGCCCTTCCTCACCGTCGGATGCGAGCAATCCGGACAACCGAATGTGAGCGCGATATCGGACAAGTTTTCGGCTAAACCCATTTCCATCTCCTTCGCAGCGCTTGGCGACACCATTCAAAGCCGTCGTGTGTGAAACTGATATGAAGACGCTCACACAATGACCGAAGAAGCTCGCTGTCCCGCAATTAGCGAGCCCAACTCTGGCGAGTCTCTATGTGCAATTCAGATGCCAATCCGATCGTGCCAAAACGGGACGAGGCATGCCGGAATCTTTGAGGAGATCGAGAGCGGCGTCGCCGGCGGCAAGATCGCCGAGCCGGACTTACGCCTTCCCAGGCGGCCGCCCATTTCTTCGATCCGGACGGCTATGGGCCGGCGGTTGTGGTCGGAGAATTGAAGAGGTGGAAAGAGGCGCCAGGGGGGCAGGTCCGGCGCCTCTTTCGAACGGTTTGGCGGGACTTATGACGCTCTTGGAGCAAAGCCAAAGATGCTTCGGCTCACGTCAGACGCTCCGGCACCTACGGCGGTCAGTCGGGGCTTGCTCTTATCGAGCGCCTATTCTGCCGCTTTCGCGTCTTCCTTTTTGAGGATCGGCGTATCGGCAGTTGTCGCGGTCTCGGCAGTTGCCGGCGTATTGCTGTTCGCGATGCTTGCCACTTTGGTTTGCTGATCTACGGAAGCCGTCGTTTTGGTGTGGCCGGGACATTCCGCTGCGGCGCCGGACACTGAAAGGCATAGAGCGGCGGCGACTAAGATGGTGGTCCTCATCCTATGGCTCCTAGCTTTGCGAGAGTGCACTGCAGACTAACGCCATATCGCCAGTTCGAAAAATCAACTTTTTTCGTGTCGCTCTATGCGGGGAAGACGTAGCCCGCGAACCTGGCGCAACCCTAGCACGCGCGCAAGCTTTGCCGTCTCCTTCGATCAGGTGATGACCGGACGCGACTTCACTGTAACGTCGCGGCAGGTACGCCCGATAAGGTGAGGAATGCCTGTTAGAAGGCACTCGAAGGAAGAGCTTCATGAGCAACGTCCCGACAGTCGAACCGTTCTGCGTCTCTGACACCTTTGTCACCGGCGCCGGCCCACTCCAGTTCATGGGCGACAATCTCAGGCTGACCCTGTTTGTGGCGCAGCGCTTTAGCTACGACGACGACAATGAAGGCACGGAGAACGCCGTGGTGGCGAAGCTTGTCGGGAGCCGAGCCGACATGCTGCAAATCGCGGCCGCTATCGTGCGAGGCTGCAATGCAGAAGGAACGCCACTCGAGAAGGTAACAGAGAGCTTTGTCGAGTTTCTGGAAGCGCCGAAGGGTCGTCACTGATCAACCGGCAAACTTGCAGTATGAAGGAGTCGACAATCAGTCGAAGTATCCGCGTTTTCGAAGACGAGATAGGCTTCACCTGCGATGTCACTTGGCGGAGGGAGTGGGATTCGAACCCACGGTGGGCTTGCACCCACGCCGGTTTTCAAGACCGGTGCCTTAAACCGCTCGGCCATCCCTCCATGGTGATTTTTCAATCACTTGAGTGCGCGTCCTGATCCGTTCAGGTGTTTTTTTGGCGCTGCCGCGCCCCGAGATCATTCGCGCGTCATTGCTCTAGTGCGCCCAGCAAAGCCCTGTCAACCGGCCGCAGCCTTTCTGTCGACGGCAAAGTATGGCCGGTCGATTGACAATATGGCGCAAGACTGGCCAACGCGGCACGTTTTCAACTTTCGGGGGAAATCCATGAAGAAGACCTACGAGAAGCCAATCTTGATAAAGCTCGGAAAGCTGTCGCACGTAACGGCGCAGGAAATTCCATCAGAACCAGAGCCGCAGGCGGAATGACCGACGCCTAGCATCCGAGATTGTATTGCGGATTCAGCTTTTCGCACTGACGACGAAGAGCGCGCTGTAATGCGACTACGGGCCAAGCCGTCGGTCGAAAAGCTATCACTTTTCATGCCGAACGCCTTGCTGGCCCGTGCCACAATCTTGCCCGGTTCCGACCACAATCGGTTAATACGCTGATAAAGAATTCCTGCGCACAAGGGGATTGGAATCAGGCGTCGCTGGCATTTGTCGAGCCGGTGCTCTGGTTCCACTGGGGTTCAGGGTAGTAGCGCGCCTTGTCGAGACTTGTAGGGGACATCAGAAAAATGCAGCCTGTGGCGCGCCCACATTTCCGTCGCGCTTCCGCTTTCGTGTTGTTGGCCTTGTCGGCTGCCTTCTTGGCATCGTGCGCGACACCCGAACCGAAGGCGATGGTCAACACCAAGAAGCCCCGCTCCAAGGAATATTTCTCCGAGGCCGAATATGGCGTGAAGGCCAGCCCGCGGGTCACTTTCAAGATGTCGGGCCTGCAGCGTGGCGGCGGCCGCGACCAGCTCGGCAAGCCCTATCAGGTGCGCGGCAAGTGGTACTATCCGAAGGAGGACAGGGGCTATGCCAAGGTGGGTCTGGCCTCATGGTATGGCGAAGCCTTCCACGGCCGGCTGACCGCCAATGGTGAAGTCTACGACATGACGCATCTGACCGGCGCGCATCCGACGATGCCGCTGCCGAGCTATGCGCGGGTCACCAACATGAAGACCGGCAGCTCGGTCATCGTGCGGGTCAACGATCGCGGCCCCTACCATGACGGGCGCATCATCGACGTGTCGAAGCGCGCCGCCGAAATGCTCGACTATGCCAATAGCGGCACGGCCAAGGTGAAGGTGGAGTATGTCGGACGGGCGCCGCTCGACGGCAATGACGACCAGTATCTGATGGCGTCCTACCATCCCGGCAACAGGGCGCCGGATCCATCCGATGGCCTGCCGACCGGCGTGATGATCGCCATGAATGGATCGTCGCCGAGCCTGCCGGCAGGCACGGCCGCCGTGCCGTTCCCAGGTCAGCTGACCAATTCCGGATCGGCACCCGAAGCGCAGCCGGTCATGTCGGCGCAGACGGGCATCGGCGATGTGACACTGCCCGATTTCGGACCGATCGTGCCAGAGCGCCCGGAGATCAATCTGCCGCCGCAATCGCCGTTCACTGTGGCGTCGCTGTCTTATGCGGATGAGCGCGTGGAGCGCGCGTCCAACGCCTTTGCCGCGTTGGATGGCGATGGCATGTCGCCCGCCGAAATTCTCCAGTCGTGGCAGCGGGCCAACCCGGAAGCTCCATCGGCTGGTTCGCCAACGGAGTATGTCGCGGCGGGTTCGTTCGAGGATGCCGTCGAGGCGAAGCGCGTGGCGGCGCAGCTTTCCGGCTTCGGCAAGACCGAAATTCAGCGCTCCGAACTCGATGGCCAAGACTGGTATTCGGTCAATCTCTACCCTGACGGCCATGGCAGCCTGGACGAGATGCTGCAAGCGGCGTGGTCACATGGTGCGCCTGACGCGCTCGCCGTGCGGAACTGACGGGCGAGGCCAGTTTTTCCATGGTGTGGTTGTTGCGCCGGGGAAAAGCCTGATAGCTTGTAAGGCCTGCCCTGAATGCCGGCTGACGGGTCGAACCTCTGATGAAATTTTGCTGCGCCTGGCCTTTTGCCGGGTTCCCTTTCGCTGGGCTTTTGGGTCTTGGCCTGCTGCTGGTCTCGCTGGCGCCGGCGGCGGCGCAGCTTTTCGAGACCAAGGCCGCGCAGGCGTTCATGATCGATGCCGAAACAGGCGCGGTGCTGTTTGCCAAGGACGCCGACAGGCCGATGCCACCAGCGTCGCTGGCCAAGCTGATGACGATGGAAGTGGTCTTCAACGCCATCAAGTCGGGGCGCGTGACGCTCGACGATACATTCGTGGTCAGCGAACACGCCTGGCGCACCGGCGGCGCGCCGTCGGGAACCTCTACCATGTTCGCCAAGCTCAAATCGGCAATCCGGCTGGACGACCTCATCCAGGGCGTGACGGTCCAGGCAGCCAATGACGGCTGCATCGTCATTGCCGAAGGCTTCGCCGGATCGGAGACGAATTTCGCCGCGCAGATGACTGAACGCGCCAGGCAGATCGGTCTCGCCAAATCGACATTCGTCAATTCGACCGGCCTGCCGGCCGACGGTCAGCAAACGACGGTTCGTGAGCTTGCGCTGCTGGCCTTGCATATCTGGCGCGATTATCCCGATCTCTATCACTACTATGGGCAGAAGGATTTCACCTGGAACAAGATCCTGCAGAGGAACCGCAATCCGCTGCTAGCGATGGATATCGGCGCCGATGGCCTGGCGGTCGGTGCCAGCGAGACCGCCGGTTTCGGCATTGTCGGTTCGATCAACCGCGACGGTACGCGGTTGATCGCGGCGATGAGCGGTCTGACCAGCGACCGCGAGCGCGCGGAGGAAGCGCGAAAGCTGCTCGACTGGGGCATCCGCTCGTTCCAGAAGACCGCGATTTTCGCTGGCGATGAGGTGGTCGGCGAGGCCCAGGTTTTCGGTGGCGCGAAATCCGGCGTGGCGCTGAAGGCAAAGGGGCCGGTGACGATCTTCCTGCCCACCGCCAACCGCGACAAGGTTACTGCCAACATCGTCTATGACGGACCGGTTGCAGCACCCGTGGAGGAGGGGCAGCCGGTGGGCGTGCTGCGCGTTTGGATCGGTGACACGCTTAGCCAGGAGACCCCGCTTTTCGCGGCCGAGTCGGTCGGTGTGGGCTCGTTGCGGCAGCGCGCGTTCGATGCTGCCAAGGAACTGGCCGTCGGCTGGTTGCGTTAGCGCACGTTACTCAAGGGTGCGCAGTGACACGCATAAAGACCAAGGCGTCGCGGTGGACCTTTTTCCCGGCCGGGACTATGACCGTCCCCAGGTACCGACGGAGGCGTTTTGATTGGCGCGCGGATTTTTCATCACCTTCGAAGGCGGCGAAGGAGCAGGCAAGTCGACGCAGATCGAGCGGCTGGCCAGGAAGATGCGCGCCAAGAAATACGATGTCCTTGTCACGCGTGAGCCGGGCGGCTCGCCAGGCGCGGAGGCGGTCCGGCATGTCCTGCTTTCAGGCGCCGCCGAACCGTTCGGGCCCAAGATGGAGGCGCTGCTTTTTGCAGCCGCGCGTTCCGATCATGTCGAGCAGGTCATCCGACCGGCGGTGGAGCGCGGTTCGATCGTGCTTTGCGACCGCTTCATGGATTCCTCGCGCGTCTACCAAGGCGTTACCGGCGGTATCGATCCGGCGTTCATGGACGCGCTGGAAGAGGTTGCCATCAACGGCATGGTGCCCGACATGACGCTGATCTTCGATATCGACCCGACCGAGGGCTTGCGTCGCGCCACCGCACGGCGGGGCAGCGATGCCGACGCCGATCGTTTCGAGAAGGAAACTCTTGCTATCCACCAGCGCCGCCGCGAAGCGTTTCTGGCAATCGCGGCTGCCGAGCCGGAACGCTGCATCGTCATCGACGCGTCTGCTGACCCCGAAGCGGTGGAGAACGTCGTCACCGCCACGGTGTTCGCGGCCCTGGCGGCGCTGGCGCCAACACAAACACACCGCAAGCAGGCATCGCCGGCATGATCTTCGAACGCATCGCACCTGAGCAGCATGACACGCTGGATGGGGTGCCGGAGCCGTCCGAGACCCCGCGTCTGATCGGACATGGCCAGGCGGCGACCATGCTTGCGTCGGCCTATCGCTCGGGGAAGCTGCCGCATGCGCTGATCTTTGCCGGCCCGGTCGGCATCGGCAAGGCGACGCTAGCCTTCCATCTGGCGCACCATCTTTTGAAGCATCCGGCCTCCGAGCAGGCGCCGGATGCTCTGGCCGTTCCCGACCCGGCGTCATCGCTGTTTCGCCAGATCGCCACCGGTGCGCATCCTTCGGTGCTGCATCTGACACGCCCGGCGAACGACAAGACCAAAAGCTTCAAGACGGTCGTCACCGTCGACGAGATCCGCAGGGTCAGCCGCTTCCTGTCGCTGACCTCGCATGACGGCAGCTACCGGGTGGTGATCGTCGACCCGGCCGACGATATGAATGCCAACGCCGCCAATGCCTTGTTGAAGAACCTTGAAGAACCGCCGGCGCGGACGTTGTTCATCCTCATCGTCCATGCGCCGGGCAGCCTGCTGCCGACGATCCGGTCGCGCTGCCAGATGGTGCGGCTGACGCAGCTCGACGCGGAAAGCCTGATGACGGTTCTGGAAGGGGTCGAGCCGCCGCCACCAGACAATCCGGCAGCACGCGCAGCACTGGCCGAGCGGGCAGGGGGCAGCGCGCGCGCCGCGATCCTTTTGACGCAGTATGGCGGGCTGGAAATCGCCGAGACGCTCGATGCCCTGGTGACAGCGAGAAAGGGCGACGTCGCCGGCGCCTATCGCCTGGCAGAGGCAGTCGCCGGTCGCGATCAGGCCATCCAGTTCGACATCTTCAATCGCCGGGCGCTCGACCTGCTTTCGGCCAGCGCCAGCGAGGCGGCACTTGCCGGCGATCTGGCTCGGGCCAAAACATTGTCGGACACTTGGCACGAGGCGCTGAACGCTATATCTGAGACCGATACCTACAATCTCGACAAGAAGCAGCACGCCTTGACCATGATCGACCGCCTGAATTCTGCAATGCGAATGTGACGGTTTTTTTGATGCATGCCGGTGCCCCAAACCCGGGGCCGCTTTTGGGCGGCATGCATGCATTGCCTCGGGATGGCAATCGCCGTTCCGATGCGATATCCACCGCCACACCTTGCATTCAGACATTCACGACGGTTCATTCATGTCACGCGACACATTCTACATCACGACCGCGATTTCCTATCCGAATGGCAAACCGCATATCGGCCATGCCTATGAGTTGATCGCCACCGACGCGCTCGCCCGTTTCCAGCGGCTCGACGGCAAGCAAGTTTTCTTTCTCACCGGCACCGACGAGCACGGCATCAAGATGCTGCAGACGGCGAAGCGCGAAAGCGTTTCGCCGCGCGAGTTGGCCGACCGCAATTCGGCGGACTTTAAGCGCATGGCCGTTGCGCTCAATGCCTCCAATGACGATTTCATCCGCACCACCGAAAAGCGGCACTACGCCGCCTCCCAGGCGATCTGGAAGGCGATGGCGGCCAATGGCGACGTCTACAAGGGCGGCTATGCCGGCTGGTACTCGGTGCGCGACGAGGCCTATTACGGCGAAGAGGAAACCGAAGTCCGCCCCGACAATGTCCGCTACGGCCCGCAAGGGACGCCAGTCGAATGGGTCGAGGAGGAAAGCTATTTCTTTCGCCTGTCAGCCTATCAGGACAGGCTGCTGTCGCTTTACGAAAGCCAGCCCGACTTTATCGGCCCGGCCGAGCGGCGCAACGAAGTGATGAGCTTCGTCAAGTCGGGGCTGAAGGACCTGTCGATCTCGCGCACTACCTTCGACTGGGGTGTCCCGGTGCCGGGCGACGACAAGCATGTGATGTATGTCTGGGTCGACGCGCTGACCAATTACATCACCGGCGTCGGCTATCCCGATGAAAAGGCTGATGATTGGCGCTTTTGGCCAGCGGATGCGCATATCATTGGCAAGGACATCGTGCGCTTCCATGCAGTCTATTGGCCGGCGTTCCTGATGTCGGCCGGCATCCCATTGCCGAAGCGCGTCTTCGGCCACGGGTTTCTGTTCAACCGCGGCGAGAAGATGTCGAAATCGGTCGGCAACGTCGTCGATCCGTTCACCATGATCGAACATTACGGCCTCGACCAGGTGCGCTACTTCTTCCTGCGCGAAGTGCCTTTCGGCCAGGATGGCAGCTACAGCCACGAGGCGATCGTCAACCGCACCAATGCCGATCTCGCCAACGATCTCGGCAATCTGGCGCAGCGATCGCTGTCGATGATCGCCAAAAACTGCGGCGGCGTGGTGCCCAAACGCGGTGAACTGGCGGACGCCGACAAGGCGATCCTCGACCAAGCCACGGCAGCACTTGCCATGGCACGCAAGGCGATGGCTGAGCAGGGCATTCATCTGGCGCTGGCGGCGATCTTTGGCGTGGTGGCGGAGGCCAATCGCTATTTTGCGGGCCAGGAGCCCTGGGCGCTGAGGAAGGCTGACCCGGCACGCATGGAGACGGTGCTGTGGACCACGGCGGAGGTGATCCGGCGGGTAGGGCTGCTCTGCCAGCCCTTCATCCCGGGCGCCGCGGCCAAGCTGCTGGACATCCTGGCGGTCCCGGCGGACAGCCGTGATTTCGCGCATGTCGCGGAAGACCACGCGCTGGTGCCCGGTACGGCTCTGCCGGCGCCGCAACCGGTGTTTCCACGCTATGTCGAAGTCGAACAGCCGGACGCGAACGCCTGATGCTGGTCGACAGTCACTGCCATCTCGACTTTCCGGATTTCGCAGAGGAGCGGGCGGCCATCGTCGCCCGCGCCAAAGCGGCCGGGATCGGCCGCATGGTGACGATCTCGACGCGTGTAAAGCGGTTCCAGCAAGTGCTTGAGATTGCCGAGTCTTTCGATGACGTGTATTGCTCGGTCGGCACCCATCCGCACAATGCGGCCGAAGAGCTTGACGTGACTGCCGACGAGCTTGTGCGCCTGTCCGGGCATCCCAAGGTGGTGGCGATCGGCGAGGCCGGCCTCGACTATTTCTACGATCACGCGCCGCGCGAGGTGCAAGCCCAGGGCTTTCGCACCCATATCGCCGCCGCACGCCAGACGGAGCTGCCGCTGGTCATCCATTCGCGCGACGCCGATGACGACATGGCGGCGATCCTAGAGGAAGAAACAGGGAAGGGCGCCTTCCCCTTCATCCTGCATTGTTTTTCGTCGGGGCGCAGGCTTGCCGAAGTGGGCGTCAGGCTCGGCGGCTATGTGTCCTTTTCCGGCATCCTGACCTTCAAGAACTCGGCCGATCTGCGCGCCATCGCGACCGACGTGCCGCAGGAGCGCCTGCTGGTCGAAACCGACGCGCCATATCTGGCGCCGATACCATTTCGCGGCAAGCGCAACGAGCCCGCCTATGTCGCGCATACAGCCAAGGTTCTGGCCGAAACGATCGGCGTCGGCGAAGCCGAGATCGCCGATATCACGACGGACAATTTCTTCCGGCTGTTCAGGAAGATGCCCCGCTCCAAAACAGAGGGCCCGGACACGCAGGCTCCGGGCGCATGAGCGACCGGCTGCGTCTTACCATCCTCGGCTGCGGCTCGTCGCCGGGTACGCCGCGCATCACCGGCGACTGGGGCAATTGCGATCCCGCCAATCCCAGGAACCGGCGCATGCGCACCGCAGCCCTCGTCGAGCGGATCGCGGCAAATGGTGGCCGAACCACCGTGGTCATCGACACCGGGCCGGATTTCCGCGAGCAGATGCTGCTGGCATCGGTCAGGCGCATCGATGCCGTCGTGTACACGCATCCGCATGCCGACCATATCCACGGCATCGACGATTTGCGCGGCTTCGTGCTCGAACAGCGCCAGCTGATCGATATCCATGCCGACCAAGCCACCATGCTGCGCTTGCGGCAGGCGTTCGGCTATTGTTTCGAAACGCCGCTAGGCAGTTCCTATCCGCCGATCGTCAATGCCCATATCATCGATCACGCCCGGCCGGTGGTGATCGAAGGAGAGGGGGGGGCCCTCACCCTCCAGCCGCTGCCGCAGTTTCATGGCGACATTATCTCGCTTGGTTTTCGCATCGGCAGGCTCGCCTATTGTCCCGATATCAGCGACTTCCCGGAGGCTACGGTCGAGTGGCTGCACGGCCTGGAAATGCTGGTCATCGACGCTCTGCAATACAGGACGCATCCGAGCCATCTATCGCTTGGCCAGGCGCTTGACTGGATCGAAAGGCTGGCGCCGAAAAAGGCCGTACTGACGCATATGCACGTGCCGCTCGATTACGCCGTGGTGATGGCCGAGACGCCGGCCAATGTCGAGCCGGCCTATGATGGCCTGATCTTGGAAATGCCTTATGAGTCAGTGTGATACGGATGGCGCTTCATAAGCGCATTCGGCTCTTTAGACCGAATATCAGCAGCGTTCCAATCCGCTTGTAGCCCATCCGGGGATAAAGCAGCGCCCCTGCATGCGTCGCGGCCAGCACCGAGCACCGCGACCCGTGGGCCCGGTCGTCATGCAACATTTTCGACATAAGTGCCTGGCCGATACCGCGACGCCGGTGCGAAGGCTCGACATACATGTCCGCGCACCACGTGGCGCCGACAGCATCCACGCTGCGCACGCGTCCAACGATATCGTCGCCATCGACCGCCACATATTGGCGGAACGGCGCGCCGTCGCCGAGCAGATCGTCCGCGATCGGCCGCCTGCGCATGATCTTTCCCAACTGCGCCGCCCGTTCGACTGTCCGCACGCGTTCGATCGAAACAATCGCCGCCGGCTTTGGAATCTGGCTCAGTGGCTGGACGAAAAATCCTTCCGTCCGAAGCAGCCGGTAGCCGAGAGCCCTGTACGCGGTTCGCGTTGGCCCATCCGGTTCCTCGCTCGCGATCGCAACCGATATAGCGAAGCTCGGCCGCGCATGCTGCCGCACGATCGCGTCAGCTTCCTGGGCGGCGATGTCATGGACGACCCATTCCTCGCTGCGGTAGTCGCGAGGATTCTTGCGCACAGCATCGCGCATCAGCCACAATGGCCCGACGCGGCTGGCCTCGTAAGGAAAGGTCTGGCTCTTGCCGGTGCTGTACCCATGCACGAACACCTCGATCGCCGCTTCGATCTCACGCTTTGCTGTCGTCATCCGGGCAGCGTAGCGTTGGCCATCGGCTCAAGGCAACACGCATCAATTGCGCCAAGCCTATGAAAATCACCAGCAATTCCAAGCTGCCGGGCTTATGCTCAAGTTCCATAATCTATCTTATGCGACTTTCTGATGGAGCAGCTATTTGGGTAATGCGTGTCGGTGCGACGAGTTTCGCGAACCGGCGCAGAGTTTCGTGTACCGGGGAGAAGTTTCGCGGACTCGATTCACGAACCGGGAGCCAGGTCATGAGTAGGCTTGGCGCGTGGTCCCCTT
>NZ_JAOWPS010000006.1 GCF_025753795.1 Mesorhizobium sp. YC-39
ACAGAAAACCGTCAGACAGCCGCTCGCCTTTGCCCGCCTTGTGCGGCTCAACATCATGCACAGGCGCTCAATCGACGCCCTCAAGACCCCGCCGCCGCCCAAACATGACGACAGACAGACGATCTTCAGCCTATCTTCAGTTTAACCGGACAGCAGTGGGCTTGACCCGAGGATGACGAAGTAGGTATTCCGCCAGCGCCACCGCATTGTTGTGCGCCTCATCATGCGCGCCATAGAGTAGCGTCACCTTGCCGTCGCGAAGCAGGGTGCGCAGTTCCGCCAATGCCCCGCCATTCTCACCCAACTCGGCGCGATACCGCCTCTGGAACTCCGCCCAATGCTCAGGCTTGTGCCCGAACCATTTTCGCAACTCATCGCTCGGCGCCACATCCTTCAGCCATAGCGTCAGCGCGGCGTGCTCCTTGCTGACCCCGCGCGGCCATATCCGGTCGACCAGCACCCGCTGGCCATCGGCTTTTTCCGGCGCTGCATAGATGCGCTTGACTGCGATGTCGAAGGTCATTGCAACCTCCGCCTTGTCGGCTCCCCTAGGCCCATTCGCCCTTGCGCATGACCGGCACCCTTCTGCCGTCCTTGCCGAGCCCGTCTATGTCGATCTTGTCCGAGCCGATCATCCAGTCGATATGGATGAAACTCTTGTTACCGCCGCGTGCCGCGATCTCGTCCTGGCTGAGCGAGGCGCCGTCGACGAAGCACTTCGAATAGCACTGGCCGAGCGCGATGTGGCAGGCGGCGTTCTCGTCGAACAGCGTGTTGAAGAACAAAAGGCCGCTCGCCGAGATCGGCGAGGAATGCGGCACCAGCGCCACTTCGCCGAGCCGGCGTGAGCCCTCGTCGGTGTCGAGCACCTTCTTCAGCACGTCCTCGCCCTTCGAAGCCTTTGCCTCGACGATCCTGCCTTCCTCGAAGCGCACCGAGATCTCGTCGATCAGCGTGCCCTGGTAGGACAGCGGCTTGGTCGAGGAGACATGGCCCGAGACGCGCCGTGCATGCGGGGTGGTGAAGACTTCCTCGGTCGGAATGTTGGGGTTGCAGGTGATGCCGTTCTTGGCGGTCGAGGCGCCGCCCATCCATTCATGGCCGTCGGCCAGCCCGACGGTGAGATCAGTGCCTGGCCCGGTGAAATGCAGCGCATGGAAATTGTGGCCGTTCAGCCATTCGGTCCGGCTCTTCAATGCCGCATTGTGCGCCGTCCAGTTGCCGATCGGGTCCTCCACATCCACCCGCGACGCGGCGAAGATGGCGTCGGCGAGCTTCACCACCGCGACGTCGTCGGCGTCGCCTGGGAATACCTGTTTGGCCCAGGCGAGGTCGGGGTAGGCGACGATGTTCCAGTTGATATCGAAGCCGGTGATCTTCTCCAGCGCCGGCTGATAAGCCATCGAATTCGCCTTGTTGGCGCGCGCCACCTTGGCGGGGTCCTGCGCCGACAGCAGCGACGGATCCTCGCCGCGCACCGCAAGCCGCGCCGCATTGCCGGCGAAGGCCTTCGCCATGCCCTCATAGAGCCAGCCGGTGGCACGGTCGAAGCCGGCGTCCGCCCCGTAGCGGAAGCGCGCCAGCGTAATCTCGTCGTCGTTGAAGATCGGCGTCACCAGCCCGGCTCCGGCCTTATAGGCATGCTCGACGATCCGCCTGGTCAAGGGCAGGGCCGCGATCGATGAGGTCAGCACCAGATCCTGCCCCGGCTGCAGTTGCAGCCCGACCTTGATGGCGACCTCCGCCAGCCTGTCGAGCTTCACCGGGTCGATCGTTGCGGAAACGCCGCGCGAATGTGTGGTCATGGTCCTGCCTGCCGTGATGTGTGGGGTTCGTTATACATAGACCGGTGGGTTGGCGCTTTCCACCGTCATTGCGGTGGGCCACAGCGCCACGCGTCCATTTGGACGTGCGAAGGACGCGGTGGCATCTGGATTGTGCGCGAGCGTCAAGCCGCGCTGTCGAGCGCGCCGAACTGCGCCATCGTCGCCTCGATCTCTTCGCGGATCCAGGCCTTGAAATCGCGCACCTTGCGGCTCTCGCTCTTGCTGGCGGAGGTCACCAGCCAATAGCCCAGCCCGCTCTCAGCGCGCACGCCGAACGGCGCCACCAGCCGGCCGTCGGCGAGAGCGTCGGCGGTCAGCAATTGCCAGGCGAGCATCACACCATGACCGGCGATCGCCGATTCCAGACAGAGCATCGGGTCGGTGAAGCGCGCGCCCTTGAGAAAGGTCACGGGCTTCGCACCCGCCGCCTCGAACCAGCTTTCCCAGTTGATCATCGCCCGCTCGTCGGTGATCGCACAGGTCTGCGCCAGATCCTCGATCGATTTCAGTCTGGCTGCGATCGACGGCGCGCAGACCGGAAACACCTCCTGCGCCAGCAGCAGTTCCGCGCGGACGCCCGGCCATTTGCCGTCGCCCATCCGGATTCCGATGTCGATGTCGGAATGGTCTAGATCGGCGATCCGTCCCGAAGCGTCGATGCGCAGCAGCACGCTCGGATGGCGGGCGAAATGCCTGGACAGCCGTGGCAGCAGCCATTTCGAGGCAAAGGCCGGCGCCACCGAAACCACCAGCGTGCATTGGCTCGCCTCGTCAGCCAGCGCCACCGCCTGCGCAAGCTCGCGGAAACCCGCGCTGAGCCGCGCCGTGAAGACCGTGCCGAACTCGGTCGGCACGAGACCGCCTGGCGTGCGCTCGAACAGCGCCTGGCCGAGTTGTTTCTCGGTCCGCTTGATCTGCTGGCTGACGGCGCTGGAAGATACGTTAAGTTCGCCGGCTGCCGCGGCAAGCGACCCCAGGCGGGCGACAGTTTCCACGGCGCGCAAGCCGTTGAGATGGACGCGGTTCAGCATGGCCATGTAGTTTTTCTAAACCGTCATGGCCGAAATCTCAATTGAAACATGCAAGAAAATGGCAGATTTTAAGGAGGCTAGTCAGACCTGAGGAGGCGAAGATGGTGAAGATTTTATCATTGCTCAGGGGCCTTTTTGTCGCCGATACATGGCGAGGCCGGCGACATGAAAGCGAAATCGGCCGATGGGTGATCGATCCGCTGTCGCATCCCGTTCTGGACACCATGTCGGAGCGAGAGCTTGGCGACGTGCCGTTCCGGCTGACGGCGCGGCGCACTGCCTATGAGACGGCGCGGGCCGGCTGCGGCTGAATCCTTCGCACAGAGGATCGCTGCCGAGACGTCGGCGGGACAGCGCCCCCCTCTGTCCTGCCGGACATCTCCCCCACGAGGGGGGAGATTGGCGTCATCTCCGCTTTCGCCAATCTCCGAAGACGAAGAAGGAGAGCCGGCGCCGAAGCTGCCGATCTCCCCCTTCGTGGGGGAGATGTCCGGCAGGACAAAGGGCGCGCGAAGGATCGTCGACGCTCGTTCTGTATCTCAGCGGCGCTCGAATCCTAGCGAACCCTTCTGGCCCAACATAAGTGGATTGTTTGATAGGCCGGCGCACTTATTGTGCACCGCAATGAAAGCCGCTTCGCCATCCCCTTTACGCCTCGCCTTCGCCGGCATGGTCGCGCTTGCCGTCGCTATGGGCATCGGCCGCTTCGTCTATACGCCGATCCTGCCCGGCATGATGGAAGAACTCGGCCTGTCGCCGGCCGATGCCGGCTGGATCGCGTCGGCCAACTATCTCGGCTACCTCGTCGGCGCGCTTGCCGCCGCCGGTGGCTGGGCGCATGGGCGCGAGCGCATGCTGATGTTCTCCGGCCTTGCTGCCAGCACCGTGTTGGCCGCGCTGATGGGGCTGACCGACACCATGGCGGCCTTTCTCGTCATCCGTTTTCTTGGCGGTGTCGCCAGCGCCCTGGTCATGGTTTTCATGTCCAGCATCGTCTTTGGCCATCTTACCGCGGCCGACCGCAACGACCTGCAGGCGCTGCATTTCGGTGGCGTTGGCCTCGGTATCGCGGCCTCCTCGGCGCTGATGGCCGTTCTCGTCACCGGACATGCCGGCTGGGCGGCGGGCTGGCTGTGGTCGGCGGCGATTTGTGGCTGCGGCTTCGCTGTCGTGGCGTTGCTGGTGGGGCCTGCCTCGACCACCAACGGCGTTGCGGTTCGCGAACCGGCGCTGCCGAAGGACCGGTCGCTGGTGAAAATGATTGTCGCCTACGGCCTGTTCGGCTTCGGCTATGTGGTGACGGCGACGTTTCTCGTCGCCATCGTTCGCCAGGGCGGCGGCGGCCGCGTCTTCGAGGCGATCGTCTGGTTGGTCACCGGCCTTGCCGGAATTCCCTCGGTCTGGCTGTGGCAGAAGATCGCAGAACGGATCGGCCTCTATGCGGCCTGCCTTGCGGGTTGCCTCATTGAGGCGGTCGGCGTCACCGCCAGCGTGGCCATGGGCGGGCGCGCCGGGCCGCTGCTCGGCGGGTTTCTGCTTGGCGCCACGTTCATGGCCATGACCGCGCTCGGCCTGCAGGCCGTAAAGCTGCTCGCCCCGCAGGCGCCGCGCCGGACTTTCGCGCTGATGACGGCGTCCTTCGGCCTCGGACAGATCATCGGCCCGCTGGTCGCCGGTCTGCTGGCGCAAGCATCAGGCGGCTTTTTCCTGGCCTCGATCGTGGCCGCCGCTGTCCTGATCGTCTCCGGCGTGGTCGCCTGGTCGGCTGCGCCAAAATCGCCATGATTGTGGGTTTGCTCGGGGCCGGGCACTAGGCACGGGGCATTTTCTTTCCACCTAATGTGTGACCTTATGCCCGCTGTAGTCAGCTGATTTGCGCACCGACCGAGGATTTCGCCACAGTGTTCGTATCGTTTTTCCCGCAGCCGAAGTTGTTTTTCACCTCGGCCGCCGTCTGGAGCCTTGCCGCGATCTTGTTCTGGTTTTTCGGCGGAGAGCAGTTGGGTGCGCTAATCGGGCTTCCGCCCGCCGCTGCCGGCGCTCCACCAATCATCGGCATTGCCGTGCTCTGGTCGAAGCCGTTCCTGTGGTTCTACATCTATTTCGGGATCTGCGTGGCGATCTTTTACGCTTTCTGGGCCTGGTACTCGCCACATCCCTGGCAGAACTGGTCGATCCTGATGACCGCCGTCATCCTGTTCTTCATCTATTTCAACGTGCAGGTCAGCGTCGCAGTCAATGCCTGGTATGGCCCTTTCTTCGACTACGTGCAGGGGCTGATGTCGGGCACGACGAAGTCGACCGACGGTGAGTTCTATATCGGCTTGGCCGATTTTTCATGGCTGGCATTGGTCGGCATGAATGTGCAGGTGGTCAATGCCTTCATCGTCAGCCACTGGATCTTCCGCTGGCGCACGGCGATGAACAATTATTTCGTCGAGAACTGGAGCCGGCTTCGCCATATCGAAGGCGCCTCGCAGCGTATTCAGGAAGATACGATGCGTTTCTCGCAGATCATGGAAGATCTGGGCTCCAGCTTCGTCCAGTCGATCATGACATTGATTGCATTCCTTCCGGTCATGATCCAGTTGCAAGCCCATATCAGCGAATTGCCGATTGTCGGCGCCATCCCGCAGCCATTGGTGGTCGCAGCACTTGCCTGGTGTCTGTTCGGAACGATTTCGGTCATGATAGCCGGCATGAAATTGCCGGGACTGCAGTTCCGCAACCAGCGTGTGGAAGCCGCTTATCGCAAGGAACTCGTCTACGGCGAGGATCATGCCGACAGGGCCCAGCCTGCGACCACTGCCGAGCTGTTCGCCAATGTCCGCCACAACTATTTCAGGCTCTATTTCCACTACATCTATTTCAACGTCGTCCGTTACACCTATCTGCAGGCTGACAACATTTTCTCGCTGCTGATCCTCGGGCCTTCGCTTGTGGCACACAAGATCACCTTCGGCGCCCTGAACCAGATATCGAACGCCTTCGGCAAGGTGACAAGCTCGCTTCAGTTCCTGCTCACCTCGTGGTCGACCATCGTGGAACTACAGTCCGTGCATAAGCGACTGCGCGCCTTCGAGGCGACATTGCAGGGCGAGCCGCTGCCTGAAATCGACCAGCGCTATCTCGCCAGGCAGAGCGCCGAGGATCCGGCCTGATATCTAAGGAAAAAGCGTGGGCGGTTCAGCCGCCCACATTTGCCTGTCTCTCGCCGGCGCGTTGCCGCGAAACATAGTCGCGGAAACTGATGCACTCGACGTCGGCTTTGACGCAGACCTCGCCGGCGAAACGCTCCAACGCGTTCCAGTAGGCGCCGTCATTCATCAGCGTGAAGTGGAAGCCGAGCTCCAGCGGGATGCGGCCGCCCGCATATTGCTTGTCGAAGGCGCTGCGGAAGGCCTGATAGGTCCGCTCCGCGAACTCGCCCCCCTTGCTTGGCCGCTCGAAACCGCCGGAATGCCTGACATAGAGATTGTAGTCCATGGCGATAACAGGCCTTGATTTCGGGCCTTCCGGAATCTGCGGCAGCGAAAAATGCGTGATGCCGTTACTGGTCGGCGCCCGGACCGGGCCTTTTGAGACGCCGCTCGCGTCGAACTGGAAGCCGGCCTTGGGCAACGCCTCGTAGAGCGCCTTGTTCGTCGACAGATAGGGCGCGCGAAAGCCGATAACCGAATGCCGCGCGAAATCGCGCCAGCCCTTGGGTTCGGGCGCAATGCCGTTGATCGAATAGGCGTTTTCCAGAATGTGCTCGAACGAGCCGAACTCGGCGAGCCAGTCGGCCTTGTTCCAGTCCTTGCCGTCGAAATGGCCACAGCCATGGCTGCCGATATCGTGGCCTTCCGCGGCAGCCAGCCGGATCTGTTCAAGCCGGTCGGCTACGTCCTGTTTCGAGGCGGCAAAGCCGATATTGGATTTGCCGGCGCTCTTGCCGGGCGCCGTGTACTCCGCGCGCGTCTGCGGCGAGAGCAGGAAGACGCAGGAGAGAAAATAGGTGAAATGGGCGCCGGTGCGCTGCGCCAGCGCGCGGCTGCGCTTCCACTGCGAAATGTCGCGGGCGCTGTCGAACGAGATGATGACGACCTGCTTCGGCTTTGTCGGCGGAGGCGCCGCGGGCGGATCGGCGAAAGCCGTGCCGGCTGCGGCAAGCGAGGCCAGAGAAAGCGAGGCAAGAGAAAACGCAACAACGCGGGACAAACGAGGCATCGGCATCCGGTCTGGCACAGGAACGGTTAAGGTCGGCTATCGGCGAAATGTGGCGCGGGTACGGTCGGCTTTGCCGTCGCACGTTGGGTCGCCTGCCTGGCGCTCAGCCGATTTTCCTGGGGAACCCCTTCCATGCCGGCGAAATTTCGCTAAAACGCGGGCTCATGAAGCGCTCCGCTTTGGGGCAGCAATGGTTTGATTGATGTCCGACGACAGTTTTATCCGCGAAGTCAACGAAGAGATTCGTCGCGAACAGGCGCAGGTGCTGTGGGATCGTTTCGGTCCAGCCCTGCTTGTGCTCGCGGTGCTGGTGGTGCTCGGCACCGCCGCCGTCGTCGGCTACCGCTATTGGGACGAGACCCGCGCCAACCGTTCGGGCGACGCTTTCTCGCAAGCGCTGAAGCTTGCCAATGACGGCAAGAGCGATGAGGCTCTGGCCGCGCTCGATTCGCTGGAAAAGGACGGCTACGGCGCCTACCCGCTGCTCGCCCGCATGCGTGCGGCGACCGTCAAGGCCGACAAGGGCGACGTCGACGCTGCCGTCAAGGACTTCGACGACGTTGCCGCCGACACCGACATTCCATCGGGCCTTCGCGACATGGCGCGCCTCAGGGCAGCGCTGTTGCTGGTCGACCACGGCTCCTTTGCCGATGTCTCCAGCCGCGTCGAGGCGCTCACCGCCGACACCAATACGCTGCGCCACACCGCGCGCGAGGCGCTTGGCCTTGCTGCCTGGAAGGAAGGCAAGGCACAGGATGCTCTGAAACTGTTCGACCAGATCGCCGCGGATGACGGCGCCCCGCGCAACACGCGCGAACGGGCGACGCTGATGTCCGAGTTGATCCGCGGGTCGGGCAGCGCGTCGTGATCTTGGATGTCGTTCAAAGTCGCCATCATCGGCCGGCCTAACGTCGGCAAATCGACCCTTTTCAATCGGCTGGTGGGAAGGAAGCTGGCGCTTGTCGACGACACGCCGGGCGTCACCCGTGATCGCCGTGTCCATGCGGCAAAACTCTACGATCTGCATTTCGACGTCATCGACACCGCCGGTTTCGAGGACGCCGGTGCCTCGACGCTGCCCGGCCGCATGCGCGTCCAGACCGAGATCGCCATCCACGAGGCCGACCTGATCTTCTTCACCGTCGATGCCAAGTCCGGCCTGCTGCCCGACGACCGGACCTTTGCCGAGATCGTCCGGAAATCTGGCAAGCCGGTGGTGCTGGTTGCCAACAAGGCAGAGGCAAAGGGCGCGCAAGGCGGCATGCTGGAAGCCTGGGAGCTTGGGCTCGGCGAACCGATCCCGGTCTCGGCCGAGCACGGCCAGGGCCTGCCGGACCTGCGCGACGCGGTGATCGCGGCGCTTGGCGAGGCACGCGCCTTCGGCGAGGACGAGGACGGCGAAGACGAGGAGATCGCCGCCAGCGAGGTGCTGATCGGCGAGGACATCGCCGATCCCGACGCCGAACCGGCCTATGACGACACCAAGCCGATGCGCATTGCCGTCGTCGGCCGTCCGAACGCCGGCAAGTCGACGCTTATCAATGCGCTGATCGGCGAGGAGCGGCTTTTGACCGGGCCGGAAGCCGGTATCACCCGCGATTCCATCTCCGTCGACTGGGACTGGCGCGGCCGGCGGGTGAAACTGTTCGACACCGCCGGCATGCGCCGCAAGGCCAGGATACACGAAAAGCTGGAAGTGATGTCGGTGCAGGACGGCTTGCGCGCCATCCGTTTCGCCGAGATCGTCATCATCGTGCTCGACGCCACCATTCCCTTCGAGAAACAGGATCTGCAAATCGCCGACCTGATCATCCGCGAGGGCCGCGCCCCAGTGATCGCCTTCAACAAATGGGACCTGATCGACCGCCCCCAGGAGTTGCTGGCGGAGTTGCGCGAGAAGACGGAGCGGCTGCTGCCGCAGGCGCGCGGCATCCAGGCGGTGCCGGTCTCGGCCGAGACCGGGCGCGGCCTCGACAAATTGATGGATGCCGTCATCAGGACGCACAAGGTCTGGAACAGTCGCGTCTCGACCGGCAAGCTCAACCGCTGGCTGGAAGGCATATTGGCGCATCATCCGCCGCCCGCCGTCGCCGGCCGCCGCCTGAAGGTCAAATACGTCACCCAGGCCAAGACGCGGCCGCCGGGCTTCGTTGTCCAATGCTCGCGGCCCGACGCGATGCCGCAATCCTATGTCCGCTATCTCTCGAACAGCCTGCGCGAGGCCTTCGACATGCCCGGCGTGCCGATCCGCATCGCCTTGCGCACCTCGGACAATCCGTTCGCCGGCAGGGCCAAGAAGCGCTAGCGGCAGCGCTCCGGCGCCATGGTCATGCGCGTCTGGAGCGGGCGCTTCACCGATCGCCACGGCAACCGCCTGTTTCTCCGGTTATGCAGCGCGCTTAGCGCGCTTGCCTTTGTGCTGCTTTGGCTGCTGGTTCTGCTCGCCTCCGGGCAACCGGCGCTGATGTGGGCGCTTCCGATCGCGCTGGTCTTTGCTGGCATCTGCGTTTCGGCCTGGCACGGCGTCGCCTATACAGAGCTTGCCACGCTTGCTGGTGCCGGACATGTCGGAACCGCACTCAGCCTTGCCAACAGCTGCGTTTTCGTCGGCTTTTTCCTGGTGCCGGCAGCCATTCCGGGTCTGGTGGTTCTCTGGTCGTGGTCGGGTGTATGGCTGGCGGCGGCCGTCTGCGCATTGATCGCCTGGCCGGTTTTTCTTCGGCCGAGCTGAATTTCCGGCCTGGTTGGGCGGCGCAAAGACGTCTCGTTTCGGATCAACATTAAAAAAACACGATCGACCCCGTTAACGCCCCATCAAGGTTAATGCATCATTGTTCCTCTCCAGTGGGGTCCGTGGCGTTTCTGGAGAGTTCCGTGCATCGACGTGTTGTGAAGCGGCTGGTCGCCGCCGCCGGTGAGAAAAGACGTTCACTCCTATCTCCGTCCATTGTTGGTCTGTGCATTCGGGTCGGCTTTCCCCGGAGTTCTGTGCATCGACGTGTCTTGAAGCGGCTTCTCGCCGCCGCCGGCGAGAAGAAGCGTTCCTTCCTGTCTCCTCTGGTCATTGGGCTTGGCATCTGGGTTGGTTTTCCCAATGTCATTGCTTACCAGGACATGACGAGCCTGGTTTCCGGCCTCGAAGCGCCGAACGCCCGCTGGAACGCCTTTGTCGAAAAATCCGTCGCCGGTTCGGTTCATGCCGCCGAGATGCCTTTTCTTGATTCCGACACCACCGGTTCGATCTCGGGTTCAGGCGTCCGCTTGCCCGGCATTGGGGCTGTGTCGTTTCGCGGCAAGGGCAGCGCAGCCAGCACGACACCCGACGAGGATCGCGTCATGCGTGCCGACAAGAAGGGCCGCATCATCCAGGTCTCGCCAGTGGCGCCGCCGAAGCACTTCAATGCCGGCTCGATCTTCGAGCGCACCTCCTCGCTGCTTCGCCCGAGCATGGACAGCGGCCTGAAGATGGCCTTCGCCAAGCCCGAGATCAAAGGCAAGGAGATCGAGATCGCCGCCGCATTCCACACGCGCGTCGACAAGAAGCCCGATCCCGCCATGCCGGCCATGCTTGCGGCGCTGGTCAACAACGATCACCCCGATGTGCTGGCGACCGCCTATGCATCGGCCGCACCAGACTATGCGCAGGCCTCGCCCTTCGAGGCCTTGCTGCAGGACGAGAAGCCGAACAATGGTCGCTTCATTCCGCCGATGACCAAGGGCGACCATTCCTGGATGCAGAACCCGTTGCCGGCGAGTGTCTTCTCCAAGCCGGAGCAGACATGCCTTGCCAACGGCATCTATTTCGAGGCGCGCGGCGAGAGCGTGCGCGGCCAGGCCGCCGTCGCCCAGGTCATCCTCAACCGCGTCCGCAATCCCGCCTATCCGAATTCGATCTGCGGTGTCGTCTACCAGAACGACAAATGGTTCAATCGTTGCCAGTTCTCCTTCGCTTGCGACGGCAGGAAGAAGCGCATCGAGAGCCCCGCCAACTACAAGATCGCCCAGGACGTCGCCATGGCGGTCACCGCCGGCAAGATCTTCATCCCGGAAGTGGGATCGTCGACCCATTACTACGCCAATTATGTCAATCCGGGCTGGGCGCGGGCGATGAAAAGAATGACGAAGATCGGCCTGCATATCTTCTACCGCACCTATGGCGGCGGCTGGAGCTGAGCGCCCTGGGCGCGGCCAATCGAAGGGCCATCGCCGGAGGGATTCGGCCGTCGCGCGCCAGAGACAATGTCGGGCACGATGTCGCACCTTGACAAGCCATTGATTTAAATACGAAAAATACTTCAGGCCGAAGTTCTGCCCGTGGCTTGACGGAGACAGACCCTCTAACTATGTTGCCGGCGACTTTACAAGCGGACGGACGGCGACGGTCTGACCGGGCAGGGGGGTTCGATGGCCGACAAGAATGGGCCACACGGAACCGGAGAAACCGGCCGCGGCAAGCAGCATGAAGCCGACATCCGCGACGACGATCTTGAGCGCCGCCGGCGCGACCTTGAAGCATCGCTAGCGTCAAGGCGGCCGGACCGGCTCGAGGGGAAAGACGACGCGAAAGCGGGCAGTGCGGCCGGATACGGCCAGGCACTCAAACTGTCCAGCGAGTTCATCGCCGGGATAGTGGTGGGTGCGGCTCTCGGCTGGTTTGTCGATCGCCTGGCGGGAATGTCGCCATGGGGTCTGATAGTCGGCCTGCTGCTCGGCTTCGGCGCCGGCGTGCTCAACGTCCTGCGTTCCGCGGGGCTGGTGGCGCAATTCGGACAGGGCGAGAAACCGCGCGATCCGAAAGAATGAATGAAGGCGCCGCTGGCCGGCGCGATGAACGGGACAGTAAAGTCGCGCGCGGCTGTGATGGGGATTATTAAGTGGCTGCTGACAAGGTCGATCCGATCCACCAGTTCCATATCGTCAAGCTGATTCCGATCAACATCGGCGGCTATGATTTGTCCTTCACCAATTCGGCGCTCTTCATGGTCGCCACCGTTGCCGTTGCATCGGCGTTCCTCTACCTCACGACGTCGAGCCGCAGCCTTATTCCCACCCGTCTTCAGTCGATCTCCGAAATGGCCTACGAATTCGTCGGCAACATGCTGAGGGATGCGGCCGGAACGCAAGGCATGAAGTTCTTCCCCTTCGTGTTTTCGCTGTTCATGTTCGTGCTCGTCGCCAATCTGCTTGGCCTTTTCCCGTATTTCTTCACCGTCACCAGCCACATCATCGTCACCTTCGGTCTCGCCGCGCTGGTGATCGGAACCGTCGTCGTCTATGGCTTCATGAAGCACGGCCTGGGTTTCCTGAAGCTGTTCGTGCCGCATGGCGTTCCCGTCTACCTTTTGCCACTGGTAGTGCTAATCGAGGTGATTTCCTTCGTATCGCGTCCGGTTAGCCTCTCGGTTCGTCTGTTCGCCAACATGCTGGCCGGCCACATCACGCTGAAGGTGTTCTCCGGCTTTGTCGTCAGCCTGAGCGCGCTGGGCGCGGTCGGCGTCGCCGGCTCGGTCCTGCCCTTGGCGATGGCGGTGGCGCTGACGGCACTGGAGTTGCTGGTCGCCTTCCTGCAGGCCTACGTCTTTGCCGTGCTGACCTGCATGTATCTGAACGACGCCCTGCATCCCGGGCACTGATCAAGAGTTTCCGGCCCAAGCGTTTCGACATTGCCGCCGGATGGAATTGCAACGGAATTTTAGATCCAAAGGAGTTGAACACATGGAAGCAGAAGCAGCAAAGTACATCGGCGCCGGCATCGCGTGCCTCGGCATGGGTGGCGCGGGCATTGGCCTCGGCAACATCTTCGGCAGCTATCTGTCGGGCGCGCTGCGCAACCCGTCGGCTGCGGATGGCCAGTTCGGCCGCCTGATTTTCGGCTTCGCCGTGACCGAAGCTCTGGGCATCTTCTCCCTTCTCATCGCGCTTCTGGCCCTGTTCGGCTGAGCCCATGTTCGGCTAACATTGGGAATTGGACGGGCCGGCTGCAAGCCTGCGGCAGGCCTGATATCAGGGGATAGTCCATGTTCGTGACATCTGCGTTTGCAGAAGAGGCCGCGCCCGCCGTCGAAGGTGGCCATACCGGGACGGAAGGCGATACGCATTCCAGCACCGGCGTGCCCGCCGAGGCGCACGGCGTGTTCCCGCCATTCGATCCGGCGACTTTCCCGTCGCAGCTTCTGTGGTTGGCGATCACTTTCGGGCTGTTCTACCTGTTCCTGAAGAAGGTGGTGATGCCGCGCGTCGGTGGCATCATCGATGTGCGCAATGACCGGATCACACAGGATCTCGATCATGCTGCCAGGCTGAAGGGCGAGGCCGACGCCGCGGTTGCCGCCTATGAGCAGGAACTGGCGGAAGCCAAGACCAGGGCCAACGCGATCGGCCAGCAGGCCAACGACGCCGCCAAGGCGGAGGCCGAGACCGCCCGCAAGAAGATCGAGGCAGCGCTCGACCAGAAGCTTGGCGAAGCGGAAGCCCGCATTTCTTCCATCAAGGCCAATGCCATGAAGGAAGTCGGCACGATCGCCGAGGATACTGCTTCGGCAATCGTCGAGGCGCTGGTCGGCGGCAAGGCCAGCAAGGCCGAGATCGCGGCCGCGGTCAAATCCGTGGCCCGGTGAGGAGCGCATCATGGACGCCACATCTCTCGCAACGCTTTGGGCCACGGTTGCCCTGGTCATTTTCCTGGCCATTGCCATCTACATCAAGGTACCGGGCCTGATCGCCAAGGCGCTCGATGCTCGCGCCGCCAAGATCAGCGCCGAGCTTGAGGATGCGCGCCGGCTGCGCGAGGAGGCCCAGCAACTGCTTGGCCAATACCAGAAGAAGCGCAAGGAAGCCGAGCAGGAGGCCGCCGACATCGTCGCCGCCGCCAAGCGCGAGGCCGACATGCTTGCCGCCGAGGCGCACAAGAAGACCGAGGATTATGTCATCAGGCGCACCGCGCTTGCCGAGCAGAAGATCGGTCAGGCCGAGCGTGAGGCGATCGGCGAAGTGCGCGCCAGCGCCGTTGACATTGCTGTCGAGGCTGCCCGCACCTTGCTTGCCGCCAAGACGGACGCCAAGGCTGGTGCGGACCTGTTCAAGGCTGCGCTGCAGGACGTGAAGGCAAAGTTGAACTGAGTGGCTTCCAGGGCCGCTAATATGAAGCCGCCCGGGCAACTTGGCGGCTTTTTTGTTATGGCGCGGATAATCTCCCCCTTGAGGGGGAGATGTCGCCAAAGGCGACAGAGGGGGTCGGGCCGACCGGGCGCGACGCCTTTTGCGGCGAAAAACGAAGCCGGCGCTTCACGCGAGGCTACCCCTCTGGCCTGCCGGCCATCTCCCCCTCAAGGGGGGAGATTACGCGCCTAGCCGCTTTCGCTACTCCAGGCCCGCTAAGCCCTCTTCCTCCACCACTTCCGTCCCGCCAAGCCGGAACGGGGCGAAGGATACGCGGTGCAGCCGCGCCACCGGCCCATGCGCCTCGATGGCCGTGCGGTGACGGACTGTCGCATAGCCCATATGGACCTCGAAACCGTAATGCGCGTGATGGCTGCCGCAGCCGCACATCATGCGGTCGCGCATCACCTTGGCGACGATCGAGGCGGCGGCGATCGACTGCGAGCGCTGGTCGCCCTTGATCAGCGCGCGTCCGGCGCAGGGCAGGCCAGGCGGCACGTCGCGGCCGTCGGCGAGCGCCAGTTTCGGCTGCACCGGCAGGCCGACCAGGGCGCGGCGCATCGCCTCTAAGCTGGCCTTGAGGATATTGCTGTCATCGATGCCCTCGGCGCTGACCGAGGCCATCGATACGCCAAAGGCGGAACCAAGGATTCTCGAGAACAGCGCCTCGCGCTGCAAATGGCTAAGGCGCTTGGAATCGTCGAGACCGTCGGGAATGTTGGCGGGATCGAGCACCACCGCCGCCGCCACGACCGGCCCGGCGAGCGGCCCCCTGCCGGCCTCGTCCATCCCCGCCACCGGCCACAGGCCTTCGGCCATCGCCTTCGTCTCGAAGGAGAAGTCGGGTCTCTCGACGATTTCAAAGAGAAGCGGAGAATCGGAACGCTGGCGAGCCATGGTGCGGCGAGGTTCGCATCAGCTCCGATTCTCCGCAAGCCCCTCCGGGCCGGTGGGGCACCGGACCCGGAGGGCACCGTCTACAAGCCCGGGGACAGGACAGGCCGGACGGAATTTTTTCGCGTGCCGCCGGTACCGGCGGCACATCACGTCTTCAAAGCAGCATCAACTGCTCGGTTGCCTTGGCGGCCGCGACGAACCGGTCGGTCCTGAGCGACCGCCGCTCGGCATTGAGGCCAAGCCGCTTGGCGGCGATTTCGAAGCGCCGGCCGATCTGCCAGGCATAGGGACCGGAGCCTTTCATGCGCTTGCCCCATTCCGAATCGTAATCCTTGCCGTCGCGCATCGAGCGGATCAGCGACATGACGTGACGATAGCGGTCGGGATAGTGGCGCAGCAGCCAGTCCTTGAAGATCGGCGCGACCTCCAGCGGCAAGCGCAGCAGGACATAGCCGGCCTCGCGCGCGCCGGCTGCGTAGGCCGAATCGAGGATACGTTCCATCTCCTGGTCGGTCAGGCCAGGCACGATCGGCGCGACCATGACCGAGGCGGGAATGCCGGCATCCGAAAGCTGACGGATCGCCTCCAGCCGCTTGGTTGGCGTCGACGCGCGGGGTTCCATGGTGCGCGCCAGCATGCGGTCGAGAGTCGTCACCGACAGCGCCACCTTGGCCAGTCCGCGTTCGGCCATGCGCGCCAGAATGTCGATGTCGCGCGTCACCAGCGCCGATTTGGTGACGATGCCGACCGGATGGCCGCGCGCCTCCAGCACTTCCAGGATCTCGCGCATGATCCGGTACTGCTTCTCGATCGGCTGGTAGGGATCGGTGTTGGTGCCGATGGCGATGGTGCGCGGCTGGTAGCCGTCCCTGGACAATTCCTTGTCGAGCATCCGCGCTGCATCCGGCTTGGCGAACAGCTTCGATTCGAAATCCAGCCCCGGCGACAGGCCCATGAAGGCGTGCGTCGGCCTGGCGAAGCAGTAGACGCAGCCATGCTCGCAGCCGCGATAGGGGTTGATGGAACGGTCGAAGGAAATATCGGGCGACTCGTTTCGGGTGATGATGGTGCGCGGCCTCTCGACCTGTACCTCGGTCTTGAAGGGCGGCAGTTCCTCCAGCGAATTCCAGCCGTCGTCGAAGACATGCCGGCTGACCGGCTCGAAGCGGCCGGACGGATTGATGCCGGCGGAGCGGCCGCGATTGCGGTCGGGACGCACGCGCATGCCGCTCTGTTCGATCATCGCATTGGCCATCTCGGCTCTTCCGGCTCCGAAGGCTGCAATGTCCGCACGCACGATCTGTTCCATTTTCGCCCTCTCCCAGGGACTGTCGGCCGGCTGTCGAATCGCTCTGTTCATGAAATTATTCCTATTTCACCAAATAGAACAAATCAAGAACTTTTTATGGTGCGACGCGAAAACTGGCGCTCCGTCCGGCTTTCCGCTATTCGGCTAGGAATGCTCAGCGTTCTCATCGAAACCCTGAATGACGAAGAGGGCCTTGCCCGCACGCTCGCCTCGCTGATCGGCGGCGCGGTCGAGGGGGTGGTGCGCGATGTCATCGTCTGCGACAACGGTTCGACCGACCAGACGCATCGGGTCGCAGAGCATGCCGGCTGCCACTATGTGGCGGGCGGCGTTGCCACCGGCATCCGGCAGGCCAAGGGAGATTGGTTGCTGCTGCTGGAGCCCGGCGCACGGCTGGCGGAAGGCTGGATCGACGATGTCGCCGTCCACACGGCCAGGCAAACCATGCCGGCGCGGTTCTCGCGGGCGCGTGCCAGCCGCACGCCGTTTCTGTCACGGGTCTTTTCGGGAAACCGGGCGCTGGCCGAAGGGCTGGTGATCAGCAAGCGTCAGGCTGCTGCCTTATCCAAGAACGCCCGCAGCGCCGAAGCCATTGCGCGCGGCCTGGCGACCAAGCGGCTCCACGCCGAGATCTGGGTCGCGCCGGCGAAGTGAGGTCTTCCCGTATGGTAGGCGGGGGGAGGCCGCGTCCTTCGCTGAAATAAATTTTTTGCAAAGGTCGTCGTTTATTGTGCATTGCACAAAATTTGACCTGGGGTTACCATTCCTTCGATGCGGGCGGATTGGGTTTGGGTAATGCCGGAGCGGTGAGCGACCGACACTTCGTCGACGCCGCCTTCACAGCCGAGGAGCCGATGACCCTTTCAAGCCCTGACAAATCCGGCGCCGCCAGCCTCGAGGCGATTGCCCGAAACGGCAGCCTGTTGCGCCGCATCGCCGTGCGGATTCCGACCTATCTGACGGACCTTCGCGAGAACCCGGCCTGGCTGCCGATGTTCATGCTGGCGCGCACCATGCCGGCGCGGCGGCTGCATTGGCGGGGCGCAAAACCGGTTCGGCCGGCACAAAAAGCCCAGGAAACGATGTTCACCGGCGTCGATCGCGAGGCGGTGGTCGATGCGCTCCGCTCCGACGGCCTCTTTTCCGGGCTCGTCCTGCCGTCGTCGATCCACGAAGAGATCGCTAGCTTTGCGCAGCGCACGCCGTGCTTCGGCAACTTCGACCGCCGGCTGGAATTCCTGCCGGCCAAACATGCCGAGGCCGAGAAGCATTTCGGCCGTCCATTGCTCAGCGGGCATTTTTTCGAACGGATCCTCGACTGCAATGCCGCGCTCGCCGTCCAGCGTGATCCGCTGCTCCTCGACATCGCCGCCCACTATCTCGGCGGCCAGGCCAAGCTGATCACGACGCGTGTCTGGTGGAGCTTTCCGACGGGCGGGGTATCCGACGCCGAGAAAAACCTCGCGTCGCTCGGCAAATACCACTTCGACCTCGACGACTGGCGCATGCTGAAATTCTTCTTCTACCTTGTGCCGGTCGACGATGGCACTGGTCCGCATGTTTATGTCAGGGGCAGCCATAACCGCCGCATCGTCAAGCATCAGATGACGCTTCTCGTCGGCCATCCGGCTGAGGAGGTTCTGAACGTCTACGGCGTGCAAAGCCCGATCACGCTGACCGGCGAGGCCGGTCTCGGCTTTGTCGAGGATCCCTTCGGTTTCCACATGGGCACCGTGCCGACGCGCGCGCCGCGGCTGATGATGGAAGTGGGCTTCGGCGTCTCGCCACCGTCGCGCCGGCGCTTCCACGGCGAGCCGGTCATTCGCTGATCGCGCTCCTATCCGGGCTTGCCCCGCCTGAGATGCTCGTCCAGCCGTGGCATGATCTCGACGAAATTGCAGGGCATGTGCCGGTAGTCGAGCTGTGGCTTCAGGATACCGTCCCAGGCGTCCTTGCAGGCGCCGGGCGAACCCGGCAGCACGAAGACGAAGGTGGCGTTGACGACGCCGCCGGTCGCCCGGCTCTGGATCGTCGAAGTGCCGATCTTGTCGTAGGAGATGCGGTGGAACACTTCGGAAAACCCGTCCATGCGTTTTTCGAAGATCAGCTCCAGCGCTTCAGGCGTCACGTCGCGGCCGGTGAAGCCGGTGCCGCCGGTGGTGATGACGACATCGACCGCTTCGTCCCTGGACCAGCCAAGCACCTTGTCGCGGATCTTTTCCCGGTCGTCGGTGACGATGTCGCGGGCGGCAAGGATGTGGCCGGCTTCAGTGATACGGTCGGCCAGTGTCTGGCCTGATTTGTCGTCGGCGAGGCTGCGCGTATCGGAAACCGTCAGCACCGCGATGCGCACGGGGATGAAGGGGCGGCTCTCGTCAATCCTGGCCATGTCAGTCGGCCTCCAGGCTGCGTGTCGCCGCGACGAACCAGTCAGGCTGGCGGCCGCGGATTTCGGCGGCGGCGCGCTTGGCGACATTGCCGGTCTCGAATAGCCCGAAACAGGTCGCGCCGGAACCGGACATCCGGGCGAACCCGGCGCCGGCCTTGTTCAGCACGGAAAGCGCCTTACCGATAGCCGGCTGGATGGCGCGCGCCGCCGGTTCGAGATCGTTGCGGGTGATCTCCAGCCAGTTGCGGACGCTGTGGAAATCGAACGTACGCGGCAGCGGCGGCAGCCCATCATTGTCACGGCGCGAAAGTGCTGCGAATATCTCGGCCGTGGAGACAGCCGTGCCCGGATTGACCAGCACCAGTCCCAAGGCCGGAAAATTCGGCACGAGCGACAACTCGTCGCCGACGCCGCGCGCGATCAGCGGCTTTGCCGCCAGACACATCGGAATGTCGGCGCCAAGCGAAAGGCCAATCCGCGCCAGGTCGGTATCGCCAATGTCGAGCTCCCAGCTCTGCACGAGCCCGCGCAACACGGCCGCGGCATCACTTGAGCCGCCGCCGACGCCGGACGCGACCGGCAGGTTCTTTTCCAACCGAATGACAACCGGCGGCGCATGCAGGAGACCAGCCTCCTGCCGCAAGGCGTCGCGCGCTTTCACCACCAGATTGCTGTCGTCGAGCGGGACGGCGGACGCGTATTTGCCGGAGACGGAAAACCCGTCGCTGTCGGCACGCTCGATTTCGACCCTGTCGCCGAAGCGCGTGAAGACGGCGAGGCTCTCGATCAGGTGATAGCCATCCGGCCGCTTGCCGGTGACGTGCAGCGCAAGGTTGATCTTGGCATGCGCGTGCCACGTCCGCAGGTCGGAATTCACGGTCTCGGCGACGAGGGAGATGGCGTTCAGTCCTTGGCCAGGCGGTATTCGCCGGTCTTCGGATCCTTGACCAGCGTTCCCATCGTGCCGTTGGTCGCCTGCTTTTCGGTGCGCCGTATCTTGGCTGTCACGCGCTGGGCTTCCCTGACGAAGGAGCGATAACCGACATAGGCGAGCACCCCGACGGTGGCGAAGAAAATGATCTGTGGCATGTCAAACTCCTCCCTCGCAGGGCTGGCGAACGCGGCCAATGGGGTCGGTTAGGACACTATGCTAGACGGTTCCGCTGGTTTTTCAAAGCCCGAAGCGAGCCCACAGCGCGCGCTCTTCCGCCGCATCGATCACGCTGCTAGCAGCGGCAGCGGCGATGTCGGGCGCCGAAAAGCCCTGGCGCGAGCCGAACAGGCCGAACCGCCCGAACAGGCCGCGCGGCGCTGTGATCAGCCTGAGCTGGGTCTTTGCGCCGAAACGGGTCTTCAGCACTCCGCGCATGTCGCCCAGCGCATCGACAAGGCCGAGCTCCAGTCCTTTCTTGCCGGTCCAGAACAGCCCGGTGAACAGGTCGGGATCATCCTTGAGCCTGGTGCCGCGCCGCTCCTTGACGAGATCGATGAAGGTCTCGTGGACCTCGAGCTGCAACGCCTTCAGCCGTTCGACATCCTCCTTCTTCTCGGGCTTGAACGGGTCGAGCACCGCCTTGTTCTGGCCGGCGGTGTGGACGCGGCGCTCGACGCCGATCTTCTTCATCAGTTCGGGAAAGCCGAACGAGGCCGACACCACGCCGATCGAGCCGACGATGGAGGAGGGGTCGGCAAAGATCTCGTCGCCGGCAACCGCGATCATGTAGCCGCCCGACGCCGCGACGTCCTCGACGAAGACCAGAACCTTCTTGTTCTTCTCGCTCGCCAGGTCGCGAATGCGTCTGAAGATCAGCCGCGACTGCACCGGCGAGCCGCCCGGCGAATTGATCGAGATGGCGACCGCGGGTGCGGCGAAGGAGAACGCCTTCTCGATGAGGCCGGCGGTGGAAGCCAGCGACAGGCTCGGCCGGAACTGGCCGCCGCCGGCCATGATGGTGCCGTGCAGCCGGATGACCGGAATGACGACGACGTTCGAGCGCCAGGATTTCGGCAGCAGGTGGTTGAGGAAGCGTTTCACGAGGTCTCCGGTCAACAAGTTGAAGGCATGTAGGGATTCGCCGGCCAACCGCAATGCCGCGACGCCGGCCAGCAGGAATCAGTCAGTCGCCAAACAGCGACACCAGTCCGTTGTTGATCATCTCGGTCCGCTCCGTTGGGTGGTCGCCCGATTGCGCGTGCAACATCAGCGGCGGGCGGATCGATAGTTTTCCGCGTGCGCCGAGCGTTGCCCTGACGACAATGCGGATTGCTGCCGCCTCGGGGCGCGGGTGGACTGCCAGCATTTCGGCGTCGCCGAAACGGCCCGACATCGCGTCGAGAATGGCGCCGAGCTGCTCTGGCCGGGCAATAGTGGCGAGACCGCCGCGTGGCCTAACCACTGCCGCGGCACTTCGGATCCAGTGGTCGAACAGCCCGTCTTCCATCACATGCGCCGCCTTCCTCAGCGGGTCGGGCGTGGCGCGATCCGCGGCGGCGTTGAAGGGCGGGTTCATGATGACGAAATCGAAGGAATTGTCGGCAAGGCCAGCGGCCGTCCGTGCCTGGCCCGACAAGGTGACATCGGCGGCGAGCACGGAGGCGCGGTCGCCGAGATGGGCGTTGCCGGGGTGAGCGAGCGTGGTTGCGGCAAAACCCGCCATTTCAGGCGAACGTTCGACGAGCACCACCTCGGCCGCCGGACAGCGCGACAGCACCGCGAGGCCTGCGGCACCGGCGCCCGCGCCGAAATCGGCGAGCCGGCCAGTAAAGGCGGACGGTACCGAAGCGGCCAGCATCATTGCGTCCATGCCGGCGCGATGGCCACCCTGTTTCGGCTGCACCAGCCAGAAGCGCCCGCGATGGAAGGCATCGACCGTATGGGCCGGCGTATCGCGGACAAAGGTGGCGCGCGACACCGACATTATGTCAGGCGGATCTCGTTGGCGATGCCGGCATCGGTCAGGATGCGCCGCGCCGCGTCGGCCTGATCGGCGTCGACCATGATGCGCCGTGGCAGGATACCGATCGACCCATCGAGCACGCTCATGTTCTGATCGGCCACGAAACAGCCGATGCCGGCGTCGCGCATCAGCGATTCGACAAAGGAGATGATCACGGCATCGTTGGTACGGATGAGCTCTATCATCGGGCGAGGTTCGCAGTTTGCAGCGTTGATGTAAATGTGGATGGACCCAAGCGCCAGAGCACCCGCGCCAATTCGCCTCTTGCCGCCCCCGTGTGTAGCGCCCTAGAGTCCCCTCAAGGGACCAGCATGCCGTCGTGCATATTGAGGTTGGGAGTTTTGTCGTGGGTGTCGTTCTCAACATTGAAAACGGGAAGCGGGACGTTGCGTCCATCAAGGATCTCATCGATCTGACGGCGGCCGACATGGCAAGGGTCAACGAATTGATCCTGTCGAAGGCCGGTTCCGACGTCGAGATGATCCCGGAGGTTGCCAACCATCTGATCTCGTCCGGCGGCAAGCGGCTGCGGCCGATGCTGACGCTCGCCTCGGCCCAGATGTTCGGTTATTCCGGCGAGGGCCACGTCAAGCTCGCCACATCGGTCGAATTCATGCATACGGCCACGCTCCTTCACGACGATGTCGTCGACGAGAGCGGCATGCGGCGTGGCAAGAAGACCGCCCGTATGATCTGGGGCAACCAGGCGAGCGTGCTGGTCGGCGATTTCCTGCTCGGTCAGGCCTTCCGCATGATGGTCGATGTCGGCTCGCTGGAAGCGCTCGACATCCTGTCCAGTGCCGCTTCGATCATCGCCGAGGGCGAGGTGATGCAGCTTGCCGCCGCCAAGAACCTCGAGACCACCGAGGATGAGCATTTCGCTGTCATCAAGGCCAAGACGGCGGCGCTGTTCTCGGCCGCCGCCGAGGTCGGTCCCGTCATCGCCCAGGCGACCCGCAACGATCGCGCGGCACTGCGCTCCTATGGCATGAATCTCGGCCTGGCCTTCCAGTTGATCGACGATGCGCTGGATTATGGCGGCACCAGCAAGGATCTGGGCAAGAATGTCGGCGACGATTTCCGCGAAGGCAAGGTGACGCTGCCAGTCATCCTCGCATATAGGCGCGGCACCAAGGCCGAGCGTACCTTCTGGAAGCGCGCTATCGAGGACAATGTCACCGACGATGCCGGGCTGGAAAAGGCGATCGGCCTGATGACCCGCCACGGGGCGATCGCCGACACGATCGGACGTGCCCGCCATTTCGGCGAGATCGCCCGCGACGCGTTGGCGCCGCTAGAGGCCACGCCGCAGAAGTCGGCGCTGATCGATGTCATCGATTTCTGCATCAGCCGGGTGAACTGAGAAGCGTCACCCGGGTGCCGGCTACTTCGCTCTTCCTGGCAGGACCATCGCGGCGAGCAGGCTGATCACTATGCCTGCCGCTGCGAGCCAGAAGGCTACCTGTATGCCGTCGGCTATCGCGGCTTTCAGTGCATCGCCCGTCAGCCCGCTGGTATGGCTGTTGGCAATCGCGATCAATGTCGCCATGCCGATCGCATTGCCGATGTTGAGCGTCGTGCAGGCCATTCCCGAGGCAACGCCCTGTTCGTCGTGAGCCACGCCCGAAGCGGCCGCGATCCACATGGCGGTCCAGACGATGCCTTGCCCGACACCGGAGATGACCAGGCCAGGAACGATGGCGGCATAGCTGCTTTCGGCTGAAGCCCCCAGAACCATCAAGGCTGTGCCAGCAGCCCCGACGACCATGCCGCCGACTAAGGTTGAGCGTGTCGAAAAGCGCGTCGCCAGGCGTTCGCCTAGTTGCGTGCCGGTGGCGATGGCGATCGATGGCACCAGGAACGCCAGGCCCGTCTGCAGGGCGGTGAAGCCGTGCACGGTCTGCAACAACACGGTGAGGAAGTAGGGTAGGGCTCCGAACGTTCCCATATAGAGGAAGGTGATCGTCATGCCGGCGACAAGGCTGCGATTTTGGAATAGGCGAAGCGGCATCAGCGGGTCGGCGCTCCTTGCCTCGATCATGGTGAAGACGATCAGGAACAGGGCTGCCAGCAGGGCGCTTGCGAGGATCGTCGGTGAAGCCCAGCCATAGTCCGGTCCCTGAACCAGCGTGAAAACCAGCAGTGTGGCTCCGGCGGTAACGGTCAGCGCGCCCGGCAGGTCGAAGTTGCGGTGCTCATGTCGCTTCGGATCGCTCGGGATGATGGCAAAAGCAGCGACGATGGCGATCCCGGCCAGCACCACATTGACATAGAACACGGCCGGCCAGCCGAAGGCACCGGTGAGGAACCCTCCCGCCAGTGAACCGAGCGTCAGGCCGCTTGCCCCGGCGCCGCCCCAGACCGCGAGCGCCCGGTTGCGCTCCGGTCCCTCGGCGAACAGGCGGTTGATCAGCGACAATGTCGCTGGAAACAGGAAGGCAGCGCCGATGCCTTGCACGGCACGTGCCGCGATGATGATCCAGGGCGACCAGGCGAGACCGCCAAGCAGCGACGAAAGCGCATAGAGCCAGAGCGCGAGGATAAACACCCGGCGCTGGCCCACGAGGTCGGCGGCGCGGCCGCCGAACAGCAGGAAGCCGCCGGTGAAGACGGTGTAGGCGCTCACCACCCATTGCAGTGTCTGGGCCGAAAAGCCGAGGCTGGAGCCGATCTCCGGCAGCGCCACGAAGACGATGTTGAGGTCGAGCGCGATGATGAGCTGGGCGAAGGCAAGCAACGCCAGCGTTGCGCCGCGCCTCGTATCGATCCCCCCGCCTGTTGCCGTCACCCCGCCTGTTTCAATCACCCCGCCTGTTTCAATCACATTGAGTGGCGCTCCTTGGTCCAATGAACTCATGTCGGTCTCCATTCCATGATTCTTTATCGATTGACAAAGAATTAGAATTTGCAATCCGGAGTCAAGCGGATTATTTGTTGATCGATAAAAAATGGAGTCCGCCGTGGCAGGAAGGCCGAGGGAGTTCGATCGGGATCAGGCGTTGGAGAAAGCGCGCGACGCCTTTTGGACGCGCGGTTACGAAGGCGTTTCGATGGCTGATCTCGTCTCGGCGCTTGGCATTGCTTCGGCCCGTATCTATGCCGCCTTCGGCTCGAAGGAGGAGCTGTTTCGGGAAGCCGTCAGCCTTTACGAAGCCAATGAGGGCGGCTTCGCCACCCGCGCACTTGCCGAAGAGGCGACCGTCCGGCGCGTCATCGAACGGATGCTGCGCGAGGCTGTCGAAACCTACACCAGGCCGGGGCAGCCGCAAGGCTGCATGGTGGTGTCGGCGGCAACCAACTGCGCTGCCGAAAACGACGGCGTGCTTAACTGGCTGGCGGAGCATCGCCTGGCACGCACCGCATCGATCATCGAGCGGTTGCAGCAGGGCGTTCGGGATGGCGAGCTGAAGCCGGACACGGATGCCGAGACGCTTGGCGATTACTACGCCACGCTTATGCATGGCCTCTCGGTGCAGGCGCGCGATGGCGTGCCGAAACAGCGGCTCGGCGAGTTGATCACCGTGGCGATGCAGGCGTTGGATGCCAGACTTTCGCAGAAACTGTGAAATTCACGGATCGTGGCGTATCGACAATCCATCGCACAGCAAATTATCTATAAAAATGGCAAAGACCGCAGACGACACCATCGCCGTCCGCATCAGCAAGGTGCTGGCGGATCGCATCATATCCGGCGTCATCGAGCCGGGGGCTCGGCTGCGGCAGGATCACATTGCCGAGGAATTCCAGACCAGCCATGTTCCGGTACGCGAGGCTTTCCGGCGTCTTGAGGCGCAAGGCCTGGCGACCGGCGAGCCGCGCCGCGGCGTGCGCGTCGCATCCTTTGATCTCGGCGAGGTCAGGGAAGTCGCCGAGATGCGGGCCGCACTCGAAGTGCTGGCGCTGCGCCACGCCGCGCCGCATCTGACAGCGGCTATCCTTGATCTCGCCGAGGAGGCGACCAAGGCCGGCGATAAGTCTCGCGACGTCCGTTCCTGGGAAGAGGCCAACCGCACTTTCCACCGGTTGATCCTGGCGCCATGCGGCATGCCGCGTCTGCTCGCCACCATCGACGACCTGCACGCGGCGAGCGCCCGCTTCCTGTTCGCCGCCTGGCGATCGGAGTGGGAGATCCGCACCGATCAGGATCACCGGGCAATCCTGAGTGCGCTCCGGCAAGGCAACACCGAATCGGCCGCCGCCACGCTCGGCCGGCATGTGCAGTGGATCGGCCAGAAGCCGGTCAAAACCGCCTCCGGCAGGACGCGGGACGCCTTCGCTATCGTCGGATAGACCAAGCGAGGTCGGCAGCATGACGTTTCGCGATCAGGCCGAGGTGTCCGATCCGTAGGCAACGAACGTTGGGATCTCGGATCAGGCGGCAGCCTGTCTGAGCGGATTTCTCCAGGCCATTTAATCGCTCTGCAGCGATCCTTCACACCCCCCTCTGTCATGCCAGGGGGGCTGTCCCGCCGGTCTTCTCAGTGTCCTGTATCACGACGCTCAAAAGCCCAGTCCTTTTCCAAACCGGGCTTGCCATCTCCGCAGAAATATGGATTCGATAATAGATCGAATATAAAAATTATCTATAATTTGTAACCAGCCGAGGGAATCCACCGTGACCAACATCGCCTTTTCATCCCGCAAACCGTCCTTCAGCCCGCTGCGCCTGCAAGACCGCTCCCTCGGTTGGCAGGTCGGAGCCGTCGTCCTCGGCACGCTGTTTCTGGCGCTGTCGTCCTATATCGAGATGCCGATGGTGCCGGTGCCGGTCACCATGCAGACCTTTGCCGTCACGCTGATCGGCGCCCTCTATGGCTGGCGGCTTGGCGCTATCACCATCGCGGCCTGGCTTGTCGAGGGTGCGGTGGGCTTTCCGGTGCTGGCCGGCGGCGCAGCCGGCGTGCAGCATTTCCTTGGGCCAACCGGCGGCTATCTCTTTGCCTTCCCGCTCACCGGCGCACTGGTCGGCTGGCTGGCCGAACGCGGCTGGAACGGCAACCGGGTCGTGCTGGCCTTTGTCGCCATGCTGCTTGGCAACCTCGCTTGCCTGGTTCTCGGCACGGCGTGGCTCGCCGTCATGATCGGTCTCGAAAAGGCCGTCACTTTCGGCTTTCTGCCGTTCATCGTCGGCGGCTTGCTCAAGTCGGCGCTCGGCGCCGCGACGTTGAAGCTGTGTGCCGGCAACAAGGCGGATCAGATCGATCCCTCCTGAAGCGATGACCGTCAGGCTGCGCTCCCACCACCTGCTTTGCCTGCTGACCTATGTCGGCAAGGGCTACAGCGCCGCCTTCACGGCAAACTATGACAAGATCGTGGAGCGTCTTGGCCGGGGCGAGGATATCCTGATCGTCTCCGGCCCGGACGACATCTGCGCTCCGCTGCTCGACGAGCCGGAGCCGCATTGCCTGGGCGAAAGCGCGGCCGAGCGGGATCGGCTTGCGGCGCGCGACGTCGGAAACTTGCTGGCTCGGCCGATTCAGCCTGGCGCCCGCGTCAGCTTCGATACCGGAATTTTGGCCACGATGCGCGAGGCCTTTTCGGCCGGGCACACACGCCAGGCATGCCAGGGCTGCGAATGGGTCGGGCTGTGCAGCGCCGTCTCCGCCAGCTTCTATCGCGGTACCCGGTTCTAACGCATGTCGCCGCCCAATCGGCCAGCCTGCAAACATGCCTGCGGCCTACAAAAACGACCGCGCGCTCTTCAGCAGCGCCACGAGCTGGCTTTGGCGGTTGGTCCCGGTCTTTCGGAAGATTCGTTCGAGATAGGAGCGGGCCGATTTGACGGCGACGCCGACCTCCATGGCCGCTTCCTGCGTGGAACGGCCCGAGGCAAGCGCCGTGGCGAGCCGGGCTTCCGCCGGCGTCAGGTCGAACAGGGCCGAAAGGATACTCGGCGAGGGCATGTTGGCGTCAGCGTTTACCGTCGCCGCGATGACGAGAATATCGGCGCCCGAAAAAATGTCGTGCGCCGCGCGGCGCAGCGGCATCAGGTGAACGATCAGCCCGGCCCGCTCCTGCACGGCCGGGACGGGGATGGAACGCACGGCGCGGTCATCCCTGTTTTGCGCGATGGCTTGCTGGAAAAGCGCGTTCGCCGGTTCGTCGGCAAGCGCCATGCCGCCATGAGACAGGAAGATGTCAGCCATCTTTTCCAGCAGGCTGTTGGCCGACAGCACGCGACCAGACTCGCCGATAACCGCTGCCGGCAGTCCCATATCGCCGAGGACGGAAACGGCCGTGCTTGCCCGTTCCAGACCCAGACGCCGGGCTATGAGGCCAGCGCGTGCCAGATGCGGACGCAGCCCGTTCAAAAGGTCGATCGCCGCCTCATCGTAGTCGCCATCCTTCAGCCAACGCTGGAAGACAAACAGGGCAAGCTCTCCGCCAGGCATGGAAATCGATGTGCAGACAGGCGACCCGACGCCGAACGGTCTGGCGCTGGCATAAAGCGGATCGCGCCCGATTTCTTGGCCGGTCATGAAATCGTCTATCCGCACAAAACTTGCGGGCCTGGCGCTGCATATGCGCTGCACGCTCTCGGAAAATCTCCAATTGTTGTCCGCCATGAACGCGTCGAGCAGGGGCTGGAGATGCGCTTCGCCAATAGCGCGAACCGGCGAATGGTCGCTGACCACGAAAATCGCGCCGCCCGCCGAGCGCGAGAGCGCGCTGGCCGCTTCCAGCGCATCCGGCCACAGCTCGGTAGCGAAAGCCGCTTCATAGATCCGATCGGCAATGGCGAAGGCTTGCTCGTCCTGCGGCATCTTCAGCATCGGCATCTCTCTGAGCGAAACAAGCGCATCCATCTGCATGCACCACGCGTCATTCCGTTGCGGCAGTTTTCAACTCCTGCCGCTTACGCATCGCTTACGGGAATATCGAAGGCATTGAAGTGAACAACGTCACATTGGAACGTCGCGTGGCGATATTCGAAGACGCTTTTTCGCTTGTCGCATGCTTTCTTAAGCGCATGACCCGATTGTGAATTCGGGCCGGATTGATGCTTGACCCAAAAAAGGCCATGCTTTGCCCGGAAAAGATCGAGTCTACGGTGACCCCGCTGATGCGGAGCCCAGGCTGAAAGGGATATGATGCGGCAAGGATGTGCGCGCTGGCTGGCAGGGCTGGCAATTGTGACGGCTATGGCGGTGTCCGATCTGCCGGCCTATGCCAAACAGGCCACCGAACCGGTCAAGATCACATCCTTCTCGGGCGCTTATCTCGCCGCGCGGGTCGCCGAAGGCGACAATGATCTCGACAGCGCCATCACCTATTACAAGCAGGCGCTCGCCTTCGACCCCAGCGACACCTCGTTGCAGCAGAGCCTGATGCTGTCGCTGATCGCGCAGGGACGCTTCGACGAATCCCTGGTCTATGCCGACAAGCTCAAGACGGTTCCCGACGTCGAGCGATTCTCGCGCCTGGCGCTCGCCGTCGGTTCCTTCCACAAGAAGGACTTCCCCAAGGCTGAGTACTGGCTCAAGCTTTCGCTCGAATCCGATCTCGACCGGTTGATCTCGGGCATCATGACCGGCTGGGCCAAGCAGGGCGCCGGCGACAGCAGCGATGCCCTGGCCTTCGTCGACAAGCTGCAGGGGCCGGACTGGTTCGGCCTGTTCAAATCCTTCCATCGCGCGCTGATCGCCGATGCCTCGGGCCTGCCCGAAAAGGCGGATGAACTCTATGCCGCGACCTTGGCTGACACCACGGCCGGCGGTGCTGCGCCCGAGACCTGGCTGCGCAACGCGCAGGCCTACGCCTCCTTCCTCGCCCGCAAGGGCGACAAGGACAAGGCACTTTCCGTCCTCGACCAGGCCGAGACGTTTGCGCCGGGCAAGGTGGAAATCGCTGCCCTCCGCGACAAGATCACCAAGGGCGAGAAGGTCGAACCCTTTGTTGCCGGTCCGTCGGACGGTGCCTCGGAAATCCTGCTCGATCTCGCCACCGCGCTCAATCGCGGCGGTGGTGAGCCGTTCGTGCGCCTCTATCTGCAATACGCCCTGGCGCTGAAGCCCGACAGCGACGCGGCACTCGTCCAGCTTGCGGCCGTCGCCGAACAGTTGAAGGACGGCGATGGCGCCATTGCCTTGTATCGCCGCATTCCGGCCACTTCGCCGCTGAAGGAGCTTTCGGACCTGCAGCTCGGCCTCAACCTTGCCGATCTCGACCGCCATAACGAGGCGGTCACCCATCTGAAAGCCCTGGTCGACGCTCACCCCGACGACATGCGCGCCTATCTGGCGCTCGGCGGCGTCTACTCCTCGAAGGAGGATTTCCGCTCCGCCGCCAATCTCTACGACAAGGCGGTGGAGGTGCTGAAGACGCCCACCGGCGCCAACTGGAACATCTTCTATCAGCGCGGCATCGCCTATGAGCGGTTGAAGGAATGGCCGAAGGCCGAGCCGAATTTCCGCAAGGCGCTGGAATTGTTCCCCGACCAGCCGCAGGTTCTGAACTATCTCGGCTATTCCTGGGTCGACATGAACATGAACCTCAAGGAAGGCCTTCAGATGATCCAGAAGGCCGTCGATCTGAGGCCAAGCGACGGCTACATCGTCGATTCGCTGGGCTGGGCCTATTACCGCCTTGGCAGGTTCGACGACGCCGTGCGTGAAATGGAGCGGGCCGTGTCGCTGAAGCCGGAAGATCCGGTGCTGAACGATCACCTCGGCGACGCCTACTGGCGCGTCGGCCGCAAGCTGGAAGCCACCTTCCAGTGGAACCAGGCCCGCGACCTGAAGCCGGACCCCGACGTGTTGGCCGCTGTGCAGCAGAAGCTTTTGAAGGGCCTGCCGCCGATCGAATCCAACACCGCGCAGGAAACCCCGAAGGCAAAGCCGCCGAAGGGCTGAATACTTCTGAATTCGATTACGCGGGGCTCGAAGTCAGGCCCCGCTTCTGTTTTCAGAACAGCTTTCGGTAGACGACAAAGCCGGAGCGGTCACCGACCTTGTCGTAAAGCTTCATCGCCGAGTGATTGGTTTCATGCGTCAGCCAGTAGACCCGGCCCGAGCCGGCGGCTTTGGCGCGGTCGTAAACGCCTTCGATCAGAGCTCTGCCGACGCCTTTTCCACGCCAAGCCTCGGTGGTGAAAAGATCCTGCAAATAGCAATTCGGCGCGATCGACGTGGTGCTGCGGTGGTAGAGATAGTGCACCTGGCCGAGAAGCTGCCCGTCGGTCTCGGCGACGAGCGCATGCACCGGCTCATAGACGTCGAAGAAGCGAGACCAGGTCATATCGGTAATTTCTTTTGGCAGAGCGGTAGTGCCTGAGCGGCCGTAGAATGCGTTGTAGCCATCCCATAGCGGCAACCATTGGTCGAAATCCTGTCGCGTGACAGGGCGGATGGTGATCGGACTGGGCATTGCTGAACCTGCTGTCTCTGAACCGTGGTGCCGGGGCAGCAGACTGCAGCCACCGATGGCGGGCAATGGGCCAGCACCTGGCAAAGCGACACGCCTCAGGTCAGCTGCGGCCGGCCCTTTGCCTTGACGCTTGCGGGTGGGCCCTCTAGGGAGGACCGCATCCCACCGCTCCGCCGAGGCCGCCGTGACTGTCGCCATACCCGCCCATATGCATCCTAGCCGCTCATTTCAGGGGCTGATCCTGACCCTGCACAATTACTGGGCGGACTATGGCTGCGTCATCCTCCAGCCCTACGACATGGAAGTCGGCGCCGGCACCTTCCATCCGGCGACAACGCTGCGCGCGCTGGGGCCCAAGCGCTGGAACGCGGCCTATGTCCAGCCCTCGCGCCGGCCAAAGGATGGGCGCTACGGCGAGAATCCGAACCGGCTGCAGCACTATTACCAGTATCAGGTGATCCTGAAGCCGAACCCGCCCAATCTGCAGGAGCTCTATCTTGGCTCGCTCAAGGTCATCGGCGTCGATCCGCTGCTGCATGACATCCGCTTCGTCGAGGACGATTGGGAAAGCCCGACGCTGGGCGCCTGGGGACTGGGCTGGGAGTGCTGGTGCGACGGCATGGAAGTCTCGCAATTCACCTATTTCCAGCAGGTCTGCGGCATCGAATGCGCGCCGGTGGCGGGCGAGCTCACCTACGGGCTGGAGCGGCTGGCCATGTATGTACAGGGCGTCGACAATGTCTACGACCTCAACTTCAACGGTCGCGAAGGCGCCGACAGGGTGACCTATGGCGACGTCTTCCTGCAGGCCGAGCAGGAATATTCGCGCCACAATTTCGAATTCGCCGACACGGCGATGCTGCTGCGGCACTTTGACGACGCCGAGGCCGAGTGCAAGGCGCTGCTCGATGCCGGCGCGCCCGCGCCAAGCGACAATCTGGCGATGCACCGCATGGTGTTTCCCGCCTATGACCAGTGCATCAAGGCCAGCCACGTCTTCAACCTGCTCGATGCGCGCGGCGTGATTTCGGTCACCGAGCGCCAGAGCTACATCCTGCGGGTGCGCAATCTGGCCAAGGCCTGTGGCGAGGCGTTTCTGCTGACGCAGGCCGGCGGGCTGGCGGCCTAGTTTAGGGCGTTTTGTGCAATTTCGAGCGGAGTGGCGGTAGGCGGCATGCTCTGGCTGTTCGCACCGTCCATGGTCCGCAGCGCCTGCCTCACACCCGGCATCGCGAACGTGCCATGGACCTGCGCGGCAAAGCAGGCGCTGAGTGCGAGGATCTGCAGGAATGTCGATGCCGTTTTCATTGTCGTTAAGCCAATAGCTCTCTGCCTGAGCGTGGGTCGCTTCAGCGCTGCGTTCGGTTCATGGAAATCTTTGACCCAAGGACGAGCGGGTTTGCCTCGGCCCGACAGTCCGTCGAATTTTTTCGGAAATCGCCGCCAGATGCTCCGATGTTGCGCGGAAGGGTGACAGCGGCCAGCCGAGTTGCTATGCCCCGCGCGGACCATTTTGCCGCGTGAGCCCCATCAATGCCCGACCTGCTTCTAGAACTCCGCTCGGAAGAGATCCCAGCCCGCATGCAGCGCAAGGCTGCGGGCGATCTCAGGAAGATGCTGACCGACGGTCTTGTCGAGGCGGGCCTGACCTATGAGGCAGCGCGCGAATACTGGACGCCGCGGCGTCTGACGCTCGATATCAGGGGCCTCACCGCACGCTCGAAGGATGTTCACGAGGAGATAAAAGGCCCCTCGACCAAGGCGCCCGAACAGGCCGTCCAGGGTTTCCTGCGCAAGGCCGGTCTTGCCTCGGTCGCCGAGGCGCATGTCCATGCCGACCCGAAGAAGGGCGATTTCTATGTCGCCCATATCTCCAGGCCGGGCAGGGCGGCGGAACAAATCATTGCCGATCTTGTGCCAGGCATCATCCGCAATTTCCCGTGGCCGAAATCGATGCGGTGGGGGCCGGCCTCGGCAAAGCCGGGCTCGTTGCGCTGGGTGCGGCCGCTGCAATCGATCCTCTGCACCTTCGGCCCCGAGACCGAGGAGCCGGTGGTGGTCGATTTCGAGATCGACGGCATCCGCTCCGGCAATGTCACCTACGGCCATCGCTTCCTCGCGCCGGGCGAAATCACCGTGCGCCGCTTCGACGATTATGTGAGCAAGCTGGAAGCGGCCAAGGTCGTGCTCGATGCCGACCGGCGCAAGGAGATCATCCTTGCCGACGCCCGCAACCTTGCCTTCGCCAACGGGCTCGATCTCGTCGAGGACGAGGGGTTGCTGGAAGAAGTGTCCGGGCTGGTCGAATGGCCGGTCGTTCTGATGGGCGAATTCGAGCAGGATTTCCTGGCAATACCCGCCGAGGTTATCCGGCTGACCATCCGCGCCAACCAGAAGTGTTTTGTCACCAGGCCGCAGGGCGCGGGCGAGGATCTGTCCAACCGCTTCATCCTCACCGCCAATATCGGGGCCAAGGATGGCGGCAAGGAGATTGCGCACGGCAACGGCAAGGTGGTGCGCGCGCGTCTCTCCGACGCGCTCTATTTCTGGACGACCGACCAGGGCGACCTGCCCGATCTCGACCAGCTCAAGGCCTCGGCCGAAAAATTCGGACTCGATCTCAAGAAGCCGCTCGACCAGCGCATGGCTCGGCTGGATCATCTCAACGTGACGTTCCATGCCAAGCTCGGCACGCAGGGCGAACGGGTGGAGCGCATCAAGCGGCTGGCGGAAGAACTGGCGCCGATCGTGGCGAAGGGGATCTCCCCCCTTGAGGGGGAGATGGCCGGCAGGCCAGAGGGGGTCGCATCGCGTAAAGCGCCGGCATCCTCTGTCCACAATAGGGAGTCGCATCAGGACGTGCCGCCCCCCTCTGTCGCCTTCGGCGACATCTCCCCCTCAAGGGGGGAGATTCCAGCGCTCGCACGCCGCGCCGCGGTCCTGGCCAAGGCCGATCTCACGACCGAAGTGGTCGGCGAATTCCCGGAACTCCAGGGCGCCATGGGCCGCAAATACGCGCTGCTGCAGGGCGAGCATCCGTCCGTCGCCGCCGCGATCGAGGAACACTACAAGCCGCAAGGCCCGTCAGACCGCGTGCCGACCGATCCGGTTTCGATTGCCGTCGCGCTCGCCGACAAGCTCGACACGCTGGTCGGCTTCTGGGCAATCGACGAAAAGCCGACCGGGTCGAAGGACCCCTATGCGCTCAGGAGGGCGGCGCTCGGAGTGGTGAGGACGCTGGTCGAGAACAGTATCCGATTGGGGCTAGTACCCGTCTTTGGCCGTGCCTCCAGGAGCTACGCGGGTGGCAATGCGTCTCAAACTTCCGACCTCCTCGCTTTCTTCCACGATCGCCTGAAGGTTTACCTCCGCGACCAGGGCGCTCGCCATGATCTGATTGATGCGGTGCTGGCGCCGCGCCCAATCTCCCCCCTTGAGGGGGAGATGTCGCCGAAGGCGACAGAGGGGGTCCTCTCGCGTGGATCGGCGACCCCCTCTGCCCTTCCGGGCATCTCCCCCTCAAGGGGAGAGATTGGCCAATCACCGAACGACGATCTCCTGCAAATCGTCCGCCGGGTCGAAGCGCTCGGCTCCTTCCTCGACACTGAGGACGGCAAGAACCTGCTCGCCGGCACCAAGCGCGCCGCAAACATCCTGGCCGCGGAGGAGAAGAAGAAAACAGTGATTGCCGACCATGTTGAGCCGGCGCTGTTCCGGGAAGCGGCCGAGAAATCGCTGTTTACCGCGGTGAATCAAGCTGAGAGGCAAGCCGGCGAAGCGATTCGAAACGAAGACTTTTCCGCCGCCATGCTGGCGCTTAGCGTGTTGCGCGAGCCGGTTGATTCATTCTTCGAGCAAGTGCTCGTAAATGACGAGGATCAGGCCGTCCGCGCCAATCGCCTGGCATTGCTCGCCCGCATCCGGGCAGCCACCGATCAGGTCGCCGATTTTTCCAGGATCGCGGGCTGAATTAGCAGAAAAAATCTTGCTGGGCCGGCCTTCCAGCCGGCTTACAGTCATATGACGATGATCTCTCCGTGGCAAAAGGACATGTTCCCCAACCCACGGAGGCTTCCATGAATTCCGCTCACGAAATCGAAGTGACAGAAGAAACCCCGGCCCCCGCCGAGGCGCTTGATTCCGCTTCCGAAACGACGCTCGACCAGGCCGCCGCCGCAGTGGTCGAGGCCGCCTACCTGTCTGACGACGAGCAGGAAGGCGACGACGAAGACAGCGAAGAATCGGAAGAGGAAGGCGATGAAGACGAAGAAGCCGCTACCCTCTCGGACGATGAGGACGACGAAGACGAAGATGATGACGACGATGACAAGGAAGACGACGACAGCGTAAAGGCCGAAGCCGACGACGCTGACGAAGAAAACGATGAAGAAGAATCCGAAGAGGCGTCCACCGACGAGGCGGACAAAGAGGTCGCTGCCTGAGATTTTTCAGGCGCCAGAATGAATAGAGCGGGATGCGTGCATCCCGCTCTATTCATTTGTTTTGGTCGCATTTGTCCGGTGCCAGGCGATTTCACTTGGCGGCAAAATGCTCTTGGATTTTTACGGCAAAGGAATTTGAGCTAAGCTGGCGCATCCCTGCCACGCTGGAGCAACACGCCTTATGGCCGAACGTCCGAGTGGAGGTGAAAGCAACGGTACTGCCGCAAGCAGTCCTGCCGACGATGACCCTCGTATGGCGTTCATCTATCAGGAGGCGGTGAGAGGTCTTACGCAGCAGCAGAACCTCGTCGAGAACATGAGTACCCGCGCCGGGAGCCTTATCTTTGCCACCGCATTCGCCAATTCATTGCTCGGCGGCGCGGCCCTTGCCAACGGGCTCGGGCTTTGGGACTGGATCGCGGTGGCCCTGCTGTTCGGCATCGGCGGGCTGATCGTCTTCATGCTTTGGCCGTACCACCAATACACATTCCGCTTCGACCCGGAAGAACTGCTCCATCAGTATGTCGATAGCGACAGGCCGACAACGATGTCGACCATGCGCCGCGCGCTTGCCCTTCGCATCAAGGCGGACATGGCCAGCAACTGGCGAATCCAGCGGCTCCGGGTGGCGTTGCAGATTGCGCTGCTGTTTCTGTTGTTCGATATCCTGGCCTGGCTTTTGGCGATTGCGGGCGTTTGAGCCGGAAGCGCTTCGAACTCTATTTGGCCGTGTCGGTCTCGGGGATGGGAGTCGGCTGCGGCGTCGCGGGCGGGCTGTTCGCCGCTTCCGTCTTGTTGCCGGATCCTGCCTGAGGTGCCGCGGCAGTGGTGGCCGGTGCTGGTATGGAAAAGTCGCCGCCGACAATACCGCCGCGAATGATCATCAGGCCCGGCATGAAACCGCGTTTGAGCTCGGGCTGGTTCGGGATCGCCGCGACCTTTTCATAGGTGACGTCGGGCTCAGCCGCGCCGAGCGCCACGACCGATGGCGTTGAGTGGCCGGCCTGGTTCTCGGCCATCGTCACCGTCTCGGGCGCGCCGAGCTTGACGACCGATGGCGTCGAAGACGGTGCGCCGAGAACGATGATGGACGAAGCCTGCGCTTCGCCCGCCGCCAGGATGAAACCAAGCGCTCCAAGAATGCGCACCGAGACCATGATAATTCCCCTTGCCCTAGAAGCCTGCACCATACTGTGCGGTGATTGATGCGGGCTTGCGGGGAAGCGTGGCATTTTAGCGATCGAGGATTCGCTCATGGCCGGACTTGCCCCACGGCCGCCGCCGTACTACGCAGCCGGCATCTGTGAGGTAACGACCGTGGTTGAAATACGCGCCGTCGGCGATGCGATGGAAATGGCGCTGGCGCTGCTGGAAGGCGGCGAGGTCGTCGCCATCCCGACAGAGACCGTCTATGGGCTGGCCGCAGATGCGACCAATGGCGTCGGCGTGGCGCGCATCTTCGAGGCCAAGGGCCGGCCGCGCTTCAATCCGCTGATCGCCCATGTTGCCGACCTGGCGATGGCCGAGCGCATCGCGCTGTTCGACCCGTTGTCGAAACGGCTGGCGCAGGCATTCTGGCCGGGGCCGCTGACGCTTGTGCTGCCGCAACGCCCCGGCAATGACATTCATCCGCTGGTCACCGCGGGGCTGGAGACGATCGCGCTGCGCATGCCCCGGGGGTTTGGCGGCGAGCTCATCGCAAGGCTCGGCCGCCCGCTTGCTGCGCCCAGCGCCAATTCCTCGGGCAAGATCAGCGCGACGACGGCTGAAGCCGTTGCAGCCGATCTCGGCCCAAAAATCAAATTGGTGGTCGATGGCGGGGCAACACCGGTTGGATTGGAATCGACGATCGTCAAGGTTGAAGGCGAAAGATTGCGGCTGCTGAGGCCGGGTGGTATTGCCGCTGGCGACATAGAAGCTGCCGCCGGCATGCCGCTGCTGCGCGGCGCGGTGGGCATCGAGGCGCCAGGCATGCTGGCCTCGCACTACGCGCCGGGCGCCGCGGTGCGCGTCAACGCTCGGAAAATCGCCAAGGGCGAGGCCTTGCTGGCCTTCGGCGGCCGCCGCGCCGAGGGCTGGCAAGACGCTGCCGCCCTGCGCAACCTGTCGGTGTCAGGCGATCTGCGCGAGGCGGCGAGCAACCTTTTTGCCCATTTGCAGGATCTCGATCGCAGCGGCGCCAAGACCATCGCTGTCGAGCCTATCCCGTTCGATGGGCTGGGCGAGGCGATCAACGACCGGCTGTCGCGCGCCGCCGCCCCTCGTGACAAGATCGACTGAGCACAATAGTTTCCACCCATGAACGACGTATCCCAAGACCTCGGCGCCGCCCTCATCGACCGCTTCGCGACAATCGTCGGCGACAAATATGCGCTTCGCGAGCAGCAGGATATCGCGCCTTTCCTCACCGAGCGGCGCGGCCTGTGGCATGGCAGAACGGCGCTGGTGCTGAGGCCCGGCAGCGTCGACGAGGTCAGCCGCATCATGCGGCTGGCGAGCGAGACCGGCACGCCGATCGTGCCGCAAAGCGGCAATACCGGGCTGGTCGGCGCTCAGGTGCCGGATGCTTCCGGCCGCGAGATCGTGCTGTCGCTGTCCAGGCTGAACCGCATCCGCGAGATCGATGTGCTGTCCAACACGGTCACCGTCGAGGCCGGCGTCATCCTGCAGACCTTGCAGGAGGCGGCCGATGCCGCCGATCGGCTGTTTCCGCTGTCGCTCGCCGCGCAGGGCTCCTGCCAGATCGGCGGTAATCTCTCCTCCAATGCCGGCGGCACCGGCGTGCTTGCCTATGGCAATGCGCGTGAGCTCTGTCTCGGCGTCGAAGTGGTGCTGCCGACCGGCGAGGTGTTCGACGATCTGCGCAAGTTGAAGAAGGACAACACCGGCTACGATCTGAAGAACCTGTTCGTCGGCGCGGAGGGTACGCTCGGTATCATCACCGCCGCCGTGCTCAAGCTTTTCCCGAAGCCGAAGGGGCGGGAGGTGGCTTTCGTCGGCATGTCCTCGCCCGAGGCCGCACTGTCCCTGTTTAGCCTGGCGATGGACCGCGCCGGCGCCGCGCTCACCGCCTTCGAACTGATCGGCCAGAGGCCCCACGATTTCACACTTGCGCATGCGCAGGGCGTGGTGCGGCCGCTGGCCGAGGATTGGCCGTGGTATGTGCTGATGCAGATATCATCGGGCCGTTCAGCCGAGGATGCGCGGGCGCTGATCGAGGAGGTATTGTCGGAAGGTCTCGAGCAGGAGATCATCGGTGATGCGGTGATTGCGGCAAGCATAGCGCAGGGCGACGCTTTCTGGAATTTCCGCGAGGTGCTGCCCGACCAGCAGAAGCCGGAGGGCGCCTCGATCAAGCACGACATCTCGGTGCCGGTGGCGTCCATCCCGTCATTCATCGAAAAGGCGGCCGGCGCCGTGCAATCGGTCAGTCCAGGCGCGCGCGTGGTCTGCTTCGGCCACATGGGCGACGGCAATTTGCACTACAATATTTCCCGGCCGGTCGACGGCGATGACGAGGCGTTTCTCGGCCTCTACCACACCATGAACAAAGCCGTGCACGATGTCGTGCGCAGCTTTCACGGCTCGATCTCGGCCGAGCACGGCATCGGCCAGTTGAAGCGCGACGAATTGATCGCGACGGCGCCGCCCATGGCCATCGAATTGATGCGCAGGGTGAAGGCGGCTTTCGACCCGGCCGGCATCATGAACCCCGGTAAGGTTATCTGATCCTTTCGTCGGCGTGAGCCCGGTGGCATTCCGATAACCATCCCTGCGATCAGCAAAATTTAACTGACTTTCTTAAGCGCCGCGGTAAGAAGCGCGCGCTAATGTTTCTCCACAACGAGGCTGGACAAACCGGCCCGGAGAGAACCGCAAGCCGGCTCTCAGGAGAGACAGGAAAGGCAATCTATGAACACCGGACTGAAGCCAGTCTGGGCCGGGTGCAACATGCGCCTCGACCCATTCCGCCTGCCGCAGGTGGCAAGCTACGCCACCCGCGACGACTATGGCGACGTTACCTTCACCATCGACCAGCGTGGCGCCGTCATTCGCCGCACGCTGGAGATGAGCGGCGTGCCGGCGATCATCGCTCTGCCCGCCAACGCGTTTCGCGGCGTGGCCGCCCGCGCGATGGAGGATCCGGATGGCAATGTCACGGTGACCCTGGAACTCCTGCACAATGATCCGATGCTGTCGGTGCCGCTGCTGGTGGCCGACGATCTCGACGATGTCGCCGCCGACTGGCGCGCCTGGGCCGACGCCTACCGCTTGCCGATGCTCTTGATCGAGGCCGACGGCGTTGCCCGCACGCTGGAAGAATCGCTTGGCGCCGCCATCAAGACGCTGCCGGCGCAGGACCGCCGCAAGGGCCGCATCTCGACCACGCGTCGCCCGCGTTTCCTCGCCCGCCGCAGGGCCGGCGATCTCGGCCTCAGGCTGGTCATCGGCGGCCAGGAAATCATCTCGCCCGACGAGTGATGTGGTCGCGCAAAATTGCGCAGCGTGACGCTTTAGGGTGTGTTGAGATTCAGGTCAGGCCGAGTCGAAAATGGTGGCTTCCGAGAACCGGAGCGGAGCGTACTTTTCGTACGTGAGCACCGGAAGCGCAGGAAGCCGCCATTTGCAGGCCGGCATCACCTGAATATCAACACGCCCTAAACCAGCGGCTTCAGCGCCACCCACACCGCGCCGCCGATCAGGCCGAGAAAAATCAGCCAGCCGACCTGGTTGTTCGACTGGAACAGTTTGAGGCACTGGTCCGGATCGTCGATGTCCAGCCTTGCTATCTGCCGCGCCATATGGGCGCCGGCGGCGATCAGCCCGGCCAGCGCCGGCACCGGCGCCTGCGCCGAGGCGAAGGCGATGGCGAAGCAGACCAGCGCGCCGCCATAAAGCCCCACGAGCCAGGCCTTGGTGTTCTCGCCGAACAGGCGCGCGGTCGAGCGCACGCCGACGATGGCGTCGTCCTCCTTGTCCTGATGCGCGTAGATCGTGTCATAGCCGATCACCCACAGGATCGAGCCGATATAGAGCATGACGGCAGGGCCATCGAGATCGCCGAATTCGACCGCCCAGCCCATCAGCGCGCCCCAGGAAAAGGCAAGGCCGAGAACCAGTTGCGGCCAGTTGGTGAATCGCTTCATGAATGGGTAGATGGCGACGATGACGAGCGAGACGATGCCGAGCGGGATGGCGAAGTCGTTGAACTGCAGGAGCACCGCCAGACCGACCAATGCCTGAATGGCGACGAACGCCCAGGCCTGCCGGCGTGTGACTTTTCCTGACGGCAGCGGCCGCGACCGCGTGCGTTCCACCTGGTTGTCGATGTTCTCGTCGACCAGGTCGTTGTAGGTGCAGCCGGCGCCTCGCATGGCGATGGCGCCGACCAGGAACAGCAGGAGATACCATGGCGCCGGCAGCAGCGTCAGCAGCGGGTCCGAGGGGCGGGGATAGGCGCTTGCGGCAAGGGCCGCCGACCACCAGCACGGCCACAGCAGCAACTGCCAGCCGATCGGCCGGTCCCACCTTGCAAGCTGCGCATAGGGCCAGATCCAGCGTGGCAGCACCCGATAGACCCAATGGCCGCTCGGCGCATCGGCGACGCGCCCCTGGGCTGCTTTCGATTGGATGTTTTCCATCCCGTTGAAGTGGCAGCAGCGGCGAAGGCCGTCAAGCGCTTGGCCGAATGGCCATGACGTGAAAATCCTGGACGGAAGCCGGCCCATCCTGTCGTGGTCGGTGTTTACCTGCCGGCCAGCGGCTGCGATAGTTGGCCATCCCGTAGGAGACCCCGATGGCTTCCCAGCATCAGATCGACGCCGAAACCATAGAAGACTATCAGCGCGATGGCGCCGTCTGCATCCGCGGCGCCTTCAAGGATTGGGTCGATACGATTGCCGCCGGCATCGAGCGCAACATCCAGAACCGCAGCGCCACCGCATCCGACATCGCCAATGGCCGCGGCAGTTTCTTCGACGACTATTGCAACTGGGAGCGCATTCCCGAATTTGTCGAGGTGGTACGAGAATCACCCGCGGCCGAACTGGCGGCGGCGGTGATGCAGTCGCGCACCGCGCAGTTCTTTCACGATCACGTTCTGGTCAAGGAACCTGGCACGCAGAAGCCGACGCCATGGCATCAGGACGTCCCCTATTACTTCGTCGACGGGCGGCAAACCGTGAGCTTCTGGATTCCGATCGATCCGGTCAAGGAAGCCACGTTGCGCGTCATCGCCGGCTCCCACAAATGGGACAGGATGATCCTGCCGGTGCGCTGGCTCGACGACAGCAATTTCTACGCCGCCGAGGGCGACTATCTGCCGGTGCCCGATCCCGACAAGGATCCCTCGCTGAAGGTTCTCGAATGGGAAATGGAACCGGGTGACGCCATCCTGTTCGACTTCAGGACCGCGCATGGCGCCCGCGGCAACATGACTGCGGCACGGCGCCGCGCGCTGTCGCTGCGCTGGGTTGGCGACGATGCGCGCTATGTCGAGCGGCCCGGCCGCACCTCTCCTCCTTACCCAGGCCACGACATGAAGCCCGGACAAAAACTGCGCGAGGATTGGTTCCCGGTCGTCTTTCGCAGCTGATCGCGCTGCGCTCACCGAAGATTGATGTCTGACGTTCCCGTGTGCAACCGCGCTCATGCTGCCCAAATGTCTTGACCAGTCGTGCGAGGCGCAATAGCGCAGTCCCTGTTGTGGAATGAAGGAACATGGGCATGCGCGTTTTGTTGATCGGCTCTGGTGGCCGCGAACATGCCCTGGCCTGGAAGATCGCGGCCTCGCCGCTCTTGACCAAGCTCTATGCCGCACCCGGCAATCCGGGCATTGGCCGCGACGCCGAGCTGGTCAAGCTCGACATTGCCGATCATGCCGCGGTCGCCGCCTTCTGCCAGGAGAAAAAAATCGATCTTGTCGTCGTCGGTCCGGAAGGGCCGCTGGTCGCCGGCATTGCCGATGATTTGCGCGCCGCGGGCATCCGCGTCTTCGGCCCGTCCAAGCGGGCGGCGCGGCTCGAAGGCTCGAAGGGCTTCACCAAGGACCTTTGCGCCAAGTACAACATCCCGACCGCTGCTTACGGCCGTTTCGCCGACCTCGCCTCGGCGAAAGCCTATGTCGAAAAAATGGGCGCGCCGATCGTCATCAAGGCCGATGGACTGGCGGCCGGCAAGGGCGTTACCGTCGCCATGACGCTGCCCGAAGCGCTGGCTGCGCTCGACGCCTGTTTCGATGGCTCCTTCGGGCAGGCCGGCGCGGAGGTGGTGGTCGAGGAATTCCTCGCCGGCGAGGAGGCGAGCTTCTTCTGCCTGTGCGACGGCGTCACCGCGCTGCCATTCGGCACCGCGCAGGACCACAAGCGCGTCGGTGACGGCGACACCGGCCCGAACACTGGCGGCATGGGCGCCTATTCGCCAGCGCCGGTGATGACACCGGAGATGACGGAGCGCACCATGCGCGAGATCATCGAGCCGACCATGCGCGGCATGGCCGAACTTGGCGCGCCGTTTTCAGGCATTCTGTTTGCCGGGCTGATGATATCGGACAAAGGGCCGAAGCTGATCGAATACAACACCCGTTTCGGCGATCCTGAATGCCAGGTGCTGATGATGCGGCTGAAGGACGATCTGCTGGTGCTGCTCAATGCTTCCGTCGACGGCCAGCTTGCGCACACCTCCATCCGCTGGCGCGACGATGCGGCCCTCACCGTGGTGATGGCGGCGAGAGGCTATCCCGGCACGCCGGAAAAAGGCTCGGTCATTCGTGGCGTCGACGAGGTGGCTAGCGATGGCGTCGAGATCTTCCATGCCGGCACCGCCATCAATGGCGGCGCGCTGGTCGCCAATGGCGGCCGCGTGCTCAACATCACGGCGCTTGGCGGGACGGTCGGCGAGGCGCAGAAGAAGGCCTATGCCACCCTTGACCGCGTCGATTGGCCACAAGGTTTTTGCCGCCGCGACATCGGCTGGCAGGCCGTTGCGCGCGAGAAAAGTGGCGCCTGATCCTTGTCCGGCGATCAGGCCGCCTGATTCTTACGGCCCGTTCTTGCCCAGGCCGGCAGCCAGTCGCCATGAGCGGCGAGCAGATCGTCGACCAGCGACCATATCTGGTCGAGGTCGAGCTCGGCGGCGGTGTGTGGGTCCATCATCGCCGCATGGTAGATGTGTTCGCGGTTTTCCGTCACCAGCGCCCGGACCGTCAGTTCCTGCACATTGATGTTGGTGCGGATCAGCGCCGTCAATTGCGGCGGCAGGTCGCCGATATAGGTCGGCTGGATGCCTGAGGCGTCGACGAGGCACGGCACCTCGGCCGCGCAATCCTGAGGCAGCGAGGTGATGCAGCCATTGTTGCGGACGTTGCCGTAGATCACCGAGGGCTCGCCGGTCCACACCGAATTCATGATCGAGGAGGCATATTCTTTCGACTCTTCGACCTCGATCCGCTCCGCCGAGCGGTAGGCCTCCGCCTGGCCCTTCCAGCGCTCGATCTGTTCGATGCAGCGTTTCGGATATTCGTCGAGCGGGATGCCGTATTTCTCGATCAGGTCGGGGCGGCCCTCCTTGATGAAATAGGGCGTGTATTCGGCGAAATGCTCGGAGCTTTCGGTGACGAAGAACCCCAGGCGCGTCAGCATCTCGTAGCGCACCTTGTTGGGGCAGCGCGGGTTCCAGCCGGGCTTTGGCGCGCGGCCTTCGCGGTAGGCGCGCACGAGATCGGGATAGAGGTCGCGGTAGGAACCGTCCGGCTGGCGATGCTCGAACTCCAAATAGAAGGCCATGTGGTTGATGCCGGCCGAGCGATAGCGGATCTCCTCGTAGGGAAGGTCGAGGTCGTGCGCCAGCTCCATCGCCGTTCCCTGCACCGAATGGCAGAGGCCGACCTGTCTGATGTCAGGATATTTCTCTGATATCGCCCAGGTGTTGATCGCCATCGGGTTGACATATTGCAGCATGATCGCCTGCGGGCAGACGGCGCGCATGTCCTCGCAGACCTTCCACAGATGCGGCACGGTCCTCAGGCCCCGCATGATGCCGCCGACGCCGAGCGTGTCGGCGATCGTCTGGCGCAGGCCGTATTTCTTCGGCACTTCAAAGTCGGTGACGGTGCACGGTTCGTAACCGCCGATCTGGAAGGCGACGACGACGAAATCGGCGCCCGCCAGCGCCTTGCGCTGGTCGGAATAGGTTTCGGCCTTGGCTTTCACGCCGAGCGTCGCGATCAGCTTGTTGACGACGACGGCGCTTTCTTCCAGCCGCTGCGGATTGACATCCATCAGCGCGATGGTCGCGCCCGCTAGCGACGGGCGCTGCAGCACGTCGCCGACGATGTTCTTCATGAACACCGTCGAGCCGGCGCCGATGAAAGTGATCTTGGGATTTCTTGCCACGCTAACCTCCGGCATATGTTCAGGCCACCTCGAATGCGGCCCTGACGAGCCGTTCGGTGTAGGCGGTCTTGGGATTGGTGAGGACCTCGTCGACGGGACCCTGTTCGACGATCTTGCCGTGCTGCATGACGATGACGCGATGGCACAGCGCGCGCACCACCTTGAGGTCGTGCGAGATGAAGAGGTAGCTCAGGCCGCGCTCGTCCTGCAGCTTGCGCAGCAGGTCGATGATCTGCGCCTGGACGGAGAGGTCGAGCGCCGATGTCGGCTCGTCGAGCAGGATGAATTCGGGCTCCAGCGCTATGGCGCGGGCGATCGCGATGCGCTGCCGCTGGCCGCCGGAGAATTCGTGCGGAAACCGCGACAGGATGTCGCCGGGCATGCCGGCGCTGACCAGCGCCTCGCGCACCCGCTCGATGCGTTCGCGCCGTGTCGCCCCGATCTTGTTGACGATCAGTCCTTCCTCGATGATCTGCCCGATCGTCATGCGCGGATTGAGCGACGAGAACGGATCCTGGAAGACGATCTGCATGCGCGAACGCAGCGGCCGCATCTCGGTCCGCGACAGGTCGTGGATCGGCTTGCCGTCGAAACGGATCTCGCCGCGTTTGGCGTCGATCAACCGCAGCAGGGTCTGGCCGAAAGTGGTCTTGCCCGAGCCGGATTCGCCGACCAGTCCCAGCGTCTCATGGCGGCGCAGGCTGAGGTCGAGGTCGTCGACGGCGACCAGTTCGCGCCAGTCCGGTTTGAGGAAGCTGCCATGGCGCAGCATGAAGCAGACGCGCACGCCGCTCGCCTCGAGAATGGTGCCGCAGCCCTCGGGCAGCGGTTTCGGTCGCCCGCGGGGCTCGGAAGCAAGCAGCCGCCTCGTATAGGGATGCTGCGGATCGGCAAAAAGCCGTTCGGTGACGTTGTGCTCGCACATTTCCCCATACTGCATGACATAGACATAATCGGAGAATTGGCGCACCACGGTGAGGTCGTGGGTGATCAGGATCACCGCCATGCGCAGCTCTTTCTGGAGATTGCGGATCAGGTTCAGGATCTGTGCCTGGACCGTGACGTCGAGCGCGGTCGTCGGCTCGTCGGCGATCAACACATCGGGATCGTTGGCCAACGCCATGGCGATCATCACCCGCTGGCGCTGTCCGCCCGAGAGCTGGTGCGGATATTGCTTGAGCCGCGCAACGGGGTCGGGAATCTGGACATGCTGCAAAAGTTCGAGCGCCCGCGCCCAGGCCTGCCTGCGGCTCACCTTGCGGTGCACTCTGATCGCCTCGACGATCTGGCTGCCGACCGTGTAGATCGGGTTGAGCGAGCTCATCGGCTCCTGGAAGATCATCGAGATACGGTTGCCGCGCAGCTTGCGCCGCGCGCTCTCGGGGAATTTCAGGATGTTCTGTCCATTGAATTCGACGCTCGACTTGGGCGACACCGTGGCCCGCCGGGACAGCAGCCCCATGACGGTGCGTGCCGTCACCGATTTGCCGGAACCGGATTCGCCGACGATGGCAATCGTCTCCCCGCGATAGAGCTGGAACGAGACGTCCTTGACCGCTTCGACGACGCCGTGCTCGACCTTGAAGGCGACCTCGATATTGCGGGCGTCGATGACGGGTTGATCCTGGCGCCCGTCATGGTCGCAGCGGACGGCTGGTGCGAAAGGTTCGGCAAGTACAACGGTCATCTCTGCCACCTCAATAGGGGTCGACGGCATCGCGCAGACCGTCGCCGAGTGCGTTGAAGGCAAAGACGGTGACGAGCACGAAACCGACCGGTGACAGGATCCAGGGATAGGTGCCGATGACCGAATAGGTCGCGGTGTCCTGCAGCATGAGGCCCCACGAGATCAGCGGCGGCTTGACGGCGAAGCCGAGGAAACCGAGGAAGGATTCCAAGAGCACCACCGTCGGGATCGCCAGCGTCACGGCGACGATCACATGGCTCATCACATTGGGGAAGATGTGCTGCATGATGATGCGCCGATCAGTGGCGCCGACCGCCATGGCAGCGCGCACATACTCGATCTGCGCCAGCGCCAGCGTCTTGCCGCGCACCTCGCGCGACATCTGCGCCCAGCCCAGCGCCGACATGACGATAATGACGAAGGCAAGGAAGACGTTGGTCGGCGCGGTGACCGGGATCAGTGTCGTCAGCGCCAGATAGAGCGGCAGTTGCGGGAAGGCGAGCACCAGTTCGACGAAGCGCTGCATCCAGACATCGAACCTGCCGCCGAAATAGCCGGAGACCATGCCGACGGTGGTGCCGATGACGGTGATGATGAAGACGACCGTCAGCGCGATCATCAGCGAGACGCGCGAGCCCTGGATGGCGCGCGACAGCACGTCGCGGCCGAACTTGTCGGTGCCGAGGAAATGCACCGGCTCGCCGTCCAACGAGCCGAACAAATGCCGGTTCGCCGGAATGAGCCCGAGCAGCTTGTAGGGCGCACCCTCGACGAAGAATCCAAGCAGCCGCGGATGGTCGTAGTCGGCGCCGACAATGGGCTGGAAAGTGACCGGATCGAGATCGGCGGAGTCGGCCAGCGCGTAGACCCTCGGCCGCGCGACGAAATTGCCGTCCCTGTCGTGAAAGCTCGGCATTTGCGGCGGCGCGAAGCCGACATCGGTCGCCTTCGGGTCCATCGGTGCCAGGAACTCGGCGAACACCGTCATCACCAGCAGGAGCACGACCAGGCAAAGCCCGGCCATGCCGGTCCACGAGCGCTTCAGCCGGCGCCAGACAAGCGCGATGTAGCGCTCATTACCGCGCTGTGGCTTGGTCACGGTTCCCTCGACCGGCAGCGGCGGCAGCGGTGTGTCGCGGGCCAGCATCTACTTCTCCCCGAACTGGCGCACGCGCGGATCGAGCAGCACGAGCAGCATATCGGCGATGATGTTGCCGACGATCAGCGTCGCCGACAGCACCATCATGAAGGTGGCGGTGACATTGACGTCGCCGACCGCCATCGAGCCGACGATGGCCGGGCCGACGGTCGGCAACGCGAAGATGATCGCCGTCTCGATCTCGCCGGTGAGCATATAGGGCAGCACCACGCCCTGATACATGACCAGCGGGTGCAGCGCGTTGGGCACGGCGTGGCGCATGACGACGGCGCTGCCGGTCAGGCCCTTGGCCTTCGCCGTTTCGACATATTGCGCGTTCAGCGTGTCGAGCAGATTGCCGCGCATGACGCGCATATTGTAGGCGAGCCCGCCAAAGGTCGCGATCGCCACGACCGGCCAGACATGCTTGACCAGGTCGACGAACTTGGCCCACGACCATGGCGCACCGCCATATTGCGGCGAGAAGAAAGAGCCGATCTCCGAGACGTTGAACTGGAAGACCAGGAGGTAAACGATGATCAGCGCCATCAGGAAGCGCGGCACCGTCATACCGAGGAAGGAAATGGCCGACAGCGTCGAGTCGATCCAGGAATATTGCCGGGTCGCCGCCCATATGCCGAAGGTGATGCCGAGGACCGAGGCGAGCAGATGGCAAACCAGCGCCAGAAGCAGCGTGCGCGGCAGACGCTCTCCCACCACATCGGCCACCGGCTTGTTGTAATAGAGGCTGTAGCCGAAATCGCCGCGGGTGATGATGCCGCCGATCCAGTTGAGATACTGGACGGGAAGCGGCTTATCGAGACCATGCTCTATCCGATAGGCCTTGGCCTGCGCGTCGGCCTCGGCGAATGAGGCTCCGCCCTGATTGATCAGCTGCGAGCGGATATAGTCGGCGTAATCGCCCGGTGGCGCCTGGATGATGGCGAAGGTGACCAGGCTCAAAATGGCGAGGACCGGGATCGCCGACGCTATGCGCGTGAGCAGGAATCGCAACATCGGCCGGTCTGCTTCCTTGTCTCGCCGGTCGCTCCCGTTGAGGGGCGTTCGGAGGTTTGGTTTTGTCCCGGCCGCGCCGCGGCGCGGCCGGGTCTCTCTTGGTCAGGGGAGGTAACCTTACATTGGACCCTTGTCTCCGGGTTTACCGGGAAGCTCTTCCGGGAAGAGCTCATATTTGGCCTGTTTGTCGGCCGTCACAAAGATCCGTTCGCGGACGATCGAATCCTCGGCCCAGTTGAACATGAAGATCGGCGTGCCCTGCGGAATGTTCGAGAAGCGCTTGTTGATAATCAGCGCGCCGGGATATTCCGTCAGGCCGACATTATAGACGTGCTCGGTCGAGATCTTCTGGAACTTCTTCATTAGGTCGGCACGCTGGTCGTTGTCCTGCGTCGTAACGAATTTGTTGACGATGTCGACGAGATCCTTCTCGAACGGCATCAGGTCGACTTCGCCGCTTTCCGGCGCGCGATGGTTCCAGCTGGTCTTCGGACCGACGGGAGCGAGCTGCTCGGTGTTCTGCACCACGGAGGTCAGCTCAGTCTCGTTGCGCCGGATCAGCCAATCGAAGCGGCCGGAATATTGCGTGAGGTCGCGCTGGGTGCCATTGAGCCCGTTGAGCACGACCCTTAAGCCCAGCTTCTCCATTTGCGCGACGACGCCTTCGGCGAGGCTCTTGTCCGTGCCGTAGTCGTTGTTGACCAGCATCACGATCTCGACGTTCTTGCCGCCGGCGGTACCGGCCGGGAAATTGACGAAACCGTCGCCATCCGTGTCCTTGAGACCGGCTTTGGCAAGCTCGGCCGTGGCGCCTTCGAGGTCGAAGGGATAGTAGACGGTCGATTTGCGGTCGTAGAAGCTTGTGCCCGACGAAAAGCCGCCGGGATAGATGGCGGTGAACGGTCCCTTGACCAGGGAATCGCCCAGCGCCTTGCGGTCGAGCGCCATGGTGATGGCCTTGCGGAAGTCCTCGTTGCGGTTTAGTTCGCGCAGCGCCTGTCCGCGCTCGTCCGGATTGCCCCAGCCATTGGCGGAAAAGTTCATGCGCAGATTGTAGCCGATGAGGCGCGGCCCGAAGGCAAGGCGCGCCGGAGCGTTCGGGTCAGCCGCGCGCTTCAGCGAAGCGACGAAGTTTTCTGGCTGCTCCAGGTTGGAAAAGTCGGCGGAGCCGGCGACCGCCTGGACGTCGCGGTCGGCCCAGGTCGAGAGCTTGTACTGCAACTCGTTGAGATAGGGCAGCTGGTTGCCCTTCTCGTCGACCTTCCAATAATAGGGATTGCGGCGCAAGACGATGATGTCGTCTGGCCGGTATTCGACCGGCACCCAGGCACCCATCACCGGCATGTTCATGAAATCAGGCGGGAAGGCGTTCTTGAACTGGTCGTAGGTGTTCTTCGAATATTTCGGATGCTGCGGCTTCAATATATGCGAGGGGCCTGGGCAGAAGGTGCCGTAGGCCATCGCATAGAGATACTGCCGCGGAAACGCATCCTTGAACGTCCACTCGACGGTGTAGTCGTCGATCTTCTTCAGCGTCGTGCCGACGCCAAAAGTCTCCTGCGTCGCACCGTTGAGCGGCGAGACGCTCGGGTCGACCACCTCGTTGTCCCAGTAGAACATGACATCGTCGGCGTTGAACGGCACGCCATCCGACCATTTTGCGCCTTCGACCAGATGCATGGTCAGCTTGTGGCCGTCCGCCGACCAGTCCCAGCTCCTGGCGAGGTTGGGCAGCGGCTCGGTGTCCTTGGCCTCGACCTGGAACAACGGCGCCGTACGCGTCAGGCATTCGGAAAGGCCGATGTCGATACCGCCCCAGCCTTGCGTCTGGCCGGCGCCGTAGTTCCAGCCCTCCGGCCGGCCGCCGATGACGTGGCGCATCGTGTCACCGTAGACGCCGATGCCGTCAGGCATGTTGCCCGTCTTGAAGACCAGCGGCTCCTTCGGCAACCTGTCCTTCACCGGCGGCAGCTTGCCGGTCTTGACGTATTTCTCGGTGACCCAGTCCGGCTCGTGATATTGCGGCAGCGCCTTGAACTCCAGGATGGAGTCGCGCGCCACGTAATTGATCTTGCCCTCGGCCGGGAACGTTGCCGGCTCCGGCGGGACCGTCGGTTCGGAAGCGAGTGCGTTGAGTGCCGGCACGGAGACGCTCAGCGCCAGTCCGGCCGCAATGCCTATGTTGCGTAAATTTCTCATGGTCTCCTCCCAAATGTTTCGAAGTCTTTGCTGCTGCTCCGCGTCTCCTTGAAGCAGGACGGTGCATCGCGGCGGGCCTCCTCGTGGATCGTTCCGCGCCTGAGGTGTCAGCCGGCCTGCTTCAGCGCGGCCTTCTCGGCGCGCAATTCCTCGATCGAGCGAACATTGCGCCGTGCCGCGCCGGCCCATTCGCGGGTCTTTACCTCTGATTTCGAAAGCCGCTCCCTGGCGGCCGGAACCGCATGGGCATATTGCGGCAGCCAGCCGGCCTGGGCGACAACCATCTCATCCACCATCTGCCAGACCTCTTCCGGCGTCGAAACCGCACCAACCAGCGGGTCATGCAGCACGGCAAGCTTCAAGAGATCGATATCGCCTGAAATCGCGGCATGAACCGACATGCGCTGGACATTGATCGAAGATATACAGGTGGCGGCGCAGGCTTCCGGCAGCGTGATGCCGGCGGCCATGTTGATGCCGAAACGGTCGACGAAGCCGGGCGACTCGATAATGGCGTCCTGCGGCAGATTGGTGATCACCCTCTTGTTCCTGACGTTGAAATGGCCGCGATAGACGCGGTTGGTCTCCAGCGCTTCCAGTATGTGGCTGGCATGTTCGTTGGAGCGCTTGGACGCGTCGATCGGCTTTGACGCCGCTTCGAGGAATTGCGGATATTCCGTCTCGAACCAGTTGCGGGTCTCGGTCGAATAGCGGAGATAGCCGCCGGTCTCGCCATGGATCCAGTCGGACATGTCGATCCAGCGCGTGATTTCGTCCGGCCGCTTGCGGTACCAGGGCAGGTACTCGGAAAGGTGGCCGTTGCTTTCGGTCGAATAGACGCCGAAGCGCTTCAGCACGTCGATGCGCAGCTTCTCCTGCCTGGAATAGACCGGGTGCGCCTCGAAGGCGGCAATCAGTTCGTCCTTGCCGATGCGACGGCCGTTCAGGCGCAGATCGATGAACCAGGTCTGATGATTGATGCCGGAACAGACATAGTCGAGTTCCCTAGGTGATTTGGCGCCCAGCACCTCGGCGATCTGTTCCGCGCCATGCTGGACGCCGTGGCACAGCCCGACCGTGTCGACCTTGCCATACTCGATCGCCGCCCAGGTGTTCATCGCCATCGGGTTGGCATAGTTGAGGAATTTCGCGTTCGTCTCGGCGACCTCTCTTATGTCCCTGCAGAAATCCAGGATCACCGGGATGTTGCGTTGGCCATAGAGAATGCCGCCGGCGCAGATCGTGTCGCCGACGCATTGGTCGATGCCGTATTTCAGGGGAATGCGGATGTCGTCGGCATAGGCTTCGAGGCCGCCGACCCTGACACAGCTGATGATGTAGCGCGCGCCCTCGATCGCCTGGCGGCGGTCGGTGGTCGCCGTCACTTTTGCCGGCAATTTGTTCGCCTCGACGATCCTGTCGAGGATCGCCTTGATCATCTGCAGATTATGCTCGCTGACGTCGGTCAGCGCGAATTCAATATCCCTAAACTCCGGCACGCACAAAATGTCGGTGAACAGTTTTTTGGTGAATCCGACGCTGCCGGCGCCGATAATAGCGATTTTGAAACTCATCACCTTCACCTCGATCCAATCGAATGCTAGGCAAGGAGCAACAAGGGAGGACAAGGCCACGCGCCACGGCGCGCATGCCATTCAAGCCGGAATCCGGCTTCTTTTCCTCCCCGCCCGCTCCTCGACCGCGGGTCTTTCGCGTTCTCTGGGGAGGGATTATGCGCTTATTCACAAGCGCGAACAGAGAAGGATTGTGCTTTCAGGGGTAATTTTGTGCTGCAGGATCTGATCACCAACGGACCATCGATGCGGACGATCTCGCTGCCGCGCGGCCGCCAGCGCCTGCATGCCATGCCGACAAGCACGGGCTACGAAGTGCGTGAGGACGAAACCTACGACTGGGACGGGCGAAGGCGCGGCCAGACGCCGTTCACCGTGCTGCAGCACACGATCAGCGGAACCGGCCAGTTGCGCTACGAGAACCGCAACTACCGCCTGCAGAAGAACGACACGCTGCTGGTGCTGGTGCCGCACAACCACCGCTACTGGCTGGCCAAGGACGAGCGCTGGGAATATTTCTGGATCTCGATGAACGGCGAGGAGGCGCTGCGCATCCACAAATCGATCCTCGGCGTCTCCGGTCCGGTGTTTCGGCTGCAGCCGGCGACCATCGATCATCTAGCCGATTGCAGCCTGCGTCTTATCAAGGGGGCCGCCTCGCCGGGTGCTGCTTCCGCTGTCGCTTATGAGGCGGCGATGGCGCTCTACGATGATGTTTTCGGCTCACATGCCTTTGCCGAAAAACAGAGCGCCATGCAGCCGGTCATCGACCACATCAACGCCAATCTCGATAAGGCCTTGCCGGTGGCCGAGCTCGTCCAGATCAGCGGTCTCAGCCGCGCCCATTTCTCGCGCTGTTTCGCCGACAGCGAAGGCATCCCGCCGGCAGAGTTTGTGTTGCAGCAGCGTTTGCAGCGCGCGGCGAAGTTGCTGACAAAGGCGGATTTCCTGCCAGTGAAGGAAGTCGCCATCATGTGCGGCTTCGAGGATGCGAATTACTTTTCCAAGGTCTTTCGCCGCTGCTACGGCATTACGCCCAGCCAGTTCCGCACCACCGGCATGTATGCCAGCATGGGGAGCCGCCGGTGATCAGGTGGGCGCTTCAATGCATGTCGCGCAAAGTGTGCAGCGGTTTTGCGATAACGACATGCATAAAAACAAGAATTCTAGCGCAGACCGCGATCGGACTCGGTCGAGGCGGTACTGACCGTATCGCTTGTGACAGGCGCGGCCTCAAAGGCTGATGCGGCGCGCTTTTCTTTCCGCGTCCAGGTCACATATTCGGCAATCCCGCGCGGCAGGCGCGGCGCCGCCGTCACCGCAGGCATCTGAAAACCGTTGCGGAATTTGGCCCAACGCGCGCTGAACACCGCAACCATCTCGTTGAAAGTCGGTGGCGTCGCCACGGTGGCGTAGGTGATGGTGACATTGCCGGCGAGTGCGGCTTCGCGCGAAAGCGGCAGCGGTATCGAGGCGAGGTAGTCCAACTGCATGTCGATCAGGCCACCAAAAGGCCATTGCGCGCGCAGTGTCGCGGCATCCGCCGGCGCGACATTGACGTCGATGTCTGTGGGCGTGCCGGCGACCCGGTAGGGGCAGCGAAAGCGGCCGCAATTCGCTTTCGCCGAAAACTGCCACAGCGCGTAGCCTTGCCAGTTGCCCATCGGAAAGTGCACCCCGATGTCAGGCTTGTAGCGCGCATACCAGAGCGGCAGCCGCGACAGCAGCCGGTATTTATATCTGTTGTCGGCAATGTGCCCGGCGGTGCTGCCGTTGGTGTAGAGCACCGGGAAGCGGCCGATCCGCCGATGCACCTGGCGCACGAATTCCTCAGCATCCTCGAGCGACATCCATTGCGTGGGATCGTCATCCTCGATGTCGAGGGCAAGCAGGTCGTCAGGGTCGGGTTGGGCGAAATCGATGAAATTATTGGCCTGTCCGACCGGATTGCCGGGCCGGGCAAGGTGATAGGCGCCCCATTTGAGGCCGAGCGCCTTGGCCACCACCTTGCGCGTCTGGAACAACTCACGCGCCACCGCATAGCGCCTCCACAGCGTCTTGCAGAGCCGTGCCTCGGTCTCGTCGCCGAAACAGAAATAGGGTGGCGGCATCCCATCGGACGCCTTGTTGATGAAGCCCACGATCCGCTTGTCGGTGGCAAGCTGGCCCCAGTCGATGGGATTGTATTCATAGGCGTCGATGACCAGCGCCCGGTCGGCGTCCTTCCACGGCTCGGAGAAGTCCGAGGCCTTTGCCGCCGGCGTCAGCGCCATCGCAGCGGCGACAGCGAGGACTGCTGAGCGGCGAAGTGGGCGCGCCGGCTTTTTCAAACAGGGAACCCCCGCTGACCAGACACCGATCCTGAACCGCCATGGTTAAGGAAAAGCTTCGGATCCGCAAGAGGCTGAGTTGGGGTTGGCGAAACGATCATTGTGATACCTTTGAGAGCAAAGCGACGAGCATGATTGTCAGTCAAATAGCTTCAATGCAGTTGCTATGGGCAGGAACAGTGAAAGCGGGCGGCTCTGAAATGGGGTAAAGCCATGCTTGCGATAGAAAGCGACCGCCTGGTCATCCTTGGCATCGACAATCAACGCGAAGGATGCAGGAGCAGCACTAATGCTGCGTCGTAGCGCATCCACGATCAGCGCCGACCCGATCCGCTGCCCTTGGTATCGGGTATCGACCGCCAGCCTGCCGATCAATATGGCGGGCAGGATCGGATAATGCGGCAGGCGTTTTGCCTGGTCTTCAGGCAAGGACGCGACCGGTATGCTCGACGCCGCCAAAGTGTAGTACCCGGCAATGGCGCCTGCATTGCGATCCACGGCAACAAAGCAATTGCCGACTCGGCGTTTGACATCCTGGCTGGCTTGTTCCCGGATGTAGCGGTCGAGCGCCAACACCCCGCAGTTGAACGCCTTGCGATCATGCGAGCCGTCGAGCGGTTCGATGATGAGGGCGAAATTCAACGCGACTCGACGACAAGCCGTTTGTGAGCGTCGGCGGCTTTGCGCAGCGCGTCATTGGGCTCGGGCGGATTGAGAATCGCCTCCATCATGGCGCGCTGATCCTCGATGGAAATACGCAAAATGGCGGTATTCTCGATAGTGCGCTGCGCCGCCTCTTGAGCGGCTGCGACCACGAAGTCACTGACACTGCGGCCTTGGATTTCGGCGGCACGTTTCACCACGTTCAGCATATCCGGCGAAATACGAGCTTCGAGACGGGCGGTACGGGTTTGTTGGTTTGGCATCACAGTCACCTCTGATGCGGATATGTACGGTATATAGCCGTACATATCAAGAGGCCTCGGTATGGCCGCCGGTCGGCGATCAACGGCGCGAGAGCGGCTGGATTTCGAACGGGTCGGGCGCTGGCGCCTGCGGCAGTGTGCCCTCGGCCGCGCGCTTGCGGTGATGGGCCAGCGACCATTGCGGCGAACACAGGATGCCGCGATCCGACCAATAGGCGGCGCCGTTCTCGATATTGCCCTTATGGTAGGCAAAACCGGTCGCCCGATAGGGCAGGCCGCAGTCTGGCCAGTATGGCGGGCTTCCGATCCAGGGGCATGCGCCGGATCCAGCTTTGGCGAATTTAACCTGCGCCGCGGCATTTGCAAAATCCGCGTGACAAAATTTGACGTTTACGTAAAAAGAAGATGGAGGGGCGACCCAAAGACCGATGGTTTTGCGTCGCCAGCAGACTTAGGTTGATCCGCCAGTTTGAGGAGGACAAGCGGCATGTATCGGGCACCGGTCGAGGATATCGCCTTCACGTTGAAGCACGTCGCTGGCCTGAAGCCGGCGCTCGACGCAGGCACCTTTGGCGAGCTCGGCGAGGACCTGGTCGATGCCATTCTGGCGGAAGCCGGCCGCTTTGCCAGCGAGGAGGTGGCGCCGCTCTACAAGATCGGTGACGAACAAGGTGCTGTGCTGAAGGATGCGACCGTCACCACGCCGCCCGGCTGGAAGGCGCTTTATCGCCGCTGGATCGATGGCGGCTGGAACGCGCTGTCCGCCTCAGAAGAATTTGGTGGCCAGGGCCTGCCGACCATGCTCGGCGTTGCCGCGCTCGAAATGTGGAACTCAGCCGCCATGGCCTTCGGCATCGCTCCGACGCTGACCATGGGCGCGGTCGAAGCGCTCGATAAGCATGCTTCGCCGGCGCTGAAGGCGACATATCTCGAAAAGCTCGTCTCCGGCGAATGGATGGGCACGATGAACCTGACCGAGCCGCAGGCGGGCTCGGATCTCGCCGCGCTGCGCGCCCGCGCCGAACCGGCCGGCGACGGCACCTACCGCATCTTCGGCCAGAAGATTTTCATCACCTATGGCGAGCACGACTTCACCGACAACATCGTCCATCTGGTGCTGGCGCGGCTGCCCGACGCGCCGGCCGGTACGCGCGGCATTTCGCTGTTCCTGGTGCCGAAATTCTTGGTTGGCGACGATGGCACGCTCGGCGTGCGCAACGACGTCTTCTGCTCCGGGCTGGAACACAAGCTGGGTATCCACGCTTCGCCCACCTGCACCATGATCTATGGCGATGGTTTCGAAGGGGCCTCGCCTGGCGCGATCGGCTGGCTGATCGGCGAGGAGAACAAGGGCCTCGCCTGCATGTTCACCATGATGAACAATGCCCGCCTTGCCGTCGGCATGCAGGGCGTCGCGGTCGCTGAGATGGCTACGCAGAAGGCGATCGCCTATGCCAATGAACGCCGGCAAGGCAAGGCTGCGACCTATGACGGGCCTGGCATGGCGCCGATCGTTCATCACCCCGACGTGCAGCGCAATCTCTTGACCATGAAGGCGCTGACGCAGATTGCGCGAGCCATCAGCTATTCCTGCGCGCATGCCATCGATTGCGCACGCGTCTCGGACGGCGACGCTGCGCATTGGCGCGACCGCGCCAATCTTTTGACACCGCTGGCCAAGGCCTTCTCCACGGATGTCGGCGTCGAGGTTGCCTCGCTTGGGCTGCAGGTGCATGGCGGTATGGGTTTCATTGAGGAGACGGGCGCGGCGGCGCTCTATCGCGACGCGCGCATCGCACCGATCTATGAAGGCACCAATGGCATCCAGGCGATCGACCTGGTGGCGCGCAAGCTGCCGCTTGGCGGCGGCGAGCACGTGCATGGCTACATCGCCGAACTGGCGGCGATGGCCAATGCCGTTCGGACGTCGAACCTCAAGGGGTTTGGCCGCACGGCGGATATCCTCGACCAGGCTCTGGACGACCTCACTGAAGCGACGCGCTTCCTGCAAAAGCTGCTCGCCGACGGTCGTTCGGACGCCGCACTGGCCGGCGCCACGCCTTATCTCAAACTGTTCTCGCTTACCGCCGGCGGCGCCTATCTGGCGCGCGGCGGGCTTGCCGACCAAAGCCGCGTGCCGCTGTGCCGCTTCTTTGCCGAAAACCTGCTTGGCGAGGTGCGCGCGCTGAAGGAGCGTGTCATTGGCGGCGCCGACAGCCTTGCCGACGCCGGCAAGGCACTGATTTCCGTCTGAATTTTTCAACCCCTGATGTTCCAAGGAAAAGCCGTGACAGACCATATCCTCGTCGAGCGCCAGGGCGCCATCCAGATCATCCGCATGAACCGCCCGGACAAGAAGAACGCCTTGACGCGGGCCATGTACGCGAAAATGTCGGCCGCCCTTGCCGAGGGCGACGCCGATCAGGCGGTCCGCGTCCATGTCTTTTTGGGCGTGCCCGGCGCCTTCTCGTCTGGCAACGATCTGACCGATTTCATGGTTGTCGCCACCGGCGGCGAGGGTGGCACCGAGGTCTGGGATTTCCTGATGGCGCTGGCCAAAGTGGAAAAACCCATAGTCTCCGGCGTCGACGGCATCGCGGTCGGTATCGGCACCACACTCAATTTGCATTGTGACCTGACCTTTGCCACGCCGCGCACCCTGTTCCGCACGCCCTTCGTCGATCTCGGCCTTGTACCCGAGGCGGGGTCCAGCCTGCTCGCGCCGCAGGTGCTCGGCCGGCAAGGCGCTTTCGCGCTGCTTGGGCTCGGCGAAGGGTTTTCGGCCGAGCGGGCGAAGGCCGCCGGGCTGATCTACGAGGTGGTCGCAGAAGAGGCGCTCGAAACGTCGGTTCTCGCCGCCGCCGCCCGGATCGCCGCCAAGCCGCCGCAGGCGCTGAAGATCGCGCGCGACCTGATGCGAGGCTCCCGCGAAGACCTTGTCGCCCGCATCGGCGAGGAGAGCGAGCATTTCCGCGAGCGTCTGAAATCCGACGAGGCGCGCGCTGCGCTGATGGCCTTCATGACCAGGAAAAAAGGATAGGCTGGGCTCCTACCGGTGCTCGGTTGCAATACGAATGCCGAGCCCGATCAGCACCACTCCGGTCACGCCCTCGATGACGCGGCGGATCGATGGCCGGCGCAAGAAATCGCCCGCCTTGGCGACGACCGTCGCGTAAAGCGTCAGCCAGACGAAGGTCATGACGGCAAAGACTGCTCCCAGACCAAGCAATGCCGCGAAGCTTTCCCCACCGGGCGGCACGAACTGGGGCAAAAGGCTGGCGAAGAACACCGCCATCTTCGGATTGGAGAGATCGCTGATCAGGCCCTGGCGAAAGGCGCTTGCCGCCGTCAGCCGCCGCGAAGGTTTGGCGATGGCCGCCCCCTCCGCCTGATGGGACGGCCGCCAAGCCTCTTGCAGCGCCTTGACGCCGAGATAGATCAGATAGGCAGCACCCGCATATTTGACGGCGAGGAAAAGCGGTTCGGAAGCCACGAGCAGGGCGACAATGCCGGCACTGGTGGCCAGCGCCCAGATCGTCTGGCCGCCGGCGATGCCGAGCGCGGTGAACACGCCGCCGGCGCGGCCACCGAGAAGTGCGTTGCGGATGGTGATGGCCGTGTCTGGTCCGGGCGTGGCGAGGATGACGAACGAGACGCCGAGAAAGGCCAGGAACAGGCTCATGGATCACCTCTTTTGCGATTGGCGCGGCATAGGATCCTGTCTTGCCGCACGATCTTGGAAAACCTGCTACGGATAAAGCCTCGTCTTGTCCCAGCCGCCTTGGGTATTGCGGGAAAAGACAATGCGGTCGTGCAGCCGGAACGGCCGATCGTGCCAGAACTCGATCGTCTGCGGCACGATGCGGAAGCCCGACCAGTATTTTGGCCGTGGGATCTCGCCAATCGGATAGCGCGCGGTGTATTCGGCAACGGCCTTTTCCAGCGCGAAGCGGCTTTCCAGGGGCCGCGATTGCTTCGATGCCCAGGCGCCGATGCGGCTGCCGCGCGGACGCGTTGCATAATAGGCATCAGCTTCCGCCTCGGTGACGATTTCCACCGGTCCGCGCACGCGCACCTGCCGGCGCAGCGACTTCCAGTGGAAGCACATCGCCGCCTTCATGTTGCCAAGAATCTCGCGGCCCTTGGCGCTCTCGAAATTCGTATAGAAGACAAACCCGCTTTCATCGAACCCCTTGAGCAGCACCATTCGCACATCCGGCATGCCCTCGGCATCGACGGTCGCCAGCGCCACGCCGTTGGCATCATTGATCTCGCTCTTCGTCGCGTCCTCGAGCCATGCGGCAAAAAGGCGGAACGGCTCGGCGACCTCGGTAAAGTCACCGCTTGTTAACCCGGTTTCGCTCATAGTTTTTCCAAATCTTAATCGCTGGCTGGGGAGATTGCCGATTGTCGCGTATCGCGCAAGCTTTTGACAGCGGGCAACGCAGCGTATTTGCTTCGGCCAGCGCCAAAGCCGCGATCGTTCTGGTCGCCTTGCCGCTGGCCGCCTGCGGTGGCGGTGGCTTCAGTCTGGAGCAGGCCGAGGTCGACCGCACGATCCTGACCAGCAGCACGTCACCCACCGGTTCGCCGATCGATCAGAACCGCGCCTCGGACCAGACGACGATCGGCAATGCGGTATCTTCCGCCGATATCGAGCAGCTCGGCGGGCAGGCCGTTCCCTGGGCGAATGCCGATACCGGTTCGCGCGGCTCCATTACCGAACTGGCGGAGTCCAGGGACAACGGCCAGACGTGCCGCCGCTTCACTGCGTCGCGCGAAAGCTTCGACGGCGTCGCTCTGTTCAAGGGCGAGGTCTGCCTGGCCGGCGCCGGCGCTTGGCGCATGCGGGACTTCAAGGCGCTCTGATTTTCAGCCATCATTATCGCCACTCGCCACTGGAATTTCTTCCTATGCGAGCGCATATAGGTGGCAATCGTGGACTCACACCCTCTTGCAGGCAGGAAGCATGCGCGACCCCTATGAGGTTCTGGGCGTTGCCAAGAACGCATCGGCCAAGGACATAAAATCGGCGTACCGCAAACTCGCCAAGAAGCATCATCCGGACCAGAATCCGAATGATCCCAAGGCGAAGGACCGTTTTGCCGCCGCCAACCAGGCTTACGAGATCGTCGGCGACGAGAAGACGCGTGCGGCTTTCGATCGCGGCGAGATCGACGCCGACGGCAAGCCGCGTTTCCAGGGTTTCGAGGGTGCCGCGGGCGGCGGCGATCCTTTTTCCGGCTTTCGCCGGCAGCAGGGACCAGCCGGTTCACGATTCGAGTTTCGCTCCGGCCGTCCCGGCGGCGATCCGTTCGACGGCAACAGCGATATCTTCAGCCAGATCTTTGGCGATGCCTTCTCGGGAGCGCGCGGCGCCGGCTCGGGCGACCGCCGGCAGGCGCAGTCGGCCCCCGACCTCAACGTAACGCTCGACATCACCATCGAAGAAGCGGCGACCGCGGAGAAGGTGACGGCGATGTTTCCGGACGGCCGCAAGGTCGCGGTCAAGCTACCGGCCTATGTCGAGGACGGCCAGACCATCCGGCTGAAGGGCCAGGGCGAGCAAGGACCGGGACAGCCCGGCGATGCGCTGGTCAAGATCCGCTTTCGGCGGCATCCGCGTTATCGTGTCGATGGCCGCGACCTCCATGCCGATCTGCCGGTGGCGCTGGCCGATGCGGTGCTTGGCGCCAAGGTGGCGGTCGAGACGCCGACCGGCAAGCTGGCAGTCAACATCCCCGCCTGGTCGAGCTCGGACAAGGTGCTGCGGCTGAAGGGCAGGGGCCTGCCGGAAAAAGCCGGCGGTCATGGCGATCTCTATGCGCATGTGCGGCTGATGCTGCCGGAAGGCGGCGACAGCGATCTCGAAGCGCTGCTGCGCAACCGAAAGCGCTAGCGCCTTACCCGAATCGAAGGGTTAGTGTAACAAAGTTCGGTTCCGATTTTCGCAGGGATCATGCCCGGGATTGAGTGCTGCGGCATCCTTTTGCTTATTCAAAAAGCACGCTCGGCGCTGTAGAGCGACGCTTTTGTCCCCCGAACTGTCCGTTTTGCACGCTTGAAGGGGCCCTGTGCCTGTGCGATAGGGCACTCCACAAAGCAGAAAATCTTGCGGAGAGAGCTCACATGGCGGGTGGACAGGGCATTATGGCCGGCAAACGCGGGCTTATCCTTGGCGTCGCGAACAATCGGTCGATCGCCTATGGCATCGCCAAGGCCTGTGTCGACCATGGCGCCGAGATCGCGCTCACCTATCAGGGCGAGGCGTTCAAGAAGCGCGTCGAGCCGCTGGCGGCCGAGCTCAACGCGCATGTCGCCGGCCATTGCGACGTGACCGACCCGGCAAGCCTCGATGCCGTGTTCGCCGATATCGCCAAGCATTGGGGCAAGCTCGACTTCCTGGTCCACGCCATCGCCTTTTCCGACAAGGACGAGCTGACCGGCCGTTATGTCGAGACGACGCGCGACAATTTCCTGCGCACCATGGACATTTCGGTGTATTCCTTCACCACCATCGCCAAGCGCGCCGAGGCGCTGATGAGCGAGGGCGGCTCGCTGCTGACGCTGACCTACTATGGCGCGGAAAAGGTGATGCCGCACTACAACGTCATGGGTGTCGCCAAGGCGGCACTCGAAGCCAGCGTGCGCTATCTGGCCGTCGACCTCGGCGCCAGGAAGATCCGTGTCAACGCCATCTCCGCAGGTCCGATCAAGACGCTTGCCGCCTCCGGCATCGGCGATTTCCGCTACATCCTGAAGTGGAACGAATACAATTCGCCGCTGAAGCAGACGGTTACCCAGGAGGAAGTCGGTGACTCCGCCGTGTATTTCCTGTCCGACCTTTCGCGCGGCGTCACCGGCGAAATCCACCATGTCGATTCCGGCTACCATGTCGTCGGCATGAAGGCCGTCGACGCACCCGACATTTCGACCGTCAAGGACTAGTTCCTTCCACGAACACCAACCCTGCCTGTCTGCTCCCGATCTCACCCGGAAGACCTGATGTATCCGCTCGTCTACATCGCGCGCCATGGCCAGACGGAGTGGAACGCCGAGGCCCGGCTGCAGGGGCAGGCCGACACCGACCTCAATGCGCTCGGCCGCCAGCAGGCGACCCGTAACGGCCGTCGGCTGGCCGAACTCGTCCATAACCCCCGCGATTTCGACTTTGTCGCCAGCCCGATGAGGCGGACGCTCGAGACAATGGAACGCATCCGTGCGGCGATGAAGCTCGATCCGCACGCCTATCGCACAGAGCCGCTGCTTGTAGAGTTGAGCTTTGGCGACTGGCAGGGTTTCACCTTTGCCGAACTTGAGGCCAAGGATCCCGGCTCGACCAGGCAGCGCCGCCTCGACAAATGGAATTTCCAGCCGCCCGGCGAGGGCGCCGAAAGCTACCAGATGCTGTTCGAACGGGTGAAGCCATGGTTCGACGCACTCGATCGCAACACGGTCTGCGTGACCCATGGTGGTGTCGTGCGGGCGCTGTTCCGCCTGGTGCTTGGAATGTCCGCGCAAGATGCGGTCAGCATGGAAGTGCCGCAAGACCGCTTGCTCCGGCTGGAAGGCTGGCGCCTGGAGTGGCTTTAGGGTCGAAATCCAATCGCCGTGAACGATCGAATTCAGCCGACATTGTTGAAAAATCCGGTGCGCCATGAGCAGCGCCGACGGCAGAATTCTAATTTTGGGCGAGGCTCGGTTGCGCCGTCGCTTTAAGCCCTGTGCGTCAGCGGGTCGTTGCGTGTCCTTTTGGCCAGCCGCCATTTCGCCTTGAGCGCGCCTACCGGGGCTGACGACCAATGCGACCTCGGCCGCTACCTGCGAGGAGTGACCGGCATCCTGGTTCGCGAGCTCGCGCCACACGGCGTGTCGCACATCTGACACGAGCTAAAGGGGAGGCGGCGCCCGGCGGGAAAGACCGGGCGCCGCCAAGCATCAATCGCCACCAAATTCGGTTTTGAAGGTCTCGAAATCGATCTGCATCCCGTTCAGAACTGTGCTCCAGTGACGGACATATCCTGCGAGCGCAACAGCCTCGGCGACCTCCTCGTTTGTTGCGCCACGATCCTTCGCCATCTTGGTTTCAAGCCAGATGCAGTAGCGGCATGGGATCTGCGCCGCCACAGCAAGGTTGATGAGCGACTTCACCTTCGGTTCGAGCGCGTTGCCTTCGTCGCCGAAGTCAAGGCCCTTAGTCATGGCCCAGGCGCCGGCAATCGCCGATTTCGGATAGGCTTTGAGGTGAGTAGGCACCGTGCCAATTGTCGCCTCGATTTCCTTGTAGGTCTCCTCGGCGGTCGGCAGTTGCTGCGCGGCGGCGGAGGATGCGGCGAACAGGACGGTCGCGGCGATAAGCGCCGCGGTGGTAAGTGTCTTTTTCATAGGCCGGTTTCCTTGTCTTTGTGTTTGGGATGAAGGGAAAAAATCGCCCGTCTCCGCGCCCTTCGCACAGCGGGCAGGAATCGCCCGGCTCTTGCGACCGGCGTCTGGTTCCGAACCGAAATCCGGAGATCTCGTAGAAAAGCGATGTCAGGCGCGCGGGCGCAGAAGCGTCCGAGCGCGACGGGCTCAGCGCCCGCGGATAACCCGCCTGATGTCCGATCTCGACAGGCCGATATCCTTCAACTGGCTGTCCGAGATGTCGTCGAGAAGCCGCGCGGTTCGACGCGCGCGAAGCGCGGCAGCGAAACGAGCGAGGCTCCATCGCCGCCTGGCCGGGTTTTCGAAAATGCTCATGGTCGTATCCTTTATAGGTTGATAGGTTGCGATTGGTCGCAGGATCGGGGGAGGTGATCGTCCATCCGTGCGAGCCCGGTCGTCACGAAGTTTTCCTCAAATGCCGCAGATCCGGCAGATCAGAGCCGTGCCTCGAGGATGAGGTTGAACGGCGTCGCGAGAGCGCGGCGGAAGCGATTGAAGCCAGCTTTGCGGAACACATCCGCCAGCCGCTTCTCGCCGGCCTGCGCGCCGAGCACCAGATGGCCGCCTTCGGAGATTGCGTGCGCGCAACAGATCGTCGTGGAGGCGGCGTAGTACAACCTGGCTACCGGCGAGATGTTGTCTTCGACCCGGTCATTGGCGAAGGGCTCCACCAGCATCACGGCGCCGTCTGGCGCAAGCGCCTTGGCGGCATGCTCTGCCGCGCCAAGCGGATCGCCCATATCGTGCAGAGCATCGAAGAAGCAGATCAGGTCGTAGTCCTTGCCGGGATAGTTGTCGGCCCGCGCCGCCGCGAAGGTCGCCCGCTCCGAAACGCCAGCCTCGGCAGCAACCGTCCGAGCTTCCGCAAGCGATTGCTGGTGCGTGTCGAAACCGCGGAACCGCGAGGCCGGAAAGGCCTCCGCCATCAGCACCGTCGAATGGCCGTGGCCGCAGCCGATATCGGCCACCAGGGCGCCAGCCTTGAGCTTGTCGACGATTCCGTCGAGGGCCGGCAGCCATTCGGGGACCAAGCTTGCCTTGTAGGCGTTGCGGTAGAAACCCGCGACCCCGCAGGCGAGCCGCCCGTCATGGTCGCCCCAGGGTATGCCGTTGCCGGTGCGGAATGCCTCTATGGCCTTGTTCTCGTCGGCCCACATCGATGCGGGGACGGCCCAGGCGTTAGGGAAGAAGGCGGGGCTGTCCTCGTCTGCAAGGACCATCGTCTGCTCCGGCGTCAGCTCGTAAGTGTCGCTGACCGGGTGGTAGGCCACATAGCCGCCGGCAACCTGTGCGTTGAGCCACTCGCGCACATAACGCTCGGCGCAGTCGGCGCGGGTGGCAAGCTCACGCGCGCTGAGCGGGCCGGCCCCGGCCATGGCCTTGTACAGGCCGAGCCGGTGGCCGAGGCTGATCATCACGCCGCCATAGCCGGCCGAAAGATCGCCGAATGCGCGTGCAACCAGCGCGTCAAGTTTCGCGGAATCGACATTGCTGTGGGTGTGTTCCATTTGCTGCTCTCCTGTTTTGCTAACCCAGAGAAATCTGAGGCTGCCCATACATCACAGGACAGAAGGCGAGCGGCAGAGCCGGACTCTCCAGAATCGGGCCGTTTATGCCACGCCCGTTGGCAATCACTCGGCAACCCGCCTGCCTGCTATGCCGACAGCGGGCATGGCTTCATCGTTTCGTCGGTGCTATTTTCGCTGTTGAAGGGACGGCCGGCATGCTGCGAGACAACACTGCCTCGACCAGATCTCATACGCTCCATGTGAGCCTCGTCGCCATTCCGGAGGCCGTGGTATCGACGCTCTCCGGCGTTTTCGACGTGATGAACGCGTTCTCCATGTTGCACCCACCCGGAAAGACGCTGCAGGCACGGCCGTTCCAAGTGGAAATCGTGGGACTCCGGACAGGCCCGCTGGAACTCGCCAGCCTCCTCCCTGTCACTGTACAGCGAAGCGTGGCGGACATTGATGCAACCGACATAGTCATCGTCCCCTCGATCCTGCTCGGGCCGCAGGGCTGGTCGAAAGGACAGCACCCGGAGTTGATCGATTGGTTTCGCGCCATGCATAGCCGCGGCGCGCTTCTTTGCTCGGCCTGCTCAGGCATCTTCCCGCTCGCCGAGACGGGGCTCTTCGATGGCATGGATGCCACGGTGCATTTTGGCTATGCTCGGGCCTTTGCTTCCGCCTTCCCGCAGGTGCCGATCCACCCTGAGCGTGTGCTTGTCGTCTCCGGCAAGCGTGAGGAACTGATCACGTCCGGCGCCTCCATGACCTGGCACGATCTGGTGCTCTACCTGATAGCGCGCCACGTGGGAGCCACTGCGGCACAGGATGTCGCGCGGCTCTTTGCGCTGCAATGGCATCAAGATGGACTGGCACCTTATATGGTCTTCGAAGGGCGAAAGGGCCACGGCGACCTCGCAATTCAGGCGGCCCAGGATTGGGCCGCCACGCATTTCTCCGTGGCTAATCCCGTCGAAGCGATGATCCTGCGCACCGGACTTACCGAGCGCACCTTCAAGCGTCGCTTCACGAGCGCGACAGGCTTGAGTCCCATCGCCTACGTGCAGCGCCTGAGAATCGAGGACGCCAAGCGGCGCCTTGAGCGAACCGAATCTTCTGCCGATGAGATCAGCTGGCAGGTCGGATACGAGGAGCCGGCCTTCTTCCGCCGCCTCTTCAAGCGCGTCACAGGGCTCACGCCTGGCGCCTATCGACGACGTTTCAAAATTCCCGATTATGCGCGACCGAAAGCGCGGCTCACATTGTGAGGAAGCAAACGCCCGTCCGGTCCTCTAGGCGGTGCGTCCGCCACCGTTGGGATCGTGGGACAGGTGAGGAATTCACGTTAAGGCGATGGCAATCGGCTCTATCGAGCTAGACAGCTTTCGAGAAGCGCCTCAACGGCAGCTTCTGACGCACTGTCTCGTTTCCGCCCGCCGGTTCAATGGCAATATTCCATAACCCATCTCGGCCACTGGCGGCAGCGAGATCATGGTCAAACGAACTTCATCCCGGCCTTCGGGATGGATCAGCGGAAAAGACTCTATTCGGCCGATTCGCTGTCCGGCAGTTGCATATCAGTGACGACGTTCTCGCCATTCGTCACGTCATAGGCGATCACGATATCCATGCCCGGCTTCAGTGCGTCGAGGTCGGTTTCAGCATTCAGCTTGTAGGATTTGCCGTCGTCGAGCGTCAGCGTCAGCGCGTCCTTGTCGACCTTCTTGATCAGGCCTTCGGTCTGGCCAGCGAAGGCGGCGGTGGAAATCAGCAATGCAGCGGCAGCGGCGCCAATCAGGATACGCATCATCGTCCTCTTATCATTGCGCCGGCAGGATGGCGGCGAGGGTTCAACAGACCGGTCAAGGGAAGCAGAAACCAACCGAATGTGTCAAAACTAAATCCGCCGGATCACAGTTTGACCACCGTGGAAAACGCCAATAGAAGGCAGGCTACAGCGCCGCGCGTCCTCTTGGACGCGCATAGGACGCTGTAGCATTTTTTGATTTTGCGCATGATCCTTTCCGAAAATCGCAGCGATTTTCGGGGTCATGTGCTAAGCCGGCTCCAACGCCGGGCAGGGCAGCTTTTCATGTCTCACAACACATTCGGCCATCTTTTCCGCGTCACCACCTGGGGCGAAAGCCACGGCGCAGCGCTTGGCTGCGTGGTCGACGGCTGTCCGCCCGGCATCCGCTTCACGCAGGCCGATATCCAGGCCGAGCTCGACAAGCGCCGCCCCGGCCAGTCACGTTTTGTGACGCAGCGTCGCGAACCCGACGAGGTCAAGATCCTGTCCGGGTTCATTCTGGACGAGGACGGCGAGACCATGATCACCACCGGCACGCCGGTGTCGATGCTAATCGAGAATGTCGACCAGCGCTCCAAGGATTATGGCGAGATCGCCCGCCAGTATCGGCCGGGCCATGCCGACTACACCTATGACGTCAAATATGGCCTGCGCGACTATCGCGGCGGCGGCCGCTCGTCGGCCCGCGAGACGGCGGCGCGGGTGGCCGCCGGAGCGTTGGCCCGCAAGGTCGTGCCCGGCATGGTGGTGCGCGGCGCGCTGGTGGCGATGGGCGAAAAATCAATCGACCGCGCCAACTGGAACTGGAATTTCATCGGCGACACCGAAAATCCGTTCTTCACCCCGGACCCGGCATCGGTGGCGGTCTTCACGCAGTATCTGGACGGCATTCGCAAGTCGGGCTCCTCGGTCGGCGCGGTCATCGAAATCGTCGCCGACGGCGTTCCCGCGGGCCTCGGCGCGCCGATCTACGCCAAGCTCGACCAGGACATTGCTTCGGGCCTGATGTCGATCAACGCCGTCAAGGGCGTCGAGATCGGCAATGGCTTCGAGGCAGCCCGCATCACCGGCGAACAGAATGCCGACGAGATGCGCATGGGCAATGACGGCAAACCGGTCTTCCTGTCCAACAATGCCGGCGGCATCCTTGGCGGCATCTCGACCGGCCAGTCGATCGTCGCCCGTTTCGCCGTCAAGCCGACATCGTCGATCCTGACGCCGCGAAAGTCGATCGACAAGGACGGCAAAGACGTCGAGATCATGACCAAGGGCCGGCACGACCCGTGCGTCGGCATCCGCGCCGTGCCGATCGGCGAGGCGATGGTTGCCTGCGCCATCGCCGATCACTATCTGCGGCACAGGGGACAGACGGGGCAGGGAACAGGCAGTAGGCAGTAGGCAGTAGGCAGTATGTCAGCCTGCCCGCCGACGCGGCCATTTTTTCCTTTCCCCTACTGCCTTACTGCCCTACTCCCATATTCCCTGCGAGCGAAGCGAGCCAATGCCTTACGACCAGAAGAAAATCGTCGAAGCCCTGCGCGCCTTCGAGCGCGGCGAGATCGTTGTCGTCATGGATGATGACGGCCGCGAGAACGAGGGCGACCTGATCGTCGCAGCCGTCCACTGCACGCCGGAAAAGATGGCCTTCATCGTACGCAATACCTCCGGCATCGTCTGCACGCCGATGCCGCGCGAGGAAGCCAAGCGGCTCAACCTGCAGCCGATGGTGGCCGACAACGACTCTGCCCACACCACCGCCTTCACCGTCAGCGTCGACTTCAAGCACGGCACGACAACAGGCATTTCAGCCGACGACCGCACGCTGACGGTGCGCAACCTTGCCAACGGCAATGTCGGCGCTTCCGATTTCGTCCGCCCCGGCCACATCTTTCCGCTGATTGCGCGCGAAGGCGGCGTGCTGATGCGTTCGGGCCATACAGAGGCTGCGGTCGATCTCTGCAAGCTCGCCGGCTTGCCGCCGATCGGTGTCATTTCCGAATTGGTCAACGATGACGGCACCGTCAAGCGCGGCCCGCAGGTGCAGGCCTTCGCCGAGGAGCACGGCCTGAAGCAGATTTCGGTCGCCGACCTCATCGCCTACCGCCAGCGCAAGGAAACGCTGGTCGAGCGCGTCGCCTGCTCCGACATCGACACGCCGGGCGGCAAGGCGCAGGTCTTCACCTACACGCTGCCCTGGGATTCCATGCACCATGTGGCGATCGTCTTCGGCGACATCCGCGACGGCGAGGATGTGCCGGTGCGGCTGCATTCCGAGGATGTGGTGAGCGACGTCTTCGGCACCAGCCACCGGCTGGACGGCATCATGAAGGCGATGGGCGAGCGCAAACGCGGCGTCATCGTCTATCTGCGCGAGGGCTCGGTCGGTGTCGCCCATCAGGAGCGCAAGCGGCCGGCGAGTGGCGACCGCGAGGACCATGAAGAGGCGCGCCGCCGCGAGAACGAGTGGCGCGAAATCGGCCTCGGCGCCCAGATCCTGAAGGATCTCGGCATCTCCTCGATCAACCTGATCGCCTCGCGCGAGCGCCACTATGTCGGTCTCGAAGGTTTTGGCATCCACATCGCCAAGACCGAGATTCTCTGAGACGGTCGACAATCAAGGGATAGCGCCCGGCTCGCTCGAAACCGGGCGCTTCGCAGATCATTCCGCAGGAACAGCGGCCGCTTCGCATGCGTCCATGTCGCAGTCCGGCGTCGCAAGGCTGCGCTGGCCAAGCAGCACGGTGGCGAATGCGATTGTGCCTGCCACCACTGAGACAAAGAACCCGCTCTCAGCGCCGAACGCGTCCACCACCGCGCCGGCGGCGAAGGAGCCGAGTGCCATGCCGATGCCTATCCCGGTCATCACCCAGGTGACGCCTTCGGTCAGCATCGCCCCTGGCACATGTCGCTCGATCAGGCCGAACGCGGTGATGAAGGTCGGCGAGATCGCCACGCCGCTGACGAAGACGGCCAGCGCCAGGGCCGGCACCGTGTCGGCGACCAGCAGCGGCAGGGTGGTGAGCGCGATGATGGCGATCGCGATTGCCAACTGGCGCTGCAGCGGCATTTTCAGGTTGAGCGCGCCGATGATGATCCCCACCACGAACGATCCCAGCGCATAGACGCCGATGACCAGGCTGGCGGCACCAGGCTGGCCAAGCTCCTCGGTGATCGCCACGGTGGTTACTTCGGTGGTCGCGAAGGTCGCGCCGATGAAGATCAGGGCGAAAGTGATGATCTGAACCGGCCGCAGGCGGATGGCCGAGCCGCTCGAGCCATGGTCCACCGGTCGCACCTGCGGCTCGGTCGAGCGCTGCAGGATGAAGGCCGTCGAGCCGAAGGCGAGGAACAGGGTGCTGACCAGCATGCCCGCTTCCGGGAACAGCGCGGCACTCAGTCCGACCGACAGCGATGCGCCGGCGACATACACCAACTCGTCCGCCGTCGACTCGAAGGCGAACGCTGTGTTGAGCTCGGGACGACCGCGAAAAATCTCGGTCCAGCGCGCGCGCACCATTGCGGGAATGCTGGGCATGGCGGCGGCCAGCAGTGCGGACACGAACAGCGTCCATATCGGCCAGCCCTGGTTGGCGGCCATAATCAGGATGGCGAAAGCGAGCACGGAAATGACCGTGGTGGGCACGACGATCCGCGTCTGGCCGAGCCGGTCGACCAGCCGTGATATCTGCGGCGCAAGGAAAGCGTTGGCCAGAGCGAATGTCGCGGCGACGGCGCCGGCCAGCCAGTATTCGCCATGCGTCTGCGAGAGCATCGCGACGATTCCGATCGGAGCCATGGCGAACGGCAAGCGAGCAACGAAGCCCGCGGCCGCGAAACCCGCGGCTCCCTTTGCCTTGAAGATTTCGCGATAGGGGTTGGGCATTGGAAAGCTCCTGGCTTTTTGAGGGGGAGCCACTTATATACGTGGCGTATGCTAATTGAGAGATAGATACATACGAGGCGTATGTCAATTAATATACGCAACGTATGTGAAGGAAAAAGTGAATGGTGCACAGACCGCGCAAAGAGATGATCGCCGAGACTCGCGCCAAACTGGTCGCCGCGGCGCGCCAGGCCTTTGGCACTGTCGGCTACGTCGAAGCCTCGATGGATGACTTCACCGCATCGGCCGGCCTGACGCGCGGCGCGCTCTATCATCACTTCGGCGACAAGAAGGGACTTCTGCAGGCGGTTGTCGCCGAGATCGACGCGGAAATGCTGGCCCGGCTGAAAGTCGTTTCGGCAAGGGCGGATAATCTCTGGCAGGGTTTTGTCGACGAGTGCACGGCCTATATCGAGATGGCGCTTGAGCCGGAAATCCAACGCATCGTGCTTCGCGACGGTCCGGCGGTGCTCGGCGACCCCTCGCAATGGCCGAGCCAGAATGAATGCATCCGGTCCATGGCCGAGAGCCTGCGGAAGCTTAGGGATGAAGGAACCATTCGTGACGTCGATCCCGAGGCGGCGGGCAGGCTGGTCAGCGGCGCATCGCTGCATGCCGCGCAGTGGATCGCCAATTCGGACGATCCGGAAGCTACATCGAAAAAGGCCGTGAAGGCCTTCAACGTGCTACTGGAGGGCCTGCTTCGCGTCCCCGTTCCGGTGGGAGCGCGCGAACGCGCCCGGTGAGCATCCCACGCGTCGCCGGAACGCCGTACTGAAGGCGCTGGCGGAATCATAGCCTATCTCGTCGGCGAGGCGGTCAAGCGACCTTCCGCCCCGGCTCAACGCATCCTGAGCGAGCGTCATTCGCCAGCGCGAAAGATATTCCATCGGAGCGCAGCCCAGGGTCTCGGAAAACCTGGCCGCAAACGCTGATCGCGACATGCCGGCAAGTGTCGCGAGTTCGGCCACCGTCCATCCGGCGCGAACGTCGGAATGCAACGTGCGCAAGACTCGAGCCAGGGCTGGATCGCGCATTCCCGACAGCAACCCTGCCGGAAGCGTATCCTGGCTGATGCCGGGCCAGCGCAGGCCCTCCACCAGCATGATTTCGAGAAGCCGTTCCAGGATCATTTCCCGGCCTGGCCCATCGGCGGCGCACTCTTCCATGATAAGATCGATGATGCGGGCGAGACGCCCGGTATCGGCTTCCGCAGCGCGTATATGGATCATCCTGGGCAGCAGCGTGAGCAGAAGCGGCGCATTGACCTTGTCGATCTGGAAGCTGCCTCCAAGCATCTGAAAGTCAGGCTCACCATTTGGATCGCCATGCCGGACGGCTTCCTGTGAAGGCCGGCCCGGAACGCATTTGGCATCCGGTTGGCTCAGCAGCGCAAATGCCGGCGAAGTGGCCAGCAGCACGAAATCTCCATGATCGAGCAGCACTGGCTCCGCCTCATCGATAGCGAGCCAACATCGCCCCGCGAGCACGATGGAGAAGCCCGGCGCCTGATAAGCGGGATAACGAACGCCCCATGTCCCGCGGCCCGTTATCGGCTTTGAGAACACGGCGTGCGGCCGCAGCAGAGCGATCACATCGCTGAGAGGATCCATATGGACGATCGATAATGATTTACGGACGCCAGATTATAGACCGTCCTGTCTGCTTGTCTATCTTGCGGGCAGAAAAATGGAGATCCGAATGACCAGGACAATTCTGATTACCGGCACATCGTCGGGCTATGGCAAGTCCGTTGCCGAATTCTTCCTCGATCGGGGCTGGAACGTCATCGCGACGATGCGGCGCCCCGATCCGAGCGTGTTCGCGGCCTCCTCCGATCGTCTCAAGGTGTTGCCGCTCGATGTCACCGATGCCGGCAGTATCAGCAAGGCGATCTCTGCAGGTGTCGCTGCATTTGGTGCGATTGATGTGCTCGCCAACAATGCCGGGGTCGGACTGGCATCGGTCGTCGAAGCGACGCCGGACGGCACCGTGCGCGAGATCTTCGAAACGAACACCTTTGGCGTGTTCGCGACCAGCCGCGCCATTATCTCGCAAATGCGCAAACAGGGTCACGGCGTTATCATCAACGTCACGTCGAGCGTCACCCTCGGCATCATGCCGCTCGTGGCGATCTACGCCGCCAGCAAATGCGCCGTCGAAGGCTTCACCGAGTCGCTGTCCTATGAGTTGGACGCGTTCAACATCAGGGCTCGGCTGGTTGAGCCTGGCTATGCGCCGACCACGAACTTCAGCGCCAATAGCGGCGCACGCATGAAGGATTTGATCCCGGCGGACTACGGATCCTTCGCTCAATCCTATTTCGAGAAGATGACCAACTATCCAACCCCTTATTGCACCGAGGCGGAAGTCGCCGAGGCAGTCTTTGCGGCAGCGACGGATGAAGGGCGGAGGATCCGCTATCCCGCCGGCGCGGACAGCAAACTCCTCGCGGAGTTGCGCTGGACGACCTCGGAAGAGCATTACCTCAAGAAAATGCGCGAGATGTTCAGTCCGGAACTGCCGTCCTAGTCTTTGAAGATGCCGAAAGCCCGACGACCGCTGGACCAATCCCAGTCGCCGGCGCCGCCCGCGATTGACAATCGCCGGCCCGAAGTCATCCTCAGCATCCATCTCTGAGGGGGAGATTCGGGAGCATGTGGGATTTCCAGATCGGCAGGTCGGTGTCCATCATGATCAGGACATGGCCCTTCATCGTCTTTCGCATGATCGTCTATTTCGGCATCACGCTGGCCTATATCGTGGCGACCGGCACGGGCGCCGGCGTCGGCTATGGCGTCGGCCACGTCTCCACCGATCCCGACGGACCGCTGTCTTTCGCCTTGTGGGGTGGTGTGGTCGGGTTCGGCGTCGTTTCGATCGCCGTATACTGGATACGCGAATACATCCTTTACATCGTAAAGGCCGGCCATATCGCCGTCATGGTCCATCTGATCGACGGCCAGGCTGTGCCCGGTGGCCAGAACCAGATCGCCTATGCCAGGGAAGTCGTGAAAGAGCGTTTCGCCGAGGCCAACGTTCTTTTCGTGCTCGACCAGCTGGTCAAGGGTGCCATCCGCGCCATAACCGGCCTCATCGGCGGCATCGCCGCCTTCCTGCCCATCCCGGGCCTGGGCGGTCTGGTCAGCTTCATCAACACGGTGATCCGCCTGTCGCTGACCTATGTCGACGAGATCATTCTCGGCTACAACATCCGCGCCAATTCCGCCTCGCCTTTCGAGACGGCGCGCCAGGGTGTCGTGCTCTACGCGCAGAACGGCAAGACCATGGTCAGGAACGCTATCTGGCTGGCGGTGATCATGTGGGGCATTTCCTTCATTATTTTCCTGCTGATGCTGGCACCGGCCGGCGCCATCCTCTGGTTCATGCCCGGCCAACTCGGCGGCTGGGCCTTCGTGCTTGCCATCGTCTTCGCCTGGGCCTTCAAGGCGGCGTTCATCGAACCCTTTGCCATCGCTTGCCTGATGCAGGTCTATTTCAGGACCATCGAGGGCCAGGTGCCCGATCCCGACTGGGACCGGAGGCTGGCCGAAGCCTCCTCGAAGTTCAGGCAGATCAAGGACAAGGCACTGGCTTCGGTCGGTGGCTCGCGCTGGACGCAGCCGGCATCCAATAGCTAAACCCTGTTGAACGTCCGGCTTTAGTCGCGCGAAAACATGGTCAAAACGGCCGGGCGCGCCTATATCGGGGCATGGCCACCCGTCTCTACACCCACCCGATCTTCTTGGAACATATAACGCCGCCGGGCCATCCGGAGCGCCCCGACCGCTTGCGCGCCATCGAGCGCGTGCTCGACGACGAGGCCTTTGCGGCACTCGATCGTGCCGAGGCGCCGGCAGGCGACGAGGCGACCATCCTCTACGCGCACCCTGAGGAATTCGTCGCGCGCGTTCGTGCCACCATACCGGACACCGGCATTGCCCGCATCGACGCCGACACCACCGCCAGCCCGAAAAGCTGGCAGGCGGCGGTGACGGCGATCGGCGCCGCCAACGCCGCTGTCGACGACGTTTTCGAGAAGCGCGCCGACAACGTCTTTGTCGCCGCGCGTCCACCCGGCCATCATGCCGAGAAGACGACGTCCATGGGTTTCTGTCTCTTCAACACGGCGGCGATCGCGGCGCGCTACGCGCAACGGAAGCATCGGGCCGAGCGCGTCGCCGTCGTCGACTGGGATGTGCATCATGGCAATGGCACGCAGGACATTTTCTGGGACGATCCGTCGGTGCTCTATTGCTCGACGCACCAGATGCCACTTTACCCCGGCACCGGAGCGAAGAATGAAACCGGCGCCGGCAACATCGTTAATGCGCCGCTTTCGCCGCGCACCGGCAGCGAGATGTTCCGCGACGCCTTTTTGTCGCGCGTCTTGCCGGCGCTCGACAATTTCGCGCCTGACCTCATCATTATCTCGGCAGGGTTCGATGCGCATCACCGCGATCCGCTGGCCGAGATCAACCTGACCGAGGATGATTTCGATTGGGCGACCGGCCAGTTGATCGAGTGTGCCGGGCGCCACAGCGGCAACCGGCTCATTAGCCTGCTGGAGGGCGGCTACGATCTGCAGGGACTGGCATTTTCGGTCGCCGCCCATGTCGGGCGACTGATGAAAGGATGAGGAATGGCTGGCGAAGCGAATGAAGACGTCAAGGCGATGAGCTTCGAACAGGCGCTCGACGCGCTGGAGAAGATCGTCGATGATCTGGAGCGCGGCGATGTGCCACTCGACCAGTCAATCCGCATCTATGAGCGCGGCGAGGCGCTGAAGGTGCATTGCGACCGGTTGTTGAAGGCGGCCGAGGACAAGGTTGAGAAGATCAGGTTGTCGCGCGACGGCAAGCCGGTGGGAACAGAACCGCTCGACGCGGATTGAAGCACCGCCTCGAAACCACAATTTCGCCTTATCGGCTTTTGGACATGATCATGATTGAGGATAAAACTCATCTCGATTGAAACGGCTCCAAGACGAGGAGATTGCGAACGATGTGCAGAAACATCAAGACTCTGTTCAATTTCGATCCGCCGGCGACCAACGACGAGGTGCATGACGCCGCACTTCAGTTTGTTCGCAAGCTGAGCGGCTCCACCAAACCTTCCAAGCGCAACGAGCATGCCTTCAACCATGCCGTCGAGGCGATCGCGGCTGCTGCGCGCGAACTGCTCGATTCGATGGAAACCACCCAAGAGCCACGCAATCGCGAAGAGGTGGCGGCCAAGACGAAAGCCAGATCCGCACTCCGCTTCGCCTGAGGAGACCGCATGAGTTTCTTTCCTGGAAATGACCCGCAGGCTGGCGATGCCTTCGCCAGCGACCAGATCGAATTGATGGTCATTCCAAACGCCAAGGATATTGGCGGCTTCCAGGTTCGCCGTGCCTTGCCGACCGCCAAGCGCCGGCTGGTTGGGCCTTTCATTTTCTTCGACCGCATGGGTCCGGCCATCCTGCGGGCCGGCCAGGCGCTCGATGTGCGTCCGCATCCGCATATCGGCCTGTCGACGGTCACCTATTTGTTCGACGGCAAGATCAGGCACCGCGATTCGCTCGGCACTGAAATGGTGATCCAGCCCGGCGACGTGAATCTGATGACCGCCGGCCGCGGCATCGTCCATTCCGAGCGCACGCCGGAGGAGTTGCGCGGCGCGCCGATGTCGGTCTCCGGCCTGCAGACATGGCTGGCGCTGCCGGACGGCAAGGAAGAGGTCGCGCCGGTCTTCGAGAACACTGCCGCCCTGCACCTGCCCGAAATCGATGCCGATGGCGTCAGCGGACGCATCGTCATCGGCGCGTTTTCCGGGTTGCGGTCTCCGGTAAGCACCGCCTCGGAGACGCTCTATGCCGATCTCAGGCTGGCGCCCGACGCCAGCGTGAAAATCCCGGCCGATGCCGAAGAGCGCGCCATCTATACGCTTGAAGGTGAGGTTTCGATCTCCGGTGACCGCTTTCCGGCCGAGCGGCTGCTGGTGTTCCGGCCCGGCGACGAGATTGTCGTGTCGTCGGAAGGCGGCGCTCATTTCATGCTGTTTGGCGGCGCCTCGCTCGGCTCAAAGCGCTATATCTGGTGGAACTTCGTCTCATCGTCGAAGGAACGCATCGAACAGGCGAAAGAAGAATGGAAGACGGGGCGCTTCGATATCGTTCCAGGAGATGAGAAAGAATTCATTCCTTTGCCGGACAATTAGAATGCGGCCTCCTGGGTGCACAGAGCGCACTTTAACACTTGGAATCCCCGCCGCGTCACTGACACGCATTTACATTCGCCGGCCATCGGCCTATCTCGCGATGAACAAAAAGCCTGAGCAGGCCCGTAACCAGTGAACGCAAAGCCCGATACGCCGCTTCTCGACAAGGTCCGCATTCCGGCCGACCTCAGGACGCTTGCCGAAGGCGAGCTGCCGCAGCTGGCGTCGGAGCTTCGTGCCGAGTTGATCGACGCCGTGTCCCACACTGGCGGACATCTTGGCGCCGGCCTTGGCGTGGTCGAACTGACGGTTGCGCTGCACTATGTCTTCAACACGCCGGATGACCGGCTGATCTGGGATGTCGGCCATCAGGCCTATCCGCACAAGATCCTGACCGGCCGCCGCGACCGCATCCGCACGCTCAGGCAAGAGGGCGGCCTCTCCGGCTTCACCCGGCGCGCCGAGAGCGAATACGATCCGTTCGGCGCTGCGCATTCCTCGACCTCGATTTCCGCCGGCCTCGGCATGGCGATGGCGCGCGACCTCTCTGGCGGCCGCAACAATGTCATTGCCGTCATCGGTGACGGCGCCATGTCGGCTGGCATGGCCTATGAAGCGATGAACAATGCCGGTGCGCTCGATGCCCGTCTCATCGTCATCCTCAACGACAACGACATGTCGATCGCCCCGCCGACCGGCGCGATGAGCGCCTATCTGGCCCGCCTTGCCTCCGGCAAGACCTATCTGGGCTTGCGCGATTTCGGCAAGAAGCTGACCTCCTATCTCGGCGAGCGCGCCGATCGCGCCATTACCCGGGCGGTCGAGCACGCGCGCGGTTACGTCACCGGCGGCACGCTGTTCGAGGAGCTTGGCTTCTATCACATCGGCCCGATCGACGGCCACAATCTCGAGCATCTGATCCCGGTGCTGAAGAATGTCCGCGACAATGCCGACGGCCCGGTGCTTATCCATGTCGTGACCCAGAAGGGCAAGGGCTACGGGCCGGCCGAGGCCGCGCCCGACAAGTATCACGGCGTCAACAAATTCGACGTCATCACCGGCGCGCAGGCCAAGGCGCCGGCCAACGCGCCGAGCTACACCAAGGTCTTCGCCGAGAGCCTGATCCAGGAGGCCCGGGAGGACGACCGCATCGTCGCCGTGACCGCCGCCATGCCGAACGGGACCGGTCTCGATCTCTTCGGCGAGGTGTTCCCGACAAGAACCTTCGATGTCGGCATTGCCGAGCAGCATGCGGTGACCTTTGCCGCCGGTCTCGCCACCGAGGGTTACAGGCCCTTTGCCGCGATCTATTCGACCTTCCTGCAGCGCGCCTACGACCAGGTCGTCCATGACGTGGCGATCCAGGGCCTGCCAGTGCGCTTTCCCATCGACCGCGCCGGCTTCGTCGGCGCCGATGGCGCCACCCATTGCGGTGCCTTCGACACGACCTTTCTGGCGACGCTGCCCGGTTTTGTCGTCATGGCGGCGGCCGACGAAGCGGAACTGCGCCACATGGTGCGCACGGCGGCAAGCTATGATGACGGGCCTATCGCCTTCCGTTATCCGCGTGGCAACGGCGTTGGCGTCGACATGCCGGAGCGCGGCTCCGTGCTCGAAATCGGCAAGGGCCGCATCGTCAGGGAAGGGACCAAGGTCGCGTTGCTGTCCTTTGGAACGCGGCTGCAGGATTGCATGGCTGCCGCGGAGGAACTCGGCGCGGCGGGGCTTTCCACCACGGTTGCCGACGCCCGTTTCGCCAAGCCGCTCGACGAGGACCTGATCCGGCGGCTGGCGCGCTCGCACGAGGTGCTGGTGACAGTGGAAGAAGGCGCGGTCGGCGGCTTTGCCAGCCATGTGCTGCAATTCCTGGCGCATGAGGGATTGCTGGAGAGCGGCCTGAAGGTGCGCCCGCTGGTGCTGCCCGACGTGTTCACCGATCACGCCAAGCCCGAAAAAATGTATGCCGACGCCGGGCTGGACTCGGCCGGCATCGTGCGTACGGTTTTCGTTGCCCTTGGGCACGCCGCCAGCGCGCAGCGCGCCTGAATCAAAACCTCAACGGCTTGAATCAATTTGCCGGCGAACAATAGTAACCTATTGTTTACGCTGCAATTTGGCGTTTTGCTTACCGTGTCTCTTGGCCGTTTTTCAACGGTGCCCTGCTAAAGTTTGATCAGGCAGGGAGACAAGTACAATGAGAACGCTTCTGTGCGGCGTGGCGCTTTTGGCCGTCATCGCCGCGCCGGCCGTGGCCGAAACGCCCTACGATCGCAACCTCGAAAAGGCGGCGGTGGGCATTGTCGCCAGCAAGATGGGCGATATCCGCGGCGGCTTTTCCTACAAGCAGGTGCCGCAATTGGTCGTCGTTCCCGAAGCCGCATCGCCACCGCCCGTCCCAGCCGAGCGTTCGCGCAAGGAGGCGTCAGGCGGTAGTGGCGACCGCTTGATGCCGGCCGTCGACCGACAGATTTCGCGAACAATCTTTTAGAAACTAGACTAGAACCACATGTCGCGCACGCAGCGGCCATCGCTCGGCAGGTCCTCGAATGTGTCGAGGCCATCGAAATGGTCGATAGGGAGGTCGGCGACCGCCTCCGGCGGCGCCAGCCTCACATTGACGGCGATCCGCGTGCGACCCTTTGCGCTGGGACGCAGGCCGCGCCATGCCAGGACGCAAGCACAGGTAGGACAGAACAGGATCTCGAGTGCGGGCGCATCCTTTCCGGCGCGCGTATAGGAACGCAGAGGTCCCGCAACGCGTATGCGCTCATCGGCATAGTCGTAGGCCCAGAGCACGCCATAGCGGCGGCAAAGCGTGCAGCTGCAGGCTGTGATCGAGCCGGGATCGCCCTCCAAGGTCCAATGGGCCGCACCGCAATGGCAGGTTCCAGTCAGCATTCGTCCTCCTTCGCATTGCCTGAGCAAGAGGCGTCTGGCCCTCGCATTTTGCCGGACTGGGTGCGATATTCAACACGCCGTGGGGTCGGTCAGCGTCCTCTGCTCTAATATCCTTGCCTTCGTGGCTGGCTTTCGCCAATGAAGGTCGATGAATTCCCCTGTGCCTGCCAGCATACGCCAGCGGCTTGACGAATTGCTCGTCCAGCGCGGCCTGTTTCCCAGCCGCTCGCGCGCCCGTGACGCCATCGAGCGTGGCACCGTGACGGTCGACGGCGTCGTCGCCCGCAAGCCCGGCCAGACCGCGTTGCCCGACTGTCTCATCGCCATCGACGATCCGGCTCAGGGTTATGTTTCGCGCGCGGCGCTGAAGCTGATCGCCGGGCTCGACCATTTTCGCCTCGACCCCTCAGGCAGCGAAGCGCTCGATGTCGGCGCCTCGACCGGGGGCTTCACCCAGGTGCTGCTCCAACGCGGTGCTGCGCATGTCACGGCGATCGATGTCGGCCATGGCCAGATACATCTGGACATTTCTGGCGATCCGCGTGTCACTGTTATCGAAGGCCTCAACGCTCGTGAACTACTGGCCAATGATCTTGCCGGCCGTATTCCCAATTTCATCGTCTGCGATGTCAGCTTCATTTCGTTGAAGTTGGCCTTGCCGCCGGCGCTTGAACTGGCCGGCAAAGGTGCGCGCGCGCTGCTGCTGGTCAAGCCGCAGTTCGAAGCCGGCCGCGCGGCGATAGGCAAGGGCGGCTTGCTGAAGGATCCCTACGATGCGGCGCGCGTTGCCGGCCTGCTCGGGGATTGGCTGGACGGCATTCCCGGCTGGCGCTCGCTGGGGCTGAATCTGTCGCCGATCGAAGGCGGCGACGGCAATCGTGAGTTCCTACTCGCCGGGATCAAGGACCGATGAGCGCGCGCTTCGCCATCGCAAGGCTGGGCTCCCAGGGCGACGGCGTCGCCGAGACCGACAGCGGTGAGGTTTTCATTCCCTTCACGCTGCCCGGCGAAACCGTCACCGCCGCACGCGAAAAGGATCGCGCCACGCTGATGTCGGTGCTGGAGGCTTCGCCGCTCAGGATCGACCCGGCCTGCCGGCATTTCACCGAATGCGGCGGCTGCGCCCTCCAACATCTGGAGGCTGAAACCTACCGCCAGTGGAAGCGCGACAAGGTCATGCATGCACTGAAGAGCAAGGGCATTGCTTGCGACGTCGGCGTGCTGGTGCCGTGCTCGCCGCAGACGCGCCGCCGTGTCGTCTTCAGTGCGCGGCGGACCGAGGCCGGCATGCGGCTCGGCTTCGTCCGCGCGCTGTCGTCCGAAGTCATTGCCATCGAGGAATGCCCGATCTCGCTGCCCGGAATCGTCGCCGCGTTCGACCGCTTGAAAGCCCTCGCCGGGCTGATCTGCGCAACCACCAAATCGTTCCACATGACGGTGACGATGACCGGCTCCGGCCTCGATGTCGCGGCTCACGAGTCCGGCAAGCTTGGCGAGAACCAGCGCCGCGTCGCCTCCAACTTCGTTATCGCCGAGGGACTGGCCAGGCTTTCGGTCGACGGCGAGATCATCGTCGAGCCGAAGAAACCGGTCGTCCTGTTTGGTGGCGTCGCCGTCGCGCTGCCGCCAGGCGCCTTCCTGCAGGCCACAGAGGCCGCCGAGCAGGCGATGGCCGGCATCGTCGGCCAGCATTTGTCGCGCGCGAAAAAGGTCGCCGATCTCTTCGCCGGTTGCGGCAGCTTTGCGCTGCGCCTGGCCGCGAAATCGGAAGTCCATGCCGCGGAAGGCGATGCGCCGGCCCTTGCGGCGCTCGACCGTGCCTTCCGTTTCGCCAGCGGCCTGAAGCGGGTGACCAGCGAGCGCCGCGACCTGTTCCGGCGGCCGCTCACATTCAAGGAATTGAATGGCTTCGACGGGCTTGTCTTCGATCCGCCGCGCGCGGGTGCGGAAGACCAGTCGAAACAGATCGCCCGTTCCGACGTGCCGCTGGTCGCCGCGGTTTCCTGCAATCCGGTGACGCTGGCGCGGGATCTGCGCATCCTCATCGACGGTGGCTATGCCTTGAAAAGTGTGACGCCGATCGACCAGTTCCTGTGGTCGCCGCATGTCGAGGCTGTGGCGCTGCTGGAGAAGCCGAGGAGAAGACGATAGGCTGGTAGAAATCGAGGGCCGGCATCCGTTGAGCTTGAATTGCGCGTGGATTGCGCATATTTTGATGGAATAGTGTCAAAATGCGCAGGAAATCGCCATGGCTGTAGCCCTCGACATCCCAGCGTCGCGTTTCGGTGAGGAACGCACGCCATTTCTCTCGGCAAGGCGGGTCGCCGAACTGCTCGGCGTCAATCTGACGGAACTGGCCGGCCTGATCGGTGTGGCGCGCAACACGCTTGCCGCCAAGGCCGGCGCGCGTAAGGTCGACGCTGCCCTCAGTCCCGTCGTTCGCATTCTGTCGATGGCGGGCGAAATGGCCGGCAACGAACAACGCGCGGCGATCTGGTTCAAGCATCAGCCGATCCCCGGCTGGGCGGGAAAGACCGCTTACGATCTGGTTCGCGAGGGCAAGACGGACAAGGTGCTCGCCTATCTGGAGGCAGTACGCTCCGGCATCTATGCCTGAAACCAGGCTGACCCTATGGCGCGCCTTCGTGCCACGCTGGGCACATCTGCCGCTCTCCGGCGCGGGTGCTGCCCGCTTCGGCGGCCGCTGGAATCCGCTGGGCGCCGCAACGATCTATGCCGCGCGGGAACTGTCCACCGCCTGGGCCGAGTACAATCAAGGCTTTGTCCAGCACCCGGCGCTGATCGCACAGTTCGAACTGACAGGCGCGCGGCTGGCCGACCTGACGGATGCCGATACGCTGACTGAGCTCAGCGTATCGGCGGACATCCACCGATGCGAATGGCGCGACATCATCGATAGAGGGTTTGTGCCCGAGACGCACACACTGAGGGATCGCCTGCTCGCCGACGGTCTGCACGGCGTGATCTACCCGTCCTTCATGTCGCCCGGCGGCACCTGTGTCGCGCTCTGGCGCTGGAACGAGGACAATGCACCACGCCTCGACATCATCGATCCCGGCCATCGCCTGCCGAGGACGCCGGCGTCATGGCTGTAAGAGCAGCTAGACTCAAACCCTGGTGCCACCCACCGTCATCTGGTTCATCCTGAGATGCGGCTGGCCGACGCCGACAGGCACGCCCTGTCCGGCCTTGCCGCACATACCGATGCCATTGTCGAGCTTCATGTCGTTGCCGATCATCGAGACGCGGTGCATGGCGTCCGGCCCGTTGCCGATCAGCATTGCGCCCTTGATCGGCTGCGTCACCTTGCCGTTCTCGATCATATAGGCCTCGGTGCAGCCGAACACGAACTTGCCCGAAGTGATGTCGACCTGGCCGCCGCCAAACGAGACGGCATAGATGCCGTTCTTGACCGAGGCGATGATCTCTTCCGGCTGCATATCACCTGCCGTCATGTAGGTATTGGTCATGCGTGGCATCGGCTGGTGCGCGTAGCCTTCGCGCCGTCCGTTGCCGGTGGCCTTCATCCCCATCAGCCGCGCGTTCTGGCGATCCTGCATGTAGCCGACCAGCTTGCCGTCCTCGATCAGCACGTTGCGGGCCGATGGCGTGCCTTCGTCGTCGACGGTCAGCGAGCCGCGCCGCTCGGGCAAGGTGCCGTCATCGACGACGGTGACGCCCTTCGCGGCCACTTGCTGGCCCATCAGCCCGGCGAAGGCCGAGGTCTTCTTGCGGTTGAAGTCGCCTTCCAGCCCATGGCCGACGGCCTCGTGCAGCATGACGCCTGGCCAGCCGCTGGAGAGCACGATGTCGAACGTGCCGGCCGGCGCCGGGATCGCCTCGAGATTGACCAGCGCCTGGCGCAGCGCCTCCTTGGCGGCGTGCTTCCAGCTGTCCTCGACCAGGAACTCGCCAAACGCCTTGCGCCCGCCCATGCCGTAGGAACCGCTTTCCTGCCGGTCGCCATTGCCGACCACCACCGACACGTTGATCCTGACCAGCGGGCGGATATCGCGCACCATCTGGCCGTCGGCGCGCACGATCTCGACATGCTGCCAGGAAGCGGCGAGCGAGGCCGTCACTTGCCGCACCCGCGGATCCTCGGCGCGCAGCCAGGCATCGATTTCCTGCAGCAGCTTGGCCTTGGCCTCGAAAGAGGGCGAGGGGATAGGGTTCTCTTCGCCATAGAGATGGCGGTTGGTGCGGGCGGGGGCGGCGGCAAGCGTGCCGGAATAGCCGCCCTTGACTGTTGAAACGGCGTCGGCGGCACGCAGCAGCGAGGCCTCGGAAAGATCGCTGGAATGTGCGTAGCCGCTGGCCTCGCCGGCAACCGCGCGCAGGCCAAAACCCTGGTCGGTGTTGAAATTGGCGGTCTTCAGCCGGCCGTTGTCGAACATCAGCGCTTCGCTCTCGCTGTATTCGAGAAACAGTTCGCCGTCATCGGCGCCATTGATGGTCTCGGCGACGATCTCCTTGATGCGATCGTCGGAAATGTCGAATTGGCCGATCAGGCTGTTCATGGCAGGTCCATTCATGGGAAGATTGATCGTGGGTTCCCTCGATGTAGGCGCGAAGACAGGCTCAGACAATCGGCAATGACGCCAAACGCGGTGACGATCGCCGTCGGACGGGCCAGATAATCGTCAAGGACTGGGATGTGCGGCCGATTTCAGGGCAGGGCGGCGAAGCCGTCCGCGAAACCCTTCAGGTCGACGGGAATGCCGATACCTTCTTCCGGCGTCTGGAAGACGATGAAGGTGGCCGAGGTGCCGGTCTTCAGCGTGTCGAGCAGCGGCTTTTCAAGGATGACCTCGGCATAGCAGCCGTCCTGGAAGCAGCGCACGAAATAGGCACGGCCGATATCCTTGCCGTCGACATTGAGACCCAGCCCGTTGGGCAACAGCACGCCGAGCGGCGCCAGCACGCGCAGGATCTCGGCCTTGTTGTCGGCGGTGCGCAGCACGACGACGGAAAGCCCCATCTCGGGGCGATCCTCGGCGACGACGTTCTGCATCATCACGCATTGTTCTGAAGTCGCGCCGGCCGGCGTGTCGCAGATGATCGACCACGCCCCATGCGTCGACTTGACCGTACCGCTTGGCTGCGCGGCGCTGGCCTGGCCGATGCCGGACAAGCCAATGGCGGCGAGCAAGATGACCTTCGCCAAGGTTCTCGAAAGCCAAGAGGTCATGACGGCTCCATTGCGAATCACGGCACTTTAAGCCGCGCCAAGGCCAAGTAAAGGACGAGACCGCTGCCGGTCTGCCCCGATCTGGGAATATTGCGCTTTTCCCTAGCAAATTCGCCCGAATTGCGACCGCCCGGCGCATCGCTCCGGGGTAGTCGCTGCCGTTCACGCGCCGGTGATCCGCGAAGGGCGTTTTGTCACCTCAACGGCGCGGCCAGTGCCTGCGCGCAAAAATGCCGCACGGTTTCCTCCGCTCCTTTCTTGCGGAGGCAAATAGAGTATGGTTTGAACCAGCCTTGGGACTGTCCGGGATTCTCGTCCCGGCCTGTTCGATAGTCTTGCGGTCCGATCGCGAGGAACTGGGAGATGATGAGGGCGATGAGAAAATTCCTGGCAGGCGCCAAATTCCTAGCAAGCGCTGCGGCAGCCATCTTGTTCGCTGGAGCGTCTGCCCATGCGGCCCAGCCGCAACCCTGGGAAACCACTTTTCAGCCTCCGGCGACCGACATCATGCGGCAGATCGAGTGGTTCGGGAACTACTCGATGTTTTTCGTCGTTCCAATCACCGTCCTGGTGCTGCTCCTTCTCGCCTACTGCATCTTCCGGTTCCGGGCGAGCGTGAACCCTGTGCCCTCGAAGACCAGCCACAACACGCTGATCGAGGTGATCTGGACCGTCGGGCCGGTCGTCATCCTGCTCTGCCTCGCCATTCCCTCCTTTCAGTTGCTGACCGCGCAATACACGCCGCCGGAAGAAGCCAAGCTGACCATCAAGGCGACGGGAAACCAGTGGAACTGGGACTACGAATACCAGGTCGACAAGACGCTCTCCTTCAATTCCGCAATTCTCGCGGATGCTGACCGCGCGGCGGCCGGCAAGGAAGATCGCGCCGTCTATCCGCGCCTGCTCACCGTCGACAACGAGTTGGTGGTGCCGGTCAACACCATGACGCGCGTGCTGGTCACGGCGACCGACGTTATCCATGCCTTCGCCATGCCGTCCTTCGGCATCAAGACCGACGCGGTTCCCGGCCGCATCAACGAGGTCTGGTTCAAGGCGGAGAAGGAAGGCCTCTATTACGGCCAGTGTTCGGAGCTCTGCGGCAAGGATCACGCCTTCATGCCGATCGCGATCCGCGTTGTTTCCGACGCGCAGTACAACACCTGGCTGGCAGCGGCCAGGACCGACCTGCCCGGCGCCAACAAGGCGCTGATGGCTGAGGTTGACAGCGCAGACAAGGTAGCGGCCGCCGGCAACTGATGCCGCGGCCAGGAAAGATCAGGGAACGGAGCGGAATATGGCAGAGGCTGCAGCTCACGACGATCACGACCACAAGCCCTATCATGGCTGGGTCCGCTGGGTGTATTCGACCAATCACAAGGATATCGGTACGCTCTACCTGATCTTTGCCATCATCGCTGGCTGCATCGGCGGTGCGCTTTCGGTCGTCATGCGCATGGAACTGATGGAGCCGGGCATCCAGATCTTCACCGGCCTGGCGCAGATGGTCTACGGCATGGATGGCGATGCGGCGCTCGACGGTGGCAAGAGCATGTACAATGCCTTCACCACCGCGCATGCGCTGATCATGATCTTTTTCATGGTTATGCCGGCGCTGATCGGCGGCTTTGCCAACTGGATGGTACCGATCATGATCGGTGCGCCCGACATGGCCTTCCCGCGCATGAACAACATCTCCTTCTGGCTGCTGCCGCCGGCCCTGATCCTGCTGCTCATCTCGATGTTCGTGCCGAGTGCGCCCGGCGCCTACGGCGTCGGCGGCGGCTGGACGATCTATCCGCCACTATCGACATCGGGTCAGCCCGGACCGGCCATGGATCTGGCCATCCTGTCGCTGCACATCGCCGGCGCCTCCTCGATCCTCGGCGCCATCAATTTCATCACCACCATCTTCAACATGCGCGCGCCTGGCATGACCATGCACAAGATGCCGCTGTTTGCCTGGTCGGTGCTGATCACCGCCTTCCTGCTGCTGCTGTCGCTGCCGGTTTTGGCCGGCGGCATCACCATGCTGCTTACTGACCGCAATTTCGGCACCACCTTCTTCACGCCGGATGGCGGCGGCGACCCGATCCTGTTCCAGCACCTGTTCTGGTTCTTCGGCCATCCGGAAGTCTACATCCTGATCCTGCCCGGCTTCGGCATCATCAGCCACATCGTCTCGACCTTCTCGAAGAAGCCGGTGTTCGGTTATCTCGGCATGGCCTACGCCATGGTCGCGATCGGCGCCGTCGGCTTCATCGTCTGGGCGCATCATATGTATACGACCGGCCTGTCGCTCGACACGCAGCGCTACTTCGTCTTCGCCACCATGGTCATCGCGGTGCCGACGGGCGTCAAGATCTTCTCCTGGATCGCCACCATGTGGGGTGGGTCGATTTCGCTGAAGACCCCGATGCTGTGGGCGATCGGCTTCATCTTCCTGTTCACCGTCGGCGGCGTCACCGGCGTCCAGCTCGCCAATGCCGGCCTCGACCGCCCGCTGCACGACACCTATTTCGTCGTCGCGCACTTCCACTACGTGCTGTCGCTGGGTGCGGTCTTCGCCATCTTCGCCGGCTGGTACTACTGGTTCCCGAAGATGACCGGCTACATGTATTCGCCTGTCATCGGCAACACCCATTTCTGGGTCACCTTCGTCGGCGTCAACCTCGTCTTCTTCCCGCAGCATTTCCTCGGCCTGTCAGGCATGCCGCGCCGCTACATCGACTATCCCGATGCCTTCGCCGGCTGGAACATGGTGTCGTCCTACGGCTCCTACATCTCGGCCATTGGCGTCGTCATCTTCCTCTACGGCGTGTTCGAGGCCTTCCAGAAGAAGCGGGTGGCTGGCGCCAATCCATGGGGCGAGGGTGCGACGACGCTCGAATGGCAATTGCCTTCGCCGCCACCCTTCCACCAGTGGGAACAGCTGCCGAAGATCAAGTAGCGGTTGCCTCAAGAATACGAAACCGCCGGCCCGCCCGGCGGTTTTGGCCAACGGAATGATGGACTTTTAGTACGCATGGCCCTTGTCGACGAGAGATTGACTGACGAAGCGGGTTTCCGCATGTCGGAAGCGACGGCGGGCGATTTCTTTGCCCTGCTGAAGCCGCGCGTCATGTCGCTGGTGGTGTTCACCGCGTTTGTCGGCCTGGTCGCCGCACCGGTGACCATCAATCCGCTGCTGGCGGTGATCGCGATCCTGTCGATCGCAATCGGTGCCGGCGCCTCCGGCGCGCTCAACATGTGGTATGATGCCGATATCGATGCAGTGATGACCAGAACCGCCAGCCGTCCGGTGCCGGCTGGCCGCATCCTGCCCGGCGAGGCGCTGAGCTTCGGCCTGGTACTTTCGGTGATGTCGGTGATGACGCTCGGCGTGCTGGTCAACTGGCTGTCAGCCACGCTGCTCGCCTTCACCATCTTCTTCTACGCCGTCATCTACACGATGTGGCTGAAGCGCTGGACGCCGCAGAACATCGTCATCGGCGGCGCCGCCGGCGCCATTCCGCCCGTCATCGGCTGGGCGGCGGTGACCGGAACGGTCAGCCTGGAAAGCCTCATCCTGTTCCTGATCATCTTCCTGTGGACGCCGCCGCATTTCTGGGCGCTCGCTCTCTTCAAGTCCGAGGACTATGCCAGGGCCGGCATCCCGATGATGCCGAATGTCGCCGGCCAGGCGTCGACCAGACGTCAGATCTTCGCCTATGCGCTGATCCTGGCGCCGGTGGGCGTGCTGCCATGGGTGCTCGGCTTCACCACGCCTGCCTATGGCGTCGTCGCGGCCCTGCTTGGCGCCGGCTTCATCTGGTATGCCTGGAAGGTACTGCGCATGGCGGAAGACGACAAGGTGATGAAGCCGGCCAAGGCCCTGTTCGGCTACTCGCTGCTTTATCTCTTCGCCATCTTCGCCGTCTATCTCGCCGACTGCGTTGTCGGGCGCGAGCTGGCGATCGGCGGAGCATGACCATGGTCGACAAGAATCTTGAGCTCGTTTCGCTGACCGAGCGTCAGCAGAAGGCCCGGCGCAATCGTTCGGTGGCCATCGGCGTGGCGCTGGCGGTGCTGGTCGTCATCTTCTATGTCGCCACCATCGTGAAGTTTGGCCACAACCTCGCTGGAACGATGTGAGATGAACCGCGACACCGTGACCGATCCCAAGAAGAAGAACACGAACCGCATTGTCGCGGGCGTGTGCGTCGCCTTCTTCGGCGGCATGATCGGCATGGCCTACGCCGCGGTGCCGCTCTATGCGATGTTCTGCAAGGCGACCGGCTATGGCGGCACGGTCAAGCGCGCCACCCAGCAATATGCAGATCGCGTGCTCGACCGCGATATCACCATACGCTTCGACGCCAACACGGCCGGCGTTCCCTGGCAGTTCCAGCCGGTCGCCCGCTCGGTCACCATCAAGATAGGCGAGACGACACAGGCGCATTACAGCGCGACCAACAAGTTCAGCCGCGCCTTCACCGGCCGCGCCACCTTCAACGTGCAGCCGGAACTGGCCGGGCCTTACTTCAACAAGGTCGAGTGCTTCTGCTTCACCGACACGACGCTGAAGCCCGGCGAGACGCTGGACATGCCGGTCGTGTTCTATGTAGATCCCGACATCGTCAATGTGCCGGAACTGAAGGACTTGAAGACCATCACCCTGTCCTACACGATGTTCCCGGTCGAGAAGAACAAGCCGGTGGCATCGTCGGTGCCGGTCGAACGCAGCAACAAGATTTCAAATACCGAAGGAAGCCTCGGGGGTTGATATGGCAGACGCGCACGCAAAACCACAGCATGACTACCATCTCGTCGACCCCAGCCCGTGGCCTTTCCTGGGTTCGGTCGGCGCGCTGGTGACCGCGATCGGCGGCGTCTGCCTGATGCAGTATCTCAAGGCCGGCGACTTCCCGATCTTCGGCTACAACATCGCCAATCCCTGGCTTTTCTTCATCGGCCTCCTGATCGTCCTCTACACCATGTTCGCCTGGTGGTCGGACACCATCAAGGAAGCGCATGAAGGCCACCACACCCGTGTCGTGTCGCTGCATCTGCGCTACGGCATGATCATGTTCATCGCCTCCGAGGTGATGTTCTTCGTCGCCTGGTTCTGGGCTTTCTTCGACGCCAGCCTGTTTCCGGGCGAGGCACAGCAATACGCCCGCACCGCCTTCACCGGCGGTGTCTGGCCGCCCAAGGGCCTCGAGGTCCTCGATCCCTTCCACTTGCCGCTCTACAATACCGTCATCCTGCTCCTGTCGGGCACCACGGTGACCTGGGCGCACCACGCGCTCATCCATGGCGACCGCAAGGGGCTGATCAACGGCCTGGTGCTGACCGTCGGCCTCGGTATGCTGTTCACCATGGTGCAGGCCTACGAGTACATACATGCGCCCTTCGGCTTCAAGGATTCCATCTACGGCGCCACTTTCTTCATGGCGACGGGCTTCCACGGTTTCCACGTCATCATCGGCACCATCTTCTTGGCTGTGTGCCTCGTCCGTGCGATGAAGGGCGACTTTACGCCCAAGCAGCATTTCGGCTTCGAGGCGGCCGCATGGTACTGGCACTTCGTCGACGTGGTCTGGCTGTTCCTGTTTGCGTCCATTTATGTCTGGGCCTCGAACGGCGCGATGATCGAAGGCCACTGACAAAAGGCTTCCGGAATTTGATGAGGCGGCTGCGGCGACGTGGCCGCCTTATCTTTTGCTGCAAAGCGAATTAAGGTGGCGAGATGAGTGAAGACAAGGCGATCTGGCCACCGGTCGATCCGATTTCGGCTGGCCTGCACGGCCGCTGCCCGCGTTGCGGCGAGGGACGGCTGTTTTCCGGATTCCTCACCGTCGGCAAGCGCTGCGTCAATTGCGGCCTAGACTATTCCTACGCCGATGCCGGTGATGGACCGGCGGTGTTCGTCATCCTGATCATAGGCTTCATCGTCGTCGGGCTGGCGCTGTGGATGGAGGTGACGCTGAACCCACCGCTCTGGCTGCATTTCTTGCTGTGGATACCGCTGACGCTGGTGCTTTGCCTGGGGGCACTCAGGCTGATCAAGGGCGTGCTCTTGACGCTGCAGTACCGCAACAAGGCGGCAGAGGGCAGGCTGGACCACGGCGAATGAGCACGACATCCGGTTCCATCGCCGGCCGTTCGCGGGCGAAGACGGCATTGCTGCTTGGCCTCGGCCTTGTGCTGTTCCTCATCCCTTTGGCGCTCGGCTCCTGGCAGGTCCAACGCCTGCACTGGAAGGAAGGACTTCTCAGGACCATCGACCAGCGCACGCATTCGCCACCCCGGCCGCTGGCCGAGGTCGAAAGCGAGTTCGCGTCCAGCGGCGATGTCGACTACACGCCGGTGATGGTGACGGGCACCTTCCTGCATCAAGGCGAGCGGCATTTCTTCGCCACCTGGGAAGGCGCTTCCGGTTTCGATGTCTTCACACCGCTTGAACTGGACGATGGCCGCTTCATCCTGGTCAATCGCGGCTTCGTGCCTTACGACCTGAAGGACGCGGCCAAGCGTCCGCTAGGTCAGGTAGCGGGCGAAGTGACGGTGACGGGCCTGGCCCGCAACCCGCTGCCGGCGAAGCCGTCGATGATGCTTCCCGACAATGATCTGAAGAAGAACATCTTCTACTGGAAGGACCGCGACGCGATGGCGACGAGCGCCGGTCTGCCGGCCGGCGCTCGCCTGGTGCCATTCTTCATCGATGCCGACAAGGCGCCAAATCCCGGCGGATTGCCGGTCGGCGGCGTCACCATCATCGACCTGCCGAACAGCCATTTGCAATATGCCGTTACCTGGTACGGCCTTGCCGCCGCCCTTGCCGGGGTGCTGCTCTTCAGGCTCCGCCGCTCGGGAAGGCGGGATGATTAAGTCGCCGCCCTTGACAGGGCAGGTGCGCGCACCTCATTTCGCGCCTTGAGTTCCCGAGTCCACGATCCGATCAACCGGCCCGCAAACATGCTTCAGACAAAGCCACCGCTGACGATCCGGCTCTGCCAGCCGCGCGGCTTTTGCGCCGGTGTCGACCGCGCCATCCAGATCGTCGTGCTGGCGCTAAAGAAATACGGCGCGCCGGTCTATGTCCGCCACGAGATCGTGCACAACCGCTATGTCGTCGAGGGGCTGCAAAGCCTGGGCGCCGTGTTCATCGAGGAATTGTCAGAGATCCCGGCGCAGCATCGCCAGAGCCCGGTCGTCTTTTCGGCGCATGGCGTGCCGAAGTCGGTGCCGGCGGACGCCCAGGCGCGCAACCTGTTCTATCTCGACGCCACCTGTCCGCTGGTGTCGAAGGTTCACAAGCAGGCGATGCGCCATCAGCGGCTCGGTCGCCATGTGCTTCTGATCGGCCACGCCGGGCACCCGGAAGTGATCGGCACGATGGGCCAATTGCCCGATGGCGCCGTTACGCTGATCGAGACCGAAGCCGACGCCGCGAAACTGGTGCCCGCCGACCCGCAGGCGCTCGGTTTCGTCACCCAGACGACGCTGTCGGTCGAGGACACCGCCGGCATCATCCGGGCGCTTAGGGACCGCTTTCCAGATTTGCATGCGCCGGCCGCGGAATCGATCTGCTACGCCACCACCAACCGTCAGGAAGCGGTCAAGGAGACTGCAGCGGGCGCCGATCTCTTCCTGATCGTCGGCGCGCCCAACTCCTCCAATTCGCGGCGTCTCGTCGAAGTGGCGGAACGCGCCGGTGCCTCGATGTCGCTTCTCGTGCAGCGCGCCTCCGAGATTCCTTGGAATGACATTGCCGGTATCTCGACGCTCGGCCTGTCGGCGGGTGCGTCGGCGCCGGAAATCATCGTCGACGAGATCATCGACGCGTTCAGGCAACGCTTCGACGTAACCATCGACCTGGCGATCACGGCGACGGAAACGGAGGATTTTCCAGTCATGCGGGTTCTGCGCGATGTCGAACTGACGAAGGCCGACATGGCCTTCGTCAACGGAGCCGCGTGAACAGTCCATGGCAGTCTATACCGACGTCAATGAAGGCGAACTCGGCGCGTTCCTGAAGGCCTATCCGGTCGGTGACCTCTTGTCCTACAAAGGCATCGCCGAAGGCACCGAGAACTCGAATTTCCTGCTCCACACAACCAGCGGCTCCTACATACTGACGCTCTATGAAAAGCGCGTCGACAAGGCCGATCTCCCCTTCTTTCTCGGCCTCATGGGCCATCTCGCCAGGAAGGGCATTTCGTGCCCGCTTCCGGTGACCGCGCACGACGGCACCGTCATCGGCACGCTGGCCGGAAGGCCGGCAGTCATCATCACCTTTCTCGAGGGGCTGTCGCTGCGGCGGCCGACGGCGGCACATTGCGGTGAGGTTGGCAAGGCGCTGGCGCAACTCCATCTTGCGGGTCAGGACTTTCCCATGACCCGGCAGAACGCGCTTGCCATCGATGGCTGGCGCAAGCTGTGGGTTGCCTCCCACGCCCGGGCCGACGAGGTCGAGCCAGGACTGGCGGCCGAGGTCGATGCCGACTTCGCCGATTTCGAGCGGAACTGGCCGAAGGGCCTGCCGAAAGGCATCATCCACGCCGATCTTTTCCCGGACAACGTCTTCTTTCTCGGTGAAAAGCTGTCCGGCCTGATCGACTTCTATTTTGCCTGCAACGATCTCTACGCCTATGACGTCGCCACTTGCCTCAACGCCTGGTGTTTCGAGAAGGATTTCTCCTTCAACCTGACCAAGGGCACCGCGCTGCTTGCCGGTTACCAGAGCGTTCGGCCATTGAACGGAGACGAGAAGGCGGCATTGCCGATGCTGGCGCGCGGCTCGGCGCTGCGCTTCATGCTGACCCGGCTCTACGACTGGCTGACCGTTCCCAACGGTGGGCTGGTCATAAAACGCGATCCGACCGAATATATCCGCAGGATGCGCTTCCACCGGGCGATCAGCTCTCCCTCCGAATACGGACTGATATGACCAAGCACGTTGAAATCTTCACCGATGGTGCCTGTTCGGGCAATCCTGGGCCGGGTGGCTGGGGAGCGATCCTGCGCTTCAACGGCAAAACGAAGGAGCTGTCGGGGGGGGAGGCCGAAACCACCAACAACCGCATGGAACTGCTCGCGGCCATTTCGGCGCTGAATGCGCTGAAGGAACCATGCGAGGTCGATCTTCACACAGACAGCAAATACGTCATGGACGGTATTTCCAAGTGGATCCATGGCTGGAAGAAGAATGGCTGGAGGACCGCCGACAAGAAGCCGGTGAAGAATGGTGAATTATGGCAGGCGCTTGATGAGGCCAACCGGCGCCACAAGGTCACCTGGAATTGGGTCAAGGGCCATGCTGGCCATACCGAAAACGAGCGTGCCGACGAGCTTGCCCGCGAAGGCATGGCGCCGTTCAAGAAAGGTCCGGTCATATCTGCAGCGGCGCCGAAACCGGCTGCGCTGGCAAAGCAGCCGGCGGCCACAAAGGCGCGCCGCTCTACCCAGAGTTATTGAATTCCGGCGCGGGTCCGCTCACTGGCAGAAAGACCTCTATCGTGCCTGTCGCATACTATATCACGCATCCCCAGGTTCGGATCGATGCCGGCATTCCAGTGCCGCAGTGGGGACTATCCGACATCGGGCAAGCAAGAGCCTCGGCAATGCTCGACCAGCCGTGGGTTGGGTCGATCCAGCGTATCGTGTCGTCAGGCGAACGTAAGGCGATAGAAACCGCGGAGATCCTCGCAAGACATCTGCGCCTTGCGGTCGAGGTGAGGGCGCGGATGCATGAGAATGACCGGTCGGCAACGGGTTTCCTGCCGCCGTCGGAGTTCGAAGTCGTCGCGGACCAGTTCTTCGCCAATCCACACAGCAGCATTCGCGGATGGGAGCGGGCTATCGACGCCCAGCATCGTATTGTGAGCGAGGTCGATACCGTGCTTGGCACGAACGGCGCAGGCGATATTGCTTTGGTGGGCCACGGCGGCGTGGGAACGCTCCTGCTGCTGTCTCTCAGCGGTCGGGAAATCGGCCGCGAAGCGGATCAGCCAGCAGGCGGCGGCAACTACTTCGCTTACGACATCGGAGCGCGTCGCGTTATTCACAGCTGGCGGCCGATTGACGGGCCGGTGCAACTCGGCGTCGGCTAGTTCAGCTAGCGGATCAGCAGGGCCGTCCCGTAAAGCCCGAGCGCAAACACTGTATGCGACACCAGGTTGAGGGCACGGATCTGCATCGGGTTGGGGCGCTTTGAGGCGGCCCAGCCGGCGCCCATGCCGGGCGCCAGCAGGAACCATCCTGCACCTACGGTGACCATGCCGAGGATGAAGGCCGGCAGGAAGGTCGGCGCGTTGAGCCATGCCGATCCCGCCAAGACGACCAGAATGATGCCGTAGGCGATGCCGACAAGATAGTGGAAGGCCCAGCCCAGCGCCGATTCATGCGCATAGGGCGCGGCATTGCCAATATCGTCGTGAAAGACTTTCTCACGCAGATGCCAGACCCAGCGGCCGACCAGCCCCCAGTTCGGTCGCGGTTGGGCAAACGCCAAATTGAGGAAAATCGCCCAGATATCCATCAGCGCTGTGGCGCCGATGCCGATCGCTACAGCGCGCCAGAAGATGTCAAACGCCATGGAAGTCCCCCAAGCAGGCAATCGCCCAGCGAAAGCTAGAGCTGGCCGAGAATGTGAGCCGCACCTGATATGTCGACGCCGGGCTTGCTCTCGATATTGAGCGCCGTGACCTTGCCATCGTCGACGATCATCGAAAAACGCTTCGAGCGCAGCCCCATACCGCCGCCGGAAAGGTCGGCGTCAAGCCCGATCGCCTTGGCGAAATCGCCATTGCCGTCGGCCAGATAGAGGATCTTGCCTTCGCCGCCGCTGAAGCGGGCCCAGGCACCCATGACGTGAACGTCGTTGACGGCAACGACGGCAATCGTGTCGACGCCGCGCGCCAGGATAGCGTCGTAATTGTCGAGATAGCCGGGCAGATGGTTATTGCTGCAGGTCGGCGTGAAGGCGCCGGGAACGGCGAACAGCACCACTTTCTTTCCCGAGAAAATCTCGGCCGTCGTGATCGCCTTGGCGCCGTCGGCGGTCATCGTCTTGAGGGTCGCTTCGGGCAGCTTGTCGCCAATGGAAATGGTCATTGAATCTCTCGCTTGGGAAGGATGGGAAGGAGCTGTGCTTGCGATAGCGGACCAGGCCTATTCCTGCAACTGGCCAGCGGCCGGCATCCGAGCGGCCAGCATCAATGCATGTCGCCCAAAAGTGCGTAGCGGTTTTGGGATAACGACATGCATGAAACAAGAACCCTCAGGGGAACGGCAGTAGTCCCTCGACAGCGCCATCGGCGCTGGTCAGTGTATAATAGAGACCGCCATCCGTCGGAGTCGTCGACGGCCGGTCGAGGATTGGCACCGTAAACACCAGCTTGCCGTCTTTTTCACTGCGGGCAGGGGCACCGAACATGTAGTCCCGTTCGCCGGCGACGAAGAAATCCGCCGCCTCCGGATCGCCCGGAAAGCTCGCCTCGACGATCAGCGTCTCGTGGTCGCCCGGCAAGATATTGATGCCGAAATCGGGCCTTGCAGGGGTGGGCAGCGTTGCAAGGGCAGCCTTCACCAGCGCGGCGTCCTCGGCATTGTCCGGATCGGAGCCGGGGTCGACGGTCAGCCGCGTCTGCACCGGAATGCAGATCGTCTCGCAGATGCCGAGAAAAATATCGGCATCGATGACGGCCGGCTGGTTCGGTGCCGACAGCGTGAACGTCACTGGCAACGAGACCGGATGGTCGTAGCCGGCCCATTTGCCGTAGCCGTCGTCGTGGCGCTGGGGCGGCGGAAACGAAAATGTCGCATCAGTGATGTTGGTGCTGGCCGAGATATCGAGCTGCGGCGGCACGCCGGCGTCGCCCGGATCGCGCCAATAGGTTTTCCAGCCGGGCTTGAGCGCGATATCAAGCACGCCGTGGATGCGCCCGGCTTCGTCGGGCCTGCCGCTGGTCACCAGCCGCACTTTGCCGCCTTCGCTGTTGTACCAGATCGACGATGAGGCGGCTGCGGGAAGACCTGTTCCCAATCCAAGAGCGGCGCCGAGCAGCAGGACTTTCAAGCTTTGCATGGCGCTGATTTGAGCGTCAGTTGATGGCTGTGCAATGATTTCATGGCGTCGCTGGTATCATATTTGCGTGACTTCGGGCACAGCTTTGCGCGAGCCTGGGTACACGGCTTCGTGTGACCCGGATAGAGAGCTCCGGCGCGAATCGCGCGCGGCGCATCTTTTCGGCGATGCGGAAACGCGTTACCCTCCGTCACATGGACTTGTTGCGCCACAAGAAGACGGCTGCCGCACGCGGCTTCCTCGATGATCAGTTCCTGATTGCCATGCCCGGCATGAAGGACGACCGTTTCACGCGCTCGGTCATCTATATTTGCGCGCATAGCGATGAAGGCGCGATGGGCCTGATCATCAACCAGACCCAGCAGATGCTGTTTCCTGACCTGCTTGTGCAGCTCGGCATCATGAACGAGCAGGAGGCAATCCGCCTGCCGGCGCAGGCCCGCGATTTCGTCGTGCGCAATGGCGGCCCGGTGGATCGCAGCCGGGGTTTCGTCCTGCATTCGGGCGACTACCGGGTGGAATCTTCGCTGACCGTCTCCGACGACATTTGCCTGACCGCAACCGTCGACATATTGCGCGCGATCTCGTCGGGCCGAGGGCCACGGCACGCGCTGATGGCGCTCGGCTATTCGGGCTGGGGCGCGGGACAATTGGAAAGCGAAATCGCCGAGAACGGCTGGCTGACCTGCCCGGCAAGCGCCGAGCTTCTGTTCGACACCGACATCGAGCGCAAATACGACCGCATCCTCGCCTCGATAGGCATCGATCTGGCGCATCTCAGCGTGGCGGCCGGTCACGCCTGAGCCTCATCACGTCCTGGATCGTATCACGCTTGAGTGAGCGGGTACTGTTCCTTCAGCGTCTTCAGCACCTGATCGCCAGGCATCGGCGCGCCGAACATGAAGCTCTGCACATATTCGCAGCCCATCTGGCGCAGTTCGAGCGCATCGCTTTCGTCCGAGATGCCCTCGGCCACGACCGAGAGGCCGAGGTCATGCGCCATGCTGACCATCGATTTGAGCAGCACCGCGCGCTTCGGCGTCGTGTCGTCGACGAAGCTCTTGTCGATCTTGATCGTGTCGAAGGGAAAGCGCGTCAGATAGGCCAGTGATGAATAGCCGGTACCGAAATCGTCCAGCGACAGGCCGATGCCAAGCTGCTTCAGCTTGGTCAGCACATGGGCTGACTGTTCGGGATTGTCCATCACCAGCGATTCGGTGAGTTCGAGGCGGAAGCAGCGTGGCTTCAGATTGGCGCGCGCGATCACCGAGCGGACGTCGCTGACCAGATCGCGGCGGATGAGCTGGCGGCTGGACAGATTGACCGAAACCGACAGCGGCGCATCGCCGATCTGTTTCTGCCATCCCGCGAGGTCTTCGGCGGCCTGCTGCATGGCGAACAGGCCAAGCTGCACGATCAGGCCGCAGCTTTCGGCGACGGGGATGAAATCCGCCGGCGGGATCATGCCGCGGCGCGGATGGTCCCAACGCAATAGCGCCTCGAACCCGGCAACGCTGCCGTCTTCCAGCCGCACGATTGGCTGATAGGCCAACGTGAATTCGCGCCGTTCGATGGCGCGGCGCAGATCGGATTCGAGCTGCAGCCGGTCGGTGCCGACCGTGCGGAAGGCTGGGCGGAACGGCTCGATCCTGTCGCCGCCGAAGCGTTTGGCCTGATGCATGGCAAGCTCGGCGTCCTTGACCATGTCCTCGGCCGAAGTCTGCGCCGAGGTCCAGGTGATCAGCCCGATCGAAGCGGTCAGCACGATCTCGCGCTTGGCGAAGGTGATCGGGTTGTTGATCGCATGCTTGATGGCGTCCGCTACGCCCGCGATGCGGGCAGGATCCTGCTCCGACAACAGCATAAGCGCGAACTGGTCGCCGGCAAAGCGCGACAGCGAATCCTTGGGCTTGAGCAGCCGGTGCAGCCGGCGCGCGATCGTGAGCAGGATAGTGTCGCCGGCCGAGATGCCGAGCCCGTCATTGACCTGCTTGAAGCGGTCGATGTCGATGACGAAGACGGTGGGGCGCACCTTGTCTTCGGTGCGGGCGATCGAGATGATCGCCTCCAGCCGGTTCATGTACAGCTCGCGGTTAGGCAGGCCGGTCAAATTGTCGTGCACGGCGTCGTGCAGCAACCGTTCCTCGGACTTCTTCTGCTCTGTCACGTCGACCATCGTGCCGACGCAGCGGATGACCTCGCCGTCCGATCCGATCACCGGCCGTGCCCTGAGCGAGAACCAGTGATAGTGCCCGTCGGCGCCGCGCAGGCGGAAATTCTGCGCCACGCGGCCGCGCCGGTGCTCCAGCACCACGTCGAGCGTGGTGCGGAAAGTATCGCGATCATCGGCATGCAGCACTGGCAGCCAGTTGCGGGCGGCACCGCCGAGGCTGTTGGGCGCGAGCCCAAGCTGGATGCTGACGTCCGGCTTGGTGACGACGCGGTCGCGCAGCACGTCCCAGTCCCACACCGTGTCGCCCGATCCGGCGACGGCCAGCGCCTGGCGTTCGAGATCGGAGAAAAGGCCCTGATGCAGCGCGCCGCCGGCAAAGGCATGCTGCATGACGGTGAAGCCGATCAAAAGGATGATCAGGATCAGCCCGCCGCCCAGCGCCGGCTGGGCGATGTCGTTGTCGAGCATGCCGGTGATCGCCATCCACGACCCGCACAGCCACAACAGCACCATGACCCAACTGGGCACCAGCATGATGGCGCGGTCGTAGCCGCGTATGCCAAGGAAGATGATCAGGCCGAGCCCTGTCAGCGCGGTGGCGGCAAAGGAAATCCTGGCAATGCCGGCGGCGACCGCCGGATCGACGATGGCGACGCCGGCGATCAGCACCAGCCCCAGGATCCAGACCAGAGCGCCGTAGCTGAAATGGCCGTGCCAGCGGTTGAGGTTGAGATAGGCGAACAGGAACACCACGAAGGTTGCCGCCAGCGCCACCTCCGTGCCGGCCCGCCACATCTGCTCATTGCCCGGCGATATTTCTATGATCTTGTTGAGGAAGCCGAAATCGACGCAGATATAGGCGAGCACCGCCCAGGCGAGCGCCGCCGTCGCCGGAAACATCGAGGTTCCCTTGACAACGAACAGAATGGTCAGGAACAGCGCCAGCAGGCCGGCGATGCCGATGACGATACCGCGAAACAGCGTGTAGGAGTTGACCGAGTCCTTGTAGGATTCCGGATCCCAGAGGTAGACCTGCGGCAGTTTGGGCGAGGCAAGCTCGGCGATGAAGGTGACCACTGTTCCGGGATTCAGCGTCACCCGGAACACATCGGCATCGGGACTGGTCTGGCGGTCGAGCGCGAAGCCTTCGCTCGGCGTGATCGCGGCAATGCGGGTCGAGCCGAGATCCGGCCAGAAGATGCCGGAATTCACCAGCCGGAAGTGCGGTGCGACGATCAGCCGGTCGAGCTGCTGATCTGTGGTGTTGGCCAGTGCGAACACCGCCCAGTCGCCGGTCGAGCGAGCGTCATTGGCCTCGACCTCGATGCGCCGCACGATGCCATCAGGCCCGGGCGCTGTCGACACCTGGAAGTTCTCGCCCTGGTTCCTGTAGATTTCGACGGCGCCTGAAAGGTCGAGCGCCACATCGTCGCGGGCGATCTTGATCGGTTCGACGGCGAAGGCCGAGGACGCCGCGCCAAGCGTGACGATTGCCGTCAGGACAAAGGCGAACAGCGACCTGATTCGCAGGAAATTCGTCAAAAATCAGTCCTTCGTTCCTGCGCCAGGCGGATCGTCCGCGATCCGGGCGTAGAGGTAGTGGTCCTGCCAGATGCCATTGATCCTGAGGTAGGATCGCAGAAGTCCTTCGCGCCGGAATCCGGCTTTTTCAAGCACGCGGATCGACCGGGCGTTGTCGGGAATACAGGCAGCTTCGATCCGGTGCAACCTCAGCGTATCGAAGGCGAAGCGCGTGACAACCTTGACCGCGTCGGTCATCAGGCCGCGGCCGCTGTAACGTTCGCCGATCCAGTAGCCGATATGGCCGCTTTGCGCGACGCCATGGCGGATGTTGCCGAGCGTGATGCCACCGGCAAGCTTGCCGCTCGTCTTCTCGAAGATGAAGAAGGCGATCGCCGTTCCCTGCGCATAGTCTTCGCGGTAGCGGCCGATGCGGTGGCGCCATGCCGTGCGGTCGAGCTCGTCGGGGGTCCATCGAGGCTCCCACGGCTCCAGGAAGGCGCGGCTTTCCCCGCGCAGCGCCGACCATTCGCGATAGTCGTTGGTCAGCGGCACGCGCAGCGTTACCCGGTCGCCCTTCAGCGCCGGCAGGTCGCGGCGAAAGAAAGGGAGCGCGAACACAACGCCTGGACAGGCTTAGACGGCGAGCTTGCGGGCCGTGGTCTGCGTGCCCGAAAGCGAGTCGAGGATCGCTTCATAGGGCGCGAGCGTACCCACCGGTCCAACAGCGGTCAGCGTCGGTTTGGTCGAGAACAGCCGCGACGACAGGTCCGTCAGCCGCTCGATCGTCAATGCCGACAGCCGTTCCATCAGCTCTTCCTTGGCGATCGGCCGGCCGAACAGAAGCAATTGCCGGGCGATCTGCGAGGCACGGCTGGCCGGGCTTTCGGCCGACATGATCAATCCAGCGCGGTACTGGGCGCGTGCCCGGTCGAGTTCTTCCTGCAGGATGTTCTCGCCGGCCTTCTGCAACTCGTCGATGACGACGGGCACCAGTTCGGCGATGTCGCTCTGCCCGGTCGCGGCATGGACGCCGAATATGCCGGTGTCGGAAAAGCCCCAGTGGAAGGCATAGACCGAATAGCACAGGCCGCGCTTTTCGCGGACCTCCTGGAAAAGGCGCGACGACATGCCGCCGCCAAGGATCATCGACAGAACCTGCGAGGCGTAGAAGTCGCGCACATGATAGGCGCGGCCTTCGAATCCCAGCACGATCTGGGCGTCCATCAGGTCGCGGTCCTCGCGGAAATCACCGCCGACATACTGCGCATATTGCGGAATGTTGCCTTCGGCCTTGGCGCGGAAGCCACCGAGATGCCGTTCCACCTCACGCACGAAATTGTCGTGCTTGATGTCACCGGCTGCGACGATCACCATGCGCTCGGCGGCATATTGCCGTTCAATGAATTTGTGCAGCTGCTTCGACGTGAAGGATTTGACGGTGTCCGGCGTGCCGAGGATGGAGCGGCCGATCGTCTGGTGACGGAAGGCCGTCTCGGTGAAGCGGTCGAAAACGATGTCGTCTGGGGTGTCGTGCGCGGCGCCGATCTCCTGCAGGATCACATGCTGCTCGCGTTCCAGTTCCTGCGGATCGAACTCGGACTCCTGCATGATGTCGGCGAGGATGTCGACGGCCAACGGCACGTCGTCGCTCAGCACCCTTGCATAGTATGAGGTCGTCTCGACGCTGGTGGCGGCATTGATCTCGCCGCCGACATCCTCGATTTCCGACGCGATCTCGAAAGCGCTTCGCCGCCTGGTTCCCTTGAACGCCATGTGTTCAAGCAGGTGGGCCATTCCGTGCTCTTCGTCACGCTCATTGCGGGCGCCTGATTTGACCCAGGCACCAAGAGCAACGGATTCGAGACTTGGAAGGGTTTCGGTGGCGACTGTCAGGCCGTTCGACAGACGGCTTACCTCAACACCCATATAGCTGATACTCCCTAACTTGCCGCCCGCGTGTGGTGGCTAACGTAATCTTCCACCATTTTCAGGTCGGATGGAAGTACCGTGTATTTTTCCTCTGATGTCATCAACCCGCCTAGCCATGCGGGCAGGGCGGGCGACACGCCGCAGGCTTCTTCGACGGCAGCCGGGAATTTTGCCGGATGGGCCGTGCCAAGCACCACCATCGGCACGGCATTGGCGGCGTTCGCAGCGGCAACATGCATGGCTGCGGCGGTGTGCGGGTCGAGCAGGTAGTCGCTGGCCGCCAGCGTCGAGCGGATCGTGGCGGCGACTTCGTCCATCGTCGAACGGCCGGCGTCGAATTCGGCGCGGATTCTGGCGATCTCCGCCACTTCGATGGTGAAGGCGCCGGACTGTTTCAGCCCGTTCATGTAGCGCCGTACGGTCGAAGCATCGCGGCCGGCCGCCTCGAACAGCAGGCGTTCGAAATTCGACGAAACTTGAATATCCATCGACGGCGAGGTCGTCGAAAAGACGCCTTTTGTGCGGTATTCGCCGCTCGACAGCGTGCGCGCCAGAATGTCGTTGTCGTTGGTCGCGATGATCAGCCGCTCGATCGGCAGGCCCATCTTCTTGGCGGCGTAGCCGGCGAAAATGTCGCCGAAATTGCCTGTCGGCACCGTGAAGGAGATAGGCCGGTCGGGCGCGCCCAACGACAGCGCCGACGAGAAATAATAAACGATCTGGGCCATGATGCGGGCCCAGTTGATCGAATTGACCCCGGACAGCGACACCCGGTCGCGAAAGCCATGGTCGTTGAACATGTCCTTCACCAGGCCTTGGCAATCGTCGAAATTGCCTTCGATCGCCAGCGCGTGGACGTTTGCGGCGGTGGATGTCGTCATCTGCCGCTGTTGCACCGGCGAAACGCGGCCATGCGGGAACAGAACGAAGATGTCGGTACGGGCGCGCCCGGCAAAGGCATCGATGGCAGCCCCGCCAGTGTCGCCTGACGTGGCCCCGACGATTGTTGCGCGCTGGTCGCGTTCTGCAAGCACATGGTCCATAAGCCGGGCGAGAAGCTGCATGGCCACGTCCTTGAAAGCCAGCGTCGGGCCATGAAACAGTTCCAGCACGAATGTGTTCGGAGCGGTCTGCACCAGCGGGCAGACGGCCTCGTGACGGAAGGTCGCATAGGCTTCGCGCACCAGCCGTTCGAACACCGGCATCGCTATCTCGCCGCCCAGAAACGGCGCCAGCACACGAATGGCGAGATTGGGATAGGCAAGGCCGCGCATGGCGCGGATTTCGGCTGCCGAAAGATGCGGCCAGGCGCTGGGCACATAAAGCCCGCCGTCGCGCGCCAGTCCCGCCATCACCGCGTCGGAAAAACCAAGCACGGGCGCTTCCCCGCGGGTACTCACATATTGCATCGTCACATGTCCATTGCTGCCGGCGGCTCCATCCCGGCAAAGTGGTTAATTTCTGCGCTGGCTCAGTCGCATTTTTGCCGCGCGGTTGATATACGTCACCGGCTTTGCGAGAGGGAAGAGCAGTTCATGGCGTTTTGTTCGTTCAACGGTCGCCCATTTTATTATCGCTTTGTCGCGGGTCTGGCGCTCACTGGCTTTATGCTTGCCGCCGCCGGCTGCCAATCGAGCGACAATGGCATCCTCGGCTTCGGCAAGAAGGATACGTCGCCGCCTCCGCCTCCGGACCCCCAGGTTCTCAGAAGCCAATTGCTGGCCTATTGCCCGAAAGTGACGCTGCGCGACGGCACCGCCTTCTTCAACACCTATGCCAAGAGCGGCCCGAAGCCCAAGAAGAAAGCCGAGCCCGCCGCTGACGCAGCACCGACCGACCAGCCGGCGCCGGACGGCACCATAGTCGATCCGCAGAAGGATCCGACGAAGATCATCTACCAGGCCTCGATCACCGATGTGACCCGCGATTGCAGCCGCGCCGACGGCCAGCTGGCGATGAAGATCGGGATCGCCGGCAAGGTCGTTCCGGGACCGATGTTCAACCCCGGCACCATCACCATGCCGATCCGTATCGCCGTGATGCATGGCAGCGAGGTGCTTTACTCGCAGCTTCACCAATATCAAGTCCAGGTTACCGACCCCTCGACTGCTACCCAGTTCGTCTTCACCGATTCCAACGTCGTCGTTCCCGAGCCCAGCGCGAAGGATTACCAGGCGTTTGCCGGCTATGATGAAGCCGCCCCGAAGAAGAGCGACAAGAAGAAGGTTGCCGCAGCGGATTAAGCCGTCGCGGCACGACTGCGCCTCCAGCCGGAGGCGCATGCCTTACGCATCCGCCGACCATTCCGACAGGGCGGCGATCACGCTTTTCAGCTCGGCCCAGCGGCGAATGACCGTTTCGGCGCCGGCCTCGGTCAGCGCATCGGCATGGCCGGGATAGCTGTGGCTGGCTCCCGTGAAGCCGATCACGCGCATGCCCGCCGTCCTGGCGCCGGTCACTCCATGCACGGAATCCTCGATGACGAAGGTGTTTTGCGGATTGGCCTTGAGCTTTTCCGCGGCAAAGAGAAACACGTCGGGCGACGGCTTGGTTTTCCCGGTCGGTGTTTCCATCGCCGAAAAAATCCGGCCGGCGAAGAACGGCAGCAAATGCACCTTCTCCAGCATGAACTCGATCCGCTCGCTGCGCGAATTCGAACAGACGCAGCGCGGCACTGTCACCGCGGCAACCGCCTCGCGCACCCCGTCGATGGCGCGCACGTCGCTGCGCAGCCTGCGGTCGACCAAGTCTTCGGCGCGGTCGATCAGCGAGGCCTGAAACGGGATGCGCGACTTCTCCTCGACCCGCATCATGATGTCCTTGAAGGTCAGCCCGGCATAGGTTTCGGCAACCTCCTCGGCCGATATCTCATATCCGGCCGAGGTCAGCAGCTCGGCTTCAATGCGCGCGGCGATGATTTCGGAATCGACGAGCACGCCGTCGCAATCGAAGATGACAAGGTCTGGCTGTGGCATGGCGGTCCGGAAGCGGGAGGGCGGGCGTTGGCCCGATAAAGCTCGAGCGGCGCGGGCATACACCAATGGGCCGGGCTTCGCAAATTGCCGGGTCCGGACCCAGTGGCCTTCACCGAATATTTACGCTGATCGGTAACCATAACAGGGAGTAAACAGTAACGCGTGCTTTTGGGTGTAACAATGTCTGCCGTGCGTCTTCTCGACGAGCTTTCCCGTGCTCCTCAGCAATCCGAGTGGCTGGATACGATCCTGAAAGGCGATTGCGTCGCCGCGCTCGACCGGCTGCCCGAAAAATCCATCGACGTGATCTTCGCCGATCCGCCCTACAATCTGCAGCTTGACGGCGATCTGCACCGGCCCGACCAGTCCAAGGTCGATGCCGTTGACGACGACTGGGACCAGTTCGAGAGTTTCGAGGCCTACGATGCCTTCACCCGCGCCTGGCTGCTAGCGGCGCGCCGTGTCTTGAAGCCCAATGGCACCATCTGGGTCATCGGCTCCTACCACAACATTTTCAGGGTCGGCGCCAAGATGCAGGATCTGGGCTTCTGGATCCTCAACGATGTCGTCTGGCGCAAGACCAATCCGATGCCGAATTTCCGCGGCCGCCGCTTCCAGAACGCCCATGAGACGATGATCTGGGCCTCGCGCGACCAGAAGGGCAAGGGCTACACCTTCAACTACGAAGCGCTGAAGGCGTCGAACGACGACGTTCAGATGCGCTCCGACTGGCTGTTCCCGATCTGCACTGGCGGCGAACGGCTGAAGAACGACAATGGCGACAAATTGCATCCGACGCAGAAGCCGGAAGCCTTGCTTGCCCGTATCATGATGGCTTCGACCAAGCCTGGCGATATCGTGCTCGATCCCTTCTTCGGGTCCGGCACCACAGGCGCGGTGGCCAAGCGCCTCGGCCGCCATTTCGTCGGCATCGAGCGCGAGCAGGCCTATATCGACGCCGCCAACGAGCGCATCGATGCGGTCCGGCCCTTGGACGGCGCCGATCTGACCGTGCTCACCGGCAAGCGCGCCGAGCCGCGCGTTGCTTTTGTCAGCTTGATCGATACCGGGCTGATGCTGCCGGGCGCCACGCTCTACGACGCCAAGAAGCGCTGGGCCGCCAAGGTGCGCGCCGACGGCACGGTGGCGATCGGCGACAGCGCCGGATCGATCCACAAGATCGGCGCTGAAGTGCAGGGGCTGGACGCCTGCAATGGCTGGACCTTCTGGCACTATGAGCGCAGCGGCGGCCTGACCCCGATCGACGAGCTCCGCCGTATCGCCCGCCTCGGCATGGAGCGGGCAGGGGCTTGAAAATTTGGCAGCCTCTGCCGCGTTGAATCAAATTCTCAGGCGATCACTCGAAGTGATTCAAATCACACTTCGATCCCTAACCGCTTGAGGTCCGCCTCGAGCGTTTTTGCGTCGATGAACAGCACGGACTGCCAGCCAGCCGCCTTGGCGCCTTCGACATTCTTCGGGCTATCGTCGATGAACAATGTGGCCGCCGGCTCAAGGCCGAACGCGGCGACGTGGTGATCGTAGATGCCGCGATCCGGCTTGATCAGGCCGATCTCGCCTGAAATGGTCACGCCGCGCGGACGGTTGAGGAAATCGAAACGCTGCCGGGCTTCGGCGAGCGTATCTGAGGCGAAATTGGTCAGCATGGTGACGTCGTGGCCGCTGTCGATCAGCTTCTCCATGATCTCAACGCTGTCCTCATAAGCATGCGGCACCATCTCGTGCCAGTGGCGGCGGAAACTGCGGATGTTTTCGGCATGGTCGGGATGCTCGGCGATCAGCAGCGCCTCGGCCTCTTTCCATGTCCGTCCGCGATCCTGCTCGACGTTCCAGTCATGCGTGCAGACATTGTCGAAGAACCACTTTCTCTCCTCGGCATCCGGAATGATACGGCTGAACGGCAAGTTCGGGTCGTAGTGGATCAGCACTCTGCCGATGTCGAAAACGATGTGGCGGATTTCAGTCATTGTCGTCCTTTTCAATGCGGGCGCTGCTTTTGGTGAATCTCGCCCAAAAGTGTGCAGCGGTTTTGGGAACACGGCATGCACAAAACAAACAATCCAAAGCGCGTTGCGGTGTGATCAAGTCACACGCGACGCGCTTTGGTCGCGCCCGGTATCGCCGCTTCGATTACCTTTTTCATGACAGTGGGCAAGGCTTCCCCGGAAATTTCATGGGCCAGCGACCAGAAATGCCCCGCTGGAGCGGCAGCCTCGGTCGTCGTTTTGAACACGTCGAGTTCAAGCGCGAAGTGGGTGAAGACATGGCCAATCCGCCCGGCAGGCCGCCAGTCGCCGGGGAAGGGGGCTGCCGCATCCGTGGTGGCGCCGTCGACCCGCGCGGTCCAGCCGGTCGTCGGCACCTCGGTCATGCCGCCGAGCAGGCCTTTTTCCACGCGTTTTCTCAAAAGAATGGCGCCGTCGGCCCTGACGGCGACAAAGGCTGCGCCACGCCGCAATGGTTTTTCGGCCTTCGGCAGGCGCACTGGAAAATGCTCGGGATCACCCGAGACGGTGGCGCTGCAATCCTCGCGCAGCGGACAAAGCATGCAGCGCGGTCGGCGCGGCGTGCAGATCGTCGCGCCCAGATCCATCATCGCTTGGGCGAAATCGCCCGGTCTTTTGTCCGGAACCATGCGTTCGACAAACACGCGGATCTCGGCCTTGGCCTCGCTTAGCGGCGTCGCGATCGAAAACAATCGCGAAACAACCCGTTCGACATTGCCGTCGACGACCGCGGCAGGATGGTCGAAGGCGATCGCCGCGATCGCCGCCGCCGTATAGGCGCCGATGCCGGGCAGTTCTTTCAGGCCTGCTTCCGTATCCGGAAAACGCCCGCCTTGCCGTGCGACAAGATCGGCGCAGGCCTTGAGATTGCGTGCGCGCGAATAATAGCCGAGCCCGGCCCAGGCCTTCATGACATCTTCGGTCGATGCGGCTGCCAATGCCGCGACATCAGGCCATTTCCCGACAAAGGCCCGGAAATAGGATTTGACCGCTTCGACCGTGGTCTGCTGCAGCATGACCTCGGAAAGCCAGACGCGGTAGGGATCGGGCCGTATGCCGCGCAAAAGCTCGCGCGGCGCAACGCGCCATGGCAGGTCGCGGTGATGTGCGTCGTACCAGCCAAGCAGCCGGGATGCGATGCCGCCGCTATCCCCGGACGCGGCTCTGCCGCTGTCCCCGGATGAGGTACGGTCTGCGGATGCGGTCTTGCGGGTCTGGTCGTGCAGTGCCATTGATCGAGGGCTGGCCTAACCGCTGCTTGGCGAAGGTTGTGACTGGAGAACGCACATGGCAGGGAAACGGCCCTTCGGCAATCCCGTTCCGGTGAGCGATCTCGCCACCGAGATCCTCGATCCGGTGCTGCGCAAGCGGGCCGGCATGTCGATCGGCCTCGTCCAGTCATGGGAAGAGATCGCCGGGCCCAGGCTCGCCAGCCGCTCGCGCCCCGAAAAGATCCAGTGGCCGCGCCGCATGCATGAGGACGATCCGTTCGAGCCGGCGGTGCTGGTCATCGCCTGCGAGGGCATGGCCGCGCTTCATCTCCAGCACGAGACCGGCGAGATCATCAACCGGGTCAATGCCTTCCTTGGTTTCAACGCCATTGGCCGGATCAGGATCGTGCAGAAGCCGGTTCTGTCGCAAAAGCTCCGCCCGAAACCGGCTGCCAGACCACTCAATGATGCAGAAAAATCAAAGCTTTCGCGAACAGTCGGCAAGATCGAGGACGATGGCCTGCGTGCCTCGCTGGAGCGGCTCGGCGCAACTATTCTTGGCCAAAGAAAGCCATAGACCTGTCGTCAATCTCGCGTATTCGTGATCGCATCCTAAAAGTTTGGCGATTGGAATGGGGACGGCGATGCCTTAATTCGCGCCAACTCTCGCCTTTTCTAGCCTTTGCATTGCAAAATCCAACCGATATCAGGTGATTCGTATGACCCGTGCCTTGTCCCGCAGAAACCTCCTGTCTTCGCTGGCCGCCGTTCCAGCCGTGGTTCTGCTCGCCGCATGCAGCGACTCGGGCGAGAAAGCCGAGGCGGAGGTTGTGAAGCCTGCGGCTCCCGCCGATCCGGCGAAGCCGGCCACTGCCGCGAAGGCGCCTGAAGCTCAAGGCACGGTGGATATGGCGGCATTGCTGAAGCCGGGCGCGCTGCCCGACGAGCAGCTTGGCAAGGACGACGCGAAAGTCACCATCGTCGAATATGCCTCGATGACCTGCCCGCATTGCGCGCATTTCGCCGCAACCACCTTCCCGGAGCTGAAGACGAAGTACATCGACACCGGCAAGGCTCGCTATATCCTGCGCGAATTTCCGTTCGACCCCAGCGCCGAGGCCGGCTTCATGCTGGCGCGCTGCGCCAAGGACAATTATTTCCCGATGGTGGATGTTCTGTTCAAGCAGCAGGCGAACTGGGTGGGCGTGAACAATACCAAGGACGCGCTGCTGCAAATCTCCAAGCTGGCCGGTTTTACACAGGAGTCGTTCGAAGCCTGCTTGACGGACCAGAAACTTCTGGACGATGTGAGATCGGTCCAGAAGCGCGGCGCCGATGAATTCAAGGTCGACTCGACGCCGACCTTCTTTATCAACGGAAAGACTTACAAAGGGGCGCTGTCGATTGAGGAAATGTCGGCCATCATCGACCCTCTGCTTTGACGCTCCAGCAGCGCCGAGGCGACCGCGCTTCGGCGTGCGTGCCACTTTGTCTTGCCGCGCGCCACGCGCCCTGTCGCAAAACCGCGCAACATTTTTGCGGAACTCGCCTGTGGGGCAGCGCGAATGAAGTTTTCGCGCCTTCGCCTGCTCGGTTTCAAATCCTTTGTCGAACCCGGTGAGTTCGTCATCGAACGCGGCCTGACCGGCGTCGTCGGGCCGAATGGCTGCGGCAAGTCGAACCTTGTCGAGGCGCTGCGCTGGGTGATGGGCGAAAGCTCGTACAAGAACATGCGCGCGTCGGGCATGGACGATGTGATCTTTTCCGGTTCGGGCACGCGGCCAGCCCGCAACACCGCCGAAGTCACGCTCTTCCTCGACAATACCGACCGCAGCGCACCCGCCGCCTTCAACGACGCCGACGAGCTGCAGGTCTCGCGCCGCATCGAGCGCGAGGCGGGCTCACTCTACCGCATCAACGGCAAGGAAGCCCGCGCCAAGGACGTGCAGCTTCTGTTCGCCGACCAGTCGACCGGCGCACGCTCGCCCTCGATGGTCGGACAGGGCCGCATCGGCGAACTGATCCAGGCCAAGCCGCAGGCGCGGCGCGCGCTGCTCGAAGAGGCGGCCGGCATCTCCGGCCTGCACACGCGTCGCCATGAGGCCGAGCTGCGGCTCAAGGCAGCCGAACAGAATCTCGAGCGGCTGGAAGACGTCGTCGGCGAGCTCGAAAGCCAGATCGAAAGCCTGAAGCGCCAGGCCCGTCAGGCCTCACGCTTCAAGAACCTGTCGGCCGATATTCGCAAGGCCGAAGCGACGCTGCTGCATCTGCGCTGGACGCTGGCCAAGACGCAGGAAGGCGAGGCGCGCTCGGCCCTGGCGGTTGCCACCGCCCTTGTCGGCGATCGCGCCTCCGCTCAAATGGCTGCCGCCAAGGAGCAAGGGATCGGGGCGCACCGGCTGCCGGATCTGCGCGACGCGGAAGCCGCCGCTGCCGCCGCCTTCCAGCGCCTGTCGATCGCCAAGGCGCAGATCGAGGAGGAGGCCGGCCGCATCCGTGCCCGCCAGGCCGAACTCGACCGCCGGCTCCAGCAGCTCGACGGCGACATCGCCCGCGAGGAGCGGATGGTGCGCGACAACGCCGACATTCTCGAACGCCTGCGCACGGAAGAAGCCGAGCTGAATTCCGAAAACGCAGGTGCTGGCGAGCGCGAGGCCACCACCCGCGCGGCTTTCGAGCAGGCTGCCGCGACGCTGGCCGCGAGCGAAGCGAAACTCGCCGCACTGACCGCCGAACGGGCAGAGGCGGCCGCCTCGCGCAACCAGATCGAGCGCACGCTGCGCGATACCGCGGAACGCCGCGACCGTTTCGCCCGCCAGCTCGCCGATGTCGACCGGGAACTGTCCGACATCATATCCAGGGTTGCCGGCCTGCCCGATCCGGCCGAAAAGCGGCTTCTGGTCGAAGACGCATTGGCGCTGCTCGAAGAAACCGAGGCGGCCACCATCGCTGCCGAACAGGCGGTCGCCGAGGCGCGCGCGACCGAAAGTGCCGCCCGCCCGCCGGTCCAGGATGCCAAGGCCGAGCTGGCGCGCATCGAGACCGAGGCGCGCACGCTGGCCAAGATCCTGAATGCCGCGAGCGGCGACCTCTTCCCGTCCGTGCTGGAGCAGATCAGCGTCGAGCGCGGTTACGAGACGGCGCTTGGCGCCGCCCTTGGCGAGGACCTTGACGTACCGCTTGACCGCAGCGCGCCAGTGCATTGGGGCGAAAGCGAAATCCAGCCCGGCGACGCTGCTCTGCCCGATGGAATCAGGAGCCTCGCCAGCGTCGTCCGCGCGCCGGCTCAACTCGCGCGCCGGCTGGCGCAGATCGGCATCGTCGAGGCCGGTGATATCAGGCGGCTGCGGGCGCTGCTTGCACCCGGCCAGCGGCTGGTCAGCCGCGAAGGCGCGCTCTGGCGCTGGGATGGCTTCACCGCCAGCGCCGATGCGCCGACCGCGGCGGCACAACGGCTGGCGCAGAAGAACCGGCTGGCCGAGCTCGATGCCGAAGCCGTGCAAGCCACGCTTGTGCTGCGCGAGGCCGAGGCGGCACTTGCGCAAGCCGAACAAGCGCTTGCGCGAAGCAGCGATGCCGAACGCAATGCCAGACAGGCCGGGCGCGATGCCCAGCATGGGCTGGACGCCGCGCGCAACGTGCTGGCCGAGGCCGAGAAGGCCGGCGGCGAGCTCTCGAGCCGGCGCGCCGCATTGGACGAGGCGCGCGCCCGCGTCGTCGACAGCCACGAGGAGACGGCGGCGGCTTTCGTCGAGGCGGAAATGCTGCTGCAAGGCGCGCCCGATCTCGGCGATCTGCAGTTGCAGCTCGAACAGTCCTCAGCCAATGTCGCCCGCGACCGCGCCGCCCTTGCCGATGCGCGCGCCGTTCATGAGGGCCTGAGGCGGGAAGCCGAGGCGCGTATGCGCCGGCTCGAGGCCATTGGGGCGGAACGCCGCAATTGGCTGGAGCGCGCCGAGAACGCATCGACGCAGATTGCCTCACTCGGCGAACGCAAGGCCGAAGCCGAGGCCGAGCGCGAAAGGCTCGCCGACGCCCCCGACGAGATCGACGCCAAGCGGCGCGCTCTTCTCTCGCAGCTTGCCGAGGCGGAAAGCCTGCGTCAGGCGGCCGGCGACCGCCTGCAGGAAGCGGAGAACCGGCAGTCCGAGCTGGACAAGGCCGCGACCGCGGCGATCCAGTCGCTGGCCGAGGCGCGTGAAACGCGCGTCCGTGCCGAAGAGCGGCTGACGGCCGCCGACGAAAGGCGGCTGGAGGTCGAGGCGCGCATCCAGGAAACGCTGAACACGCCACCGCATCTGGTCATCCGCCATACCGGACTGGAGGCCGACAGCCCGATGCCGGAAATGGCCGAGGTCGAGCGCCAACTCGACCGGCTGAAGATCGAGCGCGAGAGGCTCGGCGCCGTCAATTTGCGCGCCGAGGAGGAGCAGAAGGAACTGTCCGACCGGCTGGAGACCATCGTTTCCGAGCGCGAGGACATCATCGAGGCGATCCGCAAGCTCAGGCAAGCTATCCAGAGCCTGAACCGTGAAGGTCGCGAACGGCTGCTCGCCGCCTTCGACGTGGTCAACAGTCATTTCCAGCGGCTGTTCTCGCATCTGTTCGGCGGCGGCACCGCGGAACTGCAACTGATCGAATCCGACGACCCGCTCGAGGCCGGGCTTGAGATCCTTGCCCGGCCTCCTGGCAAGAAGCCGCAGACCATGACGCTGCTGTCCGGCGGCGAGCAGGCATTGACGGCGATGTCGCTGATCTTTGCCGTGTTCCTGACCAATCCGGCGCCGATCTGTGTGCTCGACGAGGTCGACGCGCCGCTCGACGACCACAATGTCGAGCGTTTCTGCAATCTTATGGACGAAATGGCCGCCACCACCGATACGCGCTTCGTCATCATCACGCACAACCCGATCACCATGGCGCGCATGAACCGGCTGTTCGGAGTGACCATGGCCGAGCAGGGGGTCAGCCAGCTCGTGTCGGTCGACCTGCAGGCGGCCGAAGCGATGCGCGAGGCGAGCTGAAGCGCCAGCTTGCCGGTGGCCTCAATTTCGGCTTTCGACTATAGCACCACTGAAAACAGCCAGCTCTCTTCTGGGATGACTGGTTTGGTCGGTGTGTGTGGAGAACCTCGTGCCTGTACTCGTCACCGGAGCTGCGGGGTTCATCGGCAGCCATGTCTGCCATCATCTCCTCAACAGGGGAGAGGTGGTCGTCGGCGTCGACAACATGAACGACTATTACGACCTGGCGCTCAAGAAGGGACGGCTCGCCCGCCTTCTGCCCCACCGGGATTTTTCATTTCACCAGCTCGACATTGCCGAACCGGGCGCGCTCACCACCGCCTTGGCCGGCAAAGGCATCGTCAGGATCGTTCACCTCGCCGCGCAGGCGGGCGTGCGCCATTCCCTCGACAATCCGCGGCTCTATGTCCGCTCCAACGTCATGGGCCATCTCGAAGTGCTCGAATTCTGCCGCGCCGAGCCCGCATTCGAGCATCTGGTCTATGCCTCGTCGAGCTCCGTCTATGGCGGCAACCGCGCAGTGCCGTTCAGTGAGGCCGACCAGGTCGACAAGCCTGTGTCGCTCTATGCCGCCACCAAGAAGTCGGATGAGTTGATGAGCCATACCTACGCCCATCTCTTCGGCATCCCGCAGACCGGTCTGCGGTTTTTCACCGTCTATGGTCCCTGGGGCCGGCCCGACATGGCCTATTGGATGTTCACCGAGGCGATGCTCGAGGGCAGGTCGATCCGGGTATTCAACAATGGCGAGATGTGGCGCGATTTCACCTATGTTGACGATGTGGTGAAGGCCGTCGTCGCCGTGCTCGACAAGCCCCCCACGGACAGTCCGCCGAACAGGCTTTACAATGTCGGCAACAACCGGCCGGTGCGGCTGGGCGATTTCATCGACATTCTGGAAAAGCTGCTCGGTGTCGCGGCGATCCGCAAGAACGAGCCGATGCAGACGAGCGATGTGGAGCGAACCTATGCCGACATCGCGGCGCTGGAGCGCGATTTCGGCTTCAGGCCGAGCGTTTCGATAGAAGATGGCTTGAAGAAGTTTGTCGACTGGTACCGGTCGGAATGGATGGCGCCGTCCGCAACAAGCCGACGGTAACCAGGATTGCTGCACGCGACGGCATAGGTGTGGAAAAAAACGCGCCGCATGAATCCATCACACGGCGCGTTTTAGGCGAACAAGCCGAATCTGGAGCTGGTTTTCCAGGCGGTTTGAAGTCGGGTCGAGCCTTGAAAGCAGAAAATCACGCCGGGAATGGCGTTTCCGGCTGCGGGCCGAAATCGTGGATAATCCGCCTTGCGCCCATGCCTGGCTCAGCCAGGCGATGTCAGAAAACAGCGTACTGTGTGACCTCGACAACGACCGTGCACGGTGGTCGTAAAATATTGATTTTATTGAAAAAAATCCATTGGCTGGGGCGCCAGGATTCGAACCTGGGAATGTCGGTACCAAAAACCGATGCCTTACCACTTGGCGACGCCCCAGCAGCACGGAACGTGCCCGCTGCGCGCGGCTTATAGGACGAGCCGATGGAAAGCTCAATGCCGAGATGGCGACTGCGCTGAACTGATCCACCGGTTCCCGCAAACAGGCTTTCGCATATCCCCTGATGTCAGGCGATGGCGCTTATTCGCCCCAAACCGCCATTTCATTGCCGGCCGGATCGACGAAATGGAACCGCCTGCCGCCGGGGAATGAAAAAATCGGCTTGACGATCGTGCCGCCGGCATTTTCGACGGCGTCCAGGGTTTCTTCCAGGTCCTCGGAATAAAGCACCGGCAGCGGCTTGGCCGGCGCTTCCGCGCCATCGGCCTGAAAGCCGCCGTCGAGCCCCTCGGCAAAGGCCGCATAAGTCGGTCCGTAGTCGGTGAACGACCATGAAAAGGCGGCAGCGTAGAAGGCCTTCACCCTGTCCAGCGTTCCGCCGGTCGCCGGCATTTCGAGATAATCGAGTTTTCCGGTCAGTTTCATCATGCCACCTAGTGTTCTTGTTATGTTCTACATCTGAAGCGCCTGATCCGCAAGTCTTTTTGCCGTCGCTTTTTCTTAATCGATTGTAGAGGGCGGCTGGCTTTGCCGACGCCTTGCCTTTCGCAGTGCAGCATCATATCGCTCGAACAGGACACGGCGAAATTTCGGCTTCGTCAATCTTTTCAATCTCCTGCGAGTGGAGAGCAAGCATGACCAAATGGGTCTACACCTTTGGCGACGGCGCTGCGGAAGGCCGTGCCGGCGACAGGAACCTCTTGGGCGGCAAGGGCGCCAATCTGGCCGAAATGTGCAGCCTGGGCCTGCCGGTGCCGCCTGGCTTCACCATCACCACCGAGGTCTGCAATGCCTACTACGCCAACGCGCGCTGCTACCCGGCGTCCCTGGAAGCCGATGTCGCGGTCGCCCTTGACCATATCGGCCGGCTGACCGGGCGCCGCTTCGGCGACCCGTCGAAACTGCTGCTGGTGTCCGTGCGTTCAGGAGCCCGCGCCTCGATGCCTGGCATGATGGACACCGTGCTCAATCTCGGCCTCAACGACGAGACCGTCGAGGCATTGGCCGCCGATTCCGGCGATGCCCGCTTTGCCTATGACAGCTACCGTCGTTTCATCCAGATGTATTCCGATGTCGTCATGGGTCTCGACCATGAGGTGTTCGAGGAAATCCTCGAAGACCAAAAGGGCGGGCTCGGCCATGAGCTCGACACCGAGCTGACGGCTATCGAATGGCAGGGCGTGATCGCGCTCTACAAGGCCAAGGTCGAGGAGGAACTCGGCAAGCCATTTCCGCAGGATCCGCACGAGCAGCTCTGGGGCGCGATCGGCGCCGTGTTTTCGAGCTGGATGAACAACCGCGCCATCACCTATCGGCGCCTGCACGATATTCCCGAAAGCTGGGGCACGGCGGTGAACGTCCAGGCCATGGTCTTCGGCAATATGGGTGACACCTCTGCCACCGGCGTCGCCTTCACCCGCAACCCTTCGACCGGCGAAAAGATGCTCTATGGCGAGTTCCTGGTGAATGCGCAGGGTGAGGATGTCGTCGCCGGCATTCGCACGCCACAGAACATCACCGAGGCGGCGCGCATTGCCGCCGGCTCCGACAAGCCGTCGCTGCAGAAGCTGATGCCGGACGCCTTCCAGTCTTTCGTCACCATCTCCGACAGCCTGGAAAAGCACTACCGCGACATGCAGGATCTCGAATTCACCATCGAGCGCGGCAAATTGTGGATGCTGCAGACGAGGTCCGGCAAGCGCACTGCAAAGGCTGCGCTCAAGATCGCCGTCGAGATGGCGCGCGACAAGCTCATTTCGAAGGAAGAGGCCGTCGCCCGCATCGATCCGGCCTCGCTCGACCAGTTGCTGCATCCGACCATCGATCCGAAGGCCGCGCGCGACGTGATCGGCGTCGGCCTGCCAGCCTCTCCGGGTGCTGCCACCGGCGAGATCGTGTTTTCCTCCAACGATGCCGAGGAAGCAAAGGCGCAAGGCCGCAAGGCGATCCTGGTGCGCATCGAGACCAGTCCTGAAGACATTCACGGCATGCATGCGGCGGAAGGCATCCTGACCACGCGCGGCGGCATGACCAGCCACGCCGCGGTGGTGGCGCGCGGCATGGGCAAGCCTTGCGTGTCGGGCGCCGGCTCGCTGCGCGTCGATTACCGGACCGGCACGCTGATGGCGATGGGCTCGACCTTCCGCAAGGGCGACATCATCACTATCGACGGCGCCAACGGCCAGGTGCTGAAAGGCGCTGTCCCGATGCTGCAGCCGGAACTTTCCGGCGACTTCGCCGCCATCATGGAATGGGCCGATGCCGCGCGCCGCATGAAGGTGCGCACCAATGCCGAAACGCCGCTCGACGCCCGCATGGCACGCTCCTTCGGTGCCGAGGGCATCGGGCTTTGCCGCACCGAGCACATGTTCTTCGATGGCGATCGCATCATCGCCATGCGCGAGATGATCCTGGCCGATACGGAAAAGGACCGGCGCACGGCCCTTGCCAAGCTTTTGCCCATGCAGCGTTCGGATTTCCTCGAACTGTTCGAGATCATGGCCGGCCTGCCGGTAACGATCCGCCTGCTCGATCCGCCCCTGCATGAATTCCTGCCCAAGACCGAGGAAGAGGTGGCCGAGGTCGCCGCCGCCATGAAGGTATCGCCGGACAAGCTCAGGCAGCGCACCGAGGCGCTGCATGAATTCAACCCGATGCTCGGCCACCGCGGCTGCCGTCTCGCCGTTTCCTATCCCGAAATCGCCGAGATGCAGGCGCGCGCCATTTTCGAGGCCGCCGTCGAGGCCGGCCGAAAGGCCGGCGCGCTGGTGGTTCCCGAGATCATGGTGCCGCTGGTCGGTCTGGTGAAAGAGCTCGACTACGTCAAGGCGCGGATCGACGCCGTCGCCAGGAGCGTCATGGAAGAGACCGGCGTCAAGATCGACTATCTCACCGGCACGATGATCGAACTTCCGCGCGCCGCGATCCGCGCCCACGTCATCGCCGAGACAGCCGAATTCTTCTCTTTCGGCACCAACGATCTAACCCAGACCACGTTCGGCATCTCGCGCGATGATGCGGCGTCATTCCTGGAAACCTATCGGCGGAAGGGCATCATAGAGCAGGATCCGTTCGTGTCGCTCGACATCGAAGGCGTCGGCGAACTGGTGCGGATGGCGGCCGAGAAGGGCAGGGCGACAAGGCCGACCATCAAGCTCGGCATTTGCGGCGAACATGGCGGCGATCCGGCGTCGATCCATTTCTGCGAAAAGGTCGGGCTCGACTACGTGTCCTGCTCGCCCTACCGCGTGCCGATCGCCAGGCTGGCTGCCGCCCAGGCGGCGGTGCAAGTCGCCAAGATTGATCGCGGGTGACGTTCTCGGACCAATCGATGATGTCGATTGGTCCTGACCGTCCGATTTAAGATTACGATTTTGTAATTGAGTTCACGCGAATTTGCGCGTGGCAGCTCCCAATCTCGACATCGTTTCTGCCCAATTTGCGGCCTCCCAACCGCTCCGGTGTCAGAAACAGATGCCCCAGATTTTGCCCGTCCGCTCGATCCTGATCATCCAGACGAAGTTCATCGGCGATATCGTTCTTGCCTCCGCGCTCGCCAAGAACCTGCGGCTCGAATATCCCGAGGCCAGGATCGTGTTTCTCTGCGAGGCCCGCTTCGAACACTTCCTGACCGCCCACGGCATAGCCTCTGACGTCGTGACGTTCAGGCGTGCCCGCATGCGCGGCACACCGCTTGAGCGCGGACACGAACTTTACACGATGGTGCGAACGCTGCGCCGGTTTCGCTTTGATCTGTCGATCGACCTGACCGATTCAAAGACCTCGCGGATCATCACCCGGTTCGTCAATGCCAGGACCCGGGTGGGCTACGACCCTCCCGAGAGGCCTTTGCGCTGGCACGAGCCGCAGCCTGCCAACGTCCTGGCCAAGCCGTTTGGCTTTGGCGAGCGGCACTTCCTTTACCGTTATCTTTCGCCGCTCGAGGCGCTTGGCGTCGATCTGCGTGTGCCGGTGCCGTCCATTCAACCACTGCCGTTGGAAACTGCCAAAGCACTGGCGTTGCTGGACAGACATCATCTTCGGCGCAACGCCTTCATCGCCGTGCATGCGGGTGCGAGTTTCGAAGGACGGCGATGGCAACCGGAACGCTTTGCCATCGCAATCGACGAGATTTCGCGGGAGACCGGGCTGGACTTCGTGCTTGTCGGCGGTCCGGATGAACGGGTGTCCGCCGAGCGCATTGTCGCCAAGACGGTTTCGCCCGTGGTGAATCTCGTTGGCACGATGCCGCTTGAAACACTGCTCGCCGTCCTGAAACAGGCACGGCTCTTCCTTGGCAATGAAAGCGGCCCGATGCATATGGCGGCGGCAGCGGGAACTCCGGTTGTCGGACTTTACGGCCTGACCAATCCAGCCCAATGGGGTCCTGCCGGTGTGCCCAGCATCGCCCTCCAGCCTCCCATGCCATGCGCATGCGTTGCCAGGGAACTGTGCCGTTGGCCGGATCCGAGCAAGGCTTGCTGTGTCTGGCGCCTGGAGGTCAAGCCGGTCGTCGCCGCGGTCCGCGAAGTCCTTTCACGCACGGTTAAGGACGTGGAGCACGCACACTGATGCCGCACTTGCCAAAGGTGGACGCGGCGATCAAAACTGCCGCGTCTTGATGGCGCCGGCTTGGAAAACCTAACTATGCACCTGTTCCAAAAGCATTTTTGCGCGATCGCGATGTCGATGTGGGCGGTATCCGCGGCCTGTGCCGCGCCACTGGTCGAGCCGACGCTGCATATCAAGCCGGAAGCCGGCGGCAACGGTCGTGTCGCGCTCACGCTCGATGCCTGTGGCGGGCGGACCGACACAAGGATCCTTTCGGCGCTGGTGGAAAACAAGATCCCGGCGACCATCTTTGTCACCGGCATCTGGCTGAAACGCAACGCCGCCGCCGTCGAGATCATGCGAGCGCATCCTGATCTGTTCGAGTTGGAAAACCATGGCGGCCGCCACGTCCCGGCAGTCGACACACCGCAGAAGATCTACGGCATCCGCGCCGCCGGCAGCCCGGCCGCGGTCCTGGCCGAGGTCGAGTCGGGCGCCGCCGCCCTTGCCGGGACCGGCGGGCCGGCGCCGAAATGGTTTCGCGGCGCAACCGCCGAATACAGCCCTTCGGCTATCGCCATGATACGCAAGCTCGGCTTCAAGATCGCCGGCTTCTCGATAAACGGCGACGGCGGTTCATTGTTGGGGGCAAAAGAGACCGCACGCCGCATTGCCGCGGCAAAGGACGGCGATGTCATCATCGCCCATATCAATCAGCCAACCCATGCCGCCGGCGAAGGCGTGGTGCAAGGTCTCCTGGCGTTGAAAGATAAGGGTCTCACCTTCGTGCGGCTCGATGAGGCCGACGGTGTCGGCAATAACGGCACCACCGACTGACCGCGAAGTTTTCCAGTAGCCCTACTTAGTCCGGCGCGGCTTCGATCGTCACCTTGTTGGCATAGAATGCGCCATGATCGCGGATTTCGACCATCTCGTCGAAAGGCTGCTCATACGCCCACATCGCATCCTTGCCCACCTCGGCGGCAGGCAGCACGCTCCAATAACTCGCATCGCCCTTGTAAGGGCAATGAGTCGAGAATTCCGTCTTGCGAAGCTGGCCGAAATCGATGTCCGCAAACGGAATATAGAAGACTGAAGGGTAGGGGGACTCGGTCAGGAGCTTTGCATTGGTTGACGAGGCGATAACCGTTTCGCCGCTGCGCACCGTGACAGTACCGTCATAGGGCTCGATGGTGATGACCTTGCCGGGATTGCGTTGAAAGCCTGGTGCGGGATTTGCGATCTGGTCCATTGGCGGGGTTCTCCTTGTTTGGCATGCGGCGCCCCGGAATAGGTGTGGCGAGCGAGCGCATTGCGCAAGGCCACCCTTCGACAATGACGCATAGCCAGCCATGCGGCTCAGGTTCAGGCCTGATCTCCCGTCAAACCGGTCTTTCCCTGGAACGATCAGGCAGCAGCCTGAAATGCATCCATCAGCCCGGCATAAGCGGCGGCAATGCCAGCCACCGGATTGGTGCTTCTCGACACGGTCTCGACCTTGAGCGCGCCACCGGCGGTCGGCAAGGTGAGAAGCAGGAACTGGCGGTTGCCGCCGTCGCCCACGCATGCCGCGGCAACATGTTCGCCTTCGCCTTCGTTCTGGACGCACATCTTGAACAGCAGGGTGCCGCCAACGGCCTCAAGGGCGCCGCCGACGACTTCGGCAAATTCGTCTTCGGAAACGGTTTTGGTATCCGGCATCATGTCGGCCAAGCTTTCGGCAAGCGTAGTTTCGAGTCCGTCGTCAACCTGCGCGTCCATGCGAACCTCTTTCATTCGCCAATCGCGCCCCACCGTTAATGAAGATTAACGGCGACGATGGCCGGATTGTGGCGGTTTTTCGTGTGTTTTCGAGCAATGCACCGCTTCCACGCCGGCATGACTGGACAATCCACAGGTTCATCTCACAATGGAACAAAAAACCTATGGGAGGAACGAATGCTCGGACTGATGCAGGAATGGCCGCTGCTCTGCCATAAGCTTATTGACAATGCAGCCGTGCAGCACGGCAACCGCGAGATCGTGTCGCGCTCGATCGAAGGTCCAATCGTCCGGGCCACTTATGCCGACATTCGTCGCCGCGCCTTGCGGGTCGCCGAGCGGCTCGAGCGCGACGGATTCGGGCTTGGCGACCGCATCGCCACATTGGCCTGGAACACGGCGCGCCATATCGAAGCCTGGTACGGCATCATGGGCGTCGGAGCTATTTATCATACGCTCAATCCGCGCCTCTTTCCCGAGCAGGTCGTCTGGATCATGAACAATGCCGAAGACAAGGCGGTCTTCGTCGATCTGACATTCATGCCGCTGCTCGAAAAGATCGCCGGCGCGGTCAAATCGCTGAAAAAAGTGATCGTGCTGACCGACAAGGCACATATGCCGCAAACGGCGCTGCCGGACGTCGTTGCCTACGAGGAATGGCTCGACGAAGCCGACGGTGCGTTCGCCTGGAAGACGTTCGATGAAAACACCGCCGCCGGCATGTGCTACACCTCGGGTACCACGGGCGAGCCGAAAGGCGTCCTCTACAGTCACCGCTCGAACGTGCTGCACGCCATGATCGCCGCCATGCCCGACGCGATGGGCATATCCGCGCGGGACGTGATTCTCCCGGTGGTGCCGATGTTTCACGCCAATGCCTGGGGCCTTGGCCAGAGCGCACCGATGGTCGGCGCTAAGCTGGTCATGCCTGGCTGCAAGATGGACGGTGCCTCGGTCTATGAATTGCTCGACACCGAGAAAGTGACCTTCAGCGCCGCGGTGCCGACCGTGTGGATGATGCTGCTCCAGCATCTGGAGGAGACCGGCAAGACACTTCCCTATCTGAAGCGGGTTGTCATCGGCGGCTCATCCTGCCCGCGCGCGCTCACGACAAAATTCCAGGACAATTACGATGTCCAGGTCATCCATGCCTGGGGCATGACCGAGATGTCGCCGCTCGGCACGCTGTGCACAATGAAGCCGGACTATGCCGGGCTCGGCGGCGAAGCCCGGCTCGATGTCCAGAGCAAACAGGGCTATCCGCCCTTCGGCGTCGAAATGAAGGTGACGGATGACGACAACAACGCGCTGCCCTGGGACGGCAAGACATTCGGGCGGCTGAAAGTGCGCGGGCCGGCTGTCGCCGGCGCCTATTATGGCGGCGTGGGTTCCGAACAGTTCGACGCAGAAGGCTGGTTCGATACCGGCGACGTCGCCCATATCGATCCAGGCGGCTACATGCAGATCACGGACCGCGCCAAGGACGTCATCAAGTCGGGCGGTGAATGGATTTCGACCATCGACCTCGAGAATCTCGCGGTCGGTCATCCGGATGTGGCGGAGGCCGCAGCCATCGGCGTTCCTCATTCGAAATGGGGTGAGCGGCCCTTGCTTGTCGTCGTCCGCAAGCCGGGCAGGGAACCTGCCAAGACCGATATCCTTGCTTTCATGAATGGCAAGGTGGCGAAGTGGTGGATGCCGGATGACGTCGCCTTTGTCGGTGAAATCCCCCACACCGCCACCGGCAAGATCCAGAAAACCACCTTGCGCGAGCAATTCAGGGATTATCGCCTGCCAACGGATTGACGGGAGGGCTTTCGCCTTCAAGCCGCCACCAAAGGCTCTAATGCATGTCGCGCAAAAGTGTGCAGCGGTTTTGCGATAACGACATGCATGAAAACAAGAACTTAAAGCGCGCCGCATGAATCCGTTCAAACGCGACGCGCTTTAAATATCCGTTCGGGTAGGGTCAGTGCAGAAAACGATGGAAATTGCCGAGCGACAGACGTCGAAGGCTGCCGGCTGGTCGCGGCGAACGGGCGCCTTTTCGGTGGTGCTGCTTCTGACTGCTCTGATCGGCCATCGGTATGATCTCGTTGAAACACCGGCTTTCCTTTGGGTGCTCGCCCTTGTCGCGCTGCTTGCCGCCTTCGCGCTCCTGTTCGCCGGATTTGCCTTTTCAAGACTGTGGAATTTCGGCGATCGCGGCGGTCGCGACCTCGCCGTCGGCGCCTTGCTGGCGCTTCTGGTGCTCGCTCCTTATAGTGTTGTCGCCTACCGGGCGGCGACCTATCCGCCGCTAAGCGACATCTCGACCGATTTTGACGATCCGCCGGCGCTCGCCGCCGCCCGGACGGGCGACATGAATACGCTTTCGCCGCCGACCCCCGGCGAGCAGCGCTTGCAAACCGAGACCTATCCGCTGGTCACCGGGCGCAGCTACGATCTGCCTTTCGATAGCGTCCTCGAAGCAGTCGAAACCGTGCTCGATCGGCGGGATTGGCGGCTGGCAGTGCCGTTTCCCGACGCGAGAGGGCAAAGCGAAGTGACCATCGATGCCTTGGCCAAAAGCTTTGTGCTCAGCCTACCCGCCGATGTCGCCATCCGTGTCGCCGATGATGGCGATGCGGTCATCGTCGACATGCGCTCGGCCTCCCGCTACGGCCGCTACGACCTTGGCGACAACGCGGCCCGCATCGTGGATTTCCTGGCCGAGCTTGATCAAGAAGTCGCTGGCCAGGTGGGTACGGTCCCGACCGAGTGATATCGCCTGGTCCCGCAAAAATGCGGCTTGAGAGTCCGCGCGGGTAGACTATTCAGCCGGGTCGAATCTGCCTTGCAACAAGACTCTCGCGACCGGCCCGAGGGGATTGGCTATCCGGCCCTCCAGGACCTCGATAAGTTTGTGCCCGACATCTGCCATGTCTACGGAATGAACGCCGATCTTAGCCGGCAGGAAGCGCGCCAGACGGGTGTTGTCACGGGTGACGATGTGGATGTCGCGACCCGGCGCAAGACCCCGCCTGCCTAGAGCGTGCAGCGCTCCCAGAAGGCCCAGTTCGTTGGCGCATGCCAAGCCCGTCGGCGGATCTGCCGACGCCAGCAAGCGTTCGAACCAGGCCGCGCTCGATTCCATCGTGAACGTGCCGTCACCGATCAGCGATTGGTCGATCGGAATACCGGCCTCGGCCATCGCCCTTCCATAGCCGGCAAGACGCATGGCGCTCGCCTGATCCTTCTGCACAAGAAGTTGTAGCGCAATGCGTCGACAGCCTTTGTCCATGAGCCGCTGGGTCGCGTCATAGGCAATCTGCTCATTGTCGATATCGACATAGGGATACGCGATGTCCAGGTCGGTTCTTCCAAATGCGACGAACGGCACGTGTTGATCCAGCAGCAGCTTGACGCGCGGATCGCTCGAGACCATGCGCGTGATGATCAGTCCGTCTGCGCTGCGCGCCTGAAGCAGGCGCTGCACACTTTCGACGGGATCGTCGTCGGGGGTGGTGGAATAGATGGACAGACTATAGCCTGCCTGCCGCGCCGCCAGCGTCATGCCTTCGATCAAAGGAAGTTTCGCCAGATCGGACAGGTAGTCGCGTGTTTCCATCGGCAGCACCGCCGTCAGCGTCAGGGTTTGTCCGGTCTTGAGCGCGCGGCCGTAATGGTTCGGGACATAGCCGACCCGCTTGGCCACCTCCTTGACGCGCGCCACGGTCGATGCATGCACTTCCGGCCCGTCCTTCAGAGCGCGCGATACCGTGGTCACCGAAAGGGAAAGTTCCGCCGCGATCTGTTTTAGATTGGCCATGTCGCCCGACTTGATTTGCGAAAGCGCCGGCTGATTTTGCTGAGCATCGTAACGTTACCGGATTCGACCAGAGGGTCAAATCCAGGCCCCCGAAGCTGAACGACTCCGCCTGAAAGTCGCTTGACTCCGGAGCATTTCACGATAATCGTAACGTTACGATTGAAAAAAAAGCCTTCCTAAGGCGATATTTCGACGAATCCTGGAGGAGAACCCATGTCTCGGTTACTACGTATTTCGCTGACAGCGATCGCAGTCTCGGCTGCCGTGCCCGTCTATGCCCAATCAGTCACCATCACGACCGCGGGCGGCGATTATGGCAACGCCATGAAGGAGGCCATGTGGGCCCCCGCTGCCAAGGAGCTTGGCTATGATGTCCGCGAGGAGACGCAGAGCGACGGCCTGGCTGCACTGAAGATGCAGGTCACCGCGGGCGCGGTCACCACCGACATCATCCATCTCGGCTCATCCGAAGGCGCGCAGGCGGCCGCACAGTCGCTGCTGGAGCCGCTCGACTACAAGATCATCGATCCCAACTCCGTGCCGGCCGGCGCAAAGTCCGACTACTGCTATCCGTTCGACTCCTATGGTACCGTCATGTCGTGGAACACCAAGACCTATGGCGAGAATCCGCCGAAGACCTGGGCTGAGTTCTGGGACGTTGCCAAATTCTCGGGCCGTCGCGCGCTGCGCGCCAATGCGCAAGACTTGATCGAAATTGCGCTCCTCTCCGATGGCGTGGCGCCGGCGGACGTCTATCCCGTGCTCAGCACGCCGGAGGGTCTGGAGCGGGCTATCAAGCGACTTGAAGCGATCAAACCAAATGTCTCGGTCTGGTGGACCTCGGGGGCCCAATCCGCACAGTTGCTGAAAGACGGCGAGGCGGATTTGGTCGTTACCTGGAACGGACGGGCGCAGACCGTGAAAGCAGACAGCGGTGCGGTTGACTACACGTTCAAGGGTTCCGTCATCGGCACGGACTGCCTTGGGGTGCCGAAGGGAGCGCCGAACAAGGAAGCGGCCATGAAGCTGATCGCGGCGATGACGCAGCCCGCGCGGGTCGCGAAGCTGACCGATTTCATCGCCTATGGTCCGGTCAATCCTGCTGCCTATGAGGGTGGCCTGATCCCAAAAGACCGCCTGAAGACCCTGGCGACCGCGCCTGAAAATGCCGGCACTTCAGTATTTTCGAATGCTGACTGGTGGGTCAAGAACGGCGAGGCTGCCCAAAAGGCCTTCGATGAGATGATGAACCGCTGAGTCTCGAATTCATCCGCTCTGAGCACATGATGAAGTCGCTCCCGATCACCATCGACAGCGTGCGGAAGGCCTATGGGTCCTACGTCGCGCTGGACGATGTCTCGCTCGACGTTCAGGCTGGCGAATTCCTCACCCTGCTGGGGCCGTCCGGGTCGGGTAAGACCACGCTGCTCATGGCTCTGGCCGGTTTTGTCCGGCCCGATTCCGGTAAGCTCTTATTGGGCAATCGCGACATTACCCGCTTGGCCCCCAACAAGCGGGACATCGGCATAGTATTCCAGAATTACGCGCTGTTTCCCCACATGAACGTGCTGGCGAATGTCGAGTATCCGCTGGCGCTGCGCAAGACGCCGAAAGCGCAGGCCCGTCAGCAGGCGCTTGACACTTTGGCCCGCGTGAAGCTGGAGGGTCTGGCGAAGCGCAACATTGCCGCACTGTCCGGCGGCCAGCGCCAGCGGGTGGCGCTGGCGCGAGCCATCGTCTTTGAACCACGCGTCATGTTGATGGACGAGCCGCTGTCGGCGCTCGACAGGAACCTGCGCGAAACCATGCAGTACGAGATCCGGCGTCTGCACGATGATCTGGGGATCACCACGATCTATGTGACGCATGACCAGCGCGAAGCGCTGACCATGTCCGACCGGGTTGCGGTGATGAATTCCGGCCGCATCCAGCAGATCGACACGCCGCAGCAAATTTATGATCGTCCATCGACCCGCTTCGTCGCTGAGTTCATGGGCGAGGCCAATATTCTGGCCCCGGGATCGGCGCGCACAATCGACGGCGGCGATGCCTCACGCGAGACCCTGATGATCCGCGCGGAAAGCTTCCATCTTGATGCGAAGCTCGTCGGGCGAGACGGAGTGGCGCTCGAAGCAAGACTGTGCGCCAAGGCGTTTCGCGGCGAGAACTGGCTTTTGACGCTGGCGCTTGACGATGGTCAGGAGGTTCTTGTCTGCATTCCGGCGGCGCTGGCCAGCGGCTGCGCCGAGCTTGCCGCCGGTCAGCGGGTGACCGCATATGCGCCGGCAGAGAAGGTTCACGCGATACCGGGAGCGATAGCGTGACCGTGACCGCTGTCGATCCTGGTCTCGCCGCCGATGCGCGACGCGAGCGACGGTTCTTCCTTGCGCTTTCGCTGCCAGCGCTTTTCATCGTTGGATTGGCAGCGATGCTGCCCATCCTTTGGATCATCCGGCAATCCTTCCTGACCACGGGTGGTGAATATACCGTCGGCAATTACGAGAAGGTGCTTTCGAGCGGACTGACATGGTCGGCACTCATAACAACCGTTGAGCTGTCCTTGGGGACGCTGGCGGTCTGCATCCTTCTCGGCACCCCCCTGGCACTCGCTCTGGCCAGCGCCAGACCAAGGATGGCCAATTTGCTGATGGCCTTTGTCATGCTGCCGTTGTGGACCTCCATTCTGGTGCGCACCTATGGCTGGCTCGTGCTCTTGCGGCGCGAAGGCCTGGTCAACGCGGCTTTGACAGGTTCGGGCCTGACCGCGGAGCCATTGCCGCTGGTCTACAACTTCACGGGAACGCTGATCGGCATGATTCACTACATGCTGCCGCTCTTTCTGCTGCCCGTTTATGCCGCGATGCGCGATATCGACGCAAACCTTGTTCGCGCGGCGGCGAGCATGGGAGCCACTCTCGGGCAAGTGATCCGCACAGTCGTTCTGCCCCTTTCGGCCGGCGGCATCTTCTCGGGTTCGACGATCGTCTTCATCTACACCATAGGTTTTTTCATCACGCCGGCGGTGCTTGGCGGCGGCAAGGTAAACCCTCTCTCCATCCGGATCGAGCGCACGCTGTCGACCTTTCAGGACTGGGGTTCGGCGAGCGTCTTGGGCATTCTGCTCCTCGTTCTTATGGCGCTGATCGGTGTGATGTTCCTGGCGGCGCGGCGACTGATGGCGCGCAACAAAGTCGGCGCGGCCCATGCTTGAAGCCTATCCGGACAACAGGCTGGCCCGCATCCTCCTGTGGGGTTTCTCTGCACTGGTAATGGCGTTCTTGATGCTGCCGACGCTGGTGGTCGTGCCGCTCTCCTTTTCGGTGTCCGATCTTCTCGAATTTCCGCCGCGCGCATACTCATTGCGCTGGTACGAGAACTTCTTCGGCTCAGCGACATGGATGGCCGGGCTCAGGACGAGCCTGATCCTTGGGACATTGACGGCGATGGTCGCGGTGCCCCTGGCGCTGCTGGCTTGCATCTCTATGAACCGGCTCGGCGGAAAGGCTGCCTCAGCCATTCAAGGCGTTCTGCTCGCCCCCTCCATCGTGCCGGGAATCCTGCTTGCGATCGGCCTCTTCTTCGTGCTGGCGGCGCAAGGCCTGGTCGGAACGCTGTTCGGTGTGCTGGTTGGACATGTGGTACTGGCCATCCCGGTCGCGTGCATCGTGTTGTTGCCCGCTCTGGCCCGCTTTGACTGGAACCAGGTCCAGGCGGCGCGTAGCCTTGGCGCAGGCTGGGCAACAGCCGTTGGCGGAATAATAGTTCCGCAACTTCGGATCAGCTTCTTGTCGGCGACATTGATGGCCTTTCTGACATCGCTCGACGAGTCTGTCATTTCGATCTTCGTCGCAAGCGGCCACAACAGCACGCTGCCGAAGCTCATGTTCCTGTCGCTGCGCGATCAGATCGATCCGACCATTGCGGCGATCTCAACATTGTGGACCGCCATCGTCGTGGTCGTCGTCCTGATCGTGACCCTTCGCCAAAAATCCTGACCGAGATTGGAAACATGCCTGCCATTCATCACGCAGCCGACGATCTGACGAACATACCCCAGGTGGGATTGGCGATCATCACCGGGTCGGCGAACTGGGGGCTTGCCTTCCCGGAGGATGTCGAAGTCGATGGCGTGCGCACCTTGCGGCGGGACATGAGTTTTGAAACGCCTTTCGGTCGCACTGACAACTGGAAGCTGCTCGAGTTCGATGCGTCGATTACCGCTGAGGGCAAAACGAAACATGCCTTGTGCATGTATTCGCACGGCAATCCCCGCGACCATATCGACCATTCCTGCCATCGCCGCGCGTTCTGGGTATTGATGAGGGCGGGTGTGCGGCAGGTCCTGGCCTGCTCGACCATTGGCGCCGTCAACAAGGCGATCAAGCCCGGCGACATGGTGGTGAACGCCGATATCATCGAACTGACGCAGACCCCATTTTCACTGCTTCCTGGCCGCCAGAGCTTCGACTGCTCGGGCAAGCAGATCGTATGTCCAAGATGTGCGGCGGTTCTCGCCGAAACCGCCCGCCGTCATTGGCCAGCCGAATGCCGCGTTCACGGCATCGAACAGCAACTGGTCGCGGCCCATTGTTACGGGCCGCGACTGACGACCCCGGCCGAAGCCTTGGCGTTTCGAAACATGGGGGCGGATGTGCTCAACCATTCGATCGCCCCTGAGGCTACCTTGTCGCGCGAGATCGGCGCATGTTTCGTGCCCTGCGCGTTCGTGACGGCAGGCTTCAACGACTATATGGACCGCAATCGCCAGAAATTGCTGCAGGAGAACGTATTGCCGAACCTCTCCATGACAGCCTCGCGGGTCGCGCTGGAAACCGCCGCACGACTTTCGGCCAATCCGGAGTGCTCCTGCCAGGATTTGAAGTCGCCTCAACCAGAAGAACGTTCAAGCCGTTTCTGAGCTATCAGGCGCGCAGTGCGAGCCCGTGGCGGGATCTTAGCCAGGCAGCCTGAATATGCCGTCGATGGCCGGGTCGCCATCGGTGCTCACCAGACCGCGCGCCACCAGATCTTCCAGATGGGCAAGCACGGACAGGCCGGCGGCGCCATGCAGGCGCGGGTCGGTGTCGCGATAGATAGCCTTGACCATGTCCTTGATTGTGCGGTCACCACCTTTGATCCGCTCCAGGATCGCGCGTTCGCGCATCTTGCGGTGGGTCTTCAATCCGCGCATGAAATTGCGCGGCGCGGTCACCGGCCCGCCATGACCGGGCAGCAGCACGCGGTCGCCGCGCGCGATCAGCCGATCGAGCGACATCATGTAATCGGCCATGGCGCCATCCGGCGGTGCGACGATCGAAGTCGACCACGCCATGACGTGATCGGCGGAAAACAGGACACCGGTTCCCTCCAGCGCAAAGGCCGCATGATTGGCCGTATGGCCCGGCGTCAGCACGGTTCTGATCGCCCAGCCGTCGCCTTCTATCACCGCATCGTCGGGCAGCGCGATGTCGGGCGCGAAGGCGATGTCAGCGCTGGCGTCGAGCGGATTGACCTCATATGTGCGCAAGGGCCTCGCCGGCCGATGCGGCCCTTCGGCGAGCACGATCGCGCCGGTGTGCTGCTTGAGCCGGGCTGCCAGCGGAGAATGGTCGCGATGCGTGTGGCTGACGAAAATGTGGCTGACCGGCCTGTTTGCGATCACCCCGAGCAGTGTCTTGAGATGCGCGTCGTCATCCGGCCCCGGATCGATGACCGCCAGCGTCTCGCGCCCGACGACATAGCTGTTGGTGCCGTGGAAGGTGAACGGGCTGGGATTGGGGGCGGTAACACGGAGCACGTCAGGCGCAACGGTCACGCCCTGGCCGTAGGACGGGTCGAAGCGTGTGTCGAATTCCAGCGCCATGCGAGTGTCGTGACCTTTATTGGGGGGAAGGCAAAACCGATTGCCGCATAACACGGAAGCCAATATAGGAAAACGCATGGCCGCGTTCGGCGGTAATCCGAAAATGGGGAAGACCATGGCAATTGCAACGACGATGCGTCCGCTTGTTTCTCTCGCTCTGCCCGAAAAGGGCGCGACCCGCCTTGCGACGCAGCTTTTGCTGGCGATCGCCGGAACGCTGGTGCTGACGCTCGCGGCCAAGACGAAAGTTCTGCTCGGCCCGGTCGACATCTCGATGCAAACCTTAGCCGTCTTTCTGATCGCCGCGGCGTTCGGCATGCGCCTCGGCGTCGCCACGCTGCTTCTCTATATGGCCGAGGGCGCCATGGGCTTCCCGGTCTTCCAGAGCACACCGGAAAAGGGCATCGGCGTCGCCTACATGCTGGGGTCCACCGGCGGTTATCTTGCCGGCTTCGTAGTCATGGCGGCGATCGTCGGCTGGGCTGCCGATCGCGGTTGGGATCGCCATCCGATCAAGCTCTTCAACGCCATGCTGGTTGCCGAAATCGTCATGATGGCAATGGGCTTTGCCTGGCTGGCGCTGCTGATCGGTGCGGAAAAGTCGTGGCAGTTCGGCGTCCTGCCCTTCATCATTGGCGACCTGATCAAGGTTGCCTTGGCGGCGAGCCTGGTGCCGGCCGCGTGGTCGCTGCTGAGGCGTTCCTGATCTCTGGGTCAACCGGATCGGATGATGAAGCACCGGGCCAGAGATAGGCGCCGGGGCTTCTACGACGGCGGGGTTGGCGGCGTTCCCGGGGTTTGACGGGCTTCCGCCACGCAACGACAGTCCACGACACCGTCACACTATCTTCAAGTCAGCGACTTAAGGAGAGGACAACCAGCGATACGTCGTGGCCAACGTAACCAGACAGCTATACATCGGCGCATTGCCCAACACTGTTCCTCATACAGCTAAAAAAGAAAGCGGCCCGATGACTTCTTAGGCACGGCTAAAGTCTATGCGCATTCGCGGGAATTTTTTCGACGAACCACCTTGATTCTCGCGACATAGTTGCTTGCTGGTATCCTCACGCTGTCGTAACCCTTGACGCTGACCATGCCGAACCCGTCGAAAGCGAGTCGCGTGATTAGTTCGGAAAAAACAATGGACAAGACGAATATATCGTCGCAACGGCCCGCTGTCAGTCCAGCAACACGCTGGTATGCGGCCAGTGTATTTCCGGGAAAGGAGAGCATTGCCGAATGGCATCTCCAGAGGCAGGGATTTCACTCGTTTGTGCCTCGCTACGAGAAGACCACACGTCATGCCCGGCGCCTCGAAACGCGCTCAGCGGCATATTTCCCGGGTTACATGTTCGTCGCGCTCGATGTCGCGCTGCAGCGTTGGCGCTCGGTCAATGGAACTTTGGGGGTGCGCGCGCTGGTCATGCAGGGTGATCGGCCGTTGCCGGTCCCCTCAGGGCTGGTGGAACGGTTCATTGCGCTGACCGGCAAGGACGGCCTGCTGGATTTTCGCGGCGGCCTCGCTGCGGGCGTCTCGGTCCAGATCCTTTCTGGACCTTTCGCCGAGATGATCGGCCGCCTCGATCGGCTTGATCCAGCCGGAAGGGCTCGGGTTCTTGTTGCCATCATGAATGGCGAAGTCCCTGTCGATTTGGACGCTAGGGATCTCGTCGCGATCGCATAACTGGGGAGCGTTGCTGCTCGGTCATGCGATGCAAGCTGTGGCAAGTCGTGGCTCTCGGGTTTTCACCCGGGAGTGCGGTAGCCATTGTTGTGGCCGGCGGACGCCGGTATAACGAAGGTGTTTGCTGCCGCTTATAGGGGTTCGTTCCGCGCTGGGCCTGATTGGCATCGTGTGGTCGCCTTATGCTGAACGAATACTGAGCCCTACGTTTTTGCGTTTTGCATTGAATGCACGACGGTTCACAGCCTGTTTCGGCAGCCCATCAGAGAGCGCTTTGCAGTTGAATGCTCCCATTATAAAACCGCGAAATCAACGACACCTGCTGCATCGTGTCAGGTTTCAGCTTCTTGGCGGATTGTCTTTTGCAATTTTTGCCCCCGCGTTAATCCGCATGGCTATTGACCCTCAAGTATTTTATTATTCCAATCTGCGGATTACCATTTTTGCTGGTATTGTAGCGCACACTGCCGGATTTTTCTCCTTCCGTCGAATTGGCAATTTTCCCGGTGTCGCCGCCGCTGGTTATATTTTCCCAACGTTTTCATTGTGCTACGGATTCGTATATTTGGCCATCTTCTTGTTTCGAATTGATTATAGCGCTTTCCAAGCGGTCAGCAGTTTGACTTTATCTATTCTTTGGTATTTCGGGTTGAGCATCTTGAGTCGGCGTTTGGACCCTTACAGTCTCGCCGTGATCCCGGGTGGGGCCGTCGGTCGTCTTGCAGAAGTTGGCGGCGTCAACTGGCACTGGCTTACCTCCACCGACACTGTTGTTGACCGCGTGAGTGGCGTGGTGGCTGACCTTCGTGCCGATATGTCCGACGAATGGGAGCGCTATATCGCCGATCGCGCTCTTTCTGGAACGCCCGTCTACCACGTCAAACAGATCAGCGAGTCGTTGACAGGACGGGTGGAGATCGAGCACCTCTCTGAAAATACCCTCGGCTCGCTAAATCCAAATCAGGCCTACTTGAAAATAAAACAGGCGATTGATTGGGCCGGAGCATTGGTCATTTTGATAATTTTTTTACCATTGTTTGGATTGGTCGCTCTCGCAATCAAGGTCGATTCTAGTGGCCCTGTTTTGTTTCGACAGAACAGAATGGGCTATAGGGGAAGTGTCTACAAAGTTTATAAGTTTAGAACGATGAAAATCAGTACTGTTGCAGGGGATGAGAAGGAAGATGCCATTACAAAGGCCGACGACGCACGTATCACGCGCCTTGGCCAGTTCCTGAGAAAATCCAGAATCGACGAGTTGCCGCAGGCTCTGAATATCTTGCGCGGCGAGATGAGTTGGATTGGACCACGGCCCGAAGCGCTCGTGCTTTCGAAATGGTATGAGGCGGAACTGCCTTTCTATCGATATCGGCACATTGTTCGACCTGGCATTACCGGATGGGCGCAGGTCAACCAGGGTCACGTTGCGGCCGTGGACGACGTTTTGGAAAAACTTCACTACGACTTCTACTATATCAAGAACTTCTCGCCTTGGCTCGACGTGCTGATTGTGTTTCGGACCATCCGGACCATGCTGACAGGGTTTGGTGCTCGTTGAATGAAGCAGCAGGGACTGGTGGTTGATTGTAAGAGCCGAGTTTGGCGCGTCGCCGGGCATTATCATGTCTAAAGTTAAACTGAACAGCGTTGAGAATATCGTTGTCGACTCCGGAGAAGTACAATGACTAAGAAGATCGCGCTCATTACGGGCATCACCGGCCAAGATGGCGCCTATCTGGCGGAATTACTCCTGGCGAAGGGGTATGATGTCCACGGCATCAAGCGGCGGTCGTCGTCGTTCAACACCGGTCGCATCGACAATCTCTATCAGGATCCGCACGAGAAGAACGTCAGGCTGTCGCTCCACTATGGCGACATGACCGACGCCACGAATCTCATCCGCATAGTCCAGGAGGTGCAGCCTGATGAAATTTACAATCTGGCCGCTCAGTCACACGTCCAAGTGAGTTTCGAGACCGCTGAATACACCGGGAACGCCGATGCCCTGGGGACGCTGCGTCTCTTGGAAGCGGTTCGACTGCTCGGCTTGGCCAAGAAGACGAGATTCTATCAGGCATCGACATCCGAACTCTATGGCAAGGTTCAAGAGGTTCCACAAAAGGAAACGACACCGTTTTATCCGCGATCGCCTTACGCCGCAGCCAAGATTTATGCGTACTGGATCACGGTGAACTACCGCGAGGCCTACGACATCCATGCTTCCAACGGAATTCTTTTCAACCACGAAAGTCCAATGCGGGGCGAAACCTTTGTGACGCGTAAGATCACACGCGCGGCTGCCGCGATCAGTTTGGGTCTCCAGGACAAACTCTATCTGGGCAATCTGTCTGCAGAGCGCGATTGGGGCCATGCCCGCGACTATGTCGAAGGCATGTGGAGAATTCTTCAGCGGGATGTGCCCGACGACTATGTGCTTGCCACCGGGGTGAAAAACTCGGTTCGCCGTTTTGTCGAGCTTGCCTTCGGTGAGGTCGGGATCGATATCCAATGGGTCGGTTCGGGTGTCGACGAAAAAGGCATCGACGCAAAATCCGGCACCATTCTGGTCGAGGTGGATCCGCGGTACTTCAGACCCACGGAAGTTGAGCTTCTGATAGGCGATCCATCGAAAGCAGAGCGCATCCTCGGATGGAAAGCCAAAACGTCGCTGGCCGCGATGGTGCGCGAAATGGTCCAGTCCGACCTCGAAACGGTAAGACGGGAATCCGAGCATCGTCGTCTGGACGAGGACCGCATTCGCATTGCGGCACAGTAAGGAACGTTGGGCCGAGCTGACATGAAAATCTCGGTTTTGACAGTCTGCTGGAACTCGGCGGCAACGATCAGGCATACGGTCGACAGCTTCTTTGCTCAGGATCATGATGCCAAGGAGTTGGTGGTCGTCGATGGCGGATCGTCGGACGAAACGCTTGCAATCGTCCGGTCCTACCCCCAGGACCGGATCCAACTGATCAGCGAACCCGACAGCGGGATGTATGATGCCTTGAACAAAGGATTGCGTCTCTACACCGGAGACGCAGTAGGCGTGCTGAATTCCGATGATTGTTTTCACGACCACACCGTGCTGAGGCGAATTTCGGCTTCGCTCGAACAGGCCGATATCGTGCATGGAGATCTGGATTTTGTTGAAGATCATCTCAACAAGCGTGTCGTAAGGCGCTGGCGGGCTGTTCGCAGGCCCGCCAAGGGTTTTCGGACCGGCTGGATGCCAGCCCATCCAACGTTCTACGTCAGGCGGAAGGTGGCGGAGGCGGTCGGTGCGTTCGACCTCGATCTCAAAGTCGCATCAGATTACGATTGGATGCTGAGAGCGGTTGAACTTCATGGATTCGAATCTGTCACCACCAACCACATATTGGTGGATATGATGGTTGGCGGGGCCAGCACACGCAGCCTGGGTTCTTATATCGGGCACAATTTGGAAGCGTTGCGATCGCGTCGCCAATGGCTGAGTGCCGGTCCGATCGACTATGCGCTTGTTGCCAAGCCGGTGCGCAAGCTGGGGCAGTTTCTATCGAAAATGCACCGAAGCAACGGTCCTCTCGCTTGAGGCAGGCAAATCGGGCGGTGCCTGGCGGATAGTTCCCGAGATATATATGCATCGAGCGTTGCGTCCTTTGGACGACCGAGCACTATAAAGAATCAACAACAATCCCAAGCTGCAGAGCCCTGACGATGAATGACCCAAAGAGCATTTTGGAGCCGATCGGAGGTTATGTCCTCGACCTCGTCGCGAAGCTGCGCAACCGGCAGTTTGTCCCGCATTCGCTGACGAAGCTGCACAATATGAAAACGTGCCGGGATATGACTGGCGCGACGACCGCGGTGGAGATTGGTTCTTACAAAGGCGTCACGACAAAGCGGATGTCTCGCCTGTTTGAGAAGGTGATCTCAGTCGAGATTGACGAGGCACTATATCGTCAAGCCAGCCAGCGCTGTGCGGGACGCGAGAATGTGGAATTGCTGCTCGGCGACGGTTCCAAGCTGCTGCCGGAAATTGCCACGCGGGTGGACAAGGCCCTCATCTTTCTGGACGGTCATTTCAGCGGTGGTATCACCGGTCAAGGCGATGAACCCGAACCTGTGCTGAAGGAGCTTGATCTTATCCAGGCAAACCTGGACCGCTTCTGCGCGGTCATCGTAGATGACTTTCGCCTGTTTGGCGTCGAGCCGGGATGGCCGCGGAAGGCCGAAGTGATGGAGAAGTTGGAAGACGTTTTGCCTGCGCCAGAATGGGTTCATGGCGTTCTCAACGATCAGTTCATTGCGGTTCGCAAAAGAACGGCAAAATGAACGAACACCACGTGCGCTGCGCTCCTGCTGCGGTCAGGTTACAGGCGAAAATTGCCATGGCTTTCATATCTGGCGATTTGGCATGTTCCGAAGCATCCTGACCGTCCTCTCGGGGTCGGTGATTGCGCAGATCATTGCAGTTGCCGTTCTTCCCATCCTGACACGGCTCTATGATGCTGAAGCGTTCGGCCGGTATCAGATCTATGTTTCGATACTGAACGTAGCGGTCATGTTCGTGGCATTTCGCTACGAGGTAGCGCTTCTAAGCGCGCGGCCGGGAAGGGTTTATGAAAATCTGCTAAAATTGACATTTCGGCTCTGTATCTGGACCAGCATGGTCGCGCTTCTTGTCGCCGGCGCTGTCGATTTGTTGATACCGGGTGTCCTGTCATCCTTGCGTGGCATTGTCTTCTTTCTACCCGTTGCGATGGCCGTCGCGGGAATCTACCAGATGCTCACCTTCTTGCCGATCCGCGACCGCAACTATGGCCTGAGCGCACGGTCTAAAATCTTGCAATCGGTAGGGTTCTCCTTTGGCGCGCTTGGGTTTGCCTTTCTTCCTGTCATCGGCGTTGGTCTCGTTCTGGCCGATGTATTCGGCCGGGCCTTCGGGGCCATCAGTGTGCTCTTCGAGAGTGGCAAGCTCTGGCGCACTTTGATCTCTCCGCTCTCTTTTTCGGAGATGAAGTTTACGGCAATTCGTTTCCAGAAATATGGGCTTCTCACCTTTCCGGGAACCCTTCTGTCAGCTCTTAGCGCCGCGGTCGCGCCCTTCGCCTTTCTTGCGATGTTCAACCTGGAAGTCGCAGGACAGTATGCCCTCATCGAGCGATTTGTCCTCATGCCTGTCGGCATCGTCGCGGTTGCTGTCTCGCAGGTCTTCACCGGTGAGTTTTCGACTTTGTATCGTACTGACAAGAGAGGGTTGAACGGAGCATTTCGACGTTCGCTCTTGCAGCTTCTTGCCGTCGGTCTGCTGCCGACAATGCTTGGAATGATACTTTCACCGAGCATCGTTCCCCTGCTCTTTGGCCCCGATTGGACCATGGCCGGTAAACTTTGTGCCATCGCGTTTCCGATCGCGTACATGCGATTTGTCGCCACAGCATTGACAATGACTCTTATCATTGTCGACCGCCAGTCGCTTCAGTTTACCTGGGAAATAGGACGGTTCCTTTTCACTCTATGCGTCTTCGGCTGGCTCGGTTGGGTAGGTGTCGACAATCCAACGACCGTTATGGTTTGGTACGGATTGGCGACTGGTGTCACCTATGCTCTCCAACTTACATTGGCTGACCATGCAACGAAGATAGTCAATCTGCGGGCAAGGGAAAGCGAAGGAATCATTTCATGACAATGAGCTTGGCGTTCGCCGCACAGCGAATTTTCGGCATGTTCGGCTACCATTTGAGAAAGCTCGATCACGGCGTTCGAATCGATGACTCGTTCGAGGAGCAATTGCGTCTCGCGGGTGATGTAGCGACAATCTTCGAGGTAGGAGCTGCCGACGGGCGGGATGCGCGCACCTATGCCAACAGGTGTCCGAAGGCGATCATTCATGCTTTCGAACCTCTGCCAGAAAACTTTGCCAAGCTCCGCACTGTTGCCGAAAGCGAGTCGCGAGTCGTTCCGGTCAACGCGGCGGTCTCTTCGAAAGTTGGAACCGCTTCCTTCCATGTCGCAGCCCTTCCCGACGCCAGCTCCTTGTTCAGTCCGCGGCGCACTGGTTCAAGATTTGATAAATATATGTCGGAAAATGAGGTAATAGAGGTTAATGTTACAACAATAAGTGATTATTGTGGGAAAAATGATATAACGAGCATAGATCTATTTAAGATGGATGCGCAGGGATCCGAGTTGAATATTTTAAAAGGAGCTGAAGATCTAGTTAGAAAGAAACGCATAAGGGTTATATACTCTGAAGTTCTATTTATGAAGATATACGATGGATGCTGCCAATTCCACGAGGTGACGGCTTATCTCGATCAATTTAACTACCGGCTTCACGCAATTTACAACCAGCATCATAACGAGTCCGGCCGACTGGCCTGGGCCGATGCGATCTATCTTCCTGATATTGATTGATTTTCGCTAGTTCGATAGGGAGACAGGCGCTCATGGCACATCTCTATGGCTATCCCGATATCGGCCGTTTCGGTCTCGGTCACAGCATGCTTGCCTGGGCGCGCTGCGAGATATGGTGTCGAAATAATGATGCGCGGATGCTCGGGCCGCGTTGGTTCCGCCCACGTATCGGTCCCTACTTGCGCCGTGAACGGGACAAGCGCGAGTATTTCAGGCTCTTTAACAATAAGGGCTATGTCGGCGAACCGTGGCGCACCGCACTCCTCGCAACTGCACGAAAGGTTCCGGCAGAGGCCGTCCCAGCCGCCGCACAGGACGGCGGGAACACGGTCGTTGTCTTCAGGAACACCGTGGCGTCAAACTTCGAAAAACATTTCCATGAGGTTCGCGGTCACGGTCCGGTGCTGTATGACGCGTTTCGTCGGATCACCCGCAAAAAATACCTGCCGGAAGTCCCGGTCGCGCCGTTCCTTGCTGTCCATGTGCGCCTTGGCGACTTCTCCCGTTTCGACGTAAGCCAGGTGGAGGCGAAGACGCACAACCAGCGGCTTCCGATCGAATGGTATTGCGACAGCCTTGTCGCCCTTCGTGAGGCACTGGGTACGAACATGCCGGCCCGCGTCTTTTCCGATGGAGATGATGCTGACCTTGTTCCCCTGCTTGGTCTTCCGAACGTACGCCGGGCCAATGACGCGGAATCGGTCACGCACATGCTGGAAATGGCCCAGGCAAGCGTGATCATCGGAGCTGGCTCGAACTTCAACCTGTGGGCTGCCTTTTTTGGACAGGTGCCGCGCATCACCTATCCAAACCAGGCGATCGTTGCGGTAAACGACGATCCGGCCCGCGAAACGAGCTTCCGTGGCGAGGCGCCACTTCCTGACGTGTTCGTAAAGCAGGTAAGGACACAGTTCACAAAGAGCGAAAAGCAAGGCGAGCTGACCTAGGGCTGGCTGGTGCAACCTATGGCGAGGTCCGGATTTCGCCCGGCTGGCAGGAAGAAGAGTGCGGTGATTCTCAATAGATTTATCGGTTGGAACAGGAACGCAGCAGCATGGCTCGAACACCACTTTCCCCGAGTTTTCGGCGCGCCGTCTTATAAGGCGGAGCTGGAGCGTCGTATCGCTGAGGACGTTGCGCGCCTGAAGCCGTCAGCGATCCTCGAGGTCGGCGGCATTGATCGGCCGCTTATGGAGCGGAGTGCGGATTTCACCTATATCGGTCTCGACATCGAGGAGAAGCCGGACTGCTATCGCATCTACGATCAGTTTGTCGTCCAGTCGATCGAGCGACCGGTTGACGTCGAAGCGGACATGCTCATTTCGATCACATTGATGGAGCATGTGCCTGACAACAAGGCGGCGGCGCGCTCCATGTTCCTGGCGCTGCGGCCAGGTGGTGTGATGCACCACTATATCCCGTCGAAGTGGCATCCCTATTCGGTGGCATTGCGGATCGTCGGACCGGTCATGCAAAAATGGTTGATCCCATACCTCAGGCCTGAGGCGGTCGGCGTTACCGGCTATCCGGCCTTTTTCGACCATTGCTCCCCCGCGGATATGACAAAGCTGTTTCGCCGTCAGGGATTCGAGCAGGTAGACGCCAAGTCGTTTTACCGTGCCAGCGACTATTTTGCTTTCTTCCTGCCGGCCTATCTTTCCGTCGCTCTGTTCGAAAACCTCTGCGCAGCCCTGAACTGGCGCATCTTCTGTTCCGGCTTCGTCATCAGCGCTACAAAACCCACGCAATAGCAAAAACGGAACCATGCGACTTTTTCAGAATTCTGGGATTGCCCCAAGCTATCGACCCCGACTTGCCGGTCTCGTCGCGGGGATCAGCGGTTTCGAGCAGCAGAAGGACGTATTTCTGAATGATCGTTACGGCGCGGCGCATATTCTCTTGCCGGTACTCGGTCGGCATCCCGAAACGTTCTTTACGAACGGTGACGACGAATCGGTGCAGCGAGCGTGGGCTCGCGAAAACGGGCTTGGCGAGGAAACGCCGCTGGCCGATATCCTTCTTGCCCAGATCGAGCATCACAAGACGGACATCTTCTACAATCTCGACCCGTTTCGTTACGACGCTGCTTTTGTCCGCCGCTTGCCTGGGCACGTGAAACGAAAGATTGCCTGGCGTGCCGCGCCGGGCAAGATTGACTTTTCCGGCTACGACCTCGTGCTTTGTAATTTTCCGTCCATGAGAAAGCTTTGGGAAGAACAGGGCGCCAAGACGGCTCACTTCTTCCCCGCTCACGATCCGGAACTTAATAGCGTGGCTGCGAATCGGAACAGGGACATCGATGTCCTTTTCTTCGGCGGCTACAGTCGCCATCATCAGCGGCGGCGAGAGATATTGGAAGCGGTTGCACGTCTTGCTGGCCGCCACCGCGTTGTTTTCCATTTGGATCTGTCACGCTACACGCCGCTCGCCGAGACGCCGCTTGGCTGGTTCGGTCCTCTGAAAGCGGTTCGCCGACCGCCTGCGATCCGCAAGGTCAGCGCGCCTCCCGTGTTCGGTCGCGCCATGTACGCGCAGCTTGGAAGAGCCAAAGTCGTCGTCAATGCCTCGATCGATATGGCCGGCCCGGACCGCGGCAACATGCGCTGTTTCGAAACCATGGGCGCCGGAGCCCTGCTGGTTTCAGACACGGGCATCTACCCTTCACCGATGCGCGACGGGCAAACCATGGCCATCTATGAGCAGCCGCAGGACGCATCGGAAAGAATCGAACGGCAATTGAATGATGGAAGTTGGGACGTGATCGGCTGGGCCGGGCATCACGCAATTCGCGAAGAGTACAGCAAGAAACGACAATTTGAGCGGTTTCTGGAACTGGTGTAGGGGCGCTTCGCTCGTGGTACCTCGCAGAATCGGGTAAGGCCATCGCCAGCAGATATGCTTGGCGCATCTGACACGCGATGTTGCCTTTGCCATGAGCGTAACGATAACCACCAAAGCGGTAAAGCGATGGAACGGGGTCTCGGAGCTATTTGGGTGCCCAGACGAATTGCGATCTAGCCACGACTTGCAAGGCGTGATCAGGCGCGCCCGAAACCAGCTACTGACCTTTGCTCATTCCCGGTCGAGGTCGACGCGACCAACAATGGAACACAGCCTGCGTCTCGCCATCGTCCAGCGTAAAGTCAACAACGACTATCGCGCAATTGGGCAAGGCCGAGGCCGCCGAGCGCACAACTGTCGCAAGTCCCATTCTAGACCGTCCTGAACCGGTTCGCCTGATCGCGGTGAATGGCCTATACCGCGTGGTAATTGCGCCCAGACTGGCTTTTATCTTGCCCGAATAATCGACAGCCTCTATACCACCCCGATGGGCGTATCGGCCTTGAGGCGGACAATTGAAGCACCTAGAGACGGGGAATATCAGCTATCAGAGATTGATGGCTTTGTTCTGGATAACTGTCTATGTCCTCTTTTTTATGCACGCCTATATCACCTGGGGTTCAGTAACATTTTACTATTTCGGCCTGTGGTATAATTACGATATCGACAAGGCGCTGCTCGCTTACGGTATCATAGCCCTATTCGGGTGCATCCTGCCGATATCGATCAATAGATATTCCGAGTTCGCGTGCTGGATAATTTATCTGATCATTTTTATTCCGGCAATACTTTGTGTATCACTTCAAGGGTACACTTCGTTTAGTGATGTAACATTGATGCTGGCGTTGGCAGTATCATTTATGGCTATGGTATACATACCAAGGGTGCTTACATTCCGACAATATTTTGTCATGCGTCGCTTTCAGACCGAGTGGTTCCTTTTTTTCTTTATCGGCATCTATTTCGCTGCGATCGCGTACTATTTTTATGAGTTCCGGGGGATGCTGACCTTCTCCAATTTCGATGACATTTACACCCAGCGCGCGCTATTCGCTGCCGCGGCGCCAAGCGCGCTGGCCGCATATCTGACAGGCTGGCTGACGAATGCGATGAACCCCTACCTGATAGCGGTGGGCCTTTTCGACCGAACCCGGCGATGGGTGCTCCCCATAGCCATTGCGGGTCAGGTCCTCGTCTTCATGGCGTTCGCAGGCAAGGCGATGCTGGTAATGTTGTTTGTGGTAGTCGGGTTCTACCTTTTTGCGCTCAAGGATGGTCGCATAATGGTTGCGCGTCTCGCTCTCGGCGCGGCAACGCTGGCTCTGACCGTTTCGGCACTCCTTGTCGCCACCGATTACCAACCAACCGGGTTGGCCTTGCAAGCGGTGGCCGTCATCTTCCTGAGAACTCTCGCCCTGCAGGGGGCAATGGTGGGTGTTTACGCGGACGTGTTTTCCGACAGCCCTCTCACCTACTGGTCGCACGCCAACATCATCAACCTATTCATCGAGTATCCCTACAAGGCGCCATTGGGTGTTGTCGTCGGCATGCGGGTTGCCGGAGGCGACGGGTTCAACGCGAATTCGAGCTTCTGGGCAAGCGACGGAGTGGCGGCTTACGGCATGACTGGCGTCATTATTGTCGGGATTGTTTTCGGCGTCCTGCTTAGCTTGGCGAATAAACTTGTCACGCCCGAGCGTCTTCCATTCGCGGCAACGATGTCGATTCCGTTTCTGATGGCAGTCGCGAATGTCCCGCTGCTCACCGGCCTCGTTACCGGCGGCGGATTCTTTTTGGTCGTGATGATTGCGTACGGCATGCCGAATCCCAAAATGCGCAGAGTGGGGCGGTCCAGTCGATCGATTGGATCATTCTCCCCGCGACCAGCCGCTGCTCAACTGAAACAGCGTATCGCCAGGTAGCAGCTTGTTGTCGAACTTGCGTTGATAATCGGCGAGCTATCGCAGGCCTTTTTGTGCTGCGCCAGGATCGAGCTGTCACCGACTCCCAACCCACGCCCCGTCCCGCCATCGCCACTCGCGGAGCCCATTCGCTGCCGGAACAAGGTTCTGGATGCGGGCCCCTGGAAAGCCGCGAAATGTCGGTTTGGCCGTCCCTGCCGAAGTGGAGACGGCCAGCGTGGTGGAGTTCTCCCAGTGGACATTCGTCAGGGATCCGACAAAATCCCGCGTGTCCATCGTGGTGCCGACCCTTTGGCCGACGATGGTAAGGCCATCGACGATCATCGTGCCGGCGCTAAAACAGCGGAAGGCGCTGTGCCCTGCGGTTCCGCCACCCGACAGCACTAGCCGCATGTCCTGGATCGTCATCCGCCCCCCGAACTGGTACGCTTGGAACGGCGTCCCGCGTGCGGTGCACGTGACATTGCTGAAGTTCCAGTTTCCAGCCGGCGTGGGCGAGGCTGAAACCTCTACTGCGGTAAGGTATCGTGTGGCGAAATCGCAGTCCGAGATGCGGACATCGTTTACATAAAGAATCTCATCGTTATGCGAATACAACGCCCGCGCCCTCTCGCCGGCATTGACTCGCGCTCCGGTAATTGTCGCACCGCCCACGTTGGCGGCCGATCCTTGCAACCAGATGCCTGTCTTGGACGCCCCGGTACATTCGACGCCCTCGGCGCGGACATTGGCCCCGGTGCCACGGATGCCGAGGTAGAGATCGGTGACGTTGTCGCTGAACGCCCCGCCGGAAATCATCACGTCGCGGACGCTGTTGATTGATATCCCGGCCTTGGGCAGCGTCGCGTCGGCGGTACTGGTCTGACCGCGCACCGTTGCGTTCGTGATAACCAGGCCGGAGCCGTTGACTGCATAGATACCGTTGTCGCGCGGCGAAGTCAGGACGGGATCCGTGATCAGTATGTTGCGGTTGTTGGCGCCATAGACCATCAGGGCGTAGCAGCCGGTGTCGTTTCGCCCCCCCATCAGCCCCGCATTGTGGACCACGGCGCCACGGATCTCGCTGTCGTGGACATTGCTGTAGAAAATTACGCCTTCCTTGATGTGCGTGGCTTCAGCGTAGAAGCCGGTCACGATCGCATCGCGGACGATCGCCCGGTCAGCGTCGGCCGGCTTCGACGACTTACTATTGATGGCGATGACGGCGGCGTTGGTGCCGAGCTTGGCGGGGGCCAGTGAGTTGCCCGGCCGTGAGATGCCCCGCAGCCCGTTGACGCGTATGTGTTGGATCTCAAGATTCGAAGGACTTTCATTGTATACGAGGATCCACCATGGCGCCTTGAAGTTCTGGAGTTCGACGGTGTCCAGCGTAAAGGTGTCGATGCCCCTCGTCGCGGTCGCGCTCAGGGCGAACTTCATGAATGCGCCGTTGTTGTAACCGGTCGCCAGGCCATTACCGACAACCGTCAGATCGGCGATAGTGACCTTGGAGACGTCTATTGCGGTGAAGACATAGGAGATCTGGTCCGATCCGGTGACGTTAATGACCGAGCCATTGCCATCGATGGTGCAGTTGGCCGGGATCGAAATTCCATAGTGCCCCAAGGCCTTCAGGTCGGCAGAGGACCAGTTGTAGATCCCGCGGCGGAACATCAGGGTTCCGCCTCCCATGGATTTTATCCGGGCCAGGGCGCGGATGCAGGCGGCGACGTCCGTCCCATCGTCGCCCAGAACGACAAGGCCGTCGGGGCGCCTCGTGTTTCTGGGTCGGAGGTGCCCGACGACGGGCGAGGCGGTCGATCCGGCGGCGAAGGCAGTCGCAGCCCCAAGTGCCAAGCTTCCTGTCAGCAGACGGCGGCGGGTCAGGGAGAACTTTTCATCAGTCATCAATTTGGGCGTCTCCCGTCGCGACGGTCATGTCGAATGCTTCCACTCGATCGGAAGTCCAGGCCTGCGCTCCAGATCATCCAATCCTCCCAAAGATGGGCATCGCCATCGAGAAACCGAGATTGCGGCGAGGAGAAGGCCAAAGAGTTGCCGCCATTCCTCCGGAAAGGACGTTGACGCGATCCGGCGTTCCGGATTTCCAGGCACCGATCGGTCGCGGATTGGTATTGTTTTGAAAACATGATGCTCGGTATCCAGGGTCGCCAACGAGTGAGTCTCGCGAGAACGAAATTCGTGCGGTTCGAATTCTCATGAACTTGACGAGTCTGGAAACGGTGGCTTAGCTGGACGTCTCGAACAACCTCCTGACTGAAGCGTGATCGACGCGCTGCTGCAAAGTGATAGAGGGCAGTCCTTCTCACCGAGGCTGCAAATTATCCACCTGGAACGGTAGACGTGTGAAGCGCGCACGACTATGACCGAAGCGCGGTCGCACTCGTCAAGCTCAGCCTTGGCGGCTGTCGTGGGCAATCTGACAAATCTGGCGGGGAGATCGAGATCGTCGTGACCAGGAACGTGCCGCCTTATGCAGTTGTTGTCGGAAATCCGGCGCGGATGATACGGCAGATGGTTTCTTCCCATGCCTGAAATGGCCACGAGCTGGGAGGACGCTGTCCGCTGGTGCATGAGCGAGCCTTCGATGAAGGAACTCGCCCGTGCCGCCTATTTCGATGATCCGGTCGTGGCGGCACAGCGCTATCACCAAAGCGCGGAGTTCGGTGCAGTTCGCAGCATGATCCCGCGCAAGGCCGGCCGTGCTCTCGATCTTGGCGCCGGCAACGGCATCCTTTCCTACGCCCTGGCGCGCGAGGGCTGGTCCGTAACCGCTGTTGAACCCGATCCGAGCGCGCTCGTCGGTGCGGCAGCAATCCGTACGCTTGCCGAAAGGACGGGCACGCCCATCGATGTGGTCGAAGCCTTCGGTGAAGCGATCCCTCTATCGGCGGCGGGTTACGATTTGGTCGTCGCGCGGCAGGTGCTTCACCATGCCCATGACCTTCCGGCTTTCTGCCGCGAAATGGCTCGCCTCTCTCGCGACGGGGCGACGCTTCTATCGCTGCGTGACCATGTGATCTCCGGACCACAGCAACTCGAACCTTTTCTGCGCGCTCATCCGCTCCATCACCTCTATGGCGGAGAGAACGCCTTCACGCTGGCGGCCTACCGCGCCGCGATCCAGGAGGCAGGGCTGACAATCGATCGCGAGTTGAACTCGTTCCAGTCCGTCGTGAACTATGACCCAATGACTGAATCTGAGATTCGTGAGAGGCTGGCCAATCTCTTTGGTCCGTTGTCCGGACCTGTTGGCCTGGTTCTTTCGCCTGTGCCTTTCAATGTCATTGCCAGCGCCGCCGCGGCGCTTGACCGCAGGCCCGGGCGCCTGGTCTCTTTCCTTTGCCACAAGCGCGGGAAGGACTGATTTCTTGGCGCAATCAAAGGAAGCAAAGCTTGTCTGGGTGACTGGCGCCGGCGGCTTTATCGGCCGGCATCTCGCTCGTTTCCTTGCCCAGGGAGGCTGCCATGTCATCGGTTTCGGTCGAAACGAAGCACCCGGGTTTGCCGTGGCGACCGGCGGCATATTCTTTTCCGGCGGAGTAACCGTCGAAACAATGGATGCGGCCCTGGCAGCGCATGGCCGCCCGGCAGCCGTGTATCATTTGGCGGGCGGCGCGACGGTTGGCCAGTCGATTGCCGATCCCCTGAAGGATTTTGAGCAAAGCGTCGTTTCCGCGGCTTGTGTCCTCGATTTCCTGCGCCGCCGCGCACCCGATGCACCTGTCGTTCTTGCATCGTCTGCTGCCGTCTATGGCGGTGGACATGTCGGTTCGATCAGGGTCGACGCCGCGCTCGATCCCTATTCCCCCTATGGCTATCACAAACGCATGGTAGAGGAACTGGGCCGGTCATATTGTGCCGCTTACGGCCAGCCGATCTCGGTGGCCCGGCTCTTTTCGGTCTATGGCGAAGGGCTGCGCAAGCAACTGCTCTGGGATCTCTGCGGCCGGCTTGCGGCAGGCGAAACCAACATCGTCCTTGGTGGTATGGGGACGGAAATGCGGGATTGGCATCATGTCTCCGATGTCGTGCGGTTGATCCATCGCATTTTGCCCACCAGCGAACCGCGCTTCACGATCTACAATGGTGGAGCGGGCGCGCCCGCATCCGTCAGCACGATTGCCGGCATGGTCTTGGAGGCTTGGGGAGGGAGCCATCGCCTCTCGTTTTCCGGAAAATCCCGGCCGGGCGATCCCCTCAACCTGATTTCTGATCCGTCCGGCGTGCCGGAAGGACTTCAATTGCGGGTGCCGCTCAGCAAGGGCATTGCCGGCTATGTCAATTGGTATCGCGCCGAGGTTCTCACCGAGCCGGCCGGCCGTTTGCGACGCTCCGCGCCTTGATCACCGTCGGCTTCACACTCATCGGTCGCGGGTCTTGGTCTGGTGGCGAATCCTACCTGCGCAATATGTTGAGCGTCATCGCCTCCGAACTGCGTGGCAAGGTGCAGGCGAAGCTGTTTCTCACGCCTGAGCAGCATTCAAGCCTTGGTACGTCCTTCGATCATATGTTGGCTGCCCCCGCCATTTTCGATGAACGGGTGACAGGCGCCGGGCTTGGCAGGCGAGGGCTGATTGCCCTCGCCGGCGGCATTGACCGCGCTTTCGCCGATCTTGTCGTTGCACAGCGTATCGACGTTGTATTTGAAGTTGCCCAGTGGTTCGGCAACCGGTTTCCGGTGCCGGTCGTTTCCTGGATTCCAGATTTCCAGCACCGTCGACTGCCTCATCTCTTCCCGCGCAGTGCCTGGTGGCGCAGGGACCTCGGCTACCGCCTGCAGACATCAGGCAATCGCGCCATAATGCTCTCGAGCGGGGATGCGCTCGCGGATTGCGAGACATTCTATCCGGCCTCGCGCGGTAAGACCGCCATTGTGCGCTTCGCCATCGATCTCGATCCAGGCCCCATCCTAGCGCGTGCCGATGAGGCGCGCCGGGCGCATGGGTTGTCCGAGCGCTTCTTCTTTCTTCCCAATCAGTTCTGGGTCCACAAGAACCATAGGCTGGTGGTCGAGGCGTTGAGGCATATAAGCCAAATCGGAGCGCTGGCGACCTTGCCGCCAATAATACTCTCTGGGCGCACCACGGATCCGCGCGATCCGACATTTTTCAAGCGCCTTGTGGATCGTGCCGAAATGGATGGACTTGGAAGCCATTTTCGACACCTCGGACTAATTCCCTATGACGACGTTCTCGCCCTGATCGGCGCTGCGGACTATCTCCTCAACCCGTCTCACTTCGAGGGGTGGTCGACCACGGTTGAAGAGGCGAAATCACTGGGCACGCCGATGTTGCTATCCGACATTCCGCTGCATCGCGAGCAAGCGCCGGACGCCCTCTTCTTCGCACCGGACAGCGCGGAATCGCTGGCGCACCATCTCATGGAAGTCGGGCGGCGCTCACGCCCTGTCCGCGAGAATGTCGCCGTGCTGCAGGCTCGGCAACAAAAGCGCCGCCGAGACTACGCGGCAGCGCTCCTTGCAATGTTTGAAAATGTCAGAAGTATCACCCAATGATCGAGAAAATCGTCAGTTTTGTCATGAGCGGCGGCGTCGGCTCGAGGCTGTGGCCGCTGTCGCGCGAGGACAACCCCAAGCAGTTCCATGATTTTTCGGGCGATGGTTCGATGCTGGCCAAGACGCTGCGCCGGCTGACAGCAAGGCCGAAAGGTGAAACGCCGGTTTTCCTGATCGCGTCCGAGCGGCACGCCGATCGCGTCCATGCTGACCTGGCCGGCCTCGACCTTTCCGGCGGCGGCCCCTTGTTCGAGCCGACCGGCCGCAACACCGCCGCTGCTGTTGCCCTGGCGACTTTGCGCACTCTGTCCGACCAAGGCGACAGCCTGGTGCTGGTGGTTCCATCCGACCACGAAATCGCCACAGCACAGCAATTCTGGCAGAGCGTGGAAAGTGGCGCTGCTGCGGCGCGCGCGGGGCGGCTGGTGGTGTTCGGCATCAAGCCCAGCCAGCCGGAGACCGGTTATGGCTATATCGAGGTTGCCGGCGAGCGGGACGGCGTCTGCGATGTTTCGCGTTTCGTCGAAAAACCGGATCTCGCGACCGCGCAGAGCTATCTCGACGCTGGCAATTTCTACTGGAACACTGGCATCTTCCTGTTTCGCGCCAGCGCCATGCGCGACACCTTCATGGCTTTCCAGCCCGAGATATGGACGGCCACCGAGGCTGCCTACCAGGCCGCGACATCGGATCTTTCCGGCCTTTACATGCCTCTCGACCTCTACGCCGCCATTCCCTCGACCTCGATCGACTACGCGATCATGGAGAAGGCGAGTGACATTGCCATGGTGCCGGCCGGCTTTCGCTGGAATGATCTCGGTTCCTGGCAATCTTTGCTGGATGTCAGCCCTTCGGACAAGCAGGGCAATGTCATCATCGGCGACGTCGTCGCCATCGATTGCGAAAACTCCTACATCCGCAGTGATGGCCGTCTGCTGTCGGCCATCGGCGTGGAGAATCTCGCCATCGTCTCGACTGCGGACGCTACCTTCGTCGCTCCAGTCAGCCACAGCCAACACGTCAAGAAGATCGTCGAGCAACTCGAAAAGAGTGGCCGGCTGGAAACCAAATTCACACCCGCGGACGATCGCGTGATCGAAAGCGGCGCCTGGCGCCGCCGCGTATATCACTGGCTGTTTGAAGAGACGGTGCCGCTATGGTCGACAGTCGGGGTCGACGAACGCCATGGCGGCTTCCATGAGGCATTGGGCTTCGACGCCACGCCACTGATGAAGCCCAAGCGCATGCGTACGCAGGCCAGGCAAATCTACGCCTTCGCCGTCGCCAAGGCGCGGGGATGGGACGGCCCGGCCGACCGGTTGATCAGCCACGGCATCGAATTCATGGCCAGGAACGGCCGTACCGACAATGGCGGCTGGGTACGCACGCTCAATGTCGATGGTTCGGTCGCCGACGCCGTCGAGGACGCCTACGATCATTCCTGCGTGCTGCTGGCGCTCGCGCATGCCCATATGTCAGGCAATCCCGATGCATTGCGGCTTGGCGAAGAGACATTTTCTTTTCTCGACGCGCATCTCGAGGACCATCGCATGACCGGTTTTCTCGAAACGTCGGACGGCGTGGGCGAACGCCGTTCCAATCCGCACATGCACCTGCTTGAAGCTTTCCTGGCGTGGCATCAGGCGACCGGCGAGCGTGCCTATCTTCGCCGCGCCGCGCGCATCGTCGATCTGTTTCGCAGCCATTTCTTCGACCCGGAAAGCTGGACGCTTGGCGAATATTTCGATCGCGAATGGAAGCCGGCCAAGGGCGACAAAGGCCTGTGGACGGAACCAGGCCACCATTTCGAATGGGCCTCGTTGCTGATCGATTTCGCCGGGCGCAGCGGCCAGAGCGAACTGAGCGGCTTTGCCAGGAAGCTCTATGCCTCGGCCATCGCCAATGGCCTCAACCGCGCCACAGGCCTTGCCTACGGCGCCGTTTCGCGGCAGGGCCTGCCGCTCGACCGCGTCTCGCGCAGTTGGCCGCAGGCGGAGGCGATCAAGGCGGCGATCGCACTGGACGGCGCGGGCGGACCCGACCTCAAGCCCGAGATCGAAGCGCGGGTCGGTCGCCTGTTCCGTTGGCACATCGACCCAGCGCCGCGCGGTCTGTGGGTCGACCGGATCGACGAACGTGGCCGTTCGTTGGCCGCCGATGTGCCGGCCAGCATCTTCTACCATCTGGTCTGTGCGCTGACGCAGTATCTCGACGGCACTGCAGGCAATCCTCTGCGGAAAGATTGACGGAACAGAAACGCGACGTTTGGCCACGGTGGAGAGAAGGTCTTGCCCTTCAAGAAAACAGGTTTGCTTGCGCTTGTCGCCTTGGCGTTCGCGATTAGCTTCCTGGTCATTATCACCAAAAAAGGAACGGATGTTCGTTCGCAGCCTCCAAAGCCACAAGCGGTACTTCAGTCGTTTGATGGCAAGCTTGCGATTCAATCAATCGACGATCTTAGGGTCGGCGGCCGCAAGGTTCTGTTGTGCGGCGTAGCATTTAAGAAACCCCAGTCCATGCGCGCCATGATCACCGAGGCCGCGCGCCGGGACTATCAAGGGCTCGTCTTGACCTGCAAGCCTGTCGGATCGGGAACGCCTTGCGACGGCAATACCGCGTCAAAGTTCGGTGATGCCACTGTCGTACAGTGCTTTACCTCCGATGGCGCGGATTTGGCCGCCAAGCTTGCCGAAAACGGCATCCTGTGCGGGCAGCCCGCGCAAGCGGGTTCGGCCTACAAATCTTGTCCGCAAGGCTTGTAGGCAAGGGTTCGCCAAACTGCCCTCGTGGTCGTTCCCATGAAACGCGCCCGAATCGCGACTGTCATAAAATGAAAAGCAGAATATGCGACAACGCCTGACGTCAAACCCGGTCGACTGTACATGCACGACGGACCGGCGCGACGGCGGCTTCAAAGACCGTGAAATTGAATCTTAACCCCTCTTACCTACCAATCAACCTGTGCCGGTGAGCATCTTGGCGAAAAGGAACCAATTGCGCTCCCCAATTGTAGTCCGTTGCAGCCGGCAGCAAAAATGGTACATTCAAGCCTTCTAATAAGTGTGTTTTATGAAACACAGCGGAAACCAAAAGACATATCGCATATGCGAAATGGATTGGAATCAAAGATAAAAGCTGTTACGCGCTCTTTAGTACCTTGGTGATCGGGTGGGTCTGAGGTTATGCGGGACAAAAGGATCTGAACGAATGAACCTTACTGTGAAAAGTGCGTTGGCTGGATTGATCGTCTCGATCAGTTTCAGTCCTGTTTCATCGTTCGCTCAGGACGCGTCATGTACCTGCGCGACGGCCTATCAAGGGGCGGCGAGTTCAATCGGATCGATTGGGCATGCCGACGGCGACGTGATGGTTTCGCAGACGGCTGGTTATGGTCCTGCCAAGGCGGGAGCTGCCCTGGATTTCGGCAGCCGCGTGGTGGTTGGCACCAAAGGGTCAGCTTCTGTTCGTGTCGGTGGCTGCAACGTGAAGGTACCGGCGAATTCAAGCCTCGACATTTCCCGTGTCGAGAACAATATCTGCCTGAAAGTCGTGGGCTCTGAACAGACGGCTGCCGTTGGTGTGAGCCCTGAGCATACGGGTCAGATTGCCTCGGGCGGCACCCCGTCCTGGCTGCCACTCGGTCTCTTTGCCGGCATGGCTGGCGCGGCTGGTATCCTTGCTGCAACGCAGGATGACGACAACGGCGTCAGCCAGTAGGCGGATCCTAGGCGGGCAATGGCAGCGGAGGCGTAAGGCGCCTCTGCTGTATATTGTTGCCGGATATCTTGGTCGGCCTTGCTGGCGCCAGGTTTGTTGTTTTTTGCTAAATTTGTTAACCGTGTCGCTCTATTGCTTTGGGCTGGTCTCGACGCGATTCGTTTTGGGCGTACCGTCTTGGTGGTTGGAATCCGACGCTGGCTGTCGTGTTTAAGCTTGGCAGATGCGTCATTTGCCATCCTGCGGCTGACGCAATGGCGTATTGTTGGGACGCAGTCGCTACGTTGCTTCGGTGCAGGTAGAAACGTCAATGATCGACCTGCATTCCCACATCTTGCCCGGTCTTGATGACGGCTCGCCCAGCCTTGCCGAATCGCTGGAAATGGCGCGGTTGGCGGTGGCTGATGGGACGACGCATATGGCGTGTACGCCCCATGTCATGCCAGGCATGTACGAAAACGGATCGGCAAATATCATCCGAGCCGTTCAAGGGTTGGATCAGGCGTTGCGCCGTGCCGCTATACCGCTTGCTCTTTATGTTGGTGCCGATATCCATGTAGCGCCCGACCTTCCGGAGCAATTGGCGCTTGGCAGTGTGCCAACTTTAAACAGATCCCGCTATTTTCTATTTGAACCGCCGCACCACGTTTTACCGCCAAGGCTGGAAGATCTTGCTCTACGCCTCATAAACGCCGGGTTTATTCCGATTCTTACGCATCCCGAGCGTCTGACCTGGATCAAGGCGAATTACGACGTTGTCGAGAGGTTGAATGCAGCGGGGTGTCTTATTCAGCTTACGGCAGACTCGATTGTTGGTGCTTTTGGGCGCACAGCGCTTTATTATTCGGAAAAGCTGATTGACGAAGGTAGGGTAGATATTATCGCATCGGATACCCATGGCGCCACCCGCCGGCGTCCTGGGCTATCGCAGGCAGTTGCCGCTGCTGCAAAGCGATGTGGAGAGGATGAGGCCCGCAATATGGTATTGAAACGTCCAGGCCAGATTCTGGCGAACCGGCCCCTCGAACCGGTCGGAAAGGCACGCGTCAAGAAACCGAGCCCCGGCAACGTTGGCCGCTTTGCCGGACTGGGTCGCTTGTTCAAGGGCGGGACCGCGTGATGGGCGGTTTTCGGTACGCAAAAAGCTTTGCCGGCACAATATGTGTCTTGGTCGCTTCGCTGGCAATGTCTGCCTGCACGAGCACCTCGTCAACGGCGCCATCTTCACCGGCTTCGGTCGATGCGCTGCAACTGACATCATCGTCGACGCCGCTTTCGAGCGGTGGCGCTCTGCAGGTCGTAAAAGACCTGCCTGCGCCGCAAAATACCCAGAACGGCAGCGAGCAGCCTTTGTCTCCGAACGATGTGCTCGAGGTGAATGTGTTCCAGGTCGACAATCTGAACAGAACCGTTCAGGTCGACGCCGGCGGGCAGATTTCGCTTCCGCTTATCGGAACCATGATCGCGGCGGGAAAGAGCGTCCGTCAATTGGAGAAGGAAATCGAAACGGCCTACGGCGCCAAGTATCTGCAGTCGCCCGATGTGTCGGTTTTCGTTAAGGAGTCGGTTGGACAGCGCATTACTGTCGACGGTGAAGTCACCAGGGGTGGTATCTTTCCAGTATCGAGCAACGCCTCTCTCATCGACGCGATCGCCCTTGCTGGAGGGTTCAACACCGTTGGAGATGCAAAAAAGGTCTTTGTCTATCGCAATATCGGCTCAAATACGCTGGTCGCTAATTACAATGTGGAGGAAATTCGTGCCGGCAAGAGCCGCAATCCGCGCATCTATGGCGGCGACAAGGTTGTCGTCTTCGCCTCGAAATCGAAAATTGCGATGAACAATCTCAAGGACGCCCTCGGTGTCGCCTCGAGTGCAGCCCGAATTGCGGTGGTCCCAGGACTATAGCCACAGTCGGTCAGAATTCAGCTACGGACGAACTCAGGATTACCTCGCGCCATGCTCGATCGTAACAGACAGCATCAAATTGCAGGCCCGGGACACGGTCAGGCCTTGTCCGCGGACCTGTATTATGACGGTGCGCAAAACTATAACCCGTACGGTCGTGATCACCCGGAGCAGGACGAGGGCTTTAATCCACTAAAGCTGTTGTTTTACGTTGTTCAGTATCGGTGGCTGATCGTCATGATGGCGGCGGCGGGGCTTGTCGCCGGCGTCATCGTTACCATGATGCAGACGCCAAAATATCAGGCGACAACGCAACTGGAAGTGCTGGTTCCCTCGGCAAAGGTCTTCCAGGACATTGAAGTGGTTTCCGAAAACAGCGACGTGCGAGCTTTTCTAACGGCCCGTGAAAAGCTGAAAAGCCGCGCATTGGCGCAGCGAGTGGTGTTCCAACTGGGTCTCAGCGAAAAGCCGGACTTCCTGTTTCCGAAGCCGAACTTTTCACCTAGCAATATTTTCTATCGTGCGTTCGGAATCGCCAAATCCCCCTCCGTTGAGGAGAAAACCCCTGAGGAACGTGAGACGATCGCGATCGACCGCGTTCTAAAAGACCTCACGGTCAGTCTCGTCACCAATACAAGCCTGCTGTCGATTACGTTTGCCGACCAAAATCCGAAATATGCAACTGACATAGCCAATCAGGTCGCACAAAGCTTTATCGACCAACGCCTCGATCAGACCAGCGAGACATCAGACCTCGCACGGCAATTCATCCAGGAACAGGTTTTGCAGGTAAAGCAAAAGCTCCAGAAATCCGAGGAGGAACTGGTCGCTTATGCAAAGGATGCAGGTATCACGGTAACCGGCGACGACAAATCGCTGATAGGGTCGAACATCGAGGCTCTGAATACCGCGCTGGCAACGGCAATCCAGGAACGTCTCGACGCCGGACGGGTCGTGGAACAAATCGACAAAGGTCGCGGCTCGAGCCTAGGCCCGGTTCTGGAAAGCCCAGGTCTGCAGAAGCTCAGCGAAAAACTGGCTGATTTGACCAGCCAGTATCAGCAGAAGCTGGGCATACTGAAGCCCGGTTTTCCGGAAATGCAACAGCTTCAGTCGCAAATCAAGGAGTTGCAACGGCTCTATAGCAATGGTGTTTTGACGATAACCGATTCCTTGCGGCAGAAATACCAGGAAACTCAGAATAAGGAGGCCGACCTTAAGTCCAAGCTTGCTGAGATGGAGAAGCAGCAGGTTGTCTTCAACGATAAAAACATCAAATACACGATCCTGAAGCGCGAGGTCGATTCGAATCGTTCCCAGTATGACAACCTTATTTCCAAGTTGAATGAAGTTGGTGTGAGTTCCGAGCTCAAGACACAAAGCGCCGCAATCGTTGATTTTGCGACGCCGCCTGAGCGTCCTTATTCTCCGCGCCTGACCATCAATCTTGCGATCGCTTTGGCTCTTTTCATGGCTCTGAGCGCGTCAATAATCTATATTATCGAGTTGTTGAACAACACCTTCACCAACCCCGAGCAGATCGAAAAGGAATTGGGATTGGCGATGCTGGGCATCCTGCCGCTCGTCGATGACCGGGAACTCATAGCCAGCATCACCGATCAGAAGTCAGGACTGTCCGAAGCCTACCGCTCGCTTCGAACATCGTTGCAGTTCTCCGGCGCCGAGGGCGCACCGCGATCACTGCTGGTCACGAGTTCGGAGCCCTCGGAAGGCAAGTCGACCACGTCGTTCAAGCTCGGGCAGGATTTTGCCGCACTTGGTGCAAGAGTTCTCATCGTCGACGGCGATCTTCGCAAGCCCAATCTTCACCGGCTGTTTGGGCTCGACAACACGATTGGGCTCAGCAACCTCCTGACAAACACCGTTCGCAAGGAGGATCTTGCGAGCATTTTCCGGGTGACGAAATATCCGAATGTGACCGTTTTAACGTCCGGAACGATCCCGCCGAACCCCGCGGATCTGCTCTCCTCGCCCAAGATGGCGCTGATCATCACCAATCTCGGCAAGCGCTTCGACCTTGTCATCATCGATGCCCCGCCGGTTGTCGGTCTTTCAGATGCACCTATCCTCAGCCGGCTTGCCGAGGGTACGTTGATGGTCATCTCCACCAATCAGGTCACACGCAAATCGGCCAAGACAGCGTTGAAGCGCCTGCGAGCCGCCGGCGCCAATGTGGTCGGAGCCGCGATGTCGAAATTTGCGGTGAACAAATTCGACTACAACTACGCCTACAAATATATGAACTACCAGTATTACGACTACGGCACCCCGAAACTTGAAGGCAAAGTGGATGACGGAGCAGGCCAGCCCGCTTATGCAAAATCTCCGGCGTTCAAGCGTTTGGTTCGTCGCATCCGTTCTAGTGTTGGCGGCTTCGTCGATCGGTCTAAGTCGGCTTCTTGAGACCGAAACGCCGGCCGTTTCGCTCGCGCTGGATCCGTTGAATATCGACGCGGTGATCGGTGAAATTACCGAAGACCTGAACGACACAAGCAATACTCCTGACCTAAATGCCTTGCTTGCCAAGGCCGAAGGCGCGCTTCGCTTTGATCTGGTTGATGCACGTCTCTACAGCCTGATCGGCGAGATCAAGTACCGTCAAGGTGAAAAAGACCAGGCTTATGAACTTTTCGATCAAGCTCGAAAATTGTCCAAGACAGAGATCCACGCCCTCCAGAGATCCATTGGCCGCTCGATAGAGGCAGGCGATCTGCCGAAGGCTGTGGGCGAGATCGACATATTGCTGCGGCGATGGCCGGATCGGTTTCCTGAAATAGCCGAGGGAATGCCGACTATCCTCTCGAATCCTGATGGATACCAGGCTGTGCTGGCGGCCCTCAAGGTGGATGCGCCTTGGCGAGCCAGTCTTTTCGTCGCTCTCGGCAACGCCCCCCAGGGGCTCGATTTCGCGAATCGGCTGCTGCTCGATTTGATCGGATCAAGCGCACCACCGAGACAAGGCGAGTTGTCCTTCGTAATCAACGGCTATATTCGCCAGAAGCAATATGAGCCAGCATACCGCTTATTTCTTTTCAGCCTTTCTGATGAAGAAAGGAAGTTGGGCGGGTATATTTTCAACAGTACCTTTGAACCGGTGCCTAGCGGTAAGCCTTTCGATTGGCAGGTCCGTGATCAGTCGGGGATGGAAGTTACATTTGCAACATCCCAGAATGCGGTCGAAGGCGAGGGTGGGGCGACGGTCCGTTTCCTAAATACACCGGTCAAGAACTCCGCTCTTCAGCAGTATATTGAGCTCCCGCCGGGATCCTACAAGGTTTCTCTGATTGCATCCGCAAGAAATTTGAAACTTCCAAAGGAGTTATTCTGGTCTCTCAGATGTCCGTCTGGCGAAATTGCACGGTTCAATATTCCAGAGGGTACATTCAATCGTCAGTCCCTGAGTCAGAATTTTTTGATTGGTCCAGACACCTGTCCCATGCAATTGTTGAGGCTGGAGACTGCCACCATTGCTGACAGTTGGCGGTTTCGGTATGTCGGCACACTGGTAATGCACAAATTGAGCATTGAGAGACTTCCATCTTGAGCGGCCGGTCAGCGGAATGGGATAAATATCTCCTCGGGTCGGTTTTGTTCATATCGCTGCTGATCGGTGGCGGGACTGCAAGCGGCCTCTATACGGACACACTGATTGAAGTCCTGGCGATTATCTCGGCGGCAGCTGTCCTTTCACAGCCATCTGGCCAAAGGGCGCCCAAGTCTGTTGTATGGCTGCTCGTGTTCGCCGTGGCATTGGTGATTTTGCAAATCGTCCCGCTGCCGGCCTCCATGTTCAACGGGTTGCGGCCAGAGCTGTTGCTTGCAGATTCCTCGCTCGTTGGAGAAAGCCGATTTCGTTTCGTCAGCCTCGGCGTGGGACGCACGATCGAATGCCTGTTGTACCTGGTGGCTGTGGCAGCGTTTTTCTTGAGCGTGTTGCGGTTGCGAACCGAGCAGGTCCAGGCGCTTCTTCCGTTCTTTTTCATGGGCGTCATCTGCAATGGGTTGGCGGGAGCGATTCAATATTCGCTCTCCGACGACATCGCCATCAAGGGACTGCTGCCGTTTACAATCAACGCCGGGCTGTTTGCCAACCGCAATCACTTTGCAGCCTTGCTTTTTGTCTCTATTCCCTTCGTCGTCTACCACGGGCTGTTTCGCGGAAATCTCTTGTCCGGTTTGCTCGGGCTGGTCACGATTTTGCTGCTTCTCTTGGCAGCCGGTTCGCGCGCCGGTGTCGCGATCGGGCTGGCGATTACCGCATTGTCCGTGGTCTTTCTTTCAGCGCGCTCCAGGGTGAGCGGATGGAGCATCCTGCTGATTTTCATAGGGCTCTCGGTCTACACGATCGGCGCATGGACGAAGATCGATGTCGACGCGATTGATCCGGCTTTCGGGCGAGGGGAATTCGCGCGGACCACTATTGACGGAATCAAGGAGAATTGGGCAACTGGCGTTGGATTTGGGAATTTTCAGAAGGCCTATCAGATATACGAAAAGGAAGGGATGATTTTCAAACAGTTCGTAAATCATGCCCACAATGAGTATCTTGAGATAGCCTTCGAAGGTGGGATCCTCGCCGTTCTGCTGATGGCATTTTATTTTGTGTTGCTTCTTGTTTCATTTGCCAGAATCCGCCGCGATCCGCTTCAGAAAGCAGCGTTTCTCTCAGTGTCTTTTCTTCTCATACATTCGCTGGTTGATTATCCGCTGCGCACCGCTGCGCTTGCAATGACCTTCGCCTATATGAACGCCGTCATCTTTCACAAGGGATTTGCAGGTCGCTTGCGCCAGAAGAGCGAAATGATGGAGATCGACCACAATGGTGACAAATTGCTTGTTCCCATTGGAAATTCGTCGTGATGCAGGGCCTGCAGGAGCTGACGTCGCGATATCATTTGACAGGTTGATGCCCTCTATCTTGCTCTACCACAGGGTGCAGCAGTGATTGACAAGCCGCGGTTCAAAACCTAAGCACGCTCAAATCGCGCCGGTCGGGGGGCGAAGGGCAGTTTTTAGGAGAGCTTGTTGAAAGGCATCATCCTGGCTGGGGGCAGCGGAACCCGGCTCTATCCGCTGACACTGGCGGTTTCCAAGCAAATCCTGCCGATATACGACAAGCCGATGATCTACTATCCGCTGAGCGTATTGATGCTCGCGGGTATTCGTGAGATTCTGGTTATCTCGACCCCGCGCGACCTGCCGGTTTTTCGGGATTTGCTCGGCGACGGTTCGGAGTTCGGGCTGAACATGTCCTATGCCGAACAGCCGCATCCCAACGGCCTTGCCGAGGCTTTCATCATCGGCCGCGACTTCATCGGCAATGACAGCGTCTCGATGATCCTCGGCGACAACATCTATTTCGGCGAAGGACTGTCGCAGCTCTGCCGCAAGGCGGCTTCGTGCGAAAGCGGTGCCTCGGTGTTCGCCTATCATGTCGAGGATCCGCAGCGCTATGGCGTGGTTTCGTTCGACAAGGTCAGCGGCTCTGCCTTGACGATCGAGGAAAAGCCGCAAGCGCCGAAGTCGAATTGGGCTATCACCGGTCTCTATTTCTACGACAATGATGTCGTGAATATAGCCCCGACGATCCGGCCCTCGGAGCGTGGCGAGCTCGAGATCACAGCGGTCAACAACGTCTACCTCGAACGCGGGCAGTTGCAGGTCCATCAACTTGGCCGAGGCTATGCCTGGCTCGACACCGGCACCCATGACAGCCTGCATGAAGCCTCCTCCTTCGTGCGCACCATCGAACATCGCCAGGGCATCAAGGTCGCCTGTCCAGAGGAGATTGCTTTCGAACAGGGCTGGCTGACGGCGGACAAGGTGTTGCAGCGCGCCGACCGGCTGGGAAAAAATGAATATGCCGCCTATTTGCGCAGGCGCGTCGTCGAATTGACGGAGAGCTAGGTGCTGGAGATCAGGCCACTTGGTCTCGACCGCGTACTGGAGATCGTCCCGAAACGATTCGGCGACGCCCGGGGGTTCTTTGTCGAGACCTACAATGAAGAGCGGTTTTCAGACGCAGGCATCGACTTGCGTTTTGTCCAGGACAATCATTCCTATTCTGCCGCGACGGGTATTTTGCGGGGGCTTCACTATCAACTTCCCCCACGTGCCCAGGACAAGCTGCTGCGCGTTGTGCGGGGCAGGGTTTTTGACGTCGCGGTCGATATACGCCGCAGCTCGACGACATTCGGAAAATGGGTCGCCCTCGAGATTTCCGCCGAAAAGGGCAATCAAATTTTGGTACCGAAAGGCTTTGCGCACGGTTTCGTCACGCTCGTGCCGGACACTGAGGTGCTGTATAAGGTCACCGACACCTATTCGCCGCAGCATGATCGATCGATCCGTTTCGACGATCCCGCCATTGGCATCGAGTGGCCATCGCTATCTGGCGGGTTCCAGCTTTCGGACAAGGACCTCAATGCGCCGCCGCTGGCCGCCGCTGAGGTATTTGCGTGAGGAGAGCAGCATGAATTTTCTGGTGACAGGAGGTGCCGGCTTCATCGGCTCGGCCGTGTGCCGCCATTTGTGCGCCAATCCGGCCTACCGCGTGACCAATCTCGACAAGCTCACCTATGCCGGGAACCTCGCCTCGCTGCGGTCGATCGAGAACGCGCACAATTACAGATTCGAACACGCCGACATCTGTGACGACAGGACGATCCTGGAGGTGCTGCATCGCGACGATATAGACATCGTCATGCATCTTGCCGCCGAAAGCCATGTTGACCGGTCGATCGACGGGCCGGGGGCATTTATCGAGACCAATATCGTCGGCACCTACCGAATGCTCAATTCGGCCCTGGAATATTGGCGCAGGCTCCCTGATACCAAGAAAAGCCAATTTCGTTTCCATCACGTTTCAACCGATGAGGTGTTCGGCGACCTGCCCTTCGACAGCGGCATCTTCACCGAACAGACGCCCTATGCGCCATCTTCGCCTTATTCGGCGTCGAAGGCCGCGTCCGATCATTTGGTGCGTGCATGGCATGACACCTACGGCCTGCCGGTTGTCCTGTCGAACTGTTCGAACAATTACGGTCCGTTCCATTTCCCCGAAAAACTGATCCCGCTTGTCATTTTGAACGCGCTCGACGAAAAGCCGTTGCCGGTCTATGGCGCCGGCGCGAATGTGCGCGACTGGCTTTTCGTCGAAGATCATGCGCGCGCCCTGGCCACGGTCGCGACGCGCGGTGCGGTTGGCGAGAGCTACAATGTCGGCGGCGGTTCGGAACGCACCAATCTGGCGGTTGTCGAGGCGATCTGCGATCGTCTCGACAACAGGCGGCCGCGCTCCGCCGGCCGGCGCTATCGCGATCTCATCACCTTCGTTGCCGACCGCCCGGGCCATGACCGGCGCTACGCGATTGACGCCTCGAAGATCGAGCGCGATCTCGGCTGGACGCCACGCGAGAGCTTCGACAGCGGTCTCGCCAGGACAGTCGACTGGTATCTCGAGAACGAGTGGTGGTGGGGCCCGATCCGCCGCGAGCGTTACGCCGGCGAGCGGCTGGGTGAAGCCCGCAAGGGTGCCGCATGAGGCTTGTCGTCACCGGACGCGAGGGCCAGGTCGCCAGGAGCCTTGGAGCGCGCGCGCATGCGCACCCGGCTGTCGAGATCGTTTTCCTAGGCAGGCCTGAACTCGACCTGGCGAAGCCGGAGACCATCGCACCGGCGTTGGCAGGTGCCCAGCCGGACCTGGTCGTGTCCGCCGCCGCCTACACTGCCGTCGATCAGGCCGAGGACGAACCGGAGCTTGCCTTTGCCGTCAACGGCGCTGGCGCCGGCCATGTCGCCGAAGCCGCGGCAAGGCTTGGCGTTCCCGTCATCCATCTGTCGACCGATTATGTCTTCGACGGAAGCGGCGAGGGGGCCTACACGGAAGATGACAAACCTGCCCCGCGCAGCGTCTATGGCGCCTCGAAACTCGCCGGCGAGCACGCGGTCGCCAGGGCCAACCCGCGGCACCTCATTCTGCGCACGGCATGGGTCTACAGCCCGTTCGGCAGGAATTTCGTCAAGACGATGCTGAAGCTAGCAGCGGATCGCGACGAGATAGCTGTGGTCGCCGACCAGTGGGGAAATCCCACGTCCGCCCTTGATATTGCCGACGCGATCCTGCATTTGGCGGCGATGCTGCATGGCAACAAGGGCTTTGCTTCCTTCGGCGTCTATCATCTGGCGGGGACCGGCGAGACCAACTGGAGTGGATTCGCCCGCCACATCCTCGACACAAGCCAGGCGCTTGGTGGCCCCTATGCGCGGGTGCGGGATATCGCCACTGTGGATTATCCGACCAAGGCGCAGCGCCCCAGTAATTCGCGGCTGTCGACGGCGAAGGTTGCATCCGTGTTCGGATGGACGGCGCCGGACTGGCGGAAGTCGACGCAACAGGTAGTGCACCATTTCCTGAGCGGAGAGGCCAGACAGGTATTGACCGCATGAACGAGCATTTTTTGGAAGACTTAGATACTTCTGTCTTTTCAGTTGAATCTGCGACCTCCGAGAACGACAAGCGTTCCCTTCTGAGGCTGCAAAAAATGATCAGCGGATCAGTGGCCCAGTACAACTATCTTGAGATCGGGTCGGACCAAGGGGGAAGCTTGGTTCCTATTCTCCGTGATCCAAATTGTGCACGCGCCATCTCCGTTGATCTTCGTCCGGAAAAACAGCCTGATGAAAGGGGGATTAGTTTTTACTATCCGTTGGATGGCGAAGCTCGGATGCTCGATAACCTGCAAAGATTTCTGCCGCCGGATAAACTTGATCGCCTCACAATTTTCGGCTGCGACATCCGTGATGTCGATGTAGCCGACGTACCAAACATCGATCTGGCTCTCGTTGACGGAGAACACACAAACACCGCCTGCTTCTCCGATGCTGATCGCATGCTGGACTTAGTCAAGGACGATTCGGTCATTGCGTTTCACGATTCGAATCTTATCGACGACGCTATCCAAAACTTCGAGAGGATGCTGGCGCGGTTGAAGATCGAGCACTCGACGGTACTCCTGCCTGATAACGTCGGAGCGATCGGTCTTGGGAGATTTGCGAAAATCATAACGGATCAACTGGGCCCTCTTTCTGCATCTCGTTCCGAATTCTTTGCAGACGCTCAGCTAAAGAGATGGATCTCGGTAGCGAATTCCATCAGAAATCGTGGTCTGCTCCCAGATCGAACCGAAGAATTGAAACTGGAGATCTCCGATCTGCGATTTCAACTGGTTGAGGAAAAACGAACGTCAGAGAAATTGCAGCGAGAACTGGAAGCCGCACGTCGACAGGTTGGTATGCTCCTGCAAAGTACTTCGTGGAAGGTAACAGCGCCCTTGCGATACGGTGCTGGTTTGTTCAAACGGACCAGAAGATAGTGGATCCGGTACGACACGCTTTCTGTGGAGAAGTTCGCGGCTCGCATCGGCTGGCGGGACACCGGTTTGTCGGGCCTCGGTGGAGAATATTGATGCGCCTTGTAAGCGTTCGGGTGTGTCGAGAGGATCCGGCATGAGCGGAGCAACTAACAGGCGCAAGAGCGGGGTTCGCAAGACGCTTCGCGAGTTGCATGCCCAACATGACGGCAAGGTTTCGGACAAGTGGTCGCTCTATCTCGAAACCTACGAGCAGCTCTTTTCGGCCTTTCGCGACAAGCCCGTCCGGCTTCTTGAAATTGGAGTTCAGAACGGCGGTTCACTGGAAATCTGGCGGCAGTATTTCCCGCAGGCAGAGCTTATTCTTGGCTGCGATATCAACACGGCCTGCAGCAAGCTGACCTTCGACGATAAGAGGATCGCGGTTGTCGTCGGCGATGCCAATACCGAGGAAGTCGAATGCAACATTGTCGCCCGGTCGTCAAAATTCGACATCATCATTGATGACGGCTCGCACAGTTCATCGGACATAATACGTTCATTCGTCCGCTATTTCCCTCATGTTTCCGAGGGGGGGATGTACATAGTTGAGGATTTGCACTGCAGTTATTGGCAGGAGTTCGAGGGTGGTCTCTACGATCCCTTTTCATCGATGTCATTCTTCAAACGTCTGGTTGACGTGGTCAACTATGAACATTGGGGACAGGACCGACGTCGACTGGATGCCTTGGCCGCTTTCGCCGAAAGGCACAAGCTCGCATTTGAGGAAGCCTCCGTTGAGTCGATCCATGCCATTGAGTTCCTGAACTCGCTTTGCGTTGTAACGAAACGTCCAATTCAGGAAAATGTCCTGGGGAACCGACGTGTGGCAGGCAGCACTGCGCTCGTTGACGAACGTGTGATGTCCCTGGATGGCGAGGTGAACAAGCCAGCAGATCAAACCGGAAATCCGTGGTCGCTGCAATCGGCGACCATGGAAGAGGAAATTGAAACCAACCGGGAGTTGGTCAAACGTCAGGAAGTACGCATAGAGGCGCTCTCTGGTGAGATCGCCAAAGCGCGCGAACGGATCCGCAGTGTCGAAGACGCAATCGCGCAGGCGAGGGAGCAGGCCAGCCGGGAGCGCGAGGAAGCGCGTGAACGGATCGCCGAGCTTTCGGCGGCGCGCGAGATGATTAGTACACGCGGTGCCGAGATCGCGGCTATGGTGGATCAAGCCAATTTGCAGAAGCGAAGGATCGCGGGGCTAAGTCGCGAAATCGAAGCCATCCGCGCTAGCCGACTGTGGCGCTACGGAATGTTCCTGCGGCGGCTCATCTCTTCGGCGACCTCCACGACGCTGTACCTTGGCCGCGGCATTGCCCTAAGGCCCCTCAAAGACCTCGACCGAGCTGGCGTCGGCAAGTCTGGTTTGAAGTGGATCATGACTGGCATAGATCCCCAGTTCGAGATGCGTTTGCGCTGGTCGCATTTCTTCCCCGCTGGCCACTATCGGCTGCGGCTCTCCATTGAATCCGAGGATACGGTTCGTCCCGTACTCTTCTTCGATTCAGGCAAGGGTTTCAACAATGCGACGAAGATCGAGCTAGGCGAGACAAGCGGCAAAGCGTCCCTGCGGCATACGTTCTCGCTCCCTGCACGCGCTTTAAGGATGCGATTTGATCCGAGCGAACAGCCCGGTGGAATCACCGTTGGATCGTTCAAGTTCCGCCGAATGAGCCGCTTGGAATATTACGGCCGCCTGGCTGTGAGGCTGTTGGCGCCGCGTCTGCGTGATCGCCAATGGCTGGCCCGCGCGTTTCGCGCTGCATTAGGAACGATACGGGTAGGTGGCGTGCGGGGTCTCGCTGCCGCTATCAGATCTTTTGCGACTGCAGATCTGAGGGAGAACAGACAAACGACGTGGAGAGCGCTGCTCGCCAAACCTCAGGAAGTTGAGGACGCCGCCTTTGTCGAAAGCCTTCGCCAACGCTTCAATTCCTCACTCGACCAGTTCAATGTCACCAAAGTTTCGGTGGTCATGCCTGCGTATAATCGCGCGCATACGATCGCCGCCGCCATCCGGTCGGTCCAGGAGCAGACCCATACAAACTGGGAGCTTCTAGTCGTGGACGACGGAAGCATGGATCGGACGAAGGAGGTTCTTCGCGAGTTCGCAAAGGACGAGCGCATCGTTCTCATCGAAGAAGATCATCAAGGCGTCAGCGCCGCCCGAAACGCCGGCTTGCGCCAGGCTTCAGGGGAACTGGTCGCCTATCTGGACTCGGACAACGCGTGGCGCCCCGACTACCTGAGGAACATGGTCGTCTTTATGAAGAGCGAAGGCCATGAATGCGCATACTCGGCCATCGCAATTAAGGATCATGATGGTCATATAACCGGCTACCGTGGTCAGGAATTCGATTGGGACAGGTGTTTCAATCGGAACTTTGTTGACCTGAACGTTTATTGCCATCTGAGGGGAAAGGATGGGCTGGACATCGAGTTCGACCCATCGCTCCGGCGCTTGGTGGACTGGGATTTCATACTGCGACAGACGCGCGGCAGGCCGGTCGGATACGCGCCGTTCATCGGCTGCGATTATGCGGATTCCAAGCTCGATTCTGGAAGGATCTCGGTCAATGAGCCTCTGCTTTTCTTGCGCCTGGTCCAGGCCAAGAATTCATCCAGCACGCCGCTGAGTGCAAAGTTCATCGCCGAAAACCTATCACTGACGATCGCGATCAAGATTCCCGCACCGCGCGCGGAGAAGGCGGAGTGGGGCGATTTCCATTTTGCTGAGTCTCTGGCTGCCGCGCTGGAGCGCCTCGGGCACACGGTGCGGATCGATTTTCTGAGGGAATGGTATCAGCGCCCTGTCATCGATGATGACGTTGTCATCATGCTGCGCGGGTTGTCGAAATATGAGCCGCGACCTGGTCAGGTGAACATTATGTGGAACATAAGTCACCCCGATCAGGTCAGCTACGCCGAATACGAGGCCTACGATTGGGTTTACGTCGCGTCGACGAGCTACGTGCCTTTTCTCGATTTCGTCGTGAGGAAGCCTGTGAGGCCACTCCTTCAAGCGACCGATACTGAGCGATTCAACCCTTCGCACCTTGCTGATGGGACGCAGGAGGGGCCGGTCCTCTTTGTCGGAAACTCCCGCAACGAATATCGCTCGATTGTTCGCTGGGCAGTGGAGCGTGACCTCAAGCCGGCAGTTTACGGCACGCTGTGGGAGCAGTTCATTCCCGCTGATCTTATCAAGGGAACGAACGTCGACAACAAATCTCTTGGCCGCCTGTATGCCGGGTCGAAGGTCGTGCTGAACGACCATTGGGAGTCCATGCGTGAGTTCGGCTTTATATCCAACCGGCTCTTTGACGCCGTGGCTTCCGGCGCCCGCGTGATCTCAGATGCCATTCCTTCAGCAGAAGAAGTTTTCGGGGATGGTGTAATCCAGGTCGGCAATGCGGACGAACTCGATCGTGCCGTGCGCCGGGTTTATGCGGTCGACGATCGTTCCGGTCGGATGCAACTGGCGCAGCGTGTTGCGTCTGCTCACAGCTTCGATCGCCGCGCGAGGCAGATCATCGACGACGTCCACCGGTTCATGGGCTTGCAGGTCCAAGGGGAAACTGGCACTGGGAACGAGTCCGGTTCGATTGGCGCGCCCGCAGTGCTGACCAAACAGCCGATCAGGGTGAACGCAGTCATCCCCTGGCAGCGTCACCCGCAGAGCTCCGCCTATATCAGGTTACTCAGTCCGCTGACTGCCGAAGTTTTGGCTGGCAGAGTGGACCTGAAACTGATACCGGCCGGCGAGGCGATGGAAGCGCGGAAAGCGGACGTTTCGATTGTCCAGCGGACGGCCTTTCACGATATGGAGGCCGCCGAAAGATTTGCCGATCGCATTGAGAAGGGCGGCTCCAGGCTCATCGTGGACGTGGATGACGGGTTCATCTGCATGGATGAGTCCCATCCCGAGTATGAAGTCTACAAGGATCGCAACGCAACCTTAAGCGCACTGGTCCGACGCGCGGACGCGAACTGGTTCTCGACAAGACCGCTGGCCGAAGCGTACGCTCAGATATCGTCCCGCTCTGAAATCATGCCCAACATGATCGACCCGCGGATTTGGCGAAACTACCGCAAACCGCGTCCCCTGTTCCCAACCGATGGGAAACTTCGCCTTCTCTATATGGGCACAGCTACTCATGATGCGGACTTTGCGATGATCGCCGACGCCCTCGATGAGGTCGACGGGCTCCGCCCGAATTCCTTCGATTTGACGATCGTCGGTGCGGTCAAGTCGCCTCCTCGGCGAAAGTGGATTGTCACCCTCAAGCCTCCTGCCGGGGATATCGTCTACCCGCGCTTCGTTCGATGGCTCCTCGATCAGACGCCGTTCCATGTCGGGTTGGCCCCGCTTGTCGACAATGCATTCAACCGCTGCAAGTCCGACCTGAAATATCTAGACTACGCAGCTCTTGGCATTCTTCCTATTCTTTCAGACGGTGTCGCCTATCGCGATTCCGCCACTGCCTCCGGTGGCGCAGTGCTGGTTCAGAATCGACAAGAGCAATGGCGCGATGCGGTCCTGGACGTCATCGATCATCGGGAAAGATATTCTGCGATGGTGCAGACGGCGGGCCGATACGTCAGGAACGAGCGAAACATTGCCAAACTGGCGATGCGACAGTGGGAAAGCTTGAACCGCCTAGTCACGAGTGAGCGTGTAAGGGGGGGGGCATGAAAACGTGGTGTAATTGTTGCGGATCGACAGAATGGGGCGACATGAACACCCGCAAAGGGGTCCGTTGCGTTCGCTGCAACTCGCTTGAGAGAACACGCGTTATCAAGCTTCTGCTTGACCAATTTGACGTCCCGAAGCCCGGAATGCGCGTCCTTCACTTTGCCCCTGAGCGATCACTCTTTCAAGCTTTAATCCATGGAGGACAGGTGGAGTATGACCCGGTTGATTTTCAGCCGGAGAATTTCGATTTTTGCAAGGTGCGCAAGATTGACTTATGCACTGATGCCGAAAAATTTCCCAGCGAGCATTACGATGTATAATTCACTCGCATGTCGCAGAGCATATTCCGTGTAATATCACGTCGGTCCTCTATCACATTCATCGTGCTTTGAAGAGCGATGGGATTCATTTGATGTGCGTGCCATTCATGCCTGGTAATTCGGAGGAAGATTTCAAGTCGCTAGAGCCTTCAGTAGCAATCGGTCGTTTTGGACAGGCCGATCATGTTCGTAAGTTTGGCACGGACGATGTTCACGAAATCTCGGAATGCTGTTTAGGCTGCCGAAGGTTTATTCGTTGGAGGACTTTGTTCCTAACCAGTTGCTAGATCAGCATAATATACCGCCCAGAGAAAGGAGAGGTTTTACGGGTTCCTCCGTTTTTCCTTTAAGAAAGAGGGATTTGATTTTAACTTCATAGGCCGACGTCGTCGCCTTGGTTTGCCAACTAGCAGGAGCACAGAATGAGGGGATTTCTCTCCGGAATATTGCGACCTTCTCGCAGCAAACCTCGGGTTGGGGTTTTTCTTCATATCTTCTATCCGGATGCTGCGCTGCAAATCATTGAACTTCTTAGTAGAATCCAAGACGAGTACTCTCTAGTGGTAACCCATTCTGGATGTCTTGATGAAGGTCTGCAGCGTGAAATCTCTGGCTTGAGGCGGCCAACGATTTACAAAAGTGTATCAAATCTTGGCCATGATGTTTACCCGTTCCTGACGGCCTTACAAATTCCAGAGGTTTCAGAGTTCGAGATCGTATGTAAGTTGCACACGAAGCGCGGCGACAACCCAATGGCGCTGAGTTGGCGAAAGGAAATGTTGTCGGCGACAATCGGGAATCCGAAGCTTTTTGGCCGCATCGTCGAGGCCTTCGCAACAAATCGGAAAGCGTGCCTGCTCGGTCCCGAAACCACCTACAAATCCGCGAAGGCATTTATGTATAAGAATGAAGCTCGCGTGACTGCGCTGGCGAAATCGACAGGTATCTCGACGGAGAGCGATTGGGGCTTCTTTGCGGGTACCACCTTTTGGGCGCAACGGCGGCTTTTCGATCCGATCTTGGTGATTCCTGAAGCGGAGTTGGATTTCGCGGATGGCCTTTCCGCGGGGGATGGCGAGATGTCTCATGCTATGGAGCGCTTTTTTGGTCTCTTACCGCGAAAGATTGGCGGGACTACGCTGCTGGTCGACCGGTCTGGAAACATACGCCAGGCAGGCTCCCCCTCGCGCATGGCGATAACGCAAACAATGACTCGTTTAGCGGAGGAAGCCGGGTTGCGGGACACACCTGCAATTTGACCTAGGCGATCCGCGCGAGGGAGGGATGAGCAATTCCATTGATGAATTCGGACTTGCCAGCGGAGTTTGATCCGCAATTTTATGCTGCGACCTACGGTGATCTCCGCGGTCGCGACGCCCGGCAGCTTCGTGCACATTATGAAGCTTATGGGCGAGCCGAAGGCCGGATCGCATCTCCGGCAGCAAGACGCTCGGACTTTCTCCAACTGGTGCCGACCACGGGACCGGTGCTCGAGATTGGGCCGTTCTATGCGCCCTGCATCCGTGGCCGCAATGTCTCGTACTTCGACGTGCTTGACCGCCAAGCGCTGACGCGTCGTGCAGCCAAACTGGGCCGACGGACGGATAGCGTTCCGGAGATCAACTACGTAGACTCCAGGGGTGATCTCTCGGTCGTTAAGGATACCTTTGCCGCTGTTGTGAGCTCGCACTGTATCGAACACCAGCCTGATCTGGTGCATCACTTGCTGCAGGTCGCCGCGGTGTTAGCTCCGGGCGGGCGATATTTCTTGCTCATACCGAACAAGCTCTACTGCTTTGATCATTTCATTGCCGAGTCGACCATCGCCGGTGTGCTGGACGCACACTATGCAAAAAGGCGCGTCCATAGTCTCCAAAGCGTTGTTGAGCATCGGGCCCTCACAACACACAATGTGCCTACACGGCACTGGGCCGGGGACCATGCCGATCTTGGATATATGCAATCGATTGCCAAAAAAGCCACCGCTGCACTTGCCGAGTACGAAGCAGCTGGAGGTGACTATATTGACGTGCACGCATGGCAATTTATACCTGAGAGCTTCAGGCAGATTGCACAATGTCTGGTCGATTTGGGGCTTAGTGACCTACGACCGGAGCGCATCTACGATTCGCCGCGCGATTGCAACGAATTCGCTGCAGTTTTGCGAAAGCAATGAAGTCAACTGCGAGGTTGGTGCCTCAGCGCTTTGACAGCGTCTAGACTTCCAAACTGACTGTATCAGCCGACCGGACACCGCTCTAGCTGTGAGGTTTCAATAGGTTGTTCATTCGGTCCCGAGCGAGGAAGCTGAAGTTGCTGAAGCTTTAGCGATTCTCGCAGGAGGACCGAATGAACATCCATAAGAATGCCCGACTGACGCCACATGGTCGAGAGCGGATTGTGCTTGAGGTGCTGCGCGGGCAGACGCCGCAGGCCGCCTCACGAGCCGCAGGCGTCTGTGCGCATACGGTGCGCAAGTGGGTTGCGCGGTACCAGGCCGAGGGTGAGGCCGATGTGATAGATCGCGCCACCCAGCAGAACCCAGCGGCCATTAGGGAAGACCCTAGATACCTCGCCGACAATTCGCGAGCTGTCTGCCGCTTCCGTTGGGTCCGCGGCGATCAGGCCCTTCTCATCCACCCTCGGCACATCAACCGGCACAAATGTACCCGGCCTTGCCCCGTTTTCAAGGAAATCACGTGGCAACGAACGACGCACTCGCGCAGCATATTCCAGATTTCGATCACTGAACTGAAAGCGATCCGCGCCTATGAAGTCATGAACTACAATGAAGCCGCCAGGTTTCAAAACCCGGCGGCTCCATTCGACGGCGGCTGCCACATCCAGCATGTGATGCAGGGCATTATCCCAGTAGACAATATCATAAGCGCCAGGCGAGGCCTCTGCGAACGCATCGGCCAGGTGAAAACTCATCCGATCCGCAATGCCGTTCTCCCGCATCAGTTGCCTGCCGCGATCGACCCGTACTGGCGAAATCTCAAACAGGTCAAATGAGTGAAACTAGTCCTTCCTTCACGAGCCACAGTTCTTTGCCGCCCGTGCCGCAACCCACGGAGATCCCTCGCGAAAGAACACCCTGAGCTTCGTGCTTAAGCCATTGCCGAAGGCCCGCAGCAAAGCCATCAAGCGCGTTTCCGCACATTCTGCGATTTAGATGCCTGAGAACCTGACGGCTCTGCCACCAGCGGATAGGGACAGCCGAAGTCCAGTTCGCCTTGGCGTCCCAATGCCGCGCCGCACGCTTAAGGTCGGTACCGATGCTCATGCTGTCGCGCTTACGTGGATGATCGCGGACATTCCAGTTCCTTCCTTTGCGCATTGAAGCCGCGGCCTCATGATGACTGAGGCGGCGCCAGCGGGCTAGATGCCACACATCCTCCTGTAGCAAGAACGCTAAATCAATCGCTTTTGCTACGCACCCGATCTTCCACTGACCGAAGTGCCTTTACGTGCCCCTTTTCCAATTCCAACACCTTGTTGCACGTCTTTTCAATCAATGCCGGGTTGTGGCTCGCGAGCACTATAATCCCGGCCTTCTCCGCCAACGTCGCCATACGCTCCCGCGCTTTCTCTTGAAAACTCGGGTCACCAGCGCCGATCCACTCGTCCATCAGCAAGATCTCCGGCTCCAGCGTGGTGGCAACCGAGAAAGCCAAGCGAGCAGCCATGCCTTGGCTGTAAGCCTTGAAGGGCAGATCGATGAAATCACCGAGTTCGCTGAACTCGATGATCTCCTCCATGCGTGTTTCGATTTCTTCCTGGCTCCAGCCATTAATGAGGCCGCGGAGTACAATATTCCGCCGCCCGGTGGCCTCGCGCCGGAAGCCGAGATTGATGTTGAAGAGCGCGTCGACACGGCCATTGATCTCGACCCTACCCGCCGTCGGTTCATAGATGCCGTAGAGCACTTTCAGCAATGTCGTCTTGCCAGCGCCGTTTGGCCCGACGAGACCCAGCCGGTCGCCGGCGGAAAGGTGAAAGCTCACGTCCTCGAGCGCTGTCACATGGCGCGATCGACCCTCGCCTTCGATCCGTCCCCCCGTCACCATGCGTCGGTCGCGCGCAGCCAGCGTCAGCTTCTGGCGCACCCGGTAGGCGAGGCCGAGGTTTTCAGCACGGATCGAGACCATCACAGCACGAACACGATCTGCTTGCGCAGCCTGCCGAGAAGAAGCACGGCTGTCGCCCAAAGGAAGAAGGTGATCGTGGCGCAAATGCCGAGGGCGTGGAAGGGAACCCTGCCATCGATGACTGGTATGCGCACGATCTCGAGGAAATAGGTGAACGGGTTCCAGTGATAGATAAGCGCGCGCATGCCGCCTTCACTGAGACGAGTCCAGAAGATCGGCGTCACGAACAAGCCGAGGCGCATCAGGTTTTGCACGAGGAAGTTCACGTCTGGGAAGAACGCGCCCCCTATTGCGCAGAGCGTGATGACGGCCGGCGTGGCGAAAACGATCAGCACCAGCCCGAGCGCGGACCAGAGCCAGAAGGACGTCACCGGGGTGCCCTCAATGAGCACGATGGCGAGGCAGCCAGCCAGCGCATAGGCGGCGCGGATGACGGACTGCATCGTCATGCGCATGACATAGACGGTGACCGGCAGCGTCGTGCCGCTGATGAAGCTCTGCTCGCGCGTGAACAGCGAAACGCCTTGCGTGATCACTTCCGACAGGTAGAGCCAGACGAACAGCCCCACCGCGACAAAGGCCGGGAAGTTGGGAATAGCCGGGTTGTGGCCGAAGATGACGACGAAGGTACCGGCATAGGCGAGATAGTTGACCAACAGCCAGACAGGGCCGAGCGTGGTACGCTTGTGCTGGTCGCCGATGTCCTCACGGGCGAGCGCCATCCACACATTGCGCATTCTGAGGCCACGGCCGATATCGGCAAGCGCGCTTCGTACCACCTTCAACATCATCGTCCCTGTAAAAGCTTGGCGCTGGTATCATAGTCCCTCCGCGATGCAAAGCGGTTGGTCGTACGCCCATGAGCCTCAAAAATATCTGGCGATGACCCCAAATCCACGATATGCGATACAAGGCAGTGGGCTTAGAGTGGCACTAGAAACAGGTGGCGGTGACGCATGTATCTCGCGCCGCTTTAGTGTCCATGTCCTTGCGCCTGGAGTTCAGTACTATTCAATGACACAACATGTAGAAGCCGTACTCGGACTTCGGCCGGACGTGCGGCGTGTTTTTATCATGATCCAGGACGCCATCATGGTCCTGGTCGCGCTCGCACTCAGTTTGGTTTTGTCGCGGTCCAACCTCTCGTTCGAAGCGTTCTCCTATGTTGGCTTGATGACATGGGCGAGCATCGTCGTTCTCAGCCATTTGCTGTTCAGATATTGTGGCCTCTACAATACGGTCTGGCGCTTCGCGTCGACGCCAGATTTTTTTAATATTCTGAAGAGCTGCGCCATTTTGACAGTGGTTCTTTATATCAACTCGCTCGCCTTTCGCTTCTTCTTCAAGCCGGTGACGGGTCTCAACGAGCGCCAGTTCATCGTCTTTTTTCTCGTGTCCTTCACAATCATATCGGCGCCTCGGCTATTCTACCGGTTTCTCCGCGACGGAGCGAGCTGGGGCATCATGAAGAGAGCCGCCGACAAGGGGTTGACCAGGCAAGCCCTCTTCGTCGGCAGTCTCGGCGAGGCCGATCTGATCATTCGCTTTACGCGTACGGCGGAGCCGGGGGATTATTCCATCGCGGGCATCATGGCGATCGAGAACGACGCTCCGCTGCGCACCCGAATCCAGGGGGTTCCGGTGGTGGCAATCCGGCCCCGTTTGACGGAATTTCTGGAAGACTATGCCGGCGGCACAAAAAGCGTCGACATGCTGATCTTTGGCAATGGAGCCGCGCGCGAGATCGAGGAATATTCGGAGCTGGTTCGTGTCGCCCGGCACAATGGCATAGCCGTCCTGCAGTTCTCAGGGTTTTCGGAACTGGGGCAGGGAGGCAAGCTGGTTCTCGCCGCTGTCGAAATGGAAACCATCCTGCGCCGTCCAGCGGTACCTTCCGACATCGAGCGCATTGGCACTTTTGTCCATGGCAAGCGCGTGTTGGTGACCGGCGGAGCCGGCTCCATCGGGCGAACCCTGGTCAAACGGTCTCTGGAACTGGGCGCCGAGGCGGTCCTGGTTGCCGACCTCTCAGAGTTCGGAATTTTCCAGTTGAGCCAGTATATCGACGAGAAGGAGCACCATCGTCTCAAGGCCCGCATCATCGACGTGGCGGACCGGCGGCAGATGACGCGTGCCGTGAGCGAATTCAAACCTGACATCATCTTTCACGCCGCCGCGCTCAAGCACGTGCCCTTGCTCGAAGAAAACTGGGACTCGGCGATCCAGACGAATGTTTTCGGAACGCTCGTCTGTGCGGAGGTTGCCGCCAGATGCGGGGTTCCGCAATTCGTGCTTGTCTCGAGCGACAAGGCGGTGGACCCGACATCGGTGCTCGGTATGACAAAACGAGCCGCCGAGCAGATCGTCAGCGCCCTGCATGAAACGCACGCGACCCCGCCAAACGGGCCTCGCGCCGTGGGGCATCATACTGGCACAAAGTTCATCGCTGTCCGGTTTGGCAACGTCTTTGGCAGCAACGGATCGGTGGCGACCATATTCCAGGCGCAGATCGAGGCAGGAGGCCCCGTCACCATTACGGATCGGCGAATGACGCGTTACTTCATGACGGTGGCAGAGGCCGTCGACCTCGTCATCATGTCGGCAGCCGATGCCGCCCTGCGGCAGGGCAGGGACGACTATGCCGTCTATATGCTCGACATGGGCAAGCCGGTGCCCATCCTTGAAGTTGCCGAGACGATGATCCGCATGGCTGGAAAGAGCCCTCATACGGATATTCCCATCCGGTTCACCGGGATCAGGCCAGGTGAGAAACTTCATGAGACGCTTCACGGCGACAATGAAGAGGTCGTCGAACTCAGCAGCTCGAAGATTTTTGGCCTGAGGACCGATGTTATCGAATGGCCGCGGGTCAAGGCCGCTCTCACGGCGCTGGAGACGGCGGTGAAGAATCAGGACAAGGCCTCGGCCCTTGCGGCGCTGGCCGGCTTTCATGAGGCGGAAAAATCACTGGGCGACGCGTATCGGCAAACAAGTCCGAAACCAATTGGACAGGCTGGATGAAGCGAACAATCCCATGATCGTTCCCAGGCGTTTGCAGACGATACCAAGCCCGTGAGCAAGGAAGATCAGCGTGTAGCCATATTGATGGGCACGAAGGACGGCGCGGCTTTCATTGAAGAACAGCTGGGCTCTCTGCTCGCGCAGTCCCATTCTGCCATCGACCTGTGGGTCTCCGACGATGGGTCGATCGACGGCACGACCGCCATCGTCGACGCATGGAAAACCCGCTGGGACAAGGGCCGCTTGACGCTGGTGGACGGGCCTCGCCAGGGCTTCGCCGCCAATTTCCGCTCGATGATTGTCGATCCGCGGATCGAGGCGGACTGCTACGCCTTTTGCGACCAGGACGACATCTGGGAGCCTGACAGGCTGGAGAGCGCGCTTCGTTGGATGCAGACGCTGGACGGAGCGGTCCCGCTTATGTTTTGCTCCAGAACCGCGACGATGTCCGAAGCCGGAACCATGGTCGGCTGTTCGACGCTGTTCCAGCGGCCGCCGTCTTTCCGCAACGCCCTCGTGCAAAGCATTGCCGGTGGCAACACGATTCTGCTCAACCGGGCGGCGCGCGACCTGCTGGCCAAGGCCTCGTCAAGAACGCATTTTGTCAGCCACGATTGGTGGGCCTATCTCATCGTGACAGCTGCCGGCGGCGTTGTTCGCTATGAGCCGCGGCCTCTGGTGCGCTATCGCCAGCACGAGGCGAATCTGGTCGGGGCCAATGTTTCATGGCGCGCACAGTTTTCCCGGCTCGAGCATCTGCTGAATGGCGGATTTGCCCGTTGGACCGATGAGAATCTCAATGGCCTGGCCGCCAATCGGGACCTTCTCACGACCGATGCCGCCGCTTGCCTCAGCCTGTTCACACAGTCACGAAAAGGCAATGTTTTTAACCGCTTGAGCCTATTGCGCAGGAGTGGCGTCTATCGGCAGACATCTTTTGGTACATTCGGACTTTATCTGTCAGTCGTCGCGGGTTGGGTTTGATGCATGTCGCCCAAAAGTGCGCAGCGGTTTTGGGACCACGACATGCACAAAACAAAAGTGCGTCTTGCCTAAAAGGCCCGTGGTTTGACCCTGATGCCGCAGCGTTTCTGGAATGAAGCATTTGTTCTTGGACAGGAGCATCGTCGGGCATCCATGAAGGCGGCGAAGCGGATCTTCGACCTCGTGGTGGCGGCGCTGTTGTTGCTGATCACCGCGCCGGTCCTGTTGCTTGCCAGCCTGGCAATTCGGCTGTCGTCGCCCGGGCCGGCGTTCTTTTCTCAAACGCGGGTCGGCCGCAATGGCAGGCTTTTTCGTTGCCATAAACTCAGAACGATGGTTGTGGGAACGCCTTCATTGCCCACGCATGAGGCGCCGGCAAAATCGGTTACGGCGGTCGGCAGCATCCTGCGGCGGTTCAAGCTTGATGAATTGCCACAGCTCTGGAACGTCCTGAAGGGCGAGATGAGCCTGGTCGGCCCACGCCCATGCTTGCCCACGCAAACCGAGCTAATCGAACGTCGCAGAGAATTGGGCGTGTCGTCGCTACTTCCGGGCATAACCGGGCTCGCCCAGATCCGGTCCATCGACATGTCCGATCCGGCACTCTGTGCCGAAACCGACGCCGCCTATCTCAAGGCATCGTCGTTCGGCCTTGATATCAGGATCTTGCTGGGAACGTTCTATCGCGGTTGAGCAGGTCGAAGTTTGGCGCGCCGCGCTACTTCGCCCAGCCGTTGGAATGTATCGGTTTCAGGTGACCAACCCTCCGAAATGAGCAACGACGGATCACATATCTGCGTCGCGCTCAAACTGTCCCAGAATGTGCGTTTGCCCAGCAGAGACGCAACCGCTTGCATCAGGCCGGCAGGCAAGGCAATCAGGCGCTTTGGCCGCCCAAAGCCTTGCCGAAAGGCTTCGAGAATGGTCGCGATCGAAATCGGCGACAGATCGCTGGCGACATAGACCGGGCGAAGCGGGCCTGAACGGGTCAGCAGGTGCAAGACCGCCTGCACAGCCGCCTCGGACGATATCAGCGAACGAACGCCCACCAGGGTGGCTGTGGGCAACGGCCAAGCGGTGTCGGCCAGGCGCATCAGCATCGCCAGACTCCCCCTCATGCCAGATCCGTAGACCGGCGGCAGGCGTAGCGCGGTGGCGTCGCGGCGGCTGGACGATGCATAGGCGTCCAGCATCCTGATCTCGCCTTCGCGTTTGGAACGCCCATAGGCGCATTGCGGCGCAGGGGCCATCTCTTCGTCGATTGTTCCGCTGAAATCGGGGCCTATCGCAGCCCGGATCGATGACAGGTAAACCAAGCGTCCGCTGGTCTGTGCTGCTGCGGCGCGCGCGAACTGGCGGGTCAGTTCGGCATTGGCATTCAGGTAGTCGGCGTCGGTCGCGTTGCTCCGATCATTGTTCAGCCCGGCACAGTGAACGACATGCGTGACGTCCTTCATGATCGCCAGGAAGGCTTGCACCGGCGCGTCGAAATCCGGCAGCGGGACGACGTCGTATACCGCGCTGGGCTGCGGGCGACGGGAGGCGATCCGGACCTCGATCTGGGCTTGACGAAGCTGTTGCGCGACAAGGCTCCCGATGAACCCCGTGGTGCCTGTCACCAACACCTTCATTGTTGCCGAATCTCTATGGAACGGCCGGCGTCAGAGGCCGCGGTCGTTCTTCTGTTATCGGAAGGGTGCGTCCTGACGCAAGATAGGTCCCGGATACCAGGAAGATCATCAGCACCGAATCCAGAATATCATGGCCAACCAGAATACCGACCATTCCGCCTGTGAGATAGGTAATCACGACGATGACGATCATGGTGGCGCCGAACCGCTCGACCGGATCGACACTGATGCGCAGCACCGTGGCTGCGTTTCTGGCGGCTACGACAAATATCGACGCCAGCGCCACGGCTCCCACAATGCCCCCTTCCACCAATGCCGTCAGAAAGCCGTTGTGGAAGTGGCCGAAGCCTTTGTTCATGCCGAATTGATCAAGAAACCCCTGTTTTATCAAAGCCCCGTTGGCTCCCACCCCATGCCCAAACAGCGGCATTTCGCGAAATGCGTCGAGGCCGATTTGCCACATGGCAACGCGAAATCCCAAGGCGGTGTTGTGGTCGCCATGCGCGGCGAGTGCTTCCCAGTCGGAGCGGAGGAACTCGGCTCGATCCAATATGATGGGGAATCCAAGGGCAGCGATCGCGAGACCGATCGCGCCCAATACCAACAACCAGCGAAGAGAATGCTTGCTCGTGAGCTTCTGCCGATGGATCAGCAACACGGCAATGCCCGAAATCAGCATCGCTAACCACATGCTCCGTGCACCGGAATAGAGGATGGCGATTATCCCGGCCAGCGCCGCGCAGACGAGAACGCTCCGGTGCCTTTCGATGCCCGACAAGGCGCCAGCCATGCATATCATGACACCGAGGCAGACGACCGTCGCGAACACGATCGGATTTCCAGCCGCGCCTTCCACTCTCAGCATGCCCAGCCAATAATACTGGATAGCCGTCAGCAGCAAGGCGCCGAAGCAAGCGGCCATGCTGCTGAGTATGACGATGCGTGCAAGGGTGGTTTTCTGCGAAATGCTCCAGACCGAGTAAGAGAAGGGGAAAAACAGGAAAGTGATCAGCGGCACAAGATGCGTCGCATCCCTCACGATGGAGTTGTTGGCGATCGAAGCCAGAAGAAGGGCCCCGCAATAGGCATAGATCGCGATGGTGAGGGCGACCATGGGCCGATCGACGTTGAAGCGCCGTCTCTTCAGGGCAACCTGCAAAGTCGACCACAGGCCGCCGCCATTGAATACAAAACTAACCACCGATCCCAAAACGGGAGGAGAAAAGAAGCAAAGAATGGAAAAGTAGATATTGACCCGCGACGGTGTGAATTGCTGTTTTATCGATGAAAGCCAGCTCAAGGTTGTAGGTCGCATTCTGCAAGGGGCTTTGGGACAAGAATGTGGGCTGGTGCGGTGATCTTCAACATGTCACGTACGTGACGCCACACACGCGGTGGCTGATTTCGGGGACCGGTATAGCGGCTGAGGATGATTTTCGATAGTCCGCGGAAACAGGCCGCATCAAAAATCGACAGTGTCGTCATGTGTCAGCGCGCGGCCGCGAACCGACCGGCGTTGGTTGCGTCCATCCGGGCAATATTTTTCTCGGCCTACCAAGCTCGTCAGCTCGGTGAGCAGGAATTTCCGAGTTCTGGGCCTTGAGTAGAAGATTCATTCCCGAACCACTTTGCTGCAGGCCTGTCTTGCATTGTTATAAACAATGGCGATCTGCTAGAACGCCTGCACGAAACAAGATTGTCCAGAAGTGAAGCTGAACCGGGCGGCTGCGAAATGCGCCCGATGCCCCGATGCAACGTCCGGATGACACGAGAGAACGCTCACGGTCCATGAATATCGCGCTTACGCATCTGCAGCGGCTTGAAGCCGAATCCATCCATATTTTTCGCGAAGTCGCGGCGGCCTTCGCCAAGCCTGTCATGCTCTATTCGGTGGGCAAGGATTCGTCCGTGCTGATGCATCTGGCGATGAAGGCGTTCTACCCCGCCAAGCCGCCTTTTCCCTTTCTACACGTCGACACGACCTGGAAGTTCCGTGAGATGATCGCCTTTCGCGATCAGATGGCGCAAAAGCTCGGCTTCGACCTTTTGGTCCATGTCAACGAAGATGGCGTGCGCGACAACATCAATCCATTCGTCCATGGTTCGAACACCCACACCCATGTGATGAAGACCGTGGCGCTGCGGCAGGCGCTCGACAAATACGGCTTCGATGCAGCCTTTGGCGGCGCCCGCCGCGACGAGGAGAAGTCGCGCGCCAAGGAGCGGATATTCTCCTTCCGCAACGCCCAGCATGTCTGGGATCCGAAGAACCAGCGGCCGGAGATGTGGAAGATATTCAACACCCGCATCGCATCAGGTGAATCGATCCGGGTCTTTCCGCTGTCCAACTGGACCGAACTCGACATCTGGCAGTACATTCTTCAGGAAGAAATCCCGATCGTGCCGCTCTATTTCGCCAAGGAACGCCCGGTCGTCGAGCGCGACGGCATGCTTATCCTCAGGGATGACGAGCGCATGCAATTGCGACCCGGCGAGACGGTCGAGAACCGCCTGGTGCGCTTTCGCACACTTGGCTGCTATCCGCTGACCGGCGCGATCGAATCGGATGCCGACACGCTGGAGGCCATTGTCGGCGAGATGCTCACGGCACGCACCTCCGAGCGCCAGGGCCGTCTGATCGACCGCGATGAAGCCGGCTCGATGGAGAAAAAGAAGCGCGAGGGATATTTCTGAGCATGCGCCACATCATGGCCAAGAGCCTCGCCCCCACCGACGGCGTTCGCGACTATCTGGCGGCGCAGGAAAAAAAATCGCTGCTGCGCTTCCTGACCTGCGGTTCGGTCGACGATGGCAAGTCGACGCTGATCGGTCGCCTTTTGTCCGATACCAAACAGATTTTCGAAGACCAGCTCGCCGCACTCGAGCGCGACTCGCGTAAGCACGGCACGACGGGCGACGACATCGATTTCGCGCTGCTGGTCGACGGCCTCGAAGCCGAGCGCGAGCAGGGCATCACCATCGACGTCGCCTATCGCTTCTTCGCCACGCCGAAACGCAAGTTCATTGTTGCCGACACGCCCGGCCACGAACAATACACGCGCAACATGGCCACCGGCGCATCGACCGCGGATCTTGCCATCGTGCTGATCGACGCTCGTCAAGGTGTGCTGCGCCAGACAAGGCGCCATTCGATCATTGCCTCGCTGCTCGGCATCCGGCACGTCGTTCTTGCCGTCAACAAGATCGATCTCGTCGGCTTCGACAAGGCCGTCTTTGAACGCATCATCGAGGACTATCGGCAGTTCTCGCACAAGCTCGGCTTCGAGACGATCGTGCCCATTCCGATGTCGGCCCGTTATGGCGACAACGTCACCAGCCGCTCCGACAAGACGGATTGGTACTCCGGGCCGACGCTGATCGAGCACCTGGAGACGGTTTCGGTGGACGAAGCCGCGGTCGAGCTGCCGTTTCGTTTTCCGGTGCAGTATGTGAACCGACCCAACCTCGACTTTCGCGGTTTTGCCGGCACGATCGCTTCCGGCTCGGTCTCGCAAGGTGACGAGGTCGTCGTTGCCAAATCCGGTAAGTCGTCGCGCGTCAAGCGCATCGTTGCCCATGGCGGCGATCTGAACCAGGCAGTGGCGGGTCAGGCCATCACCCTTGTTCTCGACGACGAAGTCGAGGTCTCGCGCGGCAACATGCTGGTATCGCCGGCAGCGCGGCCACAGGTTGCCGACCAGTTCGCCGCCAACATCGTCTGGTTCGACGAGCACGCACTGTTGCCGGGCCGCTCCTATATCCTGCGCACCGAAACCGACCAGACCAGTGCCACCGTCACCGACCTGAAATACCGCGTCAATGTCAATGACTTCGCTCATGAGGCTGCCAAGTCGCTCGAAATGAACGAAGTCGGCATATGTAACCTCTCGACGCGGGCGCCGATCGCTTTCGATACATTCGCCGAGAACCGCACCACTGGCGCCTTCATCCTGATCGACCGCATCACCAACGCCACGGTTGGTGCCGGGATGATCCTGCATTCGCTGCGCCGCGCCGAGAACATCCACTGGCAGTCCCTCGATGTCGGCAAGCGCGGCCGCGCCGACATGAAGAACCAGCGGTCCGCCGTGTTCTGGTTCACCGGGCTCTCGGGATCCGGCAAGTCGACTATCGCCAACCTCTTCGAGAAGAAGCTGTTCGCCACCGGGCGCCACACCTACATTCTGGACGGCGACAATGTCCGTCACGGCCTCAATCGCGATCTCGGCTTCACCGACGCCGATCGCGTCGAAAACATTCGCCGTGTTGCGGAAGTGGCGCGCCTGATGGCCGATGCCGGGCTGATCGTCATCGTCTCCTTCATTTCACCGTTCAGCGCCGAGCGGCGCATGGCGCGCGAATTGATGGCCGATGGCGAATTCGTCGAAGTGTTTGTCGATACGCCCTTCGAGGAATGCGCCAGGCGCGATCCGAAGGGCCTCTATGCGCGGGCGCTGAATGGCGAGATCAAGAATTTCACCGGCGTCGATTCGCCGTACGAGGCTCCGGAAAACCCCGAAATCCACCTCAAGACGCTGGGCAAATCGGCCGAGGAGATGGTAGAGGCCCTGGAACTCTGGCTGAACGAGCGTGACATTGCAGAAGACCAATATGACAACGGCGGCGGCATCTGACGATGAGCTGATGCTCGACCATTTCGAGCATCTTGCCTTAGCGGCCGGACGCGAGGTGATGCGCGTTTTCAATGCCGGCTGTGCGGTCGACCGGAAATCCGACTCGTCGCCGGTGACCGAGGCTGATCGCGAGAGCGAGAAGATCATTCTCGCCGGGTTGCGTGCCGCATTTCCTGGTATCCCTTGCGTTGCCGAGGAAGAGGCGTCAGCCGGCATCATGCCGCCAGATCTCGGCGACGCCTTCTTCCTGATCGATCCGCTCGACGGCACCAAGGAGTTCGTCAACCGCAGGACCGATTTCACCGTCAACATCGCGCTGGTTCGCCATGGCGTGCCGGAAATCGGCGTCGTCTTCGCGCCCTGCACCGGTCGTTTCTTTTCTGGCCGGCCGGGCAGGGCGGAAACAATCGAAGTCAATGACGACTACCAGATCACAGGCCGCCAGCCGATTTCGGCCAGGAAAGGTCTGTCCCCGCTGACCATCGTCGCCAGTCGTTCGCACAACACGCCGGAGACCGATGCCTTCATCCGCGACCTCGGCGCCGCCGAGATCGTCTCGGTCGGCTCGTCGCTGAAATTCTGCCTTGTCGCCGCCGCCGAGGCGGATGTTTATCCGCGCTTCGGCCGCACCATGGAGTGGGACACGGCGGCCGGCGATGCGGTGCTGCGCGCCGCCGGCGGCATGACGCGCACGCTCGACGGCAAGCCGCTCACCTATGGCAAGCGCGAGCAGGCCGACGACGAGGATTTTGCCAACCCGCATTTCATCGCCAGCGGCAAGGCCGGCGAACTGGAACCTGCCTGATATTTTTCCTTACGCGGCCGCAACCTGCTCCGAATTCGAACCGATATAGTTGCGGATCGTCTCGATGATACGGTCCTGGTCGATCTCGCTCAGATAAGGATGCATGGGCAGGCACAGGATGCGCTTCGGCAGCTCCTCCGAAACGGCAAGACCCGTCGGCGTGCGCGGGTAGTCGCGATAGGCGACCTGGCTGTGCAGCGGTTTCACATAATAGATGACCGACGGAATGCCCTTTTCCCCGAGATGCGCCTTCAGCCCGTCGCGCTTCGGCGTCTCGATGGCATATTGCGCCCAGGCCGAACGGCTGCCGTCCAGGTTGCGCGCCGCCCTGACGATGTCGCCCAGGCCTTCGGCGTAGCGCTTCGCAACCGCTTGCCGGGCAACCATCTCGTCTTCGAGAATGGCCAGCTTCTCGATCAGGATCGCCGCCTGCAGCGTGTCGAGTCGCGAATTGATGCCGACACGGACATTGTCATATTGCGTTTCGCCCTTGCCGTGGAAGGCGAAGGAACGCAGCTTCTCGGCCAGCGCACTGTCGTTGGTGAACATCGCACCGCCATCGCCGTAGCAGCCGAGCGGCTTGGCCGGATAAAAGCTGGTCGAGCCGACGTGTCCGAACGAACCGCACATCTTGCCATCGGCCGAGCCACCCATCGACTGGGCGGCGTCCTCGATCACCATCAGCCCTTCGCGGTTGGCGATCGCCATGATCGCCTCATAGTCGGCGGCAAGGCCGAACAGGTCGACGGGAATGATCGCCCTTGGCTTCAGCCGGCCTTCCTTCTTGATCATCGCGATCGCCGCCTCGAGGCTGGCGATATCGATGTTGTAGGTCTCGGGGTCGACATCGACGAAAATCGGCTCGGCCTTGGCCAGCGCCACCACTTCCGCCGTGGCGGCGAAGGTGAAGCTCGGCACGAACACCGCGTCACCTGGGCCAATGCCGGCCGCAAACAGCGGCAAGAGCAGCGCGTCGGTGCCGTTGGCGCAGGCCACGACATGCTTGGTGCCGATATAGGCGGCAAGCTTGTTCTCGAATGCGGTGACCTCTGGCCCGAGTATGTAGCGGCCGTCGTCGACGACGCGGTCGATCGCGGCCTTCAACCGGTCGCGAATGCGTTCGCGCTGCGCTCCAAGATCGATGAACTGCATGTCGGCCTCGTTCTAGCCAGATGGTCGGCGGGTTAGCCAGATAACTGGCCGCTGGTACCAGACTTGGGCCGGCCGAGAAAGCCGAACCGGCTAAACGGCGAATTGCCTAGGTGTCGCAGTCTGTTACCTCTGTTTTCGAGCCTGTCTTGGCAAGATGGCGGAAATCCGGCCTTCGCAAGCCGTTGCCAGGCCTTTCAATCGCATCCTTCCGACCTGCGAAACATAAAGTGATCGCAGAGCCAGTGCTATTTCAGGGGTTCTCCGCCTGCTCAGGCGATTTCGTGCCGCCACGGCGGATTGGCACCGGCCCGCGATACCGTCACCGCCGCTGCCTTGGCGCCGAGCGCCAGCGTCTTGCGGATGGCACCTTCCGAAAGTGTGGCAAGAGCTGTCTTCGACAGCATGCCTTGCTCGTGCAGCGAGGCTAGGATGCCGGCATTGAACGTGTCGCCGGCGCCGACCGTGTCGACCACCTTGACCTTGTCCGGCATGACCGTGACCTTGTGCTCCCTGGTGTAGCCAACGGCGCCTTCTGCGCCATGGGTGACGACGATCAGCTTCGGGCCGCGATCCAACCAGTTGCTGACAACGTCTTCATGCGAGCCGGCTTCGCCGAACCAGTTCAGATCCTCGTCGGAGAGCTTCACGATATCGGCCATCGCCATCATCGAGCGGATGCGCCTGAGATGCCTGGCCTTGTCGGGGATGAAATTTGGCCGGATGTTGGGATCGAGCATCATCAAGCGGCGCTCGTGCTCGCGCCGCATGAATTCCTCATAGGCTGATCCGGCCGGCTCCGAGATCAGGCTGATGGCGCCGAATAGCATGGCTTCGATCTCGCTGCCGAGCTCCGGCAGGTCGTCGATGGTCAGCATGCGACCAGCCGTGTTCTCGTCGTAGAAAGTATAGGTCGCCTGGCCGTTGGTGAGCCGCACGAAGGCAAGCGTCGTCGGCCGGGGCGATGTATGCGCATAGGTGGAGCTGACCTTGCTTGCCCCCAGCGCTTCCCGGAGCTGGCCGCCGAACAGATCCGACGACAGCCCGGAAAAGAAGCCGGCGGGCGCGCCGAGCCGGCCAAGCGCGATGGCAGTGTTGAACACCGCGCCGCCGACATAGGGGGCAAAGGCCGGCTCCCCATCGGTGGTGGTGCGAGGCAGCATGTCGATGAGGGCTTCGCCGCAGCAAAGGATCATGATTTCCTGTTCTCCGGCGGATAGATCACGCCCTTACGGATGATGATGTTGGCGTAGAGCCTGGGCTCGCTCGTCGCGACGATTGCGTGCGCGGACTTGACCCGTGCATAGAAGTCGGCGCCAGCCAACGCAACCACATTGCGGCCCGGCGCGCGCCTGGCGCAGATCGCTTCCATTTCGCGATGAACAGGATCGGCAAGCGAGGGATCGCCTTTGACCGAGGCGCGAAACAACGCTTCCGGCACGACATCGTCCACCGGCAACACGCTCAATATGGCATCGAGCATCGGAACGAGATGATGACCGTCGGCGCGGATAAGCCGGTGTGCCTGCTCTTTTGCGGGGTAATTTCCGTCGACAAGCGCGATCTCGTCGCCATGGCCCATGGCACGCAGCGTCGCCAGGAGCTCCGGACCGAGCAGCGCCGGGATGCCGATCAGCATTCAGGTGCTCCTGGAAATCGTGGTCGAGCCGATCAGGAAGCGCTCGGAAAGGGGCAGGCTGGCGCCGCCCAGGGCACGTGCATGAATGCCGACCGTACCTTCGCGCACGGCTGGAAGCTTCAGGCCTTCGACATCGATCTTGCCGATGGCGTCAATGACGGCATCGACGAGCCGGCGGCGCACGGCCTTTGGCATCCATCCGTCGATCACCGCTGCTTCGAAATCGATGACCGAGGACGCCGCCGCGATGGCATAGGCCAATGCCTGCGAGGCACTGGCGATCCAGTCGTCGAGTTCCACGCCGATATCGCCCCAGTCTTCCGGCGACGTCCACAGATGCGAGGCCTCGACGCCGCGCGCGTTGAGCACCTTCTCCAGTATGGCGATCGACGCCACGTCGATCAATTGGGTCGGCTTGCCGTCCGGTCCGGGCACCGGCATCGAACCCAGTGCGCCGGCGTTGCCGGTCGGCCCGCCGAAGAGGCGGCCGTTCAGCACGATGCCGCCGCCGGCAAAGGCGCCGATATAGAAATAGACGAAGTCGCGCGCCGCACCCGCTTGGCCGAACACAAGTTCGGCGCCGCAAGCCGAGGTGGCATCGTTCTGGAGGTAGACCGGAAATTCGCATTGCGACTGGATGTCGGCCCGGATGTCGCGATGACGCCATTCGTCCATGACGTCGCGTGGCGCGCCAGCGGCATCAGGCCAGTTCCACAGTTCGAACGGCATGGCGATGCCAAGTCCGGCAATGCGTTTGTCCTGCGCCGGGGTGAGCTCGCCGCGCATCCTCTTCATGCCTGCGGTGACGAATTCCACCGTTTCGCGCGGTGCCGGATAGCGATAGGAATGCTGCAGCATCGAGCGCACATTGCCGAGGAAATCGATCAGCACGAGTTCAGCGCTGCGGCGGCCGATCTTCAGGCCCATGAAGTAAGCACCATCGGGATTGAGCGCCATCGGAATGGAGGGTTGGCCGATCTTGCCGCGCAATGGCGCCTGCCGGACAAGGAGGTTATCCTCCTCGAGTTCGCGCATGATGACCGAAACGGTCTGGGCCGAAAGCCCGGTCATACGGGCGATGTCGGATTTGGCCAGACTGCCATGCTGACGCACCAGCGACAGCACCAGCCGCTCATTGTGGTCCCGCATGCCGCTCTGGTTGGTACCGCGGTGAATATGGCTTTCGGCTGCCTCGGGCGAACCGTGCCTCGTAATGCCGGTCTCCACCCTGTTCCTCCGGTCGTTACCTCAATGCTTTTAGGCCAGAATGAGCGAACGATGCATGGCTGTCAATAATAAATAAGAGTGATTTAATTATTGACAGGTGAATGCGATTGGTGTTTCGTCAGTACAAGGGCGCTCGACTGGGAAGAGTGCGCGAACGCCTGCATGATGGCTCCGGGTGGCCCGGTGCTGCATGGCTTGTCTGGGAGGAGTATCTTGATGAAAACGTCCGTACTGAAGTCTGCGTTGCTCGGCGCGACCGCCACTGCCCTTGTTGTATTGGCCGCTCCTGCATACGCCGCCGACATCGGCGCCTGCCTGATTACCAAAACCGATACCAATCCCTTCTTCGTCAAGATGAAGGAAGGTGCCACAGCCAAAGCCACCGAACTCGGTGTCAGCCTCAAGGCCTATGCCGGCAAGGACGACGGCGACAATGAAGGCCAGGTCGCGGCGGTCGAAACCTGCATCGCGGATGGCGTAAAGGGCATTCTGATCACCCCGTCGGACAGCAAGGCCATCGTTCCGACGATCAAGAAGGCGCGTGACGCCGGCATCCTCGTGATCGCGCTCGATACACCGCTTGACCCGATCGATGCCGCCGACCAGACCATGGCCACCGACAACTTCGAAGCCGGCCGGCTGATCGGCGCTTATGCCGCCGCCAAGCTCGGCGACAAGGCCAAGGACGCCCGAATCGGCTTCCTCGACATCAATACCAAGCAAGTCACCGTTGACGTGCTGCGCGACCAGGGCTTCATGAAGGGCTTCGGCATCGACGTGAAGGACGTCAACGTGATCGGCGACGAAGACGATCCGCGCATTGTCGGCCACGACTATACCAACGGCAATCCGGAAGGCGGCCGTCAGGCCATGGAAAACCTTCTGCAGAAGGACCCCACGATCAACGTCATCCACACCATCAACGAGCCAGCGGCCGCGGGTGCCTACGAAGCTCTCAAGGCGGTCGGCAAGGAGAAGGATGTTCTCATCATGTCGGTCGACGGCGGCTGCCCGGGTGTGAAGAATGTCGCCGAAGGCGTCATCGGTGGAACCTCGCAGCAGTACCCGCTGCTGATGGCGTCGATGGGCGTGGAAGCCATCAAGAAGTTCGCCGACTCTGGCGAGAAGCCGAAGGTGACGGAAGGCAAGACCTTCTTCGACACCGGCGTCACGCTGATCACCGACAATCCGGTGGAAGGCGTTCCCTCGATCGACACCAAGGAAGGCCTGGCCAAGTGCTGGGGCTGATTTGACACGCCCTGACTAAGAGCGCGAATATCGTTTTCGTGCGGGAGGGCGGCCTCCAGGCCGCCCTTTTGCGCGAAGGAGGAAACAACATCGCGGGAGGAATAGAGATGACCGACGCATCGGCGAGCGCCGGGCGACCGCAAGAGTTCGAGAAAGCTCTCGCTGACAGTGACGCGTCCGTGGCGAGCTTCGATACCCACAGCAAGTCGCCGATTGAAAAATTCCAGCATGCGCTCCATGCGAACCAGGCGGCTGTTCCGCTGATCGTACTGGTGGTGTCGATCCTGGTCTTCGGCATTCTCGCCGGCCCCAAATTCTTCAACTGGTTCGCGCTCACGCTGATCCTTCAGCAGGTGGCCATCACCGGCATCATCGGGGCGGCGCAGACCCTCGTCGTGCTCACCGCCGGCATCGATCTTTCGGTCGGCGCCATCATGGTGCTGTCGTCGGTGGTGATGGGGCAATTCGCGTTTCGCTATGGCGTGCCGGTTCCATTGTCCCTTCTCTGCGGCTTCGGTTGCGGCGCGCTGTGCGGTTTCATCAATGGCGTCCTGATCGCCTACATGAAACTGCCGCCCTTCATCGTGACGCTTGGCACCTGGCAGATCTTTTCGGCTGCCAACTTCCTCTATTCCCGCAACGAGACGATCCGCGGCCAGGACGTCGAGGCCCAGGCTCCGCTTCTGCAATTGTTCGGCAACAAGCTCAAATGCGACGGGCACCTCTGGCAGAACTTCGTATGCGACTACGTACCGCCGGTCAGATGGCTGTTTGACGGCCTGTCCCTCGTCGGGGCGACCATCACGCTCGGCGTCGTCACCATGGTGCTGCTCGTCTTGATGCTCTGGTACATCCTCAATTACACGGCCTGGGGCCGCCACGTCTACGCGACGGGCGACGATCCTGACGCGGCCGATCTGTCCGGCGTGCGCGTGCCGCGCATGCTCGTCCAGGTCTATACGATCTCGGGCTTGATCTGCGCCTTCGCCGGTTGGGTGCTGATCGGCCGCATCGGCTCGGTGTCGCCCACGGCGGGCGCATTCGCCAACATCGAATCCATCACCGCCGTGGTGATCGGCGGCACCTCACTGTTCGGCGGCCGTGGCTCGATCCTCGGCATGATCTTCGGCGCGCTCATCGTTGGCGTTTTTCAGCTTGGGCTTCGGCTTATTGGCACTGATCCGCAATGGACGTTCTTCCTGATCGGAGTTCTCATCATCGGTGCCGTCGCGGTCGATCAGTGGATCAGAAAGGTTGCAGGCTAATGTCACGCGAACCCATCCTCACAACCCGCGGTCTGGTCAAGCGTTACGGCCGCGTTACCGCGCTCGACAATGCGGATTTCGATCTCTACGACGGCGAAATCCTCGCGGTGATCGGCGACAACGGTGCCGGCAAGTCGTCGCTCATCAAGGCGATCTCCGGCGCCATCACCGCTGATGAAGGCGAAATCCGTCTTGACGGCAAGGTTACGTCCTTCAAGTCGCCGATGGAGGCACGCGATGCCGGCATCGAAACCGTCTACCAGAACCTTGCCCTGTCACCGGCGCTCTCCATCGCCGACAACATGTTCCTCGGCCGTGAGATCCGCAAACCTGGCTTGCTCGGCCAATGGTTTCGGATGCTGGACCGCCGGGCGATGGAAAAGCGCGCCCGCGACAAACTCTCCGAACTCGGCCTGATGACGATCCAGAACATCAGCCAGGCCGTGGAAACACTGTCGGGTGGCCAGCGTCAGGGCGTAGCGGTGGCGCGCGCTGCCGCCTTCGGTTCGAAGGTTGTCATCATGGACGAACCGACAGCAGCCCTCGGCGTCAAGGAGAGCCGCCGCGTGCTCGAACTGATCCTCGACGTCAAGAAGCGCGGCCTGCCGATCGTGCTTATCTCGCACAACATGCCGCATGTTTTCGAAGTGGCGGACCGCATCCACATCCATCGCCTGGGCCGTCGCCTCTGCGTCATTGATCCCAAGCAACATACGATGTCCGACGCCGTCGCCTTCATGACCGGAGCCAAGCTGCCGCCTGAAGCCGCACTCGCTGCCTAAGGCGCGCTCGCTGCCTCAGGCGCACTCGCTGCCTAAGGCTCACTTCTGCTGCCTGAGCTTGCGGCCTAAGGCACAGGCGGCCTGAATTGCCAACTTGCCGCAGGGCTACCTTGCCCCGTGGCAGCCTAAATCGATTGAACATATGGCCATATGCGCTAGCATGGGCTGGGAGGAATGGTGAAAGCCGGTATGATCATGGCAACCGCACGAGAGGCGACATGACACACGCGATGACATCCGAAGCCCCCATTCTCGACATCCCCGATCCCAAGACGCTCGCTGACGAAGTCTTGAAGGCCCTCAAATACAGGGTCGGCAAGGGCACCAGCGTCGCGACCCAGTACGACTGGCTCACCGCATCGATCAAGGTGGTGCGCGACCGCATCGTCGATCACTGGATGCAGGCGACGCAAGAGGCCTACGCCCAGCAGGAAAAGCGCGTCTACTATCTGTCGCTCGAATTCCTCATCGGTCGCTTGATGCGCGACGCCTTCTCCAATCTCGGCCTGATGGACAATATGCGCGAGGCGCTGGCGTCGCTTGGTGTCGACCTTGACCTCATCGCTGCCCTCGAGCCGGATGCGGCGCTTGGCAATGGCGGTCTCGGCCGGCTCGCCGCCTGCTTCATGGAAAGCATGGCCACCGTCGACATCCCCGCGCATGGCTACGGCATCCGCTACGCCAACGGCATGTTCCGCCAGGAGATCCATGACGGCTGGCAGGTGGAGCTGCCCGAGACCTGGCTCGATCACGGCAATCCCTGGGAGTTCGAGCGGCGCGAACGCTCCTTCGAGGTCGGCTTCGGCGGCTCGGTGGAATCGATCACCTCGAAGGATGGCCGGCTCGAGCGTCATGTCTGGAAGCCGACCGAACATGTGCTCGCCGTCGCCTATGATACGCCGGTGGCCGGCTGGCGGGCCAAGCGCGTCAACACGCTGCGTCTCTGGTCCGGTATGCCGATCGATCCAATCCTGCTCGACAAATTCAACGCCGGCGACCACATCGGCGCGCTGGCCGAAAGCAATAAGGCCGACGCCCTGTCGCGCGTCCTTTACCCTGCCGATTCCCACGTGGCCGGGCAGGAGCTCAGGCTGCGGCAGGAATATTTCTTCTCCACCGCTTCGCTCCAGGACATCGTGCAGCGTCATCTCAGCCAGTATGGCGACCTGCAGTCGCTGCCCGACAAGGCGGCGATCCATCTCAACGACACCCATCCGGCGATCGCCGTGGCCGAGCTCATGCGCCTGTTGATGGATGTCCATGGCATGGACTTCGACCAGGCCTGGAGCATCACCAGACGCACTTTCGGCTACACCAACCATACGCTGCTTCCCGAAGCGCTGGAAAGCTGGCCGGTGCCGTTGTTCGAGCGGTTGCTGCCGCGACACATGCAGATCGTCTACGCCATCAATGCGGAGGTCTTGTTGGAGGCTCGCGCGACCAACCAGTTCTCCGGCGAGCAGATCAGCCGCATCTCGCTGATACAGGAGAACGGCGACCGCCGGGTGCGCATGGGCAATCTGGCCTTTGTCGGCTCGCACTCGATCAACGGCGTCTCGGCGCTGCATACCGAATTGATGAAGCAGACGGTGTTTGCCGACCTGCACAAGCTCTATCCTGACCGCATAAACAACAAGACCAACGGCATCACGCCGCGGCGCTGGCTGATCCAGTGCAATCCCGGCCTGACCGCTTTGACCCGCGAGGCGATCGGCGACCGCTTCATGGACGACATCGACGCCATCAAAGGTCTCGACCCCTTTGCCGACGACGCCGCTTTCCGCGAGAAATTCGCCGCCGTCAAACGGGCGAACAAGGTCAGGCTCGCCAATCTCGTTGCCGACCGCCTCGGCATCAAGGTCGATCCCTCGGCGCTGTTCGACATCCAGGTCAAGCGCATCCACGAATACAAGCGCCAGCTCTTGAACATCCTCGAGGCCATCGCGCTCTACGACCAGATCCGCTCCCATCCCGAGCGCGACTGGATGCCACGCGTAAAATTCTTCGGCGGCAAGGCGGCGCCCAGCTATCACAACGCCAAGCTGATCATCAAACTCGCCAATGACGTCGCCAAGGTCATCAACCGCGACCCGGCCGTTCGCGGCCTGCTGAAAGTGGTGTTCGTGCCGAACTACAATGTCAGCCTGGCCGAGATCATGATGCCGGCCGCCGACCTCTCCGAGCAGATATCGACTGCCGGCATGGAAGCCTCCGGCACCGGCAACATGAAATTCGCGCTGAACGGCGCGCTCACCATCGGCACGCTCGACGGCGCCAATGTCGAGATCAAGGAGTGCGTCGGCGACGACAATATCTTCATCTTCGGCCTGACCACCGCCGAGGTCGCCGAGCGGCGCGACAATGGCTACAATCCGCGATCCGTGATCGAAGCGTCGCCGGAGCTGTCGCAGGCCATTGCCGCCGTTTCATCGGGCGTCTTTTCGCCAGACGATCCGCAGCGCTACCGCGACCTGATCAACGGTCTCTATCAGAGCGACTGGTTCATGGTGGCGGCCGATTTCGATGCCTATGCCGACACTCAGCGCAATGTCGACGCAGTCTGGCGCAACAGCCCGGACTGGTACGCCAAGGCGATCCGCAATGTCGCCCGCGTCGGCTGGTTCTCTTCCGATCGCACAATCCGTCAATATGCGAAAGAAATCTGGAACGTGCCTGTTTGATATGATTGCATGAGGCCACGAACAACGTGGATTGAATTTGACATTCGCAACGCGCCAGACGGCAATGCGAATGTCGAACTAAAAATCCGCTAAAACAAATAGTTGGTGCCCGGGGAGGGCGACTGCCTGATGAGGAAGCCGCGTGTGACCGCTGCGACAAGCGGGCTGGACGGACAGGCGCCAGCCGGCGATGTCGCGGCGATTGTGGCCGGTACGCATGGCGACCCGTTTGCTGTCCTCGGTGTGCAGGAGGCAGGCAAGGGATTTGTCGCCCGCTGCTTCGTTCCGCATGCAGAGTTCATGACCGCCTATACGCTGACCGGCAAGAAGGTGGGCGAACTGTCGAGGCGCGACGACAGCGGTTTCTTCGAGGGCAGGCTGTCTCTCAGGAAACGCCAGCCGCTGCGCTATCACGCGAGGAACGCCGGCGGCGACTGGTGGCTGACCGACCCTTATTCCTTCGGTCCGGTGCTTGGGCCGCTGGACGATTACTATATTGCTGAAGGGTCGCATCTCAGGCTGTTCGACAAGCTCGGCGCGCATCTTATCGATCACGAGGGTGCATTCGGCGTGCATTTCGCGGTGTGGGCGCCCAACGCCAAGCGTGTCTCCGTGGTCGGCGACTTCAACGAATGGGATGGCCGCCGGCACCCGATGCGCGACCGCCGCGACACCGGCATCTGGGAATTGTTCATTCCCGATATTGGTGCCGGCCGGCCCTACAAATACGAGATCATCGGCCCCGACGGCGTGCGGCTGCCGCTCAAGGCCGACCCGTTTGCCTTCAGGTCCGAACTGCGCCCGGCCACCGCTTCGGTGGTAGCGCTTCCGCCGGTGCATGAATGGGGCGACGAGGCGCACCGCAATTTCTGGCGCAACGCCGACCATAGGCGCGAGGCGGTGTCGATCTACGAGGTCCACGCCGGCTCCTGGCAGCTTAACGACGATGGCAGCTTCCTCTCGTGGGACGAACTCGCCACGAGACTGATCCCCTACGTCGTCGATACGGGCTTCACGCATATCGAATTCATGCCGATCTCCGAACACCCCTATGATCCGTCCTGGGGCTACCAGACGACCGGCCTCTACGCGCCTTCGGCCCGCTTCGGCGATCCGGACGGCTTTGCCCGTTTCGTCGACGGCGCCCACCGCGCCGGCATCGGTGTCATCCTCGACTGGGTGCCGGCGCATTTCCCGGTGGACGCGCATGGCCTAGCCAATTTCGACGGCACCGCGCTCTATGAGCATGCCGACCCGCGCAAGGGCTTCCATCCCGACTGGAACACCGCGATCTACAATTTTGGCCGGCGCGAGGTCGTCTCCTTCCTCGTCAACAATGCGCTGTTCTGGGCCGAGAAATACCATGTCGACGGCTTGCGCGTCGATGCGGTCGCCTCGATGCTCTACCTCGATTATTCGCGCAAGGCCGGCGAATGGATTCCCAACGACAAGGGCGGGCGCGAAAATCTCGAAGCGGTCAGCTTCCTGCAAAGGATGAACAAGGAGGTCTACGGCCACCATCCGGGCGTGATGACGATCGCCGAGGAATCAACCTCTTGGCCGAAGGTCTCGCAGCCGGTGCATGAAGGCGGGCTGGGCTTCGGCTTCAAGTGGAACATGGGCTTTATGCACGACACGCTGGAGTATTTTTCCAAGGAGCCGATCTTCCGCAAGCATCACCACAACGACATCACCTTCGGCCTGGTCTACGCCTTCTCCGAGAATTTCGTGCTGCCGCTCTCGCATGACGAAGTCGTGCACGGCAAGGGCACGCTGCTTAACAAGATGGCCGGCGACGACTGGCAGAAATTCGCGACATTGCGTGCCTACTACGCCTTCATGTGGGGCTATCCCGGCAAGAAGCTCTTGTTCATGGGACAGGAATTCGCCCAGCGCCGCGAGTGGAGCGAGGCGCGCGCGCTTGACTGGAACCTGCTCGATTTCCGGCTGCATCGCGGCGTCTGGCAGACGGTGCGCGACCTGAACTATCTCTACCGCTCGCGCCCGGCCCTGCATGGGCGCGACTGCGAGCCGGAGGGCTTTTCCTGGCTGATCGTCGACGACAGCGCGAACTCGGTGTTTGCCTGGCTGCGCAGCGCGCCGGACGGAAATCCGATTGCCGTCATCTCGAACTTCACGCCGGTGCCGCGCGACAATTACCGCGTGCCGCTGCCGCAGGCCGGAAAATGGCGCGAGATCATCAACACGGACGCCTCGGATTATGGCGGTTCGGGTAAGGGCAATGATGGCGTCGTCGAAGCGCGGGCGGACGGAGGAACCATATCGGCGACGATGCTTTTGCCGCCGCTGTCGACGATCATGCTCGAATTTGCTCCGGATTGAGTGACGTCCGGACCGAGTAAATTGGGAGGGTAAAAATGGCAGAGATAAAACGAACCCAGCCGCTGGCGCGCGATGCCATGGCTTATGTGCTGGCCGGCGGGCGCGGCAGCCGCCTCAAGGAGCTGACTGACCGGCGCGCCAAGCCGGCGGTCTATTTCGGCGGCAAGACGCGTATCATCGATTTCGCGCTCTCCAATGCGCTCAACTCAGGCATCCGCCGCCTCGGCGTCGCCACCCAGTACAAGGCGCATTCGCTGATCCGCCATTTGCAGCGCGGCTGGAACTTCCTGCGGCCCGAGCGCAACGAGAGCTTCGACATCCTGCCGGCCAGCCAGCGCGTATCGGAAACGCAATGGTATGAAGGCACGGCGGACGCCGTCTACCAGAATATCGACATCATCGAGGCCTACGGGCCTGAATACATGGTGATCCTTGCCGGTGATCACGTCTACAAGATGGACTACGAGTTGATGCTTCGCCAGCATGTCGACGCCGGCGCCGACGTCACCGTCGGCTGTCTCGAAGTGCCGCGCATGGAAGCGACCGGCTTTGGCGTGATGCATGTCGATGCCAAGGACACCATCATCTCCTTCATCGAGAAGCCCGCCGATCCTCCCGGCATTCCCGACAAGCCAGACTTCGCGCTGGCCTCGATGGGTATCTATGTGTTCAAGACCAAGTTCCTGATGGAGCAATTGCGCCGCGATGCGGCAGAGCCCGGCTCAAGCCGCGACTTCGGCAAGGACATCATTCCCTATATCGTCGAGCACGGAAAGGCGATCGCCCATCGCTTCGCCAAATCCTGCGTGCGCTCGACCGCCGAGAACGAGGCCTACTGGCGCGACGTCGGAACCGTCGATGCCTATTGGGAGGCCAATATCGACCTCACCGACGTGACTCCGGAACTTGACCTCTACGACCGCGACTGGCCGATCTGGACCTATGCCGAGCTGAAGCCGCCGGCAAAGTTCGTGCATGACGAGGATGGCCGCCGCGGTTCGGCCGTGTCCTCGCTCGTCTCGGGTGACTGCATTGTCTCGGGCGCGTCGCTGAAGCGAAGCCTGATCTTTACCGGCGCGCGCATCAATTCCTATTCGACGCTGGAAGAAGTCGTCATGCTGCCCGACTGTTATGTCGGCCGGAACGCAAAGTTGAAGCGCGTGGTGATCGACCATGGCGTAAGGATACCGGAGGGCCTCGTGGTCGGTGAGGATCCCGCTCTCGACGCCAAGCGCTTCCGCGTTTCCGAAAAAGGCATCTGCCTCGTCACGCAGGACATGGTCGACAAACTGGGGTTGTAGTCGCATGCAGGTTCTGTCGGTCACGCCCGAAATATTCCCCCTGATCAAGACAGGCGGGCTTGCCGACGTGACCGGCGCTTTGCCTGTCGCGCTTGCCGGCAAGGGCGTGACCATGCGCACACTCATCCCCGGCTATCCCCAGGTGATGGATGCCTTCAAGAAAAAGAAGGCCGTTCACCAATATCCGCTGCTGCAGGGCGGCAAGGCTTCGGTCCATGCCGTCGAGATCGCCGGGCTCGACCTGTTCGTGCTCGACGCGCCGCATCTGTTCGACCGTCCCGGCGGTCCCTACGGCAATGCGACCGGCGCCGACTGGCCGGACAATTGGCGGCGTTTCGCGGCGCTGAGCCAAGTCGGCGGCGACATCGCCGGCGGCGCCATCTCCGGCTACCGGCCTGACATCGTCCACGCCCATGACTGGCAGTCGGCGATGACGCTGGCCTATATGCGCTACGGCAAGGCGGTCGGCACACCGTCGATGATCACCGTCCACAACCTTGCCTTCCAGGGCCAGTTCGGCGCCGGCATCTTCGGCGAGCTTGGCCTGCCGGCGGTGGCCATGGCGCTTGACGGCGTCGAATATTATGGCGGTGTCGGCTTCCTCAAGGCCGGCCTGCAGGCTGCCTGGGCGATCACCACGGTCAGCCCGACCTATGCGCAGGAGATCCGCTTGCCGGAGTTCGGCATGGGCCTCGACGGCCTGATCAATATGCGCTCCACCGATCTCTACGGCATCGTCAACGGCATCGACACCGACATCTGGAACCCGCAAACCGACACGCATCTGGTCTCCAACTATACAGCCAAGACATTGAAGGCGCGAACGCCCAACAGGGCCGCCGTCGAGGACCGTTTCAGCCTTGACCGCGACGACAGTCCGATCGTCTGCGTCATCAGCCGACTGACCTGGCAGAAGGGCATGGACATATTGGCGGCCGTCGTCGACGGCATTGTCGCGGCGGGTGCGCGCCTTGCCATCCTCGGATCCGGCGACGCCGGCCTCGAGGGCGCGCTGCTGGCCGCGGCCGCTCGCCATCGCGGTCGTGTTGGCATCGTTATCGGCTGGGACGAAGGCCTGTCCCACACCATGCAGGGCGGCTGCGACGCCATCGTCATACCCTCGCGCTTCGAACCCTGCGGGCTGACGCAGCTTTACGGCCTGCGCTATGGCTGCGTGCCGGTCGTCGCTCGCACCGGCGGCCTGGCAGACACCGTCATCGACGCCAATGAGGCAGCCGTCTCGGCTGGCGTCGCGACCGGCTTCCAGTTCGCACCCAACAATGGCGGCGCCTTGCTGCACGCCATCCGCCGCCTCGTTGAGGCACACGCCAACCCCACGGTCTGGACGTCGATGCAACAGCAAGGCATGAAGGCCGATGTGTCGTGGGACAAAAGCGCTGAAAAATATGTTGAACTCTACCGTTTGCTGCTTTCGAAAAGGGCTGCCTGACGCATGATACGCACCGTCGCCACCAAACCTTATCCCGACCAGAAGCCCGGCACGTCCGGACTGCGCAAGAAGGTGCCGGTGTTCCAGCAGGAGCATTATGCCGAGAACTTCATCCAGTCGATCTTCGATGCACTGGACGGCTTCAAGGGCAAGACCCTGGTGATCGGCGGTGACGGCCGCTTCTACAATCGCGAGGTCATCCAGAAGGCCATCGCCATGGCGGCGGCCAACGGTTTCGGCAAGGTGATGGTCGGGCAGGGCGGCATATTGTCGACGCCGGCGGCCTCGCATGTCATCCGCAAATACAAGACCTTTGGCGGCATCATCCTGTCGGCCAGCCACAATCCGGGCGGCCCGCATGAGGATTTCGGCATCAAGTACAATGCCGGCAATGGCGGTCCGGCGCCGGAAAAGCTGACCGATGCGATCTTTGAAAAGACCAAGAGCATATCGAGCTTCAAGATCGCCGACATCGACAAGGTCGACATCGACAAGATCGGGTCCATCGGAGCCGGCGGCATGATCGTCGAGATCATCGACCCGGTCGCCGACTATGCCGATTTGATGGAAAGCCTGTTCGATTTCGACGCCATCCGCGCCAATTTCAAATACGGCTTCCGCATGCGCTTCGACGCCATGCATGCGGTCACCGGTCCGTACGCCAAGGAGATCCTCGAGCGGCGGCTTGGCGCGCCCAACGGCACCTGCCGCAATTTCAAGCCACTGCCGGATTTCGGCGGCCATCACCCGGACCCCAATCTGGTCCATGCCAAGCACCTCTACGACGAGATGATGGGACCAGATGCGCCGGATTTCGGCGCCGCTTCCGACGGCGACGGCGACCGCAATTTGATCATCGGCAAGGGCATTTTCGTCACCCCGTCGGATTCCGTGGCCATGCTCGCCGCCAACGCCCATCTGGCGCCGGGCTACAAGGAAGGCCTGAAAGGCATAGCCCGCTCGATGCCGACCAGCGGTGCGGCCGACCGCGTCGCCGATAAGCTTGGCATCGGCATCTATGAAACGCCGACCGGCTGGAAATTCTTCGGCAACCTGCTCGATGCCGACATGGCGACGATCTGCGGCGAGGAAAGTGCTGGCACCGGCTCCAACCATGTCCGCGAAAAAGACGGTCTGTGGGCCGTGCTTTTGTGGCTTAATATCCTGGCCATGCGCGGCGAAAGCGCCAAGCAGGTCGTCACCGAGCATTGGGCGACCTATGGCCGCAACTATTATTCGCGCCACGACTATGAGGAGGTCGAAACTGACCGCGCCAATGCGCTGGTCGACGAATTGCGGACGAAACTTGCATCACTGCCCGGCACCAGCGTGCGCGGCATGAAGATCGTCAGTGCCGACGATTTCGCCTACCACGACCCGGTCGACGGCTCGACCAGCAAGAACCAGGGCATCAGAGTGCTATTCGAAGGCGGATCGCGCGTCGTCTTCCGTCTCTCGGGCACCGGTACCTCGGGAGCGACGCTGCGCGTCTATATCGAGCGCTACGAGCCGGACAAGTCGAGGCATGATCTCGACACCCAGGCCGCGCTCGCCGACCTCATTGCCGCCGCGGACGACATTGCCGGGATCAAGAGCCACACCGGCCGCAACAAGCCGAGCGTCATTACTTGAGGCGTTGGAGATTGGCCAAAACGCCCATCGCTTCGTCATTCTGGGGTCTTCGCGACGGAGCTTCGCTCCTGCTTCGCCCAGGGATGACGACGTTGGGGAGGCTTCGGCCAATCCCGAACGTTTGCGGCAATGCACCGCAAGGTTGGTTCACGTGACTTCACTGGGCGCTACCGTTACCCACGAAGGTATCCGCTTTGCCGCGTGGTCGTCATCGGCACGGCGTCTCTGGGTCTCGATCTTCGACGACAAGGGAAACCGCGAACTCGACAGGCTCGAACTCCAACCGGAAGGCGAGGGCGTTCATGCGCTTTTGGTCGCCGGCCTTGCCGTCGGCACGCGATACGGGTTCCGCGCCGATGGCGACTATGCGCCCGAGCGCGGCCTCTGGTTCGATCCCGACAAGCTGCTAGTCGATCCCTATGCCCTGGAAATCGACAGGCCTTATGCCTATGACGGCAGGCTCGCCGCGCGTCGGGGCGAGGGCACCGACACCGCTCCGCTGATGCCGAAGGCGATTGCTGGTGCCTCGCCGAAACAGCTACCTGCCTCGCCGCCGCTCTTCCAGCCCGGCGGCCTGATCTATGAAGTGCCAGTACGCGCCTTCACCATGCTGCATCCGGAGATCCCCGAGAAACAGCGCGGCACGATTGCAGCACTCGCTCATCCGGCTGTCATCGAGCACCTGAAAGGGCTCGGTGTCGGCGCCGTCGAGCTGATGCCGGCGACCGCCTCTATCGATGAGCGGCATTTGCCGCCGCTCGGGTTGCGCAACGCCTGGGGCTACAACCCCGTCACCTTCATGGCGCTCGATCCGCGCCTTGCGCCGGGCGGTCTGGCCGAGTTGCGGCAGACGGTCGCCACGCTGCGCGAGGCCGGCATTGGTACCGTTCTCGACCTGGTGTTCAACCATACCGGAGAAAGCGACAGGCTGGGGCCGACACTGTCGCTGCGCGGTCTCGACAACCACGCCTATTACCGGCACGAGGCGGACGGCAGGCTGGCCAACGACACCGGTACCGGCAACACGGTTGCTTGCGACCATCCGATTGTCCAGAAAATGGTCCTCGACACGCTTCGCCATTTTGTCAGCCATGCCGGCGTCGACGGCTTTCGTTTCGATCTGGCGCCCATTCTGGGCCGTGTCGAAGGGATCTTCGACGCCGATGCGCCGTTGCTCAGGGCTATCCGGGACGATCCGGTTCTTGGCGACCGGGTGTTGATCGCAGAGCCCTGGGATATCGGGTCGGACGGCTACCAGCTGGGCAATTTTCCGCCGCCCTTCCTCGAATGGAACGACAGATACCGCGACGACGTCAGACGCTTCTGGCGCGGCGACGCAAGCATGGTCGGCGCGCTGGCGACAAGGCTTGCCGGCTCATCCGATGTGTTCGGCAGGACAGGGCGGCGGACAAGTCGCTCCGTCAATTTTATCGCCGCGCATGATGGCATGACGCTGGCCGATATCGTCGCCTACGAGCACAAGCACAACGAGACCAATGGCGAGCAGAACCGGGACGGTCACAGCGAGAACCTGTCATGGAACAACGGTGTCGAGGGAGACAGCGGCGACGGGGCTGTCGCCAGTGCGCGCCTCAATGACCAATGCGCGCTGCTAGCCACGCTCTTTGCCTCGCGCGGCACCATCATGCTGACGGCAGGCGACGAATTTGGCCGCACGCAGAAGGGCAACAACAATGCCTATGCGCAGGATAACGGGATCACCTGGCTCGACTGGGCTGGACGCGATCGGGCGCTGGAAGGATGCGCGGCCTTGCTGTCGGCGATGCGCCGTGCCGTGCCGGCGCTGTCGGACACGCATTTTCTGACCGGGAAGGCGGCAGATGCGTCGGATATTCCCGACGTCGCCTGGTTGACCGAGACCGGCGCGCCACTTGGCGAAGCGGACTGGTACGATCCCTCGCGACACCGGCTCGTCATGCTGCTCGGCGATACCGGCGGCGGCCGCCTTGCCGTCATGGTCAACGGCGACCGCCGCCAATGTGTCTTCACCTTGCCGGCGCGAGAAGGGTTCGAGTGGCGCCCGGCGATCGAAACGCAGGCAATCGGCCTTGCGCGTCCGTTGCCCGGCCGCAGTGTGAATTTCATGATTGAGCATCGGACCGAAAAGTGGCAGCCGGTTTTCGGGCGATCCGATGCGAACTCAAAAAATCGTTCGCGCAGGGCCGGCACGGCCCGTGCCGGGAAGGGTTCGTGATGGTCGACGAGAAGACCGAATGGTGGCGCGGCTGCGTCATCTACCAGATCTATCCACGCTCCTTTCAGGACACGACTGGGGATGGCAGCGGCGATCTCAATGGTATCACCTCGAGGCTCGATCATGTCGCTTCGCTTGGCGTCGACGCCGTCTGGCTGTCGCCTTTCTTCAAATCGCCAATGGCCGACATGGGCTACGACGTATCGGACTACTGCGCGGTCGATCCGATGTTCGGCAGCATTGAGGATTTCGATGCGCTGGTTGCCGAGGCGCATCGACTCGGCCTGAAGATCATCATTGACCAGGTGCTGTCGCATTCCTCCGACAAGCACGACTGGTTCGTCGAGAGCCGCGCCAGCCGCGACAATGCCAAGGCCGATTGGTATGTCTGGGCCGACGCCAGGCCCGACGGAAGCGCGCCCAACAACTGGCTGTCGCTCTTCGGCGGCCCGGCCTGGGAATGGGACTCGACCCGCCGACAGTATTACATGCACAATTTCCTCGCCTCGCAGCCGGACCTGAATTTCCACAATCCCGAGGTGCAGGACGCGCTTCTGGAAACGGTGCGGTTCTGGCTGGAACGAGGCGTCGACGGCTTCCGGCTGGATACGGTCAACTACTATTTTCATGACCGCTGGCTGCGTAGCAACCCGCCGCTGGCGATGAGTGTTGCCGGCGCCAATGCTGCAACCACCACCTACGCCTTTCAAATGCATCTGTTCGATAAGACGCAGCCGGAAAACCTGGACTTCCTCAAACGCTTTCGGGCGCTACTCGACAAATATGGAGGCCGCGCCGCGGTCGGCGAGGTCGGCGACGAAGACCGCTCGCTGCAGACGCTCGCCGCCTATACCTCCGGCGGCGACAAGCTCCATATGTGCTACACTTTCGACCTGCTCGGACCGCAATTCTCGGCGGCGCATGTGCGCGGCTGCGTCGAGGCCTTCGAGACAACAGTTGCCGATGGCTGGGTCTGCTGGGCTTTCTCCAACCACGATGTCGTGCGCCATGTCAGCCGCTGGACAAGGCCAGGCGGCGATCCGGATGCCGTGGCGAGATTCTCGATCGCGCTGCTGTCCTGCCTGCGCGGATCGATCTGCCTATACCAGGGCGAGGAACTCGGACTGGAGGAGGCCGAATTGGCCTTCGAGGATTTACGCGATCCGTTCGGCATCCGCTTTTGGCCGGGGGTCAAGGGCAGGGATGGCTGCCGAACACCCATGGTCTGGGAAGCCGGCGTCGACAATGCCGGCTTTTCCCTAGGCAAGCCGTGGCTTCCGATCCCGCCAGGCCATCGCAGCCGTGCGGTCGACGTCCAGAGCGGCGAGGAAACCTCAGTCCTTGCTGGTTATCGGGCGATGTTGGCGTTGCGCAGGCAGCATCCGGCGCTGGTTCGGGGCTCGATCCACTTTCTCGATGCCGAGGGTGATGTCCTTGCCTTCATGCGCGAAGGTGGCGGAGAGAAGCTGCTCAGCGTCTTCAACTTCGCCGACGCGCCGGCCGACTGGCCCTTGCCTCGGGATGCAGGCTTAGTGACGGCCATCGATCTCGGCGGCGCTGGCGCGACCTTGCACGAAGAGAGACTGTCGCTCCCGGCGCTGGGCTGGTTCCTCGGACGGCTTGGCTGATCCGCATTAAAACAAGGACTTAAAGTGCGGCGCCTGAATCCGTTCAAACGCGACGCGCTTTATCGGATGACCTCACTGGACGAGCACGGAGCGCCCGCAAGTCGCGCCGATGACCCGCACGTCAGCCTCGCCGACATGCACGCCGACTGCCGCAAGCACATTGTAGACAAGCTCGTCGACCGGTGCTGTCACGCTTTTCAGCAGCGTCACCACCGCTGGCTTCACTGTTCCGAGCAGCGCAGTCACGTCGAGCCCGAGGCCCAGAGCGCTGATCGAAAGCGACAGATTGTTGACGAGCGAGGTGGTGAGGGATTGCGTCAGGTCTTTCGTTGACACGGTCTTGATCGTCTTGTTGGCGATCTCCGTGGCGTTGAAGGTCAATGTCGTTGGATCGTTGTTGGTGATCTCGAGCGCCGAGGAACCGTTCACGCCGAGCAGATCGAGCGTAATCAGCAGAAGCTTGATGCTTATCTTTGCGATCTGCGCATCGGAGAACGACTGTGGATTGCTGAAATCGGCGAAGGCGGTTGGGTTGTTGTCGGCGTCGCTGGCGGCGAGATGCAGTGAGGCAACGCCCGGTTTCGCGGCAATGGAAACCGTCAGGCTGTCGGGACGCCCGGTCGGACAACTGATGTCGGTGAGTTTGGCCTCGGCATAGGCGACTTCCACATGCAGGGGCAGATTGACGGCCAAGAGGCTTATGCCGCCACCGAGATTGGAATTGCCGATGCCGACGGAAGCCAGCAATTTGATCCGCGTCTGCGCGGTGCGCACCACGGCGCCTTTCTCGCCGATCGTCAACCATGGCGAGAATTGCATGGGTTCGCCGATGGCGATGGCAAGCGTGGTGGAGGTAAGTCCAGGGATGGTGGCTCCGAGGTTGACCTGGACCTGGTTCGAGCCGTTGGCAAGTGCCGCGGCGGCGCTCAGCATTCCCATGGCGCTTGCATCGACCGAAAGGCCGGCCGGTTTTTGCCCAAGACCCAGCTGACCGACCGAGCCGAGATCGACGAGATGGCTGAGGGGAATCTTGACCGTGCTGGTGGCCTTCGAGGCGATCGTCTGCAGGGCGAACTTGCTGGTGCCGCCAAGCCCCGGAACATTGGCCATGGCGGTAGCGATCTGGCCCACCGTCGCCTTCGACGCCAATACGTCGGAATAGCTGACGCCTGTCAGGTTCAACTGCACCGCAAGGGCGTCGACAAACGACAGCACATTGATATCGGCTGAGATCAGCGCGTTGTAGTCCATGACGCTGAGCGAGATGTTGCCGCCCAGGAGCCCGCTGAGAAGCGCGTTGAGGATGCCGCCATTGACGCTGAGAAGCCGGGACCCGATCGAGAACATCGCCTGCGGCGTCAGGCTGGCGATGGCCTCGGTGCCGATGACCGGGGTCGGAATAAGCGAACTGGCGAAATAGCGGGCGGGGATCTTGTTGAGAGCGACATGGATAGCGTTGTAGGGTGTCTTGCCGGCCTCGAAACGTTGTCCCACGCTGAGCGACGATGCCGCCGAATATCGGCCGGGGGTGACCGATACGATGGTCTTTCCGAGAGTAGGAACGATTGTCTGGCCTGCCTTCTTGACAATTATACCCGGCATGCCGTTGTCGCTGAGCGTGGTCACCACCGCGGCCTCGATGTTGTTCATGTTCGAGGCCGCCGTGATTGCCGCCAAGTCGGTCATTGCCTGGGCTTCCCGGCGCTCCACATAGATCGAGCCTTCGTCTATGGCGAAAGCCGCCAGCGCCAGCGCTACCGGCGCGCTCAGCGCCGTCATGACGGCGAGGTTGGCCTTCAGATCACCGAGCATCGATCGCAGGATTCCGCCGATTCTGCGCTGCAAAGACTTCGACATCAGATACCTCCGATCCTTATCGTCGATTTGCGCGTGATCGTGGTTCCAGGCATGGCCAGGGCCGGAAAGAGGTTCCAGATCGGCAGGTTGCGGGCGTCGTATTGGACAGACACGACGAACTGGGTTCCATCGGCGGTGCTGTCCTTGGCCTGATAGGTCAGCTTGCTGGAATCAACGAAGGGATATCCGCCCGCATTGTTGGTGACAAAGCTGGTTACCAGCGCCTGACGCTCGGTTTCGTTAAGTCCAGCAATCGCCGTGCGTGCGGCGTCCGCGGCAATTTGCTGGACGGAGTGGCTGGCGCCAAAATAAATCCCGTATGCAACCATTCCGAGCAAAAGCAGGATAAAAATTGGCGAAAGGAACGCAAATTCGACTGCCGTGGTCCCGGATCGTTCTCTAAATTGAAGTAGCTTTTCGCTAAATCCGCGTATATTTTGTTTCATTTTGAAGTTTGTTTTACTTTCTATCTTGTCCATGTCCTTCGCCCATCAAAGATGAGAGAGACGTACAGAGGCCAACCAAAAATGTAACCCGTGGTTGCTTAAAAACGCATTAAGGTTTTTGGCGAACTGCAAATGAGTATAGGTGCCTTGCCCGAAGCGAAGGCTCCGCGGTGAGAAGGAACAGGGGGCAGGCTCATGGATTCAGCCGGCGTTTTGGCCGCCATGCGGAGGCCTTACTCAGGGTGACCCCGAGAGTCTGTTGAAATAAAAAATCTCCGCGTTACTGTCTGGGCACCAAGCCGCCGGAAAGGGAACCGTCGGCGCGCTCGAAGAGGCCATCGATCGGTTTCGGGGCGTCAACACTCAAGAGGCGTGGCTGCAAGGCCGCCTCTACAGGGAGAACTCCATGCTGAAAAATATGCTGAAGGTGACGGTATTCGCCGCGACCATGGCCCTGGCGGCCGGCACGTTCTACACGCCGGCTTTCGCGGAGACCGTCTACAACCGCGGATCCGCCGCGGAAGCGGAGACGGTCGATCCGCACAAGACCTCGACGGTCTACGAAGCCGATATCATACGCGACCTGTTCCAGGGCCTCGTCATGCATGACCAGAAGACGAACCTCATTCCGGGCGCCGCCGAAAGCTGGACGGTGTCCGACGACGGCACTGTCTACACCTTCAAGCTGCGCAAGGACGGCTTGTGGTCGGATGGCAGCCCGGTGACGGCGGACGACTTCGTCTATTCCTTCCGTCGGCTGGAGGATCCGGCGACGGCAGCCGAATACGCTTCCATGCTCTATCCGGTGAAGGGAGCCGAGGAAGTCAACACCAAGAAAGGCAAGCCCGAGGATATGGGGGTCAAGGCGATCGACGCCAACACGCTGGAAGTGACGCTGAAGGCGCCGACGCCATACTTCCTGGAGATGCTGACCCACCAGGCCACCTATCCGGTCAACAAGGCTTCGATTGACAAGCTCGGCGCCGACTGGATCAAGGCGGGCAATCTCGTTTCGAACGGCGCGTATACGCTGGCCGAGTGGATTCCCAACGACCACATGAAGCTGGTCAAGAATCCGAAATTCTGGGACGCCGCGACCGTAAAGATGGACGTCGTCAACTATATCCCGACCGAAGACCGCTCGTCGGCGATGAAGCGCTTCGAGGCCGGCGAACTCGACAGCTACGGCGATCTGCCGACCGAACAGCTCGCTGACCTGAAGACCAAGTTCGGCGATCAGGTCCGCGTCGGACCGTATCTCGGAACCTACTACTATGCGATCAAGACCGACAAGGCGCCGTGGGACAATGTCGAGCTGCGCAACGCCATCTCGATGGCCATCGACCGCGACTTTCTAGCGGAGAAAGTCTGGCAGAACTCGATGCTTCCCGGTTATTCGATGGTCCCTCCAGGCATCGCGGGCTACACGCCGGCAATGGCCAAATACGCCGACATGTCGCAGATCGACCGCGAGGACGCCGCCAAGAAGATCCTCGAGAAACTCGGCTATACGCCCGGGCATCCGCTGAAGATGGAGATCCGCTACAACACCTCGGAAAATCACAAGAACACCGCGGTTGCCATCCAGGAACAGCTGAAGCCGCTTGGCGTCGAGATCACGCTGCTCAACACCGATACCAAGACCCACTATTCCTTCCTCGAGCAGAAGGGTAACTACGACGTGGCGCGTGCCGCCTGGATCGCCGACTACAAGGATCCGGAAACCTTCCTCGGCATCACACGCAAGGCGAGCGGCAACAACTATTCGAACTACAACAGCCCGGCATACGAGGCGGCCATGGACAAGGCCGCCGCCGCTGGCGGCAAGCCGGAAGAGCGCATGAAGGACCTCACTGAGGCCGAGCGCATCCTTGTCGATGACGTCGGTAACATTCCGCTTCTCTACTACAGCTTCCACGACATCGTTTCCTCGAAGCTGCATGGCTTCGACGACAATGTGATGGACATCCATCCGTCCCGCTTCGTCTCCAAGGACTGAATCATCCTTGACTGGACCGCCGCGCCTCATCCGGGCGCGGCGGGCTGGTCGGTCATCGCATCGGTCCGAAAGTCGTGGTCGATTTTCGGCAAGCCCGGTGCGAAGATTTGGAGGCGCTGGAGCGTGGCAATGCGTCCGCATGGACGTGTATCGCTCTGGCCGAAGCGGGGCGCCGATGCTGCGATATATTCTCCGGCGGCTTCTGACCGCCATACCGACGCTATTCGTCATCGTGACCATGGCGTTCTTCCTGATACGCGTCGCACCAGGCGGTCCGTTCAATCAGGAGCGGGGCTTGAGCCCCGAGATCAGGGCCAATCTGGAAGCTCAGTTCGGCCTCAACGATCCGCTCTGGCTGCAATATGCCCACTATCTCGGCAATCTTTTGCGCGGCAATTTCGGGCCGAGCTACAATTTGCCTGACTTCACCGTCACCGAACTCTTCGCCAAGGGCTTGCCGATTTCGGTCCAGCTCGGCACCTCCGCACTGATCCTGGCACTGCTGCTCGGTTCCGTACTCGGCACCATCGCCGCGCTCAACCAGAACAAGCTTGGCGACTATACGGTGATTGCGCTGGCGACCGCCGGCAGCACCATCCCGACTTTCGTCATCGCGCCGGTGATCCAGCTTTTGTTCGGGCTGACCTGGAAACTGCTGCCGATCGGCGGCTGGGGCGATGGTGCTCTGATCAACAAGGTCGGCCCGGTACTGACGCTCGCTCTGCCGCAGATCGCCATCGTCGCCCGACTGATGCGTGGCTCGATGATCGAATCCTTGCGCTCGCATCATATCCGAACGGCACGTGCGCTCGGCCTGTCCGACTGGTCGGTGGTGGTCAAGCACGCGCTGCGCGGCGCCATCCTGCCGATCGTTTCCTTCACCGGTCCGGCGGCCGCGGCGCTGCTCACCGGTTCGGTCATCGTCGAGACCATTTTCTCCATTCCCGGTGTCGGCCGCTATTTCGTCGATGCCGCACTCAACCGCGACTACACGCTGGTGATGGGAACCGTGGTGGTGATCGCGCTCTTCACCATCGTCTTCAACCTGATCGTCGACGTCATGTACGCGGTCGTCGACCCGAGGGTGCGCTATGACTGATATCGCAGCCGCCGCCGCTCCGCCTGCCGTCGTCGGTCGCTCGCTCTGGGGCGACGCATGGGCGCGCCTCAAGGCCAATCGCGCCGCAATGTTCAGCCTCTATTACCTTGCCTTCATTGGCGTCATCAGCGTGTTCGGCCCCTGGTTCGTGCCGCATCAGTACACCACCATCTATGCCGACTATGTGCGCACGCCGCCGAGCTTCAGCCCCTATCCAAGGGCCGACATGATCGAGACGGCCCTTGACGATGCGATCAAGCGCATGCGCGTCAACATCAAGGAGTGGAAACAGGACGGCAATCGCATCGCCGTCACCGTCACTTCGACCAAACCGATCGATGAGCGCAACATCCGCTATCTCGACCGCTCCGATGCCTTCGACGATACCAAGATCGAGAGCAAGTCGCCCGACGGGCTCGAACTGACGATGACCGCGTCGGTCAGGCAGCAGTATTTCCTGTTCGGCACCGACAACACCGGCCGCGATCTCCTGTCGCGAACGCTGATGGCGGGACGCATCTCGCTGGCCATCGGCCTGCTCGCCGGTGTCGTGGCGGTGGTCATCGGTGTGGTCTATGGTGCCGCGGCCGGCTTTGCCGGCGGCCGGGTCGACGAGGTGATGATGCGCATCGTCGACGTGCTCTATTCGCTGCCGTTCATCTTCTTCGTCATCATGCTGGTGGTGTTCTTCGGCCGCAACTTCGTGCTGATGTTCCTGGCCGTTGGCGCCGTGCTGTGGCTCGACATGGCGCGCATCGTGCGCGGCCAGGCGCTGTCGATCCGCCGGCAGGAATATGTCCAGGCAGCGGAAGCCATGGGTGTCGGTCAGCGTGGCATCCTGCTGCGCCACGTCATTCCCAACCTGCTCGGTCCAGTGGTGATCTACATGACGCTGCTGGTGCCCCAGGTCATCATCCTGGAGAGTTTCCTGTCATTCCTCGGACTCGGCGTGCAGGAGCCGATGACCAGCTGGGGCGTGCTGATCTCGGTCGGCGCCAAGAACATCGGCACCGCCAACTGGCTGCTGCTGTTTCCCGCCTTCTTCCTCGTCTCGACGCTGTTCGCCCTGAATTTCGTCGGCGACGGCCTGCGCGACGCGCTCGACCCCAAGGACCGCTGAGATGGCTGCTTCCGAAACGATCCTCAGCGTCAAGGACCTGCGCGTCCGCTTCCGCACGCTCGACGGCGCGGTCGAGGCGGTGAAGGGCATCAACATTCACGTCAACGCGGGCGAAACCGTTGCCGTGGTTGGCGAATCCGGCTCCGGCAAGAGCCAGACAATGATGGCGGCGATGAGCCTGCTGGCCTCGAATGGCGAAGCCACCGGCAGTGTCGACTATCGCGGCCGCAACTTGCTGACCCTGAGCAAATCCGAATTGAACAAGGTCCGCGGCGCCAAGATCAGCATGATCTTCCAGGAGCCGATGACTTCGCTCGATCCGCTCTATTCGATCGGTAATCAGCTGATCGAACCGATCCGCCGGCACCGCGGCCTGAATGCGACCGAGGCGCGCGAAGAGGCGCTCAAGCTGTTGCGGCTGGTCCATATTCCCGATCCCGAGCGGCGGATGAAATCTTACCCGCACGAAATGTCGGGCGGCCAGCGCCAGCGCGTCATGATCGCCATGGCCTTGGCCAATGATCCCGACATCTTGATCGCCGACGAGCCGACGACGGCGCTCGACGTCACTATCCAGGCACAAATCCTGATGCTGCTTGCCGAACTGCAGCGCAAGCTCGGCATGGCGATCGTCTTCATCACCCACGATCTCGGCATCGTCAGGCGTTTTGCCGACCGGGTCTATGTTATGCGCTATGGCGAGGTGGTGGAGGAGGGCGAGGCGGAGGCGATCTTCGTCAACCCGCAGCATGCCTATACCAAGATGCTGCTGGCCGCCGAGCCGACCGGCACCAAGGCGCCGCCGCCGCCGAACGCGCCTGTCCTGCTCGAAGGCAGGAATGTCGAAGTGACCTTCAAGATCGGCGGTGGTTTCCTCGCCGGAGAGCCGCTGCTGCTGCGCGCGGTCGACCGCATTTCGATCCGGCTGAAGCGGAACCAGACCATCGGCATCGTCGGCGAATCCGGCTCGGGAAAATCGACGCTCGGCCGAGCCTTGCTGCGGCTGCTGCCGAGCGATGGCGTGATCCGCCTCGGCGACCGCGACATTTCCAACGCCGACCGTCAGGCGATGCGGCCGCTGCGGCGCGAATTGCAGCTCGTCTTCCAGGATCCGTTCGGCTCGCTGTCGCCGCGCATGACCGTCGGCCAGGTCATAACCGAAGGGCTGCTGGTGCACGAGCCGTCGCTGTCGGGTAAGCAGCGCGACCAGCGCGCGGTCGAGGCCTTGCGCGAAGTCGGGCTCGATCCGAATGCGCGCAATCGCTATCCGCACGAATTCTCCGGCGGCCAGCGCCAGCGCATCGCCATCGCGCGCGCCATGATCCTCAAGCCCAAGGTGGTGGTGCTGGACGAGCCGACCTCGGCGCTCGACCGCTCGGTGCAGAAGCAGATCGTCGAGTTGCTGCGCAAGCTGCAGGCCGACCACGAACTGTCTTACCTCTTCATCAGCCACGATCTCGCCGTCGTGCGCGCCATGGCCGACTACATCATCGTCATGAAGCAGGGCAAGATCGTCGAGGAGGGGCCGACCGAGGCGATCTTCAGCGATCCGCAGGCCGCCTACACGCAGACGCTGATGAATGCGGCCATCGACGTCACGCGGTTTCGGTTGAGCGCTTAGCGCTACCGTTGAGCGCTACGGCAATGGATTGATTCATTTCGGGAACAAACACAGCCAAGCCGCTGTTTTTTCTGGTCGGAGTGGCAGGATTTGAACCTGCGACCCCATCGTCCCGAACGATGTGCGCTACCAGGCTGCGCTACACTCCGTGACCAGACCGCGGGCTTATAGCCGCCGTACTTCGTTCCTGCAAGCGCCAATGGCAGTGCTTCTGTCGCATTTCGTCGGCTTTTACGGCAACGTCATACAGGTTTCAGTTTCCTGCTGGATAAACACGGCTTAAAGGCTTGTTGGGTCAAGCGATCCACCCATACTGCCTCCGTGATTTCCAGCCACTTGGAGTTTTGCTGTCTTGCCCCTGAAGATCGTTAGCGAATCCCGTCCCAACACCTTCGAGTTCGAAACCTCGGCGCTGATCAAGCCGTCCGGCTTTCGCGAGTATGATGCGCGCTGGTGGTTCGGCCACCCGGCCTCGGCTGAGCCGCCGGAGCTCAACCTGATCGGCGTCCAGGCGCTCGGCATGGGGCTCGGCACGTTGATCCGGCGCCTGGGCGCGGGACCCGATATCGTCACCGGGCATGATTTCCGCTCCTATTCGCTTGCCATCAAGCTGGCGCTGGTTTCCGGCCTGATGGCCGCCGGCGCGCGGGTCAAGGATATCGGCCTGGCCCTGTCGCCGATGGCCTATTTCGCCCAGTTCGCGCTCGATACGCCGTCCGTTGCCATGGTTACCGCCTCGCACAACGAAAATGGCTGGACCGGCGTCAAGATGGGGGCGGCGCGGCCGCTGACCTTCGGCCCGGAGGAGATGAGCGCATTGAAGGCGATCGTGCTTGCCGGCGACTTTGACCTCATCGGCGGCGGCTCCTACGATTTCGTTGCGGATTTCCGCAAGACCTATCTCGACGATCTGACCCGGGACAAGCGCATCTCGAGAAAGCTCAAAGTGGTCGCCGCCTGCGGCAATGGCACAGCCGGCGCCTTTGCGCCCGAGGCGTTGGCGCGGATCGGCTGCGAGGTGATCCCGCTCGACGTCGAGCTCGATCATACCTTTCCACACTACAACCCAAATCCCGAAGACATGCAGATGCTGCATGCGATCCGCGACAAGGTCCTGGAGACGGGAGCCGATGTCGGGCTTGGCTTCGACGGCGACGGCGACCGCTGCGGCGTGGTCGACAATGAGGGCAACGAGATCTTTGCCGACAAGGTCGGCGTCATGCTCGCGCGCGACATTGCGCGGTTGCATCCGGGCTCGACCTTCGTCGTCGACGTCAAATCGACCGGCTTGTTCAACACCGACGCCGCCTTGCGCGCCGATGGCGCCGTCACTGACTATTGGAAGACCGGCCATTCCTACATCAAGCGCCGCGTGGCCGAGCTCGGCGCCATCGCCGGTTTCGAGAAATCCGGTCATTTCTTCTTCAATCCGCCGATCGGGCGCGGCTATGATGATGGTTTGATCACCGCCATCGCAATATGCGAAATGCTGGACCGCAGCCCGGCAAGCAGCATGGCCGATCTCTATCGCGATCTGCCGCTGACCTTCGGCACCCCGACCATGTCGCCGCATTGCGCCGACGCCGTGAAATATGGCGTCGTCGAGCGGGTCGTTTCCGATTTCCAGGCGATGAAGCAGGAAGGCGCGGCGTTTGCCGGGCAGAAGATCGCCGACCTGATCACCGTCAACGGGGTTCGCGTCGTTGCCGAGGACGGCACCTGGGGCCTGGTGCGGGCGTCATCGAACAAGCCGGAGCTTGTCGTCGTGGTCGAGAGCCCGGTGTCGTCCGAGCGCCGGCGGCAGATGTTCGAGGCTGTCGACGCCGTGCTGCGCCGCAGCCCGGAAGTCGGCGCCTACAACCAGACTTTTTAGGTTCAGGGCCTCATCGCATCGTGGCGAGAAGCCTTGCGGAGAGCGGAGCCCAGCTTGCCGCTGATCCGCTGTCGCCGGACTTCACAACGGTAGCTCGGGCGGGCCTAAGATGCCTGCCCAAGAACGCTCCAGTCGAACTTCCGCGCCCAGTCGGCAAAACTGTGCCAGCCGACCTCCGGGAAATCTCGGTGCAAGGCCGCGATATCGACGTCGTAGCCGACGCGGTCGAACCACTCGAACATCAACGCCGCGTCCTCGCTTTGCTGGCGGGCCACCGCGATCGGAATTTCCTGATAGTTGATCGGGCGGCCGATGGCCTGCGAAAGGATCTTCGCCTGGTCTTCGCCGGACAACTCGTCTCCTGCAATATCGAAACGCTTGCCGAACACGCGCTCGCGCCGCTCGACCAGGGCGGCAACGAAGGCACCGATGTCTAGCAGGGTGACCAGTTGGAGGACCCGTTTGGCAGGCATTGCAAAGGCATACGTGCCTTGGCTGAGCGCGCCGATCGACCACGGCGCGACGATGTTCTCCATGAAAGCGACCGGCGCGCTGATCGTGTAGGGGATGCCGAGCTTGGTGACATGTTGCTCGACAAGATATTTGCTTTCGAAATGCGGGATGCCCGTCTTCTTGTTGGCATCGGCAACGGACGAATAAATCAGATGTCCGACGCCGGCAGCCTTGGCTGCATCGGCCGCTAGAATCCCCTGGCGGGTCTCCTCTTCCATCCCGGCCTCGTAGCTGTTGCCCATCAGGAACATAGCGTCGACGTCTTTTGCGGCCTTCACAACGGAGTCCTTATTGGCGAGATCGCCGGCCACGATTTCAATACCCGCGGTCGCCAGCTGCCGGGCGCCGTCGCTGTCCGGCTTGCGGGTCAGTGCCTTAACGCGGTGCCCCTTCGACAGCAGTGCGCGCGCAACCGCGCCACCTTGCTGACCGGTGGCACCAGTAACCAGAACGCTTCTCTTGGTGATCATCTTGATCGCTCCTTTTCGTTTCGCTGGAGCAAAATTAGGCTCTGTCGCATTGATGCATAATTGCCTATAATTGGAAAACTTTGTCTCACAATTGGATACAATGATCGACCTCAACGACATTGCCGTGTTCGCCCGCGTCGTCGAAGCCGGCAGCTTCACCGCTGCCGCGCGCCTGCTCGTCATGCCCAAGACGACGGTCAGCCGCCGCATTGCCGCGCTGGAGCGCGAACTCGGGGTCCGCCTGCTGCAGCGCACGACACGCAGCCTCAACCTGACGGACGCCGGGCGCCTCTATTACGAGCAGAGCAGCCAGGCGCTGCGGACACTCGAGGATGCAAATCTGCGCCTCGCCGAAGCAAGAGCGGAGCCATCGGGCACGATCCGCATTTCAGCGCCCGTCGGCTTTGGCAGCTATTTCCTCACCCAGGCCGTGGTCGACTTTCTTGCGATCTATCCGAAAACCAAGGTCGAACTCCGTCTTACCGACGACAAGCTCAATCTGGTAGAGGACGGCATAGACCTAGCATTCCGCACCGGAGTCCTTCAGGATTCCACGCTGATCGCCCGCAAACTCGGCTCCGCGCAAAGGCTGCTTTGCGCCAGCCCGGACTATCTCGCGCGCCACGGCGTACCGGAATCGCCTATGGATCTCACCCACCATCATTGCGTCATTGCAGGTCCTTCAACGTCAGGCGCTCACTGGCTGCTGGACGGGCCTCACGGGCAGGAAACGGTTACGGTGGCCGGACGTTTCGCCGCCAACGAGATGCAGGCGGTGGTTGCCGCTGCCATTGCAGGCTTCGGCATCGCCCAATTGCCCAATGCCATCGCCGAGACGCTGATTGATGAAGGGCGGTTGCAGCGCATACTCAAGGATTACGCGCCGCCAGCCGGTGGCCTCCACGTTCTCTACCCGAGCAGCCGGCACCTTTCGCCCTTGGTCAAGGTCTTCATCGAGCTGGCGGCGGAGCGGATTTCCAATCGGGCAAACACCGCTTGAAGCGGACGCACAAAACGTAGCAGCTGGTTGCGTCAGTACGGGCTCGCCACGTCGCCGGTCTCGACATAGACCGACTTCAGCTGCGAATACAGCGCCAGTGCCGCCAGCGAATTTTCGCGGCCGATGCCGGACTGCTTGAAGCCGCCGAAGGGTATCTCGACCGGTGTCAGATTGTAGGCGTTGATCCAGCAGGTGCCGGCCTGCAGTTCGGCAATGACGCGATGGGCGCGCGGTAAGTCGCGCGTGAAGACGCCGGCGGCGAGGCCGAATTCGGTGTCGTTGGCGCGGTCGATCACTTCGTCCTCGGCATCGAATTTCAACACGCTCATGACAGGCCCGAAAATCTCTTCACGCGCGATGCGCATATTGTCGGTGACGCCGGTGAAGACCGTCGGCTCGATGAAGAAGCCACCTTGGAAACCTTGCAGAGAAGGCACGTTGCCGCCAGTGGCGAGCACGGCACCATCCTGCTTGCCGGCCTCGATATAGGAGACGACCTTTTCCTGCTGCGCCTTGTTGACCAGCGGCCCCATCTGCGTTTCCGGGTCGAGCGGATCGCCGATGCGGATCTTCTTCGTCCGCTCGACGAGGCGTTCGACGAAGCGGTCATGGATACGCTTCTGCACGAAGACCCGCGTGCCGTTGGAGCAGATCTGGCCGGTCGAATAGAAATTGCCGAGCATGGCGCCGCCAATGGCGTTTTCGAGATCGGCGTCGTCGAAGACGATCAGCGGCGACTTGCCGCCGAGCTCCATCGTGGCGTGCTTCATCTTCGAGCCGGCGAGCGACAGCACCTTGCGGCCGGTGGGCACCGAGCCGGTCACCGAGACCTTGGCGACGACATCGTGCTCGACAAGCCCGGCGCCGACATCGCCATAGCCTTGCACCACGTTGAACAGCCCGTCGGGCAGGCCGGCCTCAGTGTAGATCTCGGCCAGCGCCAGCGCCGACAGCGGCGTGTTCTCCGACGGTTTGAAAACCATGGCGTTGCCCATGGCGAGCGCCGGTGCGGATTTCCAGCCGGCGATCTGGATTGGGTAGTTCCAGGCGCCGATGCCGACGCAGACACCAAGCGCCTCGCGCCGCGTATAGGCAAAGGGTCCGCCGAGATCGACGGCCTCGCCATTATAGGACGCGACCGCGCCGCCGAAATATTCGAGGCAGTCGGCTGCCGAAGGCGCGTCCGCCACCAGCGTCTCCTGAATCGCCTTGCCGCGGGCGAGATCGGTATTGCGCGCCCGCAAAATGTCGGCGGCGCGGCGCAGAATGCGCCCGCGCTCGACCGGCTTCAGCCGCGCCCAGGCCGGTTGTGCTGCCCGCGCCGCCTCGACGGCTAGTTCCAGCACGTTTGGCGTCGCCGAGTGCAGCACCGCGATGGTCTCGCCGGTTGCCGGATAGATCACCGGCAGCCGCGCGCCGCCTTCGTCTTCGATGTAGCGTCCGTTGACATAGTGCGATGCCGTCGGCTGGGCGCGCATGGGAGTTCTCCAATCGTCTCGGGGCAGGGCAACCCTCCCGACAATGGCCTATCTGTCCGATGCCTGCCAGCGCGGATTGATCCATGGCTCCTGGTTGGACGGCGCCAGCGGCGTGCGGCCAAGGATGTGGTCGGCGGCCTTCTCGCCGGTCATGATCGACGGCGCGTTGAGATTGCCGTTGGTCACGCGCGGGAAGATCGAGGAGTCGGCGACCCGCAGCCCGTCGACGCCGATGACGCGGCATTCCGGATCGACGACGCTCATCGGGTCATCGTTGCGGCCCATCCTGCAGGTACCGCAAGGATGGTAGGCGCTTTCAGCGTGGTCCCTGATGAAGGCGTCGAGATCGTCGTCCGACTGGACATGCGAGCCAGGCGAGATTTCCTTGCCGCGATACGCATCGAATGCCTTTTGGCCGAAGATCTCGCGCGTTAGCCTTATGCAGTGGCGGAACTCCGTCCAGTCGTCCGGATGCGACATATAGTTGAAGCGGATCACCGGCTTCGACAGGGGATCGGGTGAGCGCAGCGTCACCGAGCCGCGCGACTTCGACCGCATCGGCCCGACATGCGCCTGGAAACCATGTGCCTTGGCTGCCGCCTTGCCGTCATAGCGGACCGCCGCCGGGATGAAATGGTACTGGATATCGGGGTAGTCGACGCCGGCCTGTGAACGCACGAAGGCCGCTGCCTCGAAATGGTTGGTCGCGCCAAGGCCGGATTTGAAGAACAGCCATTGCGCGCCGATCAGTGCCTTGGAGAACGGGTTCAGCACCGAATTCAGCGTGATCGGTTTGGTCGATTCCTGCTGGATGTAGAGCTCCATATGGTCCTGCAAGTTGCGGCCGACGCCGGGCCGGTCGGCCACCATCTGGATGCCATTTTCCCTGAGATGCGCGGCTGGGCCGATGCCGGACAGCATCAGGATCTTGGGCGAATTGATCGAGGACGCGGCAATGATCACTTCGCGGCGCGCCTTGATGATCTGGACCTGCCTGCGAGACTCGATCTCTACGCCGGTGGCGCGTTGATTCTCGATGATCACCCGCCGCGCGAAGCCTTTGACGAGACTCACATTTTTACGCCTGAGCGCCGGCCTGAGATAGGCACTCGCCGCCGACCAGCGGCGGCCACCATGGATAGTCTGCTCCATCGGCCCAAAACCTTCCTGCTTTGCGCCATTATAGTCGTCGGTCAGCTCGAAGCCGGCCTGGCGGCCCGCCTCGACGAAGGCGCCGTAGAGCGGATTGCTGCGCGAGCCGCGCCGTACATGCAGCGGACCGCTTTTGCCGCGCCAGCCATCCTCGCCGCCATTCGCGTTTTCCATGCGCTTGAAATAGGGAAGCACATCGGCAAAGCCCCAGCCCGTCGCTCCCTCCTCGGCCCAATGGTCGAAGTCGCGCGCATGTCCCCGCACATAGACCATGCCGTTGATCGAGGACGAGCCGCCGATGACCTTGCCGCGCGGCGTCGCCAGCACGCGGCCGCCAAGATGCGGCTCCGGCTCGCTGGCAAAGCCCCAGTCGTAGAGGCTCATATTGAGCGGGATCGACAGTGCCGACGGCATCTGGATCAGCGGCCCGATGTCGCTGCCGCCAAATTCGACGACGATCACCGAATGCTTGCCGTCCTCCGACAGCCGGTAGGCCATGGCCGAACCGGCCGAGCCGGAGCCGATGATGACGAAATCTGCTTCAAGCATGGTTCATATGCGCCCGTGGTTCATATGCGCAATGAAATCGGCGAGCGAGACATTGCCGCCGGTCGCCACGACGAGCACGGTCTTGCCGCTCACATCCACCTTGCCGCCGAGCAGCGCCGCCAGCGATGCCGCGCCCGAGGGTTCGAGCACCAGCTTCATCCGTTCGAAGGCGATCCGCATGGCTTGCCGCACGGAGGCATCGTCGACGGTGATGCCGCGAACGCCGGCAGCCCTGACCGCCGCGAACGGCGCGTCGCCGGGCTTGCGCGCCATCAGCCCGTCGCAGATCGATTTCGGCCCGATCGGCATGGTCTCGATCGCGCCATGCGCCAGCGACGAACCCATGCCGTTGAAACCTTCCGGCTCGACGCCGATGATCTCGGTTGCCGGCGACAGATAGTGGAAGGCGAGCGAAACGCCGCCGATCAGCCCGCCGCCGCCGACCGCGCAGAACAGCAAATCGGCGCTGGCATTCCTGGCATCGAGCTGCTCGAGGGCTTCCAGCCCGGCACCGGCCTGGCCGGCCACAATCTCCGGATCGTCGAATGGATGCAGCAGCGTGAGGTCCTCGGTCTCGGCGATTTCGCGTGCCTTGGCGGCGGCAACCTCCTCACGCGCGCGGTCGCCATGGTCGGTCAGCACGACGCGCGCGCCATAGCCGGCCGTTGCGTCGCGCTTGGCGGCGGGCGCGTCGATCGGCATGACGATGGTGGCGGGAATGCCGAGCGCCTGTCCGGCGGCCGCCAGCCCTTGCGCGAAATTGCCGGAGGAATAGGCGACGACACCCTTCCTGGCCTCATCAGGCGAAAGCCGTTTCAGCCGCCAATAGGCGCCGCGCACCTTGAACGATCCGGCCCATTGCAGCGACTCCGGCTTGACGAAGACACGGGCCGCGCCCGTTTCGCGAGCAAGAGCCGCCGACTCCAACAGCGGCGTGATCTGCGTCGCCTTCGAAGTGACGGCATAGGCCTGTTTGAGATGATCGAGGGAGGGGACAAGATTTGTCATCATTCGCCTCGCGGATACCTTTTGCTCTCTTCGAGATTGTCGAGGTTCATGTGGTTGCGCATGTAGCGCTCCGACGCCTTCTGCAGCGGCTGGAAATCCCAGGGGTAATAGGCGCCGTTGCGCAACGCCGGATAGACGACCCAGCGGCGCGCCTGGCTCTCGCGCACGGCGGCGTCGAAGCCGGCCATGTCCCAGCGCGCCCGGACCTTGTTCATGAACGCCGCCACCAGGCCGGCATTGGCCGGGTCGTCGGCCAAATTGTCCCGCTCGAGCGGATCGGCTTCGAGATCGAACAACTGCGGCGGGTCGAGTTCGCAATGGACGAACTTGTATTTGCCATCGCGAAGCGCAACCAGCGGCGCGTAGGAGCCTTCGGCGGCATACTCGATCAACACAGGCGCTGTGCGCTGCCCGCCCTTGGCAAGCGGCAGCAGCGACTGGCCGTCGGTCCACGGTGCGATCGCGCTCATGTCGATGCCGGCGAGGTCGCAAAGCGTCGGCGTCACATCGAGATTGGAAACCGGGGCCTCGATCAATCCTGCTGATACGCCCTTGCCGGCGATCATCAGCGGCACCCGCACCGAGCCTTCGAAGAAGCTCATCTTGAACCACAGGCCGCGTTCACCGAGCATGTCGCCATGGTCCGAGCAGAACAGGACGACCGTGTCGTCGTCCATGCGCGTGCGCTTGAGGACATTCAGCAACTCGCCGAGCTTGTCGTCGACATAGGAGATATTGGCGAAATAGCCGCGCCGGGAACGTCGCACTTGCTCACGGGTGATCTCGAAAGCGGGATAGTCGCTGGCGCGGTACAGCCGCTGCGAATGCACATCCTGTTCGTCATGCGCGATGAACCCGGTTTCCGGATCAAGCGTCTGGCAATGTTCGTAGAGGTCCCAGTACTGCTTGCGCGCGACATAGGGATCGTGCGGGTGTGACAGCGAAACGGTGAGACACCAGGGCCGTTTGCTCGCATCGTCCTGCTCCCGCGAAAGCTGGTAGAGCTTCTGCGTGGCCAGGAACACGACCTCGTCGTCATACTCCATCTGGTTGGTGGTCTCGGCGACGCCGGCGCCGGTCACCGAACCCAGATTGTGATACCACCAGTCGATACGTTCGCCGGGCTTGCGGTAATCCGGCGTCCAGCCGAAATCGGCCGGATAGATGTCGGTGGTCAGCCGCTCCTCGAAGCCATGCAACTGGTCCGGCCCGACGAAATGCATCTTGCCCGACAGGCAGGTGTAGTAGCCAGCGGCGCGCAGATGATGGGCAAAGGTCGGGATCGACGAGACGAATTCGGCGGCATTGTCATAGACCCCGGTGCGCGACGGCAACTGCCCGCTCATGAACGAGGCGCGGCCCGGCGCGCAGAGCGGCGAGGCGGTGTAGTTGTTGGCAAAGCGCGCCGAGCGGGCAGCCAGCGCCTTAAGATGCGGCACATGCAGGAAGTCCGCCGGTCCGTCCGGGAACAGCGTTCCGTTGAGCTGATCGACCATGACGATCAGGAAATTGGGTTTCTTGCGTGTCACTGCGTCTGCCGCCGGCTGAGTTTCGTTTCGAGATAGTCCTCGACCAGCGCGATCGCGGTCGCGGCATCTGGCACGCCGTCCTTCAGCGCGCGCCTGATATAGAGCCCATCGATCAGCGCCGCCGTCGCCTCGGCGACGCGGTCGGCCTCGTTTCTCGGCAGGATGCCGGTCAGCCCGCTCATCAGGTTCGAGTGCAGCCGCCTTGCATAGACCCTGAGTAGTCGGCGCAGCGCCGAAGATTTCTGCGCCTCGACATAGAAGGCAAGCCAGGCGGCGATGGTTTCCGGCTGGAACTGGAGGTCGGAGAAGTTGACGGCGACCACCGCCGAAACACGCTCGCGGGGGGTGCTGGTCGAGCCCAGGACTCGCAAAGTGTCGGTGGTCAGCTCGGCCAGGATGTGCCGCATCGTCGCCAGCAAAAGCTCGTCCTTGGCGCCGAAATAGTGATGGGCAAGTGCCGAGGAGACGCCGGCGCGTCCGGCGATCTCGGACATGGTCACGTCAAGCGAGCCGCGCTCGCCGATCGCCGAGATCGTCGCATCGATAAGCGCCTTGCGGCGCAACGGTTCCATTCCGACTTTCGGCATTTGTTGTTCCAGTCTCAGCGGCCAAGTTATTTTTTATTGACGGATCAATCAACAAAAATCCAATCCGATTTTCATGCCGAAGGTCGAGCGCCAAGATCGAACCCGAAGATCAAACGATTGTGTGTTGCTGGCCCTTCACGCGGTCTGGAAAACGGTTCATAGTTGAACAATATGAGAAGCTAACGCCGCGATATGAAATACCAGGCTCGCGGAGAATGGAGATCGCCATGACAGCATGCATTGTCGGCTGGGCGCATTCGCGCTTCGGCAAGCTCGAAGGCGAGACGCTGGAGGGCTTGATCACCAAGGTGGCGGTCGAGGCGCTCGACCATGCCGGCATCGGCCCGGACGACGTCGACGAGATCGTGCTCGGTCATTTCAACGCCGGCTTTTCCGCGCAGGATTTCACCGCCAGCCTGGTGCTCCAGGCCGACGACCGGCTACGCTTCAAGCCGGCGACGCGGGTCGAGAACGCTTGCGCCACCGGTTCGGCGGCAGTCAGGCAAGGCATCCGCGCCATCGATGCCAATGCCGCCCGCATCGTCCTGGTGGTCGGCGCCGAGCAGATGACGACGACGCCCGGTCCCGAGATCGGCAAGAACCTGCTCAAGGCCTCCTATCTGCCCGAGGATGGCAACACGCCGGCGGGCTTCGCCGGTGTCTTCGGCAAGATCGCTCAAGGCTATTTCCAGCGCTATGGCGATCAGTCGGACGCGCTCGCCATGATCGCCGCCAAGAACCACAAGAACGGCGTCGACAATCCCTACGCGCAGATGCGCAAGGATTTCGGCTACGAGTTCTGCCGCCAGGAGAGCGAGAAGAACCCCTTCGTCGCCGGTCCCCTGAAGCGCACCGATTGCTCGCTGGTTTCGGACGGCGCCGCCGCCCTTGTCCTTGCCGACACCGCGACGGCGCTGAAGATGCGCCGCGCCGTCGCCTTCCGCGCCAACCAGCATGTGCAGGATTTCCTGCCGATGTCGAAGCGCGACATCCTCGCCTTCGAAGGCTGCGAGCAGGCCTGGAGCCAGGCACTGAAGCAGGCCGGCGTGACCCTCGACGATCTATCCTTCGTCGAGACGCATGACTGTTTCACCATCGCCGAACTGATCGAATACGAGGCGATGGGGCTGGCCAAGCCAGGTGAGGGGGCGAAGCTCGCCATGAGCGGCGAGACGGCGAAGGACGGCCGGCTGCCGGTCAATCCCTCCGGCGGGTTGAAGGCCAAGGGTCACCCGATCGGCGCTACCGGCGTGTCGATGCATGTGCTGAGCGCCATGCAACTCACCGGCGAGGCCGGCGGCATCCAGGTGCCTGGCGCAAAACTCGGCGGCATCTTCAACATGGGTGGCGCCGCGGTCGCCAACTACGTTTCCATTCTCGATCGGATCAGATAAAACCGGCCCCGCATTTCACGGGGAATTCATGACAAATCCGGTTCTGGTCGAGGTTCTGCGCGGCGCCATAGTCGAGAGCGCCCATCGTGGCGCCATAGCTGTTTTCGACGCCGACAATAGGCCGGTCTGGGAGGTCGGCGACACCACACGTCCGGTGTTCCCGCGCTCGGCGGTCAAGGCGATCCAGGCACTGCCGCTGGTCGAAAGCGGCACCGCGGATACCTATGGCTTCGGCAACCGCGAACTGGCGCTTGCCTGCGCTTCCCACTCCGGCGAGCCGGCGCATGTCGAACTGGCGCGGTCCATGCTGGCCAGGGCAGGGTTGGACCAAACGGCGCTGGAATGCGGCGCGCACTGGCCGTCGAACCATCAGGCGGAGATTGCGCTTGCCCGCGCTGGCGGCTTGCCAAACTCATTGCACAACAACTGCTCCGGCAAGCACTCCGGCTTCCTCTGTACCTGCGTACACTCGGGCATTGCCCATGGCGGCTACGTCAGGGCGGATCACGCCTTGCAGGAGATGGTGCGCGACGCAATGCAGGCGGCGACGGGCGCTGCCCATGGCGCCGGCGAGCGAGCGATCGACGGCTGCTCGATCCCGACCTACGCGGTGCCGCTCAGGAGCTTCGCCCTCGGCTTTGCCCGCATGGCGACTGGGACCGGTTTTGGCCCTGAACGAGCGAAGGCTGCGAAGCGGCTTTTGTCCGCCTGTATGGCTGAGCCATTCTTTGTTGCCGGCACCGGTCGCGCCGACCTTGCGCTGATGGAGGCTGCTCCTGGGCGGATTTTCGTAAAGGGCGGAGCCGAGGGGGTCTGTTGCGCAGCACTCCCCGAACTTGGCTTCGGCATCGCGCTCAAATGCGATGATGGCGCTGGCCGTGCGGTTGAATCCATTGTCGCCGCGGTCATTGCCAGGCTCCTGCGCACGGATGAGGCCCTGGCGGCGAAGCTGATCGAACTGGCAAACGCGCCCATCGAAAGCCGGGTTGGCGCCAAAGTGGGTTCGCTCCGGCCGACAGTTGCCTTCAGCTGACGTGATTGCGCTCGACGGTCAGATGCGCATAGCCGGCATTGCCTGATGAGGCGAGGTCGCCGGTCACCGGCTCGGCCCAGCGCTGGCCGATGATCGCGCCGTTCTGCGTGCCATCGATGACGTTGTCGGAAATGACGGCCGTACCGGCACCCTCGACCACGCTGACGACGATGCCGGTTCCGGCCTTGCGGATGATGTTTCCCGTGGCGACCACATTGCGCATATACGGCCCCCAGCCGATCTGCATGCCGTAGAGCGGCGCATTCTCGACGACATTGCCCGACACCGTCGTGTCGGCTTCGACGCTGATGCCGACGCCGAAGCCGGGTGGGTCGGCAGGGTAGGGGCCGCTGATCGAGAGATTGCGCACGATATTGCCCTGGCAGACCCCCATGCGGCCGCCTTCGTTGAAATTGACGATCGAGATGCCATTGGCGGCGCCGTCGACGATGTTGTTGCCAATGATCGCGCCTTCGAAGGAGAACTCGGAATAGAGCGCCGTTTCGCCCGATCGCGAGCAGGTGTTGCCGGTCATCTGCAGATTGCTGGCGCTGTTGGCGCGGATCGCCGAAAACGCGCAGTCCGAGACAATATTGCCCGAAATGACGACATTGCCCGCACGGAAGGCATTGATGCCGTTGCCGTTCTGGCCGGTTCCGCCGCTGCGCGCCTGGATCCGTTCGACGCGGTTGCCGCTGACGATGGTGCCATCCTCAGCCGCTTGCCAGCGGTGTACAAGGATGCCGCCATTGCCGCAATCGGAAACGCTGTTGCTTGAGATCTCCAGGCCGCCGGCCTCGACCGAATAGATGCCGGCATCGGCCGCGCCCGATATGTCCGAGCGCTCGATGCGGCCGCAGGCATGTTCGAGCGACAGGCCGTGCTTGCCGCTGCCTGATATCTGGCAATTGTCGACGACGAGGTGGCCGACGCGGCGAAGATCGAGCAGGCCTTGCGCATAGTCGCCCATCCAGCGGTTGCTGCCGTCGAACACCAGCCCGCTAAATTCGATATGCTCGGCCTGCTCGGCCATGAAAAGATGGCCATTGCCGCCATAGACGATCCGCGATGCGCCCGGCACGCCGGACAGCCTGACACGGCTGGGCAGCGAAAGGTTTGATACCACATAGATGCCCGGCGGCAGGAACACCGGCATGTCGCGGTCGTTGGCGTGGCGCAGCAGCTTGGCGAAGGCCTTGCTCTGGTCGTCGAGCACGCCGGGCTGCACGCCAAGGTCGGCAGCGCTGATCGAGCCGCGCATCGAGGCATTTTCGATACCGGGCAGGGCGGTCGCGACCGCCTGGTCGAGCGAGAGGCCTAAGACGGCAAAGCCGGCGGTTCCCGTGAGAAACTTTCGTCTGTTCAACATCGGCACAGATTCCCTGGAATTCTGCCCTGTGTCGCAGGAATCGTGCCAGCCCCGGTGGCCTTGCTGGCAATGGCTTGTGAAGTTGCAGCTACGCGCCTAAGTTCGACGGATGAGCAGAGCCTTCACGCGCGAAGAGGACAGCGAAAACGCCATCGCCGGCATCGGCGAGCGGCCGATCAGCACGCACCGCAATCTGGTGACGGAGCGCGGCCTGGCGCAGATCGAGGAAAATCTGGCCGAACTGCGCGACATACTGGCCAAAGCCGAGAGGCGGGCCGACCGCGAACGCATCGCGGTCGTCTCGCGAGACCTGCGCTACTGGACCGCGCGGCGTGAAAGCGCCGAACTTTCCGTTCCTGAGCCGGGCAGCGACCTAGTTCGCTTTGGCATGGGCGTCACGCTGGAAGGCGATGACGGCAGGAAGGTCCACTGGAAGATCGTCGGTGAGGACGAGGCCGACCCGGCCAAGGGGAGCATCTCGCATGTCTCGCCGATGGCCATGGCCTTGTTCGGCAAGAAAGTTGGTGACGTGGCGAGCGTCAACGGCAAGGAATGGGAAATCGTCAAGCTCTCGGAAAGCTAGAGCGTCTCACATCTAGTGCGGTAAGTGGCGCGGATCATTCGGCGAGCTTCTTAAGCCCGACTTTATATTTGTCCATGACCTCACGGGCAGCCTTTATCTGACGCTCGAAGCTGTTGGCCACGGGTCTGAGAGTAATGCCACCGTCGGTTTCGATAATTTGGAGCTGATCGCCCACCCGTAGATTCGTCAAGAAGCTCCCTCGGCACGATTACGCCTTCAGAATCGCCGATCTTGTGGATGGTCGTCTTCAAGGTGCTGCATCCCTGTTGCAACGCTGATTGTAGCGCAGCTTGTTCAGCGATGCAGCAGTGTTTAACCGGCGGCCATCAGCCGATCCATCAGCCGTTCCGCCGCTTCCGGAATGACCGTGCCAGGCGGGAAGATTTCCGCAGCACCCGCCTTGAGCACCGCGTCGTAATCCTGTGGCGGGATGACGCCGCCGGCGACGACCAGCATGTCGTTGCGACCGAGCTTCTTCAGCGCACCCTTGAGTTCGGGAATGAGCGTCAGATGTCCCGCCGCCAGTGACGAGGCGCCGATAATGTGCACGTCATGCTCGACCGCGAGTTTGGCAATCTCTTCCGGCGTCTGGAACATGGCTCCGACGGTGACGTCGAAGCCGAGATCGGCAAAGGCCGTAGCAATGACCTTCTGGCCGCGATCGTGGCCGTCCTGTCCCATCTTGGCGACGAGGATGCGCGGTTTGCCGCCTGACTTCTCCTCGAACGCCACGATCTTGTCTTGCAGCCGGTCGACCACCGGATTGTCGCCAAGCGCCTTGCGATAGACGCCGGAGATCGTCTGTACCGACGCGACATGGCGACCGAACACCTTTTCCAGCGCCAGCGAAATCTCACCGACCGTGGCGTTGGCGCGGGCGGCGCGGATGGCGAATTCGAGCAGGTTTTCGCCACCCGCGGCGGCCCGGCTCAGCGCATCCAGCGCGCTCTCGACCGCGCCGACGTCGCGCGTGCCTTTCAGCCTTTGCAGCTTCGACAATTGCCGGGCTTTGACCTCGGCATTGTCGATCTTCAGCACGTCGACCTCGATGTCCGTCTGCGGGCGATGCGCGTTGACGCCGACCAGGATCTGCTCGCCCGAATCGATGCGCGCCTGAGTGCGGGCGGCAGCCTCTTCGATGCGCAGCTTCGGGATGCCCTTTTCGGTCGCGGCGGCCATGCCGCCAAGGCTCTCGACCTCCTCGATATGGGCGAGCGCGCGCGCCGCCAGATCGTGCGTCAACCGCTCGACATAGGCCGAGCCACCCCACGGGTCGATGATGCGGGTTGTGCCGGATTCCTTCTGCAGGATGAGCTGCGTGTTGCGGGCGATGCGAGCCGAATGGTCGGTCGGCAGCGCCATAGCCTCGTCGAAGGAGTTGGTGTGCAGCGATTGCGTATGGCCTTGAGTCGCGGCCATCGCCTCGATCATGGTGCGGGTGATGTTGTTATAGGGATCCTGCGCCGTCAGCGACCAGCCCGACGTCTGGCAATGGGTGCGCAACGACAGCGAGCGCTCATCCTTCGGCAGGAAGTTCTTCAGCATCAGGCTCGACCACAAAAGCCTTGCTGCCCTGAGCTTGGCCACTTCCATGAAGAAGTTCATGCCGATCGCCCAGAAGAACGAAAGCCGCGGCGCGAAACGGTCGATATCGAGACCGGCGGCGACTCCGGCGCGGGCATACTCGATGCCGTCGGCGATCGTATAGGCGAGTTCCAGGTCGGCCGTCGCTCCGGCCTCCTGCATGTGGTAGCCGGAGATCGAGATCGAATTGAATTTCGGCATGTGCCGGGACGTGTAGGAAAAAATATCCGACACGATCCGCATCGAAGGCTTGGGTGGATAGATGTAGGTGTTGCGCACCATGAACTCTTTCAGAATGTCGTTCTGAATGGTGCCTGCGAGATTCTTCTGCGCAACCCCCTGTTCCTCGGCTGCCACGATATAGAGCGCCATGATCGGCAGCACTGCGCCGTTCATCGTCATCGAAACGGTCATCTCGTCGAGGGGGATGCCGTCGAAGAGCTGGCGCATGTCGAGGATGGAATCGATGGCGACGCCGGCCATGCCCACATCGCCTGCGACGCGCGGATGGTCGCTGTCGTACCCGCGATGCGTGGCGAGATCGAAGGCGATCGACAGTCCCTTCTGGCCGGCGGCAAGGTTGCGCCGGTAGAAGGCGTTCGATTCCTCCGCCGTCGAGAAGCCGGCATACTGCCGGATCGTCCAGGGCTGCTGGACATACATGGTCGGGTAGGGACCGCGCACAAAGGGCGGCAGGCCCGGATAGGTGTCGAGATTAGGCAGTCCCTTGAGATCGCCCTGGTTATACAGGTGCTTGACGCTCAGGCCTTCCGGCGTCAGCCGCTGGCCTTTGATCTCGATCGGTGCGCGGCGCGGCGCCGACCAGCCGACCTTGCTGAAATCCGGGATCATGACGCTACTCCGATCGCCTGATCGATCCGGATCGGAAACAGCGGCTCGCAGACCGCCACGCTTTCGGTCAGCGCTTGCCGCCTCTCGGCCGCCAGCGTTTCGACCGCACGTTCGCCTTTTGATGGGTAAAGGGTCGTGCCGATGATGGCGCGTTCGCCCGCCTGATAGGCAGCGTTGCGGCGGGCCGAGGCCGCTTGGATCCGCTTCTGGATGTGCCCTTGCTGGAGGCTGGACAGCACGCCGCCTTCCGCCTCGATCCGCTGGAACTCTTCCCAGGCCGCTTCACAGAGCTCCGCGGTGAGCGCCTCGACGGCGCCCGAACCGCAAGCAGGATCGGCGACATGATCGATATGGCTTTCATTGGCCATGATCAGTTGCGCATTGCGGGCGACGCGGCGGGCAAAGCCGGCCGGCAAACCATGCGTGATCGTGTGCGGCAGGATGGAGATCGAATCCGCGCCGCCGGCCGCTGCCGCAAAACCGGCAATCGCAGTGCGCAGGATATTCGTCTCCGGGTCCGCGGTCGTCATCATGCGGAAGGACGTTTCGGCATGGATATTGGCTGTGGACGCGGGGATCGAGCAGGCCTCCTGAACCCGCGCCCACAGCCGGCGCAGCGCCCTGATCTTTGCCATCGACACGAACTGGTCCTGGTCGACGCTCAGCGCAAAGCCAATATGGGGCGCTGCATAGACAAGCGGCTGGCGGGCCTCCTCGAACATCCTGAGATAGGAGACCGCCGAAGCCATCATCGTGCCCAGCTCCTGCGCCTCGGTGGCGCCGGCATTGTGGAAGACGCGTCCATCCGCTTCCAGCAGAACCCCTGGCACCCCCATCGAGAAAAAATGCGCCAAGGATTGCGGCATCGAAGCCTTCAAGGCCTCGATCGACATGCGCAGCCGGCCGGTTCCGGCAAAGATCGCCGCCGGATCGATGCCGAAGGACAGATTGAGCTTTGCCGGGTCGGACCGGCGCCTGGTCAGGAACGCCACCAGCCAGTCGGCCACGGCGCGGCTCCAGGGATGGGCATCGATACGAACCTGGACGCGGTTGAGCGGCACGCCGTCGAGCACCGTCTCCAGCGCCTTGGCTGTCCTTGGCAGGCCATAGCCGAATGCATTCGGCGCGCCCTCAAAAACCAGCGACAATCCGGTGGCGCCTTGCGCGACGTCTTCCAGTGCCTGGCTTCTGGCGCGGTCGATATCTGGATCGTCGATACGCTGGCTTACGATCCATGGCGATCTGGGGTTTGCCCGCACGAGAGGCTCTGCTGCCGCGCGATCGTAAAGCGGTTCAATACGAATATCGTCGTCGGTATGGGATACGAGCTTTTCCTCGAAGGATCCGCCGGCCAGCGCCTTTTCCGCCAGAGCCAGCCATCGCTGCCGCTCGGCGTTTGGAAGTTCGGCATCGTGGATCAATGCACCGGCGCCCATCCGCTCTCCTCGTCTACAGCGCCGCGCGTCCTCTGGACGCGCAAAGGACGCCGTAGCACGTTTGATCTTGCGCATGATCCCAGCGAAAATCGATCCCGATTTTAGGGGTCATGCGCTTGTCGGCCGCATCGGCCTGTAACGCCAGTCTACGGTTCCCGGTCCCATATCACAATGCGACACGCGTTCTGTGACGGCGAACCGTCAACCGATTGCCAAACATGCACAAAATCCGCAAGCTCCAAAAATCCAATTTCGACCATGGCCCCAATTTCAACCATTGCCATTGTCGCTTCGCGATAGCGTCATTATACCTGCGGCGGGGCCCCCTTGCTTTCAAGTCTTTGGGGCTTCAACACTTCAGGTTTGCGGAGACCGGACATATGGCTGACGACACAAGCATCTTCATCGGGGCGAGCCGCAAACCTGATGACAGTTACCAGCGCCCCGAACGCCTTCTGCTGCAATATGGCAATCGCCACGGCATGGTCACTGGCGCGACCGGCACCGGCAAGACTGTCACCTTGCAGATACTGGCGGAAAGTTTCTCCAATGCCGGCGTGCCGGTCTTCTGCGCTGACATCAAGGGCGACCTGTCTGGCATCGCCATGATGGGTACGGCGCAGGATTTTCTGGTCAAGCGCGCCAAGCAGGTCAAGCTCGATCCTTATGAATTCCAGGAATTTCCGGTCATCTTCTGGGATCTGTTTGGTGAGCAGGGCCATCCGATCCGCGCCACAATATCGGAAATGGGACCGCTGCTTCTGTCGCGCCTGATGAACCTTTCAGAGGCACAGGAAGGCATCATGAACATCGCCTTCCGCATCGCCGATGAGGAGGGGCTGTTGCTACTCGACCTGAAGGATCTGCAGGCGCTTCTTTCCAACATTGCCGACCGCGCCCAGGAAATCGGGGCTCGCTATGGCAATGTCACCAAGCCCTCGGTCGGCGCGATCCAGCGCACCTTGCTGGTTCTGGAGAGCCAAGGCGCGGCGAACTTCTTCGGCGAGCCGGCGTTGCGGATCGCCGACATCATGCGCACCACCCGGGACGGGCGCGGCGCCATCAGCGTGCTGGCCGCCGATAAGCTGATGATGAATCCCCGGCTCTATGCGACATTCCTTTTGTGGCTGATGTCGGAACTGTTCGAGGAGCTTCCCGAAGTCGGCGATCCCGACAAGCCGAAACTGGTGTTCTTCTTCGACGAAGCCCACCTTCTGTTCGACGATGCGCCCAAGGTGCTGATCGACCGGGTCGAACAGGTGGTTCGCCTGATCCGGTCGAAGGGCGTCGGCGTTTATTTCGTTACCCAAAATCCGCTGGATATACCGGAAACGGTCCTGGCCCAGCTCGGCAACCGGGTACAGCACGCGCTCCGCGCCTATACGCCGCGCGAACAAAAGGCCGTAAGGACGGCCGCCGACACGTTCAGGCCCAATCCCGACTTCGACTGTGCGACCGTGATCACGCAGCTCGGCACCGGCGAGGCGCTTGTCTCGACACTGGAAGCCAAGGGTGCGCCGTCCATGGTCCAGCGGACGCTGATTCGCCCGCCATCGTCGCGCCTTGGTCCGATCACGCCTGACGAGCGCCGTAAGCTGATCGCCGAGAGCCCGGTTGCGGGACAGTACGACCAGGTCATCGATCGCGAATCGGCTTTCGAGATGCTGCAGAAAAAAGCCAAGGACGCTCAGGAAGCGGAGGCGCAGCAGCAGGAAAGCGGCCGCTCACGCTGGACCATTCCAGGCTTCGGCAATGACGATCCAGTCCCCCAGACCACCGGCGGCAGGCGAGCCCCGGCGCCGAGACCCTCCAATCGCCAGACAGTGGCGGAGGCGGCGATCAAATCAGTGGTTCGCTCGGTCGGCTCATCCGTGGGCCGCGCCATTGTCCGCGGCATCCTCGGCAGTCTGTCCAGGGGCAGGTGAGGGCATCTCTTGCGGACGTCAGCTTCGCGCCATGGACGCCGTCGCGATGTAAGCCGACCGAATTGGGCCGCAAGCAGACTGTCAGCTTTCGGGATAGATAGCCCTGGTACTAAATTATTGCAGTGACCCTGCCCGCCGTGAGGCGACAACCGACCTTCGCCTGCCGGACTTCGATGCCACCTTTTCTTGCGTAGTCTATTCGTACCTGGATCGGCGCCGTGAGTGCACCCCCACGTTGACGCAAGGCACCCGCGCTTACGACACGGACACGGACGGCGCCAAGCGGTGTCGCGGCGGAAATGATCGCCGCACGGCAGGCTTGCACGACCGCGGCTGGCGTACCGGGTATCATTTTCAGTGGTCCCACGGATCCAAACGGATACCCCAGGATCGAGTTACCCTGACCTCTCCTGGAAGGCCTGAGGACGGATGGCAGGGAGATCGATTGCCTGGTGGTCTTGGCGGGGACGATGGCTTTCGCGACCGCGGGCGGACTACCGGGAGCGGTAACCGATTTGCTGTCGGCGGACGGATTGGCGTCCACACCAATACCCGCTGAAACGCTTCCGCTTGTGTTGCTGGGATTGTTGCTGGCATTGGAGCCCACGCCGCTGGTCGAAACGCTTCCGCTTGTGCTGCCGACGTTACCACTAACGCCTGCGTCGACTGATCCTGCGCCGACCGAAGCGCCAACGTTTGCTCCGCCTACACTGCCGACGCTCGCGCCCGCTCCCACAGATGTGCCTTGCGGGCCGGCGCTCACGCCAGCATCGACCCCTATGCCGCCAACGCTTGTGCCAGCCCCCACGGATGTGCCTTGCGAACCGACGCTCACGCCAGCACTGACCCCTATGCCGCCAACGCTCACTCCAGCACCGATCCCGAGACCGCCGCCCCTACCGCCCAAACCTGCGTCAAGAGCCGAGGCAGGGCCGATCGCGATCCCGATAGTCAGCGCGGCTGCAACATATTTTTTCATTTTGATACTCCCGTGCGGCATACATTCAGCTCCCTCGTCGGCACTTGCGCAGCTCGAGCTAGTTCAGTGGGCGCGTTGGGAGCAATGGTGCAGGAAGTTCGATGGCCAGCACCTCAAGTTGCGGCGACTTCCGGTACTTCACTTTCTGTTTTTTCTGCGAGCGCGGTTTGCGGGCCGGCTGGACGCCCGAATCCGATAATGCACTTGCAAGTGCACTCGCGGGGGTACGTGCTTTCAGCGCGCGCGCAGCGGCGCGACTCTTTTCCTTGACGATGTCGATCGTCTTACGCGCGGCACTCAGGCTGCGGGCCAAACCGGTAGCCCTTTCGCGCTCCTGGTCCAGCGCCGCACTCAATTCTATTGAGTTCTGCTTCATGGCATCGCGGTCCCGGCGAACAGTGTCGAGGTCACGTTCAGCTGCATCTGCTCGTTCGCGTTCCAGTGCGAGCGCTTCTCCGGCTTGCTTTGAAGCGGCCTCGGCCACCTGGCGCCCCTTTACGGCGTTGGCCTGCTCGACTGCGGCCAGATTTGCGCCTTTCTTGAGAGCATCGATAGTTTGACGCGCCGTGGCGAGTTCCTGTTCGAGGGCCGCAACTTTGTGGCGTTCAAGCGCTTGCTTCGCGGAAGCCCGAGCGGCTTCCTGATCTGCGCCCGTCTTGAGGGCAGCAATGGTTTGGCGCGTCGTGGTGAGTTCCTGTTCGAGGGCCACAACCTTCTGGCGCTCGCCATCAAGCGCTTGCTTGGCGGAAGCCTGGGCGGCTTCCTGATTTGCGCCTGCCTTGAGAGCAGCGATGGTTTGACGTGCCGCGGTGAGTTCCTGTTCGAAGGCCGCAACCTTCTGGCGCTCAAGCACTAGCTTGGCGGAAGCCTGAGCGGCTTCCTGTTTTGCACCCGTCTTGAAGGCATCGATGGTTTGACGTGCCGTTGTGAGTTCTTGTTGCAGGGCCTCGACCTTCTGGCGTTCAAGCGCTTGCTTCGCGGAAACCTGAGCGGCCTCCTGATTTGCGCCCGTCTTGAGAGCATCAATGGTTTGGCGCGCCGTGGTGAGTTCCTGTTCGAGGGCCGCAACCTTCTGGCGCCCGTCATCAAGCGCTTGCTTCGCGGCAACCTGATCTGCACCCGTCTTGAAAGCAGCGATGGTTTGACGTGCCGTGGTGAGTTCCTGTTCGAGGGCCGCAACCTTCTGGCGCTCGTCATCAAGCGCTTGCTTCGCGGCAACCTGATCTGCGCCCGTCTTGAAAGCCGCGATGGTTTGACGCGCCGAGGTGAGTTCCAGTTGCAGGAACTCGACCTTCTGGCGCTCGTCATCAAGCGCTTGCGTCGCGGAAGGCGGTGAGGCTTCCGTCAAGGGTTGCGCTTCAGGCGTGGCGCCTTGCGCGCTGTCCCAGAGATGAGCTGCCGTCTTCAGATTTTCAATAATTTGCTGCGCCGTCTCCAGGTTATGCTCGAGCGCTTCGCCTGTTCGCTGCTGCGCTTCCAGGGCCTCCGCCTGCCTGGCCAGCTCCGCTCGTGCTGCGGTCAGTTCGCGGTGCAAGGCCTCCTCGGATCCGATCGCGCCAGTTTGCGCCTTGTCCGGTTCTTTCCCGATATCGGTAGGGTCTGAAACCACGACCGACGAGCTGTCGGTCGCCGTGGCCACCGCTGACGCTTTGGGCGCCGACTGACTGTTTGCTGGAGATGCCAAAAGGAGGGTGAGCATTAACGGAACGAGGCACAGCAGAGCCTTGCACCCCATGCCACATATCCCGTGAAGTAAAATCAGGGGTCGCGGTTTAATAAAGGTGAAGTCATAGCGGAGGAATTTTGATCTGGTACTCTGCATATGACTCATTCCTGAACCTCTATGACCACGGCCCTCGCCGCTATTGTATTCTCCATTACTGACGCCGCGGTTGTGGATGCCGCGCCGTCTGGAGGTTAGCTCCTATCTCCTACTTTTCGTCATTCGAACGAACGAAACTTTCGTTCATTCACTCTGGGGGTGTTTGAAATTTCCGGAAGGCCGCCTGCTCAATGCCGCAAACGGCTCGTCGGCATGCAATCGTCAGAGTAACGTCAGGCGGGCCGCTTCCTGCTTGCCTTGGGCGAAACCGGCACGGGCGGCGGGGATGCGGGTCGCCAGATCCATCTGGTTCGTACCCATTGCGGCTCGGGAATCGGCGCCCGGCGTGATCACCTCGACGCGGCTGCCCTGCTTGCGCAGGCTCTCGACCTGACCGTCCGTCCCAGCATGACGACCTCGCTCAATGCCCTCGGGACGCCCTGGCTGACCGAGTCGATCAGCGAGCTCATCAGTTCGCGGCTAGATGTCTGCTGTTGGAATGCAGCAGGAGTTTTTATTGAATGTCTAAAATGGGGCGTAGATCTGCCTTAGGCACGCCGATTGTGGACGTCGCCTTCGGGTCCATTAGTTGCCACATGGTGCGGCAAAGTCAGAGGGCTCAGGCCGCAACTTTACAGAAAACCGGATAGAGCGAGGAAGGTCTCGCTCCTGTGCTTCGACCAACTCAGAAAACCTGGTCAGTAATCGCCCTTACCGGTCCAAGCAAGATCGATCCTTCCGGCACGCCGGCATCGATCGGAATGGCCTTCCGGTTTGCCGTTGCCACCATCTGCTGGCCGACGCCGGCGCTAACGATCACCGGTGTCTTAGAGGGCACGCGATCGTAGAGATCGATGATGTCCTGGTTTATCAGGCGAACACAGCCCGAAGACACCGATTTGCCGATCGAGTTCCACTCCGGCGAGCCGTGCAGGCGGTAGAGCGTGTCCTGGTTGCCCTGGAACAGGTAGAGCGCCCGCGCTCCAAGCGGGTTCTTCAGTCCGCCAGGCATACCGCCATTGTCGGCACTGAATTTTGCCAGCTCAGGCTGTCGGGCGATCATTTCGTCCGGCGGAGTCCATTTCGGCCATTTCTGCTTCCACTGGACGACAGCATCACCGGCCCATTCGAAACCGGCGCGGCCGAGCCCGACACCGTAACGTATGGCTTGCCCACCCGGACGCACGAGATAGAGGTGGTGGCCAACCGTATCGACGACGATGGTCCCGGGCTGCTGGCCGGTCGGATCGGGAACGATCTGGCGCAGGAACTGCTCGTCGATTTTCTCGTACGGTATGCCCGGCAAATCGAACCCGCCGTCGCTGACCGGAGCATACATTGTTGCATAGTCGAGCAGTGGTGGCTCGACATAGGCCGGAGGCGGAGGCTCGACCGGCTGTGGCCCCACAGTGGCGCAGGCGGAAACCGCAATCGAAGCGGCCCCCAGCGCTGCGGCGTTCAGAAAGCCGCGGCGGCTCAGGCGATAGGATTCGATGTCGGTTGTGAACATGGTTGCCTTTATTAAGTCTCAAATCGAAACAAAGCGTGAATACGTTCTGATCAGTACGGCGCCAGCCCTACCAATGCCCGGCGCGATAGGCGGTTCCGAATCTGGCCTGACGGTGGACAAACAAAGGCAAAGCTGTGACCGCGCTGTCCCTGTTGCACTGCGGCCACATGTCGAGTATCAGCCGCCCGTCAGCAGGCCTTCGAGCGAGGGCAGGATCAGCGCCGGCGGAAAGTCGCGGTATTCCTCGGGCTGGTTGGCGCGGTTGATCCAGACGGTCCGGAAGCCGAATTTGGTGGCGCCGGCGACGTCCCAGCGGTTGGACGACTGGAACGACACCGCTGCGGGATAGAGCCGCCAGTCTGTCGTGACCATGTCGTAGACCGACGGGTCGGTCTTGAAACGCTTGACGGTATCGACGGAGTAGACGTCGTCCAGGACCTGGTCGAGCGCGGCGGATTTGACGGCCGCTTCCAGCATTTCAGGCGAGCCGTTGGACAGGATCGCCAGTCTTGCGCCCGACGCCTTGAGCGCCTTGAGCACGGCCGGCACCTCTGGATAGCAGTCCAGCCGCCAATAGGCTTCAAGCAGTTTCGTCTTGAGCGCCTTGTCCGCGGATGGAACCTTGCGCAAGGCGAAATCGAGCGCCTGTTCGGTGAGTTGCCAGAAGTCGGCATAGGCGCCCATCAGCGTTCGCACCCATGAATATTCCAACTGCTTGGCGCGCCAGATGTCGGACAGAAGCTGGCCGTCGGGTCCGATCTGGTCGGCATGACGGCGCACGGCCGCATGCACGTCGAACAACGTGCCATAGGCGTCGAAAACGTAAGCCGCATAATGCATGGCGACAGTTTTGCGGTGCTGCGGCGCAAGGTGCAAGCACTGATTGCAGTCACGACCAGATCGGCGCCAACGGGTCGCAGCCAGGCCTGGCGCCGATGTCGGTTGGTCCGGGATCGCTGGCCCTCAACAAAATCTCGCTTATGCCCGTTGACGACAGCCGCCAAAGCATCTTCCATGGCCGGCAACAAGGCACCGAAACGGAACCAAGCAATGACACTGGCGACTGCGGCGCAATCCGCGACATGGACCTTCGTCGACGGCGACTGGTATGAAGGCAATGTCGCTATTCTCGGCCCGCGCAGCCATGCCATGTGGCTCGCCACCAGCGTATTCGACGGCGCCCGCTGGTTCGAAGGTGTCGCCCCCGACCTCGACCGCCACGCCGCAAGGGTGAATGCATCGGCGATCGCGCTCGGTCTCAAGCCGTCGATGAGCACTGACAAGATCGTCGGACTGACTTGGGATGGGCTGAAGAAGTTCGACGGCAAGACGGCGGTCTATATCAGGCCGATGTACTGGGCCGAACATGGCGGCTATATGGGGGTACCGGCCGATCCGGCATCGACCCGCTTCTGCCTATGCCTCTACGAATCGCCGATGATCTCGCCGACGGGCTTTTCGATCACCGTTTCACCGTTCCGGCGTCCAACCATCGAAACCATGCCGACCAACGCCAAGGCGGGCTGCCTTTACCCCAACAATGGCCGGGCCATACTCGAGGCCAAGATGCGCGGTTTCGACAACGCGCTGGTGCTCGACATGCTGGGCAACGTCGCCGAGACCGGGACCTCGAACATTTTCCTGGTCAAGGACGGCCACGTGCTCACACCGGCGCCGAATGGCACATTCCTGTCCGGCATCACACGCTCGCGCACGATGACTCTGCTTGGCGAATACGGTTTCAAGACCACCGAAAAGATGCTGTCGGTGCGCGATTTCCTTGAGGCCGACGAAATTTTCTCGACCGGCAACCATTCGAAAGTCGTGCCGGTCATCCGCATCGAGGATCGCAATCTCCAGCCAGGTCCGGTGGCCAAGAAGGCGCGCGAACTCTATTGGGACTGGGCACATTCGACGTCGACCGGCTGACCTGCCGTCGCTTCGCGTGCCTGCCCGTTGTTTTGACGCAGGCTCCTGGCGGAAAACCGTGTGACACTTTTCCGGAACCCGCTTAGAAAGGGAACCGGCGCTTCATTCCGGAGTTGTTCCAGCTCAATCCAGACCTATCTTAGTCCGGTATCGACACCGGGTTCTTTCCACGAGGGAGTATCATCCATGGCTTTTGAATTGCCCGCTCTGCCCTACGATTACGAGGCCTTGCAGCCTTACATGTCGAAGGAGACGCTGGAGTATCATCACGACAAGCACCACAAGGCCTATGTCGACAACGGCAACAAGCTGGCCGCGGAGGCCGGCATGGGCGATTTGTCGGTCGAGGAAGTCGTAAAACAATCCTTCGGCAAGAACGCCGGGCTCTTCAACAATGCCGCCCAGCACTACAACCACATCCATTTCTGGAAATGGATGAAGAAGGGCGGCGGCGGCAACAAATTGCCGGGCGTCCTGCAGAAGGCCGTCGACAGCGACCTGGGCGGCTACGACAAATTCAAGGCCGACTTCATCGCCGCCGGCACCACCCAGTTTGGTTCGGGCTGGGCCTGGGTTTCTGTCAAGGATGGTAAGCTGGCGATCTCGAAGACGCCGAATGGCGAGAACCCGCTCGTCCATGGCGCGACGCCGATCCTTGGCGTCGATGTCTGGGAGCATTCCTATTACATCGACTACCGCAACGCCCGGCCGAAATATCTCGAAGCTTTCGTCGACAGTCTCATCAACTGGGACCACGTCCTGGAGCTTTACGAAAAGGTCTGATCGATTCTGCAGAAAAGCCCCGGCACGACCGGGGCTTTTTCTTTTAAAAGCTCGAGATCGCAAGATTCACACAAGCGTGAGGCGAAGTTCCGGAATTATTAAGCCATCCTTGCCGTTATCGTCCTGTCTGAAGTGCCTCAACATGGAGCCAACTGAATGAGAAAGCTTGTTATCGCCATCTCTACGCTCGCCCTGGCCGGTTCGGCGGCCTTTGCCGACCCGATCCTTGACCGGCAGGCTCTGATGAAGGAACGCGGCAAGATCGTAGGCGGATTGTCGAAAGTGGCCAAGGGCGAGGAGCCTTTCGACGCAGCGGCGGTGTTGACGCAGTTACAGGCGCTTCAGGTCAACGCTGAAAAATTCGATACCGGCCTCGAAACGCTTTTCCCGGCGGGCAGCGACACCGGCGACACCACGGCTGCTCCCAAGATCTGGGAAGACATGGCCGGCTTCAAGGCGGCTGAACAGAAATATCTCGCCGACGTCAAGGCTGCTGCCGCTGCTGCTCCCGCCGACGTCGATGCCTTGAAGGCACAGTTCAACACCATCGGCGGCGATTGCGGCACTTGTCATCAGAGCTACCGGATTAAAAAGGGCTGATCGCGGGCGATGCGCCTGCTGAAAAAACTCGTCGGTGCCGCCCTCGTTCTGGGCGGCGTCGGCGCCGTTGCCGGGTGGTTCCTGTCGGCGCCGGTCAGGCTCGATGCCGAAACGTTGGCGAAACTCGGCCCTGGCGATGCCGCGAGGGGCAAGCGCATCTTTTATGCCGGTGGCTGCACGTCATGTCATTCCAAGCCGGGCTCGCAGGGCGATGCCCGCCTTCAACTGGTCGGCGGTCTCGAACTCAAGACGCCGTTCGGCACCTTCGTGCCGCCGAACATTTCGCAGGATGCCAAGGACGGCATTGGCGCATGGTCGGTCGAAGACCTCGCCAACGCCATGCTGAAGGGTGTCTCGCCGAGCGGCGAGCATTTCTACCCGGCGTTTCCCTACGCATCCTATGCCCGAATGAAGCCGGCCGACATTGCCGATCTCTACGCCTTCCTGAAGACCCTTCCGGCGGTGGCCGGCAAGGCGCCCGCCAATTCGCTGGGCTTCCCGTTCAACATCCGTCGCGGTATCGGACTGTGGAAACGGGTCTATCTGAGCGACCAGCCGGTGATTGCTTTCCCGCAGGATACGCCAGATCCAGTCATGGCCGGACGCTATCTGGTCGAGGGGCCAGGCCATTGCGGCGAATGCCACACGCCGCGGGACTTTACCGGCGGCACCACGAAGAGCGAATGGCTGGCCGGAGCCACTGCCGCCGAAGGCAAGGGCATCGTGCCGAACATTACCTCGGGCGAAGGCGGCATCGGCGAGTGGTCGCAGGCTGACATCGCCAACTATCTCGAAACCGGCTTCACGCCGGATTTCGATTCCGTCGGCGGCGCCATGGTCGACGTGCAGAGAAACATGGCCGAGCTGACGCCGGACGACCGCGTGGCCATCGCAGCCTATCTGAAGGCCGTCCCGCCGCACCCGAACGGCTATCCCGCGCGCAAGCAGACAGCGAATTAGCACCCGTCAGCCAGTTGGCGCTGGCCTAATCTCAGGCCGGCCGGCCTTCATCAGGTCGAGGATCTTTTCTAGCCGGGCGACGACATCGCTGGTTTCCAAAAGCTGCTGCTTCTGTTCGATACTGATCGACAGCAGCGGCGCGAGCGTATCGGCCAGCACACCGGGATCGCCGATGGAGGGCAGGCCGAGCCGCGCCTTGGGCCTTCGTTGAACCGAGGAAAAATCGATGTTGGCGTAGCTCTGATATGTATCGAGAACCGCGCTCGAACTTGCTGCCGCCTCCGCCGATTGGCCACGCTGCTCTTCGACCGGCGCGACCTCCGCCGCCAGAAAGTCGGCGTTGACCAGGTAAAGGATCGCGGCTCGCTGGAGGCCGGAGACGGAGACCTTGAGAACCCCATCCACCTGTGTCTGGCAGTTTATCACGTTTGCCGTGACACCCACCGGATAGAGGGATTCAAGGTTGCCGGGATCATCGTCGCCAGCCCGCTTCTGGGCGACCACGAGAACGCGGCGGTCGCCTGCCATGGCGTGCTCCACCGCGCGCCGCGTTTTGTCGCGGCCCACGAAGACCGGAACCGTCATTTGCGGAAAGAGTACGAAATCCCGCATTGGAAAAATCGGCAGATTCGCGCCGGAGGAGGGGGGCGGGCTGGCCTCGGGCGCCGGGTTTCTAGGCCCGGCGCCGACTGGTTGGCTCGCCTGAATCCTCGCAGCCAATACGTTCCAGTCGCGGAGGCCGAGGATCCTGGCAATGAGCTCGAGGCTTTCGCTGTGGGACAGGGTAACGGATTTGGCGCTCAGCACTTCGGACAGCGTTTGCGCCATGGCTTTTGCATCGCGGAAATCGCGCATGGAATCATCCTTTGCTTCGAAGAACGGAAGACGTCAGGGCTTGCGTTACTGACCCGTTCGTTCGGGCAAAGGGAGCCTGAAGTGGCTCGATACATTCACCTTACCCCGGAGGGCGCAAGCAGCAGGTTGTATCCACCTGCTTGGAAGGTGCGCTGAAGGTCCGGTGTTGTCAATCCTGCCCGCGCTGCATTCCACGTTCCCGATTTACGGGTGGCGATCGCCCAGGAAATCGAAGCCGGTCTCGAAGAAATGATTGTAGTCGCAGGTCATTTCCTCGCCGGCCGCGATGTCGCGCAACGCATATGTCTCCTCCGGCGAGGAGACGTCGCAATTCGGATTGTCGTCGTGGTTCATGTAGCGCGCATCGTCGGCTTCGAAGACGATGTAGTTCGGATCGCGGCGATCGGGATAGGAGTAGCGGTCGAGATAGTCTTTGACCGGTCCGGTTTCACGCTCATAGGTCTCGACCTCGATGCGGCGGTCGTATTTGGGATCGAGCTTCCAGACCAGTGTGCCGCGGCGAATGTGGTTCTTGGCGAAAACGCCGATGCCCTGGATGGGCGATTTGTCGAGATAGACGTCGACGAGCAACATGGCGGAAACCTTGGCGTGACTGGATGATTTGCGGCTGTGAAAAAAGCCGCGCACTGGGTAGCGCGCGGCCGTTGCAATTGCGAGCGGAAAATCAGCGGATCGTCGTTCTCGCTTTAGCGCTGCTGCAGTGCCAGACGGACGCCCAAAGCGCAGTAGATTCCGCCGACAATCTTGCCCTGCCATTTTAGCACTGTCGGATTTCGGCGCAGGAAAGTACCGAGCTGCCCGGCGCCTACTGCAAACACGACCGTACTGAAAAAACCCAGCAAGACAAAGACCACTCCCAATACAGTCAACTGAAGCATGACCGATCCATTTTCGGGCCGCACGAACTGAGGAAGAAATGCGAGGAAGAAAAGCGCGGTCTTGGGGTTGAGCACCTCGGTCAGGATAGCCTGCCGAAAAGCCTTGGCAGCGGAGATCGCAAGCACGCCGGTGGCCGGGTTGGCCGGTGTTTTTTCCATGATCGCGCGGATGCCGAGATAAACGAGGTAGGCCGCGCCGATGTACTTTACGATGCTGAACAGCGTTGCCGAAGCGGCGATAACAGCCGAAATGCCGACTATCGCCATGAAGGTGTGAACCACGTCGCCGGCCGCGATCCCGGCGCCGGTCGCGATGCCCACCCTGGTCCCAGAACTGGTTGCCCGCGCCACGGTCAGAAGGGTGGCTGGGCCTGGAATGAATACAAAGCCAAGCACAACCGCGACATACGCAGCCAATGTAGCCAGATCGATCATACGTCGGTTCCTCCGGTAAGGTTTTCCTTCCCTGCAACCTTCAGCGCAAAGGCATATGTATAGGCGATCTCTTCCAGCCGCGAAAACCGGCCAGAGGCGCCGGCATGGCCGGAATCCATGTTGATCTTGAACAGCACAGGATTATCGCCGCTCTTGCGCTCGCGCAGCCGCGCCACCCATTTGGCCGGCTCCCAATAGGTGACGCGCGGGTCGGTGAGGCCGGCCAGCGCCAGGATCGGCGGATAGTCGAGTGCGCCGACATTGTCATAGGGCGAGTAGGCGGCGATCGTGCGGTAGTCCTCTTCCGAAGCGATCGGATTGCCCCATTCCGGCCATTCCGGCGGCGTCAGCGGCAAGGTGGCGTCGAGCATGGTGGTGAGCACGTCGACGAACGGAACCTCGGCGACGATGCCGCCGACGCATTCCGGCGCCATGTTGGCGATCGCCCCCATCAGCATGCCGCCGGCCGAGCCGCCTTGCGCGACGATGCGGTCGTGGGCCGTGTAGCGCTCGGCGACGAGATGATGCGCGACGGCGATGAAATCCGTGAACGTGTTCATCTTGTGCGCCCGCTTGCCGTCATCATACCAGCCGTAGCCCTTGTCCTTGCCGCCGCGGACATGGGCGATCGCATAGACAAAACCGCGATCGACCAGCGAAAGGCAGTTGGTGTTGAACGAAGCCGGCACCGTGATGCCGTAGGAGCCATAGCCATAGAGCAGGCAAGGTGCCGATCCGTCGAGCGGCGTGTCGCGGTGATGGATGAGCGAGATCGGCACCAGCTCGCCGTCGCTGGCGGGCGCCATCAGCCGCCGGGTGACATAGTGGTCCGGGTCGTGTCCGGATGGCACTTCCTGGGTCTTCAGCAGCACGCGCTCGCGGGTGCGCATGTTGTAGTCGAAGACCTGCGCCGGCGTCGTCATCGACGAATAGGAAAAACGCATGATTTCGGTGTCGTATTCATAGGATCCGGACAGGCCGAGTGAGAAGGCTTCCTCGTCGAGTGAGATGAGGTGCTCCTCGCCGCTCTTGCGGTCGCGAACGACGATACGCGGCAGGCCTTCCTTGCGTTCCAGCCTGACCATATGATCCCTGAAGCCGATCACCGACAGGATCAGTCGGCCCGCCTCGTGCGGCACCAGTTCCTGCCAGTTGGCGCGCACCGGATCGCTGGCTGGCGCCGTCATGACCTTGAAGTCCTTGGCGCCGTCGGCATTGGTTAGGATGAAGAAGAGGTCGCCGCCTTCCTCGAGGTCGTATTGCAGGCCGGTCTCGCGCGGGCAAACCAACTTCGGTTCGGCCAGCGGCTCGTCGGCGCGCATGATACGGTATTCCGAGGTCTCGTGATCGTTGATACCGATCATGATCCACTCATTGGAGCGCGTGCCGCCGACATTCATGAAGAAGCCGGGGTCGGTTTCCTCATAGATCAGCCGGTCGTTTTCAGGCCTGTCGCCAAGGGCATGGAACAGTACCTTGGAAGGGCGATGGTTGGAATCGAGGCGGGTGTAGAAAAATCCGTCATTGCCGGCGTCCCACACGCCGCCGCCGCCCGTATCCGCAATCTGGTCGGTCAGCTCGCTGCCGCTGACGAGGTCGCGCACGCGAAGCGTGAAGAATTCGGAGCCCTTGTCGTCGAATGCCCACAAGAGCTTGCCGTGATCGGCCGAATGGTCGACGCCGCCGAGGCGGAAATAGGCCTTGCCCTCGGCCTCCGCGTCGCCGTCGAGCAGGATCTGCTCATCGCCGCCATCACGCGGCATGCGGAAATAGCGCGGCTGCTCGCCGCCAAGCTTGAAGGATGAGCCGTAGGCATAGGGCCCGTCCTTCATCGGCACGGTGGAATCGTCTTCCTTGATACGACCCTTCATTTCTCCGAAAAGCTGCTTCTGCAACGGGACTGTGTCGGCCATCAGCACCGTCTGATAGGCATTCTCGGCTTCGAGTTGAGCGCGGATATGGCTGTCGAGCAGGGACGGATTCCTGAACATCTCTTGCCAATTATCGGCTCTCAGCCAGGCATAGTCGTCCGTCCGGGTCACTCCATGATGTACGTCGAAGACCGGCCGCTTCTCTGGCTGTGGCGGGCTGACGGTCGGAAATGCTGAGTTTTTGGTCATTGAGTCTCGCTGTGGAAATTACTTGAATGAGGAATGAACACGCCGATCAGCGCATGTTCAAGGGCCGGGATACATGTTTGCGCCGGGGCTCCAGGAGATGGGCCTGAGGAGGAGAGATCATGAATATCTATTTTCGGACTGTCGCTGCTTTCGCCGTCGCATCGATAACCTTGGCTCATGCCGGCCAGTCTCATGCAACCGTGTTCGCGGCTTGGCAAGTGACCAACGTGCCGTTTGGCGATACGCTCAACGTGCGCAAGTATCCGTCAGGGGCATCCCAGAAGCAGGCTGCCTATCCCAATGGCGCGGTCCTGCAGATGACTGGCAAATGCACCGGTGGCATAAACCTGCTCGATATCGCCAATCAGCCGGCTTGGAAGCAGGAACAGAAGATCCGCTACCGCTGGTGCGAAGTCTGGCACGATCCGGCCCAGAACGGCAATTTCGTCACCGGCTGGGTCTACGGAAAGTACATCACTCCCCATTGATGGATTAGTGCCGACAGCAGCGTTGATCTCTGTTTTGCCAATGCATGTCGCGCAAAAGTGCGCAGCGGTTTTGCGACAACGACATGCATAAACAGGAACTTAAAGCGCGTCGCATGAATCTGCTCAGGTGCGACGCGCTTTAATATGCCAGCACAAGCACATCGCAACCTGCGGTTTTGTTGATTTCTGAAACAACCAGATAGCCATGCGCCACGGTCAAGCATAGCCAAGCATTCGGCCCTCTTCATCGGGCATCGCGGATGTAAAGACGGCTTGACGTTGCGTCAACGGTTGCTGGTCTGACCAGAAAATATGCCAAAGTTACAGGTCGCACGAAAGATTGAAGCTGACTGCGGAATATTTGATTGCCATCGACGAATATAGCGTAAGAAGCGAATTGACTTACTTGGTCTACAGGCCCATTAAGATACCGCGACGCGAATCGTAGTGGCTCTTTCCTGCAAAAAGTTCGCGCGATGCCCTATCTCTAGAAAAAAAGGGCGCAGACAGAAACAACTCTCGTTGGGGCCGTGAAGACCATGGATATTATCGAAACACCTTCCAGAAACAGTGATGCGCTGATCGAATTGACGGCCGATGTGGTGGCCGCCTATGTCAGCAACAATCCGGTGCCGGTCGGCGAGCTGCCGAACCTTATCGCTGATGTCCATGCCGCTCTCGGGCGCGTGGGCGGTGCCAGCGAACAGCCTCCTGCCGACAAACAGAAGCCGGCTGTAAATCCGAAACGCTCCGTCCATGACGACTACATCGTCTGTCTTGAGGACGGCAAGAAGTTCAAATCGCTGAAGCGTCATTTGATGACCCACTACGGTCTGACGCCGGACGAGTATCGCGAAAAGTGGAATTTGGACGCAAGCTATCCGATGGTTGCTCCAAACTATGCTGCTGCCCGCTCCCAACTCGCCAAGAAGATGGGTCTCGGTCGCAAGCGCAAGGGGCGCTGAATCGCGCCCTTCGCAGCCTGGATACGACAAGCGACGGCGCCCTGATGCGTGTCGCGCAAAAGCATGCCCACGGGCTTGACCTGAGGGTACGCAGCGGTTTTGCGATAGACGACATGCATAAAGCAAGAACCTAAAGCGCGTCGCATGAATCTGTTCAAACGCGACGCGCCTTAGGGCGCCGTTTTGGTTTTTGGAATAATCAGGCGGTCTGCTTCAAGGCAGCCTCGGCGTCGCGCTTGATGCGCTTGACCATCGAACGAAGACCATTGGCGCGCTGCGGCGACAGGTGCTCGTCGAGGCCGAGCCCCTTCAGGGTGGCTTCGGCGTCGGTTTTCTGGATCTCGCTCGCCGGCCGCCCCGAAAACAGCGCCAGCATGATGGCAACGAGGCCGCGCACGATATGGGCGTCCGAATCGCCCTTGAAGGTGATGACCGGGTCAGCGCCCGGTTCTTGTTCGGTCGTCAGCCACACCTGGCTGACGCAGCCGGGCACCTTGTTGGCGGGGTTGCGGTCGGCGTCGGGAAACGGCGGCAGCGCTTCACCCAGTTCGATCACATAGCGATAGCGGTCTTCCCACTCATCGAGCAGGGAAAAGTCGTCGCGTATCGTTTGGATCGTCGTGGTCATCACCCCCGGATATAGTCATCCGGCGCTGCCGCGTCACGGAAAAAGAGGAAAAACACCGCAGACGTCGAGAGGTCTGACGCGCCTGCGGTGTGTCGCCAAAATGGCGCAAACGGTCTCAATTGGTCGTCGGTGCTTCCACCGGTATCTCGACTGTCGCGGGCAGGACGATGGTCTCGGCCACGCTACCGGTCGCCACCGTGGTGTCGAGCCCGGTCGCTGGCTTGTCTTCTGTTTGTCTGTCGTCCAGCATGGCGGCCGCGATCTTGGCGGTCTCCTTGGCGCGGGCGGTGATCGTCTGCATGGCCGACTTGCCGGTCTCGCAGACGTCGGGCTTGCGTTCGCATATGCCGGCAATGTCGCCGACCGCTTCGCGTGCCGCAAACAGAGCCTGGAGAGGGCCGACGCTTTGATGGCCGGTCTCGTTGGAGCCGACACTCAACGGCAATGCCAGAAGCACCAGCGAAAACCAGAAAGCCATTCTTATCAGAAAGCTCATAGGACTGCCCTCATCCGTGACCGGATCATGCCTTCGTGCGGCATGACCTCTTTTATGGGCATGATCGTGGCACATACGCGCAAAGGACGGCTTGCCTGGTCAGCGAAAATTTTCCTCAAATTTTAGGCAAATTCGAAACGAAGCGTTTTGCAATGGATTTGCTTCAAATCCTGTCGATTTTCTTGAGTGAAAAGTAACCATCTAACTATTTGTTTTTCAATTATTTTCAGTGGGAAGGCGGTGCGCTGACGCCAATTGTCCGGCGCGCAGTCGCGGCCCGCCTGGATAACCCTCCGTTTACTATGGCGGCAATTGCCCCGGGGTTTCCGCCGCTGGCCTCCCAATATTTGTCGCATGCTGGGCATTGGTCGGCCCGGCCTTATCCATTCCTTAAACGCTGGATGCGAGTTTCAGATCAATAAAAGCGACCTGCAAAGCAGGACAGTTCACGACCGGGTGCGAGTGCGTTGAGTTCGATCGGGGCCAAATACGTTGAATTGCCCGGCGCGATGGCGGCCGGTTGCGAGCGTATGGTTCATCCATCCATCCTTGAGCAGAACGATCGCTTGCGCCAGCGCCGCTTCATCGGCGTCATGCTGGCCGCTCCGTTCTTTGCCGCGGGAGCCGCGGTCACGCTGGTCACCTCCGGCATGGGCGCGGCGGTCACCGTGGCTGCGATCTTCGCGAGTTTCGGCCTTTGCTGGTTTGCGGCCTTGCTGGTGGCGGCGACGGGCAAGATGGCGCTTGCCGGCCGGGCAGCCCTGGTGTTGGGCGGTCTCGCTGTGGCCGGTGTCATTGCCGCAGCGGGAGGCCTGGCCTCACCGGTCGCCCTGCTTGCCTTGGCGCTGCCGTTCGAAGCCTGGTGGATCGGCGGCTCGCGGCGTGCGGCACTGTGGGGGGGCGTAGCCGCGTTCGCTGCCGTCCTTCTGCAATATTTTGCCGGTTCTGTCTTGCCGCTCAATCTCACGGAGATTGCCGCGTGGCACTGGCTGCTGCCGTTGGCCTGGGCCTTCACGCTTGTTCCTCGCCTTGCAGCACATGGCAATCCGGCCGGCGCGCGGCTCGATCCGGCGACCGACGATCGGCTCGAGAACATCGTCGACGCCGTTGTCTTGCGGATCGGCAGGCATGGTGAGGTTCTGGATGCGTCGGCCAAGGCGCGCACGATCCTGAAGCTGCAACCGGAGCTGTTGTTCGGCACCGGCCTGTTCGACCGGATTCATCTCTCCGATCGTGTGGCATACCTCAGCGCATTGGCTGACATGCGTGATGGTGCATTGTCGCGCCGGCTCGATCTTCGCGTCCGGCTGCCGCAAAACGGCAATGGCGCGACGGCGGACAACTACCGGCCGTTTTCCCTTGAGCTGGCGCGGGCCGAAACACAGCAGGATGTCTTCACACTCGTCTTGCGCGAGAATGGCGAAGTAGCCCGATTGCGCGAAGACCTTGCCGCCGCGAACGAGGCGGCGGCTTCCGCCGAAGTGGCGAAGGGGCGGTTCCTGGCAGTCGTCAGCCACGAGCTTCGCACGCCGCTCAATGCCATCATCGGTTTTTCCGACATGCTGCTGCACGAAATGTTCGGCGGCTTCAAGGACCCCCGCCAGAAGGAATATGTCGGCCTGGTCAGGGAGTCCGGCCAGCATTTGCTTGCCGTCGTCACCTCGATACTCGACGTATCGAGGATCGAATCCGGCGCCTATGCGACCGAGCCGGAACCGTTCCGTTTCGTGGAAGCGGTCGAAATGTGCCAGTCGATGATGCGCCTGCAAGCCGAGGCAAAGAACATCGATCTGCAAACGCAGATCGCGCCGGATGCGGGCGAGATAAATGCCGATCGTCGTGCCGTGCAGCAGATCCTCATCAACCTCGTCTCCAACGCGATCAAGTTCACGCCCGATGGCGGCGATGTCGTCGTCGGCGCCAAGCGGATCGGCTCGCGACTGCACTTCTGGGTCAGGGACACCGGCATTGGAATTGCTGAGGAAGATTTCGAGAATCTCGGCAAGCCGTTCATGCAGATCCAGAACGACTACACGCGCCGCTTCGAGGGAACCGGCCTCGGCTTGTCGCTGGTCAAGGGCCTGGTGGCGCTGCACGACGGCACGATGTCGATCGAGAGCATGCCGGGCGAGGGCACCACGGTCACGATCAGCCTGCCGGTAAAGGGGCCAAAGGGGCGTTCGACCGACAAGCCCGGCGTGCTGCCGATGCCTGCGGCCAGGACGAAGGGGGAAGGGGACAGGAATGGCTCGCTCCGCAAAACAGCCTAAGGCGGTCAGGCGCCGTGGCAATGCGCTTCAGGGCGGCGCGGTCGCGGTTGGCAGCCTGATTTCGCGCAATCCGGTTCTGGTCGGCGGTTCGACCGCCTTCCTGGTGACGCTGTTCTATGTCTCGGCCAACGCCCTGTGGTACCAGCCCTTTCCGCATGCCGGCGCGTTTTTCGCCACCAGGAGCATCGAGGCCTTTCCTCGCGCGGACACCGATGAGCCCGAAACCACCATCAACATCGTGCGGCCCGGCCCAGCCCCGGCTCAGAGCGACCCGGTCGTCGAACAGGTTCAGGGCATATTGAAGGATCTCGATTTCTACTCCGGTACTGTCGACGGCATTACCGGGCCCAACACGCGCAAAGCCATCCAGGCCTATCAGCAAAAGGTCGGGCTCAACGCTTCCGGCGAGATCGACAGCGTGCTGCTTGATCAACTGGGCGCCACGCCAACCGCCTCGACCGTACCGCATCCGGCGCCCCGCCCGGACCAGACGGCTGCCGTTCCCATTCCGGCCTCGGCGCCGGCAGGTGCGGCAGCGCCGGCGCCCGATGCCCGCATCATCAAGATCCAGGCCGGACTGAAAGCATTCGGCAATGACGATATGCAGCTCGACGGCGTGGTCGGCGCGCGCACCAAGGCCGCGATCAAGGAATTCCAGTCGCTGTTCGGACTGCCGGAAACCGGCGAACCCGACGAGGTCGTCTACGTCAAGATGCGCGAGATCGGCCTCACCAACTGAGGTAAGCAAGACGTCGGTGGCGAAGCTCCACGGCGAACTGATGCATCGCTCCTGGGAGCATTCCGTGGGCAGTTGCCACTGCTACGGTCCAGCCCTTAAGCCACCTTCGTTGTTGATAGGCGCGTGAGTCGTGGCGCTGGCAAAGAATTGCCGTAATCGCAGCGAAAGCAAGGATCGGCGTTCTCTAAGGTTCTCCGATGCAATCCCAGCCTGCCGATCAGAAAGCTCGTATCCGTTTGCTCCAGCTAGGAGCCCTACTGCTTCTCATCGCGTTTATGACGATGAGGCCTGCGTTCTCGCGAGATGGCAGCGATACGGTCGAATGCCTTGGCGTAGCGCTTGTTCTGCTTTGCGTTGCAGGCCGAATGTGGAGCATCCTCTATATTGGAGCAAAAAAGAATCGGGAGCTGATAACCGTCGGGCCATATTCGATGACCCGCAACCCGCTTTACTTTTTTTCCATGCTTGGCGCGGCCGGCATTGGACTTTTCGTAGGCTCGCTGGTGTCGGCGTTGATACTGGCGCTTCTTGTCTATCTCGTTCTGGTCACGACAGCAGGCAAAGAGGCGGCGCACCTTGAGACACTTTTCGGCGAGCGATACCGAGAGTATGCGCGGCGAACTCCGATGTTCTGGCCGAAGCCGTCACTTTTTCGCGAAGCCGATGATGTCGCATTTTCACCTGCTGCTCTTAAGCGCACATTTCTAGACGGATTGCTTTTCATTGCAGCGCTTCCGGCGATCGAGCTTGTCGAGGTTGTCAAGGAAACCGACTTCGTTCCAATCTTTTTCGCGCTCTTCTAGGGTCCCTGCCCATGAATGGCTTTTCATGATGTGGCTGTTGTGATTCACGGTCCCGAAAGAGGCCACTGATGAATCGGAATCCGGGTAGAGCCCGGATGTCACTAGAGACCTTGCCATGCGCGTAACCACCGATCTGTGGGTGTCGGCCCTTCTGCGCCGGGTTTTCGGCGCCGGCGGCTTTGCCGCCGTGGTCAAGCGCGGCGCGACCGAGGCCGGCGCTGTCTTTGTGCTGGCGCGGGGCAGGCTGGGCGAACTTGCCTTGTTCGGGCCAGCGCCGCAGACGAGCTACGATTCGGCCAAGCCCGACGAACGTTTTTTCAGCCTGCTCGGCGCTGGCGAGGATGCCGCCGCGCTCGACGCAAGGCTGGAGAGGGAGAAAAAATTCGATTCCGATATCTGGGTGGTCGAGATCGAGGCCGGCGCGGTTCCGGTCGAGGAGCTTATTGCCGTCAAGATGCCTTGAGGCTGGCAATCGCGGGACCATTGTCGCTGTCTTGCGCCATGCGCATATCGGCGTTCGCTGCGGCGCGCACGATGCCGCGAACCGCCGTCGACAAAATCTCGGCCTTCCAGTTGCGGACCTTGTCCAGGGCCGCGTCGCGATGCAGCAGGCGGTAACGATCAAGGAAGATGCGGATCGCCTGCGGATGCGGAAACGCGGTGGGATAGACGGCGACCGCGATCAGGAACGCCTTGTCCTCGCTGAGGTCAAGCGCGCGCAAGGCTGCCAGCAGCGACGTATAGTTCTGGTTTGCCGTGAGCGACCGCGCCGTCGAGAAGTCGATGTCGAGCGCGTCGGCCAGCGCGGTCTGGAAGAATGCCGCGTTGCCGCTCAGCGCCGTCTCGCGCAGTTTGACATAGGTTTGCGCGCCGACGAACGGATTGACTGCCGCTCCGCCGCTCTCCGCATCGGTCCGCATCATCGACCTCAACCGGCGCCGTGCATTTTCGGCGCCGATGCCGGGTAGTGGCTTTCTGTGAGGGGCAGCAGGAGCGATTTCGGCGCTCTCAGGCGCATCAGTGACCGCGTCGGGCTGCAGCACGCGCACCAGCGTCGGCTTTTCGAGCGCCCTGATCAGCTGGGCGATGGTCGGGTTCAAATCCCTGCGGCGCGCGATGGCGCGTGCATGCGGCAGCCCGTGACGCCCGATGAGCGCTATGAGGTCGACGTCGCTGACGGCGCGCGAGCGGATGAGCAACGGCGCGGCGATGTCGACCGGTTCCTCGCACAGCCGCCGGACCAGCGCGGCAGGAGCATATTCGCATTCGGAAAGTGCCGCGGCGACGTAACGGCGCGATTCGACCGATACATTGCCGAAAAGCGGAAGCGTCAGATCTTCGAGTTGCGCGATCTCCCGACGGGAAGGGCGGGTGAGCGAACAGAACGCCGACACCGCCGCGCGGAACAGCCTTTCGGCCTTTCCCGATTCAGTCCGTATTGCGATTTGCCTGAAATCCGAAGATGACACGGAGGATACGCCCGACACTCGACACGATCTGGCCATGCTCAACCGGGACTGTGTCGGTTTCGCCTTGGACAAGAACAAAGATCAAGTTAGCGGCGATCCGTTAGCGTTCCGTTAACCTACTGCCATCCTTAATCAGAATTGGAGGCGTTGCGTTGTGCTCCGGGGCAACCGAGAGGAATGCACGAACCATGGGCATGGTACTGTCTTTCGTGCCGCGAACGGCGGCAACCAATCGAGCAAATCGAAACACCGGAACACCGGCGGCGGTGATCATCTTTCCCGGGGTCCGCTATGAACAGCGGCCACTGACGGGAGAGGCGCGGCCGGGCGCCGGTCCGGACAAGCCAGGCTCGTCGGCGACGATGCCAAGCTCGTCAGGGACGCTGCCTGTTCCGCACCACTGAGTTTCGGGATCAGCTTTAGAAATCCTGCAGCTCACAGGAACCCTGATTGAGAAACCGCGACACGGTTGGCTTCCAGCTGTCGTCAGGCACAAAGGCGCGGATAACGAACATGCCTTCGTCGATGGGCGCTTCGACGAAGATCGCTCCTTGCAATTCCTCGGGAAGATCCTTGCGCACCTCGATCATCTGCGCGGGCGTCAGCACCACGCTATCGAGCAGCCCCGCCGTCGCGCTGTGATCATTGAAGGAATAGACATTGTGGCCGCTGCGGTCATAGACGGAGACGGACCAGAACGGCACGTTCCCCGGCGCCTTGATCCGCACCATGCCGTCGGTCAGGTCGAACCGGCAGGCGGCCGCGTAAAACAGCGGATCGACCGACTTCACCACCGGAGCGCCGCCGGCCTCCGCGTCCAGCCTGGTCATCTTGTAGAGATCCGAGGCCATGGCCAGCCGCGACCAGGCATCGCGTTCGGAAAATTCCGGAACGAGCAGCAGCACGATGATATGCACGATGCCGGCGCCAAGCAGGCCGAGCAGGATTGCGTGCAACAGCTTACGCATTGCAGCCGACCCTCAGGATCTGCGGCAGCGTGACATCGGAAAGACCGATGCTGCTGGCGATTGGGGTATCGTAGAATGTCAGCACGAAATACATCCGCCCAGCGCCCTCGGTCAGCAGCCAATTGCCTGGCGCGGGGCGGCTGCCGACGGAAATGATCACCGAATTGTCGGGCTGGCGCAGGACCTGGTAGGACTGAAGCGCCGCAAGCCTCGGCCTGCCGGTCTGGACGACGCCGAGTGACTGATCGGCGGCGTAGAGGGTCCAGAACCGGGCCGTGGGAAATCCGCCGTCGATCTTGTAGGCGCATTGGCGCATGAGCTGTTCGCCGCCGGAATCGCGCTCGGCGATGAAGGACAATCCTTCAGCCCGCCCAAGCGCCAGCACGCCTTCGCGCGCCACGCGGGCCTTCGAATAAGGGTCCGCCGCCGGCGTGCCGATGTCGGGGAACGCCGTCCATTGGCCGATCCTGATCGCCCCGGCGCCGTCCTGCGTCTTCAGGGCATACCAGACGCTGCCGCCGCCGCCGCCGATGGCTATGGCAAGCGAAAGCAGTGTGAGCAAGGCGTTCTTGAGCATGAAGAGCCGCGGGTGAGAAAGCAGAAGCGCTGCTCGGGATATCGCGGGGCAGGGGGCCATGGCAAGCGTGGGCGCCCGATTGTCGCTCCGCAGGCTCGGCGCGGAGCGCGGCAGGTCAAAGCGCCGACAGAGTCTCCGGCGCCGCGGGAGGCTGGAGGACAGGCGCCGACTGGAACTGCTTGGTCATGTCCCGCAGCGCCTGCGTGGTCTGGCTGGACAGCACCGGCGGGCGCTCGGCGGCGGCGTCAGCCGCTGCCTTCTCGGCATTCTTCTTCTCCGCCTCCACGGCCTTGGCCGCGATCTCTTTGTCGACGAAGGGGTGTTCTAGACCGGGGATCGGCTTGAGGTCGATGTTCTGGTGCGCGTAGACCATCAGGCGCTGCCACACCATGGCCGGTAGCGTGCCGCCGGTCATGTTCCTGGTCGGGGTGAAGTCGTCATTGCCGAGCCAGACGGCGGCCGTGTAGTTGCCGGTGAAGCCGACAAACCAGGCATCGCGGTAGGATTGCGTGGTGCCAGTCTTGCCGGCGACGACGATGTTGGGCAGGGCTGCGCGCCGCGCCGTGCCCATAACCGGCACCGCCGCCAGCATGGTGTTCATATATTTCAGCGCCTGTTCCGACAGCACGCGATGCGGCGGCCGCGCATCCTTGGCCCAGTCATAGACCACCTCGCCGGTGCGGGTGACGAGTTGGGTGATGCCGTGGCGTGAGCCGACAAAGCCGTTCTGCGCGAACACGCTGTAGCCCGTCGCCTGATCCATCACGGTCATGCCCGACGTGCCGAGCACCATCGTCTTGTGCGATTCTAGCGGCGATTCGACGCCCATCGCTTCGGCCATCGCCTTGATCGGCTTGATGCCGAGATAGTCCTTGGCCAGCCGCACTGGCACTGTGTTGATCGATTTGGCGATCGCGGTGATCAGCGTGACATTGCCGGCCGATCCGCCATTGTAATTGTGAGGCGACCAGCCGCCCCAGGAGATCGGCCCGCCGGAAACGACGGAGTTCGGCGTGAAGCCATGTTCCATGGCCGTCGCGTAGACATAGGGCTTGAACGACGAGCCGGTCTGGCGCAGCGCCTTGGTGGCGCGGTTGAACTGGCTGGCGCCGTAGTCGCGGCCGCCGACAATCGCCCTGACCGCGCCATTGGTCTCGATGACGACCATGGCGCCTTCGGTGACGTTGTACTCCTTGCCGAACTGACGGAGATGGAACTCCATCGATTCTTCCGCCGCCTTCTGGATGTTGGCGTCGAATGTGGTGTGCGCGACCAGCGAATGCTGGCCGGACTTGGCTGCGATCTTCTTGACCTCGTCGAAGGCCCAGTCGAGGTAATAGTCTGGACTCTTCTGCTCGCCGCGATCGACGATTTCGGCCGGATGAAGTCTCGCCTGCAGCACCTGGCCTTCGCTCATGAAGCCGGCATCGACCAGGTTGGACAACACCACATTGGCCCGCGCGCGGGCCGCCGGCAGGTTGATATGCGGCGCGTATTTGGTCGGCGCCTTGAACAGGCCGGCCAGCATCGCCGCCTCGGCCAGGTTCAGGTCCTTGACGCTCTTGCCGAAATAGAAATCGGCCGCCGCCTCGATGCCGAATGTGCCACCGCCCATATAGGCGCGGTCGAGATAGAGCTGGAGGATTTCCTTCTTCGACAGATTGGCCTCGAGCCACAGCGACAGGAAGGCTTCCTTGATCTTGCGCTCCAGCGTTCGTTCATTGGTCAGGAACAGGTTCTTGGCGAGCTGCTGGGTGATGCTCGAACCGCCCTGGACGACGGAATTGGCCCGCACGTTCTCGAAGATCGCCCTGGAAAGGCCGAGCACATCGATGCCGTGGTGATCGAAGAAACGCCGGTCCTCGGTGGCCAGCACCGCCTTGATGACCTGGTCTGGCATCTCGTCGACCGGCACGGAATCGCGCTGGATGATGCCGCGCTGGCCGATCTCGTTGCCGTAGCGGTCGAGGAAGGTGACGGCAAAGTCGCCCTGGGCACGCCAGTCACCGGCCGTTTCCTGGAAAGCCGGCATAGCGAGCGCCAGCATGACGACGATGCCGCCGGCGCCGAGCGTGAAACCTTCGCTCAGAAGCTCGATGGTGCCGCGGCGCCAGCCGGTGACGCGAAAACGCCGGAAAAAAATGGTGGCCGCTTCCCAGAACTGGCGCGCCTTGAAGCCGATCTCGTAGAGCGAGGAATCGAGCCACGCGTCGATCGCGAGCAGCCTGGCGGCGATCGGACCTCTTCTCTTGCGTGGTTCCACAGGACTGGTCATTCCAGGAATCCGGCTGCAGCTACGCCGCGAACTGAGAAACTGCATGCGGGCAATTTCAGGGCGGCGCGGACGCCGGATTGTTCTCACCGATTTTGAGTGGGTTCACAAGGTCAAACGAAGCAACGTGTCGGGAAGTCCCCGTGATCTGCCACGCACCGACCGATGGATGCGATTGGCTATGCAGCCTTGCTCTAAACTCGCTCCGTATGCGCAATTTCGCGCAATTTCAGCATCCGTTCGCACTTGGCCATATAGTCGCGGCTGTTGGGCAGCGTATCGTTCCCACGGGTGAGTTGGATCTGGAAGACGACAAGATCCTGCCAGCGGAATGAGGCCTCGGAGGCGGCCAGATAAAACTCCCACATCCGGCAGAAGCGTTCGTCATAGATCGCCTTGGCTTTCTCCCGGTTGGCAGCAAAGCGCTGACCCCAGTGTTTCAAAGTGTCGGCATAATGCAGCCGCAGGATTTCCACGTCGGTGACGACCAGCCCGGCCTTCTCGATCGCCGGCAGCACTTCCGACAGGGCCGGAACATAGCCACCTGGAAAGATGTGTTTGCGAACAAAGGCGCTTGTCACCGAAGGCGGACCGGAACGGCCGACGGTGTGCAGCAGGACAACGCCATCCGGGTTCAGCAGCGTCGCGCACTTGTCGAAGAAAGTGCTGTAGTGATTGACACCGACATGCTCGAACATGCCGACTGAGACGATGCGGTCGAAACGCTCGCCAAGTTCACGATAGTCCTTGACGTCGAAATGAGCGCGGCTTTCCCCATCCGAACGAGCCCGCTCGGTGGCAACCGCATGTTGCTCGCTCGACAGCGTCACGCCCAGCACGTCCGTTTCGAAAGACCTGGCCAGATAGAGGCCAAGCCCACCCCAACCCGATCCGATATCGAGCACCTTGAGGCCGGGCTTCAACTGCAGTTTGGCGGCGATATGACGTTTCTTGGCCGACTGTGCCTCTTCGAGCGTCATGTCCGGTCTTTGGAAGTACGCGCATGAATACTGCATGTCGTCGTCGAGAAACAGCTTGTAGAGTTCGACAGACAGATCGTAATGTACTTCGACATTGCGGCGCGAGCGCCGCGTTGTATTGATCTGCTGGAAGCGCCGAAACGCATGCCGCACCCGGTCGAGCGCCTTCGTCCAGGCCGTATCAATGCCGGCATTGCCGATGTTTTGAAAGACAATGCGCATCAACCCCAGCACACCGCCTTCGGGAATGTCGACTTCGCTGCTCATATAGGCTTCCGGCAAGGCGAGCATCGGATCGAAGGTGATCGCGCGCTCGGCTCTCCGCGACTTGATGTGGATGTGAGCCGGCTCGCCACTGCCGTCACCGAATTTGTCGATCCGGCCGTCTGGTCCGGTGACACGAAGGCTTCCCTGCCGCACCAGCCGCTCAAGAACGTGACGCAACAAGACATTCATTGCATTCTGCCTCCGGATTGCCACGCTTCCCTCGAAGCAATCGCATTCAAATATCCGTCTGGATCAAGCAAGGGATTGCGACCATTTGCGGTCGATTCTGACCAGCACGTTTGCGAACACCCCACATTAGCGTGATCGGGCAACGGCATTCGGCATCGATGGCCCTTCGTGCGGGTGGCGATGCTGCCCGCACCAAGCCCCCGCTGAACAATTCGATGCCGATCGCAGCGCCACCCAGCCGGCGCTCCGTACATGCCCACAATGTCACCGCGCCGCGATGAAGCGCATGAAATGCGCTACGTCGGTCTCGGTGGGCTCCTGGCCGGTGAAGCTGCGCAGATAGGCCGCCAGATGACTTACCCTGGCCTCGACCGGTTCCTTGAGGTCGAGCACATAATAGCCGATCTGCATGTAGTAGAGCACGCGGGCACGGATGAAGGCATCCTCTTCGTCGTAGCCATGCCGGCGATACATATCGCGGATGGCGCTCAGCCGATCGTCGTCGGCCTGGTCGATCGCCCGGCGCACGTCGTCGGAACGGCGTGCCCATTCGCGGACGGCGAAGTCGAGCCTGGGATCGAACAGGCGCTCGTCGGCCCAGCATTCGAATACGTTCAAGACGCCCATGATGATGCTTTCGGCCGGCCGTTTCGCGCGTTCGACGATCGCCTTGGTGTTGGTTTCGTGCCAATGGGCGAGCAACTGGTCGAGCAGATCCTGGCGGCTCTGGAAATACCAGTAGAAGCTCGAGCGCGACACGCCGAGCTTCTGGCCGAGCGGCAGCACGCGCACGCTTTCGACGCCATCGGAAATCAGCGTCTGCAGCGCAAGATTGATCCAGTCCCAGCGCGTCACCTTGATGTTGCCGGGCGCCGGCTCGTCCTGTGGAGCGATCATGATCATGCACCACAATTGGCATGACGGATGACGACGCGCAAGCCGGCTGGACATCTATGTCCATAGTCTAGACACATATGTACAGTGCGTGTATGGTACCTGGGTCGAACAGCCCGGAGGAAGCCGTGAAGTCGCACTATCGTGCAGTCGTCATCGGGGGTGGTGTGGTTGGCGCCTCGGTGCTCTACCATCTGGCGCGGTTCGGCTGGGCCGACGTCGCTCTGATCGAGCGTGCCGAACTGACGGCCGGCTCCACCTGGCACGCGGCCGCCGGGTTCCACGCGCTCAACGCCGATCCCAATGTCGCGGCGCTGCAGGACTATACGATCAAGCTCTATCGCGAGATCGAGGCCGAATCCGGCCAGAATGCCGGCCTGCACATGACCGGCGGCGTCAACATGGCCAGTGACCCCGCCCGCTGGGAGTGGCTGAAATCGGCCTGGGCCGTGTTCCAGTCGGTCGGCATCGAAACCGCCCGGCTGGTGACGCCTGAGGAGATCAAGGCGATCTGCCCGATTGTCGATGTCAGCGATGTGCTGGGCGGCCTCTACGATTCCAATGAAGGCCATCTCGACCCTTACGGCACGACGCACGCCTATGCCGCGGCAGCGAAAAAGCGCGGCGCCGATGTCATCCTGCGCAACCGCGTCCTCGACCTGAAGCCGCGCGCCGATGGCGGCTGGGACGTGCTGACCGAGCAAGGCACGATCGTTGCAGAGCACGTCGTCAATGCCGGCGGTCTGTGGGCAAAGCAGCTCGGCCGCATGGTCGGTGTCGACCTGCCGGTGACGCCGATGGAGCACCACTATTTCGTCACCGAGGACATTCCGGAGGTCGCGGCGCTCGACAAGGAGCTTGGCCTCGCGGTCGATCTCGACGGCTTCGCCTATCTCCGCCAGGAGCGCAAGGGCGTCCTGCTCGGCCTCTATGAGCAGAACCCAAAGCACTGGAACATGGACGGCGCGCCGTGGGACTATGGCATTGAGCTGATCCCGGAAGATATCGAGCGCATCAGTCCGGAACTTTCCAGGGCCTATGAGCGCTTTCCCTGCCTCGCCACCGCCGGTATCCGCAAATGGGTCAACGGTGCCTTCACCTTCACGCCGGACGGCAACCCGATCGTCGGGCCGGTGCGCGGCCTGAGGAATTATTGGGTCGCCTGCGGCGTCATGGCCGGCTTCAGCCAGGGCGGCGGCGTCGGCAAATCGCTGGCCGAGTGGATGATCCAGGGTGAGCCGCAGGCCGACATTTTCGGCATGGACATTGCCCGCTATGGCGCCTTTGCCGCCAACCGCGAATATCTCCGGCAGACGACGCGCCAGTTCTATGCGCGCCGCTTCGTCATGACCTTTCCCAACGAGCGGCTGCCTGCCGGTCGGCCACTGAAACGTCCCGGTGCCTATGACGGCATGACGGCGGCGGGATGTGAATGGACCGCATCGTGGGGGCTGGAAATCCCGGCCTATTTCGCGCCCATGGGCTTTCGTGAGGAGACGACGCTGAAACGCTCCAACGCCTTTGACATCGTCGGCGACGAGGCGCTGCAGGTCCGGCGCGCCGCTGGCCTCGTCGATACATCGGCCTTTTCGCGCTATACAGTCTCCGGACCAGAGGCTGAAGCCTGGCTTGACAGGTTGTTGGCCTGCAGGCTGCCGAAACCGAGGCAGGCGAAGCTCGCGCCGATGCTGGGCCATGACGGCCGGCTGAAGGGCGATCTCACTGTCTTCAACTGGGGCAGCGGCGATTACTGGATCATGGGTTCCTATTACCTACGGGAATTCCACATGCGCTGGTTCGAGGCCCATGCGGCGGAAGGCGTGACCGTCACCGACATCTCCGACACGATATCCGGCTTCCTGGTCACCGGGCCGAACGCGCGGGCGGTTGTCGAACGCACTACGCATCAGGACATGTCGGCAAGTGCCTTGCCGTTCATGGCTTGCGGCGCGTTCGACATCGGCATGGTGCAGGCGCGTGTGGCGAGGTTGTCGATTGCTGGCGAGCTTGGCTTCGAAATCAACTGCCCGGCCAGCATGCATGCCACCTTGCGCGAAACGCTGCTCGCCGCCGGCGAGGATTTCGGCCTTGCCGAAATCGGCTTTTACGCGCTCAACGCGCTCAGGCTGGAAAAGAGCTTCGGCATCTGGTCGCGCGAATTCACCCAGGGCTATACGCCCGGCCAGACCGGCCTCGATCGCTTCATTGTTTTCAGCAAGGACGGCTTCATCGGCCGTGAGGCTGCGTTGAAGGAGCGCAAGGGCGCCACCACGCAATGCCTGGTGACTTTGGAGGTCGACGCCGTCGATGCCGATGCCAGCGGCTTCGAGCCGGTCTGGCACAAGGGCCGGCGCATTGGCTTCGTCACCTCGGGCGGCTATGGCTATTCCGTCGGCAAGAGCCTCGCGCTGGCGCTGGTCGAACGCGATTTCGCCGGGGAGGGTACTGCCTTGTCGGTACACATAGTCGGCGTCGAGCGGCCTGCACGGGTCATTGCCGCCTCTCCCTACGATCCCTTGGGCAAGGCGATGCGGCAATGAGGAGGTCCCAGCATGGTTGATGAAGCCGCACGTGATATCAGGCGCGAGCGCCGGCGCGGACGCACCGGTGAGGCCGGCAGCGAATCCAGCCGGCGGCCGGACTACCGCTCGCTGAAGAATCCCTTCCTGCCGCAACCGGTCTTTTCGACCGACCAGGTCGCAGCCATCCACGACACGGCGCTGCGGGTGCTGGAAGAACTCGGCATCAAGGTGCTGCTGCCCGAGGCACGCGCAGTCTATGCCCGTGCCGGTGCGCTGGTCGACGAGGACAGCCAGATGGTGCGCATCGGCCGCGACGTCGTGGCGGCCGCACTTGCCTCGGCGCCGAAATCGATCCTGGCACGCGCTGGCGACCGCTCGCGCGATATCGCGCTCGAGCTTGGTACGATGACGTTCCTGGCCGGCTGCGGCGCCCCCAATGTCACCGATCTCGAGCGCGGCCGGCGGCCGGGCACGCTTGCCGCCTTCGAGGACTTCATCCGGCTGGTGCAGCACTTCGACGTGCTACACATGCTAGGCCCCTGCATCGAGCCGCAGGATGTCGACAACCGCCTCCGCCACTATGCCGTCAACCGGGCGCAACTGACGCTGTCGGACAAGATCCCCTTCGTCTTCGCGCGCGGCACACCGCAGGTCGAGGACGGTTTTGCGATGATCAGGCTGGCGCGCGGGCTGTCGGAAGACGAATTCTTGAGCGACGCCCATTGCTACACCGTCATCAACACCAACTCGCCGCGTCAGCTGGATATCCCGATGGCGCAAGGCATCATCGATTTTGCCAGGGCAGGGCAGGTATCGATTATCACGCCCTTCTGCCTGGCCGGCGCCATGGCCCCGATCACCGTCGCCGGCGCGCTGACATTGCAGCATGCCGAAGCACTGGCTGGATTGGCGCTCGCCCAGATCGTGCGGCCGGGCGCACCGGTCGTCTACGGCTCCTTCTCCTCCAATGTCGACATGAAGTCGGGGGCGCCGGCCTTCGGCACGCCTGAGCATGTCAAGGCGACGCTCGGCGCTGGCCAGCTGGCGCGCTTTACCGGCCTTCCCTGGCGGTCAGGCGGCGGCAGTGCCGCCAACATCTCGGACGTGCAGGCGGCCCACGAAACGCAGTTCGCTTTGTGGGGTTCGGTGCTTGCCGGCGCCACCGTCTGCATCCATGCCGCCGGCTGGCTCGAAGGCGGCCTGAGCGTCTCCTTCGAGAAGCTGATCACGGATATCGAGGCGTTGCAGACCATTGCCGAACTCTGCGCTTCGACGCCTGGCGACAAAAGTGCGATCGGTTTCGAGGCCATCGCCGAAGTCCAGCCGGGTGGGCATTTCTTCTCGGCCGGGCACACCATGGCGCGTTACCGCACCGCCTTCTACGAACCGCTGGTCGCCGACTGGTCGAATTTCGGCAACTGGACGCAGGCTGGGTCAAAGACGGCGACCGAGCGCGCCACCGGCGTCTGGAAGCGCACGCTGGCCGACTTCCGGCCGCCGGCTTCGGCCGCCGCCAGCGCCGGCGTTCTCGACGAATTCATAGAGCGGCGCACCGCAGAGGGCGGCGCGGCGCCGGTCTCATGATGTAGTTAAGCACGCGCGTCACATTGGGCGCTTGTCGCCGGTCTTTTGCGGGTCGCGGCGTATCGTGCCGGCATCGGCTTTCCTGTGCTTGTCGGCAAGCCTGCGAATGCGATCGAAGCGGCTTTCCTCGGTCACTTTGGTCTTCGCCACAGCATTTGGCTTCGGGACGAATGCAATCATGGATCGATCTCCTTGCCGGTGGACCGCGCGCCGGGGACGATGCCCCGGCGGCTGTTTTTCAGGATCTCGTGAAGAGTTCGGTCTTCTCGGAAACCTCGAAGATGTCAGGCGGCGAGAGCGACCGCGCAGCTTTGTGCCCCCAGCCTGTCGGGCGAGGTTTTTCCGGGCATGGTCGCCCAGCCGCCTGTCTCGATGAACTGCCACCTCTGGTAGCTGTCGGTGATGGCCTTGAACTCGACAAGTTTGGCGGCAGCGTCGGACGCCGTATTGAAGCGATCGACGCAAACCGCCGAGGCCAGCTCGCCGCGCGCCGTATCGCCGGCAGTCGCCGCCAGCGCGCGCGCGGTGCCGCCGGTCACCCAGCCACCCCAGTTGAAACCGATGATCAGCGTGGTGGCGACAGTTGCAGCGCATGTCCATAAAAGCGTGGATTTGGCTGGCCGGTAATCTTCCCATCTACGCGCGAGAGATGGCTTGCTGCTTTGTGTGGCCACGGAACAGTCCTTCCTGGTTGGTGTCGGGGTCGTTGCCTGGCCTTGTTGGCCAGGCGTTTCGGATCTGTCTAGGCGATGGTCAATAGCCGCCCATGCCGCCGCCCGTCGCAGGCGCGGCATCCTTTGCCGGAATGTCGCTGATCATCGCTTCCGCGGTGATCAGAAGGGCCGCGATCGAGCAGGCGTCCTGCAATGCGGTCCGTACCACCTTGGCGGGATCGACGATGCCGGCCTTGATCATGTCGACATAGATCTCGTTCTGGGCGTCAAAGCCCTGATTGTGATCCTTGCTGTCGGAAAGCTTGCCGACGACGATCGAGCCTTCGACGCCGGAATTCTCCGCGATCTGCCGGATCGGCGCCTCGAGCGCCCGCAGCACGATCGAAATGCCGGCCGTCATATCGGCATTGGCGCCTGCCAGCCCGGCTAGCGCGGATCTCGCGCGCAGCAGCGCGACGCCGCCGCCTGGAACGATACCTTCTTCCACCGCAGCGCGCGTGGCGTTCAGCGCATCGTCGATACGATCCTTCTTTTCCTTGACCTCGGACTCGGTCGCACCACCGACGCGAATGACCGCGACGCCGCCGGCGAGTTTCGCCAGCCGTTCCTGCAGCTTCTCCTTGTCGTAGTCGGAAGTGGTTTCCTCGATCTGCCCCTTGATCTGCTGGACACGCGCCTGGATCGTGGCCTTCTCGCCTGCGCCGTCGATGATCGTCGTCGTGTCTTTTTCGATCAGCACGCGCTTGGCGCGGCCGAGCATGTCGATGGTAATGTTTTCGAGCTTGATGCCCAGGTCTTCGGAAATCATCTGGCCGGCGGTCAGCACGGCGATATCTTCCAGCATCGCCTTGCGGCGGTCACCGAAGCCCGGTGCCTTGACGGCCGCGACCTTGAGGCCGCCGCGCAACTTGTTGACGACCAGCGTCGCCAGCGCTTCGCCTTCGACATCCTCGGAGATGATCAGAAGCGGCCTGCCGCTTTGCACGACGGCTTCGAGGATCGGCAGCAGCGCCTGCAGATTGCCGAGCTTCTTTTCATGGATGAGGACATAAGGGTCCTCCAGCTCGGCGCGCATCTTCTCGGCATTGGTAACGAAATAGGGCGAGAGATAGCCGCGATCGAACTGCATGCCCTCGACGACGTCGAGTTCGGTGTCGGCGGTCTTGGCTTCCTCGACGGTGATGACGCCATCATTGCCGACCTTGTCCATAGCCTTGGCGATCATCGCGCCGACGCTGTCATCGCCATTGGCGGCGATGGTGCCGACCTGCGCGATTTCGGCCGACGACTTGACCTTCTTGGCGCGTGCCTGGATTTCCTTGACCACGGCAGCGACGGCCTGGTCGATGCCGCGCTTGAGATCCATGGGATTCATGCCGGCGGCGACGAGCTTGGCGCCTTCGCGCAGGATCGAGGCGGCCAGCACCGTGGCGGTGGTGGTGCCGTCACCGGCGAGGTCGTTGGTCTTCGAGGCCACTTCGCGCACCATCTGCGCGCCCATGTTCTCGAACTTGTCGGCAAGCTCGATTTCCTTGGCCACCGTCACCCCGTCCTTGGTGATGCGCGGCGCGCCATAGGCCTTGTCGATGATGACGTTGCGGCCCTTGGGGCCGAGCGTCACCTTGACGGCGTTGTTGAGGATTTCGACGCCGCGCAGCATACGGTCGCGTGCATCGGTGGAGAATTTGATTTCCTTGGCAGACATGATTTCTCATCCCGTTCGTTGGTGGAATCGGCCGCTTCGTTTGCGCAATCGGCTGGTCGCCTAAGGCATCGAAAGCCGTTGGCGGTTCCGCCCGATCAGGCGGCCTTCTTGGTAGCGATGGTCTTGTCGATGATGCCCATAATGTCGGCCTCCTTCATGATCAGAAGGTCCTCGCCGTCGATCTTGACCTCGGTTCCCGACCATTTGCCGAACAGGATGAGGTCGCCGGCCTTGACGTCGAGCGCGATCAGCGCGCCGCTTTCGTCACGCGCGCCCGGACCGACGGCGATCACTTCGCCTTCCTGCGGCTTTTCCTTGGCATTGTCGGGAATGATGATGCCGCCCTTGGATTTGGTGTCGCTTTCGGCGCGCCGAATGACGACGCGATCGTGAAGTGGCCGGAATTTCATGGGAACTCTTTCTGGGGCCAGCTTAGGCGGCCGCCCTTCCTTTATAAGCCTGCTAGCACTCGATTGATAGGAGTGCCAAAAAATATTCATGCCCCGTTTGGAAAATAATCAACAGTATTATTTTTCAGAGCGATTTTCGCATCTCGCCTAGTCAAAAATAATGCGAAAAATTGATTTTTAGACACGAGTTCCTATTTTAGGTTGGAAACTCGCTTTTATAATATCGATCACAGGGAGATTTTAACGATGGCGGAATCTGGCCAGAATATCATGGAGAAAGCCGAAGCGCGCTTCATGGAGAAGCAGAAGAAAACCGCTGAGCGAAACCAGGCGACAGCCGAATATGTTTCCGAGGCGAAGGCCAGAATCATCAAGACGGCAAGGCTGCGGGCGCTGCGGCTGGCCAAGGAAGAGGCCGACCGTGCCGCGGAGGCCCTGAACCCGACACCGAAGAAAAAGCGGGCAGCAAAGAAGGCTTCTGCGCCGGAGGTAAAACCATGAGCCTGACATTCCCTAATCGCAGCCGCAGCTATGACGAGGCGGGCAAGCGTATCCGCTTTGTTGGCCATGACGGCATGTTCCAGATTTCCTTCTCGGTCGCCGCCGATGCCATGTCGAAGATGCAGCCGGGAACCGCAGCCGACGAGAATGGCTATCTCGCTGCCTTCGACACGGTGTCCAGCTCCATCCATGAGGTGGCCAGGAATGCTTATGCGCGAACCCGCAAGAGCATCTACGTGCTGACCGCGGCCGATTTTCGTTAAATCTCGAAAGTCGTCGCGTTCAGGGCCAAACGCGCCAGATCCATCCCGATCCAGGCGCGCAGATGTACCGGCCGAGACCGGCGACAGCATCAGGGCTTGCGGTTCGCCTTTGCCCGCCGCTTGACATCCCGACTGTTCAGCCGGTCGACCATCGCGTCCGCATCGCGCTTGTTCATGCCGACCATGACCTGATGTTTGAGCTCGACCGGCTGGCCGGTGAAGACGTCGAAGATGGTCCAGCTATCCGGCTGCTCCATGCGCAATGCGTAACGGTTTGTCATTCTGGCGCCCTTTGACTGCCGCACCCGACCGACAGATGTCGATGGCGTCAGGCCTGCATGGTGAAGAACACTGCTGCCAGAACAGCGACCGTCCAGGCCACCACGGACAGTTTCAAGGCCAGGCCCCCGTGCAGAAACAGCATCTCCCGCATGCGGGCCAACATGCTGTTCATGCCCTTCGACACCATCGGTTTCGCTGAAATCGGAACCGATGGCTTGATCCCAAGCTTTCCAAAAACAGGCAGCAGCGATGGTTCGCGCACGAAAACGACCTCGAATGTCCGGAGAAACCAGACACGTCCATAGCACGCTTCTTCAAACTCCTTGCATGCCAAATAAAAACAGGCGGGCTGCTAAAAAAGGCGTCCCTGACGCGCCAAAGGCGGCCATAAGGTGGCCGGACGATCTGGCGCGGGAAGCTGAACGCGGTTAGGCTGGAAGCAGCACGCGTTGACGGGCGCAAAGCCTGTCCAAGCGCGACGGGCGAGGGGACGACAGATGACGGCGCCCGGCGATTTGCAGCAGGCCCTGTTCCAGAGATTGAAAAGCGATGCATCGCTATCGGCGCTGCTGGGTGGCGCCGGCCTCGTCGAGCAGGCAACCGACAACGTTGCCTTTCCCTACGTGACTTGCGGCCATACCAGCGCTTTTGACTGGGACACTGGTGCGGACAATGACGCCGATCAGCTTGTGACGCTGCATGTCTGGTCGAAAGCGTATGGCGACGACGAAACCCGTGTCATCATGGACAGCATCAAGGCGCGCCTCGCCGACACGGTGCTGGTCATCGGCCCGCATGGCCAAACACGGCTGTCGCTGGAGTTTGCCGAAGCCCGCTTTGACGAGGATTTGGCGGTTCATCATGGACTGCTGCGCTTTCGCGCCATCACGCAGGAAAACGCCTAAGGCACTTTCAATATCGGTGAAACGGAGTCTAGACTGGGCCTTCGCTGACTTCACTGGGTTGGGCGGTGAAATCTCAGATTGATTGTCGCGCGTTTCAGGGGGTATTGCGGGCATGGTTTTTCGGGCGTTCACCGTTCATTTCACGTTCAGCACCGATGCGTTACAACGCCGACCATGAAAACGCTTCGCTCCCATCTCAAACCCGCGATGCTGGCGCTCGCAGCGGCCGGCCTGTTCGCGTCGCAGGCGATGGCGCTGCCTGTCGTCATGCCTGAGCAGGCCCCACCGATCATCCTGGCCGCCTCCGACTGCTACGCGATCGGCCAGCAGGTTGCCGAGCAGTATGGCGGCACGCTGGCCAAGGCCTCGCAGTCGACGCGCGGTGGCCAGGCGGTCTGCGTCATCGTCGTGCTAGTCCCGGGCAAGGATGGGCAGCGTCCGCGCCGGTCCGAAATCGTGGTTCCGCTGAACTGACCCAATCTTCCATCCTAAAGGCCTCGTTTCCCAGGCCGCTGGAATCGGCCTATATCTGACACTGGCAACAGGCCAACGCTTCAACAGGTATCGATCCCCGCATGCGCGTACTCGTCGTTGAAGATGACAAGGATCTCAATCGGCAGATTTCTGACGCATTGGCTGATGCTGGCTATGTTGTCGACAAGGCTTTCGACGGTGAGGAAGGGCATTTCCTCGGCGACACCGAACCCTATGACGCGGTGGTCCTCGATATCGGCCTGCCGCAGATGGACGGCATCAGCGTGGTCGAGCGCTGGCGCCGCGGCGGCCGCAAGATGCCGGTCCTCATCCTGACGGCGCGCGACCGCTGGAGCGACAAGGTCTCCGGCATCGACGCCGGCGCCGACGATTATGTCACCAAGCCATTCCATATCGAGGAAGTGCTGGCCAGGGTCCGGGCCTTGATCCGGCGCGCGGCCGGCCATGCGTCGTCGGAATTGACATGCGGTCCGCTGCGTCTCGACACCAAGGCGTCCAAGGCCGATGTCAACGGCGTGCCGCTGAAGCTGACGTCGCACGAATTCCGCCTGCTTGCCTATCTGATGCACCATATGGGCGAGGTCGTGTCCCGCACCGAGCTGGTCGAGCATCTTTACGATCAGGATTTCGACCGCGATTCCAACACAATCGAGGTCTTTGTCGGGCGGCTTCGCAAGAAGATGGGTATCGACATGATCGAAACTGTTCGCGGCATGGGCTACCGCATGCGTGAGCCGGAGGCGTAAGGCGGAACCGCTGCCTACCAAGCAAACCATAAGGTCGCCGCTTTCGCTGCGGTTCTGGCCGCGGTCGCTGGCGTTCCGGGTGATCGCCTTTTCCACGATCTGGGCGATCCTCACCCTGATCGTCATCTTCACCCTCATCACCACGCTCTATCGCCAGGCGAGCGAGCGTGGCTTCGACAGCCTGCTTTCGGCCCATCTGTTCAATCTGATCGGTTCAGTCGGCGTGTCCGAAGGCGGTTCGCTGACCGGCGCCCCCGATCTTGGCGATCTGCGATTCTCGGAGCCGAATTCAGGCTGGTACTGGTCGGTGGAGCCCGCATCGGAAGGTGTGCGCGGCGACCTTCATTCTTCCTCGATGACCAAGGAGATCCCTTCGCCGAGCGTCGCCGAAGTTCCTTTCAATTCCAGCTTCCAGCGCAGCTATGCCACGGAAGGCATCGATGGCGAGGAGCTGGAAGTGTTCGAGAGCGAGTTCGTCCTCGACGCGAAAAACCGCGCCGCGCGCTTCCGCGTCATGGGCAACCAGACCGAGCTCGATCAGGAGATTGCCACCTTCCAACGCCGCCTGCTGACTTATCTTTCCCTGTTCGGCGTCGGCATGATCGCCATCAACGCCATCGCCATCCTGCTCGGCCTGCAGCCGTTGCGCCGGGTCCGCAACGCGCTTGCCATGGTGCGCGAGGGAACCGCGCAAAGGCTTGACGGCCACTTCCCGGCCGAGATCGAACCGCTTGCCAACGAGACCAATGCGCTCATCGAAAACAACAAGCGCATCGTCGAGCGCTCGCGCACGCAGGTCGGCAACCTCGCCCATTCGCTGAAGACGCCGCTGGCGGTGCTGCTCAACGAAGGGCGGGCGCTTGGCGGCGCCAAGGGCCAGCTCATCGCCGAGCAGGCTGCCTCGATGCAGAAGCAGGTCGACCACTATTTGCAGCGTGCCCGCGTTGCCGCGCAACGCGACAGCGTCGTCTACCGCACGCCGGTGGCGCCACTGGTTCAGCGCATGGTGCGCGTGCTGCAAAAACTCAACCCACAGACCAATCTCTCGCTTTCATTGCCGGCAACCGATATTACTTTTGCCGGCGAACGTGAGGATCTGGAGGAATTGCTCGGCAATCTTCTCGACAATGCGATGAAATGGGCAAAAGGCGCCGTCGCCGTGTCGGTTTCGCCAATCTCCGGCAAGGGTGGCGCCGGCAAGGAAGGTCTCGCCAATCTGTTCGAGATCAGCATCGAGGATGACGGCCCGGGCATTCCCGAGGACAAGGCGCGCGAGGTGCTGAAGCGCGGACGGCGCCTCGACGAGACAAAGCCGGGGACAGGGCTCGGGCTTGCCATTGTCGCCGACCTCGTCAACGAATATGGAGGCGCTCTGGCGCTGGAACGGTCCGGCATGGGCGGGTTGAAGGCGGTGGTTCGATTGCGGAGCCTTCAGTGATAGTTTGCGAGCAGTCGGCTACGGCCAAATTTCCGACAAACATCAACACTATGGCCACGCCGACCTCCCGAAGGCGCGACCCTAGCTCTAACTTGAGAAAACCGGTTGTTGGCATGAAGATTCGCGTCGCGCTCGTTTCCGCACTGCTCGCCGTTTCCGGCTGCACGACATTGGGCAAGGGCCCGGACGTCACGGTTGCCCCGCAGCCGGCCTCCCTGCCGCCAAGCGGCGGCAAGGTGACGACAACGATCATTTCCGCCATGGGCGGCGGCCTCGTCGGCGGATCGATCGGCTCGGGGCTCAGCGATGCGGACAAGCGCAAGGCGCTGGAAGCTGAATACAAGGCGCTCGAATACACCGCGAGCGGCCAGAAGGTGACATGGAAGGGCGACAGTTCCGGCCGCTCAGGCGAGGTCGCCGCCGCCCAGCCCTACCGCGTCGGTTCGCAGGATTGCCGGCAATACACCCATACGGTGTTTACCGGCACCGCCGGCGCCACCGCGCGCGGCACCGCCTGTCGCAACGCTGATGGCAGCTGGACGCCGCTGACCTAATGCATGTCGCCCAAAAGTGCGCAGCGGTTTTGGGGCAACGACATGCATGAAATTAAGAACTAAGGCTCAATTGCTCCGGTCCGGTTGATATTGATCAAGGACATGCGGCGCGCCGGCCGTCAAAGCGTCGCAGTGCGCCTGTGTTGGCAGCGCAGGGCTCTGCCGCTATTGGAAGAACGATGCTGTTCTGGGTCATAGCCGCCATTCTCACGCTGAGCGCAAGCCTGGCGGTGCTGCTGCCGCTGGCCAGCGGTTCGAAGGGCGCGCCCTCTGCCGGCGACCATGACCTTGAAGTCTATCGCGACCAACTGGCCGAACTCGACCGTGACGCGGCGCGCGGCCTGATCCAGCCGGCCGAGGCCGAGGAGGCGCGCGCCGAGATCGCTCGCCGCATCCTTCGCCTGGGCAATGCGGATCCGGTCGCCAAGGCAGCCGGGCCGTCGACGGCGACGCGGCTTGTCGCGACAGTTGCGGTTCTGGCGGTTCCGCTGATCAGTTGGGGTTTCTACAACGAACTCGGCTCGCCCGACCTGCCGTCGCAGCCGCTGAGCGCACGGCTGGCCAAGAATCCGGCCGACAGCTCGGTGGACGAACTGGTGGCGCGTGCCGAGGCCCATCTTGCCGCCAACCCCTCCGATGGCAGGGGTTGGGACGTGCTGGCGCCGGTCTATCTGCGCCTGCAGCGGTTCTCCGACGCGGCCGCCGCCTACCGCAACGCCATTCGCCTCGATGGCGACAGCGCCGCCCGCCAGGCCGGTCTCGGCGAGGCGATCGCCAATGCGGCCGGCGGCATCGTTTCGGCCGAGGCGCAAGACGCATTCGAGGCGGCGTTGAAGCTCGATCCAGCCAGTCCAAAGGCGAGCTTCTATCTTGCCATGGGCCTGGCGCAGGAAGGCCGCGTCTCGGAAGCGACGGCGGCCTGGCAGAAAATGCTCGGCACGTTGCCGCAGGGCTCACCGTGGCGTGGCGCCGTCGAGCAGGCGCTGGCAGAATCCGCGAACAAGGCAGTCGCAGCGGGCGAGCCCGCGAAGGGTCCGGATGCCGGGGAGGTCGATGCCGCATCGTCGATGTCGCCGCAGGACAGGCAAGCGATGATCGAGACCATGGTTGCAAGCCTCGACGAGAAACTGCGGCAAAATCCGCGCAACGCGGAAGGATGGATGCAACTCGTTCGTTCCTACGTCGTGCTGGGCAAGGCCGACCAGGCGCGCGATGCGCTGGGTCGCGGTATCGCCGTCTTTGGCCCCGACAGTGAGGAAGCCAGGAAATTCGCCGCCTTTGCCGCCTCGCTTGGCCTGACGACGACGGAGTAGACGATGACGCGCAAGCAGAAGAGACTGTCGGTGATCGTCGCTGGCCTGGCCTTTCTCGGCGCGGCCACCGGGCTGACCTTCTATGCGCTCGGCCAAAAGGCCTCCTATTTTTATATGCCCGCCGATCTGACCACCGCCAGTGTGCAGCCCGGCCAGCGTATCAGGCTGGGCGGGCTGGTTGAAAAAGGCACCATCCAGCGCGGGCAGGGCGCCACCGTCGCCTTTTCGGTGACCGACATGCACAAGTCCGTCAAGGTCTCGTATACCGGTATCCTGCCTGACCTTTTCCGCGAGGAGCAGGGCGTCATCACCGAAGGCGCCTTCGGCCCGGACGGCGTCTTTGTCGCCGACAGCGTGCTGGCCAAGCACGACGAGAACTATATGCCCAAGGAGGTGGCCGACGGCCTCAAGGCCAAGGGCGTGTGGCAGGAGAGCAAGAGTGAATAATGGTTGAAACCGGACATTTCGCGCTCATCCTCGCCTTCGCGCTGTCGCTCGTCCAGATGCTGGTGCCTTTCTACGGCGCGCGCACCGGCAACCCTAGGATGATGGCCGTCGGCGGTCCTGTCGCCGTGACCGGCTTTGCCCTCACCGCACTCTCCTTCGCGGCACTTGCAACAGCCTATGCGAGCTCCGATTTTTCGGTGGCGAGCGTCTGGGAGAACTCGCATTCACTGCAGCCGCTGATCTACAAGATCACCGGAACCTGGGGCAACCACGAAGGCTCGATGCTGCTCTGGGTGCTGATCCTGACCTTCTTCGGCGCGCTCGTCGCCGTCTTCGGCGGCAATCTTCCGGCGACGCTGCGGGCCAATGCGCTGGCCGTGCAGGGCGCGATCGGCGCGACCTTCTTTCTGTTCATCCTGACCACGTCCAATCCGTTCGCCAGGCTCAATCCGGCACCCATCGAAGGCCGCGATCTCAACCCGATCCTGCAGGACCTCGGCCTCGCCATCCATCCGCCGCTGCTCTATCTCGGCTATGTCGGTTTCTCCATCTGCTTTTCCTTCTCGGTCGCTGCCCTCATCGAGGGCCGCATCGACGCGTCCTGGGCGCGCTGGGTGCGGCCATGGACGCTGGTCGCCTGGATGTTCCTGACCGGCGGCATCGCCATGGGCTCCTACTGGGCCTATTACGAACTCGGCTGGGGCGGTTTCTGGTTCTGGGATCCGGTCGAGAACGCCTCCTTCATGCCGTGGCTGGCGGGCACGGCGCTCTTGCATTCGGCGATCGTCATGGAGAAGCGCTCGGCGTTGAAGATCTGGACGCTGCTGCTGGCGATCCTGACCTTCTCGCTGTCGCTGCTCGGCACCTTCCTGGTTCGATCCGGCGTGCTGACCTCGGTGCACGCCTTCGCCACCGACCCGACGCGCGGCGTCTTCATCCTCTGCATCCTGACGCTGTTCATCGGCGGCTCGCTGGCGCTGTTTGCCTTGCGCGCCTCGCGGCTGACGGCCGGCGGCCTCTTCCATCCGATCTCGCGCGAAGGCGCGCTGGTCCTCAACAATCTGTTCCTGACCACCGCAACCGCCACCGTGCTGGTCGGCACGCTCTACCCGCTGGCGCTCGAAGCCATCACTGGCGACAAGATCTCGGTCGGCGCGCCGTTCTTCGACCTGACCTTTGGTCCGCTGATGCTGCCGCTGCTGGCGATCGTGCCGTTCGGGCCGCTGCTGGCCTGGAAGCGTGGCGATGTTTTCGCCGCCGCCCAGCGCCTGATGGCGGCCTTTGCCCTGGCGCTCGCCGCCGTGCTGGTGACGGCGTTGCTCGTCGACGGCGCCTCGGTGTTCGCCGCGCTTGGCGTCGGCCTCGCCGTCTGGCTGGTCTGCGGCGCCCTCACCGATCTTGCAGTCAAATCCGGCGCAGGCAGCGTGGCGCCTGCCATCATGCTGCGGCGTTTCGCCGGCCTGCCGCGCTCGGTCTTCGGCACCGCGCTCGCCCATCTCGGCCTCGGCCTGACGCTGCTCGGCATCGTCGGCACGATGAGCTTCGGCGCCGAGAAGATCCTGACCGTGCGCGCCGGCGAGACCGTCGAACTGTCCGGCCACACGCTGCGCTTCGAGGGGCTCTATCCGGCCCAGGGCCCCAATTACAGCGAGGACCGTGGCCGCTTCGCCCTGCTTGGCGCCGACGGAAGCACCGCCAGCGAAATCACTTCGGCCAAGCGCTTCTATCCGGTGCGCCAGATGACGACGACCGAGTCCGGCATCAAGACGATCGGGTTCAGCCAGCTCTACCTCTCGCTTGGCGACGAGGCGACCGACGGCTCGGTTGTGGTGCGTCTGTGGTGGAAGCCGCTGGTGACGCTGATCTGGGGTGGCGGCCTGGTGATGATGGCGGGCGCCGCGATGTCGCTCATGGACCGACGCTTGCGCGTCGGCGCGCCGTCCCGGCGTCGCAAGGGGACGAGCGCTGTGCCTTCTGCGAGCCTGCCATGACCAGGTTTTCGCTCGCCGCGCTAGTGCTGCTCTTGTCGCTGTTGTTTGCCGGCAGCGCCTTCGCGGTGAAGCCCGACGAGGTCCTGGCCGATCCGGCGCTCGAGGCGAGGGCGCGCGCCCTTTCCGAGGGGCTGCGCTGCATGGTCTGCCAGAACCAGTCGATCGACGAATCCGACGCCGACCTTGCCCGCGACCTGCGCATCCTGGTGCGCCAACGCCTTGTCGCCGGCGACAGCGACCAGCAGGTGATGGATTATGTCGTTTCGCGCTACGGCGAGTTCGTGCTTTTGAAGCCGCGCTTCAGCCTGCGCAATGCGCTGTTATGGGGCATGCCGGTGTTTCTACTGCTTGCCGGCGGCGCCTTCATCGTGCTCAGCGCCCGCTCGCGTCGCTCGACGGCAACGAGTGCCCTGACTGCCGAGGAGAAGGCGGGGCTGGACAAGATACTGGGTAACTGAAACAGGTAGCGGACCTACGAGATTGGTCGCCGCCTTTTCTGTCTACGGGCCAGAATTCTGCTGCGCTGCACCCTTCGCTTGAGATAGCGGCATGGATCCCAGGGTCTCCGCGACGGAGCTTCGCTCCTGCTTCGCCCTGGGATGACGACGTCGCGAGTGCTCCCGCCAAGCCTCCGGGTGTGGCTACCTCACACCTTGCCTGTGCGCTCGGCTTCCACAGCCTCGATCACCGCGTCGATTTCCGCCATTGCTGCTTCGTGAGGCACCAAACGACCCGCCTTTGCGTCGGCTATTCCGCGCTTGATGCCTTCGAGCACCTCAGTCTCCCAATCGGTTGAGACTCGAATTCGCATGGTACGGCCTGTGGTCATTTTTGAAACCCCGTGCTCTCACGCATCCCCTCAGCCCGGCAACATTACAAAAGTTTCATGCACTGGAAATGGCGACGTAATGTGCGCCCCTCTATTTCTCCTTGCCTGAGGATGCTCACCTGAGCGCATCCCATCAAAGAGGATAAGAGAACCATGAATATTGCCCCCAATTCATATCCCCGCACCCACAAACGTCTGATGGCCGCCGCCGCTTCTGTCGCCATTGCCGGCGCAATCGGCTTCGCTGCCGTCGCCACCGGGACAGCACCGGTCCTGGCCGACGCCGTGCGTGTCGAGGCACCGCAGGTGCCTGGCTTCGCCGATATTGTCGAGCGTGTTTCTCCCGCCGTTGTCAGCGTCAAGGTCAAGGCCAGGATCGAGCCGGCGGCCGATGACGGCTCCGACCAGTCCGACGATCCGGACGGCTTCAACAATCTCCCCGACAATCCGCAACTGCGCCGCTTCTTCAAGGAGTTCCGCGGCTTTGGCGACCAGGATCAGGGTCATCGCCGTTTCGGGCGTCGCGATCACAACAACGACCAGCCGCGCCCGGTTGCGCAAGGCTCCGGCTTCTTCATCTCCGATGACGGCTATCTCGTCACCAACAACCATGTCGTCGAAGAAGGCTCGGCCTTTACCGTGGTGATGAATGACGGCAAGGAGCTCGACGCCAAGCTGATCGGCACCGACCCGCGCACCGATCTCGCCGTGCTCAAGGTCGATGGCGTCGGCAAGTTCACCTATGTCGACTTCGCCGATGATTCCAAGGTTCGCGTTGGCGACTGGGTGGTGGCGGTCGGCAATCCGTTCGGTCTTGGCGGCACCGTCACCGCCGGCATCGTCTCGGCCCGTGGCCGCGATATCGGCGCTGGACCCTATGACGATTTCCTCCAGATCGACGCTTCGGTCAATCGCGGCAATTCCGGTGGTCCGACCTTCAACCTCAACGGCCAGGTGGTCGGCATCAACACCGCGATCTTCTCGCCGTCCGGCGGCAGCGTCGGCATCGCCTTCGACATTCCAGCCTCGACCGCCAAAACGGTCGTAGAGGATCTGATGAAGAACGGCTCCGTCCAGCGCGGCTGGCTCGGCGTCGAGATCCAGCCGGTCACGACAGACATCGCCGAATCGCTCGGGCTGAAGTCCGAGAAGGGTGCGCTTGTTTCCAGCGCCCAGGACGATGGTCCCGGCAAGAAGGCCGGCATCACGTCAGGTGATGTTATCACCCAGGTCGACGGCAAGGATGTCGCTTCGCCGAAGGAACTGGCTCGTCTCATCGGGGCCTATTCGCCCGGCAAGTCGGTCGACGTCACGGTCTGGCGTGATGGCAAGAGCGAGACGCTCAAGGTCGACCTCGGCAAATTGCCCTCGAGCGACAAGCAGGCCTCGGCCGACCAGCAGCAGCCCGCCGCTCCGGCAAAGCCCGACACGCTGGCCGATCTCGGCCTCACCGTCACCAAGTCGGACAATGGCAAGGGCCTTGTCGTGACCGATGTCGACCCGGACAGCGATGCCGCCGATCGCGGCATCCAGCCCGGCGACGTCATCACCACGGTCAATTCGACGGAAGTGAACGGCACGGCGGACGTCGACAAGGCAATGGCCGATGCGGTGAAGTCCGGCCGCAAGGCGGTGCTGATGCAGATCACCCGCGACGATACCAATCGCTTCGTCGCGCTGCCTGTCGCTAAGGGCTGATCGTTCGACTTTTCCAATGCGGTGGTTTCAAACACCCCCGAGCCGCCGCATGGGAAAGGATGGAGCAAGACACGTTAGTCAGTCATCGTGTCTTGCTCCAGCGGCAGCGGGCTCCCATCGCCCGCTGCCGCGTAATGCCGAGCATGTCGCCAAAGCTGCCCCCCGGGAGCGTGAGGCGACTGTGGTGAATTGATATAAGAAACAAAGACTTATTGCGTATCCTTGAATCAGTTTATTTGCGATACACCCAGAAGGCCATGATGCACATGCCGGCCACTCAATCTTCCAGCGAAATCGCGTATAACGGCTCTATGAAGATTCTCGTCATAGAAGATGATCGCGAGGCCGCCGATTACCTCCAGAAGGCCTTTGCCGAGGCCGGGCACACCGCGCATGTCGCCGGTGACGGTGAAACCGGCTTCGCTCTTGCCGATGCTGGCGACTATGACGTGATGGTCATCGATCGCATGATGCCGCGCCGCGACGGCCTCTCGGTCATCGCCGGTCTGAGATCCAGGGGTAACACGACGCCGGTGCTGATCCTGTCGGCGCTCGGCGAGGTCGATGACCGCGTCACCGGCCTGCGCGCCGGCGGCGACGACTATCTAACCAAGCCCTACGCCTTCTCCGAACTGCTCGCCCGTGTCGAAGTGCTGAACCGTCGCGCCAGCTCCAGGGAAGCCGAAACCGTCTACCGGGTCGGCGATCTCGAGCTCGACAGGCTCTCTCATTCGGTCCGGCGCGCATCGCGCGAGATCACGCTGCAGCCGCGCGAGTTCCGCTTGCTCGAATATCTGATGCGCCATGCCGGCCAGGTGGTGACGCGCACCATGCTGCTCGAAAATGTCTGGGACTACCATTTCGATCCGCAGACCAACGTCATCGACGTTCATGTCTCGCGGTTGCGCGGCAAGATCGAGAAGGGCTTCGACAAGCCGATCCTGCATACCGTTCGCGGCGCCGGCTATATGCTGAAGAGCGGGTAGGGCCTTATGGCACTGTCCCTGCCGGCCATCATGAGGACGACGGCGGCGCGGCTTTCGGCGCTCTATCTCCTGCTTTTCGCGCTTTGCGCCGTGCTGCTCGTTCTCTACATGACCTCGCTGTCGGCGCGCATGCTGACCGCGCAGACGCAGGAAACGATCAACGACGAGGTACTCGGCCTCGCTCGGGCCTATCAGCGCGGCGGTCTGCCGGTGTTGGTGCGCGTCGTCGAGGCCCGCTCTCGCCAGCCTGGCGCCAACCTCTATCTGATCGCCGACACCAACGGCCAGATCCTGACCGGCAATGTCCAGAGCCTGGAGCCGGGGGTGATCGAGACCGAAGGCTGGACGACGGAGCCGTTCTCCTATCGGCGTTTTGGCGAGGGCGAACTGGAGCGGCAACGCAATCCAGTGTCTGACCCGAACGACATGCAGTCCGGCCAGAGCGAGGTGCAGGCGGAGGGCGAGAAGGGCCACAACGCCATTGCACTGGTGCTGCGCTTACCCAACCAGATGATCATGCTGGTCGGCCGCGATCTTGGCGAGCCGGAGCGGTTCCGCGCCGTCATCCGCCGCGCCCTGATGCTGGCGCTGGGCATGATGGGGCTTGGCGGGCTCCTGATCTGGTTCTTTGTCGGTCGTGCGGCGCTGAAGCGCATCGACAGCGTGTCGGAGGCGAGCCGCCGCATCATGGGCGGCGATCTTTCCGGCAGGCTGCCGGTTACCGGCGCCGGCGACGAGTTCGACCGGCTCTCCGAAAACCTCAATTCCATGCTCGCCAGGATCGCCACGCTCAACGAGGGTCTGAAGCAGGTCTCCGACAACATCGCCCACGATCTGAAGACGCCGCTGACCCGGCTGCGCAACCGCGCCGAGGCAACGCTTTCCGGCAAGCACAGGACCACCGACTACCGGCAGGCGCTGGAAGGGACCATTACCGAGTCCGACCAGCTGATAAAGACCTTCAACGCTATCCTGATGATCTCCAGGCTCGAGGCAGGCTATTCCTCCGAAAGCACCAATCGGGTCGACCTGGCGGCCGCCGTGCGCGATGTCGTCGAGCTCTACGAGCCGGTGGCGGAAGAGGCCGGTGTGACGCTGGAGAGTTCGGTCGAAGGTAATTTTGCCGTCGACGGCAATCGCGAGCTGATCGGCCAGGCGCTGTCGAACATCGTCGACAATGCGATCAAATATTCGACCGACTCGACCGGCAGGCCCGGCGTCCGCGTGACGCTGGAGCGAGTTGGCGGCGAAATCAGGCTCACCGTCTCCGACAATGGCCAGGGCATTCCCGACGACGCCGACCGCGCACGGGTGACCGAGCGTTTCGTGCGGCTGGAAAAAAGCCGCTCGCAGCCCGGTTCCGGTCTTGGTCTCAGCCTCGCCAAGGCGATCATGACGTTCCACAACGGACGGCTTGATCTTCTGCCGGCAAATCCAGGATTGTCGGTCGTCATGAGTTTCCCCGGACGGGAGGAGCACTGATGGCGGCGAGGGCGGCTGCGAAACGGGTCGGGGCCAACTGGCTTTTGCAGCCGGCGGCCAAGCTTGTTCCGCTGGGTCCAGGCCGCGCCAGGCGGGAATTGTCGGAAATCGCTTCAGCCGCGCAGGGAGAGGGGCTTGCGCGGCTGGCGAAATTCCTGGCCGGCAAGGGAGCCGCCCAGGATTTACTTGCCGCCATCTTCGACCTGTCGCCGTTCCTGCGCGACACGGTGCGCCGCCGCCCTGAGATTCTCGACACGCTTTTCGATGAGACGGTCGAGGCGCGGCTGGCCTCGATCGGCGTCGCGATCGACAAGGCCGCGCGTGCGCAAGCCGTCTCCGAAAGCAGCCTGATGATGGAGCTGCGGCAATGGAAGACGGAAGCGCATGTCCTGATCGCGCTCGCCGATCTTGCAGGCGAGGCTGAAACAGCCGTCACGGTGCGGCGGTTGAGCGATCTTGCCGACGCCTGCACCCGTGCCGCCGTCGACTTCCTGCTTCGCGATGCGCATGAGCAAGGCAAGCTCAAATTGCCCGACCCGGAAGATCCTTCGCGTCAGTCGGGCTGGATCCTGCTCGGCATGGGCAAGCTCGGCGCGCATGAATTGAACTTCTCGTCCGACATCGACCTCGTCGTCTTCTTCGACCCCGAAGCGCCCGCCGTCATCGATCCGCTCGACGCGGCGGAGCTGTTTGCGCGCCTGACCCGCCGTCTGGTCCGCATTCTGCAGGACCGCACCGAGCACGGCTATGTCTTCCGCACCGATCTCAGGCTGCGCCCCGACCCCGGTTCGACCCCGCTGGCGATCCCGGTCGATGCAGCACTTCGCTACTACGAGGCGCGCGGCCAGAACTGGGAGCGCGCCGCCATGATCAAGGCGCGTCCTGTGGCTGGCGATATCGCCGCGGGCGACGCATTCCTCAGGGAATTGCAGCCCTATGTCTGGCGCAAGTACATGGACTATGCGGCGATCGCCGACGTCCATTCGATCAAGCGGCAGATCCACGCCCACAAGGGCCATGGCGAGATCGCGGTCAAAGGACACAACGTCAAGCTCGGCCGTGGCGGCATTCGCGAGATCGAGTTCTTCGTCCAGACCCAGCAGCTCATCGCCGGCGGCCGCTTTCCCGATCTGCGCGGCCGCGAGACCGTGCCGATGCTCGGCCAGCTTGCTGCGCGCGGCTGGATCACGGCCGACGCCCGCGACACGCTCACCAGGCAATACTGGTTCTTGCGTCGCGTCGAGCATGCCATCCAGATGGTCGCCGACGAACAAACCCACACGCTGCCGGAAGACGACGAGGGGCAGGAACGCATTGCCCGCATGCTGGGTTTTGCCGATGCTGCAGGTTTTGCCGAGGCGTTTCGCGCTGCGCTGCACCAGGTCGAACGCCACTACGCCGCACTGTTCGAAACCGCGCCCGAGCTCTCGGCCGGCGTCGGCAATCTGGTCTTTACCGGCGATGTCGACGATCCCGACACGCTGCAGACCTTGAGCGGCCTCGGCTTCCAGCGGCCGAGCGACATTTGCCGCGTCATTCGCGGCTGGCATTTCGGCCGCTACCGCGTCACCCAGTCGGCCGAGGCGCGCGAGCGGCTGACGGAACTGACACCGGCGCTGCTCAAGGCATTCGGCCAGACGCGCCGGGCCGACGAGGCAGTCATTCGCTTCGACGAGTTTCTCGCCGGCCTGCCTGCCGGCATCCAGCTCTTCTCACTGCTCCAATCCAATCCCGCCCTGCTCAAATTGATGGCGACGATCATGGGCGCGGCACCCCGGCTGGCCGCGATCATCACGCGCCGGCCGCATGTCTTCGACGGCCTGCTCGATCCGGCTCTGCTGACCGAACTGCCGAACCGCGCCTATCTCTCGGCGCGTCTCGCCGCCTTCATCGAAGGCGACCTGGCTTACGAAGACGTGCTCGACCGCTTGCGCATCTTTGCGTCGGAGCAGAAATTCCTGATCGGCGTCAGGCTGCTTGCCGGCTCGATTGACCCGGCCCGTGCCGGCCGCGCCTTTTCGGATCTTGCCGATCTTACCATCGATGCAGCCTTGCAGGCGGTGACGACCGAGTTCGCGCTGCGCCATGGGCGCATCGCCGGCGGCACCGTCGCGTTGCTCGGCATGGGCAAGCTCGGCAGCCGCGAGTTGACGGCCGGCTCCGATGTCGACCTCATCCTGCTCTACGATCACGAGGCTGACGCCGAAGAGTCCGACGGCGACAAGCCGCTGGCGCCTTCTCACTATTACACCAGGATGACGCAGCGGCTGATATCAGCCGTATCGGCGCCGACAGCCGAGGGGGTTCTCTACGAGCTCGACCTTCGTCTGCGCCCGTCCGGCAACAAGGGGCCGGTGGCCACCCATGTCGATGCCTTCAAGAAGTATCAGCGCCAGGACGCCTGGACCTGGGAACACATGGCACTGGCCAGGGCCCGCACGATCGGTGGCGATCAAGCGCTGTGCGCCGAGGTCGAGACGGAAGTGACGGCATTGCTTGCCTTGCCGCGCGATGTCGCCAAGGTGATGACCGAAGCGTCCGAGATGCGCGCGATGATCGAAAAGGAGAAGCCGCCGCGCGACCTCTGGGACATCAAGCTGGTCCCGGGCGGGCTCATCGATCTGGAATTCATTGCCCAGGTTGCCGTGATCACGGGGCAGGCCGAAGCCGGCCGCAGGGCCACCGGGACAGCCGACATCCTGTCGCGCCTGGCACCGGATTTCGCTCAGACCCAGGTCAGGCAGGAACTCTGCGATGCCTATGCGCTCTATCTGGCGCTGACCCAGATGATCAGGCTCTGCCTCACCGGTGTGTTCGAACGCGATGACGTGCCGCCGGGGCTTTCGGATCTGCTGCTGGCGGTCACCGACCTGCCGGATTTCGGTGTGCTGGAAGCACACCTCAAAGAGACGTCGCAAAAGGTCAGAAAGGATTTCGACCTTTTGCTTCGTGCCAAACGACCGTGACGGCAAAGGCCTGAAGGTTGTTCGGTTCGCATCGGGGGTGACGATGCAACAGGAGAAGACCATGAGAAAGTCAACCAAATTTGCCCTTGCCTTCGTAGCCTTGGCCGGCGCCGTCGGCACCACGGCCTATGCCGAAAACAATGCCAGTGCAAAAATGCGCGAGGGCATGATGCTGCGCCTCAATAAGGCGATGAAGGATTCGGACGGCACCATCACGTTCGACCAGTTTTCCGACGCCATGAACGCGAGGCTGAAGAAGATGGTCGCCGACAATGGCGGCAAGCTGACCGTCGCCCAACTCGCCGACGCCTTGGAGAAGGCGCGCTTCGAGCGGATGGCCAAGCGTATCATCGCCCGCTACGACACCAAGGGCGACGGCACGCTGACGACCGATGACATCACCGGTCGCGAGAAGAAGATCTTTGCCATGCTCGACCGCAACAATGACGGCAAGATCGAGAAGAGCGAGCTGCCGAAGGGCGGTCGCATGGGTGGTCACCGTCAATGGGGCGGCGGCAACGACAGCATGCAGTAAATCCGCGACAGCTCCGGCGGCGCAAGCCGCCGGAGACACGGGTTCATCTCACGCGGCAGCCTTGACCGCCTGCGTCGACTTCTTGATGGGGATGCGCACCGACACGATCGTGCCGACACCCTCGGTGGAGCGGATTTTCAAGGCGCCGCCCTGAAGCTCTGCCAGCGAGCGCGAGATGGCGAGGCCAAGACCGGAGCCGGTATGGCTCTTGGAAAACTGGTTCTGCACCTGTTCGAACGGCCGCCCGAGTTTGCTCAAAGCCTCTTTCGGGATACCGCAGCCATTGTCTTCGATCGTCATTACCAGCGCTCCCGACATATTGCGGGCTCTCACCGCGATGCGGCCGCCCTGGCCGGTGAACTTCACCGCATTCGAGAGAAGGTTGATGACGATCTGCTTGATCGCCCGGCGATCGGCGAAGAGCGTCAGCGAATCGGGGATGCGCGTTTCCACAGTGATCGACTTTTCCGCCGCCTGCAGCGAGACGACGCGAACTGTCTCCCGGATCAGCGGGCACAGATCGATCTCCTCCTGGTCCATCGAGAACTGACCGGCTTCGATCTTCGACATGTCGAGTATGTCGTTGATGACGCCCAGCAAATATTTGCCGCTGCCGTTGATGTCGGTGGCATATTCCTCGTAGCGCGGCGAACCGAGCGGCCCGAACAGGCCCTGTTCCATCAGCTCGGAAAAGCCGATGATGGCGTTGAGCGGGGTGCGCAATTCATGCGACATGTTGGCCAGGAACTCGGACTTGGCCCGGTTCGCCGCCTCGGCGCGCTCGGTTTCCTTCATGTATTTGCGATTGAGCTCGACCAGTTCGCGCGACCGCTCTTCCTCGGCCCTGCGGGCGAGGCTTAGATCGTGGATCGTCGCCATCAGCCGGCGCTCGCTGTCGACCAGCTTCTCCTGGTGCAGCTTGATCTGGGTGATATCGGAGCCGACCGAGACGATGCCGCCATCCCTGGTCCGCAACTCGTTGACCTGCAGCCAGCGGCCATCGGCGAGTTGCCGCTCGAAGGTCGCGCCGCCTTGCGCTCCGCTGGTGTTGGCAAGCCGCCGCTCCGAGGCGAAGGCCAGCATGCGATCTTCCAGCACGGCGCGCGAGGCGCCCGGCATCACGTCGCGATCCGACAGGCCGTTGTCCTGCTGGTATTTGGAATTGCACATGATCAGGCGCTGTGTCGAATCCCAGAGCACGAAGGATTCGTTGATGTTCTCGATGGCGGTCCTGAGGCGCAGGTCGGCCGCCTCCGAGCGCAGCGCCAGATGCCGCTGCTCGGTGACGTCGACGGCGATGCCGATCAACTGGATTTCCGGCGCTTCCGGATCGATGACGTGCGCCCTTGCGCGCATCCACACCCATTGCCCGTCGGCATGGCGCATCCGGAACACTTGGTCGATATGATCGATCTCACGCCCGACGATCCGGTTGGCGAGCTCGAACAGATCGCCATCCTCGGGGTGGATGATTTCGTCGACCTCGCCGAACGACAGCATCGTGTCGCAGGGCTCATAGCCCAGCATGTCGTACATCGAGCGCGACCAGTACATCTTGCCGCGCACCATGTCCCAGTCCCACAGGCCGCAGCGGCCGCGCACCAGGGCCATGTCGATGCGCTGATGCGCTTCGAGATAGATGCGGTCGGCGGCTTGTGCCCGCGCCGCCTGGCCGAAATAGGCATAGAGGATGATGATCAGCACGCCGGCAGTGAGCACGAACAGCGTCACGTTGAGCGAGACGGTCTTGCGCCATGTGTCGAAGACCGCTTGCTGTGGCACCAGCACGGCCGCGGCATTCTTCCTGTTGGTTGCCAGGCTCACCGCCGCGAACCAGTCCTGTCCGCCGATGCTGACATCCATGACCCCGGCGCGGTCGCCGAACATGAACAGCGGCTGGCCGCCAAGCACCAGGCTGTCGAGCGAGCGCCCTTGCCAGCCCGTCGACAGCGGCGACACGGCGATGATCTTGAAGGCGCCATCGGTGATCGCAAGCACGTGGCTTCGGCCCATGGCCCCCTGGCGGCCGGTATTCTCCAGAAGATCCTGGGCAGCTCCGGACGCCGCATTGGGGTCGGCCGAAATCGCGCTGGCCATCTGGCCTGCTGCCAGTGCCAGCACCGCCCTGGCGTCGCGCTCGACTTCATCGCGCTCGTTCATCAGCGACAGGAAGCGCAGTGCTGCGATGACGATCAGGAAAATGATGATGAGGGCCGGTATCGATCGGCGCAGGAATGGCTCGGCCGCCAGCAGCCGCCGGTAGGCGGGTTCGGCGATAAGCCGCGCATTGCCGGCGAGACCGTCGCGTCTCGCCTCACGCCGCTCAAAAGCCGTCCCTCCGGGCGCGCCCCACGCGTCCGCCTTGGCCATAAATGGCTCTCCCCGAATTTGCCTATGCCGCTTGACGGATCCGGCTACGTCGCACTTCCGAATCGTCAGTAAAGAATCAAAGGTGATTCGCCTTGTCCAGAGGCGCGGCGAAAAAAGATTAAAAATCGACTAAAATAATGCCAAAGCCGCCGATCTCCCTCCCACTTGAGGGAGGGTGGACAGCCGCCGAAGGCGGATGGACGGGTGGGGTCGCTGCGGCAGTGCTCGACGTTTTCTTCTGCCGGCGCGCTTCAGAGAGGACCCCACCCCCGGCCTGCTGCCGGACCCTCCCCTCAAGGGGGAGGGGAACCCTCAAGCCAAAGTTCGCTCGACGATATCCCGCAAATCCGCCGACAGGTTCTCGGCATTGGCGATCGAAAGTAGCGCTTCCCTTGCCTTGGCCTGGCGGCCAGGTTCGAGCGAGCGCCATGATCTGAGCGCTGTCGCCAGCCTGGCGGCCACCTGCGGGTTACGCTTTTCGACCTGGAGGACGGTCTCGGCGAAAAATCGGTAGCCTTCGCCGTCGGCACGGTGGAAGCCGGTCTGGTTGGCGCTGGAAAACGTGCCGATGAGCGAGCGCACCCGGTTCGGATTGGCCATCGAGAAGGCCGGGTGGCTGGTCAGCGCCCGCACCGCCTCGATGGTTCGCGGACCCGGTACGCTGGCCTGGATCTGGAACCATTTGTCCATCACGAGCGGATCGGACCGATACTTCGCTTCGAAGTCGGCCAGCGCCTTGATCGTCTCGGCCGAGCCGCTGTGGCGGAGCGCAAGCACGGTCAGCGCGGCGGCGCGGTCCGTCATGTTGGTCGCCGACTGGAAATGCAGCGCGGCAAGCGCCGCACCTCCCGGCAGCAGCGAGAGATAGTCGAGCAGGATGTTGCGCAGCGCCCGCCGCCCGGCGCTCGCCGCGTCCGGGCTGAAGGCATCCTTGTCGGCCAGCCGGTCGTAAAGGCCGGCAAACATTTCCCGGTTGGCCACGGCGATTGCCATCGCCAGTGCCTGGCGGCCCTCGAAGATGGCGTCGGGGTCGATGTTCTTGCCAAGGTCGCGAGCGATGTCAGCCTCGCCTGGCAGCGCCAGCGCCAGCGCACGATAGGCCGGCTCCAGCGTCTCGTCGCCGGCGATCTTGCCGGCAAGCCCGGTCAATCGCGCGGTGAAAGCCGGCTGCTCGCCGCCAAGGATCTGCCGGAAGGCTGCAATCAGAGCGTCGGTCAAAAGCGTGTTGAACGCCTGCCAACGCGAGAATGCGTCGCTGTCATGACCGGCCAGGAAGAATTGGTCTTCGGCCTTCTGTTCGACCGAGAGCGTTACCGGCGCCGAGAAGCCGCGGTTGAGCGATAGCGCCGGACGCTCGGCAACGCCGGAAAAGCGCACCATGTGCCGGCGCTTGCGGATATGGATGACGCCGTCCTCGACACTGGCGCCTTCGACACCGCGATAGGCAACCGGCTTGCCGTCGGTGCCAACGAGACCGAAGGCCAGCGGAATATGCATCAGCCGCTTGCGGCTCTCCGACGGCGTCGGCGGCACCGACTGCTCGATCTCGAGCGTGAATTCGCCCGATGCCGGATTGTGCGCTGAACTGATGGTCAGGTTCGGCGTGCCCGCCTGATGGTACCAGAGCGAAAACTGCGACAGATCGCGGCCGGAGACGTCCTCGAACACCTTGATGAAGTCCTCGATCGTCGCCGCCTGGCCGTCGTGGCGCTCGAAATAGAGGTCCATGCCGGCCCGGAACATTTCTGTGCCGACAATGGTGCGAATCATGCGCACCACTTCGGAACCCTTCTCGTAGACCGTTGCCGTGTAGAAATTGTTGATCTCGCGGTAGCGGCGAGGGCGCACCGGATGCGCGAGTGGCCCCTGGTCTTCGGGGAACTGATGCGCGCGCAGCGTGCGCACTTCGGCGATGCGCTTCACCGCCCGCGAGCGCTGGTCGGCGGAGAATTCATGATCGCGGAAAACCGTCAGCCCTTCCTTCAGGCAGAGCTGGAACCAGTCGCGGCAAGTGATTCTGTTGCCAGTCCAATTGTGGAAATATTCATGCGCGATGATCGCTTCGATATTGGCAAAATCGGCGTCCGTCGCGGTCTCCTGGTCAGCCAGCACATATTTGTCGTTGAAGACGTTGAGGCCCTTATTCTCCATCGCGCCCATGTTGAAATCGGACACGGCGACGATGTTGAAGACGTCGAGGTCGTACTCGCGGCCGAACTCCTCCTCGTCCCATCGCATCGAGCGCTTCAGGGCGTCCATCGCGTAGCTCGCAAGCTCCTCCTTGCCTGGCTCGACATAGATGCCGAGCTCGACCTTGCGGCCGGACATGGTTGTGAAACTGTCGGCGAGTTTGCCGAGAGTACCCGCCACCAGCGCGAACAGATAGGACGGCTTGGGGAAGGGATCGTGCCAGACCGCATAGTGCCAGCCTTCGGCGAGATCGCCGCTGCCGGCCGGATTGCCGTTGGACAGGAGCAGCGGCGCCTCATTGTGCTGTGCCTCGATGCGCACCGTGTAGACCGACAGGATATCGGGACGGTCGAGGAAGTAGGTGATGCGGCGGAAACCCTCGGCCTCGCATTGCGTGCAATAGACGTTACTGGAGCGATAGAGGCCCATCAGCGCTTCGTTGCGCGCCGGCGCCAGCTCGGTTTCGATCAGAAGTTGGAAGCGCGGCGTTGCCGGTGGTTTGATGATCGTCAAAAGATCCGGTGTTGCCAGGAAATCCGCCGGCGCGAGGTCGCGGCCGTCGATGGCGATACGCAGCAGCGTCAGCCCGTCGCCATCCAGCACCAGCGGCGCCGATGCCATTACGCCGTCGCGGCGTTCGACGGTCAGCACGGCGGTGACGCGCGTGGCTTCTGGCGAAAGGCGGAAAGTCAGGCTGGTTTCCGGAATGAGATAGTCGTTGGGGCGATAGTCTTCGAGCTTGAAGACCTGGCCGGTATCGGTGCGCATTTCCGGGGTTTCCTGTTCATTCCCGCAGCGGACGGGTCCGCTGGTCCAAGAAATTTGAAGTCGGCGCTCTTTACACGAAACCGTCACTCGACAAAACTGAAGCAGTGCCTATTTCGGACACTCGTTTCCCAATCATCACCATCGCGAGGCATTCATGACTGTCGTCACACCGAAGTTCGGCATGGGCGCCTCTGTGCTGCGTCGCGAGGATGCCGCTTTCATTCAGGAAGCAGAAGCGAAGTGACGTCCAAGCCGGGTGTGGAAGCGGCTACCGCACGACCCGATGATCATCCCGGAGGGCACTCCACGCTCACCGGCATCATGCTCAAGATCCTGTCGGTGGCGGTTTTTGTCGGCATGTCCTCCTGCATCAAGGCAGCGGGGGAGCTACCGGTCGGGCAGATCGCCTTCTTCCGCTCTTTCTTCGCCATCTTTCCGATCGTCGCCTTCCTCGCCTTCAGGGGCAAACTCGGCACCGCCTTTTCGACAAAGCGTCCGCTCAACCATATTGCGCGCGGCATTGTCGGCGTCTTTGCCATGGGGCTCGGCTTCTTCGCGCTGACGCGGCTGCCGCTGCCGGAGGCAATCACGCTGAACTACGCGCAGCCGCTGCTGGTGGTGGTGTTCAGTTCGATCTTTCTCGGCGAAACCATCCGCGTCTACCGCTGGAGCGCGGTTGCTGTCGGCCTGATCGGCGTACTGATCATCTCGTGGCCGGAACTGACGCTGCTGCGTTCCGGCGCCGCACTCGGCGATCAGGAAGTGCTTGGCGTCATCGCCGCCCTTGTCGCCGCGGCGATTTCGGCCAATGCCATCCTGCTTGTGCGCAACCTCGTCCAGACGGAAAGGACGGCGACCATCGTGCTGTGGTTCTCGGCGACGGCAAGCGTCTTGGCGCTGACGACGCTGCCCTTTGGCTGGCATGCGCTGACGCCGGCGCAGGCCGGTCTGTTGGTTGCATCGGGCTTTTGCGGTGGGCTGGCACAGATACTGATGACGGCGGCCTACCGCCATGCCGAGGCTTCGGTCGTGGCGCCCTTCGAATACACATCGATGATCCTGGGTGTCATCGTCGGCTATCTGGTCTTCGGTGACGTTCCCACCGTTCATATGCTCGTCGGCGGCGTGATCGTCGTCGCGGCCGGTATCTTCATCATCTGGCGCGAGCGCCAGCTCGGGCTGGAGCGTACCCGCACCCGCAAGGCCGCTCCACCTCCAGGGTGATCAGGACGACTGCGCCCGCTCCTTCGCCAACCGCACCAGCACCGAACGTGTCTGCTCGTCGGCGGGGAAAAAAGATTCGATCGCCAGTTCCGACAGCGTCACGTCGAGTGGCGTGCCGAAGACGGTGATGGTGCTGATGAACGACAGCACGGCGTCGCCATGGGCGAGACGAAGCGGATGCACGATTGCGTTCGGCTCGACCGGCGCTGGTTTGGTGCTTTTCAGGCCGGAGGGATAGGCGCGAAGCTCCCGCTCCAGCTCCACCAGCACCTGGTCGCCGCTGGCGTCGTTCTGGTGTTTCAAACGGTCGAGCAGATGCGCCCGCCATTCCGCGAGATTGATGATGCGCGGCGCGACGCCGCCTGGATGCAGGCTGAGCCGCAAAACATTGACCGGCGGCGTCAACAAGGACGATTCGGAAACGTCGGCAAGGAACGGTTCGATGGCGGCATTCGCCGCAACCAGATTCCAGTGCCGGTCGACGGCAAGTGCCGGGAAGGGCTCGTGCCCCTTGAGCACGACCTCGACGGCCGCCATTGCCGGCGCCAGCGTGGCGTCGGTCAGCGGCCGCTCGCTGAAGCTTGGGGCAAAGCCCGCAGCCAGTAGCAGCTGGTTGCGCTGCCTGAGCGGGATAGACAGTTGTTCGGCCAGATGCAGCACCATGTCGCGCGACGGTGCCGCACGGCCGCTTTCAACGAAGCTCAGATGTCGCTGCGAAATCTCGGCTTCCATGGCGAGGTCGAGCTGGCTCATGCGCCGGCGCGTGCGCCATTCTCGGATGAGGCTGCCAGCGGAAATTTGCGATGTTGTCATGATCGGATGAGTAGGGCGGTGGGGGTTGTTATTTCAATTACCTGGGAGGTCATAGCGCCAGCCTTACCTTCTCCCACAGGGAGAAAAGGAAGAGGCGCGCCAAGCCCTCACCCCAGCGCCCGCAATTTCGCCTTCACCTCAAGGAAATCCCTCCACGCCAGCTTCTTGTGCGCCGGAGTTCTCAGGAGATAGGCCGGATGCAGGGTCGGCATGGCGGGGATTGCGACCCCCGAAGCCGTCGTGTGGACGCGCCAGTTGCCGCGCAGCCGCAATATGCCTTCGGTCGTGTTGAGCAAGGTTTTCGCCGAGGGGCCGCCGAGATTGACCAGGACCTTCGGATTGACCAGCTCGATCTGCCTCTCGATGAACGGCCGGCAGATCTCGGTCTCGTGCGGTGTCGGCGTGCGGTTGCCTGGCGGCCGCCAAGGGATGACATTGGCGATATAGACGGAGGTCCGGTCGAGGCCGATCGCCGCCAGCATCCGGTCGAGCAGCCTGCCGGAGCGGCCGACGAACGGCAGCCCTTCTATGTCCTCGTCGCGGCCGGGCGCTTCGCCCACCAGCATCACCGCTGCATTCGGGTTGCCGTCGGCGAACACCAGGTTCTTGGCGGTGAATTTGAGGTTGCAACCGTCGAATGCCGCCATGTGCTGGCGAAGCTCGTCGAGGTTTGCAGCAGTCGCCGCCAGTTGCCGTGCAAGTGCGGCTTGCGCCTCGTCGGGCACCGTCGCGGAGGCGGAAGGCGCGCGCGCTGGTGGCGCGTCCGGCAACCGGCTCATGTCGGGGCGCGGCGGTTGGGCAGGAGACCTTGGCGCCGGGGTTTCGCCGACAGGCGCCGCCGTCTCCGGCACACGCTCTGGCGGCTTCGGCGCCATCTCGGCAAACCGGTTTACCGGCGCCTCTTCGAGCGCTTCGTCGACGCCGGCGCTGGCGTAGAAAGCCAGCAGGTCGGCGATGTCAGGTCGGTTGTTGCGGGAGGCGGCAGTCATGGCGTCACATTCGGCTGCCGGGCGACAATTTGCAAGTTGGAGCAATGCCATCCTGTCTCGAACCAAGGTGTGTTGAGATTGAGGTTAGGCCGAGCCGAAAATGGGGGTTTCCGAGAACGGAGCGGAGCGTACTTAAGTACGTGAACACCGGAAGCGCAGGAAACTGCCATTTGCAGGCCGGCATCACCTCAATATCAACGCACCTTAGCCCGTCGGTATGCGCGGATCCTGTACCAGATGGAACGTCCAGCGCGGCGTGTAGTCGGTGATCAGGAATTCGAAGCGACCTGTCTTCAGCGGGTCGATTTTGCCGTTCTTGAACAGCAGCCTGTCATAAGGTTCGAAATCACGGTCGAAATCGGCGAAGCTGCTCGACACAATGTTGTCAGGCGTCTTGTTGCGCTGGTCGAACGACAGGCCGTCGCCGAACACGCTCGGCTGGTCGAGGATCTCCTGCAGCTCGAACTGGAATTCGACCCAAGCCTGGCCGCTGTTGTTGAGCACGTCTATGCGCATATACATCAGGCCATTGGCGAATTCGCCCGCGGTGCCGAATGGCTGGATCGGCTTCGTCGTGCGGATGGTCAGCGTCACCGGCGTCGCCGAATTCAGCTCCTCGGTGATGACAAGCGGGTCGTCCTTGGTTCCGATGCCGGATGTCCCGGTGATGCGGAAGCCGCCCAGTTCATCGGAAAAGGAATAGGCGCCGGCCGCCCAGACCTTTTGCTCGTCGGCATGCGCGTTGACCGGCGCCAACGGCGAAAGGGCCAAAAGGAGCGCCCGGCAAATCCGGCCGGGCGAGGAAAAGAAGCGCGTCGATGAAAAGCCTGAAGGCTCAGGAATGCGCATGGCGCGAAGTATGGCCGATAAACAAGCCGTCGAACAATTAAAAAACGCCAGCGCGGTGCTCTGGGGCAACGGATACATTATGGATTGATGTTTGCGCCGCCGTAAAATAGGTGCAGCGGCGGGCAAATCGCCATTGTCACGTCAGCGCCGGTTTCGCGTCGCGAATTGATGCGCTATGCAGCGCAGGAGCCAGCAAGATGCGCAAATGCGCTCGCATGACCCCAAAAAGTGAAATCACTTTTTGGAAAGGATCATGCGAAAATAAAAGTTGCCAGAGTGTCCTTTGCGCGTCCAATGGGCGCGCGGCACTCTGGGCAGTGAGGGGTTGATGAGCGAGATCGAACGCGAAAGCATGGAATTCGACGTGGTCATCGTCGGCGCCGGTCCGGCCGGCCTCGCCGCGGCGATCCGGCTCAAGCAGGTCAATCCAGAGCTTTCCGTAGTCGTCCTGGAAAAGGGTGGCGAAGTCGGCGCCCACATCCTGTCCGGCGCCGTCGTCGATCCGATCGGCATCGATCGCCTGTTGCCGGGCTGGCGCGATGAAGAAGGTCACCCCTTCAAGACGCCGGTGACTGCGGATCATTTTCTGGTCCTTGGGCCTGCCGGTTCATTCCGCTTGCCCAACATCCTGATGCCGCCGCTGATGAACAATCACGGCAACTACATCGTCTCCCTCGGCAATGTCTGCCGGTGGCTGGCGACCAAGGCCGAGGCACTGGGTGTCGAGATCTATCCGGGCTTTGCCGCCACCGGCCTGCTCTACAATGATGAGGGCGCGGTCACCGGCGTCGTCACCGGCGACATGGGCGTCGAGAAGGATGGTACGCACGGTCCCGGCTTCGCCCCGGGCATGGCACTGATGGGCAAGTATGTGCTGATCGGCGAGGGCGCGCGCGGCTCGCTGGCCAAGCAATTGATCGCCAAATACAAGCTGTCCGAGGGCCGCGAGCCGGCCAAGTTCGGCATCGGCCTCAAGGAACTGTGGCAGGTCAAGCCGGAGAACCACAAGCCTGGCCTGGTGCAGCATTCCTTCGGCTGGCCGCTCGACATGAAGACCGGGGGCGGCTCCTTCCTCTATCATCTGGAGGACAACCAGGTGGCGGTCGGTTTCGTCATCCACCTCAACTACAAGAATCCCTATCTGTCGCCGTTCGAGGAATTCCAGCGCTTCAAGACCCATCCGGCCATCGCGGGCACCTTCGCTGGCGCCAAGCGGCTGGGCTACGGCGCCCGCGCCATCACCGAGGGCGGCTGGCAGTCGGTGCCGAAACTGTCTTTCCCTGGCGGTGCGCTGATCGGCTGTGCCGCCGGCTTCGTCAACGTGCCGCGCATCAAGGGCTCGCACAATGCCGTGCTCTCCGGAATGCTGGCGGCCGAGCATGTCAGTGACGCGATTGCCGCCGGCCGCGCCAATGACGAGCTGGCCTCCTACGAGGCTGCCTGGCGGGCGACCGACATTGGCAAGGATTTGAAGAAGGTACGCAACGTCAAGCCGCTTTGGTCGCGCTTCGGCACCATCGTCGGCGTCGGCATCGGCGGTCTCGACATGTGGCTGAACACGCTGTTCGGCTTCTCGCCTTTCGGCACGCTGAAGCATGGCAAGGCCGACTATGCGACGCTGGAACCAGCCGCCAAGCACGAGAAGATCGCCTATCCCAAGCCCGACGGCGTGCTGACCTTCGACCGCCTGTCCTCGGTGTTCCTGTCGAACACCAACCACGAGGAAAACGAGCCCGTCCATCTGCTGGTCGCCGACATGAATCTGCAAAAGCGCTCCGAACATGACGTCTTTGCCGGGCCTTCGACACGCTACTGCCCGGCAGGGGTCTACGAATGGGTCGACAAGGACGGCAACGCTGCCGCCGACCCCGCGGCCAAGGATGTGCGCTTCGTCATCAACGCGCAGAACTGCGTCCACTGCAAGACCTGCGACATCAAGGACCCCAACCAGAACATCAACTGGGTGCCGCCGCAAGGCGGCGAAGGCCCGGTGTATCAAGGCATGTGAACCGCGCAGACCGGGCCGTCTCGACCGCCGCCCGAGCATGATCCCGAACCATTGGTTCGGAGCAGATCATGCTCAGAGAAAAGCCGGCGAAGGCCCGGTGTATCAGGGCATGTGAACCGCGAAGACCGGGCCGTCTCGACCGCCGCCCGAGCATGATCCCGGTTCGGAACAGATCATGCTCAAAACAAAAAGCCGGCGAAGGCCCGGAGTATCAGGGCATGTAGCAGCGCCGGGCTTCGTCTAAAAAAGTTGAAGCGGGGCGGTGCCTGTGCTTCCCTGATCTCCCTATGCGGAGAAATGACCATGCGCCTGGCGGTTCTGACGTGCCTTGCGGCGATCGGCGCCTTGTGCGGCTCTGCGCCAGTTGCATCGGCTGGCACCAAGATGCTGGTCAAGACACGCACCTACGACATAGCAGGGACCACGGGCGCGGGCCTGGTCGTGGCCATGGACCGCAAGGGGCCGAAGCATGGCTTGACGACGCACGCCATCGCATTGACGGCCTATACCGTTGATTGGGATCTTGACGTCAGCAGGGACGGTGGCGTCTGCCGGGTACGGCAGGCCGATGGAACGCTCGATCTGACGTATACTTTCCCGCGCATGGCTTCGGCGGCCACACCGGCGCTGCAGAAGCGCTGGAAGCGGTTTTTCGCCGGCGTGCGTGCCCATGAGCATACACATGGCCGCATCGCCGCGACGATGATGCGGGTTACCGAGAAGTCGATCACCGGTCTGGAATTCGCCGACAACTGGTTCTGCACCAGGACACACCACGAGGCGAGACGCCGGATCAGAGCCATCTATGCCGAATACGAGGCGAAACAGAATGCCTTCGACGAGCGCGAACATCGCGATGGCGGCCATGTCGAGCATCTTGTTGATGCTCTGATGCGAAAAAAACCAGGCGGATAGCAGCTCAGCTTGAGTGACGGCTCATTTCGCGGGGCTGCAGCTGCCGAAATTGCGCAAGCAATGCCAACTGTATTCACGTCAAATTGCCTGAACGCGATCAGCCACGCGGCCTGGCTGGCTGATTAGCGGCTGCTAGTGCCGTCTTGGGCTCGATCTCAGGTTGCTTGTCGTTGGACCTGAGCGAGAATTCCACCATGACAGGAAGATGGTCCGAGCCGTTGTCTTCCAGCCTCGACGCCGAATGGATCAGCACGGCGCCCTTGCTGAACACCTGGTCGATCGGCAGCCCTGTGTAGCGCCGCAGGAAATCCGGCAGCTTCCGATAGATCCAGCTAGGCCCGGCCGATGGCATCACGGTCAGCTTGCCGAGGGAAGCGACGCGCCTGACGGCGGCACTCCAAGGTGCGGCGTTGCAGTCGCCAGCCATGATCGCCGTCTCGCCAAGCGAGGCCAGCGGCCCGGATAATTCGCCGATCTGCCATGATTGCTCACGCGGCCATGGCCAGCTGAGATGAATGGCGGCGACATCGACGCCGATGCCGCCGAAATTGACAGTGGCGATGGCCATGGCGCCGCGCGGCTCGCAAAAGGGTTTGGTGCCGGCGGCAAACGGCCGTCTGGAGAGCAGCGCCACCCCGAACACGCCATTGGGGTAGGGGCACAGGATCCGGTATGGATAGGCGCTGGTGATATAGCCAAGCTCGGTCGTCCACATCTCCGACACCTCGTCGAGAGTGATTACGTCGGGATTGGTCCGGCCGATCAGCGACAGTACTTTCTTCGGCGTCGGATTGTCGAAGCGCAAATTCATCTGCAGCAGGCGGTAGACAGCCTGATCTCCTGGATAGACCGCCTGGTCGCCCGGCTTGGCGTCGTAGGCTGCCTGAACCGGCCACAGGCGCGGCAAGGGCAATGATGTGGTGGTGGCGTAGGCAGCCACGGCAAAGACCAGCGCTGCGGCCGCCTGCAGGCGAAACGAAGTGGCAAGCAATGGTAACGCGCACAGCGCCATCAGCACGGCAAGATGGACGCGGAAATGCGCGAAGGAATCGAAGGCCGGATGCAGCGTTCCGAAAAACCCAACGACCAACGCCGCCGAGAGGGCGAACATTGCCAGGAAGGTCACCGAAATCATCATGTTTCGACCGCGTGCCATCTGCTTTGCTTATCGGCAGAAATGCGGCCCAATCAAGATGACGAAATGTCCATCGCCTATTGGAATGCCGTCTCCGAAAAGCTTCTGAGCTTGCGCGAATGCAGCCGTTCCATCGGCATCTCCGCCAGCTTTTCCATCGCCCTGATGCCGATGGTCAGATGCTGCGCCACTTGCCGCTTGTAGAATTCGGTCGCCATGCCGGGCAGCTTCAATTCGCCATGCAGGGGCTTGTCGGAGACACAAAGCAGCGTGCCGTAAGGCACCCGGAAGCGGAAGCCATTGGCCGCGATCGTCGCCGATTCCATATCGAGCGCGATTGCCCGCGACTGCGACAGCCGCTGCACCGGCCCACGCTGGTCGCGCAGCTCCCAATTGCGGTTGTCGATGGTGGCGACGGTGCCGGTGCGCATGATGCGCTTGAGATCGTAGCCGGAAAGCCCGGTGACCTCGGCGACCGCCTCCTGTAGCGCCACCTGGATTTCGGCCAGCGGCGGGATCGGCACCCACACCGGCAGATCGTCATCGAGGACATGGTCTTCCCTGACATAGGCATGCGCCAGCACATAGTCGCCCAGCGCTTGGGTGTTGCGCAGGCCGGCGCAATGGCCAAGCATCAGCCAGGCATGCGGCCTGAGCACGGCGATATGGTCAGTGATGGTCTTGGCGTTCGAGGGACCGACGCCGATATTGACCATGGTGATGCCGCCATGGTTCGGCTTCTTCAAATGATAGGCCGGCATCTGCGGCAGGCGCGGCGGCGCGGCACCATCGCCGGGCATGCTTTGCCCGACCTTGGTGACGACATTGCCCGGCTCAACGAACTCGACATATCCGCCGCCGCCATTCGCCATCAGTTCGCGGGCACGGGCGACGAATTCGTCGATATAGAACTGGTAGTTGGTGAACAGCACGAAATTCTGGAAATGCTGCGGACTGGTCGCCGTGTAGTGCGCCATCCGATGCAGCGAATAGTCGATGCGTTGCGCCGTGAACGGCGCCAGCGGCCTGGCTTCGCCGAACGCCACTTCGAACGTGCCGTTGGCGATCTGGTCGTCCGTGCCGTCGAGGTCCGGCACGTCGAACAGGTCGCGGATCGGCCGCCTGATGCGCTCGGCCGCCGCGCCGTCGACATGGGTGCCTTCGAGGAAGGCGAAATGCAGCGGAATGGGCGTCGTCGATTCCGAAACGGTGACCGGAACACCGTGATTGCGCATGATCAGGCGAAGCTGTTCGGTGAGATAGCTTTCGAAAAGCGCGGGCTGGGTGATGGTCGTCGAGAAATGCCCCGGCGTCGGCATGTGGCCATAGGCCTGGCGCGAGTCGATCTGGGTGAACGAACTCGTGGTGACGCCAATCTCTGGATAAAAGGCCCGGTATCGCTTGTTGCTGTCGCCGCCCGCGGCAAGTGCCGTGAATGAATCGCGCAGGAATTTGGTGTTGCGGGCGTAAAGCACCTGCAGGGCGGCAACCGCCTTTTTGGCGTCGTCGAAACTCTTCCGGTCGAAAGGTTCCGGCATGACGACCGATTCGATGGCTTGGGGATAGATTCGCTTTTCCATGACCCAATATAGAGGCTTGGCCATGCGGTTGGGAGGGGGTGTGCTGGCCGGAACGCGGCCAAAGCGTGGTTTTTTCTTTCGAATGGTTTCGACAACAATCCGTTCTAACCGCGCCGCAGGCTGACCAGCAGAACAAAGCCGACGCCGTTCTTCTTCATTGCCGGCGCTTCGATCGTCGAGCCGGCATCGGCACGCATTGTCGGCACAGCCAGAACCGGCGCCGAAAGCACCGTCAGGATAAGCGCCGCCCGCGGCAGGAGCCGGAGGGTTTTGAGGGCGTTGGCGACGATGCGGTTCATGGCTTTTGCTTTTCTCTCTCGAGGTCTTTGTCGGTTCAGGGACGAAAATGGTTCACACAACCGAACCGGCAGGAATTGGCATGGTCCCAGGAGCGGGCCGGGCGACCGGCTTCGGCGACGAGAATGGCAAACAACATGCCGAACAGGCTCAGCAGCAGGCAGACGATGGTGAAGCGGCGAGCGAGCATTTGCGTGGTGTCTCCTTCAACACGCATGAAAATGCCCGAGCCTGACTGAACCGGCTCTGATGCCGGCGTTCATCTGCGGTTCAAACTGGTTGACGTGTGACACGCATCGGTTCGAGTTCCGATGCGCAAGGCGATGCAAACGCAGGTCGCCGATGAAACGAAAACGGGGCCTGCGAAGGCCCCGTCGTCATATCCTCCGAATACGAACGATCAGAGCTTGTGCCAGGTCTGGCTCTTGCAGATCAGCCCGCCGAGCACGCAGCCGCTCATCTTGAGCGAGGTGCCGGAAAGCGAGCCTTTGCCGGCATAGGTCTTGTCGGTTTCCGGGTCGGTTATGCTGCCCGCATATTTGTTGGCGCCGGACGCCCTCAGCGAACCGATGTTCTTGCCGGCAAATTTGCCTGACTTCAGCGTGATGGAGAATGCCCCACCACCACCAGAGATGGCCGCGGTCGCGCCGGACTGCGTTTTCCAGTTGCCCTCGATCGGATCGGCCCAAGCGGCGCCGGCCATGACCAATGTGGCCGCGAGGGCCAAGCTTGCTTTTCGAAACATATCTGTCCTCCCTTGCGCACCTGCCGGGTGTATCGCCCCGCCAGTCTGCCTCTTACGCAAACGTAAGCTAATCCAGCTCCCGGTAAAACAAAAGCGGTGCCGCAGCGGAAGACTTCGGGATTTTCTCAATGCCCAAAACGCTCCGCCAGCGAAGAAATGAAACGATCGGCCTGCCGGCTTTGTCTCCCGTGGTTAGCGGAGTGTTGATCCGCACCTCGCAAATTTTCGTCAAATTTGCCTGGAATCCGCGCGATTGCTGGGTTTGTATCCTTAACGAATTTCCATGTTTACCTCTTGTTTTAGCTTTGTTTTCCTCAAATTAAGCACGCCATTTAACGACGGATTCAAGGCTCCGCTTCATTCTCGAAAGCATCGAAAGAGCAGCCGCCCCCAACGGACACCGGGGACAGAAAGAGGCAGCTCTCGGGAGCCTGACAGGGGCCAGAACAGGGGATTGAAATGGCACGTTTTGAAATGCTTGAAGCCGGCTTCGGCGCCATGGGGGCAACTGCCCAGGCCGACATTCTTTTCGAACTGGGCATGATGTATGCGACCGGCCGCGATTGCGAGACCGACGTCGTCGCCGCCCACAAATGGTTCAACATTGCCGCGATCAAGGGCTCCGTCCGCGCCGCGGAACTGCGCTCGGAATTGTCGGCGGCGATGTCGAAGGTCGAGATCGCCAGGGCGCTGCGCGAAGCCCGCGAATGGATGACAATGCACTGAGATCGCCGATCACAGGCAGAGATATCGAAGACAGGGAAGCTCCGGGATCAAGGCCGCACAGACGGCCGGAACCGGTGGAACAACAAGGCCGCGCAAGACGGTCGACTATGAGAGAACAAGAACGCGGCAGGCCGGCAAGGTCCAGTCGTGCGCGACAATGGGGATGGTGAGCAGGTCTGTCAGGCGCGGGGACGCTTGGGGACTGCTCGACGAGCAAGAAAAGCCACGACCAGCCGGAACAAGGCTGGCGTGGCTTTTTGCGTTTCAGACCATGATCCCAAAGAGTGGAAACCGGTTTTTGGAAAAGATCATGGTCAAACAGAACGTTGCAGGCCCAATCGAGCGGCGTCAATGCGCCTAGACAGGCCCAATGAAGGATGAAATTGTCCCGGCTTCTGAAAGAAGCGCGGCCGGAACGGCTGCGCGAGCGTGGGAGGAGTTCACCATGAAAAAATTGAATATTTTGAGCGCGGCCGTATTCGGCCTGATGATGAGCGCGCCGGCTGCCTTCGCCGACGACATCACCTTTTCGGTGGTCGGACCGATGACCGGTCAGTTGGCCACGATCGGCGACCAGTTCAAGCAAGGCGCGCAAGCCGCCGCCGACGCGATCAACGCTGCCGGCGGCATCGATGGCCGCCAGATCAAGCTCGACATCGAGGACGACCAGTGCGATCCGAAGCAGGCGGTCTCGGTCGCCAACCGCATCATCGCCGACGGCGTCAAGTTCATCGATGGCCATGCCTGTTCCGGTTCGAGCATCCCGGCCTCCGCGGTCTATGCCGAGGCTGGCGCGCTGATGATGAGCCCGGCTTCGTCCAACCCGGTGCTGACCGACGCGGCCGCGACAGCCGGCTGGCCGACGATCATGCGCCTCTATACGCGCGACGATGCGCAGGGCGCCTTCATCGGCCCGTGGATTGCCAAGAAGTATGCTGGCAAGAACGTCGTCATCCTGCATGACAAGAGCGCTTACGGGCAGGGCGTGGCCGATGCCGTCAAGGCAACGATGAACGCCGGCGGCCTCAAGGAAGTCATGTATGAAGGCATCAACGCCGGCGAGAAGGACTATGCCGCCCTCGTCACCAAGCTGAAGGATCTGAAGGCGGATGTGGTCTATTTCGGCGGCTATCACCCCGAGGCCGGCCTCATCCTGCGCCAATCGGCGGAACAGAACCTCAAGTTCCAGCTGATCATGCCTGACTCGATCGCCTCGCCGGAATTCTGGCAGGTTGCCGGCCCGGCCGGCGAAGGCACCATGTTCGTCTTCCCGTCGGATCCGCAGGCAAAGCCGGAGGCCAAGGAAGCCATCGAAAAGATCAAGGCCGGCGGCTTCGTGCCGGAGGGCTTCACCTTGTTCTCCTACGCCGTGATCCAGGCCTTCGCCGAGGGCATCAAGCGCGCCGGCAGCGATGACCCTGCCAAGGTCGCCGAGGCGCTGAAGAACGGCCAGCCGATCAGCACCGTGGTCGGTTCGGTTACCTTCGACGAGAAGGGCGACCTCAAGAACGCCAGCTACGACATCAACCAGTGGCACGACGGTAAATACGCACCGATACAGCCGTAACGGCTTTCATGTGGCTGACCTTTATCCCGAAAATCGGAACCGATCATGATCGTGTAAGATGACAGATGGCCAGGCTGTCCTGGCCATTTTCTATTGAGAACATTGCATTTTTTAAACTATTTCGACGGACTTCGAATACCTCTTCTTGGCGGCGGCGGCGCGGCATGGACGCGGGTAGAGCGAATGGCCAATCCCTGTAAATCGAAAGCCTCTGGCTGTGTGGTCCAGTCGAATTCGAGGGGACTATCCAAATATCTTGGCCAAGCAGGGCTTCGGCGTTAATCTATCCGACCGGCCGCACACATCAGGAGTGTTGCCATGAAAATATTCTTTTACCTCGCATCGGTAGTGTTGGCGTTCTCAGCCTCCAGTGTCGCCGCTGAACTCACGGCGGAGGTTCCCAAGGGAGATCTCGAGTTCACCGCAAAAGCGATGTCCGCTGCCCCAGCGGATATCGGCAAGGATGCCACTATCATTCGGATAGGTGACGGCTTCGCGCTGACGCCCATCAAGACCGGAACGAACGGATGGACTTGCGCTGTTGATACCAACGGCGAGCCGTGGTGCGCCGATGCTGCCGGGCTGGAGTGGTTCAAGGCGATTTCGACCAAGGCGGAGCCGCCTGACAAGACCGGTTTCGTCTATATGCTCGCCGGAGACCTAGGCACCAGCAACCATGATCCTTATGCGACCGACAAGTCTCATTGGGTTCACACGGGTCCGCATGTCATGATCGTCGGGAAGGCGGCGCATGAGATGGCAGCCAACTATCCGAACAAGTTGGACGCTGATCCAAAACATCCCTACGTGATGTTTCCGGGCACCAAATATCAGCACCTGATGCTTCCTGCCGACATGGCAGGCCACACCCAGTAGCAGCAGCCTACACCGCCGCGTCACGGCCGGTCGCGGCGGCGTCACCTTCTCATTCGCCAGCCCGGCGTGGCATGAGCGTCGCTCAGGGGTCCGGCACTTCGGCAAAGCGCACCAGCACGGTCCCGTCGGTGACCTGCGCCCCTTCTGCGGCGATCTCGGCGATCACGCCGTCATGGGGCGCGGAAATCATGTGCTCCATCTTCATTGCTTCCAGGATCAGCAGCGGCTGGCCTTTGATGACGGCATCGCCCTTTGCCGCACGCACCAACTTGACCAGGCCGGGCATCGGCGCGCGCAGGCTGCCGGAAGCGGCGGCGGCTTCCTCGGCCCTTGCCAGCGGGTCCGGCACGGCGAAGCTGTAGCCGACGGCGCCAGAAAAGACCGTGACGTGCCCAGGCCAGAGGGCGAGGCGAGGGGACGCGGACAGGTCATACGAATTGGCGCCGTCATAAGGTGGGTCCAGCGCCACCTGGAACCGCCCGTCCGGCCGCACCGAGACACGCGCGAGAATATCATCCTCGCCATAGCGCAGCCGCGTGCGCCGCGCGACCGTGTGGAAATGCGCATAGCCGGCAAGCGCCGACCACGGGTCATCGGACGGCACTTGAGCGGCTGAGCCAGACGCCGCAAGGGCTGCCGCGGCAATAGTCTCGCCGCTCGGCGGCGGGACCGAGGTCAGTGCCTGCTGATGCCGGTCAATCAGGCCGGTATCGACATCGCCGGCGGCAAAATCCGCGTCCGCGGCAAGGGCCGCCAGAAAGGCGGTGTTGACGGTCGAGCCGGCGATCTCGGTTTGCGAAAGCGCCGTCCCCAGCGCGTCGCGCGCCGCCTGCCTGTCCTTGCCGTGGACGACCAGCTTGGCGATCATCGGATCGTAGAAGGGCGAGATGGCATCGCCGGCCCGCACGCCAGTCTCGACGCGCATGCTGGCGCCTTCCGGAGCGGCATCGGGAAATCTAAGATGATGCAGCGTGCCCGTCGCCGGCAAGAAACCCTTTGCCGGGTCTTCGGCATAGAGGCGCGCCTCGAAGGCGTGGCCGGAGAGCTGGATCTCGCTTTGTGTCTTCGGCAGCTTTTCGCCGGACGCCACCTTGAGCTGCCACTCGACCAGGTCGATGCCGGTGACCATTTCGGTGACGGGATGCTCGACCTGCAGGCGGGTGTTCATTTCCATGAACCAGAAGCGGTCCGCCTTCAGCCCTTGCGAGGCGTCTACGATGAACTCGATGGTGCCGGCGCCGCAATAGTGGATCGCCTTGGCAGCCTTGACCGCTGCCTCCGTCATCGCCTTGCGCAGCGCCGGCGTCATGCCGGGCGCGGGCGCTTCCTCGATCACCTTCTGGTGGCGACGCTGCGCCGAGCAGTCGCGCTCGAAGAGATGCACGGCGTTGCCAAAGATATCACCGAATACTTGCACTTCAATGTGGCGCGGCTTGTCGACATATTTCTCGACCAGCACGCGGTCGTCGCCGAAGGCGGCCTTCGCTTCGCGCCGCGCGCCCGACAGCGCTTCGGAAAAATCGTCGGGATGTTCCACCCGCCGCATCCCCTTGCCGCCGCCGCCGGCGCGCGCCTTGATCAGCACGGGATAGCCGATCTCGCGCGCCTTCGAGGCAAGCAGCACGATCTCCTGCGCTTCGCCATGGTAGCCCGGCACGACAGGCACGCCGGCCTTCTCCATCAGCCGTTTGGCGGCGTCCTTCAGCCCCATGGCGCGGATCGAGGCCGCTGACGGCCCGATGAAAACGAGGCCTGCCGCCACCACCTGGTCGACGAAGTCAGGGTTTTCCGACAGAAAACCGTAGCCGGGATGGATGGCTTCGGCGCCTGTTGTTTTCGCTGCCGCGATGATCTTGTCGCCGCGCAGATAGCTTTCGCCGACGGGCGAGGCGCCGATATGCACCGCCTCGTCGGCCATCTCGACATGCAGGGCCTGGGCATCGGCGTCGGAATAGACGGCGACCGTGCGCACACCCAGCTTGCGCGCGGTGCGGATGACGCGGCAAGCGATCTCGCCGCGATTGGCGATCAATATCTTGCCGAACATGCGGCCTCCCGGTTTTGTCGCGGGCGGCGCCAGGCAGGCAGGCGGCCGCCTATTTGGAAAGCGCGATCTGACAGCCGCCGCTGGCGATCTTGACCTTCCACTTTCTCAAGCCAGACTGACAGTTCTGCAGCGCCAGATCTTCCGCCGCCTTTTGCGACGGTGCGTTCATCCGCGCGCCGCAAATGATGTAGAGGTCGACGACGCGCGAATAGAAGGTTGTTGCATAGGCTGAGTGGCCGCTCGCCGCCACATAGGCGTTGTACGCCCTGGTGCACGGATCCTTCGGGCTTCCGGGCAAAGTCGGGTAGAAACGGATGTCGCCCTTGTTTCCGGCGAGAGATTCCGCAGCGCCGATACCGGGCGCAGCTAATATAAGTAACCCTGCAAGTATCGATGAGGTTGTTCTCTGAAAAAGTCGCAGTCTCATCTTCGCCCAATCCCCATTGGTATTTGCGAAGAGCAATAGCTGCGATTCTTGTGTGTGGCCAGTTCCATGATTGAAAATGGTTGTGGATGGGATTTCTCATGGGTGCCGATCACGCTCCGCCAGGGCAGCAGTGGCCTGCCGGTATAGTTCGGCCGTCGACTCATCGAAGCAGCAGAAGATAACGCTATCCGGTACGGGATTCTGTTGCAGGAAGGCGCTTACGGCGCCGACGGCGATCTCGGTCGCCTCATCCTTCGGGAAACGGTAGATGCCGGTGGAGATCGCCGGAAACGCCACCGTCCGGCAATTCTTGCCGGCGGCAAGTTCGAGCGAACGACGATAGCAGGACGCGAGCAACTCGGCCTCACCTTTGCCGCCGCCTTGCCAGACCGGCCCAACGGTGTGGATGATGTGGCGTGCCGGCAGGCGATAGCCCTTGGTCATCTTGGCATCGCCGGTCTTGCAGCCATTCAGCATCCGGCATTCGAACTCAAGTTCGGGCCCGGCGGCCCGGTGAATGGCGCCGTCGACACCCCCGCCGCCGAGCAGCGACGAGTTGGCGGCATTGACGATGGCGTCAACTGCCAGGCGCGTGATGTCGCCGGTGTGAATGCGGATCCTGTCGCCGGTCTCACCCATCTCACATCCTGAACACGCCGAACTTTGTCTCTTCGATGTCGGCATTGAGCGCCGCCGAGAGGCTGAGCGCCAGCACCTCGCGCGTCCTGGCCGGGTCGATGATGCCGTCATCCCAGAGGCGAGCTGACGAATAGAGCGGGTGGCCCTCATGCTCGTATTTCATCAGGATCGGCTTTTTGAATTTTGCCTCTTCCTCCACGCTCCATTCGCCGCCCTTGCGCTCGATGCCCTCGCGCTTGACGACGGCAAGCACGGTGGCCGCCTGTTCACCGCCCATCACCGAAATGCGGGCGTTCGGCCACATCCATAGGAAGCGCGGCGAATAGGCGCGTCCGCACATGCCGTAATTGCCGGCGCCGAAGGAGCCACCGATGATCATGGTCACCTTCGGCACGCGCGCCGTGGCGACCGCCATCACCAGCTTGGCGCCATCCTTGGCGATGCCGCCGGCCTCGTATTTGCGCCCCACCATGAAGCCGGTGATGTTCTGCAGGAAGACCAGCGGAATCCCGCGCTGGCAGCACAATTCGATGAAATGCGCGCCCTTCAGCGCGCTTTCGGAGAACAGCACGCCATTGTTGGCGATGATGCCGACCGGCATGCCATGCAGATGGGCAAAGCCGGTGACCAGCGTGGTGCCGTAATTCTGCTTGAACTCGTCGAATTCGGACCCGTCGACGACACGCGCAATCACCTCGCGCACGTCATAGGGCTGGCGCAGATCCGTCGGCACGATGCCGTAGAGCTCATGCGGATCGTGAAGCGGCGGAATCGATTTCTGCAGCTTCAGGCTTACCGTCTTGTTTCGATTGAGGTTCCTGATGATGCGCCGGCAAATGGCCAGCGCATGCTCGTCATCCAACGCATAGTGGTCGGCGACGCCGGAAAGCCTTGTGTGCACGTCGGCGCCGCCAAGCTCCTCGGCGCTGACATCTTCGCCGGTGGCCGCCTTTACCAGCGGCGGGCCGCCGAGGAAGATGGTCGCCTGGTTGCGCACCATGATCGTCTCGTCAGACATTGCCGGCACATAGGCGCCGCCCGCCGTGCACGAACCCATGACGCAGGCGATCTGCGGAATGCCTGCAGCCGACATGTTGGCCTGATTGTAGAAGATGCGGCCGAAATGCTCACGATCGGGAAACACCTCGTCCTGGTTGGGCAGATTGGCGCCGCCGCTGTCAACCAGATAGACGCAAGGCAAATTGTTCTGCAGCGCGATCTCTTGCGCGCGCAGATGCTTCTTCACCGTCAGCGGATAGTAGGTGCCGCCCTTCACCGTGGCGTCATTGACGACGACCATGACCTCGGTGCCTTCGACGCGACCGATGCCGGCGATAAGGCCGGCCGAGGAAATCTCCTCGCCATACATCGACCACGCCGCGAATTGGCCGATCTCGAGAAAGGGCGAGCCGGTGTCGAGCAATTGCGCCAGGCGCTCGCGCGGCAATAGCTTGCCGCGCGAAACATGCCGCTCACGCGCTTCGTCGGAGCCGCCGCGCTCGACGCTTGCTGCCTTTTCCGCAATGTCGGCGACCAGCGCCCGCATGCGCTCCGCATTGGCGCGGAAGGTGTCGGAGGTGGGGGAGATCTGCGAGATGAGGGCGGGCATGGCGTTACCGGATCAGTTCGATCTTGCAGCCGACATCCAGGTCGCCCCAGTCACGGTCAGCGGTTACGGCAATGGCATTTTCGCGAATTGCCAGCGCGAGGCAGGCCCGGTCGCCCAGCGACAAGCCGCGATGCCGCGTCAGTTCACGAAGCTGCCCGGCGGCGATGCCCATCGCTTCGTCGAAAGCGGCGACCGGCATGCCGAGGCTGGCGAGGTCGTCCGCGGCCTCTTCCATGCTGCGTCCCCTGTCGATCAGCTTGGCGATGATTTCGGCCGCATTTACCGAGCTGCATTGCGCATCCGGCGCGAATCCCAAGGCAATGTCGGTGCCTCTCTCATTAAGCAGGATCGCAAGCGCTGCCGAACTGTCCATGACGTAGGATTTCATTTCGCTCGCTTCCCCGCCGTCATCCCTTCGGTGTGAAGTCGGTCCAGGCGCTTGTCGCTTCGAAGCTGTTCCTCGCGTCGCTCCTTGAGAAATTCGTCAACGACACTTTCGTCGGGCTTCTTCAACGCCGACAATTCCGCCTGGACGCGCCTCAGGTTCTGAAGCCACGACCTTACCCGCAGCTCGCCGTTCTCGACATGAAGGATCATATCTTCACCGGGTTTCACGCCCATCTCCTCGCGCATCGCGGCGGGGATGACGAAGCGTCCACCATCGCCGAGTTTGACACGCTCGCGTTTCGGTGGAACCCGGAGTGGCGTTTTCCGAACTCCAGCCTCGAATTGTGTTTGCGGATTTTCGTCTAATCCAGCCTTTCCCGTTCTGCTCACCACGGCTTGCCCCGTTTCAGAAATGTGACATATCGCAGAAATATGGCACGATTTGCCATTCATGACAAATTTCAAGATAGTTCCATCACAATCCCTCCGCCATGATCTCGCGTCCGATCAGCCAGCGGCGGATTTCGCTGGTGCCGGCGCCGATCTCGTAGAGCTTGGCGTCGCGCAAAAGCCGGCCGGTCGGATAGTCGTTGATATAGCCATTGCCACCAAGCAACTGGATGGCATCGAGCGCCATCTGTGTCGCCTTTTCGGCGGCAAACAGCACGCAGCCGGCGGCGTCCTTGCGCGTCGTCTGGCCGCGGTCACAAGCGGCGGCGACGGCATAGACATAGGCGCGGGCGGCGTTCATCACCGTATACATGTCGGCCAGCTTGCCTTGCACCAGCTGGAACTCGCCGATCGGCTGGCCGAACTGCTTGCGCTCGTGCACGTAAGGGATCGCCACATCGAGGCACGCCGCCATCAGTCCGACCGGGCCGCCGGCGAGCACCGTGCGCTCATAGTCGAGCCCCGACATCAGCACTTCGACGCCGCGTCCTTCCTCATGCAGCACATTGTCGAACGGCACCTCGACATTCTCGAACACCAGCTCGCCGGTGTTGGAGCCGCGCATGCCGAGCTTGTCGAGCTTCTGCGCCACCGAAAAGCCGGCAAACGCCTTCTCGACGATAAAGGCGGTGATGCCGCGCGAATGGCGCTCCGGATCGGTCTTGGCATAGACGACCAACGTCTCGGCGTCCGGCCCATTGGTGATCCACATCTTGGTGCCGTTGAGCACATAGCGGTCGTTGCGCTTTTCGGCGCGCAGCCGTAGCGATACAACGTCCGAGCCGGCACCCGATTCCGACATCGCCAGCGCGCCTACCTTTTCGCCCGAGCACAGCGCAGGCAGGTATTTCTCCTTCTGCGCCGGCGTCGCCCAGCGGTTGATCTGATTGACGCAAAGGTTGGAATGGGCGCCGTAGGAGAGGCCGACCGAGGCCGAGGCGCGGGAAATCTCCTCCACCGCCACGACATGGGCGAGATAGCCCATCCCGCTGCCGCCGAAATCGGGATCGGCGGTGATGCCGAGCAGGCCGAGCGCTCCCATCTCGGCCCACAGATGCGACGGGAATTCGTTCGAGCGGTCGATATCGGCCGCGATCGGCGCGATTCTGTCCTGCGCGAAGCGCCGCACCAGATCGCGCAGCGCCTCGATGTCTTCGTCAAGCCCGAAGTTGAGCGTGTGCGTGTACATGGCCTTCCTCCCAGCGCATGCCCCCGATTTCGGGAGGGGATCATGCGCAAAATCAAACTCCTGCGGCGTTCTCCGCGCGTCCGAAGGGGCGCTCGACGCTATAGGCCGCTGCCGCGCTATCGATTTTCGCGCCAACCAGGCGCATTGTCATTGACAGATATGTCGCCGTGACTTCGGCGACCGACAGCCGCTCGCCCGGCCGGAACCAGACGATGACGCCGGTCATCATCTGGATCAGCGCCATGGCGGTCAGCCCGGTGTCTTCGATGCTGAAGACGCCGGCCTCTGTGCCGTCGCGCAAAATGGCACGCAGTTCTTTCTCATAGGCGGTGCGCATACGCAGGATCCGCGTCAGCCGGTCGTGCGAGAGGCTGCGCAATTCCATGTTCGAGACATGGGTGGAATGACGGCGCTCGATATGGAATGCAATGTGGTTTTGCACATAGGCGGCGAGCCGCGCCTTTGGGCCGGCAGTAGTGGGGCGGGCCATCTCCCACGCCGCGATCAGCCCTTCCATGTGCTCGCGCATCAGCGTGAACAGCAGGTCTTCCTTGGTCGGAAAATAGCGATAGAGCGCTGCTGCCTGGACGCCGACCTCGGCTGCGAGCCGGCGCATCGACATGGCTTCATAGCCGTAGCGCGCGATCAGGCCGGCTGCCGCCTCGCGGACAGCCGCCTCGGTCTTTTCCCCATCAGAACCGGTCGTGCGCGCCATGATCGCCTCATCGAGAGGTAATAATAAAACAAACGTTCAATTAATTCAAGAGGGCGTTCCGTCAGAGAGATGCTCAGGTCCTATAAATAGTTGACTTGGTCAAATAAAATGGCGATGGTGGTGCAGTGGCACAAAATTTCCTGTGACAGGAGGCCTGCATGCCCAACGAACGGAATGCTCTGGTCGCCGAGATCCGCTGCTTCAACAGGTTTTACACCAGTCTGGTCGGATTGCTCGATGAGACCTTGATGCAGAGCGCCTATACGCTGACCGAAGCGCGGGTGCTGTTCGAACTTGGCAATCGATCCGGCACCATTGCCGCCGATCCCAGTGGCGAAACTGGCTTCCTTGCGCGGGCGTTCCATCTCGACATCGAACCGGTGGCGTCCGCGATGGCCGCTGAACTTAAGCTCGCCCCCGCCTATCTCGCGCGGATCCTCAGAAAATTCGCCGCGGCCGGGCTGACCGAAATGCGCGTCGACCCGAACGACGGGCGCCGGCGCGTCCTCGCCCTGAGCACCCGGGGAGATGCAGCGCTGGCCAGACTTCAGGCGGCAGCCGATCGTGATCTCGGCCGTTTGACCGCCGGTCTTGTCGGCGACGAAGCCGCCGAACTTTCGCACGCCTTGAAACAGGTCATGCGCCTGCTGGGCGGGGAGTTTCTCCCTTCATCATCACAAGGCAAAGCAGTTGCCGAAGAACGCGGCGGCGCAGAGTAAGGCCGTTCTGTAGCGATCCTTCGCGCCCCCCTCTGTCCTGCCGGACATCTCCCCCACAAGGAGGGAGATTGGCAGCTTCGCCGTCGGCATTCTTCTCGCCACGCTGGCGATTGGCGAAATCGGCAGCGACGTCCGATCTCCCCCCAAGTGGGGGAGATGTCCGGCAGGACAGAGGGGGGCGCTGTCCCGCCAGCATCAAAGTTCTGCACGACCACGACGCTCTACGTGTCGTACCGTCTCGGACGAAGGCACACCGCTCTAATTCCCCCGCGCTGCCGCGAGCGCGCCCGGCAGCTCTTCGGCAAAAATGTCGAGCTCATGGTCGAGGCCGACACTGACCCTTATGCAGCGGTCGAGACGTGGCGCCATCGGCTTGCGGATGAACACGTCGCGCGACAACAGCGCCTGCAGCACTTTCAGCGCGAAGGCGCCGTCGCTGCAGCAGTCGATGGCGACGAAATTGGTTGCCGAGGGCAGCGGTTTCAGCCCGTTCGCCTCGGCAATCCCGGCGATGCGCCGGCGCCCGGAGGCGACCCGCGTCACCACGCTCTCCAGATAGGCCTGATCGGCCAGAGCTTCGACCCCGGCGATCTGCGCCATGCGGCTGACGCCGTAATGGTTGCGGATCTTCTCGAAATCGCGGATCACCTGGGCCTCGGCCAGCGCATAGCCACAGCGTATGCCGGCCAGCCCGTAAGCCTTCGAGAAGGTGCGCATGCGGATGACGTTTGGCCGGGAAACATCGATCGGCGGCAGCGCCGAGGCCGGCCCCAACTCGCCATAGGCCTCGTCGAGCACCAGCATGGTAGTCTCAGGCAGCGCTTCGATGAAGCCGATGAGCTCGTCCGCCTCCCACCAGCTCCCCATCGGATTGTCGGGGTTGGACAGGTAGACCAGCGGCGCCTTGTCCTTGGCGATCGCCGCCAGCAGGCCGTCCAGATTTTCCCGGTCGTTCTCGTAAGGGACCGCAACCAGCCGGCCGCCGACGCCGGCAATATGGAAGTTGAAGGTCGGATAGGCGCCGAGCGAGGTCGCCACCGCGTCGCCTGGCGCCACATACATGCGCGCCACCAGGCTGAGCAGCCCGTCTATGCCTTCGCCGATGACGACATTGTCGGCCGACAGGCCAAGATGGGCGGCGACAGCCACCTTCAAATCGAAATTGTCGGGATCGCAATACATCCACATGTTGCGGGCGACCGCCTCCATGCGGGCGATGACGCGGGGCGAAGGGCCAAAGCTGCTCTCATTGGCGCCGATGCGGGCGCGGAACGGCCGGCCGCGGTCGCGCTCCTGCGCCTCCGGGCCGACAAACGGCACAGTCGAGGGAAGCGCGGCGATGAGCGGCGTGAGGGAAGGGCGCTGACGCATGGCAATGCTCGTTTGAAAAGGGGCTCGTTCGAAAAGGGCCTTCTTGCTAGCGCGGCACCGTTGGCCGCGCAAGCTCCCGCCTTGCCTGCAACCGGCATGCTGGATTCCTGCGGCTCTTTTTGCTAGCGAGATGGCATGAACAATCGACTCCCACCTGCTTGGTCAAAGCACATCAAGTCCGGACCCGCGCCGAAAGCGAAGGGGCCGATGCTGAAGCCGATGCCGATAGTGAATCCGCAGAAAGAAAACGCTCTATCGCGTGCGCGGGCTGACGACGCGCTGCTGAAACAGGCCTATACCCATCAGCAGGCCAAGCGGCTTGACGAGGCTCAGGACCTGTGCCTTCGGGTTCTGGCGCGTACGCCAAACCATCCGCTCGCTTTGTACATCCTGGGGACCGTATATCTGAGTTACGATGATGAGAAGGCCTTGCGATATTTCGCAAGGGCGGTCGGCGAGGACCCTAAAAATCCCTACTACCACCTCAGCCTGGGTGAGGCCTATGTGAAGGTCAGCGAATATTCGCCGGCAATCAAACATATGCAGCATGCCCTGGAACTGCAGCCCGACCTTGTCGAAGCACTCTGTGCATTGGGGCGCGTTTACACCCAGTTTGACAAACCCGACATGGCTTTGCCGCTTTTCGAGAGGGCACTGAAGATCAACCGCGATCATCCCAAGGTACGGGCCGGGATGGCCAGCGCGCTCAGCGGCCTGGGGCGCATGGATGAAGCCGCCGTCTATCTGAAAGAAGCGATCGAACGTCGCATTGGAGTGCCTGCCGCTTACAATGACCTTGTCCAGACGCGAAAGTTCACCGGTGAGCCCGAGGAACTCCAATCCATCCTTCGTGAGCTCGGCAATCCCAAGCTTGATTCGGAAGGCGCGGAGCATCTCCATCACGCCGCCGGCAAGGTGCTGAACGACCTCAAGCGGTATGGTGAGGCATTTGACCATTTCAACAAGGCGAAACAAGCCTCCGGCCACAAGTACGATATCGACCTGTATCGTCGCTGGATCGACTCGCTGATTGAAACCTTCACGCCGGACTTTCTGGCTGCCAGGGCCGGCTATGGAAATCCTTCCGAAGTGCCTGTGTTCGTGGTTGGCATGCCCCGCTCGGGGACGACGCTTACCGAACAGATCTGCGCCAGCCATCCCGATGTCCATGGAGCGGGCGAGCTTAGCAAACTAAGGCGGGTCGCGAATGCGATCGGCCTCAAGACCTCATCGGCTGGAAATTTGAAACAGCCGGTCATGTCGATCACGAAAGACCTGTCCAGAACCCTGGCCGATGAGCATCTGTCCTATCTGAGCGAGCGGGCGCCTGCCGCGCTTCGCGTAGTGGACAAGATGCCGCACAATTTTGAAATGATCGGCCTTATCGGCCTTCTCTTTCCCAACGCGCGCATCATTCATTGCCGCCGTGACGCCATCGACAATTGCGTCTCTTGCTTTGTCCAGAACTTCAGCGAGGGGCACAGCTACAATACGGACCTGAAAACACTAGGTCTGTACTATCGCGAATATGACCGCCTGATGCGGCATTGGAACGAGGTCTTTCCTGGCCTTGTCTTCGAGAATCGCTACGAAACACTGGTTGATGACCAGGAAGCGCAGTCACGCCGCCTGATAGATTATCTTGGGCTGCCTTGGGACGACGCCTGCCTGCGCTTTTTCGATAGGGATGGTTCGGTCAACACGCCCAGCCGCTGGCAGGTTCGTCAACCGATCTACAAATCGTCCGTCAAGCGCTGGAAGAATTATGAAAAGGAAATTCAGCCGCTGATAGAGTCGCTGGGTGATCTTGCCGACACCTGACCTAATTCTACTGCGCATAGCCATTGTTCACAACGTCGCCCCTTGGCGCTGCCCTTCACCTGCCTGCCGGCATCCTCTCCCCCGGGTGTGACGGGCAGAGGGATACTCTCATTCGACGATTTCGCCGATTTGTCAGCGTTGGAAGAAGAACGCCGCCATCGCGGCCAGCCCCTCTGTCCCCGTCACTATACGGGGAGAGATGTCCGGCAGAACAGTGAGGGGCGGCGCCAAGGGCAGGGGGTAGGGATCGCTCAAGAGCAATCAGCCCTGCTTTCAGCCTTCCGCCATGAGAATCCGGCATCGGACTCGCCGTAGCAATCCCTGGACGAGAAAACCCGGCGGTTGCCCGCCGGGTTTCGATTTCGCCGAAGCGATATCTATTAGATTCGCCGAAGCGATATCTATTAGAACGACCGCTGGAAGCGGAGGAGACCGCCGACGCTGCTCTTCTTGTTGGCGTTGGTCCAGTCGGAGAAGTCGGCGTCGTCGAATTTGCCTGCATTAAGGTAATCGACTTCGGCCGTGACCGTGAAGCCGGGGACAACGTCATAAGCCACATTCGCCGCGATGCCGAGGTTCTTGCCCTCGTCATATGAGGCCTGGAGGTTGAACGAGGTCTTCTCGTTGAACTTGTAGGTGCCGCCGCCCCAGACCGCCCAGTTGCCAGCCCACTGCTTGTAGAAGCCGCGGCCGCCAGTGTCGGCAAAGAAGTCCTGGTAGTTGTCATCGGTGCCGTAGCCGCCCATGATGAACAGCGAAATTGCATCGTTGACAGTCACGTCCAAACGAACCTTGCCGGCCACTTCTTCGTAGTTGCTGTCGTAGGCGATGACGCCTGAGACCGCACCCCAGCCCTGCGTCCACTTCAGACCGCCGACGACATGCGGAACATAGCTGTCGATCGAGTAGTCGCCGTAACCTTCTTCGAGCGAGACCACGGCCGAGAAGCCGTTGCCGGCATCGAAATAGTACTGGACGACGTTGGTGTCGAAGCCGCCATAGGGAACCAGCGTATCCTGGATGACGTTGCCGGCATAGCCGATGAACGTATCGAAGGCCGATTCGTCCTTACCGACACGCAGGCC
>NZ_JAOWPS010000007.1 GCF_025753795.1 Mesorhizobium sp. YC-39
TGCGCCTCGATCTTGTGCTTCACGACCGGCTGGATGTCCTTCAGCAGGTTGAGCGCCTGCCTGCGGTGCCAGCGCAGCTGCTTGTGCGGGCTGCGCGCCAGCGGCAGCAGAGCGGCGCAGAGATTACCCATGCTTTCGAGGTTGTTCTCAGTGGCAAAACCAGGGGCGCGGTGCAGTTCCTGAAGCCGATCCAACCCTGCCCGTGCCAGCGAACCGAGATCGTCAAAAAGCCGGGCCTTGGCCAGCGCCCTGAAGATGTTCGTGATGCCCAGAGCGTCGGCCCGCTCCAGCCGATCAGTGGCATAGTGGAGGTGATGGGCCAGCTGATGCAGCCTATCCCTCAGCAGGGCGGTCTCTGTAATCTCTCCGCTGCCCTCTCCCCTCTTGCATTCCCGCGCCAGATCATTGGCGATCGTGCTGAGCGCAGGTGTGGTGAATGCTGCGAAGCGCAGGCCTCCAGAGCCCAGTCTGTGCGCAATGTTCATTATCGCCTGGTGGCACGCCGCTTCTTCCGGCCACCTGCTGAACCCGTTTGACAGGTTCGCCATGTCCTGGGGAGTAAATTCAGAGAGTTGGTCGGCGCGGCGAAGCATCTCACCGGCGATCGCGACCGTGGCATCGCGACAGTGGGTCCCGTCGAGCCATTTGCTGAAGCCGTTCACCAGGTTCGCCAGCCCCTGCGAAGTAAAATCAGACAGCCCGTCGGCGCGATCGGCGCGGCTAAGCACCTCACCGGCGATTGCGACCGTGGCATCGCGACAGTCGGTCCCGTCAGACCATTTGCTGAAACCGTTCGCCAGGTTCGCCAGCTCCTGCTGAGTAAAACCAGACAGCCCATCGGCGCGGTCGGCACGGCCAAGGAGCCCCACGCCGAGCGCGACCGCGGCTTGGCGGCACTGCGCCCGTTCCGGCCATTTGCTGAGGCCGTTTACCAGGTTCGCCAGTCCCTGCGGCGTAAAATCAGATTGCCCACCGGCGCGGCAACGGACCTCATTGGCGATTGCGACCGTGGCGTCGCGACAGTTGGATGCTTCCGGCCACTTGCTGAACGCATTCACCAGATTCGACAGGTGCTGCTGAGTAAAGCCAGAGAGCCGGCCGGCGCGGCCACGGATCTCACCGGCGATCGCGACTATAGCCTGGCGACACTCGGACGCTTCCGGCCATTTGCCGAAGCCGTTCACCAGGTTCGCCAGTCCCTGCGGAGCAAATTCAGACAGCTTGTGGACGCGGCGAAACACATGGCCTGCGATCGCGACCGTGGCCTGGCGACACTCTGCCGCTTCTGGCCACTTGCTGAAACCGTTCACCAGGTTCGCCAGTTCCTGCTGAGTAAAATCTAAAAGCCGGCGATGACGTATCTCACCGACGATCGCGACCGTGGCGTGGCGACACTCCGCCACTTCCGGCCACTTGCTGAAGCCGTTTACCAGGTTCGCCATTTCCTGCGGATTAAAACCAGGGAGCCGGGCGGTGTGACGGTCGGCGCGGCGACTGACATCGCCAGCGATCGCTACTATAGCATCGCGGGAGGCCGCCTCTTGCGGCCATTTGCTGAAGCCGTTCACGAGGTTCGCCATTTCCTGCGGATCAAAACCAGGGAGCCGGGCGGTCTGACGGTCGGCGCGGCGGACAACCTCACCGGCGATCGCAACTATGGCATCGCAAAAGTTCGCCTCTTGCGGCCACTTGCTGAATGCATTCGCGAAGCTCGACAGATCCCGCGGAACAAAGCCGGAGCGCCCGACGTCTCGATCGGCGCGGCGACGAACCTCACCGGCGACCGCAACTGCGGCCTGGCGACAATCGGCCTCTTGCGGCCACTTGCTGAAACCGTTTGCCAGCAAGGATAGATCTTGACCGCTCAGATGCTCAAGTGCTCCGCTTCGATCGTGACAACTTTGGGCGATTCTGATCGTTCCATTGCGACATCTCGTCGACAATGGGTCCCGACCGAATGATGATGCAAAGAGCGAAAGCGCTCTGGGTTCGATCTTCTTCATTAGCGCGAGATCAAACTGCGAAATCTGAGCTGCAACGACCCTGCAAGCTTCCATACCGTCCCGACCGCCAGCCTCCCGGCTCACCGCGTTGCATGTCGTGGCATACCCCCATGATTGTCGCGCGCCGATGTCTTCCTTCATGCGCTTGACAAATTTTCTTTCAAAATTGGAGGCGGCCTCTTGCAGGAACGTTGCTTGATCCGGCATTCGCAGGCGCTTGGAGTACTTCACCACCTCCTTTGAGAATCCACCGATGGCGCGCGCGTTGCCAATCCCTCTTAGTGCAGCATGAAACTCGTCCGAACAGCGTGGATGACGCCGCTCAAAGCCGATGTGGACGCTCTGCGCGGCTTCGTCGTCTCTACGCCGCTTTCTTCCAGTACCCAGGTCGCTCGCGAATTGCCTGGCCGGCGGGAGCGCCCCTGATTGCCAGCTTTCGGCCTGATCGCCGCGCCAAGATTCGCCATCTGAACGCGACGAGCGTTCTTCCCGACTGGGCGCGCCACGAAATTGTCGCTGGGGCGGGAGCGCTCCTGGCTGCCAGCTTCCGGCGGCCCGATCGCGACGCCAAGATTCGCCACCTGAACGCAACGAGCTCTCTTCCCGACCGGGCGCGCCAGCCCAGGGATCAGCAGAGGTATCGTGCAGGACATTACGGGCGCGCATCCCAGTGCGAACAGAACCACCCCCAGGATCTTCATGCTCGGGGCGCATCCGCTCTATCGCAGAACTGAACAGCTGTCCGCCTTGTCCAGAGGCTGGACCGCGCGACCCATCTATGTCCTCGGCGTCGTCGGCTCTGAAGTCCGAATGGTACGAACTGCCACGTCGACCGATGCCTGTCATGGTCCGCCCCGCTGCAAACGAGAATGCAATCGCGCACAGTCATTCGCTTCTGGAAATTGTCAGGCTTCAACATAGTCGTGGTATCTGACGGAAGCCTGACTTGCGGTCAGCCCGAACCTCGATTTCGGCGAAATACATGGTCACCAAATTGGCCGTGGCAGTATGGGCTCAGATTGGAGCGCGCGAACATGGAAGTCAGAGTAGGATACCGTATTGGACGTTACCGGCGAGACGCGCCGGATAGCCGGCGCTGAGCGGTGCGGTAAGGGCGCGTTTTGCGTGAAGGAAAGTTTGTTAGCCGGCGGCCCCAAATGGAATCGAAGCGCGCAGAACATGCCGGCAACGACGAAGCGTATTTCCTTTGGACTGCCCATCTTTCGGGCCTCGCCACGACTGCCCTGTGGCGACAAGCGCATTTCGGTCTGGCGGCGTGTAGTCTAAGGATCTGGACGCGCTGTCTCCGTTAATTGGAAGGGACCTGAATGTGGGGCGGCCCCAGAGTCTCGAAGTGAAACGGGGTGCGCACGCCGGCCGAAAACCGCTCGGCGGCCTGGAGCGCGATCGTCAACCTTTCGCGCGGTGGAGAATTTGGAGAGGCTAAGAGCGCGCCCAACGCTATTTGCTCGCCGCACCCACAGGCATCGAAATCATCTGCCGACTCGCCAACCTGATAGTCGCCCGCGATTTTGAAGAGTCGTCCGGCATAGCCGACGAGGAAGGTGCCACCGCGCTCGGCTTCGTGATGCCGCTCGGCGTAGCCGGCATTGGCGCAGCGCATTGACGAACTCCGTCACCATAAAGGTATAGACATCAATGTCCGGGTGTCTCTTTGGCGGCTTGAAAGAATGCGCCAACAGCTGACCCATCCTAAACGAGCTCGTAAAGCCAAAGACGAAGTCCTTGTTTCGGAAGACCTTGCGATCGGCTCTCACCGTGAGCGAGTAGCCGACCACCCCGGCACTATCGCCCCCGATGTGAACTGATCCATCGTTGATCAAACCGACAATGCACGTCATTTCCTAGCTCCACTTCCGGGCTGCATCCAGCCGTAACGATTGATTGTAGCGCCGAGCAGCCGGTCTGGCCGTTCGTTCTTCACCAACCATGCGCAACGGGAAGCAAGAACCATGCCGACGAACGTCGATGCTGATGCGAAGCTTCCTTGAAAGCGCAACCAACCGCTTCGCGCACTGCAAGCGGAATGGCTCGATGTCGACGTTCGAACATCCGACGGATGTCAGCTTCAGGACGTTCACCTTGCGCCCTGTCGCAAAAACATAATGTTTGCACCACCTGGCATGGATGCATTCGCGGCAGGTTTTCCAGTAAGCGATTTCAGGTCGCGGCATTTACGCTGAAACGTGATCCTCTGGGTGGTTGCCTTCCTATACGCCCACATATGACCCGCATCTTTGCCAAGCTTCGCTGGTGCAGGGGCCGTCCAGCTAATCACGTCCGACCCCATTTGGCTGACAATTGATGCCGCCATAATTAGCTCTGAGCCCGTCAGTCTCTCGAAAGGTAGACGTCCTATGTGCAGAAATCCGCTGCTTAGCTGCTGCGATCAGCGAGCCTGCATCAAGCGGAGACATAATGGGGAATTTGGAATGGATATAATCAATAACCTTGTTTGCGCAGCCGCTCTAGGCTCCGCTGAAACATCACACGCCACGCAACAACAGCAGCTCATGGACCAAGCGGCCTTTGAGCGGCGCTTGAGCGAGGCACCACAGAGGCCGATGCAACAAGCAGGTGCTGCTCCTTCCCGTCCCGTTGGCTCTCCCCAGCAGGAGGGCCGCCTCGATACCGAAACCCAGAAACCAAATATGAAACTTGTCGTCGTTTCGAACCGCGTTGCGACATTTAACCCCGATCAGCCCCCGACTGGCGGCCTTGCCGCTGCCCTCGAGCCCGTTGTGAGCCGTTCCGGCGCCGTCTGGATGGGGTCCTCGGGCAACTTGGGCGATGGCAATGACCGGCCCGTGGCCCTCGCGCAGTGTGGCGAGGGCCACGTGGCGAGGCTCGATCTGCCGGCCGCGCATTATCCTGGTTACTACGAGGGTTTTGCGAATTCTATGCTGTGGCCAGCGTTCCACTCGCTGCTCGACCGGGTTTCGTCAGGTGCGGAAAACCACTATGAAAGCTATCGCGAGGTCAATGCTTTCGTGGGGCGCGCGGCGTTCGACCTGAGGGATCGGGACGCATTCTGGGTGCATGATTATCATTTCCTTCCGCTGGGCGCCGATCTGCACAAACTTGGCATCGACCGGCCAATCGGCTTCTTCCTACATACGCCTTGGCCGGCGCCTGACTTGATAGAGCGAGTACCCAATCATCGTGAACTCATGAAATCGATGCTCGAATACGATCTGCTTGGCTTTCAGACCAACTGGGACCGGAATAACTTCCTTGCCTGCGTCCATTCTCATCTCGGGCTGGAAAGCAAGAACGGCATAGTGATCTCGCAGGGCAGGCAGACGCGCTGCCAAAAGTTCCCGATCGGTATCGATCCCAAGCAGTTCGCAGAAAATGCTGCGGTGTCGCTTGCGGAACAGAACGACTTTATCTCGTCCTTGCAGAACAAACTCAATGGCGCGAAGCTTGCAATCGGCGTCGACCGTCTCGACTACACCAAGGGTATCGACAACCGGATCGAAGCTTTCAATCAGGTGGTAGCAGCCGAGCCGCGGAGCATTTCGCTCTTGCAGATCGCCATACCCTCACGCACTCAAATCGCAGCGTATGGAGAGTATGAGCGTAATGTCGACAGCTTGGTCAGCCGGGTCAATGGCGAGCACGGCACGGACGAGTGGCGGCCGATTTTGTACGAGAAGAATTCTTTCACCCAGGCACAACTCGCGAGTCTTTATCGAGCCGCGCACGTTGGCGTGGTGACACCCTTGCGTGACGGCATGAATTTGGTAGCCAAAGAATATGTCGCTGCGCAAGATCCGAACGATCCTGGCGTTCTGGTCCTATCGAAGTTTGCGGGTGCAGCCGAAGACTTCAAAGAGAACGAAGCGCTGCTCGTGGATCCGACCCGCCCTGAAGAGATCGCGACTGCGATTTCCAGAGCGGCCAACATGCCGCGCGAGGAGCGCATACAGCGCTGGCGAATGATGATGGATAGACTTGAAGCATATACGATCCACCATTGGTCTGCTGACTTCGTGCAGGAACTGGACAAAAGCCGGGTAACGGTGCCGGCGGATCACTTCCGACACCTCGGCCTCGGCTGGATAAACGAGGCGCAAATGCCCTCGTATGAAACCACTGCCGAGTTGGAAGCCGCGCTGAAGCACGCAATGGATAGACGTTGGGTTCTCCCGACGACGAGCAGCGCAGATCATCCGGGCGCGCGCCCCTGAGTGCGGATTCCGACGTGATGCCGGCGGCGATCAAAGGCCGGCCTGTTTTCGGCACAGAAAAGCTCGGCTCCTGGGTCAGCAACTTTGGCATCAATGGCCTCGCCATGAACGAGGACATTTTGATGCGGGCAAGAGAAGGCTGACCCCTGAGACGGTAGAGACAAAGCTTCGGCTTGCCGGAAGCGCGACAAACTCCCGCGACATTGCGGTCGTCTTGGGAGTAGCGCGCATCACTGTGCAGGAGACGAAGCGTAGGATGGCCGACGGCGCCTTCCACGTGCCGTCCGTGAAGTGTGATCCGTTCGGCATGGTGCGGATGGCGCCGCACCTTTGTTCTGTGTTGAATGTCGCAGCCCTTTGTTACGCCGCGTCTGCGGTATCTAAACGACGACGTACATCTGAAGGTCGTTTTGAGAAGGCGCGCATGAACAACCGGTTGAACGTTGCTGGGGTTGCAAAACCGCATGCCGTATGAATATCTTTAATTGGCAGGTCTGTTTCTTCAAGAAGCGACTTTGCTCTCTTCAGCCTAATTTCTATATAAGCCTGATGGGGAGCCAGAGAAAGCTTATCCTTGAACAATCTCTCACATTGCCTCCTTGAAAGCCCACAGAGCTCGAATATGCGCTCTAGCGGCTGCGGGTTCGCGATGTTGGATTCCATGAGGCTAAGCGCTTGGGTAAAAGGGTCTGCGTTAGCGTCTCGCGGGCCAACGGGAACCTGCTGAAAATAAGGCTGGCGAATCCGGTCCACGAGCATTTTATCCAAAACGGCCTCGCAAGTGGCAGTGTCAAACAAGTCTCCAACAATACGCATGGAGAGCTCGAGAGTGGCAAGTTCACCTGGGGAGCTACACAGTTGGTGCCCGAAAGACGCGATTTGTTCTGTAGCCCGGATGCTAGGAAAATCGCGGAGAAACCGTCCGGCTTCTGCCCAGTGGACGGCGCAATCGGTGAGCTTCTCCAAGCCTGCCTCCGCCAAGAGCCAAGTGGCTGGCCCCACTGAAAAAATCCTTATGTTATTGGCGTAAATGCACCTAACAAAATCGAGTAGCGCAGGGGGATAATTCCCTTGCCATCCGCCACAGATAATTACAGTGTGAGGCTCAATATCGTCTGCAACGTAACGCGAATTTTGAAAAGTATCGTCAAGTGTCAGTTCAATCCCATCGCAAGAGCTGACCACCTTATTTGGCCATCCAAATGTACGGATGGGCGTTGCTTGATGAGTCGTCGATGCTGCATACCTCAATGGTCGCACGATTAACGCCATTGTTATCAGTGAGACTCCATCAATTACTATTATATCCACCCCCGAGTGCGGGACGGACGATTTTCTCATGTCGAATACGGTTTCTGGCACGCAACGCTCCGCAGTGTCGATTTTTTGCTGAGGACTGACCCGGCAATCTCGCCGAACTGACCCGCTTCTTGGGTATCTTAGGGCTGGGTGCGAGTGACCCTGGTCTTCTTTTTCATGGTTTGGCTCATGTGCCGAGCATTCGTCATGCCCTTAAATGGCCAATTTGGGTCGCTCCCGCGGGGCTGTCACGGAAGGGCTGCACGACTGAAACATCGTGAGACGTGATTTTCAGTCGGTTGTGAGGCCCCGGCTCGCATTTCGCAAGACGATATTAGGCTGTCGCCGCTGTCCACCCCGCCACATGGGGGGATGGGCAAGAACCGACGTAATCCCATCCTAATAGCACCTGTGAACAGCCAATGCCGGAATTGGCGGCCGGGACCATCAAGAGCCGATATGCGGTTGGCACGGCGACGATTTGCCGGGATCCGCGATTTCGATGTCCCGCCTTTTGCACCTTGGAAGCAGAAGAGTTGAGTGCGCCATCCCGATCATGAAAATAACCTGAAAGTGGTTTCATCGAAAAATCCTGAATCTAAAATATTAAATACATTTGAGTCAAACAAAGGAGGTTCTACGTATGTCGCGAGAAGTGGATCCCGCGCCGCCAGGTGGTTCCGTCGTGATTGTGACAGGGGGCGGCAGCGGAATCGGGGCCGCAGTCGCGGAACGGCTAATGGGAACCAGCAGGGTTGTCGTTTGTGACCGCTGCCAGGCCTCACTCGATGTAGTGGCGGCGAAAACGAAAGCAGATACGGCTGTGATTGACGTCACTGACTACGGTGCAGCGCGGAAACTCGTCGCGGACGTGGTCGCTCGATATGGTCGACTGGACGGCCTGGTTCTGAATGCCGGCATAGTCGTCACCGCGCCGGTGGCCGACATGGCGATGGATGACTGGCACCGCCAGATCGACGTCAACCTGACCGCGCCTTTCGTGATGGCGCAGGTGGCGCTACCGCATCTCATTGAGAGTCGAGGGGCTATCGTTGCGGTGAGTTCGGTCGGCGCTGTGCAGACTGGCCCGGGACTTGGGGCATATGCGGCGGCTAAGGCTGGAATTAGCCAGCTCATGAAGTGTATCGCCTACGAGAATGCCCGCTTCGGAGTAAGGGCAAATGCAGTGGCGCCGGGTTGGATCCGCACCGAGATGGGTGATGAGGAGATGAGGGCTCTTTCGATTGGTGATGGTCTGGAAGCTGCCTATCGCAAGGTCAGTGAACATGTGCCGCAGCGAAGGGCGGGTACCGCAATGGAGGCGGCCGAAGTCATTGCTTTCCTGCTGTCGCCTGCCGCAGGCTTTGTCAACGGTGCGGAGTATGCCGTGGATGGCGGGTCGCTGATCGCGAACTCAGGGATGACTTATTTCGACAGTCAGATGTGATACTTGCGGCACGCCAAGGCCCCGGCCGAGACGCCATATTCATTGGACGTGCGAATTCATCCGTACTGTTCATCACTCCGGGCTGATGCTCGACCCAGTAGCGCCCTCGCTCCGGCCAAAGCGTTCGGCAGCTTGTGTCGCCGGACACGCCGTCACGTCTACCGTCTGGCTATCGTCTTCCGATCGCTGACCATTAAGAAATGACGATCCGATCACCGATAATGAGGCCATCGAGAACCCTAACCTTGCTCCAGTCAATCAGTCCGATGGTGACGATCCGATCGCCAATGTGACCCCGAGACAGAACGGGGGTGGACGCGATAGCCCGTCGTCGTCGGTGCGGGCTGCCCGATCGATGAGCGGGGCGGAGGCGACCATCCGGGTGGGTGTTGCGGACAGACCGTTGTAGTACATTGCGAGCAGCATGCCCGCTGCTACAAGTGTTCGAGCGCCAGCGCGATCCCTTGACCGACGCACGCACATTGTTGCGAGCGCGCCTGACGCTACGCTCCTTAAGTTCGAGCGCCGCGGGGCCCGGTGATACGCGCGCAAGGCCGGATGCGACACTTGCGCATTTTACCGCGTGATTGGATGCAGCATCCGCCAATGTCGGACATGCGACACAGCTTCGTTCGAGCCGGCGTATTGTTTGAAGTGATTTCTCCTTTGGCACGGAATATGCGCGGTCATTCGCAAGCGTCGCGGACTGAGGAGAAATCATTCCATGCTCCCCACAGCGCTGCCGGGCTGCCGGAAGGGTTGCCTCGAGCTTGGTGCGGCCGCTCGGAGGCAAGACAAGTTCCCGGCTCTGCTGCCGGCAGGCCCAACGACCCGGACCTGTCGTCTGCCGGAAGTGTCTTACGCAGGGTGCGGAATTCGGTCTTCCGGGTCCGCTGCCTGCCTCGGCACACCGTCGCGCGATGGCATGCTCTGCCTCGGCCGCGTCCGCGTTTGGCTCTCCAAGATCAACTGGGCGCACTGATGTCGGCGATGGGGGCGTGCGACCTCACACCGCAAAACCCGAGTCGTCGAAACCTTTGCGCTGATTTTTCGACGGCGCTCCGTCCGGCGCTTCGCAGGGCAAGCGGCGTCCGTCAGGCCGGCCACACAGCCTGCTCTAGCGTAACCTACTGCTCCACGCGATCGCCGCGTGAAAAGCCGGGGCGGGAGCCATGGCCTAAGATCAGTCCGAAAGGCAGACCGCGACCCGCTGCAGGAGACCGGCCGCACCAGTGCCAAACATGAGGCCAAGGATATAGAACCAGAGCTTAGAAGGCGTGTCCCGCTATTTCGCGTTAAGTTAAGGTGGCACGCCAGGAACGATAGAGATGCCCTCACCAGGAAGACACACCACCGGCTGCCCCAGAACGAAGCGCCACCCGCCGCTCAAATGAGGACGCCCCAACCAGGCAACGATGTTGCGGATGGCAGCACCGACGTCCCGCTCCATCAGGCCGCCGACAGGCCGCTCGACAGCCCGTAGTTTGTAATCTCTCTTCGTTCGCCGGCTAGTCATCGCCGCCGCCGTCGCGCTCGTTAGCCTCTCTGGTGACACCGGAACTTAAGGGTCATTGGCTGGAAAATATCCAACACATTCGTTCCACTCAATGTTTTGCAATAATCCCCATCATTGACTACCACCCCGCAAACTCCCAGAAAACCGATGAGCGCACCATTGGCCAAGAGACCGACAATTTCAGATCTTGCAGAGGCTTCGGGGGTTAGCGTCGCAACCGTCGACCGCGTGCTGAACGGCAGGCTTCCAGTTCGGGAGGAGACCGCAAGACGGGTCAACCAGGCCGCAAGCGCTATCGGCTACCATGCCACCAGGCTGATCAAGCAGCGAATGCACCAAGAGCTCCCGGAATACAGGCTGGGTTTCCTTCTTCGGAAGCCCGGGCAGCATTTCTATCAGGAGTTTGCACGCGAACTGGAGCGTGCGGCTGCACAGGCGCTGCGGTTCCGATGTGTCCCGATTGTTGACTCCTGGGCGGGCCAGTCGCCGGAAGACATCGTCGGGCAGTTGAACCGCTTGGCGGGCAAAACGCACGCGGTTGCCCTTGTCAGCCCGGATCATCCGGCGGTCACCGACGCCGTTGAGGCGTTGAAGGCACACGGCATCCCCGTGTTCTCGCTGCTGTCTGATTTCGCCGCCGGCGTTCGCGAAGGCTACATCGGCCTCAACAATCGAAAAGCAGGGCGCACCGCTGCCTGGATGATTGCCAAATGCGCGAGACGGCCGGGCAAGGTCGCGGTGTTCGTGAGCAGCCACCGCTTTCAGGGTGAGGAATTGCGCGAGATAGGCCTGCGTTCATATTTTCGTGAGAGGGCCCCAAGTTTCACCCTCTTGGAGCCGTTGGTCAATCTCGAAACAAGCGAATTGAATTATCAGGCCATGACGGACCTGCTCAACACGAACCCCGACCTTGTCGGATGTCACATTGTAGGTGGCGCCATCGAAGGAGCCATCGCCGCAGTGAGGGCGATCAAGCCGGTGGATCCGCCGATTGTCGTCTGCGATCAAATCACACCAGAATCGCGCGTTGCACTGGCGGATAACATCGCCACCATGGTGATCGCGACACCTCTGGAAAGGCTGTGCCGAGAGCTGGTTGATCTCATGGCGATTGCGATCAAAGACGGACCAGCCAACGCACCCGGACAGACGTTCCTGCCTTTCGATATCTACCTGCCTGAAAACATTTGACTGAGCTTCACGACAGAAGAAATGATGGGGTGCTCCACGTCATTGCAATTGACTCTTCCATGCGGGCGGCATTGGAACGGCGTGCACGATTTAGAGCGCATGAGCGCAAAAGGCATACTTGTCGCGTGGCAGATAGGATCGTTGCTGTCTTCCCGCCATCGAAAGTGCCATGAGATGTGCTCGATGAGCCACGACGCGGCAGGACGGCGAAAATGAACGAATGATCGGGGTGAACTTGGCAAAGCGGGCTTTCATGGGACCTGCAAATCGCGTGAGTTTCTGTTTCACCGGAGGAAATACTGGCTGAAGAAGGCGGGGGGTCCATCAGCCGTTCCCAACCGGACATGCCGAGCCGTTAACAGCTCGGTGTGAAGCTCTGTGACAACCTAGCCGCCGATACCCGGTACGCCGACCCGCGAGGCAAGGCGGAATCTGCCAGCACGAAGGCCGAGAGGAGCAAGGGATGAGCGGGTATAACCAACGTAGGTGACTTCCGATATCCCGAGTTCAAGTTAAGGTGACATCGGCGGGCGCGCCGCACCTTTGGGGACAGGATTTTCCGGAGGCCGAGACGTGGAAAGCGACCATCGAAAAGCTGGATGAAATCGACGGTCTGTAAAGGGATCCTCGCTTTTCTGCGCCAGTTGAAAACAAGGTCGGCAGGATTTACGGGCCACGGGTGCGGCGCCAGCCGCACCCTCACCCCTTCTACTCCTAGCCGAGCCAACGGGAGGAAGGTTCGCGACGGCCTCTGATGCAGCCGAGTGAGATACCGGCATTCGTCGACGCGCTGATCGAGGCCGGATGCGACATTTGCGCGTGATTGGATGACAGCATCTACCGATGTCGGATATGCGACACAGCTGCGTCCGAGCTATATTGTTCCGAAACGATTTCTCATTTGGCACGGCGGATGCGTGGTGATTCGCAAACGCGTGTTACGCAAGCTCTTTGAAATAGCGCGTCGAAAATGGGTTGACGTTACTATCGCCAATCTCGCCGCCTCACCTGCAACGGAACAATCCTCGTTGCGTCCCAAATCAGCCATAGCAACAAAACCAATCGGAGAGTTTCCCGCGTGAAATGCTTGCTTGTCAGTGCCGCAATTGGTCTGGCGCTAACGTCATCGGTCACCCGAGCCCAGGATATCGAGGCCGGGAAAGCCGTCTTCAGAAAGTGCGCTGCCTGTCATAACGCCGAAACTGATGCGAACAAGATCGGCCCCACATTGAAGGGCGTCGTTGGCCGGAAAGCCGGGACCGCGCCCGGTTATGTCTATTCATCAGCGATGAAGGGTGCAGGTGCCGCGGGCTTGGTCTGGGTCGAGACGAATCTCGCGGAATACCTAAAAAACCCCAAGAAGAAAGTGCCGGCCAACAAGATGGGATTTCCGGGCCTCAAGAACCCTGACGACATCAAAAATGTCATCGCCTATCTCAAGAGTGTGTCAGGCTAGAGAAACCTTAGGACGTTGGCTTTCGAGTTTCGCGCCGCGAAGCCCGTTTTGAAAAGCTGACTGTTCTTCCAGGCAGGGTGGCGAATCTAACCCGTAACCGCCGTTGCGACGTTTGCGTCCTTTGTCCCTTTCACTAAGGCAATATCCTCATCCCACAGGTTCCTTAAAGCTCTCAGCATCAGGTCGCTTCACCCTCTTCAACGAGGAAGCGTGCGCGGTGCCTAAGCGCGGCCGTAACAGAATCCACGAGCGCTGGCGGAAATCCCCGAGGGAGGGATTCTGCTAAGGCAGCTATCCTGAGTTCGACGCCGATGGCGAGGTCCTCAAATAGCGCTTTCATCATCGGCTTGCCGATGCCTGCAAGGTCAGCTGTCTGCATGAAATGGCGGGGCATGATGTCCTGGATGGCATAATGCCGGCTCTTGCCGATAGACATGGCCAGCTTGAATTTCTTGCGCGAGACTTCACCGGTGTCGAGGCTGGGCTGCGCGGTGAGCACATCGTAAAGGGGCGTCAGCCGGTAACGCCCGCCTGGCGTCAGGAAGATGCTGAAGTTCTTGGCGTGACCGTCTGTTGCGCCAATCAGCCAGAATATGATGTTTGCCCGCATGAAGGTCATTATGTCTTCGTTAGGCGTGTCGCTGCCTTTCAGCAGGTCGACAATCGCGCGCAGGCCGGGACCGCCACCCGTCTGGTATTTCCTTGTCGGGGGTATGGACAGAGCTTGGCAGCAATCCTCCTGCGGCAGGCGCAGAAGGCGGCCATCGCGAGCCCACAGGCGGTCGAAGCGTTCGACGATCAGCGTTCGCCGCTCTCCGAAATCGGCGATCTCCGACTTTGCCGCAGGGATGCCAAACGCCTCGAGCAGCTTGAGGCACAGATATTCGTTCTCGACGCTGTTCGTAAGATCGATGCCGTTGGGCAGCCGGCCGATCTGTGGCTTCAGGATGTGTGTGGTCGCGGAAGTTCCAATCGGCTTGAACCAGTGGCCGTCCTTGCGCAGCAGTGCGGTCTTTTCTTGCGCGCCGGCGATGGAGATACGGAAGTCCTCATCTTCGCCGAGACCGAGAGGGGCCGCTGCAAGGTTGTTGATCATCTCCGCCACGTCATCGTCGCTGATACGTTTGCCATCGCTGAGGCCAACGGGGCCGGGATCGATGCCGTCGGACAGGAATTGTAGGGCGCCGACGCAGTCATGGCCGAGGACAGACAGCATACTGTAGGCGTCCGTGCCGTCGGCATTGACGCGTTCGGCGATGCGCCTGCGGATGGCATCGTTGTCAGGGAGCAGGTTGTCGAAGACGTTGATGACGGGCGCGCCTATATAGCGATCTTCGCGCAGCGGGAGCGAGAGCGAGACGGGGAAGGTGCTCCGCCAGTCCAGCCACTGACGGGCGTACTGGAAGTCGATGGCTCCCGTCGATTCCCGGCGCAGCACGCCGACAAGCCGCCCGTTCAGGAAGACATTGAGCGGGACATGGGCCGGGCGCCGCGCCACTAGAACAGATTCTCGATGTCGGTTGCGCTGCCTTTGCTGCGCGACCTCACGACGAGTTCAAGGCCAAGGGCGGAAAGTGCGGCCATCAGTGTGTGCAGTTGAACCGCAGGTTCCCCGGCTTCAAGCCGGGATACCGTGCCCTGGCGCAGATGGATATGACTGCCCAGCGCCGCTTGCGTGAGGCCGGCCTGCCTGCGGGCTCGGCGAAGGATGGCACCGAGTTGCTTTTCGTTGCGAGCGATCTGGTCGGTCATGACGCGTCTCCAGAGGTTGATATACGCGAGTTGGTATATTTCGTCAATATACGGGTTCGCGTATATCGCGAATCTATACGCGAAGTGGTATAAAAAGATCATATACGTAATCGCGTATGTGGCGCGAGCGTTAGTGTCGTCGTAGCCTGCGCCCAGCGTGGAAGTGACAGGATGGCCGGCTCCGAAAGCAGCGGCCACGCCCCCGATCAGGCCACGGCGCGTGATTGAAGCTGCAATCACGCTGATATTCCTCCCTGAGCTCTGTGCGATGCCGCGCTGGCCGCTTCATGTTATGGGAGGGTCGTTCGGTGGCCACATTTCCTCATTTCAACCAGTCGCGGACCCTGTTCACCATAGCGGATGTCGAGATGCCGTAACGGTCGTGAAGCGTCGGCAGGGCGCCGGCGTCGAGGAAGGCGTCCGGCAGGCCGATGTGGCGGAAGGCCGGCGTCACGCCGTTGCGCAGCAGCACCGAGCCGACCGCTTCGCCGAGGCCACCGATGACCGAATGGTTCTCGGCGACGACGACGAGGCGACCCGGCACCCTGGCCGCCTCGACGATGGTTTCGACATCCAGCGGCTTTCGGGGCTGGATAGCCGGCACTGGCAAGACCCGAGCGGTAGGAGGCCCGTATGCATCTCTTGACCAAAGACCAGCGGGAGAAGCCGCTGCATTCGGCACCGCCTGACTTGAAAAGGCCGTCGCAAAGGGCTGATGCTCCTACGCGCGCCTTCTTCCTTTCCTTCATCTGCGCGCTTGGCAGTCCCTCTGTCCACCTTATACGGACGCCGGGCCTCAAGCACTCCGGCACGTTGTCGGAGCCAAACGAGCGGCCAGCCCGCTGCTACAAACGTTCCAGCGCTAACGCGATTCCTTGACCTACGCCGACGCACATGGTCGCGAGCGCGCGCTTGGCGCCGCGCTCCCGCAGTTCGAGTGCGGCGGTCCCGGTGATGCGCGCGCCTGACATTCCAAGCGGATGCCCCAGGGCGATCGCTCCACCGTTCGGATTGACGCGGGACGAGTCACCAAGGCCGAGTTCGCGCAACACTGCAATCGCCTGTGAGGCGAAAGCCTCGTTGAGCTCGATCACATCGAAATCAGTCGGATCGAGGCCGAGCCGTGCGCAAAGTCTGCGCGTCGCTGGCACAGGCCCCATGCCCATGACGCGTGGCTCGACGCCGGCGGTTGCGGCACCCAACACGCGGGCGATCGGCGTCAGGTCATGCCTTTTCGCCGCCGCTTCCGAAGCGACGATCAGGGCGGCCGCGCCGTCGTTAACGCCGGAGGCGTTGCCGGCCGTGACCGTGCCGCCCTGACGGAACGGTGCCGGCAGCTTCGCCAGCGCTTCGACAGTCGAGCTGGCGCGTGGGTGCTCGTCTCGCTCAACAACCAGGGGATCGCCCCTGCGCTGCGGGATCGTCACAGCCACGATTTCCTTAGCCAGCCGGCCGTTGTCCTGAGCCATGACGGCCCTTGCCTGGCTGCGTGCGGCAAAGGCGTCCTGGTCTTGCCGGGAGACCTTGAAGTCTTCGGCGACGTTTTCGGCCGTCTCCGGCATGGATTCGATCCCGTATTGTTTTTCCATAAGGGGGTTTGCGAAACGCCACCCGATGGTGGTGTCGTAAATCTCGGCCTTGCGTGAGAAGGCGGCATCGGCTTTCGGCATAACGAAGGGCGCGCGGCTCATCGATTCCACCCCGCCGGCGATCATCAGTTGCGCCTCGCCGGCCTTGATTGCGCGGGCGGCGGCGATGACGGCATCCATACCCGAACCGCACAGCCGGTTGATGGTGCTCCCGGACACCTTGACAGGAAGTCCGGCCAGAAGCAGCGCCATGCGCGCGACGTTGCGGTTGTCCTCGCCCGCCTGGTTGGCGCAGCCGTAGATCACGTCGTCGATCTCAGCCCAGTCCATCGAGGCATTGCGCCGTATCAGCGCCTTCAGCGGAACCGCGGCAAGATCGTCCGCGCGCACTGCCGACAAGATACCACCAAACCGGCCGATCGGCGTGCGGACATAGTCGCAGATGAAGGCTTCAGGCATGGCTGTCCTCTTTGAGCCGGGCCTGGAACATCGGGCCGCCCTTATGGGCGGGGAAGCCATAGCCGTTGATCATGACGAGGTCGATGTCGCCGGCACTCCCGGCAATGCCCTCCGATAGCAACACGCTCCCTTCGGCCGCCATCGCGCGAAGCAAGTGTGCCACGATCTCGTCAGCGGAGAAGCGGCCCGGCACGATCCCCTTCGCCTTCTGCGCCGCCTCGATGAGCGCCGTGACCTGCGGATCGACCATCTTCTCGCCCGACGAATAGTCGTACCAGCCGCGGCCGGTCTTACGGCCGAGACGGCCCGCCTCGCACAGCTGGTCGGCGATCTCGACATAGCGTTCGTTCGGGTTGCGCGTCGCCGCCTGCCGCTTGCGCCGCGCCCAGGCGATCTCCAGTCCGGCCATGTCGTTAACGGCGAAGATGCCCATCGGAAAGCCCCACCCTTCCAGTGCGGCGTCGATTTCTTCGGGCATGGCGCCGTCCTCGACCATGAATTCAGCTTCGCGTCGATAGGCGGAAAAGATGCGATTGCCGATGAAGCCTTCTGCCGCGCCGCAGACGACAGGCAGCTTGCCGAGCCTCTTGGCGAAGGCGAGGGCTGTGGCAAGCACGTCCAACCGGGTCGCCGCGCAATCGATCACTTCGACGAGGCGCATGACATTTGCAGGCGAGAAGAAATGCAGCCCGACGATCCGCTCGGGATGGACGGTCGCCGCGGCGAGTTCGCTGGGGTCTAGATAGCTGGTGTTGGTGGCCAGAATCGTGTTGGGCCGGACGATGCCGTCGAGCCGTCGGAGCAGGTCGGTCTTGATCGCAAGATTGTCGAACACCGCCTCGATCGCCAAGTCGACCCCGGAGAGCGCCGTCAAGTTGGCGGTGGTGGCGAGCCGTTGCAGGCAGGCCTCGCGCGCGTCCGGCGTGAGACGTCCCGACTGCGCCGCCTTGTCTAGAAGGCCGACAATGCATGTGCGGCCCTTTTGCGCGTCATCGTCCGTCTGCTCGACGCCGATCACGCAATAGCCCGCCGTAAGCGCCGAGACGGCGATCCCCGAGCCCATCAGGCCGAGCCCGACGATGCCGACCGTGACGACGGGGCGCGGACTGATGCCCTCCAGTTTCGCTACCTTGCCGGCTTGCCGTTCCGCGAAGAAGACGTGGCGCAAGGCGGCCGCCTCGTCGGAAGCACGCAGCCGCAGGAATGTCGCGCGTTCGTCCGCGAGGCCTTTCTCAAGACTGGTGAGGGCAGCAACCCTGACCAGCCTGACGGCTTCGGCCGGCGCGACCTGGCCGCGTGCCCTGGCCAGTACTTTCCTAGCCACGGCCTCAGTCTCCGCTTCGTCTGCCGGCACGCAGGCCAACTCGCCAGTACGCCTCAGGGGCGCTTTCGCCATCCCATGCGCCAGTGCGACGGCTTCCGCGACCGGGTCGTCGCCCAAGGCGTCGATGAGACCGAGGCTCTGCGCCTCGTCGGCTTTGACGCTGCGACCGCTGCCGATCATCTCCACTGCGTGGGCTGTCCCGACGAGACGCGGCAGCCGCTGCGTGCCTCCAGCGCCAGGCACAATGCCAAGCTTGATCTCCGGCAGGCCGAAGATCGCCGCCACGCTTGCGACCCGGCCATGACAGGCGAGTGCAATCTCGGCGCCGCCACCGAGTGCCGCGCCGTTAATGGCTGCGACGACCGGCTTGTCGGATTGCTCGATGCGTTGTGTCACATCCGGCAAAATGGGCGCCGCCGCGGGTGTTGCGAATTCACGAATGTCTGCGCCAGCCACGAACGCTCTTCCCGCTCCCGTGATGACGACGCCTGCCGCACCTCCCAGGCTCACGGTATGGTCGAGGGCCCGGCAGAGGCCTTCCCTGACTTCGGTGGACAGAGCATTGACGGGTGGATTGTCGATCGTGACGACAAGGACACCGTCGCGGATGCTGCCGGATACGCTCTGGGAAAACCGTGTGACGCTCATCCGCCGAGCCTTATTCCGGCACGACGGCGGTCGCCTGGATTTCGATCCTGGCGCGATCCTCGACCAGCGCCACAACCTGCATTGCCGCCATTGCAGGGAAATGCCGGCCGATGATCTCGCGATAGGCTTGGCCGATACCGCCCAGATTGTCGACATATTCCTTCTTGTCGATGAAATACCAGGTCATGGAGGTCATGTGGTGCGGTTCGGCGCCGCCGGATTTCAAGACGGCCACGATGTTTATCAACGTCTGGCGCACCTGACCTAGGAAATCGTCGGTCTCGAATTGGCAGCGCTCGTTCCAGCCGATCTGGCCGCCGACGAAGATCGTGCGGCCACGCGCCTCGATTCCGTTGGCATAGCCAATGGGCTGTTCCCATCCATCGGGTTGTAGTTTGCGATGGGGCGAGGCAGGCGCTGCGGCTTTGCCGTTCGGTGTAGCGGTCATAACAAATCCATCAGTTCGAAAAGGCGGCGATACCGGCATTGGCGCGGCCGAGGATCGCCGCGTGGCCTTCGCCCGCCAGCGCAACAGCGAGGCCGCTGCCTCTGCCCTCGCCAGTCACCAAAGCGTGCCGCGCAGTCACGACTTGACCCCAGCCGCCGCTGCCGCGCGCGCCAAATTGGCCTCATACTGATAGCGGCCAGACTGGTACTGCTTCGGCCACTGCTGTCCCGCGAACCCGATTTTCGCCGCCTCGTGGATGACGAAGGCCGGGTCGGCCAGATGCGGCCGCGCCACCGCGCACAGGTCAGCCCGACCGGCCGCGATGATGGAGTTGGCATGGTCGGCCTCCGAGATCGCTCCGACAGCGATGGTGGGCACGTCGATCTCGTTGCGGATCTTGTCGGAGAAGGGCGTCTGAAACAGTCGGCCATAGACCGGCTTCTCTTCCTTCACCACCTGGCCTGAGGAGCAGTCGATGAGGTCGGCCCCGGCCTCTTTGAACATGCGCGCAAAGATCGCCGCATCCTCTGGACTGTTTCCCCCCGCGAGCCAGTCATTGGTGGACAGGCGCACGGATGTCGGTCGGCCGTGAGGCCATGCTTGGCGGATGGCCCGGAAGACTTCGAGTGGAAAGCGAGCACGAGCCTCATGGTCGCCGCCGTATTCGTCGTCGCGCCGGTTAGTGAGCGGCGACAGGAAGCTCGACAGGAGATAACCATGTGCAGCGTGCAGTTCCAGGATGTCGAAGCCGATTTCTGCCGCGCGTTTCGTGACGGCGACATGGTCGGCGACAACGCGATCCATATCCTTGCGCGTCATGGCGCGCGGAACCTGCGAGTGCGGCAGATAAGGGATCGCCGAAGCCGAGATCAGCGGCCAGCTGCCTTCGTCGAGGGGCTGGTCTATACCCTCCCACGCCACCTTAGTCGCGCCCTTGCGTCCGGCGTGGCCGAGCTGGATCCCGATCTTCGCGGGAGTCTCACGATGGACGAAATCGACCATGCGCCTGAAGGCCTGCACCTGCTGGTCGTTCCAAAGGCCAAGACAGCCTGGCGTGATGCGTGCATCGGGCGAAACGCAGGTCATCTCCGGAAAGATGAGCGCCGCCCCGCCCATGGCGCGTGCGCCGAGATGGACGAGGTGGAAATCGTCAGGCACCCCTTCCTTCGCCGAATACATGGCCATCGGCGACATGACGATCCGGTTGGGCAGCACTAGCCCCCGAACGGAATAGGGCGTGAACATGGGCGGAGGGACCTGCCCGTCCGGCCCGGCCTCGATGCCGGCGCGCTGGGCGAACCAGCGCTCATAGCCTTCCAGCCACTCCCTGTCGCGCACCCGCAGATTCTCATGGCTGATGCGCTGCGAGCGGGTTAGCATGGAATACATGAACTGTTCCGGCTCCAGCTGGTCGGCATAGCGCCTACCGACCACCTCGAACCATTCCATGGCGTTGCGAGCCGCATTCTGGATGCGCGCGACATCGATCCGGCGTACACCCTCATAGGCTTCCAGCACGGCCGGAATGTTCTTCGCATCATGTCCGACGATGTCGAACTGGCGGGTCAGCTCGATGGCGTCGTCTATGGCGAGCTTGGTGCCTGAGCCGATGGCGAAATGCGCCGTGTGTGCGCTGTCGCCCATCAGGACGACGTGGTTCGTGCCATTGAAATGGCTCCATTTCTCGCAGATCAGGCGGCCGAAATTCAGCCAGGCGGAGCCGCGCAGATGGCGGGCATTGGTCATCAAGCTGTGGCCGTCGAGCGTCTCGGCGAACAGCTTCTCGCAAAAGGCGATCGACTGGTCCTGATCCATCTTGTCGAGGCCATGCGCGCGGAAAACCTCGTCCGTCGTTTCCACGATGAAGGTCGAGGTGGTCGCATCGAACCGATAGATATGGGCCTGGAACCAGCCATGCTCGGTGCGACGAAAATCAAAGGTGAAGGCGTCAAAGCGCTTGTCGGTGCCAAGCCAGATATAGCGGTTCGGTCGCATCTGCATGTCGGGCTTGAATTCATCGGCATATTTCAGCCGTAAGCGGGAGTTCACCCCGTCCGACGCGATGATGAGATCGGCGTCGGGAAATTCTCCGTCGTCCAGCACTTCTCGCTCGAAGACGAATTCGACACCAAGTTCAAGGCAGCGTTCCTGCAAGATGCTGAGCAAATTCTTGCGGCCGATGCCCACAAAACCGTGGCCGGTGGTTCTGATCCTGCGGCCCTTGAAGACGAGCTCGATGTCGTCCCAGTGGTTGAAGGCATCTTCTATGGTTGCGGCCGTCTGCAGGTCCCACTGACGCATCGATTCGAGGGTGGCGTCGGAGAACACCACGCCCCAGCCGAACGTGTCGAATGGCCGGTTGCGCTCGACCACCGTGATGCGGTGCAGGGGGTGCTGTTTCTTCATCAGCAACGCGAAGTAAAGACCGGCCGGGCCGCCGCCGATGCAGACGATGCGCATACTGTCCTCCCACGCGTTTCGCCGACCGACCGCAAGTCGCCCTGCTCTTCCCGTCACCATGAACTGGCTCGGAAAAAACTTCAAGCTTAAAATAATTTTCGGTAGCAACTGATGCGACGAGAAGCCTGTGAAGGCAGGTTCGGCCCTTGCGGATCGGCTGAAGGAAACCCGTCAATCCCGGGCGAGGGCGGTGACGACCGAGCGCTTGAGCTTGCCCAGCCTGTCGAACAGGATCTTGCCATCCCGCGCTGTAATGACGTCGAACAGCTTGGCGATCCAATCCGCGTGCGCGGTCGCCATCTTCTCGAATTCTGCGCGGCCGAAGGACGTCAGGGCGATAATCTGCACCCGCCTGTCGGCCGCTGAAACGGTGCGGGTGACGTGGCCGCTTTCGACAAGCCGTTCGACCAGCGCGGTTATGTTGCCAGGCGACACCATCATACGCTTGGAGAGCTCGCCCAGGACCATGCCGGCCTTGGCCCGCTCCAGCTGCGCCATCAGGTCGAACCGCGGCAGCGTGCAGTCGAACTGCTCGCGAAGGCGGCGCCGGATCTCGCTTTCGATGAGCGTCGAGCAGGTCAGCAACCTGAGCCACAGGCGCAGATCCTGGCCATGGTCGGCAGGGGATTCCATCACTTTCGTCTCGCCATCAACCCAGTCCGGCGAGATCGTCTTGACTACATTGTCGTGGTTCACGTCGGCAATCGTTCCAGCATCCGGCGGTAGCGCATGATGCGCCTTGTAAGCTCGCCCTGCCGTCTTGAACAGGGCCTTCACCGGTTTGGCGCGTCCGAGGTTCTATTTGTTGCAGGCGGCGTCCCGCAGCCGGAAGCGCTGGATCTTACCGGTCTGCGTCTTGGGCAGAGCGGCGATGAATTTCACCGATCGCGGATATTTGTAAGGGGCGATCGTCGCCTTGACGTGGTCCTGCAGACGCTTGGTGGTCAACGCGTCAGGGGCCACGCCCTGCACCAGTACGACATGCGCCTCGACGATCTGGCCGCGCTCGGCATCGTCCGCGCCGATGACCGCGCATTCGGCGACGTCCGGATGCGACAGCAGTGCCGCCTCGACCTCGGGGCCGGCGATGTTGTAGCCGGCGCTGACGATCATGTCGTCGGAGCGCGCGGCGAAATGGAAGAAGCCGTCTTCGTCCTGCGTGAAGGTGTCGCCGGTGAGGTTCCAGCCGTCGCGAACGTATTCCTTCTGCCTGTCATCGGCCATGTAGCGGCAGCCGGTCGGGCCGCGCACCGCCAGCCTGCCGGTCGTGCCGCGCGGCAGCTCGCGCATCTCATCATCGACGATGCGCGCCTCATAGCCGCCCACCGGCTTGCCGGTCGACGCGGGCTTCATGTCGCCAAAACGGTTGGAGATGAAGATGTGCAGCATTTCGGTGGCACCGATGCCGTCGAGGATCGGCTTGCCGGTCTTTTTCGTCCACTCCTCGAAGACCGGAGCCGGCAATGTCTCGCCGGCCGAAACGGCGACGCGCAGGGATGACAGGTCGGCCCCTTCATCCATGGCCTTCAGCATGGCGCGATAGGCGGTCGGCGCGGTGAAGGAGATGGTCGCTTTATAAGTCTCGATGATGTGGATCATGTTGGGCGGCGTCGCCTGTTCCAGCAATGTCGCCGCGGCACCGAAGCGCAGGGGGAAGATGGCGAGCCCGCCAAGACCGAAGGTAAAGGCGAGGGGCGGCGAGCCGACGAAGATATCGTCCGGCGTCACCTCCAGGATTTCGCGGGCATACGCATCGGCGATGATCAGCAGGTCGCGGTGGAAATGCATGGTCGCCTTCGGTACACCGGTGGTGCCGGAGGTGAAGCCGAGCAGGGCGACGTCGTCGCGACCAGTGTTGACAGCGGTGAAGGTGACCGGCTTGTCGAGGGCGGCGCGGTCGAGTTCCGCGTCATGGTTGGCGGTGCCGTCGAAGCCGATGACCTGCTTGAGATACGCACTGCCCTTGGCACAGGCGGTCATCTCGTCCATCAGCCTTGTATCGCAAAGTGCGACTGTGATTTCCGCCTTGTCGACAATCTTGGCGAGCTCGCCTGCACGCAACATCGGCATGGTGTTGACGACCACCGCACCAACCTTGGTGGCGGCAAGCCAGCAGGCGACCATGGCCGGGTTGTTGGCCGAGCGGATCAGCACCCGGTTGCCCGGCTTGACACCGTAATTCTCGACCAGCGCATGGGCGAGCCTGTTGGTCCAGTCGGACAGTTCCTTGTAGGTGCGGCGGCGGCCATTGCCGATCAGCGCGGTGTGGTCGCCAAAGCCCTTTTCGACCAGCCTGTCGGTCAATTCGACACCGGCGTTTATGTGGTCGGGATAGTGGAAGCCGTCGAGCAGAAACTCCGGCCATTGGTCCGGCGGCGGCAGGTGATCGCGCGTGAACGTGTCGATATGCGCTGAAGGCCCAAGCATATTTCCCCCCGACTTGCGAGCCGGCCAATCGGCAAATTCGCGGCCGTTGGCCCCTCTGCCTCATTGCCCGTGCAAGGCGGGCACCGGGCGCCGACAAAGGCTCCCACGAACCGAAAACTATTTCAAGCCTAAAGTTTTTTTGCGTGGCTATTGACGCGCACGGGTGGCTCCGGTCATTGCTAATTTCCGGCAGCGCTTTTTCCTTTTCGAAGGCTTACGAACCTGAAATGCACACTCTGCGAGCAGTTGCAGCATCCCTCGACCGCGCGATAGCGCGCTTTCTGGCCGGCTCGAAGCAAAGGGCCAAAACGGCAACAAGTCAGTTTTCATTTGGAGGCGAAAAGCGTGCCTTTGCATAGAATAGTGGACTGGGACAATGCCTACGCCAACGGTCCCAACATCGCAGGGGGCGAGAGATGGCCAGATCTGTGGATCGAGCCGGCGGAGCGTTTCCGTGAGCGTATGAAAGCTCAAGGGCGTGCAAGACTTGATCAACGCTATGGCCAAAGGCCGCGCAATCTCTTCGATCTATTTCTTCCGGAAGGCACTCCGAAAGGTCTTGTGGTTTTTGTTCATGGAGGCTTCTGGTTACGGCTGGACAAGAGCTTCTGGTCGCATCTTGCCACCGGGCCACTCGCACATGGCCATGCAGTGGCCATGCCTTCCTATACGCTGTGCCCCGAAATCCGCATCGCGGGCATCGTTCGCGAAGTTGCCGCGGCTATTGGCACGGCGGCCGCCATGGTGGAGGGACCGCTGCGCCTTACAGGCCATTCCGCCGGCGGCCACCTTGTTACGCGCATGATCACATCGGACGTCCTTTTGCCGCCATCGGTGCAGGACAGGGTGGTGAATACAGTCTCGATCTCAGGTGTCCACGATCTTCGGCCGTTGATGCGCACCGTCATGAACAAGCAACTGAGGATAGATGAGACTGAGGCGAACGTCGAAAGTCCCGTATTGCTGCGGCCCATTGAAGGCGCAAGACTGACGTGTTGGGTAGGCGGCGCGGAGCGCGCTGAGTTCCGGCGCCAAAATGCACTGTTGAACAATGTCTGGGCGGGGCTGGGTGCTGCTACTGATGCCGTCGAGGAGCCTGATCGGCATCATTTCGATGTGATTGACGGTTTGGTCGACCGCAACCACCCGCTCACCCGCACTTTGGTGGAATGAGCCGACCTATATCTGGACAATCCGGCCTGCAACAGCCACTACGCCATCCACTTCTAGACAGCAGTTGCTGCGGCACGCCGGCATGCAGGCCCTATGGTGGTTAATTCTCGGGAGTCACCTTACCGAACAGGAACGCCGAGGAAATAGGTGAGGATCGGCCGAAAGTGCTCTTTTGTGAGGGCGCCGGTTGCCATTGAGCACGAGGCATGATTTATAAGATACCGGCTGGATGGTATCTTACAATATTTGTCTTTTCGGTGCGCCCATGACCCCCTCGTTCCTTGCCTACGGCTCGCTTGCCACTGCTATCGTCTGCGAGGTCGCTGGTTCAGCCTTTCTACAAAAGTCAGAACAGTTCAGCCGTATCGGGCCTGTCCTTGCGATGACGATCCTTTACGGGATTTCGTTCTTCTTCCTCTCCCAAGCCCTCAAAGGCATACCGCTCGGGGTGGCTTACGCCATCTGGGGCGGCCTCGGTATCGTTTTGACAGCTTTCGTCAGTGTGACGGTCTTCCGCCAGGCAATCGACGTGGCAGCACTGGTGGGTATCGCCATGATTGTGAGCGGCGTGGTCGTGATGCAGGTATTCTCCCGCACGACCGTGCACTGACGATGTCGCAAGGTCATCTTCGCAAGAAGCAGCCGGAGCTGGTTCGCAGGAAACTTCTCGACTGCGCCGAGAAGTTCGCAGTGGATTTGGGCCTTGCAGGTATAACTTTGCAAGCGGTGTCCGAGGCGGCGGGGGTCACGAAAGGCGGCCTGTTGCATCATTTCCAGTCGAAGCAGATCCTCGTTGAAGGCATGTTCGAAAACATCCTCAAACGTCTGGACGCGGAACTCGACCAGGCCATCGCGAGGGATCCTGAGCGTTGGGGAAGTTTCACGCGCGCCTATCTCGACACTGTGTTCGTCGGGCATGAGTTCGGTCTCAAGGGGCCATGGGCAGCCCTGTCGGTATCGATGATTGCCGAGCCGGGCCTGCGACGCATCTGGGCTGATTGGCTCGACGCACGGCTGCGGCAGCATCGCGAAACTGACAGTGACCCCGTCCTTGAGATCGTCCGTCTCGCGGCGGACGGAGCGTGGCTCGGCCTTGCCATGCGTGATGATGGAGCCGTAGCCGCGGACGTCGTAGACCTGAGAGCCAGGCTGCTCTCCCTTACGAGGAAGTAACCGCCGCCCCATTGACCTGGCGATACGGTGCGGCCGTGTCGCAGACGCAACCGCCCCGAAGCGCAGTTGCGGCAGCCGACTATCGATGTCGGTGGCACTGTTTCTTCTCATGCGGTAGGTTGTCTACCCATTGCTGTACTCATATGAACCCAGGATAACGTGACGCTGACTCCGAACGAATTGGACTGTTCCCTGCGCCTAGGCCAATCGCTCATGCGAGTGGCCGAGAGCAAGACGGTCGACACGCTGGGTGAAGAGGCAAGCAGGTTTATCGCCGATTATGTCGGATCCCTCGCTATATCTATCTATGCCCTGGACGGGGCCACGCCAAAGCTCCTGTTTTCGAAAGAAGTGCCCGAAGGGCTGCACGTTGAATATCGTGACAGCAAGACGAAGGACCTGCTGCTCGAATACGTCGCGACCAGCGGTATGCCGGTGCATGATCAAATGATGAAGGGGCGGCCGGGCTGGATTGACCAGGGCAACTTGGCCTTTCTGCGTCGCTGGGGGTTTGGGCATTGCATGGCCGGCGCAATCAAGGTGGACGGAAAGATTGCGGCCGTCATCTATATCGGTCGATCGGAAATCTATGGGTCGTACTCGTTGGAGGCACGCGCCGCGATGGATCTGGTTTGCCGTGCCAGCAGTCATGCGTACGCGGCGCTCGACATCAAAGCACCAATGGCCGAACCACCTTCGCCACCCCCTGCCGAACCGGCGAATGATAGATCGGAATTCCAGAATGTTGAGGTCTTGCCACCACGTGGACGGCAGGTTGCCAGGCTGATCTGCCAGGGCCGGTCGAACAAGGAAATCGCACGTTCGCTCGGAATTTCCGCCCACACAGTGAAGGAACATCTCGGGACGCTGTACAAGAAGTTTTCGGTTTCAAACAGGACCGAGCTTGTTGGCGTCTTGATGAAGGCGTCTTGAACAGTCCTCCCGCCGCTCCCATTGGTGCATACTGCCTATTCACGTCGCGATCATCCGCACCTCCGCTCCGGACCAAGTCGCTTTGACACGATCTCCGACAGCGATCCGGAAGCCACCAAGCGCGCTGACCTCCGCGCGTAGCGGTTCGCTAAGACCGTCAACCTTCACCTCGCAAGAAAAGCCGGTGCCGCGGTAGGCCACATCGGTGACCAGCCCCGGCAACCCCGGTCCATCCGATGTGATGGCCTCGAAGTGTATGGCGGTGGGCCGCAGGATCATGACAGCGGACGTGGACGTACAGTCATGAAGGTTACCGACATTGACCTCATGGCTGGCCACCCGAGCCAATCCCGGCGCTTGCGGTAGCAGGTCGACCCGCAAGATGTTGGCATCTCCGACAAATCGCGCCGCATATTCGGAGATTGGTGCCCGATAGATCTCGTCTGGAGGGGCGATCTGTTCGATTCCGCCCTGGCGGAACAGCGCGATCCGATCCGACATCGCCATCGCCTCACGCTGGTCGTGAGTGACGAAGACGATCGTGGCACCGTAGTCGCGGTGAATCCGTCGCAATTCGCATTCCATCTGAAGGCGGATTTTGATGTCGAGTGCTGAGAACGGTTCGTCCAACAGGAGAAGTTGCGGTTCGTTCACGAGCGCCCTGGCGACCGCGACACGCTGCATTTGTCCGCCGGACAATTCATGCGATCGCCGCCTCGCGAGCGCGCCAAGATCAACGATCTCAAGCATGCTCATGACGCGTCGTTTGATTTCGGGCTCCGACAGCTTGGCGATGCGCAGCCCAAATGCGACGTTCTCAAACACGTTCAAATGGGGAAATAGCGTCGGTCGCTGGAAGACCAGATTAACTGGGCGACGGTTCGGCGGCGTGGCCGTGACATCGCGCCCGTGCAGCAGCACCTTGCCTTCAGTCGGGACCAGGAAGCCAGCGATGATGCGCAGCATTGTCGACTTGCCGCACCCGGATGGACCGAGAAAAGACAGGAATTCGCCCTGATGCAATGTCAGCGATACGTCCCTAACAGCCTGGAATGCACCGAACGAATGGCTAACGGATCGGACTTCGAGGCGCGGATTGGTAGTCTGGTTCACGTTGTTATGTTCTCCTTGCCATTTACACCGATCGCAGCCCGCTCACGTTGAAGCCACATCATCATCAGTCCCACAATCCACAGCAGCAAGCTTGCCCCGATGAGGAGGGCCGATACGACATTTATCGACGGATCTACGGTGCGGCGAAGCTTGGAAAAAATATACATCGGAAGGGTGCCGTCGTTTCCGATGACGAAGAAGGTGATGATGAACTCATCCAACGACAACATGAAGGCCAACACAGTTGCACCCACCAACGTCGGCCAGATCTGCGGGAGAACGATCTTGAAGAACGCCTGGTAGCGGCTGGCCCCCAGATCAAGCGCCACCTCTTCCAGAGAGGGGTCAAGGCTCTCAAGCGCAACGCTGGTGATCAGATAGAAGAACGGGGCGACAAAGACGATGTGGGCTATGATGACAGTCATCAGTGACAGAGGCAGCTGAATGCGAGCAAAAAACAGCAGAAGCGCCACGCCGATGAAAATGCCAGGCAGGGTGATTGGCAACAGGAAGAGCGGAGAAAGGGTATCTCGCCAGCGCGCCGTCGATCGCGACATGCCGTAAGCCGCTGCCGTGAACACAACCAGCGTGATGGCCGCGGTGGCTGAAGCGACATAGAACGAGTTCTTCGTCGCGTTCAGGAAATCCGGCGAAGACAGGACTTCCTCGTACCATCGCAACGAGAAGCCCTCGAAGGGAAATGACAATCCACCCGTCGCATGAAATGAAAATAGAACCACGATGAACAGTGGAACGAAAAGGTAGAGCAGGGCGAACACTGTGCTTGCCAGGAGGACCACGTTCTTCATGCTGCCTGCCCTTTAGTTTTCCCAGTGAATTTCTTTGAGGCGCTTGAAACGGAGAACGGAGGTCAACAGGCCGAAGGCAAATACATAGACCAGCAGAGTGAGGAATGATCGCGCGGCGCCAACGCCCCAGTTGCCGAGCCCCCTGAAATCGGACTGGATTTGTATGCCGATGAGCTGATCGCCCGGGCTACCAAGAAACTGGGGCGCAACGTAGTCACTCGATGCGAGGATGAAGATCAGCAGGAAAGCGGATCCAATAGGTGCCGCCAGCAGCGGAAACATAACCTTCCACCACCGCTGCGTGGCCGTCGCGCCGAGGTCCTGCGCCGCCTCGAGATAGCGCGGTTCGAGCGGGCGCATCGCCGAATACAAGATAAGCACGACCCAGGGAATGCCGATGTGGACCATTGCCAGTACGATAGCGAGTTTGCTGAACAGCAGCGCCTTAAGTGGCGTATCGATCACGCCAAGTGCCAACAAAGTGGCATTGACTGCGCCGTGTTCCCCCAACATCAGCCGCCAGGCGTATATGCGCACAAGATAGCTTGCGAACATCGCGATAACGAAGAGCAGCAAAACGGGAAACTCCCAGCGTCCGGCGCGATATCTGATGTAAGCGGCGACCGGAATGCCGATAAGGACGCAAAGTGTCGCGACGGAGCCGCCGACAATGAGTGAGTTGCGCGCCAGCCGCAGGCTGGCTGACGATGTGACCGCCGCCCTGAAGTTCTCCAGCGTCAGCGGTAGATGAACGGAGAACCGCCCGGCCGTCATAAAGCTGTAGCCGAGCAGGAAAAGGACGGGGACGACGAAAAACACCAACAGGCCAAGGACTGCCGGCAAGGTCATTGCCGTCAGTCTGAACCGGGGCCAAAAGCTTCCAAAACGAGGTATCTGCACTTCGCTAACTTACTTGACCAGAAGCTCTTGGAATTTCGCCACCCATTCGCCCAGCGTGATAAATTCGTCGGATTCGATCGGGGCTTGCAGGAGAACCGGGCGTTTTGCCAGGAATGCATCGACGTCATCGACCGGATAGAGGCTCTTGGCGCGATCGATGAAGGCGGCTGCACCTTTTACCGTCGGACCAGCGGCGAGTTCCATCGCGGCGGCGGCGTTGACCTTTGGATCGAGCACTTCGTTGATCCACGCATAGGCCGTTTCGGCGTTGTCCGCCCCTTGCGGGATCACATAAGCTTCGACAAAGGTAAAGGTGCCGTCCGTCGGGGTAATGTTGGTGCGCACATTGTTGTTGCCGGCGGCAGCAGCAAAGACATCGATCGCCGCCCAGCCGAGGAAGGAGGCGACCACTTCACCCGAACCGATAAGCGACGCCACGTCGCCGTAGCTCGGCGCGATGGTCTTCGACTGGTCGATGAATTGCTTCATGAACGCGGCAATCTCGTCGATCTTGCCCTTCGGGGTTCGGAACGGATCGTGTCCGAGAATATGCGCGGCAAGTGTGAAGTTGGCGCCGGGATCTCCCGGCATGGTAATGCGTCCCTTAAATTTCGGATCAAGCAGATCGGTCCATGCCTTCGGCTCGGAGATGGCCTTGCTGTCGTAAGTGATACCGAAAACCCCAAACGAATGTGGTATCGCGAACAACTTGCCGTCCGCGTCGGCGATGCCGATCGTACGCGCATTCTGCGTGAAGTAGTTCGCCAGATTTCCATGACGCGGTATCCGCTCGAGATCGAGTGGCGTCAGTACGTGCCCATTCTTCTCCAATTGGTCACTTGTTGAGGTGGTGGTCGACAGCAAGTCGAAGCCGCTGCCGCCGCCACCGGCATAACGGGCGTCGACGTCGTCGATGGAGGCGATATAGCTTGGATTGATCTTGATGCCGTGTTCTTTGGCGAAGGCTCCCATCGCGCCGGGCATCTCCTCGCCCTGCCACCCAAGATAGTCCAGGGTTCCACCGATGTTCTGTGCAAAGGCGGACCGGCCGAGCATTGCGCTGCCCGCGAGGCCAAGTGCCGCCGCGCCGGACGCCTTCAGGAAATCACGCCGATCGAACCGCAATCCCGGTTGAACCGAATGCTGCAACGTCTTCATGTCTGCTCTCCCATTCTGAGGTAATTCCTCTTTGTTTTTTATTCTGCCCGTCCCCGAAAATGTCCATCGGACGCTTCGCCATGGATCGATTCTCGGCAGGACATACCATGCTTTTGCAACTGGACTGCTGCTCCGTATTCTACTCTCCGCGCCACCTTCTTGGTCGTCGCTGTCTCAACCCCAATAGGCCAATCCCGCACAGACATTCAGCGATTGCGCGGTAATGTGGCGGGCGCCGGGGCCCACCAGGAACAGCGCTGCCTGGGATATGTCGGCCGGCTTGAGAAAAGCCTTCATCATGTTGGTGTCCGCCATGGTCATTTGCCAAACCTGATCGAAGGGGACTTTCAGCTCCTCTGCCATCGCTTTGACCGGGTCGCGTGACAACGCGGTGTCGATCCAGCCCGGGCAGATGGCGTTCACCGTGATCCCGTGCGGACCCAATTCAGGGGCAATGCAGCGAGCAAAGGCCAGGAGCCCGGCCTTTGCCGTGGCATAGACGGAAAAACCGGCGTCCGCGGTTTTTGCCGCGGTCGATGAGATGAACAGGATGCGTCCGCCATCGGCATTGGACCGCATCGTCTCCACCGCTACCTTGGTGACGAGGAACGGCGCTTTCTGATTTATCGCAATGGTGCGATCCCAGAGGGCCTCGTCCATATCCTCCAGCGTGGAAATCTCGCCGATCCCAGCATTGTTCACCAGGATGTCCAGACCGCCCATCGCCTTGATCGCCCCTTCGACCATGGGCCTGATGCTTGCGGGCTCGAGGAAGTCGGCTGCGACCGCGTGCGCGTTTGCGCCGAGGTTGCGGACCAATTCGATCGTTGCCTCTGTCTCGCCAAGTGTTCGGCCGTGAATTGCGACCGTGGCTCCTGCCTGGGCGAAGGTCACCGCCATATCCTGACCCAAGCCCTGGCTGGCGCCGGTCACCAGAGCGCGCTTCCCGGCGAGGGTAGGAGGAATCGGCAAGCGATCTGTCATGGACGCGTTCATGCCTCAGTACAGGATAAGATGATTGATCATCATCTCGACATGGGTCGGGACGCTTTCCTCGAATCCGTAGTAGAGGCCATATTCCGGGCGCAGGTCCTCTTTGACCAGGGCGCTGACGGCAGCAAGATAATTCACCCAGGCACTCATGTACGAATAGGTGGGCACGACAAAATCCGTCGTGGAGAGCCGTTCCATGCGCGCCGCCGTGGCGTTGCGCATCTTGTCGAAATAGTCGAGGTAGAATTTGACGTCGCCGTGGCTGCCCAAATTGCCGTGACCACCATTGACGAAGTCCCAGGTCATCCCCTGCAGTTCGATCATGTTGTCTTCGAAGTTCCGCAAGTTCTCCTGCGGGCCGAAATGGGGGAAGGGCATGCATTCCGGCTCGACCATATCGTCGAACTGCACGATGCCCTCGGTCGGCAGATGGATGATCGCGTTGTCCAGGCAATGGCCGTTGTATTCAGGCGTGCGGATGCGCACCCGCTTGCCCTCGAACAGGAAGTCGCCGTCATGGCCCTCGATGACATTGGTGGGCATCGGTACCTTACGGCCAAAGCGGTCGATCTGCCGCGCGGTGAGCGAGGACGCCCAGATCCGGCTTTCCCTACCGAAGCGCTGTTTGGTCTCGGCTACGATCTCGGGCGTGCCGGCGATGTGATCCATATGGTAGTGGGTGTAGACGATGTCCGTGACCGGCAGGTCGGTCAGTGTGCGCAACCCCTTGAGCGTGTGGGTGGTCGCCACGCCCGATTGGGTGCTCACCAGCAGCACCCCCTTGTCGCCGATCACGGCAACCGCGTTGTAACCTGCGGCGCCGACCAAATAGCCACGATCTGTCAGGCGTTGGATGTAGAACTCCTCGCTCGCCTGGTACTGGATCCAGTTGCGTACTTTCAATCCAGGCGCAATGCACTTGTCGCGCGAGATGTCGGCATAGTCCCACAGATCGCCGATCGGCGGCCGAAACATCTGGCTGTTGTTGGCGTGATTGCTGCAGGTCGAAGACATAAGTGCTCCCATTTACGCACACTAACCGGGCATTTGTGATCGCCGGGCGCCCGACGCTCAGCCGGCTGGCGGCGGGAGAAAGTTGATCTCATGCTGCGCGGCCAAGCGGACCACCTCAGCCGGGTCGCCGACGTTGTGGATTTTGTCAAACAGAGAGAACAGCGCGCCGGTCGGCGAGACCACGAAAAGAGCTTCAGCCTTCTTATCGGACTTGTTGAACAGCCCATGCGGAATGCCCATCGGCAATCGGACCGTATCTCCGTAGCCTGCAACCTGCTCTACTCCGTCGAGCACGGCATGGATCTCGCCTTCGAGAACGATGACCAGCTCGTCCTGGGTGGGATGGATATGCGGCGGCACGAACGTTCCCGGCGGGAATTCGGCATACCAAAGCATCGAAGTCTCGGTCACATGCTTGAGTGTGTAGGTTTGTCCGAGGATGTTCCAGACGCGCCCTTCATAGGCATCCTTCATGCGCGTGATGCCGGCGGGTTCAGGTTTCATGTGAACTTCTCCTCTTCAGGGATGGATATCAGCGTGTCAGGAACTCGTGCACGATGCCCGGCGCATCAGGGTTCTCGCCCAAGACGAGGTGCCCGGTTTTCGGGAGGATCCTCAGTTCCGATTTCGGCAAAAGCTCCTGCCACGTCTTGGCACCGCCCACCGGAAAAAACCGATCCTGCTGACCCCACAGGAGCAGCGTCGGGCAGGTAATCAGGTGTATGCGCTGGCGCAGTTTTGGATTGCCCTGCGGATACTCCCAGCCGACTCGGCTGAAGGCCGTCAACTCGCGGAAGCCAAGCGTCAGGAAGTCGATGTCGTGGCCATCAGGGAAATATCGAAGCGCGACCGAGGGATCGGCCGTGAGATATTCGTGGAGCTGCTCCTTTGGGATCTTGAAGCTGTCGGGGTTGGGGAACTCCGGGATCACCACGCCGTTCGGCGCCACGAGTACGAGCCTTCCGATGCGCGGCGCCTGAACAGAGGCATATTCGGCCGCGATCCAGGCTCCCAGCGAGTGGGCGACGATGTCGACTTCATCCAGCCCCATCTGATTGAACAGGTCGATGTAGTGGAAGATGTAGTCGCTAACGTCGTCGATGCGGGGATCGTCGTCGCTCTCGCCGAAACCGGGATGATAAGGGACGATGACACGGCGGTCCCTGGCCCACTCGCGCACGAAATCGAAACCCGGGAAGGTGCCGCCTCCGTGAAGGTAAATGACGGGCCGTCCTGAGCCGATCGAATAAACGGCCGTCCTGACGCCGGACACGACATACTCCGAGCGGTCGAACCCGCTCATATCCACGATTTTCTTGTTCACCGGCCCGTCCATTTTCTAAATCTCATCATTTCCGGGGGATCGAGGTAAGCCGATTGCGGTGACTGTTCGACCTTTGGGGCTCCGTCGCGTCGCTCCTCAAGAATCGGGATCACGTCTTTGGCAAGCTTGGTCATGTTGCTGACGACTTTGTCATGCGGCATGTTTCCGATGTGGACTTCGCAGATGATCCGGTTTGACCCGGTCTCTTCAGCCCATTTTTCCAGTTGATTGGCGACGGTCTCTGGTGAGCCTGCGACGACACGGTAGACCGCCTCAATCGCCTTCCAGTCGAAGACACCGTGGGATTCGGGAATGAATTTCCCGTCGCGCCGGCGGAATTCGTCGACGGGAATGTATCCCGGCAACTCGATAAACCGGCCCGATTTGAGCAACTGACCAAAGTAGAAATCGGCCCAAGGCGTCATCTCTTCGACCGCCTGTTCGTCGGTGTCCGCGACGTAGACCATTGCGGTAAGCGGGAATTTGGAGGGATCCGGGTCATGTCCGGCTTCGACCGATTTCTGTCGGTAGATCTCCAGCGCCTTCATCTGCTTGGGAATCGGCGAGAAAGTCGCGGCATATCCGAAACCCAGCCGTGCAGCCATCTCGACCGTTGTGAGACTCCCGGAGCCGACGAGAAAGATGGGAGGATGCGGCTGCTGGATCGGTCGGGGCCACACATTGAGATATTTGTAATGATAGAACTTGCCATCGTAGCCCTTCGGTTCGCCGGTCTGCGTCTCCCAGGACTTCAGCATGATATCGATCGATTCATGCAGGCGGTCTCGCGCCGTCGCCGGCGCCACGGGATTGACCCAGTATTCCATCGGGGTGCCGAGCGGGATAGCGACTTCGAGCCGACCGCCTGACATGACGTCAAGCATCGCATAGCCTTCGGCCAGGCGATGCGGGTTCTCCAGATTGGGCGGCGTGCCCATAATGCAGACACGCAACTTCTCCGTCCTGGCAAAGATCGCCGATGCGATTATGGACGGCACCGGCATCATGCTTGCTGGCGTGGCGTGATGTTCGTTTATGCACAGCCCGTCGAAGCCCAATTCCTCGGCCAGCACCGCCTCGCCCAGGTAGCGTTCATAAAGTGCATGACCCTTGTGTGGATCGTAGTAGGCGTTCGGGATGTCGACCCAAAGCGAGTCCCGTTCCAGGCACTCATCAGGAAGGTCGGTGTAGGGCATGTAATGGGCGACAAGGAATTTCGTGTCAGACAGGATAGGCATGATTTTTCCCAGAAACGAGAGTGGAGCTTTCGCTCGAAAATTCGCCAAGTTCGTCGAGCCGATGCGCCATTTGATTGGTCGCCTTGTCGATCCGCGCTAGAACTCCCGGATCGACGATCTTGTCTTCCTTGAAGTCGGCTTCGCAGGAATAGACGCATGTCGGAAGCGTATCTGCTTCGAAGAAGCCAAACAGCGGCCGCAGCTGATGCTCGATCACTAGGGCATGCCGCGGCCCCCCGCCGTTGGCGCTGATCAGTACCGGCGTTTCGCAAAGGGCATCGGCTGGAAGAAGGTCGAAGATATGCTTCATCAGCCCGCAATAAGCACCCTTGTAGATGGGGGTCGCCACGATCAGGGCGTCTGCGCTCTCGAGCTCGCCGATGATGCGGGCCGATTGCTGGCTCAGGTCGGCGCGATCGAAAGTGCAAACAGATTCATCCAGGTCCAGGAGATCATAGGTGACGATCTCAGCGCTGGTCTTCTGCGCCAATTGACTGACGATCGCGTTCGTCAGCGCCAATGTCTTGGAAGGCCGGCGAAAATTGCCGCTGAATGCCACGACTCTCAATCTTGTCATACGCTTGCCGCCTGCTCGCAATTTGTCTGCAAGGCAATCATCGGCCGAAGGCAGCGGCAGTTCCACCCCGCCAAATGGAGGGGTGAACGCTGTCGACTCTATGAGAGCGCTTTGTCGGTTGTCGCTGTTAGATCGGTCGGTAAGCAGGATTGCGTTTGGACGCCCCGCTCGCGCCCATTTTGAGTCTGGCGCGCCGAAAAATATGGAAGCCGAAATAATACGTTGCAAAAAGTTTCGGATTATGGAAGATATGAACGAATAAATTACCTGAATTGAGAACATGAAGCCAAAACCGCTTGATCAAACCGAAAGGCTCATCATCCGTCTCTTGCAAGAGGACGGCCGCATGCCGACCGCCGAGATGGCTAGGCGGTTGTCCATCAGCGAGCCGACTGTGCGCAAGAAGCTGAGCCAGCTTACTCAGGAGGGTAGGGTGCGCATTCGCGCCACCGCCGATCCCGTCGATCTCGGCTACGAGGCCTCGGCCTTCATCGGCATTGACGTGGAGCGTAACGCCATCATCAAAGTGGCGAAGGTGCTGCAGCAATATTCGTTCGTCGACAGTGTCGCCGTGACGACAGGTCCCTACGACTTGATCATCAAGGCCTGCTTCGAGACGCTGCGCGATCTCTACGACTTCATCCTGGTTGAGCTCGCTGCGGTCGACGGGATCAAGGATTCCAACTCGCTGATGATCCTCCAGAACATCAAGACCGACGGCCTGATCGGCGTCGCCGGTCTCGAAGACGGACCGAACAATGAATCTCAAGACAACAAACCCTAGTGGAGTTTGAAATGCCAGCCTTCTCGAAACAGGAAATGACACGTCGTATCGATGCTCTCCGCAGAAAGCTCGCCGCGGAGCGCGTCGATGTCGCATTCCTGCACACCGCCGACAGCGTCTTCTACATGAGCGGCGTGCCGCTGCTGTCGGAATGGGGACGGCCGATGTGGGCGATTCTGCCGGCATCGGGGTCGAGCGCGGTCTGCGGTGCGGCTATCGAGACTGAGAACATGGAGGAGCACAGCTCCTTCGACGAGGTGATGGCCTATGGCGATGATGAGAATGTCGTGCAGGCGAGCCTCAAGCTCTGCGCAGACTTCATCGCGCGCCGCGGCTCCGCCAGGATAAGGCTGGGCATCGAGGAAGCTCTGCTGCCAGTCGGTCTGTTCCGCGCCTTTCAGGCCCGCTTTCCCGAGGCAGAACTCGTCGAAGTCGGCCCATGGCTGGAGGAGTTGCGGCTGATCAAGTCGGACGAGGAGATCCGCCTGCTTGAATTGGGCGCGGACCTCGCCAAGATCGGCGCCGACGCCTTCCTAGAGGCCATGCAGGACAACGTCACCGAACTTGCGGTGGCCGCCCATGCGGTCGCGGCGGTGAACAAGGCGATGGGCGCCCTGTCCGACAACGGACTAACCAGCACCTACGCCTATGCCCAATTCGCTGACCACACTATGGTACCGCATCTGCACCCGACCAGCCGCCGCCTGAAGCGCGGCGATCTCGTATCGCTCAACATCTTTCCGGTCGTCTGGGGCTATTGCGCGGAGCTGGAGCGCACCTTCGTCTATGGCGAGCCTACACCTGAGATCAGGAGGACGCTCGATGCCGTCAACGAGGCGTTCGACGCGGGCAAGGAAGCCCTGAAGCCGGGTGTCGCCATGTCGGACATCGATATGCTGACGCGCGGGATTCTGCAGAAATACGACCTGGTCAAGTATATCCGCCACGGCACCGGGCATGCCCACGGCATCATGATCGGCTCCGCCAGCCGCGAGGAGAAGGGAGAACTGCGTCTTTACAACAAGACCAAGCTCCTGCCCAACATGGCGAACTCGGTCGAGCCGGGCGTCTACATTCCGGGCCTCGGTGGCTTCCGTCACTCCGATGTGCTGATCGTCACGGAAACCGGGTCCCGCTGCATCACCGATTTCCCACGCGACATCGGCTTTTGAGAACAGAATCCGGCCGATCCCCCGGCGTCATCCTCCCAAGGCTGCCGCGGGCTCAGCGTAGAGTTTAGTAACAAAGGGGAGTAAAAACGATGAAAAGCGACTTCACGAAGCGCCGTCCATTGGGCGGCTCCATCAGTCGCCGCTCGCTGCTGGCCATCAGCGCCGGAGCGGTAGCCGCAACCGCCCTGCCGGGTCTGAGCGCAGCTTGGGCTCAGGATGGCGACATCAAAGTCGGCGCTCTGATGCCGTTGTCGGGGGCCGGCGGTAGTTTTGGGCAGGAGATGCTCACCTCGGCGAAGGTGGCACTCGAGGAGATCAATGCGGCCGGCGGTCCGCTCGGTCGCAAGATCGTGCTCGTGGTGGAAAACGACGAGACCAGCCCTGAAGCAGCCGTGCGCGGTGCGCGCAAGCTGGTCGATGTCGACAAGGTGTCCGCGATCGTCGGCACCTGGGCGAGCAGTGTCACGCTTGCGGTGGCGCCGATCGTGCAAGAGAAGAAGCTCATCCAGCTCTCGACCTCCGGCGCCAGCCGCATCACCGAAGTACAGAAGAAGGGTCATCTGTTCCGCACGGAGCCAGACGACCTTCTGTTTGGCAAAGCTTATGCCGAATACGCCAACAGCCAGGGCTGGAAGAAGGCCGCCGTGCTTGGCCTCAATGTGCCCTTCACGCAGATGACGGTCGCGGCATTCCGCCAGCGTTTCGAGGAGCGGGGAGGGAAGGTGATGAGCTTCACCACCTACAATGAGGACCAGACCACGTTCCGCTCCGAGGTGACGCGCGCCTTCGTTGATCAGCCGGACTTCATCCATATCTCCGGCTACGAGCCCGACATCACCGCCATTCTAAAGGCTGCCTACCAGCTCGGTCTTTCCGGACGCTTTATCGTGCCCGGCTTTGCGGTGAGCCCCGAGCTCATCAAGAATGCCGGGCCTGCCGCGGAAGGACTGCTATTGGTCGAAGAGGGCGTGGCCGAGGGTTCGCCCGCCTATGATCGCCTTGCCAAGGCGCTTGGCGGCGACCGCTACTATTCCTTCGGCGCGCAGGCCTACGACCAGCTGGTCCTGCTCGCGCTTGCCATTGAGGCGGCCAAGTCGACCGACGGCACTGCGCTCAATGACGCCGTCAGAAAAGTCTCCGGGCCCGACGGCGCCAAAGTGACCTCTTTCGCAGAGGGCATCAAGGCGCTGCGCACAGGTGAGCAGGTGAACTACGAAGGCGCCTCAGGGGCGATCGACTTCGATGCGAACGGCAATATCGCTAAGGCCAATTTCCGCGTGTCGCAAGTGAAGGACGGCAAGATCATGCCCATCGGCGCGGTCAAGGACGTTGTGTTCTAGACGAGACGCTGACAATCCTCTCCCCGTTTGCGGGGAGGGGGTAAGGATGACAAGCAGCACCTGACCTCGACCAAACGGCGGTGGGCTTTAAATCCGTACCCGCGTGCGATTTCATCGGAGGCGCTGCCGGCAGGCGGAGCTGGAGGCTAGGAAACGCTATTGTGGATGAGTTGCAAATCTATCTCGTCTCGGCGCTGGTCTCGGCCGCGATCTGGACGCTGCCCGCGGCGGCGATATCGTTGATCTACGGAGTTCTGCGTTACCCGAATTTCGCCATTCCCGAATTCATGACGCTTGGCGCCTATCTGGCGTTGTTACTGTGTGGCTTCTCCGTGCCGCTGTGGCTTTCGGCACTTCTGGCGGCCGTGCTAACAGGGCTAATCGCGCTCGCAGTCGACCAGACGATCTTTCGTTTCGTGCGCGCCGCGGGCACGCTGCCGCCAGTGCTCCTCTCGCTTGGCCTGATGCTCTTCCTGCAGAACGGCGTCCGCTTCATTTGGGGCAATGACGTGCATCAGTATCCCATCGAGCTTGCGCGTCCCTTCGTGTTCGCCGGCTTCATCGTCACGCCGACGCAAGCGGCCATGATCGGCGCCGTCGCGGTCATCCTGGTATTTGGGATCGCGGCGCTGCGCTGGACCTCCTTCGGCCGCGCTGTGCGCGCCACTTCCACCAATCCAGAGCTCGCGGTTGTCACCGGCATCCGGCCGGAAGTCGTCTATGGCGGCATCATCTTTGCCAGCGGCTTCCTCGCGGCCATCGGCGGGGTGGCGCTTGCCACGGAGACCTCGCTCACCCCACTTCTCGGCTGGCGGGTGTTGATCCCACTCTTTGCCGTCGCCATTTTGGGTGGACTGGGCAGCGCTACCGGCGCCGCACTTGCGGCTCTGCTTCTCGCGACGGTGTCGGAATTCAGCCTGTTGCTGCTGCCGGTCACCTACAAGACAGCGCTCGCCTTCCTGGTGCTGGCGCTGGTGCTGCTGGTCAGACCTACGGGCCTCATCCGGACGGGGGGAATTGAGCGATGACAGCCTATCTTGTTGCCATCCTCATCTTTGCCGTGATCTACGGCTTCGTGGCGCTCGGCCTCAACATCCAGTGGGGCCTCACTGGTTTGATCAATCTCGGCCAGGTCGCATTCTTCGCGGTCGGCGCCTATTGCGCGGCACTCACCACGCAGGCCGGGTTGCCGTTGCTGCCTGCTCTCGTTCTGGCTGCGCTGGTCAGCGGCTCGCTCGGCGGTGCGGTGGCGCTGTTTACGCCACGCTTGCGCGAAGACTATCTCGCCATTGTCACGTTGGGGTTCTCCGAATTCGTGCGGCTGATCTTTCTCAACGAAAAGTGGCTCGCTGGTGGCCCGGACGGCATCGCCGGCATACCGCGGCCCGTCACCATTCCAGGCCTCGATTCAGAAACTTCCTTCCTGGTGATTGCCGCCGTGCTGCTCGCCGTCGCTTTCTGGTTTAGTCAAAGGCTGGCACACTTCCCGATAGGCCGGACGCTGCGCGCAATCCGTGAGGACGAGACCGTGGTCGCATCCATCGGCAAGCCGACCCTTACTTACAAGACGCTCGCATTCGTGCTCGGCGCTGCGCTCGCAGGCATAGGTGGCGCGTTGTTCGCGAGCTACCTCACTTACATCTCACCTGACATGTTTGGCCCTAATGTCTCGATCTATGTGCTTGCGGCCGTGCTGCTTGGCCGGCAAGGTTCCACCCTGGGCACGCTCGCGGGAACGGCGGTCGTTGCCGTCCTTCTCGAAGGCACGCGACTTCTCAAGGACTACATCACCGTCGTCGACGGTGTGCAGTTGGCCGCACTTCGCCTGATGGCGCTTGGCCTGGCGCTAATGATAATCGTGGCGGTTCGCTACGGTCCCGGGAGGCGCGCGTGAGCAACCTTCTGGAGATTGCCGGGTTGAACAAACGCTTCGGCGGCCTCCAGGCCGTCGACCGTTGCGAGCTATCGGTCCGAGAGGGATCGATCACTGGCCTGATCGGCCCTAACGGTGCGGGCAAGACCACGCTCTTCAGCATCATCAGCGGCTTCACCAAGCCCGATTCCGGCCAGATCCGGTTTGGCGGGCGGCGCATCGAGGGCCGGGGCGCATACGAGGTCGCGCGGCGCGGGCTACGCCGTACCTTCCAGATCCCGCGAGAACTGAAGGAGATGTCGGTGCTGGAAAACCTGATGCTGGTGCCGGAAGGCCAATTCGGCGACCGGCTCCTCTCCGTCCTTCTGCCAGGCGCGCGGGTCAGACAGGAAGAGCAAGTCAACGAGGCAGCCGCCCGTGAGGTGTTGGAGACGGTCGGGCTCGCCGAAAAGGCCGACATTGCCGCGGCGCGTCTCTCAGGCGGCCAGAAGAAGTTGCTCGAGCTTGCCCGCTGCTTGATGAGCCGACCGCGGCTGATGCTGCTCGACGAGCCGACAGCAGGCGTTAACCCGACCCTAATCCGGCACCTGATGAAAGTCATGCAGAAGGTGCACGCCTCGGGCATCACGCTGCTCATCATCGAGCACAACATGAACGTCATTATGGAACTCTGCGAGCGGGTGGTCGTGCTCGACCGGGGTCACGTCATTGCCGCCGGTACGCCGGCGGAAATCCAGCAGAACAAGCAGGTGCTTGACGCTTATCTCGGCGGGGTAGATGCATGAGCGGGAGCGACATTCTCGTCGCCGATGGCTTGGTGGCCGGCTACGGCGAAATGCAGATTCTGCACGGTATCAGCATACGCGTGGCGCCAGGCGAGATCGTCACCGTCATTGGCCCGAACGGTTGCGGCAAGTCGACACTCCTGAAGACGCTGGTCGGCGTCATCCACCCAACTGCAGGCAAGATTTCCCTTGCCGGACACGATATCACCAACACCGCGACGCGCGAGCGTCTGCGTGCCGGGCTGGGCTATGTGCCACAGGTCAGGAACGTCTTCGCGACCATGACGACTGAGGAGAATCTCCGCATGGGCCTCGTCGCGGTGCCCGGTCCCGTTCGCGAGCGGCAGGATGCGGTACGCAAAATCCTGCCGACGCTCGGCGATTATTGGAGCGCCACCGCCGGCCGGCTGAGCGGAGGTCAGCAACAGATCGTGGCCCTCGGTCGCGCCCTGATGGCATCCCCCAAAGTGCTACTTCTTGACGAGCCGAGTGCCGGCCTCTCTCCTAAGGCAACCGACGAGGTTTTCGGGCACATCCGTACGATCAGCTCCGAGGGCGGCGTTAGCGTGGTGCTGGTCGAGCAGAATGCGCACAAGGCGCTAGCTATCTCGGATCGCTGTTACGTGCTCGCCGAAGGGCGCAACAGGCTGGACGGGATCGCTGTTTCCATCGCCAGCAATCCGGAGGTCGGCCGCATCTATCTCGGTGCCGGCGACGGGGCGGAGAAGCCTTGACGCATCGTGTAGGAGGTTTAAGTGCAGCTTCCCAAGAATATCTTATCGGATATTGCGGATGAAGTTCAGAATACACGCGATGTCCTGCGAGAGGTCTCACCTTTTACGTCCCGTTATCCAAACTTTGGACTGGCGGATGCATACTGGGTTGTCGAAGAGATAAGACGCAGACGCGAGGCAAATGGTGAGCGAATAGTCGGCCGCAAGATTGGCTTTACCAACTCTGCCGCGTGGGCCGGCTACGGGATCAGCGGGCCAATCTGGAATTACCTCTACGACCAAACAACGTTCGATCTAGGCGTGAAGACGAGCCTTGCGGTAGCGCATTGGCCGAACGTCAGAATGGAGGCTGAAGTCGCGCTCGGCTTGTGCGCACCTCCGGACCCTCGCATGGACGAACACGATCTTCTCTCGTGTGTGGAATGGGCAGCACTCGGCTTCGAGGTTTGCACGTCGATCTTTCCAGAATGGCGTTTCAATGTCGCAGATGCTGCGGCAACGGGTGTTCATGTTGCCCTACTTCTCGGCTCCCGGCACTCAATCAAAAGTGACCGCGAGCGATGGGGAAAGCAACTGCATAGCTTTTCGGTGACGCTTGCTTGTGAAAACGGTTCCGCGGCGGTGGGTGGTGGGTCGCAGGTCCTGGGTAGCCCTCTCGCCGCATTAGCCTATTTGGTACGAGAACTGGAGCGCTTTGGCGGTCAACCCCTCAAATCGGGAGACATCGTTACCACAGGCACTTTGACCGTAGCTCTACCGGCTCAGTCGGGACAGCGGTGGCGAGCACAGCCTTTGGAAATTCCGTTCAAGGATATAAGCTTGGATCTAGTCTAGAATATCAAGACGAAACCATTCCGATGCGCAGGTGAGACAAAAGCGGGATCGGCCGTCGGCTTTCTCCATTGCAACGCAGCTTCGAAGCTCGTCACATTTCCGCCCTCGAAGAACGATTGGCGCATCAGTGCCGTTTACTCATCCAGTCGCTGGCATTCATGATAAGCACAAAGTCCGTCTCGCCAGTGATGCAGTAGCACTGCTGCACCTGTGGACAGCTCGCGAAACGCTTTTTTATCTCGTCGATCAGATCCAGTCTTTCCTGTTTCGGTCGTCACCTCCGCGATAACCGTCAGGGGGCGCCCAATCGCCCTCTCGTTTACGACAGAGATGTCCTTCTTCTTGATTATCCGGTGGAGCGAAGCCGTTTGAAGGCGGCGCGCTACCGCTGGCGCCGAAGGGCCTACACGGCGGGAGATTTCCTGCTGGGGCATGAGATTGTCGAGCTGCACGGAAGTTGGCTCGTGCCATTTCGACGTGGGGAACGGAAGCCCGTCTTCTGGCTTTCCGCAGACGAGCATCAGGCAGGCATTGCCGCATGCGCACAGGTCCAGTGTGCCCCTCGCTGCATCCGACGAAGGACGCGTTCAATCCCGTATTGTCAATCATGGCTCTAGCATTCAGTGCTGGTCTAAGAGACAGGCATCGGGGTTGCGGGAAATCGTTCCGCCGGTCCGACTTAGCCAAAAGCGCATATAGCGTGGGATACGGGAATTGTACCTAAACATGCTGCACGCGTGGGTACTGCAGTTCTGCGACCACCATGATGAACCGAAGCTCTTGAGTGCCCCGATTCATATAGGCATGCTTGTCTTCCGTGCGTGCCAAAACCGAAGAACCGGATTGAACTAGGAGATCGGTATCAGCCAATTTCAGAGTTAGCTCGCCGGTTTCCACATTCAGCAGTTCGAGCGTTCCCGCAGAATGCCCTGGCGATTCGAATGTTTCGCCTGGAAACATAATCCACCGCCAAAGCTCCACCTCGTCCGGACCGTGCGTTCCCACAAGGAGAGTGGCACTGCCTCCGCCAGGGCCTCGCCACAATGTGGAAGTGTCTTGCGGGTGCACGATCCGTGCTGGCACACTTGATGCTACGCCTACGAAGTCTGCGACAGAAACCCCCAGAGCGACTGCCATCCTGCAAAGAGTGGCGATGCTGGGGTTAGCGCTGCCCTTCTCGATTTCCACCAGCATCCCTTTGCTGACCCCGGATTTTCGAGAGAGCTGGTCAAGTGTGAGGCCGTTCTGGCGTCGGAAAAGCTTGAGGTTCTGGGAGACCATTGCACTGACGTGTTCGACCTCGGCGCCCACGTCGGTCAGTATATTGACTTTCTGTTCCATGGTCGGTATATTACACCAAGATGGTCAATGGGAGCTAGTGGGCCGTGTTCGAAATCCCGGTTGTCGACGAACGAATTGCCAGCATTGCCCCTGGCTTTCGCGCCATATCCATCCATATCGATGCCACGAATGCCGAAACAGGAAGCGTTGATACAAATCTTCTGGCAGAGGCCTGCAACTTTGTGTCGGCGGGAGGTGCGCCATGGGCAGACGCGCATTTGGCCAGTTGGTCGGAAACGTACTTCCGGTTCGGTGCAAAGCCGAACCGAACTCCCTGCTCTGCCCAGGCTCTCAGAAAACGGGTGGAGAAAGACGGCAAGGTTCCCACGATCAACCCCGTTGTCGATCTCTACAACGCTGTCAGCCTTCGGTACGCACTTCCTGTCGGCGGTGAAAACTACGACGCGTATGTTGGGCGGCCACGGTTAACAATTGCCGCTGGAACTGAAGTCTTCGAAACGGTTGTGAATGGAGAGGCGATAAAGGAATGCCCGGCACCGGGAGAGGCCATCTGGCGAGATGATGCAGGCGTCACTTGCAGGAGATGGAATTGGCGACAGTGCTCTCGCACCCGGTTGGACGCTTTGACCGGTCGCATGTGGTTTCTGTTGGAAAGCTTGGAGACCATGCCTGAAAACGCGCTCGAAGAAGCAGGCGATATGCTGACCGACGGCTTGTCGCGCCTCATGCCAGGGTGTGGGATCCTGAAACAAAAGCTGTCCATTACTCCTCCTCCTTAAACAACAATCTGTGGCGACCAGATAACGGCACTCGGTTCGCGGGCTCCCTGCCGCGGCCAAACGGCCAGATTTGAGTAGCCTTCCTCTCCTGCGACTAACTGCACAAGGGTGACGTTTGCTGCGGCAACGCAGCGATTGCGGAGCGTTGCCTGCATGAGCACCGAAAAGCCATGACGAGCCTGATGGAGATCAGAATGCATGCTGGCACTGGGATACCTGCGCTTGCCGTACGGGATGTCCATAAGCGTTATGGAGCCCACGAAGTTTTGAAGGGAATTTCGCTCACGGCACAAAAGGGTGATGTGGTTTCGATCATCGGCTCGTCAGGCTCTGGCAAGAGCACCTTTCTGCGCTGCATCAACTTCCTCGAAATCCCTGACCAGGGAGCCTTCCAGGTCAATGGAGAGGACGTCAAGTTCCGGATTGGGCATGATGGGAAATGCCATCCAGCAAGCTGGCGCCAGATTGAGAGACTCCGAACAGGGTTAGGGATGGTTTTCCAGAGCTTCAATCTCTGGCCCCACATGACGATCGTGGAGAACGTGATCGAAGCCCCTGTTCACGTCCTTGGCGTTGATCGAAAGGTCGCTGTCGAGAAAGCGCATGGGCTGCTCACCAAAGTGGGTCTCTACGACAAGCGCGATGCCTATCCCGCTTTCCTTTCCGGTGGTCAGCAACAGCGAGCATCGATCGCCCGCGCGCTCTGCATGGACCCCTCCGTCATGCTGTTTGATGAACCGACGTCGGCCCTGGACCCGGAACTGGTCAGTGAAGTCCTCAAGGTGATCCGCAGCTTAGCGGAAGAGGGCCGAACCATGTTGTTGGTCACCCACGAAATGAAGTTCGCTCGCGATGTCTCGACTCGCGTGCTGTTTTTGCATCAAGGCCAAGTGGAGGAAGACGGCCCTCCCGACCAGGTCTTCGGTGCACCCATGAGCAGCCGCTGCAAGGAATTTGTTGGAGCGGGTTCGCACTAGTCACCACCACCCAACTTCTCAAAAAGGGGAACTAAGATGAAATATCGGACTATTGCTCTAACTCTCACCATTCTCTGTTTCGCGGCAGACGCTCATGCCGATATCCGGTTTGGCATCGCGAACGAGGCCTATCCTCCCTACACGACGAAAGATGCCTCCGGCAAAGAGATCGGTTGGGAGATCGATCTCATGGACGCGGTCTGCCAACAGCTTCACGAGCAGTGCACAACCGTCGATATTGCCTGGGATGGCCTCATTCCCGCTCTCGAAAGCAAGAAGATCGATGTAATCTGGTCTTCGATGTCCATTACGGACGAGCGCAAGAAGCGTATCGATTTCACCGACAAGTACTACTCCGCAGCGGCAAGCATGATTGGAGCAAAGGACGGAGTTGCTGGGGTCACTGATGAGCAGATGAAGGGGAAGACCATCGGGATCGCAGTTTCCACAACGCAATCGGCTTACTTCCAGAAACATTTCGCAGATATAGCAACTGAGAAAAGCTACGCGACTGTTGATGAATCACTGCAAGACTTGGCTTCAGGTCGGATCGACTATGCGTTTGCAGACACCGGGCCCCTGAAGGAATTCCTCAAAACGGACCTCGGAAAGGGCTGTTGCGAATTCAAGGGGACGGTTGCTGCCGATGACGAGATTCTTGGAGCAGGCGTAGGCGGCGGAATTCGCAAGGGGGACGAAGAGCTCAAGCAGAAACTGAACGGCGCCATCAAGGCGATAAGAGCCAACGGGAAGTACGCGGAATTCAATAAGAAGTACTTCGACTACGATCCTTACTGATGCATTTATCTAGCGGATTTGCTGACGAGCATCCTTCGCGGCAAGTCCGCTAGCTCTGTTTCGAAAGATTCCACTATGAATTCTGTGAACTCAATTCTGGAATTGTTATCCATCAACCCTCCGGGGTGGGGTGGCGTTCTGCTCACCGGGGCTCTCGCCACGCTGTTGATATCCATGGGCGCCTATTTCCTTGGCATGGTCTTGGGGCTGTTTGGCGCATTTGGAAAGTTGAGCGGATTTCGATCAATTGAGTGGCTTCTGCAACTCTACACGACTGTGGTCAGGGCAGTTCCGGAACTGATTTTGATCATAGCATTGTACTATGCTGGGACCGACGGCCTGAACCGTGTTCTCGCCTTGGTTGATCTTGGTCCGCTGGAGGTTAACGGCCTGCTCGCAGCTGTGATCGTGCTCGGCTTCGTCCAGGGAGCCTACATGACGGAGGTGTTGCGAGGCGCCATTCTGGCAATTCCGGTCGGCCAGCTCGAAGCGGCGAAAGCGTTTGGAATGCGCCCGGCCTTACGATTCCGCAGGGTGATCCTCCCCGCGCTGATTCCGAATGCCCTGCCGGGTTTCGCCAACCTATGGATGGGAGTCGTCAAGGACAGCGCACTCATAGCTGTCGTCGGTTATCAGGAATTGGCTCTCGCTGCACGAGTGGCCGCAAGCAATACAAAACAATACATGGTCTTCTTCCTGGCGGCCGCAGCGATATATTTAACAATAACCCTAATTTCGAATCAAATTTTTACCGCGTTGGAAGCTTATTACCGTCGCGGGCAGAGAGAATTGGCGTAGGAGGCCAAAATGGACTTCTCTTGGGTTGCCTCCTATGCGGATTTGCTGGTGCGGGGAGCTGCAATAACGTTTCTTCTCCTGTCAATTTCTGTTTCGGTCGGTTTCGCTTTGGCAATTCTCCTTGCGGTCGCACAAGTGGGGGCCTTCTTCCCTTTGCGTTGGTTGTCCAGAGGGTATTGCACGTTCTTTCGCGGCACCCCGCTCCTGATACAGCTTTGGCTCTTCTATTATGGCCTTGGGTCGTACCTTCCTTTTATCCCCGGCCTAAGGGCAAGCTTTTTGTGGCCCATTTTGCGCGAGGGGTTCTTCTTCGCAGCGCTTGCGCTTACGCTGAACTTCGCAGCCTACCAAGGCGAAATCCTGAGGGGCGCGATGGCGTCGGTTCCAAAAGGCGAACTCGAGGCGGCGCGTGCTTTTGGCATGTCCCCTGGCAAAATCTTGCGTCGCATATGGCTGCCACGTGCGATCCGCATCGCTTTGCCGACCTTTGCCGGCGAGGTCGTGCTTCAGTTGAAGGCCACGCCGATTGTATTCTCAGTGACCGTCATGGATCTCTACGGAGCGGCCTACAAGATCCGTCAGGACACCCTGCTGGTCTATGAGCCGCTTATCCTTGTGACGGTGTTTTACGTCGGCCTGACCTTCGCCATAACGCAGGTCTTTCAGAAACTCGAAAAGTCGGTGCCATCCCGGCGTTGAACGTCACAATTACTGTTTCAAACTCCAGCAACGAAGAGTCACAAATGCCCAGACCCGATAAACACCAGCTCTCCACGCTATCCTTCAACACCCTGTCGGTTCATGGGGGCAACGAGATCGACAAGACGTCCGGCGCGATCCGAACCCCGATCGTCATGGCCAATTCCTATCTTCTCCCGGAAGACCCTTCGACCATGGATTGGTCAGATACAGAAACGCCCTCCTATACCCGCAATTCGGGGCACAACCAGATCGGCCTGCAGCGGAAGCTGGCGGCGCTCGAGGGAGGCGAGGATGCGGCAGTTTTTGCAACAGGTGTTGCTGCGCTTCACGCCGTCTTCTTCACCTTCCTGAAAACAGGCGACCATGTGGTCGTGGGTGATGTCACCTATGAAGCGGTTTGGCGGCTGTTTGCCGAACTCCTGCCGCAACGCTATCAGATCGAAGCCACTTTTGTGGACATGGGGGACATGGATGCGGTGAGAGCCGCCGTCCGGCCGAACACCAGGTTGATCCATACCGAGACGATCGCCAACCCGACCACGAAGGTGGCTGATATCGCCACGCTGGTATCGATTGCCAAGGAAGCCGGCGCGCTTCTAACAGTGGACTCGACCTTCACCCCTCCGCCCTTCTTCCGACCGCTTGCGTTGGGGGCGGACCTCGTCATCCATTCGCTGACCAAATACATCAACGGCCATGGCGATGCGATGGGCGGCGTTGTGATCGGCTCGAAGGAACTCGTCCACCATGTGAAGGCAGACGCCCTGGTGGATGTCGGCGGAACCATTTCGCCTTTCAACGCCTGGCTGATCATGCGTGGCTCGGTCACCTTGCCGCTTCGCCTCAAGCAGCAGTTCACTTCCGCAGAAACGATCGCTCGGCATCTGGCGACTGACAAGCGGGTTGCCTACGTCACCTATCCCGGCCTTGAGAGCCATGACCAGCATCAGCTGGCGCGAAAACAGTTCGGTGGCAAAGGCTACGGCGCGATGATGGCTTTCGCGGTGGAAGGCGATCCGGACACGCAAAACCGCTTCGTGGGCAATTTGAAGGTGATCACCTCCGCGGTCTCGCTCGGGCATGACGAGAGCCTGATCGTTCACGTTGGCGGCGGCGGACGAGGCGGCTCGAACAAATATCCGCCCAACTTCCAAAAGTATGGACATCTGCGCCTTTCGATCGGCCTGGAAGACCCAAGCGATCTCATCGCCGACATCGAGAATGCACTGGACGAAACGTTCGGAAAATCCCACAAAATCTAGGGGAGTGGCCCTTCTTGCCAAGTGAATTGCTCTTTGAGCATTTACTTGGCCCTGGGCGATCTTCAAGCCGATGCGAATTTTGTGCCCTGAACGTCTCTGGCATGTCAGCGCGAAATTCGCCAACTCGCCGGTTCTGACCCAGGGAAGGGCAAGACATTTGTCGCAGAGCCAAGGCAAAAGGTGCTGGGGATAGCACTAGGCATCAAAGGAGCGGTCATGTATTTGCCGTCGCATTTCAACGAGTCGCGCCTTGAGGTCCTTCACGACCTGATCGAGCGCAATCCCCTTGGCATCCTGTTCACCAATAGCAAAGGTGAAATGGATGCAAATCACATCCCCTTTCTCCTTGACACCAAACAAGGCACGTTAGGCGTGCTTCATTGCCACGTCGCCCGCGCCAATCCCGTCTGGCAGAATGCTGCGAACGGCGATGAAGTGCTGGTCGTGTTTCGCGCCGCAGACGCCTACATCACGCCGACCTGGTATCCGACCAAGCATGAGACGCAGCGGCAGGTCCCCACCTGGAACTACATGGTTGCTCACGCCTATGGGCAAATCAGGATCCGCGATGACGAACGCTATGTCCGCGCTATCGTAGCGCGCCTGACGCGTATTCACGAGGCAACGCGCGAGACGCCATGGAAGATGACGCATGCTCCAAGGGATTACATTGACGCGTTGGTGAAGGCGATCGTCGGCATAGAGATCGAGGTTACCAGGCTGACCGGCAAGTCCAAGTTGGGCCAAGATGACGGTGCCCCAGATATGCGCGGCGCTGGCCTTGGCCTGAAAGCCCAGGGCGATATTTTGATTGGCGACGCCATGATTGCGCGCGCGGATATCGACGTCCAGAGTTAGCACGAACAGTCCCATCCGGGGCAGGGGCCATGAGGAATACCGCTATCGGATCCGCCACGCTGTTTCTCTTTCGAGCCGTGTCCAGGTGCGGTTTGTCCGCCAGGTAGCAGATCGGGTGATCTTGATGGATCGGGCGAAATCAATGGGCAAAACACACCGTGAATTGTTCATGATCCCGCAGCATCCGCGCCCCCACCTCATTCCTGAGCCAGAGTCTTCACGGACTTGCTCTCTGGTCCAACATGGGAGCCGTCTGGCTCCGGCACAAGTATATGCCATCAGCGGTCCGACCTTGGTGGTCCGGCGACCACCCGCCGGCGAATCGGAGGCGATTGGTTCCCGCGGCTGGAAGGCTATTGGTCGCAACGCCAACAAAATAGCGGCAAAATGAGCAAAGTGCTCGGTTGTTTGGTCCTATTGCGGCGTTTCCACTGTGCGGTCCGCACCCGCATGATGCCCGCACAATTCTTTGGAGGATCGTCATGACAGTTTACAATATTGCGCTTATTGGCTTTGGCGGTGTGAACCGGGCCTTGGCAGGACTTATCGCGACAAAAAATCCGCAGTGGGAGCGCCAGCTTGGCTTCCAGTTAAACATCGTCGCCGTCAGTGATCTCTACCTGGGCTCGGTGATATCACCCAACGGGCTTGACCCGCGGATGCTCACTGAGGCCAATTTCACCAAAGGTGGCTTTGGGCAGCTTTCCGGCGGCAGTTCTGAGGCTGACAATGAAATTGTCATCAAGCTGGCGCCAGCAGACATTGTCGTTGAAGCGACGTTCACCAACCCGAAAGATGGGGAGCCTGCCGTCAGCCATTGCCGTTGGGCGCTTCAAGCAGGCAAACATGTCGTCACGACCAACAAGGGTCCGGTAGCTCTTGCCGCCCAGGAGCTCAAGGCACTGGCCAAATCTCGCGGCGTGCGCTTCGAGTATGAGGGCGCCGTCATGAGCGGAACTCCGGTAATGCGACTGGCGGACAAAACGCTGGCCGGCGCCGAAATGAAAGGTTTTGAGGGCATTCTCAACGGCACCTCGAATTTCGTCTTGGGACGCATGGAGGGGGGGTTGGACTTCTCCTCTGCCGTCAAAGAGGCGCAGGCCCTTGGATATGCCGAGGCCGACCCAACTGCGGACGTTGAGGGCCATGATGTTCGACTGAAAGTCGTGATCCTTGCAAACGAGTTGCTGGGGGCAAACCTCAAGCCCGAGGATGTCACCTGCGAGGGCATCTCAAGATTGTCTCCTCACGACATTGAAACGGCTGCCAAGGAGAATTGCCGGTGGAAGCTCATCGGATCCGCGGCTCGTGGTGTAGATGGGATTGTCGTTGGCAGTGTTGCTCCCAAGAGACTAGCTCTAGAGCACCCGCTCGCAGGAGTCGGAGGCGCAACGAACGCAGTTTCACTCAACACGGAGCTGCTTGGATCGGTGACGATAACAGGACCAGGCGCTGGACGGGTCGAGACTGCGTATGCCCTTCTGTCTGATATTGTTGCCATCCACTCTGCTCAACCGTCGAAAGACGCAAAGGAGGCTGCATAATGCGCAGTGCAGCCCTGAGCGAAACCACCTTTACTCAAGATATCATCGTGAGAAGCCCCTTCGACGGGACGGTCGTGGGAACAGTTCCCGAGACCAGTGCTGCAAGCGTGAGCTCGCTCTTGGAACGGGCAAAGCGGGGAGCCGAGATCGCAAGAGCCCTGCCGCGATACAAGCGCTCGGCTATCCTGGAAAGGGCAGCTGCGACAATCCAGGCCAACCTGGAAGAATTCTCGCTGCTCATCGTGAGCGAGGCGGGGAAAACCATCGTGCAGGCCCGCAAGGAAGCAACGCGGTGCGTCAACACTCTCAAACTTTCGGCGGATGAAGCAAAACGAAATGCGGGCGAGATAATACCGTTCGACTCCTACCTCGGGTCGGAATCTCGCCAGGGCTGGTATACACGGGAGCCTTTGGGCATTATTGCTGCCATTACGCCCTACAACGACCCGCTGAACCTCGTCGCCCATAAACTTGGCCCCGCAATCGCCGGCGGCAATGCCGTGCTCTTGAAGCCGTCAGAACTCACGCCACTTTCCGCCCTCAAGCTGGTCGACACCCTGATCACTAGCGGCTTGCCCAAGGAAATCGTGACCGTTGCCGTCGGTGGGCCGGAGCTTGGTAAGGCGCTTGTTTCTGCGCGCGACGTGCGCATGATATCTTTCACAGGTGGGTTCAACACCGGCGAGGCGATCACAAGGACCGCGGGCATCAAGAAGCTTGCAATGGACCTTGGCGGCAACGCTCCCGTCATCGTGATGGAAAATTGCAATTTCGATGCCGCCGTCGCCGCTTGTGTTTCGGGGGCCTATTGGGCAGCTGGCCAAAACTGCATCGGCACGCAGAGAATTCTGATACAGAACACCATCTATGAACGGTTCAGATCAACGTTCGTCGAGGCCACCGCAAAATTAAAGACCGGAAACCCTCTGGATGAAACGACCGACATCGGCCCGATGATCTCGGAACGGGCAGTCTTGAGAGCTGCTGCCATGGTCGATCAGGCAATCTCGGCGGGAGCCGCTTTGCTCTGTGGCAATCATCGGCATGGGAATCTTTACGCGCCGACCGTCTTGGAGAATGTCTCGGCTCAATGTGATGTTTGGTCTGAAGAGGTTTTTGCGCCGATTGTGATCCTGCAACCTTTTGGTGAACTGATTGATGCCATCGGGATGGCTAACGAACCCGAGTACAGTCTCCATGCAGGGATATTCACGAACGATCTGGAACACGCCCTCGATGCCGCCAGCGGAATTGATGCAGCTGGCGTGATGATCAACGACTCGTCGGACTATCGTTTCGATGCGATGCCCTTCGGCGGCTTTAAATATGGCAGCATGGGACGAGAAGGCGTTCGGTTCGCCTATGAGGAAATGACGCAGCCCAAGGTCGTTTGCATAAACAGGCTGAAACGATAGCGGGTTCTTGCAGCTTGCTGCCGCTAGCAATTTTTGCCCCGAGGGAAGATGTAGATGTTCAAAGGTTCTATCACGGCGCTTGTAACACCGTTCAACGACGGTCATGTCGATGACGTTGCATTGGGCGACTTTATTGAATGGCAAATTGCAGAAGGATCATCAGGTCTGGTACCGTGTGGAACGACAGGAGAAAGTCCAACACTTACCCATGCCGAGCACAAGAGGGTGGTGGAGATCACCATAGACGCCGCCGCCGGTCGTGTACCAGTCATCGCAGGGGCCGGCTCCAATAGCACAGAGGAAGCCCTGGAGTTCGTGCGCCATGCTCAAAACGCAGGCGCCGATGCACTGCTCATTGTCTCTCCTTATTACAACAAGCCGACTCAAGAGGGAATCTACCAGCATTTCAAGGCGATTGACGCTGTCAGCAGACTTCCGATCATAGTTTACAATATACCGCCTCGCAGCGTCGTCGACATCCAAGTTGACACTCTGGCGCGAATATTCAAAAACTGTCGCAATGTTTGTGGGGTTAAGGACGCCACGGGCAACATATTGCGTCCCTCGCTTGAGCGCATGGCGTGCGGCCCGCAATTCAATTTATTGTCGGGTGAAGACGGATCTGCCTTGGGCTATATGGCGCACGGCGGTCATGGATGTATTTCGGTGAGCGCAAACGTCGCACCTCGTCTTTGTGCTCTATTCCAGCAGGCCTGTCTGGACGGTAATTTTGCAGCAGCGCTCAAGTTGCAGGATCAGCTGATGCCGCTCCACAGAGCGCTCTTCCTCGAAACGAATCCTGCTGGTCCCAAATATGCGTTGGAGCTTCTTGGTCGGATGAAGGCAGACCTTCGATTGCCGCTCGTCGCTGTCAGCCCGACAGTCCAGGATGAAATCAAGCGTGCCATGCTGCATGCTGGAATCCTCGGATAAGAGGCAAGACATGCTTCCAGGACGTATTGAATCCGATCTTATCGGCCCGCTCCTCATTCCCAGTAACGTTCTCTATGGCGTACATACCGCACGTGCAGCTGAGAACTTTGACGTTTCAGGGCTACAACTGAAGGACTTTCCCGAACTCATACAATCCATGGCCATGGTGAAGAAAGCAGCGGCGCTGGCCAATATGGATCTCGGGCTGATATCAAGATCAAAAGCAATGGCAATTTCCGAGGCTTGTGAAGATCTGATAGAACGGCAGGGCATCGATCAGAATTTCCCAGTCGACATGATGCAAGGTGGTGCCGGGACTTCCACCAACATGAACGTCAATGAGGTCGTAACAAACCTCGCTCTCCTGAAGCTTGGGCGGGCAGTGGGAGACTATGTCACACTCCATCCCAATGACGACGTCAACTTGTCGCAGTCGACCAATGACGTTTACCCAACGGCAATACGCCTAACCATCTTGCGGGCCTGCGATGCACTAATCGCGTCGCAGGTAAATATTCGAGACGCCTTCCGAGTGAAGGCAGCTCAGTATGATCAAGTCGCAAAAGTTGGTCGCACGCAGCTTCAGGACGCCGTGCCTATGACGGTTGGCCAGGAGTTTGAGGCCTTTGCGGAACTGATGGAAGAAGACATAATACAGTTGCAGTCGGCGTCGAGGCTGCTGAGGGAAGTTAACCTGGGTGGATCCGCGATCGGTACCTCCATCAATGTCCCGCTTGGCTTTCCAAGCCTTGCCTGCAATCATCTCAATCAAATTTCTGGCTTCGATTTGGTACCTGCTCACAACCTTATTGAAGCCACTTCCGACACCGGAGCCTTCGTTAGCTTCTCCAGCGCTTTGAAGCGAATCGCGGTAAAGCTTTCAAAGATATGCAACGACCTGCGTCTGTTGAGCAGCGGGCCTCGCACGGGTTTCGGAGAGATCCGACTGCCGGCCGTACAGGCTGGTTCGTCCATAATGCCGGGAAAAATCAATCCGGTCATCCCTGAGATGATGAACCAGATTGGGTTCCAGGTGATAGGCAATGATTTGACGGTGACGCTCGCGGCGAGCGCAGGCCAGTTGCAGCTGAACGCGATGGAGCCCGTCATAGTCTTGAACATTCTCCAGTCCATGCGGCTGTTGACAAAAGGAATCAAAATTCTGAAGCAGCGTTGCGTCGAAGGTATCGAGGTCGATGTTGATCGATGCCAATCATATTGCGATCACTCTCTCGTCCTTGCCACACCCCTGGCGGCGCTGATTGGCTATAGTAAAGCGTCGGCTCTTTCAAAGAGGGCTTTGACCGAAAAGAAGCGACTACGACAGGTCGTTGAAGACGAGGGTATATTATCTCACATCCAGATACATCAGATCTTCGGGGGCGCGGATCGCTCTTCTGAGAGCCCGATTAAACCCTAAGAGGCTGGTAAGGGTAATGGCTGTATTCACTGAGCTCTCTGACGAGGATCGTGACGCTATTGCGTCTGCTTACGGGATAAAATCATTGCTGTCTGTCATCGGCATTGCTGATGGTGACAGAGAAACGACGTATCTTTTCAGATCCAAAGAAAATGACCTTATCGTCACCCTGTTCGAAAATGGCGCCAAACCGTCAGATCTGGAACGAGCATTTGAAACCATGGAGAGGCTCCACAATAACGGAGTCCCTTGTCCGAAGCCAATTCGAAGCCTCGACGGAAATGCCACCTCTCGAGCAGCTGGCAAACTCGTAGCGATCGTGAGTTTCGTGCCTGGATCGTCAACGTTTGATCCCGTAACGCACAAGTGTCACAGCCTAGGGCAGACCATGGCAAGGATTCACTCCATTTTGCAGCCCCATCCGAATAGATCTTCGTATGAGCTGCCGACAGGACCGGTTCACGGAGCACTGGTCCATCAGAATGTTTTCTTTCTCGATGACAAGGTCAGCGGTATCATAAATTTTCGACTCCGCCATGATGATGCGCTCATTGCGGAAGTTGCAGATGTCCTTGTTGACTGGACCGGTAAGCCGAGTGGAGACCTGGATAAGGGCAGGGCTCAAGCACTTCTGGCCGGATACGAGAGTGTTAGAAGTTTGTCGGACGCGGAGCGGGATGCGCTGCCCGCCTTTGTCATGGCGGCGACAGCCAGGTGCTATGGGAGAAAGGGAGATAACGTGCATCTCCCCGATATTGCCGTAAGCGCATTTCGATCGGCTATCGGGTTAACGCAATCAGGACTGGTTGGCTTGGACGCCCATGAAATACCTGCTTGATCGAACGGACGAACAAATCCTGAACGAATTGAAGAACAACGCGCGCATATCGCACGCTGAATTGTCCAGCAAAGTCAACTTGTCGCGAAACGCCGTTCGCGTGCGCATCGAACGGCTTGAGCGGGAGGGCTTCATCAAGGGCTACACAATCGTGTCCGGTGAAGGTTTAAGCAACGAAGCTCTCACAACCGCAATGATGTTCGTTTATAGACATGATCGGATGAGGGGTGGCGATGTCATTCACGCATTGCGGCGCATTCCGGAGGTTATTTCGTGCGACGTGATGACCGGGGACTTCGATCTTTTGGTGCGGGTGGAGTCCGGTGACGCGGACCGTATTCGGCAAATCTGGCAGCAAATCTCCGAATTGCCAGGGGTACGTGATACCCTTACGGCGTTTGCTTTATCATCCGTCATTCGAAAATAGCACTATCGGCTCTGAGGAGAGCCAACTCAGGTTGCATTGCTGATCGTCCGATCCGGGTTTCTGCCGGTGTGGAGAGCCTCGCCTTCTCGCAGCGGCCGTCCAGAGCGGGGTCGGCTGGCCGGGCCCTCGCTTTTAGTCGATGGCCTCGGACGCCGATCGGGGTTCATGTCTGGACGGCCCCCGTTGCGCAAGGGTGATTGTGGGTGACGGACCGGCCAGGTGCAGTCATGTCTACGGCCTGTTTCATGCGAGGCTCGCCTCGCTGGCCAAGATGAAGTCCGCGGATCGGTTCCCAATCAATTTTGCGCGCTTTTGATGCGCTCTGACCCCAAGGGGTGTCCCGATCCCCGGCACGGCCGGTTCGTCATCTGCTCTCAGCACCCATGCATGTCTGCTTGTGGCGCGATTTCCGGCGCTTTATGCCGTCGGCGCCACGTAGGTCTCGTTGCGGCGCAGAAGCGCCCACGCGATCCGCGCCATCTTGTTGGCCAGCGCGACCGCGACGACTTTCGGGCGCTTCCTCTCGAGAAGCTGCGTTGCCGAAACCTTCGCTCCTGTCGACTGACGAGCGTATCGCAGCACGGCTGTAGCGCCGACGACAAGCAGGCGGCGAAGATGGCCGTCTCCCTGTTTGCTGATGCCCATCAGACGCTCATGGCCTCCGCTCGAATGAGCTCTCGGCGTCAGGCCGAGCCAGGCGGCGAACTGTCGCCCTGAACGAAACAGTGAAGCGTTGGGGACGCTCGCTGCGATCGCGCTTGCTGTGAGTGGTCCGACGCCTGGGATCGTCGCGAGGCGTTTGCTGGCGGCGTGTCCGAGATGCCATTCGAGAATGCGGGCCTCCAGCGCGGCGATCTCGGTCGCGATATGATCAGCTTGCGCGATCAGACCATCGAGCGCAGTGCATGCGAGTCGTCGCAGTTACTCTCGATGAGCATCGAACACCGCCAGAAGGGCTGACAATCCACCCGGTCCCTGCGCCGCGACCAGGCCAAACTCGGCAAGATGGGCGCGAATGGCATCGGTGAGCATCGTCTTCTGGCGCACCAGGAGTTCCCGCGCCTCATGAAGCATGAGAACCGCCTGCTGGCCTTCCGATTTGACCGCTACGAAGCGCATGGTCGGCCGTGTGACGGCCTCGCAAATCGCTTCGGCATCGGCAGCATCTGTCTTGCCGCGCTTCACATATGGTTTGACATAGGCAGGCGGCATCAGGCGAACTTCGTGTCCAGCCTCGGCCAACACTCGTGCCCAGACGGCCTGTCCCGACCAACCTTCATGACACAGAAAAAACTTTGCAACACAACCCTCTCAACTCCGGGCTCCATTTGGACACAGCACGATGTTCGTGGCTCACCGGCGAGGTCAGAGCGGAGCAGTCTCAACAACGCCATCCGACATCTTTTGTCGGGTTTGTCGGGTTTGTCGGGTTTGTCGAATTCGCGATATGGCCATTTTCAGTCGATCTCTTGCTTTGCTTCGGGCTAATCGACTGAAAAGCGACCATAAAGTTCCTTCCTCAGCTCAATCAAGCAAGCTGGCATGACTCTTGAGAGCCTTCGTTGCGGGGCGGGCAACAGCTGCCGGCCATAACTCGTGTCACGGGTAGCCACGATGAACAGGCGAAGGACCGCAATGCTTCAGGCTCTCGATCTAAGGAAACGTATCCCTTCGACCATGACAATGGTCACATCAAAACCGCGAATTATATTCGGATGCATAACTTATCTTCGTCCTAACCGACGCAAAGTACAGTTTCATGGTATAACAAAATGAACTCTCGCAGCATCTCGATCAATAATACGCGCCTTTTGTGGTACAGGCGCATGTTCATTGCTGAACGATATCTGATTTCCTTCGCGATGGGCGTTTTTGCCCTGTTTCCAGTCTACCTGTTGTCGGTTGGGCGCGACGAGATCTTTTTTGGTTCGATCTCAGCAGCAGGCATGGCGGTCGCTATATTAATAGTTTTGATCAGTCCTACGCTGATACGCCAGTTTAGTGTGCGGAGGCTCGCACCCATCGGCGGGCTTCTCTATGCAGCAGCCTGCGCGACCGTACTCTTGAACGAATTGTCGGGGGTGCGCGCGACATTCCCCTACTTCCTCAGCTACATGCTGAAATCAGGCGGATGGGCGCTGCACTTCACTATCGGCTCGATATGCATTTCCGCCCTCTCAAGCGATGCAGACCGGCCATCGAGCTTCATGGCCTACTCTGCATTCTCCACCTTAGGGTTAACCTGCGGACCGCTGCTGAGCAGCCTCCTTACCCGGTACGCCGGCTTGGGCACGCTGGATATGTTCATTCTGGCAATGCTCGCGGCGACGGCAGGGTCAGCGTTGTCATCGTGGGCAGCGCGACATGCGGCGAACATCGGCGAAGCCGATATTCCGAATAACGCCTCGATTGCGCGCGACCTTTTTGATCTCCTCTTCAGCAAATCTGCTCTGTTTTTTGTTCTTGTACTGTTGTCCGCAAGCATTTACACTAGCTTGATAAACTTCCAGGTTACATTTGCGAATAATTCAGGTCTACCGTACGAAATATTCTTTGGCTTTTGGGCCATAGGATCAGTCGGCTCCAGATTTGCAATTGGTCCGCGCGTAACCCGCAGTGCGGCCGACCGCACCTTGCCGCTACTTCTGGGCGGGATGGTCGTTTCGCTTCTCGGCTTTCACTACTCCCCGGGCCACCCCGTCATTTACGCAATGGCATCGCTGGCGACCGGCATAACTTATGGGCTATCCTATCCCCTGATACAGGCAGAAGCCATCCGCGTGACTGCGCCGCAGTCCCGGACTTTGGTGCAGATCATCTTCAGCCTTTCCTATTTTCTTGGCCTGTATTTCTTCCCCTTCGCCGCAGGGCTCGTCTCAGTCCATCTGGGATACGACACGCTGACGCTGTTGATTGCCGGCTTGGCTCTACTGCAAACGGCTATCGCTCTCCTTGGCTATCGCACGATCCGGCGCAAGCCGACCCCGACCGTAGTTGGCAGTAAAGGCTGAAGCAGGGCACTATGCACGAGAGATCACACGTCGTCATCGGAGCCGGGCCGGTCGGTCGGGCAGTGGCGCTGCAACTTGCGGATCAGCCGGACTCGTTCGTTGTCGTGATTGACAGGAGCCATTCTGCGCTTGCCGTGGCGCAACGGCTTCTGGGCAATCTCGCAAACGTCCGCTTCGACGTGTCGTTGGGTCCATCCGCTCTCTCGGTTCAAGCCCGATCGCTGATCATGGCTACGTCTTGGAGAGATTCCCGAGTTTTGGTCGGCAAGCTTTTGCACCAAACGCACGAGGCAGGTCTACACACCCCTATTATTTGCGTCGGCAGGCCGAGCCCTGGGGATCCTGACATTCTCCGGGTACCGCCTAACGGTCCGCCCGTAGTCTTGGGAGCGGGTCTCGAACCAGGACTGGTTGAATCTTTAGTCTCGCTGGTTGCGGCTGAAATAAGGGACATAGAGAGCATAGTAACTCATTGCGGAGGGATACCCAGAATTCCGGAACCTCCGCTGAACTATGCTCTCGCCTTTGGGCGTCGGCTGCCCATAGAGCAGAGGCTCGCGTTGGCTCGAATCGACGGCCAAGCCGTAACGCGAAATCGATTCGAAAGCGTATCTCAGCTGTTCGTGGATGGTGTCGGCCTTCTCGAAGCATACGATGATGCAATGGTTTCGTCGACGGCTGCAGACGCTCATCCTAGCATTCCAACGCTTCGACAGTTGACTGTGCGGTGGCCTGGCTTTGCGGATGGCGTTCGGATGTTGCATCGCCTCGGGCTGCTGTCCGACGAGGAGATCGAAATCGGGAGCGCGCGCCTGCAGGTCAAGGAGGTCACGGAGGCGCTTTTAAGTCGCCGGAACCCAAATGACGATGGCGACCAGGTCGTCCTTGACATCGCCATTGAGGATCGCCAAGGGCGGGTTGGCCGTTGGACGTGCATCCTGCGCTCCGAGCTTCAGGAGCGAGGCATCTCAAGCATGGCGATCGCCACCGCAGTGCCGGTGGCCGCAGCCGTGGAATGCGTCACGCGTCAACAGTTGCGGGGTCCCATACACCCCAGCAAAGCCGCGCTCGCCGATGTCGCCGCGATGGCCCTCGAGCAACTGAGGAGAAGCCGGATCGCTGTCTTAGCCGAGCGCGCGACCGGGCTGTTGGAAACAAGCACAATTTTGGGAGCTGGTCATGCAAAGACGAAAGACACTACTCGTGGGGAGCGGACCAGCAAACCTGGCACTGCTGACCTGCCTCAAGGAGCGGGGATCCTCAGTTCTGGATTCGCTGGAAGTCCTTGAGCGCCGCGACAGCGCAGAATGGCACCTGGGCATCGCCTTCGAGGATTCGATGCTCCAAGTGTCGTTGTTCAAGGACCTGGCGTTCCTGAGGAATCCGGCAAGCCCATTCACTTTTTTCTCGTTCCTGCGTGACAAGGAGCTTCTCTATCACTTCATCCATACGAACAATCTGTATCCTTCAAGGAAGCTGTTTTCCGACTATCTGGTCTGGGTAAGCCGGTTCTTTGCGAACAAGATTTCTTTCGGCAAGGAGGCGGTGGCGGCCAGGTTCCACGAGAAGCCGTCGGGAACCCAAACCCTTGTCGTCACGACCAGGGATGTCTCGAGCGGAGATGTTTCAGAAATCGAGGCAGACGACGTGGTCGTCAGCCTTGGGCATGAGCCATACATCCCCGAAGAACTGGCCGTCGACTCCGGCCGCGTGGTGCATTCAAACTTCTTCCTATCCCATGCGAACGAGGGAATAATCAACGCTAACGCTCGCGTTGCGGTCGTCGGGTCCGGGCAAAGCGCCGGCGAGATAGTCAGATTCCTGCTCCAACACCGGGAAGTGTCGGAAGTTATCGTCGTTGGTCGGCGCCACCTCTTCGAACAGACGGATGACAACCCGTTCGTAAATGATTTCTACACTTATCCACACTCGCTGAAGTTCGCGGAGTTGCCACTTGAAGATCGCAAGAGCTTTCTTTCCGACACTAGGAACACGAACTTCTCCACCGTCACCAAGGACGTCCTCAAAAGCATCTACGATCTTCGATTCGAGGACCAGGCGTGCGGACGCGACAGGCTCAGGCTGTTCCCGTATACTGAAATCACGGCGGCAAAGCGTCTCGAGAATGGTCTTCGTCTAGACCTTCGCGGAATCGGAGGCAAGCCGGACTCCACGACGCTTGAAATTGACCTCCTGGTATGCGCGACGGGCTTTTCAAACCGTCGCCATCTATCATTTTTCCAACTGCTGCAACCGCGAATGGAAGATGGCGACGTCGTTGTCGATGAGTCCTTCGAAGTGGGACTCGATCAGATGCCAGAATCGTGTTTCACCGGTCCGAGACCTCGCGTTTTCTTGTTGAACCACTCTTTTGGCCTTCGGGGCCCAACGGAGCACACACTCGGCGGTCTGGCCGAACGGGCTGCGGTGGTGGCGAAGGCGCTGCAAGACGGGCACGTGCTTCAACCTGCTCAAGGTCGCCCCGAGACCTTGCCAGCGGCACGGCCAACCGGAAATTCGAGACTGGAAACGAAATGATGTGTTCGCAAGTAATAGATCTCAAAAATGAAACACGCGCGGTCCCCATCTCGATTGAAGGGGGCATCGTCATGCATGATCCCTTCCCGGAAGGGGGCGACGTTTCCATCCGACTATTGAAGCTCAGTCCAGGCGCGACCACTTGCCGTCACAACCATACGGAAGTCGAATTTTGGACGGTGATCTCTGGCGGCGTTCGAATTCATCTAGACGAAAAGACGTTCCTGCTGCTTGGCGGAGAGAGCATTCGGATGGACCCGCTGAGCAGGCACAGGATTGAGGCTTTGGACAGCGGTGCAGTCATGCAGACAGTGTGGTGGCACAGCCGCGCAGCCTTCGAAGAGGCGACTTCCACGAACGAAGCGATAGGAAAGAGCAGACCGCTGCTGCTGGTGCCCGCAATGCTTACCCCGAATGGGAACATGCATATAGGTCATGCCTCAGGACCGTTCCTCTACGCGGATGTGTTGCGCCGAATTGCCGAGACCGGCGGCCGAGAGGTTTTCGTGCTGCAGGGCACGCACGGTCACCTTGAGCACATTGCAATTGCGGCCGACGCTGCTGGACTGGAATACTACCAGCTGGCCGAGAAAAACACGGCTTCTTTCCAGGAGGCTCTGCATCGGCTCAATGCAGTTTCGGATATTTTCCTTGGGACAAAGCCTGACCGCCGCGGCAAGGCGGTCGTTCTCGAGGTCTTTAAGCGACTTTGCAGCAAGGGCCTGATCGCTGAAAGAGAGCATTTGGTCCCGTATGACGTCCAAAGTGGGCGCTTCAAGGTGGACGCCTTCGTCCACGGCAAATGTCCATATTGCGGCGGCTATTCCTCCGGCCACGAATGCGAGGATTGCGGCGCGCTGGTCCTCGATGCCGAACTCCAGGATCCGGTCGATCTCGACGGGCGCTCGCTGGAACGTCGTCCCCTGAAGCGCCTTTTCCTGAACCTCGCTCCATTGCATGACGCACTCGAATCCTTCGCCTCGCGGAACTTCCTGCCCATTTACGCAAAGCTCTATGTCGAGTCCTGGCTGTCCCGGGGGCTTCCGGCAGTCTGCATCTCAAACCCAAACCGGGAGGGAATTCGGATTCCAATCCCAGGATTTGAGTGCCAGCGGTTTACCATCACCATGGAACACGTGCCTCGGCACTTGCTCGCCTTAGAAACGATAAGAGAAAAGAGCGGATGCCCCGCCTTCTGGTACCAAATCCCACGGGACGAGATGCCGGAGCTGGACATTCTCTTCGGGGCGGACAACGCCTTCGGACGTCTGTTGGTTATTCCCGGGGTACTTTCGGCGCTTGATCTCCATGAGATGCTCCCCCGACGGATTTTCGTCAACCAGATGCTCACGCTTGAGGGGAAGAAGTTCTCAACATCACGAAATCACGCAATCTGGGTGAACGACATCGCTGCGGAAGAAACTGCCGAGCCGCTTCGCTTCTACTTGTGTCGGTGTCGTCCGGACGGTTCTGTCGAGGACTTCTCCATGGGTGCCTACGAGAGCTGGAAACGGGACTTCTGGGACGGACGGCTGTCGAGATCGGTCGCGAAGGCTAACGAGGTCATCGGGCGGGTCGCGACAGACGAGCTCCCGTGTCCTGGCCAGTGGTCAGCCACCGACATTGCGTTCCTCGCGGACTGCACACGCTTCAACGCGGAAGTGCGGGCGCGATTCGAAGCGGATTACCCGGACGTACGTCAGTTGACACGCGCAATCGAGGCGTTCGTCGACGCAATTGAGCGCTATTCATGTTCAGTGCTGCAAGTTCCGGCTGCGCCGAAGGTGAAGGAGGCGCTTGCCCGGACTGCGGCCCGCGCGGTGACCTTCGCGCTCGTCGGACTCTGTGTCGCGACATACCCGGTCGTACCTGATTTCGCCATCTCCATCGCAAGGAGTCTGGGGCTAGAGGCTCCCAAGCTCAGCTGGTTCGACCGCGACTGGATGGCCGAGCCAGTCCGTCTGTCTGCAAGCCATGACGCTGGAGGCCGTTGAATAACCGATCAAAGTTTTCGGGCGTTCACCGCAGCCACTTTTCGAGAATCAGCCGGAGGATGCGGGCAAGCCAGGAAGTGCATCGTGGACTTCGTCTTTGATTAGCCTTGTCACCGAAACGACGCCGATGTCGTCCGGCTCGGGCGAAGTCTGACGTGTTGATGGCTTTTCAAAAGCGCGGCTAAACGACGACAAGAGTTGGTTGTATTGCAAAGTTTTTTCTGTGTCATGAAGGTTGGTCGGGACAGGCCGCTGTCATGCCGCCAGTATGGCGAACTGCTCGGCCAGGGAGGGATTTGGATTGAACGCGTACCTCGCCTGTCGCTTGCGCATCATGTGAAGCATTTCGATCTCCGACAGGGTGCTGGCGGTGGCCGGCGACTTGAAACCCAGCATCGGCCGCACACGGCGCTTGATGCGCCGGTGGTCCTGCTCGATCCTGTTGTTATCAGACATGAATAGGCGCGACGCGCCAATCCGTATTTTCTTGCACGGATGGATCGACTACCGTCCTCCTAGGGGAGCATGAGCAAGACCTAACAACCACGGCAAGTGCAGGGCAGGGTGCTTGACGTATCGATGTTCGTCATCGTTTCAGCCGTCAGGCCGACGCGCTCGCTAACGAAAGTGACGCTAGCGCATGAGTCAGGCCTTGATTGAGCCATCGGCCCCCTTGTCGACATAGCCGTGTTGGCCGTGCATGCACAGCTAAGACAAAGCATTGAATGGATTTCGCGGCGTGGCTCAAGGATCATGTTCCATCGACATTCATTCAGACTTTCCGGGCGGCGGCTGCCAGCATCGCCTGACCGATCGGATGATCCCCCTGGGCGTTGACCATTTCGCCAGCGTTTTGGATGTCGCGCCGCTCTTTGTTCTGACTGAGCTTGGCCTTGCCGACAAGGCGAGTGATCTCGATCTCTATGCCGACGATCGCCTTGACCATTGTGTCGATAAAGTCCCTGGGCGCGTCCCCCATCTTCCACGGGATAGGCTGGGTCGACTCGTGCCTGTGAGTCAGTTTGGCGACATTGCGGCGGACATAGCGTTCGTCGTCGTGGATTGTGATCCGTCCATAGGCATGTGCGACGATGTAGTTCCAAGTCGGCACCTGCTTGTGAAAGTCCTGTTTGCTCGGATACCACTGGGGCGAAATATAGGCATCGCCGGCGCGGAACACCACGAGCACCTCATCGCCGGTCGCCACGTCCTGCCAAACTGGATTGTTGCGGGCGACGTGGCAGCGAAGGGTGCCGTTTTCTCCATGTGACGCGTCGAGTTCGAAGGGGATGTGATTGGCGTCGAGCCCGCTCCGGCCATGGGTAATCAGCACGCCGAGGGCGTTGTTCTCGATCAGATGGTAAAGGATTTCTCGGCTCGGTTCATTGAAATGCGCGGGTACATACATGACAGTTCCTTTCACGGGCCGCCGGGTCGCTGTTCACCGGCTGGCATCTGATGGCAGGCATTCCAACGCGGCGGCGACCCGGTCCTTCGCTGCTGCAGGCAGAGGCAGGATGGGACGCGGGGGGTCGGCACGGCAAATGTCGAGCAATTCGGCAAGGGCATAGACGACGCGAAGACTTGAGAACTCCTGGAAGAGGCTCCAGAGCGGCGAAAGCGTGGCATCGATCCGTCGCGCTTCGGCCGCATCGCCCTGCTGCGCCGCCCTGACGATCATCATGCATGCCTCGGGCAGGATGCCCGCGAGGACGCTGTACCATGTATCGGCGCCGGCGATCATGGCCTCGGCGGCATTCCAGTCGCCGCTGTAACCGATCGAGAACCCTTCCGGCAGCGTTCGCCTCTGGTCGGCCAGATGGCTCTTGATCGCATCGCTTTTGTTGGTCGGATTCTTGATAGCGACGATCCCACCAACCTTTGCCAGGCGGTTGACGAGGGCTGGGGTGAAATGGAAATGCGTCGTTCCCGGATTGTCGTAGACGATGATCGGCAGGCCACTTTCGCGCGCCACTGTGGAGAAATGTTCGAACACCTCGTCATCAGTGAGCGGGGTATAAGAGGCAGCGGCAAGCAACCCCGCCGCAGCTCCAAGGGCCTTGGCGTCCTGCGCGAGCCGCACGGCTTCGTCAGTGCGTAGCGCGCCTACACCCACCACGACCGGCATTCGCCCTGCGGTTTCCTCCAAGGTCTCGGCGAGCGCCCGCCGCCGTTCCTCGCGCGACAGAAAGATGTATGTGCCGGTGCTGCCGAGAAGACCGATGGAATCGACCTGAGCGTCGCCAAGCCGAGCAATCAGCCTGCGCAGAGCAACGGTGTCGACGCGGCCGTCACGATCGGCAGGCGTGATGGGGAACGCGGAAAGACCGCTCAGGAATGCCATGGCAAGGCTCCAGGTTGGTGCGTGAGGGCAGGGCTGGGCGCACGACAGGTCATCACAAGGCGTCCAGAGCCTGCCGCAGGTCGGCGATCAGGTCATCGGCGTCTTCAAGACCCACCGACAGACGCATGAGGTCCTCGCCGACTCCGTCGGCCAGATGGGCATCCTTGCGGATCGGCTGCCGAGCACGTGTGAGACTTGCCGGATGATAGATGAGGCTATCGGCATCGCCGAGGCTGACGGCGCGAGTGATCAGGTTGAGCCGGTCCATCATCCGGCGCGCGCCTTCGTATCCAGCGCGCAGGCCAAAGGCCAACATGCCCGACCCGTTGGACATCTGCTTTCGCGCTGTCACCTGATCAGGGTGCGAGTCGAGGAAGGGATGACTCACAAATGCCACCGCCGGGTGCGCCTCGAGCGCCTGAGCCACCGCAAGGGCTGTGGCGCTGTGCCGTTCCATACGAAGCGTGAGCGTCTTCAGACCGCGCAGGATCAGGAAGGCTGACATGGGCGAGAGCGCTGCGCCGGTGATGTAGCGTAGGCCCGTTTCGTGCAGCGTGCGGAGTGTTTGGGCGTCGCCCAGAATCGCCCCGCCAAGGGCATCGCCATGACCGTTGATGTACTTGGTCAGCGAGTGGAGCACGATGTCGGCCCCGTGTTCAAGCGGTCGCTGGAGCGCGGGCGAGGCGAAGGTGCTGTCGACTGCAACCTTGACACCGCGCGCATGGGCGCGCTCGGCAATGGCAGCGATGTCGAGGATGCGGCTCAGCGGATTCACCGGCGTCTCGAAGAAAACAAGCCGCGTCCGCTCGGTAATCGCGGCCTCGAGATTTTGTGGATCGGACAGATCGACCGCCACGACCTTGATGCCGAAGCGGGGGACCGCCTGCTCGACCATGGCAAGCGTGTTCGCATAAAGCGTCTTGTGGACAATGAGTTCATCGCCTTGGGAGAGGAGCGACAGGATCAGCGTGCCGAAAGCCGCCATCCCCGAGGCAATGACCAGACCTGCCTCGGCTCCTTCCAGATTGGCGAGCCGTTGTTCGAGGATCTCTGTCGTGGGATTGTATTCGCGCGCGTAGAGCCTTCCGCCAAGCGCGGCGGCGGCCTCGTTTGCTGCCACGCTTTCGAAGCCATAGGTCGAGGTCAAGAAGACTGGTGGCTGAACGGCATTGGAAAAGCCGGACGGATCGTAGCCATGATGGATCGCCCGGGTGGCGAAACCGGGGCCGGTGTCGTTGAGCGAACGCGCGGGAGCATCGGTTGCGGATTGATAGGTGCGGGTCATTCGGCCTCGAAGATCTTTCTTGGGTTTCCGAAAGATTGACGGCAAACTGGCCAATGCGAAATATCCAGTTGGCGATGAATGAAATGGGCCAGTCTTCAAGTGCCGGTGCTGCCGGTCGCTCGCACGCGATGGGTGCACGCGAGATCTACGAGGCTCTTCGCGAGCAAATCCTGGGCGGCGTCTATGAAACCGGCAGTCAGTTGCCGTCCTCCCGAGGCCTGGCAAATGACCTCGGGGTTTCGCGAACGACGGTGACGGTCGCCTACGAGCAACTGGCTGCGGAAGGTTTCATCGAAGTCCGTCAAGGCGCGCGACCTCGCGTTTCATCTTCGTTAATCGGTCCTGAGGCAAGCCGCACTTCCCCGAAACGGCTAGGCCCGGTTCATATATCCGCCTATGGCGAACGACTGCGCGTCACGCCGCCCTGGCCAGATTACTTGCCGACCGGGTTGAGGGTCGATTTCCGCTATGGCGACCTGGCGCCGGCAGACTTCCCCGCATTGGTCTGGAAACGTGTGATGAACGAGGCGATGGGGCAGCGCCCGTTGCGTCTTGCCTATGACGATCCTCGCGGCTCGCGCAGGCTACGCCAGGCGCTGCAGGGCTATCTCTGGCGCGCCCGAACCTTGAGCTGCGACCTCGAGCAGATCATAGTTGTGAACGGCTCGCAGCAGGGCCTCGATCTGTGCGCTCGCCTGCTTCTTGATCCCGCCGACCACTTCGTCATCGAGAATCCGTGCTACAGGATGGCGCGTCAGGTCTTTGCCAGTACCGGTGCCTCGCCCATCCCCGTCACCGTCGACGAGGATGGGATGAAGACGGAGTTGCTGGCGGGGATCGGGGCACGCTTGGCCTATGTCACGCCATCGCATCAGTTTCCGCTGGGCGGCGTCATGCCGATCGCGCGCCGCCATCAGCTTCTGGAATGGGCGCGGCACAACAACGCCTACGTGATCGAGGACGACTACGACAGCGAATATCGCTATGACATCAATCCGGTCCCTCCGCTGCACAGTCTCGAGGACCACGGGGCTGTCATCTACCTCGGCACGATCTCCAAGACGCTTTCGCCGATGCTGCGTATCGGCTACCTCGTCGTCCCGCCGGAATTGCAGGAGGTCTTCGCAACCGCCAAACAATTCGCGGACCGGCATTCGCCGGTGGCTGAACAGGAGGCTCTGGCCTCTCTCATCGAGAGCGGCGGCTACGAAAGCCATGTGCGCCGCGTGCGCAGGCTGAACGGCGAGCGTCGGGAGACATTGTTGGGCGCCTTGCAGCGCTGCTTGGGAGATCGCATCGCTGTCCAGGGAGCAGAGGCTGGTCTGCACGTCGTCGTTTGGCTCAACGACCTGCAGCGATCGCGGGGAACGGCACTGGTCGAAGCCGCCCGACGCACGGGGTTGGGGCTACACCTGATATCGCCCCTTTACGAACGACACTCGGAGGAAGGCCGCACCGATCGCGTTGGGCTTGTCATGGGCTACGCCGCCTTGAGCATTCGGCAGATCGAGAAGGGCGTTGAGGTCCTGCGCGAGGTTGTCAAGCAAGTGCAAGACGCGTTGCCGGGGCAGGGTGACTGAGACAGGGGACGTCGAAAGCTGGCGCTGAAAGCGACCCCAAGGCCCCCGCATTTCGTGGCAAAGCCAACTGGACTGGGAAAACGCCATGCAACTGGTGCTGTTGATCAGGCCAGTTTGGCGGCAGATTTTGGTGGAAGACGATTTCCGAGAGCGATGCATGACCTGGCAAGGAAAGCTGCTGCACATCCATATCGCGCCCGCTGCCTCTTATGAAATGGAGGAGCTGGCGCAGGCGCAGCTCGTGGCCGGCCGAGGCATTGTCGGAGACCGCTACTACCTGGGGACGGGGACCTATTCCGCGCGTCCTGACGTTCGCGAGGTGACACTGATCGAAGCCGAAGTTCTGGACGCGATCGCGCAGGGCGAACCCAGGATACCGGGCTTCAAGGCCAAGCTCGCACCCGAAGATCACCGGCGCAATATCACAACACGAGGCGTTCCGCTTAGCCATCTTGTCGGCAAACGCTTCCGGGTCGGTGAAACGATCCTCAGGGCTGCCCGGATGAATGTGCCGTGCAAGTATATCGAGGAGTTGCTGGGGCTTCCGGGTCTCTACGAGGGGCTTCTGAACCGCTCGGGCCTGAACTGCACAATCGAGGTCGGGGGCGTGATCCGCCCCGGTGATCTGATCTTGCCCATCGACGAGTGAAACGCCATGGCCTCGCCCCGCATCATCATGAAGCTGACCGTGACCGCCGTCCGCAAGGAGCCCGGTGACGTGCTGATCATCGACCTGAAACACCCGCGCAAACCTCTGCTGCCGCCGTTCGAGGCAGGTTCTCACGTCGATGTCCATCTGCCTGAGGGGAAGGTGCGTCAGTATTCGCTTTGCGGCGACCCGACCGAGCTCGGCCGCTACACCATCGCGGTGAAACGCGAGAGTGACGGCCGTGGCGGCTCGGCGTGGATTCACGAAACCGTTGCGGCCGGCTCCACACTGCCCATCTCGGCGCCACGCAACCATTTTGCGCTCAAGCCCGGCGAGGGGCCGATCTTGCTGCTGGCAGGCGGGATCGGAATCACCCCGATTCTGGCCATGGCGCGCGCGCTCACCCGGCAGGCCAAGCCGTTCCACTTGCATTATTTCACCCGCAGCCGGGCGCTCACGCCACTCCTGCCGGCGATCGAGAGCGATCTTCCTGTCGGAAATGTGCAGCTCCATTTCGATGACGAGCCGGCGACCCGGGAGGATATCGCCGCGCTCCTGGCCAACCGTTTGGCCGACGCACAGACTTACTATTGCGGGCCGCCCGGATTCATGGCGGCTGTGGGGCGCGCGGCCGAACACTGGCCCGAGGGCACTGTTCATTTCGAAACTTTCCAGCCTGCCGGGCTTGACGGCGCGCCACCGGAACCATTCATCATAGAACTGCGTGAGGGCAGGGTGGTCGAGGTTTCGGCGCAGACCACGGCGCTCGCGGCCCTGCGCGCAGCCGGGGTGCCGTTGCTGGCCTCATGCGAGAACGGCGTTTGCGGGACCTGCGAATGCGGGATGCTTGGTGGGCAGCCGATCCATCGGGATTCCATCCTGTCGAAAGACGCACGCGGCCACCGCTTCATCGCCTGCGTGTCACGAGCGACGGGCGTGCTGAAGCTCGATCTTTGACGGTCCACTGGGATGCAGCCATCCGGACGCTGATTTTCGGGGAAGTGAATGACGACGAAACTTGCACATTTGAACGAGATCGAGCGCTGCGTCTCCTGGCTCGCAGCCTGGACGATCCACCACGCCAACCACGTCCGCGAGAGCGACGAGATCAAGGTCGGCGGCCATCAGGCTTCTTCCGCCTCCCTGAGCACGATCATGACGGCACTCTACGGATCGGTGCTGCGCCCACAGGACCGGGTGGCGGTCAAACCTCACGCGGCGCCGATCTTCCACGCTCTCCAATATCTCGCGGGCAACCAGACCCGTGAAAAGCTCATGAACTTTCGTGGCTACAAGGGCGCCCAGAGCTACCCTTCACGGACCAAAGACATCGACGACGTCGATTTCTCGACCGGGTCGGTGGGGCTCGGCGTCGCGCAGACGCTGTTTTCGTCGCTGGTGCAGGACTATGTCTCGGCCCATGGCTGGATCAAGGACCGCCCCGAGGGTCGTATGGTCAGCTTGATCGGCGATGCCGAAATGGACGAGGGCAACATCTACGAAGCCCTGATCGAGGGCTGGAAGCACGGGCTACGGAACTGCTGGTGGATCGTGGACTACAACCGCCAGTCGCTCGACGCCGTGATCCGCGAGGGCCTGTGGCAGCGGTTCGAGCAGATTTTCCGTAACTTCGGCTGGGACGTGGTGATCCTGCGCCATGGTGCCCTACAAGAGGCCGCCTTCACTGAGCCGGGGGGCGAGAAGCTGCGTGAGTGGATCGAGCGGTGTCCCAACCAGCTCTATGCGGCGCTGACCTTCCAGGGAGGCTCAGCCTGGCGCAAGCGGCTGCTCGACGAGATCGGAGATCAGGGTCCGGCCACCGCTCTGATCGAACGCCGCTCCGACGACGAGTTGCAGGCGCTCATGACGAACCTTGGCGGGCATGACATGCCGAGCCTCCTTGAAGCGTTCGAAGCGGCATCCAGACATGACCGCCCTGTCTGCTTCATCTGTTACACCATCAAGGGTTACGGCCTGCCGCTTGCAGGGCACAAGGACAATCATGCGGGACAGATGACGCCTGCACAGATGGAAGGGTTCCGCCGGCAAATGGGCGTCAAGCCGGGTGAGGAGTGGGGCAAATGGGCCGCGGCCACCCTGCCGGAACCGGAGCTTGAAGCCTTCTTCTCCAAGGTGCCGTTCTTCAGTGAGGGGCGGCGCCGGCTGTCGGCGCCGTCAGTGCCGGTGCCCGAAACCCTTCCGTCATCGGGGCAGCGCGGCAAGCCGCTCTCGACCCAGATGGGCTTCGGCCAGATCCTGAACGACATCGCGCGCGAGCAGAGTCCACTTGCCGAACGCATTGTCACCACCTCGCCCGATGTGACGGTCTCGACCAATCTTGGGGGGTGGGTCAACCGGCGTGGCCTTTTTGCGCGCGAGACGATGGCCGACACCTTCAAGGCCGAACGCATCCCCTCCACCTACAGTTGGGAGTTCGGACCCAAGGGGCAGCACCTGGAACTCGGGATCGCAGAGTCAAACCTGATGATCATGCTCGGGGCGCTCGGTCTATCGCATTCGATCAATGGCGTGCGTCTGCTGCCGATCGGGACGGTCTACGACCCGTTCATCTATCGCTGCGCCGATCAACTGAACTATGCCTGCTACCAGGACGCACGTTTCATGCTGGTCGCCACGCCCTCCGGCGTGACGCTGGCGTCGGAAGGCGGGGCGCACCAATCGATCGGCACCCCGCTCATCGGCATGGCGCAGGATGGGCTTTGCGCCTTCGAACCGGCCTTCGTCGACGAGTTGTCTGTGATCATGCGCTTCGCATTCGATTACATGCAGCGCAACGGCGAAGGAGATCCGGACGAGACGACATGGCTGCGCGATCAGACCGGAGGGTCGGTCTATCTGCGCTTGTCCACCCGGCCGCTCGAGCAGCCGTTGCGCGACATCAGGCCGGACCTGGCACGGGATATCGTCAATGGCGCCTATTGGCTGCGACCGCCCGGGCCGAACGCCAGCGTAGTGATCGCTTATCAAGGCGTTGTCGCGCCAGAGGCGATTGCAGCGACTGGGCTTCTGGCAGAGGACCGGCGCGACGTCGGGCTGATGGCAATCACGTCAGCCGACCGGCTGAACGCGGGCTGGCAGGCAGCGGAGCGTGCCCGCCAGCGCGGAACGACCGGCGCCCTTAGCCACATCGAGCGGATGTTGGCACCGCTGTCGCGCGATTGCGGAATCGTTACCGCAATTGATGGTCACCCGGCGACGCTTGCGTGGCTCGGCGGCGTGAACGGGCATCGCGTCAAGGCGCTTGGGGTCGAGCATTTTGGCCAGACCGGCACGATTGCAGATCTCTATCGCCACCATGGTCTCGATGCGAATGCCATCGTGCATGCCGCCCAGGCAGTCAGTTCCGGCCGCAGGATCCGATACCTGAAGGCGCTTCCCTAAGCGGTCGGCGGACGTCTTGCGCTATCGGCACGATGGGGGTGTCATGCTTGAGTAGCCGCCCGAGACTCCATCAAGCCAACGCCATATTGCCGCGGGGTCACGTTTCTACGCCCCGTTCCAGCACAGCCATGGAAAACGAAACGGCATGATCGTCGGCAGCCGCATAGGAGTGCGGCTGATCGGTGAGGAGTCGCGCGGCTTCGCCGGCTTGCAAGATTATGGTTTCGGAGCCGACAGTGAGCTTCAGACTTCCTCGCAGGACCGAAACAAGTTCACGAGTGCCGCGGCTGTGAGCGTCCGACCAATGGACATCACCGGGCGCAATCGTCCAGGACCACATCTCGAACATCGTTCGGCCTGAGGTCGATGCCATCAGTTTCGCCTCGCTGCCTTGCGGGGTTTTCCAAAGTGTTGCTGGTTTGGTCCGTTCGATACGATCGTCTGTGATTTCTTCCGAAGTTTGACCTAGCAAGTCGTTGACCGACAGCGAGAACGCGACGGCCAGGCGGCACAAGACTCCAATGCTCGGATTTGCCTTTGCCTGTTCGATGGCCACAACCGTGCCCTTCGAAAGGCCCGCGCGCTTCGCTAGCGCATCAAGGCTCATATTCTGCAATTGCCGCAAATGCTGCACCTTGGACGAGAGCAGCGTTCCCAGTTCTCTCTCGGTTGCCACCGCTGCTGCGTGCTTGGTCATTATATTGACTTCTCCAGATATGCCGCTTACGGTCAGTATAATGACCGGTGCGCGAACTTCAATCATGCCATCTCATTTGTTCAAGGATTGATGAAGATGTACCTTCCGATCGCTCGTAAAGCCATTGCTTTGAAGTCAGATACATCCCCGACAATAAGGGCGGCGGCGGATATGCATCGACCATTGAAACCCGTTCTGTTCACTGGGTGCTGCGCATGAGTGTCACGGCCGCAAGCTTGGCGGCCGCCGCTTTTGGCGCTGGCGATTTTCTTGGCGGTGTCGCGTCCCGCGGTTCGGATTGGCGCCGGGTCGTGTTGGTGGCGCTCGGAACGGGCTTGCTGGTCTTAGGCGTCCCGGCATGCTTCAAGGGCAGCCCGCCCGCTACGCTTCCGCTGACCTGGTGTTTGTCGGCTGGCGCAGGTTTTGCGGTCGGTGTGTCGCTCCTCTACCGCGCGCTCGCCGAGGGACAGATGACCCAGGTCGCACCGGTCACCGCCGTCGTTGCAATCGCCGTTCCGGCTCTGGTGGATATTCTGACCGGCAAAGCGCTGACAGGGCATCTGTTGCTTGGGCTCGGGGCTGCCGGCCTCAGCGCTGCTCTTCTATCGGGTTTGAGTGGTGGCTTGTACAAGAGCATCCGGAACCGATCGGTCATCATTGTCGCTATCGGTGCCGGGCTTGGCTTGGCCCTGTTCTACATCGGCCTTGATAGAGTCGACGCGGCAGGGGGAGGGATCTGGGGACTCACGCTTGTTCGTGCCACAGCATTTGTACTGGTTACTGCCGTGGCCCTGAGAAGCCGAAGACAGGTGTTTCAGTTGCGGAGCTTGGGTGTCGCTGCTGTTGCCGGCCTTCTCGATGGAACTGCAAACCTGCTGCTGATGCTTGCATTTGCCACGGGAGGGTTGGCCGAGACTGCCGCCGTCGCCTCACTTTATCCGGTCGCCACCATCCTGTTGGCCATCGCCGTTCTGCGAGAGCGGCCTTCGATTACACAAGGGATCGGGCTGCTTTTGGCCATTCCGGCGGTCTTCCTTCTCCAATCCGGTTAAGGGGTGGTCCAAGCGGCTCGGGACGACAATGATAGATGCCGGTCTGAGGTGCCCGTCCTTGCAAGAGGGGGCGTCACGTTCTCCCTATCGTCCTGGTGCGACGATCGAGTGGCATGCGCAGGGCAGTTGGCCGTCAGGATATGACAATTCGCGGATGCCAACCGGACGTGGCGCGCCTGCGAAGTGGCAACGGTCGCGTTGCCCTTCCGGGGTCAGCCGCCAACCCCAAACGAAGTATTCTTGCGCTGGCTTGAAGGTTGCATCGGCGACATTTCACCTTTGACAGGCCCTTGGGCACTGTGCGCCTTCAGGAGCCGGTATAAATGTGCGCGACTTATGCCGAGCAAATCCGCGGCGCGACGCTTGTTCCCTTGAGCTTGTTTCAACGCGGCCCGAATCTCCGCTCCGGTTTGGGCTTGAATTCGGTGCTTGAGCGGAGGGTTCGATCCCGCATATGTCGGCTCCAAAGGAAACTCTGGGAAAGACGCAGAAAGTTTGCCGGTGATGACCAGTCGCGTCAGAACATTCTCCAGTTCGCGCACGTTGCCGGGCCATGAATGCCGGAGCAGGAGTTGACGGTCCTTCGCCGCCAACGCGGGCGCTGGCTTGCCCAGACGGTCGGTGATGCGTGAGAGCAATTGCTCCGCGAGAAAACCGACATCGTCGCGCTCACGTAAAGCAGGTACAATTATAGGAAGCACATTCAGCCGGTGGTAGAGATCTTCGCGAAAGCGGCCAGCTTTGACCATATTGGCGAGCGGTCGGTTGGTAGCACAGATAACACGCGCGCTGACGCTCACGGGAGTGGTGCCGCCTACCCGCACAATCTCGTTGGCCTGAAGGACGCGCAGCAAGCTGCCTTGAAGGGAAAGCGGCATATCGCCAATTTCGTCCAGGAACAGCGCGCCACCTGCGGCAAGTTCGAACTTGCCCGGCTTGCCGCGATTGCGGGCACCCGTGAAGGCGCCACCCTCGTAACCGAATAGCTCAGCTTCGACGAGCTCGCTTGGAATCGAAGCGCAATTGACCCAGACGAAGGGTCCGCGGGATCTGTCTGATAGGGCATGAATTGCATGCGCGGCCAGTTCCTTGCCCGAGCCGGTTTCGCCGCAGATGAGCACTGGCAGTTCATATTCCGCGACCGACTGAAGGGCGCCGCGATACGCATCCATCTGCTCGCCTTGTCCAAGGATGTCGTCCAAGCTGAATTTTGATTGCCAGAGCTTGTTGCTTTGAGGGATGGCGAGCTCCGCCTTCGAGATACGGCTGTATGTTTTCTTTAGCGCATCGAAATCGGAGAACAGGGCCAGCCCTACCGCGCCGATAGTAATACCATCGCGCTGTACAGGAACCTGCTTCGTCACCAATTTGTGGCCACGAACTTCCAAGGGATAGCCGACATGGGTCCCTATGCCTCGAGCAACAAGATGAAGCCGGGTTTGTTGCCCAACCACATCGGTTATGTGTCGACCTAGAAATTCCTCTGCCTCGCCTCCCAGCAGGCGGCAATAAGGCTCGTTTATCAACACGATCGTCCCGGACGTATCAACGGCAACCAGACAGTCCGAGACATGATCGAGGATGAGCCTCAGAAAGTCGGCCTCTTCGGATGAACCGACAAACCAATCCGGAAGCGCCATTGAAGCACCTGTGTTGGCCAAGCCCCAAGCGCAGGCTTGCGAGGCTTCATGATGTCCGAGTGTCCCGCAAGCGAGACGATAGTGTGTCTCTTCGGTGACATTACTATCCCGGTTGCGGCCTGTCAAACATCGCTCACAGTTTCAAAGGCGACGATTTTCTACAACGATACCAACTCGATAAGAGGGTTGTTGGCGCGCGAGCGTGGACTGGCCCGGGCCTTGCAAAGTTCCCCGTGTGGAAACGCGCAGGGAGGAAAGAGATGACGCGCATCGACACCTTTGAAATAAGAGACACCGTGGTACGTGTGTCTGGAGCAGGAACACCACTGGTCTTTGTCCATGGATTCACGACCACAGCCGAATTCTGGCGAGAACAAATCGAGGCGTTCTCGTCGCGATACAGGGTCATCAGGATCAATTTGCCCGGACATGGTGCATCCCCGCGCCGCAAGCGACGCGACTACACGGTACCGGCCTTTGCGGAGGATGTCCTGGAAGTGTATCGCGCCCTGGAAATCGGCGAGGCTATTCTCGTTGGCCTTTCGATGGGAGGGACCGTGGCTCAGAGTTTTACGCTTTCCCACCCCGAACGCGTGCGAGCGCTTGTGCTTGTCGGGGCTACATCACATGGGCTAGGCGAGCACGTAAATGCCGACAGTGTGCTGACGGCAATCGATGAGCTGGGAGTCGTTACGGCGAGCCAGAATGTCATCCAAAAATCTTTCGGCCGGGCCGCAAGCGCTGAGCTCGTGGCATTTGCCAAGGAAGAGGTCGCGCAAACTCCGGACTTCGTGGCGCGCCAGGCGATCGCCTCACTCAATGCATCGGACAGTCGCCTCAGGCTCGGAGAGATCCGCGTCCCGACCCTGGTCGTCGTCGGGAATGAGGACGTCATCACGCCTCCGAGTGAATCGGTTATTTTGGCGGAAGGAATTCCCGATAGCCAGCTTGAGATCGTCGCCGAGGCGGGCCACTTCCCGATGCTTGAGCAGCCCGAGGTTTTCAACCGCGTGCTCGACGAATTCCTCGTCGAGAACATCAGCCGATCCCGTCTGATGGGAGGCGCTGGCCTCTCTCAGCAAACTGTTTGATTGGGAGGTTCAAATGTCCTTTCAAAGTATCACTGCCGCTTCGCAATCGCACGATCTCGACCGCGACACCAAGCGGATCGTCTTTGCCGCCGCCTTGGGAACCGTGTTCGAATGGTATGATTTCTTCATCTACGGCTCCCTTGCCGTATTGTTCAGCACCCTGTTTTTCCCCAAAGGCAATGAAACGGCTGCATTGCTCGCTGCACTGGCGACCTTCGGGGCGGGCTTCGTCCTTCGTCCCTTCGGAGCCGTTGTGTTTGGCCGGCTGGGTGATCTTGTCGGTCGCAAGAAAACGTTTCTCGTGACCATGCTGGTCATGGGCTTTGCTACGGTAGCGGTCGGTTTTTTGCCGACATTCGAGTCCATCGGGTGGGCCGCTCCGATACTCCTGGTCTGTCTGCGGCTGTTGCAGGGGCTGGCCGTCGGCGGCGAGTTCGGCGGTGCCGTCACCTACGTCGCCGAGCACGCCGATGTGGAAAGGCGAGGCTTCACGACGAGCTGGATCCAGATCACCGCGACATTCGGCCTGTTCCTGTCGCTGATAGTGATCGTCTTGTGTCGTGCTTCCATGTCAGCGGAAGACTTCGCAAACTGGGGCTGGCGCATACCATTCATCGGCTCGATCGTCCTTCTGTTGCTGTCGCTCTACATTCGTCTCAAACTGCAGGAATCACCTATCTTCCAGGAGATGAAGGCACAGGGCAAAGGTTCGAAGAATCCGATCGCCGATACATTTGCCGACGGCCGAAACCTGCGCCATGTGCTCGTTGCGATCTTCGGCGCCGTCGCTGGTCAGGCGGTAATTTGGTATACGGGGCATTTCTACAGTCTTTATTTCATGACCACGACGCTGAGGATGAGCCAGGACCAGGCAAGCTTCTACCTTCTAACGGCACTCGCTTTGGGAACGCCGTTCTTCCTCTTCTTCGGTTGGCTGTCCGACAAGGTCGGACGCAAGTGGATCGTGGTGACGGGTTGCGCGCTGTCAGCCCTGCTGATCATACCGCTCTTCCAGGGCCTTGCGAGCTACGGGAACCCTGCGCTCTCACAGTTCCGCTCGAAGACGTCAGTGGTGCTAACTGGCAATGACTGCCGCCAGGATCAGTCGTTCGTCGGGCAGCTTTTCCGACCGAAGGCAGCGACACACTGCCAGACGGTGAAGGCGCTGCTAACGGCGCACGCCGTCCCCTACACCATCAACACCGACGCTGAACCCCTTCGCATCCAGATCAACGATGACGCACCCAAAACCTTCGATGATGCCGCACTCCTTGCGGCATTGACCGAAAAGGGCATGCCGCCGGCAAATACACCCGCCCAGCCCAACGGCCCCATGGTGGTCGCTGTTCTGTTCGCTTTGATCTTTCTTGCGACGATGGTCTACGGACCGCTCGGGGCATTGTTGGTCGAGTTGTTTCCTGTCCGGATCCGCTACAGCGGGGTGTCGGTCGCCCTGCAACTTGGCAACGGTTGGATTGGTGGATTCGCGCCCTTTGTGGCAACAGCTGTCGTCATCGCGACCGGCGATATTTTCGGTGGCCTATGGTACACCGTCGCGTTTGCCGGTTTGACCGCGGTTATCGGGGCGTTTCTGCTCCCAGAGACCCGTGGCCGCGACTTGAGTAACTAGGGCGGCGGAATAGAAGGCCGCGGCGCTGTCCCAACGGCGCCGCGTGCGTCGCGCGCGGATCAACCTTGCCCCCTAGAACCAAGTGATGAGCGACATCATGTCAGGACCAGCGACACCAAATTCCGAAAAGCTCTATGCGCGTGCCCGCGAGGTCATGCCTGGCGGGAACACGCGCACCACCGTCTATCGCAAACCGCATCAAATCTATGCAAGGCGCGGCGATGGCTGCCGGATCACCGACATCGACCGCCATGTCCGGATCGATGCCTTGGGCAACTCCACCTCTCTGATCCATGGCTATGGCAATCGCCAAATCCTCGAGGCGGCTACACGGCAGCTTGAAGCCGGAACGTGTTTCGGCATGCCTACCGAGAGCGAAATCCGGCTGTCTGAAATTCTGTGCGATCGTCTGCCGTCCGTCGAGCAGCTTCGCTACACAAATTCCGGCACCGAAGCGGTGATGAACGCTATCAAGGCGGCGCGCGCCTATACCGGCCGACCGAAAATAGCAAAATGCGAGGGCGCCTATCACGGAACGTACGACCCGGCCGAGACAAGTCTGGACGCCAGTCCAGCTACCTGGGGGGATATCGATAGGCCGGGATCCGTGCCGGCAGCCGAGGGGACACCCCAAGGGGTGCTCGACGATGTCGTCGTCATTCCCTTCAACAACACCCCGGTCGCCGAGGCAATCCTGCGTGCCAGCGGCAACAGCCTCGCCGCCGTGCTTGTCGATGTGATGCCAAACCGCGCTGGCCTCGTGCCGGCAAAGTCCGACTATCTGGCGATGCTGCGGCGGGTCACGCGCGAACTCGGGGCCTTGTTGATTCTCGATGAGGTCATCACGTTTCGCCTTGGCTACAATGGCGCTCAGGGCCGTTTCGACATCGACCCGGACCTTACCACGCTCGGCAAGATCATCGGCGGCGGCTTTGCAATCGGCGCCATCGGCGGGCTGGCGGAAGTGATGTCGGTGTTCGATCCGAGCAAGGGCAAACCCGCTGTTCCTCATGGCGGGACGTTCAGTGCCAATCCCATGTCGATGTCGGCCGGTATAGCCGCTCTGGAGGAATTGACACCCGCCGCATTCGAGAAGCTCGAGGCGCTCGGTGATCGCTTCGACCAGGGTATTCGTGCGTGTTTTGCTCGACACGGGATCAAGGGGCAAGTTACCGGGCTGGGCTCGCTACGCCGTTTCCACCTGACGCACGCACCGTTGAGCGACTACCGTTCCACATTCGCAGCGGCGGATGGCGCCGCGCGGGTTTTGGCGCTCGCTAAGGTATTGTTCGACGAAGGCGTGATCATTTCAGGCAACGGATTGATGGCGTTCTCCACCGCCATGGAGGGCGCGGATATCGACGAGATAGTACGGGCCTTCGACCGAGCATTGCCGGCTTTCGCCTGATGACCTACGCAATATGATTGGGAAGCTGTCGGCAGAGCGAACGGCACTGTTTGTTGGTGCAGACCGCTTATCCCGTTCGCCTCAGGTGGCCACAATATATGGTGCTGCGTCTGTCGCCCTTCTCCCAGCCGAATAGCCAGACTGGGCCAAGGTGGCACGATTCGGGTGTTGCCAGCATCCCGCCGATTCGCGATTGATGCAGTCCTATGTGCTCGGTGGCGATGTCCGGATCGGTATGGAGGACACGACCCAGATGTCGCTGACTGAGCTCGTGAAGAGCAATGCCGAACTCGTCGAGAAAGCGAAATGGCACTTGGAACGGCTTGGTGCGCCGGTCGCCGGCCCAGCTTCAGGGCAATCTCGGCTGTCGCAAAAGGCCTAGCTTCTTGTATTAGGGGTCAAATCCTCACTTCGCTTGACACGAAGCGGACATTTGGGTCCGTGGAAACCGCTAGACGGCCGCCAGAGTAGAATTTCCAAACAGTCTCTCAGGTGAGGAAGCCATGCGAGATGCCTCATCTAACATCATTTCCCGCATCCAAATGCTTGCGGGGTCGCTGCTGTGAAGCGCAGGCCATTGGATGGCCTCCTTCAATGAGGGAAGTGGCAGCGGAAGCTCCATTATCTGCAGGGGTATTGTTTTTGCGAAATGCTGAGCCAGTCGCAAGGGTATCGTCGCTATACGGTTGGTGCCTGATAGAACGGGCGGGATCATGCTAAAGCCCTGTACGACGATCTCTATTCGTCTCTTGATACCGTGCTCGAGCAAGTACCACTCCTCGATGGACGGCCTCAGGGTGTTCCCGAATTTGACCGCGACGTGCCCCATCGACATGTATCGGTCGAATGTAAATGGCTCGGATAGCGGCTTATTCGTGCCGCAGGCTACGCATACGAATATATCCTCGAACAGTGCTTCACGAGGCTGCTTCGACATGAAGAGTTCCGGCATGATCAAAAAATCGACGTCGCCGCGCCGGAGAAGCTGATCGTAGTCGTCGGCAAGAGGCAGACAATCGAAGGTGACCTCGGGAGCTTCCCGCGCAGTACGCTCTACGATCGTCTTAAAAAACACCAGTGTGATGAAATCCGAAAGGATGATCCTGAAGCGGCGACCCGATTTGGCTGGGATAAACAGATCCTTGGAAATAACGGAGAGCTGGATGTGCAGCAGGGCCTCGCGCACCGTGATGGCAAGCGCTTCCGCACGCGGTGTTGGGATAAGTTCACGACCATGCATCGTAAACAGGTCATCGTTGAAATAGGCCCGTAACCGGGCGACGGCAGCGCTCATCGCTGGCTGACTGAGGTTGATGTTGCGCGCCGCCGCCGTGAGGTTGCGCTCGGTCATCAGAGCGTCGAGTGCCACCAGGAGATTTAGATCAAGGCCTTTGAACCGCATGTCTTATCCATAGGGTGGATGCGTGGCATCCAAACAATCGATTTTAGGAATTAGTGAGCATGCGTCATTAGAAGCATCGACCCCCCGAAATCAAGTGCCACAGCGGTGCATTCTTGGCGGCGCAGGAAGGACGGGCATTGGTTAGAGCACCCACCACATCTGGAACGCAGTCCCATGCCGCGAGAGTTTCGATCTGATATCCAGGCCTTGCGGGGTCTGGCTGTTTTGCTGGTTGTCCTCTACCATGCTCGCCTTGGGCCGTTCGCCGCGGGTTACCTGGGCGTTGATATTTTTTTCGTGATTTCGGGCTTCCTGATCACCGGCCTCATCAGGACGCAGCTTGAGCAATCACGATTCAGTTTTTGGGAATTCTATTATCGACGTGCGAAGCGTCTGTTGCCCGCTGCCTATGTCGTCATTGCGCTCACGACGATCGCTGCGCCTTTCTTGCTGTCCGAAGTGAGCCTGAGGGAGTTCCAAAATCAAGTCCTCGGGGCGCTCACATTCTCCGGCAATATCGTTCTCTGGTTCCAATGCGACTATTTCGGCGGAGCCGCCGATACGATGCCACTACTGCATGTTTGGTCGCTTGGTGTTGAAGAGCAGTATTATCTGCTGCTGCCTGCCTTCTTGGCCTTGGCTCCCCGAAGATGGTGGCTGATAGGAGTCAGTTCACTCCTCGTTGCCAGCCTAGCTCTATGTCTATACGTGGCCTCTTATGACCCATCCACTGCATTCTATCTTCTACCCACCCGATTTTGGGAAATGGCCCTCGGTTCATTCGGAGCCTTGCTTCCCGCCAGCCCTTGGGTGACTGCCAAGCTTTCGAAGCTGCGCCTCCCCGCGCTCGTACTTCTTCTCTTTCTTCCCATTACCCCTGTTGGTTCCCAGCACCCGGGCGTGGACGCCGCTTTGGTTTGCTTGGCAACCCTGATCCTCCTGCTCGCGCCCAGCAGGGATAACGCGGCGATTCGAGGCATGGCAAGGATAGGGGATGTATCGTACTCGCTTTATCTGGTCCACTGGCCTGTGCTTGTCTATGTGCGGGCTGTTTGGCTGTCAGATGCTCCTGCCCTTGCGATCTACGCGGCAGTTGCTTTCTCATTTGTTGCGGGCTGGGCTCTCTACCGCTTCGTGGAGGAGCCGTTCCGGCGGGGGTTCGTCACGTCTCGTCGACGGCTGGCCCGAGGACTTGTTGCCGCATCCGTTGTTCTTGGCTTGTCACCTTCAGTCGCCATCGCCGCAATCCAGAACAATGTTGACTTTGCCAAGATCCGGCAGATCAATAGCGGTTTGGGACCAGCATGTGTTTTCAAGCCAGGATCGCTTCCTCGGGAAATCCCCAAGAACTGCCAGACGGTAGGCAGGCCCCAATTGCTGGTTTGGGGCGATTCATTTGCCATGGCACTCGTTCCCGGCTTGGCCAAGACAGTCGGCGAAGGCGGACTGGCGCAGCTCACGATGAGTGCATGCTTCCCCGCCATTGGCATTGCTGCCTTCTCGAAGACGTCAACAGAGTCTCCTTATTATCCCCGTGCCTTCGGCGAGGACTGCATGCGCTTCAATGACAGTGTTCTGGATGTCTTGAAACGTCGGCCCGAGATCACGACCGTTGCCATTTCAAGCCCATTTGCCACGCCTGTGTCGACGGACTTCATGCTTCTTAAGAAGAGCAATGGTACTTTCACGGAGGTTGACGCTTCTCTAGATGTAGCAGTCGATGGTATCAAGGCTCTCATCGAAGCCGTTCGAGCGCAGGGCAAGCGAGTGGTTGTTGTTGCCCCTCCGCCAGTCGCAAGCTTCGATATCGGCGATTGCCTTGAGCGAAAGTCGCTGGGAAGTTTTATGATCGGGCCCTACAGTGACTGTAAAATATATGTAAGTGATTACCTCCAGATAAGATCCAGAACTCTTGAGCTATTGAAACAAGTTTCCTTGAAGGCTGACGTAGAGGTTATTTCCTACCGCGACTTCCTCTGCGATGAGACCACATGCAAGACCGAGATAGATGGCAAATTCCTTTATCGCGACAGCGGGCATCTTTCCTATGAAGGATCAGAAATCATTGCTCGCCAGACAAGACTTGCTGAGAAGCTGATCAGGGCTGCTCGTTAGAGCCTGACCCGAAACTCGGGCTTGGACGTGGAAGCGGTTGAGTGGCTCTGTCCGTTGCGATTCGCTTGAGTTGTCTAGACTTGAGCGGGATCGCGACATGGGTTGGACGGAGGCCACACGCAGGCAATATTGCTGCGCGGGCCAGCGGGAGTAAACGCATTGACCGACAGGGAATGGGCGTTGATCGAGCCGTTCATGCCTGGAGCGAAGGCGACCGGACGACCACGGACGACCGAGATGCGGACAATCGTGGACGCGCTCCTCTATATCGATCGCCTGGACGGGCTGCCAGTGACGGGCATTACCGGACCGCTTCCCGCCGGTTTCGACGGTCCAACGCTATTGTATGCCTTGCGAGACAATGGGCTGTAGAGGACTAGCAACTCGTCAAGCGCCTCTGCCGGCGTTTTCCAACTCAGGGTCTTTCTCGGCCGGGCATTGAGGGCCGCCACGGCGGCGATCCTCGTCGGCGCGGTGGATGCTCAGGTCGGGGCCTTTCGGGAAGTGCTGACGCAGCAGTCCATTGGTGTTCTCGTTGGTTCCGCGCTGCCATGGCCTTGCGGATCGCAGAAGTAGAACTAGACACCCGCATCGATCATCAGACGATCGTGCTGGGTCATGCCCCGCAAGCCGGGGAAGATGCATTAGCATCGTGAAGCGCGTCGCTCGACTAGCGTGCCCGTCGCGATCTGCCAAGACCGAGGATGAGGTCTCCCTCCCAATGTCCCGGCACCGCTCGATCGGCCGCTTCGGCGGGGACGCTGACTGACCATGATTTCCGGCGAGATAAGGCCCTTGCCTCGCCTACGTACGCGCGCCCTGCGGACCCGTAATACACGTCCTGTTCGCAAGCAGGCCGTCAGCTAGCGGCGCAGCACTCCGCAGCCCCCCGAACGAAGAAGGCCTGATGGATGGCTTCGTGGCTGATGCGCATCGTCTTGTCGTCCGGGAAGTCGATCAGCAAGCGTCGGCAATCTGCTCCGGGCGCCAGGCCCTGGCCCATCGCCGATCCTTTCGCGGGCCATGCCGGCGGCCCTTCCATCGTCGCGGCTGAGTTTGCGGTGCATGAGCAGGCGGTCGGGAAGTGGAGGTGCCGTCCTTAAGGATCGCTTGGACTTGCGCTGGGAGGGCGTCGCGATCTCAAGGGATAATCAGCACCTTATGGATCGGATGACGGCTTGGATGGACGGGGGAGAAGTTCGCGGCATCCATCCTGAACAGCTGGGTAAGGGCCTCCAGCCGCATGACCGCATCCATCCAAAGCGTGGATGCGGTCTATCCAAACAATCGATTTTACAAATCCATGAGCGTGATACATTAGAAGATCGTCAACTGAGCGAAACCAAGTACTCCAGCTGTACATTTCCTGGGCGGCACAACAAAGACGGACATTGATTAGAGCATCACCACATCTGGAACGCAATGCCCTGAAGGGTTCCATCCGCCCAATTGCCCGACATCACGATCGCTGACGACGGCCTCTGCTGCGTCGAACGTGTGATCAGGCGTCTTAAACAAACAGCAAAAATAGGGAAGTCTTTACATGCGCTCGCAGGTGCGGTGGAAGCTGTGCTGGGAAAATGAGTTGCAACTGGGCGACCATGTCGAACTGACGGAGTTTTTTCGAAAGACCTACGGGCCGACTGGAGTCTTTAATGCACAACCCTTCGAAGGTAGTCGAAGCTGGGCTGGCGCCAGGCCCGAACTCCGCGCAATCGCCTATGACTCGAACGGTGTGGCGGCTCACATGGGCTGCCTGCGGCGTTTCATCAAGGTTGACGGGGTCGATCTTCTGGTTGCCGAGCTAGGCCTGTACGGGGTCCGTCCGGACCTTGAGGGCCTTGGGATCGCCCATTCGATCCGCTTCATGATTCCAACGCTGCAGGAGCTAGGCGTTCCATTCGCTTTTGGCACCGTTCGGCACGCGCTGCAAAAACACATTGAAAGGTTCGGCCGACACAGCCAACTGACCGTTTTGTCGGGGATTCGCGTGCGCTCCACCCTACCACACGCGCGTCTCGACAAGCCGCCCACTCGCATCGAGGACGCACTTGTGATCGTTTTAACCCTTGCACGGTCGATGAGCGATTGGCCCACCGGTAATTTCATCGATCGGAATGGGCCAGAGCTATGAACCACTTCGATTGCTTGTCCGAAGTGCGCAGTGAGGATGCTGACGGCACAGGCCAGCCGAGCGTTTATTTGACGTTTGACGACGGTCCTTATCCATTTGCCACGCCGGAGATCCTCGATGTCCTGGCAGAACACCGCGTGCCGGCGACTTTCTTCGTCATCGGCGCGTACGCGGCAGACCAGCCCGAACTAATTCAACGAATGGTTGCAGAAGGGCACCAGGTCGCTAACCACACAATGACACATCCGGATCTGTCCAGATGCGGACCCGGCGAAGTTCAGCGTGAAATGTTTGAGGCGAACCGGGCCATCATGACGGCCTGCCCCCAGGCCGCTGTGCGGCACATGCGCGCGCCGTTTGGAAACTGGACCGAAGAAGTACTCACTGCTTCGGTGAGCGCTGGACTGGCCGCCGTCCACTGGTCGATAGACCCGCGAGACTGGTCGCAACCTGGGGTCGACGCCATTGTCGATGCAGTGCTCGATTCTGTCCAGCCGGGCGCAATTGTACTCTTGCACGACGGATGTCCTCCCGACGAGTTGCCAGCGGGCGCAGACGTCAGTCTCCGGCGTCAGACGATCATGGCAGTATCCCAAATAATTCCTGCTTTGCATAGTCGCGGGCTCGTACTCCGCTTGCTCCCTTAATATCACTGAGAGAAATTTGCTATGAAGCTGAAGGCAATACCCTATGTACCTTCTTGATACAGTCAGCACCGTCGCCATTTCGACATATGCGATACTTTCGACTGCATATAGAAGCATGCAGATCGCTTACGCTCGGCCGAATAACACTTCATCGGCGTTGGAGGGTCTGGCCGACTCTGGCCAAATGCCGAGCGTGGATGTCATTGTCCCCTGCTTTAACGAGGACCCGCGCACGCTTTCGGAATGCCTGGCTTCCATTGCAAACCAAGAATATGCCGGAAAACTCCGGGTCTATGTGGTTGATGACGGTTCTGGAAATCGCGTTGCAGTAGGACCTGTTCACGAAGCCTACGCCCGCAACCCTATGTTCAATATCATTCTGCTCCCCGAGAATGTCGGGAAGCGCAAGGCGCAGATCGCGGCGATACGCCGCTCATTTGGAGATTTGGTGCTTAACGTTGACTCTGACACGATACTCGCGTCCGACGTCATCGCAAAGCTTGCGTTGAAGATGCGCAATCCAACGATCGGCGCGGCCATGGGCCAGTTGACGGCTAGCAACCGGAGCGACACCTGGCTGACCCGGATGATCGATATGGAGTACTGGCTGGCTTGCAACGAGGAGCGCGCGGCACAGGCTCGCTTCGGTGCCGTGATGTGCTGCTGCGGCCCATGTGCCATGTATCGCCGATCCGCGCTTCTTTTGCTGCTGGATAAGTACGAATCGCAATTTTTTCGGGGAAAGCCAAGCGACTTCGGCGAGGATCGCCATCTCACGATCCTCATGCTCAAAGCAGGCCTTCAAACCGAGTACGTCCCGGACGCCATCGCGTCGACAGTTGTTCCTGACAGGCTAGGGCCATATCTGCGCCAACAACTGCGCTGGGCACGTAGCACTTTTCGGGACACGTTGCTTGCGTTGCGCCTGCTGCCCGGCCTCGATCGCTTTCTCACATTGGACGTGATCGGACAGAATCTCGGTCCGCTACTCCTCGCGCTATCGGTGCTAACCGGGCTCGCGCAGTTCGCACTGACAGCCACAGTGCCTTGGTGGACAGTCCTGATGATTGCATCCATGACCATCATTCGCTGCAGCGTTGTAGCGATTCGTACTCGTCAGCTTCGATTTCTTGGCTTTTCTCTGCATACATTCATCAACATCTTGCTCTTACTTCCCTTGAAAGCCTATGCGTTGTGCACATTGAGCAATAGTGATTGGCTGTCGCGCAGTTCTGCTACCGCCGTACCAGATATGGGCGAAAAACAGGTCCACATCCGAAACCCGATCACTGGATCAAACACCACAGAATTTACGGGAAATGCGGCGTCGCTTCGCAGGTTAGCGCGGGATTCGGCGATGTTGGTGACATCTGACAGCGTTTGCTGTGACGAATGATGGTTATCGAGGTGGATGAATTGAAGCAGGACAAGAACTATCAATTGTTGAAGCAGGAGCTGGCCGCGGACGACCCGTGGCGGCTCGACGGCAATCCGTTCGAGCAAGAGCGTTACATGCAAATGCTTCAGCTATCGTTCTCCCAAGGTCCTGTCATGAATGCGCTCGAAGTCGGGTGCGCGGCAGGCGCATTCACGGAAAAACTCGCGCCCTACTGCCAACGGCTCACCGTGGTCGATGTCGTGCCGCGAGCGATTGATCTAGCGCGCCAACGGGTGAACAAGCTACCGCACATCAGCTGGATAGTATCCGACGTTCAACAGTTTTCGACTGACGAGCTGTTCGATCTGATCGTCGTGGCGGAAGTTCTCTACTACGTCGAGGGCATAGCCGAGATGCGCGCGGCCATCGGCAATCTGGTGCGGCTGCTTGCGCCAGGCGGGCATCTGGTTTTCGGATCGGCGCGCGATGCCCTTTGCCGGCGCTGGGGTCACGCTGCCGGGGCCGAGACGGTCTTGGCCATTCTGAATGAATCGTTGGTCGAGGTCGAGCGTCTGCAGTGCCGCGGTGAGTCGGACAACGAAGACTGCTTGCTCGCCCGCTTTAGGAACCCGGTTCGGCTTCCAAGTTAAGCGAATTGCCGACCTTAGATATGGAGATACTATGCGCATCTGCGGCATCAATCTGACGCATGACGGGGCGGTTGCCCTCATAGAAGACGGACGGCTCGTCTTTTGCGTTGAGCAGGAGAAGCGAGACAACAACCGACGATACAAAGCCATCGACAATCTCGACACTGTTGTAACCGCATTGGCTGAGCACGGTATGGATGCGCGGGACGTTGAACAGTTTGTTATCGACGGCTGGGACGGGGAGGTGGAGTCGCAGTTTCAGGTCCTCAGTGGGGAAACTCCTGTCATCCTTAAAGGGGCGCCTTATATCGAACGCGATGCCGAGGGCCTTCTAACTTCGCTCAACAGCTCCGGCCTGATGCTCGACGGCCGGGTTTTCCCGTATAAAAGCTACCCGCACGTGACGGGCCATGTGGCCTCCGCTTACTGCACCAGCCCCTTTGCCAGGGCCGGACAACCCGCGTTCTGCTTGGTGTGGGACGGCTGCATCTTTCCGCGTCTCTACCATGTGGAACAGCGAGGTGCCCGCTTCCTGGAATGTCTGTTCCCGGTGATAGGTCATGTCTACGCTGCCGCGGGCCATCATTTCGGACCTTATAAGCAAGCGGGCCGCGCCGGCTGGGATCTAGGTGTTGCCGGCAAGCTGATGGCCTACATCGCGCTCGGGTCGGTGCATGAAGACATCGTGGCGGTGTTTCAGGAGCTATACGAGGAGCGCTTTGCGGGCGACGCGGAGCTCGCCCATCATTACCGCGCGAACATCGTCAGTGCAGAGTCCACGCTTGCGGCTGTACATGAGTTCTTCGACGCCGCCGCGCTCCGATTGGAAGCTGAGGCACCCGAAGATGTACTTGCGTCTTTTCATATGTTCCTCGAGCGTCTCCTCGTCAAGGAAATGACAATTGCCTTGCAGCGCCATTCGTTTGCGGGACCGCAATATTTGTGTATAGCCGGCGGCTGCGGGCTCAATATCAAATGGAACAGTGCACTACGCGAGACCGGCCTTTTCGACGATGTCTGGGTACCGCCCTTTCCCAATGACAGCGGCTCGGCAATCGGAGCCGCTTGCTCTGCAATGGTGGCGCAGCAAGGATTCGTCCCGCTGGAATGGTCAGTCTACAGCGGTCCGGTCCTACAAAGTGGCGATGTGCCGCCAGGATGGGAGGCCACGCCGTGCAGCATGCCGGAACTTGCGACTATTCTCGCCAGAAACGAACCCGTGGTTTTCCTTTCCGGGCGTGCCGAACTTGGACCTCGAGCGTTGGGAGGCAGAAGCATTCTCGCGGCCGCTACTTCGCCGAGGACGAAGGATTATCTCAACGACGTTAAACTTCGCGAGCACTTTCGGCCAGTTGCGCCGATATGCCTTGAGGACCGTGCGCCGGATATTTTCAGCCCTGGAACGCCGGACCCTTACATGTTGTTCGATCACCAGACGCGGGCGGAGTGGCGGGACAAAATCCCCGCAGTTGTACATCTCGACGGATCTGCGCGACTGCAAACCATCTCGAGAAGATCGCAACACGAAGTCGCCGAGCTACTTGTCGCATATGAAAAACTCACCGGCATTCCGCTGCTTTGCAACACGAGTGCCAATCACCACGGACGTGGCTTCTTCCCGGACGCTGCTGCAGCCTGCGAGTGGGGACGCATCGAACGCGTATGGTGCGACGGCCTGCTGTTGACGAAAACGCAGGCAACGGAGCAATCGCCAGTTGAGACGACCTGCACGGTAACATGAACGTATGTCCATGCTAGCAATCGATCTTACTGACGTAAGCAAGACATATGATGACAAGGTCGTTGTCGACAGGCTGTCATTCCGCGTAGCAGCGGGGGAATGCTTCGGGCTCTTGGGACCGAACGGCGCGGGCAAAAGCACGATTGCGCGTATGATCCTCGGCATGACCTCGCCTGATGCGGGCAAGATCACCGTGCTCGGCGTGCCAGTTCCGGCACGCGCTCGCTTGGCACGCCGGCGCATCGGAGTGGTCCCGCAGTTCGACAACCTGGACCTTGAGTTCACGGTGCGCGAGAACCTGCTGGTATTCGGGCGCTATTTCGGCATGAGCACACGCGAGATCGAAGCAGTCATACCGTCGCTTCTGGAATTCGCCCGCCTCGAAAGCAAGGCGCATGCTCGCGTTTCCGAACTGTCCGGCGGCATGAAGCGGCGCCTGACGCTGGCGCGTGCGTTGATCAACGACCCGCAACTGATTGTAATGGACGAGCCGACCACCGGTTTAGATCCGCACGCGCGACACCTGATATGGGAACGCCTGCGGTCGCTGCTCGCGCGGGGCAAGACTATTCTTTTGACAACCCACTTCATGGAAGAGGCTGAGCGGTTGTGCGATCGGCTGTGCGTGCTTGAAAGAGGTCGCAACATTGCCGAAGGCCGTCCTCACACGCTGATTGACGAACAGATCGGATGTCAGGTGATCGAAATCTATGGCGGCAATCCGCATGAGCTGGATGCGTTGATTAGGCCGTATGCGCAGCGCATCGAGGTGAGCGGCGAGACACTCTTTTGCTACGCGCCCGATCCGGAGCAAGTGCGCCTGCAGTTGCGCGGCCGTGCGGGTTTACGCCTTCTGGAGCGTCCGCCGAACATGGAGGATGTCTTTTTGCGATTGACCGGGCGCGAGATGGAGAAATGAACATGGGTGAAGGTTGTGCCACGGCTCTGCCCACCAACGCTTGGAACTGGATCGCGGTATGGCGCCGCAACTATATGGCATGGAAGAAGGTCGCGCTTGCGTCGCTTCTCGGGAACCTGGCCGATCCTCTGATCTACCTGTTCGGTCTTGGCTTCGGCCTGGGAATTGTTGTAGGTCGCGTTGACGGTACTTCGTATGTCGCGTTTCTGGCAGGCGGCATGGTCGCGACAAGCGCGATGACCTCTGCGACATTTGAGACGATTTATGCGGCTTTCGCTCGCATGCACGCTCAGCGCACATGGGAAGCAATCCTCTACACCCAGCTTACGCTCGGTGACATCGTTCTCGGTGAATTGGCGTGGGCAGCCACCAAGGCCTTTCTCGCCGGTACGGGGATTACGATTGTTGCCGGCACGCTAGGCTATGCGGCGTGGCCTTCCATCCTCTATGCGCTGCCAGTCATCGCCCTCACTGGGCTAGCCTTCGCAAGCCTGGCGATGGTGGTGACGGCGCTTGCACCCAGCTACGACTATTTCGTGTTTTACCAGACACTTGTTGTCACCCCCATGCTGTTCCTGTGCGGCGCGGTCTTTCCAGTCGCCCAATTGCCCGAGGGTTTTCAACAGGCCGCGCACTTCTTGCCGCTGGCACAAGCGATCGACCTCATTCGCCCGGCGATGCTTGGCCGTCCGGCCGACAGCATTGGCCTGCATATCGGCGCGCTTTCCATCTACGCAGTATTGCCCTTTTTCGTGTCGACGGCCCTGTTCCGTCGGCGCCTGATGCCATGACGCTATTTACGAACAATTCGAGAAGGAGATAGACAATGCAGTATCATGAACTGGGACGCAGCGCCCTGAAGGTGAGCGTGCTCGGCCTGGGCACTATGAGTTGGGGAGAGCAGAACACGGAGGCCGAGGCGCATGCGCAGTTAGACGCAGCCCTGGATGCCGGCATAAACTTCGTCGATACTGCGGAGATGTACCCTGTGCCTCCCCGCGCCGAGACACATGGACTTACGGAGCGTTATATCGGGAGTTGGCTACGGCAGACCGGCCGCAGGCAAGACATCGTGCTTGCGACCAAAGCCGTCGGTCCTGCTCGACCAGGCAACGCGAACTTACCGCATGCGCGCGACGGCCGTGTCAGCTACACACGCGCCAACCTGTTCGAGGCCGTCGAAACCAGTCTCCAAAGGCTCCAGACGGACTATATCGACCTATTCCAGTTGCACTGGCCCGACCGTAGCACCAATATATTCGAATTGGTCGACTACCAGTATGAACTCGACGACGATGCGGTACCAATCCTGGAAACGTTGGAGGCGTTGGACGCGCTCGTTAAAAGCGGTCGCGTACGCCACATTGGGCTCTGCAATGAAACACCTTGGGGCTTGGCGCGCTTCCTGCATCACGCGGAAACACTAGGGCTCGCCCGTGTGATAAGCATTCAGAATCCATACAATCTACTCAACCTCGACTTCGAGAACGGCCTGGCGGAGATGGCTCTGCGTGAACAGGTGGGGCTTCTCGCGTATTCGCCGCTGGCGATGGGCACGCTGACTGGAAAGTACCTGGGGGGGCAGCGGCCAACCGGTTCGCGGCTGAACTTGTTCGGACGGTTCTTCCGCTACAGCAGCGAATGGGCGCAGCATGCGGCACTCGCATATACAACGCTCTTTCGTGAACACGGCATCGATCCAGTGCACGGCGCGTTGTCATTCGTTAGAAGCCGGCCTTTTGTTGCAAGCACTCTTGTTGGCGCTACCTCCGTGCCGCAATTGCAGCACAGCATCGCCAGTTTGGAAGTCACCCTGTCACGCGAGATGCTCGACGGCATTCAGTCAATCTACCAGCGCTATGGCACGCCGGTGCCATGATTGGTTTTGGCTTTCTTGTCAAATCGTGTCGTCGATCTGGTGTCGCGTATTCGAGACCCAAAATCAAAAGCAACGCGGGAAGAGACAGGTACTCACGCGGGTCTGCGTGATCAGACGCTGATAGTTCTGTCTTGTTTGTTTCCGCGCTTCGGTTCCTAACACTGTTGAACGGACCGGCGCACAGATGACAGCGGATCTTGTACTGGGACGCCACCCGGACCGCCTGCAATTCACGCAAGTTGGAAACACGCAATGACGCATGGCGATGCCAAGGACTGGCACGCACTATCTGGAAGCGTTGCTGAACGAGCATCCGAACGTGTTGAGCAACGGTGAGTTGCTCAACACTTGTGATACGAATTGGCTCGACAAAGCTCGCATGCTACGCAGCGATCGCGAACTCCTCAAGCTCGCCTATCTGCGCTTTCCCGCAGGGAGCGACAAGAAGGTGACGCATGTTGGTTGCAAGATCAACGAACCTCAGTTTCACGATCACCCGGGCTTTTTTTCCGAACTGGTCCGTTGGCCCGGCCTCAAGGTCATCCTTGTGGTTCGCACAAATACCTTGGAATCGCTGTGGTCGCTGGTGCAGGCGAGGCAATCCGGCCAGTGGCTGAAGTTCGGCTCGGACAGTCAAGCAGCTTCCCCGCCGCGCATCAGATTGTCAATCGCCAAGTGCCAGGCCTATTTCAAGACTGCCGACGGTTTCCACGCTCGGGTGGCGCACGCCTTTGCACCGACCAGCATGCTTGAGATCGAATATGAGAGCCGTCTTCGCGAACCTGCCGCATGCTTGGCAACGATTTGGGATTTCCTGGGGGTCCCAACGCTTCAGCTTTCTGGCAGCGCCATCCTTCAGCGTCAGGAGACGCGACCGCTGGATCAAACGATAGAGAATTTTGATGAGCTGCGGCTTCACTTCGCGAACAGACCTTACGCGAGGTTCTTTGAGGTTGATGACGTCTTTCGGGCAAGGGCAGCGAGCGATCGGACGGCAACCGAGATCATCCCAAAGCTGAAAGCTTACGCGGACACCGGCACGATGTTACAGCCGACACCAAGCTAGGGGATCTTGGCATCTATTCACTTGAACTGCGCGGCCAGGCGATGAGATGGCGCTCGACGAGGTCGATCCCAATGGGCTTTTGCCGGCCTCGCTCGGCTACTGGACCTGTGAGGGATCATTGACGACGACGCCCTGCACCGAGAACGTCGAGTGGATGTTGGCAATGGATCCGGTCGAGGTCGACGCTGTAGACATCAAGCGATTTACCTCGCTCTTCCCCCTGAACGCGCGGCCGCTTCGTGCACCCAATCGGCGCTTCACCCTGGGCCGTGACTGAGGCTGAGGCCTTTGGGCGTGCAGCCAACCGCGGTGGGTTGCGACGCCGGGTCAGGTTGAGATGCTTCGCGATCTCGATCACTCAGCGCTCTCTAGCTTGATAACAGAAGAGCGGGGCGTCGCTCCCGATGGCACGAAGCGTGTCATCAAGTGCGGCTTCCTTGGCAGTGGCCGAACTCCGAAATATCTGTTGAACCGCACGTCGCTTGCTGCGACCGGCGGAACCAGTCTCTTGACGTACCTTTTCAAAGTATCGGCGGCGACGCGGCAACGACACGGTCGCATAGGACCTGCTTTGCTTCTGGCGCGCGCATGCAACCTTGTCGCAAGAAGACAAGCCCAAAGGGCCGAGCATCGCAATCCAGAGAGATCGACCGACGGACGATTTGGCGAGAAGCATCATGGGGCGTGCTGGATCTCGTCGATGCCATCTTCTGCCACCGTATTCTCCAGGCCGGCCGTTGACGAAGCCTGGTGCGAGATTCCGCCAGGAAAGCCGTTAGTTCGGCCTGCACTGGACACCTGAGAACCGCAACATTTGGTCTGGCATGGCTCTTGCGGCCAAGGTGGCAGCCGCGTTCGGCCGGAGCGCTGCTTGGGAGAAGCCCGGGACGGTCCGAAACCCGCCCAGATCCGGTCAGGGAGAGAAAAATGCTAGCTCCACCAGTCCGCAGCGCGCATCGCGCGCCTCGCAAGCCTCTCTACGCCCAGCTTTACGTGCAGGTGCTTGTCGCCATCGCCCTCGGCGTCGCTACTGGCTATTTCTGTCCGGGGATCGGCGAGAGCCTGAAGCCGCTGGGCGATGCCTTCATCAAGCTCGTCAAGATGATCATCGCGCCTGTCATCTTCCTGACAATTGCGACCGGCATTGCCGGCATGAACGATCTTCACAAGGTCGGCCGTGTCGCCGGCAAGACCATGGTCTACTTCCTGAGTTTCTCGACGCTCGCGCTGATCGTCGGCCTCATCGTGGCCAATGTCGTTCAGCCCGGCGCCGGCCTCAATATCGATCCCGCCTCGCTCGACCTCCAGTCCGTGAACAGTTACGCCGCAAAGGCCCACGAGCAGTCCGTGACGGACTTCCTGATGAACATCATTCCGTCGACGATTGTCGGCGCGTTTGCGCAAGGCGACATCCTGCAGGTGCTGTTCTTCTCGGTTCTCTTCGGCATCGCGCTGGCGATGGCCGGTGAGGCGGGCAAGCCTGTCGTTTCCTTCCTTCAGGCGCTCATCGCGCCCGTCTTCAAGCTCGTCGGCATTCTGATGAAGGCTGCCCCGATCGGCGCTTTCGGCGCGATGGCCTTCACCATCGGCAAGTATGGCATCGGCTCGGTTGTGAACCTGGCGATGCTGGTCGGGACGTTCTATTTCACCGCCTTCCTCTTCGTGTTCGTCATCCTCGGCGCGGTCTGCCGTTACAACGGGTTCTCGATCGTTGCTCTCATCGGCTACATCAAGGAAGAGCTGCTGCTTGTTCTCGCAACGTCCTCTTCGGAGGCCGCGCTACCCTCGCTCATGGAGAAGATGGAGAAGGCCGGCGCCACGCGTTCGGTCGTGGGCCTCGTCATTCCGACCGGATACTCCTTCAATCTGGACGGCACCAACATCTACATGACGCTGGCAGCCCTCTTCATCGCGCAGGCGACGAATACGGATCTGTCGATCGGCGACCAGATCCTGCTGCTCCTTGTGGCGATGCTCTCTTCGAAGGGCGCTGCAGGGGTCACAGGCGCCGGCTTCGTCACGTTGGCCGCGACGCTCTCCGTCGTACCTTCCGTGCCGGTGGCCGGTATGGCCCTGATCCTCGGCATCGACCGTTTCATGTCCGAGTGCCGGGCCCTCACGAATATCGTCGGCAACGCGGTGGCATCCCTCGTCGTCGCTCGCTGGGAGGGCGAATTGGACCGCGTAAAGTTGGAAGCCGCCTTGTCTGGCCATCAGCTTGCCGAGACATAGCTGGCCAACTAACGATACAGACGCCCGCCGGGAAGGTCGCAGTAGCGCGGCCTGTTAAATCGCTGATTGGCCTGGAAATGAAAATTGGCCGCACAAAGGTGTGCTTTCGTCTGCAGGTAGCAGGCAGTTAGATGCTATGCCGTCCCAGGGCAGCGCCGGATGCTGATTTGCATCAAACCAAAACACGAATAAGATCCATTTTGCTACCAACAATCGCACAAACCTCGTTGAGCTCGCAAACCAGCCGCCAAGCCAACCATTTCGCAGCGGCAAGCCGCAGACGATTGCTGGTGAGAAATCAGGTCTTTGCGCCGGTTTGGGCTGAGGTATCGAGTTCCTCATCGGGGATGTCGTCGAACGAGGCGTGGTTGAGGTTGTAGAGTTTGGAATAGAGCCCGCCCATGGCGATCAACCGGTCGTGCTTGCCGGTCTCGACGACTTGGCCATTTTGGAGAACGATGAGGCGGTCGGCGCCTCGGACTGTGGCAAGCCGATGGGCGATGACCAGGCCCGTGCGGCCTTTGAGAAGCCTGATCAGTGCCTTCTGGATGAGCTTCTCCGTATAGCTGTCGATATTAGCGGTTGCCTCGTCAAGTATAAGGATCTTGGCGTTTGCAACGAGCGCGCGGGCAAAGCTGATAAGCTGGCGCTGGCCGAGCGAAAGATTGCCGCCGCGTTCGCTTACATCGGCCTCGTATCCACCAGGAAGGTTCACGATGAAGTCGTGCGCGCCGACCGCTTTGGCGGCCTCGATCACCTCTTCGCGCCTGGCGTCGGTCTTGTGGTAGCGGATGTTCTCGAAGACCGTGCCGGTGAAAAGGAACGGCTCCTGAAGCACCATGGCGATATGACGGCCGAGCGATTCCTGGGTGAGATCGCGCACGTCGTGTCCACCGATCAGCACTTGACCCTGCTGGACCTCATAGAAGCGGTGGACAAGCGCCATCGCGCTGGATTTGCCCGAACCGGTCGGGCCGACGAGGGCGACGGTCTCGCCGGGATTGACCCGAAAGGACACGTTCTTCAATACCGGATGCTTGCGGTCGTAGCCGAAAGTAACGTTCCTGAACTCCACTGAGCCGTCCATGTCGGGCGAAAGCACCTTGGCATTCCGCTTGTCCTGGATGTCAATCTTGACGTCGAGCACGTCGGTCAGACGCTTTCCGGAGGCCATCGCGCGCTGCATGATCGAATATTGCAGAGTGAGCGAGCGGATCGGATCGAAGAAGCGCTGGATGTAGAAGAGGAAGGCAACCATCACACCCGCGTCGATGCCGCCACTCATGACCATCGCACCGCCGACCATCACGACGACGGCCATGGCAACGCCCGTCAGGCTATCGACGATCGGCACCATGACCTGCGCATATTTGGCAGCCGTCAGATGCGTCTTGAGATTCGCATCGGCCTTATCATCGTAGAGGCTGAAGTTGACCTGCTGGCGGTCCATGGACTGCACTGCGCGCACGCCCTGAATGGCCTCTGCCAGCGCGCCATTGGCGACAGAGTTGGTCTCGTGCGCGGCCATGAAGGCATCGCGGGCGCGCGGCAGCCAGAAGATGCGCACTATGAAGAGAACCGGCAGGACCGAAAGCGTAAGGAGGCCTAACCGAAGGTCGAGCCACAGCATGACCAAGACGATGCCGAAGAGAAGGGCAACGTCGCCCAGCGAGAACAAGGACGTTTCGAGGAATTCCTGCATGGAATTGATGTCGCCCTGCAGACGAGACATCAGGCGTCCGACCTCCGTCTTGTCCATGAAGGAAAGTGAGACCTTCTGCAGATGGCCGAACATGGCGCGGCGTATATCGAAGAGAACATTCTCGGCCATCTTGCCGATCACCGTCTCTTGCGTGTAGCTGGCCGTGGAATTGACCCAAATGGCAAGAAGGAAGAAGCAGGCGGCTGCAAGCAGGGCTGAGCGATCGCCACTTCCCGGGGACATCCCATTGTCGATCGCATAGCGGATGATCAGCGGGATGAGAAGCTGCGTCCCGGTGAAGACAAACATTGCGGCTAGCGAGATCATCATCTTGGTGCGGTAGGGCCGGACGAATGCCCAAATGCGTCGGACAACGTTTTTGTCAAAGGCCCGTCCGAACAACTCCTCTTCGACGCGATGGGACCCGACGACCGCACGCGGAGGGCGCCGGCCGTCGTCGCGGATATCGTTGCGTTCCGTCTCGACTTCGCCGGCGTGGGCCATCAACTCCCTCCCTCTTGTTTGGGCAGCATGTCATCGCCCGGGGGCACTTGAAGATCGTAAAGGGCCTTGTAGCGTCCGTCCTTCGCCAGAAGCTCTTGGTGAGTGCCACGCTCGACGATCTCTCCATTCTCGATAAACAGGATGTTGTCGGCATGCATGAGCGAACTCAGGCGGTGGGCGATGATGATGGTCACGCGATCCTTGGCAAAGCGTCGCATGGCGCTGCGAATGCGCTGTTCGGTGGCTGCATCGATTGCCGCCGTCGAGTCGTCAAAAACGATGACGGACGGGCGCAGCATCATCGTGCGGGCGATCGTCAGGCGCTGGCGCTGGCCGCCCGAAAGGGAGACGCCGCGCTCGCCCACGACTGTTTTGTAGCTGGTCGGCAGGCCGAGAATGTAATTGTGAAGCTGAGCAGACTCGCTCGCGCGCTCGATCCGCTGTTCCTCGGCCCAGGGATCGCCATAGGCAACATTGTTCTCGATCGTCGTGCTGAACAGGAAGGCATCCTGCTGCACGACCGCGACCGCCCTGCGAAGCGTGGCAAGGGTGACCTCGCGGACGTCCTGGCTGTCGAGCGTGATGGTGCCGCCAGTGACATCGTAAAAACGGGGGATCAAATGAGCCATCGTCGACTTGCCGGAGCCCGGGGGGCCAACGATCGCGATCGTCTGGCCCTTGCGGGCCTCGAAACTTATATTCTTCAGAATTGGGCGGTTCTCGATGCCGTTATACGCGAATGAAACATTGTCGAAGCGTAAGGTCCCTTGGCTGACCTCAAGCGGTCTCGCGCCCGGTGCGTCCTTGATCGCGATATCTAGGTCGAGGAGCCCGAATAGGCGGGAACCGCAAGTCGAAGCGTGGGCGAAGGCGTTGACCATGAAGCCGATCTGGCGGACCGGCATTTGCAGGATCATCATGAAGGTCAGGAACATCGTAAGCGTCCCGACGCTAGTCTCGCCAGCGATAACTTTGTTGCCGCCAATCCAGAGGACCAGAGCCATGGCAAAAAGGAAGGAGAAAGTCATCGCCGAGGTGTTGCGTACGCGGATATCGACACGGTCATGGGCGAGACCAAGCGCTTTCTTCGAGGCGTGGTCGAACTTCAGCATCTCGTAAGGCTGCGCCGCAAAGGCGCGCACGACGCGAATGCCGCCAAGATTTTCTTCCATTACGCGGCCCAGAACCGAAAGCCGATCCTGCAGGTCGAGCCAGGTGTGGCGCAGCTTGAGCTGAGTGACCGATGAGCGCCATCCGACGAACGGCACGAAGCTCAGCGTGAGGAGACCAAGCGCCAGGTCGGTGGATATCAGCATGCAGGCGCCGATCCCGATCAGCATGATGAGCAGGACGGCGCGAACCAGAGCGGTGGAAAAATACATTCGCACGCCTTCGAGATCGAGCATGCCGATGGTAATCAGATCGCCTGAATGCGCCTGGTCGTGAAAGGAAAAGCTAAGGCGCTGGATCTTTTCGTAGTAGGCAAGCCGCAGTTCGTACGCGATGTGATGTCCTACCGCCTCGGCAAAATAGTTCTGAGCCAGTGTGAAAAGGCCTCGCAGCACACTGACGGCAAGCAGCAGGAGAGCTGAGGTTCGGAGCGCCTCATCCGCTGCCGCGCCGGCAATACCCCCACCGATGGCTGTCTGGGTGTGGTCGACGGCCCAGCCGATAAGCTGGGGGATGAGCAATTGGAGGGTTACCGCCACGAGTGTCGAGCCAATTGCAACGGCGACCTGCCACGGGTGCCGCAAATTCATGCGCGTAATGCGCAGTATCGTGTTCAAGCCCCGGCCCCAACCCGCCGCCTCTACATGCCCGGGCGAATTCCGGCCCTTCATCACGCCGCCACTAGCCTCACTGCTCAAGCGTATATTTCGGACTCAGGTCCGGCCGGGGGTGGGCGGTGAGCCGGACCACGATCAAAGGCCGTTGCGATACATGGCCCGCCATCATCTTCTAGACGCGTGCTGCGGCAAGCCGAGCCGCGGCTTCGCCTGCCGGCATGTCTATGACCGTGATTGCATTTGCTGCAAGGAAACGGCGTTCGTTTTTGGTCAGCGTTGCCGAATCGATTACCGCAAAGTGCGGGCCTTGGGAGCGCTTCATGATTTGCCGGGCGTAAGTGCGCAGCATCTGATCGTCGAAGCGACAGCCGAAGAAGAGGAAACCTCTGTTGGTGCGCCGTTCCTTCATGACTTGTGGGATAGGCGTCTGGATATCGATTTCGGTTAGGGTCTCGACATAGTCGGAATCTGCGACGAGGAAATTCGCGGCGGGCCTGATGCTGCCGTGTGGCGTATAGAGAACCGTCGTTGCCGCTGATCCGGGTTGGAGTTCCCTCCCGGCCAAGTCGTAGGTTCTTGTCCAAATGTCGGTGATTGCGTCCGCCCGCGTGACGCCTTGAATCTCGATGACATCCGTTCGGCCGGTCTCTGCGAGGGCTGCGCGCATGGCGCCGTCGTACCAGCTGTCGACGATGAGGGAGAGCGGCAGCGTTGCAAGCCAGGCGTGGAAAACGGTCGGCGCAACCGGCCCTGCGAATATCTCAGCCATCCAAGCCTGAAGCGTCCGGCGATGCCGGCGCTGTTCGATGAATTGGGCGACCGACCACATATTGGTGCGGATCTTGGAAGGCGCTGGCGCTCGCGCGTTGAGGGCTGCGGCGACGGTTTCCGGCGTATGCGGTACGGATGGTTCCACGGTCTTGAGCCGGAGTAGACCCGGACCAAGATAGGGGATGATCTGATCGGCGTATAGCGCCTTCTTCAGCAGATCAAGCTGCTTTGAGGCATGACTGTCGCGAATGATGAAGAGATGGTTCAAGGCCGAGATCATGTTCATGCTCGTCTCCGGTTGGCGTTGTCATGTTGCCAGCCTGCAGCATCAGTCCTTGTCGGAGATCTTCCTTGCCTCGACGGTGATCGGCAGACGTGTATCCCGCGGAAGTTCGGGCAGGACGAGCCGCCAGCCGTTCCTGAGCGTTACGCACCCGCCCCACAAGTCTTCATTCTCGACCTTGACGATGGGCTCTTCGAGATCCTTCTTGGGAACATACGCCGACAGCCCGGCGCCGGTCCTGCGGATCATTACCTTCATCGGGCAGTTCCTTTATTAGGGCCAGCAGTGAATTCGGCACCGCAAGGATTCCCGGATTGGTCGAGGCTCATCAATTCGTGGGCGCGCATGCCAACGACGGTGCCGCGATCGACCCATTCGACCGCATAGATGTAGAACTGCTGGAGAAAGGTGCCGATGTCGCGCACATAGCCTTCGTCGCCCTTCCGCACGAGGTTTTCGCCGATCTGGCGACCAGGATAGGTGCCGTCATTCCTTATGTGGCGTGTGGCACGGACCCGCTCCCCCGGCATCAATCGCGGAGGTTTGCGGATCTCGACCTCCTGTTCGCGTCCAAGGCCCATGCCTGTTCCTTTCCTTCGTCGCGGCTGCAGGTTGTCAATAAAGAGGTAGAGGCCTCCTCGGGAGGTGACCGCGACCCGTGTCGCTAGCCCGATTGGAGGTCAGGCGGGAACGCAGGTCTTCGGTACCGGGCATACCGAGGCGCATTGCTGGGTATCGAAGGCCTCCTTGCATTCGGTGCATTCCTTAGGATCGATCACGTAGGCCTCGCCCTTGAACTTGATCGCGCCCGAGGGACATTCGAACTCGCAGGCACCGCATTGCGTGCATTGTGATGCGAGGATCTTGAAGGCCATTTCTCAACTCCTGGTTCGGTTGGAACGAGACGGCTCAGGCCGTCGCCGCCATTGGTTCGACCCCAAATTCGGCAGCGTAAAGCGCGCTGATCGCGGTCTCGATGTAGTCATAGCCATAAACGTCCGTTGCCCGGATTCCAGCTTCCGCGAGCCGATCCTTGGGGCAATCTCCGATCTTGGCGCACAGCACGATGTCGATGCGTTCCAGCGCAGCGATAACGCCATCGAGGGTGGCGTCCGCGCCCCGGCCGCCGAGGCAATATTGCTCGACCTTGCGATGCCCGATGAAACTGATCCCTCTCGGCGAGGCCTCATAAACCTGGAATTCCTTCGAGTGGCCGAAGTGTTCGTTGACGCGCCCGCCGCCCTTGGTCGCCACGGCGACAAGGAGCGATTTGCCGGTGTCCGCTGCCTTGACGATCGCGACCGCTTGACTCTTGGCTGCCACATGATCGCCGCGCTCGCACGCGACCACCTCTCGATAGGCCTCGCGCTTGCCGGCGTCGTAGATAACTTCGCCGGGAAGCTTGTCGAGCGTGAACTCCTGGCCACGATCCTCGCCAAGTAGGCCGACCGCATCGGCCCGGCACTGCCGGCAATGGCGCATCAGCTTGGCGCCACCTCCTAGACTATCCTGAAGCGCTTTCAATTCCACCGCCTTTGGACCGCGCTGCCCGGTCAGACCGAAGTGCGTGCCATGCGCCGGGTCGGAAATCAGCGGCATGACGTTGTGCAGGAACGCGCCGCGCTCCTTGACCCATCTATTGACCTCGATCAGGTGCTCGTCGTTGACGGTGGGAATCATCACCGAATTGATCTTGGTAAGGATGCCGCGCGCGGTCAGCATCTCCAGGCCTAACATCTGCCGCTGGTGCAGGATCCGGGCAGCTTCGACGCCGGTGTACCGGCGGTGGTCGTAAAAGATCCAGGGATAGATCTTTGCGCCGACCTCTGGGTCGATCATGTTGATGGTGATTGTCACATGATCGACATTCATGTCGGCAAGCTCGCCAACATGGTCCGGCAGCGCGAGCCCATTGGTGGAGATACATAGTTTGATGTCGGGGATTTCCCTGGCAACTCGCTCGAACGTTGCCTTTGTTTTCTTCCAGTCGTAGCAGGCATCGCCCGGTCCGGCGATGCCGAGCACGGAAAGCTGCGGCACTTCGTTGGCGACCGCGATCACCTTGCGTAGCGCCTGGTCTGGGGTCAGCCTTTCCGAGACGACCCCAGGCCGGCTTTCATTGGCGCAGTCATATTTGCGATTGCAGTAGTTGCACTGGATATTGCAGGCCGGCGCGACCGCCACATGCATGCGCGCGAAATAATGGTGGGCTTCTTCTGAATAGCACGGATGGTCCTTGATCTTCTCCCAGATAGCCGGGTCTATGTCGTCCGTCTTTGCGGACAAGCCGCAAGATGAAGATGCGCAGCCACCGGATTTCGCAGTCGCCAGCAAACGGTCGAAGGATTTCGTGCTGACCACGCCCTCAAGCGAAATCGTCGGTGCGGACATCAAACGGCTCCATGCCAGGGCGAACGTCCCCATTCAACTGCAAGAGCTGCGCCAACTTGAAAAGCGCGATTCGTTCAATGTGTTAGGTATTCGTTTCCGATTCTGGCCGTTTGTTCCGACACATTTTTGTCAGGCTTCCGACATGGACAGGCAAATTGGATCGCGGCACCGCATCCCACGCACGGAAGAGGGGGCAACAACGCCAGCTTGACGTTTGACGTCATCGGCACGTTAGAACTTCTTCACCTCGATACGGTACCGGCGCAGAGCATAGCCAACCTGCCGCGGCGTGAGGCCAAGGATACGAGCCGCCTTGGCCTGAACCCAGCCGGACTTCTCCATCGCATCGATCAGCCGGTCGCGGTCCGCCAGACGCGGGCCGGCTGCGGGGTAAGCAGGATCGTTCGGATCGCAGGCCTGGACGGGCAGTACCTCGCCTTCGGCGCCGCCGATGCGCGTGGACGGCAACGGCGGCAATGCGACCGGCATGCGGTTGCCCCGAGCGAGCTCTTCGCGGGCATTGCTGCCGGGCGGAAGGTCTGCCCCTTTCCAGAGGCGTGAAGAAAGGCACTGGCTATTCTGGCAGGCGAAATCCGACGTGGCGACCGTCGTTGAACGCGCAAGCGTGGCCGTCCTTCGCACACAGTTTTCCAACTCACGCACGTTACCAGGGAAGTAGCATTGCGAGATCAGGTCGAGCGCCGAGGGTGCGAAGTCGAGGTCGCGGTGGTTCTCCCTGTTGAAGCGGTGGAGGAAGGCTTTCGCAAGGCGTCGAATATCGCCGGGTCGCTCTCGCAGCGGAGGCAGCATGATTGGCACCACATTGATGCGGTAGTAAAGGTCGGCCCTGAACTCTCCCTTCACGACTGCCGCCTCGAGGTCCTTATTGGTGGCGCATATGAGCCGGACATCGACCGTTAGCGTCCTGGTGCCGCCGACTCGCTCCAGTTCGCCTTCCTGCAAGACGCGCAACAGCTTGGCTTGAAAGGCAGGCGAAATCTCGCCGATTTCGTCAAGCAGCAGGGTTCCGCCATTCGCCAATTCGAAACGGCCGGCGCGCTGCGAGATAGCCCCGGTGAAGGCGCCCTTTTCATGCCCAAACAACTCCGATTCCAGAACGCTTTCAGGCAGTGCGGCGCAGTTCAGTTTGACGAAAGCCTTCTTGCTGCGAGGTGAAAGCTCATGGATGGCCTGTGCAAAGAATTCCTTGCCGGTGCCACTTTCACCTCGAAGAAGCACGGTGGAATTAGTCGTCGCGACGACCGAGACGGTTTCGAGCACCTGCTTGAGTGCTGGACTTTCCCCGATGATCCCGCCGATTTTGACATGCGAATGCCGGGCGGGGTTGGTCCTTTCCTCGCCGAGCGATTTTTCCGGTCTGCGTTGCTCCTCTTTAAGCCGCTGACCATCTGGGTTCAGGATGCGGTGCAGGCGGATGGTCCGGCCGACAAGGTTGGCGACCATGATCAGGAAGCGTAAGTCTTCGTCGCAGCGCACGCTGGTGGTGCCGTCCCCGACACGGTCGATCGACAATGTCCCAAGGATTTTATCCTCAGCCTTAATCGGGACTCCGATAAAGCTAACCAGGACGGTGCCGCCGCTCGAAAATGTTTTAAGGTCAGCCTGAAAGAGTTCGGACTTGCTGACATCCTGTATGACAAGCGGCGTCCCCGCAGCGACGATTTGGTCTACGACGCCCTGAGGTATGGCGCGGCACAGGCCTGATTGAGGTGTGTGGTCGTTGCTGGCAGTTGCGGTAATCTCCGCCTCTCCTTCAGCGCCCAGGACGACTATTGCACCATGACGCATGTGCACAAACGAGGAGAGAATATTCACCACATTGGCGAGCGTGATCTCCAGCCGGGTAGGGGCGGTCAGGCTCTTGGATATCGCGTAGATTCCCTTGAGCGAAATATCCGCCTCGTGCATGGTTTTGCCAGGCGACCGGCTCGTCCGAAGGCCTATTTCATCCACCCGATCGCGCAATACTTGAGTCATGGAGACACCTCAGGGGTTGTGCAGCGTGCTTCTCCCCGAAGCGGCTTTTTGTGTTTCGATTCAGTATTGACGACCCCCAGTTGAATTGCAATTGCAAACTGGTTGCGAGAAGCTTGTTAGGCTGGAGCCGCGGCAATCGCAGGTGGCTATCGGCACGCGCCCGAAATGGCGCGTGCGTGCGTGGGTCATCCGAACTTGAAGAGGATACCGAAGCCACCGCGCGGATAATTCCACTCGATCTCACCACTGGCCTCGCACAGGACCCGGCAGGTGCCGCACTCCATGCAGCCGTCGGCGGTGATCTCCACTTGGCCCTGGTCGTTCAGCTCATAACATTGGGCCGGGCAGACGCGGGTCAACCCGAGCAGGTTAGCGCTTGGCCGCTCGTGCGGTCGCACTTTGATATGCGGGCGCCCCGAATCGACCAGGTAGCGGTTCTGGTAGAGCTTCTCCTCGACGCGCAACGTCACCGCGACCGTCATCTCTCGTCCCTCCTTTAACGCCAGGCGAGCGCCAGGCGGACCGCGTCGCTCACCAACCCCCAGCGCGAACGCGCCTTGATCATGGCAGCAGCGGTCGCCTTTTCCTTCTCGATTTTCGGGGTGCCGTCGACCCGCATGAAGTTCTGGGCCGCCTGCGACATCAACTGCGGGTAGGTCGTGAAGAAATTTCGGGAATTGGTGTGGAGCAGGGCCGGCATATCCTTGTATTTCTTCAGGTCCTTGACCACGAAGGACTTGTTCAGCATGGTCTTGTAAAGGACAAGGTTCTGCTTGGTCATTGGACCATTGCGGCGCTTGACCTGGACGATTGCTTCAGCCGCGATGCGGCCGGAGGTCATGGCGAGGTTTGAACCCTCGCGGTGAACGGCGTTATTCAATTGCGCGGCATCGCCGACCACGACCCAACCGTCGCCAAAGAGCTGCGGAATCGCCTTGTAGCCACCTTCGGGAATGAGATGCGCGGCATATTCTTTTACCTCCGAGCCGGCGATCAGCGGCCGGATCGAAGGATGGTCTTTCAGCGCATCGAGGAGGGCGTATGGGCTCTGCATCGTCGCGGCGAAATCCGAAACGAGGCAGCCGATGCCCAGTGAGATCGACTCCTTGTTGGTGTAAAGGAAGCCAAGCCCGGCCATGCCGCGGGAGATCGTGCCGACAGCCTCGATTACGCAACCTTCTCCGCCCTTGAGGCCAAACCGCTGCTCAATGACATCTTCGGGCAGGAAATGCATTTCCTTGACGGCGAGCGCCACGCTTTGTGGCTTCGGCATCTCGCGAAGCCCGGCCCGCGTGCCAAGCAGCCCCGAGACACCTTCTGCGAGAATGACAACGTCCGCGAAGATCGCGCCGCCGGCCCGGTCCGTGCGGACGCCGACCACCTTGTCCTTGGCATCACGGACGAGTTCCGTCACAGTCGTCTCGCACAGGACTGTCGCGCCGGCCGCGCGCACCTTACGCGAAAACCATTTGTCGAACTGGGCACGAATGATCGTATAGCGGTTGGGCTTTGCCTCGTTGAAGTCCTCCGACCGATAGTGCATCCCGGTGTGGGACGTGTCGTCCATCACCCAAAGCCGCTGTTCAACCAAATGCCGCTCGAGAGGCGCATCGTCCCGGAAATCCGGGATGATCTTCTCCAGCATGTTCGCGTACATGATGGCACCCTGGACATTCTTGGAGCCCGGATATTCACCCCGCTCAAACTGCAGCACCTTCAGGCCGTGGCTTGCCATGGTGTACGCAGCAGCATTTCCGGACATGCCGGCTCCAATAACAATGGCGTCGAATTTTTCCGCGATCATGTCCATCTCGCTAGCTCGCAAGCTTATCGCGATTGTGGGGCGACAGCCGCCGGGTGAAGGCTTCAGTTAGTGCGGGCAGGAAGCGGATCGCGTCGGTGACGATCCCGAGGTGGGCGAAATCGAAAATCGGCGCGCTGGGGTCGGTGTTGATGGCCACGATGAGATCCGCCCCCTCGACGCCAACCCGGTGCTGGATGGCGCCGGAAATCCCGGCCGCTATATAAAGTTTCGGCCGGATGGTCTTGCCAGTTTGGCCGATCTGCCGATCCGCCGACATCCAGCCCTTCTGGACCAACGGGCGCGAACAGCCGTGCTCGGCCCCGATTGCTCGCGCGAGGTTCTTCACAAGCTGCAGGTTCTCCGCCGAGCCTAGACCGAGACCTCCCGCAACCACGACGTCGGCATAGGCAAGGTTTGCGTTTGCCGACTGGCTATCCGGCAGGAAGCCGAGGACTTTGGTCACGATCTCGTCCTCGGGGACCGACAGCTTGTGCCGGATGACACGCCCGGCCGGCCTGTCCGTCCGCTGCGGCATGGGCATGACCCTCGGTCGCACAGTCGCCATCTGCGGCCGGTAGTTGAGCGTATAGATCGTGCACAACAAGGAGCCGCCGAAAGTCGGACGGGTCGCGGCGAGCGATCCATCGGTATCCACATCGAGTTCGGTGCAATCGGCCGTGAGCCCTGTGAGCAAGGTCGTGGCCACGGAGCCGGCGAGATCCCTGCCGAGTGTGGTCGCGCCGAGAAGAAGGATCTCGGGTTTGTGGGTAACGACCAGATCCGTCATCGCCTTGGTGAACGGCTCGTTGCGATAGTCGGCAAGCAGCGGCGCCTCGACGATGTAGACAAGGTCGGCGCCATAAGCGAAGGCATCCGCTACGGCAGGCCGGGTGGCTTCTCCCGGCGGTCCTATCACGACTCCGGCAAGCTCGACGCCAAGCTTGTCGGCGAGCTTTCGGCCTTCGCCGAGCAATTCGAATGATACGGGATGGACCTGGCCACGTTCGAGTTCGATGAAGACCCAAACGTGGCGGTAGTCCTTGAAATGAGCAGGCAGCTCCTTCTTTATGCCGGCACGGCCGGCGGCAGGGCGAGGGGTTTCTCGGTTTACGGTCGACATCGTCTGCTCCTTGCCGTCACGCGCCGCCGTTGAAGGCGAGCTCATGTTCCAGCGCCGGCTGGCGGGTGAAGATTGCGGCAATGAGTTCGTCAGCGATATCGCGTAGCGCCTTTTCGGTGGTGTCGATTTGCGCCGCCTTTTCCGCTCGTGTAGCAGGGGCGAAAACGCGCTTGACGACCGTGGGCGAGCCGCGCAGGCCGCATCTGGTGAGGTCATCAATGCCGGCGTCGGCCGCGCTCCATTTCAAGACCTGGCTGCGCGCGGCGCACAGGGCGTCCACGAGCGAACCCCGGCGGATCTCGTTGGTGCCTTCCAGCATGGTGATGAGGCAAGGTAGCCTGCTCTTCAGCATCTGCGTGCCGCCTTCAGAGCGGCGCTCGACCTTGATCTCGCGCTGATCAAGATCAAGGGAGGCGATCTTCGCGACATAGGTAAGTTGCAGGAGATCGAGGCGCTTGGCGATGCCGGGCCCGACCTGGGCGGTATCGCCATCGATCGTCTGCTTGCCAGTGAAGACGATGTCTGGCGTGCCGAACGTCTCGCCAACCTTCGCGATTGCCTGGGAGAGCGCGTAGGACGTCGCCAGCGTGTCGGAGCCTGCAAAATAGCGGTCGGTCAAGAGTACCGCGCGGTCGGCGCCGTAGCCGAGCGCCTTGCGCAGCGCGTCCTCTGCCATGGGCGGGCCCATGGTGAGCACAGTGACCTCGCCATCATAAGCGTCGCGCAGTCGCAGTGCCTCTTCGAGCGCGAACAGGTCGTAAGGGTTAATGATGGTCGGGACACCCTGGCGCATAATCGTGTTCGTCACCGGATGGACCCGTATCTGTGCCGAGTCCGGCACCTGCTTGATGCAGATCACGATGTGCATTGGCGGTCTCTCTGGGCTTCTGTCCCGATGCGGGCCTGGCAGTTCACCTCCTTGAAAGCATCATCCGTGCCAACTGCTTTGCACGCTCCCAACCCTGGAAATTCGGATGGCCTGTCGAGGGGCGCATTCGTGATTTGTCGGCTTCTCGACATTGTCGCGTCGCAAACATGTCGCGTTCATTCTTCTTCGAACCGCTTCAGCACGGCGTCGAACGGGACGAAGGTTCGGCCCGGCGTGGCAGGTTTGTTCGGGTCGTGGTCTTTGAGCACCTTGAAGACCCGGTGTGAGAGCGGCGAGGAAATCGCGAAGTCTTCGTAGGCACGTTCGAGTGTGGCGCGCACCCGCGCGGCGATCACCTGATCGGGCAAGCCGGACAGATCTTCTTCGGCAAGATATTGGCCCACGCGCTTCATGATATGGAGGCGAGAGACATCCAGCACCTTCGGGTCATAGGAGACGCCAAGGATGGCGAAGAATTCCTCCGCAGCCGACAGGCCTCTCAGTCGCGCGAGGATGTCGGTGACATCGATGGGAGAGCTGTCAGCGGAACAATTCATTGCATTTCCCCCGGTCGGAAAACTGTGGTGTCGGTGCGTTCGCCGCACGGCTGACCTGGACCCGCGAGATCGGCGAAGCATGGCCCGTTGCACATTGCATCGTAGAGCTCGACCAGTTGAGTTGCACTGACGGTCGATTTGGTCTCGGCCGCCTTGCGGCGGACGCGGGCCACCATCGCGGCTGCCAGATCCGGGTCGAGATCACGACCGCTTTCGCTCAGCACATGGGCAATCGCGGTGGCGCCGGAATGCTTGCCGATGACGATACGACGGCAGCGGCCGACGAGAGCCGGATCGAGCCCTTGATAGGTACGCGAGTCCTTCAGCAGCCCTGCGACATGAATGCCGGATTCGTGAGAGAAAACATCGGCGCCGACGACTGGCTTAATGGCTGCGGTCTGCCGGCCGGCGGCCCAGGCCACCTGGGCGGCGAGGTCGGGCAATGCGGTCAGCTCAATGCCGGTATCCGCGCCGTCGAGGACGGCCATCGCAGCGGCCACTTCTTCCAGCGCGGCATTGCCCGCACGCTCGCCGAGCCCGAGGACGGTGACGGAGGCGTGGCGTGCGCCTGCGCGGATCGCGGCCAGCGTGTTGGCGGCAGCGAGACCGAGATCGTTGTGCGCATGAAACTCGAGGTCGATTGGAGATTGCGCCACGAGCTGGGCGACAAGTTCGAAGGTCGAAAAAGGGTCGAGAACGCCGACCGTGTCGGCCAGTCTGACACGGCTTGCGCCGGCGTGCGCAGCCGCCTCGATGACGCGGGCCAGATGATCCCGATCGGCCCGCGAGGCATCCTCGCATCCCACCGCGACGAAGAAGCCGGCCGCGGCGGCACGCTTAACCATATGATCGATGATCTGCAGCGCTCTTGCTTGGTCGAGGCCGAGCCTGGCGGCAAGTTGGATGTCCGATGCAGGTAGCGACAGATTGACGGCGCCGATACCGCTCTCGATCGCTGCGTCGAGATCCTGCGACGTCATCCGGCACCAGGCCGTGAGCCGAACCGGGAGACGCCGCGCGACCGCGGCGCGAATTGTTTCGATCTCGTCGGCGCCCATGACCGGCGTGCCGATCTCGATCTCTGGGACGCCGGCTGCCGCAAGAGCCTCGGCGAGCTCCAGCTTTTCCGCCTTCGTAAAGGCGACGCCGGGCGCCTGCTCGCCGTCGCGCAAGGTGGTATCGTTGAGAAAGACATGACGGTTCATGAATGGCAGCCTGTTCTGCTGCGGCTCAGGCATGAATCGGATTGAACGTCTTCAGCACTTCGCCTGCCGGGCGCGCTACCGGGAGCGCTACGCAGTTTCGCCAAGATTGCCGGCATGACCTCGAGCACCCGGTCGACGTCCGCTTCACCGTTGTCGCGTGCGAAGGAGAAGCGGACCGCCTGGTGTGGCGTTTTCATTGCACTTAGCACATGGCTCGGTTCCAGCGAGCCGGAGCTGCAGGCGGATCCGGAGGAACAGGCGATGCCCACGCGGCTGAGAAGAAGTGGGATTCCATCACCTTCGACATGTTCGAAGGAGATGTTTGCGGTGTTTGGCAGCCGCTCCAGCGGGTCGCCAGTGACACAGGTATCTGGGATGCGCTGGAGAATCCCGCCTTCCAGGCGGTCGCGGAGCGACTTGACCCGTGTGGTCATGTCGTCCATGAATTTCATGGCGAGTTCGGTCGCCTTGCCGAGCCCGACTATGCCGGGCGTGTTCTCGGTGCCAGCACGCCGGCCGTGCTCTTGGTGACCACCCTTGATCAGCGAGCGGAAGGGCACACCACGTTTTACGTAAAGTGCGCCGATCCCTTTCGGGCCGTGCAGCTTGTGGCCGGAGAACGACAGCATGTCGATTGCGGTCGACTTGATATCCATCGGGAGCTTGCCGACCGCCTGCACGGCGTCGGTATGGAAAAGGGCGCCGACTTCCTTGGCCAACTCAGCAAGCTTGGCCACGGGGAAGGTCACACCAGTCTCGTTGTTCGCCCACATTATCGAGACGATCGCCACGTGGGGGGTGAGGGCGGCTATATAGGCGTCGAGGTCGAGCCGGCCAAGGCGATCCACCGGGATCCTGTGCACCTTGACGCGGCGGGTCTTCTCAAGATGCGCGCACAGCGTCAGCACGGCGGGATGCTCGACCGCGGAAGTCACGATCTCGGTTGAGTTGGGCATCGCCTCAAGCGCCGAAAGAATCGCGGTATTGTCGCTTTCTGTCCCACCCGAGGTGAAGGTGATCTCATCGTCGAACGCCGCGCCGATCAGCGCCTGCAACTGCCGCCGCGCCTTTTTCACCGCCGCGCCGACTGAGGCGCCAAAAGCGTGCGCCGACGAAGGGTTGCCGAATTGATCCGTAAAAAACGGCAGCATCGCTTGCAGGACCTCAGGATCGACCCGGGTCGTTGCGTTGTTGTCGAGATAAATAGGCCTCATAGGTGCGATCCTCAGTTGACCCGCAATGACGCCAAGCGCGAGGCCGGTCGCCTCATTGAGCCTCTGGCGCATGCCGTTGATGGTGATGGGCCCAAACTGGCAACCGGCTCAGGCGTCCCACAGTTTGACGTAGACTTGGTTGCCGTCGACATGGCCAAGTTCGTAGGCCGCCGCCGTCCACCCGGGGGCAAGGAGCCGCCTGCGACAGCGATTTCGATAAGCCGAATTTGCTCCAGGGGCGCGATTTGGCGGCCAGCAGTTCGGGTCCCGCCACGAACTGAATCGTTCCGGGCGCCGACGTTCTCTGCATTCTGCCGGAAGCGATTGGCGGTCCCGAAATCAGCTTCGACCATGTCTTGTCCTTGATGACGGGGACACCTCTTGCACTGGCCATATAAGCCTCGTCTGCCGCCGAGTGTCCGTCTGCGGCCATCGCTTCATGGACCCCCACGTGCTCGATGGCTTCGCAGCATGAGAGGCTGCCACGGGCAGCGTTGGTGTGATGAGTGACCTGCTCGATTGTGGCGAGGCCATTGATACGGACGGCCCGCCTTATCATCCGTACGTCGATAGTTTTGCCTTTGCCGATGATGGGCTGGGTAAGCGCCGACGAGGAGGCGATCGCGGCGCCGCAGGCGATGGCGCCGACCTCACTGTCGGCATTGACTGTTTCCAGGCCGGCATTCTTCGGGCTGAAGAAGTGTTCCTGGACCCTATTGCGATAGTCCAACGTCAACGTGGCCCTACTCCTTCTCATTGGCGATCAACCGAAGGACTTGCCGCAGCCGCACTTCTCCCGCGCGTTGGGGTTGTCGAAGACAAAGCCGGAAGTTTCGAGACCGGTGATGAAGTCGACGGTCATGCCGGCGACATGGGGTTGGGAGCCTGCGTCCACGAACACCTTGACCCCATCTGTCTCGGTGATCGCGTCGCCCTCGCGCGGGACGCTCTCCAGGCCCATCAGGTACTTGAAGCCGGCGCAGCCGCCGGTCTGGACCATGATGCGAAAGCCTTCCGCCGGCTCGCTGGCGCTGGAAAGAGCGGTCTTGACGGCGGCAACAGCGTTGTCGGTGAGCGTTATCATGGCTCGATTTCTCCTCGGTCCGTGACGTGTTTGCGGCTCACGTTGCATGGACCGTGCCAAAGGCAAAAACCGTTTCAACTCAGCGTAATCTCTCTAAGACTGCTATCCCTCTTGTGCGCCATTGCTGGGAAGATGTCCGGCAACCGACACGTACTGTCGGGTTTGTCGAGCCCGCCACACAGGGTGTTCGGTCTGAGTTCCTGCTGAACTCCGCGTAAACCATTGACTGGTGTGCAGAAGATTCTTCTGAACTTGCTTCGGCGACATTGGCACGACTTTTGAGGCGTCCAATTGGCGGAGACGACAAGAACTGGAGACCGATCATCAGTCGCGCGTGCCCGCGATCGATGGAACGAAGGAGGAAACCAACGTGTCAGGTCTGGGTCAGATCCGCTCTCCGCTCGCGGGATCCGCGGCTCACCACTCAGACGGAACACCCGGTTTCGAGTCGGTCCTGACGGCGATGCGCACGCTGTCCAGGAACACACTGTCATGGGCGAGCACGAGAGCGCATCGAGCATCACGGCGCGCGCTCGGCTGATCGCCTGGCAGGGCAGCTGATCCTCAACACGTAGGTGGAAGCAGAGGTAATACATGGACCAGCGCGAGAAACCGTCACCGGACGAAATCCGGCGGGCGCGGGAAGACAATCCCAAAATACGCGAGCACGATCTCGCCGCCAAATTGGGCATTTCGGAAGCCGAATTGGTCGCGGCGCATTGCGGTTCCAGCGCGGTGCGCATCGAGCCGCGCGTCAATGATCTGCTGACCGGCCTTGAAACGGTCGGCGAGGTGATGGCGCTGACCCGCAACGAAAGTGTCGTGCACGAAAAGGTAGGCGTCTACGACAAGGTGGTCACCGGCAACCAGCATGCCATGGTACTCGGCGACGACATCGACCTGCGCATCTTTCCGAAAGTGTGGGCCTATGGCTTTGCCGTCGAGAAGCGCGATGGCGACGACATCTGCCGCAGCCTGCAATTCTTTGATGCCACAGGCCAGGCGGTGCACAAGGTGCATCTCAGGCCCGCCTCAAACCTCTATGCTTATCAGAAGCTGGTGGCCAAGCTGGAATCCTCGAGCCAGGCGCCGATCGTCTCAGTCAAGGCGACCGGTGCCGACGATGACGCAGAGGTTCGCGACCAATCCGCCACGATCGAGGATTTACGCGACCACTGGAGCCAGCTGACCGACGTGCATCAGTTCTACGACATGTTGAAGACACTGAAGCTCCGCCGCTGCCAGGCAATGCGTATGGTCGGCGAGGATTACGCTTGGCTGCTCGATAAGGATGCCGTCGGCACCATGTTTCAACACGCGGTCGAAGACGAGCTTCCGATCATGTGCTTTGTGGGCAATCGTGGTTGCATCCAGATCCATTCCGGCCCGATCAAGTCGGTCAAACCGATCGGGCCGTGGATCAATGTGCTCGACGAGACCTTCCGCCTGCATCTCGGCACCCACCACATCCGTGAGGTCTGGGCCGTGCGCAAGCCGACCAGGGACGGTCACGTCACGTCGCTCGAAGCCTATGGCGCCGATGGCAAAATGATCATCCAGTTCTTCGGGACGCGTAAGGAAGGCGAATGCGAGCGCGGCGACTGGCGGGGCCTAGCCGAGACACTGCCGCGCATTCCCAGTCCGACCGCTTAAGACCCCAATGCATGTTGTTTTCCGTTCTATGGAGAAAGGCTTGGGTCGCTAGTCAAACCTCATCAGTCTTTCGGCAACTTGTTCCCGGCAAGATCGTATGACGGCGCATTGAGGCCGTCAGTATAAGACCGACAGCCATAGTCGGCTTGCCGTGGAGTTCGCCAGCGGCTATTGCCGCTCTCAGCACGCATTCCCAGCGTGCGTGCGGCGTTTCTGGTGTTGCGCCGCAACGCGCTCTATCAGGTCAACGGGGGCCGTGACTGCAAGGCTTACACGGCCGCCGGGTCGGGGCAAGTCTCCTGTCAAGCCACGTTTTGAGACCGCGCCGTTGTGTCGTACTGGATTGGAGCGCCTGCGCCTTGCACGGGACCGGCCTCAAGGCGTGCCTTTATGTTGCTCAAATAGCCCTCTGCATAGGATTGCGCCACCGAAATCGGCATATTGACGCCAGCCGTGAACGCCTCTTCCAGGGCCTTCTTCACGAGCCCATTGCGAATAGCGAGTTTCACCTCGGGGCCGGCGACAAAGCTTAGCGCCTGCCCCCCGAGACTGATGCCGGCTTCTGCCAGCGCCAGCTTCATATTGCCTCCACTAATGGCCGTATGCAGAAGATTTGCGGCTTGCGACTCCGTCTCAAGCCCCATTGACACGACATCTGCCAACTCACCCAAGACTGGAACGAAGCTCAGCAGCCCCACCGCTGTCGCACCCCAGTCAAGCACTTCCGAGCCCACCTTGAGCACACTATCGGCTGCGTGCATGAAGGCCCCGCCGTTCTTCTTGGCAGACTTGATATTGGGCTGGTCCGCCACGCCCATCATCATGTCCGCGACGGCATCCTGCTCCGCAGCGGTTTTGGGAACATGGGTCTTCGCGTTCTGAACGGTGCTGTTGGCTGCCGACATGTTGTTGTAGAAATGCCTGAAGTCGTTGTTGCTTATATTCCCGGAATCGACCGTATGTCCGCCGCCGAAGTCGAAGAACCCATGGTGGGTCTTGTAGCCCGTGATCGAATTGTTTAGCAAACCGAACAATAGCGGATCTGAAAGCAGCTGCGAAGCTGCTTTCCGTACACTCGCGTTGAGGCTCTTGTCGTCGGCCATGCTGGCAAGCTTTTCGCGAGTCAAGTCGCCGCCGCCAAAGAAGGCACTCTGATTCTTGTTAATTGTGTCAAGCGCAGCCAACTCGGGTTTCGTGAGGCTCATCGCAGCTGAAGCGACTTGTAGGAAGTCCTCTTTGTGAACCTTATCTATCGCGCCGCCGTACAACTGCCTCCACGCATCCGGGTGATTGACGAAGTACTGCGCCGCCGCGATGACCTGGGGCGGACATTTGCCGGTTTTGGCGTCGCCCTCGACGATCTGCTTGAAATCCGCCAGGCTCAGGTTCTTGGGCAGATAGTCGGAATATCGGTAAAGCTCGCGCATGGCGTCGCTCGCGGTCATGACCTGCGGCTGCCCATTTCCAGTGCCGTCGGATGGGATGTAGTTTTGCTCATAGCTTTGTGCCTGCCGGCCCTGGAATTCGCCAACTTGTGAGTGATGCTCCGAGAAGCCCGACAAATCCTTCGCCGCGATCTTACCGCCGCAGCGACCATCGCCCTGGGAGCCGATCGCATAAAAGAGCTCTGGGTCCTGCTGCAGTCCTTCGATCGCTGCCTTCAAATCAGGCGGCGTAGTGGGATCGTTGGCTTTATCTGCCAGCGACTGCCAACTGAGCGGGCATTGGTCCTTGTGACGGTTCAGCACTGCTACGATCTGCAACTCGGTCTCGGTCAGCGTGCCGCCGTTCCACGTGATCCTCGAGCTTGGCACTGGCGAGGTCGGCACGGGCGCTGGCGCTGGCGCTGCGATTGCGGAGGGTTGCGAGGCCTCATCCAGTGCTTTGATTGACTCCCTCATCTGCGGTGACAGCAGATCCAAAGGGTGCTTCTGCAATTGTTCCATCACCGAGTTCAGATCCGGCGGCACCAGATCTCGCTGCGCGAGGGGGGCATTTTTGTCTTCCTGCAAGCAAGTCGACAACATCGCCTCAAAGGTCGAAGTTGCGCCTTGTTGGGTCTGGTCGGGCGTTGGCGCAGAAGGTCCCCGGAACGACAAGCCCTGCGCGGACTGAGGCAGATTCGAGTTAGCGTATAGCGAAAGATTGCTGAGCGACATTGCGTATCCCCAGATGCAGGATTGAAAACCGCCACATGTGCATCATGTGGGGCCACTGTTCACGGCGAACGGTGACAAGTCCCAGCGCCGGTCGGCCACCTAAATGCCACCAGCCACGGTCTTGACTGCTCCGCTCGTCACTTGCACGACGGTTGTTCCCACTACAGCCAAAGGCGGCAGTGCCGTCTGGAGACTCATGTTAGGCGGGTTAGCTTTCGACAAGCTGACGACTTTCAAAAGGAGTCACAATCGGCATCGCCAGCGATATTGCCCCCTGGAGGCCGCGGTGTATTCTGTGATGCCATCGCCTCGCCCATCCGCTATCGACAGCGCGTCAGCGAGAGGCGGTCGAACAACCAGGCGATGCTGGAGACCTCCTCTCTCTCAGGAGTGTCGATCGGCCCGGAATGGGGACCTTGGGTCCGCTTGATTGATGCCGACCGGACACTGCTGCAAAACCCGGAGCGGAAGGTCGCCAAACCAATCAGCGAGCGAATGTCGTTTTGTGCACAAGCCGATCTCTTGCGCAAACAAGATAGAAAGAACGTCAATCCATGCTGAGGGCGCGGGCGCCGCACACCCACTTGTGTTCCTGGGCAGAGGCGGGGCGCAGCGCCCGTATTCTCAATGTTATTTCTGGGCTGGCTCAGGCTCGCGCACGATGTCGTCCTGACGCGGCAGGGAAGAATAGGGGCCTTCCTGCCGTCCATCGCGAATGACCGTGGCGGAGGAGCCGCGAAACAACAGCAGTACCGATTCCTGCGGCGGCTTCTCGACGGCGGCGGCCTGTGGCTGCGCCTGCGCCTGCGCCACAAGACCGTTGAACGTCTGCTCCACAAGCGCGACGAAGCGTGGTGGACCGGAAACCATGACGAGAGCATTTCCCGGCGCCGGTCTCACGACATAGCGTTCATCGGAGATGTTGAGCGCATCTAGAGCTGCCTTGAGCGCATCGAAGCGGATCGGGGTCAGCACAAGCAGGCGAGTTTGCGCTTCATTTGCAGATGATACGTAAAGTTCGACCCCATCGAAGTACCATTGGAGATTGTAGAGATCGGTCAAGCGGTCGAGGAACGCGCGCGGTGGCAAATCCGGCATGCGTCCGCGAATCCGCCCCTTCACCTCGCCGCTGATGCTGATCTTGATTTTGAGGTTGTTGCCGAATTCCTGCAACGCGGCAGCGAGTTCCTGATCCAGAACCGCATACCTGTAAGGTGTCGAGGGCAGTGACAGAGGAGCACTGTGCGCCAAATGGTTTCCGGTGGAGACAACAAAAACGACACAGAGGACTTTCTTAAAAATGTGCAGGATCATGGATTCACAAGCATTCCCGGCATCTCGTCCCGAAGAACATAAGGTTGAAATTCGCGTTCTAACTTAGGCGCCGAACGTGGCGATTAAAAGACGCTGCCCATGGTCAATTCGTCAGCTTGTCGTCAGTTCGACTCTCTATGCTGTTGATCCGATAACGGGTGATGGGCGGGTTAGACTCATCACATCTCAAAGAGAACAAATGAGTCCTTGCATGATGTTGGGCGTCACATCGATCTCCACCAATCTAACCGACGGTCTGTCCAAGGTCGGGTCGGCGGCAGCGCTCGGCGACCAGGCGCAGTTTCAGCGCAGTCTTGTGCAGGCGGCGAGCTCGGTCAAAAACGATGCCTCCTCCGCGACGGCTGGGGTGGCGCCAGTTCCTCCGGCCTTGGAGGTTCAGCGGGCTGTAACGCAGGCGAACCCGCTGGGCGATCGCGTGCTTCAAACGCTTTCTTCGATGCATCAGCATAATGCAGTCGCGCCTCCCGCGCTCGGCCGCGAGTTGCCCCTTGTGACCGGCGCCCCGCCTGGGCCGGCGGCGCAGCTCCCTCTGCAGGCCCGAGCAGCAGGAGTACAGACGCCAAGTGCTCCGCAAGGGGGGAAGGATTTCGAAGCGATGGTTGCTGGCCTGCGCGATGTCTACAATGACGTCACTCAGGTTTCCCTTGTCTGCAAGGGTATCGGCTCCGCCAGCTCATCTGTGAATAAACTGGTATCAGCGGGTTGAATGTCGCCCATGGTTGGCGCAACGCATGGCGAGATCACCCATAGCCGGCCGCCTGGTCGGCTATGGCCTTGTTGTGCTGTGCTGCCGCTTCTGTTTGCTCTAAGTGGCTGCAAGGCCGATCTCTACACGAAATTGCAGGAGCGCGAGGCGAACGACATGCTCGCGCTCCTGCTTAACAGTGGCGTCGATGCGGTCCGTGTCGCCGTAAAGGATGGGACCAGCACGATTCAGGTCGAAGAAAAGCAGCTTGCCTTCTCGATCAACCTGCTGAATGCCAAGGGGCTGCCGCACCAGTCTTTCAAGAACCTCGGCGAAATATTTAAAGGATCGGGTCTGATCGCGTCGCCGACCGAAGAGCGCGCGCGTTATGTCTATGCGCTGAACGAAGAGTTGTCGCGTACGATCAGCGACATCGACGGCGTCATCTCGGTGCGCGTCCATGTCGTTCTGCCACATAACGACCTTTTACGAGAGGGCGCCACGCCATCCTCGGCGTCGGCGTTTATCCGACATGACGCTAAGGCAAACCTCTCAATTCTGCTGCCGCAAATCAAGATGCTCATTGCCAACAGCATCGAGGGCCTATCCTACGATAAGGTGGAGGTGGTTTTCGTGCCAGTGGAACGGCCCGCATTTGAGCAACGGGCTGAGCCAGCGGCTGTTTTGACCCAGGCATCTAAATCGATTCCGGCGCCTTTGCTGGCGATTGCTGTGGGTTTCGCCGCGGCCGTGATCGGCGTTCTAAGCTATGTCTTGGGCCGCGCTCGTATGCGCCAGCGCAGGCAATCGCGCGAACCCACCAAGCTTGAAGGGCGCGCGGGTGTGCCTGCGATCGAGTCTGTTGCTAAAAAGATGGTCGGCGATGCGTGATCGATCGCCCGAATCGGCTTCCGTGGGCTTGAGCCAGCTTGCTGCTGCGATTCATCCGACTCGACTTGCCGCACGTCTTGACCCGGCGTTGTCGGCCGCGACCTTGGTGCGGTTGCAGAAGAGTCGGAGGCTTCAAGTGAGATTGGCAGGACTGTTGCTCGACGATGAAATGAATTTGAATGAAGGCCGCTGGGGTCAGGACCTTCTGCGTGGACATGATCCGCGTCGAGCGGCCCTGCTTGCCGGGAGCCTCTGGCATGCCCGCTCGCTGCTGAAGCTGATTTCAAAGCCTGACCTCACCGTTCTGATCCAATCTATCGGCGCTGAAGCGCACGCGTTTGGCATCCGACATCTGGCGCATGCCATTGCAACCGGATCGATTGACGATCCGGAGCAACTCGCCCAACAGATTGAACACGATGGACATGCCTGTCTTGGCGCCTGGCTCGATGAAAATTCAGCCCTTGACCGGGACCGCGTGCTGCTGCGCCTGCCTGTTGGGACCGCCGCCGATGAGCCCGCGATTGAGCACCGCAATGCTGCAGGCCAGTTGTTTTCTTTAGTGGTAGCCTATTTGGTTGCGGAGACCCCGACGAAATGACGTTCGATGATCCAGCAGCGCCGGTTGCTCCACAGATGCGCCCAGTCGGGCCACTGATGCCGGCAAGTGAGCTCGAAATCTGGGACAATGCCGCGGAGGCGCGTTCTGCGGCCGAACGGCATCTGCAGCGGGTTCGCGGCTGGGCGCGCGCGGCTTATCGGCGCGAACGGGCGCGCGGTCATACCGAGGGATTCAACGACGGCGCCGAGGAGATGGCCCAACTGATTGGGCGGACAGTCTCTGAAGTGGCACGGCGAAAGACCGTTCTGGAGCAAGAATTGCCACAGCTCGTGATGGAGATCGTAGGCGATCTTCTGGGTGCCTTTGATCCAGGCGATCTGCTGGTGAAGACCGTTCGTCGTGCGATCGAGCGGGAATATGGTGGCGCCGAAGTTTGTCTTCATGTGTCTCCCACGCAAGTCGATGCGCTCGCGCGCGAGTTCGCTGAATGCGATGGAAGGGAAGGCCGGCCGAAGGTCCGGATTGACCCCGATCCGGCGCTGTCGCCGCAGCAATGCGTGCTGTGGAGCGAATATGGCAATGTCGATCTCGGGCTGACTGCGCAGCTACGCGCGCTGCGCCTCGGGTTTGGGTTGCGTTCTGAAGAAAACGAACTGTGACCATGCGGATGCCCGAGCACAGCAATCCCGCTGCAGAGAGAACTCTGGATACAGAGCTGTCTGGTCTGAGGTCTAAAGCCAAGCATATCGACACGCGTGTCGTACGCGGACGGATCACGCGGGCCATCGGAACGCTCCTCTATGCCGTCTTGCCAGACGCCCGTATCGGCGAACTCTGTCTGTTGCAGGATCCGCGGACCGGGTGGTCGTTGGAAGCCGAGGTGGTCGGTCTGTTTCAGAATGGCGTTTTGCTCACGCCGGTCGGTGACTTGGTCGGCCTGTCCAGCCGTGCAGAAGTGGTGGCTACGGGACGAATGCATGAAGTGCCAGTCGGGGCCAATTTGCTCGGCCGCGTGATCGACAGCTTCGGACGTCCGCTCGATGGCAAAGGCGCTGTCAAAACCGCTGAAACCCGTCCGCTGCGCGGCAGAGCCCCCAACCCAATGACAAGGCGCATAATCGAGCGGCCCTTCCCACTCGGCGTCCGTGCCCTGGACGGTCTACTGACATGTGGCGAAGGCCAGCGGATCGGAATCTATGGAGAGGCGGGCTGCGGCAAGTCAACCTTACTGTCACAGATCGTAAAAGGCGCGGCAGCCGACGTTACCATCGTCGCGCTCATAGGCGAGCGTGGGCGCGAGGTTCGTGAATTCATTGAGCGGCATCTTGGGGAGGCAGCACTTCGTCGTACGATCGTTGTCGTCGAAACCTCCGACCGCTCGGCAATAGAGCGGGCGCAATGTGCGCATATGGCAACCACACTCGCCGAGTATTTTCGCGAACAAGGGCGACGCGTCGTTCTGATGATGGATTCATTGACGCGCCTTTGCCGCGCCATGCGCGAAATCGGCCTTGCTGCGGGTGAGCCGCCGACCCGGCGGGGCTTTCCTCCTTCCGTCTTTGCCACGCTGCCAGGCCTGTTGGAGCGTGCCGGCATGGGGGAGCGTGGCTCAATCACAGCCTTCTATACCGTGCTTGTCGAGGGTGACGGTGTGGGAGATCCAATCGCCGAGGAGTCGCGCGGCATTCTCGATGGCCATGTAGTCCTTTCACGCACGATCGCGGCGCGAGAGCATTTCCCCGCTATCGATGTGCTGCAGAGCCGCAGCCGTGTAATGGATGCAGTCGTATCTGTTGCACATCGTAGGTCGGCGTCCTTCTTCCGTGACCTCCTCTCGCGCAGTGCCGAGTCCGAGTTTTTGGTCAAGGTCGGTGAATACAAGCATGGCAGCGATCCGCTGACTGACCGGGCTATCGCCTCGATCGATGATCTGCAGGAGTTTTTGCGCCAGGGCGAAGTCGAGACGTCCAGTTTTGAGGAAACCGTCGAATGGATGTCACGTCTGACCGCGTGAATCGTGTTCACGCTTCGAGGCTAAGGCTTCTGAAGGATATGCGAGAGCGCAGTGCCCTTAGCGACCTGTCCAATATGGAAGCCAAGCGCCAGATCGCGGCCTTGGCTACACAGCAAGCTTCCAAGGAGCTTGCGATCGCAGAGGACCGCCGTGCAGCGGCCGAAGTGCAGCTTTATCAACAGCTAATATCGCTCGATACCTTGTCCGTCGCAGCACTCGATCGTGGCAAGCTCCTGATTGAGCGGCTTGAGACCGAGGTCACCTTGAGACGTCAGAGGCTTGATGACGCGCACGTCGCTCAAGAAGAGGCCGAGACGGCGGCGTCTGAGACAAGGGCCCACTGGGTCAAATGTTCGGCGGCCAGGCACAAATGGGAACAGATCGAGGGCGACGTTCGGCGCGCGGTCGACACCCATTCGGAGTCCGCAGCCGAGATAGAGGCCGATGACGAAAGCATGCCTCGGTATGGGAGGGTTTCGCGTCCCCAAATGTCGGGCGACCCGATATGATGACGGCTCATCCTCTTACTGCGGCGCGGTCGTGCCGTTTTGTAGAGCCGCCCCCGGTAACTCCTGTGGGCAGACACGCTACGCTCAAACCATCGCTAACTCTGTCCCGCGCCGTCGTCTCGTGGATCAACGAAATCGCGACCCCCCGCATGGCCTTTCAAAGCCGGCTTGGCGATATGCCGCTATCTGTACGGATGGAACGGATCGTCTGGCAGCAGGAACCTTCTACGGCTCCAATGTTTGACTGCATTTGGCGCGTCGGAGACGAAACGATCGTCTTGTCGTTGTGCCGTCGACTTGCAGAGGCGCTCATCTCAACAGTGCAGAATGGTCTTGCATTACCTTGCGAACCAACTGGTTCGCTTGTTCTCGAACTTGCACTCGAGCCGCTTATCGCTCGACTGGAGAGTCAGACACAGCGGAACGTGCAATTCCTTCGTACAGGCGACCCCATGACGCCAGCTCCTTATCTGGAATTCGACATCGTCTGCGGTCCAGTCAGCGGCAAAGTTCGTCTGTTCCTGTTCTCGCCTCTCGACGGTCGTGTACCATCTGCGTTCCGCGCGTTAGGCGAATTGCTTGGCCAGTTGCAGCGACAGCCGTGCGACCTGTTTTCAGAGCTCCCCATCACAGTTGCAGCAGAGATCGGCTCGCTCACCGCTTCGGCCGCGATTCTTCGCGACGCACGTGCCGGTGATGCGCTGTTGCCGGATGTACTACCGTATGGGCGCGGCCAGATCATCCTATCTGCGGGCCGGTTATGGGCCGCGGCAGATATTGCCGGGGACAGCCTAATTCTGCGGCGCCCTTTTCGTCCGCGACCATCCCGCTTGGAGAATGCACATATGACGACACAACCCGAATCACAGCAAGCGCCGGCGGAAGCCGATCTTGACGATGTCGAGATCACATTGGTCTTTGAATGCGGCCGCTGGTCGATGCCTTTAAGAGAATTGAGAGGTGCCGGCGAAGGGCATGTGTTCGAACTTGGTAGGCCGATCGACGGTCCGGTCGATATTCTTGCCAACGGCCAGCGTATCGGCTGCGGCGACATCGTGCGCATCGGCGACGGGCTGGGCATCAGACTCCGTGGCAGACTGGCATGCAATGACTGACGTTCAACCAGGAATCCTGGCACTACTTGCGGTTACAGCCGGACTCGGTCTGCTGGTGTTGGCGGTCGTCACGACCACGGCGTTTGTAAAGATATCGGTCGTCCTCTTCCTCGTCCGCAACGCGCTCGGGACCCAGACAATACCACCAAACATCGTGCTATACGCCGCTGCATTGATTCTCACCGTTTTCGTTAGCGCGCCTGTTATTGAGCAAACCTATGCTCGCGTCACGGATCCGAAACTGCATTATCAAACGTTCGATGACTGGGTGACCGCCGCTAAAGAGGGGCGGGAGCCCTTGCGTGATTATCTCAAGAGGTTCACCAATGAAGAACAACGCCGGTTTTTCCTATCCTCGACCCAACAAGTCTGGCCACAGGATATGCGCGCCAGCGCTGCACCTGATGACCTCGTCATTCTGATACCATCTTTTCTAATCTCAGAACTCAAGCGTGCCTTCGAAATTGGCTTTCTTCTCTATCTTCCCTTTATCACCATCGATCTTATCGTAACGACAATTTTGATGGCCATGGGCATGTCAATGGTGTCCCCGGCGGTGATATCTGTGCCTTTCAAACTGTTTCTATTCGTCACTATCGATGGTTGGTCGCAACTAACGCACGGGCTTGTGTTGAGTTACACAACACCGGGAGGTTGAGTATGGACGAGGCCAGCATTGTAACTCACATGAGCCAATCGTTCGTGATTTTCATGATCTGGGTTCTGCCACCACTCATTGCGGCGGTGGTTGTTGGCCTGGGCATTGGCATCTTCCAGGCGGCGACGCAGATCCAGAATGATTCCTTGCCACTCGCCGTGAAACTTCTGGTCGTTGTTGCCGTCATTGGTCTGTTTTCCCCTGTGCTGAGCGCCCCGCTCATAGAATACACCAACCAGATCTTTGCTGAGTTTCCCGCAATCACATCCAGCTACTAGCCATTCCCATGTATGGCTTGTCACTTTCTGATTCTCAAAGTCTGATCCAGGCGGCCATCGAATTCATCGTTGCAGCTGGACTTGGCGCGTCCCGCGCCGTCGGTATTATGCTGGTCCTTCCGATATTTACACGGTCTCAGATTAGCGGGCTGATCCGCGGCTGCTTGGCTGTTGCGTTCGCCCTACCATGCTTGGCGCAGATCAGCGTCGGCCTGCAGGCGATTGATCCTGAAACACGTCTTATTCAGGTAACGCTGCTCGGTTTGAAGGAGGTTTTTGTCGGCCTGCTGCTTGGCACGCTGCTCGGCATCCCGCTATGGAGCCTGCAGGCGGCCGGTGAGATTATTGACACCCAGCGCGGCATCACCAGCCAGGTCGCTTCGGACGATCCCGCTACGCGCAGCCAGGCTTCGGCGACGGGAGTTTTTCTCGGCATCACTGCGGCAACGATCTTTGTCGCGTCGGGAGGTCTGGAGGTTATGATCAACAGCCTTTATGGCAGCTATCTGATCTGGCCCGTGTATCGGTTCCAGCCCACCCTGACCGCGCAAGGAGCAATGGAATTGATGGGGCTCCTGGACCACATCATGCGCACGACTCTATTGGTCGCTGGACCTGTGGTGGCCTTCCTACTCCTGGTCGATATATCTGTGATGATAGTCGGGCGCTATGCGCCGCAATTCAAGCCGAGCGATCTCTCCCCGACGATCAAGAATATCGGCTTTCCGATCATCATGGTCACTTACACTGTCTATCTCGTCGAAGGCATGAAATCGGAAATCGTCTGGTCGAACGGCGCGCTGGAGTGGTTTGAGAAGCTGCTGAAATGAGAGAGGTCCTTTGCCAACCAGCGACAAGCAGAGGCCAGGCAGGGGGGTGTTTTTGGATCGTAGGGCATGTCGTCTTGCCATGCTCTCCAGAAAATGCACATCCATGCGTGAGCAGATGCCGGCATCCGCGTCTTCTGGCGTCTTGATAGGCGTCGCCGGGGTCGCTGCTGGCGGCGTCGGCGCGATAGCGGCGCCGGCACGCCTTGACGACATTGGGGTAGGGCAGGGGTGTCGACGAACCCGGCCTCGACCAGCACGTCGACGAGTCCACTGGGCCGCTCGATGGGGATCGGCGTCTCGCCGGGCGTACCATACCGGCGCAGGCAGGCAGCGAGATCAGCAAGCCCGTCCCGCTCGCGACGGCAAAGTGGTCCAGGCCCCCGCCGGCAGGGTCGACGATTCAAACGGCATGGTTCGATCCGCCCCAATCGACACCAACCAAAATGGTCATGGTTGCACCTTTACAAACTGGGGTCGGGTGCCCGGTGCCGGAAGCTGCCCTCACGACGTGCTGATCAATCGACGCTGTGGGCACATCTTGGCGGAGGTGTCCGTGGCGCATCTTCCTGTAGCCCGTCTGGAGCTCCCGGCCACTGCAACGCCTCAAGCCTCATTTGGGCCCTCGTGGGGCAAGCAAAGGCGGTCCTCGCGGCGGCGCGGGACCAACGCCCAGTCCGCCCTTGAACGGATTCAGCGCAATCGCGAGGCTGCCTGATGAGCGACACGAGCGAAGAAAAGAAACACCCACCCACACCCAGGAAGCTGAACCAAGCGCGCAAGAAGGGGCAGATTCCAAGCAGCGCCGATTTCGTCCGCGCTGCCAGCACGTGCGCCGGGCTGGGATATCTATGGTTAAAAGCGAGCACCATCGAGGATAAATGCCAGGAAGCGCTTTTACTAACAGACAAGCTGCAAGATATGCCCTTCAACAGCGCGGTTCAGCAGGCGCTGGTCCTTTTTACCGAACTCGCAGTGTCAATCGTTGGCCCATTCCTCGGGATTATTGTCGCCGCAGCCGTTTTATCGGGACTTCTCGCTAATCGTGGATTGGTCTTCTCTTTCGAGCCGATGATGCCGAAATATGAGAAAATTGACCCCTTCAAAGGGCTGAAGCGCATCGCGTCGATGCGCTCTCTGACCGAGCTTGTGAAGACGCTGGTGAAGGTTTTCGTCCTCAGCGCAGTCTTTCTCCTCGTCGTTCTCGGCATGTGGAAGACGATGGTCTATCTGCCGATCTGCGGCATGGGCTGTGTCGGCTTTGTGTTTGCAGAGGTGAAACTGCTGATTGGGATTGCTGCCGGCTTCTTTCTGATCGGCGGATTGATTGATCTCCTGGTTCAGCGCGGGTTGTTTTTGCGCGACATGCGCATGACCGACACCGAGATGAAGCGCGAGTTGAAGGATCAGCAAGGCGAGCCAGAATTGAAACGTGAACGACGTCGCCTCCGTAACGAAATGGCTAGCGAGCTTCCGCTTGGCGTGCATCGCGCCACATTGATCTTGAGAGGGCGCGCGATACTGGTTGGTCTGCGTTACGTCCGTGGCGAGACCGGGGTGCCGGTACTGGTTTGCCGAGGCGAGGGGGAGGCTGCTTCTCAGCTATTTGATGAGGCGCGGGCGCTACGTCTCACCATTGTCGATGATGATGTCCTGGCGCGCCAGCTCATCCCCACGACAAAGCTGGGGGATCCCGTCCCACAGAAGTATTTCGAGCCGGTCGCGAAGGTATTGTATGCCGCCGGCCTGGTTTAGATTAGAATGATGTTGAATAAGTTGCTCTTGGTAACTTGAGGAGCGTGATTGATTGGCTCCAGAGACATTCGCAGATGAACGGGTGACCTCAAGGCGCGGGGCCAGCGGGACTATCCGTTGCGGCGTATTCGGGCGATCATGAACGAGGGGCTGGCGATGTGCGTTGGAGCGGGAATGATCAAACGCCGCCGAAAAAATACGTTAATCTGCGACGTAGCGTACTGAAAACAAATATAAGTCCTTTCAGGGACAATCAGCGACAATCGGCACGCAGAGATTGGCTTTGACGGACCTTCCGCATATTGCCCACCCGAATTTTTCTAAGTACCGTCAAGGCCAATGAGGCTGTGACGGTACTTTTTTGTGCCTTAAGATACTGAAAAATAAGGTAATTTTCTGTCGAGTAGCCTCGAAATTGTGCTGACGGTACTTTTCAGGAGGCAAAAGGAATGTTGACGGACGCCGCCCTTAAAGCGCTGAAACCAAAAGAGAAAATCTACAAAATTGCAGATCGTGACGGCATGTATGTTCGAGTTATGCCCAGTGGCGCGATCTCGTTTCGGCTCGATTACAGGCTCAACGGACGCCGCGAGACGGTCTATCTAGAGCGTTTTGCAGCCAAGCGGAATCGCTTGGCGTCGCAGAAATGCGGCTAAAACAAAGAGATAGCGCGGGGTGTCCCATTCCATCCGAATGCATCCCGCTCTAGGCAGGTACGGACGGGACGGAATCTCACTTGCCCTGGCCCGAGAGAAGTGTCTCGACGCAAAGCGCGCTATTGGCGAGGGGCGATCGCCGGCCATCGAGAAGCAGCGCAAGAAGCGCCGCCTCAAAGAAGCGAAGAGTTTTGGCGAGTTCGGGGAGAAGTGGCTCAACGCCGCACCGATGGCCGCCAGCACGCGTCGCGGACGGGGACAGTCGGTCCCGCGTCCCGTCCTGCCGGCCGGCGCTATGCTGACGCTCCTACGGCTGTCCGGTTCACCGCCCGCGGCGGGGGGCGAATTTCCTCCGTCCTACGCGCGACTACGGCCTACTGGTTCAAGAGCAATTGAAATCATGTATATCGGCACCGTATCTACTTGCGTACTGATTCGAAGTGGCCAAGCGCGACACAAGGTCTAAGTGTCGCCGGGGGGGGGGAAATTGAGCCAGCGGCTTGTCCAATTTCTAAGTCGCTGTTCCGTGGAAGAGCTCAGGCCCTACATTGCCCAATCGACCATCGAGCTTGCCGAGCTTGTTTCCCCCGGTGCGAACAGCAACATGGGTTTGGCCGAACTCATCGTCAGCCAGTACGGCGCGGATAATGTCCTGCGAGTATCGTCTCTTCGTGATCTGGTATTGGACCAGCTCAAAGCAGACGAAGCAGTCGAGATTTGCGAGCGTATCAATGTGCCGATATTCAACCCCGCTGCGACGCTGAAGAAGACGTTCGCGTCTCTCAACGGAACTGCGGCCGAGACGTTGTTTGCCTGGTTCAATATTCCGTATCAACCCGATTTGACGACTGAGATTGAACCTTCGCGTCGGGCTGCGCCCACGGCGCGTCTCCAGAAGTATCAGACAAACGCCTATCGCGAGCTGCGTCAGCGTTTGTCTGACGCCTCGGCCACTATCCTCCTCCATATGCCGGCGGGTTCCGGCAAATTGCGGACTGTCGCAACGGCCATTGTTGACCTGCTTCGCTCAACCCCTGACACCCAGACTGTGATTTGGTGCGCTGGCGACGCTCGTCTGTGCGAAGACGCGTTCCAAGAGTTATTCAAAGTGTGGGAGGATATCGGGTCTCGCGATGCTACGATTTTTCGGCTGTTTGGGACTGCACCGATCCAGGACCTACGAAAGGTTGCGGGCGGTATAGCCGTTCTCGATCTCGCTAGACTAAAAGACGAGGTTGAATTCGACCTGAATGACATGAAAGCGTTTGCCAAGGATTTGCGCTGCGTTGTTCTGAGCGACGCTCAGCATATTGCGGATCCGTCCTTTAAAAGAATTTTCGCCAGCTTGCGCGACGTCGATCCGTTCAATGTCATCGGCCTATTTGCTGCATCGGGGGGCTACCTCAAGAGCGTCGGCCTGCTGCCAACCTTTCTAGATTACTATGGCACCAGTCCGATCGAACTTACAAACGACGATCCAATTGAGTTTTTGATCGACGAGAACGCGATCGCGAAAATCAAAGTGTCACGCCTTGGATCAGGGAAGCAGCTCGATCACCCCCTCGAATTAGACCTTGATGCTGATAAAGATCTTGCAATCGATTTGGCAAACGATGTGGAACGAAGCCGAAAACTCATCGATTTTCTCTACGAGCGAAAGCATCAAGGGGAATGCATCATCTTCTACGCTAACACTGCAGATCAAGCCCGAGCTTTTGTCGGTGTTCTGAACTGCAGCGGTATCAAGGCGGTTTCGGTTACAGGAGACTTGAGCTTCGATCAGCAGCGACATGAGGTCGCGCGCTTTCAGAACGGAACCGATACCCACATTCTTTGTGTGCATGGCGCCGTCGTTTCAGGAAATGAAGTTCCGAAGGCCAAAACCCTTCTTATCGCCAACCCGACAAGTTCGACGGCTCTTTACGGTGCAATTATTGGCCGATTTGCGAACGGCCGGGATGCGGGGACCGTCCTCGATGTGACGATTGTCGATGATGGCATTGCCAGTTTTTCTGAACTGATCGCGCAATCAGGTAAGTGGGAACGTATGGAGACGACGAAATGAGCTTTGATGTCATCCCACAGAGCCTCTCAATAACTGCGATGCGTAGCTCGGGGTATCGAGACTCGGCACATGCCATCGCTGAACTTATCGACAACTCTGCTCAAGCTGGCGACGCGACAGCCGGCACAACGCATGTCGAGTTAATCTGTCTCGATCGTGCCCAAGCGGAAAATGGCCGCAAGCGCATCGACAGCATCGCCGTTTTCGACGACGCCGCGGGCATGTCCCCCGACCTGTTGCGGAAGGCGATGCAATTCGGGAACGGCACTCACCTTGAGAAGAAGAATCAAAAGGGAATTGGCAAGTTTGGGATGGGTCTTCCCAATTCCTCGATCTCCCAATGTAAACGCGTTGATGTCTGGAGCTGGCAGAACGGCAAGGTCTTCCATACCTTTCTCGACGTCGACAAAATCGAAAAAAGCATCATGAAGGAGGTGCCCGAGCCGACGGCCAGCACGATCCCCTCGGAGTGGCTCAAAATGATCAGTGCAGAAATTCAACCGCACGGAACGCTCGTCGTCTGGAGCCAACTCGACCGTGTAAGCTGGAAACAGAGCAGCACGCTACTCAAACATACCGAATTCATCACCGGGCGGGTCTATCGGCACTTCATTGATCAGAAGGCTGTCCAGATCCGTCTCGCAGCATACGCCGCAAGTGGCGATCGTTTTATCTCGAGCTTTGAAAGTCTTGTGAGACCGAATGATCCCTTGTACCTGATGACCGGCGCGAACGCTCCTGAGCCCTATAACAAGACGCCTGCCTTCGTAAATTTCGCCGAGCCGATGAACATTAGCGTTGGTTTTCGCGGCGAAGACCATGTGGTCCAAGTCCGCACTTCAATTTGCACGGAAAAGGTCCGGATTGAGGGCGGTGGGTCGAAAATTGGTCAGCACGCTGCCAAGAACCAAGGAATATCCGTCGTCCGCTCTGGCCGTGAGCTTGAACTGAGCAGAACGTTTGAAAATTCCTACGACCCGCGCGAGCGATATTGGGGGCTCGAGGTCGAGTTCGACCCAAACCTTGATGACGTATTCGGGGTGACAAACAACAAACAGGCCGCGACCAACTTTCTGCGCCGAAATCTTAGTGAAGACGCAGCGGACGAAGGAATGTCGGATTCCGCCTATCAAAATATGCTGGAAAGCGACCAAGACCCGCGCATGCCCATGTATCTTATTAGCGCTGAGATCGACAAATTGCTCGTGAAGATGCGCCAGAAGATCGCAACGATGCGTGAACGCACCCGTGTTGAGAAGAAAAGTGCACCAACAGAATCGCAAGCCGAGGCGGTCGCAACTGAATCGGTGAATCGTAGGCGAGCTTACTACGGTGATACTGGCCAAAGCGATAAGCAGGAAGAATCCCCCGAATCCGCTCGAATGGAGGCATTATCTGCCAACCTGGAGAGCGATGGAATTGAAGGGGTGAAGGCAAAAGAAATAGCTGTCGAATACGTCAAGAAGCATATCAAATTTCGCTTTAAGCATCTTGATCTACCGACGGACGCTTTCTTCGACGTGAATGCGACGGGCGGCGTGATAGTCATCACGTTGAACACACGAAACCCGGTCCATGCAAGGCTTTTTGAACCGATGCGCGCTGACGATCTTAACAATGAGATCCCCTATTTGACAGATGTCCTTCATCTGCTCTCGGCTTGGGCGCGAATGGAAGATGAGGCATCCGGGCCAACCCTCAAGCGAATCCAAGACATGCGCAGCGATTGGGGTCGAATTGTCCGTGGCTTCTTCAGCGGCGAAGAACTGTAGCGTTTGCTCATTCAAAAGAAGCAGGGACTGGTGCTATGGGTGGAAGAGAGGCGATCCGAGGATTCTCCATTCAGACCTTGGCCGTGGTGCTCGACGCCTTGAATCCAAAAAACGATGGATGGTCGGCGGTCACGATCGAGCCTGACACCGACAATGACAAGGTCGACATTCTTTGGGAATTCCCTGATCTCAAGCGCGCACAGCAGGTGAAATCATCGCAAAACCAGATCGGCAAGGCGGCGGTTGAATCCTGGTGTAGTGATTTGAAAGCTTCAAAGAGCGCGAACGAATACCAGCTCATTCTCGCAGGGCCAATAGCGCAGGCCGTGATCGATGAGGCGCCATTTGATGGCGTTTCAGTGCCGACTCCGCTTGCGATCGACACCGTGGCTCTGATTGAGCAAGCCATCACAAAACTTGATCGCTATTTGCAGTCGCAGGGCATCGAAGGGGTCCCTTTGTCTGTGCGGGAATCGCTTGTGACATTGGTAGCCGGCAATCTGATCGACGGCGCAATCTCCGGGCGTCGTTTCACCCGCGACGAATTCGATGGGCAGCTGCAGCGCTGGATTACCGCGGCTTATCCTGAGGCAATTCGAGCAAGGCTCTCTGCAAATTGCGAGGTCCTTTGGAGTCAGCTTGAGTTGCATCGACAACGTCTTGCTGTCGAAACTGCTTACGCCTTGGTGCTGCCACTTACGGTCGTCAATGGCGGCCTCACCGTCGCGGTGGTTGAATGGTTCTATTTGACAGTCTCATGCGACGGGCGCGAGATGCGATATGTCCCGGTAGAATTTCTGCAAGGAGATCAAAAAACTCTGTCGATGACGCAAGGCCCGAAGTTTGCTCCTTTTGCCGTATCGCCGAACAGCTCTTGGGAGAAACGGATAGCCTTCCTTCCGCAAATCAAGCCTGGCTTTGCAACTGACCGTTGGCCGCAAGGCCTTCACCTGTTGTCCTTGTATGTGAAGTTTGCCAGCGCGGCTCAACCGCGCTTGGTCAAGAAATATGAGTTTCTTGTGACCAGCGAACACAGCGCTGTCCCCCATGATAGCGCTCTTTGGTATGGATTGTTAAAGATTGATCCTTTCTAGAATCGTACGCAACTTGGCGTTCAGTTCAACAGCATTTTCAGCCTCATCCGCATCTCGGGGATACATGCATACACCCGCGTGACATTCACCGAACAGCAACTAAGTCCAGGAGGCGTCGAAGCCACAGCGCGTGAGGGTCGACGAGAGATGTGATAGAGAAACGTGAGTGGTTCGCGCGACCACATAGAAATGTTAATCTGACCCGGCCGTCGGCGCATCCCAGCAGGCTTGGCATCCCTTCGAAAAGGCTTCTTGATGAGCACTACTGAGGTCGACCTGCCAGGTCATGAGCTTGGTCCGGCACATAGAGCAGATCGTGGGTGCGTTGAGTCAGGTTACCCCATCTATCTCGACGGCCATTCGACAACGCCTCTTGCACCGGAAGCGTTGACCGCAATGGAACCTTGGTGGCACCGACGGGCCGGAAATCCCAATTCACCCCACAGGCATGGTCAATTCGCAGACGCCGCGGTCGAGAACGCGCGGGGTCAGGTGGCAAAATTGATTGGTGCCACGCCGGGGGAGATTCACTTTACATCGGGCGCGACCGAGGCAAACAACCTCGCGCTCATCGGATCCGCCCTAGGAGCTCGGGCACGAGGCAGCGTTCGCACCGGATTGGTTGTCTCCGAAATCGAGCATAAGAGCGTGCTGAACGCCGCATATGCCCTCGAGCGCCAAGGATTTACCGTGGAAACGGCTCCGGTGAACGCCGACGGAGTGATCGACCTGACGCGCCTTTCAACGATCGTTTCGGAAAATACACTGTTGGTTTCGGTAATGGCGGCTAACAATGAGATTGGGGCAGTACAGCCCCTCGCCGGGATCACCGACATTGTCCGCACCAAAGGCGCTCTCCTCCATGTCGATGCGGCGCAACTTGTGGGCAAGCTGCCGTTCGATGCGACTACCTTCGATTGTGTGAGTCTATCATCACATAAGATGTACGGGCCGATGGGTGTCGGCGCTCTTTTTGTGTCCGGTGCCACGGCGTACCGGCCGCAACCGATCCTATATGGGGGCGACCAAGAAGGTGGTCTCAGGCCCGGAACAATTGCCACGCCTCTGGTAGTAGGGTTTGGGAGGGCCGCCGAACTCGCCGCCACGCAGCTTGCCTCGGACGCCCGGCATGCCGGAGCGCTCGCGGAACGGTTCGAGGCGGAACTGCGCAATCGGCAGGTGCGGTTTATCCGGCATGGGACGCCAAGTGCTCGGCTTCCAGGGAGTGTGAGCATTGCGTTCGAGGGCATTGATGCGACCGAATTGATAGCTGCGGTGTCTAGTCAGATATCTATCTCCGAGGGCTCAGCTTGCCAAAGCGGTCAGATAACGCCCTCACATGTTCTTCGTGCTATTGCAGTCAACGATCATCTCCTAAGAAGTACGGTGCGCTTATACTTCGGCCGCTATAATTCTGAGGACGATGCGATGCTCGCAGCTGATGCAATCGCTTCTGCGGTCGCGAAGCTTCGTCTGCGCACTGGAGACAGTCTCCAGTAGCGTGCTATGGTGGGTCCATGAAGGACCTTTTGCTTGATTCGTCCGTGGCCATCCGCTTCTCCGGTCACGAGACCTTTCCGCTTCGCCTGTTGTGGCTGAAGAAGGCGTACGACGCTGTGGCATCGGGCGTGACCGATAAGGGAACATTCCAGGAACAAGATGCGATTGCAAGGTTTGGTGTCGGAAAAAACATGGCGATGGCGATGCGGCATTGGGCGGTCGCCTGCGGGATCGTGCGAGAGATGGACGGGAAATTGGAGGTGACCAAGCTCGGCCGTCTGTTGTTCGACAATCGCACCGGTTTGGACCCCTACCTGGAGGATCCCTCGACCATATGGCTCGTGCACAATGCTATTTGCGCGACCCCTGACGTGGCAACGTCGTTCTTCTATGTCTTCAATGTCTTTGGGCAACCGATGTTTGAGCGTCACGACGTGGTGAAGGATTTATCGGCGATTGCCACAGCGCGCGGAGCGCGGGCAACGGCCGAGACGATCAAGCGCGACGTCGAAGTTGTGCTGAGAAGCTATGCGCCGCGCACGGCGGAGACGGGAGAAGACGCCGCGGAACCGCTTCTCGCTGAGTTGGGACTCATCCGTGAGTTGCGTACCGGACAGTTCGAGTTTGTCCGCGGGCCGAAGCAAAGCCTTTCTCCGGCTGTATTTGCCTACGCCCTCATCCGTTATTGGCGGCGTTGGCATGAAGACGCGCCGACACTCTCGGTTGAGACCGTCACATATGGCGTGGGTGCTCCCGGGCGTATCTTCCGCCTGGACGAAGAGAGCGTCGCCTTCCGGCTTGCAACGATCGCCGATGTGACCGGCAGAGTACTGGTTTGGACAGATACCGCCGGGCTGCGGCAGGTCGCGCGCCGCGAACCGCTCGATGGGATCGACGAGCTAATGCTCTTGGAGCGTGCTTACGGTTCGAGATTGGCGGCATGACAATGCTTGCAGACATCGTCACCGTTGAGCGGCGTTTTGCCCGGTCGGCCCGGCTGGATGCGGATTTGAGTGGAACACCTCCGCTTACGGGTTACGTGCTGCAGGGCAGCGTCCAAAAATCCCTGCTCTCCATGGTGGCGGCCATCGCTGAAGGCGGGCAAAGCGCTTTCACTTGGACCGGACCTTATGGCGGCGGCAAGTCGAGCGCTGCCTTGCTCTTGGCAAGCCTAGTCGGCGGCTCTGACGAGCAGCGCAAACTTGCATCAAAGATCACTGGCCCAGAGATGTCAGCAAGAGTCCGTGCCGCATTCCCCGAGCGCGGGAAGGGCTGGCGGGTTGTAGCGCTGACAGGGCGCCGCGCCGATTTGCGGTTGGACCTCGCTCAAGAGTGTGCGGGCATCCTCCGCTGGAACAAGAGCGTGCGCGAGTTGGTCGCTAGCGATCCGCGTGCCCTAATCGACCGCATCGTGCAAGATGCGCAGCAGGGAGGAATCGTCCTGCTACTCGATGAACTCGGCAAGTTCCTCGAACATGCTATCGGCGACGGCGGGGACGTGCACTTCCTGCAAGATCTCGCCGAGCGTGCCGCCCGCGCAGGCGGCCAACTGATTGTTGTTGGTATTCTTCACCAATCCTTCGAGCAATACGCGTCTAAACTGAACCGTTCAGCGCGTGATGAATGGGCGAAGGTTCAGGGCCGTTTCCAGAACATCCCCTTTGTGTCGCTGCCCGATGAGGTGGCTGGCCTGCTGTCAAATGCAATCAAGACAGCGACGGTCCCGTTGGCGGCTTCTGAGATCGCGCAGAAAGTTGCCGAAATCGTCGGACAGCGCCGCCAAACCGACGTGCCGGCCCTAACGAAAGTCCTCACTGGCGCTTGGCCGCTTCATCCCGTCACCACACTGCTCTTAGGGCCGGTCTCACGGCAACGCTTCGCGCAGAACGAGCGTAGCGTCTTCGGCTTTATTTCGTCGTCGGAGCCGTTCGGATTCCAAGCTCACTTACACGGAACTCCGACGAATAGTCCTAACCCATGGTTCCGGCCCGACCTGCTATGGGACTATCTCATCGCCAACATGGGATCGGCCATCGCTGCCGGGAATGATGGCGCACAGATGGCCCTGGCCATGGAAGCCATCGAACGCGCGGGGTTGCGCAGTGATCTCGCAGCACGCCTGACCAAAACAATCGCCTTGATCGAATTCTTCCGTAATGGCTCCGGTGTCGTCGCCTCGCCAGAGATGCTGGGACTGTGCGTGGCGAGCGACGAGAAGGCGGTCCTGGCGGAAACGCTAGATGACCTCGTTTCAAAGGCCATCCTGCTCCGGCAACCGCGGCTCGGCACATTCGCGCTCTTTTCGGGAAGTGACTTTGATCTCGACGAGTCGTTGCAGCGAGCGAGCGAGCGACTGAGCCCGGATCAGTTGCGTGACCTGCCGGCACGCTTAGGCCTTCGTCCGGTCCCGGCGAAGCGCCACTACTTTACCACGGGCGCATTGCGAACCTTCGATATCGTGCTGCAGCTTGGCGAAGAGGTGCCGCAGAATCCGAGGCCATGGGCTGATGCAATGGCTGATGGTCTGCATCGCGATGCGCGGCGCTCATCTGGGACCCTAGTGCTGCTGATACCGGACGCGCACTCCTTTGAAGCAAGGCCGGCAGTCGCGGCAAAGGCACTAGGACAGGCCTTGGAGGCGCGCGGCGTCACGGCCGCGGTTGCGGTAACAAAGTCCGCTTTTCTTTTGAGAGAGCATGCCGGTGAACTGTTCGCCATTGACCGTGTCGAAGCGACTCACCCCCAGCTTGAAGGCGATCGTATAGCCCGGCGCGAACTGGCAGCTCGTCGCGCGCAAGTGACTGAACTTGTCCGCCGGAAGCTGTTGGATGCCCTAGGCAACGCGGATTGGTGGTGTCTGGGTGAACCAGCAAAGGCCCTTCACGGCAAGTCCGCAAACGTTGTCGCGTCGCACCTCGCCGATCTTGCCTTTGAAAGTGCGCCGGTTTTGCAATCAGAGCTTCTCTACCGCGACAAGCCCTCAACGAGCGCGATGGCGGCGCTGCGCATCCTCATGCACGCCATGACCAAGCGTGGCAGTGATCCGGACCTCGGCATTGAGGGATATCCCGCGGAGCGCGGGCTCTACATAACGGTGTTGCAGCCCTTCGGCTTACATCGGATAGCACAAGGCGGTGTTTGGGCCTTCTCGGATCCTGACGATACCGGGCGCGGCGCTACCCTCAAGCCGGCATGGGAGGTTCTCAGAAGCCAAAAGTCTCTGAAGGTTTCGGAAGCCTACGACCAATGGGCGCACCGGCCATTCGGTTTGAAGCGGGGAGTTATGCCGGTTCTGATGCTGGCCTATATCCTCGCACATCGGGCAAATTTGGCCGTTTACCTTAATGGGAACTATCAAGCTCTTGTTGACGACCTGTTTGTAGACCGGTTGCTCCAGGACCCGTCTGTTGTAGAGTTACGCCGCGTCTCCCGAACAAAGGCGCATGGAGAATTCCTGCGAAGGCTTGCGTCGCTGCTTTCCAGCGAGCAGGTCACGGTAGAGCCGGACGCGCTGCCTGTGGCGTCGGCGCTGTTTCAGCGGTTCAAGGCGTTGCCAATCTGGTCGCAGCGAACGACGTCTCTCGACAAAAAGGCACGCGATGTGCGTGACGTGGTGCTGAAAGCCAATGACCCGGAGGCGCTGTTGTTCTCCGAGATCGAAGCGGTATTGCCCCACGAACCCGATCGTGCTGCCTCCGTCTACGAGGCACTGCTAAGTGCAGAGACATTGTATCCAGATATGCTGAAGCGCTTACGCGAGGCGGTGGGGCGCGTCCTATCGGTTGATCCTGGGACATTCGAAGGCATCATCGATCGCGCGCACACGGCAGCCGGCGTCAGCGCGGATCTTCGGCTCGACGCGTTCGCGATGCGAGCGGCTGCCTTCGAGTCCGGTGATGGAGATATTGAGGGGCTGGCTAGCCTGCTTGTCCACAAGCCAGCTAGGAATTGGTCGGATCGCGACTTCCAACAGGCACTCTTCGAACTTGCCAAGCTCGCGCGCCGGTTCAAGGAGGCTGAAGTCTTCGCCGGTGTGAAGGGGCGCACACCAACGGCGCAGGCTATTTCTATGATGGTTGGCCTACCGTCCCAAGAGCGGCCGCTTCACCGAACCTTTGAAGTGACCGCCGTAGAATTGGCCAAAGCGCACCGAATCGCCGATGCCTTGGTGCGCACCATAAAAAATGAGAAGGTTGCGTCGAGCGTGGAGCTTGCCGTCTTGGCGCGGGTAATGGAAAGACTGTCGGAGGACGCTGGATGACCACGACTCAAGAGCGTCATATTCTGGGTATTTCCGGAGGCCGTGATAGCGCGGCCCTTGCAGTGTATATGCGCCAGACCCAGCCGGATCTGCCGCTGGAATACTTCTTTACCGACACGGGGAAGGAACTGGCGGAAGTCTATTCGTTCCTGGACCGGCTGGAGGGGTTCCTTGGCCGGCCCATCGCGCGCATCAATCCAGACCGGGATTTCGATTTCTGGTTGAGCGAGTACAAACACTTCCTCCCCTCGCCACGGACACGCTGGTGCACCCGCCAACTTAAACTCCGACCGCTTGAGCATTGGCTGGAACCGGATCTCGCGGCCGGGGTCAAGGTTAACTCCTATGTGGCGATCCGGTCCGACGAGCCGCGTAGGGACGGCTATCAGTCGACCCACGCAAATATGTCCGTGCACTTTCCGCTGCGTGAAGCGGGCATCGACCGCGCGGGTGTGATCGACCTGTTGGACAGCGCAGGCGTCGGCGAGCCGGAATACTATCGGTGGCGGACACGGTCAGGCTGCACCTTTTGCTTCTTCCAGCAGAAGATTGAGTGGGTGCGCCTCAAGCGAGAACATCCTGATGCCTACGAGGACGCCAAGAGTTACGAGAAGACCGCCTTGGAACACGGTTCTCCCTTTACTTGGAGTCAAGGCGAGAGCCTTGAGGATATGGAAGGGGCGGAGCGGGTGGCTCAAATCGAACGGGAGTTTGAAGAGCGCCGAGCGCGGCTGTTGGCGCGACGCCGGGTCAATCCCCTTGCCGGCGACCGCACTGTGACGAACGACGACGTCTATGGCATAGACGAAGCGTCGGCAGGCTGCGTCGTCTGCCATAAGTAGCTGGCGCCGACTGTGTCTAGAGGAGATGCTCAAGACCATAGGCCAATAGAACCGGTCGCAGGGTCTGATAGGCGTAGGTGCGGTTGCGCGACAGACCCGCAAACTCTGCGACCCGGCGCAACTCGGATGCGATCAGTTTACGTGCATAACCTTCGGAATCGCCGGCGCCATCTGGCAATACGACCACGAAATCGTGGATTGTTGCGACGTCCTTCCCAGGTGATCGACGCAGGATGCGGCCTCTCCGCTGAATGAACTGGCGCGGATCACGCGAACTGGCGAGGATGTAGGCGGTTCGGCAGGCCGGTACATCAATGCCCTCGTCCAAGCACTTGATGGCGACCATGGCGTCGATGAGCCCGATACGAAAATTGGTGAGGATCTGTTCGCGTTCCTTGCGTGGTTCGCGCGATGTAAATCGAGACAGCGTCCATCCGAGCTCGTCCAAATGCTGGCTCACCACTTCGACCTGGCGCCCCGAAAAACCGGGATCGCCTTCGTCGGGGACGTCGTTGTCATCGTCAGCATCGACCTGACCGTCGCCGCAATAGAAGAGAGTGTGCGATTCAGCTGGATGGCCATGAAGGACGCTTCCTAGCGCAGGAATTTTGTTGCGCGCCGACCCGATGACGCGGGCTCGCTTCATCATAAGGGCTTTCAGCCCCAAGCTCGACTCGGCCCCTCCCTCTCGTGCCACCATGCGCCCGATCTCTACGGACAGAGCAACGAATTCGTCGGCTTCCGTCGAGGTGAGCTCCACAAGATGGGGGAAATACTCATAGGGCGTGAGTACACCGTCTTGGATGGCTTGGGCGAGCGTGTAGGTGAACACAACCTTGCCATAGTATGCCTCGAGATTAGCGTTGCGCGCGCTGTCGAGATAGTGCTCCGGAGTAGCGGAAAGGCCGAGCCTGTATTTAGCCTGGGAGGGTAGGGCGTCCTTGTAAGTGTCCGAGCCGTGATGATGACATTCGTCACCGATCCAGAGGAGCTGCCGTCCAGGTATCCGAGCCACGAGTTGCTGAAAATCGGGCGTCTTCAGCGTCCGATTGACGACAACGAGGGCGTTGAATCGCGCAACGCCAAGTTCAATGTCCAGAATGAGACTTTGCAGTTCTCCGAACCATGCTGCCTTGGAAATGTAGCAGCGGACTGGGCGGATATTGAACAAGGCGAGATTGTCGCACCACTGGTCGGCAAGGTTTTGATAGGGCACTGCGACAATGACGGTCAATGCGGGGATCGCCTTGGCCATTTGGGTTACGGCATAGGCAGCGGTGATGGTCTTGCCTGCACCGGTCGCGAGGTCGAGGATGCCGTGGTAGTCGCCTACCAACTGCCAGGCTTTCAGCGCTTCGCGCTGATGATCTCTAATTGTGAAAGGGACACCACCAATGGTGGCTGGTATGTTAGGATCGTCCCCCAGAGGCTCCAAAGGTTCCTGTGCGCCGATGCGGCGCGTGATCGCCAGCTCACGCTCCGGGTCCGGGGGCGCTTCGAGTCTCTCACCAACTGCCAAGAGCCGCTCTCTGATGGCGGTCGGGACGTCGAGTACGGCGGTGTTGCGGCTCCTGTTCAGCCATAGGCGCTCGAAACTTTCTCGATGCGGACGGTGATAGCCCTCCAGTTCGGGCCGCCAACTTGGAAAGACGTCGATCGACTCATAATTGTGAGTCGGAAGGAGAGCGTGAAGGCTCTCATTGGCCGACCCCGAAAAGACAACGGAATCGCCGTTCGCATCACCAATGATGCCGATCTTGTCGTGATACATTCCCTTTGGCCTCAAAGCGACCTTGACATCAAGACGGCCCTTGGCGACGAGCCATGCCAGCGCTTCAAAACGGTTGCGGAACAGGGCGTCATCGACCCTATCGACCTCTCTCAGAAACTCTTCCCCGATCCGCTCGGACAAATCGCGAGCTTCAAGCCCTTTCGAAATAGCCTCGATGTCTTCCGCATCGGCGAATGCGCCCAAGATCAGCCGCATGCGTCCTTCGTGGCGGACAAAGTTGGAAATCGCCTGGGCTGCGTAGCTGATCGTGGCGGCGGAGAAAAACCCGACCGCCCGGTCGTACGAGCGGGCAATGCTGAGAGCGGGGATGTAGAAGTCTTCGAGGATGTTGTCTTCGTCCGACTTGTAGACCCCCTTCAGGGCGAGGCGCTGCAACATTAAAATGAGATTGCGCCGGTGTCAGGCTCGCCCTGCACCGCTTTTAGGTAGCCCCGCTCGTGGAGCAGACGTGTGAGGGCGCGATCTGGATACTCTCCCCCGTCTCGCAGCAGGTAGTCCTTGATCAGACCGAGGCCGCCATTGGCATACTCTTCGAAGATGCGGGCGCATTCGTCCTCATTGTCTTCCCGGATCACGTCGACATTCTGGCTGTCGGCAAGGGCGATGAGGTAGATCAAGTTCTCGGCGTCGCCGCGCTCGAACTGCTGATAAGAGATGTCCTCGACGCCTTGGGTCTTATCGAGAGGTACCTTTCGGTTCTCCGAGTAGCCTAATACTGCTGCGAAGCAGAGCAGCTCGCGGATTGTGGGAAACAGCCGACGGTCGGTCCCAGGAAGAGCCTGGGCGGCGAGACGCTGAACAATGTCCTCGTAGACGCGGCTACGGTTGATGTTGGGAGCGCGAGCGGCCATGTTCATGCAATCTCCTCAATCATCGTGCCATCGAACTCGGCATCGAACTGAGCGGTCTCGAAGTCTCGGCCGCGGAATTGTCTTATCTCAACCGGACGCTCGCCTCGCGGAGCGCGGTTATGACGGACAAGGACGAATTCCTTTCCGATGCGGGTTCTCAAGGCTTGAACGACACCGCCGGACCCCTGTGAGCCAGACACCATCAAAACCACCTGCGCCGCCATTTGGGGGACATGCTGAGCGACTGTCGCCCGGTATGATTCGTCTAACTGGCCGAAGGGGGAGTCGAGAATCAGGGGTGCCACGGTGCCCTTGAGGAGGCGGAAACCGTCCGCGTTCTCGCGTTGCTTTGCAAACTCCACAAGCGCTGCGGTGAATGCGAGACCGAGAAGCTGGTTCTCGCCACCAGACTTTGGAAGCTGTGTGCCAGCGTCGTTAACGAGACTGACGCCATAGTCGGCACTCATCCTGAGCCGAAAGTCTTTTCGTCCCGTTTGGGCAAGTATCCTATTGATGCTAGCACCCAAGACGCGGCGGGCGCTCGCCTCATCCTCGATAAGCTCCTTTTCGAGCTGTCCCTTGAGGCTTTCACAAAGGTTATTTCGCTTGATGAAGATTTGCGCCTCGGCGTCGCCTTGGACCTGCTTCTCAAGCTCGCGCTGCTTGGAAGCCTTCTCCGCCTCGGCGTCGCGGGCATCCCGTTCAGCGTTCCAGATTTTTTGCTGCTTTTCGCGTTCCTCATTGCGCAATTGATTTCGACGACGTTCACGCTCACCGATCTCGCCGAAATTGATGCCGGCAAGCTTGTCCGAAATCTCGGTCAACAACGGCTCAAGTCTGGCAACGTCCGCTCGGGCATCTGCCTCGCGGCGATACGCGGCGTCAAGCTCGCCGGGCGCCCGCTCGCGCTTTTCCTTGAGTTGACTGATGATCGCGCGGATCGCATTCAACCGGCTGCGCAGCGTGTGGTTCGCCGCCTTCTTAAGAAGGCCAGCTACCAACAGGTGAGCCTCCGATCCGGGGTGGAGCGGAGCACCGCAGATACACTTTTCCATCTCGAGGAGGTCTTTGACGAACTCCTCATTGTACGGCGAGGGTATCCGGCCCTTCGTCTCCTGGTTTTCCAGGTGATCAAATGTCTGTCCCGTGAGCTTCGTTGATACCAAGAAGCGGGCATTGTCCCCGAGCCATTTTACCGTGTCGTCTTTGGCTGACATTTCGCGATCGCGCGCTCGCTTGAGAGCTTTTTCCGTATCCTCGCGCCTGGCTTGCAGTTCCTTGGCCGCGGCCGAGTTGCGGAGTTGCTCGTCGATGTCGGCGATCTGCTGTTGGATGCTGACGACCTCGTCCTTGAGCACCTCGGCCGTCTCGTGACTGCGGGCAATCTTGTCTCGAAGCCGTTCAATTTGGTCGTTGAGCGCATCGGCATTGGATCCGCCGCGCTTAGGCATCTGCTTACGGTATTGGCCGCCGACCTCTTCCAAGTCCTTGATGGCTGTCTTTACGAGGCTGCATCCAAGGATGTCCTGCACGGCGCTCCTGATCTCGTGACGCTTCTCCTCGCCGAGGAAGACCTCTGCATGTTCCCCGTCGAACAAAAAATGGCTCGCCATGCTTTTGGGGATTACGGTGTTGATGAATGTGTCTGGGTTCGACAGCTGCTCGCTGTGGCCACGATCAAGTCGCATAACCGCAAAGCGCGCGTTTGGCGGCGCATAGCGTCGCGCTCGATAGCGGTAACCGTTATGCTCAAAGGCTACCTCAACATAGGCCGTGTTGCGGCCGGCGCGTGCGGCGTCGTGGTTGAGCAGATCATCCTTCTGCTCGAATTTCGGGGTCGTCATGCCGTAGAAGCACCACAGCATGGCATTCAAGATGGTCGTCTTGCCGACCCCGTTCTCGGCGTGGATGAGGGTGACGTTCTTTTCCCGGTCGGTTGAAAATTCGATCTCCCGGGTGCCGCAGAAACAGCGAAAATCGTTCAGCTCAATGCTCTCGACCCACATTGGTCATCGACCTTTCAGGGGGGTGGCACGATCGATAATGTCGCGGAGTTTGCGGCGCCGCTCCGAATCCTTGTTCTTATTTTCGAAGTAGAATTCCCTCTGCACCGCGATTATTTCTTCGATAATGCGGGTACTGGCCTCATCCGGCTCTGTTGCAGCTTCGCTCACGATTCGCCCCTCACCTATTTTCGCAGCACCTTCTCCGGAAATGGCATGCGAATGCAACGCCGATCTTGCACAATAGTAGTTGCGATGCCTCGAAACCATCAAGTCTAGCCTTGCTCCTGGCTCTACCGGACTTGAAAAGCAGCCAATGGCCGAAGCCGCGGCGGTCTTGTGCACCGAGCAACTCGCTAACGGCAGCACCAGGCACGTCACCTGTTGGAGTAGGACCAACTCCGCCCGGGCGCTTGAGGGAACGTCTTTGACCGAAATGGAGGAGCGTCGCGGCGCGGGCGACAATGGCCGCGACCGATCTTGGCCACTGAGGCGTTCCTTTCGCGTATTCTTCCCAAGCCACGCCCACGGCGTCCTCGAATGGATTGGGTCTGACCGAAGACCGTCTTCGCTGCGCTCAGTCTCGATCGCCGTCCCGCAACGCCGGCACTGCGTTTTCTTCCCCTGGTCGAACCACCCCACCACACGCGCGTCGTGGGGACCCGGTTTTGCGCGTCCATTCCTCGCGATCCAAGAAAGCCTCGCGTCGCCGCCTTCCACTTCGTTTCAGCCCCTAAGGACCACCCCATTGCACAAGCGCAACGGGAACCCGGTGGGTGCAGATCGATCGTCTCCGGTCTCACGACCACCATCGAGGCCGCGATGGGCGCGGCCCGAGAAAACAGAAGGAACCACCACAATGGCTACGATCGGCACATTCTCGCGCACCGCAAACGGCTTTTCCGGCTCGGTGAAGACCGTCAACCTTAACATCAAGACGGTGACGTTCGCCCCGGCTGACGGCGACAACGACAAGGATCCCGACTTCCGCATCTTCGCCGGTGCCACCGAGTTCGGGGCGGCAGGCAAGAAGACCTCGGGTGAAGGCCGCGACTACCACTCCGTCAAGCTCGACGATCCAAGCTTCCCTGCACCGATCTATGCGAGCCTGGTCGAGACCGAGACCGAGACCGAGGGCGAGTTCTCGCTCATTTGGTCCCGCCGCACAGCCGAATAGTTCGGCCAACACGGAGCCCCACCGCAAGATGGGGCTCCGTCATGTCCAGGTTCGCCACAACTCTCCTACCGATAGTGGATTGTTCGACACATAGGCGGCGACAATGTCGGCGGCGATCGACACCATATAGGTACGATACACTGGATTGGACGGTGCGTTCTTGGCGCATTGTCGGCTCCGACGGTGGCAGAAACACTTTGGAATCAGTGGCTTGATCTCGAAGTGTATCTGAAACCGCCGGGCCTTGTCTGCCCAAAATCAGGATTCATTCAATAATATCAGCAGCTTGCCGTTTATGGACGCGCACTAGCTAGTTACAATGGTCTCGCTTTCGCGTCTTGCGCTGGGTCGCTAGAACAAATTTCTGGGCGTCCGCGCCGGTGATGGTAGTCGTTCTCTGCATGCCTTCACCGACATTCACGAAATCCCTCACGAATGTTACAAGGCCTTTCTGTCCCTTTACTGTTGTGAAGCCACTATCTTGGCAAGCTTTCAAGAATTCCTTGGTGCGTCCTTGTTCGATGATGGTACGGAGATGCAGCATCATCCCTTCGATCGGAATTTCCCTGACGTGAGGGCGTCGCTCACCAGCGTATGCAGATGGTGCAGCAGGCTTCTTTGCCATTTGTATCCCCTATTTATGGTCCGAGAACACCGTCGAGAAATCTGTTTAGTGTTCTGCTTGATCGTTGGTCCTCTTCATCTCTCTTTTGGATAATTAAAGCCTTCTGAACGTCATTAGCTTGGGTAACAAATTCCCTTTGCTCCCTCTTTTCAGCCGCACTCCTTGCTTCTGCGACCGTAAGCGAGCCCACTCTGGGCAGTTGCATTACAATCGTAAGCGAATGAACGTCGTCACGCTGTCTGTTGGCTTTGAGCATTGCCTGCTTCACGTTTGTGCCTGACAGCGGGGTGAGTTGCAGCTGAGGGTTCAATCCGCTCTTGAGCGTGGTCGTAAATATCATGTCCACGGTTTCAGTCGGTACCGGCGGCGTTTCGGCGGCCGTGAGCAGCTCAGCTTCGGTTTTCTCGCCGATCAAATTGCCCGATTGGTTCTTATTGACAAACCCGCGCACAATGTCCCTAAGCCCAAGCGTCCCGGTTATCGGATAAACGATATGAGATCGGCTTGGTTGAAGTTTATCCTCACGAAGATCATTGCATCTTCGTATCAATGGCAGATTCCCAAGCAAGAGATCAACTCGATCGGCGGCGACCCAGGTGTCTTGACTTTTTCGCTTTCCTTCGACAGATGCACTAATGGGGGTTGTTAGAGTGCCTCTAGTGAGCACGCTTAGGAGATCGACACTTCCGTCTAAGCTGTCGGTCTGCGTCATGTCAAAATCAAACCTATATCCAATAAACATCTTCGAATATGTTTCGACAATATATTCTAGTTCTGGATCGGGCTGGCGCAGATTCTTGTAGCCAGATACTAGAAATTTATCGAACGCATCCGCCTCGTGTCGAGCACGACGCTCCCTTCGATCATCTTCGCTCAGTGTTCCGCTTGGGTCCGTCGGAGTAAACTTTGCCAGCTGATCTCTGTTGAGTTCCGCTGCGATTTGTTTGTTCGCGTCGATGGCGCCGACTGCATCGTCGAGAAGGCTGATGATCCCATCGCGCATCTCGCATCTTATTGCCTCGGAAATGGTCGTTGGATCAATCCCGACCACTTGATCTGTCGAAGGCACGCCTACGCAGGATGATAGAAGACAACCTGCTCCCAAAGCACTAGCTGCGCGCTTGCGCAGACACGACAAATCCATTGATGCGTCCCCCGACGAGCCCTCCTCAAGGCTAAGCTTGGAATACAGTCGGAAGGAGGACTTTTTGTCAATGGGTCGTCGCAGGTACAAACCCTCGACGGACGCATTAAATACTTGCTGGTACGTTGATGTCGGCGAGTCCGGTGGTCACCGGGCATCATCGAAAGGAACAACCACGATAGGCATCCTCTATGCGACTGCCTTGGCTTGCCGTGCCCTGCCTGGGTTGCGAACTGCTCGACGCTCGCCATCGGCGGGTGGTGCGGGCCTGAATGACTTCGAATCTAATTTCACCAGCCGCTCGTGGGATTGTAGCACCGGCCGTCACCCATTGAGATATGCCAGCAATTTAGTCATATTTCCACCTTGCGCGCTACAGACAGCTGATTGCCTAAGAAGTCCTAAGAATATTCGGCCATTTGCCGTACGGTTGAGATGAGGTGCCCTGTGCTGTTTTTCAATCACGCTAAGCGTAACGACTTTTATCCGCATTCCCTGAGCGATTCGCGAATCCAGGAGCTCAAGCTCGACATACAGGGATACCTAACGCGTGACATAGTCGAAACCGCGCAAACCGACGTGCCGAATGTCTGGAAGTACCCGCTTGAACCCGACGTCATTGGCGGGCTGGCCAAACTTAGCGGCGAACGCTGTGCCTTCTGCGAGCGAATGAGCATCAGGCTCGACAGTTATCGTTTTCGACCTCCCGCCTACGCACTTTCCGACGGAGGCGCGGTAGCGAAGCCGTGCTATTTGTGGCTGGCTTTCAATTGGGACAACTTCTTTCCGATTTGTGATGAGTGCACTCCAGCGCGAAAAAACTACTTTCCCGTGATCGGGAAGCGAGTTGCAGTGCCAGATTTCAATTATGATGTCTTCCAAGGACCGGGTCTGGACTTAAAAGAGGACCACGTCCTATACTATCCAGGGCAAAGTCGTATCGCCCAAGCCTTTCAGATCCGGCTTGACGGGCACCTGACCGGCAACAGTAAAGCGGAACCGACGATTGCCCATTTCAGCTTAAACAGGCCTGCGCTCATCGACGAACGGGCGGCCTTCCTTGAGCAGATGATAGACGAATTGCTTGATGGCCCGTCGGGTGACCAGAACTATTCGTCGCTTTACCCAAATGCTCCCTACCCGAGCGCAGCATACCTTCTGGCTCTTAGAGTTGGTAGAGAGGTAAAGCGCCAAACGAAGCAAAAAATAAACCTTTCGCCGCTCGGAATCGGCCCCTCACTTGCGCGGCTGTGGCGTGACACTGAAGCCCACTCCATAATCCTGCGCGCCATCGAGGAGGTACGACAGCAGGACGAGAACCGCAGCCTGCCTGACCCCGTTGCATCGATTGAGGAAACACTACCGAAACCTCAGGTGGATCTAAACCAGCCCCGCATTAAGCACGTACGTATACAGAACTTCAAATCTCTCGAATCGATTGAATTCAGCATGAAGGAACGAATGCCAGAGCTGTCCGTTGCGATGTCTGTGCCTAACGAATTCAGCGATGTGCCGGACGCTCCATGCCTGTTGATATTGGGCGAGAACGCTACCGGCAAAAGCAGCGTCCTTGAGGCGATTGCACTCACCTGCATTCCGACGATCTTGCGCGATCAATTGGGGGAAAAAGCTTCGGATCTCCTGCTAGATCCCGAGTATATGGGAAGTGCCGAACACGAGCCAATCAATCACGGGTTCGTCGAGGTTGAATTCTACGGCGCTCCGTCTCTTAAGCTTGTCCTTAATCGGTTGAACGGAACCTTGACGGATGAGTCCCATGCCGATCATCCCCTCATCTTTGCCTATGGCGCCCATCGTCTTTTCGATAGGGAGCAGCGCGACAGCGCTGTCAGGCATATCGACACGTTGTTCAAGCGAGACCGGCAGATCTCAAATCCTGAGCCGTGGCTTATCCAGCTCTCCAACAAGTCACCCGAGTCGCTCAACGAGGTCGTCAGCGCTCTGCGTCACATAATCCAGATCGACGGCCAATTCCGAAATATTGAGATAGAGCGAGACGATAACGGCAACGAGTATTGCGCAATCTACATACAACGAACAAATCCAGTGGGGATGCTGAAACAGCGTCTTAGCGTTGTTTCTTCAGGATATCGTGCTGTCGTTGCAGTGGTCTGCGACATCTTTTCCCGGCTTTTGGAGCTGGCCAAGTATGATCCACGCGCCGCCCGTCACGCTCGTGCGATCATCCTGATCGACGAGATCGAGGCTCATTTGCACCCGCGGTGGAAGATGCAGATCGTCTCAGGTCTCCGCCGCGCACTGCCGCGTTCCACATTTATTTTCACTAGTCACGACCCTCTTTGTCTCAGGGGAATGTTTGATGGTGAGGTTATGATGCTGAACCGCTTCCGCAATCGGCAGGGCGAGAGCGATAGCCGAATGAACGAAGTCGTGGAGCAGATAAGTGACTTTTCAAACATAGAAAGCCTGACGATCGACCAGTTGCTGACCTCTGATATATTTCAGCTGTTCACGACTGACGACCGTCGGATAGAGGCGACATTCGCCGAGGTGCCGGCAATTTTAAAGAAGGAAAAGGATCGGCAAACAGTTACTGAGCGCGAGCAAACCATTCTCAGGGCCTTTCGCCAGGAGATCAGTGACGGAATGCCGTACGGCAAGACAGAAGTCGCCAGGGCGGTGCAAGAGGCCGTGGCCGAATACATCGCCGAGCGCAGAGATAAAGATAAGAAAGATAACAATGAGGCGCGGGAGCGTGCGAAGGATGCAGTTAAGAACTACCTCAGGGAAGTGCTCGAATGAGACGCGTCGATCGTTCGCAAAGTGCCGAACCGTCGATCCTGCACAAACCGGACAAGGACGGCAGAACAGAGCTTGATCGTATCCCCACGGTGACGGCCGCCTTGCTGAGGTAGGCTGAAGGCTGCAAGTCCTAGTGGTAGCACTAGGAACAGTCCTATGACGAAGCAGCATGTGGAGGTGATCACGTCCGTCGAGCGCCGCCGACGGTGGTCTCGTAAAGAGAAGGAACGGCTGGTTGCGGCGTGTCTAGAGCCGAACGCCAGCGTATCGGAGATCGCCCGCTCGGCGGGCATCCATGCCGGTCAGTTGTTCCGTTGGCGCAAAGAGCTCTGCCAGATCTCCGCGCCATCGGTGCCGCAGTTCATGCCGGTGAAGGTTGTCGCGGCACTGCCGGGGTCTGGGGCCGCGGAAACCAAATCGCCGCCGCTACCTCGCAAGAAGACGAGCACGGTGACGATTGAGCTTGGCCGCGGCCGGCGCATTCGTGTGGAGAGCGACATCGACACGGAGGCCTTGGGCCGGATCCTGGATGTGCTGGAGCGGCGATGATCCCGGTCCCGAGCGGTGTGAAGGTGTGGCTCGCCACTGGCTTTACGGATATGCGCAAGGGCTTCCCCGGCCTCGCATTGATGGTGCAGGAGACGTTGAAGCGCGATCCGCACAGTGGTCATTTGTTCTGTTTCCGCGGGCGGCAGGGTGGCCTGGTCAAGGTGATCTGGCACGACGGCCAGGGTGCCTGCCTGTTCACGAAGAAGCTCGAGCGTGGCCGGTTCATCTGGCCATCGGCAGCCGACGGCACGGTGGTGATCACGCCCGCACAGCTCGGCTACCTGCTCGAAGGCATCGACTGGCGGATGCCGCAAAAAACCTGGCGTCCGAGCTCGGCGGGATGAGCAAAACCGCTGGCATGGCGGGAGCGAATATGATTCCCTCGCGCCATGACCGATGCGGCCGATCAGCTTCCCGGTGACCTTGCCAGTGCGCACGCGATGATCCTCGCCGAGCGTGCGGCCCGCCGTGAAGCAGAAGCCATGGCGGCTCGTGCCCAGGCCGTGAACTCGCATTCGGATGCGCTGATCGCGCGACTGCGGCTGGAGATCGAGAAGCTGAAGCGCGAGATCCATGGCAGCCGCTCGGAGCGCAAGGCGCGGCTTCTCGAACAGATGGAGTTGCAGCTTGAGGAGCTCGAGGCCGATGCCAGCCAGGACGAACTGGCTGCGGAGATGGCGGCGCGCTCCTCGACGGTCAGGGCGTTCGAGCGCAAGCGCCCGTCGCGCAAGCCCTTTCCCGACCATCTGCCGCGTGAGCGCGTGGTCATCGCCGCACCGTCAAACTGCCTGTGCTGTGGTTCGGCCAAGCTGGCAAAGCTTGGCGAGGATATCACCGAGACGCTGGAGGTTATCCCGCGCCAGTGGAAGGTGATCCAGACCGTGCGCGAGAAGTTCTCTTGCCGCGAATGCGAGAAGATCGCGCAGCCGCCGGCGCCCTTCCATGTGACGCCGCGCGGTTTTGCCGGACCGAACCTTTTGGCGATGATCCTGTTCGAGAAGTTCGCCCAGCATCAGCCGCTGAACCGGCAGAGCGAACGCTATGCCCGCGAGGGCATCGACCTCAGCCTCTCGACACTGGCCGACCAGGTCGGAGCCTGCGCCGCAGCGCTGAAGCCGGTGCATGCGCTGATCGAGGCGCATGTGCTCGCCGCCGAGCGGCTTCATGGCGACGACACCACCGTGCCGATCCTGGCCCGCGGCAAGACCGATACGGGCCGCATCTGGACCTATGTCAGGGATGACCGGCCGTTCGGCGGGCAGTCGCCACCGGCGGCACTCTATTATGCCTCGCGCGATCGGCGGCAGGAACATCCCGAGCGCCATCTCAAATCCTTCACCGGCATTCTGCAGGCCGACGCCTATGACGGCTATAACCCGCTCTTCAAGGTGGAGCGTGACCCCGGTCCGCTGACCCAGGCGCTGTGCTGGGCGCATGCACGCCGCAAGTTCTTCGTGCTCGCAGACATCGCCACGAACGCCAAGCGCGGCAAGAACGCCGCGCCGATCTCACCGATTGCGTTCGAGGCGGTCAAACGTATCGACGCGCTGTTTGATATCGAGCGCGACATCAACGGGCTCGCCGCCGACGAGCGCCTGGAACGACGCCAGCAGGAAAGCCGTCTTCTCGTCACCGAACTTGGGGCCTGGCTGCGAACCGAGCGGGCCAGACTGTCGCGCAGTTCTCCGGTTGCCGAGCCTATCGACTACATGCTGAAGCGCTGGGACGGCTTCACGTCCTTCCTCAGCGACGGTCGGATCTGCCTCACCAACAACGCCGCCGAACGTGCGCTGCGTGGTTTTGCTCTCGGCAGGAAAGCTTGGTTGTTTGCAGGCTCTGATCGTGGTGCCGATCGGGCCGCCTTCATGGTGACGCTGATCACCACCGCAAAGCTCAACGACGTCGATCCGCAGGCCTGGCTGGCCGATGTTCTCTCCCGCATCGCCGACACGCCGCAGAACCGGCTCAGTGAGCTGCTGCCGTGGAACTGGCGGCCCGCTCGGGCGCTCATGGCGTCGGCCGCGTAAACAGCGCGCGGAACAGTTCCTCCGAACGCTGAAGACCCTCATCCGTCAGAACCAAGGATTTTGCCTTGTTGACCGGGTCGGCGATCAGTCCCTTCCGGTGAAGTCGATCCGTCACATCCCAGTCAAAGCCTTTCCAAGCGCACCGTTCATTGTGCAGGGTCAGCCATAGCAGCGCCAGGACCGCATCATCAATCTTGTCGGTGTCGATCTCCATCGCTGCAGCTTAACACAGACCGCACCCGCCGCGGCCCAGACCGGAGGGATACGCTTGATCGGGTAATCGAACAAATGAACGGCCCGAACGCTGCCAAGCCGTTCGAGTTCTCGCGCTATAAGGAAAACGCCGTCAAGCTAGAGCTGGAGCGACTGTTCCATGGCAAGTGTGCATATTGCGAAAGCTTTTATGGAGGCACGCAGCCCGTGGATATCGAGCACTATCGCCCAAAGGGCGAGGTCGAAGGCGTTCAAGGCCATCCAGTCTACTATTGGCTGGCAATGGATTGGAACAATCTCTTGCCAAGCTGTATCGACTGCAACCGCAGGCGCCAGCAAAAGGCACCAAATGCCGAAATTGGCAGCGTAGTCAAGCTGCTTTCGAGTGGCGAATTTGACCGGACCAAAAAAATCTCGCTTGGCAAATCCTCGACGTTCCCATTGGAAACTGAGGTCGGGCGAGCACGCGGCCCCGCTGACCAGCTGCTTGCGGAGCGACGGCTCCTGGTCGATCCGACGCGTGATAATCCCCGCGATCACCTGACGTTTCATGTTGACCGCGACAATCTCATTGGCCTGGTATTTCCTAGGACGGCCGCGCCGGCAGCGCAGGTCGCCGAAGGGACAGCCAGTTATCCTCCTGCCGATCTCGTTGGATTAGCCGCTCAGGCTGGGGTAAGTGCGATGGGCCTTGTATCCATCCAGGTCTACGGTCTCAATCGCTTAAGCCTCGTCCAAGCGAGAACCAAGGTCCTGCGAGACCTCGAGTTCATCTTAGAGCTCAGCATCGGTCTTACCGAGACAATTGATGAGATAGAAATCGAAACGGCTCGCGAGGACGCGCTGCTTGCAGAAAGCCAGGAACCGCAGAAAAAACAGCTTCTCGACGACATCGCTTTCAATGCGAGGATCAAACGGCGTATCGAGGGGTTCAAACGAGACACCCTAGCGCAGCTCAAGCGTATGGCCGATCCAAGGTCTCCCTATTCTGAGCTGGTTAGGGCTTGGATGTCGAAATACTTGAACCCATCCGGCGCAGAGAACGGGTAACATAGAACTGAGCATTGGCATTGAGGGAAGGGCATTCATTACATCGACGCCGGTCTCATGTGGAGAACAGGGCACCCGCGAAGGCTGGCTCGCCATCATGGCTGACTGCGAGGCCCGGGCCGTCGGGGCGCGCTGGCACCAATCGTGCTCCTCTGGGCCGCCTTGCTCAAGTCGACCCGGCCAGCATTGCCAAGTTGGCCAAACAACTGATCGCAGCCAGCAACATCTGCGCGGTCGCTCGGCCCTGCTTCTTACCGAAAGGGGCGGCGCAGATCCGACGAAGGTGCGTGAGGCACTGCTCTCTACGACTTTGCCTATTCAACGGTGTTTCGCCAGCATCGAGTGCAACATCGCCTGTTACTTGCCATCTGTTCATAAAGGTGAAGCCGGCTCCCTGCCACCACCAGCCCGAACTGATGACTTCAGGATTTAGCGTTTCCACGACAAAAGTGCTTCCTAACTATCGCAATAATGTAAGGTGTAGACGACCGCCTGTGGTAAACTGAAATCGATTTGGGGGACTCAGTAAATGGCCACTCTTCAGCCTGTACGAAAGCTCACAATCATCGCCAAGGATCCCGGGCTACGTATGGGAACCAATGGACCAATGGTCTTCGCGCAAGTCGATGTGCCTGCCGAAATACTTGGTCCCGGACCGACCGGATACCGGATCAAGGTTGTTGATTACAATGCCACCGAACGGCGCGCCTATGCCGCGCGACAACGTTATCAGATAGGCGATACGCTGCTCGACCCCTTTGCACCTGCCGAGGGAGAAGTCCTTTCCGATCCCGACTACCAGTCACGGGTCATCGACAATCCGAATTTTCATGCACAAAATTGCTACGCGATCGCCATGCGCACACTCGGCCTCTTCGAGCGCGCCCTCGGCCGTAGGGTGAGTTGGTCATCAGGCGGACACCAACTCCACATCGCGCCCCATGCGTTCGCCTTGGCGAATGCTTTTTACTCCGAACCCGACCGGTCTTTGATGTTCGGGTATTTCTTTGACGACAAGGGCAAGCCCGTCTTCACCGCGCTCAGCCACGACGTCGTCGCGCACGAGACGACCCACGCTGTCCTCGATGGACTACGCTCTCGCTACACCGAACCCTCGGGGCCCGATCAGGCTGCATTTCACGAGGGTTTTGCGGATATCGTCGCGATCCTGTCGATCTTTTCGCTGCCGGAAGTTGTAGCTGCCGGCCTTGGCGTAGACGTCAAAGTGCCCGGCCCCGGCGATCCGATGGCATTCATATCGGTCGACAAGGTCACAAGCGAGGCCATTCGGAAATCGATCCTGCTAGGCATCGGCGCCGAAATCGGAATGGCGAGTGGGGGTGGTCGCGGTGCACTGCGCCAGTCGGTCGAGTTGGAACCGCGTGCCGATATTCTCGACGAGCCAGCCATGGCAGAAGCGCACAATCGCGGCGAAGTCGTGGTCGCCGCGATGACCAGGGCGTTTGTCGAACTCTGGACAATGCGCATCGCGCGCCTCGGAACCTTCGGCAGACGTGGCTATAACTTGTCGGCCGTGGTCGAGGAGGGAGCGAAAGCAGCCGCTCAGCTCTTGCAGATGTCGATTCGCGCAATCGATTATTGCCCGCCCACCGATCTTGATTTTGGGCAGTTTTTGACAAGCTTGTTAACTGCGGACCGAGAGCTGGTACCGGACGATAGCCGCTTCGGCTATCGCACTTTGGTTAGGAAATCCTTCGCGGATTTTGGCATCGTGCCGCCCGCGGATCGGACGGATGCGGAAGGGTGCTGGCTCTATTTTGCCAAGGGAGAGGAACTTAAATATTCGCGCAGCAATGCCGAGGCGCTGACGCGCGATGTCAATGAATGCTTTCGGTTTCTCTGGGAGAACCGAGATGCGCTCGGAATCACCGAGCGAGGCTATACGCAGGTCGTGTCGCTAGACACGTCCCTCAGAATTGATCCCGACGGCATCCCATTTCGTGAAACAATCTGCCAATATATCCAGCTCGGTCATTTCTTCGGGTCCGAGCTCATGGCAATCTGCAAGATCAATCCGCTCCCCGACGGCTTCACGACAAAGTCGAGCGTGGACCTGTTCGGTGGCGGGGTCGTCGTGTTCGATCAATATGGGCGGGTCAAATATCACATCGGAAACGAGCTGATCGGCGAGTCTCGACAGAAGCGGCGGCTCGAATATCTGCGGGATACCGGCCAGCTTCGCGCGCCGCGCGGGGACGAGCGAAACCGGTTCGCTAACCTGCATCTCGCGCGGATAGGGGGCTGAGACCATGGCGAATCCCGTAACCGCGACCATCCGCGCCTATCAGATGGGATTTGGCGACTGCTTTCTGTTGAGCTTCGCTTATGAAGACGAGAGTTCCCGACATATTTTGATCGACTTCGGCAGCACCGGATTGCCCGATGAAACGAAAGTCGGTCTCGACGATGTGGCGGCGGACATCGCACTGCAATGTGGCGGTGTACTGGACATCGTGGTCGCGACGCACCGACACAAGGATCATATCAGCGGTTTTGCCACCAAAGCGAATGGCAAGGGCTCTGGCGACGTCATCCGCAGCCTTAAACCCAAGCGCGTGATCCAGCCATGGACAGAGGCACCCGATGCGCCTGAAGGGTGGTCGGGGCCGGATGGAACCAGCACTAAGCGCGCCTTCGCCACCCAACGGGCATCGCTCGAAAATATGCACGCGGTCGCCCAGGCGGTGGTCGACAGGCTCGATCGCAAAGGCGGCTTCGATCCTCGCTGGCCGCTGGCGGAAAGGCTCCGCTTCGTTGGCGAGGAAAATATCAAAAATGTCCTGGCGGTGAAAAACCTCATGGATATGACCGGGACGCCAGAGAACAACCTCTATGTCTATCATGGCTGTGACCTCGATCTCGCCGAGATCCTGCCCAATGTGAAAGTTCATGTGTTGGGGCCGCCGACCTTAAAGCAGTCGGACTCAATCAAGGCCTACGCGAAGAATTCGGCCGACTATTGGCTGAAGGCGCGCCAATTAGTAGGGCTTGCGGCGACAGGCGCCGTTGCAGCAAGCAAAACGAGCATGCTTTTCCCGGACCTCAAGAGCACGGACACATTCCGCCAATCGAAGCTACCCACCGAAATGCGGTGGGTAGCGGAAAGGGTCGATATTGCAGAGCAGGACCAGATGTTGGGCATCGTCACCGCGCTCGACGATGTCATGAACAATACCAGCGTCATCCTGTTGTTTGAGGCCGGGAGCAAGAAGCTGCTCTTCCCGGGAGACGCTCAACTGGAGAACTGGAACTACGCGCTTCAGTCGGAGCTGGCGCACCTGCTCGACGACGTCGATCTGTACAAGGTCGGCCACCATGGCAGCCTCAACGCAACACCTAAGTCGATGTGGAATCGATTCCAAAAGCGCGGCAAGGCCAGCAAGCCGGACCGTTTGAAGACGGTCATGTCGACCATGGCAGGCAAACACGGCGGCAAGAACGGCGCACCGACCGAAGTTCCCAGAATCCCCTTTGTCAACGAGCTGAAGGCAGACAGCACCCTATTCAATACGCAGGATCTGCAACCGACCCAACTCTGCCAGGTCATATCCATCGATTTGCGCTAGGCAATAGTATGACCCGTAACATCGTCCTCTGCTGCGATGGCACGTCCAACCAGTTCTCCAAGGATCGCACAAGCGTCATCAAGCTCTTCCACACGCTCGTCAAAAGTGAAGGAACGCAGCTCGTCTACTATCATCCCGGCATCGGCACTCGGGCGCCGAGCGGCGTCGGAACGAAGACAGGCAGCTGGCTCGGCCGAACAGCCGGACTCGCCTTTGGCTACCGCCTCCAGGACGACACCAGCGACGCCTACCGCTTCCTCATGAACAATTACAAGGAGGGCGACCGGGTCTATGTCTTCGGGTTCAGCCGTGGCGCCTACACGGCGCGCGTCGTGAGCGCGATGCTGCATCTCTACGGTCTTGCGATGCGGGGCAATGACGCCCTTGTTCCGTATGCCGTTGAAATGCTCTGGGCACTGGCCACCGCCAAGGACGGCGCACCTTACAAGGCATGCGAACAACTAGCCCGGGACTTCAAGCGGACGATCTCCAGCCGCGAGTGCAAGACGCATTTTCTGGGCGTGTGGGACACAGTTAATTCCGTCGGCTGGATCGGGAGTCCTCTGACAATCCCATTCGGGCGGGACAATCCCGATGTGGCGATCGTGAGGCACGCGAAGGCACTGGACGAACGGCGAGGGTTCTTCCGCGTCAACTGGTTCAAGGATGACGATATACGCGATATCCAGGAAGTTTGGTTTCCGGGCACGCACTGCGATGTCGGCGGCGGCTGGCCCGAGGCGGAGAGCGGGATGTCCAAATATCCACTCGCATGGATGGCCGCCGAGGCGGTCAAGGCGGGCCTTCTCGTGGACCAATCCCGATTGGATGAGGTGCTCGGGCTTTCGTCCGGACCCTACGCAACAGCCAGCCCAACCGCCAAAGTTCACTATGGCATGGGCATCTGGTGGGCATTGGCCGAAATCGTGCCCAAAAAGCATTGGAATTTCGAAAAGCAAGACTGGGAGTGGCGCGCCAACCTGTTTCGGCGCCGGGCGCTCCCGGTGACGCCTATTGTCCATGATGTAGCGTGGCAAATTCCCGGTTATGCAGTGCCTATGGGGGCGGTCAGACTATCCGTCGCGTTCCCGTGAAGCCCGGCCTCGAAATTTCTAACCAGCGAAATGATCGTCTATCCGCAGGTTCAACTCGGCTCGAACTAAGCCCTTGTATCGCGCCAAGCCTGATTGCATGCGTCAGAGACACCGCAAAGTCGCGACCATCGGACTACGTCGGCACGGCGACGCGGTGTGGAGTTGGAACGGCGAATCTGTGAGGCCTCCCTCTCTGACAGTAGGTGGTGTATCCCCGTCATGAGATAGGCCGCACTCCTCGTATAGTTTGATTGCTATGGAACACCGGTTCACCCGCCAGGAACTATTTGACCTCGTTTGGTCCAAGCCAATGTCTCACTTGGTTGCCGAGTTGGAGACGACGGTGGCGGTTCTCACCACGTTGCTGCGCAGCGCCTACATCCCAACGCCTCCGGCCGGATATTGGAGGCGAAAGGAGTTCGGGAAGCCAGTCGAACTGCCGTCTTTGCCGCCAGCACTAGGTGGATGTGTCGAACCGCTAATTTGGAACACCGAGAGCCGAGGGGGAAACCGCCATCTCGAGCAAATCAAGACGAAGCTCAAAGTGGCTCCCGTTGTAAGGCCGGACGTCCAGCCCCCCAACAGCGAGAACAAGGCTCCTCAACCACCGAAGCCGCGTCCGAGCAAACCGACAACGATGACGCGCGAGGATCTCCACCGCGCGGTGTGGACCACACCGATGTCGAGATTGGCCGAGGGGTATGGAATTAGCGGCAATGGTCTCGCCAAGATCTGCGGTCGGGCGGACATTCCATACCCGCCCCGGGGGTATTGGCGGCGAAACACGCTGTCGGTAAAGCGCCGAAGCTGACGCCGTTGTCGAAATCGGTCGGGACGCGAACCATCATCATTCGTCCGACGCCGTTGCCGCCTCCGCCAATTGAATTGCCGCCGGAGATCAAACAGCAGGCTGACAGAGCTCGTGCCAGTGCAACTGGACTCGCGGTGCCGGAGCGTTTGATGAGACCACACGCGGTGATCGCGTCATGGCTAGCTGAGCATGAGGAGAAGAAGCGGCGAGCGCGACAGGAACGCGACCCATGGAGGCGCGATCTATATCGTCCTAGCGAGTTCACGGAAACGGACCGTCGCAAGCATCGCATACTGGATGCGCTGTCTAAGGCCGTCGAGCGGCAAGGTGGAAAGGTTAAGCAGGGAGAGCGGGGAATGCTCGTCGCCGAAGTCTCGGGCGAGAAGATTGAGTTTCAAGTTCGCGAAAAGCAGAAGCAGGAACGCCGGGCGTTGACCGATGATGAGAAGCGGTGGCGCTCGCCGGGGGAGAAAAACTGGAAGCAAGAGCTGGTTTCCACGGGACGGCTCGTTATCGAGGTCAAGACTTGGCAGTAGCCGGCCGGGCTCTCACGTCAATGGATTGAATCCGACCAGCGGCCGATGGATGACATGCTGCCTGATATTGTTGTCACCTTCGTCGCAGCTGGTCCGCTCCTGTGCAGCAACGCAAGGATCGAGAGGCGGCTGAACGTGAGCGGCAGCTCGCCGAACAACGCCGCTATGAAGAAGAGCGACGGCGCAAACGCTACGCGAACCGTTGGCGGCGATTCCAGGAGATAGCGCAGGATTGGCATAAGCTTGCAACGGTGCGTGACTTTCTCGCGGAACTACGGTTGATGAACGTTGACCCGTCTACTGAGATCGAGGGACGGAGCGTTGCTGAATGGATGGCGTGGGGCGAAAATTGGCTTGAACGCGCCGACCCCACGGTCAACGGCGTCGATGGGGTATTCCGGCAGATCGCTGCCATCACCGATTGGACCTACCGATTGAACAATCGAGCGGAATGATTCGGACCCACTCAAACGCCGCCGAAAAAATACGCTAATCTGCGACGTAACGTACTGAAAACAAAAATAAATCACTCCAAAGACAATCAACGACAATCGGTACGCAGAGATTGGCTGTGAGGGACCGCCTGACGGGTCGCATACATATTGCCCGCCCGGAATTTTCTGAGTACCGTCAACAGTCAATGAGGTTAGTGACGGTACTTTTTTGCCCCATAAGGCATTGAAAGAAAAAAGGAATTTTCCGCCCGCGAGCGTACTCACTTCGAGATCGGGGTTTTCTATCATTGCCGAATGTACGTCATCAGTGGGAGCGGGTGATGTTGTAAATATTCTCGTAGAAAAAGCGACCGTGATGGCGTCTTCACGAGCCGCGGAATGTCATCGAAAAATGGCGCAGGGCTTTTCAGGCATGGACTGAGATGGGGTCAAAGTCGTGGGTTCATGGCGTTGGTGGATGCAATCTCGTGTCCAGCGCGAAATCCTCTTGGGATCGAAGCGTGTAGAGACCGCTGGCCCTGGCTGGATCAAACACCAAATTCCAACTGTGGTGCGATACCGTACTTGGAATCAGAACAAACATATGCGTTGCGAGTAAAGCATCGCCAAAGTGCTGCTGCCCTGCGCTGGGAATGCCTGGCCTGAGCCAATTGGCATTTGGAATGTCCCCAATGTCCACGACATGAATAGTGGATGGTTCTCTAATTTCAAAAGACGTCAGAATATGGGGAACGGTGTCGAGTGTTCTAAACCCTTTGTGAACGGCGACTTCGAGAATCGCAGTGGACGGATCGATTGAAGCGTAGATTGCCCTAACGCCTCTGCTATTCCATCTTGCACCCAGTTTGAACGAACCTTCGCCACTATCCCAGGTGGACCTGAAACGGTTGCGGTCGAGCCTCCAGCCTATGATCTCTCCATTTCCGAGCAAGCCTGGTAAAGGCGTCATGCATAGACGCCGTAGTCTAGACGCTCCAGGAACTCCTGTACGAGTTCGGTGCCGGCCGCAGTAGCCAAAAGATCAATCGGCCTTCGATTATCCAACCCCATCGCCGGCTGAATCATCCACTTCTCGGCCTCATCTTGGGAACCGAGGACAGAGGTAGCTTTTGTCAAAATTCTCGCGAAGTTCCATGTTCTAGAGCTCTGCTCAGTGTTGAGCGTCCTGGAGTGGTCGGATTTGTGTCTTTGGAATGTGCGTTCGCTCATACCGAAAGCCTTCTCGAAGGCATCGCTGGGGTCGATGACGAGGAGATGGGTCACGAGTCTCTCCAGAGCCAAACTCGGAATGCCGTGGAGGATTAGTTCGTGAGCTTCGATCTGATTGGATACGGGGTGCTTTAGGACGTTCGGCCCGCCAAATAGGTTCACCAGCTCTTCAAACTCGGTTCCGACGCTCGACGCCGCTCTAATTGCCATCAGGGGATTGGTCATGGTCGCTGCTCCGTCATGTGTCGTATTATTTACGACAAGTGGCGCGGGAATTCAAGTGCTGTATAAATCTGAGACCCCTGTTCTCTCCAGTTCAATGGGGAGTCCAGAGTTGCATTTCTGGCGAATGGTCATCTCGTGCGACCAGCGCCAGCACATCTCACGCCGCATACGCCCGAATGGTTCGCAGCCCTGGAGCAGAGTATCAGTCGCGCCACACATCGTGATGCGTGGCGCGACTCAGTTTACCCAAGTGCTGGTGAGCTCAGCCGTAAGAAAGGCGAGTATTGAGTTCGGCATACGCCGGCGGGGCTTTGGCTTCCCCACTCTGTTCACGCAGTCGTTCGACACCATCCGAGATCGTTCCGACATCAGCCTCGAACAGATGTGGCATCACATCGATGAGCTTGGGCAACTCGAAAATGCGATGTTTGCTCAGATGGTGCAGCGCCAATTCGCGTGCCCGTCCGCTGGCCCACACCATCGTCGCGATGGGGGATGAAGTGGAATTCCGCGGTAATGCCATTGATCCGGAGCCATGGGTCCAATCGCTCGACCACTCCCTGTGCGAGCCGCCACAGAGGAAGATAATCGCGAGCAAAAATCACCTCGGAGCCGTCTTGCAGCGTCCAGTAGCCATAGGGCAGCCAGAGCCGCGACGGCACGAAATCCGGAAGCGGTGTGCGAGGCGTCACAACCTCGAAGTCGGCACGTTCGCCCATGCCGGTGTCGAATAGCAGTTGGGTGGGCCGGCCGGCTCGGCGAAGATAAGCAGGAGTGCTCGAACCGTGCGCCTTCTCTTACCACCGTTCCGGGCTTGCCGCGGCCAGGCGAGCCGTAGGCTGGCGCCAGATCGCCGAACGAAGGTCCAACTGCTCGGTCATCGACCACGGACTGTCTCGGAGCAGCCGGGCTCTGGATATCGCATACTGAACATCGGGATCCGGGCAAGCCCAAAGCGTCGGCGAGGCTGAGCACAATGTGTAATGCGTCATCAGCGCCCGCTTCACGGGACGTCGCCGAAGGGGCGCTGATCGAAAGCTCTTGCCAGTCGCGATAGGCGCGAGCTTGTGGTCGTGAAAGCTCGTTCTCGATTGCGAGTGCCCGGCGCAGGCTGTCGGCAACTTCAAGGCGCTCGGCGTCTAGCTCCGGCATTATTCGGCCTTCCTGCCAGAGGGTCGAATAAAGACCATCTATGAGCGCTTCGCCATCGGTCAGGATGCCCTTGCGGTGTTGCTCAACACCGGCTCTCCACTGAGCCTGCACATAGTTACCGACATCCGCTACTCAAACTCCAATGGTGGGACGACGCTGTAATCTGTGCCTTGGTCGCGCCGGCATGCAATGCGATTAGCCCGCCGCCCGCCTACGCCTGAAGGTGGTCCAGTCAGTTGCTGCGTATCACAAACCGTTTCGCGCTAGCCAACAACCTTTGCCGCCCGTTTCGCAACCGCCGTCATCAGGGGTGCTTTATCAGCGCGGGTTGTTAAGTTCCTGGTTCTGGTGCGTCCTTGTCCGTGGCGAAGGTCCTGTATTTGGCAACGGGGATAGCTGCACGATCGCCATTGCTTGGCCTGACAGCCGGGTTGTCGAGCAAGTCGCGCGGATCGTTGACCATGACCACCAGATTGTGGCGGGTCGAGCAGCCAAGCGTCTGGTCGAAAGAATTGTCTTTGCCTAACGGGCTGGAAAGCGACGGACACACGGGAGGACTGGCACTGTAGACAATCGCCTCTACTCTTACCGAGACGCCGTCGTTCTGATCAATACTGGGGTCCAGCAGGTGGATGTTGTAAGCGTCGACCCCCATTTTCCTGGCCTGACTGGCTATCTGTGCGCTGGGCCGAGATGGGCCGCTGATAAGGAGTTGGAGCGCGTCGACTCGACCGCGACTAGCACTCGCAATGAAACCACGCAGACGCTGGCGCTCGGCCGCGTGAAGGCCCTGCAACAGCAGGACGTTGTTCTCCTGCCGCACAAGGATCGCTTGTGCCGATGGGTCGACAAAGAGCGGCGCGCTGGTTGTGCAGCCAGCTATATTGGCGGTCAGGACTAGCAGGCTTATGACTCTCAACATCATTGGGTGATCGCTATTCGATAATAAAGCCGGCACCGCCGGCGCGACTTGATACGCTGGGGCGAGGAGCACCGTGGCTTGGCGGCGGACTTGCCAACGAATTTGTCGGAGTGCCCCCCACACCCAAGGGCGACCCGATGCGGTCGGTGGGTGCGCTCATCTGGCTCGGGCTCGATCCGGGCCGTACAATGTAAGGCGTGACGATAATAACCAGTTCCGTTTCCTCTTTTTGGAATGAGGACGAACGGAACAGCGCGCCGAGGACCGGCACGTCACCAAGCCAAGGAAAGGCACTGATATCAGTGTTGACGCTGCGCCTGATCAGCCCGCCGATTGCGAAACTTTGGCCGCTGGCGAGCTCTACAACCGTGTCGGCACGCCGCGTGGAGATGGCAGGCACCGAGATACCATTCATTTGGACGGCTCCTTGTGACGATAGTTCACTGGCCTCCGGCTTTACGCGAATATTGATCTGATTGTTGCTGAGAACGGTCGGTACGAATTCCAGGCTAACGCCGAAGTGCCGGAATTCGACGGAGGCTTGCCCATTGTTCTGCACGACCGGAATGGGAAATTCGCCGCCAGCCAGGAAGCTGGCGGACTCGCCGGACATTGCGGTGAGATTCGGCTCAGCCAATACGGACGCAAGATGCTCCGTGGCGAGCGCATCGAGAACCGCGCTGACGTTGATATTGCCATCGCTGAATCCGATTCCTGCCTTATTGCCGCTGTCGAAACCAGCCTCGTTGCCACTGCTCAACAAGCCGACTTTGAAATTGCCGATTTGACCGAAAGCAGAGAGGTTGACGCCGAGCTTCTTCATGGCGCTACGCGAGACCTCCGCTACGCGCACACTTAGATTAACCTGCAACGACCCGGTGACCTGGATTTTATTGACGATCTGCGCACCGGCGCCGAGAAATTGCTCAGTAATCTTCATTGCGGTGTCGACGACTTCAGCATTGGGTGCCGTACCGCTCAGGACTGCGCCGCGCGGGGTGTAGCTGACGTGGATCGGGTAGTCGCCGGTTTGGGCCCTCAACATGGCGCGCAGGTCCTCGATCGGCTGCGCCACGACAATCTGCAACTGGGCGAGAGCCTCTCCGTTCTCGTCGAGGGCGAACAAGGTCGTCCGCCCGGATTTCTTGCCAAAGACGAAGATAGTTTTGTTCGACGGTGCCTGATAGTCTGCGATCGTTGGGTCGGCAACAAAAATGCTTGCGGCGGGCGCGGACAGATGAACTGTCTTGCCGAGCGAGGAGGAAAGGTTCAGCGTGCCGCTAATGCTATTGGGAGAGGCGTGCGACGTCTCCCCACTGTCATCCTGCTTGACCTGGGCAACGGCAGAAAGTGGAGATAGCAGAATGACCGCGCACAGGAAGTGGCGAAGGCAAGGAAAAACACCCGATTTCAGGGTGTTAATGACGATCGACCGCCGATCGCCACCAGAGTGATTCTTGCGAACGATGTTCAAGGCAGTCATTGCTTTCCAGTTCGATCAACTCGGGCCGATGCCGTCCCAGTCAATTCAAGGATGTAGCCGATGCCACGCGCGGTCTTGATGCGTAGCGTTGCAGCGGACTTGGTCAAATGTCCGCGTAAGCGATAGATTCCGACTTCGAGCGCGTTGGCCGAGACCTCGTGGTTGAACGCATAGACGCTGTCTTCCAGCTGCTCGCGAGGCACGGTTCGGCCTGCGCGGTTGAGCAGATGCTCAAGAATGGACAGTTCGCGGCGCGCGATCTTTAGCGGCCGACCACCAACGCAAACTTGTCGGCTAATCGGATCGAAGGTGAGATTGCCAAATTCAATTATGGGGTCGGTCACCTGTGTTGATCGACGCAGAACGGCTCGCATTCTGGCAACGAGCTCATCACTAGAGACGGGCTTGGGCAGGAAATCGTCTGCGCCACCGTTGAAAATCGCGATTCGCCTGTCGAGATCGTTGAGGTTACTCATGATGATGGCAGGAATTGAATGCCCGTCACGCCTTAACTGCCTCAGCCAATCTAAGCTATCTCCATCCGGCAGGGCGAGCTCTAGCAGGAGGATTTCATAGCTCGCGAAACAAATAGCAGTCGACGCTTCTTCCAGGGTACGAGCCACATCAACGGTGAAACCGCACTCCGCGAGCGCTCCTCGCACCGAGCGCGTAAGATCGGTATGATGATCAACGAGCAGCGTTCGCATTTTCATCTCCTATCAAGGCACGACAAACCATTGGGACGTCACCGTCGGCTGTGAGACCGCGGCGACATGATCAGTCGCGCAACTCGTCGCGTATTCGCCATCATTCTTTCCGATGGATAATCGTCTAAGGCGCAGGCAAGCCGCTCGACCGCAGCACGTTCAGCCAGGAGGCGAAGTCATGGCGACGATCCCTCTGCGGATTCCTTGAAGCGAGAATCCAGTTCGAACCGACGAGAAGCCCGATTTCCGGTGCACCGTCTTCCGCTGACAGCCGCCATAGCCCGGGTATAGCGGCCCCGGAGGCAGGGAACTCGAAATTTCGCTGAAGTGCGTATCATCATCATGCAGTCTCCGGTCGCGCGATCTCGGAAGCGCCGGACACTGTTTCCCACTTGCAATCGAGGGGACGCATAGGACTACGGCACGAGCAACAACATGCAAGAAGTGATCGACCAGTTGACGGGACCGAACATCACCGGCCGCCCAACAAAAAATCCCGCGTGCCACGTCTGCGATTTCTCTACGCATCGATCCTCCTGAGTTCAGCCCTTGCATTCGATAGATCCGGCGGCTCCGTCCAGAGAATCACATTCCATGAGTAGGACGGTTAGCTTTCGAGAAGCTGACGAACCTCCCAACGATTCATTTTGCGGTCGATCGCGAGAAATTTGGGAGGTTCTGGAGTTCTTGGGCATGTTGACGAGCGGTTCGCTCCGATCAAAGAAGAGCTTAGTTTTAAAGTAAACAATGGATTTCTAATTCAGAAATAATTTTGTTCGAAGTCATTATCAGGATATCATAAATTCCTGTCCCGGATATCAAAGGTATCTTATTCTTTATCAAGAAAATGAACTCTGCACAGATTGTTTTAGGTGTTCGATCTTGGATGGCAGGGTCCAGTCTTCTCTCGCCCATGGCGATTGCCTAATCTTGAGGTAAACGCCTAATTTTCGCGCCAAACGAATGCAGCTTACGCAGAACAGGAGGAACCTTGGTCACGATGAAAGATGAATTTTGGCTGATGCTGGCTACATTAGAAAATTCTCCTCGGATGCAACGCTAACATCGACAACCATCGCGGGTGCCTGCTCTTAAGAGTCCTCGTATGCAACCTTCTTATGCAGCCTTCTGCAAAATTGGTAAAATCGATTGTTTCGATGTTTCTCATCCATACTGTGGATGGATAAAGCGTTGCGTTTCAAGGGCTTGATCTGTGATCTCGACACGAATTTCGGGTCGGCAACTTCTGTCGCCTCGCGCCCAGACGCCGGGAGATTGGGGGGCTCGTGCAAGCGCCGCTGGTCACGCAGCACGAATGCGCCGCCGTTCTGCATGGACATTGCGGCTACTACTACGGCGGGCAGCCCAATTATCGAGCGCTTGCTTCGGATTGCGCCGCCCGTCTGGTGCTCCGATTTTTACTTCCATTCCCGTCGCCAGGTGACGGTGCCGTTGACGAAGGGCCGCAACCGGATCTGGATCGCGGACGCTAGTGCAAGCCTTATCGCGTCGTTCGCCCGCGGCATCACGGGCGACGGCGCAGCGACACTGAACCCTGGCCAAACGAGGCAGACAGAGGGGCTGATCCCAAAGCTCAAGCTGGTGAAGCCAGATGATATCGCCGCGGAAAGCTCGATCTCCTGCAGGTCGGCCTGATCGGCGCCGCATGCCCCGGGACTTCATCAAGTTTGCGTTAGCCCCAATTGTTGGACGCCGTCTGAGAGCCACGCTACCTCTTCACCCAGCTTGCTCACCCGACGCTTGACCTTGCCATGCCTTAGTCGGTGCTGCAGCAGCTGTTGCGGTAGTTGTCGCGTTTGCCAAAGTCGTGTCGGCTGGGTGCAAGTCAGGTTTATGTCAGCGGCGATGGCTATGTACGACGGTCAAAGCGCGACCATTGCCGAAAGGATGGCCAGCCGCGCTCTGGCGAGATCCATGTGTCGCAGTCGGTGGATGGTAGCAATAATCAAATGGATTGGAATGAGCGGCGGCATGGGTTGCCGGAGGGCGTCTGATTTGCCGCAACGGTGAATCATCCTGGCTCGGAGTGTTGTCATGCCGCGAATACGGACCCTCCACTTGCCTAAATTCAGCCAGCGGAATCCTTGCCCCGCGCACTTTTCGCCTGCATTGGAGATAAATTATGACAGGCATTGGCCGATCTGGGAAATCGCACAGTGGGGATGCTGGAGCCGACGGCACATGGGGGCCGAGCAGTTCGCGCCCAGAACCAGCCATTGCCCCTGGAGCAGGCAATAGATCGTTCAGCTCGATTGTCCAGGGGATACGTCCCGAGCCTCAAGATGAGGGGACGTCCTCCGTTCGCAATCCGCCCCTTACCAGTGAGGCTGTTCGAGACAGGCCTACCAGCTCCTCCACTGCCGCCCGTCGGGCTCCCGGGGCTTTGCCGCGTGCAATAGGGGGGCGGCGTCGTCGTTTTGCCTCACTGCCGGAGGATGAAGCGCCAGGCCGAGAAGAAAGCTCTTTGCATTACGAAGGCGAATCCTGGCTCGCCGATCAAGAAGCCGGGAGCTGGCAAGCAGACGCGCTCCCACCTCGTGGGCAAATCGTGTCCAACCTGGATGCAGGGCCAGGAAAGCGGCGTATCGACGACGTCTCGGCCCAGCATGACCAACACGCAATCTCTGAAACACGACTTAATGTGGCTTTGCATGACATCTATGCCGCTCGCGACATCGGTCGATTCTCACGTGCGGTGGTGGAGCATGACAGGGTGCTGCAAAGAGCGGGCCACGCGAACCACGCAATGTTTCTGCAAAAGGCGGCCGCCCGGTTCGCACGTCCCAAACTGGGAGAACGATGTCCGCGCCTGGAAATCATGGGGGTACGCCACGACATGCAACGCAGTGAGCCGGGAGGCTGGGGGTCAGGCAGGTATCGAAGCTTGCAGAGCCATGGCAGCTCGGGTGTCGCAGCTTAGTGATGCGCTAGTGAACGAAGTCGAAGGCAAGGCGCTTTCGCTCTTCGCATCATCATTCGGTCGGCATTCCCGGGCAGCGGAATGCCGCAATGGAATGATCAGGATCGCCAAAGTTTGTCGCGACGAAAGCGGGATACTTGAAGAACTCAACAGTCAAAGTCTCGGACTGCTGGTGAACGGCTTCAGCAAGTGGCCCCAGGAAAGCACGCCCCGCCAGGCGACACTTGCAATCGCCGCCGAGATCTGTCGCCGCGCTCGCCAGCTTTCTGATTTTGCTTCGCAGAACCTGTCTACCTTGGTGAACGGTTTCAGCAAATGGGCGGAGCCGAACGCTCGCCAGGCCTTAACAGCAATCGCCGGTGAGGTCCTTCGTCGCTCCCGTCGCAACGTCTGGCTTTCTGATTTTGGACATCAGGAACTGTCCAACATGGTGAACGGCTTCGCCAAGTGGCCGGAGGACTGCCGCGGCGCTTTAGTTGCAATCGCCAGTGAGGTCAGTCACCGCGCTGGCGTCCCCGATGCCCGGTTCTCTGCATTTACTTCGCAGGGATTGGCGAACCTGGTGAACGGGTTCTGCAAGTGCCCGGAAGAAGAGGTCTTTTGCCAAGCCACAGTTGCGATCGCGGGCGAGGTGCTCCGCCGCAACCGCCGTGCCCGGCTCTCTGAATTCACTCAGCAGGAAATGGCGAACCTGGTGAACGGGTTCAGCAAGTGGCCGCAAGAGGAAGCGTCTCGCGAAGCCGCAGGCGCGATGGCCGCTGAGGTCCTCCGTCGCGCCGACCGTCAGACCGCCCGGCTCCCTGGTTTTAATCCGCAGCACCTGGCGAACCTGGTGAACGGGTTCAGCAAGTGGCCGCAAGAGGAGTGGGCTCGCCACGCCACCGGAGCGATTGCCGGTCAAGTCGGTCGCCGCGCCGCCCCCGGCGAGTTCGGGCTTTCTGATTTTAATCACCAGGACCTGGCGAACCTGGTGAACGGGTTCAGCAAGTGGCCGGACGAAGCGGTCTATCGCCAAGCCACAATCAAAATCGCCACAGAACTCTCTCGCCGCGCCCGCGAGCAAGGGCTCGCTGATTTTACTCCGCAGGAGCTGGCGAACCTGGTGAACGGGTTCAGCAAATGTCCGGACGATGCGGACTATCATGAAGCCACAGTCGTGATCGCCCGTGAGGTCATTCGCCGCCGCGCCCAACTCCGTGGTTTTACTTACCAGAATCTGACGAACCTGGTGAATGGTTTCAGCAAGTGGCCACAACAGGCGAACTGTCGCGATGCAACGCTCGCGATCGCCCGTGAGGTCACGCGCCGTGACGACCCGTTGTCTCATGTTAGTCGCCAGCACCTGTCGAACCTGGTGAATGCCTTCAGCAAGTGGCCGCAAGAGGCCGACTGTCGCCAAGCCACGGTCGCGATCGCCGGTGAAGTGCTTCGCCGTGCCAGTGGGCCGTCTGATTTTACGCCGCAGGACATGGTGGACATGGTGAACGGTTTCAGCAAATGGCCGGAACGGGCGCAGTGCCGCCAAGCCGCGGTCGCGCTCGGCGTTGGGCTCCTTGGCCGTGCCGACCACGCCGACCGGTTGTCTGATTTTGCTCCGCAGGGACTGGCGAACCTGGCGAACGGTTTCAGCAAATGGTCTGACGGGACCGACTGTCGCGATGCCACGGTCGCGATCGCCGGTGAGGTGCTTCGCCGCGTCGACAAGCTGTCTGATTTTATTCCCCAGCACCTGGCGAACCTGGTCAACGGCTTCGGCAAATGGCCGGAAGCGGCGGAGTGTCGCCAGGCGACGGTCGCGATCGCCGGCGAGGTGCTTGGCCGCGAGCTCTCTGATTTCATTCCCCAGCACTTGGCGAACCTGATGAACGGGTTCAGCAGGTGGCCGGAAGAAGCGGCGTGCCACCAGGCGATAATGAACATTGCGCACAGACTGGGCTCTGGAGGCCTGCGCTTCGCAGCATTCACCACACCTGCGCTCAGCAC
>NZ_JAOWPS010000008.1 GCF_025753795.1 Mesorhizobium sp. YC-39
TTTGCGCCAGGCGGCGGCGGATGATGGTGTCGTCCTTCTCGAGGCCCATCTCCTGCGCTTCGCGCGCCAGCAGTTTCTCGTTCAGCAGATCCCCAACAAGCCCCTTGAGTTCATCGGCGCTTGGCTCGCGCAGCCATTGGCTCGACCAGGTCTGTTTGAGCCAGCGCACGTCGCCTTCGCCGATCCGGACCGGCTCGGCGGCAGCGGTTTCGACATGCCTGTTGTTCAGCCAGGAATAGCCGCCAAACAGGATCGCACCGACGACAGCAAAATGCAGCAGAGGTTCCCTGAGCAGCGTCATATGATTTTCCCGCGCCCCGCTGTTGCATCCGTGGTTCGGCCTGGACGGCAGCACCTCTCATCAGACAGCTGCTACTCGGGCATTGCCAAATGCCGCGTTGCCTTCGACAATTACTTCCTGCACTCCTTGTGGATGGTACGTCCCAAAGGGCTGGGGGCGGAATGTAAGTTACGTGGGCAAGCATGTAACAGCGCTACAACAAAGCCGCTGCCGAGCTGCGAGAAGCCGCGCCAGAATTTGCGGTGAGCATCGATTACCCGCCAATCGCCTCCTCAGGCGAGGGTCGGCTCAGGCATCAGCTGGGCCATCTTCCTGAGATTCTGTGCAGCGGCTGCGAGGTAGAACCCGTCGCGCGTAGTCGCAGCCGATTGAGCGTCATGTCGCGGGTCGAGCATGGAATCCAGCGCAATGACGCGATGTGCCACAAGCCGACGTGACGTTATCTTACTCGTCAAGTGCCCCCGGTCGACCGGTTTGTCCGCCGAGTTCGCTCGGAATGCCACGTAGAAGCAGACCACCCCAGACGGCAAGAATTGCGTGAAATGCAACCGTGGGCCAAAGCATGACGCCGGTCATCTTCAGGACTGCACCCGCGTACATGAGGAGAATTGACGCGGCCGTATTGTAAATCAGAACGCCGATAAGCAATCCGAATAGTGAATGATTTAACTTGTCTTTCCTCGCCATCCAGCTTGCGACACCTATAGCAAGCAGCGCAGCGCCCGCAATGCGGCCGACAAAAAAAACTTCGACCGTGGCGCTTTCCAATCCAAGCAGGAGTGCAAATGCAACGGAGGGCAGCAAAAGAAGACCGAGACCTGTCGACGCTTCGACCGCCGCAATTACGATCAGGAATAGCTTTCGTGTCGCGTTCATTTGTTGAGTTTGTCCATCGCTGGGCTCGCCGATTGATGCTGGCAGTATCCGAGCGCACGAAACGCGACCGGTCGTTGCTTGGACGATCGTGTCGCCCAGCGCCGACTTGTTGTCGATCAGGTCTGGCCGGCAGCCATCCGCGCCCCAATCAGTTGACCTGCACCACACTGTTGTTCGTTGATGCAGATTTAGGATCTAAAAACGCATGACCAGTCCCATGATCGGTCCTTCTTCAGGATGTCGCTGAAATTCGCATCAACGTCGATGGAGGGCAGACCGAACTGCGCCACTTCCCCCGACATCCCAGCCGCCCAGAAATACGGCGCAACGGAGAACGTCCACCCTTGTTCGGTGACCACCGGCTTCAGGTCCGGCGTCACTGGTGAGACCGCATCCGCGGCTCCAGCGGGATGGGTAAGCCAAAGGAAGGAAAGAACGGCACAACCCAGGGCTGGTGTCCGATAGAAAGTCATCATGTCAGGGTCCCCTCCTGAGTTCGGCCACCATATGCGGATTTGTTGATCTGGGAAACGGGAGTGTTGGTATGTTTCCCGCACTTTCGGCCCGGCACTCATGGCTGTTCATCGTGGCGGCCATGGGTTGATACCCGATTTGCGGGCGGCATCGGTATTCAGCACTGCTGCTCCTACCTCTCCAACCAAGCGATCCACCAGTTCCTGCCATTCGGCTCGTCTGGCTTCGCGCAATGCCAGCGGGGCCTCGTCGACCTTCGAAAGCGCAAACTCTGCATCGGCGAGTTCCTCGCAAATGTCGCGAAAGCTCTCATTTCGATCCATCAGCCGATGGATCGTCAATTCAAACTGGGGGTATCGGCGTACTGCCGCCGAGACCGCTCGGTGTCTGTCAGACGATCCGTCTTTTGTGTTCATGACGCCAGTTCATCGACCTGATGCAATCGTATTGCAAAGAGACGGCAGCAGAAGGTAAGTTACGTGGATAAGCATGTAACCGCACGACAACAAAAACCGCGGTTGCAAGGGACCAAGGGAGGACATGGCGATCCAGGCGGAAACGCCGGCATCAGGGGAGCATGAGCTCCCCATCGAGGCTTGTCGCGCCCAACTTGCCCTTATCCTCGACAGTACGGACTTCGATGCCACCGGCCGCGAGCGCCGCTTCCTCAGCCATGTGGTGGAAGAGGCATTGTCGGGACGCGGCGACCGTATCAAGGCCTATTCCATCGCAGTCGAAGTATTCGGCCGCGGCGAGTCATTTGACCCGCAGACGGATCCGATCGTTCGCATCGAGGCTGGCCACCTCAGGCGTGCGCTCGAGCGCTATTATCTGACGGCCGGACATACAGACCCAATCCTGATCACGATTCCAAAGGGGGGGTATGTCCCTATCTTCCTGCTTCGTTCGCAAGCTTCGTTGCCGCTACCGCGGGTGGCCGTTGTTCCTCAACAAATCACCCACCATCCGGTCCGATGGATAGCGTTCCTCCTGCCGGTGATGCTTGCAGCCATTCTCGCGGCTGGAGCGTCGGTATTGGCGTGGTCGTGGACGTCTGTCAGGTCAAGCGCGCCAGAAACGCCCCGTGTGCTTGTTGAGCCGTTTGACGATCTGACCGGCACCGCCGCGGCGGCAGCCATTGCAAGCGGATTGAAGCAGGAAATTGTCAGCCAACTTTCGAAGTTCAAGGATATCGTGGTCATGGAGTCGGCGCCTGAGGACGACGATGCGTCGACCTCGCCACCACGATTTGCCCTTGCCGGAAGCGTCAGCCTGTCGGTCGATACCTTTCTGCTTCGGGTCAGATTGATCAACCGAGCCAACGGTTCGGTTCTGTGGGCAGACAACTATGATGGCCGGATGAACGTCACGGAACTTGTCGAGGCCCAGTCGGACATCGCGCGGAAAGTATCGACGAACTTGGCTCAAGCCTATGGCGTCATCTTCCAGGCGGATGCCAATCTCCATGTCGACAATCCGCCCGACGATTGGGTGGCATATTCGTGCACCTTGTCCTTCTATGCATATCGCGTCGACCTCAGCCCAGAAACCCGTGCATCCGTGCGTACGTGCCTCGAGAAGGCCGTACAGCGCTTCCCGAATTACGCCACCGCCTGGGGTCTTCTTTCACTTGTCTACATCGATGACTATCGGTTCGAATTTCCAAACGACCCCAAATTGTCCGCCACCACGCTCGAGCGCGCCCTGGCAGCCGCAAGGCAGGCGGTGGAAGTCGACCCACTCAATGTACGAGGGCTTCAGGGAGAAATGCTTGCGCTCTATTTCAGCAAGGAAATCAATCTGGCATTGGGAGTGGGCAAACGGGGTTTGGCCATCAATCCCAACGATACCGAGTTCATGGGTGAATACGGACAGCGCCTGGCGGTCTCCGGAAATTGGCGTGACGGCTGCGCGTTGATAACGGAGGCACGCCAAAAAAATCCGCGGTCGTTGGGCTACTATGAGGTGGAACTGGCTCTTTGCTCTTATTTCAGCGGCGATTATCCGCAGGCGGTCATGTGGATCAAGAAATCGCCGGTTCGATCGAACCCGATCTACCATATTGTCGCGGCTGCCATTCTGGGCGAAGGAGGTTACAAGATCGAGGCTGATCGCGAGCGCGCCTGGCTGGAGCAACATCAACCGGCTTGGGTGCACAACATGCGCCAGGTGGTTACGATGCGCCTAGCCCGTTCGCAAGACGTCGAATTTTTCATCCGTTCACTGAGGAAAGCCGGCTTCGACGTGGCGGACTGACCGCCTTGGCGTCACGACGGGCTTGAGGAGACCACAGGGTGGCACTGCTCGATGACGCGACATGTATGTTTTCGCTATCACCGAAAAAGCGAGACGGACTTCCAGCTCGGAGTTCGTGCTCTCCGAAGATCCAAGTGGTCCAAAGCCGTCGCGCACCGTCTCCTGCATTCTCAGATTGTTCACAAACCGCGGCGATACCCGGAAATGCCGCGCCGCCAGGTACGTTTTGGCCGTGCAAGGCATGGACCGAGTCGTACGGTTGATGATGCGCAAGCCGCTGCCTGGCGAACCGCGTGGCGAACCACCTTATAACCAGTTGAAAAATAACGATAATGGTGGGCCAGCATCGTAGGCGCTGGCCGCCGCCTAGACGATCCGACCGCGGCCTGATCGACTCGATGCGCCGTGCTCCTCAGCTTGGATGATCGAGGGCGCATAATGGCGAGCCACGAGGATGAGAGACTCATCCTGCTTTCGGCAATCTCGTGAGATTAGGCGATCAAGGAGCAGGTCCGAAATATCGCTTATGATGAGATGTGGGTCGTCCGAGCGCTCTGGTGAATATTAGCGCATTTGATAGTATCGCTCCCACTCCGCCGGCCAAGGCACCGTAGCATGTCGGAAAAGCCTCAAGTCGAGCCTCCAGTCGTGTCCCTTGCCAAGGGCGTTCTGAGCAAGGACGACAGTGGTGAGTCCGACGTTCGCAGCGAGCGGCGCGTTATGACAGCTCTCTGTTATGATCTGGTCGGATCAACCGGCCTGCTCGCAGTTCTGGATATCGAGGACTATGAAGAACTGATGTCGGCCTTTCGGCGTGAGGCAAGACAGGCAATCTCATCGTACTCGGGCGTTATCGTGAGCGAGGCCGGCGACGGCGGTGTCGCACTTTTTCCAGCAGAGATGGAGGCAAAGGACGCGGCTTCGCAAGCGATCCGGGCAGGACTCGAAATCATTGAAGCGTGCAAGCGGGTCGGGCTGGAGAAAGACCATACGGACCTGCATGTTCGGGTCGGGATTGCTACATCCATGATCCTCGTTCACGGGGACGGCGGTGACCCGGCGCATGCCAGCGTCACGGGCCCTGCTTTGGCCATGGCGACGCGGCTCCAGGCTATGGCTCAGCAGGATGCAGTATTGGTGTCCGATGAGACCCGAAATCTGGCGCGGCGGTCCCACGTTTTCAGTTTTCGTGGCATTCACGTTATTAAGGGTTTCGCGGAGCCGGAGCGGACTTGGCGTGCCATCAGTCACAAGCGGGACGTTGACCGCTTCTTCGCCTTCGGGCGCTTGAACAATACGTTTATAGGCCGTGGGGACGAACTGGCCACCATCACCGCATGTTGGCATGATGCCGTCGCCGGCAAGGGCGGCGTCATTTTAGTTCAGGGTGAGGCCGGTATCGGCAAGTCCCGCCTGCTTTATGAAGTCCGCAAGAGGACACGCTTTCAACGGGCAAAATTGCTGCTTTTTCAATGTCAGCCCGGCGGTTCCCACTCGGCCCTTTATCCTCTGCTGCAAAATGTTCGGAGTGACCTGGCTGGCAAAGAGGGTCGGCTGGAGACTTCAGACGTAGCGGAGGTCTTCGCGAATCAAAACGTTCACGATGACGAAGTGGTCGACATCTTCTCGTTTCTGCTTGGGGCTGAAGGATCGAGTCCCGCTCTGAAGGAGGCTGATCTCAAGGTCATCCGGGAGAAAGCCACCTGGGCAGTTCGTAGAAGCATCGAAGCCATATGCGAACGCGGACCACTCATCCTGGTGGTCGAAGACATACATTGGATCGACCTCACGTCGGGGCAATTGCTGGCGGAACTTGCACTCTTCATTCATCGGATGCCCGTGCTTCTCATAATGACCGCGCGACCTGGATCTGAGACTTATTCAGGGTTCCGGGACTTGCCACATATTACTCTGAAGCCGCTCGATCGCGAGGAAACGCGACAGGCAATCATGGCCATGCGGCCGGAAATCGGGTCAGCCGCGCATTCGGAACTCATTAGCATGGTGGAAGAGGTAACCGGGGGCGTACCTCTTTTCATCGAGGAAATCTGCCAATGGATCGCCGAGAATGCAGCCTCCATAACGGATCGCCTTGCGCCAGCCGGCTCATCAAGCCGAATATCGGTGTTTGAAGGCATCCTTGAAGCCAGGCTGGAAGCCTTAGGCCCTGCAAAGGATGTGGCGCGAGCGGCCGCCGTCGCCGGCAATCGTTTCAATCTGGAATTGCTCCGGAAGCTGTTGCCGCAATACAGTGACGAGACGATCGGGAATGCACTGGACACCCTCATCGAGGCGGGATTCCTGATCCGGGTCAGGCCTTCCGGCGAGCCCGACTATGGATTTCGTCACGCCCTGATCCGGGAGACAATCTACAACGCATTGCTGCGGAGGAGACGGCAGGCCCTCCATCAGTCGCTTTTCTCCGCTGTCGGCCGCGACCGAAATCTGGCGCCGTGGCTGGACACGGCTGAACTGGCAGAACATGCTGAACGCGCTGGCCTTATCGAGGAAGCGATCGATCAGTTCATCGCAGCCGGGCGGGAAAGTTACGTCCGCTCTGCAATGGCCGAAGCGAGACAGATTCTCGACCATGCCATGACCCTTTGCCAGCGCGTGAGAACGCCGGACAAGCAGGATGTTTTGCGCCTCGCCGCGATGATGCCGCTCGGGCCGATACTTACAGCCACGGAAGGTCCAAACTCGCTGCCGGCACGCAAACTTTACGAGGACGGGGTAGAGATCGCCAGGCGGCGGCCACTCGCCGAGCGTGCGAAGTGGTTTCCGATCTACTGGGGTTGGTGGTTCACCGGTCCCACCATCGACGGGGAACGCGCACGGACCGTCCTCGCCGACCTGAGGGATGTCGACGACCCCGAAGTGCAGTTTCAGGCCAGACACTGCGTTTGGGCAATCGAATTCAATCTTGGGCATCACACGAACTGCATCGCGGCGGTCGACGAAGGACTTGCGCTCTATGGGACGGGCCAAAGGCCAGGGAATGCCACTCTGTTCGGCGGCCACGACGCCAGGGTCTGCGGCCTGTCGCATAGGGGTCTCTCTCAATGGTTTACCGGCCGGGCCGCAAGCGCAGTCCGGTCGTTGGCCGAAGCCAGGCGCTGGGCAATGCAAACGGCGCATGTTGGTAGTATCGCCCATGTCTATATCAACGAAGCGATGCTTGATTGCTATCGCCGCGATTTCTCGGCGCTGCGAGGCGTCATCGCCGATATCCGCGAATTGACGAAGCGACACCATCTGCCCTCCCTTGCCGCCTTGGCGCAAATTCTCGAAGGCTGGTGCGAAGGAAATGCTGCTCGGGTAGAGCAAGGCAGGGACCAGATCAGGGAGGGTCTCGCGATCCACGGCGAACTCCAGACGCCGGAAGACTATCCTGTCTACTACGGCATGCTGGCGGAGCTTCTGGCCCGGACAGGCGAGACTGACGAGGCCCTTGCGCTTGTCTCTTCCGCGGCTGCGGAAGCCGAAGCAGGTGGCAGTCTTTCTTGGCTCGCCGAACTCTATCGGCGAAAGGCCCATCTCCTTCTACTTACAGGTTCCTCAGGCACGGATGTCGTTGCCGCGCTCTCCAAAAGCCTGGCTACTGCCGATGAGCAAAACGCGGTGCCAATCCTGCTCAATGCATACGAGATGCTCAGGACATGGGGCGTATCAGAGGACCTATCCCGGCAGTACCGCAGTCGCGTCAGCCTGGCGGAATCAGCCGTCGAGCAAGGCGCGGCGCTGTTCGTCAATCCAGAACCGAGCCTGCGCCACTAGCCCGCGCGGCGGGGAGATCAGGGAGCCTCCATGCTGGAACGATACGAGCGCTCGGGTCCTCCGCCGCGCGAAGCACTCATGCGGCTAATGACGATGCGCGAGCTCTTGGGCATCACACGGATTGCAGACATTACAGGTCTCGACGTGCTCGACATACCCGTGGTTCAGGCGGTCAGGCCTTTCTCCCTTTTAAATTCCGTTTCGCAAGGCAAGGGGCCGACCAGAACCGAAGCCGCGGTATCGGCCATTCTCGAGGCCGCAGAGTCCTACTTTGCCGAGCGCTTGGCGCACTACGACCCCATCGCGGCCTCCGCAGACTCCCTGAATATTCCGCCTGAAAGATTCGAAGCCCATCTCCAGCCTGGTGTCGACCCGGGCTGGCGCAGCAGGGAGATAGCTTGGATTCATGCCGAGAATATCCTCAAGGGCGGTCTGCAGGATTGGGTCCCATTCGAGCTTGTACACACTGCCTACGTGTTCCCGCCGCGGCCCCACGAGGAAATCTTCGCTTCATCGACGTCCGGCCTGGCGGCCTCCTTCGAGGAAACGGACTCTATCCTGCACGGGATAATGGAATGCATCGAGCGCGACGCACTCACGCGGGCGGAGCGAACCCATGGCTTTTTCCAGCGCCGTCGAATTGACCCGAGAACGATCGACGATCCAACAGTTGCGAGCCTTCTCGAAAGCCTGGAAGCCAAAGGCCTGCTGGTGGGGCTTTGGCACGCCCCCTCACCGCTGGGACTACCGGTGATCTGGTGCCATCTCATGGAGGATCGGCCGCGGGAAACTGCAATTCTTCACCATCCGGCAGAGGGCTCGGCTGCAGGTTTCGATGCCGCGTCCGCGATCGTTCACGCAATCTACGAGGCGGCGCAGTCGCGACTGACGGCGATCTCCGGCGCCCGTGATGACCTGACGCGTGCGTCCTATCCAAAATATCCCGATTGGCAAAAAATTGCGGCGCACCGACGCCTCCTGTCCGACGGCCCTCGCGACGTACATTTCCATGCGATTGCCGGGCAGAATTACACCAGCGCGGGAAATAGGATGTCCGCTCTTCTCGCACAGATCGAGGGCGCAGGAATCGATACAGTGTACATGATTCAGCTCGATACGAGACCGCTCGGCGACCTGTCGGTCGTCAGGATCGTCATACCGGCCTTAACGCCGCTGTTGCATGGCTAGGCAAATGCGCCCCAAGCTGGTCTTTGCCGGTCCCACCCTGTCACAGGGCGAAGTGCTGGAAGTGGTGGAGGCGATCTGCCTTCCGCCGGCTGTGCAGGGTTCGATCATTGTGGCTGTGCAGCATTTTGATCCGAGTGCGATAGTCATCATCGACGGCGGCTTTCAGTCGGAGCCGGCGGTCAGGCACAAGGAAATCCTTTGGGCAATAGCGAAAGGTGTTCCGGTAATAGGCGCAGCGAGCATGGGGGCTCTTCGAGCTGCGGAACTCTTTCCATACATGCAGGGAGTGGGGCTCATCTACCGGTGGTATCGTCGTTTTGCGTTTGCGCCTGACGATGCAGTGGCCGTGCTGCACGGACCATGGGAGGTAAACTCCACGCCCATAACCCACGCGCTGATCGATCTTCGCATGACGGTTCGCAGGGCCTGCCGTCGAGGCATCATTTCGGCTGAATACAGAACCAGCCTGGAGCGCGCCGCGCGAGCTCTCAATTTTCGCGAGCGCACGCTCGCCCGCATGGTCGATGACGCCTTGTCATGCGAAGGTGATCTCGTTGTCGAGAAATATCAGGAAATCCTCGCCGCAGCTTTCGTTCAGCAAAAGAAGCAGGATGCGCGCGATGCCCTCCGGCTATTGCATCACGGTTTATTCAAGGAGCCCGCACCCCTGCCGGATTTTCAATTGACGGCGGCTTTCTCAAGGGATCTCGACGAAGCCGGGTTAGAGATTTGAAAGCATCAGGGCGAGAATTCTCAATCTCAATTTACAATACATGAGATTTTGCTAATGTATGAAAATGAGAGGGGCTGAGCTACTAGGGACGCTCGATCGATCCAACGACCAGAGTCGCTCCGTCGGCACGCGCTTCCTGCTATTTCCCCAGGTGCCCCACCTTGCCGACTACGGCACACCCGAGACCGTCTGGATATCGACCCCGCCGGGCCGGTTAGGCCCCGGTCCGGAGGACCATCGCATCTATGTCCGCGATCCGCTCCTCGACAAGGAACCTTACGAGTATCCCTATCTGCCGCCCTTCGTTGGCGAGGTCTTCCCGCCGGCGGAACCCGCCTACGACGGTCACTTCGACCAGATTTCATTGAATTCACGTCAGTTCCTGGCGGCACACGCCTTCGGGGCAGCCAGCCGGGTCCTGGACATCTGGGAAAGCTACCTTGGGCGGCCGATTACCTGGTATTTCGCCGAAACCTATGAGCGGCTGGAGATCATTCCGTGGGTCGACTGGAACAACGCCCAGTCTGGCTACGGTTATCTGGAACTCGGCGCGGACAGGGCGCCCGACGGTCAGAATTATCCCTATGCCCTCAACTTCGATACGATTGCGCATGAGGTCGGCCATGCGATTCTGTTTTCCCTTTTTGGGGTGCCGGCAAATGGCTTGAAGACCGGCGACTTCGCGTCGTTCCATGAGGCGAGCGCCGACATAACGTCGCTTCTGTCCTTCCTGCACTTCGACAGCGGTCTCGACCGGCTGCTGCGCCACTGCAACGGCAACCTCCTCGTCCTGAACGAGCTCAACCGCATTGCCGAACTGATCGGCGACCGGCAGATTCGCCTTGCCAGCAATTCGCGCCGCATGTCTGAAGTCTCCGACGAGATCCATGACAGGTCGCGGCCCTTCACGGGGGCGGTATTCGATACGATCGTAGACACCTACCACGCGAATCTCGTGGGTGATGGACTAGCCGACGAGCGGCTTCTCGATATCGACATCAGGGATATCGACGAGGCCACCATGCACCGCATCTCGGATTTCACGGCGCTGGCCTTCCGTGCCAGGCCGTTCCTGTTCAAGAGCGCGCTTACCCGGGCGCGTGACGATGTGGCGCTGACCCTTGCCCAGGCTTGGCCCAGCCTCGACGCAGACGATCTGACATTTGAGAATGCCGCGATGGCCGTTGCCGAAGCCGGCAGCCGCATCGCGCCGACGCTGGGCGCTAAGTTCGAGGAAAACTTCAGGTGGCGAGAAATTTCATGAACTGAAATTTCATGAACTGAATTGTCAAAGCGAGGAGGACCAACATGAGCGACTGTCATCACCGGCCCACGCTGACTTTCCCAGGTGGTGCTTATAATGCGACGCAGGTTAGACTTTATGGAATAATTCAAAACACATGGGTTCTTAGCACCAGCGAGCCAAAGAAATCCAGGGTTATTGGCGGAAGTGTTGTGGTGAAAACAACGCTTGAAGCCACCCACCCACTTAGCAATGAAGCCGACGCAGAGGTGAAAAGACTAAGAAAGGGAAAGATGGTCGAAGAGGAGATATATAGAAGTCTACTAAATAAGTATAAAAATGATTTGGACGTGAGGCTTCCAATAGGATATTTAAGTGAAATTTTGATAGATACCAAACAGGCATTTGGAGACGTTTCGATAAGATCTTTCCAGCTGAGTAAAAAAGACGAGCTTTCGTGTGGAATTATTGTAGGGTACTCATATGAGGGCCATTGCTATGATCTTCCGAAGCCGAAGATCATGCTTCTTCCGACAGTTCCGCGTCCGATACCGACAGATGATTGCGGATATACGGAAAGGTATGACTCAAAGTCCGGGGACAAGTATGTGCTCTGGATCGTAGACAAACTCGATGAGTGTGTTGAATTTGAAATGAACCAGGGCTTTATCGAACAGCTTGTTCTCGAGGCCAACCTTCCCGGTAAACGTTCGCCGACCATGTACGCGGCCAGGCAGGCGCTTGGGCACCGCAGTGGCAGGCTGACCGAGTAGTGATAGATCCTGCTACTTCGCGGCCCGTCGAGGGGTTGTGTCAGCCGGCCCGAGCTTGGTGCGGTCGCAAACGATAATTTCGCGGAGCTTGGGGCGTCGAGTTGGCCGCGGCGCTGCCCAATCAACTTCGGGCTTGGCACCCGGGCTCGGTCCGGGTCGCTTGGCTGCAATTGTAGGAGGCGACGGGTTCGTCTTCGAGCTCGACGAAGCATCTCTTTACGAGCGCCTTCGACGGTCGAATATCCCGGTCCTCCCGACGCTAGATAGCGATCTGGCCCGTTGCGACGCCGTAGATCCCGAAAAGGCAGCCGGCTGCTGCGGCCGCAAAGACAATCCATTCCGCGCCGACCAACACCGGCTTGTTCTGCTCCCGTCTGACCTGAACAAAAAGTAAGGTGCCGGGTGCGTAGAGGATGGACGACAGCAAGAGGAATTTCAGGCCGCCTGCGTAGATCATGAACGCGGCATAGAGCGTTGCGGTACCGGCAACGATCAGGTCGCGAGATCGCTCCTGCGGTCTGGTGTCGTAAGTCTCATGGCGCACCGCGAGAAGGAGGCCGTATGCTGCAACGAGCAAGTAAGGAACCAGGATCATGGCGCTGCTCAGCTTCACCATCAGCGCGAATGCGTCTTCCGAGAAAAGAGTGCTGATCAGAAACAACTGAATCACGATATTGGTCAGCCAAAGGGCGGCGGCTGGCACTTTGTGGCGGTTCTCGCTTGCAAAAATCTTTGGCATGTCTCCGCTCTTTGCGGCTGCGAACAACACCTCCACGCAGATCAGTGACCAGGCCAGATAGGCCCCGAGCACCGAAACAATCAGTCCGATGCTGACGAAAATTCCTCCCCACGGTCCGACAAGGGACTCCAGCACGGATGCCATGGATGGCTGTCTCATAGCCGCGATTTCCGTCCGCGCGAGTACGGCGTAGGGCAGCAGCGTAACCAGGACCAGCAGGCACAACACGCCGACGAAACCCAAGATAGTAGCGGCGCCGACGTCCGAGCGTTTTTGTGCGTAGCGGGAATAGACGCTTGCGCCCTCGATTCCGATGAAAACAAATACGGTGATCAGCATGGTCGCGCGGATTTGCTGAAAGAGACTGCCCGCCGATGCGGGCTCTGCGTCCCAGAGGTTCGCGACGAAAAGGTCGGCGTTGAACGCGCTGATCAGAACCACAATGAAGGTAAGGATCGGAACAATTTTTGCGGCGGTGACAACGGTGTTTATGACGGCGGCCTCGCTGATACCCCGCAGGATCGTGAAATGGAACAGCCAGAGGCCGAGCGAAGAGACCAGGACAGCGGGAACCGTGTCGCCATTGCCGAAAAAGGGGAAGAAAGCGCCAAGCGTCGACTTGATCAGGACCCAGTAAGAGACGTCGGCGATACAGGCGACCAGCCAGTACCCAAAGGCAGAGAGAAACCCGGCATAATCACCGAAGCCGGCTTTCGCGTAGGCAAAGATGCCGGCATCGAGTTCGGGCTTGCGCTCCGCGAGCGCCTGAAAGACTCGGGCCAACATATACATCCCGGTCCCGGCGATACACCAGGCGATGATTGCGCCGACCGGTCCGGTGGCGTTGCCGAAGGTGCGAGGCAACGAAAATATGCCGGCCCCGATCATCGATCCGACAACCATCGCCGTCAGCGCGACGAGAGAGAGCTTCTGCGAGGTCTGGGACGCCATGGCCGCATCTCGAGTCGGTCGTCAACTGCACAAGCGAAATCCGTCCGCCAAGACGATCCGGCAGGTCGCTGCACTGGATGCTGCATCGGAGAAAGTCACAAGTCCAGCAGATGTAACTCCGCCGCCGCGATGTACTGCGTCGAAGCTCTGAAATAGAGACGCGGTGCATAGTCATGAGATTCTAAGCTAATTTCACGTCCAAAACGAAAGCATAGGATTTAGTCGCACAGAGGTTGCGGCCCACTTGTTGCTCACGGACTGATGATCTCAGATCGCTCTGGAGAGACACGTGACAAGTAAGTCCGAGCAGAAGCTCTCGCTCTTCGCGCTGACCGCGATGGTTGTCGGATCGATGATCGGGGCCGGCATCTTCAATCTGCCCGGCAGGTTCGCCACCGCGACGGGCCCGTTCGGCGCCATCATCGCTTGGGCGATAGCCGGAACCGGCATGTACATGCTGGCCCGGGTGTTCCAGGCGCTGGCCGAAAAGAAACCCGATATCGACTCCGGTGTCTTCGCCTATGCCAAGGCGGGATTCGGCGACTATATGGGCTTCCTCTCGGCGTTCGGCTATTGGCTCGGAAGCTGCCTCGGAAACGTCTTCTACTGGGTGCTGATCGGATCGACGCTCGGGCGCTTCTTCCCGGAGATTTTCGGGGATGGCAGCACCGCGACCGCGATCATCGTCTCGCTGGTTGGCATCTGGGCTTTCCATTTCATGATCCTGCGTGGCGTCGAGCAGGCCACCTTCATCAATAGCGTCGTGACGGTCGCCAAGATCGTACCGATCATCGTGGCGATCCTCGCCATGGTGTTCGCGTTCAACTACACGCAATTCTCCGAGAACTTCCTCGGCGGCGTGGGCATGCCGGAAAAGACCCTGCTGGCGCAGGTGCGCGACACCATGCTGATCACCATTTTCGTCTTCCTCGGCATCGAGGGGGCGAGCGTCTATTCGCGCTTTGCCGTGAAGCGTTCGGATGTCGGCACCGCCACCATTCTGGGTTTTGTCGGTGTCACCGGCCTGATGGTGGCCATCACCCTTCTGCCCTACGCCACGGCTCCCCGTGCGGCCATCGCCGGAGTCCAGCAGCCCTCGCTTGCCGGCGCGCTCGAACTGGTCGTGGGACATTGGGGCGCGGTGTTCATTTCCATCGGCGTGCTGGTATCAGTGCTCGGCGCCTATCTCGCCTGGTCGCTGATCTGCGCCGAGGTGCTGTTCGCCGCGGCGAAGTCGCAAGACATGCCGAAGCTTTTCGCGGCGCAGAACGGCAACCGGGTTCCCGCCAACGCGCTTTGGCTGACCAATATCGTCGTCTCGCTATTCGTCATCTCAACCTACTGGTCGCGTGACGCCTTCAACTTCATGCTCGACATGACAAGCGTGACGGCGCTGCTGCCCTACCTGCTGGTCGCGGGCTATGGCGTGCTGATCGCCCGCCGCGGCGAGGGGTACGAGACCACGCCTGGCGAGCGTGGGCGCGACCAGGTATTTGCCTGGATGGCCGTCGTCTACACGCTCATCATGTTTGTGGCCGCCGGCTTGAAATACGTACTGCTGGTGGCGGTGCTCTTCGTGCCGGGAACCGTCCTCTACCTCTGGGCGCGGCGCGAACAGAACGCCCGGTTCTTCACATCGGTTGAACTTATCATCTTCGCCGTCACCCTGGTCGCTGGCCTCGCCGGTTTCGTCGGCCTGCTGACCGGCGCCATTACACCTTGACGAGAAAGGCACAAGCCATGGCGATGGAAACGAAATTCGGCGTGCATTCCGAAGTCGGCCAGCTTCGCAAAGTCATGGTGTGCGCTCCCGGACGCGCTCACCAGCGGCTCACGCCGAGCAATTGCGACGCGCTTCTGTTTGATGATGTGCTCTGGGTCGACAACGCGAAACGCGATCATTTTGATTTCATGACCAAGATGCGCGACCGCGGTGTCGAGGTCGTCGAGATGCACAATCTGCTCGCCGAGACTGTCGCCATTCCGGAAGCGAAGAAATGGATCCTCGACAATCAGGTGGTGCCGAACCAGGTCGGCCTTGGCCTCGTCGACGAGGTGCGCTCCTATCTGGAGGGGCTCTCCAACCGCGATCTGGCGGAGACCCTGATCGGTGGCCTTTCGACCCACGAATTCCCCGAATCCATCGGCGGCGAACAGCTCGAGCTGATCCGCGACGCGGCCGGGGTGAACGAGTATCTACTGCCGCCGCTGCCGAACACGCTCTACACCCGCGACACCACCTGCTGGATCTATGGCGGCGTCACGCAGAACCCGCTCTACTGGCCGGCGCGGCATGAGGAGACCATCCTCACCACCTCGATCTACAAGTTCCACCCCGACTTCGCCGGCAAGGTGAACGTGTGGTGGGGCGACCCGACCAAGGATTGGGGCCTCGCCACGCTGGAAGGCGGCGACGTCATGCCGATCGGCAAGGGCAATGTGCTGATCGGCATGAGCGAGCGCACCTCGCGTCAGGCCATCAGCCAGCTCGCGGCGGCGCTGTTCGAGAAGGGCGCGGCCGAGCGCGTCATCGTCGCGGCGATGCCGAAGTTGCGCGCGGCGATGCATCTCGACACGGTGTTCACCTTCGCCGACCGCGACTGCGTGCTGCTCTACCCCGACATCGTCAATGGCATCGAGGCGTTCTCCTACCGGCCGGACGGCAAGGGCGGCGTCGAGTTGCACAAGGACAACGGTACCTTCGTCGAGACGGTGCGCGATTCGCTCGGTCTCAAGCAGATGCGCGTCGTGGAGACCGGCGGCAACGCCTATGTGCGCGAGCGCACCCAGTGGGACAGCGGAGCCAATCTGGTCTGCGCCTCGCCGGGCGTCGTGTTCGCCTATGACCGCAACACCTACACAAACACGCTGCTGCGCAAAGAGGGCATCGAGGTCATTACCATCATCGGTGCAGAACTGGGCCGCGGTCGTGGTGGCGGCCATTGCATGACCTGTCCGATAATCCGCGATCCGGTGGATTACTGACAAGAGAGCGTTCCCGGATATCAGAGATGGGCGCCGCTCATGCAGGAACTCTGGTTAGGCAATCGACAATGAGCGGCGTATCCACGAGCGGAACCGATCACCAGTATAGGGCGGCCTCCCTGCGTTCCAAATGGGGATGGTTTTTCGGGTTGGGTATGACCCTGGCGTCGGCTGGAGTGCTTGCCGTCGCGCTGCCCGCAGTTTCTACATTTGCGGCAAGCGTTGTCCTTGGAATTGTTCTTGCACTCGCGGGCGCCGTGAAGATGCTTCAATCCCTGCAAGTCAAGGAGTGGAGCGGATTCATCTGGCAAGAGTTGACCGGCGCGGTCGAGCTTGTCGGCGGTATCCTAATATATTTTAACCCGTTGAAAGGCGCTCTCGCGATCACTCTCGTGATCGCCCTGGTATTTCTTGTACAGGGCATTCTACAAGTCGCACTCGCGGTGCGGGTGCGGAAGCAAGCTGGTTGGCAGTGGTTCGGCGTTTCGGGCCTGGTCGCACTGGTCGCCAGTGCGACGCTCGCATTGAAGTTGCCGTACACCAGCATTTACACGCCCGGCACGATTGCCGGCATTTCCCTCCTTGTCGCGGGCGGCGCGTACATTGCCATTGCCCTCACTATGCGCAGGGCCGGGTCATGAAGATCTCGCGCAAAACATCTAGGCAACATCGTTCGGTTGAGAAGCCGAGATGATCAGACATTTCTCTTGTGCTTGCTTGTTGATTGCTTGTTTGGCGGGCGTCGCGACCCCTTACGTCAGTTCGACTTCCTTCGCCCAGCAGCCTGGAGCGAGGCAGGGACTTCCGCCGCCTGCTGTTGTCATCGAACAGATCAAGGTTCAGCAGGTGAGCAGCCCCGCGCAATTTACTGGTCGTGTGGAAGCGATCGCAGCAGTCGACATCCGCGCGCGCGTTACCGGCTTTCTGCACTCTGTCAAATTCAAGGATGGGCAAGCGGTAAAGGCTGGGGACGCGCTGTTTGAAATCGAGCCGGATCAACTCGATGCTCTGGTCGCGTCGGCGCGGGCCCAGGTGGCGCGTGCCGAGGCAACACGAATATCGGCCGAACGGACCCTGGCGCGCAACCGGGACCTGTTCGCCCGAAGAACGGTCTCGCAGGCCGCCCTGGACGAGGTTCAGGCCGCATTCGATGTCGCTGCCGCCGATGTGCAGGTTGCTCTGGCGGCCCTGGCCACCGCCGAACTCAACCTGTCCTATGCTCGTATCACAGCACCGATCTCCGGCAACATCGGCCGCGCGACGTTCACGACGGGCAATCTGGTCGGATCGGATTCCGGCTCGCTGGCACGAATAGTCGGCCTGGACACTGTCCGCGTCGCTTTCGCCGTGAAGGAGGGGTTGCTTGTGACGATCCGGCAACAGGAGGCGAGCGGCAGCAACCTCGATCCAAATACGCTGAAACTTTCGCTGCGTCTTGCCAACGGGACGGACTACGACACGCCCGGTCGAATCGAATTTATCGAGAACGAGATCGACCCGCAGACCGGGACGATCGCGGTCCGCGCAGTTTTCCCCAATCCTCGTCACATCCTTCTGCCGGGACAGTTCGTCACCCTCTACGTGCAGGAGAAAGACGTGCCCAGCTTGCCGGTAGTGCCTCAGACAGCGGTGCTGCAGGATCGCGAGGGGCGCTTCGTCTATCTGCTCAGCAAGAGCAACACCGTCTCGCAACGGCGCATCGATACCGGCGCACGCGTCGGCAATGGCTGGGCGGTCACCACAGGCCTGAACGGCGGCGAGCAGGTCGTCGTCCAGGGAATCCAGCGTCTCGCCGAAGGCATGACGGTTCAGCCGAGCGAAGGCCAGCCGGTCGGCGGCGGCTCATGATTTCCGATCTCTTCATCACCCGGACCCGGCTTGCGATCGTTATGTCAATCGTCATTTCGATTGCCGGCGCGATCGCCATTTTTTCGCTGCCGGTGCAGCAATACCCGGAGATCACGCCGCCGACCGTCAGCGTCTCGGCCACCTACCCCGGCGCCAGCGCGGAAGTGATTGCCGATGTGGTCGGTGGGCCTCTGGAGACAGCCATCAATGGCGTCCCCAATATGATGTACATGTCGTCGACGAGTTCGAATGCCGGGCAATATTCGCTGTCCGTGACGTTCGAAGTGGGGACAAATCCTGACATTGCGCAGGTCAATGTCCAGAACAGGGCGCAACTGGCGATTTCCCAGTTGCCGGCCGCGGTAACCCAGCAGGGCGTGTCGGTGCGGTCGCGCTCGCCCGACTTCGTGCTCGGCATCGCCTTCTATTCTCCGGACAGCAAGCTCGACGTGCTGCAGATCACCAATTTCACCTCGACGACAATCGCCGATGCGATCTCGCGCGTCGCTGGCGTCGGCGAGGCTTCCGTGATCGGCGCGTCCGAATACTCGATGCGTGTATGGATAGATCCGGCGCGCATGGATGCGCTCGGCATAACGGCCGATGACGTGGCGGCTGCCATTCAGCGGCAGAACATCCAAGCCTCGCTCGGCCAGGCCGGCGCCCCGCCGGCGCGGGAAGGCACCGAGCTACAATATACGCTCGTGGCCCGCGGCCGGCTCATGAGCACGGATGAATTCGGCGACATCGTCGTCCGCACTGGGGAGGCCGGAGCGATCGTACGACTGCGCGACATCGCCCGCATCGAACTTGGCGCCCGGAATTATTCATCGAGCGCGAGCTTCGCTGGGCATGAAACGGCGATGTTGCAGATAAACCAGGCACCTGGGGCCAACGCCATCCAGACCGCCAATGGCGTGCTCGCCGAGCTCCAGCGCCTTTCATCCGGGTTCCCGCCCGGCCTCCAATACCAGGTCGTCTACGATGCAACGCGTTTCGTCCGGACGAGCCTTTCGCTGATTGTGCGTATCCTCGGCGAGGCTTTCCTCATCGTGCTCGTCGTCACATACCTGTTCCTGCAGGACTGGCGCGCCACCTTGGTTTCGGCGCTGGCCATGCCCGTCTCGATGCTAGGCGCCATCGCCGTCCTGCTGGCGTTTGGATACTCGATAAACTCGATCTCGCTGCTCGCCTTGGTGCTGGCCATTGGACTGGTCGCGGATGACGCGATCCTTGTCGTCGAGAATGTCAAGCATGTCATGGAGGACGACCCCGCGATCGAGACCGCGGCGGCCGCCCGCAAGGCGATGGGGCAGATCACGGGTCCGATCATTTCCACCACGCTCGTGCTCCTTGCCGTGGTCACCCCGACGGCATTTCTGTCCGGCATAAGCGGGCAGCTCTACCGTCAGTTTGCGATCACGTTGTCGGCGGCGCTGGTTCTCTCGTCACTTGTCGGTCTGACGCTCAGCCCGGCACTCAGCGCGATCCTGCTGAAACGCGGACAGCGCGGATACAGGCGCGGTCCACTCGGCTGGTTCGCGCGACTCCTCGATGCGACACGCATCGCGTATGGCCGGGTGGTTGGGTTCTTGGTACGGCTGTGGATCATACCTCTCGCCGCGCTTGCCGCGTGCTTCCTAGGCGCCTACCTGCTGCTCAGCAACCTGCCCACCACCTTTCTCCCGGACGAGGACCAAGGCGCCCTGTTTGTGGACATCCAACTTCCGAACGCAGCCTCCCTTGATCGCACGAGGGCGGTTGTAGGCGAGGTTCAACAGACGCTGTCGGCGACGAAAGGCGTCGAAAACGTCATTTCGGTCGCCGGCTTCAGCATCGTGCAGGGGACGCAATCTCCCAACGGAGCGATGGTGGTCGCGGCGCTGGATCCCTGGGACCAGCGCAATACGCCGGAGCTGCGGCTGGACGCCATCCTCGCAAGATTGCGCGCGCAGTTCTCGACCATTCCGGGCGCAAATGTCGCTGTCTTTTCGCCGCCGGCCATTTCCGGCATCGGCGCGGTCGGCGGCCTCGACCTGCGCCTCCAGGCGTTGCAGGGGCAGTCGCCGGAGGAGATCGCGGAGGTGGTGCGCGGGTTCGTTACAGCGATCAACCAGGCACCGGAAATCGGTGGCGTGGCGACAACCTTCAGCGCCGATGTGCCGCAGATCTACGTCGACGTTGACCGGACCCGCGCAGAAGCGCTTGGCGTGAGCGTATCCGACATCTATTCGACAATCGGCGCCAACTTCGGGTCGCGTTACGTCAATGATTTCACGCTGCAGGGGCGGGTCTTCCAGGTCAATCTTCAGGCCGACGCCGAGCATCGCGGAGACGCCGAGGATATCCTCAATCTCCATGTGCGCAGCCGGACGGGCGCAATGGCGCCGCTCAGGGCGGTGGTGTCGACCAGCACCGTGCTCGCGCCCTTCGTCATCTCTCGCTACAACCTCTCGGTGGCGGCACCGATCAACGGGCAAGTCGCGCCTGGCGGCAGTTCCGGAGCGGCGATGGACGCCGTCGAACACGTGGCGGCTCAGGCACTGCCGGCCGGCTATGGATACGAATGGTCCGGCCTGTCATTCCAGGAGCGGCGCAGCAGCGGGCAGGAGACGATCATCTTCGGACTGGCCTTTCTGTTCGCCTATCTGTTCCTGGTAGCGCAGTACGAGAGCTGGACCTTGCCCATCGCCGTCATAGTGTCGCTCGGAGCCGCCTTGTTCGGCGCGACTGCGGCGCTCACGCTTTTCGGACTGCAAAACAGCCTCTACGCACAGATCGCCATCGTGCTGCTCATCGGGCTGGCGTCCAAGAACGCTATCCTTATCGTTGAGTTCGCTAAGGAGCGCCGTGAGGAGGGACGGCCGATCGCTGAGGCAGCCAGGCTTGGTGCAGAGCAGCGCTTCCGCGCCGTGATGATGACGGCTCTGTCCTTCATTTTGGGCATTGTGCCTCTGGCGATGTCCACCGGCGCCGGCGCCGGCGCGCGCCAAGCGGTGGGTGTCACGATCTTTGGCGGCATGCTGGCCGCAACAACCATCGGCCTTTTTATCATCCCGACCCTGTTCGCGGTGATCCAGCACATGGCGGAATGGGCCGCTTTCCGGCCGAAGGCAGAAATCGAACACCGATGAGGTAGTCACGCAATCAAGGAGGAAAACATGACCGCCTATGAGAATGGAACGGCATCGACTGTGCCACCCACTTCGGTTCGTCTTCTTCTTGGCCTTGTGCTGATTGTCGGGGGAGTGTTCGTTTTGGGGGATATAGCGCTGGCCACCATGATCAGCACCGTGGTCATTGGTGTCACCGCCATCGTCGTGGGTGCGTTCGAGATGATGCACGCCTTCTGGATGAAGGGATGGAGCGGCTTCATATGGCAATTCGTCCTTGGCATCCTCTACGTCGTTTTCGGGGCCATGGTGGTGAATCAGCCTGTGTCAGGCGCCCTTGTCCTGACCTACATCCTCGGACTGCTGCTCGCGGCCTCCGGCATCGTGCGCCTTTTTGTCGGCGTCAAGCACTGGAGCGACGTTGGCTGGACAATGGTTCTGTCCGGAGCATTCGGATTTCTGGCTGGGCTTGTCATCCTGACTGGATGGCCCACGACCGGTCTTTGGGTGCTTGGATTTTTGCTGGGTATTGACCTCATTTCGCATGGCATTGCCTGGCTGGCATACGGCTGGCTCCCGGCGGCCAAGACAGCGTGAATTCCTCGGCGGCCGGGCCCGTCGATTGGTCGCTGGGCAGTCTGTGTTGCCGGTGGGCAGATTGGCCCGTCAATACCAACGGCCATGCCTGGTCATTGCGCCTGTAACCGGTGAAGCAGCTGGTTCAACCGCTGGACAGGAGCGGCCGTCTGCACCTCGTCTGTGTGCCAGTTCGATGGTCCGCTCCTGACACCAGTTCTCACTTCGCTGGGGCAGTATCCGAACTCACGCCTGAAAGCGCGGCTGAACTCTGCGCCATCACAGAAGCCGTGTTCGTCGGCAATGTCGAGAATGCGACGGCGGTCGTTCGGATCACCGAGCGCTGCATGGGCCGCCAGGAGGCGCCGATGCTGGATGTAGTGGACGACCCCTCCGGAAGCGTCAAAAAGCCGGTAGAGCCGGGAACGCGATATCCCAAGCTCGCGCGTCATTTGCTCAATAGACAGATCAGGCTCGAAAAGATGGTGCTGTATGAATCGACGGGCGCGCTCGAGCAAGGTAGCGGAAATCGCGTCATGGGCTTCGGCGAGATAGTCAGGGCATGGTGCGATGCAACCCTGCAGCATGGCTCTGGTCGCATTGAGCAGGCCAGGAAGATCGCCAACATCCAGCGTAGGAAGCCTCTGGACAAGGCTGGTGAGATAGTCGGCAAGCAGCGGCCCCATGCCGCCACGAAGCACGGAGAACTCGACCGCGTCGAGACCCCACCCCATGTCGCGGCAGAAGTCGCGGGGTACGAACAGCAGCAGCATTTCGCTGTCTGTAACGCTTCCCTCGAAGACCCGGCCAAGCGGATGCACCTGCACCGATCCGGCGTCCCCGTCAAAAGACCTGGAGGGAGTAATCGTCTGCGATCTGCCTTCCCGGATAAGGGTCAGCAACCAATGATCGATGGGATCTCGGCGAATGTGCCCTGCCAGGCTGGTGAAGTCCAAGCCATTGGTGCTGACCTGGGCCAGGGCAAGATCGCCCAGATCCCAGGTAACCTGGGTGCCGGCGAAACCCGCCGCCGTATCGCTCGGCTCGGCAAAGTCGAGCATGGTCGCGAAGCTCTGGCGCCACGCGGCAAATTGATCCTTCGGAGGCAACTCGCGGGTCGAGAATTCGAAGCGGGGAACTGGAATTCGTTCCGGGACGACGGACGTAGGCTCGGCCATGATGCGAACCGCGGCTTCTCGGGTCGAATGCGCGTTCAACCCTGCCTGAACCGGCTTCACCGCGTGCGAGATCACCACGAAACCCTCGACGGCGCACACAATGGGCATAGGTTGAGAAGCCGGGACGGCAAGACAACTTCCCGGCTTGAGTCATTCAACAGCCTAACCGCCATGGCGCCATGCCGAAAGCTCTGATGCGTCAGCAGAGCGTCATATATATTTATATTCTTTACTGCGCAGCCAGCGTGCGCCAAAGGCGCAATAACACCCATCGGAGATATCTTTCCGCCAAAGAACATCTCCCCGCATACATATTATATAGCCTGAATTGTTTGGAAGCTCAAGTTGAATTGCCAGACCACTCGCTCTGACCGCAGGGGGGGGGTATAGTTAATGGCGCCGATAAACATCAAGTCGATGGCAGCCCCCGGACAGCAACGTTGCGATCCAGCCTGTTGACTGCTCGTGCGCGCACCATGTGACCACAACAATCAGGATCGGCACGCCCTGACGCGGCGAGTTCTTCGAAGTCGCCCACAAACCCTTCATGACGAAGGACCAGGCTCGGCCGAGGAGTCCCCAGCGGGCCAAACGGGCCATGCGTCGTTCGCGCCCTGCAAGCGTTGAGCAGGGCAAGCGATCACCTGCATCGCGCCTCGAAGATTCGCCCATTCCGATCCCGGTATCGACAGTATCCGCGGCGATCGGCCGACGCTCCGATCAAGGTGCCGGCGACGGCCCCGATTGCACCGCCTACGACCGCATTTCGCACGTCGTTACCGCCAGCTGCTGTTCCGAGCGCGGCACCGCCAACACCCCCGATCACAGCACCTTTTTCCGCGTTGGTGCAGCCCGCCAAACCTGAGGCGACTGCAAGCGCAAGAGCTAATTTCCTCATAATGTTCTCCTCGCCAGTTACTGCGGCAGCGCCCCGGATGGATGGGGCGGAAGGCGTCTGCGTGCGCCGGGCATCTTCTTCATTCGGAGCTGTCAGCCTCGTATGAGTGCCCCGACGAAACCGGCCAGCACAATCAGGACAAGACCTCCCAGCAGCCCTGCTATTCCGGCTCCGATCAACATAGTCGGCGTCAGGCCATCGGCGTGGTGACCGATGAGGCGCCCAACACCCGGAATACGCGCGGAGGGCCATACAAAAAGCACGCCGCCGATACCGCCGATCAAGCCGTCGGCTATCCTGCCAAGGCTGAAACTTGGCACCCAGCGGCCCAGCGCAATTCCGCTTGCTGCGCCGCAAACAAACTCTACGACCAGCATTATGCTTGCGACCGCCGGCATGGCTAAGCGAACTCCTCCATAGAATCCTACGTCGCTGCTTCTGCGGACGCTCGAGCGAGCGCATCGCGCAGGGTCTGTTCCTACAACGTACCGAGTTGTTGCACGCAAGCACTTTATCTGCAGGGACGCGCGAAGAAATTAGCCGAAAATCCCGTGGCTGGGCTCTGCGTCTCTTTGTGAATGGCAACAGCCCAGTGGTCATCCAGCTACGCTGACAGTTTTTCGAGCGGCTCGTGCCGCTTCGATTTCGAAGTTCGCTCGTAGCTCGGTATGAAATCTAGGCGAACTGCGAAGGCACTACACAAGAAGCCAGACGATGTCGCCGTTATAGATACAGGCGATTCCTAATTCTTCGGGCAGCTGACGCGCCGGTCCGCAGTTCGGCTCTTCGAGTTGATCGGACGCGCGATCGAACGACCGCCTCAGACAAGATTATGGCGAGCCCGAAGGGACAGAGTTTCGTATGGAAAATCAAATCTGTTAGCGGCTGGTTCGCCAACCCGTTTCCCTCGTATTCGCTCGTATGGTCTGGCGAACCTAAGAGCAAGAGAGGGACTAGCTTTCTGTCTCTGCCGACGTTTAGCAATTTGCACAGTCTGCTCATTGCAGCACCGCGTGGGCAAAGCCCGCCTCGTGAGTGGCTGCTCAATAAAGATTCCGGCCGTATACTGTGGATTTCTTGGCGAAAGCATTGCGATATTCCTGCGGGCTCGTCTGGAAAACCGCTAAGAAGGCCCTGTAGTACGCGGAGGGTGTCGTATAACCGCTAGCTAGGCCCGTCTCACGGATGCTCATGGAGCTGTAGAGTAGCAGCTCCTTGGCATGCTGAAGCCGCAAAGCGATATACCTCTTCTTGGGGCTGGTGTTCAGATGCCGCTGAAACAGGTACTGCAGCTCCCGAATGGAGATTCCGCACCTTTCAGCAACCGTATCGATATCCAACGGACTTTCCACGTTCTCCTGCATGATACGTTGCGCTCGGTTCAATAGCGGATTCGTCATGAACGGCTGAGGGTTGACGATCTCGCGTTGGCGTAATTCGGCGGACCGAGGCGCCGTGTAGATCAGCTCATTGCCGACGAGGTGGTAGAGCGCATCTCCACACATGTGTCTCAACATGGCCATCGAATAATCGAGGCTGGCTGCCTGTCCGGCGCATGTCGAGCGATTGCGATCGATCAAATAAAGCTGCTCGACGATGCGCGTGTTTGCGGAGATTTCCTTTAGAGAGGCCATGGCGGTCCAATGGCAGGTCGCGTCGTAGCCGTCGAGCAAACCGGCCTCGGCCAAGAGCAGCGGCCCGGTGTCCATCCCACAAAGGTGTGCTCCAGCAGCAGATTGCCTGCGAAGCCATCCGAACAATTTTCCCTTCGCCTCGTCGGCCACGTTGTATGAGACCAGCAAAATGACCAGGTCAAATTTCCGACCCTCATCAAATGTCGCCGTCATGGGAAATGTAATGTCCATGCTGGCGGGTGGAGTATCTGGGTCAGCCGACAAGAGATCTATACTGAAGAGTGTCGATTTGCTCACGCGGTTAGCCGCGCGGAACGGCTCGATGGCAAGGAACGCGCTGTGCAGCGACGGCTCGCGACCAACGACCAGCGCCACCAATCGCTTTCTATCGGCGTCGATCTCGACCTGCCGGGTTTTGCTATCGACCTGTTCCATGCTCCTGCTGACGCAGCTGGAATTGAAACATCGCTGCAAAAAGCTTCATTCGTAAATTGCACGATTGTCTTCGTTTTTGTCAACAATACGCGGCTCTTTCGGTGCCACTATCCTCTCGTCCAGCGAAAAAGAACGTTAGGGAACGTCGCTGCGAAAGCCCCCTTGAATGGCGGTATGGGAGAAAGATATGCAACCAAAACACCTCGATACCCGCGTCGTGGCCGCCCGTCGGCGTGCCGTGATAGTGGCAGCGACGATGCTGACCTCGATCGTCGCATTCCCGACATTGGGATCTACACAAAACGCCGGCAAGCCGATCGTGATTGCCCGCGACATGGATTTGAACTCGCTCGATCCATCACGAGCTTTCTGCGATACGTGCCAGATTTATCTCAGCTCGGTTTACGACCGCTTGGTCGATTTGTCGCCTGACAACAAATCAATTGTGCCGATGCTGGCGAAGGAATGGACTGCAAACAGCGATGCCACTGTTCTGACTTTCAAGCTCGACCCGAAGGCCACGTTCTCAGACGGTTCGCAAGTGGAAGCAAAGGACGTGAAATGGACCTTTGAACGGCTAAAGAACATCAAAGGCGGCATGGCCTATCTTCTCGACAACGTGAAATCCATCGAAACGCCGGACAAGGAAACGGTGGTGATTGCGTTGACGGCGCCGAACTCCGAATTCGTCGGCTCGCTGACGGCACCCTACGCCGGCATTATCAATTCGGATGCGGTGGCCGAACATGGCGGCGAAGCCGGGCCGGAAGCGAGCAGCAAGGACAATGCGGAACAATGGCTGCTTGCCAATTCAGCCGGCGCAGGTCCTTATGTTCTGGAAAGCTATAGCCCCAATCATGAGCTTCGTCTGAAGCGCAATGATAACTACTGGGGCAAGAAGCCGTCTGTCGAAGAATTCGTTTTCTTGCAAACCAAGGACGCGGTCAGCCAGACCCAACTTCTGGAAAATGGCAGCGCCGACATCGCCATGCAGGTGGATCCGACCACCGCGAAGGCCATCAACAACGAAAACGTTATTGTCGAGACCGCGCCTTCCTTCAACATGGTCTACGTCGCTGTCAGCCCCGGAGCAAAGAACCTGCCGCATCCGCTTGACGCGAAAATCCGCGAAGCGATTGCCAGCGCGATCGACTACGATGGCATCATCGACCTGACGGTGGATGGGAAAGGCAAGCGGCTGCCCGCGCCGATCCCCAATGGCTTCCCTGGCGGCGGCATCGGCGAGCCGATCAAGCACGACGTCGAAAAAGCCAAGGGGTTGATGAAGGAAGCCGGTGCCGCTGACGGCTTCACGCTGGCCGCCACATATCCAAACGTCAATCAGTACGGCGTCGACTACACGCTGATGATGCAGAAAATCCAGCAGGATCTGGCAGAGATCAACATCAAGCTCGAGCTCCAGCCAGTTGAATTCTCGGTCTGGCGCGAGAAAGTCAACGGCGACGGAATTCCACTGACCGCCGTCTTCTTCGCGCCGGACTATTACGGATCCTCGCAATATGCCCAATATTTCGCGATGATGGACGGCACGGTTTGGTACAAGCGCGCCGGCGGCAAGAACGACCCTAGCCTCGCCAATCCAGAAACGCCGAAGCTTCTCGCTGCGGCGTTGGCAGCCCAAGGGGAAAAAAGCGGCGAGTTGTTCGGGAAGCTGGCAGGCGTCTTGGCGAATGATCGTATCATTCTTCCGATCGTAAGTCCTGATGCTGTCTTTGTATCCCGCAAGGGCATCAGCGGCCTTCGTTTCAGCGCGTGCTGCAACATGGTGCTTTCAGACATCCAGGCGAAGTAGCGGCGCGCCCAAACTTTCGAGAGATAGACCGGAGGCGATAAGCCTCCGGTACTCGGTGACTCTACCAACAATCGGAACTTGTCATGAGCGAGAATGAGGTCGACGTCGTTGTCGTCGGGGCTGGGCTCTCGGGATCTTACACAGCCCTGCTGCTGAAGGATGCCCACCTTTCCGTGAAACTGCTGGAAGCGCGCGACCGTGTGGGCGGACTGACGTATTCGCCAGAAAGCAAGGCCTATGGTGGCCGGGTCGATCTGGGCGGCCAATGGGTCTCCCCCCAGCACAAGCGCATGAACGCGCTCATAGCCAAATACAAGGTGCCGCTCGTCAAGCAGTTCGTTGCCGGAAGACGCGCTTGCCTGCACGGGGCCGAGGTTTTCTACGGCGAGATGGGCACGGTACCCGGTCTGTCGCCTGAAGAGCAGGCCGACTACAAGGAGGCTTATAGCCGGCTTTATGCGGCTATGGATGGCTTGGCCGAAAATCCTTGGGAGAGCAAGGACGCCAAGGCCCTAGATTCGATCACCTATGCGAGCTGGGTGGACTCAATCTGCAAACCCGGTCGAGTGCATGCCTCGATGTGCCGCATGCCCGGGGCCTATTATGGCGCTCTGCCGGAGGAAATATCCGCGCTCGAATTGCTTCATAAACTCAGGAGTTGCGGCGGTCCGATTTTCATGTCGGACACGGCGACCGGTGGCCAAGCCTTTCACATGATGGGATCAGCCATGGTCTCGGAGGGAATGGCGGGAGAACTGGGTGACGCGCTGATCCTGTCATCACCGGTGCGCCGGGTCGAATGGGACGATAAGGGCGCCACGGTGATCAGCGATAAGATCTCGCTTCGGTGTCGCCATGTCGTCTTCGCCGCTCAGCCCGTCATGATCAGCCAGTTGCAATTCGATCCGCCGCTGCCGGCGAAACGGCGCCTGCTACACCAGCGTTTTCCCAGCGGTCGCAACACCAAGGCAGTGGTCGTCTACGACAAACCTTTCTGGCGCGAACGGAATCTCAACGGAAATATCATCGCCACGGACGGTTCGATGACGGCTGCTTTCGACCTCGGAGGCCAGGACACAGATAAGGGCATCCTAATCACGCTGTTTACCGGTCAGGCGGCCTACGGCGTTGACAGCCTCGCTCCTACCGACCGGCGGAATGTTGTCCTTTCCAAGCTCGCACAGGCTCTCGGCAACGAAGCTCATGAACCCCTCGAATATGTGGATCGCGTGTGGGCGGATGAGGAGTGGTCCGGTGGTGCGTCAAGCCCGTTTCTCGTACCCGGTGCGTTGACCACGATCGGCGCGGAAATTCGTGAGCCCGTCGGGCCGCTGCATTGGGCTGGTACCCACATGGCAACGCAGTACCGGGGATACATGGAAGGCGCTCTTGTGGCGGGAGAAGCGGCCGCGCAGCGTATCATAGTTTCGCCGCGCGCCTGAAGACTGAATGGTTTTCGACCGTCCATCGCAAAAGGCGAGACCGAGAACATCATGACCCAGTATGTGTTCCGACGATTGATCTCCATGCCCCTGCTACTGCTGGGCGTGGCGACGATGGCCTTCTTTCTCTCGCATTTCACCCAGGCGGACCCACTGTCGGCGCTGGTCAGCGAACGACAGATGGGCAATCCAGAGGTGGTCGCTGCGGCCAAGCAAAGATGGGGCCTCGACCGTAGCATGCCCGAGCAATACGCCATCTACGTGAAAAACCTGGTAACGGGCGATCTCGGCGTTTCTTTCCGCACACGCAGACCGGTCCTCACCGACATCGCCGAGCGGCTGCCTGCAACCCTCGAACTTGTGATCTTCGCCATGTTGTTCGGCACGACAAGCGGCATAGTGCTTGGCGTGGTGGCGTCACGCTTTCACGACCGGCCTGCTGACTACGCTGCGCGGTTTTTTGCACTTTTTGGCTCCACGGTGCCAGTCTTCTGGTCCGGATTGCTGCTGCTTTATTTGTTCACGGTGAAGTTCGGATTGATCCCCGGCCCGGGTCGGCTGGATGCACGCGCCGACCAACCACCGTTTGTCACCGGGATGTTTACGCTTGACGCACTCCTTTCCGGCCAGTTCGGCACATTCCTTGATGCGCTGCATCATCTGGTGCTGCCTGCATTCGTGCTGGGATGGTCGGTTACCGGAATCATCTCGCGGCTTGTCCGTGCCAGCATGCTCGACGTCCTTGGCCAAGATTACATCCTGGCCGCGCGGGCAAAAGGCGCGGGCGAAGCCAGAACGCTGCTTCGGCATGCGCTTCCCAACGCAATGATCCCCACGCTCACGATCGTCGGTTATTCTTTTGCCTATCTTATCACCGGTGCAGTGCTGACTGAGGCCGTCTTCGCTTGGCCAGGGATCGGGTCCTATGCGGTCGACTCGGCTCGAACACTGGACTACCCGGCAATCATCGGCGTTTCGCTCATTGGGGCCACTGCATTTCTACTGACGAACCTCGTGACCGACGTGGCTTACGCCTATGCCAACCCACGCATCAAACTGGGGTGATCTGATGTCCATGGTGTTGGGCGCAAAAGCGCAAGGAAAACCGAAGATCACTTTGAGGCCAGTGCTGATCGCCGGCCTGTTGATCGTTGGCTTCTGGATTGTCGTGGCACTGACCATCGATGTCTGGACCGTCTACGATCCCTTGAAACTCGTGGCGCGGAAGCTTCAGCCACCCTCGTTTGAACATTGGCTCGGCACGGACGCGCTTGGACGCGATGTGATGACCCGCACCTTGTACGGTGCACGCTACTCGATCGCCATTTCCATGATCGTTGTAGTCTGCTCAGTCGCCTTCGGCTCTCTCGTGGGCGCGATGGCAGGCTTTTTCGGCGGCTGGACGGACAGCGTCCTGATGCGGCTCGTGGACATCACCCTTTCCTTCCCGCCTGTGCTGTTGGCCATGGCCGTCGCGGCTTCGTTGGGGCCCGGGCTTCAAAATACTGCTATCGCCGTCATAGCCGTGTGGTGGCCGGTCTATGCCAGGCTTATGCGTGGCCAGGTCCTCGATGTGATTTCGCGCGACCATATCGAGGCGGCGCGAGCAGGCGGCGCGTCCTCCTATCGCTTGCTTACAAAGCACATCCTGCCGCTTTCCTGGACGCCGACGATCATCAGCGCAACGATGGATTTTGGCCAGGTCGTGCTGCTTGCGGCCTCGCTGAGCTTCATTGGCCTGGGCGCTCAACCGCCCAGCCCGGAATGGGGTTCGATGATCTCGGACGGGGCCGCGCATTTCTATTCATGGTGGATCGCATTCGGACCCGGCGTTGCCATTCTGTCGCTGGGCCTGGGTTTCAATTTCATCGGCGATGCGCTGCGCGACATTCTCGATCCGAGGGAGCTCTGATCGATGGGAACGAGCCAACAGCCATTGTTGAATGTGCGCAATTTGCGCGTAACACTTCGAAACGGTCTGGAGATTGTGCGCGGTGTCGATTTCGTTGCCGAAGCCGGCAAGGTGCTTGGCATCGTCGGCGAATCCGGCTCGGGCAAATCCATCATGATGCGCGCCGCGATGGGGCTATCACCTTCTCTGTCGACGGTGACGGGCTCGATCAGATTGCGCGGTGAGGAACTCGTCGGGGCGCACGAGCGCCGCATGCAGAAACTGCGCGGCAGCAAGATCGGTCTCGTCTTCCAAGATCCGATGTCTGCCCTCAATCCGGTGATCACCATCGGCAAGCTGATCGCGGAAGCCGTGCGCCTTCACAATCCAGACATGTCGGCAGCAGGCGTGCGGCGAAGAACCATCGAGCTTCTCGACCTGGTAGCTGTTCCACAGCCCGAACTGCGTGCGAACCAGTATGTGCACGAGTTTTCGGGCGGAATGCGGCAACGCGTGATGATTGCGATGGCTATTGCCAACAATCCGGAAGTATTAATCGCCGATGAGCCAACCACGGCTCTTGATGTCACGGTGCAGGCCCAGATTTTGGAGGTCTTGAAGAACCTGCAGACCAGGTTTTCGATCGGACTCATCCTCATCACGCATGATCTTGGCGTGGTCGCGGGGACAGCCGACACGGTGGTCGTCATGTATGCCGGCAAGGTCATGGAGAGCGGGGCGGTTCGAGATATCTTCTATCGTTCCCGGCATCCCTACACGCGTGGCTTACTGTCTTGCCTGCCGACGATTTCGGGCAATCGGTCTCGTCTCGAGCCGATCTCAGGCAGCCCGCCGCTGCTCAGTGCCCGACCTGTAGGCTGCCCCTTCCATCCGCGTTGCTCCATGGCGCAAAACACATGTCGCTCGGAGGAACCGAAACTCAGGCAAGTCGATGATGTGCTGACGGCGTGTCATTTCGCTGAGTCTTTGCGAGGCGTAGCCACCGGTCAATGGACTTCGCGGGCGGAGCACGCATGACGACGATCGCTCCCAAGGCGCAAGAGATCATCTTGTCGGTTCGCGACGTCACCAAGGAGTTCGCCATCAAGGGGGGACTGCCAGGATGGCGGTCCGATCGCAAGGTGAAGGCGGTTGGCGGTATTTCCTTCGATCTGGCAAGGGGGGAAACGCTCGGACTTGTTGGCGAATCCGGCTGCGGCAAGTCGACCCTGGGTCGCTGTCTGCTCAGACTTGTCGAGCCGACATCGGGTGCAGTGCGCTACAAGGACACAGATCTGGCCACACTTCCCGCGCGCGAAATGCGCCAATTCCGGCGTCATCTGCAGATCGTTTTCCAGGACCCCCTTGCTTCACTTCATCCGCGCATGCGGGTTCGTGAGATCATCGCGGAACCCCTGCGCCTCATCGACGTCAAGGGCAAGCCGGCCTTGGAGAGGGCTTCCGAACTTCTGGATCTGGTGGGGCTCGCCCCCGAGCACGGCGACCGGTATCCGCACGAACTGTCAGGCGGGCAAAGGCAGCGAGTGGGCATTGCACGTGCGCTCGTGCTGAATCCTGAAGTCCTGGTGCTGGACGAACCTGTGTCGGCGCTGGATGTGTCGGTGCAGGCAGGCGTGCTCAACCTTTTGGAAGAATTGCAGGCCAGACTTGGCATCGCCTACGTCTTCATCGCGCATGACCTTGCCGTTGTCCGGCATGTCTCCGACCGCGTCGCCGTCATGTATCTCGGCAAAATCGTCGAAATCGGACAGGCTTTCCAAATTTATGGCGCGCCTGCTCACCCCTACACGACAGCTCTGCTGTCAGCGGTACCCCTGCCGGATCCCGATGTCGAACACGCTCGTCAACGCATCACCTTGAAGGGAGACGTGCCAAGCCCCATCAACGTGCCGTCGGGCTGTCCGTTTCGCACCCGCTGCTGGAAGGCGCAGGACATCTGCGCGAAGGTGATCCCGCCACTTGCGGAAATCGAACCTGGGCACCAGGCGGCCTGTCATTTTCCAGAGCAGGCAAAAAGCCGCGTCACCAATCGCAGAAGTGCGACGTCGCAGGTGGTTGAATGACAACCGATCGTTCCGCACGGAAACGACTTGTGTTTGGCGCCATCGCCGACGATCTGACCGGGGGGCTCGAGTTGGCTTCCATGCTGATTGCACGCGGCGTGCCAACCACGCTTTCCATCGGGCCCGGAGCTAACGCACATCTCGGCGCTGCGCATGTCTTCGCACTCAAGTCGAGAGTAGCACCCGTCATGGACGCAGTACGCTCAGTCCTGGAAGCGCTAGAGATTTTGCTGGCGAACAAAGCGCAACAGATTTTCTTCAAATATTGCGCGACATTCGACTCGACGCCAGCGGGCAATATTGGTCCCTGCGCGGAGGCGATTATGGATCGCCTGGGAGCGCACCAGGCACTCTTCGTTCCGGCGCTGTGCGAAACGAGACGAACGGTCTACCAGGGTCATCTGTTTGGCGGCGCACAACTTTTGGCGGAGTCGCCGAAGCGCTTCGATCCCCTGACGCCAATGACGGACTCTAACATCGTCCGCGTCCTTCAGGCGCAAAGCGAGCGAACCGTCGGTCTGGTCGACTATGCGGTGGTGGACCAGGGTCCAGATGCCATACGCACTTACTGTGAGCATCAGCACGAATGTACATCCGAATCCCTTTTCGTCGCAGATACGCTTTATGAGCGTCACCTTGCGACCCTCGCTGCTGCCGCCGTCGATGCGCCGTTCCTGACAGGCAATTCATCCGTCGCCGCGCATTTGCCGCCACTTTGGTTGGAGCAGGGCCTGCTCGAACAGGCTTCCACGATCCGCCTTCGAGGCGTTGACGGGCCTGGCGCGGTTCTGGTGGGGAGCGTGGCATCGCAGACCCTGGCGCAGCTCGAACACTTCGCAGCAGAACATGACGTATGCGTCGTCGATATTGCGCGCGCCTATGCCGGCCACGATCTTGTCGCCGAAGCCCGGCGGTTTGCCGCGGCATCTGTTGCCGCAGGCAGAAGTTTCGCAATCAGCACCGCGCTGCCGCGGGAAAGCGTCGACGCCCTGCAATCCATTCACGGGCGGCTGGAACTTGCTGGCCGGGTAGAAGCGATCCTCTCCGACATCGCCAAATCTGTCGTCTTCGACCTCGGTGTCCGCCGCCTGGTCGTTGCGGGCGGCGAAACATCCGGATCGGTTGTCAGAGCGCTCGGTATCACAGAGCTTGAAGTTGGTCCCTATCGCGAGCCGGGCTTCTCACGTGCGGTCGCGGTTCATCCTTTCCCGATCGCACTACTGCTCAAATCCGGCAAGCTTGGCGGCATCGATATCTTTGCCTCCGCTTTGGACGATATGCGTCGTCCGATCCTCCAAGAGCCATGTCTCACCCGCTGGCCTCCGAAAGGTTAGTCCATGACCATGACCGTTGAAAATCCTCGCCAATCCCTTGTCACCGCAGCGCTCGATGCGGAAGCACAGCGCCTCAACATCGGAACGACCGGCAACATAAGTGCCCGGCTAAACGGCGGCATGCTGATTACGCCGAGCGGGATCCCACCAAAGAAGCTCAAGCCGGAACTCATCGTGGCGATGGACCTCGACGGAGCTTGGTCCGGAGACATTAAGCCATCCACTGAATGGGCACTGCATGCGGCCATTTACAAGAGCCGTCCAGAAGTGAGTGCAGTCATGCATGCCCACCCGGACCACTGCGTGGCCCTTTCCTGCGCGCGAGAGAACCTACCGGCCTTTCATTATATGGTCGCAGGCTTCGGCGGTGATGATGTCCGCTGCTCGAAGTATGCGTCCTTTGGTTCGCCCGAACTTGCCAAGTTCGCGGTCGAGGCGTTGGAAAACAGGACGGCCTGCCTGCTTGCAAACCATGGCATGGTAGCAATTGGCACCTCCGTGGCCGAGGCCTTTAACCGAACGGTAAAACTCGAGACTATGGTCAGGCAGTTTCTGCTTTGCCGCTCCTTCTCGGCGCCGGTTCTGCTGACGGTCAATGAAATGACCGAAGTCGAGCAACGTTACAGGGCGGGCTATGCCCGGCAGGCGGCGCCCGTGGCCTGAAAGACTGCCGCCACCCAATCAGCCGCGACCCCTGCACCGGAATTTCAAGGAGAAAGCCATGAACGACAGAGCGCCTGCCCAATCCTCGGAAAGCATTGCTCACTATCGATTGTCCGATCTTACGCCGGCGCCGTTCAGCCCTCGAGGGGCATCGACGAACGAACTCATGAACGCGGACACCGGAGCGCGCATAGCGAGCGGAATCGTTTATTTCAAAGACTGCGAAATCCCCTTCACCCTTTGGTATGACGAAGTGATGATCTGCCACGCCGTGGAAGAGGAATTCGAGATCATCGTCGGTGACGCCGCCTTTCCGATGAAGCCAGGCGACATGATGTGGATTCCTGCCGGGACATCACTTACCTGGCGCAGTAAGGGGACATCGACTGCTTTCTTTGCGGTCATTCCCGCCGACTGGGCGAAGAGGAAACCCCAGGCTTGAGAATCGAGAACGCTTGGTGATGCCCGCGTGAGGTCGCGGGCATGTCAATCAAGACGAAGCACGCAGCGGCCGTGCAATGAGCTTTCCCTTCGCTAGCAAGGACTTGGTGGTACTCAAATGGAACATAGCCTCATCAATAGCCACGATCATGCCCTGCTATCACGTGCCAGCCGAGTTGTGCCGAACGGCGTCTGGGGCCACATGGCAACCCGCGTCATCGGCCCTGGCTATCCGCAGTTCTTTTCCAAATCCGACGGATGCCGCGTCTGGGATGTCGATGGCAACGAATATATTGATTTCATGTGCGCCTGGGGTCCGAACGTGCTGGGCTACAGGCACGCGGAGGTGGATGCTGCGGCCATCGAACAGATCGGTAAAGGCGACGTCGGTAATGGCCCAACCGAGTTGATGGTCGAGCTTGCGGAAGCGCTCGTCGACACGATCGAATACGCGGACTGGGCTCTGTTCCAGAAAAATGGCACCGACGCGACAACGACCTGCGTCACGGTCGCGCGCGCGGCTACCGGAAAGCGCAAAATCCTGGTCGCCTGCGGCGCCTATCACGGAGCCGTGCCGTGGTGTTCACCCTCCCTCGTCGGCGTTACCGTGGAGGACCGTGCTCATCTCATAACCTTCGAATTCAACGATCTCGCAAGTCTTGACGAAGCCGTGGCGGCCGCCGGCGATGATCTGGCGGCCATTCTGATGACCGCCTACCGCCACGACGTCAATCGTGACCAGGAAATGCCGGATGCTGCATTTTTAAGGCATGCGCGCGCCATCTGCGACCGGTCTGGCGCCGCGCTCATCCTTGATGATGTTCGCGCCGGATTTCGACTGGATGTGCGCGGCAGTTGGGCCAAGTATGGCGTTAAGCCTGACCTTGGCGCTTACTCAAAGGCCATAGCCAACGGATGGCCGCTTGCGGCCGTTGCTGGCAGCCGCACCATGTTGGAGGGTGCTTCGAAAGTGTTCGTCACCGGTTCTTTCTGGTATGGCTCGGCCGCAATGGCCGCTGGTCTCAGGACCCTAAAAATCCTGCGCACCACGGATGCCTTGGCGCACATGGAGGCCATGGGCACGCGGCTTCGCAAAGGTCTTGCCGCCGCGGCGGAACGACATGGATTCCGTTTGAGCCAAACGGGTCCTGTCCAGATGCCGATGGTTCGATTCGAGAACGACCCCGAGCTCGAGACCGCCAATGTCTTCTGCGCTGCAGCGCTTCGTCACGGCATTTATCTACATCCTCGCCACAATATGTTCCTTTGTGCAGCACATCAGGCTGCTGACATTGATCGAGCGCTTGATGCCGCGGATGCCGCGATGCGCGATGCCGCAGCAGCTATCTAACAAGATACCGAATGCCGCTTCGATAATTTTTTGGTCCTGTGCACGTGGACTTAGAGACACAGAAGTTATACGCCGAAGATGAGCGTCTGTAGTTCAAGCTTGCCGTCTGTCGCTATCTTGATCGGCGCTGCCACCCCTCATTGAGGCGTCGACAGCCAATCGACCGCGCCAGTTCTGCCACTTCAACGCGGATTGCTGGGATTCGCGTCATCACCGGGATGCCTGCGAGGGACCAATATTTTGCTGCGCCCTCTTGCCGAGGTAGAGCTCCTGCATGACCGACGACTGTTTCAACTCTTCGATACTGCCTGACGCCACGATGCGCCCGGAATTCATCAGATAGCCTTGTTCGGCCACCGAGAGCGCAAGTCCGGCGTTTTGCTCGACCAGCAGCACCGCCGCGCGGAACTTCTCACGGACATTCATGATGATGCCTTGCAGCTCCGAAACCAGCAATGGCGACAGTCCGAGCGACGGTTCGTCAAGCAAAAGGATGCGCGGTCTTGCCATAAGTCCGCGCGCGATGGCCAGCATCTGCTGCTGGCCGCCGCTGAGTGTGCCGGCCTTGGCACCGCGCTTCTTTGCAAGGATCGTGAAGTAGCTTTCCATCAAGGCGATGTCGGCCTCGATCGCATCCCTGTCCTTGCGGCAATAGGCGCCAAGCAGCAGGTTTTCGCGCACGCTCATGTCGGCAAACACGCGGCGGCCCTCCGGCACCATGACGACGCCGAGCGTTGCCTTTTCGTCGGCGTGAAGCGCAGTGACGTCGCGGCCGTCGAAGAGCACCGTGCCGCGCCGCGGCTTCACGAGACCGGCAATGGAACGCAACAGCGTCGTCTTGCCGGCGCCGTTGGGACCCAGGATGGTGACGATCTGAGTTTGGGCGACCACAAGCGAGACGTCGCGATTGACCGCGACGGGTCCATAGCCGGTGTCAACATGCTCGACGGCAAGAAGGCTCATGGCGCGGCCGCCGTCTTGTCGGGGCCGAGATAGACTTCGCGGACCTTGGGGTCGGCAAGTACCTGGGCCGGCGGGCCTTCCGCGATTTTGGTGCCGAAGTCGAGCACGACAAGGCGGTCGCAAAGGTCGGCCATCATGTCCATGTCATGGTCGATGAGGCAAACGCCAATCCCTTGCGGCGGCAGTTGCGCAATAACTGCCGCGAACGCCTGAGCTTCGCTGTCGTTCAACCCGGCGCCCGGCTCGTCCAGCAGCAACAGTTCGGGCGATACGCCGAGCGCGACCGCCAGGCCAAGGCGCCTGAGGCTGCCGAAGGGCAGCGATCCTGCAATCGCCTTGCCAAGCGGAGCCAGGCCGACAAAGTCGAGGATCATGCCAGGAGAAGCCCACCGGCTGCCGCCTCTCCTGCCCTGCTCCCAGGCGATCTGAACGTTCTCGTTGACGGTCAGGCCCGGGAAGGACATCGCCTGCTGAAACGTCCGCACAAGCCGCTTTCGCGCAATGAGATGGGCGCCGATATTGGTTATGTCCTGCCCCTGCCAGCATACCGTGCCGCCGGTAGCTGGATGAACGCCGGTGACGACGTTGAACAAGGTGGTCTTGCCGGATCCGTTGGGACCGACGATGCCCACGACCCGGTCGGTGTCGATGTCGAGATCGATGCCGTTGAGCGCAACGACGCCGCCGAACTGCTTGCGCAGGCCCCTCACTTCAAGCGCGGCCATTCGAGCCTCCGCCTTGCCCCTCTGACCCACCGGCAATCGCGCAGTAGATGTTCTTGATGCCGGCGCTGACCCCGCCCGGAAGCAGAAGGATCACCAGCAGCAGGCAGACCCCGTAGGCGATGCGGGAATCGACCGGATCAAGGTTCAGCACTTCGGGCAGGAAGTTGACGATGATTGCACCGATCAGCGGCCCGTAGAGGTAGCGGGCACCGCCCAGCATGACCATCAGCGCAAGATAAAGGCTGGGAAAGGCGCCGAACAGGGTCGGTGAGATGTGGCGCAGGTAATAGAGCTGCAGCACGCCGGCCAGGCCTGCAAACAGGCCTGAAACCATGAGCACGCCAAGCTTGTGCAGGTCGACATTGATGCCAACCGAACGCGCCAGTTGTTCGTTCTCCCGGATTGCCCGCAACGTCCGGCCGTAGCGGGAAATGCCGATGAGATAGGTTGCGGCAAGCGCCAGGAAGAGAGCTGCCAGAACCAGGTAGTAATTGTTGGAGAGCTTGTCGAAATTGATGCCGGGCAATGGCGTCACCGATCCGACATCGAGGCCGGTTGCGGATCCGGTGAAGGTGCCGCCATTGGTGAGGACGATGACGAACAGGGCGCAGAAACAGAAGGTGATGATGATGTAATGCTGCCCGCCGACCCTCAGCGTCGGCAAACCGATGACGCCGCCGACGATCGCCGACATGGCCATGGCGAATGGCAGCGTCGTCCAGAAACCCCAGCCAAGCTGCACGGACAGGATTGCCGAGGTATAGGCGCCGATCCCCATCAGTGCCGCATGGCCCACCGACATGATGCCGGCCTGACCGAACTGCAGAGCGAGGCCATAGAGCCCGATTGCCGTATAGATCGTGGTGATGGCGATCGACAGGAACCGGTAGCCGAGGCCGAGCCAGGGCAAGGCTATCAGGAGTGCCGCGAGCAGGATTGCCGTTATCGCCTGAACGCTGGCCGGCAGGGGAACGGAGGCATTGTCCGCTGTCAAAAGCGCGAGGCGCTCCGAAGCTCTGGTGCCTTCTGTCGCGGCGCCCATCTTGCCGGCGCTGTTGTCGGTCGCGGGCATCGACATCTCACGATGCCTTGGGGCCGAGCGTGCCGCCAAGCAGACCCTGGGGGCGCAACACCAGGATCAGGATCATCACGACCAGCGAATAGGCATCGGTCCATTCCGGATAGCCGTAGCCGGCGCTCAGGCCGTCCACCAGGCCGAGCACGAGGCCGCCGACGACCGCGCCGCCGACATTGCCGAGACCGCCGATCAGGGAGACCGCGAAACCACGAATGATGATGACGCTGCCGGTGAAGGGCGTGATCGGAAACAGCGAAATCATCAGGGCGCCGCCGATGCCGGCAAGCAGGCTGCCATAGATGAAGACGCCGGTGACATAGCGGCGCACCGGAATTCCCATCAGCTCTGCGGTGTCGCGGTCCGACACGCTCGCCCGCAAGGCCATGCCATAGCGGCTGCGGGAGATGCCGAAATAGGTAATTGCTACGATAACAGCCGTAATCGCGACGACGATCGCGCGCATCGCGATGATGTCGACACCGCCGATCGTCCAGACTTGGCCGACCGGGTCGGCGATGCTTTTCTGGAATTCGTTGAAAACCCGGATAACCGCGTGCTGCAGGATCACGCTGAGGCCGATCGACATGATGAAGCCGTTCATCGGTCGGTTGAGCGTGAACCGGAACAGGCATCTTTCGGCGGCGAAGCCGAGCGCGCCGACCAGCAGGCCGGCAAAGACGAGCGCCAGGAAGAAGTTCATCCCGGCCCCGACCATGAACCAGGTCGCCATGCCGCCGACCATCAGGAACTCGCCATGCGCGAAATTGACGATCCCGGCCAGGCCGAAGATCAGCGTGATTCCGATGCCGATGAGAATGGTGACGCTGGCAACCGAGAGGCTGTTCACCAGCTGCTGCAGAAGAATGTCCATCATCAAATCCGGTGGCGAACCTACGGTGAGGATGGGCGGGACCGAAAATTTCGCCGCCCATCCTGACGTCAGATATTCTCGCGGGCTACCTCAGCCCCCGTTGTCGCCGGGCGGCGGAGCGGCCGGCGGCTGTTCGACCGCGCATTTGAACTGATCGGATGTGTTGGGCTGCACCATGCAGACCTCGGTCGCAAATGTGACCTGGTGGTGCTTGTTGAACACAAGCGGCACCGGCGACACGACGCCCTTGTAGTCGGACTTCAGGAGTTCGGCGACCACCGCGTCCGGATCGTCGATCTTGCCGACCGTCTCCAGCGCCTTGGCGTACCAGAAGAAGTAATCATAGTAGAGCAGCGAGACCGAGGACTGCGGACCTTTCGCAGCGCCGAGGCCGAAGTACTTGTCGAAATACTGCTTCACCTCGGGGAACGGCGAGGAACCCCAGCAAACCGGCACGCAACTGAGCGTCACTGGCACATCCGCCTTGAGGCTACGCTCCTGGTAGATGCCCGGATCGACGCCGAACAGAAAGTAGGACGGCGCCACACCAAGCTTGAGGGCCTGCGGAAAGGCGGTGAGCGTTGAATCGCCATTGTACCAGAAATGCACGATATCGGGCTTCATGCCCTTTATGCGGGTCAGCAGGGGCGAGAAGTCGGTCGTGTCCGGCGGATACCGCACCAGGTCAACTTTCTGGCCTTCCGCCTCGAGCGCCTTGACGTAGTGAGAGGACAGATACTGCCCGGTTGCGTCGTTGCCGACGAACACCACCGAGTGCTTTGGCGGCGACTTCAGCTGCGGCGTCAGCAAGGACAGCACACCCTTGGCGGTGCTGCCGCTGCGCTGCCATTCCTGCGGCTCGCTCTGGAACGCGTAATGGAGCCAGCCATCGTCGGCGACCGCCTTGTCGTCGAGCACGGCTCCGAGCGAGCTGTTGCCGGAAAACTGCAGCACCTTGGCCGGGCCTGTGATCTTGGCCATGGATACCGAGAAGTCATGCGTCTCCGTACCCCAGATTGCCTTGACGCCGATGTCGTTGACCAGCTCGCGCGCGGCCGCGATGCTGACGTTCACATCCGTTCTGTTATCGCGGATATAGAGCTTGATCTTGTAGGTCTTGTCGCCAACCTTGATGCCGCCGGCGTCGTTGATCTGCTGCGCCGCCAGGTTGGCGGCGCCGACAATGGTGTTGCCGGCCGAAACGAATGAGCCCGATTGCGCGGCGATCACGCCGATGGGCAGTTCCTCGTCGGCGCGGGCCGTCTGCAAAGCCATGGCGAGCCCAGCGGCCGCCACGGCCAACCCAAGTCCTAGCTGTCTCATGCACGTTCCTCCCTTACATGGCCAACTTGTCATACAACCCTATTACCATGTAACACAGCTGTCAATATGAACCCGGCCCGAAGGAACCTGGAGAGAGGCATCGTGTCGCCGCCTTCGTTCGTCCTCGCGGATCTCAGCCTGGGCGAGGAAATTCACGCAGGTTGGGGATCGGGTCCGGCAGAAGGGTCGGGCCGAAAGCCAGCCCCGGAGCCATGCGCCGTGATCAGCAGGGTCGTCTCTGATGCGCCCCGTGAGGGTGCGGTCGCCAAAGTCAGGAGACGGTCAGCGCCCTGTCACTATGAGGGCACGGACAAGCGATATGCTTCGACGGCGGAAGCGCCAAAAACCTGGGACCGTTCCTCCTCCGTCAGCCCGGAAAGACAATCGCTGAGGGTGCGTTTGACCGACTGATAGTCGGCAGCGACCAGGCAGACCGGCCAGTCCGAGCCGAACAGGCATCGCGACGGCCCGAAGATCGAAAGGACCTTGTCGACATAAGGCTGCAGATCCTGGCTTTTCCAATGCCGCCAGTCGGCTTCCGTGACCATCCCGGAGAGCTTGCACCAGACATGGTCACGATGGACCCTGAAGCCTTGCATGAGTTCGGCCCACGGCTCCATCGCGTGCTGCCGGATGCGCGGTTTTGCGATGTGGTCGACCACGAAACGCATGGTAGGATGCCGTTCCACCGTCCGCAAGGCCGCGGGAATCTGCGGCTCCTTCAAAAGCAGATCATAAGCGAGCCCCGCCGCGGCGACCGCGGCCAGCCCGCGCTGGACATCTTCGCGCAGCAGCCAGTTCGGATTCGCCTCGTTGTGGACAAGGTGACGGATGCCGACCAGGTAGCGGCCTTCCGGCCGTGCTTTCAGCTCCGCCAGCGTGACTCCGACCTGAGGATCCGTGAGGTCGACCCATCCGACGACGCCGGCGACGAAATCGGTCCGGCTTGCCGTGGCCAGGAACGCCAGCGTCTCGTCAAGCGAATGCCATGTCTGAACAAGGACAGTCCTGTCCACGCCGGCCTCTGCAAGCACCGGCCGCAGGTCGTTGGGCGAGAACACCCGTCGGATGGCGGCGTAATCCTCCGTCATCCAGCCGCAGGACCCATCCGCCGGATCCCAGAAATGCTGATGCCCGTCGATGACCAGGGGCCTACGGGCAACCAGGCGCTCACCAGTGCCCATGGCGCTCACCAGCGTTGATGCACGGCGGCCTTGATGCGCCGCTCGTAAATGTCGGCGATGCGCTCCATGATTTGCGGCGACAGCTGCGGCAGGTCGGACGCGGCGGCGTTTTCCTGCGCCTGCCGGACGGTCTTGGCGCCTGGGATGGTCACCGTCACAGCCGGGTTCATCAGGATCCAACGCAACGCCCATTGCGCCATCGTCGCCCCGGGCGGCAGCAGAGGCCGCAATTCCTCGACTGCCTGCAGGCCTTCCTCATAATTCACGCCGGAGAATGTCTCGCCGACGTCGAAGGCCTCGCCTTGCCGGTTGTAGTTGCGGTGGTCCTTGGCGCTGAAACTGGAATCGCTCCGGAACTTGCCGGACAAGAGGCCGCTGGCCAGCGGCACCCTGACGATGATCGCGACATCCTTCTGGCGCGCCATGTCGAAGAACAGCTCCGCCGGGCGCTGCCGGAACATGTTGTAGATGATCTGGACGCTGACGACGCCGGGATACTGCAGCGCCTTGATGCCTTCCTCGACCTTTTCGACGCTGACGCCGTAATGGCGGATCTTGCCTTCCTCGACCAGCTTCTCGAGTGCCTCGAATGTTTCGGGCTGGTAGAAGACCTCCGTCATGGGACAGTGCAGTTGCACCAGATCGAGGACGTCGACTTCAAGATAGCGCAAGCTGCGCTCGACGAAACTGGTCAGGTTCTTGCGATTGTAGCCGGAGGCAACATGCGGGTTGAGCCGCTTGCCGGCCTTGGTGGCGACGATCGGTCTCTCGCCGCCCCGCGCCTTGAGTGTCTTTGCGATCAGTTTCTCCGCCCGGCCATCGCCATAGACGTCGGCCGTATCGATCATGCTCACGCCTGCATCGAGCGCGGCGTTGAGCGCCGCGATCGCGTCTTTCTCCTCGACATCTCCCCAGTCGGCCCCGATCGCCCAACTGCCAAAGCCAATCTCCGACACTTGCCAGCCGGCGCGGCCAAATCGCCTTTGATGCATGCAAACCACTCCTCAAAGCCCCGTGTCATCTTGACGGGTCGTTCCGACAGGAATATCAGACGGAATAGTTGTATGACAACCCTGTAAGCATGCAAAAGGTTACGACGGATACCGCCGTCGGAGCGTTGTCGGGAGGTTGGATGGGCGACGAGATGTTGCCGGCATTCGTGCGTGGCGCCAATCGACGCCGGCATGGCCGTGAGGGCCCGGTGGCGGTGGCCGCAGCCGGACTGTCTGTCATTCGCGATCTGTCGTTGGATTTATTTCAGATGTCCAGCGCCGCCGCGAAGCTGCTCGAAGCGCTTGTAGGAACGGGTCAGGTGAAGCCGCATCGCGTGCTGCGCCGCCTTGGCATCGCCCGTCGCTATGGCCTCGTAGATTGCCCGGTGCTCGCGCCGCGTCCGCTCGAAATGCCGCTCGCGTTCGTCAGGCTCCAGGCGATCAAATTGCGTCCATTGGCGCGGGATCATGGCGGCGCCGAACGTGTCGAAGAGCCGGCTGAAATAGGCGTTGTGCGTGGCGAGCGAAATCGCGCGATGGAAACCCGCATCTTCAGTCGCGGCAAGGCCGGTCTCTGCAATCGCCCGGTCGATGGCGTCGAGCTGCTTGGCCATGAAGGCAAGGTCCCTGGCGGTGCGACGCATGGCGGCCAGCGCCGCCGCTTCCACTTCGACACCCATGCGCAGTTCCAGCACGGCCAGGATCTCGTCGATCGATTCGATATCTGTCGGCACGATCGAAAAGGTCTTGGGCGGAGGCTCCCGGGCCACGAAGGCGCCCAGGCCTTGTCTTGTCGTGATAAGCCCGCGCGCGCGCAAAGAGGCAAGCGCCTCGCGAACCACGGTCCGGCTCACACCGGTGGCGTTGACAATCTCCTGCTCGGTGGGAAGCCGCTGACCAGGCGCAAGATCGCCCGCTTCAATCTGCGCGGCAAACTTGTCCACCAGTTCGCCCCTCAGATTGGGGGACTGGCGAATGGCACCGAACATTGCTCCCCCGCGATCCGACATCGGAAAACCCGCCCTTTAAATCGATTCCTGTCGCAAGGATCGCACCGGTTGGTTGCAACGGCAATCTTTCGTTTCTTTGGGCCCATAGTACTGGAAGACCAACATGAAGCAGCAAATAGGCTTTATCGGACTGGGCGCAATGGGCTCAGGCATGGCGGCAAACATCCTGGCCAAGGGCTGGCCCCTGACGGTCTGGGCGCACCGTAACCAGGAGGCGGCATTGAAGCTTGTCGGTGCCGGCGCCCGCCAGGCGGCGACGCCGCGCGCGCTCGCCGAAGGCTGCGACATCATTCTCATCTGTGTTACCGGATCGCGTGAGGTGGAAGCGGTCGTGAAGGGACCAGAGGGGCTTGCCGCCGCAACGGACGGACATGCCGCCGCAGGCAAGGCGCTGCTGATCATCGACTGCTCGACCTCCAACCCATCATCGACGACAGCGCTTGCCACCGAACTTGCCGCGCAAGGCGTGACGCTGATCGACGCGCCGTTGGCGCGCACGCCCAAGGAAGCGGCCGAAGGCAAGCTCGACGTCATGGTCGGCGGCGCGGCGGAAGTGGTCGCCCGCGCCCGCCCGGTGCTCGAAGCCTTCGCCGCTCGCGTCGTCCATACCGGCCCGACCGGCAGCGGCCACACCATGAAGCTGCTCAACAATTTCGTCTCGATGGGCTATTCCGCCATCTATTCGGAGGCGCTGACGCTGGGCGCCAAGGCCGGGCTGACACCGCAGGTCTTCAACAGCGTCATCTCGGGCAGCCGCATGGATTGCGGCTTCTACCAGGCCTTCTTCGATTTCGTGCTGAACCGCAACGAGAATGCGCAGCGTTTTGCCATCGCCAACGCGCTGAAGGACATGACCTATCTCGCCTCCTTCGCGCAAGCTGCCGGCATCGCCAACCCGATCGGTGCAGCGGTGCGCAACGGCTTTGCCACGGCGGTTACGACGGGTCATGGCGACAAGTTCGTGCCGGCGTTGTCGGATATTGTTGCGGGATTGAATGGGGTATCGCTGGTTGAGCCGCCCACAGAGTGAAATCACGTAGGCGGGCGCCGCCATAGGCGATTGGCCCGGCTGAGGGTGAATTACAGATAAAGACGAAGCGAAACCGCTACCCCGCAGTCCGATTGCGCACAGCCTTCCGCAGCCGTGAATGCCGCACCGGAGACGCGACTTCCTGCGGCGATACCGACTCAGCAGCCGCCTCACCCTCATGCAATCCCACACGCAGGGCCGCGCCCGCCAGATGGTCGCGCATGGCCGCTTGCGCGCCTTCGACATCGCCGGCGCGGATGGCGGCGAGGATGCGTTCGTGCTCGCCGAGCGTAATGCGCGCCATGTCGTCCGACTTCTGCTGGTTGCCGGCGGCGAGGATGCTTTCGCGCACGCGCTCGGAAACGAAGGCCAGGAACTGGCCCATGTAGCTGTTGCGCGTCGCCTCGGCGACGGTGCGATGGAATTCGAGGTCGCTGCGCAGCCAGGCGACACTGCCATAGGGGGCAGCGCGCATGCCAGAAAGCGCATTGGTCATCGCGGTAAGGTCGGCCTTGGTGCGCCTTTTGGCGGCAAGGGCCGCCGCCTGGACTTCCAGGATGCCGCGCAGCTCGAACAGGTTGCGAAAGGAATCAGCGCGCTGCAGCGCATCATAGTCGATCGTCAGCACCGTGGCATTGGTCGCGTCGGCGACGAAGGCGCCCCTGCCCTGCTGCGACCAGATCCGGCCCTCGGACCGGAGCCTTGCGATCGCCTCGCGCACGACATTGCGGCTGACCCCGAATGTGGTCGCCAGCGCCTGCTCGGTCGGCAGCTGATCGCCGGGTTTCAGGCGCCCCTGGGCGATCTCGCGCGAGATCGAACTCGCAACCAGGGTTGAGAGGTGCGGGCCGCGATTGACCTTGTCGAGCTTCAGCGTCATCGCTCACCTATAGTCGACGGCGGATGTCGGCGCCAGAATGCGGCCGTTGCTTAGGATATGGCGTGGATCGAACGCTTGCTTGATGCCGGTCGCCAGATCAAGCGTCACCGGATCGATGCGCTCGAGGAACGCCTTCTGCTTGACGCGGCCAATGCCGTGCTCGGCGCTGATCGAGCCGCCATAGCGGTCGACAATTGCAAAGATCTCCGCCTCCGCCTCCTCGAACAGATGTTCCACCGTTTCCGGTTCCATGCCTTCCGGCGGCACGATATTGAGATGGATGTTGCCGTCGCCGACATGGCCATAGGTGACGGCCAGCGCCTCCGGCCGCGCCTGCTTCAGCGCCGCCAGTGCATCAGTGACGAAATCCGCGAGTTTCGAGATCGGCACCGAAACGTCGGTGCGCAGATAGCGGCCCCCGCGCCCCTGACGCTCGACCATGATCTCGCGATAGAGCCACAGCCGCTCGGCCTGCGCCCGCGTCGATGCGACGATGCCGTCCTCGACGATGTCGGCGACGCCGCCGAGAAAACCCATGAGCATGGCGGACAAGTCGATCAGCCCGCCGGAGGAAATCTCGATCAGCACATAGGCCGGATAGGCTTTTGTCAGCGGATCGGGAAAATCCGCGCCCTCGCGCATGGTGATTTCGATACCCTGGCGCAGGATCAGTTCGAAGGCGGTGAGCAGGTCGCTGCAGTCGCGTCGTGCCCGTGCATAGAGCGCCATCGCATCCTCGACCGAGCGCAGCCCGACCAGTGCCGTCTCGATCTGCGTCGGCTTGGGAAAGAGCTTTAGCGCCGCGGCGGTGACGATGCCGAGCGTGCCTTCCGAGCCGATGAAGATCTGCTTGAGGTCATAGCCGCGATTGTCCTTGCGCAACACCTTGAGCCCGTTCCAGATGCGGCCATCGGCCAGCACGACTTCGAGGCCGAGCACAAGGTCGCGCGTCATGCCGTAACGCAGCACGTTGAAACCGCCGGCATTAGTCGCGACGTTGCCGCCGATGCGGCAACTGCCTTGCGCGCCGAAGGTGATCGGCAAGATACAGTCGCTCTGCTCGGCGGCACGCTTGGCGTCCTCGAGGATACAGCCGGCCTCGACCACCATGGCGAAGTCGATCGGGCTGACCGAGCGGATCCGGTTCATGCGCTCCAGCGAGATGACGACCTCGCCGCCGGCCGCTACGGCCGCGCCGACAAGGCCGGTCAACCCGCCTTGCGGCACGACGGGAATGCGCTCCTTATGGCAGTGCCGCAGCAGCGCCGACATCTCTTCCACCGAAGCCGGCCGCGCCACCGCCAGCGGCAGCCCGAAATGATCGCCGGACCAGTCACGGCTGTAGCGCGAAAGATCGTCGGCTTCGGTCAGCAGCCCGCCATCGGACAGCAGGCCGGCCAAGGCTGCGATCAGCGATGCGGAGGTGGGCGGCACGGCATTCATGAGTGGATACTAGAGCCTTTCGGAAAACGACTGGACAAGCACCAATCTTGTCGTGTTATCATACAACCCTGATTTAGAACATCAAGCGGGACGGCCTCGCCGCCAACCGTTTGATGTGGATGGTCAGACCCGCAAATCACCGAATTTGGAGGACTTTCACGATGAGCGCCGCCCCGGGCTTTCGCTATATGCACACCATGATCAGGGTGCTCGACCTCGACAAGTCGATCGCCTTCTACACCGAGGTCCTCGGCATGACCTTGCTGCGCCGGGACGACTACCCCGGCGGCAAGTTCACCAACGCCTTTGTCGGCTACGGTCCGGAGGACAAGGAAGCCGTCGTCGAACTGACGCTGAACTGGGGCCGTGAGGAACCCTACGAGATCGGCACCGGCTTCGGCCATCTGGCGCTCGGCGTCAACGACATCTACGCCGTCTGCGCGGAACTGGAAAAGCGCGGCGCCAAGATCCCGCGCAAGCCCGGCCCGATGCAGCACGGCACCACCCACATCGCTTTCGTCGAAGATCCCGATGGCTACAAGATCGAGCTGATCGGCCTCGACACAATGCAATGATTGCAGGCCGGACCGCATCGGCCTCGCACCGATGCGGTCCCTCCCTGTCCGCGCTTGCTTGGGAGGCGGTGCGGATATCACTTGATGACCGCGATCTTGCTGCGGTCGATGGTGATGGCGACGGCGGCAATCAGCACCGCGCCGAACACCATGTTTTCCAGGAAAATGTTGACGCCGACGAAAGTCATGCCGATGCGCACGATCGAGATGATCAGCGCGCCGACCGCCGTGCGGGCAACGCCGCCCAACCCGCCGGTAATCGCCGTGCCGCCGACGATGACAGCGGCGATGGCGGGAAGCAGCAGCTGGTTGGCCAGCACCGGCGAACCGCTCGACAGGCGCGCCGCCAGCACGACGCCAGCGATTGCCGCCAGCATGCCGGAGGCGGCGAATGCGATGATCTTGGTGCGGTCGACATTGATGCCCGCCGCCCACGCCGCCGGTTCGCCGGCGCCCACAGCGATCGCCTGGCGACCAAAGCGCGTGTAGCGCAGCGCCAGGAAGCTGGCGATGCCGATGACCGCCGAAATCAGCACCACCATCGGCAGGCCGGCAATCGTGGCGTTGATCCAGGCGGTTTTCTCGCGGCCGCCTTCCTCGATGGTGATGGCGCGGCCGTTGGAGACCCAGAGCGCCAGGCCCGTGACCACGCCGCCGGTGGCGAGCGTCGCCACGAAGGACGGCACGCGCAGCTTGACGTGGACGATGCCGCTCAGGATGCCGAAGACGAGGCCCGACAGGATTGCCACCGGAAAGGCGGCAAAGCCGAGCGAAGGCAGCAATTGCGCCAGCATCACGCTCGCCAGCGAGGCGACGGCCTGGATCGACAGGTCGATGCCGCCGAGCAGGATAGCGAAGGTGACGCCCGTCGCCAGGATGAACAGCACGGCGGTGTTGGCAAAGAGCAGCGCCAGCGTCTCGCCAGTCATGAAGCCGGGCGCGGCGATCTCGATGATCAGCAAGAGCCCGACAAGCAGGATCAGCGGGATGGCGCCTTGCGTCCACTTGCCCTCGAATATCCGCCTGATGGAGAACGTTTCATTCATAGCCGGCCTCCAGCGTAGGTTTCCGAACGGCCTCTCATACCATCGCTCGCAATAGATCGACCTGGTCCGGTTTGTGGCCAGGGCTGGCGTCGAAGCGCGCGGTGATCTCGCCGTCGCGCATCACCAGCACCTGATGCGACAGGCCGATCGTCTCCTCCAGTGTGTCGGAGATCAAAAGGATCGCCACACCCTGCGCGGAGAGATCGCGGACCAGTTCGTAGACTTCCTCCTTGGCGCCGACATCGAGGCCGCGCGTCGGATGGTCGAGCACCAGGATGCGCGAGCCAGCCGTCATCCAGCGCGCCAGCACCACCTTCTGCTGGTTGCCGCCGCTGAGCTTGCGGCAGGCGGCGTCAGGGCCGGGCGCCTTGATGCGCAGCCGCTTGATCCAGTCGGCGGCAAGCTGGCGCTCCTTGCCGTAGTCGATGGTGCCATGGCGCATGACGCTTGACAGATCGGCCAGCGAAATGTTTTCGGCTATCGACAGGAACATCACCAGGCCCTCAAGCCTGCGTTCGCGCGGCACATAGCCGATGCCCTTGCGCACTGCCGGTTCCGGCGAGCCGAAACGCACCGTCTCGCCGGCGATTTTCATTTCGCCGGCATCATGCGGCAGGAAGCCGCCGATGGTGCGCGTCACCTCCTCACGGCCGGAGCCAACGACGCCGGCGATGCCGACGATCTCGCCGGCCCGGATCGAAAGATCGACGCCGTGATAAAAACCATTCGCGGCAAGTCCCTTGGCCTCGACCATGATCTTCTGGCTTGGCGGCTGCTGGCGGGCCTCGCGGTAATATTCGGCCTGCAGGCCGCGCCCGACCATGATCTCGTGCAGTTCCGGCGCGGTCACTTCCGAGGCGCGATGCTCGGCCACGACCGCGCCATCCTTCATCGTGTAGACGCGGTCGGAGATCGCAAGCACCTCGTCGAGGCGGTGCGAGACGAAGACGAAGCTGGCGCGGGATTTGAGCGAGCGCACGCGCGCGAACAGCACCTCAATGTCGGCGGCGTTGAGCACCGAGGTCGGCTCGTCGAGCAGGATGAGCAACTGCCGCTCGACCACTTCCTCAAGCGTCAGCGCCTTGGCCAATTCGACCATCTGGCGTGCGGCGAAGGTGAGCTCGGAGGTGCGCGCGGTGACGTCGATGTCGATGCCGATCTTGGCCAACTGGCGGCGCGCCGCCGCGTTCATGGCGCGCCAGTTGACGATGCCAAAGCGGGTGAAGCGGTCTTCCTCGCCGAGATAGATGTTTTCGGCGACCGTCAGGTTGAGCACCAGCGACTGTTCCTGGAACACCATGCCGATGCCATGCCGGGCCGCGTCGCGCGGGTTGCGCATGCGCAGTTGCTCGCCATCAAGGGTAAGGCTGCCGCCGTCCAGCCGGTAGCTGCCGGCCAGCACCCGCATCAGCGTCGACTTGCCGGCGCCGTTTTCGCCGATCAGCCCGACCACCTCGTTGGGCCGGACCTCGATCGAGACGTCGCGCAAGGCCTGTACACCGGGAAAATTCTTGATGATGCCGGATGCGTTCAGCATGGCGGTCACTTAACGATTCTGAGGCGGACGCGGTCGAGCGACAGCGCCACGGCAGCAATGATCATCAGGCCCTGCACCGTCTGCTGGACGTAGGGCGAAATGCCGAGCAGGATCATGCCGTTGGCGAGCACGGTGACGATCAGCACGCCGATCAACGTGTTGACGACGCCACCTTCGCCGCCGGTCAGGGCCGTGCCGCCGACCACCACGGCCGTCACGGCGGCAAACAGCCTGCCGTCGCCGATGACGGCATGCGACTGGCCGAGCTGCGCCGCGGCAAGGACGCCTGATATGCCGAAGAAGAACCCGGCGAGCGCAAAGGCAGTGATGCGCACGCGCGTGACGTTGACCCCGGAGAGCTTGGTCACGTCCTCGTCGCCGCCGATCGCCAATATGTGGCGGCCGAGCCGGGTGTAATACTGGATGACGGCCGCAAGCAGGAACGCTCCAATCGCAACCCACACCGCCAGCGGCAGGCCGAGGAAACGGTGCAACGCCAGGTCGCGGATCGAGGCGTCGTTGAGGCGGATGGCCGAGCCGCCCAGCATATAGACCGAGAGGCCAAGGCCGATGAACCACATGCCGAGCGTCGCCATGAAGGACGGGATGCGCAGCGTCGTCTGGACGAGACCGCTGATGAGACCCATGATTGTGCCTGAGGCGATCGCCGCCAGCACCGCCCACCAGCCATAGTCGTTGCCATTGCTGTCATTGGCGGCGAGCAGCACCACCACCATCGCCGACACCGATAGCGTGCCCTCGACCGAGAGGTCGATGCTGCCCATCAGGATGATGAAGGTCAGCCCCATCGCCAGCGTCAGCGGTACGGCGGCCGAGTTGGCCAGCCGCACCAGGTTGCGCAATTCGATGAAATTGGGATTGGCAATGGCGATCAGTATGCACAGCACGATCAGCACCGCCAGCGGCGCCAGGCTGCGCCAGCGCCTGCCGCCGAACACGGTAGCGATGCGGCCGGGGAGAAGTGTCATAAGCGTCGTCCGCTCAATGTCTGAAACGGACTTCAGGGGTTCTGTATCGATTGTCAAGAAACCGCTTCCCGTCAGCTGATGACAGTCGCCGCGCATGTGAAGCGGCGACTGCAAGAGGAGGCGGGCCGCCAGGGAGCAGCAGCCCGCCCGGCGGTCAGGTGCGGATGGCTCCGGTCACCCGGCCCCACAGGTCGTTCCAGTCGATCTCCGGTTTGGACTCGACGTTGGTCTTGTAATATTCCTCGACGTTGTCGTGCGAGATCAGCACCGCCTTGCCGTAGAATTCGCGGTGTTCCGGCGGTTCCTTGGTCGGATCGAACTTGCCGATCTTGGCGTTGTAGCCGATGGCGAGCCCCATGCCGCCCTGCCAGAACGGATCGGAGGTGACGGTGCAAGCGAACTCGCCGGTGCGCACCGCATCGACCGCCGTCTTGATGCCGTCGACGCCGACGATCGGCACCTTGCCGGCGAGGTTTTCGGCGCGCAGCGCTTCAAGCGCGCCGGAGCCCATATCGTCGTTGGCGGCCCAGATACCCTTGATGTCGTCGCCGAAGCGGGTGAGCAGATTGCCCATCAGGTCGAAGGCCTCGGTCGATTTCCAGTTGGCGACCTGGAAGTCGAGCAGCTTGATGTCGGGATTGGCGGCAAGAGCGGCATCGAGGCCCTTCTTGCGCTCGATCGCCGCCGTGGTCGAGATCAGGCCGCCGAGCGCGACGATGCCGCCCTTGCCGCCGATGGTCTTGAACAGGATCTCGGCAATGGTCTTGCCGCTGGCGATGCCGTCGAACTCGATGTGTGAGACATAGTTCGGGTTGAAGTCCTTGGGGTGCAGATCCGCCGGCTTGTTCCACTGCGTCACCACATAGGCGCCTGCCTTGGCGCAGGCCTCGACGATCGGCCGCGCGTCGGGCGTGTCGTTGGGGTCGGAGTTGAGCACCATGTTGCCGTTGGTCTTGGCGAGCATCGCCTTGATGTCGGCGATGCCCTTCTCGCTGTTGCCTTCCGAAACCAGCGTGACGTGCTCCAGCCCGGCCCATTTGGCATAGGCCTCGGCGCCCGTCTTCCAAACCGCGTGATAGGGGTTGGACAACGAGCGGATCGACGTCACCAGCGTCGGCTTTTCCTGCGCGCGCAAAACTTTTGGCATGGCTAGTGCCGCCACGCCGGCGGTGGCGCCCAGCACCAGCGTCCGGCGGCTGACATTGCCGGAAAGCGTAAGACTGTTCCTGTCCTTCATTTTTTGAACCTCCCGATTGAATCTGTTTCCCGCCCGGCGCTTGCGCAGGCAGCGCGACCGGGCCCTCCGGTTGATGGATCATCAAGCTCCTCACTTGTACGACAACCCTTCAACACGATAACCTTACCCTTTCTCTTGACGCGACACAAGCGACTTGAGATCGTCACGCGCGGGAGAGCGGGGGGCCTGATTTCGGCCTTGCAAGGGAGTGAGAATGTCTGATTTCATCATCGTCGGCGGCGGTTCCGCTGGCTGCGTTCTTGCCGCCAGGCTGAGCGAGGACCCCGACCTGTCGGTGGTCCTGCTGGAGGCCGGTCCGCCCGACACCGACCGCTACATCCACATGCCGGTCGGCTTCTTCAAGATGACGTCGGGACCGCTGATCTGGGGCTATGCCGCGGCACCCGGCAAAGAGATCGACGGCCGCGTCATGGTCTATCCGCAGGCGCGCGTGCTGGGCGGCGGCTCCTCGATCAACGCCCAGGTGTTCACACGCGGATGTCCGCAGGACTATGACGGCTGGGCGGCAGATGATGGTTGCGCGGGGTGGAGCTACGCCGAGGTGCTGCCCTATTTCATCCGTTCCGAGGGCAACGACACCTTCGCCGGTCCTCAGCACGGCACCGATGGCCCGCTCGGTGCTTCCAGCGGCGCGCCGCATCCGCTGACCCGGGTTTTCGTCAGGGCGGCGCAGCAAGCCGGTCTTCCCTTCCGTGCCGACTTCAACGCCGGTGAGCAGGAAGGTGCCGGCTTCTACCAGACAACGACGCGCAGCGGGAAGCGAAGCAGCACGGCGGTCGCCTATCTGAAGCCGGCGCTTGGCCGCAGGAATCTGACGCTGCGCACCGATGCAACGGTGAGCCGGGTCGTCGTCGAGAACGGCCGCGCCATCGGCGTCGAGATCATCGCCAACGGCCGCACCGAACTGCTCAGGGCCGAACGCGAGGTGATCGTCACCGCCGGCGCCATCGGCTCGCCCAAACTTCTGATGCTGTCGGGCATCGGCCTGCCCGCGCATCTGGACACCCACGGCATCAAGGTGGTCCACGATCTGGCCGGCGTCGGCCAGAACCTGCACGATCACATGGATGTCGATGTCGTCGCCGAGCTCAACGGACCGCACGGCATCGACCGCTACAAAAAGAAACGCTGGCAGGCTCTCGCCGGTCTTGAATACGCCCTGTTCGGCAAGGGGCCGGTCGCTTCGAACATCGTCGAGGCCGGCGGCTTCTGGTGGGGTGACCGCGCTGAAAAGACGCCTGACATCCAGTTTCATTTCCTGCCGGGCGCCGGCGTCGAGGAAGGCATAGGCTCGGTCCCCGGCGGCAATGGCTGCACGCTGAACTCCTACCATGTCCGCCCCCGCTCCCGCGGCAGCGTCACGCTGCGGTCGGCGGACCTGCGCGATCCACCCGTCATCGATCCCAATCCCTTCGCCGAGCGCTACGACCTGGAGCGGGCCATCGACGGCATCGAGATCAGCCGCGAGATTCTCTCTCAGCCGGCTTTCGCCAAATACATCAGCCGCGAGCATCTTCCGGGCCCAGCGACTCAAGGGCGCGCGGCGCTCGAAGCGTTCGCCCGAGAGCATAGCCGCAGCGCCTACCATCCGGTCGGCACCTGCCGCATGGGTGGTGATGCCGACAGCGTCGTCGATCCCGAGCTTCGTGTGCGAGGGTTACAGGGCCTGCGCGTCTGCGACAGCTCGGTCATGCCGCGCATCGTATCTTCCAACACCAACGCCGCCGTCATCATGATCGCCGAAAAGGCGGCCGATACGATCACTGGCAGGGCACTGCCGACGTAGCTCAGCCGTCCTCAAACATCGAGCGACGACGATGAACTTTCCGCCCTGGTAGCGCTCCACCACCGGGTTGTCGGTCACCTTGCCAGATCGAGGCGGTTTGCGCCCGCCATTGCGTATCGCTGCCGGCGGCGCTGCAGTTCCCGCTGGCCATCCGCTGGTATAGAGCGTCATTCCCGGCGCCCGATCGGCAGAAGGGCTCAAGCAGAACCTGGCCTATCTGCGCGAGGATATTCCATCCAGGTTGTGGACTGATCTCAAAGACGACGGATTAGTTGCGGAGGGCGCTCCCCTTCCATGACCGAGAAGGATTGATGCCATCCAGCAACGCCGTTGCTGGCGATGCTTGCATGCCACAATCAGGCTTTCCAACCGCTCGGTCCCGACAGGCACAATGCGTTGATGTACCCAGCATCGCTCGCCACGATCTTCTTCGATGGACCTCGACAGCCCACCATAAGTCAACAAATCAAAGCGATTTGAGGAAGGCCCGGAGGGGCGTCGTCTTTGATCACTGGGAGTCCCCAGCGATCAATATCGTGGAGGATGACCAGACGGCTCTGCGCAATGGTGCTTTATCGAAGCGGCATCGCTACCGGCCGCATCGGCGTTCCCGTTGCGCCGCGCAGCTTGATGCAGGCGCCGAAAAAGGCAAACTCGTAGACCTTTTCCGCCGCCAGTTCCTCCAGCTGGGCCATTTCCAGGATGGGAACGCCGGCTTCGGCCAGAAGATAGGTGTGAACGGGGAAGAAATTCTCCGGATGTGCCGAGGGTGTTTGTTCCAGTGTCAGATTGTCGGCGCCGATCATGATCACGCCGTGCTTGGCGAGATACTCGGCACCTTCGCGATTCAGCCCTGGCGTGTTGCTGGCGAACGCACTGTCGGGCCATAGCAGCATTTGCCCCGTGCGAAGCAGAACGACATCGCCGGGCTTGATCGACAGGCCCTGCTTCTTCAGGCAGCCCTCGATATCGGCCTTGCCGATCGGGTGGCTCGGGGGCAGCGTATTGACGCCGTGAAGAGCCGCGACATCAAGCAGAATGCCGCGCGCAAAGATCGGCGGATATTTTTCCGGTCCGCATTTTTGCCACGCGCGGCTGCCGAGATGGTCCTGCGCGGTAAAGCCGTTGAAAATCTCGCCATTATAGCCGAAATGGTTGAAGGCATCGATGTGGGTACCGCAATGGGTGTACATCGATATTGCATCGCCGGAATAACCGACGAGCTTGTTGGCTTCGGGGGTGACACCCATGGCGTTGGCAACGATTTCGCCCTGCGGCGTGTGCGTCATCCAGATCTGGTACGGCTGATCGCCGGCACCGAACCAGCCTGGCATGCCGATGAAATGATCCACCGACAGATCGAAAACCTTGGATGGATCGGTGCGGCTCATGATGGCCGAGCGAGACTCGGCATCGATAAGGTTCAGCATGCCGATCTCGTCGTCGCTGCCGTAAGGGCTCTTGGTGACCTTATGGAATTCGGCATTGTAGGCAATGATCTTGCTCTTCATTGCCTCATCGACGTAACAGGCCATGCACATTGCCGTTCTCCATGTTCTTCAGTTGAGAAATCCGTATTCATCCAAACGACAGCGCTATTGGCCGCGAATGACCGCTTCGGCAGAAAGCGCTACCGACAGCAGCTGCTCGTCGCGCGCCGCCAGCGCCGACAGCAGGAAGCCGACCGGCATGCCTGCCTCACCCATGCCGCAAGGTATGGAAACGCCGCACCAGTCCAGGAAATTGCCGATCATCGTATTGCGGAGGGTGCGCGCATTGGTTTTGACGAACAGGTCGTCGTCGGTTTTCAACGGCTCCAGCGGCGGGGCCACGTGGACGACTGTCGGAAACGCGATCAGCGCCCCGGCATCCACAAGTCGAGCGACCTCCCCGATCAGGCGGGTGCGCGAATTGATGATCTTCAGATAGTCGACAAGCGTAATCTTTGCGCCGAGCCGCGTCCGCGCCACCACGCGCGGATCCATCTCCGCGGCCTCCGGGCCGGAAAGCCGGTGCTGATGCAGGGCATAGGCTTCCGCTGTCACCAGCGCACCGTGCTGCGCCATCAGATCCAGAAGCTCATCGAGGGCGGGAATAGCAAACCGCGCGATTTTGACGCCTGCCTTTGCCAGGCGGGTGATTGCCGCCTCGAACGCGTCCGATACGCCGGGCTGGACATCGTCGAACACCACATTGTGCGGGATCACTATGGTCAGGTCCTGGAGGGAACCGCTGCCTATAGAGGGTGCCGACAGGCCGCGCATGGCGGCATCGATCCAGACCACATCCTGCACCGTGCGGCAGAGCGGCCCCAGTGCATCGAGGCTTCCCGCCAGCGGAAAGGCGCCGCGCATCGAGTAGCGCCCGCGGGTGGCCTTGTATCCGACAATCCCGTTGAAGGCGGCGGGGATGCGCACGGAGCCGCCGGTGTCGGTGCCGATCGAGACCGGAACCAGACCGGCCGCGACGGCAACACCCGAGCCCGACGACGAGCCGCCCGGAATACGCGGCACATCCGTACTTCTGGGGTTCTTCGGTGTGCCGTAGTGGGGATTGATACCGAGTCCCGAAAAGGCAAACTCGCTCATATTGACGCGGCCGGTGGCAACCATGCCCGCCGCCTTCAAATGCGAGACCACATCGGCATCGTTGAGTGCCGGCGTATCATGCGCAAGAACCTTGGAGCCCGCCGTTGTTGCCAAGCCGGTGATGTCGAACAGGTCCTTCCAGGCAACCGGAATGCCATCGAGAAGGCCGAGTGACCGGCCATCCTTGATCCGCCTTGAGGCGGCACCGGCCTCGCTCATTGCCCGGTCGCGCAGCAGGCTGATGAAAACGGCCGGATCGGCATGGGCGGCAATTGCGTCGAACGTCGCCTCGGCCACCTCGATCGGGTCAATCGAACCGGTCTGGATCATCGCCGAGAGTTGGGCAACAGACAGGGAATTCAGTTCTTTTGTGATGGCTATGCTTCCTTTTCCGAGGCGCTCTCAGGCCGCGACAAACTGCATCCAGCGGCGCACGAGATAATTGTGTTCGTCCATGGTCGTGTTCCAGACGGCAATGGAATTGGCACGTTGCCAGTAGGAGCCGCCGCTTCTTACCGCGCCCGCCTTGACCCGAAGCAATCCATCCGGCCCCGGAAGGTCGTTCGCTGCCGGCAGCCCCTGGTACCAATAGTCCCACTCGGCAGGCGTCATGTGCGCCCGGGACCGTTCCGGCGTCGACATGTAGTAGCCCTGGCGCGCGACCACGGCACCTGGCCATCCCGACAGCCACCAGTTCAGATATTCGTAAGCCGCGTCCAGCATGCGTCCGTTCAGCCGCTTGGACAGGCATAGCCCGCCATGCCACGCGCGGTAGCCCTCCACCGGATTTGCCAGCTCCACGGGAACGCCACGCAGGTCCAGCTTGCTGATGCCGAGCGACCACATGCTTTCGATGACGGCGTCGCCGCAGGTCATCAGATCGGCGGCGTCTTCGGCAGACTTCCAGAACCCCTTGAAAAATCCGGATTTCTTGCGTGCCTCCAGAATATCCATCAGCTTGTCGATTTCCTCGACCGACATGTTGCCGAGATTTTTGAATGTCATCAGGCCCGCCGCCTGGGCTGCAAGCGCCGCGTCGAAAATACCGATCGCCGGCTCGTTGACCAGCGCCGCATGTCCCTGAAATTCCTCGTCGAGCAGCGCTGCCCACGAGGTCATTTGCACGGAGTTTTTGTTTATGACCTCGGGGCTGTAGGCAAAGCTGTCGAAATTGTGGGTTGTCGGTAGCATGGAAATCCAGCGCGACGGCTTTTCGTCCAGGGCAAGGTTCGGTTGTACGAAAAGCTTGGTGACCGGCGCATCGCCCTGGCCGATCCGCGCGTTCGGACCGATGCGCCCCGTCTTGGTCAGATCGGTGATTTCATCCCAGAGGCCGATCCGGTCGATATCGATCGGCTGCACCGCCCGCCAGTACCAGACGATATCGAGATTATGAAAGCACTGGTCGTAAATATCATAGGTGTCCGGTTCCAGCGCCGCCTTGTGCTGCGCCGTCATAAAATCCTGATTGTCGAATTCGATATCCATGCCGAGATCGCGCTCGGCGCCGAGCCGCAGTTCCTCCAGCAGGGAAATGGCGGTGCCGAGAATGCGAAGCTTCGGCCGGCCCTCCGTGTGAAGTGCGGGCGACGACAGTGCCGATGACTTGTGATGCTTGTTCATGGCCTCTACGCGGTCTCGGTGATCTTCACTGCGGGCTGTGGCAATCCGAGCCGGTTGAAGGCAGAAAAAGAGCGTCTGATCAGATCGGCATCCAGTCCCTCAACAATGAAAACGATGCGGGAGCGGCGATCATCGGATGGCCATCCGGTCATGTGAACGGGGGTATGGACGAGATGCTGGACGCCGTGGATGGCGACGGGGTTATCCTCGCCCTCGATATTGAGGATGCCCTTGACCCGCAAAACCTTGTCGCCGTGCCGGTTGAGCAGCATGGTCAACCACAGTCCGAAGGCGGTCCAGTCGATACGAGCGTCGATGGTCATGACGAAGGAATGCACCGGCTTCTGATGAGCGCTGCCGGCTTCGCCAATGGCGCACACCGGCTCCTCGCAATAAAAGCCGCCCTTCGAAGGCGCGCCCTCGCCCGAAACCGATGCTCCGCTCAGCAGGTGATCGACATCGAAGTGATCGCCTTGCGCATCGACAAAGGGCGCATCCGGATTGATCCGGCGCATGCGCTCTATCAGCCGGGCGATCGCTGGCTCATCGGCCAGATCGGTCTTGGTCAAAACGATCACATCGGCGATTGCCGCTTGCCGCACCGATTCGCCATGGGTTTCGAGCTGTACCAAGCCATTCACCGCATCGAGGGTGGTGATCACATTTGCCGCCTTGAAATGATGGCGCAGGACAGGGTCGGACTTGAGGGTGGACAAAACCGGGAACGGATCGGCAAGCCCGGTGCTTTCCATGATCAGCCGCCGGAAGGGCGGCACGATGCCGCGCTCGCGCTTTGACTGCAGATCCCGCATCGCCTGCGCCAGCTCCCCACGGATGGTGCAGCACACGCAGCCCGATTGCAGCAGCACCATGGTATCGTCGATCCGCTCGAGCAGATGATGGTCGAGGCCGACTTCACCGAACTCGTTGATCAGCACCGCCGTATCGGAGAGCGCCGGATCGTGCAGCAGACGGCGCAGAAGCGTGGTCTTGCCGGAGCCTAGAAATCCGGTCAGCAGATTGACCGGCGTGAAGTCGGGGAAAGCATCAGGCATCGCCGCCGCCTTCCAGCTTCTCGATCAGCGAATGCGACAGCGGATCGCAGACGCGGCCGGATATCTTTTCCGCCAACGGCCACAGATGCCCAAGATCCTCGACCATCTCCGTCTTGCCCGTGCGGGTCGACAGAAGGAACGAACTACCCTGCCAGTCCGACAGGGTCATGCCGAACTCGGTGAGAATACGGCCGGCGATACGGACGCGGTTCGCCCGTTCCCGGCGGCGGTCGACACGCTCGGTGTTGCGTGTAAACACGCCAGGACGCGCGACCGCATCGGCCCAGTGCTCATTGCTTCCGAGAATTCCGCACAGCGAACACATGACGACGACCTCATAGCGGACAAAGCGCCGGCGGGCCAAGCCTGCCAGCATCATCGACCTTATTTCCGACGCGGAAAGCGCTTGGCGAAATCATCGGCGATCTCGTTCATCGTAACGAATTTGACACCGGGATGACCGCTGATATGGGCGTAAAGCCGTTCCAGCATCATCAGAACCTGCGGCCTGCCGGCGACATCGGGATGGATGGTGATCGGGAAGACCGCGTAATCCATCTCCCGGTAGACCCAGTCGAACTGCGCCTTCCACATGTCCTCGATATCGCGCGGATTGACGAAGCCGTGACTGTTGGGCGACTTCTTGATGAACATCATCGGCGGCAGATCGTCGAGATACCAGGATGCCGGGATTTCGATCAGGTCCGTTTCGTGGCCGCGCTTCAGCGGCACCATCCAGTCGGCGGGCTTTTTGGAATAGTCGATCTTGGTCCAACTGTCGCCGACACGCACGTAGTACGGCGTGAAATCATTGTGCATCAGCGAGTGATCGTACTTGATGCCGCGCTCCAGCAGAAGTTCGTTGGTGACGGTCGAAAACTCCCACCATGGCGCCACATAGCCGGTTGGGCGTTTGCCGGACAGTTTCGTCACCAGTTCGATACACTTGTCGAGGACCTCGATCTCCTGTTCGCGTGTCATCGCGATCGGGTTTTCGTGGGTGTAGCCGTGAATGCCAATTTCATGGCCCGCGTCCGCCACGGCCTGCATCTGTTCCGGGAACGTCTCGATCGAGTGGCCGGGAATAAACCATGTGGTCTTGATGCCGAACCGTTCGAACAGTTTCAGCAGGCGCATGCTGCCGACTTCACCGGCAAACAGGCCGCGTGAAATATCGTCCGGCGAATCCTCGCCGCCATAAGACCCGAGCCAGCCGGCCACCGCATCGACATCGACGCCAAAGCTGCACAGAATTTCCTTTGCCACGGTCATTTTCTCCTTGGGGTTTTCCGGTCCATTTTATGGGCTCGATGTTTTTCAGGTCGCCGGGATGACCGTTGCCTGGCCAGGCTGCCAGGCAAGCAAGACATCCGACCCCGCGGGAAAGACGCCCGGCGGATACTTGTCGATATGCGCCTCGAGCGCGATCGCCCGCCCATCCGGCAACTCGACTGAAAGATGGGAAATGTGGCCGACGACGTCGAAGCGGTTGACCTTTGCGTCGATGACATTGCCGCCGGACTGCCTGGAGATCGTGTCGCGCATAGTGCGGTTCAGCGTATGAACTTCCATGGCTTCGGCCGGAATGACGACATTGACGGCAGCACCTAGGCTCATGTCGCCATTGGCACCACCGGCAAGCGTTCCAAACGGCGTATCGACGATGATGCGGCCGTCCTCAACGCCCCTGACCGCACCCTGGAAGATCGTGTTGCGGCCGATAAACCGGGCAACAAATGGAGTATTGGGGCGTGTATAAAGCTGATGCGGTGGGCTGATCTGTTCGACCCTGCCTTGGTTCATCACCACGATGCGGTCGGAGAGCGCCAGTGCTTCCGACTGCGCATGGGTCACGAACACGAAGGTGATGCCAAGCGTCCTTTGCAGCAGCTTCAACTCGTTCTGGATGGCTTTGCGCAAGTTCGCATCGAGCGCGCCCAGCGGTTCGTCCAGAAGAAGAATATCGGGCTCGACCACCAGACCGCGGGCAAGTGCGATGCGCTGGCGCTGGCCGCCGGAAAGCCTGTCGGTTTTTTTTTCGGCAATATCGTCCAGGCCAAGCGTCGAAAGCATGCGATCAACCTTGGCATCGCGCTCGACCTTCGCCATCCCCTTGACCTCGAGGCCATAGCCGACATTGCGGCGGACCGTCATGTGTGGGAACAAGGCGTAATTCTGAAAGATCATCGATGTCGGGCGGTCAGCGGGCCGCATATCGTTGATGCGAACGCCCTTGACCATCATGTTGCCGGAGGAAATGCTCTCGAACCCGGCGATCATTCGCAGGGTCGTCGTCTTGCCGCAGCCTGACGGACCGAGGAATGCGATGAACTCGCCCTTGTTGACGGACAGGTTGAAGTCGATCACGGCTGGCGTGCCGTTGTCGTAAACCTTGCCGATCTTGTACAGTTCGAGATCGTAAATCATCGCACTCACTTCGCGAAAATGGACGCGGGCAAAAACAGGCGTGGGGCGGGCAAAGCAAGGCTGACTGCCCGCCCGCCCGTCAGACATCAGGCGCTCAGGAATTCATCCCACTTCTGGACGAGGTGATCATATTCTTCCGGCCACTGGTGCCAGTAAGCGACGTTGGCCGCGCGTGTTTCGAGTGAACCGCCATCACGCAGATCGCCTTCCTTGATGCCGCGCTCCTCAGCACCGACCCAGGGCTTGCCTTCATACCAGAAGGCATATTTTTCAGGCGACATGACCTCCTTGATATTGGTCGTCGGCGAATAATAGCCCTGCTCCGAAACGGTGATGCCGGGTGTGCCCGACAGCCAGTAATCGGCATAGGCTTCGACGGCGGCTTTGTTCGGCGTGCCCTTCAGCATGGTGTTGCCGATCGACCACCCGCGATAGCCTTCCTTGGGGATGGCGTATTTGCACGCCTTCCCCTGAGCCTTGACGGCCATGACGGCCGGCTGCCAGGCGTCGCACACGACGATTTCACCGGAAGCGAGGAAGTTGACGAGTTCGCCGAAATCGCCCCAAAGGGCGCGGAACTGGCCGTCCTTCTTCTTGGAAACCAGGAATTTCGCTGCTTCATCGATCTCAGCGGCCGATGGATTGCCCGGGTTCTTCACATCCGAGAGGCCAAGCGTGTTCATCGCCATCACGGCTTGGCCGAAGGCGGTCAACGGGTCGGTGTTGAGGCCGGACTTGCCCTTCCACTTGGAATCGAAAATAGCCGTCCAGCTGTTTGCTTCTTCTTCGGAAACGATTTCCGGATTGTAGCCAACGGAATCGAAGTTGAAGACAGAAGGCACCATCCACAACGCCGTCTGTGTTTCGTCCGTCCAGATCTGGCCGACGATCTGCGCCGAGGCAGGCCACTTCGGGTCGGGCTTCTTGAAGATGTCGCGGATGTTCGACCAGTTCTTCAGCGCCGACGTCGCGATCGGATCGGCATTGTCGGTCATCACGACGGACGGCAGACGCTCACCAATGGTTTCCCAGACGTCATAGTCCTTGGAACCGGACAGGATCTTGGTCTGTGCATCCGGAAAGGTTGCCGCCGTACCCGAGGTCGAGCCGACGCCGCTTGCCTTCTTGAAGTCGGCCAGAATGCGTTCCTGAACGGTCACCGAAAGACCGATGGTGCGCAGCTGCTCGGATGCAAGCGCAGTGCTTTGCGCGAAAGCGGCGCTGGAAGACAGGAAATGCGTACCACCTCCCATTGCAAGCGCCATTGCACCTGCGGAACGCTTCAGCAGCGAACGACGATTCATTTCTGATGAAACTGACATTGCTTTATCTCCAGTTGTTCTTGTGTTCCCCGGAGCATCCCCCTGTGGACACTCCTAATCTGTTGTTCTGGCGTAGTAATTCCGAAAACCCGTTCGGGGTTTTCGGGGACGTCGTGTGCTAGTATCGGCCTACAAGGAGGCCACCATCCACGACCAGCGTCTGACCGGTCATGTATCTCGCGCCGCGTGATGCGAGGAATGTGATCACGTCGGCAATCTCTTCGGGTTCACCGATGCGCCCCATTGGAATGAAGGCGCCTGCGGCTTCGGCGCCCGCGGCCCCCAGCGAATTTTCCTCCGACAAAAGCTGGGCGGTGCGGATATAGCCAGGCGCCATGCCGTTGACGCGGATACCGTCACGAGCAAGTTCCACCGCAAGGCCGCGCACCAGGCCGACGACGCCGGCCTTGGCGGCGGAATAGTGCACATGTTCGTCCCAGCCATAGGACGTCCCCATGATCGAGGAGAGCGCGACGATGGCGCCGGATTTGCGCGCCTTCATTCCGGGAACAGCGGCACGCGCAACGCGGAAAATACCCTTCAGATCGATATCGAACGTCAGGTCCCACTTGTCGTCGTCAAGCGTTTCGAGCGGCGCCTTGTGGGCGATGCCGGCATTGGCAACGAGCACATCTATCCGGCCCAAACGCGCCTCCACATCGGCGACCAGCGCGTCGACGGCGGACGTCGAGCGCACGTCCAGCAAATGGAATTCAGCCGACCCGCCAGCCATTCGAATTGCCTCAACCGTGTCGTTGCCTTCGCGCTCCAGCACATCGGTGACGACGACATGGTCGCCAAGCGCTGCGAAGGCTTTGGCTGTCGCATGCCCGATGCCGATGCCGGCACCGGTGATGAGAACGACGCGGGAAGAAAGCTGCGTGTCAGTCATGATCTTCATTTCCCTGTTCACAGCATCACATCGCCGGAATTCGGACCGAGCGTCTGTCCGACAAACAGGCTGGCCTGCGGCGAAGCGAGAAAGGCAACGGTTGCCGCCACTTCCTCAGGCTCGCCGAAACGGCCAAGCGGCAGTTCGGATGCCTTGCGGGTGCGCCATTCCAGCGACAGTTCCCGAACGAGCGGTGTGTTGATAGGCCCAGGCGCAACCGCATTGATGCGCACGCCGCGGCTCGACACCTCTCGGGCCAGCGACTTGGTCATGCCGATGATCGCCGATTTGGCGGCCGCGTAATGCGAAAGCTCGACGCCGCCGATCTGGCCAAGCTGCGACGCGACATTGATGACGGCGCCCCTGCCGGCCCTCAGCATCGCCGGCAGAACCATCTTCGTCATCAGGAAGGTTCCGCGCACATGCACCGCAAACATCCGGTCGAAATCCTCTATCTCGAGATTTTCAAACAGCGACTGATGCACGATGCCGGCATTGTTGATCAGCAGATCCGTGTCGCCGAAGGCTGCGACGGCCGCCGCATGGATGGCCTTTGCGTCCTCTTGGGACGAGACGTCGCCGGCGGCTGCGGTGGCTTTTGCGCCGGAGGCGGCAATTTCCGCGACCACGACCTGCGCGCGCTCAAGATTGAGGTCGTTCACCAGGACGGCATAACCATCGGCGGCGAGCCGGACGGCTATCGCCCTGCCTATGCCGGAACCGGCGCCGGTGACGATTGCGCTCGCTGTTTCGGCGGGCATCATGCCTCCTCCTGGATGGCGACCCGGCGGGCGCGGCGGATCGACAGCATCATCAGCGCCGCGTAGGTTCCGAGCAGTGCGAAGGAAAACAGCGTCGTCAGCACGCCGAAGGCGAAGACGTTCGGATGGACCTCCACCGAGAAGGTTCCATAGATAGCGAGCGGCAGCGTCAGGTCACGGCCTGACGCAAACAGGGTGCGCGAAAACTCATCATAGGACAGCGTGAAGGCGAACAGCATGGCCGAGAGGACGCCAGGAAAAATCAGCGGAAACGTCACCTTGCGGAACGTTTTCACCGGCGACACGCCAAGCGACCAGGAGGCCTCCTCTACGTTCTGGTCGAAGCGGTTGAGGATTGCCAGCATCACGAGGAACGCGAAGGGATAGGTATAGACGACGTGAAGGACGAAGGTCGTTCCCCACCAGTGCCGGTCGACACCCAGCGCATTGGCGACCAGCGCCATGCCAAGCCCGACAAGCACGCCCGGAACCATCATACCGAGCACGATCAGGTAGAAAGCAAAACCGGAGCCCGTAAACTTCTTGCGGAATGCCTGTGCGGAGGTAACCCCGAGAACGGTCGAGACGATCATCGTCATCACTGCCAGGAGGAGGGAGCGGACGAGCGCCTCCTCGATCGGCAGCGGTGCGATGCGCGTCGGCGGTGTCAGGCCGAAAAGATGCTTGTACCAATAGGTCGACCATTCGATGATCGGAAACTGCGGACCGCCTTCCGGTCCCGTCTGGAAGGACAGGATGGCAAGAACCACCATCGGGCCATAGAGAAACACGAGAAACAGCGTCGTATAGATGCCAAGAGCCAGTTTTGTTCCGCTTGCCTGCATGATCAGAGCTCTTTCCTGAGATCAACCACACGCAGCAACGCGGCGACGACGATGCCCATCAGGATGGTCAGAACCACGCCTGCGACCGCCGCAAAGGCCCATTTCAACGATCCGACCTGTGTCACGATAATATTGCCCAGAAGATTGACCTTGCGACCGGACAGAGCCGCCGACGTCGCGAATTCGCCAAGCACCATCACCGACACGAAGATCGCGCCGACCACGACGCCTGGCATCGACAACGGCAGGATGATGGTGCGGAAAATCCGCCAGAAGCCGGCACCGAGATCCTGTGCGGCTTCAATGACGCTTTGGTCGATGCGGCCCATCATGAAGGCGATTGGCCCAACCATGAACACGCAATAGATCTGTGTCATGCCGATGATAACCGACAGCTCGGAAAACAGCAGCACCTCGATCGGCTTGTTGATGAGGCCTACACCCTGAAGAATGAGATTGATCGCACCCTCCTTGCCGAGCATCGGACGCCAGGCAAGAACGCGGATCAGAAACGACGTCCAGAACGGAATAACGCAGAGCACCAAGAGCACCGTCTGCAGGGTCTTGTTGCGCACGAACAGCCCGACAAAAAGGGCAGCCGGATAACCGATGATCAGGGTGGCTGCCAGGACGATGAGCCAGATACGAATTGTCGTCCAGAGGGCGCTGAGATAGGTGTCGCTGGAGAAGAACGTCACCCAGCTCTTGATCGTCAGCGTCGGCGTTATCGCAAACGTGGTCTGCGTCCAGAACGAGACGTAGACCATCATCAGGATCGGCACGACGAGAAAGAGAACCATCCAGATCACGCCAGGCGCAAGCAGCCAAAGCGTCTTGTCGGCCATCTTCCTTGCGGGCCGGTCGGCGGACACAGGTTCAGCTGTGGCGGCGGTCATCGCCATCCTTCAATCTCCACGGCGCAAACAAAAACCAAAAACATTGCCCGGGCGCGATTCATGCATAAACAAGTGCATTCTGGCGTTTCCAGACGAGGGCGTAGCGGCTGTGCGGCACGCAGGTCTGCGGTGCAGCCTGGCTGAGGTGGGACTCAACCTCGATCACTCGCCCGTCATCGAGCGAGAAAAAGGAGTTGATGGCCGCGCCTGAATATTCGTCGGCAATGAATGTTCCCTCGAGGCGGACTTCCTCTGCTGTAACGGGGGATGCGAGCGGCCTGACGGAGATTCGATCGTAACGGATGGCATAGGCCGGCTGACCGCGCGCATCAGCCTTCTGACCCTGCAACGGAAATTTTCCCACCGAAGTGACAAACTCATCGTTCGAGAGCTGTCCTTCGAAGAGATTGTAGCAATTGAGAAATCTTGCCACGGAGGCGGACCGCGGCTGGTTGTAGACAGTGTCGGCGTCGTCAGCCTGCGCGATGCGCCCGCGATCCAGCACGAGCACGGCGTCACCCATCGCCAGGGCCTCGGTCTCACTGCCGGTCACATGGAGAAACGTTACGCCGCAGCGCTCGCGGATTGTGCGCAACTCAGCGCGCATGCGCGTGCGCAAATTGGCATCGAGCGCACCAAGCGGCTCATCCAGCAGGACCAGCGACGGCTCGGTTATCAAAGTTCGGGCCAGCGCCACGCGCTGACGCTGGCCGCCGGAAATCTGCGTGACGCCACGGTCTTCAAGACCGGTCAGACCGACGAGAGCAACGATATCCTTGACCCTGGCGCGGACGACGGTCGAATCCGTGATCGGATTCAATTCCCGGTTCTCCAGGCCGAAAGCAATATTCTTTGCGACGGACAGATGCGGAAACAGAGCGAAATTCTGGAATACGAAGCCGATGTTGCGGCGATGCGGCGGGACCGCTTCGACGCGTTCACCCTTGAAAAGGACGCTGCCACTATCGGGAGTCTCGAAACCGGCGATCACGCGCAACAGGATCGTCTTGCCCGATCCGCTCGGACCGAGAAGCGAGATATAGGCATTGTCCGGCAGTGAGATATCTATGCCGTCGAGCGCCCGCAGCGCGCCGTAAGCCTTTGTCACCTGAGAGAGTTGCAAAACTGCTGCCACGATTTCCCTGCCGGTTTCTCGCAAGTAAACTGTCGCTTACGTCACCGCGCGTGCCGCGGAAACGTTTCCGCGAACGGGCAAGCCGGTAGCGGGCTGCGCGCATGATTAGCGCGCGCATCGAAGCATTCGTTTCTTGTGGTTTGTGGTCATCCACCTCGGGATGCTTCTTCCGGCATCCGCGTCAAAATTTATGGCATAAATGATTTTTGTATTCAATAGGCTTTTTAGCATTTCGCTATTTTGTGCGCTGTGGGGCAAATGGCTGACAGGCGTTGGCGCCTGAATCGAAATTTCACAAACGCTTTCACCCACTGAAATGGGCCTTGGCTTTGTAACAAAGTAACAATCTACCGCTCAGGCAACACGAAAACGCTGCCTGTTTGGAGCAAACAGAGCCTAAATTTACGGCAGAAATCCATTCTCCAGCGCAGATTCGCTGGCCACCATGGCTTCAAAGCAAGCGTCATGCCAACAACGCGGGCACCGAAATTCCAGCGCTGTCGGTCAAAATTTTCAGATTTTGTATGCAAAAGTCATTATTTGTCGATGTGAAACGTTCGCAAAATAGCGTACACACAGACATCCAGTTTTCCTGTGCTCATCAGGATCAAGACGGAGAATGCCTCTCGCGATGACACGCAGCAATGCAGGCCAGAACACCCAGCGGCGCTACGAAATTGCCGAAGATGTGCTGCGCAACAACATAAGGGATGGGTTGCTTCCCGACGGGCTGGTTCTTCTCGAAGGGCCGATCGCGGAAATCCTGCAGACCTCGCGGGCTCCCGTTCAGCGCGCGCTTCTTCGCCTCGAAGCTGAAGGACTTGTCCACCGCTTCAAGGGCAGAGGATTTCTTGTCGGCCCGCAAGGTCGGGATATCATGCCCAATCGCACCGACATAAAGTCGTTCGGCCTTGTCGTTCAGCAGCATGCCGATGAAGCGCTTCAAAGCCGCTCGTCCTGGGAGCGCATCTACAATACGGTCGAAGCCGACGTTGCCGGGTGCGTCGTGTTCGGCAAGTACCGGATCATCGAGATAGAAATCGCCAATCACTTCAATGTCAGCCGCACGGTGGTGCGAGACGTCCTTAGCCGCCTGCAGGAACGTGGCCTTGTGCGCAAGAACCAGAGTTCCCATTGGATGGCCGGCCCCCTGACCGCCCAGACGATCAAGGATCACTTTGCACTCCGCCGTGTGCTGGAGCCGTCGTCGCTGCTGGCGGGTGCACCGCTCATTGACCGCGACAGGCTGACGGAGCTTTTCAGCCAGCTTGTGACCCTTGGGGACCTGAATACCACCGATCACCTCAAGAACATCGAGGAGCTGCAAACGCGACTGATCGAAACCTGCATACTGACCACGGCGAACGAGCAGCTGCGCGAGCTTATCCGCAACAACCTGCTTCCCGTCGGCGCGTCCGAGCGGCTGCTGCGCAAGCTCGGGCTTCCAGGCGATCCGACGGTCATCACCGAACTGCGTCTGATTGTTGAGCTTCTCATCCGCGGTGCGGTGACAGCCGCGGCCGCGATGCTGGAAACACATCTCGACGCCGCGATGAAACGGATGATTGCCCAGATGAAAATCGTCGCGATCATTCCAGGCCCGAGTGTGACCGCCGGTTACCTAACGCGGGTCGAGTAGCGGGGCCACAATTATCTCCCGCGCACTCAAGCGAACACGCTTCTGATCCGATTCAGCAATGCTAGAGCAATTCCAGGAAAAGTGTGAAACGGTTTTCCGTCCGGAATTGCGCAAAAACAAAGAGATAGAGCGGTTCAGCGTTTCCGTGAAACGATGAACCGCTCTAGTCTAGTGCCTGACCATCCCGGCGTCGACATTCAGCGTCTGGCCGGTGATCCAGCGGGCGTCCTCGCTCGCCAGGAACGACACGACATCGGCGATGTGTTCGGGCTGGCCCTTGCCCTTCATCGCCTGCAGCATCTCGACGAAGCCGAACGCCTCGTTGTGCGGGCTCGCCTTGACGCCATCGCTCTCGATCAGGCCGGGCGTCACCGCATTCGCCGTGATGTTGTACTTGCCAAGCTCCGTGGCCAGCGCCCGGGTGAAGCCGATGACGCCGCCCTTGGCCGCGACATAGGCCGCCATGTTCGGCGTGCCGGCAAAGAAGGTGTTGGAGGCGATGCTGATCACCCGCCCTGCCTTGCCTGCCGCACGCATCTGGTCCGTGCCGGCGCGGGTGACAATGAAGGTGCCGGTCAGATTGACGTCGATGATCTTGCGCCAATGGTCGAGATCGACGTCGTCCCAGGCGACGAACGGCACGATGCTGGCATTGTTGACCAGAATATCGATGCCTCCGGTCAGGGCCTGGATTTCAGCGAAGAGTGCTTTGACGGATGCCGGATCGGCAATGTCGGCGGCGATCGCCCTCGCCTTTCCGCCTATCGCCGCGGCCGCCGCCTTGGCGCCTTCGGCGTTGATGTCGCTGACGATGACGGTCGCACCGTCGGCGGCAAGCCGCGCCGCGATCGCCTTGCCGATACCCTGCGCGGCGCCCGTAACCAGGGCCGTCTTTCCCGCAAGTCGTTCAGTCATGAAAATGCTCCCTCAATCCGTGATCCGATGATGTCTGTTCAGGCGTCGGCGTCGATAACGGCCAGCGCCGCCTCGATGCCTTTGCCGATCGTCAGTTTCTGGCCGGCCGCGTTCATGGCGCCGCCAAGTGCCGTCAGCGCCGCGATCGCATAGATCGGCTGGGCGGTCGGTCCCATATGGCCAATGCGCGTCAGCTTCCCCAATGTTTCGCCGCGGCCCGACGAAAACACCACGCCGTAGCGGGCGCGGGCGGCCTGGCGAAGCGCCTTCTCGTCAATACCTTCGGGGGTGCGAACGGCGGTCGTGGTTGGCGACGCGATCCTGTCGCTGGCAGCCCAGATTGACAGGCCCATCGCGGTGACGCCCGCGCGCATGGCCTTGGCGGTGAGCGCGTGGCGCGCCCATACCGCCTCCGGTCCCTCATTGAGATAGAGGTCGAGCGCGACGTCGAGCCCGTTCATCTCCGCGACGGACGGCGTGAACGGAAACGGCTGGTCCTTCGACCACGCATGCTCCCAGTCGACGATGCTGAGCATCGACGCGCGTGGCGCTGCCTTGTTGGCTTTCATCTTGGCCCAGGCCCGCTCGCTGATGCCCATCATCGTGAGGCCGGGAGGCGCGCCCAGGCATTTGTTCGGGCCGGTGACATAGATGTCGGCCTTGCAGTCTTCCGGATGCGTCTTCATGCCGCCGAAGGACGAAACGGCATCGACGATGAGATAACCGCCATGCGCCGAAACCAGCGCGCCGATGGCGTCGATCGGATTGATGGTGCCCGATGGCGTGTCGTGGTGACAGACGGAAACAACGGTGATTTCCGGATGCGCCTTGAGCATGTCGGCGACCGCCTGCGGGTCGATCGCCTCGTTGTAGGGCACTTCGATCTCGAGCAGATGCGGCGAATAGCGTTTCGCCCAATAGCCAAACCCCTTGCCGTAAACTCCGGAGGCAAGGTTGAGCACGACGTCGTCTGGCGTGATCAGCGACGCCGCCGCCGCCTCGAGGCCGAGCACCGGCTCGCCATGCAGGATGACCGGCTTGTTCGACAGCCGCATCGCTTTCTGCGCCTTGTCGACCACCTTCTCGTAGAAGAGCTGGAACGCCGGGTCGTAGTCGTAAAGCACGGTGCGGCCGAGGCCATGCAGCACTTCGGCATAGGCATTCACCGGCCCCGCGGTCAGGGTGATGACCGGATCGGCGTGTTCGGGATAGCGCATCATCTTGTCTCCGGATTGGCGAGGGATCAGCCGTAGAATCGCGTGCCGGTCCTGTAGGTCTTGAAGTTTTCCATATCGTGGGAATACATCAGTTCGGCGCCATGGTCCTCGGCCAGCTTCTTCACTTTGCGCATCGACTTGACGCCCGCCACCGGGTCGATGTGGAAGGCCGCCTGGCACAGCGTTTCAAGGCTCTTCTGGGTGTAGGCGGCGTCGATGGTGAACATGATCGGCTTGCGCTTGGGGAACTCGACCAGCAAGCTGTAGTGGCCGATCGAATGGCCGGGCGTCGAGATCAGCTTTACGCCCTTGGCGAGATCGACGTCGCCCTCGATGCCCTCGAAAGTCGAGTTGGCGCGCGTCGTGCCTTCCAGCAGTTGCGCGGTCGCGCCACGCGCTTCCGCGGCCTCCGCCGAGAAGCTCAGGTCCGAATAGCCGAGATGTTCGAAAGTCTCCGGATTGCAGGCCTGCGGCACTTCCGAGCGATGGCAGATCTTCTTGGCGTGTGGAAAATACTTGTTGCCGCCGCAATGGTCGAAATGAAAATGCGAGTTGACGACGACGTCGATGTCCTTGGGCTCGAGCCCGAGCAAGGCAAGCGCGCCGGGAATGGTCTGGTGCTTCTCCTGGATCGGCTTCTCGAAGGGCAGCACCTTCATGACGTGATCGTAGTCGTAGCCGGTATCGATGAGGAAGCGGCCCTCGGCATGCTCGATCAGGATCGAATAGACCGGAAAGCGCACTTCGCCGCCCGGGCCGCGATTCCAGAACACATGATAGCCGTCGAGAACGAGCGAGCCGCCATCGAGCAGGTAGACCTTGGTATCCGACATTGTTGCCTCCTGTTTTGGCGCGGGTCCCTTCCGCGCATCTGATTGTTGTCAGCGCGCGCCGCGCTCGTATGGAATGCCAAGTGCTGCCGGCAGGCTGGCCCGCCGACCGAACAACACCAGCATGATCATAACCGCCAGGAATGGCAGCATCTGGATGACGTCGGTCGGTATGTTGATGCCAGCCACCTGCATGGCCGTCGTCAGCGACAGGCAGACGCCGAACAAAAGGGCGCCGAACAGTACCCAGACCGGACGGCCGCGCGCCAGCATGGCCAGCACGATGCCGAGAAAACCGGCACCGTTGGTGATGAACGGAATGAACAGGCCCGCCCCGACATTGGCGAGATAGGCGCCGCCGAGCCCGGCCAGCGCGCCGGTCGTCAGCACCGCGATGGTCCGGGTCCTGATGACGTCGATACCGGCGACGTCGAGCGCGGCCGGCTTGTCGCCTGCTGCCTGCAGGTTGAGGCCGAGTTGAGTGCGCCGATAGAGGTAGCCCATGCCGAACACCAGCGCGATCGCCAGATAAACGATGAGGTGATGCTTGAAGAAGGCGGGCCCGATGACAGGAATATCCGACAGCAGCGGAATGACGGTGGCGTCCGCCGCCGGCAGGCGGGGATAGCTGCGCGAGAATTGGAAATGATGAAGCAGCGCCGTCAGGCCTTCGAGACCGAGCGTCAGCGCGATGCCGATGACGATCTGGTTCAGCCCGATGCGCACGCAGAGCAGCGCCATGATCAGCGCCACCGCGACGCCGCCGGCGGCACCGGCGAGGAACCCCAGCCACAGCGACCCGGAATAGAAGGCGCCGACGAAACCAAGATAGGCACCGGCCAGCATCATGCCCTCGATGCCGATGTTGAGCACGCCGGCCTTTTCCGACATCTGTTCGCCGAGGCCGGCCAGCAGCAGCGGGATCGCCGCGGTGACCGCGCCGAACAAGAGCGCGCTGAGAAAGACTTCGCTGAACAGCCCGGTCATGCCCTAGGCCCTCCGCGACTGGTTGTAGCGATGATCGAAATATTCGGCGAGCGCGAGCATGATCAGCACGATGGAAACCAGCACCAGGGTGAAATGATTGGGCACGCCGAGCCGCCGAGCCGCGCTCTCGCCGCCGATCGACAGCACCGAGAGCAGGAACACGAAACCTATCGCGGCAAAGCCGTTCATGCGGGCGAGGAACACGGCCGGAATGACCGCCAGCCCGTAGGCAGGATTCCAGTCGGCGCGGACATTGCCCTGGACGCCGATGATGTCGACGGCGCCGGCAACGCCGGCCAGCCCGGCCGAAATGGCGAAGACAGCGATGGTCAGGCCAGGCACGCCCAGCCCCGCATGGATCGCCGCTCGCGGATTGGCGCCGACGATCCGCAATTTCAGCCCGAACGCCGTGCGCGTCATCACCAGATGCACGATGACGATCGCCGCCAGGCCGAGCAGCAGACCGCTGGTGATGGTCGTATCAAACAGGCGCGGCAGCCGGTCTTCCACCGGCAGCGTGCGGGTCTGGGGAACGGTCGTGCCGGGATCGCGAAATACAAGCTTGACCAGGACATTGGCGAGCGATGTACCAAGGAACGTCATCATCAGCGTGGTGATGATCTCGTTGACGCCCTGATAGGCGCGCAGCAGAGCCGGCACCAGCGACCAGATCATCGCCACCACCATGGCGATGAGGAACGAGCAGGTCAGCGCCAGCCAGGACGGCATGATCTGAACGAACACGGGAGCGCTGGCCGCCGCCGTCACCGCGCCAAGCAGGAACTGGCCGTCGCCGCCGAGGTTCCACATGCCGGCGCGAAAAGCCACGATGAGGCCGGCGGCGAGAAACAGCAGCGGCGCCATGCGGGTCAGCGTCTGCTGTATGCCGAGCGGCGAGAACAGCCCCTTCTCCAGCACGAAGCCATAATAGGCGAGCGGGTCGACGCCAACGGCAAGCAGGATACAACCGGCTATAACGAGAGCGGCAAGGATCGGGCCGAGCGTCATCAGCAGCCGATGCAGGATGTCGCGGCGCGTCGCCGCTCCGCTCGTGGCATCGAGTGCGGTTGCACTGACTGTGGGTGCGGTGTCGATGCTCATGCGGCAAGTCCGATCATCAGGCGGCCGACCTTGGTACGGGCGTCGTCGGCATTCTTGACGGTGCCTACGAGCGCGCCATTGGCGATCACCGCGATACGGTCGCACATGCTGAGCAATTCCTCGAGATCGGTGGAGATCAAGAGCACGGCAAGGCCGCGTGCCGCCGTGTCGCGGATGCGCTGGCGCGACGCCAGCGTGTTGGCGAGGTCGAGCCCGTAGGTGGGCTTGTTGAAGATCACCACCTTGGCGCCTTCGGCCAGTTCGCGCGCCAGCAACACCTTCTGGATATTGCCGCCGGACAGCCGGGCGACCGGCGTCTTCAGGCTTGGCGTGCGCACATCGTATTCGCGCACGAGCTGGGCGGCGCGCTTCTCGATCTCGGCACGCTGCTCGACGCCTTTGCGCCAGAACGGGGCCGCGCCGACCTGCTTGAGGAAGAAGTTGATCGAGACCGGGAAGGTGCCGACAGTACCTTCGCCGAGCCGGTCGTCGGTCAGGTAGCGTAGACCGCGCCGACGGCGTTCGCCGACGCTCAGCGCCTCTATGGCAACGCCCTCCAGCTGCACCGAACCGCCAGTCGCCGCGCGCTGGCCAGCCAGCGCTTCCGCCAGCTGCTTCTGCCCGTTACCATCGATGCCGGCGATGCCAAGGATCTCGCCTGGACGAATGTCAAAGGAGATCGACGACAGGCCCGGCGCGTTGTCCGTCGGCGCGACCGCGAGATCCGCGACCTGAAGCAGCGGAGCGGCTTCGGCGCGGACTGTGCGGATGGGGCGCTCGACCGCTTCCGGATCGTCCTTCTGCTTGCCGAACATCAATTCCACGATCTCCGAGATGATCGCCTGTTCGCCCAGCGCGCGAAACCGCTCGGGCGGAATCTCGCCGACCTTGCGGCCGAGCTTCAGCACTGAGATGCGGTCGCCGAAGGCCGCCGCCTCCTTGAGCTTGTGGGTGATGAAGACAATCGCCAGGCCCTGCTCGACAAGGCGACGCATCAACGCGCCCAGCTCGTCGATGCCTTTCGGCGTCAGCATAGAGGTGGACTCGTCGAGGATCAGCAACCGGCTGTTGCGCACCATCGCGCGCAGGATTTCGACCTGCTGCTGCTCGCCGAGCGAAAGCTCCGATACCTTGGCATGCAGCTTGACGGTGATGCCAAGCGTGCTGGTGATCTCGGCGACGCGCGCTGCCAGTTCCTCGGTCCTGGGGCGCTGCCACCACGGTCCGCCAAGCAATAGGTTTTCCGCTACCGTCAGCGTCGGCACCAGCATCATGTGCTGGAACACGGTGCCGATGCCCAGTGCCAGCGCATGGCGCGGCGAGGTGATCGGTGTCGGTTTGCCGTCGACCAGTATGCGTCCCTCGTCCGGCTGCAACAGGCCAGACAGCATGCCGATCAACGTCGATTTTCCGGCCCCGTTCTCACCGAGCAGCACATGCACCTCGCCCTGGCGGATCGACAGATCGACGCTGTCATTGGCGACGATGCCGGGAAACCGTTTGGTCGCGCCTTCAAGCGCGACGATGTCGCGCGCGGCAACGGACGATGAAGAAAGACTGCTCATGAAAGCCCAGTACAAAAAAATGGGAATCGTCCGGAGGGATGAACGGATCACCCCTCCGGCGGCCACCTTGATCGCCCTACTGGGCGACGCTGGTCATCAGCGCCCTGACGGCCGCTGCATCATAGACCGGCTCGACCGGAATCTTGCCGGAAATGACGTCGTCGCGCAGTGCCTGGATCTCGGTCCAGACATTGTCCGGGATCGCAGCGGTCTTCAGAAGCTTGACCGAATCGTCCTTGAGGCCGATCGAGTAGCTCTTGGTGCCGAACGTGTCGGCCTTCAGGTCGGCGATCATCGCCGCATAGACCGGTTCAATGTTCCAGACCACCGACGAAAGCAGGAAGCCCTTGTCGATCGGCGTCTTGTCGCCGATGACGTCGATGAAATAGACCTTGCCGCCGTCGCCTGCCTTGGTCGTCTCGACCGCCTGTAGCATCCCGAAGCTCGAGCCGTTGCCCTGGCCGAAGATGATGTCGGCGCCCGACGCGATCACACTTTCGGTGACGCGCTTGCCGCCGGCTGCGTCGCTATAGGCGGCGGGTCCGATCACCGCATAGGTGATCTTGACGTCCGGGTTCTCGGCCTTCACGCCCTGCGCGAACGCAGCCGACTGCGAGTTCCACGAGGGCGGCTCGCCCGAAACGACGATGCCGACCGACTTCGAGCGCGACATCTTGGCGGCAAGACGGCCGGCGAGATAGGCGCCCTGGTGACCGCTCAGCGTGTAGTCGGCGACGAGGCCCTTCTCCAGGCCGGTGGGCGTGTCGACGATCGCCACCGGGACCTTCAATTCCTTGGCGATTTCAGGCGCCGAAGTGTTGTAACCGCTGGCGTGGGCGATCAGCAGGCTGGCGCCATCGGATGCCAGTTCGCGCAAGGTCGGGCGAACGTCGCCATAGCCGAGGCCCTGGGCCACGACCACTTCGACGCCGGCGACCTTGCCCGCCGCCTTGGCGGCGTCGATGCCTTGCTGGTTCCAGCCATAATCGGTGCCCTCTTCAGGCGTCAGAATGGCGATCGACTTGACTTCGCCGGCAAGTGCGTTGCCCAGTAAGACGCCGCTCAATATAGCTGCACTCACACTACTCTTCAGAATCTTTAACATTTTACCCTCTCTGTTTGATTTACCAATCAATATTCTTGTTGTTATTGCGCATATGCGAGGTAGATTGCCTAAGAAAATTTATCCGTGGAGCTCAGGCAAAGTGAAGATTCGTTATGTTCTCCCTGTGGCGCTGGCGTTCACATCCTTCGTCAACGCGGTTGAGTTGCACCATGTCATCGTCCGAAAGGGCACCGACGGGCTCGACATGGTGCCGTTGACGATTTCGAATGCGGGCAATGAAGGGCTGTCCTGCAATGCCGACTTCGCCCACTGGTATTCGGCCGGGATCGCGACGGTCGAGCCGGGCAAGAGCGCTCGCCTCGAACTCTGGTTCGACCCCAAGACGGGCACGTTCACGATCCTCAACGACAAGCGCGAGAACCTGCCCGTCGAGCGGCTGTGGTGCGGCCTGTCGGGTCGTGCATATGCCACACGCGTGCAGATCACGCTCGACCGCACCGACGCGGCGAAAGGCGAACGCGCCGTATCCTGCGCCATGGGGCAGGACAGTCTGGTCTGCCGGTAGGCGCTCATCGACTTGCCCGCCCCAACACCACGCGCCTCTTACTTCTTTGCCAGGAACTTGTCGGTGAAGACATCGTCCGCCGAGAGAGCCGTCTTGAGCACGCCCTGATCGGTGAGCGTCTTCAGCGTTTCCTCCCACTGCGTCTTCGTCATCCAGCCAAGCCCGTGTTCCTTCGTCGCTGGGCTGTTGAACGTCGAGGCGATGTCGGCCTTGAGCTGGGCCAGCAGGACGTCCTTCTTTTCCGCATAGCCCGGAACAGCCTTGGCCGTGATCTCGGCAGCTTCTTCCGGATGAGCAGCGACATAGTCGAAAGCTTCCCTGTAGGCCTTCACGAACCGGCGCACGACATCAGGCTTGTCTTTGATCATCTCCTCGGACGTGAACAGCCCCGAGCCGTACGCTTTCCAGCCGTGGTCGGCACCGAGCATGATGCTTAGCGAACCCGGACCGCCGGCCTTGGCTTCAAGTTCGGGAACTTCAGCATCGAGATAGCCGACCACCGTCTGCACACGTCCGAGCAGCAGGTAGCTTTCGTAAGGTGGTGAGACGCTGTTGAGCGTCATATCCTTCTCGCTCATGCCGTTGGCGGCAAGAAAACCCCTGAAGAAAATGTAAGTGGAGCCGGCCGGATGGATGCCGATGGTCAGGCCCTTGAGGTCGGACGGCTTGGTCAGCTTGATCGTCTTGGCGAGCGAGATAATGCCCAGTGGCGACTGCTGGTTGACCGCCGCCAACGCTACGACTGGAACATTCTGGGACCTTGCAACGGCAAGCGTAGGGAAATCGCCGAAGCCGAATTCAGCAGTACCGTTGCCCACGAAGCGCATTGCGTCGGGTGAACCGGAGCCCTTGCGGATCTCGGCGACGTCGATATCGTTTTTGGCGAAGAAGCCCTTTTCCTTACCTACGAAGAACATAGCGTGATTACCGCGCACCACCCAGTCGAGTTGGACGTTGACCTTGTCCGCCGCCAGTGCTGCGCCGGAGAAGCCAAGCGCGCCGGCAAACGCTGCAAGCGTGGCTGCCTTGATGAGTGAGCGTCTCAGCATTGATCGATCCTTCCTGTCGTTGACTGTCCTAGGGAACCTAGGCGTGGCTGAATTTCGGTGCCCATGGCACCATGATGCGTTCGAGAACTTCGGCTGCGTAGTAGAAGGCGATGCCCAGAACCGAAACGAGGAGCAGGGCCGCGAAGACCAGCGCGGTGTCGAGCTGGGTCGAGGCGAACTGGATGACATAGCCGAGCCCATCCGAGGCGCCGGCGAATTCGCCGACAATTGCGCCGATGACGCTGAGCGTCGCGGCAATCTTGGTTCCGGCCATCAGGTTCGGCAGCGAATGCGGAACGCGAATCCTGAACAGGATCTGCGTGCGGCTGGCTCCGACCGAATTCATCAGCGACAGCAGCGATCGATCGACCGACTGCATGCCCGCCAGCATCGACAATGTCACCGGGAAGAAGGCGATGACCAGGATCAGGCCGATCTTGGGCGCGAGCCCATAGCCGAACCAGAGGATGAAGATCGGCGCCAAGGCCACCTTGGGCACGTTCTGGAACAGCACCACCAGCGGATAAAGCGCTCGCCCCAGCCAGTCGAAGCGCACGATGACCAGCGCAATGGCAATGCCGACCACGACAGAGACAAGGAAGCCAAACAGGATCTCGCCCGCCGTCACCAGTGTCGCCTGCATCAGCGTTCCCCATTGCGCGACCAGCGATCGCGCGATCTCGGATGGGGCGGGAATGATGAAGGCGGATATGGCGAAAATCCGCACCACGGCTTCCCATATCCCGATCGTTGCCAGCAGAAGGATGACCGCTGGAAGCCAGCTGCGTGTTGCGGCACCCCAGCTTGATACAAGCCGCGACCCGGAGGAATTGGCGACAGTTTGATCGCTCACGACACACCTCCCGGTTGATGGCTGGCGCGCAGCATCGTCCGCAGCTGAACCGCCAGCCTGACGAACTCCGGATCTTCCGCCACCGACAGATCGCGCGGATAGGGCAGACCAATGTCGAGGCTCTCGGTGATCCGCCCAGGCTTGATCCCCATCACGTGGACATGGCGCGACAGGTGAATGGCCTCGTCTATCGAATGGGTTACGAGTACGATGGTCTTGCCGGTGCGCTGCCAGATCTCCAGCAGCGACTGGCCCATCGAATCGCGGGTAATGGCGTCGAGCGCGCCGAACGGCTCGTCCATCAGCAGCACCGCCGGATCGAGCGCCAGGGCCCGCGCGATAGCGACGCGCTGGCGCATGCCGCCGGACAATTCATGGGGGCGCTTGTGGGCGCTGTCGCCCAATCCCACCAGTTCCAGCATCTCCTGCCCGCGCGCCCGCAAATCCGCGCGCGAGAGCGACTTGTCGGCGATGCCAAGCAGCATCGATGCGTTGTCGACGGCATTCTTCCAGGGAAGCAGGTTGGCGTCCTGGAAAACGAGGCCGATCATTCGCTTGCGCGCCGCCTCGACCGGCGAAAGCCCGGCGATCGAAACGCTGCCGCTCGTCGGATTTACAAGCCCGGCCAGAACCTTGAGCAAGGTGCTCTTGCCGCAACCGGAAGGACCAATAAGGGAGACAAACGACCCCTTCGGTACCGAAAGATCGATATTCTGCAGAACCAGCTGCCTGGCCATGACCACCGAAACGCCCTTGGCGGAGATCAGGTCGTCATGGCGGATATGGGCCGGCCGGCCGCCGCCGGCTGCTCGAATGGTTTCAACGCGCATGGCTTGCCACCCCATGCGCTGTCGTCAACCGTGGCCGCACCGTCCGGTCCGTGAGGGCGCGCTTGGCACCAACAGCCGCCGTTACGAACTCCCCAACCCAGCCGGCCTTGTGATCACGATGAACCATTGGCTACCCCCGGCCTTCGAGGATACGCCGCACCGCGACGAGTTTGCGCGCCCGTTCGCCTTGCAGCGCCTTGGTCTGCTCGGGCGTATAGGAGAACATGCCCTCGCCCGACTTGATGCCGAACTTCGACGCGTTCGTCTTTTCCAGCACCATGGGCGCGACATCGTCCCGATTGGAGAGATCCGCGTTGAGGAAGGACGAGACGGACTTGTAGATATCGAGGCCCGCCATATCGAGCAGCGCCATCGGACCGATCACGGCGATCTTGTAGCCGATGCCCCATGACACGCAGGTATCCAGATCTTCCGGATCGATGACGCCGCGCTCGACAAGGTCGACCGCCTCTCGCAGCAGCGCATAGAGCACGCGGTTTTCGACGAAGCCGGGAACGTCCTTCTTCACCACCACCGGCAGCAAGCCGATCGAGCGGATCAGGTCGCGGACCGTCGCCACGGTTTGCGGCGCGGTCCTCTCGCCGCCGATCACCTCGATCATCGGGATGATGTGCGGCGGGTTCGACCAGTGCATGCCCACCATCCGCTCGGGATGCGAGATATGCGCCTGCAGCTTGGTGATCGGGATACCCGACGTGTCGGACGCGACAATCGTGTCCGATTCTATCAGGCCATCGATCTTGCGATAGACATCGGCCTTGACCGAAATGTTTTCAGGAACGTTCTCGATGACGAGGTCGGCACCGGATACCGCATCGCCGATATCATCGGTGAAGCGAACCGTTCCGACGCCGGCCGGCGGTGAGGCGATAGCCAAGGCGTCGAGAACGGTCTCGGCCACGCTCAGCATGGATCGCGCGCGCTCGATCGCTGCCGGGGCAACATCGTAGGCGACGACCTGCAGGCCGCCTCTGGCGAGCCGGGCGGCCATGCCCGGCCCCATCGTACCCATACCGATGATGGCGATACGTCGGATCATTGCACTGTCCCGCTTTGTTTTGAGCTGGCGATGAAGTCAGCGGCTTTCTCGGCAATCATGATCACTGCCGCATTGATGTTTCCGCAGACCAGGTCGGGCATGACGGAAGCGTCCACCACTCTCAGGCCTTCGACGCCGCGAACCCGCAATTCCGGGTCAACGACCGAGACAGCGTCGGCGCCCATCCGGCAGGTTCCGGCCGGATGATGCACGGTGATGGAGGTCTTGCGGATATGCTCGTCGATCTCGTCGTCGCTCTGGCACTTCGGACCAGGAAAAAACTCCGCCTCGATGAAGGGCTGCATGGAGGGCTGCGCCGCGAGATCCCTTGCCACCCGGAAGCCGGCCCGAAGGGACTCCCAATCCTTCGGCGAGGCGAGGAAATTCTGGTGGATCAGGGGCGCCGCGGAAGGATCGGCCGATGCCAGTTTCACCGCTCCCCGGCTTTCAGGTTGTGTCGCCACGACCCGGGTCGCGAAGCCGTCCGCAAAAGGCGCCTTGAACGGCTTGAGATATGGCCATGCGGCGAGCGGAGCCGCCGTGAAGAGCAATTGCACATCGGGCAACGGCCGCTCCGGGCCGCTCTTCAGGAAGGCGACAACCCCGCCGGGCACATCCCCCGAAAAACCTCGTCCCGTCAGGTAGGTCTTGACGAAATCGAAACCAATCCGATCGGCACGCATGTTGCGCAGGAAAGGGCCGCCCGGAGCCCGGCGCCGGTACATAAGGATGACCGAGACGTGATCCTGCAGGTTCTTGCCGACCGCCGGCAGATTGACCCGCGTCTGGATACCATGCGCGGCAAGCTCATCCTGCGCCCCTATGCCCGACAGCATCATGAGTTGCGGCGTGTTGATCACACCGCCGGCAAGCAGCACTTCCTTACGGGCGACGATCGCGCGTTCGCCCCCGCGATGGTTGATGGTGACGCCGGTGGCGCGGGCACCCTCCAGCACGATCTTCGTTGCGCTCGCTTCCGTCAAAACGGTCAGATTGGGCCGCTTCAGCACCGGCCGCAGATAGGCTGACGCAGTCGAGGAGCGCCGGCCTTTTGAAATCGTCATCTGGAGGCGGCCGAAACCTTCCTGCCGCTCGCCATTGTAGTCGTTCGTCTGCGCATAGCCTGCTTGCACGCTGGCTTGCGCAAAGGCGTCGATCAGCGTGTCCTTGTAGCGGCAGAATTGGGTGCTGACCGGACCGTTGCCGCCACGATATTGGTTCTCTCCGCCTTCCCAGCTTTCCTGCTTGCGGAAATACGGCAGGACCTTGTCATATGACCAGTCGCTGAGCCCTGTGGCTGCCCAACGATCGTAGTCCCCGCGATTTCCCCGCACATAGGCCATGGCGTTGGTAGACGATGATCCGCCGACAACCTTCCCGCGCGCGCACTCGACCCTGCGTCCGCCCACATTGTCTTCCGGCTCGCAGAAATACATCCAGTCATGGCGCCGCTCGGTCAGGATCTTACCCCATCCAAGCGGTATATGGATCATGGGATCGCGGTCCCAGCCGCCGGCCTCCAGCAACAGCACCGAACATCTCGGGTCGGCACTCAGCCGGTTGGCGAGCACGCAACCGGCTGATCCGGCCCCGACGATAATGTAATCGTAACTTTCCGCGTGCGGCATGGTGTGTTTCATTGCCTTCGTCTGACGCTCCTGCGTCAGGGAACTATTGAAACCGAGCCTGGAAAATCCTGGCAAAAGACCAGGACGCTCCGGGTAATCTTCAAGGCAGCGGCACTAAGCCAGGCCGGCCTGCCTGAGACGCTGCGACCAGTGATCCCATCCTCGATCGATCTGCGCGCCGACAAGCTTTCCCGCCGTCTTGATCTCGCCCGGCGACAGATACTTGATCGTGCCGATCCGCAGGCCGGCCGTAAGCGCTGCCGCTTCCTGCTCGAGATAGAAGGCTCGGAAGACAACCTCCCTGACGGAATTGCCCACATTGACGACGCCATGACGCGCCATGAGAACGACAGGATAGCTTCCGAGGCTTTCGGCGATGTCCCGGCAGACGCTCGGGCTGCCACCGAAGAGATCCGTGTCGTCCCCGTGCTTGTCGCGGATCTCGTAGACGGGAACGGCATCGCCGAGAAAAGCGCCCATATGGGTGACTGGCCGAAGCGGCTGGTCGACGAAGCAGTAAGGCAGGACAGCCGGAGAATGGGTGTGGAGCACGCATTGAACGTCGGGACGCGCCTTGTAGATTTCGCTGTGGATATAGCGCTCCAGATAGGAGGGGCGGTTGTCTGACGTCTCACCGTCAAGGTTGAAGCGCTGGATGTCATTGACCGTTATCACGCTCGGAGCAAGCTTCTGCGCCAGGAAGAAGCTTTGAGGATCCTCCGGAACACGGGCACTGATATGGCCGAATGTATCCATGATCCCTTCGTTTATGAGGATTTTCGTGGCCGTAACCAGCTCCTCGAAAATCTTGTCGTGAGCGGAGTTATTCTCTGTCATTTTCAAATTCTCCCATTGCATGGCATCTGCGATCATATTTATTGTTGTTATTGATCGCCGATGCGGGAATTCACTTGTTTTCGTAGATGCCGACGATCCGGTTTTGCTCGATGACATTTCCGGCATATTTCTGGAGGAACTCCTCCCTGGTGGGCGTCCCTTCGACCTTCGTGTCCAGGGCATAGACCCAGAAGTAGTAGTGATGTTCTCCATGGCCAGCGGGCGGCTGAGGCCCGTAATATTGCATGCCGCCGGCGCCGTTGGGGCCAACGCGAAACTTTTCCTGCGCGTCCGAGAGGTCGGTGGTCGACGGATCGATGCCGTAGACGACCCAGTGCGTGAAACCGTTGGGCAATGGCGCGTCCGGATCGTGGCAGATGACGGCGAGCTCTGTCGTTCCTGCCGGGACGCCGCTAACCTTTAGCTTTGGCAATACATTGCCTTTGTCGCCAGCGTGCTCGTCGCGCAATTTCCCGAGCGGCTGGAAATCCGACGAGGTGATCTTCAAGTCCTTGATATTAAGCGGCATGGAAACTTCGTCCTTTCACCAATTTCGATCGAACTAGACGGCGGCGGCCTTGAGGTCAGCGACGGATTTGCCGCCGACGCGCTGATGCACGCGCGGACCCGATGCGACGGCGACGCAGATCAAAAGCTCGTCCGGGCGCGGGGCATCCGGCACGGAAAAGGTGACGGCATCATAGTGGGAACGGATGTAGAGTTCGTCCTTGTGGGCGAGCGGGATGTCGATAGCAGTGCCGGCGACAGCGACCTTGCTCACCGACGAGATCCAGGCCTTGCCACCGCCCACCTGCTGCCGCAGCGGATCTCCGAATACCGTGGTGATGCAGGCAACGACATGTTCCTGTTCGCCGGCCGTGCCTGCGATACCGCCTTTGCCATAGCTTTCGACCGGCCTGTTGCCGAGCAGCGCCACGGCTCGCTCGCCAAGCGCATGACCGATGGCTGAACTCGGATTTGTCAGATCGGACAGTTCGGCGACGAACTTTCCGGCGAACGGATTGCGTATAACAACGCCTGTCGCGACTTTGACGAGGGTTTCGCCAGGTTTGCCGCCGTCATGCCGGCTTTCCTGGACTGAGGAGTACCATCCCCTGACATCATAGTCTCTTTCGACTTCACTGGAATAGTTCATCTTCATCTCCTGAAGGGAGCGCGCAGCTTCTGCACGCGCCAATTAATTCATTGACCGGCTTGTCCGAAGCTACTGCGGCCATGAGTAGACCCGGCGCAGCGGATCGTACCGGGCAGCTTCCAGTGCAGCCGGCGTGAACATGTTTCCCTTCGAGAGCGAGCGGTTCGCCGCATAGTCGCCAGACAGGGCCTGGCAGCGATCCGTGATCGGGCGAATGCGCTTCTCCCACGCGACCAGCGCGTCCTCGACCGAGGAGCCTTCCTCAAGTTCCTGGGACAAGCTGAAGGCGTTGACCATCGCACAGCCGGCGCCCTGCGCAAGAGCCGGGCACATTGCGTGTGCGGCATCGCCCACAAGCGCAACCTTGCCTCTCGTCCAACTGTCCAGCTTCGTGGTTTCGTACTTGTCGTACCTAGCGGTTTTCAGCTTCGCCGCTTCGATCAGGCATGGCTCCAGGAAAGGAAACATCTCGACCCAGACTTCGAGATCGATCGGAACGCTTGATCCGCGAGGATCGGCGGCCGGAGCCATGAGGCCCAGATAGAGCTCATTCTCATTACAGGGCGAGTAGAGAATGCGCTGAACACGCGGCCAGAAGTTCCACATGTCAATGGTATTGTCCCACTCGCCATGACCGAGATCTTTCTTCATGCGCGGGACAATCAGTCGGATGAGACCATCTTTTGAAACCCATCGATCCTGTTTGAAGCCGATGGAATCCCTGACCTTGGAGCCAACGCCATCAGCGCCGACGATCAGGTCGGCTTCGAGAACCTCGCCGCTCTGGAGGGTTACACGTCCGTCCGGATCGGCGGCGACTGCTTCGGAATTGACGCGGATGTCGACACCCAGGGCACGGGCCCGGTTGACCAAGGCATCGTGCAGGTGGCTGCGAGTCATGATGCGCCAGGGGAGACCGTTGAACGTCTCCTTGGAAACCGACTTGTTATGCATCCAGGTCTCGTAGGTCGGAGGCGTGTGTGAGCCCAGGAGAACATCGTCCAAGGCGCCCAGCCCTTCGAGCACGCGAAGGCCATTGTGCCAGAGATAGATGCCCGCTCCGAATGCCCGGAGCTCCGAGCTCTTTTCGTGCAGCCTGACATCCCAACCGTTCTGCCTGAGAGCGATGGCGGCTGTCAGGCCGGCAAAGCCGCCACCGGCGACCTCGGCACGACGCGTTTTGCCCGAAGTATTGTTTACGTTGGCCATTGTCTGGATCCTGCTGCGTACAAGAAGACGGCGCGCTTGGCCGTCAGGCGTCTATGAAGTTGGTGATGGCTTTCAGCGTGATCTCGGGAGAGACCTCGTTGACGTAATGGTCGGCGCCCGGAACGACGACGACAGGCAGATCAGGCCGCAGCCGACTCGTCTTCGCCAGCGCCGCCGCCGAAACCAATTTGCTCGTCTCGCCTCGCACGATGAGGACTGGCTTTGTCACGTCCCGGTAGGCCGGCACCAAGTCCGATCGCAGGCCTCTGGCGGTCTGCGCCATGGCCGCGGGCGAGGCCAATGGACGCAATCCGCCGTCGACCGGCTGATACCCGCTTTCAGCCCTGATCTTGATGGCGTCGGCCGGGATATTCGGATAGCGGCCGGCGAGGTATGCTTCGACGGCCTTTACATTCTCGAAAAGCTGGTCCCCCGCATTCACTCGCAATTCCAACGCGTCCAACACTTCGGTCTCAATGTATGGCGTAAAGTCGATTGCAACGACGGACCGCACCAAATCCGGGTATTTCACCGCGGCCGCGACCGAATTTCGAGCACCAAGCGAATGTCCGACGAGGACGGCGTGGCCTCGATCGAGAGTGCGTATCAGGCCGGCGATGTCGTCCGCATAGTCATTCGCCTCGTAGCCGGTTTGCGGTTTGTCGCTGAGGCCATGCCCCCTCTGGTCAACCGCAATCGTCGTGAACCGATCCGAGAGTCGGGCCATCAACGGCTCGAAGACGGCAGAGTTGGAGGTGATGCCGTGGAAGAACAGCATCAATGGGCCGTTGCCCATCTCGCGCACGTTCAAGGTGATGCGGCCAGTGTCGATGCGTCGCGAGATGAAGTGGTCGGAAGGTATGTCTGCCGCCATGTCCATGATCCTCGCCTCCGCTGCCCGTCTCCTGCAAAAGGATCATATAAGCTGGGGTCGCGTCAAGCCGATTGTCTGACATTCTTGCAATCTTCAGATTTGACAATCTGACTATCCTGCTGTCAAATTTCCACAGCGTGGCGTATGCTGCTTCAGCTTGCGACTCAAAAGCCCATGAGACGTTATCGATGCCTCCAGATTTGAATTTGCGAATTTCGCCACGGACCGTGCAACGGGAGACCGTCGACAAATTGCGGCTCGCGATCTTCTCCGGGTTGTTCCAGCCGGGAAGCCGTCTTGTCGAAAGTCAACTGTGCACCCAACTCGGCATCAGCCGCCCCTCGCTGAGGGAGGCTTTGCGCAGTCTTGAGGCCGAGCGCCTGATCGAGATTGTACCCAACCGCGGGCCGTCGATACCGGCACTTTCGTGGGAGGTGGCAACCGCCATCTACGAGGTTCGAGAGCTGTTGGAAGTCGAGGCAGCGGGACGATGCGCCTTGAGAATTTCCCCGGAACAGTTGCGTGAACTTGAGAAATCTCTTTCCGCATTCGAAGAAGCGGCATCCAGCAATGACAGCCTGGCGCAGGTCATGACCGCCGCAGACTTCTATTCAATCATACTCGCGAATTGCGGGAATCCGATCCTGGAGGAAGTGCATCGCGGTCTGGTGGCCAGGATAAGCTTCTTTCGCGGACGATCGATGTCATTGGACGGCAGAGCACAAAGCAGCCTGGCGGAGATGAGGGAGATATTCGAATCCATCGCCGCCGGCGATGAGAAAGCCGCCCGCAAAGCCTCGAAACAGCATGTCTTGAAGGCGAAAGCGGCAGCGAAGATATCCATGGATAACGGGATTTGAGCGCTTCGAGACTGTAGTTCCGCCTGAAGACTCGAAGTCCTTCATGACGTTTCGGATCGGGTATCTGCCGAACGCAGATCAGTGCGCGCGGTCTTCACCATGTCGGTGTCAGACATGCCGGCTATCGAAGCCAGCAAGTGGCAGATGGAGCGATGATGACCAGGGCCAATGTTGAGCGCAAACCGAATTCCGATATCGTCATCGTCGGCGGTGGGTCGGCCGGCACGTTGCTTGCCGCGCGACTGAGTGAAGAGCCGGACAGTCGCGTTCTGCTGATCGAGGCAGGCGAAGAGGCGGCAGACCCCGACATCTGGAACCCCGCTGCCTGGCCGACGCTTCAGGGCCGCAGCTACGATTGGGACTATCGCACGGAGCCGCAAGCCGGCACCGCAGGCCGGGTGCATCATTGGGCGCGCGGGCGGTTGATCGGCGGCTCGAGTTGCCTGCACGCGATGGGCTACATGCGCGGTCATCCTTCCGATTTCCAGGCTTGGGTCGACGCGACTGGGGATCGCCGATGGAGTTGGGATGAACTGCTGTCCGTTTTCCAGGCTATCGAAAACCACCCGCTTGGTGGCGACGGCATTCACGGCAAGGGCGGGCCGTTGCCGATCCATTTACCGGCGGACGAAGTAAGCCCGCTTGCTCGTGCCTTCATCGAGGCAGGCGCAGCGTTAGGTCTGCCTCGCCTTGAGGGCCACAACAGCGGAGAGATGATCGGTGTCACCCCGAACTCCTTGAACATTCGCGACGGGCGGCGGGTTACGACGGCGGACGCCTGGCTCACAAAGGCGGTTCGAGGTCGCAAGAACCTAACCATCCTTACGGGGTCCCGGGTGCGGCGGCTCAACTTGGAGGGCAATCAGGTTCGCAGCCTCGAGGTCGTAGGGCGACAGGGTTCGGTCGAAGTCTTTGCGGATCAAATTGTACTTTGTGCCGGAGCGCTGGAAAGTCCGGCTTTGCTGATGCGTTCGGGTATCGGTCCGCACGATGTGCTCGATGCCGCGGGCGTTGGCTGCTTGATCGATATGCCTGAAATCGGTCGAAACCTTCAGGACCACCTGCTTGGTGCCGGCAACCTCTATGCCGCCCGCGAGCCGGTTCCTCCATCGCGCCTCCAACATTCGGAGTCGATGGCCTATATGCGAGCTGACAACTTCACCGCTACCGGGCGGCCTGAAATAGTCGTTGGTTGCGGCATCGCGCCGATCGTGTCCGAATGCTTCCAGGCGCCTGCCGCCGGCACGGCTTACACGCTGCTGTTCGGGATCACCCATCCGACGAGCCGCGGCAGCGTGCGAATAAGTGGGCCTGAGCTCGGTGATCGATTGATCATCGACCCGGCATACCTGCAAACCGGTCAGGACCGCGAGCTGTTTCGCCAAGCTCTCGAGGCAGCACGGACGATCGGGCATAGAGATGAACTCGCCGGCTGGCGAGAGCGCGAACTCCTGCCAGGCACCCTGAACAGTGCGGCCAAGATGGACGACTTCATCGCGCAGTCGGTCATCACACACCATCATCCCTGCGGTACTTGCAGGATGGGTAAGGACTCGGACGCTGTCGTCGATGCAAATCTGCGACTCAAGGCGCTCGACAATCTTTTTGTCGTGGACGCGTCGATTATGCCCAACCTCACCGCAGGACCGATTCATGCTGCGGTCCTCGCGATCGCCGAGACTTTCGCTCGATGGCACCGGGAAACCCTACAATCTTGACCCGAAGGGCTGATGTTCTTGACCGGTTCATCTCATCATTCCTCGCGAAGATCGCAGCCGTTGCAGGCTCGTCCTTCGGGACAAGATTGCTTTGAGTCCTACATGCAGGCACGGCAGATGCGCGCGGATCTTGCCGGCCAGCGTGCGGTCGGTGAGCGCGATCGCCGCGGCGAGCGGTTCGGCAACGTCGGCGAGCGGCACGGAAATTTTGCGGCTGCGCGGATGTTAAGCCGATCAGACCAAAGCCGAGGGGATTGATCTATTGGACCTAGGCGTCACCGACACTTCGGCGGCGCCGCGCCCTCGGCCAGAGATTGCGAGGTTTGCCCGAAGAAGGCGGTCTCGGAAGCCCACCATAAATCAACAATATCAATGCGATGCACGGAGGTTCGCCAGCCATGACTTGGCTAACCGAACCAAAATATACCGCTAAAGCATTGATAAATAACGACAATGGTGGTGGAAGCAGTCCGGAGCGAACCCGTCTCGGCCAAATTCCCTGATAAATGGCGAAAAACAGGGAAACTTCGCGAAAAGCAGCGAAAACAGAGACTGCCTGTCTAGATAGCGAAGTAATTTCAGTATCTTACAACGAAAATTCCCTACGCAAGCTATCAGGGTATTTGTTTTGACGAACTGGGAAACGAAAGCGTTCTTCCAGGTAAAATGCAGAGCGATACCTTTGATCCAATGTCACGCAACCTCATCTGCTCACCGATGTACTCTCTGGTGAATCTAGAAGCATGCTTAGGAAACTCTGCCAATGGAGGATAGGAGCTCCCGCGCAACAGCACGATGAGCGGGAGGAACTTTCATATTCGGGCAGCAGACGGTTATCCCCTCGCCTATCGATGCCGGCATGTCCAAACTATTGCGCTGCCGATTTGCTTTTCACTATGGCTGGAAGTGGATTTGGCTTGCCAGGCGTATCGCAAGCCTAAGACTTGCGCCTGTCACGATTATGATTTCCGGCAGCGTCAGCCATTCGAGGGTCCAGGCGGCGCCGGAGCGCTCGTTCTCATGGACGAGCGACTGGTGCAGCGTGCCGACCAAGCCAGCGTTATAGCGAGCCAGCGCGACCAGCACTTCGGCATTCACCGGGTTGGACTTATGCGCCATGGTCGAGGAGCCGCCGCCACCGGAGAGTTTGATCGAAGCAACTTCAGTCTGCGTCATCAGCGTCACGTCGGCGCCGATCTTGCCTAGCGATCCCGTAATGAGTGAAAGCAGCGATCCGAAGGCCACGATCGGATCGCGGGTCGCGTGCCACGGCTCCGCAATGCCAAGGTCAAGCAGCCGAGCCAATCCTCGGGCAACCTGAGCGCCCTTTCCACTGAAACTCGACCGGTCGCCGATCGGTCCGCCGAGCTGAACGACCAGCAGCTGGCGCCGAATGCCCGACAGGGACGCATGATGACGGCCGAGAGGGTCCAGCCAGGTGCTCAGCTTGTCGGCGACGGTGAATGGCAGCGCCGCCTGCATCCTGGTGTGGGCCATCAACGGCTTCGCTGCGGATGCAGCCGAGAGCGCGGCAAGTGTCGATTGCAGCACGGCGATCCGCTCGAGAAACAGTGCGACGATCTTGGCCAATTGCAGCACCAGCGCCGTGTCGATGACATCCTGGCTCGTCGCGCCGTGATGGACGAAGTGACCGTGGGGTTCGCCGACCGCGGCGCGCAACTGCCGCACCAGCGCCGGCACGACCACACCGTCCTGCGCAAGGCCGGCCGCAAGGTCGTCCCAATCGACGGCGAACCTGTCGATCGCCGAGGCAATCGCCACTGCGGCATCGTTTCCGATTAGCCCGGCATCGGCTTCGGCCTCCGCAAGGGCGCGCTCGAAGGCGAGCATCGCTGCGAGTTGTGCCTCGTCGCCGAGCAGCGCTTCGGTCCCGTCGTCGCCAACAAGCGCGTCCAGCAATCGGCGCCGAGGCGCGTGCATCGAAGGCTTCATTCAGGTGATCTCCAGACGCAGCCCGACATCGATACACATGGCGGAGCACTTAACCGCATCAACGGAATGGAGAGGCTCCGGCACATCATCTTAGATGTCGAAGAAGACCGTTTCGTCGCCGCCTTGAAGGCGGATGTCGAAGGTGTAAACGGTCTTGCCGTCCGCGTCGGAGCGGACCGCGATCAGGGTCTTGCGGCGGCGCACGTCCATAATCCGATTGAGCACGAAGTCCGTCTCGTTGGCCTCGGCTTCATCCTCGAAATAGACCCGGGTGTGGAGGCCGATATTGATGCCGCGGGCAACGATCCAGAGTGTCAAATGCGGTGCCATGAGTTTGCCGTCCGGCCCGCCGACCCGGCCCGGCTTGACCGTGTCGAAGCGGTAGGCGCCGGTACCGTCGCACGCGACGCGGCCGAACGCGTTGCCGTGGTTGCCGTCGGCATCGGCCTGCCACAGCTCGACGACCGCGTCACTCACCGGTGCCGCCGATCCGTCGAAGACACGGCCGGCGACAATGATGCGGGGGCCAAAGCCGGGCACCGGGCCGGCTCCGAGGTCGGGGACATTGGCTTCGGTAATACGTTCGAGGCTTGGCGTGAGCCCGATGTGGACATAGGGTCCGGCCGTCTGCGACGGCGATTCCTTGAGAGGCGGGAGCTTGTTGAGCATCAATTGCCCTCTACCCTGTTTTCGAAGAATGTCGAACGCCGACCCCTGAGGACGATGTCGAAACGATAGGCCAGCGTATCCATTGGCGTGGTGTTATGCCTATCGAGGCGCGCGATCAATTGCTCGACTGCCGTGCGATCCGGAATGCTGAGCGCGATAGGGTCCTGCCAAATCATCGGGTCGCCCTCAAAGTACATCTGGGTGATCAGGCGTTGCGCGAACGCATGACCGAACACCGAAAAGTGGATATGAGCCGGCCGCCAGTCGTTGCCACCGTTCGGCCAGGGATAAGCGCCAGGCTTGATCGTCCGAAAGTGGTAATATCCGTCGGCGTCGGTTATCGCTCGACCGCATCCGCCAAAATTGGGGTCGAGCGCCGCGATATAGCCCTCGCGCTTGTGCCGGTAGCGACCGCCGGCATTCGCCTGCCAGAATTCCACCAGCGTATTGGGCACCGGCCGGGCGTTCTCGTCCATGATCTGCCCGTAGACGACCAATCGCTGGCCGATCGCGTCTGAACCATCCTGGCTGAAATTCCGGATCAGGTCGTTGTCGAGCGGATTAAGAATATCGTGTCCGAAAGCGGGCCCGGTGAGTTCGGACCTGGTCTGGCCGAGCGAAAGCAGGGCATGCCGCGGCGCGCGTAGGGTTGTGCTTTTGTAGGCCGGACTGGCCACCGGCGGATGCCAGGCGCGGTCGCGGGCGTAGAAACCGCCCTCGCCGCCGGCGAACGGTTGGATAGCCATTATCAGCCCTCCCTGTCCCCGCCAAGTTCGCGCTTGGCGATCCTGAAAGCTCGGTTCGCCGCCGGTACGCCGGCGTAGACGGCAACATGCATCAGCGCTTCCCGGATATCGCTGGCGCTGGTGCCGGTATTGATCGTGGCGCGCACATGCATGGCGACCTCATCATCGTGTCCCATTGCCGCCAGAAGCGCGATGGTGATCATGGAGCGTTCACGCCTAGTGAGACCCGGGCGCGACCAAACGCTGCCCCAGGCGCCTTCGGTGATGAAATCCTGGAAATCGGAGTCGAAGTCCGTTCTTGCGGCCTCGGCGCGATCAACATGGGCATCGCCCAGTACGGAGCGTCGTGTGATCATGCCCTGTGTGCGAAGGGGCGCTTTCTCAGACATATCCCACCTCTTTCATGAAGTCCGTGACAAGAGCCGCCAGAGCCGCGGGCTGCTCGATCGACGGGATATGACCCGCGCCGCGGATGATCTCGAACCGCGATGCCCGGATTAGCGCCGCCGTCTCCCGCACAAGGTCGGGCGGCGTGCTGAGATCATGCTCGCCGGCCAGAACAAGGCTCGGAACGCCGATGGTCGCGGTTTCGGCGGTCAGATCGGTGTCGCGAAGTGTCGAGCAGGTCGACGCATACCCCCAGCGATCGGCCCGAACCAGCATGTTGCGCCAGCCTGCCAGTTCGGCGGGCCGCTCCCGACGAAATCCCGGGCTGAACCAGCGCTCCATGACGGAATCGGCAATGGCGATGGTACCGCCTGCCATCACCGCCCTGATCCGGTCGTCCCAGGAACTGGCGGTACCGATCTTTGCCGCCGTATCGCAAAGGACCAGCGCGCGGATGCGGGCGCCGTGGCGGGCAGCCGCTCCTTGCGCGATCAGACCGCCGACTGATACGCCGGCCAGGGCGAAGCCGCCGATACCGAGGAAATCCGCGAGACCGAAGAGATCGTCGAGATGATCTTCGAGCCGGTAGGGGCCGCTCACGGCATCGGACAGCCCGTGGCCTCGCTTGTCGTAAGACAGCACGCAATAGCGGCCGGCAAGTATCGCGATGAAATCGTCCCAGATGCGGGCGTCGGTACCCAGCGAATTGACGAGCACGAGCGGCGGCGCGGCCGACGGCCCGTCGATGCGATAGTGCAGCGTGACCCCCTTGATGCGAGCGAAATTCATAATGGGACCATCACCGGCGCAAATCGTGGGGCATGCCCTTCGGCCGCAGATGCCGTTTCTGGGCTGCGATGCGGAACGGCGCGTTGGGCGCGCCGTAGCCCTTGTAGCCGCCACGGCGTTCCACCACCTCGACGATGAAGCCTTCGCCGAAGGTCGGCGCGTAGAGCTGGAAGAATTCGCCGTTGTCGTCGCGGTCGTAGAGGATGTTTTCGGCGCGCAACCGGTCGGCGAGATCCGGTTCGAGACCGAACCGCGCCTCGACGTCGTCGTAGTAGTTCGGCGAGATGGCGAGCGGCGCGAAGCCGTTTTGTCTCAACGCCGCAGCGGTGGCAAAGATATCGCCGGTCAGAAACGCCAAATGCTGCACGGCCGGGCCGAAACTTTCGGCGATGAAGCGCCCGGCCAGCGTCTGCCGGTTCTCGGCCCCGTTCAATGTCAGCCGCAGCTGGCCGTCATCGCTTTCGATCGCTTGGCTCCTGACGATGCCGGACGGATCAATGACATCTACCATCGGCGTCTTCCTGGTCCGGAATATCGATGTGTAGAAGAGCAGCCAGGTGAGCATCTCGCCATACTCCATCGTCTGCCCGACATGGTCGATCCGCGTCAGACCAGCGGGCTCGCAAGGACTGGCGTCGTCGACGGGCAGGAACTCGATGTCCCAGACATTGGAGAGTTCCGACGTGCCGTCAATGAAGTAGACGACGCCGCCGCCGACCCCGCGTATTGCCGGAATCTGCAGTTCGCCCGGTCCGACTGCCTGCTCGAACGGCTCGGCGCCGAGCGCCTGCGCGCGTTTGACCGTCGCCTTCGCGTCCTCGACCTTGAGGCCGATCGCGTAGACAGAAGTCCCGTGGACCAGGAATGAGGAGTGAGCCAGACCCTCGCGCTCGGTGTTGACGACGATGTTGATCTCGCCCTGCCGGTAGAGACTGACATCCTTCGACACATGCCGTCCCGCCAATTTGAAGCCCAGCGCGTGCAGCAGCGCTGCTAACGTGGCGGCGCCAGCGGCGTCGGCCGCGAATTCGACGAACGCCACGCCCGCGACGCCGACCCGGTCCGGCATCTCCGGCATCTCGAGCGCCAGCCCGGGTTCGTCGCGCCGCACCTGATCCATCAGCGCAAGCAGCGACCGGCGGCCGTCGACGGCGATGGATTTCGGCGACCCGCCACGGAACTGATCGTTGAAAATCTCCAGCGACAGGTATCCGTCATAGCCCGTCGCGGCGACCGCGCCGACGAAAGCCTTGACCGGCAGGTCGCCTTCGCCAGGCATGTTGCGGAAGTGCCGGCTCCAGTAGAGCAGGTCCATCTCGATCAGCGGCGCGTCGGCCAGTTGCACGATGAAGATCCTGTCCTTCGGGATCGAGCGGATCGAGCCGACGTCAATCTTCCGTGCCAGAGTGTGAAACGAGTCTAGAATAAGCCCGACATTGGGATGGTCGGCACGGCGAACGATCTCCCAGGCGTCGCGATGGTCGTTGATGTGCTTTCCCCAGGCAAGCGCCTCGTAGCCGACGCGCAAGCCATGCCTTGCCGCGCGCTCGCCGAGTTCGCGGAAATCCGCCGCCGCGCGGTCGATGCCGCCGAGCGCCACCGGCGAGACGCTGGAACAGATCAGCATCAGATCGGTGCCAAGCTCCTGCATGACGTCGAATTTGCGCTCGGCGCGGTCGAATGCTCGACTGCGCTGCGGCTCCGGCAGGCCCTCGAAATCGCGGAAGGGCTGGAACAGCGTGATGGCGAGCCCGGCATCGCGCGCCATGTTGCCGACGTCGGCGGGCGAGCCGTCGAAGCCCAGGAAATCGTTTTCGAAGATCTCGACGCCGTCGAAGCCGGCGGCGGCGATCGCGGCGAGCTTCTCGGGGAAGTCGCCGCTGATCGAGACCGTGGCGATCGAAGTTTTCATCCCTTTGCGGACCTGCGCTGGAACGCCCTCGACCCGAAAGGATCGAGGGAAAAAACGACAGACTCGACGCGATCTTGCGGCGTCATAGGAGCGCGATTACCCGGGTAGGACCGCCCGTGGCGCCCTTTACCTTGGGGATGCCGAGGAAGAGACGCGCTCCGGATTCCGGAATCGCGTCGAGATTCGCCAGGCATTCCACGCCCCAGCGGCCGCTTCCCAACCATTCATAGTGAACCGGGAACGCTCCGCCCGAATTCATCCCGGTGTCGAGCGACAGTGTGTCGACACCGATGCCCTTCACCTTGCGCTCTTTGATCAGCATCTGTGCGGTTTCGATGTGGAGGCCGGGTGTGTGATTCTTCTTCTGGTCGTCATTGCCGGTGAATTTCGGATCGCCGACCAGTCTGTGCCAGCCGGAATTCATGACCACGCAGCATCCCTCCGGCAGCGGCCCGTTTTTCGATTCCCACGCCTTGACGTCATCTGGCGTCAGCGACGTGTCGACATTGTCGGCGGCGCGGGCGGCGATGTTGATGACAGCGACCGGAACGATGAGATCCGAGATCGGGATCAGGTCGGCCGTCAAGCCGTCGGCGGAGAAATGGATCGGCGCGTCCATATGCGTGCCGCTGTGCTCGACGATCGTCCAGCGATTGAGGTTCACCTTGTCCTTGGCGAAGGTGACGAGTTGCTCGACGGTGAACCATTTGTCACCGCTGAAGGTCGGAAATCCTTCGTAGAGGGCATGGGAAAGATCGACCGTGTCCGTGAAACCTGCTTGCGCGGCGCGTGCCGGCTGAACCGTCGGTAGCGTTGCCGCGGCGGCGGCGCCGAGGCCGAGGGTGAATCCCGCCTTGAGCAGGCCGCGTCGCGTCGCGTTTTCGCAGATCGAATGAAGGCACCCTGGAGGACACATGTGGCTTTTTCCTTCCCCTGTTTCGTTTGAGATCGTGAGTACCGACGGCGCTCCGGCAACGCTGAGTGTGCCGGCGCGCCGCTCACGCCGTCGTCATCTCCATCAGCGACTGCACGGCGACGCGATATCCCCTGGGTCCAAGCCCGGCCAAGACGGCGGTCGCGACCTTCGACACCAGCGAATGGTGGTAGATCTCCTCGCGCCTGTGAATGTTTGAGATATGAAGCTCGATGATCGGCCCGGAAAACATCTTCAGCGCATCGAGGATCGGGATCGATCTGAAACTCAGCCCGGCCGGGTTGATGACGATGCCGACGCCCTCGTCGATCGCTTCATGGATCCAGTCGACAAGCTGGTGCTCCGCATTCGACTGGTGGAAGCGGATCGGTCGCTGGCCAGCCGCCTCCCGGCACATCGCCTCGATCTCGGCGAGCGTGGTCGTGCCGTAGATTTCCGGCTCGCGCTTTCCCAACCGGTTCAAATTGGGGCCGTTGAGGATGAAGATGGGTTTCACGGCGGTCACCCCTGGTATCCGAACAGCCGCGGCAGCCACAGCACCAGCCCCGGAAAGAATGTGATCAGCACCAGCGAGCCGATCATCGCCCACAGGAACGGCAGCACGTCGCGCACCAAGTCGCGCAGTGGCACTTCGGCGATGCGTGTCATGATGAAGAGCAGCAGCCCGTACGGCGGGGTAACCAGGCCGAGCATGATGTTGACGACCACCATCACGCCGAAATGCACCATGTCGATGCCGAGCGCGTGCGCCGTCGGGATCAGCACCGGAACCACGACCAGCAGGATCGTCGTGCCCTCGAGCACGCAGCCGAGAATCAGCAGGATGACGTTGACGAGGACTAGGAAGCCGATGGAGGAAAGGTCCCACGCCTGCAAGATCACTGTCAGGGATTTCGGAATGTTCTCGACCGTCACCACGTAGTTGAACACCAGCGCACCAGCGATCAGCATGCCGATCGAGGCGGTGGTGCGCGCGCTGGCCAGTATCGATCGGTAGAAATCGGCGAAGCTGACGCTGCGGTAGAGCACCACGGAGATGGTCAACGCGTAGGCCGCCGCCACGGCTGCCGCTTCGGTCGGTGTTGTGACGCCGCTGTAGATGCCGCCCAGCAGCACCACTGGCATCATCAGCGAGGGGAAGGCCCGCCAGGTGATCAGCGGCAGCTCGCGCAGCGGGGTCGGCTCTTCGACGGGGAAACCCTTCCGCCTGGCGTCGAACCAGACGATGATCATCTGCGACAGCGCCATCAGCAGGCCAGGGATGACCCCGCCGAGGAACAGATAGCCGATCGAGGCGTCAGACACCAAGGCGTAGATCACCATAGGAATCGACGGCGGAATGATCGGGCCGATCACGGCCGTTACGGCTGTCAGCGCCGCGGCATAGCTCGCCGGATACTTGCCGTCCTTGGTCATCATCTGCTGCATCATCTTGCCGGTGCCGGCGGCGTCCGCGATGGCCGAGCCGGACATGCCGGCGAAGATGATGGACTGGACGATGTTGACGTAGGCGAGACCACCCCGGAAGCGACCGACGATGGCATTGCAGAACGCCATCAGCCGGTCGGTCATCGACCCGATATTCATCAACTCGGCGGCCAGGATGAACAGCGGCACGGCGAGGATGATGTAGTTGGAATACATGCCGTTGAGGAATTGCTCGGCGGCTGTCCCCATGTCGAGGCCGGCCAGCGCCAGATAGAGGATGGACCCGGCGATCATCGAATGGCCGATCGGCAGGCCAAGGAAGGCCAGCGCGGTCATGGCGATGACGCAGAGCGAAAAGGGACTTGCGAGGTTCATACGCCCGACCCAGCCTTGGTCGGATCGAACTCCTTCGGCGCCCGCCCGAACATCGCCTGCCAGGACAGCCAGAGATAGCGCGCGATCACGGCGATGACGAAGACGATGTAGATCGAAAACAACCAGTCGAAGCGGATCTTGAGATAGGCCGTCTTCTCGACCTTCATGAAGGTGACGTAGTCGAGGGTCGCCCGGAACGAAACGAGGTAGAGGGTGATCAGCGCAGCCGCCGAGATCAGGAACATGACACGCCGCGCGTTCGGTCCGACCGCCGCGTAGATCAGGTCGAAGCGGATCTCCTCCTCTTCGCGCACCACAAAGGCCGCGCCGAACAGCACGATCCATATCCACAGGACGACGCTGATCTCGTTGGTCCAGCCGATCGACAGGTTGAGGAGATAGCGGAAGACGATTTGCAGGATAAAAGCTGCAAACATCGCCAGCAGCATCAGCGCCAGCAGGTTTTCCGCGCGCCGGTAGAGCCAGCGGCCGGCGTATTTCAATCGTGTGTCCACGGGTCCTCATCCTGTCTCGACGATGGCCGGCGCCGCCATTCCTAGATCAGTCCGGTCGGTCATGAACCAGGCCGGAACTATCCCAAGCGCTCAAAGTGCGTTGATCTTGTCGACCATGCCGGCAGGCCAGTCCTTGGCGAGATCCGACGCCAGATACTGCTCCTGCACATGCTTGCGGAACGCCGCCACGTCCGGCTCGTAGATTTTGAGGCCCTTGGCCTTGAAGACCTCCACGAGCTCCTTTTCGTGCGCGAGATGCTTTTGCGTGCTCATCTCGATGGCGGCGTCGGCGGCGGCCTGGAACTTGGCCTGTTTCTCCGCACTCATCTCGTCCCAAACCTTCTTGGACACGGTCAGGAGATCGAAGCCGACAAGATGCGAGGTCATGACGATCTGCGTCATGACCTCATAGAACTTCATGTTCTCGACATTGGGCAGCGGGTTGTCCTGGCCGTCGATAGCGCCGGTCTGCAGGCCGGTGTAGACCTCGGCATAGGCCATCGGCGTCGGGTTGGCGCCAAGCGCGGTGCCGAGGAACTGCCAGGCGTCGCCACCTGGCATGCGCAGTTTTATTCCCGCCATGTCGGCGGGCGTCTTGATCTCCTTGTCGGGCTTCAAGCCAACCTGCCGGACGCCGAAATAGGTCGGACCCAGTACCTTCACCCCGAGTTGGTCTTCCGTCATTTTCTTCAGCTCGGCACCGGCCTCGCTTGCGAAAAACGCCTTGAGGTGCGCCGCGTCGCGGAAAAGGTAGCCGGCGGTGACAATGGACCAAGCCGGAATCTGCTTGGATATGTCCTGCGGCGCGATGTTGCCCATTTCGAGGTTGCCGCGCTGCAGCGCAACGAGTTCGGTGCCCTGCTTGAAGAGGTTACCGCCATAGTAGCCTTCAAAGGCGAAGTCGTCCTTGATGGCATCGGCGAACATCTTCATCATCTCGGCGCGGATGTCCTGCTCCGAGAAAACGGCCGAAAAGCGCAGTTTCGGCTTGTCCTGAGCGAAGGCCGGAAAGGAGCCGGCGGCGAGAATTCCAGCCCCAACCAGGAACCGGCGACGTGTTGTTGTAAAGTTCATTTTAGTCCTTCCTCCCTTTACGATACGAAGAAACTCCGCTTGAATCCGGCTGCTAGTCGGCGAGCACGCCGTCGAAGGCAGAGAACACCGCCTTCATCCGATCCGCGTCCGGCGCGATGCCGGTGAAGAGTTCGAAAGCGCGAACGGCCTGGAACAAGGCCATACCCTCGCCGCCGAGCGTGCGGCAGCCCAGCCTGCGCGCCGCGGCAAGCAGCTGGGTTTCGAGTGGAAAGTAAATGATGTCGGCCACCCAGCAGCCGCGCCTCAGCAGAGCGGAATCGATGGGCATGCCGGGAAGCTTGTCCATGCCTACGGGGCTTGCGTTGACGATCCCGTCGGCCGCTTGCGACGCCACGACGATGTCGGTTACGGCGTCGACCTTGTCTGCGCCGAACCGCGACGACAACCGGTCGGCAAGCGTGGTCGCGCGAGCCGTATCGATATCACCGATCATCAGCCTGCCGACGCCGCTCTCAAGCAGAGCGTAGCCGACCGCCGCGCCCGCGCCACCAGCGCCGAGCATCACCACGCGGTCACGTGGAGCGAGCGCCATGCCGAGGCGGAAGCTTTCCTTGAAACCCCACATGTCGGTGTTGTGGCCGACGCGCCGTCCGTGCCGCAGGACGACCGTGTTCACCGAGCCGATAGCCTGCGCCGCATTGGACAGCTCATCGAGAAGCGGAATGATTTCCTGCTTGTATGGGAAAGTGACGTTGAAGCCGTCAAAGCCGAAGTACTCGGCAAAGTCGACGACCTCTGAAAGCGGCGGAGGCGTAGCGCCCATTCGATCGGTATCGAGCAGGCGATAGATATAGGCGATGCCGTTCGCACGGCCCTCAGCCTCATGCATGGCCGGTGTGCGGGACTGTTGAATGCCGCGACCAAGCAGCCCGACCAGAATCGGTCGGGGAGTGGCGACCGCCTCCCTCTCCGTCACTACCGCGCTGGCGGCTGCTGGTGCCAATCGGACCTCCGGAATGGCAACCACGCTTTCGCATGCTCCTCGTGCCATCGCGAAGCACTTTGTACTGTTTAGTTAATTTCGTCAACGGCTTTGTACGAACCGGTTAATTTCATTATGTCAGCGCTCGGTGTAACGTTCGCGCGGTGAGGGCAAGGTCATTCATGGACGACAAGACGAGCGGCAGAAACGGCTGGAAGCAGGATCCGGCGGGAGTTCGGAAGAATATCCTCGCGGTGGCAATGGCGGAATTCGCTGCCAACGGCCTCTCGGGAGCGCGCATCGACGAGATCGCGGCGAAGACGAATACGTCAAAGCGCATGATCTATTACTATTTTGGCGACAAGGAGGGTCTGTACGGTCGCGTCCTGGAGGAAGCCTACCGGGAGGTGCGGGCCGGGGAACAGGAACTGGAACTCGATCACCTACCGCCCGTCGATGCCCTGAGACACCTGGCCGAGTTCACCTTCGACCATCATAACCGCAATCCCGATTTCATTCGCATCGTCATGATCGAGAATATCCATCACGGGGCGTATCTGGAGAAATCCGACCTGATCCGCTCGCTTAATGCCGGCGCGATCCAGAAGCTGGAGGCAATCTGCCGCCGCGGGCGGGAGGCAGGCCTGTTCCGGGACGATGTTGAACCGCTGGAGTTGCACTGGCATATCAGTGCCCTGAGTTTCTTCAACGTGTCCAACCGGGCAACCTTCTCCCACATCTTCGGCGACAGGCTCTTCAGCGCCGACAGGCAACAGTTGCTTAAAAAGCATTTAGTCAAAATGGTCGTCGGCCTCGCTCTAATCTGACCGGCGGTCACAGCGCTAATTTCGAATGGGAAAATGAGAAGGTAGCGTAATAGCTCAATTGCAACACGAATTATCGAGCCCGCATTGGATCACCCCACCACCCATTGAATCATCTGTTTGGGCTTCGTCGATTGGTTGGGATGTGCCGGAAGTCGTTGTCACGCGCGCCCTTGTGCCTCCCGAAGGATCATGCGTGCCGCCTTTTCGGCGATCATCAGGGTTGGTGCGTTGGTGTTTCCGCTGGTTATGCTTGGCATGATGCCGGCGTCGACGACGCGCAGGCCCTGCATGCCCCTGACGCGCAGCCGGCTGTCAACCACGGCCATCCCGTCGCCGTCGTGCCCCATTCTTGTCGTGCCGACCGGGTGGAAGATGGTGTTGGCAATATCACCCGCGAGCTTCGCCAGTTCCGCATCGCTCTGGAACTCGATGCCCGGCTTCCATTCGACGGGCTGGTACTTTGCAAGTGCCTGCTGTGATACGATGGTGCGGATCTGCCGGATGCTGTCGGCGGCGATCTCACGGTCTTCCTCGGTGCTCAGATAATTCAGTGCGATCGCCGGAGCTTCGCCGCAGTGTTTCGAGCGGATACGCACGCTGCCACGGCTGGGACGACGCCCGCAGCGCTTTTGCCCTTGCGGTCCTGGCTCGATTAGCAGCCTTTCAACCTGGGCCTCGGTCCAGATGACCAGATTGGCCCGGTTGCGTGCCGGACGCAGAAAGGCCTTGGACGTGTTCCATCGCCAGCCGGATTTCTGATTGACCTCGAAATACCCCACACCTTCATTGTCGCCGCTATTGAAATCAGTTGACCGCGGAATACCGGCCTCGATGGCCGCCTCCGCGAAGGTCTCCAGAATCTCCCAGCTCAGGCTAAGGTAAGTCGATCCATCCAGGAGCTGCAGGCAATGGGAATTGGCTATGTCATCGACTCCCCCGCTCTGCTCACACGCTTCATCGGCGCGATGGAATTGCTCGGCGTTTTAGGGATCATGGTCCCAATGTTGACTGGCGTCATGCGGTATCTTACGCCACTCGCCGCGCTGGGATTGTCGTTGATCCAGGTCCTTGTGATTGCCTTGCATGCATGGCGTGGGGAACTTGCTGAATCGCTACCGTCCAACCTTGTGCTTCTGTCCTTGTCGGTCTTCGTTCTTTGGGGTCGCCGGGCAGAGTTTTCCGCCCGCGTCGCGCGGGACACCGTTAGCACAAGCATCACGCAATCGGGCGTTGGCGTCGACAGGCTCGATTGCAGCAACATTTCTTAACATTTTCAAATCCCGCCCAGCCGAGGTTCGGGCGACAGTGGCCTCGGCACCGATACCAGTTCTCAACCGCGCAAATACTGCGCCAGCGTTCGCCTTCCGATGAGGAGTTTCCCTTTCCATGTCATTCTTCCCACCAATTTCAGTCAGGCGGCATCAGACTCGGTCCATAATTCTGCATCTGCGCCGTGGCCATGAACGTCGTGATCGCGGGGTCCACGTCAGCGGCGAAGGCGGTGGGGAATTTAGCCGGATCTACCATCAGATATCCGTCGGTCGGCGGCAGCAGGGGTGCGCTGGGCTCGCCCGGGGTGGGCGGCGGCTTAGCACAGATTCGCGACTCCGCGATACCGATGAGACCCTTACATCGCTCTTGACTCGTGCTGCCCACACGCTAAAGGTCAATTGGCCAGACCAATTTACCAAATTGGATAGAAAACGACTTCGGGAGCAGGGAGCGATGCCTATTCAGGCTGTTGAGCCGCGTCGGCTCTATCGACAGGTCGCCGATCAACTGAGGCAGCTGATCGGCTCTGGCGAGTTTGGCGTTGGCGATCGTCTGCCGACGGAACGGGAATTGGCCGACCAGTTGGGGATCTCGCGTCCGACGGTCCGTGAAGCGCTAATTGCGCTCGAGGTTGAGGGCCGCATACGCATTCGCGTCGGCTCCGGCATCTACGTCACTGCCCCGCCGCGCGCCGAAATACTCGCCGCAGAAACGGATGAAGGCCCGTTCGAACTGCTGCGGGCGCGGGAGTTCATCGAAGGTGCAATCGCCGCGGAAGCCGCTCTCCAGGTTCGGCCGACCGATCTCGATCTGCTGGACGATGCGCTGCGCCGGATGGACGACATAAGCCTGCCCGCCACGACGACCGTCATGCTTGACCGGGAATTCCATACGACGGTGGCGGGCATCCTCGGCAACGCGGTGCTAGTGCGTTTTATCGGCGAGATGTTCGACCAGCGCATGAACCCCTATTTCGAACGTCTCTCGAGCTATTTCGAGAACAAGGACTCATGGCGGGCCGCCGCGGCAGAGCATCGCGCGGTGCGCGACGCAATTGCGGCGCGCGATCCGGAAAGGGCAAAGGCGGCGATGCAGGAGCATCTGCGTCGGTCGCAACTTCGATTCTCACGCAATTTCGGTGAGAGCCCCGCAACCATGGAGGTTGCGGAATAGAACCGGCCGGGAGGAGATCCGGCCGTCATCGGTCCAATCACAGGGAGGAATGAAGATGTTTTCAAGGTATACCGCACTGCTCTGCGCGATCGCCACGATCGCTCTGCCCATGGCTTCGGCCTCGGCACAAACGGCGTTGAAATGGGCGCATGTGTATGAAACATCCGAGCCCTTCCACACGGAGGCCGTGTGGGCGGCAGAAGAAATTAAGAAGCGCACCGACGGCCGCTATACGATCGACGTGTTTCCGGCGTCCCAACTCGGCAAGGAAGCCGATATCAATCAGGGTCTGACCCTGGGCACGGTCGACATCATCATTTCCGGATCAAGCTTCGCGGCGCGCGAATTCCCGCCGATCGGGGTGACCTATTTTCCGTTCACCTTCCGCGACGCCGACCACCTGCTTGCTTACGCAAAAAGCGACAAATACAAGGAACTGACCGGCGGCTACGAGGAAGCATCCGGCCATCACATCACAGCAACGACCTACTACGGCACGCGCCATACCACCTCGAACCGGCCTATCGCGAAATGCGCGGACATGGCGGGCCTGAAGATCCGGGTGCCGGATGTACCGGCCTACCTCGCAATGCCGCGCGCCTGCGGTGCCAACACTGCGCCGATCGCCTTCGCCGAGGTCTATCTGGCTCTGCAGCAGGGCACGGTCGAGGCACAGGAAAACCCGCTGACGACGATCGACGCGAAGAAATTCTACGAGGTGCAGAAGCACATCGTCCTGACCGGTCATATCGTCGACCATCTCAACACGATCGTGTCGAAATCGCGCTGGGCCGAGCTCTCTGACGCGGACAAGGCGATCTTCACCGAAGTGATGCAGGAAGCCGCCGCGCGCGCCACCAAGATCATCGTGGATCGCGAGAAGGCCCTCGTTCAGACCTTCAAGGACCGCGGCCTGACCGTGACCGAAGTCGATCGGGCCGACTTCGAGAAGAACGTGATGGAAAAAGTGACATTCGAGGAGTTCGGCTACCGCAAGGCAGATTGGGAGGCGATCCGCGCCATCAAGTAATCGCTTTCAAACCGGTCCGGCGTATATGCGTCCGGACCGGTTTGGAAAATGACAGCGCAGGTCGTTCAACCCGGAGCCATGCCGATGAATGAAGAGATTCACAACCCGGTGACAGCCGAAGAACTGGCGCATGCCTTCGAGGAGGAGACCGCGCCCGTCGACCTCTCTCGCTACGCAGTCGAGGACTGGGCGACGCTCGCCGTGTTCTGGGGCATGTCGTTCTGCGTCTTCCTGCAGTTCTTCACCCGCTATGTCCTCAACAACAGTTATGCCTGGACCGAAGAGATCGCGATCAACTGCCTTGTCGTCGTCGTGTTTCTGGGTTCCGTGATGTGCACCCGCATGTCGCGCCACATCCAGGTCGATGTGCTCTACCACTATCTGCCGGCGCGGGTCGGGCGCTATCTGGCGCTTGCGGTGAACCTGATCACCATCGGCTTTTTCGCCTACATGTCCTGGCTTCTGTGGCGCTATGTCGGGATCGTCCACCGCGAGCGGATGGTCACGATCAACCTGCCGCGCAACATCGTCTTCTACTCCGTGTTCGCCGGCTTCGTGCTGATGATGCTTCGCGCGGTCCAGGTGTTCGTCGGCAATGTTCGCCGCGGCTACTCGGTGCTCGAGCGTCCCGCCGCATTCGACAGGTTGGGGGAGTAGGCGATGCTGCTTTTGATCGGTGCCTTTCTCGTCCTGATGCTAATCGGTGTGCCCGTCGCCGTGTCGATGGCCGTCTCGTCGCTGCTTTACCTCGTCTTCTACGGTGTGGCGCCCGACATCATCGCCGCGCAGCGCATGATCGCCGGCGTCGAGAGTTTTCCGCTGCTCGCCGTGCCCTTCTTCATCTTTGCCGGCAATCTCATGAACATCGCCGGCGTCACCGGGCGCATCTATTCGTTCGCGCTGGCGCTTGTCGGCTGGATGAAGGGCGGCCTCGCCCAGGTAAACATTATCGGATCGGTGGTTTTCGCTGGCATGTCCGGCGCGGCCCTCGCAGATGCTGCCGGGATCGGCACGATCGAGATCAAGGCCATGCGCGATCACGGCTATCCGGTCGAGGCAGCGGTCGGCGTCACCGCGGCATCCTCGACGCTCGGCCCGATCTTTCCGCCGTCGCTGCCCTTTGTCATCTACGGTATGATGGCCAACGTCTCCATCGGTGCGCTGTTCATGGCAGGCATCCTGCCCGGCGTCGTCATGACGGTGCTGATGATGGTGACGGTCGCCGTCTTCGCCTATCGCCGCGGCTGGGGCTCCGACACGCCGTTCGAACTGCGCAAACTCGGCGCCGCGTCTCTCGAGATCCTGGTCGTCGCCTGCTTTCCGGTCCTGGTCTACATATTGGTCAGCGCCGGGTTGTCGCTCAACATCTCCGTCGGCATCGCTCTCGCGGTTCTGATCGCCTGCGACTGGTATTTCGACTTCTCCGCCGTGATGGCTTTGATGACGCCCATCATCCTGATCGGCGGCATGACAATGGGTTGGTTCACGCCAACCGAGGCGGCCATGGCCGCGGTCATCTGGTCGCTGTTCCTGGGGCTCGTGCGCTATCGCACGATGACTTTCGCAACGCTGGCCAAGGCCAGCTTCGACACGATTGAGACGACGGCGTCGGTTCTGTTCATCGTCACCGCGGCGTCGATCTTCGCGTGGCTGCTAACCGTCAGCCAAGCGGCGCAGATGTTCTCGATATTCATCACCTCGCTGACAGAGAACAAATGGGTGTTCCTGATTCTGATCAACATTCTGATGCTGGTGGTGGGATGCTTTCTTGATACCATCGCCGCGATCACCATCCTCGTGCCGATCCTGTTGCCCATCGTCGTCCTGTACGGCATCGACCCCGTGCACTTCGGCCTGATCATGACGCTCAACCTGATGATCGGCCTGCTGCATCCGCCGCTCGGCATGGTGCTGTTCGTTCTCTCGCGGATCGCCAAGCTGTCGGTCGAGCGCACGACGATGGCGATCCTGCCCTGGCTCGTGCCGTTGCTGGTCGCGCTGATCCTGATCACCTTCATTCCGGCCATCACGCTGTGGCTGCCGACACAAATGGGACTGATCAAATGACCGGCAATGTGATCGCCGCGACGTTGTTCAGCCCCGAAGACCTGCGCATGGTGGAGCGTCCGCTCGAACCCCTTGCGTCGGGCATGGTGCGCGTGCGTTTCGGCGCTGGCGGCATATGCGGCTCCGACCTGCACTATTTTCGCCATGCGCGGACCGGCGATTTCGTCGTCACATCTCCGCTCGTACTCGGTCACGAGGTTGCTGGAGAGATTGTCGAGATCAACGCAGCAGCGTCCGGACTTGCCATCGGTGACCGCGTTGCGGTCAACCCCTCGCGGTGGTGCGGGCACTGTGCGCGATGCGCCGAAGGCCGCGCCAATCTCTGCGAGAACATCTACTTCATGGGTTCGGCTTCCAGGACGCCGCATATGCAAGGGGGGTTCGCCAGCGTCTTCGACGCCATGCCGGCGCAATGCGTCAAGGTCCCGCAGCATGTGGCATATCAAGCGGCGGCGCTCGCCGAGCCGCTCGCCGTCAGCCTGCACGCAGTGGCGCGAGCCGGCGCGATCGCTGACAGGAATGTCATCCTCTTCGGCGCCGGGCCGATCGGACTTCTCACCATGCTCGCGGCCAGGTTCAAAGGTTGCGGCGGGATAACTGTCGCCGACATAGCCGAGGCGCCGCTCGCCTTCGCCACCCGGCTGGGTGCAGATCAGACGATCGATCTTTCCGGCGGAGATGCCGAACTCAAGGCGCTTGCCGCCGACAGACCATTCGATATTGCTTTCGAAATTTCAGGCACCGCGGCCGGCCTCACCGCGGCGATCACCAGCGTCCGGCGCGGCGGCGTCGTCGTCCAGGTCGGCAATCTGCCGGGCGGCCAGATCCCTGTACCGGCCAACGCCGTCATGGCCAAGGAGATCGACCTGAAGGGGTCATTCCGTTTCGACGCCGAATTCAATCAGGCGGTCGCTCTCATCGTCGATGGAGAAGTCGACGTCTTGAAGCTGGTTACCGCCGAACGCGTCCTTTCGTCCGCGCCCGAGGCCTTCCGCCTCGCCGCCGACCGCTCCCAAAGCGTCAAGGTAGTTCTGACTGCAGAGTGACCGAGGCGCATGCTGCGGTGCCGGGATCGCCTGGCGTCGCCATTGGTGTTCGGGCATTGAAAGCAAAAGCAGCCGCCGGTACCGCGAGGCCGGGGGTCAGGAGGACCTGAACCCCAGATCAAGGAACCAGTCCACACCAGGTTGACAGCTACGGAGAGCAAAGCGATCGAGCCGGCCGGAAGTAACGGCGTGATGTCGCCATAGGCAGGCTCACTGCTTTCGCTTGTCACACTGCGGATAAACAAGCCGGACGTTGCTCGCCATGGTATTCCTTCACGAGTGAGGCCATGGCGCGCCATTTGGCTACACCGATGCGCATGATTGTCCAACGTCGTCCAAACTATTGCGCTGCCGATTTGCTTTTCACTATGGCTGGAAGTGGATTTGGCTTGCCAGGCGTATCGCAAGCCTAAGACTTGCGCCTGTCACGATTATGATTTCCGGCAGCGTCAGCCATTCGAGGGTCCAGGCGGCGCCGGAGCGCTCGTTCTCATGGACGAGCGACTGGTGCAGCGTGCCGACCAAGCCAGCGTTATAGCGAGCCAGCGCGACCAGCACTTCGGCATTCACCGGGTTGAACTTATGCGCCATGGTCGAGGAGCCGCCGCCACCGGAGAGTTTGATCGAAGCAACTTCAGTCTGCGTCATCAGCGTCACGTCGGCGCCGATCTTGCCTAGCGATCCCGTAATGAGTGAAAGCAGCGATCCGAAGGCCACGATCGGATCGCGGGTCGCGTGCCACGGCTCCGCAATGCCAAGGTCAAGCAGCCGAGCCAATCCTCGGGCAACCTGAGCGCCCTTTCCACTGAAACTCGACCGGTCGCCGATCGGTCCGCCGGTTGTCTCAGCGGATCATGTCCGCGGCTTTCTCCGCGATCATCACGACGGGCGATGCCGTGTTGCCCGAGACGATCGTCGGCATGATCGAGGCATCGACGACACGCAGCCCGTCGAGCCCGTGAACCTTGAGGTCGCTGCCGACCACCGCCCGGTCGTCCTGTCCCATCTTGCAGGTGCCGACCGGGTGGAAGATCGTCGTCGCGATGTTGCCGATCTGGTGCGTCAGGCCCTCGTCCGACTGGTGCGCTGGGCCGGGCAGGATTTCTTCCGGCCGGTAGCGGGCGAGCGCCCTCGCCGTCATGATCCGCCGCGCCTGGTGTACGGCCAGTAGCGCGACATGCCGGTCGTTCGGCGCCGAGAGGTAGTTCAACCTGATCTCCGGCTGCTGGTCGGGCGCGGTGGAAACCGCATGCACGCTGCCGACGCTTTCCGGCCGCAGGTTGCAGACCGAGACCGTGATGGCCGGGAACGGGTGCAGCGGATCGCCCAGCCTGTCCGTCGACAGCGGCTGCACGTGGTATTCGAGGTCGGGTGTCGCGCGTGAGGAGTCCGACTTCGTGAACATGCCGAACTGGCTCGGCGCCATCGACATAGGCCCCGATTGCATCAGCGCATACTGCAGCGCGATGCGCGCCTTGCCGAGGCGGCTGTTGACCATGGTGTTGAGCGTTGTGGTGCCTGAAACCTTGTAGACGGTGCGGATCTGCAGATGGTCCTGTAGGTTCTCGCCGACGCCCTGGCTCGCATGGACGACGTCGATGCCGAGCTCGTACAGCACGTCGGGTCGACCGACGCCGGAGAGTTCAAGCAACCGCGGCGAGTTGATCGTGCCGGCGGCGAGCAGGACCTCGCGATCGGTGCGCGCCTCGTATTGCCTCCCGTCTCGGAGGAAGCGCACTCCCGTCACGCGGCGGCCTTCGAATACGACGCTCTGCGTCATCGCATTGGTTATCAGGCGCAGGTTGGGCCGCTTCAGTGCCGGCCGCAGGAAGCCCTTGGCGGCGTTCCAGCGGAAGCCGCGCTGCTGGTTGACCTCGAAGAAGCCGGAGCCCTCGTTGTTTCCGTCGTTGAAGTCGGCGCGCGGCATGACGCCGAACTCCTTGGCGCCCTCCTGCACCGCGCGCAGGATGTCCCAAGTCAGGCGCTGCTTTGCCACTTTCCACTCGCCGCCGCTGCCGTGGAGATCGGTCTTGCCGCCATGATGGTCTTCGGACCTCAGGAAATAGGGCAACACGTCGTCCCAGCCCCAGCCGACATTCCCCATCTGGCGCCAGCCGTCGTAGTCGGCGGCCTGGCCGCGCATGTAAATCATGCCGTTGACCGAGGAGCAGCCGCCCAGCACCTTGCCGCGCGGATAGACCAGCGAGCGTCCGTTGAGACCCGGCTCCGGCGCCGTCTTCATCATCCAGTCGGTGCGCGGATTGCCGATGCAGTAGAGATAGCCGACCGGGATATGCACCCAGTGATAGTTGTCCGAGCCGCCGGCCTCGAGCAGCAGGACGCGCGTGGCGGGGTTCTGCGTCAGGCGGTTGGCCAGCACGCAGCCGGCCGTGCCGGCGCCGACGATGATGTAGTCGTAGCGTCCGTCGATCATGACGCAACCGGCGCCGGCGATGCCAGGTCCCGCCACAGCGGGTCGACCGCTTCGGTCAGCCGCCTCCAGATCGCGTAACGCCGGTCATAATGCGCGCGCATCGCCAAATCGGGGCTGAAGGCACCTGCCGGCCTCGTCATGGCGGCCACCGCCTCGGCCTCGTTCGAATAGAGCCGCACTCCGATCGCCGCCGCCATCGCCGCGCCGAGCGCGCCCGTCTCCCGCACCTCCGCCACGGTCACCGGAACGCCCAGACCGTCGGCGAACATCTGCGCCCAGTGCGCCGAGCGGGAGCCACCGCCCGAGAGCGTGGCGGTCGAGAACGTCACGCCGGCCTCGACCAGCACGCCGACGTGGCGGCGATGCTCGAACATCACACCCTCGAAGATCGAGCGCAGCAGGTGCCCCTCGCCGTGCCAGCCGGCAACCCCGAAAAAGCCGCCGCGCTGATGCGCGCCCAGCCGTCCGCCGTAGAGGAACGGATGGAACAAGGGATCGTCATGGGCCGGGACAACGCCACCGACGGCGTCGTTGACGAAGCCGAACGGGTCGTCGTGGCGACCACCGCGCTCGACCAGGGCGCGCACATACCATTCGAGGTTCGCGGCCGATGTCGCGCTGTTTTCCATGTTGACGAAGCGGCCGGGCCCGTAGGCGGCGACCATGAACACGCGATCGTCGCGCACGGGTGCATCCGAGAATACTTGATTGATCGACCAGCTGCCGACGACGACCGATGCCGCACCCACTCCGACCGCGCCAGAACCTAGCGCCGATGCAACAACGTCGAAATAGCCGGCGACCACGGGCGTGCCTTGAGCCAGCCCGGTAGCCGCGGCTGCCTCGGGCGTCACGACGCCAACGATGCTGGACGGCTGGAGCAACGGCGGCAGAAGCCTCGTGGCGTCCTCCAGACCGAAGAGAGCCAGGAGGCGGGTATCATATTCGGCCTCCGGCAGCCGCAGCAGACCGGCGCCGGACATGTCGGAGATCTCGCTGGCGCGGTGACCGGTCAGGCGCCACGTCAGAATATCCTTGGCGAAGAGCAGCGTTCCGGCGCGTCCGTAGACCTCCGGCCGGTGCCGCTTGAGCCAGGCGAGCAGAGTAGGCGTCTGCGACGGCCAGGGCCTTTGCAACGCGATTGCGTGCATGTCGGGGCCGGCCGCCATGTCCAGTTCTGCGGCAAGCGCGGCGGCCCGCGTGTCGAGCGATTGTATGCCGATCAGAGCCGCACCGTCGCGGTCGAGCAGGTAGAGGCCGTTGCCATGTCCTGCCGTGCCGATTGCGGCGATAGCGCCGGGGTCGATGCCGGCCGCGCCAATGCAGCCGGAGATCGCAGCCTTTGCGTTCTCCCACAGCTCCGGGACGGAGCGCTCCACCATCCCCGCCGACGGTTTATGGGTCGCACCGTCGATACCGTGGGCAGCTAATTGCCGGCCGTGTGCATCGAACAGAACCGCCTTGATGACGGTGTTGCCGGCATCGAGACCGAGCAGGTAGGGGCCGCCGTCAGCCATTATTGTAGATGTCCCAGGCTTCTTCGCCACCGATACCCTGATGGATCATGGCCATCAGGGCATTGACCACGGCCTTCGGGTTGGAATGCTGGTAGATGTTGCGGCCGTAGACCATGCCCTTGGCGCCCTGCTGCATCAAGGCGGCTGACTTCGCCAGCACCGCCTTGAGATCCTCTTTGCCCCCGCCGCGCACGAGCACCGGCACCCTCGCCGCCTCGACGACGCGATGGAACTCCTCCGGATCGTCGGTCGGGTCGGCCTTGATGATGTCGGCACCCATTTCCGAGGCGAGTCGGACCAGCGTGACGATCTTCTCAGCATTGCCGTCGACCTGGTAGCCGCCACGCACCTCGTTGGGCAGCATGACCAGCGGTTCGATCATGAGCGGCATGCCGTAGCGATGGCAAGCTGCGCGGACCTTGCTGATGTTCTCGACGCATTGGCGGAACAGGTCCGGTTCGTCGGGCAGCATGAACAGGTTGACAACCACGCAGGCAGCGTCCATCTCCAGCGCGCCGACGATCGGCTCGTCATGGTTCTGCAGCAGCGACCACATCACTTTGTGGCGCTGCACATTGTATGGATTGCCCATGTCGATGCGCATGACCAGCGCAGGCTTGTCCTTCTCCGGCCTGCCCTGCAGCAGATCGGCCTGCCCGTAGGTCATCTGGATCGCGTCGGGTTTCACGCGAATCAACGTATCGACCACGCCTGCCATGTCCTCCAGCCCGACCAGGAAGCCGGGCTCGTTGCAGACCCCGTGGTCGAGCGCCACGTCCAGGCAGCCTCCATTCGTGAACAGCCGGTTCATGCGGGCCTTGGTACTCAGACGCATGTGTTGCTCCTGTCGCGGGTTCGTCGTTCGAGCATCTCCAGCGAGACGCCATGGTATTTCGCCAGATTGCGGATGACCGTCGCCACCTCCCGGGCCTGCCGCTCGACGCTCCAGCCTAGTTCCTTCGCCATCGCCGTGGCGACGCTCCCGATGAGGGCGGTCGACACGTCGCCGCGGATCGCCAGCGGCGTGCGGCGCAGCAGCATGTCCTCTAGCCCGACGACAAGCTCGTTCCGGGCCAGGAAGGCGATTTCCGCCGACGTCACGCAGCAAGTGCCGTCGAGCGGCACGTCGTCGGGCCGTCCGAGACAGAAGCCGAGCAGACCGTCCGCGCGCGTGCCGTAGGCGTCGACCAGCCAGGCAGCGCGTTCGACGCTTATGCCATGACGCGCCACGAGAGCTGTTTCGAGCTCCCTCGGATCCTTTGGAAACCCGTCGCCACCGCCGATCGCAAGACCGATCGTGCCGCGGGCGCGCACGCGGCCGAGTTCCTCCAGCACGACATCGGCAGCCTGTTCGGCGAAGGCGCGGAATGTCGTCCACTTGCCCCCAACCATGCAGAACTGTGGGACCGCGCCGTCAACACGGTGTATCACATGGCCGCGCGAGATGCGTCCGGTGAACTCATGATCGCTCTTCGGCAGCGGACGGATGCCGCTATAGCTGTAGACGACATTGTCGGACGATAGCGAGACCGTAGGGAATACCTCCCGCACCGCGCCGAGGATATAATCTCGCTCCTCGGGCTCGCAACACACGCGGTCCGCCTTGTCGACCCGGATATCCGTCGATCCGGCCAGCACCTTGCCGAGATAGGGAAAGATGATGCAGACGCGTCCGTCCTCTCTCTCGAAAAAGATCATGTGACCGCCCAGCGCCTGGTATAGGGGCTGGCAGTCGAGGATCAGGTGCGAACCCTTCGTGCCGGAGATGAAGCGGTCGGTACCCCCCCCTCGATCCGACAGGCTTGCAAGCGCCTCGTCCAGCCAGGCACCGGTCGCGTTCACCACGGCGCTGGCGGTGACCTGCATAGCCGCGCCAGATGGACCGTCGATTACGGCGAAGCCCTCGCCGGATTGCAAGATCTCGGCATGGTTCAGCGCCACGCTTCCGGGCGCGAGGCGCTTGGTATCGAGCACCAGTTCCAGTCCGAGCCGCTCGGGATAGCTGATCCAGGCATCGTGATAGGTGGCGGAGAAGCGCAGCCGCGGCGACAGCGCCGGCCAGTGCCTCAGTGTCGCGCGCGCGCCGCGGAAGCGGTGCTTCGGCAGAAGGCGACGGTGGCGGGTGGTCCAGTCGTAGAGCATCAGCCCGATCTTGATCGGCAGAGCACCCCTGCTTGCCGGGCGGCTCGTCATGCCAAGAAACCCCGCCGCCCCGTTCAACAGGCCCGAGAAGACCGAGTTGATCGGGATGGTCGTCGGCAGCGCGCGCACCATGTGGGGCGCATTGAGCAACAGCGCGTCGCGCTCGCGCAGCGATTCCCAGACGAGATCGAACTCGCCGTTCTCGAGGTAGCGCAGGCCGCCATGGATCATGCGCGAGGGCGCCGCGCTACAGCCGGAGCAGAAGTCGTTGCGTTCGATAAGGAGCACCCGCAGGCCCTGCAACGCCAGTTCGCGATAGACGCCGATGCCGTTGATGCCGCCGCCGATGACGATGACGTCGAATGCGCCGTCGCGGCGGATCAAGTCGAGGTTTGCGTCTCTCTGTTCGGGCATGGCGTGTCGTTCGCCGTCGCGGGTACGGCGCTGGTCCTTGGTCGTTTCGGGTGCGGTCAGGCGTCGAGGTCTGTCAGATGGCGCGCGGCTGCCTCGCTGATCGTTTGGATGTCGGCGGGTGACAGGCGGATGCGCCCTGCCCTGGCGTTTTCCCGAGCCTGGTCCGGATTGCGCGCCCCGCAGAGCGAAAACGTGATGCCGGGCTGCTGCAGGGTCCAGGCGATGACGATCTGGCCCGGCGACGCTCCGTGGGTCTCGGCGATCGGGCCGATCTCGCGCATCAGCCACGCCACCTTCTCCCGGTTTGCGATCGAGAAGCGCGGATTGTCCTTGCGCTGGTCGTCGCCCTCGAACACGCGGTCCGGGCCGATGCCGCCGGACAACAGCCCAAGCGCCAGCGACGAGTAGCTGAGCGTCGACACGCCATGTGCCGCACAGGCGGGCAAGAGCGTGGCTTCTATACCGCGCCGGATCATCGAATATTCTTCCTGGATGGCGTCGAGCGGACCGGCGGCCACGTAGGAATCGAGCTCCTCGACCGTCAGGTTGCTCGCCCCAACCGAGCGAATCTTGCCTTGCCGCTTCAGGCCCTCGAGCGTCGCCATCGTCTCCGCGATCGGCGTGGTCGGATCCTGCCAGTGCGTGATGTAGTGGTCGATATGGTCGGTGCCGAGCCGCTTCAGGCTCTGCTCCAGCTCGTGGACGATCGAGTCGCGCCCGAGATGGCGATGGACCGGTTTGCCGTCGTAGTCGAAGAAGTGGTTGCCCTTGCGCGCGTGCCAGACGAGGCCGCACTTGGTGGCCAGCACCACCTTGTCCCTCCGACCGCGGATCGCCTTGCCGACGATCTCCTCGGCAAGCCCCATGCCGTAGGCCGGCGCCGTGTCGACAAGGCTGATTCCCTCGTCCAGCGAGGCATGGATCGCGGCAATCGACTTGCCTTCGTCGGTGCCACCCCACATCCAGCCGCCAATGGCCCAGGTGCCGAGCCCAATGGCGGACGCCTCGACGCCGGACGAGCCGATTTCCCGGACAAGCATTTCATGCGACATTCTGCAAAGGCTCCATGGTTTCGAGCACGGCTCCGGCCGTCTCCTCGTCGAGGACGAGCGCGTCGAGGAACCGCCCGTTGAGCGCGGCTCGGATCGGCAGCACCTTCTCGGACCCGGCCGCGACGCCGATCGTGCGGGGGCACGGGGACAAGTCGGACGGCTCGAGCGCGACCAGGCGCGAGTTCAGCGGATGGTCGGCGACCGTGCCGTCCTCGCGGATCAAATGCGCCAGAAATTCGCCGCGCACGCCGCTTTCGATCAGCAGTTCGCGGCTGGTGTTGGTAAGCGGATTGAGGTCGTAATAGCTGGATCCGGGTGTCACGATCGAACCGATGCCGACCAGCGCGACCGCGGCCTTGCGCGCAAGATCGAAAACCTCCCTGACGGACGCCATTTCCATCAGCATGTCGCGCTGCTCGCGGCTTTCGGCGAAGAGCGGCGCATGCATCAACAGGGTGCGGCCGCCAAGCCGCTCGGCAAGTCGTGAGGCGAGATGATTGACATCGGTGTGGAATTTGCCCTGCACGCCGCCGGTCAGCGGCACGACGGTCACGTCGAAGGTGCGCTCGGGCAGCAGGTTCTCGACCACCGCACTCACCGCCTTGCCGCCGGTGATTGCGATGACGTCTCCGTCGCGCAATGTCTCCAGCAGCATGTTGGCCGCCGCACGCCCGACCTGCTGCAGCGTCGTGTCGGGACTGCCGGGGACCGTCGGCGCCACGACACTGGCTGACAGGCCGCCGGCTTTGGTGAGGCGCGTCTCCAGGTTAACAAGCGGCTGGAACGGGCTCTCGATGGCGATCTTCACCATGCCCAGCTTGCGGCCCTGGGCGATGAGTCGGTTCACCTTCGAGGGCGACAGGTTCATCGCGAGTGCGATGTCGGACTGCTTCATATCATCGACGAAATGCAGCACCAGCACTGTGTAGATCTGGCGGATTGCCTCGAAGTCTTCCCTGTTCTCAGCCATCTCAGCCACGTCGCTTGTTGAGGTAGTGGTCGATCGTCACCGCCGTCAGCAGGATCGATCCGCGGATGATGTCCTGCCAGTAGACCGAAACGTCGAGAAGCGCGAGAGAACTCGAAACCACCGACAACAGGATCGTCCCGAGGATCGCGCCGAAGATCGTGCCGGAACCGCCGGATAGGCTCGCGCCGCCGATCACGGCCGCCGCGATGACGTTGAGCTCCATGCCGATGCCGAACGTCGGCTGGGCCGAGCCGAAGCGGGCCATGTAGATGATGCCGGCCACGCCGCACAGCGTCGAGCAGAGCGTGGTGGTCAGAAACACCACCTTCTTGGTGCGGATGCCAGAATAGGCCGCCGCCTTTTCGTTGCTGCCGGTGTAGAACACCTTTCGGAACATCGTCGTGCGCCGCAACAGGAAGTCGAAGACGACGACCACGACGACGAAGATGACGATGACCACCGGGATGACGCCAATCGAGCCCTGGCCGATGAACTTGAACTCCGGCGGCAGCGTGTAGAGACCGATCGGCCGGCCCCCGGTGCCGAGCAGGCACAGCCCGCGCGCGATCACCATCACCGCCAGCGACACGATGAAATGGTGCAGTCCGACGCGGGTGACGAAGAAACCCATCGCCGCGCCGATGGCGGTGCACACGGCGATCGCCATCCCTGACGCCACCCAGGGATCGATACCGTTGAGGAACAGCAGGCCCGCGATCACCATCGCCAGCGCTGTGACGGAACCGACGGAGAGGTCGATGCCGCCCGAGATCAGCAGGATCGTCATGCCGACGACCACGACCCCCTCGACCGCGAAGGCCATCGCCATGGCGCGCATGTTGTTCCAGGTCAGGAAATAGGGCGAGGCGAAGGCCATCGCGATGAACAGCGCCAAGATGATCAGGACGAGCCCCGTCTCGCGCATCCGTAGCAGGCGCCGCAGCGTGTCCAGGATGCCGCCCGAGGCGCCGCGGTCCTTCCCCGAAGGCGTGGTTACTGTCGACATTGTTCCCTCCGCCCTCATGACGCCACCGGCGGCTGTTCGCCGAGCGACGCAAGATACATGATCGTGTCCTCCGTCATCTCGTCGTCCGTGACCTCGCCGGCGATGCGCCCCTCGCGCACCACGAGCACGCGGTCGCAGACGCCGATCAGTTCGGGAAGCTCCGAGGAAATCACGACGATGCCGACTCCGCCGCGGGCGAGATCGCGAAGGATGCGGTGGATCTCGGCCTTTGCGCCGACGTCGACGCCGCGCGTCGGCTCGTCGAGGAAGATCACCTTCGGGCTGACCGAGAGCATCTTGGCGATGGCGACCTTCTGCTGGTTGCCGCCCGACAGTGCCGACACCGGCTGCCCGACATGGCCGTAGCGCAGGTTCAGGCGGCCACCGAGCCGCTCGGCCTGCTCGGTCTCCCGGCGGTCGTCGATGATGCCAGCGCGGGTGGCAACCTGCTCGACGCTGAGCGCCGAAACATTGACGGCGATCGACATGTCGAGAAAAAGCCCGTCGCCCTTGCGGTCCTCGGACAGATAGACGATGCCCTCGGCAATGCTGTCGGCATAGTGTGCCAGATGCAGCACGCGGCCGTGCAGCGACACATCGCCCGTCACTGTGCCCTCCAGCCTGCAGATGCCCTTGACGATTTCGGTGCGCCCCGCGCCGATGAGGCCGGCGAGGCCGAGGATCTCGCCCTTGCGGAGCTGGAACGAAACCTCGCGGTACCGCTGGCGATCGGTCAGTCCGCGCACGTCGAGGATGATCTCGCCGGAGCGCTCGTCTTCAGCCAGTTTCGGCGGGTAGAGGCTGTCGATCACACGACCGACCATGGCGCTGACAACCTCGCCGGTCGTCGTCTCGGAAACGTTCATCGTCGCGATATACTGGCCGTCGCGCAGCACGGTGACGCGGTCGCAATTGTCGAAGATCTCCACCATGCGATGCGAGATGTAGATGATCGAGATGCCCTGCCCAGCCAGTGTGCGCATGATCTCGAACAGGATCTGCGCCTCGCGCTCGGTCAGCGCGGCGGTCGGCTCGTCGAGGATCAGCACCCGGCAATCCAGTGTCAGGGCCTTGGCGATCTCGACCAGCTGCTGCTGTGAGATCGAGAGCGAGCGCACCGGCGCGGCGGGATCGATGTCGCCGAGGCGTCGCAGGATCTCGGCGGCGCGGCGCTCCAGCCCGCGAAAATCCATTAGCAGTGCGCGGCTCGAATTGGTCGCCGCCATGAAGATGTTCTCCGCGACGGTGATATCGGGGCAAAGCGCGATCTCCTGGTGCACGAAGCCGATGCCGAGCGTCTGCGCCATGGCCGGCGAGGTGATGGTGACGGGTTGGCCGTCGAGGCGGATCTCGCCGCTGTCCGGGCGCAGGATGCCGTCGATGATGTTCATCAACGTCGATTTGCCGGCGCCATTTTCGCCCGCGAGAGCGTGGATCTCTCCCCTGCGCAGCTGGAACCCGACGCCGCGCAGCGCACGAACCGGTCCGAAGGACTTGGACAGATTGGCGATCTCGAGGATCAGGTCGTCGTGGGAGGCGGCCGTCATTGGTTTGTTCCATCATGAATATGCTTTTCGATGCCCGCGTGGCGCGGCGCGGGCATCGTCGTTGCGGTCCGCCGCGCTCAGCTCGGATCGCGTCCTTCCATGTATTTGTTCAGGTCGAAGGAGTCGGCGTTGTCCTTGGTGATGACCGCGAACCCGTTGTCGATGAACGGCACCTGCATCGGGTTGTAGCCCGAGACCTTGTAGTCGTTGAACGGGTCGAACATGTCCGGATGCGCCGCCAGGAATGCTGTGATGAAGCCCATGAAGCCCTGGACCCCCTGGTTCGGGTTGAGCGACATGTGGATGTTGCCCGCCTTGATGTGCTCCAGCGTCGCCGGCGTGACGTCGGCGTGGATGATCAGCACCTTGGCTTTGGCCTCGAGCACCGCCGAGACGGCGCCCTCGGCCGAACCGGCCTCCGGAATCCACATCGCCTTCAGGTTCGGATTGGCCTGCAGGATCGAGGCGGTCGCCCGGTTTGCGGCGTTGCTATCCTGGTTGGTCGCCTGACGGCCGACCAGCTTCATGTTCGGAAAGTTCTTCTCCATGTAGGCGATGAGCGCCGTGACGCGCAGATCGTGGTTGCTCTGGCCCGGATTCTCGAGGACCGCATATTCTGCGCTGTCGCCGACCTGCTTGACGATCTCCTCGGCCGCGAACTTGGCTTCGGCGAGGTTGTCAGACGTGATGTACGCGGTGCGCTTGGATTTCGGCGAGTCGGCGGCGAATGTCACCACGTCGACGCCGCTGTCGATGGCGCGGTTGATCGGCTCGATAAACGGATCCGACTGCATCGGGTGGAGCAGGATGCCCGCCGGACTCTTGACCAGGTCCTGCTCGAACGAGGCGATCTGTTTGGTGATGTCATAGTCGGGCGTGCCCGAGAAGACCGTCTCGCAGCCCATCGCTTCGGCCGCCTGCTTGAAGCCCTGGTAGACCGGCACCCAGTAGGGGTGAGCCGAGACCATGACGTTCATGATGTAAATTTCGCCCGGCGCACACTGGAATTTGCTCTGGGCGAATGCGCCCCCCGTCGAGACGAGGGCAAGGGTCATCGTCGCCGCAGCCAAAGGCCCGGCCAGTCCAAAATTCTTCATTGTCTCCTCCGCGTTGTCTCCCGCCTCCCCCGCAATGCTGGCAGCATTGCGGGTGGCCTGCAAGAAATTTCATATTACGAAATTTCTCGCGACGTTGCTGGTGTGCCAGTGAGCACCGACCATGTCAAGCAGAGTGCATGAAAATTCGATAAGTGAAATTTCTTGCACTATGAACGTGTCGTCACGATCTCGTCCATGGCGCTGAGTAGCGTGAAGGTGATATGCTGCCGCCTGCGATGGCCGCGGGGAAGTACGCAGAAGATGCGATACCGGCATGACCACTGTATCAGCGTCAGGCAAGAATCTCAGTATCTGACTTCTGTGGGGTCTTCTTCCCCGAAGAAGGAAGTGACCTCTGTCTTCGGAGGGGCATCGGCTAACCTCTTCCTCAAAATGGAAAATTTCGACTAAACCGCGTGTCGTCGATAGCAGAAGAATGCCTCTTCGATAGTGGGTCTCGCGATGCAGCGGTCTCCCGTTACCAAATGTTATAATAAAATTAGATACTTATAGGAGTGTATGGTGCCAGGTCGCCTTATGCTCCGAAGTCTCTTGTCTTCAACACCATTCACCAATCTCTTGCGCTTTAGCTAGGGCGGTCGAATCCAACTCGGGGAGCCATTTCGCCTTTCTACTTAGGGCGCGACCTCTGTACGCTGGCGTGCCATGTTTCCTTACGCTGCTATCCGCTTCGCTTCTGCTGGAATGCCTGGCAACAGCGGAAAAGCCGATCGAAGTCAGCGGTAAGTTACCGTGGCGCCCTGCCCTCGCCTAGGCCTGCAAAGCCCTCATCGTGGATTCGGCGGCGACATCGTCAAAAGACATGCACCCGGCGCGATTGCGTCGAAACGAGCCGTTTCTGAGATCCGGCCAACGACCGAGTCCGGCGCAATCTTCCAGATCGAGAACCGGAAGAATTGACCCGTTACGGGCGTTCCTTCGAAACCGCCCTACGGCAAGCCATTGATCCGAAGCGGACTTTGCCGAATGACATCAACGAGACGCAATGACCCTTGTGAGACATCCGGCGTTGGGTGAACAACTTCGAAAAGGGACCCGGCCACAGGAGCCGATGAGGCCGTGCGACCCAGGCCGACGCGACGGTACTTGAGTCTATCTCGGTTCGGATTTCGCTCGCGCCCCGTAACTGCTATCTTGGAGATGTGAACGGCAATCCGCGAGGTGCTCTGCACTTAAAATTATGACGGGCTATCCCTCAAGGACGTTGTTGTATGGGGCTTGGCTGGTGGTAGCCTTCCTCTTACTTTCCACGCTTGGGGCGAACGCAGCAGAGCCAAAGCGCGTACTTCTGCTGCACTCGTTTGGGCGTGATTTTGCGCCTTTCAGCGAGATGACCAAGAGTTTTCAGGCGGCGCTCGTGAAACGATCGCCAGAGCCTGTTGATATTTATGAAGCGTCGATTTTTACAGCACGGTTTCGGGAACCCGAGAACGAAGGTTCGCTGGTCAAATATCTGCAGGATCTTTTTTCCGGGCGCAGACTTGACTTGATTGTAGCTCAAGGTGGGCCGGCTGCGGCCTTCGTTGAGAAATATCGGCAACAGCTGTTTTTTGACACACCCATTGTGATAGCGGGGGTAGACGCGCGCCTCACGCCCGATGCCGCCACTACACCCAATGCCACCTACATCGGGGTCAAGCTCGATCTGCCAGCCTTCGTCGAGAATATTCTGCGGGTGCGGCCTGAGACAACAGACATTGCAGTCGTCATCGGAAATTCTCCAAACGAGCAATTCTGGGCTCGTGAATTGCATCGTGAGTTTCAACCGTTCGCGGATCGCGTGGAATTCGAATGGCTTGACGAGTTGTCGCTCGACGAAATGTTACGCCGGGTCGCCCGCCTGCCGCCGCAGTCAGCCGTTCTCTATTTCATGCTGGCGGTGGATGGTGCGGGTGCCGTGCACCCGCTGGATGCCGCCTTCACACGGATACGTGAGGTCGCTACCGTGCCGGTTTTCGGTTATGGCGACTACCATCTTGGCCAGGGCTCGGTTGGCGGGCCTGCGGATCAAACTCGAGCTCTAGGCCAGCAAACCGCCGACGTTGCTCTCCGCATTCTTGCGGGCGAGAGGGCGAGCGACATCAAGACGCCGCTATTTGGACTTGGGATTCCAGCCTACGACTGGAGGGAGTTGCAAAGATGGGGGATCAGCGAAGCCATCCTGCCGCCAAACAGCGAAGTGCGTTTTCGGTCGCCGAGCGTATGGGATCTCTATCGCTGGTACATCGTCGGAACGATTTCGCTGATCGTACTTCAGACACTTCTCATTGTGAGCTTTCTCGTGCAACGAACTAGGCGGCGCGCGGCCGAAATCGGTATTCGCGCAAAGGAAAGCGAGCTTCGCGTCAGCTACGACCAGGTTCGCCGATTGGCTGGCCGGCTTATCTACGCGCAGGAGGAGGAGCGGACGCGAATTGCGCGGGAACTCCATGACGATGTCGGGCAGCGCGTGGCGTCGCTGTCAATCGGCTTGAGCAGCCTCAGGCGGCGCGTCCCGAATCCAGATGATACCGCACGAAGCGAGTTGTCGGGACTTCAGCAACAGGTCGTGGGGTTGGCGAAGGACCTGCGGGATTTGTCGCACGAACTGCATCCAGGAGCGCTTGAGCATGTCGGGTTGCTGGAGGCGTTGCGCGGTCGCTGCGAGGAAATCAACGGCGAGTCCGGCACAAGGGTGGATGTCGAGGTCGCCGGTGGATGGTCCGAAGTCGCGGACGACGTCGAACTCTGCCTTTACAGGGTCGCACAGGAAGCGCTTCGCAACATAACAAAGCATGCCCATGCCAGAACGGCCCGCATATCGCTTGCACGTGGAAATAGTCACGTCGTGATGCGGATCACCGACGACGGAGGTGGGTTCCAGGAGAACGGCTCGAACGGACTCCATGGAATCGGGCTGCTGAGCATGCGCGAGCGCGTTAGAATGCTTGAGGGGACGTTCGAGATGGCGTCGTCCAGTCGAGGTACCGTCGCCACCGTCGTCATTCCGACGGGAGAGAGGCATTGAGACCGCGGGTGATACTTGCGGACGACCATGTGATGGTTGCTGAAGCACTTGGCCGGTTGATCGATGAGGTCGCCGACCTAGTTGGACAAGCCGCCGATGGGCAGCAACTCGTGGAGCAAGCGCGGCTTCTCAAGCCGGACATCATTGTTTCGGATATTACCATGCCGGTGATGAGTGGTTTGGACGCCCTGCGTCAGCTCAAATCGGAGCACTCCAGCGCGCGCTTCATATTCTTGACAGTCCACACCGAGGCGAGCGTTGCCGCGGAAGCCATGCGCGCCGGAGCATGCGGATATCTTCTGAAGGCGGCAGCGGGCGAAGAATTGCTCGAAGCCATCCGCGCGGTCATGGCCGGCCGCATATACCTGACGCCGCATATCGCCGGCGATGTCTTGCGGACGATGTCCCTGCCCGCGGATCGCCAAGACCACCACCTTACCTCTCGCCAAAGGGAAATCCTGCGAATGGTCGCGCAAGGCAAGCGCATGAAAGAGATTGCAGCTGACTTGAAGATTTCCGTGCGCACCGTCGAGGATCACAAATCCCAGTTGCTGCACGTCCTCGGCGTCAAGAGCACGGCTGATCTGATCAGATTTGCCCTGAAGCAGGGGCTCATTTCCGACTGATCTGATTTCCGGGATCTTCCCGAACCCTGAACCCAGCGATTTCCAGGCCCTCTGACCCCGTGATTTCCGGCCCGTCAACCCCGGGATTTCCACGCCTTGGCCACCGGGGTTTCCCCGATGCGCCGGCCCGCCTGCGCTCGTAGCATCCAACCAGCAGCACCAGGCCCGACACTCAAGCCGAGAGAGCTCACTTGGCACGCAAACGTCTCGTACTCGCCGAAGATCATACTGAAATGGCTGACCACCTACGATCTCTGCTTGGCGACTACGACGTCGACATCGTGTCGGATGGACAGGGATTGATTGCGGCAGTGGATGCGAACGTGCCCGACATCATTATTTCGGACATCGCAATGCCAGGCATCAGCGGGCTGGCGGCGGCACGCGACATCCTCGCCGTGCATCCGAACGCCCGCATCATCTTCGTGTCGGTTCGAGATGAGCCGGCCATTGTCAGAAAAGCCATCGACGAAGGGGCTGCCGGATACGTCGTGAAGTCCGATGCGGGCGACGAACTGGTTGACGCTGTCCAAACGGTTCTTGGCGGCGGCCAATACGTTTCCTCGTCTGCGCGTGCTGCACTGAAGGGTGGACCTTGAGTTTAACCAGTAAGCCAGGTCCGCGACGAAGTTTGCCCGGTCTGCCCGAAAGGTCTTGCAAATTTAAAATACATCTCAAGGGAGGAAACCTCTAATGAACCGAGCAACCCAGAAATCATTCGCACGCGTCGCCACTACGGCATCCGCTGTGGCGCTGGTCCTGACGATCGGGCTGGGAGCTCCGACCACACGGGCCGATGAAGCGGAGGCCAAGACCCTTCTCAAGGCGATGTCCGACTATCTCGCCGCGCAGAAAACCATTTCGTTTGGATACGACACGAATCTCGAGATCGTCACCAAGGACCACCAGAAGCTCCTGCTGGCGAGTTCGGGCGCAGTCGACCTCAGCCGGCCCGACAAGTTCCGCGCCACCCGCTCCGGCGGCTTTGCCGAGGTCGAGATGGTTTTCGACGGAAAGACGGTGACGCTGGTCCGCAAGGACGCCAATCTCCACGGCCAGGTCGACATCCCCGGTACTGTCGACAATCTGGTCGACGAGTTGAGGAACAAATATCAGCGGCCGGTTCCAGGCGCCGATCTTCTGTTGTCCAACGTCTATGACGAACTGATGCGCGACGTCACGGACGTGAAGGATCTCGGTAGCGGCGTGATCGGCGGCACCGAATGCGATCATCTGGCGTTTCGGACCAGCGAGGTCGATTGGCAGATATGGATCGCGCAAGGCGAGCGTCCCTATCCCTGCCGCTACGTGATCACGTCCAAAGGGGTGGACCAGGGCCCGCAGTACAGCGTTCAGATCAGCGGCTGGAAGACAGGTGATCAAGCGGCCCCAGGCGACTTTGCCTTCAAGGCGCCGACCGACTCCAAGAAGGTCGATGTGAAGGAGCTTACCGACACCGATGAACTGCCCTCGGAGTTTTCCATAGGAGGTGGCCAATGACCACGATGAAGAGACTGAGAACCATACTGCTGGCTGGAGCCATCGGCTTCATCGGACTCGAAACCTTTGAGCGGCCTTCGTTCCCTGGTGTCTCCGGCATCATTTCCACTGCCGAGGCCAGGGTCGGGCGCCCGCGCACGCCGGTCAGTGTCGCCGGGGTTGCGCGGCGTACGGTTCGTCGCTGCGTGGCCGGCGCGTACTGCTAAGTTCAGCAAGCGATGGTTCTGCGAGGACGGGTTCACGCTGCACCTTGAAAGCATTCCTTAGGCGCAGTTCGACAAGACGTGGGCGGCTTTGTGTCGAGCTCGTAAAGCGAAGGCCGACATGCGACCCTAGGGAGGAAACCATGAGAACAAAAATCGCGTCGGTCGTTGCAACACTCGCGTTAATTTCTGTTTCTAGCCTCTCGGCGCAGGAGGCGACCCGCCCAACCATCGCCAAAGAGAACATCGCGAACATCACGGAACCCTTGGGCGGCAAGCCAAGCGCGGGCGCCAAGCCGTCGGTGGCGGACCTCGCCTATCAAGCCGCTTATCAGCGTGCCTTCGAGGCTGTGATCTGGTCGATCCCGGCCGTGGGAGCCTACGGCTTCCATCGGGGCGCGATGGATATCGGCGCCAAGGACAACACCATCCTTGCCTGGTCGCAACCCGCAAAGCCGAACGCTGAACTCCTGACCGCGAACAACCAGTCGCCTTACATCCTTTCACAGACTGATCTGCGTAAGGGGGCGGTGGTCATAGAAGTTCCGGCGGCGACCGAAAAGGCCAGTCTGTATGGGCAGATCGTGGATCACTGGCAAATCACCATCGCCGATGTCGGGCCTTCCGGCCTCGACCAAGGCAAGGGCGGAAAGTTTCTGCTTACGCCGCCGGGATACAAGGGCGCGGTACCCGCCGGGCACATTGAGGTGAAGAGCCCGAGCTACCGGATCTGCTTCGCTATTCGCTCGGTGAAGGGCGCGAACGCCACCACGGAGGACGCTTACGCCTACGCCAGGACGTTCAAAATGTATTATCTCGATGATCCAAAGCCTACCCAGTTCACCGACCCTACGGACATTCGCTATTCGACGCTGCCGTTCTACGACGAACGCTATTTCGAGGATCTATACGCCATCGTCAGCGTCGAGAACCCCAATCCCCGCGACAAGGTGATGATGGGCATGCTCGCCACGCTCGGCATCGAGAAGGGTAAGCCCTACAAACCGGACGCCAAAACCAAACAGGCGATGCGGCAGGGTGCAATCGACGCCTACTTCTATCTTTTGCAGCGCTTCATTCACCCCGATGCATCGAAGATCTGGTGGCAAGGCAAGCACTGGTACGACGGTCTGTTTTCGGACGCCAACCGTGAATTCCGTTGGGAGACGGACGCGATGATCGAGCTCGATAACCGCGCCGATCGTTACTTCAGCGCGGTGAATTTCCCCCGGAAATTGCCGAAGTTGCCGGCGACACAGTATCTGTTCGCGCTCGCCGACAAGGACGGTAACGAATTGCAGGCCGGCAAAGCTTACTCGTTCGTCATGCCCGCCAGGGTGCCGGTCAAGCAGTTCTGGTCATTGATCATTTACGACCTGGAAACATTTGCTTTCATCTACAACCAGCAACAACGGCCCGGGCTATCTTCTTTCGATCTGCCGAAAATGAAGAAGAACGCGGACGGAAGTACAACCCTCTACTTCGGGCCAAAAGCGCCAGAGGGACTGGAAAGCAACTGGATCCCGACCGCCGGCAAGCGGCCGCTCCCTACCGTCCGAATATACGGCGGCACGGAGGAGTTCTGGGACAGGTCTTGGCAAATGCCGGACGTGGAACTGGTGAAATGATTGTGCAGGTGGACGACGCGAATACGCGGTTAGCAACGCAACCGGATTTGAGGCCGTGCAGGCAAGGACTGGTTCACCATCCCGCGTCCCTACGGCGCGCCGGAGGCGTGGTTCGACAAGACATGGCGGCTTTGTGGGGTCGAGCCCGTAAAGCGAAGGCTGACATGCGACGCTAGGGAGGAAACCATGAGAACCAAAATCGCATCAGTCTTCGGGGCGCTCGCGTTCATATTCGCCACGAGCGTGTTCGCGCAGGACGCCGATGACAAGACCGACTGGCGCGAGCAGTATGCTTACTCCCTGGGCGTACAGGCCTATATCTTCGGCTTTCCTTACGTTTATCTACCAAGCCTGCGGGCGGATTGGGTCACCCGGCCAAAGTCCGCCAACGAGCTTCCGCTGTATGCGCCCATCAACCATTTCAGCCATGTGCGAACGCTGGCAGACGCTTCCTATCGGGGCGGCGGTTCACCCAACCAAGACACGCTTTACTCGACAGCATGGCTTGACGTCGGCAAGGAGCCGGTGATCCTCTCGCACCCGAACATGGGGGACCGCTACTTCTCGTTCGAATTGGCGGGCATAGATTCGGACAACTTTGCCTATGTCGGCAAACGCACGACCGGCGGCAAGGCCGGAAGCTTTGCCATCGTCGGCCCCGGCTGGAAGGGTGCCCTCCCCGCGGGAGTGAAGCCGTTGCCCGCGTCGCTGACACCGTCTGTGCTGATCTTTGCCCGCACGCTGATCGACGGCCCGGCCGATGCGAAGACTGTCAATGCGCTGCAGGATCAATACACGCTGATCCCGCTCAGCTTGTGGGGCAAGAAGGACGCGGCGCTGCCGGCAAGCCGCGACGTCTGGAAACCCTTCGATTCAAGAACCGATCCACTCGCCGAGTGGCGGACCATGAATAGGGCAATGACGGAGAACCCGCCTGAAGCGCGCCTCGCCAAGTTGGTCGAACTGTTCGCGAAGGTGGGCGTGGGTCCTCGGCAGGACCTCGACAAGATGGACGAGGCGACCAAGCTCGGGCTCGCGCGCGCTGCGGTCGATGGCCGACAGTTAATCAAAGCCGCCATCGACTCGGGCCAGCTCGGCAGGCAGGTCAACAACTGGAACATTCCGCCGCGCACACTAGGACGTGCAGGGCTCGTCGACGATTTTCTGCTGCGTGCCTCGATACAAGCTATGGGCGGCATCATCTCCAATGAACTGGAGGAGGCCGTCTACTACAATACGACCAAGGACGGCGCAGGACAGGCCTTCGATGGCGCGAAGAAATATACACTTCGGTTCGCTCCTGGCCAGCTTCCGAAGGTCAACGCGTTCTGGTCGCTCACGATGTATGACCCGACCTTCAACTTCACGGACAACCCTCTCAATCGCTATTCACTAGGCGATCGCACCAAAGGCTTGAAGAAGGACGCCGACGGCGGCTTGAGCCTCTACATCCAGCGCAACTCGCCGGGAAAGGACAAAGAGTCCAACTGGTTGCCCAGTACCCAGAGCGGCGCATTTTTTCTGATCCTGCGAACCTACATGCCTGGCGCCGACATCGTCGAGCAGAAGTGGGCGCCTCCACCGGTAACTGAATTGGCGAGGTGATTTTAGCGTGCCGGGCCAGGCGCGCGCCTGGTGGTCGTCTCATGACGCCGAACTGACGAATGTGGGAGCCAACTACAAGCAAACGTGAGCCAGAAGGAGAGTGCATCATGACCCACCGACCTGTGAGCCGCCGCGATGTATTTAAGACAGCGGGTCTGGCTGGAGCTGCGGCTCTAACGACGCGTGCGGTGTCGACGGCGCAGGCAGCTGACGAGACGCTAACGGCAGTCCAGGCAAAGAACCCTTACGGAGGGGTGCCGAGCGGCGGGATCACGCTTCCACCCTACTATCGGCCAACGCCGAGTCTGGTGAGCAACAACGTTTACTACCCGGGCCAGGAACAGCTCGGACCCGACGAGATGCGGATTTCCTTCATCGGCAGCACGCCGATCCCGGTCACCCGTGCACAGGCCGGCACCTGCATCATGGTGGAGCTCGGAAACGGAAAGCGGTTCTTCTTTGATTTTGGCTCCGGCTGCGTGCGCAACATCATCGCGATGGCGGTGCCATTGTCGGTGGTCAACGACATCTTCTTCACTCACCTTCACGTGGATCACTACGCGGACCTGCCATATCTGTTCGCCTTCGCGCCGTGGATGGGACGCTGGAAGCCGCTGCGCGTGCATGGGCCATCAGGCCGCACGCCCAAGGACGGCATCAAGACGATGATCGAAGGCATGAAGATGATGACGCATTGGCACACCGACTCCTTCAACGCATGTCCGATCGGCGACGGCTACGAGGTCGAGATCAACGAGTTCGATTTCCGCGACGACAACGGCATCTGCTACGACAGGGACGGCGTGACCATCCGCCACTGGCGCCGGTCGCACACCAAGGATGGCGCCTCGGCCTACCGGCTCGACTGGAATGGGCTGTCTTTCGTCTGGACCGGCGACGGTCGACCCGACGAACGCTCGCTCGAATTGGCCAAGGGTGTGGACGTGTTTGTGACCGAGGTGCAACCGGACACGGCCAACCTCCAGGCGATGAAAATGGGCATGCCATCCGTCATCATGAGCACGACGATCGACCAGGCTCATAGCCCACATTACGCGGTTGGCTACATGTTTGATAAGATCCAGCCGCGTCTCGCGATGGTCACGCACACGGCTTACGACGAGGAGTTGATCCCGGAGATCACGGCCGGAATTCGCGTTCATTACAGCGGATTGTTCCAGTTCGGCGCGCCCGACGTCGTGGTCGTCAACGTCACCAAAGATGCAATATGGACGCGCAAGGCAGCAATCCCCGATGCCGGCAACATGGCGCGTCCGAGCCCCGCAGAAGCCGTCGAACTGTTCGGTCTTACGCCGGCGAATCTGAGGGTCACATTTCCAAATCCCCGGAATCCACTCGCTGACCAATTGGAGGCGGAGATTCTCAACGGAGACATCGACCCGAAGAAATATTATCCACCCGACGTGTATCGCGAACCGAACAAGGATTACCCGAAGGACTACACCATCGATGTCCGCGAAATAGCTCTCGTGAAGGCAAGGCAGGCCCAGATCAAGCTCTCGGCCAAAAGTGCCCAGATCCAGGCAGTCATCGACGCCATTGAATCGGCTAAGTAGCGCTGGCCATGGATCACGATATCACCCTCACGCTTGGCGATTCGGAAACGGGGGCGTTCTTGGCGCCCACCCAGCAATCTGCCACGCAAGCGGTGCCGTTGACCGTCCTCACCGGCTTCCTCGGCGCAGGCAAGACCACGCTGCTAAATCGCATTCTTGCGGGCGATCACGGCCTTCGCGTCGCAGTGTTGGTGAACGACTTCGGTTCGATCAACATAGATGCCGAGCTCATTGTCGGCATCGAAAGCGCGGGGGATGTCATCAATCTCGCCAATGGCTGTGTCTGCTGCAACATCCGCGACGATCTGGTCGCCGCGGTGACGCAGGTGATGGCGCGACCCGAGCAACCCGAATACATCCTGCTGGAGGCCAGCGGGGTGGCCGACCCGTCCGGCATCGCACTGACCTTCATGGACGAAAACATGCGGGACCGCATCAGGCTGGACAGCATCATGTGCGTCGTGGACGCGGAGCAGATATTTGCTGCACCGGAGATGATGGAATTGAAGCTGCGCCAAGTGGCATTCGCCGACATGCTCATCCTCAACAAGGTCGATCTTGTTTCCCGGGAGGAAATCGAGCGCATCAAGGCGTGGCTCGACGACCGGTTCCACCGTTATCGGCTCGTCGAGGCATACGGCGGAAATGTGCCTCTGGAAATTCTATTGTCGGTCGGCCGGTTTGATCCGACCCGACTGGATGGCGCACTGCCACATGACCACCCCAATCATGCTCCTGACTGTGATGATCCCGCTTGCGGGCATCACCTTCACGACCATCGGCATGACCACACCGAGACCTTCAGCACTTGGAGTTACGAGACCGATCAGCCGCTCTCGCTGGAAGCGCTGCGGGAGGCCGCCAGGAGGTTACCGGCGACCATCTATCGCGCCAAGGGCGTGATCTATTCGTCGGACGCACCGACACGGCGAGCGGTACTTCAGGTGGTCGGCAAACGCGTCGACCTCTCCTTCCAAGATGATTGGGGCGGGCGGACGCCGCATACGCAGATCGTAGTCATCGGCGCCGCTGGCGGCATCGACGGGGCAATTCTTCGCGAACAGTTCCAGAAGGTAGTCGCGCCGATAGGCCTCGGCGACACGATCGTTCAGGCAACGACCGGAGCGACGGCAGCGGCGGGCAGCGCGGCAGGGCTGGTGATTGCGGCGCCCGTTGCGGTGGTCGATCAGAACAGCAGAGAAAATTACGGCAAAGACCGGCCCGCAAAGTAGCCAGAGATCGAGCGCCGGCAAGAACTGCGCCCTGCCGGCACCATCGACGGAGAAATGCAAGACGTAGTGCTCAGAAGGGGCACCCCGCAGATCTACGTGCCGTTACACGGTTGTTGCGCTATTACGTGCTTGCCCACGTAACTTACATTCCGCCCCAGCTCTTTGGGACCTACCATCCATGCAGGAGCGAAGGAAGTAGTCGTCGAACTATCACTCGAATGGCTCTGATGCGAAATGCTGTCGTCCGGGCCGAACCATGTATGCGACAGCGGGGGGAGCAGGAAGCGTATGATGTTGCTCAGGGAGCCTCTGCTGCATTTTGCCGTAGTCGGCGCGATCTTGTTTGGCGGCTATTCCTGGCTGAACGACAAGCAAGCCGAAGCCACAATCGTCGAACCGGTCCGACTTGGCGACGGCGACGTGCGCTGGCTCAAACAGACCTGGTCGAGCCAATGGCTGCGCGAGCCCACCGCCGATGAACTCAAGGGGCTTGTTGGGGATCTGCTGAACGAGAAACTGCTGGCGCGCGAAGCGCAGGAGATGGGCCTCGAGAAGGACGACACCATCATCCGCCGCCGCCTGGCGCAAA
>NZ_JAOWPS010000009.1 GCF_025753795.1 Mesorhizobium sp. YC-39
AAGGGGACCACGCGCCAAGCCTACTCATGACCTGGCTCCCGGTTCGTGAATCGAGTCCGCGAAACTTCTCCCCGGTACACGAAACTCTGCGCCGGTTCGCGAAACTCGTCGCACCGACATCAAGATAGAACGCACCCTGCTACATCAGGTAGTCGCATAACATGTATTATGGAACTGACTTTAATGTCGCAAAATCAATAGCTTAGGAACACCCAGTTTGAACATTCCACTGCGCTGATAAGCGAAAACCCGGAAATCTAACGCAGGGAAATGCTCGCAACAGGGTCAAGATTCAGGACACGTATCGCCACCCTGTGTTGTGAAATGCCGGTGATTGCGGCACGCAGCATATTGCAAACGGATAGAATCACATCTCGGGTCCGTTCCACCTTCTGCAACAGCTGGATTTCGACTGAGATCTGCGCTTGGTCGTTCAGCCCTCGGAAAGGAATGATTGCGAACTGACAAATGGATGCGTCGACCTCAAGCTCACGGCAGAGGATATCTCGCAGCGCCGGCAGCAACGCCTCAAGACTGTCGACTTCCTTTGTCCAAACGGCTTCCGCCACAAATATCTTGAGGTTGGGCATGGGCTGACTCCCTTTGTGCCAGAAATGATAGGCCTGCTTAGCGCGACGCCGCGTTGGCGTAGCGGTGGATCGGCGTCGGCTGTCGATCAACGAGCACGAAATCGAAGTTCGAGCGCCAGAGCGTCGGGCCACCCTCCACACGTTCAAAAGGCGCTACGAGCGTCTCCTTCACGCCGAACACCGTGTCGGAGTCCAGGTAAGGGTCGTCACCGACAAAGGTGTGGGTCACGAGCCTCTGGTAGCTGTGCGCGGTCACGAGGAAATGCATGTGGGCGGGGCGGCATGGATGCCGGCCGAGTTGGCCGAGCATCTGGCCGACCGGCCCGTCGTTGGGGATCGGATAGGAAACCGGCTTGATGCCGACGAACCTGTATGCACCGTCATGGCCGGTGACGAAGATGCCGCGATTGTTCCATCTGGGCTGGATGCCCGGCTGTTGGACGTCGTAGAAACCCTCAGCGTTGTCAGACCACACATCGACGTGAGCCCCCGCGACGGGATTGCCGTCGAGGTCGAGCACCCTGCCCTCATAGAGACAGCTCTCGCCCTTTCCGTCGAGGCTGATCGTGTCTCCCATCTTCCGTACGGGCGCGCCGGCGACGTGGAACGGTCCGAAGACGGTGCTCTCCGTCGCGCCCGCGGGCCGGCGATTGTTGATGGCATCCACCAGCATGGAGAAGCCCAACGTGTCGCTGAGCAGAATGAACTCCTGGCGCTCGCCGCTACACATCTGCCCGGTCCTGGTCAGGAAGTCGATGGCGGTCTCCCACTCGCCTTGGGTAAGCTGGGTTTCCTTGGCGAAGGCGTGGAGATGGCCGACCAGGCAGGCCATGATCTCGGCGAGCCGAGGGTTGACGCTCCTGACCATACGCTCGTTGACGGCCTCGACCGAACCGTCTTCGGAGAAAAGGCGCTGCATTTCGTTTCTCCCTCGTCATATCGCTGTCGGTATTTCGGGGCGGCTTTCGCGCGTGCCGTCGAGCTGTTGTCTGTGCAGATGTCGTGACACCGCCCGCCTATTGCGGGGGCTTTCCTTCCCATGCGCGTTGCAGCAATGCGCGGATGGCGTCGCGTTCGATTGGCCGCGGATTCCAGTAGGGGTTGCGCACGGCCAGGTCGGCGGCGCGGTCGAGATCACTCTCGGCAAGCCCGAGATCGCGCAGGGCGAGCGGTGCGCCCAGCGAGGCGGCGAAGTCGTGGAGGCCGCCGCTGACTGATCCGCCGAAGAGGTTGGCAATCGGTTTCAGCGCCTCGGCTGCAGCGGATGCGTTGTGTGCCACGGAGTGCGGCAGCAAGATCGCGTGCGTTTCCGCATGCGGCAGGTCGAAGCTGCCTCCCAGCGTGTGGCAGAGCTTGTGGTGCAATGCCATTCCGACGGTGCCGAGAACGGTGCCGCAGAGCCAGGATCCATAGAGCGCGAGCGAACGCGCCTCGCCATCGACTGGCTTTTCCACGATGCACGGCAACGCCTTTTTCAACGCGCGGATGCCTTCGACGGCCTGCCATGAAGAGATCGGATTGCGGTCCTGCGCATAAAGACCCTCTACCGCATGGGCCATGGCGTTCAGCCCGCTCGAAACACTCATGGCGACAGGCAGGCCGAGGGTCAGGTCGGGGTCGTAGATCACAGTTTCCGGCAGGATGCGGGGATCGCGCCTGGTTGTCTTGAGGCCTTCCTCGGTCTCTCCGAGAATGGGGGTGACCTCCGAGCCCGCATACGTGGTCGCGATCACGATCTGAGGCGTATCGTTGCGCCAGGCGATGGCTTTGCCGAGCCCGATCGTCGATCCGCCGCCGAACGAAACCACGCAGTCAGCGCGTTCGCCTTCGAACACCTCCAGGGCCTGCTCGGTGACGGAAACCGGCGTGTGCATCGCCGCGTCGGCGAAAACCCCGACCGCCGCCTCGCCCAATTGTCTGGCGAGCCTCTCAGCGTCCGTCTTCTGGGACGGGGTCGACAGAACGAGCGCCCGCTTGCAGCGCAGGCGCGCGACCTCGGCGGGAACCTGTGACACCGCGCCCCGTCCGAAGACCACGCGTGCCGGATTGAGCGTAAGGGCAAAGGCTTCGATCATGGTGGCGGTGAATCCCAGAACTGGCAGCGCGGGCCAGCTATGCGTGCATACTATTCGTCGCTGCCGTATCCTGTGCGCCGTCATTGGCGATTTTCTGAAGGCCGGACATCCTGCGCCCGAGCACGGTGTCGATCGTGCATTGCGCATCCGCGTCGCGTGTCCCACGCCACGCCACGACCTGATCCGGGCGGATAAGCACCAACGGCGCTTCATACAAGCTTTCCACCTCAGCCGAGGCAATGTCGACTACGGTCAGGTCCATGCCAGCTTGGGCAGCCGCAGATGTAATGGCGTCCACCGCCGGGGGCGTCCTGCCCAAGCGCAGCAGCGTCCATTCGAAGCCGAGCAGATCGTAAAGCGAGGTCGACGCATCGATCCATATGTGGGGAGCGCGTCCGCCAGGCGCGGCTGTGGGTGCATAGACGTCCGGACGATCCTCGACCGGCAGCCTGTTCTCCGACAATATGATCGGAGACCCGTCGTACCGGGCGCCGAAGGTGATCCCCGGAATGTTGAACTCCGCCTTTCCGTGCCCAGCAAGATAATCGCCGGCTTCTCTTCGGAGAGCCTCACCTTGCGCCGTGTCGTCTTCAAGGCCGGACTTCGGCGTATAGAGGCCGATCGAATCGGCGAATTGCTTGGCAAAGCCCGTGTTGCGAACCGCATTGGGACGCCGCTCGATCTCATAGCTGTCGAGTATAGCCGGCGAGGCCACGCCCTTGATCGCCGCTGCCAGTTTCCATCCCAGATTGACCGCATCGTCGACGGCGGTGTTGTAGCCCAGTCCGCCCGCTGGCGTGAACAGATGGACGGCGTCTCCGCCGAGGAACACCCGTCCCCGCGAAAAGCTCTCGGCGACGAGCGCGTAGCCGGCGGTCCAGGTGCCGCGGGAAAGCACCTCGGCTTGCACGGGATGGCCGACGGCGGTCCGGAACATTTCGAGCGCCTGCTCGTCCGTGATGTCTTCTTCCTTCTCGCCTTCGCGAAGCTGCGTGTGAAACGCGAATTCGCCTCGGCCGTCCACCGCGGCCATGAAGGCGCGCCGCTGGTTGTTGAAAGTCACGTTCATCCAAGCCGGCGCGAAGGGCACGACCTCGTAGAATTGCCGACAGCGCAGATAGATCGCGAACATGCGTCCGCCGAAGAAATCTCGCACCGCCCCCGCATCGCCCTTGTAGGCGATACCGAGTTGTCTGCGCACGAAGCTGCGGGCGCCATCGCCGCCGACAAGATACTTGGCCCGCACGGTACGGCGAGAGGCGGTCTGGACTTCCTGCGCCGTGACCGACACGCCGTCCTGAGAGTCGATGAACTCGCTTACGCGCCAGCCATAGTTGATCGAGACGCCGGGCTGGGCTTCGGCATGCTTTCGTAACACCTGCTCGACATACTTCTGCGACACGCGATGCGGCAACTCGGCCGCACTCCAGGAGCCCGAAAGAGAAGACACCCTCTCGCGCGCCTCCCGGGCGGACGGAAGGCGGAAGCGTCCAAGCTCGTGTCCAGCGTAGCGCGTGAAATAAGCGACGTCGGTCGGAAAATCGTCCGGCAGGCCAAGAGCACGGACCTCCTCGGCGAACCCTAGACGCCGATAGTGCTCCATCGTGCGGGCCTGGGTCGCGTTTGCCTGGGGATTGAATGCGGTCGAAGGCTTCTCATCAAGCAGGATGACCGAGATTCCTCGCCGGCCGAGCTCGTTCGCAAGCATCAGGCCAAACGGCCCGCCACCCGAAATTGCAACATCGACCACGGCACCGTCCACCCACGTCCTCCCCAAATGCTCTGAAGATCACAGCATTTGGTAAGGAAACCAGACGATTTGTCAAGGCACTATTCTCGCTCGACGCCGCCCTCGCGCGCCTCGACATACTTTGCGAGCACTTCAACCATCAGGTCGACCATGGCAGGACCGAGCTCGGCGCGCATTTCACTTTCGGCAACCTCCAGGCTGCGATGAAATGCATCGAGCCAGGCTATCCCCTTGTCGGTGAAGCACACGAGCTTCGCGCGGCCATCCGTCGGATCAGGCCGCTTCTCGATCAGTCCCGTCCGCTCGACCTGATCGACCAGTTCGCTCATGGACTGCTTCGTCATCGACGCCCTGCGCGCCAGTTCGGTGAGTCGCGTCCCGTCCTCATCGAGATTTCGCGTAAGATTGATATGGGCGACGCTGAGCTCGTCGTGCCCATTCGATCGCAGATTCTCCACGATCTGCGCCTCGAACAATCTCACTGCCTCGTTCATACGACGGCCAATGTTGTTGCGCCGCCAGGAATTTCTAAGTCTCATGCCAATCGTCTCTCCTCCCACTCGGTCAGCTTATACATCCTTCTACCGCGCGCTACGCCGTGCTTTCGGCTTTTTCAATCTCTGCGGCCAGTGGATTGACACATCGGCTCCGGCGAATATATCGTCAGGTATCCGAACAATATAGGAAGGCGGTTGACGGCCGCCAAGGGAGGAGAGATGCGTCATCAAGAAGTTCGCGTAGCGAACTGGAGCCCTGCGCTCAGCAGCCGTCCAGCGACGCCGCTTGATTTCTTGCGGCATGGCATCGCTTCAGCTTGGCTTCGTCGATTGTCTCCCGATTTGCAAAATAGGGTTGGCTCGTGAGGTTAGCGGTTCCCTCCTCACTAGGGGTTGGCAAGGCGATATTTTACATCGAGCAGGATCAATCACGATGGTAAAGGCAAACGGCGAGAAGTCGCTGCAAACACTTATCGACGAGAAGCGGGATCTCGTCGAGTATTTCTACAATGATACCCTTGCCCCGCACTATCGAGCCAGGACGGGTCTTACGGCGGCGTACATCCCTCCTGAGTTCACGAATTGGCGCGACGAACAGCGTGCATGGCGGAAATCGGCGATCCTCTTCGATCAGTCGCATCATATGCCGGAAATGCTTCTGAAAGGTCCCGACGCTCTTCGGCTTCTCGAGAAGATCGGCATCAACAGCCTCGCGAATTTCTCGACGGACAGGGCAAAACAGCTGGTCGGCTGCACGCCTCGAGGCCACGTGATTGGCGACTGCGTCGTGTATCGACTTGAAGAGGAAACCTTCGAACTCATCAGCAGCATGCCGTTGCTGAATTGGGTTCAGTTCAATGCCGAAAAGGGCGGCTACGACGTCACTATCGAGCGTGACGACCCGACCCCATACAATCCAGCGGGAAAGCGCTGGTTCTATCGTTTCCAGCTGGAAGGTCCGAATGCAGGCAAGATATTCAACGACGCCGTTGAGGGCGATGCACCCGAGATTCCGTTCTTCCGCACGGCGAAAGTGAAAATTGGCGGCTGCAAAGTCCTTGTGCTGCGGCATGGCATGGCCGGACACCTCGGCGCGGAGTTGTCCGGGCCTTATGAAGAGATGGACAAGGTGCGCTCGGCACTCGTTGCCGCTGGCGAGAAGCACGGGCTGAAGCAGGGGGGTACCAAGACCTACTTCAGCACCATCTTCGAGTTCGGTTGGATGCCCTATCCCCTTCCAGGCATATATACCGGCGCCGAACTGAGGGATTACCGTGAATGGCTTTCCGGCAATGGCTGGGAAGCCAACGCGCAGCTCGGCGGCAGTTTCCTGTCAGACAACATTGAAGACTACTACGTCACACCATGGGACCTCGGATACGGTCACATAATCAAGTTCGATCATGATTTCATTGGACGCGCAGCGCTCGAAGCTCTGCCGGAAGGAAAGCGACGCAAGAAGGTCACTTTGGTCTGGAACAGGGAGGATGTGGCGAAGATCTTCGGGTCGCAGTTCGGTGACGGGCCGCGGTTCAAGGCACTCGACTTTCCAGTTGCCTACTACGGTTGGCCGCAATTCGACGAGGTCAGGGCGCCGGACGGCTCCTTGGTTGGGCATTCCTGTCATTGCGGTTACAGTGCGAACGAAGGCGAGATGCTGTCACTCGCGATGCTCGATACGGCTTGCGCGACGCCGGGCACCCAGATTGTCCTGACATGGGGCGAACCAGGCGGAGGCTCTCGCAAGCCGCATGTCGAGCGCCATGAGCAGCTCAAGGTTCGCGCGACCGTCGCCCCGGCCCCCTACGCGCAGTCCGTGCAAAAGCTGAAGCGAGCAGCCATTGGCTAGGTTTCGCGTCACCTCGCGCGACCCGTCTCGTAGACCATCCCCTCTTAGCCGGGGCGGTCGCCCAACTTACTGGCTCTGCCAAGAAGGGATCCGAGTGGACTCTCAACCCAGCTACCTTTTTGACCTTTCGCGCAAAGCTGCTGGGTTCGTCTGCCGCCGACCACTCGGAGCATCTGTCGAACAATCTTTCACCGGCGCCGCATAGCCGGTGCATCTGGCTGAAGCATTTCGTCAGTTTACATGACGAAATAAGGCTACAATCGCAATCTTTAGCGGGCCATCCAAATGGCAGCGGTCATAGCACTCGGTTCTCGGTAGCAGAAAATCTTGCGCGCCGTGTCGCTCCAATCGGATTTCACCTACGGCGACGGCCAATCGGCGAGGCTTCGCTGCTTGACAATTTAGTCAAGAATCCTTACTAAAATATGAGGGAGAGACATCAGGTTTCACAAGGTAAACCGGCCGGGCTTAGCACTGTGAGACGCCGGCAATCCAAGGGAGGGAATACGATGAAGAGACTTTGTGCGGGCCTGCTTGCAACCGCGATCGCAACGTTCGCGCTTGGAGGCGCGGCGCTCGCGGAAACCATCAAGGTGGGTGTGATCGCAACATTCTCAGGCCCGAACGCCATCTGGGGCAAGCAGTTCAAGGAAGCTATTCAAGTCTATGTCGCGCAGCATGGCAACGAGGTGAACGGCAATACGATCGAGTTCATCTACAAGGACGTCGGCGGTCCGAACCCGGATGCGAGCAAAGCAGCCGCTCAGGAACTGCTCATACGCGACGGGGTGAAGTATCTGGCCGGTTTCGATTTTACCCCGAACGCGCTCGCCGTCGCTCCGCTGATCAATCAGGCCAAGGTTCCGGCGATCATATTCAATGCGGCAACCTCTGCGATCAACAAGCAGTCGAAATACTTCGTTCGCACCAGCTTTACCTTATGGCAGGTGGCAGTACCGGCTGCGCAGTGGGCCGCCAAGAACGGCGCCAAGAAGGTAGTCACCGCCGTTTCGGACTACAATCCAGGCATCGACGCCGAGACCGCCTTTGGCAGCGCTTTCGAACAGCAGGGCGGGACGATCGTTGAGAAAATCCGTATGCCTTTGCAGACGAACGATTTCGCTCCTTTCATGCAGCGCATCAAGAATTCCGGGGCTGATACGGTTTTCGCCTTCCTCCCTGCCGGACCCGCCACGTTCGCCTTCACGAAGGCCTATAGTGAGAATGGACTGAAGGAAGCTGGCATTGGCTTTATTGGGACCGGTGAGACTGACGAGACGACCATCGACTCCCTCGGCGAACAGGCAGTCGGACTGACTACGGCCTATCACTATTCGGATGCCCACACCTCGGACCTGAACCGGGCGTTTACGGCCAAGCTCGCCGAGCTTTTTCCAAAGTCTAGGGCCAATATGGCTTCGATGGGCGCTTATGACGGTGCGCACTTGATCTATAAGATGATTGAGCTAGCCGGAACGGATGGCGACAAGGCTATCGAAGCCGCGAAGGGCTTGTCGTGGGAAAGCCCACGCGGCCCGGTGAGCATAGATCCAACATCGCGCCATGTCGTCCAGAATGTCTATATCCGCCGTGTGGAGCGCGATGGAGGACGCCTGGTGAACCGCGAATTCGATCTCGTGAAAAGCGTTCCCGACCTCGGGTTCGATCGCTGATACATCCTGGCATAGTGGGTGTCCGAGCCCACCATGCCGCATTGCTGAAAACCTCTGTTTCTAGATCGGTGTTAGCTGATGACGGTCGCCCTCAGCATAGTTGTCGACGGCATCGCCTATGGCATGATCCTGTTCATGATTTCCGTCGGCTTGTCAGTGACGATGGGCTTGATGCGGATCGTCAATCTCGCCCATGGCGGCTTTGCCATGCTTGGCGGCGCGTGCGCGCACGTGCTGACCATGCGATATGGGGTGCCGTTCGTCCCGGCCCTCGCCGCCTCTGTGATTGCCGTGATCGTGATTGCGATCCCCCTCGAGCGGCTGGTCTACCGTCACATCTATCGCTTCAGCGAACTCGAACAGGTTCTTGCAACGATCGGGATCGTCTTCGTGATGATCGCCACCGTCAATCTCTTCCTCGGCTCCACCCTTCTACCGATCCGGATGCCGCCGGAAGTAAGCATTCCGATTAATCTCGGCTTCAAGGTGCTCCCGCTACATAGACTCATCGTCATCGTCGTCGGGCTTCTGATGGTGACGGGGTTATACCTGCTCGTGGAACGCACCCGGTTCGGCATCTTTCTGCGCGCGGCAGTCGACAACCAGAACACTGCGGCATCACTCGGGATCGATACCCCCAAAGTGTATCTGGCCGCCTTCGCTCTTGGTGCGGGGCTGGCGGCAGTCGGCGGAATTCTCGGCGCCGAGTTGCTACCTATCGAGGCATACTATCCTCTGCGATACATGGTCCTCTTTCTCATCGTCGTGACAGTCGGCGGTATGGGGAGCATTGTCGGATCGTTCATCGCGGCTTTGGGCCTCGGCATCCTCGATACAGCCGGCAGATACCTGCTTCCCGATGTTGGGACAATTTTCTTCTTCCTTGCGATCATAGCGCTTCTGGCCCTGCGCCCGAACGGTCTTCTGGTCAGACCATCATGATCCTGATTTCTACAATCGATATCGTGCGCACGTCGCTGGGTGGCACCGGCAAGCTCCTGCCCGTTGCCATCCTGATCATCTGTGCTTTCGCCGCCTTTTGGCTGTTTCCGTACGATCTGGGGTTCTTGACCCAGATGCTGATCATGATGGTTTTCGTGGTCTCTTTCGACCTGATCCTCGGTTATGCGGGTGTCGCGACGCTGGGTCATGCGGCAATGTACGGGTGTGGGGCTTATGCTGCCGGGCTCTTTGCGATCCACGCGTCACCCGATCCACTGCTTGGACTTGCCGTCGGCGCGGTGATCGGAGCCCTGATCGCGTTCTTTTCCGGCCTGCTATTGATGCGCGCGCATGGGCTGTCGCTGTTGATGCTGTCGATCGCGATCACAATGGTGTTGCAGGAGATCGCCTCGAAGGCGCGTGATGTCACCGGCGGCGCTGACGGACTATCCGGCATATCCATGACGCCGATCCTGGGGGTCTTCGAGTTTGATTTCATCGGGAAGACAGCGTTCTGGTACGCGTTCAGTGTCCTGTTTATCATCTTGGTGGTCCTGCGTGTCCTTGTTGCATCTCCCTTCGGTCTCGCCCTGCGAGGCATCAAGGACAGTCCTAGCCGAATGCGTGCAATCGGCACACCGGTCTATTGGCGCAAGGTGACGGCCTATGTGATTGGGGGAACGATCGCAGGGATCGCCGGCGCCCTGTCTGCCCAAATCACCAGCCTGGTCAGCGTGGAAGCGTTCAATTTCGCGCTATCCGCGGATGTCATGGTGATGCTGATTCTTGGAGGTGCCGGTCGCCTCTATGGTGCGTTGATCGGGACGCTTGTGTTCATGACGGTTCGTCATGTCGCAGCCAGCATCGACCCTTTCAACTGGCTGTTCGTCATCGGCTTCATGCTTCTGGCAGTCGTCTTCTTCCTGCCTGATGGTCTTATCTCGCTGCCTAGGCGGGTGGCGGGCATGATCGGGGCGCGCAAATGACATCGGGCCTCAGGATCAGAAACCTCTCGAAGAATTTCGGCGGACTGCAGGTCGCGAGGAACATCACGCTCGACATTCCCACAGGAGCTCGCGCTGCACTGATTGGCCCCAACGGGGCTGGAAAGACAACCTTTGCAAACCTGATCATTGGAGCCCTTCAGCCTTCATCAGGCTCCATTCATCTTGACGGCAAGGATATCAGTCAGCTTGCCGAGGCTGCCCGCGTAAGAGCAGGCATCGCAAAGACCTTCCAGATCACCAACCTGTTCAAGGACCTGTCCGTTCGGGACAACATCCGCCTGCCCATCCTCGAGCGAGAGCACAGGACGTTTCGCTTTCTGGAACGCCACGATGGCGATGCGGCCATCGAGGCCGAGGTCGAAGAGCTTCTGGCTGACTTCCGGTTGCTCCCTCTGGCCAACCGCCTCGTTCGCAGCCTCGCCTACGGACAGCAGAGGTTGGTCGAACTTGCTTTGACTCTTTCGCTAAAGCCCAGGATCCTGATACTCGACGAACCCGCCGCAGGGGTTCCGTCATCCGACAGTCATCTGATCGTCGATGCAATCAAGCGGTTGCCGACCGATCTCTCGGTCTTGATCATCGAACACGACATGAAACTGGTGTTCGAAGTTGCAAGCAGGATCATCGTCCTCGTTAACGGCGCGGTTCTCGTTGAGGGCACGCCTGAAGAGATCAGCCGCGACTTGCGCGTGCGCGAGTTGTACCTCGGAGCGGGCCATGGCTGAAACACTTTTGGAACTCGAGAATGTCGTCGCGGGCTATAGCGAGACCCATATCCTGCGAAATCTCTCTCTGAAGGTTGTGCAAGGGGAGCGACTCGCGATCATCGGGCGAAATGGCGTCGGAAAGACCACGACGCTCAACACGGTGATGGGTCTGACGCGGCAGCATTCGGGAGCGATCCGACTCAAGGGACAGCCAATTGACCGGCTCCCGCCTCATAAGCGATCCCGCCTCGGCCTCGGCCTCGTTCCGCAGACGCGGGACATCTTCCCTTCTCTTACCGTGGAAGAGAACCTGCAGGCCGGCGTGCGCAACGGCGCAAGCATCGAGGAGGCCTATGACCTCTTCCCTCGGCTCAAGGAGCGCCGGCGAAACGGCGGTCGCCAACTTTCCGGCGGCGAACAGCAAATGCTGGCCGTCGCCAGAACGCTGATGGGGAAGCCGGACATCATCCTGCTCGACGAACCGCTGGAGGGCTTGGCTCCGGTCATATGTGAGAGGCTGGTCGCAGTGTTTCAGGAGCTTTCGAGGCGTGGGCATACCATTGTGCTCGTCGAGCAGCATACAGCCATCGCGCTCGATTTCGCCGAGCGCGTGATCATCATCGAACAGGGGGGCATCGTGTTCGAGGGCGCCGCGTCGGAGCTCAAGTCCAACAAGGAGTTTCTTGATCGCCACGTCGGCATCGCAGCTCCGCATCACTGACACGACCAATCGGGAGCCGTGGTATGCAACTGGTAGCGGATCATATCCCCACGAAGATCTCGGCCGATATTCCTGTGTGGGACATCGATCCGTACGATGCGGAGATTCTCCGTAACCCGGCATCCTATTATGTCGAACTGAGAAAGCGTGGTCCGTTCGTCCACATTCCCCGGTATGCCATTCTCGCTTGCGGTCGCTTCAATGAGACTAGGGAAGTTTTCTCCGACTGGCAGCGCTTCGTTTCCTCCCGAGGAGTTGGCCTCACGGATTTCCAAGTCGCTCCGTCCTGGCGCAAGCCATCCATCGTATTGGAGGTGGAACCGCCCTATCACACAAGGACGCGAACAGTCATTTCACGCGCCCTGTCTCCCCGTGCGGTGAGTGTGCTCAAGGATGCTTTCGCCGAGAGGGCAAACGCGCTGGTCGACGAACTGGTCGAGCGCGGCGAGTTCGATTTGGTTCCGGATCTGGCTGAGGCATTTCCCGTAAGTGTGTTTCCTGCGGCCGTCGGGCTTCAAGAAATCGACACGCGCGCGCTGGTTGATTTCGGTGCGTTCGGCTTCAACGCTTTGGGTCCTGATAACGCCTTGCGCCGCGCTGCGCTGGAACGGGGACCCCAAATCATGCCCTGGATCATGAAGCACTGCAAACGCGAAGCGTTGGCTCCGGGGGGCTTCGGCGAAACCATCTACGCGGCAGCCGATGCCGGCGAGCTGACCGAGGACGAAGCTGCAATGCTCGTGCGGTCGCTGCTGTCGGCGGGCGTCGACACGACCGTGACCGGCATTGGCAACGCGGTATGGTGCCTTGCATCGAATCCGGGCGAGTTCGAAAAGCTCAAGAGGGATCCCAAGCTTGCCCGACCAGCCTTCGAGGAGGCGCTGAGGTATACGTCGCCGGTCCATTCGTTTTGCAGGACGGCCAGTGTCGACACCACCGTGGGCGGCGTCGAAATACCCCAAGATACCAAAATCCTCTGTGTTCTCGGCGCGGCCAATCTTGATGAAGATCAGTGGCCGGAAGCCAGGCACTACAAGGTCGACAGACGACCTGTCGGTCATCTCGCATTTGGTGTGGGGATCCATGGCTGTGTTGGCCAGAACATTGCCCGAGCGGAAGCAGAGGCAGTCCTGACCGCGATCGCAAGCAAGGTCGGATTAATCGAGCTCGTTAGCGAACCTGTCTGGCGCCCCAACAATGCGATCCATGCGCTCGACAGCATGCGCGTGCGCTTTACGCTACGCAATAGCTAGGAGTGCTGGCACCGTGGTTTCAGTAAGCTGCCGCGCACCGGACGGTCGTGTTGCAAAGATCGACCGAAGGCGGATGTGGCACTCGATGTTGGCCCTTGAGCGTGGCGCGCCCTTCAATAGCCGGCTGCCATTCCTGCTTCTCAGCCTTCGAGGCGAACAAGGAGGGGTTGCCGCGCACTGCGTCGATGACTTCGGAGTTCGCTGCGAGTCGATCGAGCACGGCACGGATGACGGTCGGACGCTTCGACGATTGAATCGATCTTCATGGCGTTCGCGGCCGTATGAAGATCCTGATACATCCGCACAAAGCGGTCCGACGGTCCGACACTTTGTGCCATTGCTGCTTCACTACGTTTCGCGAGTTCCCCCTCACGATTTCGGTGACCGATCGCACCGACTGCGCCACGCCACGCGGCAGTGGTTCGGCCACCATTGCGGATGCGTTGGCGGTGGGAGCACGCTTCAGGATTGACGACTAGGAACCTATTAGGGCCGCTGCCCATGTTGAGAGGGTTTGTCGCTTTCGCGACACGGTGATGTTCGGTCGGCGTGCCCACACACGCTCAGTTACGCCATTGAATAATATGTAGCACAGTTTCTGAGGTTCTTTCTGCGCGGTTGGCACGACTCTTGATGCTCTCGTTGCGCGACAGCAGGTTGCGCCAACTGGAGTTGCGAATGCGTATCCCGAGACGGCTCGTCCTTCCTATCATCGCCCTCTGTGTCTTTGTGCTTTCGGACACGGCCGCCGCGCGCTTTCTGCTACCTCATCGTGCCGTTTACGACATGACGCTGATCAAGGCTTCCGACAGATCAGGGATTGCTGACGTAACGGGTCGTATGATTTACGAGTTCCATGGCTCTGCCTGCCTAGATTATACAACCAATACCCGCATTGTGACGCGCATCGACTCGGTCACCACGAGTGGGCTGACCGACCAGCAAATGACGACCTTCGAGGCTGCCGACGGCAACACTTTCTCATTCATGACCAAGACCTATGTCGACCAGGCACTTCAGAAGGAGGTGCGCGGCACGGCGACACGCGAGGGCCAGAACGTCATGGTCAGGCTGGAGAAGCCGGAGCACAAGGATTTCGACATTGGCTCAACACAGTTTCCGACGCAGCATATGCTCGACATCATGAACCGTGCCGATGCCGGTGAGACCCTTTATGAGACTAGACTGTTCGACGGCGTCGGCGATGCCGACAAGGCTATGACCACGAGCGTCCTAATCGGGAAGAAGGCCGAGGCCGAGAAGAACGACCCTGAGGCGCCAGCTCTCGCCAAACTGGAAAAGGATCGCGCTTGGCCGATCGAAGTTGCCTATTTCGACGACAGCACGGAGGGCGGCGACGAACTTCCGCAAACTATAATCAACTTAAAGTTACATGAAAATGGGATCGCGCGTGACCTAGTGATGAACTATAGCAACTTCTCTCTTTCCGGCAAACTCGTCAAACTCGAGCTGTTGGATATGAAGTCGGGTATCTGCGACAAGTAGCAATGGCCCCCGGCCGCGGTGGCAGACTTCACCTCTTCAGCGGCTGGCGCAACTGCGCGCCCAAACCGGCCCGCCAAAAACGGGACTTTCAAATCGGAGGCCCGCGCTCTGGGGGTGGGGCAATTTCGGCTAACCCGCGAGCTCGTTTGCTCAACGAAAATTGACCGAGCTCGAGAAGGTACAAATCATAAACGGTCGCAAGGCGCGGCATCTCCGCCAATATCCGTCGGCCGAGATCGACGCGACCTTTAAGGACCATACTGCGAGCATGGAAATCCTCGTTTGCCCATCCGCGATAGACGTAGAGGCACCGGACCGCAGACTGTTCTCTTCGAGCGTTCGCTTTACAGACGGCGGGGATCGTCAGCTTCTCGACAGCTTGCCCGAGTAGTTTTGAGCCTCAGGTGACCTATAAGCGTGAGACAAGCGTGGACCTACCTAACTTCAATCCAACGGATCCGGCTTGGCGGGAGACGTTCGACGCCATGCAACGGCAGCAGGCGGCGCACGCCGGGCACAATGGCTTTGAGCAGCACTTGCTGCGCGAGGCGCGCCAAGCCGATGCCGCGCCGGTCGCACGGATCCATGCGCCTCGAGACCGCTTTTATCCTCGTCTGTCTGACAAAGACCGGAGCCTCATCGACGCGGCGATCAAGGCCGAGGTTGCGCGCCGGGATCTGAAAGGACAGACGTCCAGGGGTTATGCAGCCGCTCTTCGCAGATTAGCGGATGATCTCGGATCGCAAGGTAAGACGCTTTCTGCGCTCGATCACCAATCCTTGATTGCTTACGCTAAAAGTTTCTTTTCCCATGACGGGTCGATGGTGGCCGCGTTGACAGTGCTTCGTAAGCACCGCGACCCCGGCGCTCCTGCTGACGGACGTCAGCGTAATGACCCCCCTGTGGAAGACAAGAACCTCATCGAGCGGGTTGTCCAGGCGGCGGCTGCGGACCGGGGATGGCTACCGAGCACCGCCGAGCAGTATGATAGGACTCTTCGCAGATTGGCGACATCTCTCGGCCCTGGCCAAACGATTACTGCACTCGATCACAATTCCTTGGTCGCACATGTCAAGTCATTCGGGGGTCGGGATAAGGAGGCAATGGGAGCCGCGCTGACGGTGCTTCGTGAATATCGTGAGCCAGGTATTTTAGCGGATCGCAGGCCTCCACATCATGGTTCCTCTGGTGCCGACCCCGTCGCAGGGGTCCATGCGCCTCGAGACCGCTTTTATCCTCATCTGTCTGATGAAGACCGGAGCCTCATCGACGCGGCGATCAAGGCCGAGGTTGCGCGCCGGGATCTGAAAGGGCAAACGCCCAGGGGTTATACGGCGGCTCTTCGCAGATTAGGGAATGATCTCGGGTCGCAAGGCAAGTCGCTTTCTACACTCGATCACGAATCCTTGGTTGCTTACGCTAAAAGTTTCTTTTCCCGTGACGGATCAATTGTGGCGGCGTTGATGTTGCTTCGTAAGCATCGCGACCCCAGTGCTCCTGCTGACGGACGTCCACGCAATGAACCCCCTGTGGAAGACAAGAACCTCATCGAGCAGGCTGTCCAGGCGGCGGCTGCCCGACGGGGATGGCTACCGAGCACCGCCGAGGAGTATGATAGGACCCTTCGCAGATTGGCGAAATCTCTCGGCCCTGGCCAAACGATTACTACACTCGATCCCGATTCCTTGGTCGCACATGTCACGTCATTCGGGGATCGGGATAAGCTGGCAATGGGAGCGCTGACGGTGCTTCAAGAATATCGTGGGCGCGGTACTTTAGCTGATCGCAGGCCTCCCTCCATGGAAGGCGAGCGCCTCATCGATGATGTGGCTCGTGTCGGCGGACACCCCGAGACGACACCCGCCACCGGGTTGAATATCATTCGTGATTGCCGCAGCAGCATCTGGGAGGGCCCTTTCGGGGCGGACGGCTCTCGGCAGGCGGAGGAACAGGCCGTCCAGTCGCCAGTGCTGTCTGTCAATCCAGAGGAGCTTCGGCGACTGTTGGACGATCAATCCGCCCAGTCGCCGTCAAATTTCAATTCGGCGGAGCTTTGGGAGGGGGCGGATCAAGCTGGTCAGCTGCCAGCCGACAGTTGGGGCACGGTGAACTTTTGGCAAGGTGTGCCCTCACCTCCCTATTCGCCGGCAGGCGCTGTTGATCAGCCAAGCCCAGCCCTCCCCTCGCCGGGGCTGGCTGTCAATCCAGAGGAGGTTCTGCGAGGGGCGGATCAGCCGGAGCAGTTGAGACCAGCGAAGAGGCAGAGGACGCTGAGCAATCCCCAAGGGGATGCCATTGAGCGGCAACTGAGCGCGATCGGCAATTCAGGCGGTCGCGTGCTGCAGGCCCCTATCCATCAACTGGCTTCGTCGTCAAGGGAAGCGCAGCCCATAATGCAGGGGAGCGGGCAAGATTACATACCAGCGCCGCACACCGGAGGTGGTGGGGCGATCTTAGGCGCCTCGGCGCTGCAGCCGGATCGTTCAACAACGGTTTGCGTAGGTGGCGACAAGCGTCCTCTTTATTCCGAAGATGCGTCCCTCATGGAGGGTCTCAGGGCGGCACTCATCGCCCGTGGGGCCAAGGACGGCACCGCCACGCGCCATGTGAATTGTCTTCTCAACTTCAGTCGTTGGCTCGTTGAAAACGACAAGCAGGGCATTGCTCCTCGGCTTCACGACAAGTCGCTGGACGACGACGTCAAGGAGCTCGAAAGAAACGGGGGGTCGTCGTCCATCGTTCCGGCTCTCAAGTATCTGAAGACATACCAGGCGGGCGCACCCGCGCCAACGATAGGACGTACTGTCCTGAATCCTTATCCCGACGACGCGGCCCTCATCAAAGAGTACAAATCAGCAGCGCCTGCGAGCGGGCTCAGTCCAGATAGCGCCAGTAACTATGCAAGTGCCCTTGGCAGTTTCGGTCACTACCTGCGTCAAAACAACATGCCGGGCATTGCTGCTCGGCTTCATGACAAGTCGCTGGATGAAGATGTCAATCGCTATCCCGGTAGTTACAAACGGGTCGTATTCGCTCTGGCTCACCTTCGCAAGTCACTGCCGCGCAGCGAAGCGTTGGAACCTGAGCGCCAGATTGCCCCCGTGCCGCGCGCTGCCGGATCTCCAGTGGCCCTCCCCGGGGAAGGTTACGATCAGGATCAACTTTGGGAGATGCTGGAAGAAGCTGGCCCACCGTCTTCCCTCGCGCCAACCGCGCGCCATTCCCAGGCCCCGGATTTCGGAGAGGCCGTTCGTCACTTGAACTGGCGCCACGCCCACCAGCGCGCGCCAGACGAGTTGATCGCTGCGCTGGACAGGAGCAACCTCATGCCGAACCAGGAGGTTCAACTGACCAGCTTTTTGATTGATGGCGAGCGCTACACGGCGGGTTGGTTGCCGCTAGGGGGTAGGCCGAGAACCCCACTCAATCCGCGAGGCGTTGCCATTCGCCTCAGATATCGACCGGAAGCCGCTCCGCTGCCCAACTCGCGGCCGGGGAATCCCACCTGGCCACAGCTGTTCGACCGGACGATGGAACCACCCAGGGCGGTTTCCGCAAGGGCTGAGGGGGCGGCAGGACTGAATGACGTTCAGCTCGTCCATCACGCCGAAGTTGGGCCGATGAGTGAAGCTGCGTCAGCGGCCACGCCGAGGGCTCCGTCGGACATCTACGGCGGCCTGGACTCTCTGGTTCATTTGCCGGTCACTCCGCAGGAGCTGCGGGATGATGCCCACTATGCGCCGGGGTTCCCGCGCCTACCATCCGACGTTCAGCTCGTCCATGGGCCGATGAGTGAAGCTGCGTCAGCGGCAACGCCGAGGGCTCCGTCGGACATCTACGGCGGCCTTGACTCTCTGGTTCATTTGCCGGTCACTCCGCAGGAGCTGCGGGATGATGCCCACTATGCGCCGGGGCTCCCGCGCCTACCATCCGACGTTCAGCTCGTCCATGGGCCGATGAGTGAAGCTGCGTCCGCGGCAACGCCGAGGGCTCCGTCGGACATCTACGGCGGCCTTGACTCTCTGGTTCATTTGCCGGTCACTCCGCAGGAGCTGCGGGATGATGCTCACTATGCGCCGGGGCTCCCGCGCCCCCCATCCGACGTTCAGCTCGTCCATGGGCCGATGAGTGAAGCTGCGTCAGCGGCAACGCCGAGGGCTCCGTCGGACATCTACGGCGGCCTTGACTCGCTGGTTCATTTGCCGGTCACTCCGCAGGAGCTGCGGGATGATGCTCACTATGCGCCGGAGCTCCCGCGCCCACCGTCCGACGCTCAGGTCGGAGCTTTGCATCCGGCAGCCTCGCTCCATGATGGCGGCTGGCTGGAGCTCGGCGCCAGTGAGTGGCTGGCCGACAAGCATATCTTGGCGGATTACGCGCTCCTGGCACAGGATCTGCAGAGGGACAATCCTGATCTCGCCGCGCGGACGCGGCTCGTGGATCCCCTCGTAGCCCTTTATCATCTGCGCTTGGGCGCCGAAATCCTCGCGCTACGCGCATTCCAGCGCATAGTCCATGATCAGAGGGGTAACGATACAGCTGACTTCCTGTTTATGCCAGTAAGCAATGCCCAACCTGATCGCCCCGGCGACCACTGGTCGCTGTTGCTCGTCGACCGCCGTGTGCGGGAAAGCCCTGTCGCCTATCACTACGACTCCGCCCGCGGGTACAATGACCAGCCCGCAGCAGAGTTCGCAGCAAGGCTGGGTGCTCGCCTCGAGCCAGCCCGCATGGCCCAGCAGCCGAACAGCTATGATTGCGGCGTCTTTATGGTCGACGGCACGCGGGCTCTGGTTAGACGATTGGCGCAAGGATACCAGCCAGCCGTGCTGCACCTCGACAATCTCGTCGCCGACCGGCAGGCACTCCAGAACCGACTCAGGGGCTGACGTCGGTTTCTGCCCATGGATATGGCCGGAGGAAGCGACCGCGCATGGTATCACACCTGCGAGCCGTTCCGAGAAATGGAGTCGTAAATCCGATCCAAAATCCGTGCTCTTGGAGGGGAGCCGCTTCCGTTGAGAAAAGACCGGATTTTATCGCAAACTTTTGGCAAAGGTCTCAAAAAAGCTGTCGCTAGTCTCTCCGGCTCCCTGTCAAGGCGTAACCGCTGTTCTCAGGCCACGGCCTTGAGCGGCATAGGTCTGTAGGCCCAAGGCAGCAGATCGTCGATCTGGCTTTGTGGATGGCCGGCGACGATCCGGGCGATCACGTCAGCGAGGTAGGTGTGAGGCTCGACGCCGTTGAGCTTGCATGTCTCGATCAGCGAAGCGATCGTTGCCCAATGCTCGGCGCCGCCGTCGGAGCCGGCGAAGAGCGCATTCTTGCGGTTCAGCGCAATGGGACGGATGGCGCGCTCGACGACGTTGGAGTCGATCTCGATCGTACCGTTGTCGAGGAATCGTGTCAGACCTTGCCAGCGCGAGAGCGCGTAGCGGATAGCTTCCGCCAGCTTGGTCTTCTGGCTGATAAGGGTGAGTTGCTGTCCAAGCCACGGCTCAAGGGCATTGATGACGGGACGGCTTTTCTCCTGCCGGACGGCGCGGCGTTCGTCGGCGGAACGACCGCGGATATCGCTCTCAACGTGGTAGAGTTGGGCGATGCGGGCGAGCGCCTCCGTCGCGATCGGCGCGGGGCCGGACTGCGCGAGCTCATAGAAGCGACGCACGTGCGACCAGCAAAAGGCCAAGCTCACGGCGTTGCGTTCGGCCAGTGCCTTGTAGCCCGCGTATCCGTCGACCTGCAGGGTTCCGACAAAGCCCTGAAGATGCCGGATCGGCTGTTCGGCCTTGCGGTCCGGAGCGTAGAGATAGGCGACGCCGGGTAGGTCCATTCCGCCCCAAGGTCGGTCGTCTCGGGCATAGGCGAACAACTGCCCCGTTTTGGTCCGCCCCCGGCCCGGATCAAGCACAGGCGCAGTGGTCTCGTCCGCGAAGAGCTTGTCTGAAGCCTTCAGCCGCTCGAACAGCCGCTCATGCACAGGGCGAAGCAGGAAAGCTGCCTTGCCCACCCAGTCGGCGAGTGTCGAACGGTCGAGATTGACGCCCTGGCGGGCGTAGATCTGGGCCTGACGATATAGGGGAAGGTGGTCGGCATACTTCGACACCAGAACATGAGCCACCGTGGCCTCTGTAGGAATGCCGCCTTCGACGAGACGTGCCGGCGCTGGCGCCTGCACGACCACCTCTTCGCAGGCCCGACACGCATACTTCGGTCGACGGGTGACAATCACACGGAACTGGGCGGGCACGATGTCGAGACGCTCGGAGACGTCCTCGCCCATAACATGCAGCTGGCCTTGGCAGCACGGGCAGATCTTGTCGGCGATGTCGATTACCTGCTCGACGCGCGACAGATGGGTGGGCAACGAGCCGCGGTTGGCGCGACGCTTACGAGCCCTGGCATCACGCTTTGAGGGGTCCGCGGCTTCCGCGCTGGCGAAGCCCTCCGCCTCTACCTGCTCGGCTTCCTCCAGCCCCAAAAGCAGCTGGTCCTCAGGCAGGCTCTCCGCCCTTCGCCCGAAGCGATAGCGCTGCAACTCCTTGATGATTTGGCGGAGCCTCTCATTCTCCGCGCGCGCGGCCAGAAGCATCGCCTGAAGCGCTTGAGGATCGTCGGGTAGGGCAGCGGCCGCGTCAGTCACGAAGCGGATTCAAGCATGGATTCCAGTGATTTGGCAATAATGCGATGGTCAGCTCGCCGTCGTTGGAACACGCATCTCGCGCGTCTCGTGCACCCGCCGCCAGTCGAGGCCTTCCAGGAGTGCCTGCAACTGTGCCGCCGTCAGTCGCACGACACCATCGGTAATGCCCGGCCAGCAGAACTTGCCATCCTCCAGCCGCTTGGCGAACAAGCATACGCCCGTGCCGTCGAAGTAGACGAGCTTGATGCGGTCGGCCCGCTTGGCCCGGAACACGTAGACCGCGCCCGAGAACGGATCCGCGCCCATAGCCTCGCGCACGAGCGCTGCCAGACCTTCCGCTCCCTTGCGGAAGTCGACCGGCTTCGTCGCCACCATGACCTTGACCGCTCCCGTTGGCCCGATCACGACGTTGCCCTCAGCGCACGGATCACCGCTGCAACCGTCTTCGAATCCGCCCCACGACCCACCCGCATTGCGATGCCGTCGATCTCGAGCTCGATCACACCAGCGTCTCGAGCCGGCTCCCGCTTCTTTGGCTGTGGCCGATGCTTCGCCGCAGGCTTCGGAGGCGCTGCCGTCACCACCGCCGGCACGAACATGGATTCCGATATCGCTGCCTCCCCATCGGCCGGCGAGCAGCCCGACGCCAGGTGAACAATTGCTGCGGGGAAAGTCCATACCGGCGTGCCACAGCACAAACCGTCTCGCCCGCCTCGTAGCTCTCCGCCACTATCCGGGCCTTCTCCTCCGGCGGCCACTCACGCCGCCGACCCGAACCAGTGAAGATCTCCAGCCGACGGACCGGCTCTCCGTCCCTGGACTTAAGCGTAAACTCTGAAACCGTCATATGTCGAAGCCCTCAAAGGCGTCGAACATCGTCCCTTACATCCACGCGCGAAAGGTGCCGCCGGAACAGCGCTTACGTCAAGGCTGAAAGCGAGAGGGAACAACTGCTTGGCGCTAGTGTGCAAAGCAGTTGGATTGGCTGGAACTGCACAGGGCCGGTGGTGGAACTCGATGCCTTCTCATGCTCTCGAACCTGACGTCAGGTCATCGTCAGTTTGACCGAGTATGGTTCGCAGCAAGGCTTAGACAGCCTCCAACTGCGAAAAGACTTAAGCCGAAGGGAAGCGTCATGTATAATCCAATCAGTGGCTCATCCACACGCGCTAGCCAAGCTGACGAACCGGGTCAGTCGGTTGAGAGCGATAGCTTTACGGAAACACTTGCGGGAATGCCGTCCCGGTCGGCGCCGGATTCCCATGCGAGTTCGTCTTCTGCGCCGACACACCCGTACTCGCTTGCTTCCCAACCTCCTGTCGTCGAGCTCGAAAGGTCTTCATTCGCCAGAAAAGTGAAGGACTTTTACGGCGATGAAATCAAGCACATCGCCGAAAATCCACAAGAGTACTCGCCTTTCGTGTCCTCAAAAGCCGGGCGCACGGCAACAATCGCTCGGCTCTACGGTGGCACTGACGCTGATACGCCCAAGGCGCGATATTTCAGTTATGATCTGGGCGAAAAAAGCGTTGGGCTTTTAAGAACAGAGGGCGGATTTGGCATCAATAACGAGCGGTGGCGGGAACAGTTTCCTGGGCGGAAAGAGATCACCTCGGTTGTAGATCTTCGGGTTACTCATCCGCTTGTCGAGAACGCAGGTGATATTCTGCTCGAGCATCAACTTCGACTCGACGGCGAACGGCCGTTGATCATGTCACGCCCCGCTTCGCAAGGGATGGAAGCCCGGCTGGCGCAGATGGGGTTTGTTGACGTGGGTGAAAATCGGTGGGTGCTTGACCCGACGCAGCGTCCCGACAAGTGGACGGAAAATAGTGACGGTGAATGGCAGCGGGCCGACAAACCTGGGCTATATCTCTCTAAAGCCGTGAGCGATGATAGCGGGAGTGCCACAAGTGTTGAGGGGTATTCGAGTGAAGCCAGTATCGAGACGGATTCGTCCGATGATGACCCGTCTTGGTACTTCCAACAATTGAACCTGAACCAAGGGTAAGGCACCTGCTGGCTTCGATGGACCTGTTGTGGACACACTCGCTCTAGACAACTATCCGCCCCTGCGTGTCTCACGCCACTTTGTATCAGCGCGGCCAGCACGCGCTGTGCCCGTTCGCGATTTCCGAGTCGCCGCGGCATGATCTCGACCTCGCACTTCGGTCGCTCGAAAATCGGCGATAGAAATAGCCATGACGGACTACCAGAGAGGCCCCACCGCCAGAAAATATTATCGCGGATTGAAGGTCTGTGCGAACTGGTTCGGCGCGAACTCAAACTGGATAGAAACTGCGGTAACGTAGGGGCATATAGAGGTAGCCCTGCCGACGTTTCCTTCTTGCGAACCCGGTGGCTTTTCGACATTCGCCTTGCTGACGTTGCTTCGCTGCGATCCCTAGTATAGTATCAAATCGCTAGCAGGGGGATCGGTCGACCAGAGCGTATTTGACGTCGTTGATGAATATAGCCAAGGTGACTGCCGCTCGGCCTTGGCGGCTCTCGCGACGGGAGTTCCCTAGACGACGCTGCTTTGTTAGATCCACCTCAACGCTATTTGATTTTGCTGGTGCCTACGCCGGGGACGGAAAGGACAGAGTGTTGAAGGCGCTTCTCCTGTCGACTGCGATAATGAGCACATGGGCAGTCTTAACGGCGGCTGGCCAGAGCGACAAGCCGCGATTGAGCGCGGACAATCCGATGTGGCCCGCTTCACTAAAATGGGATTGCAAGACCGCCGCCAAAATCGTGTGTGGGCGTGACGGGAGTTGCATAGCGGGCGAGGACCATACTAAGTTTGTGCTGAACTACGGCAGCAACGAAGCTGAGTTCTCGGCCGGCACTGTCAGGATCAAACGGCACTATCAGCAGACCGTGCAGGCAAGCCCTTTGCAGCAGGAAGTTAAGGTTGAACTGGCTGACAATCGCGTTCTTTGGCTGACGGCCGTTGATGCCAGCCGCACTTATTCGGAAGCCTGGGTCGGCGCGATGAGCGAGTTAAAGGGCGGTGCGGTACTCATGGAATCCGAGGGCGTCTATTGCATGCCGCACAAGTGAGTGAGCCGAGAAGGAAGGCGAGCGAAAACTGATCGGGATTTTGGTCTGACCTCGAGCGCCAGCCACCGACGTTTCTGAAAAGTCCGGCGTAACCGTCTTCCGTTTCTAGTTTCGTCAGACAGTCCGGGTGGCGCGGGTGAACTCAACGTACCCACGTTGATCTTTTGAAGCCATCGCTGTCGTCGGCGTGAATGAACCGGACAGGCAGGTTTTGTGATCCTCATGGCGACTCGTCCTGCGTGATCGCTTCACTTTATGGCACGCTGAGATTGAACCAGCTTTTCTGGCGTATGCCGTTCGCGTCATCATACTCGATGAACCAGGGCTTTCCGTGCATCGGTCGAGGGATGGTGTAGTAGGTGGGGCCATTACCGAGGGAATGCCCTCGATCGTTCCCCGTGGTCTGGATTTTTGCCGCAACCAACTTACCGTAGATTTCGATTTGGACCTGACGTGATCCGTCTCCATGATGCCCGCCGAGGGCGTTGTTTTTGAAAACGACGGGTAACGAGAGCCTATCGGACGCGATGCGGCAGATGTTCCGTTCTTGACCTAAGCCCGGCCGATCGGATTCAGAGCTGCCAACGGCTTGCCAGCCAGACGGACAATCCTCATACTTCTCAAATCTCGCCGCGCTGGAGTTGGCTTGCGGACAGTTCGGCCAATTAAAACCCGGGGCTTCCATCGCCGCAATCAACTTGTAAATTGGCGGGTGGCACGAGGGGGTGCCTTGCCAGTCGCCGGAAAGACACAGGAGGACCTGACAGCCCCATTCCGACGCTTTTGATTGGGATGGAAGAGCTGCGGCGCCCGCGATGGCGACGGCACCCCCCAGTAGGAATTTGAGTATAGTCATAGCCTTTTCCTCGCTGCGGATTTGACAGTTTACTATGGATGATCCGCGCGGAAAAGGACAGGTCAAAAAGGCAGGTTTGTGCGACTACACCGATTCATGAAACGAGACGACGGGGGCGTGGTCAACAACCCGTTGCGCGTCAACATTGCACTGACGCTTGAGCGGGAGAGAGCCAAACGCGGCCTCTCCCATATGCACATGGCCGAACTGTTTCGGACCCCCGACGGCGAAAAACTCGCCTATCGAACCTATATTCAGACTGTGCGTCAGAAAAATAATGTCACATTGACGACGCTGCAGGTCATGGCGAACGGCTTGCAATTGTCTTTTGCAGGACTGCTCTCCGGCGATAAGAAAGTTCCGGAATGGGCGCATCGGTTGGACGACAATGCGATCCGCAAGCGGCTGGCGCACATCATCGATTTTGAGCGGCAAAGACGTACTTTGCACCGCTATGAGATGGCTGAACTCATCGGCGTGGCGGAGGCGACCTTCACGAAACTGGAACGGGCGAGCGGCAACGTCAGCGTGGACACGATTGCCGCGATCGCCAAGGCGTTGAAACTTGATCCAGCGACCTTCCTGTTTTCCGAACAGATCCCGCCAGAAGTGACACCTAGCTAGGCGCCCAACGAGTGCTCCTTCGTTCGCCCATACTTGCGAAACGATTGCCAAAAACTGGCTGCGGCGGAGGCCAGGGGAATTCTAACCTGGACGGTTGTGCCGATACCAGGAGCGCTTTTGATAATGAGCTTTCCGTTCAGCGTCGAAACCATCTGAGAACATGCCGTCAAGCCAAGGCCAGTATGATTCCCGGCTCGCGTTGAAAAGAAAGGGGTGGTCGCTTTTGCAGCGATCGTAGGCGGCATGCCTGAGCCCTTGTCGGCCACCTCAAGCACTAGATGGGTGCGGGGGAGGAATGGCTGTCGCTTGACTGTCGCGGAGACAACAACTTGGGCGTTATTGACGTCCGACGAAGCGGCAAGAGCGTTTTCGATCAGCTCGTTCACGACCAACCGGAATGGCGCCGAGGGGATGGGGTGCAAGCGCGCTTTGGAGTCGATACAGACTTGCACCAAACCGCTACGCTCTGCCGTTATATCTTCTAGCAGTCGGCCGAGCGGCACAGTGCTGGAATCTTGTGGCGCATAGGCGATCTGGAGCACGCTGTTGGTGATCGATTCCAGTTCGCTCGCGGCATTGCGCGCAGCCTCAAGCATTTCGCTGCTTGGCTGCGTATCTGGCTGTGAATGCTCAAGGAACAGTCTGAGGGCTGTAACACGCGATCGAGTCGTATGCGCAAAGAGCGACGCGAACGAGCGCATGTGCTGGTCACGGCGGTTGGCCGAGGAATAGCGCTGATGGATAACGAGATAGAAGGTGGCACCGAGGCCAAGCGCGATGGCGAAGATGAACCAGTTGCGCGAGGCCGCAATGTCGATGCTGGCGGTCTGCTGCAAAGTGGCGCTGTGATCAACGGTGGAGCTTGAGACTTCGTAGATTGACTGTTCCAGCTTGGCCATGTCGGCAATGGCTTGAGTGTAGTTTTTGCGGGCCGACACAAGCGGGGCGATTTTCTCTTCGAGGGTCTGGCGAATCCCGCCCAGGAGTGCGGCGTCATGATCGGGAAAAAAGCGGTTCAGATAGGGCAGGTTTTCCAACTGCGCGACGTTGACGCTTACCAGCGCCATTTGCCGATCGATGTCGGCATCAAGCTTGCCCGTCTGTTCGGCAATGCGAAGATAGCCATAGACTCGTATAAGGCGCTCGCGAATCTGTGCCGCGCGCCACTGAATCTCGAAGGTCTGGTTGAGGATGGCATCCGTCTCCTGACGGTAGCGATTCGATTGGATGAATGTCCACGCACTCAGACCAAGCGCTGCCGCCATACCGAGATACGGCAGAACAGAAAGCAAACGGCCGTTGAAAACCTTCATCGCGCGGCGCGCAGGATGACTGGGAAAAACACCCAGATCGAGTTTCTTCCAGGAACATAAGAGGCGGGCAACTGGTCGAAAGGCCAAACAATGAATATGGGGCCTTTCTCAACCATGCTGATCGGGCGGAAATCCTGGCCCGGCGGGCAAAGCGAGCCGGCCTTGTCCTTCGCGTTGCAACGACGCTCGACAGCCAGGATCGGATTATAAGACCGGATTTCGTCCATGCGAATATCGGAGACGAAATTGTCATAGGCGACAACTTTGACCTCCTGCGCGGCGGTGATTCCAGCCTTGGCAAGCACGTTTATAAGCAGCGGCCCACGATATTCGATTTTCTCGCCGTCGCTCGTCCAGGGTGTACGCGTGTCATAGGTCTGTTGCGGAAACTCTGCCTGCAGCTGCTTCACCGAAAAGACCGCGATGTTCTTGCCGCTGGCGTCTTGAACCGACAGCTCGTTGGGATCGAGCGGGATTTCCTCGGCCGCACTAGCGAGCGGAAGGGCCATGGCAAATATGACGGCGAGAGCACTACGCAACATCTTCCACATCCTCGTATTCGCGGGGTCCATCGTTCTTGGCGAAGAGCACGCAAGGTCCTCGGGAGCCCCGCGGATCGTAGGCAAATCCCTTTTCTGCCAGGGCAAGCGTGATGTTGCGGATGCCGTCAAGCCCATAGAGATGGTCGTGAAGCTCAAGAAAGATGCGCTCGACGCCGGGCAGCTCGGCATCTCGCAGAAGTTCTTTCTCAGCCCCTTCAATGTCCATGACGAGGGCGTTTATTCGATGATCGGTGATGAAACGATCGACGTTAGCCGAGACGATCGAAAGTTCGCGCTCGTAGGGTCCTTGGTCTTTGTCTGTGGAAGACATCCAAAGGTCGCGGCGAACGTAGAAGGTGAAGGACCGCGGCGGGCCCGCTGTGAGGATACCCTGGGAATATGTGACATTGTGGAGATCGTTGGCCGCTATCACGCGCTTGGCTAGTTCCGCTGTTGCGGGATTTGCTTCAAAAGCCCAAACCTGAACGCCGGGAATTTTCGCGATCAGTGCGGTGATGATGCCTATGCCGGAGCCGAGCTCCAGTACGCGATCGCGCGCCTTGACCGCCCTGAAGATCGACTTCGCTTCCTTCGCCTCATAGCTCTGGCTCTGAAGCGCTCGCCAGATAACCGGCGAAACATCCTGCGGTTCGACGGGAACCTTGATTCCATGAACAGTTAGAGAGGCCATCGCGTCATAGCCCATGTGGTAGCGGATGACCTTGCCTCATGAGCTTGGCGCGAGCCTGCTTGTAGTATTTCTCGGCCGAGTTGGCATCAATGGCGAGCCGATCGGCCATGAGCGAAAAGATCTCCTTGCGTTTCACACCGGGTGCGCGGTGCGCCATCATGTCGATGGCCTCCTGCTCGCGCGGCGTAAGAACTGAAAATCGGTAATCGGGTTTGGTCATGACAACCCGCGAAAGGCGCAAGGAGAAACCCTTGGTGGAAATATCGTCCAGCACGTCGCTGAACACGCCGGGCGCAAGACCGGTCTTGCCGAGATAGGCGGCAGCGCCAATTTGCCGAAAGCCATCTGCCTCGCAGCGGTTGTCGGAACCGGTGACGACAATATGAATTGCGCTGGGTGAAGCCTCGATGATCTTGTCAACGACTGCGACGCGATCGCCCTGTGAGGTGGGATCAAAGCCGGGCAAGCCAGGATCGATGACGACCAGATCAAAATGATTGTTTTGAAGCTCGGCAGTGGCGATCGTCAGCGTCTCAGCACCCAGGACGACGCATTTTTCGAAGCTCGCTTGCACTTCGTTCATAAGTGCCAGACGCATTAGTGTCTGGTCTTCGACCACCAGGGCACGAAACATCGGAAGCCAGTTCCTCTACGCAGGCGCCCCCCGCCCCTATCTCGCAGAATTGGTCGCTTCAAAAAAGGGATGGTGTCACCCCTTTTTTTCCTGCCCTCGAGAGGTACCAGTATGTGACCGATGAACACTAGGGCGATGACGATGCCTCTTCAGGTCTGCAGCAATGGAAAGATGGAAGCGGCTGAAGACGTCGCCAAACTGATTGCGGAACATCGTCAGAGCGTCGCTGCGCTTGAACGTATCGGCAAGCGTTGGATGGGTGCCGAAGGGCCGGACGCGATCTTGCTGGGTGCGAGACTGGACGCGGTCATGGCGGAGGAGGCCGCTGTACGAAGGCGTGCTGCCATTGCTCCAGTAGCCACTATCGCGGAGATCAAAATGAAGGCTGCTTACTTTCAACGGCTGACGGCTCATGACTGGTGCGAGGTTGATGTCGACGATTTTCGCGCGTTGCTCGGTTCTTTCGCGAAACTGCAGTCCTAGGAGAAGAGCGCTGAAATCCATGAGGCCACGGTATTCCAGGCCGCATAGAGTGCTGCCGGCACCAAGATGATCGCGATGAATGCAGCGGCTCCACCAATAGCACCGTCACCGCGTCCTTCCACGGGATAGTAATATTTGTGCGCATCATCGTGGTGCTTCATTGTTGTCTCTCGGAACGCTTGTTTAGCAGCAGCTGCGTAGGATGCTGAAACGTCGTGCCCCACAAACCCGCGCGGTTCATCTTAGCGTTGATTTCCGCGACGAGGTAGTTCTCATTGACGGCTTTGCCCTTTGCTGTCGTTGCGGCAAACGCGTATCCGGTGGCTATGAGCGCTGTGCCCACGTCGATTGTTTCGCCATTCAGCTGCGCACCGCACACGACGAAAACCGCCTTGTCGAGGGCGTAGCCGATCGGCTGGCATGTAACCGCCGCGCTATCGAATAGCGCAGCAAGGTGCGCCAGCGAGGTGTTTCCGCAATCGATTTTGTTCCCATTTGACTCTTCGGCTGATGTGCCTCGAAGACATGACTGGACGCCATAGAGGCGGAAAAGGTGATCTCCGTCACGCCAGGTATCTCCGGTCAGCAGTTGAGCCGACTTCGATACCGCGAAGGGCGTTGGCACGGCGGAGTCGGATGTATCCTGCGCCTGTGCCGATGCGCACAAACCAAATGCGGCCAGCACTGCGAAACTCGCCTGCTTCATTCCTGGAACTGTCCACCGAGGTCGGCGGAATGCTCGAGATCGGGCCGCAGCGACTTGCCGTCCTTGTTGCGTCCGATTGCGGCCATGTCTAAAAAAACCATTTCGTCATCGTCGTAGGCGACGTTGTACGGGTCGTTTGCATTTCCCGCACCCACGAGAGAGAAACAAGACACAGCGTCGGGCTCACCCTTCCTGCTTTGCAGCACAAGTGTTTTGCAAAGCACGACAGATGCACGGTTGTTGTAGATTGCCTCTTCATAGTCCTGCGCGGCTTTCGTGCAGTCCCACTGCTGCGTCTTGTATGTAATCTTCGGTTTTGGGCAGGCGGCAAGGCCGCGCAGTCGATACGTCACGCCGTTGACGACGCGCTCGGTCGCCGACGGCACTTTAACGCGCCCGATGAGAGCGACCGCATCGCGCTGAAAGAGCGCGCCTTTGGCATCGTAGCGTTCATAGACGAACACCTTTTCGCCCGGCTTCGCAAACTGGAGCAGGTAGTGCTCTGACGGCTGCGAGAAGGCACTCGGGGCGTCGGCGCCGGCCGCATAAGCCACGGTGCCCTGGAGCAGCAAGAGCGTGCAAAGGGCCGTCTGTTTCATCGAAATCCGTCCTCGCGATCGATATCGTGTTGACACTTTACTAGGGCTGCGTGTAGCCATAGTAAAGTGTTAAATTTTGGCGACAGTATGAACACTCGATTCGCTCTCCTGCTAACCCTGTGTGGCGCCACGATCCCGGTCAATGCGCTCGGCCAGGACATCGCATCAGACCGCGTGGCAGTCGCCTTTGCAACGCCCGCGCAAGCCCTTGCCGCGGTCGGGGCGCAAAGGCCGGCGGAGTGTAAGACCGTAAATCGGACCGAGGTCTACCAACTTGTGCGTTCAATCGCGCAAGAGGAAGGGTTCGACGCCGATCTGGCCGAGGCGGTTGCATGGGCTGAAAGCGATCTCGGCGCCAGTCAGGGTCCTTCGAAGGCGGGATCCCTTGGGATCATGCAGCTGATGCCGGGCACGGCGGCCGATCTCGGCGTGAGCGACCGTTGCGATACAGGGGCAAATGTCCGGGCTGGCCTTCGCTATCTGAAATCACTCTATGACGAATTCGGGGACCCGCTGCTGATGCTTGCGGCCTACAACGCTGGGCCTAACAGCGTCTACAAGGCGCAGGGCATTCCGGTGAATCCGGAGACGGCGGAATACATCGTGAAAATACTGAACCGCTGGAAGTTCGGCGGTGTGGTGAAGAAGTCCGCCCTGACCAAATCCGAGACGCTCGCGGCCGCTCCGCCAGCTGGCGAGGACGCCTGGCAGGATGGTCATGTCATGGATCTCGGCAACTGAAAGGAGCCAAGGGTGGAATACAGGAAAGCGGGCAAATTTGCCCTGAAACTGGCCTTGGCCTCGGCGGTCGGAATAGCTCTCGCGCCAGCCACTGCGTACGCCCAGTCGGCGGCTCCAGTCGAAAATGTGCTGGAGTGGTTCGTCGGAGTTCTGCAGGGCAACATAGCGCGTTCATTCGCCATCATCGCGGTCTGCTTTCTCGGCTTCCTCGCCATGACGGGCCGGCTGGCGTGGATGATGGCTTTCTCCATCATCATCGGCATCGCTCTGATCTTCGGCGCTGCCCAGCTGGTGGATGCGGTTCGCGCAACCGCCGGAGGTAGCTGAGACATGGATGACGAGGAAGTCTATGTCGAGCCGGTCAGCCTGCCACTGACACGTCCCCCGATGAAATGGGGGGTGCGCTATGAGGTTTTCGCACTGAACGGCATCCTGGCGGTGATCGGTTTTATCGCCACGAGCAGCTTCATGCTCGGCCTTGGCGTATTCGGCGTGGTGCATCTGGTCAGCGCATATCTGTGCCAGCGGGACCCCTACATGTTCCATATTTTCGAGCGGCGTGTCTCCAAACGCGGCGCCGTGGCGAATCTTACTTTTTGGGGGGCGAGGAGCTATTCGCCATGAGCCTCGATGCCGACCTGAAATTTGGCCGTGAGCGCCGGCGCGAAAAGCCCGCGGCGATGCACATCCCTTACCTTCGCCATGCCGATGACAATCTGATCGTGATGAAGAGCCGCTTTCTTGTGGGCGTCATCCAGCTTAGTGGCCTGCCGTTCCAGACGATGGACCAGGCCGAGTTGAACAGCCGCATGTTCAACCGCAACACGACGTTCCGCAATCTCTCGACCTCTCGCTTTGCGGTCTACACGACCATCATCCGCCGCCACGTGACGCCGGAGATCGAAGGCGACTTCGACAATCCTTTCGTGGCCGAGCTCGACGCCCGCTACATGGATGAGCTTGGGGCGAAAAACCTTTTCGTCAACGAGGCGTATCTGGCGGTCATACGGCGACCGATGGTCGGCCGCGTCGGCTGGGTGGACAAGACGCTCAATGCGTTTCGCATAAGTACCGCGGGCGAGGAAACCCGCGAAGAGGCGATGGCCGAATTGCGTGACGTTCTCGACGGCGTCGTCAAGGATTTCACGGCTTATGGGGCGCGTCTTCTCGGCGTCGTGAAGCGCCGCGACAGCTTCTTTTCCGAGCCCGCGGAGTTTCTGGCGAAGATCCTGGCCGGCGGCCTCGACGTGGAAATGCCTTTGCCGCGGATGAGCCTTGGTGATGTGCTGGCGACACGACAGCTGTTTTTCGGCAAATCCGCGCTGGAACTTCGCGGGCCGGACGCCGCCAAACTCGGCGCCATGGTGTCGATCAAGGAATACCCACCGTTCACCGCTCCGGGTTCATTGGACGGTCTTTTGCGCCTGCCACATGAGTTTGTCCTGACGCAGAGTTTCGCGATCGAAGACCGTGTAACCGCGATGCGCAGGATCAACACGATCGCTAACCAGGTCGAGGGTTCCGACGAGGCGGGCACGACGGTCGAGGAGTCCGTCCACGACGGCGCCGACAAACTGGCCGGCGGCGAAGTCGTCTTCGGACAACATCACATGAGCGTCATGGCCTTGGCGCCGGACATGACTGGGCTCAGCCGTGCGCTAGCCGATATCACGGCGGAGCTTTCGCGCATGTCGATCGTACCGGTTCGCGAGACGCTAAACACGGAACTGGCCTTCTGGGCGCAATTGCCGGGAAATTTCAGCTACATCGCGCGACGTGGGTTGATCTCGTCGCTTAACTTCGCCGGTCTTTTCTCCGGACACAATTTCCCGTCCGGCCAACGTGAGCGGCTTCATTGGCAGCGGCCCATTGCTTTGCTCGAAACGACCAGCCAGACGGCCTACTATTTCAATTTCCACGTTCACGATGTCGGGCACTTCACGGTGTTCGGCCCGACCGGCTCGGGCAAGACCGTCGTGCTGTCGTTCCTGATGGCCCAGGCGATGCGGATCATGCCGAGGCCGCGATGTGTGTATTTCGACTATATGCGCGGCGCTGAAATTTTCGTTCGAGCGCTGGGCGGGCGCTACGAGGTGATGGAGCCTTCCCAGCCGACCGGGTTCGCGCCATTGCAGCAGGAGGATACGGCAGAAAACCGTTCTTTCCTGGAAGATCTGCTCATCTACATACTGACGCCGGAAGGCGGCGCACTTGATGTGGCGGAGATGCGCGTCATCAATGCCGCCGTCGACATGGTCTACAAGATCCCGCGCGAACAGCGGACCTTCGACCTGCTGCCCGAAGTGCTTCGGGGTTCGCTCATGCCTGGCATGAACGATCTGGCCGCGCGGATACAACCCTGGCTCGACCCGAAGGACAAAGGCTGGCTTTTCAACAATCCCGTCGATCTCATCGATTTCTCGAAGCCCGTTGTCGGCTTCGACATGACCAGGATCCTGGGCGACAGAAAGCTGCGCTCGGCGGCGTTGCTCTACATTTTCCATCGTCTGGAAGACGTCATCAACGGGTCGCCGATCATGCTCTTCCTCGATGAAGGTTGGAAGCTGCTGGACGACGAGGTTTTCGCTGCTTTCATCAACGAGACACTGAAGACCATTCGTCGTCGCAACGGCGTGGTCGGCTTTGGCACGCAGACGGCGGAAGACGTCGTCAATTCCTCCATCTCGTCGTCACTGATCGAGCAAACGAAGACCAACATTTTCTTCCCCAACCCGAAGGCGAGCAAGGAGTCCTACATGGAGCGCTTCTCGCTGACAGCAAAGGAATTCGAGTTCGTGCGCCGCACCGCGAAGGAAACACGCACCTTCCTCGTCAAGCACGACAGCGACTCGATCGTCGCCAAGCTCGATTTGTCGGCGATGCCCGATCTTATCAAGGTCTTGTCCTCGAACGAAGCCAACAGCAAGGAATGCACACGGCTCCGGGAGACTTTCGGCGACGAGCCGGAAATGTGGCTGCCATACTTCTGCGGATGGGAGGACGAGCATGACGAAGCGGCTTAGCAGCGCTTGTCTGGCCGTGGCTCTCGCGACGGCGGAAAGCATGACCGTGGCTGTCGCTCAGATCGCGGTGATCGACGGGCCGAACCTCGACAAGCGGCAAGAGGACGAGCAGCACAGCACGAAGTCAGATGAGGCCAAGAAGGACGAAACCGACAGGAAGAAAAGCGTCGTCTGCACCTATTCGAACAAATACCGCTCACAGATGTTTCGCCGATCGCCGGCCGAAGCGTTGCAGCGCGACGCCGGCAACGTGAAGATGATCCGCTACTATGCGCAAAAGTACGGCGTTCCCGAAGGCCTGGCGCTGTCCGTTGCGTATCAGGAATCGCGCTTCGACACATGCGCCGGGAGCCACACCGGCGTCAAAGGCGTCATGCAGCTGACCAAGGGCACCGGCAAGTCCATGGGACTGGACCGCGACGTGAACGAGCAGAATGTCGAAGGCGGCGTCAAATACCTCGGAATGGGCGTGAAGCAATGCGGGGCGACGAATTACAGCTGTCTCGCCTCCTTTTACAACGGATCGGATGCAGGCGAGCAGAACCAATGGGCCGGCGGCGTCGGCCGCTGGAACAGCTACTTCAACGACTATGTGTCGAGCGGCAAGGCTCCGGCCGCCGCGCCGCCACCGTTCTCGATCGTAACGGCCGACGGCGCAGGCGGCTCGGCCCAGGGCGCGGCCATGGGCACGGTGAGGAAGGCAGCTGGCGGCCTCGATGCAAGCTCATCGCAGATCGGCGCCAACAATGCTGCAATCGACGCGCTGGCGGGCAACGTTGGCCAGGTGACCGAATACAAGGATGCGTGGGAGCTGAACTCGTCGGCCCGTGGGATCAACGCCGATGTCACCAACCAGTACCTCGCCCAGGCGGGGGATTTTACGACGTTGCTGGCCCAACTTCTATCGTTGCAGAATGTTCAGGCATCGCAGTCGGCCAAGCTGGTGCAACAGCCGAAGAGCGGCTCTCCAAACCCGTTCTCTTGTGATCCCGCGGAATTGGAGCGGTTGAGGATCGATCGCGGCCGGTGGCTACCATGCGCACTTGAGAACGCGGGGGCAAGCTCGGCCGACAGTCGCTCGATGATCATCACCAGTGATCCTGCCGGCGCTGCCAGCGTGATCAATTCTCTACAGCAATAGGAGGCTGACATGAAGAAATTCGCGATTGCCGCCAGTCTGGCGCTTTGGGCAAGCACGACCCACGCACAGATTGCCGTCATTGATGGCGCCAATCTCGATGTCGCCCGCAAGAATGCGGACAACACCAACTCCATCATGGATTCGAACAATGACATTCTGAAAAAGAGCGAAGAGATCCTGCAGGCTCTCAGCGGCAGTCGTGACGGTTCGCTCGGGATCGGACAGATGGGTCTTGGCGGCAACATGTCGATTGCCCAGGCGCCGTCGTTCGGATCGATCCTGAACGGCGGTGCTCTTTCGTTTGGCGGCCTTTCGCCCGAAATCCAGAAAATCGCCGGCGCCGTCATCAACGGGCTGCAGCTGGTCAAGCAGCTCCAGCAGATTGCCGGCAAGGAGACCAGCGCGGTCAACACCGCCTACGGCGACAGCGTCAATGTGGCTTCGCTGCTAAGCGCATTGACCTCGCAGGCTTCGCAGGGCGTCACCCAGCGCCAACAGTCTTTGCAATCAGCGAGCGGGCAGATCGGCCAGTCGCAGGACGTCAAGGGTTCGGTGGACCAGAACACACGAATGCAGCTGGAAAACGCGCGCGCCGTCAACGAACTGATCGGCGTGCAGAACGGCGCGGTCGCGGCCCTGAATGAGAAGCTGAAGGGAGATCTTCTTCGCCAGAGCCAGGTGCAGAAGATGATGACACCGAGCACCGTCAATCCGTTCGCGGACTTCGGCAAGAGCGGAGGCTGAGCACTTGCCGAGGCGAGCCCTGCGCATATGCGTAGTGATTGGGCTCGGCGCAGGGCTTTTTGGATGCGCAAATCGCGAACTGAAAGCGCCGTGCGGGCCTTTGGCGTATGCGCACGCCGACGAATGCGGCGCACTGAAGCCGGTCAATTCAACGCCGTTCGCCAGCATCATTGAAGAGGATCCATGAACGGTCTCGCCGCAAGCATCCTCGGTGGCATTGACAACATCGGCGAGGACTTCGTTCGCACTGTCTATATGCAAGTGGGCAATGCGATGGGCAACGTCTTCACCCTGATGCTGACCCTCTACATCGCGTGGTGGGGCTATTCGATCCTGAGTGGGCGTGAGTCGATTTCGCCAATCGAAGCGGCCTATCGCCTCGGCCGCGCCGTCATCATCTATCTGCTGCTCACCGGATGGGGCACATTTTCGTCAACGATCTATCAGCTCGTGCAAAGCATTCCAGACGAGGTCGGTAAGGTGATCGTCGGCGCCGTGTCGCGGGCCACCGGCAATCAGCTCAGCGACCAGGCGGCAATTCCAGCGCTTATCGACAATCTCTACCAAGGGGCCCAGGATGTCGCCAATCAGGTCTACAGCGGATCCTTCTATGACATTTTTGGTGCGCTCTTGTCGCTGCTCGTCCTGCTGTCGGCCATCATCTTCGCAGCGCTTGCCATTGCCGCGATCATCGCCGCCAAAGTGATGTTGTTCATCACGCTGGCCTTGGCGCCGATATGGATCATCCTTTGGCTTTACCGATGGTCCTCGCGCATGAGCGAAGGCTTTCTTTCGCTGACCACCTTCCTGATGATCCAGCAAATCCTGATCTACGGCTTTCTCGGTTTCTACTTCTCGCTCGTCAATGCGGCGCTGAACACCGCCACGTCCGGCGGCGCGACCATGGACAGCAAAATGTCGCTGGTGCTGCCCTTGGTGCTGGTTACGATCATCGGCATCTACGTTCTCATGCAGATACCGTCGATTGCTTCGATCCTGAACGGCGGCGGGTACCTCAGCACCGTGGGCGCATACAACCCTTATAGAAACTTCGGCAGAAACGCTGTGCGCTATTCCGGCGCGCGATGGGCCGCGGGCCGCGCTGCTCGGGGCGCCCGGCAGCTCGCGACAAACAATTTTCGATCTTCGCGAGCAGCCAGGGCGGACGCCGCAACCCGGACCGCCATCCAGCAAGGTGCGCGCAATAACTCCAGGCCTCTGGCCTAGAAAACAAGAACGATCACGGATCGCGGCCCTGGATCGGATCGGGATCGTCGCGCAAACGAGGCAATAGTAACGTGATAATGCCTGTTGAAACAGCTGCTGACCGCAGCAGCGAACTCGTCGACAAGCGCTATTATAGGGCGGGCGCGACCTGGGAAGACGACACGCACAGGTCAATGCGTCGATCGCGTACATTGGCCTGGATCGTCAGCGGCATTTCGGGACTGGTCGCGGTGCTGTCGCTGCTGGCGCTCGTGCTGATCCTGCCACTCCGCCAGTTCGAACCGTACGTTGTAGAGGTCGACAAATCGACGGGCTACCTCGAGATCATGCGCGCGCTCAAGCCTGGAGATTTATCGCAGAACGAGGCGGTCACGGCGGCCAATCTGGTGCGCTACATCAGGGCCCGCGAAACCTACGATTCGCGGGAACTGAAACAGAATTACGATCTGGCGCAGCTCTACTCCACGGACGCCGCGTCCAAGGATTTGACATGGCTTTTCACGCCTGCAAACCCGCAATCGCTTGACAAGATTTATGGCCGCAATGTCACTGTCTCGGTCGAGATCAAATCGGTTTCCCTGCTCAATCGCAACACAGCCTCGGTGCGCTTTGCCACGACGACGCGGCGGGACAATTCGTCCACGGCCGACAATTGGGTGGCGGTGATAAAATTCCGCTACACCTCCACGCCGCTCAAGAACGAATGGCGTTTCGACAATCCACTGGGATTTCAGGTTACGGATTATCGCCGCGACCAGGAATCGGCGCCGGCTGCGGGGAGCCTGCAATGAGATGGCGCGTGAGCCTCGCCCTCTCGGCCACCCTTCTGCTCGGCACGATGCACGGCGCGGCCGCACGCGACGGCCGGATCCGATATGTCACCTTCAACAACGACGACGTGACGTCGGTGCGCGCCGCTCTTGGCATCTCCACGATGATCGAGCTCAGTCCGACCGAAGTCATCGAAACCGTGTCGGCTGGGGACACGAAAGGCTGGTCGATCATCCCCAAACGCGGATCGCGGTTTCTGTTCGTCAAGCCGCTGGAGCGCGACGCGTGGACCAACGTCAACGTGGTCACCGACCGGCGCGTCTATTCCTTGCTGCTGCAGGCGACTGACAATAGCCGTGAGCGGGCATCCTTCCAGGTCCGGTTCAAATACCCGGACGAGGATATCAACGCGCGTCTGCTCTCACAGGCCAAGGAGAGCGCCGCCGATCCGGATTTGAAGGACCTGAATTATGCCGATCTCAATTACGACTACGCCTACAAGGGCGACGACCGCCTGAAGCCGCGCACCGTATTCGACGACGGCACCAGGGTGTTTCTGGAGTTCAAAGGCGACATTCCGGCGATTTTCATTGTCGACGACAAGCGTCAGGAGTCGCTGGTCAACGTTCGCACGCAGGGCAAATACACCGTCATCGACAAGGTCGCACGGCAATTCACCTTGCGGGCCGATGGCAAGACGCTCTGCCTTTACAACCGGGCGCGACCCAACACCATCGATCCCGTCGAGCAAGTCTACGGTCCAACGAAACTGACACGCGGTTCCGCCCTGTTCGGATCCAGCGGAGGGCACTGATGTCCCAGATCGATTATAACCAACTGGACGGCAGCCCGACGGTCGCGCGCCGCGGTGCGGGCGTGGGTACCAGGATCGCCCTGGTCGGCCTCGGCGTGGTGCTGGTAGGCGCGCTGATATGGCTCAACTGGCCCTGGGAGCCAGTATCGCGAGATGTTCGCAGCGATGGCGAGGAAAACTTCAATCCGCCAGAGTTCCGCCCGCCGGCGTTGAACGAACCGCCGCAACCTGCCGACGGCGCGATCGACCAGATCGTGGTGCCGCCACCGGCTGACGACAAGAATGGCACGCAACAGGCCGAGAATGTCGATCAAACCGTGCAGGAGGGCGCGGATCTCGATGCGCAGCGACGCGCGCTGGAGGCGCAAATGGCGGCCGAGGAGGCTCGCCGCAAGGCTGACGCGGAAGAAGCCCGCCGCAAGGCTGCGGCTGACGAAGAAGCTCGCCGCAAGGCGGAGGCCGCCGAGCATGAAAAAGCGGTGTGGGAACGCCTGCGGTCGAACCAGATGGTGACGAATGATCAAACCGGCTCGACAGATGCCGGCGCCCAAGCGGCGCAGGTCGAAATCGCGCCTGACGGTCAGATCGTCCCGCTCCCCGGCGCCGACAGCGATCCCAACAAGGCCTTCCTGGCGCAGTCTGAGGCAAGTTCTTCCGGCATCGTCAAGGCCAGGGCCTTCCGACGCACCGATGCCTTGATCCCTGAAGGAACGATCATTCGCGGCTATTTGGAAACCGCGATCAACACTGATCTTCCCGGTGCCGTGCGCGCGGTCGTGCGCGAGGATGTCTTCTCGCTCGACGGCAGGCGGATCCTCATTCCGAAGGGCTCGCGCCTGACCGGGGAATACCGCTCAGGGCTTGCGCGCGGTCAGAAGCGTGTTTTCATTGTCTGGAGCAGGGTCATCCGCTCGGACGGCATTTCCGTCGATATCAAATCGCCTGGCGCAGACGCGCTCGGCCGCGGCGGCATGGGCGGCCGTGTCGATACGCACTGGGTTGAACGGTACGGTAACGCTATCATGCTTTCCGTGGTTGGCGGCGTCTCTGAATATCTGTCCTCGCTCGGCGATAGCGGACAAAATGGCCAACAGCGCCAGGTGTCGACGATCGATCCCGTGACCGGTGAGACCACTACCGTAACTTATGGTGGCAACGGCTCGCAGCGCGACGCCCGCGGCATCGCCTTCGACAAGTCATCGACCGCCTTGCAGCAACTCGCGCAGGAGGCGTTTCGCGACACGCAGAACATTGGCCCGACAGTCTATGTCGACCAGGGCACCTCGGTCGTCGTGCTGGTGCGGCGAGATCTCGATTTCTCGGGTTTGTATGCTGATCCCGTCCAGGAAGAAGTGGCCCGCCTGAAGGCAGGTGGGCGACCGAAAACGGCGATCGATCCGACGCCTCTCTACACGACACCAAAGGATAATTTCTATCCCGGCTATGGGAGCCCGGTGAAATGAATGCCGTCCATCCCCTCCCCGACCCTTGGGCGAGAGCCCCGGTCCTGCGCGCTCATCTGGAGCCGATATGGTCCTATTTGAACGAAGATGCGGTGTCCGAGATTGCAATCAACAGGCCCGGTGAATTGTTCATCGAACGCCTCGGCGCGAAGGAAATGGAGCACGTCGTCAAGCGCGAGCTGACACCCGGATGGATTCGCAATATCTCGACAGGCGTCGCCTCGGCGACCAACCAGGTCATCAATGAAGAAAAGCCGGTGCTGTCGGCTGCGCTACCCTCGGGTGAGCGTATCCAATGCATCTTGCCGCCGACGGCTCCCGAAGGCGGGGCGATCTCGATCCGCAAGCAGGTCATCATGGATATGAGCCTTGATGCCTACAAGGATCTCGGCGCCTTCGAGAACACGGCGATGGGCAGCGGCCTGGCACTGTCGGCCGAAGAAAAGCAACTTGTCGAAATGCTGCACGACACGTCGCCGATGGACTTCCTGCAATATGCGGTGCGCAACCGCGTCTCTATCGTCGTTTCAGGGGGCACGTCGACCGGCAAGACGACATTTTTGAATGCGCTCCTGAAGGAGATTCCGGCTCACGAACGGATCATCACGATCGAAGATACCCGCGAACTGAGGTTGCCGGCTCCCAACAACGTCACCTTGATTGCCTCGAAGGGCGACCAGGGGCTGGCCAAGGTTTCCGCGCAACAGCTGCTCGAGGCCTCGCTTCGCATGCGGCCCGACCGTCTGCTGTTGGGCGAATTGCGCGGCGCTGAAACCTTCGCGTTCCTCCAGGCTATCAACACCGGCCATCCCGGTTCGCTCACGACCGTTCATGCCAATTCGGCCCGGTCCGCCTATGAGCGGCTGGCGCTCATGGTCATGCAGGGCAGCACGGGGCTCTCACGGAGTGAAATCCTCGACTATCTGCGCGAGGTCATTCCGGTGGTCGTCCAGATGATCCGCACCGAAGGCGGCCGCCGCGGCATCAGCGAGATCAAGTTCACCAAGGCCGAGACGATCTAGCGGGATCTATCGATGCAGAAAGTCGCAACAGCAATTTTCATGATGCTCATGGCGATGGCCCTGGGTGTCCTGCTCTTCACGGTCGCCTATACCGCGACTGATTGGTACCGGACCGGCTCCCACGTTCTGTTCGACCAGCTGAACGCCAACCCGGTGCCAGTCGTTCGTCAGGCGTGGGCGGACACGATGGCGAGGGATTTTGGCCGGGTGCAATACGCCATTGCGGCGGGAGCATTAGGGTTTCTTGCGCCCCTGGTTAGCCTGTTTCTCATGCGCCCGAGAAAGCGCAATGACTCTCGCTTCATGACCATGAGCGATGTATCAAAAGCCGGCCTGACGAAAGTTGGCGGCGTCTTCGTCGGTCGAGCCGGCGGCAAGCTTGCCGAAATTTTGTCGCCGGGCCGCGATCAGCGCTCAGGCAAGATCCGCTTGACGCAGCGCAAGTTGGTCGGCGGCAAGAAATTGTGGATCGATGGCGATGATGTCGGCGGCTTCGTCATAGGGCCGCCGCGTTCCGGTAAAGGTACCTCTCTCATCATACCGAACGCCTTGACCTGGCCGCATTCGCTCGTGGTTCTCGATCTGCGGGGCGAGACCTATGCGGCGACCGCAGGCTACCGCTCGACCATGAGCCGCGTGGTGCGTTTTGCGCCGGCTGATCCGGACGGCTATACCGCATGCTACAACCCCATGGACTTCATCTCACTGGATTCGGCCCAGCGCGACATCGACCTTCGCAACATCGCTGCGGCGCTGTTTCCGCGCCCCCCGTCCAACGCAGACCCGTATTGGGTCAATGATGCCCGCCTCCTTTTTACCGGCATTGCGTCCTTCGTCATGGAATCGCCGGCGATCCCAAACGAGAAGAAGACCTTCGCCACAATCCTCGAGATCATGAACGGTACTGAGCACCCGCTCCTGGAGTTCATCAGCTCGCTGCGCGAGGAACGCCGCCGCGAATGTTCGCATTTTACGCTGCAAACCCTGTTGCCCTATTTTGAGATGTCCGAGCGGCAGTTTTCCGGAATCTACGCCGGCGTCCGGACCGGCATGGCCCCCTTTCTCAACGAGCGCCTGATGCGAGCTACGGCGCGCAGCACGTTCGATATTCGCAAACTCAAGCGTGACCGGATTTCTCTCTATCTCGACGTGCGGCGCGAGCAGATTACGTCGCTTGGACCGTTGTTCAACGTCCTCATCACGCAAATGATGAACTTCATGTCGGAAACCATGCCGCGCCCGGACGAGCATCCGGTGCTTGTGCTGCTCGACGAATTCCAGAACCTCGGCAAGCTGGAGAACGTGACCGAAATGGCGAGTGTGCTCGGCGGCAACGGCGTTTCGATGTGGTTTTTCGTGCAGTCGCTGAAGGCTGTGGACGAGATTTATCGCCAGGAAGGTCGCAAGACGCTCATCAACGCTGCTCGCGTGCAGATCTTTTTCGGTGCACAGGACGTTGACGATCTGCGCTACGTTTCCGAGCAGCTCGGCGAAACCTCGGACGTGCAAAAGGACGTGACGCGCACCAAGGCAACGTTGTTCGACACCTATTACACGCGCTCGGAGCACCGCAAGGAAGTACGGCGGCCCCTCATGCGGCCCGATGAAATCCGTACGCTCGACAAGAACAAGGTCATCATATTGCCGCGCGGCGAACTGCCGGTCCTCGGCACGCGCAATTTCTATTTCGCCGACGCCCAGCTCGCCAAACGCGCGTTCATGCCCCTGCTCGCCTCTATCGAGGTTTCGCGCACGAAAAGCCCTGCCGTGGACGCTTTCGCGGCGGTGCCGTTTTCAGCGCTCCCGACGATTGTGCCGACAGCACCCGCGTACCGATCAGGCCTTTTGCAGACCCGCCTGCGGCGCGGCGCGACATTTGCCGCAAAAGCAGCCCGTAAAGCTCCGCCACCGGGCCGGCGCGCAATCGTAAAAGAACGGCTGAAAGCAACAGACGCCGCAGCCGTATCAGCTTATGCCGCCATAGATTTTTCCGCTTTGGCGGCCAAAGCGGTGACAACACGCATAGCGCCCGAAAAAGAAGTTGCGGTTGCGGCGATGCTAAACAAGGTGCGATCTCTCCGAGCCCACGCATCCGACACCGAGGCTTTCGATCGAAATTTGAGCGTCGTCGAAGATACTTTGCCTGATGTAGTCGACGGATAGGCTACACGTGTCAAGGTCGAGGAACGGAGCCTGATTAACCGTGCCAAGGCGCGAGGGAAGAACCGAACGGATTTCGTCCTTGATGCCGCGCTTATAGCAGCAGAAGAGGCCCGGCTCGACCAGGCTATCATTGCAGCCAGCCCGGAAGCGTTCGCAGCATTCTTTACCGGGCTCGATATGCCTCCTGAACCTAACGAACGGTAGCGCAAGGCCATCAGACGCCGGCCCCTGGAAGAAAGCATGACGGTTGCGGCGCTTGAACCGATGGCGGCCGATCACGACGTCCAATTATTTCTATCCAGCGTGGAAAGCCTGGATCACTTGCTAAAGCAATACGCCCCGAAAATCAGACGAACGGGGGCCCGAGCTTTTGTTGCCTGCGATGGTCATCGCGTGCTGGCAGGGCGGCCTTCGCTGTGCCGATCGCCAAATGTCGTGTTTGGGCCGCAAGCAGACCGTCAGGTTTAGCGAATTGGGGTCTGGTGAACTGAATTTTGGGAGAACCAACAACCTGTTTAGCCACCTGTAAGAAACCACCAATCTAATCGCATCTCATTGAACCCTGCCGTCTATTGGAAGACTGCATAAATACAGTTTTTCATCGCCTCTTGAGATTTACGCGTATCTCATCACCCAGGAACCAACCACCTCCCTCGCTCCACGAAGAGATGATTCCGCGAGTCTCAAGCCATTGGACCAATGCACGATTTTCATCTGATCTTGGCAATCTTGGAGTGTGATATCCTGTCGTGATCTCAGAGAACGGATCTGGAAGCGCCGCAAGCACTTCGCGCGTTTCGTCGACCGTCATAGTCGAGTGAATCTTGTTGAACAGAGAAATCTGCGTCTCAACGGGTTTTGAATTCAGGATGAGTGACCGCGCTTTAGCCGCATCAATGCCGGATATACGAACGTTGGTGCGGTCAAGAATCGGGCCTATGAGTGCCGCTCGGTTGGGCAGTTCCGTTAGCGTATTCAAATCGATCAGGTCGATTATCGCGCGCTTATCGTGATCTGTTATGTCGGTTTGAAGGAGCCCTTCTCGGAAGACGTCGTCGAGACCGAACATTCCGGGATCGGTGAGATAAGCTTCGATGTTTTCTGCCACGAAAAGGACCGGCAAATCTGTATTGACGTCTAGGCTTTCGAGGGTCTCCTTTGAAAAGGTGATCTTGCGCTCCTCTATGAGAATAGTAAGCTTCGAAGAATCGAGGCTTTTGGGAAAATTCTTGAACGTATTGGGCAGCGCTCGGACATATTCCCGGTAACTGTCATCGCTCAGTGCATTCGCGTTAACAAGGAATTGGCGTAGCGGCAGTGTCTCGGGACCGTTACGCAGACTGTGCTTCAGAATTACCGCGCGCACATCTTTCCGATCAAGATAGGCCACCAGGATTTCCGCCGCGAAGCCACTGCCTCCCATGAACGAGATACAATTGTCCCATGTCGGTGCGATACGTCGCAGCTCAAATACCGTGGCGTGCAATTTCTCCGGAACACCCTCCAGCGCTGGCAGGAGAGCCGTCTGTCGACCGAGAAATTCACGAAGATTGTCTTCGTCAAGTCCCTGACGACCTAGGAGATCGGTTATGGCTGCCGCATCTTCTTCAGAATTGTCGTGAAGCTCAAGGAGCACGTCGCTAAGATAGATATCAAGATCGCGTTCGACCCTGGTGATCAAGGCAGGATCTGTGAGCGAACGCAACGTAGTGTAATTGCGCTCGCGAAACGCCATGAGATTGGTCTCGCCAATGACCTCGCGATAGATGTGTTCCACATTGGCAATCGAGAGTTCAAAAAGCCCCCGTCTTACCATGAAGCGGACGATGCCGGTGAACTTCCCTATTGCCGGAAGGTCTCGAACCTCGAAGCCAATGCGCTCGAGGCGTTCGGGTGCCAAGTCAGGTGCAAGTGCCAGAATTTCAGGGAGTTTCGCCGCGACGAAATCAGGGAACTCGTCGCCATCGCGTGCTAGTGTTTCTAGCGCCCTTTCCGGCAGGTTGGTTACCAACTGTGTGATATGGGAAAGATTGCGCTTGCTGGCGATTGCCGTCGGAACGAACTGCCTCCATTCGTCAGCCAGGCGGGAAAGCAACTTGGGGACGGCGCGTCCCGTGGCGTAGTAGGCCTCTAAGAAATCTTCGCAGTTTTCGAACTGGGACGCGATGAACTCGAAAAACTTACGAGTCTGATCGCTGTAGCGGGTCGCCTCGTTTAGAAGGCAGTCAACCAATTTGACGTTAAGAACATAGCTTTGCCCGAAGTCCGTTTCGCGCATCGCTGCGATGACCTCATTCGGGTTGTCAATCTGAAAGTCGGGGTCCGGAGTAAAGAACGCCCGTATCTGGATCAGAAACTTGTTGTCATTGGGCGACAGCCGACCAGAATGGAACAGTGACGTATATTGATAATACGTATCGTCGAGATGGCCTTCTAGAATCAAGAAGCGAGCCAGCTCGCCTTTCTCGCCGAAGCCGTCGAAAAGATCAGTCACACGGTCGGCGCTTGAACGCACGAGTTCATTGAACTTGGCTGTTCGAAGGGTCGCGATCTTCGCTCTAAGATCGCGAATCCGTTGTAAGCTCTCGCTCTTATTGGCCTCAGATTTGCTTTCAATTTCCGTTTTGCGCTGAAAGTAGGTTTTCTCGCTATCCACTTCGTTCTGCAAGGCAGAGATATTCATCGGCTGTCTATTATAGACATCGCGGTAGGTAATATGCGGAGCTGCGATTAACTGTTCAAACGCGTCGTGCCCAACAAGCGAGGGAAGTGCGATCCAAGACTGCCCGTCAAGGCTGATGCTATTGACGTTCGCAGGAAGCATCTGAACGAGCGTCATTGCGTAGATTTGGCGCAATTCTTTCAGGTCAGAAGGTGTCTGCCTTTCGGCAACATCAATCTTTCGTTCGATTTCCGCTATCTCTGCCTTACAGGCCACCTCCTCGTGCGCAACGAGTTCATCGTGGCGGCCCAGAATGTCAGCGAGATTGCCTTCCCCCCGGTGCAGTCGTTCGAAATCCCTGGGGTAGACGTTCTTATATATCAGGATCGCAAGAAGCTTGTTGGCGTTGAGAGTATTTTCGTCGTCGGTCTCCAAATTGGCGACGTAGATGGCGTATTCATTAAAGATATTCTGGATGAGTCTCAGGTCGTCTAGATACCGTGAGACTTCTCGAAGGAACTGTCGATTAAGACGACCGTCGAGTTCAAGCCTCTTTCCCTGCTCCAGCACCATATCAATCGAGTTCGAAGCGTTTATGATTGGAATAACAGGAATGACGAATTCGAAGAACTTGGTCCGGTCTGTATTAACAAATACGTCGTCCCGCAAAGCATAAAGAAATCTAATAGTTCGTCTGACTCCCGCGTTCGCATTCACCAAGCCGTTGATTTCACGCAACGTCACGAATATTTCTGCATCTTCGAATCGGTCCAAATCCTCAATTATTACAAGATCATATTCCGTTGACTGAAAGAAGTAGATAATTTCGTCCAAATGGCGGTTAAGTATTGAATCGAGATTGTCTGATGCCGGTCTTATTTCTATGTCTTTTAGAGAGATGCTTTTGAGTGACAGCCCAAAGCTGGCGACATAAAAGTTGTGCAGCGCAACCCACAAAAAAAGCGACGAGAATCCGAATATTGTGAAATTAGGCCAATTGCTGAATTCGAGTGGATCGAAAAAAGTGCCGCTGATTATCGCTTCCCGCTTTGTGAATACGTACCAAATCGAAAGTAAGCCTAACATGATGTATAGCGATTTGAAGATCGACAGGACGCCAGGGGATTGAATTCGCTTAAAGCGCGACAGTGGAAGTTTGTTTGCATCTGCACCATACAGCATTTGCTGCAGTATGCTTCTTTCAATCTCCTGCCGGCTCACTTTGAGATTTTGGGTGCTAGCTTCTTTGTCGCCTTGTGGGCTGGCTTCTTTCACGAACGCCGCGAGAGATATGTGAAGTGCAGGTCTTCGGTATCTTTTCAGGAACGATTGGATGATGCTGCTTTTTCCTGAACCATAAGGTCCAGTCAGTGCTATATTGTTCACCTTCGGGTCTGTCGTCGCGAAGAGCAAAGCTTCGGAATATACACCGTCCTTGTCAGCTTGGTCGGTCGGTGCAAGATTTACAAATTTCGCTTTTGTGACGGAGGGTCGGCCAATACCTTCCAAGAAGGCACCAAAACTAGTGAACAAGCCACCCAGCCAATTTGCTAATGTTAGAACTCGTTCGCCCATAAGTAACCTAAATACCACTGATCCAAGCGACATATATCACTGAGGAGCCGGAAAATACCTGCTTTCCAGCACCAGCAACTCCGCATTTGGAAATCGATCAGCAGAGTCCCACCGCCCACAATCATAGCCGGAAGTAGCAATAGGCAATAGTCTCGATGATTGGCAGCTTTCCGGCGCTCGCGGTATCAGCCCTAACGACCGAGATGAGGCGCAAAGCTGCCGTCGAAATCGGACCCGCGTACGCCGCGATCCATTGTCCGGTGGGGTTGTCCAGACTAAACATTGTGGCTGATCAAACGGCTCGCCACGATCGCAGCTCGCTCGCATCCTCAGGGATGCTCACGCCGCTTCCGTAGCCCAACGAGACGCAAAACACCTGTTGGCAGGAGCCAAGGCGATCTTGAAGGCCATCTCGATTCCTGCGAGCTTCTCACTGTCAACGGAGGGCACACCCATGGCACATAAGTTCGAAATCTATAAGGACAAAGCTGGCGAATATCGCGTTCGCTTCAAGTACAACAGCGAGGTGATATTCTCGACCGAGGGCTACTCAAGCAAATCCAGCGCTCAGAACGCCATCGATTCGATTAAGAAAAATGGCCCAAGTGCGCCGGTCGAAGACAATAGCTAATAGCCTTCGACTACCCACAATGCTGCGGCAGTTCCTAAGCTGGAGCATATTGGCTTCGGAACGAGCCTCGGCTCGGCACTAGCACCTGTTGCGCTAGGGCAAGTGAAGCCGTGATCTTCTAAGGTAATCCTCAGCAAATAGGCTTCACTAGACCTCTGCTCCATTTAGGAGCATTCTCCCGCTGGGGGAGAGGGTGTGGATAGGTCTCGTTACGACAATCGGACTCAGTGGCGCAAACGCACTGGCGCCCGGCGCTCGCGCGCTGCGCGTTGGGCAAGTGTCCCGCGACGGTTGATCTTCGTCACCGCTGCTGCAGTCGGTGCCTTAGCCGCTCAGACGGTCATGATGCATAGTGACCGCTTGCTCGACCTGACCCCTTCGAACTGGATCGAGCCAAAGCCCGCCCCCATGACCGGCGTGGCGTCCGTCATTGACGGTGACACGATTGAGATCTACGGCCAGCGCATTCGGTTCAACGGGGTCGATGCGCCAGAGAGCAAGCAATATTGCGACGACGCCAAGGGCTTCGAGTATCCATGCGGTCGGCGATCCGCCGAAGCGCTGGATAGCTTCCTCGCGGCCTCTAGACCGGTGGCATGCATCTTTGTGACTTGGGATCGCTATCACCGCTTCGTCGGCGACTGCCGGCGAGCCGACGGCGCCAGCGTGGCGGCGTGGATGGTAGAGCATGGCCAGGCGCTCGATTGGCCGCGCTACAGCAACGGCGCCTACGCGCCGCAGCAGGCCAAGGCCAAGGCGGCGAGGCTTGGTCTATGGGTTGGCAAGTTCGAAGCGCCTTGGGACTGGCGCACATCGCATGGAGACGGGGCTCCGCCGTCGAGCCAGCCGCTCGGCATCATCAGTCGCAAGCTGGTCGCCCAAAGCGGCCTTTCGTGCGAGCCCCGGCGGTACTGCTCGCAAATCAGCTCCTGCGAAGACGCTCAATGGTACCTGCACAACTGTGCGTGGGGCCGCAAGCTGGATAGGGATGGTGACGGGGTAGCGTGCGAAACGCTTTGCTAGGGAGGGGTCCATGGATGACAAGTTTTACAACCGCGTCGGCGGCGATCGTATTTCTTCGCGGCAGATCGATGAGTTGATTGGGTTAGCGCGCGGCCTCGCTGCAGACGGAAGTATCAACAAGGCGGAAGTCGAGTTCCTGCAAAAGTGGCTGGCCGCCAATGTCGAGATTAGCGATCAGCCGATCGTCCGGACCTTGTACCGACGGGTCAATGAAATCCTTGCGGACGGCGTGCTCGATGCCGATGAACACACCGAACTTCTAGATACATTGAACAGCTTCTCGAACCGAGATTTCGAACTCGGGGAAGTGTTGAAGCCGACCACCCTGCCCCTGTGCAATCCGCCTCCGCATTTGACCTTTGAAGGTCGATCGTACTGTTTCACCGGGACGTTCAATTATGGCCAGCGAAAATACTGCGAGCTGGCCATAGCGGATCGTGGCGGCCGCGCCGGCAGTTTGACGCAAAAGACCGACGTGCTCGTGATCGGTGCCTACGCCACTGAGTCTTGGAAGCACTCATCGTTTGGCGACAAGATTTTCAAAGCGACCGCCTGGCGCGACGAGGGGTTGCCAATCTCGATTGTCGCCGAGAGCCATTGGGTCGGTTTTCTCTGACTTCGTCCGTTCGTTTGGCAGCGTCTCGTACCATCAGCACCCTATTCGACCGAGGTGGAACGATGCGACACAATGCGTTCAGCGATCAGATCCGCCTGTCTCGGCGATTTGCATGTCGCTTCATTACGAGCGTGATCGCGCTCGCAGTTGCAACGGCAGCTGGGTGCAGCTCCATAGACTACCAGAAGCTCACCACCGGTGAGATATCCGGCAGCTTGTTCGTCATGTGGGTCGGCGAAGGCAACAGTTCCGGCGACGGGAATTTCCTGTTCGTACCCGACCCTCACGACCCCTTAATCTTCCATCGGGCCGATCCGACGGCTCCAGGTAGTAAGATCAAGCCGGGCCTCATGTACACGGACGGCGGCTCAATCCCGAAAATCGCGCAGGTCTTTAAGGGGCTCTCACCTTGGGGCTACGCTCCGGCCTACATGATCCACGACTGGATCTTCATCGCGCATCACTGCATCGTCGACGGCAGCACCGAGAAGAGGTTCGACCAAGTCCGTGGCGTCGAGTTCGACGACTCCGCAGCGATCCTCGGCGAGGCAATCAAGGCGTTGATCGCGACGCGCCAGGTCGCGCCAAACGATGTTGCACCCAGCGCCATCACTGCAGCCGTGGGAAGCGCAATCGCCAAGAACCTTTGGGACGAGAAAGGAGCCTGTAAGTCGTTACAGGTCAGCGCGAAAGATATTGCTTCAGCAGAGGCGGCGATACCGGGCACGACATCCAAAGCTCAAAATCTGAGGACCTTCCAAATACCAGAAACCGTCGCACCGGCGGTCCGAGCAGCGAGGCCTGCGAAGATCATAGCACGCCTGTCCTTCTGATCTTGAGCGTCGAGCCAACCCATGGCGGACCGGCGTGCGGTGACCGACCGTCGAAAGGCGCATTGCTGCCATCTAGACTGATCATTCTGTGACGAATGCGCCGTTTCGATAGACCGCCGCACGAGGACGCTGGGGTGGCCCTTGCTCAGCGCTCGTAATCGTTATCGTTTGAGCGCTGGGTCTTACGGTCCTGCTCTTCCGACTGCCGCGCCTTCTGTTTGTTGGCGTCCTTCTGCTTGGCACTCACCTTCTCCTGATCGGTGCCTGTGCGCGGCTCAACCGGCTGGCGGGGATCGTCCCGCGTTGGGAGGTCTCGCTCTCGCGCCTCGCGCTCGGGGATTGGCTCCTCACCGCCACCACCACGACGCTGCTGCTGCCGCTCGACCTGCAGCCGCGCTAGACGGTCGTGCATCTTGTCGTTCATCTCTTCACGATACTGTTCGAACTGTCCCTGATGCGCCGGCGGCAGCGTCTCGCGCATGTTGTCCAGAGCCTGATTGACGCGGGCCATCTGACGCCGCATTTCCAAGGGGGTTTGCGCCATGTTCAAATCTCCTATCAGTGCATTCAATTCTCTCATACCGGGATGGGACAGGAAAGACTTCTGCCCCGATTGATCAGCTCCGCGATCCGCGGTACCTGGCTGCCCCTCCCCTGTCCGATCGCGACGGAACCGCAGCAAATTGTTGCCGATCGACTCCGCTGCCGTGAGAGCCTGACCGACTATGCCCGCGGTCCGCATCGTCGTCACAGTCTTATGCCAAGCGCCAGCGATTGCATCGCCGTTCACGACGAGGGATTGCACATCTAAACGACGTTGCCGCTTGGCCTCCACTCGCTCGATCGTCCTGGCGCTGACCTGGTAGCGCGGATCGCTCTGGGCGCGGCTATAGGCTCCAGCATGCTCCTTCGTGAATGGCCGCGTCATCGCATGATCCATGCGCCGCGTCGCCACCATCGCAATGCCGTTCTCGCGTGCTTTTTCCGCAAATGCCTCGCGCCAGGCTGCGAGATCCGGCTTGTAGAATTTCAGGCGCTCACCGTCGGCTGACCGTGCCTGCACCATCGCGTGAATATGGACGTGCTTGGTGTCGTTGTGATGCGCCAGGACGAACTTGTATCCCGGCGCTCGTTCCTCGAGCACGGCGCGTGCCGCGGCCATGACGGCCTTGGCATCGGTCCCGGCCCTTGCAGAGAAAAGCAGGTGATAGGCATTGCGGCGTTCACGCCCCGAAAACTGCGGGCGCCATTGTTCGTAGACCGAAGCCGCCGCCTTGGAGGGGTTCCTCGCGCCCCGAATTGGCTCGCCGTTCGCAGTGCGGACGACTTTGTTTGTACGGATGAACTTTTGCAAAAAGTATTTCGCTTTGGGTTCACGGCTGACGGCCGCCGTTACCTCTGCCTTAGCGGCCACCCCAGCCGCACCCATCGCCTCAGACAAGCGAGCCTCGATCTTGTCGAGCGCCTTGCTGCGCGAGCTATCTCGACCACCGGCAAGCACCTTGGCAAGCGGTCCGGCCCGCTCATCGGTGTGCGCGTATACCTGCACCGTCTGTGCATCCTGTGCATAGATGAACGGTTTTGCACCGAAGGCGTTGTTCAGCGCCTCGCTCAAGGCGGCATCGGTAATCTCGCCGGCGAGCTCGAAACGAACCTCCAGAAAATTGGTGTTTTCCAGGGGTGGTTCGAACGTCTCGCAAAACGTTTCCAGGAACGCCTTTCGTGCGCCACCTGTCGCAAGGACCTGCCCGTCCTCGTCAAAAATCTCGATGTCGTGTTTCTCGCCTTTTTCGTCCTCGCGCTTGCCGATGTAATTGAGCAGCCGAGCAGCGGCATCCCTGGTCGACGGAGGATTGGGCATGACCTTGAACACGGCAGGCTGCGCGCCCGCCGCATAGCCTGCCCGTGCCGCGACGGCCCGCGCCTGATAGCCCGCCCGCGCCGCTCGTCGCGTAGCGCCAGAGCGGTCAGGGCCACGGCCGCCGCCGCCGCGCCGCTTCCAGTCTTCCTCCTCCTCTTCCGGCCGGAAACCGGCGAGCGTGGCGCCATAGACCAGGATCGGCGCGCTAGTGGCCTTGTGCGAGCTCGCAGCAGCAGTGGACTTCGGCGCCCCGCTGGAGACGGAGCTCCCCGCCACTCCTCTCCCTCCCGGCGACGAACGAGGGGCGTTCCTGCCCCCACCTGGGGTCGCGCCGGCCTGTCCTTGCCCGAGGCGCCCGCCGCCACCAGTCACCTCATGACTTTTCATCGCCTGGAGTTCGCCAGCCCCGCGTCGGGCGCTCGTCGCCGAGTTGTCGTCGTCCAGCTCCTCACGGTTTATGCCGGCCCCACCCCGCAGGTAGCGTTCGATTTCGGCCGCGTAGCCAGCAAGACGACCGCTCATGGCCTGGCCTCCCTCGCCTTGCGAGACCCGACGGTCATCGTTTTCAGTTCATCGCGAAACCGCCGCACGAGGTCGCCCACCGCGAGCAGCGCCTGCTCAAGGTCCTCATCATGGGAAACACGGCCGTCGTTCATGGCGCGCACGGCCTGATTGAAATTGATGCCGACGCGCCGCAGCTGATCGGTCATGTCCACGATCGCCGGCCGCAACGCCTCTGATGCGACAGGCAGATGCCCGACCTCTGCCCGCACGAGACGCCGGACGACCTCGCTGACGGTGACGCCCTCCCGCTCCGCAATGGCTTTGAGGTTGGCCAGCTCGTCAGCCGAAAACCGGATGTGCGTCACCTCGCCGTAGCGTCGCGACGCGCTCTTCACCGCTGCTCTCTGGGCGTCTGCATCCATCTCTCAAGCCCGCTTGCGGGCGCTAAAGGCCCGCCAGGGCCGTGCCGCCTATTTTGTGTGTATCACAAAATAGGCTATCCTGCCAATACAAGAGGAGGAACGAAAACTATGGGTGCGCGTCTTCTCACAGCCCAGTGCGGCAGCAGCGCGGGCGAAATGTTCCCATCGTGATTTGATGCGATGTGTCTATGATGCGTTGGCGACTTGTTTCCATGTTAACATGGAAACATCGGCCCTCTGATGGGCAGCCGGAAAACCGTAGTCGAAAAATGCGCAGTCGATGGGCCACCGGACCCCCTTTTTGCTGAAGATAGAAGCTGCGCAAAAACTGCCTCTTTAGCGAGCCCTTATCGATGCGCGCCTGGGTTGCCAAACCAGTCTTCCCCGTCGACAATGTCACCATGTTGCGACCGTGATTTCGTTTCATGCGTCCATGATGACTTGTTTCCATGTTGACATCGAAACAAGGAGACAACGCCGGAAGGAGGCCCCATGATCATCTCCGCTGCGATCCCAAAGGGCGGCACTGGCAAATCGACGATGCTGCGCGCCCTCGCATCCGTCGCGCTGCATCGGGGCTATTCGGTCACTCTTATCGATGGCGACCGGCGGCAGAACATGAACCGCTGGTTCCAGATGCTGGGCGAAGCTGGCAATCGTCCTGACAGGCTCACGATGGTGAGCGCGATGACGCCGCAGGAAATCCTTCGCGCGGCAGCCACTCACAACGGGGAACGCTCGGTCGTCTTGATCGATACGGAAGGCACCACAAACGATAACCTCATGGCCGGGCTCTTCGCCGCCGACATTGTCGTCGTGCCGGTCTATTTTGCCCTCGACGATGTGACCGCCGCTATCCAGATCACCGACCACTACATTCCGCTGGCGGTCGAGAGCCGGGGTAGACCGCTGCCTGCGATATTCGTGCTGACCAAGCAGACCATCATCGATGGCAGGGCGCGAGCCCTGACCGAACTGCGCGCCATCATCCAGGCCAACGGCACGCCGATTGCTGAACACGTCCTGCACAATCGCGTTGCCTACCGCGACCTTCAGACCGGGCAGACCCTTTACAGCCCCGAGGTGCCTGACGCGAAGGCGGTTGCCGAGAGCGAAGGGGTCTTTGACGACCTTCTGCAAACCTTCATCGAAGCCACAAGGAACGCGGCATGAGTGAAGAAACCGCACCGAAACCCGGTGACGACAAGAAAGCCCGCATGATGAAGGCGATCTCCACGCAGCCGCCGGCGCTGCCCAGCATGTTCATCCCACCGAAGGCCGGGCCGTCAGGGATCAAGGAGCAAGCTGCGCCACCGATGCAGGAGCCGACAAAGCCGTCCCCGGCAGTCGGGCCTGATTTCCGCAAGCTGCTGCGGCAGGGTCAGAAAAAGGACCCCATCGCCGGAAAGAAGATTCGCGAGGAGGAGATGATCCGCTGTGGCTACTATTTGACGGCTGCGGAGCAGCGGCAGTTCAAGTTGCTGGCGATCAGCAATGGGCACAGCATGACCGAACTGCTGCGAAAGGCTGTCCAGGACTATATCCGCATTCATAAGCACAAACTGCCAAAGGAATAGTCGGCGGTTTGGAGTCGCTGTCACTTGCTGTAGCGGTTGATGTTCGCGGCTCTTTGCGACGCGCAAAAAAAGGGCCCGCGACGGTGTGTTCCGTCGCGGGCCCTGAGACGTGTTGCCTACTTGGGTTGGTTGAGGTTTTTCAGCACCTGGCCGAAGATTGTGTCTCGCATTGGACGCCCGCTGGCTGCCGCTTTGTCGTCGGCCAGCTTTGCGGCCAGTCTGGGCGACAGCGGCATGAAGTCGTAGCCGTGTGAGATGGCTGCGCGGTGAAGATCCTCAAGCGTTTCGAACGCGCGATCGTGGGTGCCGAGCCAAAGACCGGGCTCGTCGGTTTCTTCGTGCGGGAACGCTTGCAGGAAGTAGGTTCGAAGTGGCGGATCGTAGCCGATGACAGCGTCTGGGTCCGAGCGGTCCTGTCCGGTGACGGTGCCAGTGACAGTGATGGTGTAGCGGCTCATTGCAACCTCCTTTTGCCGGTGGGGAGCCGGCCCCTTGCGGGGCCGGCCACCGATGCCTCACTGGGGGTTGTTCCAGAGGATGACCTTCTTGTTTTCCTCGCCGCCTGGGGCGGGAGCGAGATTGCCGAAGATGACGCCGATCTCGGGGGCCTCCAGCTTGACCGAGAGGTACTCCTCGCCCGAACGCTGCGAGATGCGGTGCCAGCCGGCTCCGATCTCGAAGCCCGTGCGCTTGTTGACGATCCGGTAGTCAGGGGCGTCCTCGCGCGACTTGTTGGTGTTCGGGATGAGGGTGATCGGGGCGTTGACCCGGAGAGTGGCAAAGACGCCTTCCATCGAGCCGTCGGCCTTGGTGGTGAGGTTTGCGATCGTGGTGGCCATGGTAGTTCTCCTTCGGTTGCATCGGGACCATTCCCGATGGCGCCAAAGGAGAGGGCCGTCCTGCTGCGGTCATCTCGGCGAAAATTCTGGAAAATTCTATTTGCCGAAAAATAGCGGGCAGGCCCTTCGCCTGCCCGCAGACAAAAACAGAAATCGAATTTTCCTGAATATTCGCCGAGTGTACCCCCAACGGGGGTTGACCGCACAAAGCAGGCGGTCGTCTACAAAGGCGACATGAAACGGGAATGGCCCCGGATGCGACCGAAGGAAAAGAACTCAGGCCGCCATCGCCAGACCGCCGACGCAACGCTGCCGGATCGCAGGAACATGCTGCAGCCTCTCGGGTCAAATCGTCGGCATTGCCAACACATCGAACAGCAGCCCGGCGCGTGACCGCCTTGCGTGTTCGGTATGGCGGCATAGCGATTTCGAGATCGGGGCCAGCTGGCAGCGGCCTTCACGCCCCTCGGGGATGGTACCGCGCAGTCAGGCTGGATGACCCGGCAAGCCAAGATGTGTTCGGCACGCTTGCACCCGCTTCAGAGGCGAGAAAAGATGATCATCCGCACAAAGCCCTGCGGCTCTGCGCGTGGACCGGTTTCGAAAGGGGCCGGCTCCGTCCGCACACACAAGTGGATTAGGCGGCGAGGAGCCGGATCAACATATCGGATTGAACCCGCCGGGCTGTCGGCGGGACCGCATCCATCATCCTGGCAACGCCAGACGCTCGTCCGGCGTCATGCGGGCTTCGGCTTGGCGTCGAATGTCCGGACCGGCATGGCGGAGCATGGCGCACCAGTCCTCCACATTGTACGTCGTCGCCATCCGGCCCCTGGCCAGATCGTAAATGACGCAGGGCTTGTTCGCGATGGCGAGCCGAAGCACGTTGACGGCCGTACCGGGTGATGCGCCGTCCCAGACCATCATGCCAAAGTCGGCGCGCCGCGCCATCTCCCGGTCCTTGGCGGCGTCGACCCAGTATCCTGTGGCGCCCTCAGGAGAAGGAACATGGTAGGCGGCCCAGTCGCCCAGATTGTTGTGGGGTTCCTTGCCGGCATGGAAGACCCCGACATGCTCGTACTTGTAGCCGGCGAGCAGGCCCTGCGCCTCGGCATCGGCTCCCGACGCGTCGCCAACCAGCACGCCGTGCTCGGCAGCAACGATTGCGCCGATGCGAGCGATGGCAGGTTCCGGCAGCTCGAATATCTCGCGTGATCCACCTATGAATATCATCGACATCGTGACTTTCCCTTCTCTCCAGCGTCCCCCGCCCCGCGCCGGCCGCCCTCTCCCCCTGATCCTGCGCGAGGGATCGTCGCCCGAAGGCCGAGACGGCGAAGCCGGCTCGGGGAGCGGCGGGACGCCGCGACGACAGCCCGGCCGGCCGCAGGCCGGCGCGCCCGGACCCCGCCGCCGCCGGAGGCGTTACGCGCGTGCAGTTAGCGGCCTTTGTCGGCCAGCCAGAGGCTCACGTCCTGGATCGAGCGCATGAGCACCCACGGATTGTCTCGCGCGGGAATCAAGCCCCAGCTCTGCCAGTAGCGGTCGGCCTCGGCGTCGATCGCCCGCACCACCAACGCGCGGCCGCCGACGAAGCGGCGCCGGCGACGCAGAGCGTCCTGGACCAGGCCGCTGCCGACGCCTTACCCAGCATGGTGGTGGACGGCGAGTTATCCGATCAACAGTGTCGGATCGGGCCGTCGGTCGGTGCGGATGGCGCGCGGTGCGCTGTTTGGCTGGATTACGCCCGGAGCGAGGTCGTAATAGCCGACGACTGTTCCCTCGTCGTGAACGATCAGGACGCGGGTGAACCCGCGGACCTGGTTCGTTCGCGCGAAGCCGGCCAGCCGCAATAGAAGCTGTCGAGGCGGTGCGCCTCGTCAAGGTGTTCGATGCCTGAAAGCGCCACCTAGCGGTCCCAGGGCGGGGATCGGCGCAGCCGCTCGGCCGCCTTCGGCGGCGACGCAGCGGCGGGGGATGAGATCGCCTGCATGAAGGCGTCATAGGCTTGCGGGGACACGCGGATGACGGTTTCGTTGAGGATGGCAGCCTGGGCCTCGTGGAGTGCTGCGCGCCGCATGAACTCCGTGCGCGACAGGCCGAGCAGCTCGGCGCCGCGGTCGATGATGGTGAGATCATCCTCGCGAAACCGCATCGAGACGGATATCTTCCTTTCTGCGGCGGCGGCCATGGTGTGTTCCTGTGCTGGAATGGACATACGTCGATGCGATGCAGCATGACACTGGATTTGTGTGACGCCATTCCTGTTCCTGGGACCGGCGTACAGGCATGCGGAAACCGCGGACTGATCCGATCCGAGGTATGCTCCCTGCCGCGAAAAGAGAACGTCAATCCAGACGGCTGACGCGGCGGCCCTCGCTGCGCGCTTCGATAAAGGCGCCTGCGATCTTCATCATGAATGCCTTGCTGAAACGACCGAGGGGCTTACCGTCGGATTCGATGTACCAGGAGCGTTCGGCAATATCGTAGTTGTATTCGTCAACCACGATCCAGCAGCGTTTGAGATCGGCCAGACCGGCGCGGCGACACTCGATAGCGGAAACTTCCAAACCGACCCGATCGCTGGTCGGTGGCTGGGTGGTTATCGCCAGGAGCGCGAGATGAGTCAGGCCATCTCTTGCGCCGCGGACAGCGATGACCACGCAGGTCGGTCGGCTCTTGCGGCCTTCCGTTTCGCCGCGCTCGTGTTGCCATGCCCAAAGATATGGGTAGGAGATCACCTGACCAGGCAGAAATCTACCGCTCATCATCGTATCCTTCCCCGCGCGCCAATCGGTCAATCTCGGCGGCGAAGAGTTCCGTGTGTTCCTCCGGCATCTCGGAGACATGGTATGCGCGGCGGGGATCGCCGCCGACGCGCATCCGTTCGTAGTGCTCGTAGCTCATCAGCACGAACCGGGGTTTCCGGTGCTTGGTGAGAATAACGGGTTCGCGGCTGGCAACGTCGGTGACGTCGCCAACCTGCTTGTTGAGATCCCCCGTCGTGAACTGGCGCATGGCTGGACTCCTTGATCATCTCCATATTATCTGGATTTTCTGGATTTGCAAGAAAACGGCGCTCACGCGCCGCCCTCCACGAACCGCCAGACGGGAATGCCCAGCCGACGCGCCTTGTCGGCAAGGTTATCGGTGATGCCGGAGCCGGGAAAGACGATCAGGCCGTAGGGCACCACGGAGAGAAGCTGGTCGTTGCGGCGGAACGGAGCCGCCTTGGCGTGCCGGGTCCAGTCAGGCTTGAAGGCGATCTGGGTGACCTTGCGGTTCTCGGCCCAGCAGGCGGCGATACGCTCAGCGCCGCGCGGGCTGCCGCCGTGGAGCAGAACCATGTCGGGATGTTTTTCGCGGGCCTTGTCGAGCGCGTCCCAGATCCGGTCGTGATCGTTGCAGTCGAGGCCGCCGGCGAAGGCGATCTTGGTCCCGGCTGGAACGAGCACCTCGGTTTCGGCGTGGCGACGGGCGGCGAGGAAGTCGCGGGAGTCGATTACCGCAGCGGTCATCGCCTGGTGGCTTACCTTGGAGCCGGTGCGCGGTCGCCATGCCGATCCGGTTTGTGCCTCGTAGAGATCGGCGGCCTGATCGCGCATGATTTCGAGCACGTTGCGGCGCTCGATATAGCTGATGCCTTCCGCGGTCAGCCGCTCCAGCTCGACGGACTTCACCTCCGAGCCGTCCTGCTCATGCTGGCTTGAGCGCTGGGCTTCCTCGTTGCGGTCGAGGCTGCGGGCGACGCGCTCGGCGGCACGGTGGAAGACGTTTGCGAAGGACCAGAGCAGGTCGTCGAGATCGGGTTCGAGCCTGGTGTCGCCGAGCATGCCGGCGAAGGTTTCCACGATCCCGGCCAGGCCAGCCCGGATCACTTCGTCGTCGGGAAGTGGCCGAGGATCAGGTTCGTCCTGATGCGGGCGGTGGCCGTACATCTGAAGTTCGAGGATGACGCGGTCGGTCGGCGAGGAGGCGTGGTACGGCTCGTAGGCGTCGAGAGGAAGATCGTAGGTCATGGCGTGTCTCCGTCGGTTGTGGCCGCGCCTATCGCGGCCTGACAGCGCATCCCGGCCGCGCCCCGGGCGCGGCCGCACCGAAGGCCGGAGCGCGAGCGAAGGACGGCGCAGCCGTTGCGGCCGTGACCGGGGGGTGGCAGGGGTCGCCTCTCAGGCAGGCCGCGGGCGCGGCCTCTCCGGTGGAGCGCCGCCATGTTTGCAGGCTATCAGGCGAGGCAGCGCCGGCCCGCGTGCCGGCCCGACCCATTCATCCGGGCGGCAGGAAGAGACGGGCATCCTCCGGGACGAGTTGACCGCTGAGCGATGCGGCGAGATGGGCCGGGCCGAGATGACGCAGATCGTCGTTGAAGTCGCCGAGCTGCGGCCGCAACACCAGGGCAAGGATCCCTGACTCGCCCGCGCGCTGGCTGAGGCGCTCGATGCCCTGACGGCCGGCGGTGTCGGCATCAGCTGCGATGTAGAGGCGACGGCAGCCAGGCGGGAAGGTCAGGCCGGCAGCACGGCGTCGACCGCTCGGTCATCGCTCTGTGGCTGGGCCACGAGTCGGTCGAAACCACCGCCATCTATCTTCAGGCCGACATGAAGCTCAAGGAGCAAGCTCTGGCAAGGACCGACACGGCCGACATCCGGTTGGGCCGCTACAAGCCCGACGACCATCTCCTCACATTCCTGAAGAGCCTCTGATAATGCAGACACAAAAGCCACAAATCGCCCGCATTCTTTGGCCTCCCGGTCGCCACTCGGAATAATCCGGCACTCGGAGTTATGGCGCAGATCGTGCAGGCGAGGACGGCGAGCCGACGTCGATCTGATGCCAGCCTTGTCGACCAGCCTGTCGAAGGTCTCCTTGACGGCAATGTAGCGTAGCGGCCGGTTGCGCTTGTCGATGAACACCGGATCATCGTCTGAGCCGGGCCCGCGACGTGCCAGGTATCGCTGCAAGCCGGCCGCCGCCGTATCGTGCAGCGGCACCAATCGCGTCTTGCGGAACTTGGTCTCGCGGGTCAGCAGACCGTCGCGGGTCACGTCCGCGATCGTCAGCTTTAGGGCTTCGGAGATCCTGAGCCCTGTGGATGAGAGCAGCGCGATCAAGGTCGCTTGCGTGTGCGGGCGTAAGTCGCGCATTGGCCGAAGCCGCAGCGCAGCTTCGACCAGCCGACTGATCTTGTCTGTCGTGTAGATGTGCGGCGTGCGACGCTTCTTACGGGCGCCGAGGTGATTTGCAGGCGGCAGCTCGTGCCCGACGTCCTCCACCCGGACATGGTGTACGAAGTGACAGACGGCTCTTAGCCGTGCATCCCGTTGCGCGACAGATGGTCCCAGCGCGGCCCAGTCGATCGCTGTTTTTGTCTGGACGTACGTTTGTCCGCGTGCGGTCGCGAAGGCGGCAAAGCTCTTCAGCAGGTACTCCGCGGTCGACATCGCGAAGCCCGTAGCCGGCGGAGCGCGAGATAGGTCTCGATGGCGTCGAGCATCAGAGCGCCTCCGGCCAGGGCTGAGCAACCTGCTTCAGCAGCGCGACGTCGGCCTTTGCGTAATAGGCTGTCGTATCGATGCCGCGATGCCGAAGGACGAGGCCGATCTTGTCGAGCGGCACGCCGTGGCGCAGCATCTCGGTCGCCGCGGTGTGCCGCAGAGCGTGGGCCCCTTTGACCGGCGGCACGATGTCAGCCCGCTTCATGATACGCTTCACCACCGACGAGATGCCGTCGCCTCGTCGGAATGGCCGGCACGGCGCGATCGTGCGCAGGAACAAGACATCGTTCCGGCGGGTAGACAGCCGGCATTCGAGGTAGGCGGCGATCGCATCCCCGACGTCTTGCGGTAGCGGCAGCCGGACCTCGTAGCGCGACTTGCCGCAGACCCGCAGCGATCCCGTTTGCCACTCGATATCGGTGAGACGCAGTTGCGCCCCGTCACCGGCCCGCAGGCCGAGGCGCACCAACAAAAGTACGATCGCACGATCACGCCGGCGCACCGGCATCGCCGTCACAGGCAGCGATCAGCCGGTCGACCTGCTCGGTCGATAGATACCGGGGCATGTCGGCAAGCTGCCAATGAGCGTAGGCCGGAACGGCGCCGTCGAGACCTGCCTGACAACGGCCTGTGACTGCGAGATACCGCAGGAAAGCCCGCAGGCTCGTCGTAATCTTCTTGATCGTGCCACTCCCGCTATTGCTCGCCCGCTCCAGGAAGTAGCTGCGGACATCGTTCGGCCTCCAGCCGACCGGGTCAGATCGAAGCTCCATCCTCAGGCCCGCGGCGTCGCGGGCGTAGAGCCTGACGGTGGCATCGGATGCGCCGCGATGCTTGCGCAGCCACGTCTTGAAGTCGGCGACCAGCGGCTGCGGCTCGGCGGGCGCTGCCCCCACGGCCTCGGACCGGCAAAGGCCGAGCTCGACGAGGTGCCGACGAAAGAGCCTGGCACCGTAGATGGTGTGGTGGTTGCGCCGGCCGCCTTTGGCGCGTGAACACCGGCAAGTGCGCAGGTGCTCGCCGAACGCGGCGAGATCAACGTCCGTCAGGCCTGCGCCTTGCTCGGCCATGACATGGCCGATGTGAGCTGCCGCTCGCAAATAGCGTACCGCTGTCTCGGGGCCATAGCCCTGCTGCTCCAGCGCCGCTGCAAACCCGTCAATGTAAGGCCCGCTCGGCCCACTGCGCAGATGCCCCAGCATCTTCGCTGCCGAGAAGTACGTCTCCAACATGTCCGTCTCCGTATGTGACCGGCCATCAGTGGCCGACCCAACGGGGCCGCACGGGCGACTTCTAATGGAGAGCTCGAGAGCGGCAATACACAGGAAAATACGGTGATCGCGATTGCCAGCTCCCCATTACCGGCTTTGCCCATAAGGCAGGAGTTGTAGGCGATGCGTGTGGCGCCGCAGTCATCGCACTGCTCGACGTGGCCGCCGAGCACAGCCGTCCGGCATGCCGTGATCGCGCCCATGACGCGCCGCTCGACGCGGTCCAGATGCTCGGCACGGGCTTGCCGAAACGCTTCGCCGTGGCGGCGGAAGATATCCGCCACTTCCAGAACCGGAGCCATCAGGTCCGCTCAGCCGGGCGGCACGACCTCCAGGCGGAGCCGGTCCAGCGGACTTGGCGTATTGCTGATGGTCTTTGTGGCGACTTGGGTATAGCGCGCCGTGCTGGCCAGACTGGCATGGCCAAGCAGCACCTGGATGATGCGCACGTCGGCCCCGTTCTCCGGGAGATGGGTCGCGAATGTGTGCCGCAACGTGTGCACTGTCACCGACTTGCTCAAGCCGGCCGCCGCACAAGCTGAACGGCAGGCGGCGTGCAGCACGTTGGGGACGAGCGGACGCTCGTCGTCGCGGCCGGGAAACAACCATCGCTTTGGCCGAGCGAGCCGGTAAGCGCAAGCTAGGCCGTCAGCCAGCGTGGCTCATTGGCATAAGCGCAGCTCACCTTGCCGCCCGCACACGGATCTTCACTTCGAGGTCACAGACCAGTTGTTGAAATTGAAGTTCTTTCCCCCCGGGGACGAGGTAATCTCGACGCCGTATTGGACGCTACCGACGTTTATGTCGCCAAAGTACCCCTTCGACTTGATCCACTGCAGGATACTCTTGATGTCCACTGTCCCGCTGTTGGTCTTCGAAGTGCGCAGCAATGAGATGACCTTGTGACCGTCGGGGCCTTCACCTTCAAACACGTTCCAAGTCGCTCCGCCTACATTGACATTGCTGTAGACCGGAATCGCCGCACCGGAAGGGGCATAATGATATGAAATGGGCTTAACGTTGCCGCTCCCGTCCGAGTTTCCGGTGTAGTTTGTCCAGAGCATTACCTCATGCTGGTTTGAGCTGTCCCAGATATCGTAGGCGACATCCCAGGCGCCGCCAGTAGGAACCTCCTGATTGAAGCTCGAGCTCAGAGTGTTGATTGAACTGAGCGGTTTCCCGATACTAAAAGCCTCGTGCGGATAGCTTTTGATGCCCGGCGTATTAGGCTGGTTCGACCATACGCTCCACCGGTTGACGCCACTCACCGAAATCGTCTGAGGCCCAGGGCACGGGCCCCATACGTCGTTGTTCCAAGAGTAGCCATCGCGTGAAAAGCTTCCGTACGGAGCGCTCGAACTCCAAATCGGAGCCTGCGCCGATACAAGCGCGGCAGATGATAATGACCCGGCTTCATTCGCGGCCTGCCTAAATAGATCATGATCCTCCTGTGTCCGGACGTACCCCGGTGGGAACCCTTGCGCGCCGCCACCGTTTATCCGATTGGAATCCATAAAGCTCTCCTTTCGATTATGATAACAAAGTCTCCTGCAGATCCGCCCAGCGGGTACCCTAGTTCAGCATAGGCGGCATTGGCATCTAGAGACCGGGTGCGAATGCTAGGAAGGTTGGCTTTCGAGAAGCTGACGAGCTCAAGGAGAAAGGCGGAGCCGCGCCCGTGTTTGCCGTCTTTCGGATGACAACGGCCTGCATCCACTGGCCACGGACCTTGATGTAGGTCTCGTCGACATGCCATTTGCCGGTCACGCTACGCTTGCGCCGGTTGAAGCGCTCCAGCAACAAGGGCGCGAAACGGACCGTCAATCGGTGGATGGTCGTGTGATCGACCGTAATGCCGCGCTCGGCCATCATCTCCTCAAGATCACGCAGGCTCAGATTGTAGGCAAGGTACCAGCGCACGCAAAGCAGGATCACAGATTGGTCGAACTGGCGGCCTTTGAACATCGCAATCCTCCGAAATGGTTGAAGGATCCCTTGCCACTCGCGAGTAACAAAAACGTTGCAACACATCCCTCCAATCCGCCTATCCAGCGATCTTTGTGTAGCGCCTCATTCAGATCAAGCATTCGTCTGTCTCCCTGTAGCGTGGGAAAGTCCACGCTTAGAAAGAGAAGCCGAATAATGCCGAGCAATCAACGGCTGACGCTGATCCAATTACTTGCAATCATTAGAAAATTACGCCGCAGCTATGGAGTCACTCGGAATAATCCGGCACTCGGAGTTATGCCGGAGATCGTGCAGGCGCGGGATCTGTCGCCCGCTTGCCGTGCGATGGACCTCAGCGATACGCCGCAACGCGTCGAATGCGGCCTGAACGGTGCTGCTGGCGAGTCGTGTGCCGTCCCTATTCGCCAGGAGGAAGGAAGTCGCGCCTTTGGGCGAGCTCGCCGCGCTGCCGTAGCGGCATGTAGTTGGTCAGCACCGTTGCAAGCTGCGGTCCGATCGGAACCAGACGGCTCTTGTAGAACTTCGTGGCGCGTATGGTCAGGACGTGTTCCGCCAGATCGACGTCCGCGAATGTGAGACCTGTCGCTTCACTAAAGCGCAATCCGGCTCCGTAAAGCAGAAGAAGCAGAGTCCGGAATGTCACTGCGTCGAACTGAACCGCACCGCGCCGGACGCTTTCCAGGGTCGCCGGGTCAAGGAGCCGCCGCAGCTCCTCGTGCGAGTAGATGTAAGGTGGCTTTCGGGGCGGCGATTTCGGTTCGCTGTTCGGCAACGGCGAGCAAGTCGCATGGCCACGGCTGATAGCATGGCGCCAGTGGCCCTTTGCCTGCCAGAAAGGCCAGAATCTTGGTCGTGGTCACCGCGTCGCAGGTGTCATCTCCGTTCGCATATTTGAGGAAGTGACGTAGGAGGTTCGCCCCGGTCGTGAACTTGGCGCCGTGGGCCTGTCGCCAGAGGATGTATTGCTCGATAGCCTCGCGCAACGTCATGCCAGGCCCTCCAGATCGAGGGCCGCCACCTCGCGAAGTGCCGCGAGATTGACCTTTGCGTAAATCGCGGTGGAGGATGGGTCGCGGTGCCCGAGAAAGTCCCCGATCACCTTCATCGACATGCCCTGATCCAGAAAATGCTGGGCTGCGGCATGCCGCAAGACATGCGTACCTCTTCGGCCGGAGACGATGCCAATGCCGGCCAGCCGATCACGGACCATCTTGCCCAAAGCTGCTCTGCCAAGCGGTCGGATCGGCGCGTGAACTGTGAAGAAGAGGCTGCGCCCGAAGCCAGATGGCCGTGCCTCCCGTATGTAGCGCAGGATGGCATGTCCGACCTCATGCGACAGCGGCCAGAGATGGGTCCGACCGGGCTTCGGGCAGCGGACGCGGAGCATCTCGTTCTCCCAGTCCAGATCGTCCAATTGCAGGCCGCGGACTTCTCCAGCCCGCAGTCCATAGGCGATGAGAAGCGTCAGGATCGCCCTGTCGCGCTTGTCGACCGCTCGATCCCCCACGACAGAAGCCAGCAGGCGCAGGACATCCTCGCGCCCGAGTCCTTTCGGTACGGTCTCATCGGCCATAAAGCGGGGCGCGATGATCCCCGCAGCCAGCCCGGCGCGGCACGATCTCTGCATGATGTGGGTGATGCTTACGCTCAGGCTCGTCGAGCCACCCCAAGAATCGCAGCCATTGGATTCCGCGACTGGCAAAGCGAGTTCTCGCCTTGGGCGAAGCTGCCCGAGCATATCTGTGGCCTTTTGGCAGCGCCCAGATTGCTGCTGCGGCTGCTATTTGGGGAATGCTGACCCGGACGCCTTCTCGCAAATCCAGTAATCGGACGAGACTGAGTTGATCGTTCGCATTTTTGCGTAAGGTTGTTCGGCAAGCGCCCAGTTCATTCAGGTGTCGAAGGTACTGCGCGCGCGGTTCAGACAGCGGTGCTGCTCGATATTTCTCTGCAGTTCGAGGGAAGAAGATTGCTTCAAACATACTTGTGCCTCCATGTTGATGGAGGCTCAAGCTTTCGCACCGAGCACCGTGATGAAAGCCCTGCTGCGTAGAGGGTGCTCAATCATCTGTAAGTAAAGCAGCAATCCTGCGGCATGAGTTGGATGCGCAATGTCCGCCGGAGCGCGCGGAGGCCGAATGCACGCAGGTCCTCGTTGAAGTCGCCCATCCGCGGAGATAGAGCAAGCGCCTCAATGCCGGCAGCTTCGGCACGTTCGGTCAATGTCGCGAGGGCCGTGTCGCCCGCGGCGTCGGCGTCGCGGACGATGTAAAGCCGACGCAGCGTCAGCGGGAGCAGAATGGCGGCAAGGTGGTTGGCCGAAAGCGCGGCAGCCATCGGCATGGCCGGCAGCGCACAGCGCAGCGACAGCATCGTCTCGATGCCTTCGCCGACCGCAAGGACGTCGTCCGCAGCGCCAAAGCGGACGGCATGGCCGAGGAGACCGCCCATCGCCTTCCTTTGGGTGTCGATCGGAGCCTTGCCGGAACCGTCCCGGGCAAGCCAGGTACGATGCGCGCCGGTGATCCTCCCTTCGAGATCGGTGACGGCAGCGACCATCGCCGGCCAGGTCTCGGTCGGGCCGTCGCCCTCAGGTCGATAGTAGCAGCGCGGATGGAATCGCAGGCTGCCTGCGTCGCGCAAGTTCATGATGCTGCGATTGCGCAAATAGGTCTCGACGAGCGTCCGGCGGATCGGCTGCGACATGGCGAACAGCCGCTGCGCCGCTTCCGGCGATCCGGCGGGAACGGGTGTGCGAACGGGCTTTGGGGCGCCGTACGGTTCGACGCGCGGCAGGCTCAGAAAGCGCCGCGCCTCATCGGCGACATCGTGGAAATCGACGAGACCGCAGCTCTCGCGGATGACGTCGAGGAGATCGCCATATTCGGCTGAGGCGGCATCAGTCCAATGCCCGGCGGCGCCGGGACCGGATTCCGGCCCGCTGAGCCGGACAAACATCGATCGGCCGGGCGTGTTGCGCACATCGCCCACCGTCCAGTAGCGGCCTCGGCGTCGACCATTGGACAGGTAGTGCCGGCAGACCGCCTCTGCGTGGCGTGCCAGGCGGCGAGACAGTTCGGAAGCGTCGCGGGGCATCACGACACCTCCCGCGCGCTGACGTTATGTTGCGTAGAAGCCGTCGACCGTCTGTAGGACGGCGCCCAATCGCGGCGGCGCAACATAACCCTCGCCGCAACATATTCGACCCACTTTCCGGCTGCCTTGCCGCCCACCGCTTTGAGCCGCACATGCATGGAGCGGCCGCGCGTGTTGCGGACATCGCCGACCATCCAGTAGTTGCCGGAGCGATGGCCGTTGGAGAGATATTCGCGGCACACCGCCTCGGCATGTTCGCCAAGGCGTTGTGCAAGCTCGGAGGCCGAGACGGTCATGATCGTCTCCCCTCACGCCACTGACGCGCGGTCGGTGACGCCGACCAGTGTGTGGAGGTCGAGGAGCGCGGCGAGGATTGACGGCCCTTGCTCACTCGTCGGGATGAACAGCCGGAGTTTCCACGAGATGATCTCGGAGATCAGCCCCAGCGCCTTCAGCCGCGGAACAAAAGCGTCGGTGAAGCCGATCAGCTCGACACGGTAGTCGTTCATGACCCGACTGCGGCGCAGGATCAGGCCATCGGCGAGTTGCAGTCCGATCCTGCCTTCCACAAGCCCGGTCCAGGCATCTTGCGGCGCGAGCGTCGGCACATGATCGAGCCCCAGATTGCGCAACATGGTCGCAACAAGCGTCGGCGCGATGTGACGCCCGATGATGCGTTCGCCGGCATCGGTCTGGATCCGATAGACCTGACAATCATGATCCGGCAAGCGCCGCCAGATCGGCAACAGCAGACCCGTCACGATGTGAAAGGTGCTGGTGGCGAACTCCGGGACAGCGGCGACTTCAGCCTGCCACAGGTCGCAGAACAGATCTCGGTCGGCGGGCTGCCAGTGGGTCTCGGCAAGGGCATCGAGACCGAAGCGCAGTTCGTCCGTCGGCCGCAGCAGGCGCACGCGCTGCTCTATCGCGCCATCGTCGAGCATCAGACTTGCCGTCGGCAGCCGGATCGCCGCGCGGTTCGACCGCGTGTTCACCAACAGAACCGATTGCGGTTCCGCCCGGGCGATGGCCACCGCGTCGACCAGGCTGAGCGGCCGAATCCGGTCCTTGCGTGCGACGGTCAGCACATGCGACTGCGCGCCCGAGATCGGGTGCGCGTAGACGGTGCGGCGATCGGTGACGACGATGCTTTCCGCCGTGATCGTCTCCAGACCTTTGTCATAGGAGCCGGCAGCGATCGCGCCCTCGACCTTCGCCGTCATCAGTTGCTCGAACACCTCGAACAGCAGATTCTGGGTTTCGATGCGCAGCGCCAGCAGGCGGTTGAGCCAGGTCGTGATCGGCGGCAGTTCGTCGCGCAGCCCGCCCTCGTCAGTCGTCAGCGACAGTCCGGTCACAGTCTCAAAGGTCGTGAGCGAGCAACCCTCGATCTTGCCCTGATGCAGCAGCATGTAGAATTGGCGAAGTGCGGCCCGCGCATAGGGGCTTTCGAGATTGTCCTCGGCACGGAACAGCCCTGCCCCGCCGGTCTGGCGCTGGCCGCGCGTGATCGCACCCAGCGTGTCGAGCCGCCGTGCGATCGTCGACAGGAAGCGCTTGCCGGCTTTCACGTTCGCGGCCATGGGCCGGAACAGCGGCGGTTGCTTCTGATTTGTGCGGTGGGTGCGCCCGAGACCCTGGATGGCGTTGTCGGCGCGCCAGCCGGCCTCGAGCAGATAATGCTTGCGAAGCCTCTGGTTCCTGACCCCGAGATCGGCGTGGTAGGACCGGCCTGTGCCGCCGGCATCCGAAAAGATCAGTACGCGCTTGTCGTCATCCATGAAACTCTGGGTCTCGGCGAGATTGGCCGAGCCAGGGCGGTTTTCCACGGCCAGCCGGTCTATGCCGTCGCGGCCGGTCTTTTTCACGATACGCCGCGCGCGGCCGGTCACCTCGGCGACGATGTCGGTGCCGAAGTGATGGATGATCTGGTCAAGGGCACTGCCGACCGGCGGCAACGACCCAAGCCGCTCGACCATCTCGTCGCGCCGGCGAACCGCCTCGCGGCATTGAACCGGGTTGCCATCTTCATCGTGGGCAGGCCGCGAGCAGACGTTGCCCTCCGCGTCCGAATATTCCTCGAACAACTGGGTGGGGAAGGAGTGCATTAAGTACCCGCCGACATACTCGCGCGGCGTCACATCGACATGCAGATCCGACCATTCCTCGGTGGGGATTTCGGCAAGCCGTCGTTCCATCAGCGCTTCGCCGGTCGAGACGATCTGAACGACCGCCGAATGACCTTCGACCCGGTCCTTTTCGATCGCGCCGATCAGCGTCGGCGTCATCATCGAGGTAATGAGATGGCTGAAGAAGCGTTGCTTGGTGCTCTCGAAGGCTGAACGCGCCGCCGATTTTGCGTCGCGGTTCAGCGTGCCGGCCTCGCCGGTGATGTTGGTCGCGTCGAGTGCGGCGGTCAGGTTGTTGTGGATGACCTGGAACGCGTCGGCATAGGCGTTGTAGATGCGGATCTGTTCGTCGCTCAGCGCGTGCTCGAGCAGGTCATATTCGACACCGTCATAAGAGAGCGAACGCGCCGCATAGAGGCCGAGCGATTTGAGATCGCGGGCGAGCACTTCCATCGCCGCGACACCGCCGTCCTCGATCGCGGCGACGAATTCGGCGCGGTTGGCGAAGGGAAAATCCTCGCTGCCCCAGATGCCGAGACGCTGCGCATAGGCGAGGTTCTCGACCGCGGTCGCACCGGTCGCGGAGACGTAGACGACACGGGCGTCAGGCAGTGCGTGCTGGAGCCGCAGTCCCGCCCTGCCCTGCTGCGAGGGGGCGACGTCGCCACGCTCGCTTTTGCCGCCAGCGGCGTTGGCCATGGCGTGGGCCTCGTCGAAGACGATGACGCCATCGAAAGATTTTTTCGCCCCCGACGGGTTTTCTCTCGTCGGGCTTTCGGTCCTCCCCGCCGACTTTTCTGCATCCCCTGTCGGGCCGTCGGCCCTCCTCGGCTCTTGTCCAACCCAGTCGAGGATCTGGGCAATCCGGGATTTCTTGCCTTCCCGTTCCTGCGAGCGCAGCGTCGCGTAGGTTGTGAACAGGATGCCCTCGGCAAGGCGGATCGGCGTGCCCTGCCGATAGCGCGACAGTGGCTGCACGAGAAGTTTTTCCTGGCCAAGTGCCGCCCAATCGCGCTGGGCATCTTCCAGTAGCTTGTCCGACTTCGAAATCCAGATCGCACGGCGGCGGCCCTGCAGCCAGTTGTCAAGGATGATGCCCGCGACTTGCCGTCCCTTGCCGCAGCCGGTTCCATCGCCCAAAAACCAACCACGGCGGAAGCGGACAGCATTCGAAGCACCTTCCGGGGCGGCCGAGACGACATCGCAGGTCTCGCCAACCGTCCAGGTGCCGGCGAGATGGCCGCAATGCGCCTCCCCGGCATAAATCACGCTTTCGAGCTGGGCGTCCGACAGCAGGCCCTCGTCGATGATCGCATCAGGAAGAAGCGGCCGATAGGAAGGCTTTGGCGGGGCGACGGCGGCCATTGCTGCCGACTGCACGAGGGGTGTCGGATGCGGCTTTGCGCGGGGAATGTCGATCGACTGAAGCGCGTAGGGTTCGTAGATCGTGTCGGTGAGGCGGCCGCCCTCTTCCGGCATCCAGTCGCGTAGCTCATAGGCCAGGGGGACCGCCGGCGTGCTGCTTGCCTTGACCTGGCGGGCATTCGCCCGCGCAATCGGACGGACCGGTTGGATGGCCTTCGGCGCAGAAGTTGAGACAGTGAGGGGTGCGGCTCTCGCCCCTGATCGGCCGCCCATGTGCATGGCGGCATTTGCCAGGATGCCGCTGGACAACGCGCCGATCGAATCCGGAAAGCCGCCCGGTGTCCGGGGCGGCAGATCCGTAATCCAGGCGAGCAGCGTTTCGACATCAGTTGCCTTGCCGGGCGAGCGGACGAAATTTTTCGGGTCGGCGGCCGGTACCTTGTCGATAATTGTCAGTCGCGTTTCAGTGGTGGTGCCATGGCGGGCGTAGTCACGGCCGTCGATCGCCGCGGTGAAGACGACGATGCCCTGCTGCTGCAGGCGTTCGAAGGCCGGCCGCCATTTGGCGTTTTCCGGAGACAGCCCGGTGCCGGTGATGGCGACCAGGCGCCCGCCTGCGCGCAGGCGGGCGAATGCGGAGGAGAGATGCCGCCATGCCGCGTCAGTGACATGGCCGTCGACATAGGCGCCGACGCTGAAGGGTGGATTCATCAGCACGACGGACGGCTCGATGGCCGCGTCGAGATGATCGTCGATATGGGCGGCGTCGTGCCGCGAGACGGAAAACCGTGGAAACAGCAGGCCGAGGAGATCGGCCCGCCTCGCGGCAAGCTCATTGAGGGCGATCGAGGCGCGCGCCATCTCGGCATGGAAGGCGAGCAGACCGGTGCCGGCCGAGGGTTCGAGAACGAGGTCGCAAGATGCTATCGCCGCCGCGTGCGCTGTCACGAAGGCCAGCGGCAAGGGCGTCGACAGCTGCTGCATGGCCTGGCTCTCGTGCGACCTTCGCGTATGGGTGGGAAGAAGGTCGGCGATGCGCTTCATCATCGCCAGCGTTGCCTGCGGCGTCGTGGACCGCGACAGGATCGCCTGGCCGAACCGGCGCAAAAACAGCACCTGGGCGACTTCGAGCGCCTCATAGGCGTCCTTCCAGACCCAGAACCCTTGCGCATCGCTCCCGCCAAAACTGGTCGTCATGGCGGTGCGCAGTGCGGCGGTGGTGACAGGCTCGCCCAGCTCGAGGAAAGGCAGCAGCAGCGTTGCCGCTTGATAGATTGCCTGGGCGTTGTTGATGGAGGCCGGCGTCGGCGCGTCGAGGGGAGCGGCAGTCCGGGCAACGGCCGGTGTGGTCGAAACAATGTTCATGGAAATGTCCTTCGCGAGAGGGGAGTGGCGCCCGCGCCAACACTCTCTGCGCGCCAGCCGGGCCACACTCCTCCCGGCTCCCCTCTGCCTCCGGCGCCGATGCACCAAAGGGGTTGCGCTCTTTGCAAACCCATGACTTGAATGCACGCACAGGGATGCGGCGGCGACCTGGAGCTGTGGAGGTGATGCGACGGTTTAGAATTGGCGGTGCGGTCTACGAGGAGGCAGCGCCTGACCTGCAGGCGGCGCTGGCGAACGCCTATGCCCGCACCGAGCGTCCGCTATGTCTATGCCGCGAGCCAGGCTGCCCGATGTACATCGCCCGCATCGGCGACCTTCACCTGATCAAGCGCATGCCGCTGAGCGGCGGCGGGCATGATCCATCCTGTGATTCCTATGAATCGCCTTACGAACTGTCCGGCCTGGGCGCCTTGATGGGCAGCGCGATACAGCTCGATCCGCAAAACGGCTTGGCGGCCCTCAAGTTGGACTTCAGCCTGTCGAAGACAGGGAGCCGCGCGGCATCGGTGCCTGCGGGGCAAAGTTCCGCCAGCGTAACCGCCGATCCCAGGAGAATGTCGCTGCGTGGCCTGCTTCACTATCTCTGGCACGAGGCCGAACTGACGGTCTGGACATCGAGGTGGGCCGGCAAACGGCATTGGTGGAATGTCCGCTGGCATCTGCTCGAGGCTGCCGGGCAAATGTCAGTGAGGGGCGGACCGCTTGCCGATATCCTATTCGTGCCCGAGCCGTTTCGGGCCGAGAACAGGCAAGCCATCGAGCAGCGTCGCAACGCGGTTCTCGGCACAACGCTCCCGCCGAAATCCGGCCCCCGAAAGTTGCTCGTCCTAGTCGGCGAGGTGAAGGAGATCGTGCCCGCCCGCTCCGGTCAGAAACTCGTCATCAAGCACCTGCCCGGTTTTCCCTTCATCATCGACGATGCATTGCATCGCCGCTTGCAGGCGCGTTTTGAGAAAGAATTGTCTCTGTGGGCAGCGGATTCCAGCTCGCATCTGATGACGATCGCGACGTTCGGACTGAACCCGGCCGGCCTCGCCATTGTCGAGGAGATCGCGTTGATGGTGGTGTCCGAGAACTGGATTCCCTACGAGACGGTACCGGAGAAAAGGCTCGTCGATGGGCTCGCCCGCCTTCGCGAGAAGAGCGTGAAGGGATTGCGCTTTGACCTGCAACCCGACCAGCCGATCGCCAATGCGTTGCTTCAGAACAGGGACGAGCCGATCGCGCTGTTTGTCGTTCCGGCCGGAGCGGACCAGAACTTCGAAGTGTCGCTCGACGAAATGATCGCTGCGCGACCGGAGATCGGCGCCTGGGTCTGGCGGGTCGGCGAAGGCGATATGCCGCCGCTACCGCCTTGAGTGTCGACGGAATTTCCAGCGATACTCACGATGCCTTAGGCCAGGCCCAGCTTCTTCTTGAGCTCGGCATTTTCCTTGCGCAGACGGTCGGCAAGCAGGTTCTTCAGGCGCTTGTTTTCTTCTTCGAGCGCGACAAGATCACGGAGATCGCCGCTGTCTGAAGAAGGTGCGACAGCTCTCTTCCAATAATAGTAGGTCTGCTCGGATATGCCGGCCTGGCCGACCGCAATCTTGCTGGTCGCGCCGGCAGCGATCGATTTTTCGATCTGGGCAAGCTTCTGGGAGCGTTCCTTCTCGGAATATGTCTTGCGGACGGTCTTCGCTACCACGGGAGCTTCGGCGGCCTGGGGCGCAGGTTTCGCTCCGTTCTTGCGGACCGGCTTTACGAGCTCCGCCTTCGCTTTCTTTGCTCGCGGAACTTTCTTCTTGGATTCAGGCACTTCCACTTTGGCTGGGGCTACTGTCGTCTGAACAGTCTGAGCGTCCTGAAACTCGGCCATCATATACTCCGCTTGTGGTTTATCCCCTTCTTCAGCATCAAGGGGTCTTATACTGAAGTCAATGACCTGGGCATTTGGGAGCGGAGCAGCATAGCCCGGCTGCGTCATCTCCGTGGCAATCTTGGACAGGTCGAGATCGCCCCAGATCGAATGGCTTGGCTTCTGCTTACCGCGCCTCTGTTTCAGTTCCACGATGAATGGCCGGATCTGGCGCTTCATAGTCCGTTCCTTGATGTGAGCATGACTTGCTAGCCAAGTCGCAGTTTGGGTTAGCGAGTGCCAGACGTATCATATCGCTTTCGCCGTGATTTACCGGAGAAGCCCCGCAACGAGCAAGCGGTGTGTCATGAGCCTAGGGCAATCGGCTCAATCAACGGGGGCAAACGTGCCTACCGAGAGAGAGCTGCCTCATACACGCGATGCTCAGGCGTCGAGCCGGCGGGGTGCGATGACTGTGCACAATCCGGCTGGAGCGATTGCAATCCTTATATTCTTGGGAACTAATCTTCTCATGGCGGCGGATGAGTTGGACGCGCTTGTTTTCGGGATGGCGGTCGACAGCGTTCGTGCGCTTTCTATTCCTTTCGCGGAAAAAGTCGCGGAAATCGCCCACAGAAGCCAGGGCGTCGTGCTTTTCAATTTGCGCGTCGATGGCGACATGGAACTTCAGCGCGTCGCCGCCATTCGGTATCCAAGCAATCAGACAGGGGTTCTGGTGCTGGATAAGCAGGGCTTGGCGACCAGCAATTGCATGGTCAATGGCACTTTCTCCAGCTTTATCGCTCCGTTGGAGGACTGGAACACGCTGCCGCTCGCAACGCAGGCCAGGACGAGTATCGCCGGCCCGACCAGCCTGTTCATCGGCGCTTTACGCAATGCCGGATACCTCCCGCGTGGCAGGCACTGAACCCAAGTTTTGGTGAGGGCCGATGCTTGGTGATGGCACGGACGGCGGCGGCTAGCGCCGGAATGTCGTCCAGCATGCCGAGTGCGACGAAGTGGTTGACCCCGCCGGTATAGTCCTTACGGCCCTTGCAGGTCCTGATCAGGATGCCGTGACCAGAGGACAGGCCGAACTGGCCGACCTGGATATAGGCACGATCATGATGCAGGGTAATTTCACCGCAAACGGCGATGCCCGCCCTGTTTGAGCGCAGGTCAAAGCTTCCCTGCGGCAGCGCAAGTTCGGCGGCGAGTTTCTTCAGCCGTGAACGGGCTGTGGTGTGGAAACGTCTCTTCTGCTGCTCGTCGTAGGAGCAGGATCTTTTCCAGTCGAACATGTCGATCTCCATGAAACAAAAACGCCCGGGCGCGCTATGGCGATCCCGGGCTTGAGAGTGAGTTGGAACTGAAAAGGGTCCGGCGAAGGTGCCGGACCGGTGGGACCGGGAGGCCGACTATTCGGCGGCCTGGAGGTGGTCCGTTTCGTCGCCGTCGATGGTCACCGGCGCATCGGAGGACGGATCCGCATCGTCGGCGAGGAAGGCCGGAAGCTCGGCGGCATCGCCGTCGAGAGCCGCTTCGTCCGACATCTCGCTGGCGGCCGCGTCGCCAGCATCGGCAGACACTTCATCGACCTCAGCGCGCAGCGGCTCTGGCAGCCAGTTCGAGCCTTCGAGAAGACGGGCGGCTTCACGGGCCATGATGTCCTTCTTCATGTGGTCGATCAGCTGCGCGGAGTCTGCGCCACGCGCTTCACGGACAGCCTGTAGAATCCGCGCCTTGGTGAGCCTCCCGAGGAACTCGACCGTGGGCGTCCAGCCGGCGTCGACCATGTCGAACTGGAGCGAGCGGCCAAGCACGTCTGCATGCTCGAGCGCCTTAGCTCGCCTGTTCCAGGGTTCGACCACCGCATTGAGGGTCAGCGAGACGCAGTGCGCGAACAGCGCCTTGCGGCTTGCTTCATCGAGGCCGAGAAGGAAGTCCCACAGGCCTTCCGCCTCATCGGGCAAATCGCGGTCCCAGGCTTCGTGCCGCTCGGCGATTTCCTTGGCCCAGCATGTCTCGGCAAGACCGTCGACCTGGCTGAAGCTGCCGCTCTTCAGGCTGATCTCCAGGCACGTGTTCGGCGCGAAGCGATAGAAGACCTGCAGGACGAAGGCATGGAGTGCGGCGATGATGGCGATATCGACGTCGCCGGCGAGCGCGTTGCGTAGCGCTAGCGTGCGCTGAGCGGTCAGGTCGAAGACGAGCCGATCAGGCAGTGGCTTGATGCCATCGTCCTCGCCGTCGTCGCCAGAGGCGTCGTTCATCGGCTGGCCGTTGACGACAACACCATCGCCACCGTCGTCGCCATTGGATTGGGTTCCGCCGTCGGCGCTCCCTTCCTCGCCCTCAGCGACGTCGCCGGTCTCGGTCCGCGGCTCGTCCTCGGACCGCACGAAACCGGCGTCGACCTGGAGTTTGCCGTTCGCCGCAAGCGTAACGAACGCACCGGCAATCGCCTTCTGGGCGGGATCGTAGCTTTGAGGACGATCATCGATCGCATCGAGCTCGGCACCCAGCTGGTCGAGCTTCGCCTCGATTGCTTCGTCGGCATCCTCGGCCTTGGCATAGTCCGCATCCAGCTTGTCGTAGTCGGCCTTCAGCGCGTCGTAGCGTTCGATCTCCTCGGCGCTGAGCTCCCGCGCCTCGGCGTAGATGCGCCTCATGCCGGAGGTGTGGCCATACGGAAAGCTGATCGCCGCTTCCACCCATTTCCATCCTTCGGCGCGGATCGCCTCGGCATCCCCCTTCAGCCTGTCGAAGACAAGCTGCTCGAGGAGTGCCGCATCCTGGAACCAGCCGCCGGAATCCTGCTCGAACAGGTCGCGAAGGATGACGCCTCCAGCCGCTTCATAGGCATCGGCGCCGACATAGACGGCCCGACGATCGTCGGCTCGCACCGTCGTCTCCGTCAGCAGGCGCCTGATATAGTACGGTTCCTGCGTATGCGAGCTGGCAATCCGCTCCCAGACCTGTTCCTGGCGCGCGTGATCGTCCGAGATCGAAAACGCCATGATTTGCTCGAGACGGATTTCGTCCTTCTCGTAGAGCTCAAGCAGCTTTGGCGACACCGATGCGAGCCGCAGGCGCTGTCTCACGGTCGCCGGCGATACGAAGAAGCGGGCACCGATCTCGTCGGGATCGAGGCCCTGATCGCTGAGCGTCTTGAAGGCCCGAAACTGGTCGAGCGGGTGGAGGTCGGCGCGCCGCAGGTTTTCCGCAAGCGAATCCTCCTCGGCCGAGGTTTCCTGCCCGCGATTGACGATGCAGGGGATCAGCTCATCCTTGGCCAGGCGCTTCTGCTTGATGAGGATGCCGAGCGCCAGATAACGGCGGCCGCCGGCGGGCACTTCGAACGTGTCGGTCTCCTCGCCCTCGCCGTCGAGCACGGGACGGACGTTCAGGCTCTGGATCAACTTTCGCCGTCCGATGTCTTCGGCCAGCTGCTCGATCGACACTCCGTCCTTGATGCGCCTGACATTCTTCTGCGACAGCATTAGTTTGTCATAGGGAATATTCTCCGCGGCGTTCATCGCGATCTTCTGAATGGCGTTCTTTGCCATGGTCAGGTTCTCCATGACGGGCGGCCCGGGGCCTCTCCCCGAACCTCCAAGCCCGTCAAAAACCCTCCCCTCCCCCCTCTGCCTCCAGGCCTCACGCCGACCCGGCCCCGGCTCGCGGATCTCGACGCGACCAAGCCGCCGGAGGGGCCTCCAGCATGTTGGTCACAAGGTTCTCCCACGAAAAAAGCGCCGTCCACTTGCTTCGGAGGACCGCGCTTGGATTGATGAAGACGGCCCGGAGGCGAGGCCGGCGACGAGAGTTTTCGTGCCGGCCTCCTCAGGATCAGGCAGCGAAGTCGAGAAGCTTCTTGGCTTTGCCCTCCATGTCCAGGCGGACATCCTGATGCGGCTTGTCGCGCGCGACCCGCGTGATGCCCTGCACGAAATCAAAGATCGATTCCGGTGGTCTGCCTTCCTCCATGAGAACAGTATCGATGATCTTCGTGGTCTCGGACTTGGAGAAGCCGCGCTTGCGCAGGAAGTTTTGGCGATCTTCGTCGTCTCTGGCAACGATCCGTTGCCGCGCCGTCTTGATGCCGTTGACGAACGGCATGGGGGAGGAATCGGCAAACTGGATCAGGGCGGGCTCGGCTTCCAGGGCGAAACGGGAGGCCGCGTATTTTGAGTGGCGGATGGTGATTTCCTCGAAATCTTCCACGCCCCACAGGCAACGGTTCTGGCACACTGCGCGCAGATAGAAGCTGGCGATCCCGAGGGTGCGGGCTCCGACTTCGGAATTCCAGCAGTAGAAGCCGCGGAAATAGAGATCGGGTTCCCCATTTGGCAGCCGCCCGGCCTCGATCGGATTCAGATCGTCGACGAGGAACACAAAGACATCGCGGTCTGACGCGTAGAGCGTCGTGGTATCGCGGGAGATGTCGACGTGCGGATTGTAGATACCGGTCGACCAGTCGAGCACACCGGGCACCTTCCAGCGCGTGTCGCCGGTACCGTTGCCGGCGATCTTCTGCACGGCGTCGACGAGTTCTGAGTCAAATATTCTGCCGTAATCCGGGCCTGTCACCGCCCGCAACTCGAGGCGCCCGTTCTCGATTTCCAACGTCTTCACCTGCTCGGCGCGGTGGTTGAGGAGACCGTGCTGAAGGTTGATCGCCGCGAGCGGGGCTGGAAGCTGCCGCAGATAGGTGGCCGGTGCGCCGACCAGGCTGGCGAGTTGGCCAAAACTCCAATGCGTGGGGGCAACAGGGGCAGGCGCATCGGGCAGCATTAGCCTCAGGCGCTCCGGATCGTCGCGGCTGGCCTCGACGCGGATCAGCTCACTTTCGACGATGCGGGTTTTACTGCGCTCCGACCGGCTCTTCACCGCATTTCCAAGGTCGTTGAGCGACAGGTATCGCTCGTCCGCCGGCCGGTTGAACCATTCCGACGACACGCGGCCAATACGCTGGCCGCGGCTGACGTCGACCTTGTAACCGGCACGCTCGTTGCGCTTGGGCGCAAGAATTTTCATCTGAGTCATGGGCGTTGCTCCTTGGCGGACGCCGGGAGACTCTCTCCCGGACCTTTACCCGCCACCGCACCCCGCCCGCCCTCTTCCTCTCCCGGCACCCGCGCACCACTAGCAGCGTCGCCATTGCGGCAGCGGCCGCCTCAAGGCTGGCACCCAGAAAGGAAGGCTAGGGCTTCAGGAAAGCCCGAGCCTGGGACCAAGCGCCGCTTCACCCTCCGGACGCGTCAGAATTCGCTGTGCTTTCTTGCGCAACAAGACCGGTGCCCATCCGAATTCAGGTAGCGGCCTGCTGAAATTGGACAGGCAACTTGTCTTGAGATTGAGGCGGCGACTTGCCATTGCCCTTCGAATGACCGGCAAGAATGACAGGTCGAGAAGACGGCATCAGTCTTCCGCCTGCCGGGCTGGCGAAGATAAGCCATCGACTTGACAGCTCTCACCAAGGTTCTCATTTCACCCGGTGAAGTGGCAAAGCGATATTGCACGATTCTGGGCATCGAGATCGCGCAACCAGCGGCCGGACGTTGTCTCAGTTTACCCGTTTCTCGCGCGCAAGAAAAAGACCGGACCAAAGGTCCGGCCAAGTATGAAGGTTAAAACCTCCAGAGGGGAACGCGTCGGACGAATGGGAGGAAACATCCGACGCAGCGCGCATATAGGTCAGCAAATGTGACACTTCAACGACATGCCGATAGGCCACCAGACTTGATCATCTTGGTGCACTGAAGTTTGTGTGCTTGATGCGCTTGCCGAAATCACATGGCTGGTTTAGCCAGCCTTGCTCAGGTTGCCGGCCGACGATTTGCCGGTCCGCCGATCCTTTTCTATCTCATAGTGGACCTTCTGGCCGTCAACGAGTGTCAACAAGCCCGCGCGCTCGACAGCAGAAATATGGACAAAAACTCCTGTCCACCACCGTCGGGCTGGATGAAGCTAAAACCCTTGGTCGCGTTGAACCACTTTACCGTTCAAGTCGCCATATAGGTGTTTCCTTGCCGGTTTATCGTGGACCCCAAGATCACATGGAAGGAAGGACCAAACGGCCCCCGTCATTTCCGAGCGCGACGGCAGGCGGCTTGAACTTCGTGTCAGAACAGACCCTGAGAGAACCATTCAAGAGTGCAAAAACATCCGAGACATGGTCATCAACGGCATGTAACCATTTAAGGCATGGGAATGTGTGATGGGGATGTGTTTGAGCTAAGCGGCACGCTCGGCGTTGGTTCCACTAGTGCGGAGCGAGTCCGACGTTGTATCGGCTGGCCAAACGCCAAAACCAATCCTGGTCTAGCTCTGAGACCCTTTCTGCCTCGACCAGTGCATCGGCGCATCGATCGAATAACGCGTAGCAAAGCTCTTCGTCGTCATGCCGCGCATTATAGGCAATACCGTCGCCATTGACCGGGTGTCGTGATAGCGCCTGCGACCAAATCTGAGATGTGTCGTATGGCAAACCCGAATGGACGATCTCTGCGGTAGCGCCGAGCACGGCGAGTCCCGGACCAGCAAGCTTGATCAATGACAGATCCGACCTCAGTTGGAGCCGAACGTAGGCCTTCCTTGCAAGGAGGTCGGTATCAATTAGCGAACGTCCCGGGCTTCTTAGGAAGGTTTCGGCAAATGCTCCTTCCGATCTCTTGGCGACATACAAAACTCCGTATGTCGCATCCGGCGCGTTTAATCTACCATCGCGAGACCTGTCGAAATATATCGGCTCGTATCTGGCGGTGTAGAAGCGATAGACATTCGTCCCCGCCGGCAACACCACCAACTCAGGAGTTCGCCTAACCAAATCTGGGGGCGGTAGCGGCCCGCTCACGCTCCCTGTGTGCCCATTCTCCGCGCGGCGTTGACGACCATGTCGATGTCGCCTGCCTTAAGGACGTCGATGGGTCTACGTCCGCTCAGCCTGTCATCTGGTTGGGCGAGGAAGTTCAGCACCGTCCAGGGATTGCTCGTCGGCAAAGCGTCACGCACTGTCTTCAGGCCCGCGACAACAGCGCCATCCCGGGTGAACTGGAGCGTGGGGTAACTTCTTCGATTGCTGGGACCGGGGACGGCAAGCAGACTGCCTTCCTGCACCCGTTTGTCTATCGCCTGGCGTGATACGCCTTGCATTAACGTCCTGACCTGCTCCAGATCATAGGCGCCACCCGCCTGATGCAAATCTTCCTGAGCGATGCGAACCCCGTCCAGAAGGGCCTGAGATCGCGCATCCGGCTTGAATGCATCGCTGTTGACAACTGGAGTTCTGACTTTGCGGACATGACGAGCGACGACCTCGCGAACGGTGCCAAATCGCGTTGAGCTAGCGCGTTGGATTTTTCGAACCAACTCACTATTTTTCGACACGATTGCGATCTCCGTTCCGGCGGGAAGTTCAAAACCCTGCAAGAATGCTACAGGATCGCCTTCTACGGTCATCATTGCGACGGTCCTTCCAGGCGTCTTCCTACGTGACCTCTTCGCCAACGGGGGTTTGGGTTGCGTGTTGTGTGCCATATCGATCTCCTACATCGAAGATGGTGCAGGAGAGCAACTTTGTCAACTTCGACAACTTTGCAAACGCCGATGATTGGCTTGGTGCCTACCCCCGACGTTGGCGACGGCGATCTTGAGCGTAAGGCCCATTCGGGCGAACCTTCGCAGTCCAGACCCTCGAGAAGCGGTTCCGAGATGTTGAAGCTGACGTTCCGGTCATCATAGCCATAGTCATCGACGTAGGCCCTTGTCCGGAATCCGGTATGAATCCCGGCTGCGATTAGGGCTCCGTTCAAAACATCGGCGGCCCCAGCGTTCGCTCTCCCGATAGTCCTTCAAGTCTCGCAATCTAGCGCCCCATTGCCATCAGCATTTCGTCCATTCGTTCGAACAGTCTCGGGGGGCGTGACTTGCCCACTAGATATATGCGAGCCTCTCCCCGTTGCAACTCGCCCAGCTCTTAAGAGAGGACATAAGTCTCACGGATCAATTACACTCCAGCTTCGAGAGAGGCCCGCCCCGCCTTTCGCAACAGCGGGCTTTCGTGAGATCGGGCAATATCCGCATCTCCACGGTTGAGCCAACAGCCACGCGGCTCAACCTCTGTCTGAAGTCGGTTGCGGTGGCGGCTTGCAAATTCAAGCTGCTTTTTCGAGCGCCGTGGACCAGGTCCTTGACTACCTGGCATTTCATGATCTCGGCCGCCGTGTCATCAGCCGCAAGCAGCACTGTAAATGGCCTTTCGGCGATGTGTTTTTTCCGCCGGCGCCAGCTAGCCATCCAACGTCTCCCCCAAATCCGGTGCAGACATCAGCGTTCGTCGATTGGTGGCTTGCTAGCAAGGCCGAGCCTGGCTCGTTGGTCATCGGCGGAATTTTCGGCCGGAGACTGTGTCTTGAACCGAAGAACTGTCAGTTTGCCGTCCTCAACAATATGAACGACCCATCCCCCACCGGCGCGTTTGACGCGCACGTCATTAGGTTCGCCAGCCACCATCGCTGCCCCTCATTTTCGTCGCCCTGGACCGAGACTGGAAGTCACTCCCTGCACCGCGAAAAACACGGGACCTTACGTTACGTCAAGCAGAGATTTTCTGATAACTGACGCGCTCTATGGTTTGACCGCAGCGGCAATTTAGGTCCGGAACGTTCGGGCGCGCGTCATATTGCGATCGGATCGATTTAGATGCCCAAATTTTGCATTTTTATGCAGCCTTAATTATCTGCAGCTAATGTGATTGGGAGCGCGTATCCAGTTCGTGTAGCTCTGCAATAAAAGCCCGCCACTCTTGCCCTCAAGAGTAGCGGGCTTTTCGGCTGTGAAACGCTGGCGCGGAGAAGCTGTGTAGGTGGGATGTGCCGAACGACAGTTGGCCGCAAACAGGTTGCGACCGGTGTGCGGCAGGACATCGTCGGCAAACCGTGGTTTTTATAGCAGCGCGTCAAGATCGCTCCTGGTTTTGCCGAGCCGGCATGCGCAGCCACGGCGTTCCAGCCGAACTGAATCCGGCGCGCATCGTTAAATGTGGCGTTTTCGACTGGGTTGTTGTCGAGCTCGAGCCGGCCGTCGCCGAGGAAGCGAGTTAGCCCTCCCAATGGGCAAGACCATAGCCGATGTCTTCGGCCAGCTTTGAGCCCGAGGAGATCATCGACAATTGCTTCAAACCACGGAAAGGCGGCGATGATCGGGGGGCATTACCTGCTGTCAGGCGGTGAGCCGAGCTTATGGCGTCATGCCGCGGACCGTCGCCTCGACGGGCGTAGAGCGTGGCGATCTGGCGCACGGCGGCTTCGGCGATCGGGGACTTGGTGTTGTGCGCCAGCTTCCAAAACGTCGGTTGCGGCGCGGCGATCGATCAGAATGAGATTCGTATTGCCTCACCGGGGAATGCTCCGGACCGACATTGGTAGGCTGGACCGACATCGCAAGCCTTGTTTTCATACTCTCGCCTGCTTCAGCACCTCAATAACAGTTGCCGCAACCTGCTTGCCGTCGATGGTATTTGTCATCGCTTAGCCCATGCGCTCAGAAGCGTAGCTTCCCGGGCTTGCCGGGGAGACGACGGTTCGTCTGCCGTTGATGAAAGTGCGGTGGTGTATATGCGCATGTATGGCGCGTGCCAGCACCTGGCTTTCGACGTCGCGGCCCATCGAGACGTAGTCCTCGGCTGACTGCGCATGGGTGACGCGCACCGTGTCCTGCTCGATAATCGGGCATTCGTCGAGATCGGCGGTGACGTAGTGTGCTGTTGCCCCGATCAGCTTGACGCCGCGCTCATGGGCCTGCTTGTAGGGATTGGCGCCCTTGAAACTTGGCAGGAAAGAATGGTGGATGTTGATGATGCGGCCGGACATCTTGTTGCACATCTCGTCGGAGAGGACCTGCATGTAGCGGCGAGCACAATCCGCTCGGTGCCGGTCTGCTCAGCCAGATCGAGGATCTGCGCCTCGGCCTGAGCCTTGTTCTGCTTCGTCACCTTGACCCGCTGTTCCTAGCCCTCAGCCAGGTCCCAACCCTCTGCTGGATGCCGATCGTCATTCTCATCGTCGGCATTGACGAAGGCTTGAAGATCATCGTGATCGGATGGTCAGCTTTCACTCCAGTGGTACTGAACACATCCCAGGGCGTGCGCGACACCCGTCCTCGTTGCGCTCTATGCCGCCGGGGTCCACCGTCGCCATCAGCGTCGTCGGAAAAGTCCTGATACGCCCGGGAGCCGACAGGCCGGTGCCGTCCGTCGTCACGATCACGGTGCCGAGATGTTTTGTCAGTGTCGTCACGTGGCCTCACCTGTGGTCGCGCACGAAGGATGGAATCACGTCGTGCAGTTGTCATTCGTTGCTGCTTGGTTATATGGTTGCCGCCGACAGTCAGAAGAGAGCTTCCATGAATCCGATCAGACAGGTTCTCAACGTCCTGCTCCCCATCCGCCCAATTTCCGGCAAGAGCCCGGTCCGCTACGGGACAACCGCCCAAGCTCTTTCGTCGGCAATTCGGATCGCACGGCGCCGCAAAGCTGTCGACCTTACTGCATCATTCGCCACTGAATCTGTTATCGAGGAGATCGAAAACAGTTCTGTGCCTTGGGACTTCCTGAAGGACAGATCCGACGATGCTGCCCGGGAACCGACGCCTGCCATGGCCAAGAAAACTGTCGGAAATTCCGATGAGTTCGCGGAGTGGCATCGTCTGCCATCAAGATGAAAGCAGACCCATTGCCTCAAGAAAAATGTTGCCGGATGGCGTCCGCCTCGCCTCGTCACCGTTGGCATACGAGATAAAACCAGACCATCACCGGTAAAGTGCGGGTCGTGCCATTCATGTATTTAGCTGCTGACCAAACGACTCCGCAGCAGTGCCATGAATGTCGTCAATCCGGATAGGTTTCCCGATTAAATAGCCTTGAGCTTCGTCACATCTGACGCGGCGAAGATAGTCGAGCTGTTCGGGAGTTTCGACGCCTTCGGCCGTTACCTTAATTCGAAGCTCGTGCGCCAATTCAATCAGTGATCTCACAATCGCGGCGCAGTCCGCATCGGTGAGCATATCCTGGACAAAAGATCGGTCGATCTTGAGCCGCGAAAGAGGCAATTTACGAAGATACGTGAGTGATGAAAAGCCAGTGCCAAAATCGTCAAGGGCAACTGTGATGGATAGAAAACTCAACGATTGTAACAATGAAATGGCGCCTTCAAAATCCGAAATCAGCACCGACTCCGTAATCTCGACCTCCAGTCTTCGGGGCTCCAAACCGGCTTCAGCCAAGGCCATTGCAATTCCATCCAGCAAGGCCTTGTCCTTAAGCTGCACTGCCGACAAATTGACGGAGACCCGCAAGTCGCGCGGCCATTGTGCCGCGGCCAAGCAAGCCGTCTTGGCGGCCCAATGTCCGATGCCGTGAATCAATCCGGTTTCTTCAGCGATAGGAATGAACTCCGCTGGAGGGATCGCGCCAAGGGTCGGATGCTGCCACCGCAGAAGCGCTTCAAAACCACAGATGCGATCGCTCCCGAGGTTGAGAAAGGGTTGAAATGCGAGCCAGAGCTGGTCGTTGGCGAGCGCGGATGCCAGATCGCGTTCAAGGGCATGGCGCCTTGCAGCAGCCTCATCGTCATTTGCGCTGAAAAACTGGATGGAGCTCGCCCCCCGCGTCTTGGCCCTGTATAGCGCGGTATCGACGCACCGCAGGAGCTGGTTGGCATCCAAACCGTCAGTGGGCGCCAGAGCGATGCCGATAGAGGCCCTGCAATATATTTCGCGCCCTTCGATCAAGAACGGCGCGCGCATGACATCTATGATCTGTTTGGCCAAGGACCTGATTTGATCTGGCCTGATATCGCGTGCAGCGATTATTGCAAATTCGCCGCCCTCCAACCTGGCAATGCCATCGCACTCGCGCGTCGATTTGCGAAGTCTCGCAGCCACTTCGACCAAAAGGGCATCCGCCATTGCTCGACCAAAGTGATCATTCACCTCGTCGAAATTGTTAAGGTCGAATAAAAGTAACGCAAAGTGCTGGTCGAACTGCTTTGCGTCCACCAACGCGGTCTCAAGCCGCTCGTTGAAGCTGAACCGGTTTGGCAAACTGGTTAGAACATCCCTGCGAATGGCATTTTCGCTTTCCGCTTGTAGAATGAAGCGTTGGGTAAATTCGGACGCGTGAGCAAGCACTGCACGAAACAGCGTGATGGCGTAGCTCACTATCAGGATTGCGACGGGCAGATTGACGGCGTCTCCCACCCGCACAATGGCAACCGCCGAACCGACGAAGATCGGTAGCGTATACGCGATGGCCGCAATAGGAATCGTGCAAAAGGAAGCGGCACCGCCTGCGATCATCCCCGCGCTCAGGCAGGTGATGACGACTTGGGCGGCACTTGTTGCCCCACCGAAGAACAGAATGGGAAGTGCGCCCCACCAAGTACCGAACAGGAAGGCGTTCCGCACCAGGTTTTGCGTAGTCCGACGAGACACCGACCTTGGTTTGACTGACCGAAACGATGATCTCGCTCTCAAGCCCACGAAACCAGCGGCGACGATGATCCCACTCGACCAGACGATGGCTTTCGTCTGGTCGGGCGAGCCCCAAACCGCCATAACAAGAGTGGCTGCATTGAGTATATTGGCAACCATGCCAAGAAGGGTGTTGCGAAGCACGATACTGACCTGCTCCGCTCTAATGCGGCCGGCAAGTGGTTCGATCGTCGAGGGCCCGCCAAAAGCCCGCAGGTCGCCCGCCAGAAGGTCCCCGAGCCTTGCGGCAGACAGACGCTGCATCACTCTTTCACCCCCCGCTCTAGAGTAGTCGCTGCGTGTTGATCCCCTACCGAACAATTCGGTGAAAGTAAATTTCAACCGCAAATTTTGACAACACAGTTCGAAAGCCCCGAACGCCCACCGAACCTTTCGCGCCGGCCCATCCGCGCGCCATCGGGATCAAGCCTCCGCCTGCTCCGGCAGTCAAGCCAACCTGGGCCTTCGAATTGAAACGAATTTCCCCCAGCGCCGATCGTCATATCGCTCTTGTAGGGGACGCCGCGATCATGCCTGCCGAGCAGAGGGACCCCGGCCGTTCGCCATGATCCAGTCGGCCCGCCCGAGATGGATTCCGCAGCTTTCCGCAGCTGCCCTCGTAGCACTGTGCCCTTGAGCCTTCTAGGCTCCGCGCATCGCCGATGCTGATGGTCCGACTGAGGCGCCGCGCCAGCGCTGGGCCACCTTCTCCAGCACCAAAAAACGGAGCTAACTGCCGCCGTCAAGCGCCCTGTTCCCCAACGACTTTCTGAAAATCATCCCTTCTCGCTTCTACTGCAGAATACTCCGGTCCTGCCTCTAAAAAATTGCTAGTGAATGTTTATCTCCGAGAGGATTCCAGCGAGCGCGTTTTTCATTTCACGGACTAAGCCGCGACGATAACTGCGGATCCCCAGCTCTCGCGCGGCTATTTGAGAAAGACCATCTCTGCGAGATGGCCCACCGCGCCTTTCGACGCGGCGGACCTCCTCCTTCGAAGCTGAAGTGTCAGCAGCTCCAGGAGGTTTTCAGATCTTCAACGCCGAGCGAGTTGCAGGCAAAGTTGACGCAGGTCGTTATCATAGGTGCCTTCGTTGTTGATGACATCGACGCAGCGCTTCTTCATCCGCGCCAGTTGGCCGCTCGATATGTTGGCAGAGATGCCAGGCGGATTGGGATTGCTGGGAGTCCCGATGGTCGACGGAGTGGCCCCGACACCGAGGCCGGTCCCGGTTCCGGTTCCGACCGCTGCGGTGGCGTTGTCGGTCCCCAGAGTTACATTGGCAACACCCTTCGTTCCTCCGACAGCAGGCGCCACGCCGGAGCTGCCGATTGAGGCAGTCGCGTTGGCGCTGTCGGCACCGATTGAGGCATTAGCACTACCGTTTGCTGGTGCACCGGACCCGCCGACGTTGGCGCCAGCGCTTCCGCCCCCCGACGGATACGCCGCCAATGCCACCTATACTAATTCCAGCTGCATTGGCTGGCATGCAAAGAATTGCGAGAACCGCTCCGCTGGCAAGGCTGCCAGCGAGACATTTGAATATTCTTGTCATTTGATGCCTCCCTTTTATATACGGCAATTACAGATTCAAAGCACTGCACTTCCGACAACGAGAAGACGAGCCACAGGTTTCACCAAGAAACAAGTTTGGTTACAACATGGATGATTGTTCTGTAAAATTGGATCAACCAAATATAATAAAATTTTAGCTCTATCATTTTCGCGCGAAGAGAGCGTTCCCACGGGCCAAGATCGACGGGTGACGAAAAGTAATCGCGCCGGGATTGTTGCTAGGCTGCTAAAGGAGCGCGGTTCCCCGATTTGGTCCGCGACGGACCTAATTCGCGCAACGCGATGGGGACCTCCGGCTTCGACAATGATGCGCGGGGCGTGGATGGATGAAGGCGTCGCGTGAGGACGACGCTCGTCAGGTACGGGCGCGCATTGCGGAACTGGAGCGCGACCTCATTGCGATCACACCTCAAGGACGCCATCGACGTTTGGATGTCGGACTTGAGCTTCGCAATGCGAAGTTCCGCCTTGAGTGCCTTGAGGAAGGCATCGCCGGAGTAACGAGGAAAGGTGCGCGTTAGGGGAAGCTTCACCGCTCTCAATGCTTGGCGTTAGTGCGACTGGTCGGAGGGGAAGCCAGATGCGGTCTGCAACCATGGTCTCTCCTTCAGTGATGGCCGACCTTCCAATATCTGGAGCACCAGCGATCGCTAACGTATGGCGCTCAAGGCGCGTGGCGGGCGCACGGGAACACTGAGACCCCCTTCACTCGCCGCCCGTCGCTGTGGCGGATCCTCCCGCGGAAACGGGTTCGTCCAACTTATAAAGAATTGCCCGACATTATCATCTCGTACACCCGCAAAGGCATTTCACCAAGAATGCCAGCAGGGTATTCAGGAACGCGGATTGGCGGGTTAACGTGCTGCATCTCCAGAACACTATTCTCGAAATGATCGCCCGGGGCGAAACGCTCGAAGCGACGACGCACCGTCTTTGCCGCCGGATCGAGAAACTGTTGCCGGGCGTCAGATGTTCCGTTCTGCGCGTTGACGGTAACGGCCTCTTGCATCCTCTCCCAGGGTCCAGCTTCCCTAATGAATATCTGGCTCTTCTCGAGGGCCTGATGATTGGCCCGCTTGTGGGCTCCTGCGGCAGTGCGGCCTATTTCGGAAAGGCGGTGGCTGCGAAGGACATCGCGACCGACCCGGGCTGGGTCAGCTTCAAGGAGCCGGTCCTGGGGCTGGGCCTGAAGGCCTGCTGGTCGAGCCCGATCTGCGACGCCGAGGGCGCCGTGCTCGGCACCTTTGCCCTGTACTTTACGGAGAAGCGGGGCCCCACCCCTCGCGAGGAGAAGATCGTCGCCTCGTCTACCTCCCTGTGCGCCATCGCGCTTGAGCGTCACAAGCGGGTCATCGAGCGAGAGCACGGCGCCTATGTCGATGCCCTCACCAACCTGCCGAACCGGGCGAGCTTGGAAGTAGCCCTTGAGCGGCTGTCCTGTGTCCAACCGGGCGCCTGGGCGGTCCTGATCATCGACCTCGACAACCTCAAACCCATCAACGACACCTTCGGCCATGCGGCGGGCGATGCTTTGCTGCAGGCCGTGGCTTCACGTGTCGCCGAAAGCGTAGCGCCGGACCGTGTGTTCCGCATGGGCGGTGACGAGTTCGTCGTAATCCTTCAGAGAGCCGGAGCGCCCGCCGGTATTGAGAGCACGGCGCGTCGTATTCTCGACACTCTGGCTGTGCCCGCCGACTGCAACGGGCACATCATCCTGGCGCGGGCTACCATCGGCGGCGCAGTGCTGTCGGCGGGGGACGTCGATGCGAAAAGCGTGCGCCAAAACGCCGATTTCGCGCTCTACCACGCCAAGGAAACTTCGCGAGGCGGCTTCGTGCTGTACTCGCCGGGAATCGGCAGCGCAATCAAGACCCGGATCGAGGTGATCCGCGATGTTGACGTGGCATTGCGCGAAGGCCGGATCGACGCGTTCTATCAGCCGATCCTGCGGCTCGACACCCGCGCGATCGTCGGCATGGAGGCCCTGTGCCGCCTTCGCAAGCCGGATGGCGAGGTCGTTTCCGCCGCTGCTTTTCACCAGGCGACATCCGATGTCAGCCTCGCCTCGAATCTTACGGAACGCATGATGGCGATCGTCGCAACGGATGCGCGCGCGTGGCTGGATCAAGGTATTCCGTTGCAGCATGTCGGCATCAACATTACCTCAGCCGATTTTCATAGCGGCACGCTTTACGCGCGTCTTCAAGCCGCCTTCGGCCGCGAGAACGTTCCGTTGAAGCACATCATTTTGGAGGTCACGGAGTCGGTCTATCTCGGCCAGCGCGATCCGGTCGTCGCTCGGGAGATCAAGGCGTTGCGAGCCCATGGCCTGCGTGTCGCACTCGATGATTTCGGAACCGGTTTCGCTTCGCTCACGCATTTGCTGACGGTGCCGGTCGATATCATCAAGATCGACAAATCCTTCATTGATCGCCTTGTCCAGGGAGATCCGAGCCTGGCGATCGTCGAGGGCTTGGTCGGCATCGCTCGCAAGCTCGACATCCAGGTCATCGCCGAAGGCATCGAGAACGAAACCCAGGCCGTCTTACTTGCGGAGATCGGGTGTCAGCTTGGTCAGGGATATCTGTTTTCGCAAGCGGTGCCGCGTCAGATCGCGAAAGGGCTTTTGAAGCGGTTCGGGCGACCGCCTGCTGAGGAGGCTTGGATGGCGGGCGAAGCGAACCCAATCGATCGGAGCGCCTGACAGAAACCCTCCCTGGGGTGGCTTGAACAACCGATAAAGAATGCTGCGGCGCCCCCCACAAAAGTGTCCGAAGAGGAGATAAATATGCGCCTGCCATCCGCGTCACAGCTTATTCGCAAGGCTTTTGGTCGCACCGGGTCCGGGCAATCGCCGGCCGGCCGTGCTATCCCTTCGGACATTCTCCCGGAGGAGACGAATTTCCGGATGCTCACTGAGAACAGCGGTGACGTCATCATGCAACTCGGACCGGACACGAAGGCACGCTACGTTTCACTGTCATGCACCCGACTTCTGGGATGGCTGCCGGAGGAGATGGTGGGGCATGGTCCGGAGGTGTTCGTTCCGCCCGAGCATCTTCAAAACATCGCCGCGGCAGCCGCGCTCTTGCTTGCCGGGGCAGATGAAGGCGAGCCGCTTGCGATCGAGATTCGACGGAAGGATGGGAAAGCCGTCTGGGTGGAGACCAAGGCGCGCATCGTGCGTGATCCGCTAACTGGCGTTCCTGGCGACTTCGTGCTGATCATGAGAGATATTACAGAACGCAAACGGCTCGAAGAACAACTCCGCTCGCTTGCGATGACGGACGGGCTGACCGGCCTCGGCAACCGCCGAGCCTTCGATGAGACCCTGGACAGGGAATGGCGGCGCACCGTTGGCGGCGCTGGACAGATGTCCTTGCTGTTGCTCGATATCGATCGTTTCAAAGGCTTTAATGACAAATACGGTCATCAGGTAGGCGATGATTGTCTTCGTGCCGTCGCTGCCGCTATGAGAGACGTGCTTCATCGTCCTGGGGATCTGGCATCGCGATACGGCGGGGAAGAACTCGCCGTCATCTTGCCTGATACCGACAGCGAGGGAGCGCTCGAAATAGCGGAGCGGCTGAGGATCGCAATCGAAAACCTCGACCTGCCTCATGACGACAACCCGGAAGGCGGCGGACACGTCACCGTCAGCATCGGTTCAGCGACCGCACTGTCACGATCGGGCGGGACGATCAGGATGCCGGAAGGCCTGCTTCTCGCCGCCGACACCGCCCTTTACAAGGCCAAGCACAAAGGCCGAAACCGCGTCGAAGTTGCACTGCTGCTCGCATCGGAAGGTCCCGACCCGGTCTGATCAAAGCACGCCACAGCCTCGCACATCGACTCAGAAGGTCCCGATTTCGTTGGCCTGGCCATAGGCAAGCATGGCCGATCCATTCCCGACGAGATTGACGAGGCGCATGTGGAACGAACACTGTTCGGCTTTCGTCGGAACCGCGAATTAGCGGAATGGGTGTCCACGAATTTCTGAAACACGCATGCAGACCTCTCGCAGGGATTCGATCCAGACGCCTGGACGGAATGGGATTGTTTCTGGGACCAGATTGTCCGCATCGATAAGAACGTTCCGTCATCCTGGAACCTTGCGGATCTGGTCATCACCGCCGGACTTCGCGGCATCCTGTTTCCTCGCTCCGCTGCCATGAAAGTGCCAGCGTGTCGCCGATGAGGTCGCCTACGGCACCGGTGTGGCCCATCATCGTCCTGGCGTGATTGGAGCTAACCAACCTGGGGCCTGGCGGCCGCATTCTGGCTCTACGCCGCAAGATCGGGGCCGGTTCCGCGTCTGCATCGAATGACGGAGGTAAGAGATGGTCTCGGAACGGGTTGCTCGGCATTTATGATCCGACCGAGCGCTAGCGAGTGATCGTCGCGGGCTCGACGGCGGCATCATCTCAGGGGATTCCGGCCTCCAGGCGCGCGAGGAATGCCGAGACCTCAGCCTTGATGTCGGCCGGTTCAGTGACCGTGGGGGGGGCGTCTTGGCTACTCCCCAGTCATCCCCGATTTAAATCAAATCCGTCTGTGGATATTGACGATTGCGCGACCCTCACCTCGTACATCGCCAATGCGTAAATGCGGGCGGCTACTGAGAGGGTTCTATGACAAGCGATTTTTCCGCCGCCCGAGTGCATTTAGATCGAGCGTATGACTACCTTCGTGGCGATGACCCGATGAGCCGGAGGGGACGCGAAGTCTTGGACCTGTTAATTGAGGCGTTGCCGACGAAGAGTTCAAGCAGCCACGTCAAAACGCGGAGGTGCTAACGTTTCCGATTGGGCGCCGCTTCTGAGGCAATCTCCATGGCCGCCGTGTATCACGGATTGCGCCGCCGTCGTGCGCTGCAGGCTCCGGCCCGCCAGATCGCGGCCAACGTCAGTGCGGAAGCATCGATCGTTGCCGGCAAGATCCTCGACAACAAGGATGCGATCTTCGGCTACAACGCCCAGACCGGCGCCCATGGCGACATGATCGCCATGGACATCGTCGACCTGGTCAAGGTTGTGCGCACGGGTCTTCAGGATGCGACCTCGGTCGCCAGCCTGCTGGTCACCACCGAAGCCATGATCGCCGAGGCGCCGAAGAAGGATCCCCCTGGCGGGCATCCGGTGGAAGGCGGTGGGCCGCATGAGTGCTCAAGGCCCTGCGCCTTTAGCAGCGTCAGATACTGGCCGTTTCAACCTGGCTGTCCTTTATCGCTGGCGGTTCCCATGCGCAACAACAATGTCCGGCGGTCGGTGGCGGATGTCGTTGCCCAGCACGGTTGTGTGCTGGACGTCAGATTCGAAGTCGACTCCCTTTCTACGATCATCGATATGGTCATGGAAGGAAAGGCGTATTCCATCCTTACCCCGTCGGCCATTCAGAAAGAGGCGTCTCAAGGCCAGGTCCGCACCGTTAAGATCATTGATCCAGTGATCACCCGTTCCGTTGTGCTTGCCGTCAACCCGAAAGATGAGCGCTCTCCAGCCGTGTCTATGGTCCGCAAGCTGATCCCCAAGGTCGTAAGGACTTTGATCGAGAGCAGGCACTGGTCAGCCACGCTTCCGGACCGGGCTTAGGCCCATCCTTCAAACCAAGTTCCAGCTGCTACCGCTCCTCCGCCACTGCTTGAGTCGCATTAATCTGGATTCGGGATGGTTTTGGGCGACATACGATATTTGACCGCATGCGACGATCGCGGTGAAATCGCAGAGCAGCCAGGCTCGGTTCGGATATCGGCCGTTCTCGTATCTGGCAGGAATATGGATTGATTTCCATCGAGCTGGCAGGGTCATCAGGGGATTATAGGGGCTTTCTGGCCATTGAACGGTTACCTGAAGGTTGTTCGAAACGAGCCAAGTTACAACGCCGGGCGATCTCGGCTACCTCAACTTGAGGAAGGAACGACCCGCGCGCCGCAAGAAACAGGTATCCTCGGTGCGAATTTCGGCTCGGGCGAACAACCGCGATCAGTGGGGCAGATTACATCCACGACCGCGATCAATACGGGTTCGAGACCAACGGCTTCGCGGTCGCTCGTTTCGAGCGCGGGGACTAAGCCGGGAGTTCCTTGAGCGGGTTCGCCCACGGCACCCCGAGCGGCTGAAAATGCCGCTCGTTTGCCGTCAGGACCATGTAGCCTCGCGCTGCCGCCGTGGCGGCTATCGCGATGTCTTCGAAGCCGGGATCATGCGCCCGCGCCCGGTCAATGATGGCGCCGGCGTGGCGGGCCTCGTCGATGCCGAACGGCAGGATGCGGCCAGCATAGAGCTGCTCGACGGCGGCGAGCCAGCGGCGCAGCCGTACTGTCTTCGTCGTCGCGCCGATCCTGACGGCGCGGGCAATGCCCGCCTCGATCTCCGCGACCGTGACCGTCGACATGTACAGATGGTCATTGTTCTTGCGCAGCCAGTCGGCGAACGGCTGCAAGCCGACTTCCTTTTTCATCGGCGCGTCGGCCGACACGATATTCGTGTCCAGCAGATACACGGGCTAGAGGCCCTCACGCAAAGCGCGGGCGGGCTTGCGCCTCCGTTCCGGAATGTCGTCGCCGTCGCCCGGGAAGGCTAGCAGGAGGTCAGCAAAGCTGGGCACCTTGGAAACCCTCTCCCATTCTTCGAAAGACACAAGCACGGCCTCCGGCTTGCCGTGGCGGGTGATCACGGAAGGCTCTCCGGCAACGGCCTGGTCGACCACCGCGGACAAGGTGGCCTTCGCGTCCTTCAACTGAATCTCTCTCATGTCGACGTCTCCTTATGACTACCTATAGTCATATTCTATTTTGTTGGCAGGCGCAAGAGATAGGATCGTTATCCTATCTTCAATTTGACGTCTGGTGTGCTGCCGTGGGCGGCATCGCCGCAACCCCGGACGATGGAATTTGCCGCCGATTCTGCTCGGCGAGCTCAGTCGTACTCCAGACGTTCCGAGAGCAGCACCACACCTCAAGGCTGCCACAATCACCACGCTGGCGGGGCACTCCTCCTTGCCGCTCCGCAATCCCGGAGGGGTTGGTCGAAAGTATCTCATCTTACGGCACTACGCTGCCACAAGGTCTCGCCCCACAGGTTGAGGATGAAGTTGTTGCGATATTTTTCAAACAACTCTCAACTTGATCGACTCGGAAATAGCGCTCGGCAGCCGTCTTGCTGGTTGGTTTATCCCTGCGCGCGAGGGCGTCGGAAACGTCTCTCGGGATCAGGTAAATTGCCCTGCCATTTGCTCGCCAATTCGATGCTTAGATGCCCTTATTTTCCGTCATTCTTGCGCTTTTGGTGAGTACCGCCTAACGAGATCGCACACCAATCGCAATCTTGCCCCTGCAATCTTCTTGGCAGCGTGTGACTCTTCAGCCTGACCGGCACGGCATGGCCACAACTGGTGCAGAAAAGTGCCTTCTCTAACATATTGAACAGCGCATTTGCTGTAGCGCTGGATTAGGCATCCGGCGCTTCGGGGTGGGCATTAGTCCCTGTTCTCCCCGCTGTAGTGGACAAGCCGCGCGATTTGTTCATGCAATGAGGTGGTGCGCGGCAAGTCGGGGAATGCACCGCTTGTCGCTGTCTCGACAATCGCGCTGCGCACCGCTTCCGGGATCTCCTGCCAATGCACCAAGGTTGCGGCAGCGAGATGCTTGTGTGAGCGCGTCAGACCTTTGTTCAAGCTGAAGCAGCAGGGCGCGCGTCTCTTCGATTGCGGCCCCCGAAATCTTCTGCGTCAATCAGCAAGTCGATCCTGTCGAAGATCTGCAAGCGTCCTCACTCTCCCTAAGACATACTCAGCGCATCCAACGCCGCTGGTGAGTGAGTTTGCAACAAAGAACTTGGTCGTGTCTCGCGAAAAGGCATCGCTCGGCAAAGTGCCCTTTGATGGCGCATAATGAGTAAAACGACAAGCGTGAACCCCGGCTCCCACAACTATGCACCTTAGATGACGTTGGTAAAGCAAGATGAACTGGCCCGGTCTGCCTAAGGCGGCTCTTGATCGCAAAACTGCGGCGCGGCAATGAACGTGAGAGCGCAGCGTCAATCAGGATGAGAATGCCGGCGGGTTGGAACGCAGGGAGGGCGTAGCCCGACTGGAGTTTCAACCCGCCGGCGGCGCGTTCCTTTTCCGGGGCGTCGTCTGGTGATCACGGTCGACCGGGTATGCGGTGGTTTTTCCTGTTGGGGAGGAATCACTTTGTGCCCGGCCGCCACGTAACCGATCACCAATTGAGGCTTTTCATGAAGTTCCGGAAGACCAATACGACGGCCGTCGCGGCGGCGAAGGCGTCGATCAGCACGGCCACGGCCTATCGCATCGAGAAGGATTCGCGACTGCCGTCACAAAAGAAGGTTCCGCGGGAAAGGCGCCGGCCCGATCCGCTCGCGGAGATTTTCGACGCCGAGATCGTGCCGCTGCTGCGGGCGGCTCCTGGCATCCGGCCGGTCGCCATCTTCGACGAGATGATCAGGCGACATCCCGAACTGAGCATCGGCATTCGTCGCACGATCGAGCGCCGTATTCGATCCTGGCGCGCCATCCATGGCGAGGAGCAGGAGGTCATCTTCCGGCAGGTCCACGAACCCGGACGCATGGGATTGTCGGATTTCACCGACATGGCCGCCGCCGGCGTCACGATCGCGGGCCAGACGCTCGATCACCGGCTCTACCATTTCAGGCTCGCCTATTCGGGCTTCGAGCATGCGCATGTCGTGCTCGGCGGCGAGAGCTTTGTCGCTCTGGCGGAAGGCTTGCAGAACGCGCTGTGGTCGCTTGGCGGGGCTCCCCGCGAGCATCGCAGCGACAGCCTCTCGGCGGCATTCCGCAACCTGGACAAGGACGCCCGGGAGGACCTGACGCGCCGCTACGACGAACTGTGCGGCCACTACGGCATGACGCCTTCCCGCAACAATCGCAGCATCGCGCATGAGAACGGGTCTATCGAGGGGCCGCACGGCCATCTCAAGCGGGCGATCAATGACGCGCTGCTGATGAGAGGATCGAGCGATTTCGACGACCTGGCAGCCTACCGTCGCTTTGTCGACGAGATCGTCAGCCGCGTGAATGCTCGCAACTCCAAGCGCATCGACATCGAGCGGGCCGAACTTCAGGAACTGCCCGTCCGGCGCACTTCCGACTACGAGGAGGTCACCGTGCGCATCACGTCATCGGGCGGGTTCACGCTGCGCAAGGTGTTCTACACCGTGCCCTCACGCCTTATCGGCCACCGCCTCAGAGTGCGGCTCTTCGATGATCGGCTGGATATCTTCATCGGCGGCACGCAGCTCATGACGCTGCCGCGCGGGCGCGCCTCTTCAACCGGCAAGCACAACCAGGTCGTCAATTATAGGCATGTCATCCATTCGCTGCGCCGCAAGCCGATGGCGCTGCTCAACCTCGTCTATCGGGACCAGCTGTTCCCGCGCGAGGCCTACCGGCGAACCTTCGACAAGCTCATGGAGCGACTGCCTGAGCGGCAGGCCTGCCGCACCATGGTCGAGCTTCTCGCCATGGCGCACGAGCGCGGCTGCGAGAGCGAACTGGCCGATCAACTGACTGCCGCGCTGCAGGCACGGCGATTGCCTGACATGGCTGCTTTGCAGGAACGGTTCGCGCCGGATCCCGCCCGACTGCCGAGGGTCGTCGTGCGCCTTGCTCCGCTCAACGACTATGAAGCCCTGCTTGGCGCCAACCTGACAGGAGATGCGGCATGAAGACGAACCCCGCTGTCGATTCAGCCAAACTAAGCTTGCTCCTCAACGAACTACGCTTACCGGCCATCCAGGTTATGTGGCCGCAGTTTGCCGAACAGGCCGACAAGGAAGGTTGGCCGGCCGCTCGCTTTCTGGCTGCGATCACTGAACATGAACTGGCCGAGCGCGACCGGCGACGTATCGAACGCCATCTCGCCGAGGCGCGCCTCCTGCCGGGCAAGACCCTCGAGACATTCGAGTTCGAAGCCGTTCCGATGATCTCCAAGGCCCAGGTGATGGCCATCACCGCCGGCGACACTTGGCTGGAGAAAGGCGCCAATCTGCTCCTGTTCGGCCCGCCCGGCGGCGGAAAGAGCCATCTCGCCTCGGCCATCGGACTCGCCCTTATCGAAACCGGATGGCGGGTCATGTTCACCCGCACCACCGATCTCGTCCAGAAGCTTCAGGTCGCGCGCCGCGAACTCGGCCTCGAAGCCGCCATCAACCGGCTCGATCGCTTTCACCTGCTGATCCTCGACGACCTCGCCTATGTCACCAAGGACCAGGCCGAAACCAGCGTGCTGTTCGAACTCATCAGCGCCCGCTACGAGCGGCGTTCCATGCTGATCACCGCCAATCAGCCCTTCGGCGAATGGGGGAGGGTCTTCCCCGATCCCGCCATGACGCTCGCCGCGGTGGATCGCCTCGTCCATCATGCAACAATCTTCGAGCTGAATGTCGAGAGCTATCGGCGGCGCGAGGCCATCGAGCGAAAGCGGGGGCCAGGCAGGCCGCCGTCATATGCGACACCCGCGAACGTCGCTTCCTGATTGACGCGCCGCGACAAACCTCTTGCGCACGACAATCCATGCCGCGATTATCGCACCCGCCGCGACACCAGATTCTCATCCTGATTGTCGCGCGCTTCTCTCCCAGACTGTCGCGCCATACAAAACTCTGGTTAGGTGGCTTCATCTACAGATCTATTCGCGTGTTCGCGCTTCGTTCGACCTTAGCGTGTCTGCGGGAACAGTTCTTGTTCCGACCCCTTATTGCGCCTTCGAAGCGTCTGGCAACCCGGACACTCCGGATACCGATTCTGGGTCAATCTGTTTCTGAAACTTCAAAAAAGGATCATGTCGGGTGGGCTTAGTCCACAGACGACCCTGTCGGACTGAGGCGTATGACAGCAGATTCTCTCTCAGACAGCTACGGGTGATTTAATGATGATCCCGCCATTCAGGGCTCGGCGCGATGACGCCCCGTGGCGGCACGAAAGACGCTCCAACAGTTGCAGCGCGGGCGGCACGCGCGACCGGTGACGGAAACGATTTGCGGGCAGCTTGCCGATGGGTTGAGCCTGCGAAGATTTGCTTCGCCGATGATATTGTAAGAGAAAGCCACAGTATGCCGTGGGCTGGCCATGCGAGGCGCGTTCCGCGACCAGTACGCGTGGGCACGTAAGGTGCAGGCGTTGCTGGGCGCGATGCCCGGTCACCTCGGCCCACGCGCTGAACAACGCGACCATGCATTACGGCCTGCAATTCGCCGACAAGGGCCTGAAGGCGCGTCGACGACCATCATTTGCGCAACGGCCTCAACGTCCACAAGGGCAAGATCACCAACCGCGCGGTCGCCAAGGCGCTCGGGCTACGAACTGGTCGAGCCGAAAGCCGCTCTCGCCGCCTAATTCCAGTTACAACCGCTTCCTCCCGTCTCGCCCGCCGGTTCGTTCCGACGGGTCTCTTTTTTGCCGACGCTTGGCCAGGGGCGTCCTCCCGTTTTACGTCAATGTCCCGGTGAGGCTCGTCGGTGCGAAAAGTGTCCTAACTCCGCCTTATATGGTTCGCAATTGTGAACGCTGTCCGCAAAATATTAAACATGTGAAACAAACTTAAATAAGAATGTATACTGTTTTTACGTATCTTTTATTGCCTTTGCCGCAAATTGGCATTTTATTTTATTGGCAAGATACCGCTGGACGCGCGGCTACGAGAAAGTCGCGACTGTAGTTATGAAAGGAAAGCTAGTGTCTGCCGCTGTAAGCGCAGCTTATTTCCGCGACGTCGAACGCATCGGATTCGTTGGTACCGGCAGGATGGGGCGACCGATGATCGCCAAGCTCCTTGAAGCCGGCTATCCGGTGGACGTCTACGACATCGATCCCGCATCTGCGAAGGATGTGGTCGAAAAGGGAGCCCGTTGGCATGACGCACCGCGCGACGCGGCCCGCGATTGCGGCATTGTCATCACCTGCCTGCCGCTGCCACAAGACGTCTTTGACAACATGACGGGCGAGCAAGGCGCTTTGGCCGGAATGCCCTCGGGGAGCGTCTGGATCGATACGTCCACCACCGACTATCACAACACGCTCGAGATCGCCCGCCGGGCCGCAGCAATTGGCGTGGATTCGCTAGAAGCGCCCGTAAGCAACCTGTCCCACATGGGGGTCGATTTTGCTAATGTCAGCTTCTTCGTCGGCGGGCCATCCAAGGCCTATGTGCGGAGCGAAGCGGTGTTGCGAACCATGGGAGCCATCTCCTTCCATGTCGGAGACATCGGTCAAGGCCAGTCAGTCAAACTATTGACAAACCTACTTTTCTACACTGCAGCCGTAGCGAGCGGCAATGCGCTCTGCCAAAGCGTGCGCGAGGGCGTTCCAGCACAGCAGGCTTGGTGCAAGTTTATCGGTTCTGCGGCGAACTCCGTTGCAATCGAGCAGTTCGCTCCGTTTCTCCTGGATGGGAGCTACGATCGATCCTGCACGCTGGAGATCACGGTCAAGGATATGGGCTTGACCGTCCAGCTGGCCGACGAACTGCGCGTGGGACTGCCGATCGGGCGCGCGGTCGAAAACCGATATAGCGAGGCGGGACGGAAGTTCGACCGATACGATAGCCATCTGCGTGTCGTCGAGCTGGCGGAGGTGGTTTTCGGAGTTCGACTGCAAGTGCCTGGCTATCGCGCGCCATCCAAGTATGGCGCCGACCCTGGGTATCCGCCAGACCAAGAATTCTTGGCCGATCCCCTCGGACGGATCAAACCGAAGCGCGAGCATGTGTTTCCGCTCGAGGACGTCCCGCTTAGCGGCATCCAGATGCAGTTGCTCGAGTCTCTGTCCGGCGAACTCACCCACGTCAATCGCCTGATCCTTGACGAGGCGTTTGATCTCGGACGCGGCATGGGCCTGAAGGATGCTCTGATCCATGACGTTATCACGTGGAGCGTAGGCGCTTCCGCATGGTCGGATAGCCATGCTCAGCAATACGGCAACGAGCAGCTTGTAGATCTAGTCCATGCCATTGCGCCGCCGCTGACGACCTTGCCCCATCTCATCTGCCCTACACGGAGGAAACTGTCATGACCACCCTCGACCAGCAGACGGCATTGGAGCAGGCCGCACGAAAGCGCATCAAGGATTCCCATGCCCTTGACGGCGACGTCGGCCGCTTGACCCACTTCTATCGCGGATGGGCCAGTTCCTACGAGTTGGATGTTGGGCACGACAAGTACTGCGGGCCGACGATCATGGCGGAACTGGCGGGCGCCGTGCAAACAGCGTATCTGGCCAATGAGCGAACTGCCATCGCAGTCCTGGACGCTGGCTGCGGAACGGGCCTCGTCGGCGTGGAACTGGAACGCCTCGGCTTCCGGTTGATCGACGGGATCGACCTCTCCCAGGAAATGGTGGAAAAGGCCCGGCAAACCCGCGTCTACCGCCATGTCCAAGGCGATGTCGACCTTAACGGGCCGCTCCCCGACCACGCCAGTGGGAGCTATGACATCACGGTCTGCTGCGGTGTCTTCACGCTCGGGCACATCCGACCGGACGCACTGCGCGAACTCGCGCGCGTGACGCGCCCCAATGGATTCGTCATCATAAGCACCCGCAAGAGCTATGCGGAGACCACATCCTTTGAAGATCAGGTGCGGCGTCTGCAGGATGCGGGCGTGCTTGAGACGGCACAGTGCCTAAAAGACGGAAAATATATCGCGGAGGAGGGCGCGCATTACTGGGTTTTCAAAGTGCCCGATAGGGTCTGTGCAGAAGCGGAGCAGCAGCTATGATCACGCTACCGCAAATCTCACTAGCAAAACTGGCCGCCGATGCAACGCGACACGAAGAACGCGAGCGCCTACGTCTGGCCTGCGAGGAGTACGGGTTCTTCTACCTTGAGCACGGAATCCCGAAAGAACAGATCGCAGAAGCGATACAGGCTTCCCGGCGGTTCTTCGCGTTGCCACAGTCGACAAAGGAGCATTTCGGTCACTCCGCCCAAGACGTGTACCCTGCTACCGCCCGTGGATACAGTCCGTTGCACGGCGAGGTGCTACATCCCGAGGCCGGCCCCGATCCGAAGGAAATGTTCGACCTCGGAATAGAGAACGAAGGCGACCGGCGTCCGTTTGCAGGTAGCACACGCCTCCCGGATGACGCGGTGGCTCCTGGTTTCGCTCGAAGCCTGCTTGCATTGCAGGCTACCGTGGTCAACGCGGTTGTGCCGAAGCTCGGAATGGCGCTGGCTGACCTGCTCGAAATGGAAGAAGGCTGGTTCCAACGCCATTTCAACCCGCCGACGGTCCTGCAGCGCGTGATCCGGTATCCATCTACTGGCGGCACGGCCGGAAAGCATACCGACAATGGGTTCTTCACGCTGCTGCTGCAGGAGGAACTCCCCACGCGCTCCTTGCAGGTGTGGCTCGGCGGGCGCTGGACACCGGCACCGAGCTTGCCCGACAGTCTCGTTGTCAATCTGGGCGACATGCTTCAGGCCTTGAGCGATGACCGATTCAAGAGCACGCCCCATCAGGTCGTGCACAACGGTCCGACTGACCGAATTTCCCTTCCCTTCTTTATCTATCCCGACATCGACGCACGCCTGACTTCGCGGCAAGGAAAGCAAACCTTCAGCGTCTCGGAAGTGATGTTACGCAACTTCGAATCAATCTGGGAAACTGGGAATGGCGCCGGGCGGGCGCGAGAGTTGCAGTAGGTCGTTCGGGTTCTCGAGCTGAAGCAAATATGGTGACGACGCACCGCTCAGGTTCGGCAGCGGAAAACACGGGTAGCGTGCTGTGCGTAAATCCGGGCGCCATCGTCGTTGTGACTGCGGCCCTTTCGGCTGACAATCCGTCTTCTGTGGGCGTCGTCTTCTCGAACGTCAGCGCCAACCGGTCGATCTACCGCGGTCAACGCTCCGAACCGTTGGCAGTGGATCTGGCGCTTGAACTTGGCGATCCGTATCTGCTGCCGGTCAATCAGCGCGCGTTCTTCGACGCATCCGCACGGTGACCGCGCGAGTTGGACCGATTCCAAACTTCGCGCGCCCGGCCGCCAAGGCGACCAGCGAAAGTTGCGATCAGTGACCAACAGTCTTGGAAAAAACGTTGATCACTACGACGCCACAAATAATCAGAATGATCCCTAATATCGCAGGCAGGTCAAGCAGCGACCTATAGACGTGAATGCTCACCATTGCGGTCAGCACCATGCCGACACCGCACCAGATCGCGTAGGTTATACCAAGGGGAATGAGCTTGAGCGCATGAGAAAGGAAGAATAGCGCGACGATGAAGCTGGTGATGGCGGCGGCAGTCGGCCCAAGCTTCGTGAATTGTTCCGTCTTCGGCAACAAGGATGAGCCAATGACTTCCGATACAATGCCCAACGCGAGGGCGCAGTAAGCAGCGACAAGAGGATTCATAAACTTACCTTCCGGAGCGGCGCCTGAAAAGCCTCTGCAGAAGGGTGCGCAGCCAAGGCGTACGGCATTTTCGCGGCAACAGTGAGGTCCATTCGGTTGACGAGCGCCATGGGAATCCCATTGTCGTGGTCCTAACCTACATGTTGCTGTGGTTCCGCCCCGTCGAGGCTGTGGGTACAAGCGCTTTCAGAACGTCCGTCATCCTGAGCGTGCCCACCCGGGTCCCGTCCGAGTGCACCGCAAAGGACTTGTCAGCAGCGCCATGGGATCGCAGGATCGCCCGCTCCAGGGTCTCGTCCCCGTCTATAACTTCATAGCTGTCATCCCCGGCGATGGTCTTTTCCATTACCGATCGGACGCGAAGCACCCGGGTGCGGTTGATATCGCTGACGAAGTCTTCGATGTAAGGGTCGGCTGGGTTGAGGAGGATGTATTGCGGCTCCCCTTGCTGCACGATCTCTCCGTCCTTCAGGATCACCAGATGGCCGGCGAGCTTGAGAGCCTCATCAAGGTCATGAGTGATGAAGACGACGGTCTTCTGGAGATCCTTCTGTAATTCCAGGAGGAGCTCCTGCATGCTTGAGCGGATAAGCGGGTCAAGGGCCGAATAGGCTTCATCCATGAGCATGAGCTCGGAGTTCGAAGTTAGCGCCCGCGCAAGGCCGACGCGCTGCTGCATGCCTCCCGACAGTTGGTGAGGATACAGCGCCTCCGAGCCCGCGAGGCCGACTCTGCTGAGCCATTTGCGGGCCGTCTCATCGGTTTTGGCCCGCCCGTCCCCGCGCACCGAACATGGCATGCCGGCGTTACGCAGGACTGTTTCATGCGGCAGCAGTGCAAACTTTTGAAAGACCATGGACATCTGGGTCCGGCGCAGATGCTGAAGCCGGATCCGGTCGAGCTTCATGATGTCTGTGCCATTGACGATCACCTCACCGGCCGTAGGGTCGACAAGGCGGTTAAGGTGACGGATCAAGGTTGATTTTCCGGAGCCTGACAGCCCCATGATCACCGTGATCTCGCCTTTCTTGATTTCAACATTGATGTCGCGCAACCCGAGCACATGGCCATGGGCTTGCAGCATATCCTTTTTGTGCATCCCGGCCTTCGCATAGGACACCATGGCCTGCGCGTTGTTGCCGAAGATCTTGTAAAGGTTGCGAATAGATACGAAGCTCTCGGTCATGCTCATGTCCGCGACTGATGCATCTTATTGACGCGCTGGAGGGCAGCCCGGCTGACCCGGTCGAGAACAATGGCTAGGAGGACAATGCCGAGGCCTGCGACAAGGCCTACGCCCAGTTCAAGTTTGTTGATACCCCGCAGCACAAGGGTTCCAAGGCCGGGTGCGGACACCAGCGAAGCGATGACAACCATGGATAACGACAGCATGATGGTCTGGTTGATACCAGCCATGATGTTCGGCAAGGCGAGCGGCAACTGGACGCGATAGAGCTTTTGCCAGGAAGTCATGCCGAAGGCCTCCCCCGCCTCCAGAACGTCCTTGTCCACCAGTCGGATGCCGAGATTCGTGAGCCTGATCGACGGCACGATCGCATAGAGAATGATCGCGATGCCGTAGAGTTTTGGCTCCGTGACGCTGAACAGGAAAATCAGCGGGATGAGGTAAACGAAGGTGGGCAGCGTCTGCAGCAGGTCGAGAAAAGGTGTCAGCCAGCGCTCCAACCGGTTGCTACGTGACATCGCGATGCCGATCGGCACGCCGAACAGGACACAGATGAATGTGCAGACGATGATGATGGCGAGGGTCTGCATGGCGTAACCAAAATGGTCGATCAACGCCAAGCCCAGGAACGCCACAAGCACGAAGACCGTCACGCCCGTGCGACGTCCGGCGAAATGAGCGATGGCGACCAGGATCAGGATCGCGGCCCACCACGGAAGTGACTGCATCAGGTCGATGGCGTTGCGCAACGCCCAACTCAATGGCTGCGTAACCGGGTCCAGAACGACTTTCACGGGGTCTTTCACGTCCAGGAACAGACGCTCCAATCCGGCCGTCATATCGCGGGTGCGTGGGAAGGCGCCGCAGGCCTTGTGAAGGACGTCAAGGGACGGAAACGGGAAAGATTCGGTTTGGTCGGTCCCCGCCGCGCCCGCCTTGGCGAGTAGATCGTCCATCGACATCGGACCGCCGATGGCGCCGGCGTCGCACCAGGACCGTAGTCCCAGCGAGTCAAAAGCTTTTTCGTAAGCTGACATTTCGAGCCTTAAATCGCCGCGATCCGGAAGCCACGCCCGTCAAGGCGCGGCCACCAGAATTGACCGAGAGGTGCTTGTCGATGGGCTGAGGTGCCGCCAAGCATTTTGCCAAGTCAACCACTAGGCCCACACATTCCTTGGGTGGTGGGCCCGGTGACCGCGCTGGTTGATCTCACTTCAGGACTGCCGCGAGCTTTTCCTTGGCTTCAGGGCTGAGCCAGTCCGCCCACACCGTCTTGTAGGTGGTCAGGAAGTGGACCGCCGATTCGTCAGCCGAAGCCTTCTTGCTATCCTGCCAGGCCAGCGTCTCGCTCATCTGCTCATTTGTGAAGGTCACCTTAGACATGAGCGCTGCAATCTCGGGCTCGCGCTTCTCGAAATCCGTTGTCGCTGCCGTCACCACCTCTGCCGGCGGATAGGCCGACTTTCCGGGTGTCTTGCACGTTTCCACGGCGTTGCAGGCGTGGATCTCGGGGACATACGGGCCAATGTCGACCTTGGCCATCTTGTACTTGCCAAGAACGGATGTTGGACCCCAGTAGTAACCGAACCAAGGCTGCTTGTTTTCGTTGGCGGCGGCGATCGCCGCTGCCAGGGTCTCTCCAGAGCCGTGATTGAAAACTTCGATGCCGTGGCCTTTCAGATCGAAAGCCTCAGCCAAATGGTCGTTCGTGACCTTACAACCCCAGCCTTCGGGGCAATTATGAAATTTGCCCCCGACCCAGTCGGGATGGGCCAGAATGCCGTCGATCTTCGCAAGTTCCGGATGTTCGTCAACGAGGTATTGTGGGACCCACCATGCATCAATGCCGCCGGGGGTCAGGACATGGCCCAACGTCTTAACTTTGCCGGCGGCCACCAGTGCTGGATAAGCTGGCGCGCCGTTAAGCCAGAGTTCGGTGACGATGTCGGGACGGCCGGTCTCTGCAACCGATGTCACCGCAGTAGCAGTAGCCGAAGGAACAACCGTGACCTTACAGCCGTAGCCCTGTTCCATCAGGAACTTGGAGACGGCGGTGACGATCGAGCCCGAGGCCCAGTTCATCTCAGTGATGGTGACGTCACCGCATTTGGCTTCGGCCGCGGTCGCGGCGATGGTAGCGATAAAGGCTGCGGCGGTGAGTTTAAGGGTGTGTGAGAGCATTATTTTCTCCTGTTGGTATTCCATTCCAGGCGATGTCCCCGGCAGTCGGAGCTGCCGGGACGGTTCCCCACGTTAGGAATTATAGGAATACCGAACATTTAACTAACGAATATAATTCGACCCTGACATCGACTTTTTCGATGTTCGGGCGGTTCGTTAGTCGATGGCCAGGCGCGTCACAGCAGCCTCATCAAAGGTAAAACCAGTGCCCGGACGGATGGGTATGAGGATGTCGCCATCCACGATCTCCATCTCTTCACGGAAAAGCGGGGCATACCACGGCATGTGTTCCACGGAGATGCAATTGGAGGCAGATCCGGCGATGCACAGGCTGTGTTCGGTGAAAATATGGGTGGAAATGGGCAGGCAGTACGCTTCCGCCAAAGCCGCCACCCGACGCATTTCGGTAAGCCCACCAATCCTCTGGAGGTCCGGCATCAGCACATCGGCGGCGCGGGCTTCGATCGTGTTGCGGATGCCGAAACGTGTCCACTCCGTCTCACCCGAAGCAATCGCCATGTCGAGCGCATTACGAACTTCGGCCTGGCCCACGAGGTCATGGACAGATACCGGCTCCTCGAGCCAGCCGATGTCGAGCTCCTCAAGCATCCTGCCAAGACGGATCGCCTGCTTTGGGGTGAGCGCCTGGTTGGCGTCCGTCAGGATTTCGATGGAGGGTCCGACTGCCTCTCGGACTGCCTTGACGCGCTCGAGATCCTTTCGCGGGTCTTTATTACCGACGCGCACCTTCATCGCCCGGAACCCTTGGTTAAGAAAGGTCGCCGCCTCATCAACCAGTTCGTCGATGCTCTGGGAAAGCCAGAGGCCGCCGCTGGCGTATGTGCGGATGCGATCTCGGCAAGCCCCGAAAAGATGATGCAGTGGCCGGTCCGCGCTTTTGCCGACCAGATCCCAACAGGCCGTGTCGAGCGCGGAAAGGGCCGAGATCGTGACGCCGGCATAGCCAGTTGGATTGATTTCAGACCAGATGGCTGAATTGATCGCCGTCACATAGTGGGGGTCCTGGCCCACAATGCGATGCGAAAAGCCGCGGACCATCTCGTCGAAGGCTTTGAGCCGGACGGCATTTAACGTGAAGATATAACTCTGACCCACGAGCCCGACATCGGTCTCCAGATAGACAAGCAGGCAGCCGACCGAACGCATATTGTGAATGGCTGTGGCAATCGGCTTGGCAAAAGGCACGTCCGTCAGCCGGGTCTTTAATGCGGTGATTTTCATGGGATTTCTTTGTGCAGGTTGAGGTTCAGGCGATCGCCTCGCGCAATGCCTTCACAGCGGTTTCCATAAATTCCGGTGCAATGACGTCAATACGAACGGCTACGAAGACTGTGCGTTGAAAGCGCGGCGCCCCCTCGACCACATGCAGGCGGCCGGACTTGATGTGCGGTGCCACGGACTCGGCCAGGAAATAGCCCGAACCACCGCTAGCCAGGATGTGATCCAGGGCCACCGCGGCGCTGCGGATCGTGAGTTTGTGGCTGAAGACGCCCGGAAAATGCATGCTGTGCTGCGCCCGGAACGTTTCCCCCCAATCCACGAAGACATAGCCAGGAACAACCCCGCTTTGAACCGCACGTGGCTTAGTCGAAACCATTACGAGTTCTTCGCTGATGAGCGGCTCGATCCGAGCCTCCGCGCAATGCCTTGGGTCATAAAGCACAGCAATGTCGAGCAGTCCGGCTCGCAGCTTTTCCATAAGAATATCCGAGCGCTCGCTGATTGCGCTTGCGACGCCATCCGGTAAAGCCTTGGCCATGCGTTCCAACCAGCCCGGCACGACGCGAGGCCAGTGATTATCCTCGACCCCCAGAGTGACAAAAGCATTCAGGCCTTCCGGCAGCGTGGCGACCTGCTGACCGCGCTCCCAGGCGCGCACGATATTCACCGCGCTCGAATGAAACTGATGACCGCCCGTCGTCAGGGCCACTCCGTTGCGCTTGCGGTGAAACAGCTGGCGGTTAAGCCGACGTTCTAGCGCCTTTATCCGGGCGCTGATCGTCGACTGGGTGACGTTAAGCTGGTCGGCGGCGTGCTGGAAGCTGCCGGTCGAGCCGACTTCCAAAAATGCCCTGATATGCTCGATGTTCAATAAACCTGCTTTCAAATCGAATTCTTCGATATGACTCCCTAATTATATTCGTTTGCCACGTCAATCCGGCTGAGAAAGAGTGGCGTAGGATCGGTCCCGACGCGACAGCTGGAGCGCCGAAACGGCCTGACTGGCCACTTAACGGAGATATATATGCGGATTGCATTCATTGGGTTGGGCAACATGGGCGGGCCAATGGCCAGCAACCTGGCGCGCGCCGGATTTGAGCTCGCACTGTTCGACCTGGATACAAACAAGGTTGATGCGGTGCGTGCGACTGGAGCAGCGGCCGGCAACCAGGCGATCTCGTCGGCCGCAACCGCTGCCGAGGTGGCCTCCGGTGCCAATATCGCGTTCACATCGCTACCAAACCCCAAGATCATCGAAGCCGTCGCGTTATCTGATGAGGGCATGCTGGGGGCGCTGCCGAGAGGCGCGGTCTGGATAGATCTTTCAACCAACAATCTTGAATGCGAGAGCCGCATCCGCGCCGCCGCCGCAGAACGCGAAGTCGATTTCCTGGACGCTCCGGTTACCGGCGGGATTGAAGGAGCAGCTGCCGGAACGCTAATGATCATGGTCGGCGGAGACGCTCAGGTGTTTGCCCGCTGCAAGCCGATACTGGAGAAGATAGGCAGCCGGGTCATGCACCTTGGCCCCCACGGGGCGGGCTATGTGGCCAAGATTGCACAAGTCGTGCTCTGCTATCTCAACTCGGTGGCGCTTAGCGAGGCCTTGATGCTGGGGGTAAAAGGTGGGGTTCCTGCTCACATCATGCTGGGCATTATCCAGGGCAGCACCGGCGCAAGTTACGTCGCGGACCGCTACGGTCCGGCTATTCTCGACGGCAGTTATGATCCCGGCTTCGCACTGGGGCTCGCGCACAAAGACATGGCCCTGACCCTGGAACTGGCAGGATCTGTCGGCGCAACCCTGCCCATGTGCGAGCAGGTTGAGGCGATCTACAAAAAAGCCGTCGACAAATACGGTTTCGAACAAAACCACCTGATGGCCGTGAAGCTCCTGGAGGAGCAAAATGGCACATTCCTACGCTCCACCTGACAACAACCGATCGAAAGGACCACCAATGGCACATGAGATGAAAGCCGAGGACTTCAGCGTCCAGGGCGGCCACGCGAACATCTCCAAGGAAGAATGGGAAGCGCGAGTGGACCTTGCGGCCCTCTATCGCCTCGCCAACATGTACGGCTACGATGATCTGATCTGGAACCACATCACGATGCGGGTTCCCGGCACCGATCACCAGTTTCTTCTGAACCGCTTCGGACTGCTTTACAACGAGGTGACCGCATCCAACCTGATCAAGGTCGACGAGCAGGGAAAGGTCCTGTACGGCCCGCCGGACGTCAATACTGCAGGCTTCGTCATCCATTCAGCAATTCACAACACCCATCACGACATGAAGGTCGTGTTCCACAGCCACGCACCGGCAGGCCTCGCTATTACGGCTCTGCAAGATGGCCTTGAGTTCCTGACCCAGGATGGCTCGATGCTTTGGGGCGACATCGGTTATCATGACTGGGAAGGACTGTCTCTAACGCTTGAGGAGCGGGACCGTCTTGCCAAAAACATCGAAGGCAAAAAGTGCCTGATCATGAAGAACCATGGGTTCCTCGCGGTCGGTGCGACCGCCGGTGAGGCCTTTATGAATCTTTATTACACGGTCCGCGCCTGCCGCGTGTTGATCGATGCCTACTCTACGGGCCTGAAGCTCGATAAGAGCAGCGAGGAAATATGGCGGCTGGCGCACCGGCAGTACGACGATTTCCCGCTCGGAAAGTATGAGTGGCCGGCGCTGTTGCGCCAGTGCGACCGTGTTGATCCTTCGTACCGCTACTAAGTCAACAGCTGGAAACCTCGGGCCACGCTAGCCGGCCTTTCCAGCGCCCTTTCGTCTGCGGAAACCTTTGCAGGGGGTCGAACGACCAGCCGCCCCTTCCGTGCGAGATGATTCTCTTCTAACGGGGCACCCCGACCCATGACTATTCTTTTGAACAACCACGGCTACGACAACGAGAGCTGGCGCAAGGAAATCAACCGCCAGCTCCCGGAATTGCCCGTCAAAGTGTTTGGAGAATTCATCGACCCTGACGAGGTCGTCTATGCGATGGTCTGGAACCATCCGGCAGGCGACCTCAAACGCTATCCCAACCTGAAGGCGATTTTTTCGCTCGGCGCCGGGGCGGAGCATTTCGTAGCAGACACAAGCCTGCCCGACGTTCCCGTGATCCTGCTCGCTGATCCGGCCGTCGCTCGCGACATGGCTGCCCATGCGCTGTACTGGGTGCTTACCTTCCACAGGCGCTACGGGGATTACCGCTCGCAACAGAAGGACCGTGTCTGGCATCGCAAGAGTATCGTACCGACGCGGGAGTTTTGCGCGGGCGTCTTCGGTTTGGGCCGCATCGGCACGGAAGTCGCCAGCCGCATCCGCGATTTTGGATACGCGGTCAGCGGGTGGGACCGCTGCACGTGCCAGATCGAGGGGATCGACTGCTATTCCGGAACAGATTCGCTCTCCGAGTTCCTGAGCCGCAACGATGTGGTAATCAACGCCTTGCCGCTCTCTCCGAAGACGCGGCACTTCCTTGACGGCAAGATATTCTCGGCTATGCCCCCGGGCAGCTTCTTTATCAACATCAGCCGCGGCGCGGTCGTAAATGACGAGTCCCTGCTGGACGCTCTCGACCGCGGCCATCTCGCCGGCGCCGCATTAGACGCATTCGCCCAAGAACCGCTTCCGGTCGAGCATCGCTATTGGTCCCACCCTCAAGTCTTCGTTACGCCGCACATGTCGGGAGCCACATTTGCGTCCAGCGCCGTCGCTGTAATAGCCAACAACGTGCGCCGTCTTGAACGCGGGCTTGAGGTGTTTCCGCTGTTCAACCGGGAAGCCGGTTATTGACCCTGCCGGCATAACATCATGCCCTTATTTTGGTGCAGATCCGTGTCAGGGGGTGTCGCGGGCGCCAGGCCGTGGCGTTGACGCACCGAGAAATCTTCCAACCGGAAGCTTCCGGGCTTCGTGAGGCGCTATTTGATGCGCCTCGCGGAAACACCTCGAAAAGTGGGAGGCGGACACGAAACCGCAGGATACGGCAATTTCCAGAACCGGCATCGCCGATTGGGCAAGCAGGAGCTTCGCGTGTTCCAACCGCAATTCCCGAAAGTAGCGGCAAGGGGAGCGGCCAAGTTCATTGCGGAACAGGCGTTCCACCTGCCGCCTCGACAGCCCTGCAGCCGCCGCGAGGTCCGCCATGGTAAGCGGGGCGGCCAAATTCCTCTGCATCAATTCGATGAGTTTCACGACCGTTGGGTTGAGCCTGCCATGCTGACGCAGCAGCGGCAGCCGCTGGCGCTCATCGCCCGTGCGGACACGGCCGGCGACGGCCAACTCCGCAACACTCACCGCAACAGGTTCGCCGCAATGATGTTTCACAAGCTCGATCATCATATCGAAGGCTGCCGTGCCCCCGGCGCAACTCCAGATGTTGCTGTCGACCTCGTAGACGGTGGGAGCCGCCTCAACGCGCATGAAGCGCTCCTTGAACCCCGGCAGGGCCTCCCAATGGACGGAGCACTTGCGGTCATTGAGCAGGCCGGCTTTGGCCAAAGCAGCGACACCGCACCCAAACGCGCCCGTCCCAATGCGGCGTTGCCGACATTCCCGCAACCACGCGCTCAGCACCTTGGTTTCGCGTCTTTCATCATCCTCATCGCCGAAGACCAGAGCCAGCACCGGGCGTTGAGGCTGGATCAGGTGCCTGCGCTCCTGGGCCAAGTCGGCGTCGGCCATGACAGCGATGCCGCAGCTTGCCCTCACGGCTCCACCCAGGTGGGACACAATACGCCAGCGAAAGGCTTCACGCCCGGCAGCTTTGTTGGTCAGGCGGAAGACGTCCAAGGCCGACGACACGGCGAGAAGTTCGAACCCGGGCGCCAAGTAGAGCGCGACAGTAATCGGCTCGATGGCAGGAACAGACGCCCAGGCGCTCTGGGACCAGTGGTGGACCATAGTCAGACTCTCCGCCCTGTTCTCTTAGCGACGAGGGATAACCCGCCCGCGCCCTCATCTGATCGAAGGGGAAAATCCACGAAAGGACGATTGCGTCAGCATGGCAGTACATATGCGACACGGTGATTTCTTCACCAAAAATCGGGCTAAAAGGCCAAGGCGCGACGCTGCCCCGTTATCCGTCGGGTTTCTCCTTCTCCATCGGTTTACCCTTGGCGCTTTCGCGAATTTTGTAGACGTGCTGCGCCTTGCTGCCGACGATGGGGACCGAAGCCGCCCAATCCATTGCCAATGGCGTATCATATCGCCCGATATGTCGCCGATCCTGTCGAGCTGCGGCGTCGCGATTTCCCCACATGAACGGATCGGAGATCTTGGCCGCTTTGATTATCTAGTGGTCGTTGGCGGAGTTCTCGAAGAGGAAAGCCTCCTGGTCGACACACGGTTCGACAACCATTTGAGGGACGCTGCGGAGGCCGGTGTACCTCTCGTGGGGCTGTGTACCGGTTCATTCATCCTGCACCGTGCCGGCCTGATGCACGGCTACAAGTGTTGCGTGAGCTGGTTCCACAATTCGGACTTCCTCCGGCTTTTCGACGGTCTCCAAGCCGTTTCCGACCAAATTTTCGTTGTCGATCGAGACCGGCTGACCTGTTCGGGCGGCGCGAGCGCCGCGCACCTCGCAGCCTTCCTCGTCGACAGGCATCTCGGTAAAGCCTTGGCCTCCAAGAGTTTGCGGATCATGATGTTCAACGACGCGGCAAAGGCTGAGACGGCGCAGCCGACCGGACGCCTTGAGGTTGTCGTCCGGGACGAAATCCTGAAACGCGCAGTGCTGCTGATGCAGCACCACCTGGACGTTCCGCTTACCATCGACCAACTCGCCGGCAAGCTCGACTTGAGCAAGCGGCTAATCGAGCGTCGCTTCCGGTCCGAACTCCGTACGTCCCCGCGAGTACTATATACCCAGATCCGTCTCCACCATGCATGCCACCTGTTAACTCGGACTGAGAAATCGATTTCCACGATTGCGTTTGAGTGTGGCTTTTGTGACGGCTCACATCTGAGCCGTGTATTCCGCGATCACTACCAGCAGACCCCCCAACAATTTCGGCTCCAGAACTCATGAAGGAACTCTCGACCGGTTCTCTTCAAACTCCTGCAAGGAATTCGACAAAAATAGCGACACCCGCCTAGCCCCAAAGCTGCGAAGAATTCCCAACCGCTTGATATTTAAGCCCTGGCTGCATCTGGCATGGCTTTTGCTTCGCGTCTCGTGAGGTTCACTGAAACAGAGGTTTTCATGCGCATATAGAATCCAAAATAATGGGTGATCGATATGATGATTTTATAGAAAGATAACAAGCTCGCCTCGTCCCTTAAAAATGGAGAAAGACCCATGACCCGCACCATTGCAGCAGTAGCTTGCCTTCCTACCGCTTCGGCCTCGGCGGTTGCATCAGAGGCAAGAGAATTCAACGATTTATCGAGTATCGCTGTTTCGCACAGCTGGAAATATCAACTCTCACCCGGGACGACTGCCAAAAGACACTCGCCATTGCTGTCCACGGGCAACTGAACGGTGCTTCCATTTAATATCGTTGCCCCAGAGGCAACCCAGGCTGCATGATATGAGAGACCACCTCCGACTACGACCGCGTAAAGCTACAGGAGCGGCTGGCCAAGCTCGTCGGCGGTGTCGCGGCCGAGGTCGAGGTCGAGGTGAAGGAAAAGAAAACGAAGGATCGCGTCGACGACGCGCTGCATGCGACGCGCGCCGCGGTCGAGGAAGGTGTCTTGCCGAGCGGCGGCATGGCCCTGCTCAGGGCAGCAAGGGCGCTCGACACGGCCGCCCTCGACAACTCCGACCAGAAGACCCGTGTCGAGATCATCGTGTGGCGCGCCATCGAGGCGACGGCGCGCCAGATCGCCGAGAATGCTGGTGCGGAAGGCTCGATCATCGTCGGCAGGCTGCGCGAGAAGCCGGAGTTCGGCTATGGCTGGAACGCCCGGAGCAACGAATTCGGCGATCTCTTCAGCCAAGGCGTGATCGACCCCGCCAAGGTTCCGTCAAGCGACTCATATGATTGCTTGCAATAATGCAATATCTTAATACTGCCCAAGCCGTTGTTAGCAATGACTCGCCTTGAGGGGGCCGCATGATTCGGCCCGGTAGAACTCCACTTCATATTCAGCTCGCGGATATCATCCGATCTCAGATCGAGAGCGGCGTCTTCAATGCTGGCGATCAGCTCCCCACCGAGATGGAGCTGATGAAGCAGCACGAACTCAGCAGCAGCACTGTGCGACAGGCGGTGCTTGCCCTTGTCGGTGAAGGCTTGCTTTATCGACGCGCTGGCAAGGGGACGTTCGTTGCCAAGCGTCACATTGGCCGGGACTTGCCTACTTTTTCAGGATTTTCGGAAGAAGCGGTAGCGCGTGGATTCCGACCGGGTACTAGGCATATGACGGTCGGCTGGCGTCCCGCTGACGCCGTGGCAGCCGCACTTAACGTGCCGACCG
>NZ_JAOWPS010000010.1 GCF_025753795.1 Mesorhizobium sp. YC-39
GCGGCGAACGGACGGGAGCGGTCGATGACCTCCCTCTTCGTCAATCAGAAAGTGAAGACCCCGAAAAGCCAGAACCGGAGAAACCGCATGGACCTGCACGCAACGAGTCCGACGACGACGATACAGCAAGCCGATGACGATGGGACGTGGACGTCGGAGAAAGCTCGGGCACTTCACGATGCGCCTTTCAACAATCTCCTCTTCCTGGCGCAAACGATTCACCGCCAGAATTTCGATCCCAACAAGGTCCAGCTCAGCCGGCTTCTCAGCATCAAGACAGGCGGATGCCCGGAGGATTGCGGCTATTGCAGCCAGTCGGCGCATCACGAAAGCGGGTTGAAGGCGTCGAAGCTGATGGAGGTCCGGCGCGTCATCGCCGAGGCAACCAAGGCGCGTGACGCCGGCGCCACCCGCTACTGCATGGGCGCCGCCTGGCGCAATCCCAAGGCGCGCGATATGGATGCGGTCGTGGCGATGGTCGAAGGCGTCAAGGCGCTCGGCATGGAGACGTGCATGACGCTCGGCATGCTCGATCCTGAGCAGGCCGCTAGTCTGAAACAGGCTGGTCTCGACTACTACAACCACAACATCGATACGTCAGAACGCTATTATAGCGAGGTCATCAGCACGCGCAGCTTTGCCGATCGGCTCGATACGCTCGATCATGTCCGTCAATCCGGCATCAAGGTCTGCTGCGGCGGCATTGTCGGCATGGGCGAAGAGCCGGTGGACCGGATCGATATGCTGGTGACGCTGGCCAATCTGCCGGAGCATCCGCAAAGCGTTCCGATCAACATGCTTATCCCGATCGCCGGAACGCCGCTGGCTGAAGCCAAGCCCATCGAGCCGATCGAATTCGTGCGCGTGATCGCACTGGCGCGCATCATGATGCCGAAATCGCATGTGCGCCTTTCCGCCGGCCGCACCGCGATGACCGACGAAATGCAGGCGCTGTGCTTCTTTGCCGGCGCCAACTCGATCTTCGTCGGCGACACGCTGCTGACGGCGGACAATCCGGGCGAAGACAAGGATACTCTGCTGTTCCGCCGTCTCGGCATAGAGCCGATGGAACTCGAGGCGCAATGAACGGGGCACCGCTGGGCCGGCACGAGGCGACCTTGCAGGGGCTGGAGCGTAGGGACCGGCTGCGGACGCTGTCGCCGCGCGCCGGGCTTGACTTCTCGTCGAACGATTATCTCGGACTTGCCGCCTCCAGGAGACTTGGCGAGGCGGTTGCGGCGGCGATTGCGCGGGGCACGCCGGTTGGTGCCACCGGGTCGCGGCTGTTACGCGGCAACGCACCGGAGCATGAGGAACTGGAGGCGGACGCGGCGGCATTCTTCGGCGCCGAACGCGCGCTGTTCTTCGGCAGCGGCTACATAGCCAACTTCGCACTGCTGACCGCGCTGCCGCAAAAGGGCGACCTTTTGGTCCTCGACGAGCTTGCTCACGCCAGCATGCATGAGGGAGCGCAGGCCGGGCGCGCCCAGTTCGTGCTGGCCACGCACAACGACGTCAACGCTGTCGAGGATGCGATCACGCACTGGCGCGCCGGCGGAGCCCTGGGCCGTGTCTGGATCGCAGTCGAAAGCCTCTACAGCATGGATGGCGACCGCGCGCCTCTTGCGAGCCTCGTCGCGCTTGCCGATCGGCACGAGGCATTCATCGTCGTCGACGAAGCACACGCCACCGGCGTCTGGGGACCGGACGGTCGCGGGCTGGCCGCCGCATTCGAGGGCCGCGACAACATCGTCGCGCTTCACACATGCGGCAAGGCGATCGGCGCGTCGGGCGCGCTTGTCACCGCTCCACGAACGTTGTGCGACTACCTCGTCAACCGGTGCCGGCCATTCATCTACGCCACAGCGCCATCGCCGCTGATGGCAGTGGCAGTGCGCGAAGCACTCGCAATGCTCGTCGATGAGCCTTTGCGCCGTCTCCAGTTGCAGGAGCGCGTTGCCTTCGCCGGTCGCAAATTGGCGGAGCGCTGTGGCGTGAAGCCCAGCGGCTCCCAGATCCAGCCATTTGTCATTGGCGACGTCAGGCGCACCATGGCGGTGGCGGCGGCACTACAGGCGCGCGGCTTCGACATACGCGGCATCCGCCCGCCGACGGTGCCGGAGGGCACGTCGCGTCTGCGCATTTCACTGACGCTCAACGTCGACGAATCCGATACCTCGGCCATGGTCGAAGTGCTCGCCGAGGGGTTGGGCTCGGCATGACCCTGCGCCTCGTCATCACCGGAACAGATACCGGAATTGGCAAGACGGTCTTCTCGGCTGGACTCGCCGGCCTGCTTGACGGCTTCTACTGGAAGCCGGTGCAATCGGGCCTTGACGGCGAAACCGACAGCGAGATTGTCGGGCGGCTTGCCGGCCTGCCCATGGGACGCGTGCTGCCGGAGGTCTACCGTTTGAGGAAGCCGCTCTCGCCGCATCGCTCGGCCGAGATCGACGGCGTCTCGATCGAGGCGGCGGACCTCTCGGTTCCCTGCGTGCCGGCGCCGCTCATCATCGAGGGTGCGGGCGGGCTGATGGTGCCGCTCAACCGCCGCACAAGCTTCATCGACATATTCGCACAGTGGCGACTGCCGGTCATTCTGTGCGCCCGCACCGCGCTCGGCACAATCAACCACACCCTGCTGTCGATCGAGGCCCTGCGGGCGCGCTCCATCCCGCTGGCCGGTATCGCCTTCATCGGCGATGAGATGGCCGACACGCAACAGACAATCGTGGAGTTCGGCGGCGTGCCGCAGCTCGGCAGGCTGCCGCACCTCGATCCGCTAACGGACAAGACGCTGAGAGACGCAATGATTGCGGGCTTCGGCTTCGCCTCGATTGCCGGAGGCGAATGATGTCGCAGTCTCGAGTCTGGCATCCGTTCACCCAGCACGCGCTCGAACCGGCGATCCCTGAAATTGTCCGGACGGACGGCGCCTACCTTCACAAGGCCGACGGCACACGCATCCTGGATGCCATTTCCTCCTGGTGGGTCGTCACCCACGGCCACCGCCATCCCCACATCATGAAGGCCATCGAAACGATCGCGGCGAGCCTCGACCAGATCATCTTCGCCGGCTTCACCCACGAGCCGGCCGAGCGCCTCGCCAAGGCGCTTGTCGGCGTCGCTCCGGCCGGCCTTGACTGGGTGTTCTACTCCGACAGCGGCTCGACCTCTGTCGAGGTCGCGCTGAAGATGGCGCTCGGCTATTTCCGCAACATCGGCGCACCGCGCTCGCGCATCGTCGTCATGGAGCACAGCTATCATGGCGACACGATCGGCACGATGAGCGTCGGCGCCCGCGGTGTGTTCAACGCTGCCTACGAGCCGTTGCTGTTCGAGGTCGATACCATCCCCTTCCCGGCCGCCGGGCGAGAGCAGGAGACGCTGGATCGGTTCGAGGCCGTCAGCCGCGACCGGCACGCCGCCGCGCTGATCGTCGAGCCGCTGGTGCTCGGTGCGGGCGGCATGCTGATGTACCCGGCCTGGGTTCTGGCCGAACTGAAGAAGATTGCCGAAGCCTCCGGCACGCTGCTGATCGCCGACGAAGTGATGACCGGCTGGGGCCGCACTGGAACCATGTTCGCCTGCGATCAGGCCGCGATCTCTCCGGATATCCTGTGCACCTCGAAGGGCTTGACCGGCGGCGTGATCCCGCTAGCCGCCACGCTCGCCACCGATGCCATCTTCCAGGCCCATTATTCCGAAGACCGTAAGAAAACCTTCTTTCATTCGAGCTCATACACCGCCAATCCGATTGCCTGCGCGGCAGCGCTCGCCAATGTCGAGATCTGGCGCGACGAACCAGTGGCCGAGCGGATCGCGGCCTTGAGCGGGATGCAGGCCGCCGGGCTTCAGCGCTTTCGCGACAATGCCAACTTCACCGACAGTCGGGTGACCGGCACGATCGCGGCCCTCGATCTGCACGCCGGCTCAGCCGGCTATCTGGCCGAGATCGGGCCAAAACTGCGCGCTTTTTTCCTCGAGCGCGGACTGCTGGTGCGTCCGCTCGGCAATGTGCTCTATCTTCTGCCGCCCTATTGCATCACCGGCGACGAGCTCGACGGGCTCTACGACGCCATCGCGGAGGCCGGCGAACGCTTCGGCTCAAAACCATGAGCCGATCGTCGCGCATTCTCGGGTTTGGTCATCATGCGCCTGGGCGCAAAGTGGCGAATGCCGAGATCGAGAGCAATCTTGGCCTCGAGCCTGGCTGGATCGAAAAGCGCACGGGAATCCGTTCGCGCTTCTGGGCAACGGACGAAGACACGCTGTCTGGCCTTGCCGCGCAGGCCGGCGATATGGCGCTGGCGAACGCCGGTATCGACCGTAGCGACATTGGTCTGCTGTTGCTCGCCACTTCGACGCCCGACCATCTCCTGCCGCCAAGCGCGCCTTTGGTCGCGCACAAGCTCGGCCTTGGCCGCGCAGGCGCGGTCGATCTGACCGGTGCCTGCGCCGGCTTCATCTATGCGCTGATGTTCGCGGATGGATTCACCCGCCTGCACGGCAAACCAGCGCTGATCATCGCCGCCAACATCCTCAGCCGCCGCATCAACCCGGCCGAGCGCGCCAGTTCGGTCCTTTTCGCCGATGCCGCCGGCGCCCTCGTGATCGGTCCGTGCGAGGACCCTGATCGGGGCGTTCTCGGTGCCTCGGTGGATTCCGACGGCTCGCGCTACGGGCTGATCCAGATCCCGGCGGGCGGAAGCAACGTCCCGTTCCAAAGTGGCCTGGATCTCGGGCAAACCCGCATGACGATGACCGACGGCCGCGAAGTGTTCGCAAGGGCCGTGGACATGATGACTGCATGTTCAAAGGACGCGCTCGCCGCAGCCCGAACGCAGCCGCAGGACATCGATCGGTTCGTGCCGCACCAGGCCAATGCCCGCATTTTCGATGCGGTCGGGAGGAGCCTCGGCATTGCAGATCACGCAATCGTCAAGACAATCGCCGACTACGGCAACTCTTCCGCCGCGACGATCCCGCTATCGCTTTCGCTAGCCCATCAGATGGAACCGTTTCGGCCGGGGGAGAAAATCCTTCTCGCTGCAGCGGGTGCGGGTCTCAGCGGCGGCGCCCTCGTCGTCGGAACTTAGCCGAGCAACCGGCCGCCCAACGGACTGGTCATTCATGATGGATAGGAAACAGACTATGCGAAAACTAGTCGCCGGCAAGCTGCACGGCATCCACGTCACCGAAGCAAACCTCAACTACCACGGTTCGATAACGCTCGACCCTGACCACTGCGAAGAAGCCGGGATCCTGCCGATGGAGTTTGTCGAGATATGGAACAAGAACTCCGGCGCGCGGATTTCGACCTACGTCATTCTCGGCGAACGCGGGTCACGCTGCTGTATCCTCAACGGAGCGGCCGCCCGCACCTGCCAGCCAGACGACCAGATCATTGTCTGCAGCTCCATCTACCTGGATGAAGCGCATATCACCTCGCTGAAGCCGCGGGTCGTCACGTTCGACCAGGACAACCACATACTCGACCGCCTGAGCTACTCCGTCGATCTCGACGCCCATGGCCGTTACTGTTTCTCCATCCTTGACGAGGCGGGGGAGGCTTTGGCCACCCCTGCCCTGCTCTCCGGCGCGTGACTTGTATCCGACACGTGTGCGAGCTTTTGCACCGCAATAATCGAGCGCCTGTCGTCGCCGCGGGCCGAATACGCTTGACGCAGAGACCCGTTGAACCTGATCCAGCTCATACTGGCGCTGGGACGGTGAGGATGGCGTGCCAACGACCGCTTGCGGCGACTGGATCCGCGCCTAGAGGAAGCAAGCCAGGACTTAGGCGCTGGAACCAGCGAGACCTTTTTCGCGTCGTGCTAACGAACCTGACGACTGCCATCGTTGGCAGTGCGCTCGACCAGATTGCCATCACCTTCATGCTCACAGGCACCAAGAATACCTTGCCGATGGCACATGGGACCAGCTTACGGGGCGGGATCTGGTCTGCCCTGAGCTCCGGGCGATCGCTGCACTGATGGCTGCGGCGTCAATCTGCTGCATATTCGCGGGGCTGCGGTTTTCCAAGCCAGAGGCAAAATACCGGTTTCTCAGTCTGGGACAAAAGATTGAGATGGTTGCGATTACCGACCTATCGACTATTGGGCGGATCTCGTCGCCAAGAATCGCGATCGCGGTATCGCCCAAGCGTTGGTATTCGGCGAACTTGCCTGCGACGAACAAGAGCTCGGAAGGTTCGCGGGTCTCGCGGCCGGGCACGCGAGTCGTTGCCGCATTGCCGAAATGGTATTGTTTCCACGTTATCAAGAATAACATCTACTCTATCGTTACCTTCGATCGTGTCATCCCACGCTGGCTGCATTCGAGCGAGCTCTGACCATGGAACGCACAATCGCCGGACACGCCGCAGCCGAGGCGTGCGGCAATGGGCAGGAAATTCGCGCTCACCAAAACGGATACTTGCCCCGCGCATTCCGCTATGTGGCTCAATGCTACACTTCCGACTCTCTGCTAAGACCTCCGGATTGAGCGGGGGATCCCAAACCGGTATGCCGGTTCCTAGGATGAACGCAAAAGCATGCGGAAGCAGGTGCTTGGTTACGCCTTGGAAGCACTGACCCATTGCTCAACATCATAGAGGCAAAAAGGAAGTGGCAGCCGTGAATTAAACAATCGGCTCGTCGAAGGTAAGAAACGCATGCCGCACGAAAATCCTCATCCGTCCGTTCCAACGACGCTTGCCCCGCTTCGGAACCAGGTTTTTCGTTCGATCTGGGTATCTACACAGATATCCAGCCTGGGATGGCTCGTGCAAACAGTAGCCATCAGTTGGCTCATGGTCACTATTTCTGCCTCAGACCTGATGGTTGCACTCGTGCAGGCCGCATCCACATTGCCGGTGTTCTTCCTCTCAGTTCTCGCCGGAGCCATCGCCGACAACTTCAGTCGCCGATGGGTCATGTTTGCGGGGCACTGCCTGATAGCATCGGCATCAACAACGCTGATGATTTCTGTCGGCCTTGGATTTGTTAGTCCCTGGCTCATACTCGGATTGGGTTTCCTGGCTGGCTGCGGCTTCGCGCTAACCGATCCGGCCTGGCATGCGTCCGTGGGCGATATTCTTCACAAGCGCGAAATTCCGGCTGCGGTGACGCTTATGTCTGTCGGATACAACATTGTGCGCAGCGTTGGTCCGGCTTTGGGAGGCGTCATTCTGGCGTTCTTTGGGCCGCTTGCCGCTTTCGCCTTGGCCGCGCTGAGTGATCTGGCGCCGCTGGGCGCAATATGGCGCACCAAATGGCAAGTCCGCTCTTCGCCTCTCCCTCGTGAGAGAATGACGATGGCGATTCATGATGGAGTGCGCTTTACGGCGTTATCGTCGGAGATCAGAGTTGCAATCGCCCGTGCAACCCTTTTCGGCTTGGCAAGCATCTCCATCCTCGCGCTTCTGCCTCTTGTCGTGCGGGATCAATTGAGGAGCGGGCCAATCGTGTACGGCATCTTGTTGGCCGGATTCGGAATGGGGGCGTTCATTGCGGGCATGAGCAACGGCTTCTTGAGGCGGATCACGTCTCAAAACAGACTGGTGGCGTGCGCCTCTGTCGCTTGTGCAGCATGTTGCCTCTCCCTTGCGCTTACATCGTCGGTCGCTGTGGCCGCCATTTCGCTGGCATTCGGTGGCGCCGGTTGGCTTGTCACCTGGACGGGCATTGACGTGTCGGTGCAGCTGGCAAGCCCAAGGTGGGTAGTCGGCCGGACGCTCTCGATCTACTACGCCCTGAGCGCCGGGGGCATGGCAGCAGGCAGCTGGATTTGGGGTTCTGTCGCGCAGAACTACTCCTTGCCCTGGGCTTTGGAAGGCGCTGCGGGGGCTCTGTTGCTGGTTGCAGCAGCGGGAATAGTGCTGCCGGTCCGTCCATGGGAAGAAACGGATCAAGAAAGTTCGGATTTTCGCGCACCGGAGCTGGCACTCGATCTGAAGCCCAGAAGTGGCCCGATCGTTGCCAAGGTCGACTATTCCATATCAGAGAAGAATATCGACGCCTTTCTCGGCTGCATGCGGACAAAGCGGCACGCTCTTAGCCGCGCCGGTGCACGAAACTGGACGCTCCAGCGAAATCTTCAAACGCCTTCACTTTGGACAGAGACATTCCGCACGCCCACCTGGATGGACTTTCTTCGTCTAAATCACCGGCTTACGGCGGCGGATAAGGAAGCAGACGAACATCTTCTCGCGCTGCATGATGGCGAACTTCCTCCACGCACGGTGCTTTCGATCGAGCGAACGACGGAGGCAGCTCGCACCCGTGCCTTAACAGTCTTTTCTCGTCCTCCGAGGTGACGTCATGATGAGCTGTTGGTCGATGGAAAGCCGCGATCACCCCTGGGCTTTCAAGAGCACAGGGTTCGCACGCCACGGACCGTGTAGATGCGGCACTTCAAACCCCAGCACAAGGCCGCCTGATCTACACGCCCGACACGATACCGAGCCCTATCGCAAGGCCAGGATGGACGATAGGATGCCGCGCTGGCCAGTTACGGGGTGGAGCGCTGTAAAGACTGCGGCTGTCGCTAAGGGGGACCAAGGCGCAGCGTGTTACGTGCGATCTGCCAGGCGGATTCGACATGCCGCCGGGCTGCCGCCGCCGCCTCGTCCGGCTTGCGCGAGCGGATGGCATCCATGATTTCGGTCATTTCGGCGATCGCCGGCTCGCGCCGGTTCTCCGACGCGATGGTCATCGAGCGGAGCTGGTTGATGCGGACATTCAGACCCGTCACGATTTCCCAGGCAATGCGCTTGTCGGCCGCTTCGAACAGCGCTTCGTAGAACTTGGTCGTGGCCCGCATCACCTCGACCGGCGCGCCTGACGCCCACGCGTCAAGCAGGTTCGTCAAGGCGGCATCGAGCGCCGCGATCTGCGCGTCGGTGGCCGCTAAGGCGCAAGCCCGCGCCGCGATGCCCTCCAGAAGGGCCCGCAATTCGTAGATTTCGTCGGTGCGGCCGAGATCCGGCTTGGCGACGGCGGGCCCATGGCCCGGTATCATCTGCACCAGGCCTTCCGCCTCCAGTTGCCGCAGGACCTCGCGCACGACCGACCGGCTGACCCCGAGCTGATCGCAAAGCGGCCGCTCGACCAGCCTTTCACCAGGCTGGAAATGGAAGCCCATGATCGCCTCGCGCATGCGCTCCAGCGCCAGCGTCCTCAACGTCTTGGCAGAGCGGTCGATCCGCAGCGTATCGTCTGACATTTTTTCTCCGCGTCCTCGTGCTGCCACAAAACAGATTCCAAGGGCGATTGACAAGGCTCTCGGCGCTCCATAGTATGGTATACCATAAGATGATATCAAAGATTGCGGCGTTGGGCAACGCCGTCGCGACCGAGGACCTTCATGAGACCTGCCATTCGGAAGACCGTCACCTACATCGAGAACACGCTTATCGAGGGCGGCAAGGCGGCGCCTAAGCCCTTGCGCCTGATCGGCGTTGCCGCGGTGCTGACCAACCCCTGGGCCGGCCGTGGTTTCACTGACGACCTGTCGCCGGAAATCCGCGCCCTTGCCCCCGTTCTCGGCGAGATGCTGACCCGCGAGATCATCGCCGTCGCCGGTTCGGGCGAGGCGATTGAAGGCTACGGCAAGGCGGCCATCTGCGGCACCTCAGGCGAGATCGAGCACGCCTCGGCGCTGATCCACACACTGCATTTCGGCAATCACTATCGCCGTGCTGTCGGCGCCAAAACCTATCTGGCCTTCACCAATCTGCGCGGCGGACCGAACACGCCGATCATGATCCCGCTGATGGACAAAAACGACGACGGCCGTCGCTCCCACTATCTCACCGTGCATTTCCAGATCGGCGACGCGCCCGGGCCCGACGAGCTGGTGGTGGCGCTTGGCGCTTCGATCGGCGGCCGCCCGCACCATCGCATAGGCGACCGCTATCAGGATCTGAAAGAGGTCGGGGATCTGCATGGCTGACGTCGCCGCCTCCGCATGGGTCCGGGGCATAGCTCCCGACGGCACCGGCTTCATCCGTGCCGGTTCCGGCACGCCGGTTCTGCTCATCCACGGCGTCGGCATGAACGCAACGATCTGGCAGGATCAGATCGCCTCGATGAAAGATCGCCACGACCTGATCGCCGTCGATATGCTCGGCCACGGCACCTCGCCCCTGCCGCCGGAAAATGCCGCCCTGTCGGATTTCGCCGAGCAGGCGCTGCGTCTGCTCGATCATCTCGGTCTCGCCTCGGTATCGATCGTCGGCCATTCGATGGGCGCGCTGGTCGCCTTGGAAATCGCCCTTCGCGCGCCGTCGCGCGTCCGCTCCATCGTCTGCCTCAACGCGGTCTTCCGCCGCCCCGAAGCCCTGGCGCAGGCCGTGCGCGAACGAGCGGCGGCACTCGGCACGCATGGCGATCCTTCCGCCATCGCGGCAACGCTTGCCCGCTGGTTCGGCGACCCGCTGCCGGAGAGCCTAGCGGGTGCGGCCGCCACCGCACGCGCGGCTCTTGAAGGCGTCGACCCGGAAGGCTACGCGCGCACCTATCGCCTTTTTGCCCATGCCGATGCCGAGCATGCCTATGCCCTGGCCGGGCTGGCGGCGCCAGCCTTGTTCATGACCGGGTCCGACGACAGCAATTCGACCCCGGCCATGTCGGCGGCGATGGCGAGGCTCGCGCCGCACGGGCAATGCCTTGTGCTCGGCGGAGAAAGGCACATGATGGCAATGGCTTCGCCCGAAAAAGTGACTCACCACATCAGCGCCTTTGTCGACGCCGAAGCCGCGACGCCGCAGGCCGATCTCGCCTTCGACAGCGGCGAATTCCGGCGCGCGCTCGGCTCCTTCCTGACCGGCGTCACCATCGTCACCACGATCAGTGCGGAAGGCGAGCCGCGCGGCTTCACCGCCAACTCCTTCACCTCGGTCTCGCTCGAACCGCCGCTGGTGCTTGTCTGCATCGCCAAGAAGGCGCTGGGACACAGCGCCTTCTCGACATCGAAGGGCTTCGCCATCAACATCCTGTCGGAGAGCCAGAAAGCCCACTCCGGCATCTTTGCCTCCAAGGCCGCCGACAAGTTCGCGAGCGTGGCCTGGCAACCGGGCCAGACCGGTAATCCGCTGATCGACGGTTCCGTCGCGGTGTTCGATTGCGCCATGCAGCAGCTGGTCGATGCCGGCGATCATTCGATCCTCATCGGCCGCGTCCGCGATTTCAGCCACAACGGAGCACAGCCGCTCGGCTATTGCCGGGGCACCTATGTGACGCCCGGCCTCAGCCAGGAGGCGCTGGCGGCTGCACCGCCCGATACGGAAGTCGGCGCCATTCTCGAGAACGATGGCCGGGTGCTGTTCTTCGAGACATCTGACGGCTTCCATGAATTGCCGGCTGGGCGCGGACTGGGCACACCGAAAGATGCGCGCAGCCTCAAGGGGAGCCTTGCCGCCAGGACCATCGACGCCCAGCTCGGCTTCCTGTTCGCCGTCTGGGACGATGCCGCCGACCCCTCGCGCACGCATGTCTACTATCGCGGCACGGTCGACGGCCCTCATTCCGACGATCGCCATGTGCGGCTTGTCGACATCGAGAAGATCGCCGATCTGAGGATTGCCGACCCTGCGGTGCGGTCGATGCTTGCCCGCTATGCACGCGAGCGCATGGAAGATGCGTTCGGCGTCTATGTCGGCAACGAGGTCGAAGGCGAAGTCCGGCCGCTCGCCAAGCCTTCGCCAGTTCTTCTTTCCGGTCGCGGGTGACGCTGATGAAATTCTCGCTGTTCGTCCACATGGAGCGCTCGGATCTGGCCAAGCCGCATTCCGAGCTTGTCGGTGAATTGGAAGAGCTGGTCGTGCAGGCCGAAGAGGCAGGTTTCGAGACCGCCTGGATCGGCGAGCATCACGGTATGGAATTCACCATCTCGCCGAACCCGTTCATCAACATCGCCTGGCTCGCCGCCAAGACCAGGCGCATAAGGCTCGGCACCGGAACCATCGTCGCGCCGTTCTGGCACCCGATCAAGCTTGCCGGCGAAGCGGCAATGGCCGACGTCATCTCCGGCGGCCGCCTCGACATCGGCATTGCGCGCGGCGCCTACGCCTACGAATACCAGCGGCTTTTTCCTGGGCTTGAAGCCTGGGGCGCCGGCCAGCGCATGCGCGAGATGGTGCCGGCGATCCGCGGCCTGTGGGATGGCGATTTCGAACTCACTGGCGAGTTCTGGTCGTTCCCGTCGACCACCTCGTCACCCAAGCCGCTGCAAAAGCCTTATCCGCCGATCTGGGTGGCGGCGCGTGATCCGAACTCGCATGACTTTGCCGTCGCCAGCAAATGCAATGTGCAGGTGACGCCGCTGGCCTCCGGCGATGGCGAGGTGACCAGCCTGATGGAGCGCTTCAACACCGCCTGCGCTGCTCACCCCGACATAGCGCGGCCGGAAATCATGCTGCTGATGCACACATTCGTTGCCGAGGACGCAGCCGATGCTGATCGCCTGGCGCAGGACCTGTCGCAGTTCTACTGCCAGTTCGGGGCCTGGTTCCAGAACAAGAAGCCGGTGCGCCAGGGCATATTGGAAACGCTGACCGATGCCGAGATCGCGGCAATGCCGCAATATGCGCCGGACAAGATCAGGCAGAACCTCGTCATCGGCGAAGCCGACGAGGTGATCGCCAGGCTGAAGGCCTATGAGGCGCTCGGCTACGACCAGTATTCGATCTGGATCGACAGCGGCCTCTCCCACCAGCGCAAGAAGAAATCGCTGCAGCTCTTCATCGATAGGGTGATGCCGGCCTTCCAGGGACCGCATACGCGATGAGCACCGCTCAATTCAGGAACTATGTCGACGGCAGCTTCGAGGACGCGCCCGCGACTTTCGACAGCATCGACCCGTCGACCGGCACGGCATGGGCCAGGATGCCCGCTGCATCATCGGCCGATGTCGACCGCGCCGTCGAGGCCGCTCACCGGGCGCTGCGCTCCGGCCCATGGGCGGCGATGACGGCAACGGCGCGCGGCAAGCTGCTGGTGCGGCTCGGCGACCTGGTGGTCGCCAATGCCGACCGGCTGGCGGAACTCGAGACGCGCGACACCGGCAAGATCATCCGAGAAACCCGCGCCCAGATCGCCTATGTCGGCGACTACTACCGCTACTATGGCGGGCTGGCCGACAAGCACGAAGGCTCGTTTGTCCCCATCGACAAGGCGGACATGGAAGTGACGATCCGGCCCGAGCCGATCGGCGTCGTCGCCGCGGTCGTGCCGTGGAATTCGCAACTCTTCCTGTCCGCCGTCAAGCTCGGGCCGGCGCTGGCGGCCGGCTGCACCGTCGTCCTCAAGGCGTCCGAGGACGGCCCTGCCCCGTTGCTGGCCTTCGCCGAGCTCGTCCATGAGGCGGGCTTTCCCGCCGGCAGCGTGAACATCCTGACCGGCTTCGGCCATGATTGCGGTCACCGCCTGACCAGCCATCCGCTCGTCGCCCGTGTCGCCTTCACCGGTGGTCCGGCAACCGCCCGGCAGATCGTCAGGAACACCGCGGAAAACCTTGCCTACACGACGCTCGAACTCGGCGGCAAGAGCCCGGTCGTGGTGTTTGCCGATGCCGATCTCGACAGCGCCGCCAACGCGGTCGTCGCCGGCATCTTCGCCGCCACCGGCCAGAGCTGCGTCGCCGGCTCGCGCCTGCTGGTCGAGCGTTCGGTGAAGGACGAATTCCTCGCCCGGCTCAAGCACAAGGCCGAGGCGATCCGGATCGGCGATCCGCAGGATCCGGCAACCGAAATGGGGCCGCTGGCCACGTCGCGGCAGCGCGAATGGATCGAGAAGATCGTGGCGGCAAGCCTTGCCGCAGGTGGACGGCTGGTCACCGGCGGCGAAAGGCCCGCCGGTCACGCCGGCGGCCTCTACTACGCGCCGACGATCATCGATGCCAACGACAACACCGGCTTGCCCTGCGTGCGCGAGGAGCTGTTCGGTCCCGTGCTCTCCGTGATCGCCTTCGACGCGGAAGCCGAAGCCCTGGCGCTGGCCAACGACACGCCGTTCGGCCTGGCGTCCGGCGTGTTCACCACCAATCTCGCGAAAGCCCATCGCATGGCGCGCGGCATCCATGCCGGCGTGGTCTGGATCAACACCTATCGCGCCGTCTCGCCGCTGGTTCCGTTCGGCGGCTATGGCCAGTCGGGCCTCGGCCGCGAAGGCGGCCTCGATGCGATCCGCGACTACACGCGTTCGAAGTCGGTGTGGATACGCATCTCGGACGACCCGATTCCCGATCCTTTTGTCATGCGGTAGCCGCCGCGGACGGGGATTCGCGATCAAGGCGAAAACGCCGGTCGCGAACAGCCAACAACGAAAACAAACAGAGGAGAACGACATGAAACTGATCATCACCGGCGCCCTTGCCCGCCTTCTTGCAACGACACTGCTCGCAACAACACTTCTGGCAGCGACGGCCGCAAAGGCCGAGGACATGGTGTTCACCAGCTGGGGCGGGACGACCCAGGAAGCGCAGACCAAGTCCTGGGCCGAACCGTTCACCGCCGCCTCCGGCATCAAGGTCATGCAGGACGGCCCGACCGACTACGGCAAGCTGAAGGCGATGGTCGACAGCGGCAGCGTCAACTGGGATGTCGTCGACGTCGAGATGGATTTCGCCATCAAGGCGGCCAAGGACGGCCTGCTCGAGCCGATCGACTTCACTGCTGTGCCGAAGGCCGACCTCGATCCGCGCTTCACCACCGATCATGCCGTCGGCAGTTTCTATTATTCCTTCGTGCTCGCCTGGAACAAGGGCGCCGTTTCGGGCGAACCGGCCGGCTGGGCCGACATGTTCGACCTGAAGAAATTCCCGGGCAAGCGGACCTTCTACAAATGGTCGGCGCCCGGTGTCATCGAGATCGCCTTGCTGGCCGATGGCGTTCCCGCCGACAAGCTCTATCCGCTCGATCTCGATCGCGCCTTCAAGAAACTCGACACCATCAAGTCGGACATCGTCTGGTGGGGCGGCGGCGCGGAGTCGCAGCAATTGATCGCGTCCGGCGAAGCAACCCTCGGCCAGCTGTGGAACGGTCGTGTCTTCGCGCTGGAGAAGGATGGCGCCGATGTCGGCGTCTCCTGGAACCAGAACCTGACCGCCGCCGACGTCCTGGTGGTGCCGAAGGGCGCCAAGAACAAGGACGCCGCGATGAAGTTCCTCGCCGCGGCAAGCAGCCCGGCCGGCCAGGCGAAGTTCGCCGAAGCCAGTGGCTATGCGCCCATCAACACCAAGGCCAAGGCCGAGATGCCGGCCGATGCGGTGAAGGCGCTGCCGGACGCCCATGTCGACGGACAGATCAACCTCGACATGAACTACTGGGCCGAGCACCGCGACGAGATCGCCACGCGCTGGTATGCCTGGCAGGCGAAATAAGCCTGCCCCTTGAACAGCAAGGGACGGGACGGTCTGCGTCGTCTCGTCCCGTAGCCCAGGTCGCTGCCATGTCGGTCGAAACACGCCAGAGCCCACCAACATTCCGCATGCCGGCAGGCTTCAACGGCCTGCTGCCGGCGCTGATCCTGATCGTGCTGTTCTTCGTCGTCCCGGTCCTGGCCCTGCTTTTGCGCAGCGTCACGGAGCCCGAGCCCGGCCTGCAGAACTACGCGGCCCTGCTTGGCGACGGCACCTATGCGCGGGTCTTCTTCAACACCTTCCTGGTCGCGTCGGTGGTCACGATTGTCACCGTCCTCGTCGCCTTTCCGGTTGCCTGGATGCTGGCGATCATGCCCTCGGCGCTGGCCTCGATCGTCTTCGGCGTCATCATCCTGTCGATGTGGACCAATCTCTTGACCCGCACCTATGCCTGGATGGTGCTGCTGCAGCGCACCGGCGTCATCAACCGGACGCTGATGGCCGCCGGGATCATCGACCAGCCGCTGCCGCTCATCAACAATCTCACCGGCGTCACCATCGGCATGGTCTACATCATGCTGCCCTTCATGATCCTGCCGCTGGTCGGCACGCTGCGGGCGATCGATCCGATGACGCTGCGCGCGGCGGCACTGTGCGGCGCCAGCCCCTTCCAGGCATTCCGCCGCATCCTTTTGCCGCTGTCGCTGCCTGGCGTGGCGGCCGGCGGCCTGATGGTCTTCGTCATGTCGCTCGGCTACTTCGTCACCCCGGCACTGCTCGGCGGTACGTCGAACATGATGCTCGCCGAAATGATCGCGCAGATGATCCAGTCGCTGCTCAACTGGGGGCTCGGCAGCGCCGCGGCCTTCATCCTGCTTGTCGTCACCATGGCGCTCTACGCGCTGCAGCTGCGCCTCGTCGGCGCCAGGCGCATGAGCGGAGGCATCTGAGATGCTGCTCGACTATGACCGCATGGGATGGCTGAAGATTGCCCTGCTCGGCTTCACCGCGCTGGTCGCCGGCTTTCTCCTGTTGCCGGTCGTCTTCATCGTCCTGCTCTCGTTCGGCTCGTCGCGCTGGCTGGCCTTCCCGCCGCCCGGCTGGACGCTCAAATGGTACCAGGAGCTTTTTGCCGATCCGGCCTGGCTCGATGCGGCGCTGACCAGCGCCCGGATTGCCACCATGACGGCGATCCTGGCAGTAGCGATCGGCCTGCTCGCCTCCTTTGCCCTGGTCCGCGGACAGTTTGCCGGGCGCGAGATTCTGCGCGGCCTGCTGCTGACGCCGATGGTGCTGCCCGTCGTCGTCTTCGCCATTGCCATCTATGCCTTCTTCCTTCGCCTTGGTCTCGGCGGCACCACCATCGGCTTCGTCATCGCCCACACCGTTTTGGCGCTGCCCTTCGCCATCATCCCGATCGCCACAGCACTTGAAGGCTTCGACAGGTCGATCGAGGACGCGGCAATCGTCTGCGGCGCGAGCCCGCTCGAGGCCAGGCTCAGGATCACCTTGCCGTCGATCCGGATCGGCATCTTCTCCGCCGCGATCTTTTCCTTCCTCGCCTCGTGGGACGAAGTCGTGGTGGCGATCTTCATGGCCAGCCCCAGCTTGCAGACCTTGCCCGTCAAGATCTGGGGCAGTTTGCGGTCGGATTTGAGCCCGGTGATCGCCGCCGCCTCCAGCCTGCTCGTCGGGCTGACGCTTGCCCTGATGGTGGTGACGGCGCTGCTGCAGCGAAAGGTCCGCACATGACCCAGCCCTTCCTCTCCATCCGCAATCTGCGCAAGACGTTCGGGGCGATCGTCGCCGTGCATGACGTCACCCTCGAGATCCCCAGGGGCGAGTTCCTGACCTTCCTCGGGCCTTCGGGTTCGGGAAAATCGACGACGCTCTACGCGATCGCCGGCTTCCAGGATCCGAGTTCCGGCGATGTGCAGCTGGAAGGAAAGTCACTGCTTGCCGTGCCCTCGCACAAGCGCAACATCGGCATGGTCTTCCAGCGCTACACGCTCTTTCCGCATCTGACGGTGGCCGAGAACGTCGCCTTTCCGCTTCGGGTTCGCCGCCGGCCGGAAGCCGAGGTGAAGAAGAAGGTCGCCGACATGCTGGCGCTGGTGCGGCTCGAAAGCTTCGCCACGCGCTTGCCGGGCGCGCTGTCGGGCGGCCAGCAGCAGCGCGTCGCACTGGCCAGGGCGCTGGCCTACGATCCGCCGATCCTTTTGATGGACGAACCACTGTCGGCGCTCGACAAGAAGTTGCGCGAGGAAATCCAGGGCGAGATCCGCCGCATCCATCGCGAGACCGGCGTCACCATCCTCTACGTCACCCACGACCAGGAGGAAGCGCTGCATCTGTCGGACCGGATCGCCCTGTTCCGGGACGGTCGCATTGAGCAGACCGGCAGCGGCGAAGACCTTTATCTGAGGCCGGCGACCGATTTCGTCGCCGGCTTCATCGGCAATTCGAATTTTCTTGCCGCCGAACATCTCGACACCACCGACGGCACGGCAACGATCCGGCTGGCCGACGGCTCTGTCATCTCCGGCGTCAGAGCCAACGGCACGTTTGGCAACGGCCAGAAAACCAGGCTGATGATCCGGCCGGAGGCGTTTGGCATGGAACGGAGCCCGGCGAGCGCAGAGCTCAACGTCGAGATTGTCGATGTCGCCTTCTATGGCGAACGGCGGCGCATCGTCGCGCGCACCGCCGCCGGCGAGGGGGTCGACATCAGGCCGACCTCGGCCGCCATGCCGTCGCAGGATGTGTCGCCCTGCAGCCGGCAGGTGTTTTTCGACCCGGCGGCGGCGTTTCTGTTTCCCGCCTGAGTTTTCCGAGCGAGTTGAGGAACATTCCCCGCAGGTGTCTGATTCAAATTGCCCATGACATGGGCGTGGACGCTTGGATCGAGTCCAAGGCGATCGTTTGCACCAACGCAAAGCGTGCACACCTATCCGAGCTCATGGATCGTCACGCTGGGAATAAGGGCCTTGGCGATCTCGCACAGGTGTTGGTGATGCGTGAGGTAGATCACCTGGCCCGCACATGCCATCTGACCAAACAGCTTGAAAACCTCCTCGGATCGGACGTGGTCGAAGGTCTCCATGATATCATCGGCGATAAAGGGCACAGAAGGTCTAAGCCGCGCAAACTCGTAGTAGCCTGCGAGCCTCAGGGCGAGGTAGAGCTGAAACCGAGCGCCCTTCGACAGGGCGTCTGCGACCTTGGACTGCCCGTCGCGTTGCATGGCGATGAGGACTTCACCACCTTTTGCCGGTTGGGTCGCCAAGCCCGTGTATTGACAGCGTGTGATGAGCGCGAAGGCATCCGATGCCCGCACCATCATCCCGGAACGATGTTGCTCACGATAGACCCTCAGGGCGTTTGAGGCCGACATTGCTCCCAATTTCAACTCGATATACCGAACCGCCTTCTCCTCGATTTCCAGAAGCACGGTGCGACGCTCCGCGTCTATTCGGGCAACCGCGCTGTCGCCGCCAATGGCATCCAGCTTGTCGGCCGCGCGGGTCCGCCGGATGAGCTGGTGCTGTATCAGTTCGTCAAGATCGCCAAGCCGCCGCTCGCTGTCGGCCTTCTCGATCGCAAGGATATGCGAATCGAGGCCATCCAGGATCGAATGGGCCTGCTCGATCGTGTCCACCGTGAGTTCAGCCAACAGCTGTTCCTCGAGATCGGTGACGGTGGCACGCAAGCGGTCCCTTTCCTTGAGCAGCTCGTCGCGCTCAACGACTTGCGCCAAGGTGGCCACTCCGAAGGCGCCCAAAACATCTCGCTTGCGTCGTTCATGAACCGCGACTTCCAGATCGAGAGCGTCACGAACATCTTGCAGGCGCTGCAGGTCATTGAGGAGACTCAGCTTTGCCTCACGGGCGCGATCGGCGCGCTCCAGGCGCTCGGCAAGCCTGATGGCCAACTGTTCCGGGTCCTCGTCGTTCGCCGGTTCAGCCATTAGTGCCGCGGCAGCGGTAATCTCCTCGATGAAAATGCTTCTGTCTGCCTCCATCTTCGCAATACGCAGCCGCATGGCGTCCCGGTCCTGAATAGCCTTTGACAGCTCAGCCAACTGATCGAGTACGCCGCCGACGCCAGGCACGGAAATCCCTCTTTCCAGCCAGGTTCCCTTGAGTGCTTCGGTGACGTCGGCCACCCATTCCTCCTCGCGCCTTTCCGCCACCTCCAGGGCGCGTCGCCTGACTGCCAGTTCTTCCTCCCTCGCGCTTACGGTCCTCACCGCCTCCGCGCGTTCGGCGTCCACCTTGGCTTGCCTGTCGAGAAACCGTTCCGCGACGGCCACCATGACTTCCAGCCTCTCGTTCGGCTGTATCCCGACGCTTTCGAGGGCCGCGCTCACCTCAAGGCGTATGAGATTCCCGTCGTCAGTTGCCCGCTCAAGCTTCTTGCGCGCGACCAGGATCTCGTCCCAGGCCGAGAGTGCATCGGCGCGGGCGGAACTACGCTCCTCGATCAGCCCGATCAAAAGCTCAAGCGAGGGTTCCTGGCATGCGCCAAGCAAGTCTGTCGCTGCGGCGATGATTTCCGAGACTGCCGCTTCCCCACTGGAGGCGAACTGCCCTAGTTGATCAGCCGTGCGCGTGATGACAGCGGCGCTCTCAGCAAGGCTACGTTGTGTTGTTCGGATTTCAGCGAGTTCGCGCGCATGGACCAGACGTATCGCTGCAACACCGTCGTCACGAGCCAACGCCGCCTCGAAAATGTCTGCCGTCTCGGCGAGCAGCTTTTCTCGATGTCCTTTCCAAGCCTCGTCCCTCTTGCGTCGGACAGCCATTGCCGCTTCATCATCCGCCACATCGACCGAGGACCGGATGGTTTCCAATCGTGCCAGCAGCGAAGCATGCGTTTGTTCCTGCTCCGCCAGACGTTGGGAAAGGATGGCTTTGTTCCTCTGGTGCTCTGCCGAAAGTGTCTTCCAGGCCGCGATCTTGCTGGCGCTCGGAACTGACATCGCACAGAGCGTCTCGGCGTTCCCCTCCCACGGCTTCAGTCGCCGGATCGCCGCCTGCCAACGATTTTGACTTGCGTCTTCCGCCTCACAAGCCGCCTTAATCTCGCTCAGATGCCCGCTTCCTCTCGCCTTGGACAGCGCCGACGTCAGCCTTGCCCGGGCAGGCTCAGGCACAGCCCGTTCTTCACCGACCCGTTGCCTTGCCGTGTGAAGCGCATCCAGGGCTGCCGCGGATTCATCGCGGGCGACGCGGACGCTGGTGGTTATTCCTGATCGCTGTTCGAGCATATTGCGAACAGACCCGACAATGGCAGCGGGCAGGAGAAGCGAGGCCGGCTCCTGTTCCGTGGATTTCCCCAGAGCGGCAAGGCAATTCGCCACGGCGTTGTCGAGGATTTGAAGCTCCATCCTGCGGGTAGGCAGGTCCAGGCCAGCAGACACATATCGTGCCTTGCGATCGGCCAGTGCGCGAACCTGTTCGGAGATTGCGAGGATCGCCTCATCCACGGCGATCGCCGCGATCCTCGCCCTTAGTCTCTCCATTTCGTCGTCGTTTGCCAATTGGCGCGTTCGCAGGCTGGCGTCCTGATCGATCATTTCGGCGACACTCCCCGTCCAGGTCCGGGGCGGCGAAGCCAGGTCAGGCAATTCGGCAAGCCGAGCGGCCCTCCGCTGCGTATCGGCCGCGAGGGGAGCCGCGCGCAGATACTTCGCGATTGTCTCCAGTCGAGCCAACAGCACCGATCGTTCGGCTACGCTTCGATCGTATTTTTCCGCGGCCTCGACACGTTCCGCCTCCAAGGTTTCGAAAGTGGAGGCCAACGTGTCGATTTCATCCTTGCGGGATTTCAGTTCGGCAAACCGCTTTTTGAGCAGCGCAAGTTCGGTTCCGTGTGCCTGCTTGCGATAGAGGCTGTCTGCTTCCGCCTCGAGCGCGCTCAGGATGTCACTTGCGTGCCCCAGTCCGGCGCTGGCCGCAAAAAGCAGCTTGCCGAGGTCTCCGCGCGATTCCAGGATCGATTTTCCGCCTGCTTCCAGCGTCTCGTCGTCCAGTGAGAACATGGTGCTGTAGGCCTCGCGCGACAGGCCTGCCAGATGTGCCGATATCGCCACTTCACTTGCCGGCTGGCCGGCCGCATCGTGCAGCGAGTTGCTGCGTTGTTTCGTACGCGAGAAGGTCCGTTCTTCGCCGGCGAGTTCGAGCACGCCGCCGACGCGCATGGCGCTATACTCATGCAGGAAATTGTAGCGGCTGCGTTCCTCAATGCCAAACAGCAGGTCCAGATAACCGGAAAGTGCCGTCGATTTTCCAGCCTCGTTCAAGCCGAACACAATGTGCAGATCGGGTCCGGACTCCGGCTTTGGCCCGAAGTCGAGCGCCCTGTCGGTAAACTTCCCGTAGCGAATGAGGTCGAGGCGCCGTAGTCTCATTGCTGCCCGCCTGCCTTGAGGCGGGCCGTGACCAGACCGGCACCACGGGCGAGAGCCCCGTCGAGGAACACGTCCAGCGCGGCTTCGTCCTTTCCGGCAAAGTCGCGCGCGTCCGGCGGAAGATCCGCGATGGTTTTCAAAACCAGGGCTTTGGCTTCCGCTCGGAAAGCTTCCGACCTGGCAACGGTGTGCATGGATTGCGCGAGCTCCAGAACCGGATCGGCGACGCCGTCGGATGCCTCACTGTTAGGCGTTGACAGGTCCAGCTCGAGCTTCTCGATCCACGCATCACCCACCTGGTCGGCAGCCTGTTCAGCCTCCCCGAGCAGCAGATCCCTGTCGCGGATTATTTTCCAGGACAGCGGCGACGTACCGGTCAGGCCGAGGCGGACCACAGCATGGCGGGATCGAACGGCGGCCCGGGTTTGCTCCAGCGCGGACCGGATCCGTCCGACGGCCTCGGGCCATTCCAGCGTCCCGGTTAGATCAACATTCATCCGCTCGAATTGCGCGACACTGGTCAGCCTCTCTTCAATCGTGACGGTCCGGTCATCGCTTATCGTTACCAGGCTGACGGATTTCTCTCCAGCCTCATTGATGTCCCTGCCTTGTGGCATTCCCGGCATCACCACCGTGCTCGCGCCGGGATGGACTTTCCGAACATGAATGTGCCCCAGCGCCCAATAGTCGAAACCGTGGCCGTGCAAGTCGGCAACGCTGCAGGGGGCGTAGACGTCATGACCGGGGGATCCTGCCAGACTGGTGTGCATGATCCCGACATTGACCGCCCCTTCGCGGGGAGCCGTATATTTGGGCAGCAGGCACTCTGGCGCCTTTGGGTTTGCGAAGCTCAAGCCATGGACCATGACGTCCAGACCTCCGGCTGATTGCAGCACCGGTTGGGCACGGCCACCGAAGATCGTCACGGTATCGGGAAACACGAGCTGTTTCGTAATCCGCGACATGGCGTCGTGATTTCCTCGGATCATGAAGACCCTTACACCGGCCTGGTGGAGCCGGGTAATCTGCAACGCCAGAAAGCGTGCCGTTTTCATCGACGTCTGATCGCCGTCGTAAAGATCGCCGGCAATGACGAGGGCATCGACACGCTCGGCAAGGCAAAGGTCGACGATGGAGACAAACGCCTGACGACTGGCGTCTCCCACCAGTTCGGCAAGATCGGGGTTTCGCATCGCCAGCGAGCGCAGCGGCGAGTCGAGATGGATATCGGCCGTATGGATGAAGCGAAATGCCACTGGGCGATCTCCGGTCCCGAACAAGGGATGTGGTTCGACGAGAATTCTTCGGCACCCGGTCTCAGCGGGCTGAGTTCAGGCGACTCTTCATTCAGGCGTTGCTGGCCCGGCTTCGCTACCCCTCATACCCGGTTAGCAAAGCTCAACGGCATTCGGCAACTCTCTTTATGGCCCTGGAACGGCGTGATCGGGCCTTGATGAGTTTCGCCGGGAAATGCTGCGGTCAGCTCACTCCAAAAATTATCTGTACTCTAAACTATCGGACTGAGAGCTTCTTGTTCTGATAAGACATCCAAAAACACGACAAGAGCCTTCTTCAAAGGACAAAAAGCCGCTATTCTCTCAAGGGGGGTGCTGCATCAATGGAATCACACGATAGTTCTCAGTACGCAACAATTGACAGTGCCGCATCCGATATTTCTGCTGCGCCCTGCATCGTTGCCGATGTCGCTCCCAGCTTTACGTATGGGTCCTATCAGAATGCGATACCGGTCATCCGCTCGATACGAATTGAGAACAACTCGACCTTTCATTTTGAAAACTGCCGCGTTGAGTTGACATCGTCACCGTCGTTCCTGCGGCCGAAGACATGGACGGTCGATCGGCTCATCCCTGGTGACAGCCTTCAGTTAAGCGACCGCAAGGTTGAGCTCGATGCCGGTTATCTCGCCGGCTTGAACGAGGCCGAACGCGGTGAGATCACGCTTCGCCTCAGCTCGGGGGGAAAGATTCTCGATGAAAGACGTCTGACAGTCAGACTGCTCGCTCGCGACGAGTGGGGTGGCGTCGCGGACATGGCTCAACTGCTGCCGGCATTCGCCATGCCGAATGATCCGGGCGTGGCGCAGATTCTGCGGGCCGCAGCGGAACGTCTTGCCGCACATGGTCACCCGAGTAGCTTGGACGGATATCAGTCCCAAAGTCCCCAGCGGACATACATGCTGACGGCGGCCATCTATTCGGCGATCGCCGGCATGGGATTGCACTATGCGGAGCCGCCGGCCAGCTTTGAGAGTCGCGGCCAGAAGATCAGGCGTCCGACGACGATCGCGCAGGAGTGCCTCGCGACTTGCCTCGACACCACCCTCCTGTTTGCCGCTGCCCTGGAGGCCGCCGGCTTGCACCCGGTCGTCTTGATGTTCGATGGGCATGCAGCGGTCGGCGTCTGGCTGGCCAAGAGAACCTTCGGCAATGCCATCGAGACGGATCAGATGGAGGTCCGCAAGGCATTGGCGTCCCGCGAATTCATCGCTTTCGAGACAACTGGCGTCACCCATCGACCTGCGCTCACGCTCGACGGCGCGCAAAGTGCGTTGAGCAACCGTCTGGCGGAGGACCAGGCACACGTCTTCGTGGCGGCTATAGACATACGCCGCTCTCGCAGCGGCGGCATAACGCCGCTCGCTTCACACGAGCCGATCCGTCGCAATGTCGTCGAGGATGAGGCCGAGGTCGCCGCCGTTCTACCACTTCCCCCTGCCCCGGCCATTGGCGAACTGCCAGCCGAGACTATCGAGGTAAAGCCGACCAGTGCCGCTGGCCGTATCGAGCGCTGGCAGAAAAAGCTGCTCGACCTGACGCTGCGAAACCGGCTCCTCAATCTCCCGGATTCGAAGAAGACGATCCCGTTTCTGTGCACCGATGTGGCCTATCTGGAGGATCGGCTGGCAAACGGTGTCGCTATCCGTCTCATATCCCTGCCCGAACAGAATCCGTTGGGTGAGCGCGACGAGGTGCTTTACCGCGACGTTCACGGACGCGACCTTCAGCGCGGTTTCGCGGCGGAGGCTCTGCTCAGGGACGAGCTGCCCTCGACGCTGGACGCCCGTCAGTTGGACGCCAGGCTGATCGACCTGCATCGACAGGTCCGTAACGATTTCGCCGAGGGAGGGGCAAATACCTTATTCCTCGCCGTGGGCTTCCTGCGCTGGAAAAAGAAGCCGGACGATGAACGCAGCTATCGGGCACCACTGCTTCTTGTGCCGGCACGGCTTGAGCGCCGCAGTGCGACTTCGCGCTTCACGATCCGCTTCCATGAGGACGAGCCCCGTTTCAACGCAACGCTTCTTCAATTTCTGGAGCGGGACTTTGATCTGCGCCTTCCGCAGTTTGGCGGCGATCTGCCGCTGGACGACAATGGCATTGATGTGCCGCGTGTCCTCACCATGATGCGCCAGGCGGTGCGTGACGTTCCCGGGATGGAGGTGATCGACGAAACCGCGCTATCAACCTTTTCCTTCGCAAAATTCCTCATGTGGAAGGATCTGGTCGAGCGTACCGAGGCGCTGCGCCAAAACAGGGTCGTGCGCCACCTCATCGACACACCGGAGCAGGCCTTTCAGGCAGCAGATGGACAGTCGCCGTTTCGAGAAGAAAGTGACTTGGATCGCGCCTATGCGCCCTCAAGCATCATAAGCCTTCTGCCGTTGGATTCATCGCAGACGGCCGCAAGTCTCGCGGCTGCCGAGGGCCATGACTTCGTCATCGTGGGCCCCCCGGGAACGGGCAAGAGCCAGACCATCGCAAACATGATCGCCAACTGCCTGGGTGTGGGCAAGACCGTCCTTTTCGTGGCCGAGAAGACGGCCGCTCTCGACGTCGTCTATCGCCGGCTGCGGGAACATGGCCTGGGAAATCACTGTATCGAGCTGCATTCGAACAAGGCCGACCGCAGGCATTTTCTCGCGCAGTTGAAATCGTCCTGGGAGCATGGTGGGCGGGCGGACGCGTCCGAATGGGTCGCCATCAATGAGCGGCTGCGGGTGAGGCGCGACGAATTGAATGCCTATGTCGAGGCGCTTCACCAACGCTACGCAAATGGCTGGACACCCTATCTGGCATTGGGGATCGCCCTTAGATCGGCAGATGAGCCTGCGCCTGTGCTCACATGGCAGGCGCGCGATACGCACGACGCGCAAACACTTTTTGATCTGGAAGAGCTTGCCGCAGAAGTCGGCCTTGTCTTTGCTTCGGTCGACCGCGAGCCGGCACTCGACCTGATCGATGTTGGCGAGTGGAGCATCGGTTGGCAAGAAAACCTGCTTTCCGCGGCGAAATCGCTTCAGACTGCAATCGAACTTTTGATGAGCTCGATCAGGGACTACCTCGCCAGTCTGGGCCTCGGCGCCAAAGAGCCGGTGTCGCACGCAGTACTCAATTGCCTTGCAAGCCTGGCGGAGGTCCTGAGCCAAAGCCGAGGTCGCGACATCTCAATTGCCTTCGACCGGGACTTCGCTCAGTGCAGGACCGCCCTCGTGGATCTGGGACGTTCGATCGAAACCTATCGCGACGCTGAGCGCGGCCTTGCCGCTACCTATGGCGTTGATCGGGTTCGCGAGCTGGATCCCGACAGTCTGGACCGCCAATGGCGCGAAGCGAAGGCATCGTTCTGGCCGAACTCCATGCTTGGCAGGCGCAAGGTCCAGAAGCTTCTGCAGGGTTATGCCGACCTTGGCACCGCAGACCCCGGCCGCGACCTGTCGCCGCTGCAGCGCATGAAGCAGGCTCTCTTCGCCATCGACCAAAACCTGTTGGCTGGGAAGCCGCTACGGCTCGAGGGCCTGGCCACGGATGTCAAGGCAGTGACGGACATCCTGGAACTCGCCCAACGCCTTCGCGGTGCCCTGCGTATTCCCGGGTGCTCACAAGAGGAAATACGATCCGTGTTGCGTTCTGTTGCGCCGAGCCTTCGCGGCACGCTGGAAAATGACAGGGTACGCCAAGCAGGAGACCGGCTTCTCGCTGCCACGAAAAGCCTCGAGGTCGCACGTCGGGTGTTCGGTGAGATTGCCGGGCGCGACACTCCCGACAGCGGTGACGGCGCCAGTCTTGCTGCACTCAAGACGAAGCTCGGTGCTCTGATAGGCGCTCGAAATCTGTTTCGCGACTGGTCGGCATGGTGTGGGGCCCGGAGCAGGGCAATCCGCCACAACCTTGCCCCTCTGGTCGAGCAGATCGAGACGGGAGCAATCCGCCCCGAGCATGCGCGTTCGGCGTTTCGCGTAGGCTATGCGCGATGGTGGCTCCCGAAGGTCCTTGATGAAGACCTTGTCTTGCGAAACTTCCGCAGGTTTCAACACGAGAACGCCATCAAGGAGTTCCGTGAGATCGACGATCTGGTGCGGTCGCACGCCACGCAGCGTGTCATCAGTTCGATCGCGCATGGCCTGCCGGCAGTCCAGGGTGTCTCTCGCAACTCGGAACTGGGCCTGCTGCGCCACCAGATGGAGCTTCAGCGGCCGAGCCAGTCGATCCGAGACATGATCGGCAAGATGCCGGAGTGCTTTTCCAAGCTTGCCCCCTGCATGTTGATGTCGCCGCTCTCCATTGCCCAGTATCTTCCTTCGAACCAGGCTCTGTTTGACGTGGTGATCTTCGACGAGGCTTCGCAGATTACCACTTGGGACGCGGTCGGCGCCATTGCCAGGGCGCGTCAGACAATCATCGTGGGCGATCCCAAGCAGCTGCCACCGACCAATTTCTTCGGACGCAACGAGGATGAGCAGGAGGTCGCCGACCACGAGAAGGACCTGGAAAGCATCCTGGACGAGGCAAGGGCGTCCGGCATTCCGGTGCGCGACCTGAGGTGGCATTACCGCAGCCGAAGCGAATCCCTGATCGCTTTCTCGAACCATCACTACTATCAGAACCGGCTGGTGACATTTCCGTCGCCAGCGGTCGAGGATCGCGCGGTGCGCCTGCGAAAGGTGCCGAATGGCATCTATGACCGTGGCAAGAGCCGTACGAACCGGATCGAGGCGGAAGCTGTGACGGCTGAAGCGGTCGCGCGGCTGAAGAGCTGGCTAAAACTCCCCGAAATCGGCCGGCCGACGCTTGGCGTGATTACCTTCAATGCCCAGCAACAGTCCTTGATCCTGGATCTGCTTGACGCAGCGCGTCGTGATCACCCGGAGCTCGAATGGTTCTTCGCCGAAGATCGCGTCGAGCCAACGATCGTCAAGAATCTCGAGAACGTGCAAGGCGACGAGAGGGATATCATCCTGTTCTCGATCACATTCTGGAAAGATGCCTCCGGAAAGCCCCCACCAATGGATTTCGGGGCACTGAACCGCGATGGGGGTGAGCGTCGCCTCAACGTCGCCGTGACGCGCGCGCGTCAGGAACTCATCGTCTTCTCCGGTTTTTCGGCAGACCAGATCGACCCGGCCAGAAGCAAGGCGCTCGGCGTTCAGCATCTCAAGACGTACCTTGATTATGCCGAGAGAGGCGCTATCGCGCTGCCGGCCCAGGACATTGGCTCTGTCGGAGGTTTCGATTCTCCCTTCGAGGAAGCCGTGGCCACGCAGTTGGAACGAAGAGGATGGGTTGTCGTCCCGCAAGTCGGGATTTCCGGCTTCCGCATCGATCTCGCGATCCAGAACCCGGATTTGGCTGGCGCCTACCTGGCTGGGGTGGAATGCGATGGTGCGACCTATCACCGGTCGTCAACGGCAAGAGATCGCGACAAGATTCGCGAACAAGTGCTGAAGGGGCTGGGCTGGAACATCCTGCGCGTCTGGTCAACGGATTGGTGGTTCGACGCCAACGGATGCGCCGAACGGTTGCACACCAGCCTGGAAACCCTGCTGGAGGAGGGCCGGGCGAAACGCGCGACCGAAGAACCGAAGACTGAGTCTCACTGGGACATGGGGCGCCAGGTCAACCCGATCGACGAGAGTGCGCAAGACCACGCGAGGCCGATCGAAGAGCCTCCACTGCCGTGGACGGTTGCCGAAACAGAACTCGTATCGGTGAACATTCCCGCGGCTTCCAGCCACTCTGAGGGAACCCCACCATCAACGACGACCGGCCAGCATGCCATCGGCGCCGCGGAAGGGCGTTACGCAGTGGCCGATCTCACCGGTTTCCGCGCAGACCCCGAACAGTTCTTCGAATTTGGCTACCGAGCCACGCTGCATGGCATGATAGAAACCGTCATCGAAACTGAAAGTCCATTGCGAACAGATGTCCTCGCCCAACGGATTGCTCGGGTCCATGGTTGGCTCCGCACCGGTGGACGCATCCGCGAGAGGATCGACCTTCATTTGCGGGATCTGGACAGGACACAAGAGTCGAGCGGCGAGTTCATCTGGAAAAAGGGCAAGGTCTTGGACCTCCTGCCATATCGTCAACCGGTCGATGAGGAAGCGCGACGTTCGATTGCCGATATACCGCTGGCTGAACTTGCCTCGATGGTGATTGGCAACCCCGATCTTCTGGACATGCACGATCCCGCACGCGATCTAGCTCGTCTGCTTGGGGTAGAACGTCTTGCGGCGATCTCACGTGCACGCTTGGACGAGGCAATCGCCAGGGCCAAGCAGCATATCGTTCAGAGCGAATAGGAATGAGCAAACGATGTTATCGGGGGAAGTATGATGGCGGGGGCGCCGATTGATGACGTTATGGAATGGTCGCAGACGCTCTCATCTTGGAAGCAGGATGCCCTTCGCCGACTGGCGATCAGCAATGAGCTTGTAGATGCTGACATTGACGCTCTGCTGGCTATGGTCAAGTCCGCGGCCGGCTTCAAACTCGCGGCTGAGCCGCAACCTGCCATGCCGTTCACGAAAGCTCATTTTGGAAACGGGGAGCATCAGCCGATCGTCTTGACGCGCATCGCCAATGTCGAGAACGTGAATCGGCTGGTGCCCAAGGCATCTCTCGCCTTCTGCCCCAAGGCTCTGACGATCGTCTATGGCCGAAACGGAAGCGGCAAGAGCGGTTTCGTAAGGATCCTGCGCACAGCTTGTCGTACGCGCGTTGAGAATCCGGTCAAGCTCAAGGTTCTTGCTGACGTCTATGGCGGCACGCCCGGTCCGCAGACGGCCGAAATCGTGGTCAATGCCGGCGATGGTGAGGTGGTAATTCCTTGGTCGCCCGGTAAGGCGGCATCGCCGCAGCTCATGCAGGTTGCGGTCTTCGATACGGCATCCGCACAACTTTACGTCGATGGCGGAAATCAAATCCGCTTTCTACCCTTCGGACTGGCCCTTCCGCATCGGCTGAACGCCATCTGCATCACCCTGAAGGAGAAACTGGAGGCAGAACGGGCGGTAGCAGTCGGCAACAAGGTAGGCCTGACCTCGATCGTTTTCGCCGCTCAGCGCAATTGTAAGGCTCAGCTCTTTGACAAGCAGCTGAACAAGTTGACAACCGACGCCCAGATTGAGTCAGCAACGTCGTTCAGCAATGCCGATGAGCAGCGTATCGAAGAACTCACCGCTGCCCTTTCCGCAGGTGCTGCCGCCGCCGCTGACGTCAATGCGCTTTCGAAATGGACAGACGCCCTCCTGCTCGAATCCGAGGCCGTTGGATCGGCATTTACGGATGGCGCGTTGGAAAAACTTCGAAAACTCCGCTCAACAGCAGCTGCGGCACGCCAGGCGGCCACGGTGGCCGCCGGCGCGTTGTTCACCGACGAGCCCCTGTTAGGTGTCGGTGGTGATGCCTGGCGGTCGCTTTGGGCTGCGGCGCGCGACTACTCGGTGACGGAAGCCTACAAAGAGAAGACGTTCCCGGTTCTGATGGCAGATGGTGGGGCCGCGGCATGCGTGTTGTGCCAGCAGTCGCTTTTGCCGGAAGGTGCTGCTCGCATGCAGCGATTTCAGAAGTACATGGACGACATCCTTGATGCCGCGGCCAGGAAGGCGGAGCAAGCGGTCGAAGATGCACTGAGAGGTGTTCACGAGCTGATATGTCTTCGCGCCTCTGACTTTGCCGACCGCATCGAACAGGTCCGAAAGCGCGATGAGGCGCTGGCTGATGCGCTCGCGAACCTCCAGACATCAGCGGTTATACGGCGGGAAGAAGCGCTCGCGAAACAGGGGGGCGAAGAAAACGGGATGGTTCCTCCCCTCGTCGTGCCGATCGACGATCTGAAGGTTTTCGCGCTCAGACTGAAAGCCGAAAAGGATGGGCTGGCGCAGGCTGGCAATAGCGAAGAGCGGGCCAAGCTCGTAGCCGAGAAAGCAGAGCTCGAGGATCGGAAACTCTTGGCGGCCAATAAGTTGCTGCTCACCACCCGGCGGAACTTGCTCGTCGTTGATGATGGCTACACGAAGGCTCTCGCCAACGTTCAGACCCGGGGGATTACGCAGCGCGCGAATGAGCTTGTGGACGCTCATCTGACCACTGCGGTTGTCACACGCTTTGATGCCGAACGCGCACGCTTCGATATCATGCATCTCAACGTCGGTTTGGCACGCAAGAGCGGTCAGACCAAGGCGGAATTCGAGGTTGATCCCAGGACCAAGCTGACCAAGGTGACGTCGGAAATCCTGAGCGAGGGTGAGCAGCGTGCATTGGCTCTTGCTGGGTTCCTCACCGAAGTCGCCTTGACCGACGGTTCAGGACCGATTGTGATAGACGATCCCGTATCGTCCCTCGATCGCGACAGAAGCGCCAAGGTGGCCGAGCGGATCGCGGAGGAGGCATCTCGGCGACAGGTAGTCGTGTTTACCCACGATATTGTCTTCTTTAACGAGCTGTCCCGCGCCGCTGACGAAGTGGGCATCGAGCCTGTGACGGTGGCACTGTTCAGCGACAAGTCTGCCGCTGGCAAAGTGGACACGGCAGGGATGCCGTGGAAGGGGCAAAACGTCGCCAAGCGCATCAGCCGATTGAAAAATGACGCCGCACCACTGCCCAAGCTGCATGCTGCGAGCCCGGCGGAATATGAATATCAGGTGAAGAACCTCTATGGCCGACTGCGCGACACTTATGAGCGCGTGGTGGAGGAAGTGATCTTCCGGGATATCGTGCGACGTGGAACTGATGTCATCCAGACCCAGTTGTTGCGCTACGTTCGCTTTCCTGACGCATTGGCAATCCGATTCCACGAGGGCATGACCCGCGCAAACACTCACAGCCATGACAATCCAGCGGCCGACACGGTAGCCGTTCCGCTTCCCAACGAATTCACCGAGCATATTTCTGAGCTCGAAGCACTGATTGTTGATCTCAAGGCTGAGAGCGAGGCTGCAGAAGCAGATCGTCCGCAGATGAAACCTAAGAAGTAACGGCCTGCGCTGACGGGGTTCGAACTTGGACTCCGTCACTTCTCAGCGACAATCAACCCCATCGCGTTGCGCTCATGGTGCTTGGGGGAGACTTCTGCCCGCGCGCTGAATTTTCCGCGCTGGGCGCGGATTTTTTGACACGACTTATCCACGCCGAACGGATCATTACATAGGTCACGATCAAGGCTAACCTACTCTCTGCCGGGCGTGTTGTGTTTTCGACGGACGAAGCAGAGCAAGCGTTGGGTGTTACGCACGGCGGTGTCCTCAATCCGCCGAGCGCCTGCAGCGCCGCAAACATCTGCTCAGCCCCAGACAGGATTATACGCGATCTCGCGCAGGCTCCGCTCAGGCAGGTCCCTTCCCTCCGCTCCCTCGTTTCCTTCGACGCCTCCACGGGTGCGATGAACCAGTCCGACTCCCGACCTCAGCTCGGACGCAGCTCTGGCATTCCGGCTATCGACCTGGCGGAGCGGCATCGTCTCGCGAACCGACGATGCCTTCGTGACCAAGGAACACAACGGTGGCCTCCGCGAACATCCACCTTTCGAGGCTCATTCCCGCACGCGGCATGGCTCCTGTCTACACTTCAGACCGCGTGTTGCCGCGACGCCCTCACCGCTTTGGCCGGCTGGGACTTCCACCCAGAAGCAATATCAGCTCTTTGCCTGACGTACTCCCAGGTTGCGGGGTAGCTTGGCGGCATTGGTCGCCGTGCCTTCCGGGATAGGCCGGGCTGATCGGCGCGCCGGCACTCCGGCCGGTGGAGAAGCTGGGCGAAAGGCTGTTTGGTGCGAGAAGGGCGAAGCCCTCGATTCCCCCTATCGTCGGCATACTAGATTTGCGGCTTAATAACCTGCCCTATCCGTCTTATCCCCTCACGAAGGGAGGCGGGGACACTTGCGTATGTCAGCCGTAGGAACGAACCTTCAGGGTCGGCAGGAAACCATGCCTGACCGGCGCTGACGACGACGCCCTGCCGAGCCATTTCCGTCGCGAGCTCAATATCCGAGATGTGATCAGGCAGCCGCAGCCATAAATGCATGCCTCCAGTGGGTATCTGGAACGCAACGCAATTTCCCAGTTCCACGTGCAAAGCGCCGACAAGCGCGTCACGCCGCTCGATCAGAGCAGCGCGAACTGCACTAAGATGACGTTTCCAGCCTGGCGCGGAGACAACGGCCAAAGCTGCTGCCTGCAACGGACCAGAAACGAAAAAGTCGTCGCTGCCGCGAGCGGATCTCAACCGCGCCAGCGCCGCCCCGCGCGCCATGACGGCCGCGACCCTCAACCCAGGCGCAGCCGATTTGGCGAGAGAGCGGACATAGACAACATGACCATTCCGGTCGCCCGCCGCCAGCGGCGCTGGCGCGATCCCTGTGAGGTGGAGATCGCGCGCCCAGTCATCCTCTACGATAAAGGCCCTCGCCTTTGCCGCAATGTCGAGGACAACGGCGCGCCGCTCAGTGGACATGACGATACCAGACGGATTGGAGAAGGTCGGCTGACTATAGAAAACACGCGCTCCCGTTTGCCGGAAGGCGTCCGCCAGCAATTCCGGCCGAACCCCGTGTTCGTCCATTGCCACGGGGACCAGTAAAAGGCCCGCCGCACGGGCAGCCGAAATGGCACCCGTGTAGGTCGGCGTCTCGACAAGAATCGGACGTCCGGGAGGCACCAGCGCCCGAAAAATGGAGGCAATGGCGGCCTGCCCACCGCCATATATGATGACATCGTGGGGCGAGAACACTGCACCATTTCCGATCTCGCGCGCGAACCACGTTCGCAAAGGTTCCAAGCCCTCGATCGGCAAGCGGTCCCAAAGCTCGGACCGTCCGGCAGCTTGGCGGAGCGCAGTCGCCAGGAGCCCTGACGCCTGAAGGTCGGGCGGCAGATAGCCCATGCTGAGGATGAGGCTGTCAGCCGGGGGCACTCTCAACAACTTGCCCAGGAAGCCGCTATCTCCGCGTGCGGCCCCAAGCGCTGCCGACTGCCACGAAAAATCGGACCCTTCGGACGCACTTTCCGGCGCTTCGCGAACAAAGGTTCCCTGGCCCGGGCGGGGCTCGATGAGGCCTTCACCGACGAGTTGGGCGAAGGCCCGCTCGACCGTCGCCGGGCTGACATGGTGCTCCTTGATCAGCGTTCGCACGGAAGGCAGGCGCGTACCCGGGCGAGCCAAGGCCACCGCATCACGTAGGGATTGAACAACGGCAAGGAGTCTGTTATCTGTTTTCATGAGATGTATGGATAACACTACTCGTGAAAAGACGGAAACGCTTTCGACATTAAAGCCCGTCACAGCCGACACGACCCAAAGCCTGCTCGACAGATTGCCGGCCAGCGTCTTTGCCCCCTATCTCGTCACTGCCGTCGCACTTGCCATGGCCTACGGCTCAAGCTTTCTGCTGGCGGATAGCCTGCGCTCGGCTGGGTTTCAAGCATCGACGGCTGGGGCCGTAGTCAGCACAGGCACCGTAGCAACCCTGATCGGTTCCCTGTTCGCGGGACGGTTGGCCGAACGTACGGGCATATTGCCGTTGGTCGCCGTCTCCGCCCTGGTCATGGCGGCCGCCATGGGATGCTTCGCTCTGATCGGAACAGGCGGCCTGCTGCTCGCCTATGCTGGCGGCCTCTTGCTCGGCCTCGGCTGGGCGATCTTCTACATGCTGGCACCGATCCAACTCATCCACTGTCTCAAGCCTTCCGCACGTCTGGAAGCACTGACCCTCTTGTCGGGATCGCAGATGGTCGGCGTCGGCGGATCAGCGCCGCTTGGCCACTTGATCGCCGACCATCTTGGCGGCCCCAGCACTGCTTATGCATTTTATGCCGTCTTCTGCGCGATGGCTGCAGCCTTCGCCATTCTCATACAGAGGCGCTTGAGGGACCAGCCGCAACTTCCGATGGTAGCCGTGGCGTTATCCGTTCGGGCGACCCTGTCCATTCTGCGCGCGAAAACGGTCTTGCCAGTCATTATGATGAGCCTCGCCGCCTGCACATTCGCCGGCCTATCCACGTTTCAGAGCCTTTATGCCGGATCGCGCGGACTAACCCCGGATATCTTCTTCCTGACGTTCACCGTAACGACGGTGGCTTTGCGTTTTTCGGTCGCGTCGATGATTGGGAAATTCCCGCTCGGGCGTCTCGCGCTTGCCTTGTTTATCACGACGCTTATCGGCATTGGGTTTCTGGTGGTGAACGCGGGAAGCCCGGTCTTGTATGTCCTTGCGACCGTTGTCTTTGCGACAGGCTATGGTCTCACCTATTCGACCTTAAATGCGATGGTCGTGAACTTGGCGGGCGAGCGGGGCCTATCGATTCCGGTGGCCTCCCAGGTGTTCACGCTCGGATACTTCGTCGGCGCGTTCGGCTTCCCGTTCTTCGCGGGGAGTTTGATCGCTGCCTATAGCTTCGACGCCGCACTGATGGTGATGGCGGGGCTGGTGGTTACCAACATCGCAATTGCTAGCCGGATACCGTGGAGGCCAAGGATGGAAACCGAGACCATTTCGCGAGTCCCCTGAGATTTTCCAGCCATCCCGGCAGTGCACAAACGCACGATACTAAAGAGCGATGAAGAAACTCGATCGTTGAAAGGCGTAATACATGGAAATGCTCGATCTCATCGGTATCGGTGTCGGTCCGTTCAATCTCAGTCTGGCCGCACTGGCGCAGCCCACGCCACTACGCACTATGTTCTTCGAGAAGGAAGCTGGCTTCACGTGGCACCCCGGGTTGTTGCTTCCCAATAGCCGTCTGCAGGTATCTCCTCTGAAAGACTGCGTAACGCTTGCAGATCCCACCAGCCCATATTCGTTTCTCAATTATCTTTCGGTGCACGGACGGCTTTACAGCTTTATAAACCGGCGGCAAACGACTACGTCGCGCAGCGAGTTCACGCAGTATTATCAGTGGGTGGCACGGCAGTTACCCAATCTCAGGTTTGGCGAAGAGGTCACTGACATCGCCAAGATCGAGAAAGGTTACCGCGTGACGACGACCAAGGACCGCTATCTTGCACGCGCAGTTGCGATTGGCGTCGGGATAGTTCCAAAAATCCCAGAATGCGCCAGGCCCTGGCTCGGCAAGGATGTCTACCATGTGGCGAACTATCTGCACCGGTTACCTATCGGTATCGGTGAACGCGTCATGGTCGTCGGTGGCGGTCAGAGCGGGGCGGAGATCATCGAACATCTGCTCGGCAATCCAGCCATCGGCAAGATCACGTGGGTAACGTCGCGTGCGAATCTGTTCACGATGGATGATAGCGCCTTCGTAAACGAATCGTACATGCCGTCCTACAGCCTGCGCTTTCATGCGTTGCCGTTGAAGGAGCGCCGCAGCATCGTCGAAAACGAGAAGCTAACCAGCGATGGCATCTCGTCGGAGCTGAGCAACTGCATCTACAAGATGGTCTATGAACGCAGCGCAAGCGGCAATATCGACGATATCATCCAACTTCTGCCCGCTGTCGTTATGGAAGACCTCTTTCCCGAAGACCTCTCTCCCAATGTGCAATGCTGGCATGCGCTGCTCGCTTCACACAACACAGGCCAGCGGCGCGCCGTGGCGGTTGATCGCATCATCCTCGCCACCGGATTCCAGCCGCGCAATTTGCCTTTTATCGACACGCTGCTGGCCTCTGCCTGCATGGAAGATGGCCTGCCGGTCGTGAGAGACGACTACGCCGTTAAATTTAAGGATAATATCTCTGGCAGCGTCTACTTGCAGAACAGGACTCTCGTCCAGAACGGTTTGCAGAGTGTAAATTTATCTCTGGTTGCCTTTCGAAACAGTCGCATCATTAACAGTATCCTTGGCCAAGAATACTACACATACGTACCGGATCGACATCTCCTTAAGAGCCTGGGCGATCTTTCTGACGAGGAAGCGCAACAGAATCGCACAATTCCACCGCAACGGAATTCATCTGCGCCCGACAGCGTCGCTCCCCGTGCCAGCGTTGCCATTTCAGGGGGCCCATAACCTGACCGGCGCTGGAATTAGATTATTCAAGAATATGGTTCTTTCAAATAGGAGGTTCTTCGTATGATAAGTGAAGCAAAAAAAACAAAGTGGCAGGAAGATGGATATGTCACGATCGAGAGATTCTTTGATCCTATTGCTATGGAACGTATCGCTAGTCTTGTGGAAGATGTCTCCCATTGGGATGTCAGCGACGACAAATGGCTTATGTGGTTTGAGAAGACGAAAGACAATAGAAAGATTGTTTCTAAGGTCGAGAACTTTCTCGATTTCAACGATCAGCTACGCGATTTGCTCCTTGCAGATCAGCGTATCAAGTCGGTCGTCGAGACGCTGTTGGAGGAAGATGCACGCAGGCTCAAAGAGTTGCTGATCTTCAAGTATCCCGACAGCGGTGGCTATCGCCCCCATCAGGACATTTACCACATCCCGCACAAGCTGCCTGATCGGATGGTTCATGCAATAGCTGCGATCGGTATCGACGATTCTGGCCCGGACAATGGCGGCCTTTTCTTCAGCCCTGGCAACCACAAGAAAGGGGTATTCCCCATGGATGCCGGTGGTGTGATCGACCCTGAAGTGGCCGAAACGTTCTCATGGGAACCAGTGTCGTGGAAGGCTGGTGACGTCTTCATCTTCGACGACTACGCGCCGCACTACTCGCTACCGAACAAGAGTGACCGTTCCCGGCGAGTAATCTACCTGGTATTCCAGCGAGCATCAACAGGTGGACCGACGCGCGCCGAATATAACGCACTTAAGCGCGCCTATAATCCGCCCGAGAACAAAGTGTCGGACCTCGATAACCTTAAGCTTCCAAACGGCATTTTTTATCGTGAGTGAACTCGCAGAGCGGAGGCGAGACATTGTACGTGAAAAAAATTGATCGCTCAGTAATGCGCCCGGAATATGGCGTTCTGGTGTGCCGCTTACTGGAGCATCTTCCGAAGCCCGTTGCGACGGGCTTCGGGACGTCGATTGTGGAGGTAGTGCCGGGCGGGGCGGTAGACCTTCATTCGCACCACGAGCATGAACTGTGGGTACTGATTTCGGGCAGCTGCCTCTTCGAAGCGGATGGACAAACCACGCCAGTCACGGGGACCACGCTGTTCTACATAGCGCCGCATCAGATGCATGCCATCAGAAATACCGACCCCGAAATCAACCTGAACTTCCTTTCGATGTGGTGGGATTGAAGTGAGCGTGAATCGACAAACCTATTTCGTATGCCCCGCCCCGCCGTGTCCAAACGGTAAATTACATCTTGGCCATATTGGCGGCGTGTACCTTCTTGCCGACATTTTCGTGCGTTACCAGCGCATGATCGGCCATGTGGCCTATCATGTAACCGGCGCGGACGAGCATGGCACCTACACGCTGGTGAAGGCTCGCAAGCTTGGCCGGTCGGTCGATGATGTCGCACAAATGCACATCGACGAAATCCTGCAATGTCTGAGGGCAGTGCATATTGCTCCGGACGTATTTGTCCGGACTTCAAGTGAAGAGCACAAACGACGTAGCCTTGCGATCTACAAGCAGCTCGATGCGGCAGGCTATATCGAGCTGCGGGACGCCGAGCAACTCTATTGCGAGTCGTGTGATGAGTTTGCAGCGGACTCGCTTGCCGTCGGCAAGTGCCCGGCCTGCAGCGCCGCGGCCGACAGCAACCTTTGTGAAAACTGCGGCCTTGCAATCCAGCACAGTCTGCTCCGCGATCCGGTCCACACACCGTGCGGCCATGCCCTAACGCTACGTCCGATCCGCCAGGCGCATTTCAACTTCGAGCGGCTTGCCCCGACGCTGGATCGCGCTATCGAAGGCAGTGGATGGCCAGACACCATCAAACACAAGGAAATCGAGTGGCTTCGGACGGAATTGCGGGCCTTGCCTATGTCGCGCCATTTCGACCGCGGAGTGACTCTGGTCGCCCCGGCAGAAGTGGCAGGCCAGACCTTACTGACTTGGTTTGAAGGATTATGGTGCTTCGATACGGGCATAGAACGCATCTGCAAGCAGAATGGCGCCGACTATGATGACACCATGCGCAGCCCTGACACGAAACTCCTGTTCTTCATGGGGCAGGACAACCGCTTTTATTACACAATCGGTGTTACCGCCAGCTTGCTCGCAAGAGGATATGCAATTCCACACAATCACGCGATTCAAGATTATTATAAGCTCGAAGGAGCAAAGTTTTCCACAGGTCGTGACCACGCCATATGGGCCGACGAGGTGGCGAGAGATATCGATCCGAGCGTGCTGCGCTACTATTTAGCGCGCATTGCCAAAGCATTTGGCAGCGACGACAACGATTTTCAAATCGAAGGGCTGGTGAGGGCGGCAGCTCGGATCCATCTCTTCGAGACCGCTTTGCGCAAACATGCTGGATCCAACGCAAAGCTGACGGTGGACACCCTGAAGCCTGAGCGAGTGCTTGATGTTGAACGCTATTGCCAAGCCATGCATGAGGCGCGCGTGTGGGCTGCACTCGATGCTATAGATGCTTTCTTTGAAGGCGGGGGCCTTGCAAGGAGCGAGGCCGGGGCTAGCGCCACGGAAATTTCGGTCTTCCTGAGCATGCTACACCCCGTGGTGCCGGTGCTCGCGGCGCGTTACGGCGCGTTCTTTTTTGGCGCCGGATGGCGACCTGGGCTCGATAACTGTGCAGTCTGGCCAAGTGCAGACACGTTGTCAGTGATGGATGCCCCCCTGTTCGGCGAACCCATTCCTGACGCGTTCATTGCTGCTTATGAACAGCGCTTCAGAGCGGCTCCTGCCACCACCTAGCCTCTTCCCTGGAGCAAAGATGTCGATACGCAGCCGGATTTCCACTGCATATAGCGCTTTCGATTATTCATCGACCAAGCAATCGATCAATTTTGCGTACGGGCTTCCCGATCCGAAAATGTTCGAGAAACTGCGGTGGCCAGAGGCAATCTCGACACACACCGGTGTCAGCTTCTCCGATCTGCTGCAATACACCGATGGCAGCGGCCTCCCGCAATTGCGGGAGAAATTGGCCCACCAGCATGCAGTCGCGCGCGACAACGTCCTTATCACCAATGGCGCATCGCAGGCACTACAGCTGATCGCGGATGCAGTGCTCGACCCTGGCGATGTAGTGCTGACCGAAGACCCGTCGTATCTTGGCGCACTACGGATATTTTCGATTGCTGGTGCCACGATGGTTCAATTAGGTATGGATAAGGATGGTGTTGATCTCGGTCAACTGGAAGAGGCTTTGCGCACGACTGGGCGGGTCAGGCTGTTCTACACCGCGCCAGTTTTCCACAATCCGACCGGACGCCGTTTTTCAGTGCACCGTATGGGCCAAGTAGCAGCCCTGCTGGCAAGGTATGGCGTGCTCATGGTGCAGGATCTCGTCTATGCAGATCTACCATATGACGACCCACCACCTGCAATCATTGCATCGGGAGAGCATGTGATCAATGTATACAGTATCTCAAAGATCGCCGGACCCGGGCTGCGGGTGGGCTGGGTTGTGGCGGAAGCGCAGATGATAGCGCAGTTGACGCGCCTGAAATGTGACGGCGGCGTCAGCCCCGTAGCGAGCAATGTCGCTCTTGCGTTGTTGGGGACACCGGAATTAAAGGCACATATTGCTGGACTTCGGCAACATTACCGTCACAAGCGAGACAGCATGCACGCCCTCCTGCAGAGCTGCACGTTCTGCGAACCATCATACGAGGTGCCTCTGGGGGGATTTTCGTTCTGGGTACGGCTAGCTGGCGCTGTAGCCCCTGCAGCTTTGTTGGAGTCCGTCAGGAAGAAGTATGACGTGCATTTGGTAGAAGGATACCGTCATGGTCCTACTTCCCGGCAGCACGTCAGACTCTGCTTCAGCTATATGCCGATGGAAAAAGTGCAGTCTGGCCTGCGCGACATTGAGGCAGCCTATAAAGGCCTCTTGTAGGCCCGTGTAGCCAATTGAGCTATAATCGTGCCCGCGCTTGCGAATTGTAGTCTGGGAAAAACAAGGCGGCGTCCCCGGCGGGTCGGGAGGGTTCACGAATGCCGGGCGGCCATAACGACAGATCATGGGCCGATATCGGCCTTGGAGAAAGTGTACTCGCCGCCCTTGTAGACGACCGTCGGCGTGTCGTGGCCGCGGGGTGTTCCGACTCGACTCGCGTTCGCCAAACTCAAGCAGCGCTGGCTCGCGACATTCTACTCACCAGCTGCTGCACCCACCAGCCGCGCAGCAGTGTAAGGCTCACCATGCCTGCAAGTGCGCAGTCGCCATGCTCGACATACTTCAGCCCGCCGCGATCCTGCTCGTAGATCGCGCCTACGACAGCAACGTCATTCGCCACCTGGCGGCGCAACCAGGCGCGTGCATACGCTTGCGTTGGCACAGTGCTGTCGGGTTTGTCGCATCCTCGACACGGTGTGTTCATCCGGTGCCCTGCCGCACTCCCAGCTAAGCTGCTGAATAGAATGCGAAACAGTTTGCCTGAGGCGCTTCCTGCGCGGTTGGCACGACTCTTGATGTTCTCGTTGTGCGGCGGCACACGCGCCGACCGGAAGCACTGATTGATCCTCGTATTTGATCTCTAGGAAAGGAGACCACAATGAAGACGGACATGTCAGCCTATGGCGTGAACGAACTGGCACCTGAAGAAGCATCTGCAATTTCGGGAGGGGTATTCTGGGCACTCGCTTTCGTGGTTTTCGGGGTCGTGGGCCTTGCAGCTGTAAGTATAGCGGCAAACGCGGTCGGTGGGCGTCGCTGATTATTCCTCGTATTTGATCTGTTGGAAAGGAGACCACAATGAAAACCGATATGTCAGCTTATGGCGTGAACGAACTGGCACCTGAAGAAGCATCTGCAATTTCGGGAGGGCTATTCTGGCAGATAGTTTGGTCAGCTTCTGCGCTACTCGCTTTTGCAGCTGCAACTATAGCGGAAGGGGCAGTACGCGGGAGGAACCGCGGTTAGAAAATGAGTGCGCAAGCTAGCTTTTCTTCATACTGAACACAGATCGGCAGTTCCCCTTCCTCCTGAAATTGCCAGCTACACTGTAGAGAGCATTCTCTCCCGACGATCAGGACGATCTTTGATCATCTATTGGATGATTGTGCTCTCTGTGGTTGCGACATTGGGGTCGCTACCACTCATCACCGTAACGGTCTCTGCCCAAAGTGCCGGTATCATTCGCCCCACGATCGAGAAGACGCCCCTGATCGCACCTGTCTCCGGACGAATTTCCCGTATCCTTGCCGTTGAGAACGATCCCGTTGCTCAGGGGCAGGAGATCCTCACCCTCGATGATGAGGTGGTTGAGGAAAAGCTCCTGGCGCTTACAGGCGATATCCGCGCTAAAAGCGATCTTGCCCGTGACCTCGAAACCCTGATCTCCTCCGGCACACAGGCCAAGGACCCGATCCGCCTCCTGACCGAGTTCGCCACGGCGGAGCGGGCACATTTTCTCAACCTGCTGCGGGAGAACCAATATGCCCGCAGTAATGCGGCAGCGGAACTCGACCGCGCTAAGCAACTGCTCTCCGCTGCCGCAACGCCCGCAAAGGTGGTTGACGAGAAGGCTTTCGCCCTCCAGAGCATTGAGATTCAGGGCGAGATCCTCGCCCGGCGCAAATCCGCTGAATGGAACCAGCAGCTCTTCGATATTTGCCTACGCCTCAAGGAACTCACGGCCACCTTGCATCAACTCGAGAACGAACGGGATCTGACCCGCATTCGAGCCCCCGTGTCAGGCGCTATTGAGGAATTCTCCGGCCTCACCCCCGGTAGCTACATCCAGGCGGGGCAAACCGTCGCTTGGGTCTCGCCGGACGGCGGACTGGTGGCGGAAATCTACGTCTCCCCCAACGACATCGGCTTCGTGCGGCCGGGCCAGTCGGTGCGGCTCCAAGTGGATGCCTTCAACTACAATCAATGGGGTGTCATTGATGCGACAGTACTCGACGTGGCGCAGGACTTCACCCTCCATGACAGGAGCCCGGTCTTCAAGGTCCGTTGCGCGCTCTCTCGCAACTATCTCGTTCTCAAGAACGGCGTCACCGGTCACCTGAAGAAAGGCATGACCGTGCGGGCCCGCTTCCTCGTGGCCGACCGCACCCTCCTGCAACTCCTCTACAATGAGATCGACGATTGGCTCGATCCGCTTCTGGCGGGCCGCTGATCCTTCATTTTTCCAAACGCCAGCGAGCCGCCATGTCGAGCAAGGTCATCAAGTTCAAGCAGCGCGACATCACCGATTGCGGGGCCGCCAGCCTTGCCTCTGTCGCGGCCTTCTATGGCCACAAGCAGCCATTGTCGCGCATCCGCCAGTATGCCTCGACCGACCGCTCCGGGACCACCGTGCTGGGCCTCACGGAAGCGGCCCGGAAGCTGGGGTTCGTTGCCAAGGGGGTGAAGGGCGGCTTCGACAGCCTATACAAAATCCCCAAACCCGCTATCGCGCACGTCGTCGTCAAGGAGGTCCTTCACCACTTCGTCGTCATCCAGTCGATCGACGCGAGGTGGATCACCGTCATGGACCCAGCCTATGGCGAAATCCGCAAGATGCCACACGAGGAATTCAAGACGCAATGGACTGGCGTCCTGGTGCTCTTGGTTCCGGCAGACACCTTCAAGCGCGGCGAAGAGACCACCTCGCCCCTCGCCCGCCTCGCCAGTGTGCTTGCGCCACACAGGGCGGTGATGGCGCAGGCTCTCGTCGGGGCACTGGTGACGACAATCCTCGGCCTCTCGACGGCTATCTACGTCCAGAAGGTCGTCGATCATGTGATCACAGCGGGCAACCGCAACCTCCTCAACCTGATGAGCGTCGCTATGGTGCTGATCCTGGTGGCGCAGATCCTGATCAATCTCCTCAGAAACCGGCTCGTCCTGCAAACGGGGCAGAAGATCGATGTCTACTTGATCCTCGGCTACTACAATCACATCCTAAGCCTGCCCCAGAAATTCTTCGACAGCATGCGCATGGGCGAAATCGTCTCCCGCATGAACGACGCGGTGAAGATCAGGAGCTTCCTGAACGACGTGTCGATCAACATGTTCGTCGACGTGCTGGTGATACTGTTTTCGTTCGGGCTGATGTGCATCTACTCGTGGAAGATCGCCTTGGTCGTGGCGATCTCCATCCCGTTGTACCTCTTCGTCTATTGGACCATCAACCGGCTGAATAGGAAGCGCCAGCGCGCCATTATGGAGAATGCCGCCGATCTGGAGGCGCAACTGGTGGAATCACTTGGAGCTGTCTCCACGATCAAGACCTCCGGCATGGAGAGCTTCGCCAACTTCAAGATGGAGACCCGCTTCGTCAAGATGCTGCACTCCGTCTACAGCTCCGGCCTCATCTCGATCTTCGGAGATAATGCCTCGACTTTCGTCTCGACCATATTCACCATCGTGCTGATGTGGTTCGGAACGAGGCTTGTCCTCGATCAGACCGTAACGCCCGGCGAATTGCTGTCCTGCTATACGTTGCTTGGCTATGTCACCCGACCGGTTGCCAGCCTGATCCAAACCAACCGGATCGTTCAGGATGCCTTTATCGCGGCGGATCGCCTGTTCGAGATCTTGGACCTGGAGTCGGCAAGCGGCGGGGGCATCGATGCCACCAAGTCCGACCTTGGCAATGTCTGTTTGGAAAACGTGACGTTCCGCCATGGCGCGCAGCCGCATCTTTTCGAGGATCTCAGCGTCACCTTCCGTCGGGGCGAGATGACGGCCGTGGTAGGGGAAAGTGGCTCCGGCAAGAGTACCCTTGCGGCGCTGCTGCAGAATGTCTACCCGCTTGAGGGTGGACGCATCCGGATCGGCCCCTATGCCCTCCAGGACCTCTCGACCGAATCGCTGCTCAAGGTTGTCGCAGCGGTACCGCAATCGATCGACGTGTTCTCGGGCTCGGTGATCGAGAACATCGCCCTTGGCGAGTTCGAGCCGGACATGGAGAAGATCCTGCAAATCTGCGATCAAATAGGGCTACGGGAGTTAGCTGAGCGCTGGCCCGGTGGCTTCCAGGCCTATCTTGGCGAGAACGGCCTACGCCTCTCCGGCGGCGAGAAGCAACGCCTTGCATTGGCTCGGGCTCTCTACCGGGATCCAGAGATCCTGATCCTCGACGAGGCGACCTCCTCTCTTGACTCGATCGCCGAAGCGTTTGTCCTGGGGGTCGTTGAAGATCTGCGTCGGGCTGGTAAGACCATCGTGGTCATCGCTCATCGACTCAGCACCATTCGTGGGGCCGACAAGATCGTGGTCTTGGAAAAGGGGCGGGTTGTTGCGGAGGGAAGGCATGCTGATCTGCTGACAGCTGAAGGCGCTTACGCTCGCCTGTGGCGGGCGCAAACCGGATCCAGTTGACGGGTTCAGGTGGGGGTTATCGCAGAATTTCCGGGATCCTAGGCACGACCATTCCAGGCAGGCGATTGGGCGCCGCCTGGGCGGGCCACCTCGACAATCTCCTGAACTCCGGCGCAACGCAGCGAATTTCTCACGATTACCATTGTAGGAGGCGAGCCAGCGTTCGAGACTGGTGGCGAAACCGGATAGAAGTTAGCTTTGTCAATTCCTTATAGCGGGACATAACCGAGAACCACGCAGTAGGTCGCCTCGTGTTAGTCCCGGACGATAAATTGCTATGATGCTGCGAACGCTATTGGTCTTAACAACCAGCGCGCACGCGACTGAGCCCATAAACCCGAGGAATTGAGAACGCCGCGTTTTGGGGCGGGCATCATTTCTAGAACGGCTTCGTGGCCTTTAAGTTGGTCAATTTTTCAACCCAAGACGCGTTTTCAGGATTTCATTTCTGTTAAGTCTATAAAATTAGTGGACTATAATCCGTGGTCCCCACGATGGGGCTGGCAATCGAGGCCATGACCTCCTTCAAAGGATTACGCCCATGCGAAAACTGATTTCCGCTGCCCTTGTCGGGCTTGCCCTGGCGGCCAGCTCCGCTGCAGCGCTTGGAGCCGACAAGAAAGTCGTCATCGCCTACCAGACGGGTGCCAATCCGTACAATCTCGGCATTGCCAATGGCGATCTTGCCAAGAAGACCGGCTGGAACATCGAATTCCGCCGCTTCAATTCAGGCGCCGACATTTTCGCCGCCATTGCATCCGGCGACGTCCAGATCGGCGATGTCGGATCGAGCCCGTTCGCCGCTGCCGTCAGCAGGGGCATCGACGTGAAGGCGTTCTACATCTCGTCAGTCTCTCGTGACGGCGAAGCCCTGGTGGTGCGGCCCGAGATCAAGTCGCCGGCCGACTTGCGGGGCAAGAAGCTCGCCGCAGCACCCGTCTCGACTGACCATTACCAGCTTCTCGCCGTACTCAAGCAGGAAGGTATCACGGAGAAGGAAACCCAGGTCATCGCCATTCCGCAGCCCGAAATCGTCGCTGCCTGGAAGCGCGGTGACATCGATGGCGCCTTCGTCTGGGATCCGGCACTCTCCGAACTCAAGAAGAACGGAAAGGTCCTGCTCACTGCCGGCCAGGTCGCCGATCGTGGCGCTCCGACCTTCAGCGCACTTGTCGTGACCGGTGAATTCGCCAAGGCCAATCCCGACTTCCTCGGCCAGTATGTCCGGCTGATCGATGGCTACACAACGTCATACCTGACCAACCCAGCTTCCTGGGGACCGGACTCCGAGAGCGCCAAGGCGATCGCCAAATTGCAGGGCGGCACGGCGGCCGAGAATTCGGAGCAGCTGAAGACGACGGTTGTTCCGCCACTCGATGAGCAGGTTTCCGATAGATGGCTGGGCGGTGGTGACAAGAGCGCCGTCGCGAAAATCCTCAAGGACACTGCGGGCTTCCTGAAGGACCAGAAGAAGATCACCGCCATCAAGGACAGCTACGCCGCAGCCGCCGACCCGCAATATGTGCAGGCTGCCAAGGCCTCCAACTAGACATCCATGAACGACATTCGGTTCTGGCTGGCGGCAATCTCGCCAGCCAGACTGCCTGGAGGCCACCATGCTTCGAATTCGCGACGCCAGCGTCACCTTTCCAGCTTCCGACGGCCAGGACGTTCACGCGCTCGATCACGTCTCGCTCGACATTGCACCTGATTCCATCGTCGTCGCCGTCGGAGCTTCGGGATGCGGCAAGTCGACATTGCTCAACGCGATCGCCGGCTTCCTGCCGCTCAGCGAAGGTTCGATCACGCTGGACGGAAAGGAGATCGTGGCGCCGGGCGGCGATCGTGGCGTGGTTTTCCAGAAGGATACGTTGCTGCCCTGGGCCAATGTGCTGGACAACGTTGCTCTCGGCCTGAAATACCGGGGCGTGCCGCGCGGCGAACGCCATGAGCGGTCAAGGCGTCTGCTGGAACTGGTCGGGCTCGCCGATTTTGCCGAAAAGCCGCCCTATGAACTGTCCGGCGGCATGCGCCAGCGCGTCGGCATCGCGCGAGCCCTGGCCACCGATCCGAAGATCCTGCTGATGGATGAGCCGTTCGGCGCCCTCGACAGCCTGACGCGCGAGACAATGCAGCAGCTTCTGGCCTCGGTCTGGGCCAAGACCGGCAAGCAGATCCTGTTCATCACCCATTCCATCGAGGAAGCCCTCACGCTCGGCACGACCATCGTTGTGATGTCGCCCCGACCTGGCCGTATCGTTGCCCGGTTCGAGGCCGATTTCGTCCGCGAGTTTGCCAGGAGCGGCGACATCGGGCCGATCCAGTCCCACCCTCGTTTCATTGAACTGCGTCAGGAAATCCGCTCGCTGATCCACCAGCCGGAAGGCGCCCGCACAGGAACCTTGCAATGACGCTTGCCGCCAATTCCCCGACTTCGTTCCCACCTTCGACGACCCAGCGCAGGCCTTCCCTCCGGCCACGCCGATCCGCGTCGACAAGCACGCTCGGCATAAGCCTGGTCACGCTGGCTGCACTGATCGCGTTGTGGTTCATCGCCGCGCGCTTTGGCTGGGCGTCGCCGCTGTTCCTGCCGTCGCCAGCCGAGGTGTTGACCCAGTTCAGTGCCGTCTGGGCCGACGGTTATGCCAACGGCACGCTGCTCGACCACACACTGGCAAGCCTGGGCCGTATCGCTGCGGCGCTCGGCGTCGGCATTTTCCTTGGCATTCCGCTCGGCCTGCTGATGGGCCTCAATCGCTGGGTCAAAGGCATCTTCAGCGTGCCGATCGATCTCTACTGGGGCTTGCCGCCGCTGGCCTACCTGCCGCTGCTGATCATCTGGCTGGGCATCGGCGAGACTTCCAAGATCGTGCTCCTGTCGCTGTCAACCTTTGCCCCAATCTGCTTTGCCGCACAGGCCGGTGTCCGGTCAGTGCCGGCTGAACGCATCAATGCCGCGCTGTCGCTCGGCGCCAGCCGGCTGCAACTGTTCACCAGCATCATCCTGCCGTCCGCATTGCCGGAAATCATGACCGGCCTGAAGATTGCCATCGGTGCCGGATTGTCGACGCTGGTCGCGGCCGAGCTGATCGCGGCCCAGTCGGGCCTTGGCTACATGATCATGTCGGCGGCCAATTTCCTCGCCACCGACGTCGTCTTCGTCGGCCTCATCGTCATCGCCATCCTTGCCTTTGCCTTCACCAGCGGCATGCGCTGGCTGGAGCACCGCCTCATCCCCTGGAAGGGCAAGCTCTGAGGCTTACCTGCCCACCCATTCCACATCGCTGAAGGAACAATCCGATGCCCAGCAAGCCGCTCGACCTCTACTGGTACCTGCCGACGCATGGCGATGGACCGTATCTCGGCACCGACGAGCGCCACCGCCCGGCAACCTTCGGCTATCTCAAGGAGATCGCCCAGGCCGCCGACCGGCTGGGCTTCAAGGGTGTGCTGCTGCCCACCGGCACGCGGTGCGAGGACGCCTGGATCGTCGCGGCCGGGCTGATCCCGCTGACCGAACGGCTGAAATTCCTCGTGGCGCTGCGGCCGGGCAGCGGAACACCGGCGCTGTTTGCGCGTCATGCCGCCACCCTGGACCGCATCTCCGGCGGCCGTGTCCTGCTCAACGTCGTCACCGGCGCGGATCCAGCCGACCTCGCCGGCGACGGCAACAAGCTCGGTCATGACGAGCGCTATGCGCAAACCGACGAGTTCCTGACCATCTGGCGGCGCATCCTTTCGGGTGAGCCAGCGGATTTCGAGGGCAAGTACCTTTCTGCCCACGGCACCGACATTTCCTTCCCGCCGGTTCAGCAACCCCATCCGCCACTCTGGTTCGGAGGCTCTTCCGACGCCGGTATTGCGATCGCCGCCAAGCATGTGGACGCCTATCTGAGCTGGGGCGAACCGGTGGACCAGCTTGCTGAGAAGATCGATCGCGTGAGGAAAGCAACGGCTGCACAAGGCCGCACGATCCGTTTCGGCCTTCGCATTCATCTGATCGTACGCGAAACGGAGGATGAGGCCTGGGCTGCCGCTGACCGGCTGATCAGCCACGTCACCGACGACCTGATCGCCGAAGCCCAGAACGGATTTGTCCACATCTCGGAATCCGTTGGGCAGAAGCGAATGTCGGCACTTCATCAGGGCCGGCGCGACCGGCTGGTTGTCGGTCCGAATCTGTGGGCTGGACCTGGGCTGGTGCGTGGTGGCGCGGGAACGGCGCTGGTCGGCAATCCCGACAATGTTGCAGCGCGCATACGTGAGTATCAGGACATCGGCATCGAAACGATCATCGCGTCCGGCTACCCGCACCTGGAAGAGGCGTTCAACGTCGCCGAACTGCTTTTCCCCAAACTCGGGTTGAGTGGCGAAGCCGCACCCGTGGAGCGAAGCTGGGACGTCGAGTTCGGACGCGGTGTGCCTTCCAAGGTCGCCGCATCCGCTTCGTAGGGCACGCCATTTGTTAATTCGCCAAGGTTGGCTTCAAGCGACAAACGGAAGTTTCGGCAACTTAGCGCGCGCCGTACCAGCGGCCCACCAGCCGATTGTCGGCCTCTGATTCATAGGTGAACTTCCTGAGGCTCTCACCTAATAGCTGCTCTGCGCAGCAGTCGGTCGTTGAGGTCAGCTTTGCCGATCTTTGACATAGTCTTCCAGGACGATGTGGTGGGTGGGTCTAGAATGCGCTGAACCTGGCACGCATTACGATCGGCAGCCCATTCTCTGTCTTGCCGACAATTAGATGCGTGGCCCCAGGAGGCAAAGAGCCGTCGGGATTGGCCTCTACGGCTTCGCCCCGTTCGATCAAACCTCGTACGAACGCGGCTTTCTCGGCGTCGTCCGGGACGACTAGATCGGCCTCCCTTTTAGATGGCACCTTCGCTCTCTCAATCAAGTTCCACTATCATATTGCCCAACTTATCATTGGCATCTACAGCCGCAATCGAAAAGCAGCCTATCCAAGCGCGCGCCGCCGGGGGCCATCACCAGCCGATGTGACTTTAGGTTATGTCCGTGATCCAGCCGAGCCTCAGGCAAGACCACCTTGCCATAGTCCACGCGACCTCGGCAAAACAGATCGTCGACGAACATCTGAGCCGCGGTCGCTGCGCCCAGAGGCTGTACCGAAGACAAGTCGCCGGCCGCGCTTAATGCGACGAAATGGCAACTCTGAGATGGCGTCTTGACGAAGAGCACCCCGCTGATGCCGTAGTCGTCTGCGGGCAACGCTGTCTCGGCCAGGTCTTCCTGTGCGGCAGTGGGGGCAGCCACGGCAGCTCGCGCCGGCGGCACATAGGCAATACTCGCTGCGGAGTGCAGAGAGAGGATCAAACGACGCACGTAGATTGCCTTGATGATCGGCGGGTATCTGGCATCCACCGAGCCAGCTGCGATCACCATATTCGCGGCCACTTGGGCGTACCAGTTGGACACCACCGGCGAAGCTTTGATCGCAGTTATGAGAATGCCAGCCAGATCGCTTGCAACTGATAGCAATTCAGCCTCCGTCGGCATCGCCGGATTTTGCGCCTTGGCGGAAAGAGCCGTACCGAGCGACTCGAAGAACGCGCCTGTAAAAACTCGCGAGAACGAGTGCGGCTCGGAGGAAAGGTGTGCTGCCGGAGCGGAATTGGGGAGCGTGCTCGGATCTTGGTACGCAAAGGAATTCACTGCGTTGCGCAGGCAGTCCGCATCTACAGTGTCCGGATGCCGCGCGCGGATGGCCGCTCCGAGCTGCTCAGCGAGGCGAGAAAGCCGTGAGTTCCTGTACAGGCGGCCGCCTGTATCCTCCAGTATGCTGGTGCGGAGCGACGGTAGCTGGATGGCCGACAAGATGGCGCTGATGTCCGCGAAAGATTCATGGAATGCCGCGACTTCCTGGCTGCCTACGTCCCACAACTCCGGCTTAAAGGAGTCCAACACCGCGTGTCCCATCTCGTGGCAAACCACATCGGGGCTCTCTCCCGAATAGACGGTGCCCGTTGGAGAGTGGCCGTGGAAGAAGTTAAGCGCCGTGCGATCATAATAGGCGTTGAGATCGACTCCTTCGTCGAGGATGACCTTCAGCGTCGCACCGACCTGCCACTTCGTCAGCGGAACGCGCGCCGACCAGAAGTCTGCGCCCCGTCGCAACGCTTCGGCTGCAGTCCAATACCTGAAATCGGCCGCTCCGGGAGGATATACGCTTGGCTTTGGAGCAGGCTTGGGAAACCCAAAGGCAAGAGGCTTCCTGGAAAGGTCTGGAATGGGTCGGCTAACCAGTACCCCCGTTCCAGGATCGTCCTCCCATACGGAAACCGAATTGCTTCCCTCCGTCTTGGCCGTCTTCATCGAACCTTTCGCCTTCGCCACTGCCTCCTCCTCTTTGGTTTCGATTGAATGGCACTTCGAATTGCTCGCCGCAGCGGTGCCAAATTGGTGCTGTCCGCCTTCGTGTGTCGGAGAGCGTTCCACGTCGCAATTAGGAGGCAAAGCGGACACGCTCTGGCAGCAATTTGGCCCCAAGACGCGATGGAGCATCAACCGTGCCGCGCCGCCTCGACCGCGGCGAAGGCGACGTTGCGGAGCACTGTCAGCCAGAGCAGCAGGCGGGGTTCCTGGAAGATCACTGCGCGTTCGGCAGACCCCATGCACCGGTTTGCCGTCGATGGCGCCACGGCCGCTGTCGGCGGTCTCCAGTCCGACAAGAATGCGCGACAGCATGGTCTTGCCCGAGCCGCCGGCGCCGTGATGACCAGGCATTCGCCCGACCGGACGTCGAGGGGTAGCGGCGAAGCATCGAAGGACTTTTCTACACTACCGGCACGGTGCTGGTCTCGCGGCTCGGCTACAATTTCTGGAACACGCCGCGCTACCGCATCGGTGCTCTTGTCGGCTACAACTTCTGGAGCAAGAGCTACGACGCCGTCGGTTGCGCGCAGCGGATTTGCGTACCAGCCATCCCAACCAACGTCGGTATCATCAGCCAGGACAACGATTGGCATCGCTGCGACTCGGCCTGGCCGGGCAGACGCAACTCACCGAACGACTCAGCCTCTCTGGCGACGTGGCGTTTCGGTTCACGCGGCTTGACGGCAAGGATCGCCACCATCTGCGCCCCGGATCAACCCGCTTCCCGACGACGGCGACGGGCATGGCGTCCAGCTCGAGGCGGTGTTGAACTACAAGGTCACCAATTTGTTCAAGATCGGCCGCTGCTAATGCGCGGCATCTACTGGCACCGCGCATTTCGAGGAGACGCCGCTCGGGGGGGAGGCCGAAGGAACTGCATTGGGAGGCTGAGCGGTATGGCGTGTTCGTGCAGGCAAGCCTCAAGTTCAACTGAGAAAGCACCGCCAGCACCAAGTTGCCGTTGGACAATCCACAGTGTTGTGAGAAGCCGCATGCTCACACTCTCCTCAACTGCACCAAGACGGCTGAGGCTCCCGAATGGGGACGGCAGCTGTGGCAGCTCGCACACGAGGCGTACGCCCTTAAAGCGCAATCACCGTAGTTGGACGGAGGAGGTCTAGCACGCGGTCCCGAAGCGGCTGCCATTCCCTGCGCAGATGGAACTGTTCGGGGCGTGGGCGGAGCAGCGGTCTCGGCCTATCGCGGTCGCACAGGGTGCGCTCGCCCTCACGGTCCGACTGAATGTCTGCCCCCGGCTGTATGGGCTCGATTTCCAGATTCGCGCGCGCGAGATCGGCGGGAGGCGGAACGCCCCGTTTAGTTGAAGTCGCCCTGGTCTTACCTTCTGCAACGGCCAACGCCGAGGTATCGTCGCCCTGCAGAACGGCCCGGAGACCTGTCCGCCCATAGGGCGCGCCGTTACGGGACAATCCGGTCGAGAAAAGAATCGAATGCAGCAGCAACAGAGCGAATCACAAATCGATGCTCCGGCCGCACGCGGATAAAACCCTTTTCGATGTCCACTATCCCGTCCTCGGCCAGCATAGCCAAGCCTTTAGCTGAATCGAGCAAACGGATCGTATCAGATCCGTGGGCAGCACAGATTGCAGGCACATCGGCCTCAAGATCGCACATTAGTCGCTCGATGATTGCAGCTCGCACGCGGTCGTCGTCGCTAAGGCGGCAGCCCTTTGACGTCGCCAGACGGCCAGCTGCGACGTGTCCGATATAGGACTCCCGTGTAACCTCGTTCTGGACGTACCCCTCGCCGACACGGCCGATAGCCGAGGCGCCGAAACCGATCAGGGTTTTGCAGGTGTCGCCCGAGTAGCCCAGCGAGTTGCGCCGCAGGCGACCGGTTTTCTGGGCCAGCGCGAGCTCGTCATCCGGCAAGGCGAAATGGTCAAGCCCGATCTCTCGGTAGCCGGCGGCAATCAGCGTCACGGCCACGGCCGCCTCCTGTTCGGCGCGGGCAGCGCTGCCCGGAAGAGATGCGTCCTCGATGAGGCGCTGATTCTTTATGAAGGACGGAATGTGCGAGTAACCGAACACCGCGAGCCGGCTGGGGCGCATGGCGACCGCCGTCCTCGCGGTCTCGACGCAAGACTGCACCGTTTGATGCGGGAGACCGAACATGAGGTCGAAGTTGATGCGGCTTATTCCGTTGCGACGCAGCATTTCGACGGCGGCCACCGTTTGTGCTTCACTCTGGACCCGGTTGATCGCTTTTTGAACAATGGGGTCGAAGCACTGCACGCCGAGGCTCGCGCGGCTCACGCCGGCTGCTCCTAAGGCATCGGCCATCTCGGCCGTGAGCGTGCGTGGGTCAATCTCGACGGCGACCGTAGCTGTTTTCGTGAGCGCAAAGCGGTGGCGCAGGAATCCCATCAGAGCGAGGAAATCAGCTGGCCCGATGAGAGTCGGCGTTCCGCCGCCGAAATGAACGTCGCTCACAGGCAGCGCCTGCGGCGCTCGTTCTGAGACCAAACGGATCTCGTCAAGCAGCACCGCCAGATAGTTGTGGATCGGCGCATTATGGCGGGTGATGGTGGTGGGGAAGCCGCAATACCAGCACGTTGATCGGCAGAACGGAACATGGAAATAGAGTGACACCGGATCGTCAGCCGGCAGGTTCCTGAGCCATTCCTCATAAGCCTCGGCTCCAACCGCCCCAGAGAACTCCGACACAGTCGGATAGATGGTGTACCAAGGCAGGCGGGCCTCGCGATATTTTGTCAGTGAGGTTTGCAACAGGTACCGTTCCTATGCTGATGACTGTCATCCCTACCACCGCGCTCGCCTGTGTCTTTGCGCTATGTCAGTCCGTTCCGTCTTCACAAAACCTGTATTTCGCAGCAATGTTTTGGCTGGATGGTGATGGTATGAGCACCTCGCCGTCAGCAACAAGCGCACCATCACCTTCCCAAAGACACCGCCCCGCGTCCCCACGTAGCGTGAAGGCGGTTGATCGCTCATTTCGTGAAAGCGGTTGATCGCTCATTTTCAGCATGAATCATGCGGAGAATCCTATGAGCGACAGTATGAGCCATCATCGAACATTCGAGATTTTGACGGCGGAGCCTGTGCGTCCCGACGCAAGCCGCGCCATCGGTCGGACAAAGAGAAGGCACGGCTTGTCGCCGAAGCGTTCTCTCCAGGGGGCAATGTGTCGGCGGTTGCACGTTCCGAGGGACTGGACCCCTCGCAGCTCTATGCTTGGCGCCGCAAGGCGAAGCGGAACTGGGCAAGGTCTCCGGAAAATCCAAGACCGCCGAGGCGATCCGCTACGCGCTCACCCGGCGGGAGGCGCTGGAACGCTTTCCGATGGAGGGTCGCATCGAAATCGACTCCAATATCGTCGAGCGTGCAATCAGGCCCCAGACAATCACGCGAAAGAATAGTCTATTCGCCGGCAGCCAAGGCGGTGGACGAACCTGGGCGACGGTAGCCACCTTGCTGCAAACCTGCAAAATGAACAGCGTCGATCCGCTCTTGACCCGCATCGCTCAAGGCTGGCCGGCATCCGAGATCGAAATGCTCATGCCTTGGAACTTTAGGCCTGACGTAATCGGCTGACCGCTTACGAAGCACTCGTCGGAATCGATGTTGCGAAGCAGAGGAATGCCGTGGCGATTGCGGAAGCCGGCCGGGAAGGAGAGGTTCGCTACTTCGGTGAGGTCGATGCATCGGACACAAGCATGCGCCGCGTTATCCAACGGATCGCCGCCAAGTTCGATCGGATCCACCTCTGCTACGAGGCGGGCTCGCACGTGCGGCCCTATGCCGCCACGCTAACCGCAACACACGGCTGCGCAACTCGATCGGCCCCGGCGATCGCCTGTTGCCCAATCCGCCCTCAGACGCGCAATTCTCAACCGAGGACTCTGGCGTCAGCCGGTGCCGAAGCTGGTCACAGCATTTTGTCCGAGTCCGATTGACGACAATCTGTGTTCAGATCCAGACATCCTAGGGGTTAGGATCAAGCCGGCCAGAGGGCGACTCCTCCGATTTGTGGTCGCTGCTCACAACCCGTTTGGTGGCACGCCAATTGCATATTCATAGCCATGATACGTGTTCCGACATGGCCCGTCGCGCAGTCTTTAGCCCAGGAGTTCACATGACATTCGCCCGAACGCAATACAGGCTGCGCATCCCATGGGACGCCCCAACTCGGTTGGATCTCGCTGCGATCGGCATACAGGATTGCCATCCCGAAGACCGCTTTCAGCCTGTTGTCAGCTAGGGCTGCCATAAGGATTCTCGTAAAACAAACATTCAGGAGAACTTATGACTCGACCACATGAATATCGGCCGCTTCGCTGGCTGTCCCAACAGGACATAACACCAGATCCTCTTCAAATCCGTGATGATCCAAAAGGAAAACGAAACATGCCTACCTCAGAAAAAGACGCTGTGGGGCGCTCGAGGCTCCAGAAATTGCGGTCTCGCTGGCCACGAACGATACTTGCTGCCACGGCGTTGGCCATTGTAATGACCGCTCCAGCTCCAGCCGTCACCCAAGACGCTGGCAAGCACTACTCCGACCAAAGCTGGGGTGTTGAAAGCTGGAAAAGCTGGAGTTGTATACTTCGGCTCCTTTGCATTAGCGATCCACAGGTGAAATGATCGCTGTCGCAGGGGAAATGGGCAGCGCGGCACAAGACGGTCGTTCGCGTCGCTCAAATACATAAATATTCCCATGTTTCAGGCGCCGAGTTGCAGGCGGGCGACATGGTGGGGCGGCGAGGGACCTGTACCGCAGCAGCGTGGCCATGAGCAGCGACCCGAGCCATGCGCCACGCTACAGGAACTCGATTTCGGACCAAGCCTCAAGTCAGCAACTCGCCTTGCTTCTCGGAAAGCATAAGGCGTTGTGGGCGGATAAGCAGCGCGATATGGCCGCAGCGATCACGAAGCTTCATGATCTTTTCCCCTGTTCAGACGGTCAGGCTGCCTTCGCCGCCGGCTTGGCTGCCTTGACATGGGTTATACTGCGGCGACCTCGACGCCGACCGGAACGTCACCGTCAACCGTGGCGCGACGCACGACCCGGTGCTGGTCGCCATAGTCGTTAACCGCATGATGCTGGGTAGCACGGTTGTCCCAGATAGCGACGTCGCCTACTTGCCAGCGCCACCGCACGGTATTTTCCGGGGCAGTGACGTAGGACTGGAACACCTCGTAGAGTTTGGCGGAATCGCTCTTGGAAAAGCCTACTAGCCCGAAAAATTCAGGGTGGTTGGCGGATGTGGCGCAAGCCGTTGAAATGACGTAAGATTTGGTTGCTAAAGCCGATCCGAACCATTTCTCGGAGGCCACACCCGCCAACCACCTTGAATTTTTCGGGTTAGGTAGCAAACGCCACTAGATCCCTGGAACGCCGTTCGAAAGGTAAACCTGAAGAAGGACCAATTTAGTTGCTGCCTTAGGGGCCGTTCGAAGTACCGGATTCTGCTCTACCCGGGAATGACCACAGCATTGAGGTCGGCAGCGCTATCTTTCGGGATCCGAAAGATAACACGTGCTCTCCGAGATAAACGACGAAGCCGACCCCGCGGTAACCCTTGCCTGGTCCATCCGACAGAAACCAATCAATGTGCCGAAGTCATCGCGGCCGATTTTCGACGATGCCTTCATCTCGAAGAGGGCGATTAGCCGTCCAGGGGCTTCAGCGAGTATGTCAATCTCGCGGATGCCGGAGCGCCAATGCCATAGCGACAACGATTGGACTGGAACGGCAATGACTTTTCTAGTTCGATGCCGAAACTGTCAGACCCTCCTCGAAGCGCGGTGGCCAGTCCAGTGTCCATGAAGTGAAGCTTCGGCGCCTTGATCTCGCGTTTCGCCCTCGCCGAGGACCATGCGCCGAGACGCAAAACGATGCCAAGACGCGTGAGCGCGTCGAGGTAATCGCTCACAGCCTATGCCTGGTCGAGGAGATGCTGTTGGCCGCGGCAAACCGCCGGGTAGTCGCAAGTCGAGCATCGCTCGGACAGGGGACTTAACGATCGACCGAATTGGCATGTGCTGCAGCAAAAGGGAATGGGCCATGCACGAGCTTCCGATCCATTGACGGCTTACAACGGTTCGTGTCGATCTTTTCAGCCTTGCGAGTTCATTTGTCTGGACTGATTGGCAAGCTGATGCACCTCGCCCCGACCGAGGTGTGGCCCTGCGCCCTTAGGATTGTTTGAGAAGGATCGGGTAGTCTGGCGGCCGGGACTGCGGCCCATCACAGCCAGCAGTCCCGGCGGCAGGCGACCGCCCTTAGGACCGGGTAACACCCGACGTCATCATGGTCCCTGCCGTCTTTGTCCGCCATCGCTTGGAGAGTTGATGGCCGCTGGCTCGCGCCACGCCCGCAAACAATCCGAAGCCCGACAAGGATACCACCAGCATGGCCTTCTTGCACCAACAACCGCAAATGTGCCTCGGCTTCGACATCGCCAAGGACACCGTCACCGTCGCCGACGGGACTACCACCGGCACCATCCTCAATCAGCGCAGAGCTGTCCGTGCTTTCCTGAAGAGCTACAAACACATCGACCTTGTCGTGTGCGAGCCGACAGGCGGCCATGAAAGCCTGCTGCTCGAAGAGTGCCTGCGCGCCGGCATTGCCTGCCATCGCGCCGACACGCTCAAGGTCAAGAGCTACATCCGCTCCTTCGGCACGCACGGCAAGAGCGATGCCATCGATGCCGCGATGTTGAGAGCCTACGGCCGTGAACGCTGGGCAAAACTGTCCCTTTGGCAAGCTCCGGACCCCGACGAGACCCGCTTGCGCGCCCTGGTTCGCCGCCGCCAGGAACTCATTGCCATCAAAATCGCAGAGAAGAATCGTGCCAAGGCACCTGGCGGCCGCAAGCTCGCGACCTCTTTCGAGGCCGTGGTCAAAGTCGTCGAGCGCCAGCTCCAAATCATCGATGTCGAGATCCGCGAACTGATCGCCAACAGCAGCGCCCTTAAGCATCGAGCCGCCATCTGCACAGCCATGGACAGTCTCGGCCCGATCGTGGCGGCCAAGCTCTTGGCTATCCTGCCCGAACTCGGCTCCATGACACGCCGTAAAGCTGCAGCCCTTGCTGGCCTTGCACCACACCCAAACGACAGCGGACAAAAGCAAGGCTACCGAAAAATCCGCGGCGGACGCCCTGATGTCAGAACCGCGCTGTTTATGCCGGCCCTGCGCGCCGCAGCTGGAAAGGGCGAATTCGCCCCCTTCTACAAACGCCTCGTCACCAACGGCAAAAAGCCAATGCTGGCAATCGATGCCGTCATGCGAAAGATCATCGTTACCCTAAATGCAAGACTAAGGGACGCCGCCATTTCTCAGAGTTGATGACGCTTACTGAATGGGCCAATGCGTGCCGGCCTCGCTCGTGACCATCATGTCGCATCAGTGGGGCATCTCGCCTGACGCACCAGAGGTGCCACTGAATGATGTCTCAATGTCGAGGCTCTAACAAACAGAAGCTGTCGTCATTGAACGAAACTGTCGCTTATCGAACAGACGAACCATATTCGAGACGTTTGCTTTCGTTCTCAGCCCTGACCCTCAAGGCAAAAAAGAAGCAAGCGCGATCCAAGGTCCGCCGGCAAACTTGAGTGTCAGCGCGCAGCTACGTTGTCAGGATGGCACGTCACTTGCACGGTCAAATCTAGAAACCGTGACGGTCTGCTCACAACCAGCGGAGAAAACAACATGAAATAACAGCCTATTGCGCAAGGATATGGCTTCGATTCATCACATTTTTTCTTGAACCACCATCATGACAGGTGGGGGACACGGCGAAAAGCGCAGCTCGCACCGTTATCGATCCTGGGATCGTGGGACAGGGAAGGATTCGTGTTCGACGTCCTTCCCTTTTTAATCGTTGAACGGAGATCAAGAATGAACATTAGGAGCCTTCTCCTCGGCTCGGTTGGGGCCATGATCGCCGTTTCCGACGCTCGCGCCGACGCCATCGTCGTCGCCGAGCCAGAGCCCGCTGAATACATCAAGATCTGCGACGTCTACGGCTCGGGCTACTTCTACATCCCCGGCACCGAGACCTGCCTGCGCACCGGCGGCTATGTCCGTTACGACATCGGCCTCGGCGATGTCGGATCCTATGACCACGCAAGAACCTCGGCCGTCGGGGCCGGCGAGGATCAGGGCACATGGCAAAACAACACGCGCTTCACATTCCAAACTTGGACCGGCCAGGAGACCGAACTCGGCACGTTGAAGACCTATACCGAAACCCGCATGAACTTCGGTAACCACAACCCTTCGGGTCCGGACAATCCTCATGATCATGCCTTCAACGGAGGCATCACCTTGACTTACGCCTGGATTCAGCTCGGTGGCCTCCGAGTTGGCAAGGACTGGTCGGCCTTCGACATGTTTATTGGCTGCGCGGGCGACGTGTTCGATCAGATGCTTGTTCCGTACGGCGCCTTCGATACCAATGTGGTTCAGTACTATTTTGACGCGGGCAATGGCTTTTCGGCCGTGATTTCCCTCGAAGAAGGCTCGGGCGCGGTCGGCACCATCGACGGCTACGTTCCGCACGTAGTCGGCGGCGTGAAAAACACACAACACTGGGGCGCGATCACCGGCGTTGTCGCTTACGATAGCAACTACGACTCTGTGGCCAGCAAGGTCCGTGTCGACGTCAATGTCACCCACGAACTGTCGCTGTTCGGAATGTTCGGCTACGGCTCCAATGGCAAGCTCAACGATGACTCCACTAACGCAAGCGACGCTCATGGTCGCGGCTTCTACAAACATTGGGGCGGCAACTGGGCATTCTGGGCTGGCGCCAAATACAAATACAACGAGACAACTTCGTTCAACGTTCAGCTCTCGGGCGACCAACTCAAGAACTATGGTTTCGCTACGAACGTCGCCTATACGGTCGTTCCAGGTTTCACGATCACAGCCGAAGTCGACTTTGACCACTACGGCGACTTCCCCCTCGCGATGGTCGACCCTTCCAACGTGAACTGGACTAACGCCGACAAAAAGAACAGCGTCGGCGGCATCCTCCGTTTCGAACGCTCATTCTGACGGGATTGACCTTGCATCGCGGTGGCAATTGAGCGGACCAATCCCGCAACACTCTAAGAGAACAACGCATGGAAGCGCGGCGAGACTGGAAGCCTCGACCTCAGGCCGCTCCATGTTCGAGATCTGGTCCTCGACGATTGTGCAGGCCACATTTCATCGCTCGGACGTTCACAGCCAGGGCACGCGTGAGCTTGTTTCGGTCGTGCAAGGAAGCATCAAGGTCCCCGTCGGCTCAGAGACAATGACATTGCACGCAGGCAAAGCTGCGGCATCGTTGCCAATTTAGCCGCACTCCTATGCCGCGGACGATTAGCCTATTTCGTTTCGCTGGCAGTGCTCAAACTCGGAGACTCGTCCAGGATGATCGGCACCGGGTTGCCATGAGCGACTGCCCAGACAAAGTGGCGCCGAGCGCCTTGACGGGATGGGCGTTCAAACCGCCGATCCGGGCTTTGGTCGCGCGGTGACCGTCGATCACGGTGACCATTTCCGCAATCGCGCGACAGCGGTGTCAGAAGGCACTCGACGTGACCCATCGTGCCCATCGTTCCACACTGACAGGCGCGTTCGGCAGCCTACGTTGAGATGGTCAGGCGCTTCCATTCCCAGGGCAGTAGTTCGTGCAGACGCGAGGCGGGAAGATCGGCTATGCGGGCCAGGACGTCGGCAAGCCAGGCTTTCGGGTCGACGTCGTTGAGGCCTGCCGTGGTGATGAGGGTATTCGAGCGCATCAAGCAGCATGGACAGCGCCTGCATCTGCAACGCGATGCCGAACGGCAACCTGGTTGTAGAATCCCCATGGCCTCGGGTGAGCAGCCCACACCGGATCGCAGACTGTTCTCTTCGAGCGTTCGTGAGACGCTTTGCAGACGGCGAGGATTGTCAGCTTCTCGACAGCTTGCCCGAGTAGTTTTGAGCCTCCGGTGACCTATAAACGTGAGACCAGCTTGGACCTACCTAACTTCAATCCAACGGATCCGGCTTGGCGGGAGACGTTCGACGCCATGCAACGGCAGCAGGCGGCACACGCCGGGCACAATGGCTTTGAGCAGCACTTGCTGCGCGAGGCGCGCCGAGCCGATGCCGCGCCCGTCGCAGGGGTCCATGCGCCTCGGGACCGCTGTTATCCTCGTCTGTCTGATGAAGACCGGAGCCTCATCGACGCGGCGGTCAAAGCCGGGGTTGCGCGCCGGGATCTGAAAGGGCAAACGGCCAAGAGTTATGCAGCGACCCTTCGCAGATTAGCGGATGATCTCGGGTCGCAAGGCAAGACGCTTTCTGCGCTCGATCACCAATCCTTGATTGCTTACGCTAAAAGTTTCTTTGCCCATGACGGGACAATGGTGGCCGCGTTGACGGTGCTTCGTAAGCACCGCGATCCCAGCGCTCCTGCTGACGGACGTCTGCGTAATGACCCCCCTGTGGAAGACAAGAACCTCATCGAGGGGGCTGTAAAGGCGGCGGCGGCGCGCCGGGGATGGCTACCGAGCACGGCCCGGCAGTGTGATAGGACTCTTCGCAGATTGGCGAAATCCCTCGGCCCTGGCCAAACGATTACTGCACTCGGTCACAATTCCTTGGTCGCACATATCAAGTCATTCGGGGACCGGGATAAGGAGGCAATGAGAGCCGCGCTGACGGTGCTTCGTGAATATCGTGAGCCAGGTACTTTAGCTGATCGCAGGCCTCCCCATAATGGTCCCTCCATGGAAGGCGGGCGCCTCATCGATGATGTGGCTCGTGTCGGCGGACGCCCAGAGACGACACCCGCCACCGGGTTGAATATCATTCGTGATTGCCGCAGCAGCATCTGGGAGGGTCCTTTCGGGGCGGACGGCTCTCGGCAGGCGGAGGAACAGGCCGTCCAGTCGCCAGTGCTGTCTGTCAATCCAGAGGAGCTTCGGCGACTGTTGGACGATCAACCCGACCGCTCGCGGTCAAGTTTCAATTCAGCGGAGCTTTGGGAGGGGGTGGATCAAGCTGGTCAGCTGCCAGCCGACAGTTGGGGCACGGTGAACTTTTGGCAAGGTGTGCCCTCACCTCCCTATTCGCCGGCAGGCGCTGTTGATCAGCCAAGCCCAGCCCTCCCCTCGCCGGGGCTGGCTGTCAATCCAGAGGAGGTTCTGCGAGGGGCGGATCAGCCGGAGCAGTTGAGACCAGCGAAGAGGCAGAGGACGCTGAGCAATCCCCAAGGGGATGCCATTGAGCGGCAACTGAGCGCGATCGGCAATTCAGGCGGTCGCGTGCTGCAGGCCCCCATCCATCAACTGGCTTCGTCGTCAAGGGAAGCGCAGCCCATAATGCAGGGGAGCGGGCAAGATTACATACCAGCGCCGCACACCGGAGGTGGTGGGGCGATCTTAGGCGCCTCGGCGCTGCAGCCGGATCGTTCAACAACGGTTTGCGTAGGTGGCGACAAGCGTCCTCTTTATTCCGAAGATGCGTCCCTCATGGAGGGTCTCAGGGCGGCACTCATCGCCCGTGGGGCCAAGGACGGCACCGTCACGCTCCATGTGAATTGTCTTCTCAACTTCAGCCGTTGGCTCGTTGAAAACGACAAGCAGGGCATTGCTCCTCGGCTTCACGACAAGTCGCTGGACGACGACGTCAAGGAGCTCGAAAGAAACGGGGGGTCGTCGTCCATCGTTCCGGCTCTCAAGTATCTGAAGACATACCAGGCGGGCGCACTCGCGCCAACGATAGGACGTACTGTCCCGACTCCTTATCCCGACGACGCGGCCCTCATCAAAGAGTACAAATCAGCAGCGCCTTCGAGCGGGCTCAGTCCATATACCGCCATGAACTACGCAAGTGCCCTTAGCAGTTTCGGTCACTACCTGCGTCAAAACAACATGCCGGGCATTGCTGCTCGGCTTCATGACAAGTCGCTGGATGAAGATGTCATTCGCTATCCCAGTACCGACAAACGGGCCGGAATCGCACTGGCTCACCTTCGCAAGTCACTGCCGCGCAGCGAAGCGTTGGAACCTGAGCGCCAGATTGCCACCGTGCCGCGCGCTGCCGGATCTCCAGTGGCCCTCCCCGGGGAAGGTTACGATCAGGATCAACTTTGGGAGATGCTGGAAGAAGCTGGCCCACCGTCTTCCCTCGCGCCAACCGCGCGCCATTCCCAGGCCCCGGATTTCGGAGAGGCCGTTCGTCACTTGAACTGGCGCCACGCTCACCAGCGCGCGCCAGACGAGTTGATCGCTGCGCTGGACAGGAGCAACCTCATGCCGAACCAGGAGGTTCAACTGACCAGCTTTTTGATTGATGGCGAGCGCTACACGGCGGGTTGGTTGCCGCTAGGGGGTAGGCCGAGAACCCCACTCAATCCGCGAGGCGTTGCCATTCGCCTCAGATATCGACCGGAAGCCGCTCCGCTGCCCAACTCGCGGCCGGGGAATCCCACCTGGCCACAGCTGTTCGACCGGACGATGGAACCACCCAGGGCGGTTTCCGCAAGGGCTGAGGGGGCGGCAGGACTGAATGACGTTCAGCCCGTCCATCACGCCGAAGTTGGACCGATGAGTGAAGCTGCGTCAGCGGCCACGCCGAGGGCTCCGTCGGACATCTACGGCGGCCTTGACTCTCTGGTTCATTTGCCGGTCACTCCGCAGGAGCTGCGGGATGATGCTTACTATGCGCCGGGGTTCCCGCGCCTACCATCCGACGGTCAGCTCGTCCATCACGCCGAAGTTGGACCGATGAGTGAAGCTGCGTCAGCGGCCACGCCGAGGGCTCCGTCGGACATCTACGGCGGCCTTGACTCTCTGGTTCATTTGCCGGTCACTCCGCAGGA
>NZ_JAOWPS010000011.1 GCF_025753795.1 Mesorhizobium sp. YC-39
CAGGAGCTGCGGGATGATGCTTACTATGCGCCGGGGTTCCCGCGCCTACCATCCGACGGTCAGCTCATCCATCACGCCGAAGTTGGACCGATGAGTGAAGCTGCGTCAGCGGCAACGCCGAGGGCTCCGTCGGACATCTACGGCGGCCTTGACTCTCTGGTTCATTTGCCGGTCACTCCGCAGGAGCTGCGGGATGATGTCCACTATGCGCCGGCGCTCCCGCGCCCACCATCCGACGTTCAGCCCGTCCATCACGCCGAAGTCGGGCCGATGAATGAAGCTGCGTCAGCGGCCACCCCGAGGGCTCAGTCGGACATCTACGGCGGCCTTGACTCTCTGGTTCATTTGCCGGTCACTCCGCAGGAGCTGCGGGATGATGCTCACTATGCGCCGGGGCTCCCGCGCACACCGCCCGACGTTCAGCTCGTCCATCACGCCGAAGTCGGGCTGATGAGTGAAGCTGCGTCAGTGGCAACGCCAAGGGCTCAGTCGGACATCTACGGCGGCCTTGACTCGCTGGTTCATTTGCCGGTCACTCCGCAGGAGCTGCGGGATGATGCTCATTATGCGCCGGAGCTCCCGCGCCCACCGTCCAACGCTCAGGTCGGAGCTTTGCATCCGGCAGCCTCGCTCCATGATGGCGGCTGGCTGGAGCTCGGCGCCAGTGAGTGGCTGGCCGACAAGCATATCTTGGCGGATTACGCGCTCCTGGCACAGGATCTGCAGAGGGACAATCCTGATCTCGCCGCGCGGACGCGGCTCGTGGATCCCCTCGTAGCCCTTTATCATCTGCGCTTGGGCGCCGAGATCCTCGCGCTACGCGCATTCCAGCGCATAGTCCATGATCAGAGGGGTAACGATACAGCTGACTTCCTGTTTATGCCAGTAAGCAATGCCCAACCTGATCGCCCCGGCGACCACTGGTCGCTGTTGCTCGTCGACCGCCGTGTGCGGGAAAGCCCTGTCGCCTATCACTACGACTCCGCCCGCGGGTACAATGACCAGCCCGCAGCAGAGTTCGCAGCAAGGCTGGGCGCTCGCCTCGAGCCAGCCCGCATGGCCCAGCAGCCGAACAGCTATGATTGCGGCGTCTTTATGGTCGACGGCACGCGGGCTCTGGTTAGACGATTGGCGCAAGGACACCAGCCAGCCGTGCTGCACCTCGACAATCTCGTCGCCGACCGGCAGGCACTCCAGAACCGACTCAGGGGCTGACGTCGGTTTCTGCCCATCGATATGGCCGGAGGAAGCGACCAGTTATCGAAAGCCGACGGGGTCAGACATGCTGGCACGGCCGATGGCCGCAGGCATCTCTGGGAGATCGCGGCGTAGTCGTCTTATGTCGAATTGGGTGAACGGCACCAAAGGCCCAAGCTGTGGGATATTTGACAATGTCCGACATGGGACACGCCACCCAGAGTTAACCCATTGTTCCAGAATAATAGTTTTGATTGGCGTGAGACTTGCTGATCGACAGTCGCTCTCGCGCGAACCAAGGGTCCGTGCTGCTCCAGCGGAAGGGTCAAGCTCTGCCCCGTTATTCAAAACAAACTGGAGTGCCAAAAATGGCCGTGCCGATTCAGCAATTGACGAATCACGTCGATGACAGTGTTGGGCCAAAATACCAGCCGCCTTGGGATTTCCTGCCCACCGACACGAATACAGGCGTGGGAGGGAAGTACATCTACATCGGCTATATTCTTGGCGACAGCAATCCTGTGACATCGATCAACTTCGTTGCATACAATGAACAGCAATCGAATCCGCCTTCTGGTTGGCAATGGACGGGCCAAGACCTCAAACAAGGAGCAGGCGGGAAGTACATTTACATGGTCTGGAAAATCGGCGAAACAGGCAATAAGCCTATCACGGCCCTCCAACTGCTTGTAACCAATCAGTCCACTCCGCCAGCCATCACCGGATATACGTCAATCAATCAAGACCTGAATCAAGGCGCTGGCGGGCCTTACATTTGGCCGTATTACAGCACGACAATCTCGATGCAAAAGAAGGTAGAAGCCATCCTTACAAAGACATAGACGAGCTGCGACCGGGCGCGGATCCGAACTACTTGTAATCCTCCTCAAAGAACACAACGCACGCAAAAAGCGTCGTGCAGGTCCGCCCCGCCGTGGTGGAGGCGTTGAACGTCTCGATGACCGCAGCCTCCCCTGTTTCGTGAACGGCGAACCTGTGCCGCGCTTCCTCGCAGACGGGACCATAGGCATCCGTGGCCACCTACATCGGGATGTCAAGACTGCACCAAGCCGTCACCCGACAACTTTTTTTAATGACAATCCCTTTCGGCGGGGTCATTTTCGCGTGTCGGCGGGTTTCCTCGTCGCCGCCCTCTGTGTCGTTCAAGATCTCAGCCCGCGGGAGGCCCAGATGATCGATCGTCCCAACCTTGACCCAGCCCTCTATCCGAGTGATTTGCAAAGCCTCAAGTCGGTTTTCGACCAGCTTTGCCAAGAGAGCCATATCCAGCCAGGGTCACCGGAAGCCGAGAATATTGCCTCTGAGCTGGTTCGACTTTTCCAGGACGGAATTAGCGACGAGACCTGCCTGCTCAGCGCAGCTCGGACGCGGCATCAGGATTTGCGGCGGGCGGGCTGACCTTCCCCACAGTCTCGCGCTTAGTGATAGGTCCAAAACGGCTCGTCGCGCGACGGCAAACTGTCGGTGATCTTCGGGAATTCAGGCGCCGGGAAGAGCGCGACTATCGACGCCCCACACTATGTGCTTCGGACGCGCGGCGACGAGTTAACCGTGCAGTCTGCATCTGTTCCCAGCCGACCGCGCGGCAGGGATTGAGTAGCGGCGAATTTAACGCTAGCGCCTACATTTCTCCGGTATTTCGGCGATGCATTGCTCGAGACGTGCCAGGCGGAACTTAGCATTGCGAAGCTCATGTCCGGCTTCGAAACGTCGATGGCGTCCCTGAGGTGTGGTTGCGATGAGGTCGCGCTCCAGTTCGGCAATGCGCGCACGCACCTGCCGGGCGTCGTCCTGACGCAACGCCTTGATCCATCCACGCCCGCGCATCGGTCTTCAGACAAAGAGGCTCTTCGGGAAGAAGGTCGGCACCGCGTGGGAGGAAGCCCCAGGAAGCCCTTGGACTTGACGTCGCGCCGGCCCCGATGGGCGGCAGTACCAAAGCGCAGGGACAAGCGCCCTCCCCTCCTCAGCCGCAGCCGGTCTTGCGCGGTCGAGATTAAGCCCTCAGGAAATCCCTGTACATCTCCGCCAATTAGTCGAGGACCGAGGACCGACGCCATACGGCAACCGTTTCAGGTTTGCGCGACGCCTTTGTCACCGCGCTCGGCCGCCGTCTCATCAAAGGACCAAAGCTGCGTCAGGAAATAGCCGAAAACGTCGGGCCGCGCGAGGCGGATCAGCAATCGTACCACCACCCATTGGGAGCTTGTGGGAGCTTGCTGATCAAGCGATCGGGTACTGCAAGTCCGGGCGCTACAATAAACTTCCCGTTCGAATGAAGTATTTTCTCTGCAACGCGACGGTCTCCGCGGTAAAAATTCATCGGGGTGACACAAATCCATGCATAAGATGCATTTGCTTGGGGGGACGTGAGCATGGCGACACCGAGGACCTTACTCGACATTCTGGATCGCGTGACCGCTCCCGAAATTGCGGAGCCGGAATCGCTGAGCCCTACGACGCTTCAGCATTATCAACGCGTCCGCACGATTTTCGAGGACGACAACGTCGTCGGCGCCGGCATCGCGCGGAAGGTGACGGACGGCGAACGCAGGGATGACCTCGGGATCGTCTTTTATGTCCGGCAGAAGCTGGCAATGAGCGACCTGCGCCCCGATCAGATCCTCCCGCCGGTCATGGCGGCGGCGAACGGCCGGGCGATCTACACCGACATCGTGGAAATCGGCGACATCGTTCCACAGGAGAATGCTAAGCAATCGCCATTGCAGAGTGGTTTCAGCGTAGGGCACAAGGATGTGACAGCAGGGACGCTTGGGGCGATCGTGCGCAAGGAACGCAAGCTGTTTCTGCTGAGCAACTCGCACGTTCTGGCCAAGTCGGGACTGGCGGCCGCCGGAGATCCGATCCTCTATCCGGGACCTGCTGATGGCGGGGCGGAGCCAGCCGATATCATCGCGACGTTGAGCGCCTTTTCGCCCTTCACGGTTGGCGATAGCTTCACGAATACCGTTGATGCCGCACTAGCAGAGATAGATCCCGACCATCTGGCGGACATCGACAACGAAATCTGGGGCGCTGCGACGCCGCTGAAGGTGGCCACACCCATGCGCGACATGGCGGTCAAGAAGCGCGGCCGCACGACCGGGGATACGCAATCGGTCGTACGCGACGTCGATTTCCGGGTGCTCGTTCGCTATGAAGGCGTCGGTGTCGTCGGCTTCATTGGCCAGGTCCTGTGCGACACTTATACCGGCGGCGGCGATTCCGGCGCGCTAGTCGTTGCGGCAGACACAGGCGCTATCGTCGGCCTGCATTTCGCGGGATCGCCCAAGGGCAGCGTCTTCACGCCCATCCGTACCGTGCTGGACGCCCTGAAATTCGCATTCTGACGGAGGCATCGTGGCGACGCTCGACGAGGCCAACAGCGCACGACAAAGGCACGCCGATGATCTTGCAAAAATCGGCGCGCATGCGGTCGGAGTCGAAAAAGGCGAGCCATACGGCCGGTCGGGTTGGGTGGTGGTCGCCTACACGCAGCCCGGCGCGGCGGTGAAGCTGCCTGAATCGCTGACGATCAATCACCAGGGAAACGACGTCGACGTGCCGCTCGTCGTCCAGAAGGCCGAACCGTTCGAACCGCAATAGCCGCAAAAGGGGAATTCATGCCGACCTATGTTCTGAAGACCCGCATCCCGACGCTCGCCACCGCACAGGCCGTCGGCACTCAACCGACCATCGCGATCGCGGTCCCCGAAATGGTCGGCCGCAGCTGTCACCTCGAGGGTTACCAGGCGCGCGATGTTCCAGCCTTCGATCTCAGCGAGCAAATCATCGCCTACGCCTCGCCGGACTCGACCTTCGCGGTGACGAAGCGACTGATCGACGCCGCGAAGGAATCGATCCTCGTCGGCATCTACGATTTTACGGCATCCTACATGGAGGACCTGCTTCTTGCCGCGATGGCCCGCAAGGTGAAGGTCTCGCTGATGCTCGACATCGACAGTAGGACCGAGAGCGACATTTTCGACCGCCTGGTGCAGATGGGCGCGCGCGGCGTCTCGGCCCCCTCCTGTGCCAATCCCACCGTCCATGTGTTCAGTTCCTCGCACGAGAAGGTGATCGTAATCGACAACGAATGGGTCCTGGTCCAAAGCGGAAACTACAGCGTCAACAGCATTCCGATGAACGTCGAGGATGGTGCCTCCGGCGGGGTCTTCCGTCCGGGAAACCGCGATACGGGCCTTGCCATCAGATCGAGAGAGCTTAGCGGTTTCTTTGCCGGCATTCTGGAAGCCGACATGGCCCTTGTCGATGCCGTACCTGAGATGCTGCGCCGTCCGGTCGAGGACGAGTTTTTCCTGGTCGAGCGCGCGCCGGCACGCAAACCCGAGCAGCTCTTTACAAGCGAAACCTTCGACCTCGACGCGCCGCTCACAATCCAACCGGTGCTGAGTCCCGACAACTACATGGACGTCGTGCCCGGTCTGATTGCGAAGGCCCGCAAATCCGTCCTCATCGAACAGCAGTATATCAGATCCTCCCAGCCGCTGGTCGCCAGGCTGCTTGCCGCAATCGCCGAGGCGCGCAACGCGGCGCCCGAACTCGACGTCCGAATCGTGCTCGGGAAGCTGTTTAGCAAGAGCGACGTCGCGAAGGAGAAGAAGAACCTCGAAAACCTCGCCGCCAACTACGGTCTGAACATCGCCGAAAACATCCGCTACATCAACACCGACGAGTTCGTGCACTGCCACAACAAGATGGTGATCGTCGACGGCGACAGTATTCTCATCAGCTCGCAGAACTGGTCAGACGCCGCAGTCTCCAGAAACCGCGAAGCAGGTGTCTGGCTGACCCATCCGGGCATCGCCGCATATTTTACCAAGATATTCGAGAACGACTGGGCGAGTGCTTTCCAGACCCTACCTGAAGTCGACGCCCCCGAGGTCATGACGCCCGAGGCGCTGGGCGCCGGCGGCTATATCCGCGTCGATCGCGGCGACTACGAGGAAGTCTGATCCCTCGCTCAAATCGGCTCCCCGAAATCTTCCGAGGCCCCAAGGTGGATAGAGCCGCCACCTTGCGGCGGCGCGCGCTCATGTGAGACCGCCGATCTCCTGTATTTGCACCGCTGAGCCTCCAGTCGTTCGCCATCGCGGAGCCCTACGGCACCAGGTACACCTTTTAGGCGCGCACATCGAAGCATTCCTGCAAGCCACGTTGCGGGCCGGTTCAATTGCCGAGTCCTAGGCAAAAATTCCGGCATTGGCGCTGTCTCCACATGCCCTGTCGGGTTTGTCGCGCCTGCTACATAGTGGCGTTTGGCCCAATTTCGTCCGCGCTCTGGCTTAACTATCTGATCTTAATATCAAAACTTACCCAGGGCTATTTTTGCGAAGGTGGTACGATTTTTGATGCGCTCGTCGTGCGTCAACAAGTCGGATCCGCGTCGTTATAGCTAAACCGATGCCGGGCATCCCGCAGACGGCGGCGGAGCAGGTAGAGAACATTTCGCTATTGAGAACACGCGACCGCGGATGCCCCGCCTCACAGACGATCGGTGGCGCAAAACCTCAACAATAGGAATTTTTTGATGATCGACGCCATCCCGCCCCCATCTCCCGGACTACTTGGTCAACGAAAACCACTTGGAGTGGTCGGCGGAATGGGAAGCTTTGCGACTGCTAAATTCTTGGAGATTCTGGCTCGCAAAAGCCGCGTTGAAAGAGACCAGGATCACATCCCGTTTATTTGTCTATCGGTTCCCAATATCCCTGATCGTTCGCAGGCAATTTTAGTCGGCAGCGACGCCCCCTTGCGGCAAATTTTGGAACGCGCGTATTGGCTAGAGAAAGTTGGATGCGGAGCAATCGCTATCCCCTGCAATACTGCACATCTCTGGGCCACAGAGATTAAACAAGCGCTGTCAGTAAAATTGATTGATATGGTAGAGATAACAAGACAAGCCATAGAGGACACGCGTGGCAGCGAAGCACGCAACCTTCGCTCAATTTCCATCGGAACGAGCGCGTCAATGCACAACGGGCTTTACGCCGGACAAACTGAGAGCGACTTCGGCAAAGAATTTTATCGCAGCAACCCGACACTTCAGAAAGACACCATCAAGATCATATCTGACGTCAAGTCAGGCGACATGGCAAATGCACAGGACAATCTAACGAGGCTTGTTCAAGCCGTACGATCTTTCGAACCTGACAAAATTATTCTTGGTTGCAGTGAACTATCAGCGATCTGCGGAGACCTCGCTTACGACAATGATATTGTCGACCCGATTGATATCCTTGCTGACGCCTGCATTGACTGGTGGGTAGCAGAAAGCCAATCACTTCCGGACACGTTGGCCAGCCGATCATAAGGTAGAAAAGATGACCGCGTTAGTACTAGGAAATGTTGGCTCCGACGCCATGGCCACAGCAGTTCCCTCGTTGTCTGACAAGTATTTGCAGAATAATGCAGCGAAAGCAAAAAGAATGATATAGCTTGCTAAGGACGACGACATACTTATCACCTCGACGGCGCCTATATCGCAATCATATCTAAACTATGTTAATACCCTAAAGGGCGGAAGCAACATCGTGTCGCTAACGACTTCAGGGACATCCACCAAGCGTCCGTTGCCGATCTCGAAAAAAGACCTCCAGGCTGGCAGTCTTTTGTCCAAATCTCTGAGTTTGTTGCCTTCGGACCGCGTTTCGTGTTTGGATCTGTGAATCGGCGTGCAAAATTGGCTCCTACGCAGCGCCGATGACGCGCGCCTGGAGTAGGTCGAGTTTTCCTCGGCCGTACATTTGGCGCTTAACGAGCTTGAGTCTGGAGTTCGGCACCGGCTTTCAAACTGGCCCGCTTCTTGCGAGGAGCACGATGCGCAAAACAGAAACCTTTTATGATGTCATTCGCCGTCAGGGGATTACCCGACGCAGCTTCATCAAATTCTGTAGCCTGACGGCGGCGAGCCTGGGTTTTGGCCCGGACGCGAAAACGGCGATGGCCGAGGCACTCGAAACCAAGGAACGGGTTCCTGTCATCTGGATGCACGGCCTCGAATGCACCTGCTGCTCGGAGAGCTTCATCCGCTCGGCCCATCCGCTGGTCAAGGACGTGGTCCTTTCGATGATCTCGCTCGATTATGACGACACGATCATGGTCGCAGCCGGCCATCAGGCCGAGGCCACCCTCGAAGAGACGAAGCAGAAATACAAGGGCAAGTACATCCTCGCCGTCGAGGGCAATCCGCCGCTCAATGAGGACGGCATGTTCTGCATCGACGGCGGCCGACCCTTCGTCGAGAAACTCAAATATGTGGCCGAAGACGCCATGGCGATCATCGCCTGGGGCGCCTGCGCCTCCTGGGGCTGCGTCCAGGCCGCAAAGCCCAACCCGACCCAGGCAACGCCGATCGACAAGGTGATCCGCGACAAGCCGATCATCAAGGTCCCGGGCTGTCCGCCGATCGCCGAAGTGATGACCGGCGTCGTCACCTTCATCACCACCTTCGGCCGATTGCCCGAGCTCGATCGGCAGGGCCGGCCGAAGATGTTCTATTCGCAGCGCATCCACGACAAATGCTACCGCCGGCCGCATTTCGACGCCGGCCAGTTCGTCGAGGAATGGGACGACGAGGGAGCACGCAACGGCTACTGTCTCTACAAGATGGGTTGCAGGGGCCCGACCACCTACAATGCCTGCTCGACGGTGCGGTGGAACGGCGGCGTCTCCTTCCCGATCCAGTCCGGTCACGGCTGCATCGGCTGCTCCGAGGATGGGTTCTGGGACAAGGGCAGCTTCTATGACCGCCTGGCCACGATCAACCAGTTCGGCATCGAGGCCAATGCCGACCGGGTCGGCATGACGGTAGCCGGCGTCGTCGGCGGAGCGATCGCGGCCCACGCCGCGATCACCGCCGTCAAGCGCGTCACCGCCAAGCGCGAAAAAACCGACGTTTAAAACTCTGGGCAGGGAACACCATTATGTCAATCCAAACGCCCAACGGCTTCACGCTCGACAATTCCGGCAAACGCATCGTGGTCGATCCCGTCACCCGTATCGAAGGCCATATGCGGGTCGAGGTCAATGTCGACGCCAACAACGTCATCCGCAACGCGGTGTCCACTGGCACGATGTGGCGCGGCATCGAAGTCATCCTCAAGAACCGCGATCCGCGCGACGCCTGGGCCTTCACCGAGCGGATCTGCGGCGTCTGCACGGGCGCGCATGCGCTGACCTCCGTGCGCGCGGTCGAGAATGCGCTTGGCATCACCATCCCGGAAAACGCCAATTCGATCCGCAACCTGATGCAGCTTGCGCTGCAGGTGCATGACCACGTGGTGCATTTCTATCACCTGCATGCGCTTGACTGGGTGGATGTCGTCTGCGCGCTCAAGGCCGATCCGAAGGCGACGTCTCAGCTGGCCCAGTCGGTGTCCGACTGGGCGCTCTCCTCGCCCGGCTATTTCAAGGACATCCAGACCCGGCTCAAGAAATTCGTTGAATCCGGCCAACTCGGTCCATTCAAGAACGGCTATTGGGGCAACGCCTCCTATAAGCTGCCGCCGGAAGCCAACCTGATGGCCGTCGCGCACTATCTCGAGGCGCTGGATTTCCAGAAGGAGATCGTCAAGATCCATACGATCTTCGGCGGCAAGAATCCGCATCCGAACTGGCTGGTCGGCGGAGTGCCCTGTCCCATCAACATCGATGGAACCGGCGCGGTCGGTGCGATCAACATCGAGCGCCTAAACCATGTGTCGTCGATCATAGACCAGCTGATCGAGTTCAACGAAAAGGTCTATGTGCCCGACGTCATGGCGATCGGCTCATTCTACAAGGACTGGCTCTTTGGCGGCGGCCTTTCGGGCAAGAACGTGCTCGCCTATGGCGATGTGCCGGAACATGCCAACGATTATTCGGAGGCGAGCCTGAAACTGCCGCGCGGCGCGATCATCAACGGTAATCTTGCCGACATCCTGCCGGTCGACCTCGCCGATCCGGAGCAAATCCAGGAATTCGTCATCCATTCCTGGTACAAGTATCCGGACGAGGCCAAGGGCCTGCACCCCTGGGATGGCGTCACCGAGCCGCATTACGAACTAGGCCCCAATGCCAAGGGCACCAAGACCAACATCCAGGAACTGGACGAAGGTGGCAAATATTCATGGATCAAGGCGCCGCGCTGGCGCGGACACGCCATGGAGGTAGGCCCCCTCGCCCGCTGGGTCGTCGGCTATGCGCAGGGCAAGCCTGAATTCAAGGAGCCGATCGAGAAGGTGCTGAAAGATCTCGGTCTTCCGATGTCGGCGCTCTTCTCCACGCTCGGCCGCACCGCGGCGCGCGCCCTAGACTCCGAATGGGCGGGCCGCCAGATGCGCTATTTCTTCGACAAGCTGGTCGCCAATATCAAGGCTGGCGACAGCGCGACCGCTTTCGTCGACCAATGGAAACCGCAGACCTGGCCGAAGGAAGTCAAGGGCGTCGGCTTCACCGAAGCGCCGCGCGGCGCGCTCGCCCACTGGATCAAGATCAAGGACGGCAAGATCGACAACTACCAATGCGTCGTGCCGACCACCTGGAACGCCAGCCCTCGCGATCCGAAAGGCGGTATCGGCGCGTTCGAAGCCTCGTTGGTGGATACCCCGATGTCAGATCCCACCCAGCCGCTGGAAATACTCCGGATAATCCATTCCTTCGATCCGTGCCTTGCATGCTCCACGCATGTCATGAGCCCGGACGGGCAGGAAATGGCAAAAGTGCAGATGAGATGAGGAGGGATATGCGATGAGCCTTTTCGACCCGCTTGCAACCTTGGACGCACACGGCGAAAGAGCCGTGGAGCGCCAGAGCGTCTATGTCTACGAGGCGCCGGTGCGTCTCTGGCACTGGATCAACGCCTTCTCCATCCTCACGCTTGCGCTGACCGGCTACTTAATCGGCAGCCCACTGCTGTCGATGCCGGGGGAGGCCAGCGCCAACTTTCTGATGGGATATATCCGCTTCAACCATTTCGCCGCCGGACAGATCCTGGCCATAGCCCTGATCCTGAGAATCTACTGGGTGTTCGTCGGCAATGTCGATGCCCGACAGATCTTCTACGTCCCGGTCTGGAGCGGCCGGTTCTGGAAGGAATGCGTGCATGAAGTGCGCTGGTATGCCTTCCTTATCAGCAAGCCGAAAAAATATGTCGGTCACAAACCGCTTGCCCAGTCCGCCATGTTCCTGATGTTCACGCTGCCGCTGTTGTTCATGGTCATCACCGGCTTTGCGCTCTACAGCGAGGGCACTGGCCGCGACAGCTGGGAATACAGCCTGTTCGGCTGGTTGTTCTCGATCTGGCCGAACAGCCAGGACGTCCACACCTTCCACCATCTCGGCATGTGGGTGATCCTGGTTTTCACAATGATCCATATCTATGTGGCTGTGCGTGAGGACATCATGAGCCGGCAGAGCATCATCTCGTCGATGATCTCGGGCGAGCGCATGTTCAAGGACCTCGAGGACTAGATGCGCAAACAACTGTCTTCGACACAGCCCCGGGTGCTGGTCCTCGGCATCGGCAACATCCTGTGGGCCGACGAGGGGTTTGGCGTACGCGTGGTCGAAGCCTTTCATCAATCCTATTCGGTGTCGGATAATGTCACCGTCCTCGACGGCGGGACGCAAGGGCTCTATCTCGTGCAGTTCGTGATGGAAACCGATTATCTCATCGTCTTCGATGCCATCGACTACGGGCTCAGCCCGGGCACGCTGAAGATCGTCGAAAACGACGAAGTGCCGAAATTCACCGGCGCCAGGAAGATGAGCCTGCACCAGACCGGATTCCAGGAAGTGCTGAGCGCCGCCGACCTGCTCGGCCATTATCCGGAAAAGCTGGCGTTGATCGGCTGCCAGCCGGTCGATCTCGAGGATTGGGGCGGGCCGCTGACGGAGCCGGTGAAGGCGGTCATCCCCGAAGCGATCCGGACGGCGGTCGCCATTCTCAAGGGATGGGGCATCGAGGCAAGAGCGCGGAGCGGCGGCATCGTCCCCTCGCTCCTCGGCAACGATCTGGATTTTGACAATTACGAACAGCGCCAGCCGCATTGATCACCTGAGGAGGCTCCCATGAAGTTTCGGAGAATATTGGCTGCATGCGCGGCCCTGGCGTGCCGGGCGTCGCCAATGCCCTTACCGGACTTCATGCGGATGGCACGCTTGCCGGTCTCGGCCATCCTTTGAGCGGCCTCCACCATATCCTTGCCGCCGTCGCGGTCGGCTTCCGGCCCGGCACGCTCGGCGGCAGGGACAGCTGGATTGTGCCTTCGTCATCGTCATGACTACGGCCTGCCGCTGCCGATGGTGGAAACGGGGATTGCCCTCACCGTAGCGGTGCTCGGCCTGCTCGTCGCCTTCGAAGTCAAGGTTCGGGCGCCGGTGGCGGGGATCGTGGGGTATGCGCACTCTTCCACGGGTCATGCCCATGGTTCAGAAACGCCTGCCATGTCGCATGCCGCGGGCTATGTCACGGGCTTCCCGGCCGCATGCTGCATGCGGGCGGCATCGCGCTCGCGTCGCTTAGATTTCTGCAAGGCCCGGGCAGAGCGTCTGGCCAGGTTGCCGGAGCTGCCGTCGCCCTAACAGGGGCCGCGCTGCTGGCCGCTTGATATTTCGCTCCCAAGGCGGAGGCCTGCCGTGTGGGCGCTGTCCACACGGTTCCCGATTTCGTAGCTTGAATGACAGAAAAGAGACAACGCCATGTGCATAGGTCTTCCGATGCGGGTCGTCACCGGCGATGAGGGCGTGGCCCAATGCGAGCGTCATGGTACGATTTCTTCCGTGTCGATGATGTTGGTCGGCGCGCAGCTGCCAGGCACATATCTATTGACCCATCTGGGCTCGGCCATTCGCGTCCTTGAGGGTGATGAGGCGCAAGCCATCGATGATGCCCTTGCGGGTCTGGCGGAAGCTGTCGAAGGCCGGCCCTTCGAAGCCTTGTTTGCCGATCTCATCGCCCGCGAGCCGGAATTGCCCGCGCATCTACGTGAGGGGTGAGAGAATAGTGGCCGCATCTGGAAACCGGGATTCCAGCAATTCGACGCGAGCAACCGGGCTGGAAACTCTCCTTGCAGATCAATGGACTCCCCGGATCTGGCACACCGCTTGCTGCTCAACTCCCAAGAACGTTCTGCAAGCTGATTTCTGGAGGAGACAATGCCCTCTTACCTGGTCCGCGTCTTGCGCGAGCAGATGCGACTGCCCATCGTCGACGAAGCGAGCATCGACACCTTCCTGGCGCCGGCCGCGGACGAAGCGGAATATGCCATCCTGTTTTTCACCGGCGATCCTGCGCTGCGACCTGAAGCCGACGACGTCGCCGTCGTTCTTCCCGAACTCCTACGGGCGTTCCCGGGACGGGTGCGGGGCGCCATCGTGCTACGCGCCGCCGAAGACAAGCTCAAGCCGCGGTTCAATGTCGTGGTCATGCCAAGCCTCGTTGTCACGCGCGGAGCCCAGCCGCTTGGCGTGATCGGCAAGATCCGCGACTGGTCGGAATATATGGAGAAGATCGGCAACTGGTTATCTGCGGATGCGCCGGTCATGGCGGCATCCGGCGGGTCGAAGGTCGAGATCACCCATGCCGGCAACCAGATCGCCCCATGAAAGCAGGTTTCTGGGTCGCCCCCGAGGGCGCCGATGCGGCGATGACGGTCATGCCGATCGGCGCGGAGCCGCCGCAGAGCCGCAAGCTCAATTATCTCGCGACCAGCAGCGCCGAGGAGATGATCCGCTGCTGTCGCCGGACGGCGATGCTGCTGCCGCAACTCGCCGATGCGCTCGCCGTGCAGACGGCTGACCAGCCGGGCCGCCTGTTCGACATTACCGATTTTCCGGATGACGAAAGGGAGCTGATCACCCAGACCCTCGGCGAAGGCGAAGTTGCGGGAATTGCCGCGCTGCCGTCCGGCATCCTGGCGCAGATCCAGGAAGCGGTGATGGCCGGCGTCTGGCGCATCCGTTTCACCGACCCGGATAGCCGGCTGCTTGCTGACTATATCGAGGTCGCGTCGATTCCCGCAGCCGTACGTCAGGCCTGTTCGGCACTGCCGGCATCGATTTCCCACGGACCGGCGCCGGCAGGCGCCATGAATGTCATGCCGGTGCTGACCGAGATCGGCGACCGCATCGGCCGCTATAGCGACGGCGATCCTGCTGATATCATCAACTTCTCGCTCTTTCCGATGAGCTCACAGGACATGGGTTTCCTGCAGGCGACGCTCGGCACCGGGCCGGTAAAGTTCACCTCGCGCGGCTATGGCACATGTCGGGTCGTGGCGGCCGGCGTCCGCAACGTCTGGTCGGTGCAGTTCTACAACGCCATGGACACGATCATTCTCGATACGCTGGAGGTTGCCGACATCCCGTCCGTCGTCATCGCTGCCGAAGAGGATTTCAGGGGTTCGGAAGCCCGGCTGCGCGACATCGAAGAGGTCTATTTCAAATGACGAGCTTCGAAAACTTCGGCAAGTGCGATCCGGCGTCCGATGACGACAAGATGGAGTGCGGCATCTGCTGGCATGTCTATGATCCCGCGCAAGGCGACCCGGTCTGGCAGATCCCGCCCGGCGTGCCGTTTTCCGCCCTGCCCAAGGTCTGGCGCTGTCCCAACTGTGACGCCCTGCAATCGAAGTTCATGAGGCTCGGCGATGCACGCTGACGCGGCGGAACGCACGGAAATCAATCCGGCCGAGATGTGCTATCGCCACATTCATGCAACCGCCATGCAGGACGTGCCGCGCTGCAATCCCGCCCTCCGCATCAAGGCGACCGGCTTCCGGATTTATGGCGAGAGAGCCCTCGGGATCATTACAACGCCGTGGTTCATGAACCTGGTGGCGGCAGATATTCCCGGTAGTGTGCAATCGGCTCCGGTTGCCGTAGGAACGACCGTCCGCTTCGGTCTCCCCGTAGCCGAGGTCGAGTTCATCGCCGGTGAGCTCGATGCGATCGGCCGGGTTGCTTCCTGCTCGCTGTTTTCGCCGGTCTTCGCGTTTGGGACGATGGAAGCAACGCTGGAGACCGCGGTGGAGGCCGTCCGCGCCTTCTTCGACCCGGCTGCACTTACGCCGGCGTCGGTCCCGTCGACCAACGTCAAACGCCGCGACCTGCTGAGGGGGAATTTCCGCAAGCAGCAGAAGTTGGCGCAATGACCTTCGGTGCGGGCTCGATCCGGATCGACGTGACGGTGTCGCGGGCGCTGGCCTGTTGCGTGGAGATAAAGTCCAACCGCCCGCAGGGACTGGCACGCCTGTTCGTCGGCCGCCGCCCCGAAGAGGCGCCAGTGCTTGCCGGTCAGGTTTTTTCGCTCTGTGGTGTTGCGCAATCAGTGGCAGCGCGGCTTGCGGTGCTGAATGCGGCTGACCTGCCGATGCGCGGCGAGGAGCGGTTCGCTGCCACCGCCAAATTGCTTGCGGAGCGTATCTTCGAGACATTGAGAGCACTGATCCTGCACTGGCCTTTGCCGCTACCCGCCGGCATCGTCGCCTTGGCAGGCAAATATCTGCGCGAGGCGCTGGCCGCTTCGCAGGCGATTATTGCTGGTGCGAAGGCAAAGATCGCCAATTGCGCATTCGTGGCCGAACCAGCGGCGCGGCTTTCCGCTGCGGCTGCCGCCCTTGGCATTCCCGACGGTGAAGGTCAGCCGCCGCGGGATACAGCCTACGCAGCAATCCTCGGCAATATCGATCGTGACCGGATTTTCGTCAGCCGGCGGCCCAACCCGCTGACGGTTGCGGACGATGCAGAGGTTATCGCCCATCTCAGCCGTGAGGCGGGTTATGCCAGCCTGCCGTATCTGGCCGGCCGTGTGGTCGAGACCGGGGCCTATGCCCGGCTAAGCAGCGCCGGCATGCCCGAAGGCCCGCATCTGGCCGAGCGCTTCCTGGCGCGCATTAACGACGTTCGCCTTTGCCTGCAGCAGCTCTCTAATCTCGACCAGCAGGACACGGATGCGTGTTCCTCACTGATGGGCGGCGGACCGACGCCCGGCGCCGGCGGCTATGGTGCCGTGGAGTGCGCGCGCGGCAGGCTCTACCACCTGGCCGAGATCGGCATGGACGGGCATCTTTGCGCCTACCGCATACTCGCTCCGACCGAATGGAATTTTCATCCGGCGGGTCCATTCGTCGAAACCCTGCTGGCATCGCGGATCGGCGTGGGAGGGTCGGCCGCCCGGTCGGTATCCAGGCTGGCCACGTTGTTTGATCCCTGCGTGGCGTTCGAGATCGGCGTTCGCGAGGCTGCTTATGCATGAGATGTCGTTGATGGAGAGTGTGATCGAGATCGTCTGCGAGACGGCGCGGCAGAACGGCGCGAGCACGGTCAAGTCCGTTCGTCTTGATGTCGGAGTCTTGAGCCATGTCAGTCCGGATGCGCTGGTGTTCTGCTACGAAGCGGCGCGGCATGGCACGATCGCGGAAAACGCGGCACTTGAGATCAATCGCATCGCTGGCGAAGGCTGGTGCCTCGATTGCACAAAGACGGTGGCGCTCGAGGAGCGGTTCGGAGCCTGTCCGGACTGCGGCCGGCTTCGGGTGCAGATGACGGCGGGCGACGAATTGAAGATCAAGGACATGGAGGTCATCTGAATGTGTACGGTATGCGGCTGCGCAACGGCAGTGATTGGAGGTGACAAAAGCAGGGCCGAGGCTCCTGGCCATGCCGGCGCGCATAGTCACGATCAGGATCATCACCACCATCATCATGATCATGATGCCCACCATTTCCCGGATCAGCATGACCACCACCACGCAGAGGACGGCAGCGTCAACTGCGGCAAGGGCATTGCCGGCGTGCATGTGCCGGGCATGAGCCAGGATCGGATTATCCAGGTGGAAAAGGATATTCTCTCCAAGAACGACGGCTATGCCGCAGAAAATCGGGCCTTCTTCCTGCAGAACGGTATTTTCGCGTTGAATATCGTCTCGAGCCCCGGCTCCGGAAAGACGAGCCTTTTGGTCCGCGCCATCCGCGAACTCAGGGATCGTGTGGTGATCAATGTCATCGAGGGTGACCAGCAGACGTCCAACGACGCCGCCCGCATCCGCGAAACCGGCGCCCGCGCCATCCAGATCAATACTGGCAAGGGCTGCCACCTAGATGCCCACATGGTTGGCCACGCGAGGCAAGACCTGGCGCCTGAGCCGGGCTCGATCCTGCTCATCGAGAATGTCGGCAACCTGGTTTGTCCGGCGGCCTTCGATCTCGGCGAGGCCCACAAGGTGGTGGTGCTGTCGGTTACCGAAGGCGAAGACAAGCCGCTCAAATATCCTGACATCTTTGCCGCCTCCGATCTGATGATCCTCAACAAGTCGGACCTGCTTCCGCATCTCGATTTCAATGTCGGGCTCTGCATCGCCAATGCGCTGCGCGTCAATCCGCGGCTGCGGACGCTGGTCGTCTCCGCCCGCAGCGGTCAAGGCATGGAGTCCTTCTGCGCGTGGCTGGAGGCCTCGGCCACAACGCTGGCGAGGCGCGCCAAGGTGGCCTGACCATGGCACGCGGCCAGGCATCGGCAGTAGAGGATCCGGTCCAGCGGCTGCGGCTGCGGGTGCGCGGTTGCGTGCAGGGCGTCGGTTTCCGTCCGTTCGTCTACCGGCTGGCGCGGACGATGAGCCTGACGGGCTTCGTGCTTAACGACAGCGCCGGCGTGCTGATCGAGGTCGAAGGCACTTGTGCAGGCCGGTTCGCCGAAGCTGTGCGCATGCAGGCGCCGCCCTTGGCACGAATAGACTCCGTCGACGTGCTGGAGATGGACGCAGCCGGCGGAGAACTCTTCAAGATACTTGAAAGCGTCGGCGGACACGGCGCGACGCGCATCGGCGCCGATGCCGCAACTTGCGCCGAATGCCGGCGGGAGCTGACCGATCCGCAGAGCCGCCTCTTCGGCTATCCCTTCGTCAATTGCACCCATTGTGGCCCGCGCTTCACCATCACCGGCGCCCTGCCCTATGACCGTCGGCAGACCTCGATGGCCGCCTTTCCGATGTGTGCGTCCTGCCGCGCCGACTATGCCGACCCCGAAAGCCGGCGCTTCCATGCACAACCCGTCGCCTGTCCGGCCTGCGGTCCGCAACTCAGTCACCCCGTCGGGGAGATTGCTGCACGGTTGCTGAAAGGCAAAATCGTCGCGCTTAAGGGGATAGGCGGCTTCCACCTGCTGTGCGATGCGCGCAACGATGCCGCCATCCGCCTTCTCAGGTTGCGTAAGGCGCGCCACCAAAAGCCGTTGGCCGTCATGGTGGGGGATATCGAGGCGGCGCGGCTTCTTGCGGATCTGACGGGGGTCGAAGAAGCGCTGCTCATGTCCGCTGCCGGCCCGATCGTGCTGGTGGAGGGTCTTGATGGGCTTTCCAACCTCATCGCACCCGGGCTCAAGCGGATCGGCCTGATGCTTGCCCATGCGCCGCTGCACCATCTGCTGTTTGACGCACTTGCCCAGTGTCCGCAAGATGGCCCCGCCGCGCTGATCGCAACCAGCGCCAATCCGGGCGGCGAACCGGTGGTGGCCAGCAATGACGATGCCGAACGCCGGCTTGCCGGGATTGCCGATCTCATCGTCACGCACAATCGCGATATCGCTGTTCGCGCCGACGATTCGGTCATGCAGGTGATCGATGGTGCTCCAAGTTTCCTGAGGCGGGCACGCGGTTTCGTGCCGGAGCCTCTCGATCTCGGCGAGGACGGTCCGTGCGTGATCGCCACCGGCGCCGATCTCAAGAACACGGTCTGCGTCACGCGCGGCCGGGAGGCGTTCCTGTCGCAGCATATCGGCGGCCTCGACAATGCCGAAGCGACCCGATTCCAGCAGGAGACGGTCGCGCATCTTAGTTCGATTCTCGATATCAGGCCGGACCATGCCGCCTGCGATCTGCATCCCGATTTCCGGTCAGTGCGGATGGCTGAGAGCCTGGGCCTGCCGCTCGTTGCGATCCAGCACCACCTTGCCCATATTGCCGCTGTCGTCGTCGAGCATCACGTCACCGGACCGGTTCTCGGGTTGGCGCTCGACGGGCATGGTTATGGCGCAGATGGCGGGAGCTGGGGCGGCGAGATGCTGATGGTCGACGGATACCGCTGGCATCGGCTGGGCTCGCTTTCGCCCCTGCCGCTGCCGGGCGGCGATCGTGCTGCGCGCGAACCCTGGCGCATGGGGGTCGCCGCGCTGCGGGCCGCTGGCCGCATCGATCTTGCGCCAAAGCTCTGGCCGGGACATCCCGGCGTCGCGCATCTCCAAGCCATGTTCGCGTGTGGCATGCAGCCGAGCCGGACGTCGAGCCTGGGAAGGCTCTTCGATGCGGCAGCTGCGGTCAGCGGAGTGCGCCTCGTCCAGGGCTACGAGGGACAGGCGGCGATGGAGTTCGAGGCTCTGGCTGAGAGCCCGCACTGTCTTCCCGAAGGCTACAGCATTGTCGACGGCATGCTCGATTTCCGGCCGCTGATCGTTCATCTGGCCGAGCGGCAGCTTTGCGGCGTCAGCGCCTCTAACCTGTTCCATGGCACGCTGATCGCCGGTCTTGCCGATTGGGCGGCGTGCGGGGCCTCGCAAGCCGGCACGAGCAAGATCATGCTCGGCGGCGGCTGCATCATGAACCGCGTCCTCGCTGAAGGCCTTGCGAACGCCTTGCGCAATCTTGGTCTGGAGCCACTTTTGCCGCGGATGATTCCCGCCAATGACGGCGGCATTGCGCTTGGCCAGGCCGCCTTCGCAAGGCAGGTCATCAACAACGATAGAGGCCAGGTGGACAACCCGAAATGTGCCTAGCCATACCGGTCAAGGTAAAGGACGTGCTGCCAGACAACATGGCGAAGGTGACACTCGACGGCGTCTCGAAGATCATTTCGACCGCGCTTGTCGAGGACGTCAAGGCGGGCGACTATGTCGTGCTGCATGTCGGCTACGCCCTGGGCAAGATCGATCCGCAAGAGGCGGAAAGGACACTGGCCCTGATCCGCGAAGCTGCCTTGGCATGAAATATATCGACGAACATCGCGACGGCAGGCTCGCCAAGGAAATCGCCCGCCAAATCGCCGCGCTTGCCGATCCGGCGCGTTCCTATCATTTCATGGAATTCTGCGGCGGCCACACGCATGCGATTTCCCGCTATGGCCTTGAAGACCTTCTGCCGCAAAATGTGCAGATGATCCATGGTCCTGGCTGTCCCGTCTGCGTGCTGCCGATCGGCCGCATCGATGCGGCAATCGCGCTTGCCATGCGGCCGGAGATCACGCTTTGCACCTATGGTGACCTGATGCGCGTGCCGGGCTCGAACGAATCGAGCCTGCTCAAGGCCAGGGCCGCCGGCGCCGATATCCGCATGGTCTATTCGACACTGGATGCGCTACGGATCGCCGAAGCCGAGCCGGATCGGGAAGTGGTGTTCTTCGCCATCGGCTTCGAAACCACGGCGCCGCCGACAGCGCTGGCGCTCAGGGTCGCGATTGCCAAAGAGCTCAGGAATTTCTCGATCTTCTGCAACCACGTGCTGACACCGGCGGCGATCCAGAATATTCTCGAAAGCCCGGATGTCCGCAAACTGGGCACGGTCAAGATCGACGGTTTCATCGGCCCTGCCCATGTCAGCATCGTGATCGGCACCGAGCCCTACGAATTTTTCGCCGAGGAATTCCAGCAACCGGTCGTGGTGGCGGGTTTCGAACCGCTCGATGTCATCCAGGCGATCCTGATGCTGGTCCGGCAGGTGAACGACGGCCGCCATGAGGTCGAGAACCAGTATATCCGCGCCGTCACGAGGTTCGGCAACGAGAAGGCGCAGGCCCAGGTCGCCAATTTCTTCGAACTTCGCGAGAGCTTCGAATGGCGCGGGCTCGGAGAAGTGCCTTATGGCGCGCTGCGGCTCAGGCCGCAATATGCCGAACACGACTCCGAAAAGCGCTTCTCGATGGTGACGACGGCCGCGAAGGACAACCCGGCCTGCGAATGCGGCGCGATCCTGCGCGGCGTCAAGAAGCCGGCCAACTGCAGTTTGTTCGGCACCGTTTGCACGCCGGACACGCCGATGGGATCCTGCATGGTCTCTCCCGAGGGTGCCTGTGCCGCCCATTGGACCTACGGCCGCTTGCGCGAGCATGCCAAAGCCTTTGAATGAAGGTCCGTCAAACGACGTTATGATAAAAGCCAACAGGCGCAAGCTCGACCTCAAAAATGGCCGCGTCGACCTGTCCCACGGGGCCGGCGGTCGCGCCATGGGCCAATTGATCGAGGACATATTCCACAAGGCTTTCGACAATGAATGGTTGCGGGCCGGCAACGACCAGTCGGCCTTCATGGTGCCGGGCGGCCGTATGGTGATGACCACCGACGGCTACGTTGTTTCGCCGCTGTTCTTCCCGGGCGGCAATATCGGCTCGCTAGCCGTGTACGGCACGATCAACGATATCGCGATGGCGGGCGCGGTGCCGCTTTATCTTTCGGCGAGCTTCATCATCGAGGAAGGCTTTCCGCTAACCGATCTCGACCGCATCGCCGAAACCATGGGTGACGCGTCGCGCGAGACGGGCGTGCCGATCATCACCGGCGATACGAAAGTGGTCGAACGCGGCAAGGCCGACGGCGTGTTCATCTCCACCGCCGGCGTTGGCATGGTTCCAGCCGGGCTCGATCTCCGCTCCGATGCTGCCCGTCCGGGCGATGTGGTTATCGTGTCCGGCTCGATCGGCGATCACGGCGTCGCGGTGATGTCGAAGCGAGAGAACCTCGAATTCGACACAGGTATCGTCTCGGATTCCGCCGCACTGCATGGTCTGGTGGCCGGCATGGTCGAGGCTGCCGGAGCCGCGATCAGGCTGATGCGCGATCCGACCCGCGGCGGCCTTGCAGCGACGCTGAACGAGATCGCCAATGCGTCGAAGGTTGGTTTTCGTATCGATGAGGAGGCCATTCCGATCAAGCCCGAGGTGGCTGCGGCCTGCGAATTCCTCGGCCTCGATCCGCTGAATGTCGCCAACGAGGGCAAGCTCGTCGCAGTCGTGGCGCCCGAAGCCGCTGATGCAATGCTCGCCGTCATGCGGGCTCACCCGCTTGGCAGGGAAGCGGCGCTGGTCGGCCATGTCGTGGCGGACGACGATTGCTTCGTGCAAATGGCAACGTCGTTCGGCGGCGGACGCATCGTTGACTGGCTGTCCGGCGAACAGCTTCCCAGAATCTGCTGAGGAGTGCCGATGCGCATCCTGCTCCTCTGCCATAGCTTCAATTCTCTGTCCCAGCGCCTGCATGTGGATTTGCGCAGAGCCGGGCATGACGTGTCGGTCGAGCTCGATATCCATGACGACCTGACGCGGGAGGCAGTCGCGCTCTTCTGCCCCGATCTGGTGATCGCGCCGTTCCTGAAGCGGCCGATTCCGGCGGATATCTGGCGCAAGACGCTTTGTCTGATCGTCCATCCCGGCATCCGGGGCGACAAGGGACCGAGCGCGCTCGACTGGGCGATCCTCTTTGGGGAAGCCGTGTGGGGCGTGACTTTGATCGAGGCGCGCGAGGATATGGATGCGGGGCCGGTCTGGGCGTGGCGCGAATTTCCGACGCGCCGGACACGAAAATCCAGCCTTTACCGCCATGAAGTGACGGAAGCGGCAGTCGGCTGTGTCCTGGAGGCGATCGGCCGCATCGGGGGGCAGATGGGCGCTCAGCTGCCGGCAAACTGGGGCAAGGGCTCCACCCGGCCCGCCTGCCGCAAAGCCGACCGCACCATCGACCCGATGCTCCATACCGCCGAAGAAGCACTCAGGATCATCGACGCGTCGGACGGTGATCCCGGCGCGCTGATGACGATCGCCGGACAACCGTTCCTGGTCTTCAATGCGGCGGTCGCGGCGGGACTTTCCGAACGACCGGGCATGCTGATCGGCAGCTCGGGGCGGGCTGTGGCAATGGCCTTCCGTGAAGGCGCGCTCTGGATCGGCCATCTTCGTCAGCCGGGAGCAAGCAAATTGAAGCTGCCGGCGCTTCATCTTCTCGAAATCGAGGCGGGCCATCTGCAGGTGATCGATGGCCCCCACCCCTGCCGCTATCATGAGGAGAACGGCATGGGTTTCCTCGAATTCCAGTTCTACAATGGTGCGATGTCGTCCGAGGATTGCGCTGCGCTGCGCGAAACGATCGTCGAAGCGAAGGCGCGTGCGCTGCCGGTGATGGTGCTGGAAGGCGATGCGGATTGCTGGTCGAACGGTATTCACCTTGGCATCATCGAAAACACCGAGAGCGCCGCGGACGAATCTTGGCGCAACATCAACGCAATGAACGATCTCGTGCGCGAAATCATCGATTGCAACGATTGTCTGGTGATCGCCGCCGTGCTCGGTAATGCCGGTGCGGGCGGCGTCTTCCTGTCGCTTGCCGCCGACGAGATCTGGATGCGCGAAGGTGTTGTTCTCAACCCGCACTACAAGGACATGGGCAATCTCTACGGCTCGGAATACTGGACCTACCTGCTGCCAGCCCGCGTCGGCGACGAGCGTGCCAGGCGTGTAACCCAGGCGCGGCTGCCGATGGGCATCGATGAAGCGCTCGAACTGGGACTCGCCACGTGCCGCCTGCCCGGCGAGATGGAAATCGCCCGCGAGGAAATTCATCGCAAGGCCGCCGCCTTGGCGGGATCGCCCGACATTGCCGCGCGAATCGCCGCAAAGCGGCTGCGTCGTGCCCGGGACGAGGCGATAAAGCCGCTGGCTGCCTATCGTGTCGAGGAATTGCAGCGGATGCGACACAACTTCTACGGTTTCGATCCCAGCTATCACATCGCGCGTCACAACTTCATCCACAAGACGCCCAAGTCGCGCACGCCGGTTACCCTTGCCGTCCATCGCGACAAAAGGGGCAGCGCGGACCGCGGGAGGAACAGGCGATGACAAATCCGCACGCCACCGTTCTCATCGTTGGTGACGAATGCTGGTCAAGATGCATGGCAAGCCGGCAGGTAACGCAGTGCCACAGGAACGCTTCTGCAGCCCCGCTGTGTGCACTGGCCCCAAGAAGGCCCGTATCGAAGGCGAACTCGAGCTGGCGCACGTCGGCACGTTGAACGCCCGCTTCGATCTCCCGCTTCAGACCGTATCCGGTGGGTCCAGCCTCATAGCAAAATCTCAATCGTACACCCGGGCGTCCGAGCTTGCGGATGAGGCGGCGTACTGACGTATCCCCACGGTGACGGCCGCCTTGCTGAGGTAGGCTGAAGGCTGCCAGTCCTAGTGCAAGCACTAGGAGTAGACCTGTGACGAAGCATCAGATCGAAGTGATCACGTCGGTTGAGCGGCGCCGGCGCTGGTCTCGGGAGGAGAAGGAGCGGCTGGTCGCAGCGACGTTTGAGCCTGGGGCCAGTGTTTCCGAGATTGCACGATCGCCCGGCATTCATGGGAGCCAGCTTTTTCGGTGGCGCAAGGAGCTCTGCCAGATCTCCGCGCCGACCGTGCCACAGCTCGTTGCGGTGGAAGTCGTCGAGGCGCGGCCGGCGCCGCAACCGCCTGCGCAGCAACCACCGATATCGCGATCGCGCAAGAAGAGCAGCACGGTGACCATCGAGCTTGGCGGCGCCCGTCGCCTGCGGGTCGAGAGTGATATCGATAGCGAGGCGCTCGGCCGGATCCTGGATGTACTGGAGCGGCGATGATCTCGATCCCGAGCGGTGTGAAGGTGTGGCTCGCCACCGGTTATACGGACATGCGCAAGGGCTTCCCCGGCCTCGCATTGATGGTGCAGGAGACCTTGAAGCGCGATCCGCACAGCGGCCACTTGTTCTGTTTCCGCGGGCGTCAGGGAGGGCTGATCAAGGTGATCTGGCATGACGGCCAGGGTGCCTGCCTGTTTACGAAGAAGCTCGAGCGCGGCCGGTTCATCTGGCCATCGGCGGCCGACGGAACGTTGGTGATCACGCCCGCTCAGCTCGGCTATCTGCTCGAAGGCATCGACTGGCGGATGCCGCAAAAAACCTGGCGTCCGAGCTCGGCGGGATGAGCAAAATCGTTGGCATGGAGGAGCGAATATGATTCCATCGCGCCATGACTGATGCGGCCGATCAGCTTCCTGATGATCTTGCCAGTGCGCACGCGATGATCCTCGCGGAGCGTGCGGCCCGCCGGGAGGCACAAGCACTCGCCGCCCGCGCGCAAGCGGTGAACTCGCACTCGGATGCGCTGATCGCGCGGCTCCGACTGGAGATCGAGAAGCTGAAGCGCGAGATCCATGGCAGCCGCTCGGAGCGCAAGGCGCGGCTTCTCGAACAGATGGAGTTGCAGCTTGAGGAGTTGGAGGCCGACGCCAGCCAGGACGAACTGGCAGCGGAACTGGCCGCGCGGTCATCGACAGTCCGAGCTTTCGAGCGCAAGCGTCCGTCGCGCAAGCCTTTCCCCGAACATCTGCCGCGTGAGCGTGTCGTCATCGCCGCGCCGCGGAACTGCCCGTGCTGCGGTTCAGCCAAGCTGGCCAAGCTTGGCGAGGACGTTACCGAGACGCTGGAGGTGATCCCGCGCCAGTGGAAGGTGATCCAGACGGTGCGTGAGAAGTTCACCTGCCGTGAATGCGAGAAGATCACCCAGCCGCCGGCGCCCTTCCACGTGACGCCGCGCGGCTTTGCCGGGCCGAACCTTTTGGCGATGATCCTGTTCGAGAAGTTCGGCCAGCACCAGCCGCTGAACCGGCAAAGCGAGCGCTATGCCCGCGAGGGCATCGACCTCAGCCTATCCACACTGGCCGATCAGGTCGGCGCCTGTACCGCGGCGCTGAAGCCGGTGCATGCGCTGATCGAGACGCAAGTGCTTGCCGCCGAGCGGCTTCATGGCGACGACACCACCGTGCCGATTCTGGCGAAGGGCAAGACCGATACGGGCCGCATCTGGACCTATGTCAGGGATGACCGGCCGTTCGGCGGGCAATCGCCGCCGGCGGCACTCTACTATGCTTCGCGCGATCGGCGGCAGGAACATCCCGAGCGCCATCTGAAGACCTTTAGCGGCATTCTGCAGGCGGACGCCTATAGCGGCTACAATCCGCTCTTCAAGGCAGATCGTGGCCCCGGTCCGCTGACCCAGGCGCTGTGCTGGGCGCATGCACGTCGTAAGTTCTTCGTGCTCGCCGACATCGCCACCAACGCCAGGCGCGACAAGGATGCCGCGCCGATCTCTCCGATCGCGCTCGAGGCGGTCAAACGCATGGACGCGCTGTTCGACATCGAGCGCGACATCAACGGTCTTGCCGCCGACGAACGCCTGCAACGACGCCAGCAGGAGAGCCGACCGATCGCAGAGGCGCTTGAGGAATGGATGCGGACCGAGCGGGCAAAATTGTCCCGGAGTTCTCCGGTTGCTGAGCCAATCGACTATGTGCTGAAGCGTTGGGACGGCTTCACGTCCTTCCTCAGCGACGGCCGGATCTGCCTCACCAACAACGCCGCCGAACGGGCGCTGCGTGGCTTTGCCCTCGGCAGGAAAGCTTGGCTGTTTGCAGGCTCCGATCGAGGCGCCGATCGGGCAGCCTTCATGGCGACGCTGATCACCACCGCCAAGCTCAACGACGTCGATCCGCAGGCCTGGCTGGCCGATGTCCTCGCCCGTATCGCCGACACGCCGATCACACGGCTCGAGGACTTGCTTCCCTGGAATTGGAGCCCTTTGACGATCGCAGCAGCTAAAGCTGCCTGATCTGGGCCTTCATTATTGGGCTCACATGCAAACCGGATCGTTGAGGCCGTCAGATGGGATATCGCAACTCCGCTCTTTACACTCTCAAATACGTGGCCGAGATGCTCGAAGAGGACGAAGACTTTTTGCGCGATTGCTCGATCGAGATGTTCTCGGAAGACGGTTGCCTGAGCGCCTACGACGGCTATCCCGTAACCGAATTAAGCGAAACTATCGTCGTCTTCACCGAAGACGGCATCGACAACCTTCGGCAAATCGCCGACGAGCGCAGGGCTACGGGTGACGCTCCGCCCAAACCTGCCGCAGGAAATCTCCTAAGACCATAGCCACCGCGGCCCTGGCCCTATGGGCACTGCGCGACTCTTGGCGTGGAATTGGAACGCCCGCCCAGCGCTCATGGCGTCGGCCGCGTGAACAGGGTTCGGAACAGCTCCTCTGCACGCCGCAGGCCTTCATCTGTCAGAACCACTGACTTCGCCTTGTTTGCTGGATTCGCGATCAGCCCCTTCTGGTGCAAGCGATCCAGAGCGTCCCAATCCAACCCCTTCCAAGCGCGCCTCTCTTCATGCAGCGTCAGCCAAAGCAGGCCCAGAACGGCATCGTCGATCTTGTCGGTGTCGATCTCCATGCAAGCAGTCTAACACGCAAAAGCGCCTCTGCCGCGGCCCACACCGGATGGTTACGTACTGACGCACTATCGGAGGATATCTCTCCGACATTCGAACTTCGCCGGTACGCCCGCTCTCGGCGAGCAACAGCATGCCGATCCTTCGAAACATCCAATCCCCAGCCGGCGAGGGCGCCCCCAGCCACTCCATCAGCCCGAGCGCGTCATCAAATTCGCGCGAGCCGCTCCTGGAGTGCCTGGCGATCGGCGACCAGATTGTCGAGGTGCAGGGACTCGCGCCGCAGCCGCGGTTCT
>NZ_JAOWPS010000012.1 GCF_025753795.1 Mesorhizobium sp. YC-39
GTCCGGTGCCGTCGCCACCGGCATGAACGATGCGCCGTCGGCAGTGCGCAGCCTCCAGTCCAAGGCGCAAAGACCTTTCCGGCGTGTAGTCGAAACGGACCCCAAAACCCTCCAGCGTTTCGATCGCGCCGGGCGCCGCGTGCAGGATTCGGCTTGCCATTTCCGCGTCACACAGCCCATCGCCAGCGGCGAGTGTATCGGCCAGGTGCAGTGCCGGATTGTCGTCATCGGCGAGGCTGGCAGCCAGGCCGCCCTGTGCCCGCATACTAGACGTGTCCGTTCCGAGTGGCGTCCTCGACAGAAGAAGCACCGGCTCAGGCGCCATATAAAGCGCAGTCATCAGCCCGGCGATGCCGCCGCCGATGATGATGGGTCTGCCAAAAAAGCTACGGACGTCCGCGTTCATACGGCCAGCATCCGCTCGACAGCTAGCCGCGCCCGGCTGGCGATCTCAGGATCGATGCTCACAACATGCCGATTTTGCTCGAGAGCCACGCGGATGTTGGTGAGCGTGATCCGCTTCATGTGTGGACACAAATTGCAGGGGCGGATGAATTCGATCTCGGGATGCTGGAGCGCGACATTGTCGCTCATCGAACATTCCGTCATCAGCACGACGCGTGGCGGTTTTTGCCTTTCGACATAGTCGGACATGGCAGCAGTTGAACCGGAAAAATCGGCCTCTGCGACCACGTCGGGCGGGCATTCGGGATGCGCGAGCACGATCACACCGGGATGGCTTTCGCGCAACTCTCGGATGTCGGCCGGTGTGAAGCGCTCATGCACCTCGCAGTGGCCTTTCCAGGCGATGATCTCAACCTCGGTCTGGGCGGCGATGTTCTGGGCCAGATATTCGTCCGGCAGCATGATGACACGCGGAACGCCAAGGGACTCCACCACGGCCTTCGCATTGCCGGAGGTGCAGCATATATCGGACTCGGCTTTCACCTCGGCCGATGTGTTGACATAGGTGACGACCGGCACGCCGGGATAGCGTTGCCGCAGCAGCCGGATATCCTCGGCGGTGATCGAGTCGGCCAGCGAACAGCCTGCGCGCAAATCGGGAATGAGCACCGTCTTTCGCGGATTGAGCAGCTTCGCCGTCTCGGCCATGAAATGCACGCCGGCAAGCACGATCACATCCGCTTCGGTCGACATCGCCTTGCGGGCAAGCGCGAGGCTGTCGCCGACGATATCCGCGACACAGTGAAAGATGTCCGGCGTCTGGTAGTTATGCGCCAGGATGACGGCGTTTCGCCGCCGCTTCAGATCAAGGATGGCATCGATATCGCCGGCAAACGCCGGCCACTCGATCGGGGGAATGACGCGCCGGACGCGGTCGTACAAAGATGCGCTCGAAGGCAGGATGGCGCTCATCGAGCCTCCGGTTATAGTCTATAAGAATATAAGGTATATATCCTTTGTGACTATAAGGGATGTCAAGCCCGCATAAGCGGCAATTTTGTCCCAGCAACCGGCCTCTCATCGAGAATGTCGTGCCGGAAGCGGTAGAGCTGTGCTGGCCGGCCTCCGGTCTCGGTGGTCGTCTCCCCGGTTTTTTCGACCAGCTCCTGCTGTTCGATGAGCCGGCGAAAGTTTGGTTTGTTGATGAGCCTGCCCGAGAGTGCTTCCACGGTTCGCTGCAGCTGCAGGAGTGTAAAGAGTGGCGGCACCAGTTCGAACACGACGGGCCGGTATTTGATTTTGGAGCGCAGCCGCGCAATAGCCGTTGCCAGGATACGGCGATGATCGGCGATCATGGATTTGCCTGGCACCGCGGTGTATGCGGCTGAATGTCCGCCGCGTACCGCTTCCTCCACCAGCATTGCCTCGTAGAGAAGTTCGTAGCGCTGCAGCGCGAACTCTTCGTTCCATGACCGGTCGTCGAAGCCGAAGGCGATAGCCGTGCGCCGCCAGCGATCGAGCCGGATGGCGGTGTCGTCAGCGCTATCCGCCCATTTCCTCAAGCGCGGTCGCAGATCTTCCAGCACCGCCGCCGGCGCGCCGGAGCGGTGATCCTCCCATGGAAAATAGTCGTACCAGCTTGCCCAGGATCGCTTGGCCGCGGCGCCGGCGTCTTCGATCTGCGTAAGCGCGAGATAGCTGATCGAAATTATGCGCTCCTCGGCCCCAATCCGGTCGCGATCGGCGAAGGTGTAAAGCTGTTCGATGTAGCCGAGCGGGTGGCCGGTCTGTTGTTCGACCCATCCCCTGAGGCCGGACTGCAGCGAACGGTGAGCTAGTTCGAACGGACCTGACGGCAGGGCATTTGCCTGCGGGATGGTGAGAACGCAGGGGACGCTGTTATTCATGGCGACGACGACGGCTATCAGGTCCGCCTTGACGTTGTTGCCCTTGCCTCCAGATCTGCGTTGCCTGGTCGGCTTTTCCTGCTGGTCCATGATCCCTGGCTGCGCTGAGTTCCCCTGCGTAAGCAGCTGAACCGATTTAGATCGGTTTTCTACGATAATTGTTAGTGCGTCAACACCACGGAATGGAACCTGCCGAATGAGCACCGCTCAACGTGGTGACAATGGAGCGTAGGGCGGTGCGCGGGGACTCGAACGCGCCTAAAAACGCTTTTGAAACCGCAGCATCTGAATGCCAGATGGCTCAAATCTACAAACAGAATTTGACGCTCACAACGCTCGCGGGGATCGTGCCGCGGCATGCTCTCGCTTTCCGAGTGAGCAAGCGAAAACCCCGAAAGGGAAGCTATGCAGACGAAAACTCTGAATTTCAGCTTGGACGAGTATGCGGAACGGCTGCGCAAAACCAGAGCGGCCATGGAGAAACGCGGCATCGACACTCTCATCATTAGCGATCCGGCCAATATGCATTGGTTGACCGGTTATGACGGCTGGTCGTTTTATGTTCATCAGGCCGTCGTCGTACCGCCGTCAGGTGATCCGATTTGGTTCGGTCGTGGCATCGACGCAGCCGGCGCAATGAGGACGTGCTACTTCGGGAACGAAAATATCGCCTCCTATCCAGATCACTATGTCCATTCGCCTGAGCGCCATCCCATGGAATTGCTTGGCAAGCTGCTGGTTGAGCGCAAACTGGGCAAGGGTGTCATAGGCATCGAAAAGGATGCCTACTGGTTCTCGGCTGCGGCTTACGAGACGCTTATGGCCGGCCTGCCCAACGCCAGGTTCACCGATGCGACCGTTCTCGTGAATTGGGAAAGGCTTGTGAAAAGCCCGGCGGAGATCGCTTTCATGCGAAAAGCCGCTCGCATCATCGAGCTGATGCACAAGCGCATCTACGAAAAGGTCGAGCCGGGTATGCGCAAGTGTGACTTGGCGGCCGAGATCTATGATGCAGCTATTCGCGGCACGTCCGAGTTCGGCGGAGATTACCCGGCGCTTGTGCCACTGCTCCCGTCGGGAGCCGACGCCGCTGCTTGCCATCTGACTTGGGACGACCGGCCGATGCGCAACAACGAGGGCACTTTTTTCGAGATCGCCGGCGTCTATCGGCGCTACCATTGTCCGATGTCGCGGACGGTCTATCTGGGCAAACCAAGCCAGACGTTCTTGAACGCCGAGAAGATGACGTTAGAGGGAATGGAGGCGGGTTTGGCCGTCGCTAAACCAGGGGCCGCCGCAGAGGACATAGCGATCGCGTTCTGTGATGTGCTTGAACGCTACGGTATCAGAAAGGAAAACCGCGTCGGCTATTCGGTCGGGTGCGCCTATCCGCCGGACTGGGGTGAGCACGCGATGAGTCTGCGTCGTGGCGACAAGACCGAGCTTCAGCCCGGGATAACATTCCATTTTATGACCGGTCTGTGGATGGAGGACTGGGGCTTTGAGATGACCGAGACCGTTCTCATTACCGAGACCGGAATGGAGTGCTTGGCCAACGTCCCGCGGCAACTGTTCGTGAAAAACTAAGCGCGGCGAGATGAGGGCGTAGCACTGGTGCTTTTGCTCTGGCGGCTGCTACGGGCACATGGAGAATGAAATGTCAGCGGCGCTGATCGAAGACGCAAAACACATACTTGAAAAACTGGTCGCCTTCCCGACCGTCTCCCACGAGTCGAACCTTGCCTTGGTGGACTATATGGCAGATTTCCTCCGCCAGCTTGGGGCAAGGGTGTTTCTCCAGCACAATGAAGACGGCCGAAAGGCCAATCTGTTCGCCACATTGGGTCCTCAAAAGGATGGGGGTATCGTTCTATCCGGGCACTCGGATGTCGTCCCGGTGGAAGGGCAGGACTGGTCCAGCGATCCTTTTATGATGCTGGAGAGCGACGGGCGGCTATACGGCCGCGGCACGTGCGATATGAAAGGCTTTCTCGCCTGCTGCCTTGCCATTGCTCCGGAGGCGGCGGAACTCACTCTCAAGCGACCGCTGCATTTTGCGTTTACCTACGATGAAGAGGTAGGTTGCTTTGGCGCCCAGGCGTTGATGAGCGAACTGGCCCGTCGCAATATCAGGCCCGCAGCCGCAGTCATTGGCGAGCCGACGTTGATGCAGGTCGTCGAGGGGCACAAGGGATGCTATGAATACACGACCAACTTTGTAGGCCTTGAGGGCCATGGGTCCCGACCAGATCTCGGTGTCAATGCCATTCAGTACGCGGCAAGGTTCATAACGCATCTCATGGAGCTCGGCGAAGAACTTAAGGGGCGGGCGATGGCAGGAAGTCGCTTTGACCCGCCCTGGGCGACAATTCAGGTCGGACGAATTTCCGGTGGCGCGGGCCGTAACATTATTGCGGGCCATTGCTCGGTAGAATGGGAGATGCGCCCGGTTCAGCCTTCTGACTCCTCGTTTGTGAAGCAGAGCCTCGAAGTTTTTATCAACCGGGAACTCTTACCCTCAATGAAGGCGGTATCACCGACTGCAGCTGTCGAAACGATTGTAGTGGGTGAAGTCGAAGGGCTCCAGGTCGTCGCACAGTCGGAGGCGCGAGACATTGCCTTCGAAACAACCGGCGCCAATGGTGCTGACGTCGTCGCCTTCGGTACCGAAGCGGGGCTTTTTCAGGAAGCCGGCATTTCCGCCATCATCTGTGGGCCAGGTTCAATCGAGCAGGCCCACAAGCCGAATGAATTTGTCGAGGTCGATCAGCTGAAGAGTTGCTTGAAGATGCTTGCACGACTGCAATCAAAACTCGTTTAACTACTCATCGCTGCCGGCAAAAAGGATTGTCGAACTAGGCGCTCATCATTGCATCGCCGCACGCTTCGCGTCATTCGCACAATCGCTGTTGGAAGCTGGGTTCAGGCTGCGCCAACCCATCGGAACTCATGGGTCAGATGAGAGCGATCCCTCCGAGCGACGATGGGAGATCACCGCCCTGTGCCCGCTGACATTAAATGATCTGATTTCTAGATCGTGCCCATCTACACATGGCATTTGACGCTTCGTTTGCGCAGGAATAGCGGGATGAACCTAGATCGTTCGGGGTCGATTAGCACCATGCGTGCCGTAGATCAGGAGGTATCCCATGCCCGTTATCAACCGTGTGGCGGATTTGCATGCTGATATCATAGCTTGGCGGCGGGACCTGCATCGGCATCCAGAGCTTCTTTATGATGTCCATCGAACCTCGGCTTTTGTCGCGGCTCGCTTGCGTGAATTTGGCTGTGATGAAGTTGTCGAAGGCATCGGGCGTACAGGCGTTGTGGGCGTCATCAAAGGGCGTTTGCAGACAGAGTCCAGTCCATACCTATCGATTGGATTGAGGGCCGATATGGATGCGCTGCCCATTCTAGAGGCTACAGGCTTGCCCTATGCGTCACAGACTCCCGGTAGAATGCACGCGTGCGGCCATGACGGCCATACGGCTATGTTACTGGGTGCTGCCAGCTACCTCGCAGAAACACGAAATTTCCGTGGCAACGCCGTATTGATTTTCCAACCCGCTGAAGAAGAGGAAGCTGGCGCTGCTGCTATGATCAGGGACGGCTTGATGGAACGCTTCGATGTATCCGAAGTGTTCGGCATGCACAATTGGCCGGGTCTTGCATTGGGATCATTCAGCATTCGGCCAGGTGCCATGATGGCGGCTTACAATGTCGTGGAGATAAACATTGAGGGGCGGGGAGGTCACGCATCTGCGCCGCACGACTGCATTGATCCGGTTCTGGTCGGCGCTCAGCTTGTAACAGCCGTCCAGCAAATTGTATCGCGGAACGTGGATCCCTTGGAAGCAGCGGGAGTCACGATATCCGAATTTCACGCCGGCTCAACGCCAGGTGTGATCCCACAATCAGCTGTTTTGCGTGGAACGATCCGCTCGCTTTCAGTCGCGGTGCACGACCTGATCAAGGCTCGATTAAGCGAAATTGTTGCTGGCACGGCGAAGATGAGCGGCGCCCATATCGAGCTTTCATTTATTGGTGGTGCCCCGCTGACGTTTAACCACTCTGATCAGACCGAGACAGCGCTTACGGTCGCAAAGGATTTGGTCGGGGAAGCCAATGTCCATTCTAATCGACCTATCATGGCGGCTGAAGACTTCGGTTACATGTTGGAAGCACGTCCAGGGGCTTATATACTTTGCGGAAATGGCGATAGCGCGGGTTTGCATCATCCCGCTTATGACTTCAATGACGAGGCTATTCCCTACGGAACTTCCTACTGGATCAAGCTTGTCGAGACCAAGCTCGCGCCATGAAGCGATCAGGCGACGTGTCGAAGCTTAGCGGCTCAGACGAAACCAAGCGTATGGCGACCGATCTCAACGCTAGATGGGCCCTATATCGACACTGCATTTGACCGATCAAACGATGCCCACGCATATTCGTCCAGAGCCAGCGCGAACGCATGGGCAACCTCGGGGCAAACAGATGGTCCTTTATCCGCCTATGAGCGTGTTTGTACGAACCAAAAACCAGTCGCCCGAGGGCGACTCTGCGAATAAATCCACTCAAATCGGGGAATACGGGATGAATCACTACGCTACTTCGGCCAGTCTTGAACATGAACGCCGACTAAACGACGTCAGGCAGGTTTGTCGAGACCGAAAAATTGACGTAGCTGTATTCACCAGCCCGGAGAATATCTGCTATATTACGGGTCTTGATTATGAAGGATATTTCGCTCTTCATGCTCTGCTTGTATCGCCAAATGGGAAATCAATTCTATTTGCTCGCTATATCGAGGCGCCTACAGTTGCTCGGCAGACGTCAGGCGTTGAATTTGCCGGATACACCGACGCTGATGACGTTGCCGCACTGATAACGGCTAAAATAGTCTCGCTCGCCGGGGAAGGCGCGCGCGTTGCGCTTCAGCGAAACAGTGCCTCTACGGTTAGGATAGATGCCCCTCTGCACTCATATCTTCCTAAAGCCGATATCATTGATGCATCGGGTATAGTCGAGAGCCTGCGAGACGTAAAATCGCCTTTCGAAATAGAGCAGATAAAGCGCGCCGCAGAAATTTCAGATCTCATGGTTTCCACCGGTCTGCGTGAAGCGGGTAAGGGGGTAGTCGAAAACATTGTTGCTGCCAAGATTTACGGTGCGATGATCGCAGCGGGAGGTCAATGTCCGGGCTTTCCACCATTCGTCAGATCCGGTGACAGGATACCAGAGCCACATACTTCTTGGACCGACCAGCCTCTGAAAGATGGTGCTCCGCTTCTTCTGGAATTGTCGGGCTGTGTAAATCGCTATCATGCACCAATGGCTCGATACGGGTACATTGGATTCGCATCCGCGGCTGCGAAGCGATTAAGCGAGGTGAGCCACCAAGCGCATCTGGCCGCGCTTGCAGCTCTCAAACCCGGATGTCGTGCTCGGGATGTCTATTCCGCTTGGAAGGCATGTCTTGACCCTGCGAAAGTTCTGCCGAGAGCCCCTCACTGTGGCTATACGGTCGGTCTATCCTTCCCACCCACCTGGACTGGCGGCCCCGGAGTTCAGAGCCTGCATGAGACGAGCTCGATGGAAATCCGTGAGTCCATGGTGTTCCATCTTTTGACGTGGGTAACCGATGGGCAGAATGACCACTTTCTTTCTGACTGCGTTGTCGTCGAAAAGGCCGGTGCCGTTTTTCTAACGAAAACGCCAAGAGAGATTTTCGAGATCTGACAAAAATCGGTCGGCTTATATTTCGACTGGGCGGCGAGGCAGAGTTCTTTCCTGCCATCGCGGGTTGAGACAAGGCAGGTTGTCAAGTATCAGCTCTCCTCGGAACTAATCTCTTCTGCCCGGTATTGATCTGGCCATCTGGTCTCGACTGCGCTTCGGCCATCTTAAAACGCGATGGCCCCTTTCGAGACTCTATGTTGGTGCGCCAAAGCCAAGCGACCCATAATCGATCGCAGTCGAGCAAATCGATCTCCCTCTTCAACAAGAAGTGGAGCCTGTGCAGAAGAAGTCCAAACGTCTTGCACCTGACCGGGGCGCAAATGTCTAGGTCACCATCGAGCGGGGCGCGGGAAAAACTCTGCATTTCTTTTCGTCTGCTGCTCATAAAATAGCGGGTTCGGCATGCACGGCTATTCGGTTTTCTCCATTCTGCGCAACGGCCTCTCGGGCCAAAAGCACTGGCCTCTCGCCTGGCGCGCGCCCAGTCCGAAGTCAAACTATGACGTTGTCATCGTGGGCGGCGGTGGACATGGGCTGGCGACCGCATTCTATCTCGCCGAGAACCATGGCATTCGCAATATAGCCGTTATTGAGAAGGGTTATATTGGCGGTGGCAACGTTGGGCGGAATACAACGATCATCCGCTCCAACTATCTGCTCGACGGGCATACCCAGTTCTTCGAATTTTCGTTGAAACTATGGGAGGATCTGTCGCGGACGCTCAACTACAACGTGATGTTCTCACAGCGCGGCCAGCTGGTCGCTGCCCACTCGCCTGATCAAGTCGACGCCTTCAGCCATCGCGCCAATGTTATGCGGCTGAACGGGATCGACGCGGAAGTGCTCGACCGAGACGAGGTGCGGCGAATGGTGCCGTATTTCGATTATTCCGAGACGGCGCGCTTTCCGATCTATGGCGCGCACTGGCAGAGCCGCGCCGGTACGGCGCGTCACGATGCAGTGGCCTGGGGATATGCGCGTGCCGCCGATGCCCATGGTGTCGACATCATCCAGAATTGCGAGGTGACGGGTTTCATCCGTCAAGGTGAGCGTATAGTTGGCGTTGAAACGACGCGGGGACAAATCGGCGCTGGGAGGGTTGGGCTTGCCGTGGCGGGCCACACCTCGATGTTAGGCCGCAAGGCCGGCCTCGAACTGCCGATCGAGAGCCATATTCTGCAGGCTTTCGTGACCGAGCCGATCAAGCCGATTGTTCATCAGGTCGTGGCTTACGGTGCAGGCCATTGTTACGTCAGTCAGTCTGACAAGGGCGGGCTTGTATTCGGTGGTGGGCTTGACGGCTATAACTCTTACGCCCAGCGCGGCAATCTTGGCACCGTGCGCGACGTGGCAGAGGCGGCGGTTGCCCTTATGCCCTGTATTTCGCGCCTACGCATTCTCCGCCACTGGGGTGGGGTGCAGGATATGACGCCCGACGCTGCCCCTATCATCTGTCCAACACCGATCGATGGACTCTACCTTAATGGTGGATGGTGTTATGGCGGCTTCAAAGCTACTCCCGCCTCGGGTTGGTGCTTCGCCCACACGCTCGCCACAGGCTCACCGCATCCGCTCATCGCCGGTTACGGCCTCGACCGCTTCCGCACCGGACGCACAATCGACGAATTCGGCGCCGGCCCATTCGCCTGGCTGCAATAATAGGACTGACCCCAAGTGCTGCAAATCAAATGCCCCTGCTGCGGTCCGCGAGATCACGACGAGTTTCTCTATGCCGGCGACGCGTCGGTTAGTCGTCCCGCTCACAATGATGCCGATTTCGAGCGCTGGTACCGCTACGTCTTCGTCCGAGAGAACCCGGCAGGCGCCCACCGGGAATATTGGCAGCACGTGATGGGCTGCCGGCAGTGGCTAATTGTCGAGCGCAATACCGTCAATCATACGATCCTTTCAGTGAACTTCAGCAGGGAGGCGCTGGCATGAAGCGGCTGAACAAGCTCGGACGGATCGATCGCTCGCAACCCGTCGCATTTACCTTCGACGGCAAGGCGATGACGGGCTTTCGTGGGGACAGCCTGGCGTCGGCCATGCTTGCCAACGGAGTGAAAATCGCAGGTCGGAGTTTCAAATATCATCGGCCGCGCGGAATATATTCGGCTGGACCCGAGGAGCCGAATGCGCTCGTGACTCTAGGAACCGGCGGGCGGCGAGAGCCCAACCTGCCGGCAACCACGGTGGAACTGGCAGACGGCCTGGTGGCAGAAAGTCAGAATCGCTGGCCATCGCTCAAGTTCGACCTGCAAAGCATCAATAGCTGGTTCTCACCGTTCTTAGCGGCCGGCTTCTATTACAAGACCTTTATGGGACCAACTCGGCGTTCCTGGATGTTTTACGAGCACTTCATCCGCAAAGCGGCAGGGCTCGGCCGCGCAGGGGAACAGCCTGATCCTGACAGGTATGAAGTCCGCCATCTCTTCGCCGACGTAGCGGTTGTCGGGGCTGGACCGGCGGGACTGGCGGCCGCGCTGGCCGCAGCGGAGGCGGGTGCCAACGTCGTCCTCGTCGAGCAGGATTTTATGGCGGGGGGGTATCTTCTATCAGAGACTCAGGACGGGGAAGCGGGGGCTTGGCTTGCTGGAATGTTGGTACGGCTCGCGGGCATGGCAAATGTTTCCCTGATGACGCGCACCAGCGCGTTCGGCACCTATGACGGCAATGTGCTGGGTCTTTTGGAACGGCACGGTTCAAGATCCGCTGACCCCAAACAAGGCGAAGCGCGCCAGACCCTTGGGCTTTTGCGTGCCAAGTCGATTGTCTATTGTACGGGTTCGATCGAACGTCCTCTCACCTTTGCGAACAATGACCGGCCCGGCGTAATGCTCGCCTCGGCAGCGCGCATCTATCTTAATAGATACGGCGTGCTTGTAGGGAAGAGGGTGCTGGTTGCGGCTGACAACGACAGCGCCTACAGCGCGGCCTTCGATCTTGCCGCAGCCGGGGCGCAAGTCACGATAGCTGATAGCCGCACGCAGCCTGCGCCCCAACTTCTCGAGCAGGCGCGCCGTGCAGGCGTCGCGGTCCGCACGAAATCGACGATCGCGAAGGCTATTGGAGGTCAAAGTGTTCGTGCGGTCCTGCTTGTCGAACCCAGCGGCAGGGTTACGCTGGAAAGCGATCTGGTAGCGGTTTCAGGCGGTTGGTCTCCGACGGTGCATTTGACCTCTCATCTCGGGAGCAAACCGGTTTATCGGCAAGACATTCGCGCCTTCGTTCCCGGTAAAGTCGGAGCGGGGCAGTTCGTGGCCGGTGCTGTAACTGGAAGCTTCATACTAGGAACCGTCATCGACGAGGGGCATCGCGCTGGGAACGAGGCGTTCATGTTCTGCGATGCAACGAGATCTTCACGGGCGCGGGTCCAGCGCGATCCTCCTAAGACCGATGCCGGACCTGGTGTTGTGGGAGATGAGAACCCGGGTTTGCGGGAAGAATCCCCTTTGTCTCCTCCGCCCGAGGATGCAAGACTCTCAATGCAGGTTAGCGACGGGGTTGGAGGGAAGATGACCCTTGCCAAAGGGAAGGCCTTTGTCGACCTGCAGATGGATGTAACCGTCAGTGACATCGCGTTGGCGCATCAAGAGGGATACCGGTCGGTCGAGCATCTAAAGCGCTATACCACACTGGGGATGGGTACCGACCAGGGCAAGACGAGCAATTTCTACGCTCTTTCCGCCATGGCCGGGTTACGCGGCATGGCGATCCCAGACGTTGGCACTACGACTTTCCGGCCTCCCTTTACGCCGGTCGCCGTCGGGGCGCTGGCTGGGCTCAGCCACGGCCAGCACTACAAACCCTTCCGTCGTACTCCAATCCACGACTGGCATGTATCCAATGATGCAGAGATGCTTGAGACAGGCCTGTGGATGCGGCCCTGGTTCTATCACGCGTCTGGCCACGACGTGAACGAGGCCTATGTCGCGGAGATGCGAAATGCGCGGGAGGCGGCCGGCCTCATGGACATCTCCACACTCGGCAAAATCGCGGTCCAGGGGCCGGATGCGGCTGAATTCCTTGATCGGGTTTATGTTAACGGCTTTGCCAAGCTGCCCGTCGGTCGCGCGCGCTATGGCGTGATGCTGCGCGATGACGGCATCGTCTTCGACGACGGCACGACCACGCGGGTAGGCGACCAGCACTTTTTCATGACGACATCAACCGCTCGGGCCGCGGACGTGATGTCTCGGCTCGAATTTCTTCTCGATACCGCCTGGCCTGACCTGCGCGTTTCGGTGAGTTCCGTGTCAGACGAGTGGGCGGCGATGTCGGTGGCCGGTCCTAAGAGCCGCGATATCCTCGCCGCCGCGTTTCCCGATTTGGACGTGTCTAACGACGCGTTGCCGCATATGGGTCTCCTTGAAGGGCGCTATAGGGACAAGCCCCTTCGCATCATTCGTCTCAGCTTTTCGGGCGAGCGGGCTTACGAAATCTATACGGGGGCGAGCGTGGGCAAGGAAGCATGGTGCCGTCTGATGGAGGCCGGCACACCCTTCGGCCTTAAGCCTTATGGCTTAGAGGCTTTGGGGGCTCTACGCGTCGAAAAGGGTCACGTCGCCGGGCCGGAGATCGACGGCAGGACGACGCTCGACGACCTCGGGCTACGCCGCATGGCAGGCAAACGCAGCGGTTTTGTCGGCGAGGTTCTTGGTCGGCGCGAAGCATTCAGCGACCCTGAGCGGCCACGGTTGGTCGGCCTGCGCTGCGTTGAGGATGGCAAGCGTTTGCGCGGTGGAGCGATACTCTTTAGGCCTAGCGAGCCTGTTCAGGGCCATGGGCTCGGCCGTATCACTTCGACCACCTACAGTCCCACACTCGACGCCTGGGTAGGGCTGGGGCTTCTTGCCTCCAGCGCAGCGCAGGAGGGCGCCGAGCTTATCGCTCATTATCCCTTGAAAGGTGAGGCGGTGCGGGCCCGCGTAGTTTCACCCACATTCCTCGACCCGAAGGGAGAGTGGTTCCATGGCTAACGGTTCTGACCAAGCCGGTCTCGGGATAGCGTCGCAGGACTGCGGAATCGTTCAGTTCGACGGCTGGCACGACGCCAGGGCCCGTTTTGAGGCCGACCTCGCGCCAAGGCTCGGCGGGCATCTGCCGAAGAAGGTCGGTGAGACCACGTACCAACACAGCAAGCTTGTTGTTCGCATTGCGCCACGCCGCTTCTGGCTGATCTCGGACGGATTGCTACCTCCTATCGATATCGATCCTGAGCTGGGCTGCATGCTCCAGCTCGGCGAAGGCCGGGTGCGTCTGGGGCTTTCCGGCTGGAAAATCAAGCATGTGCTGGAGCGATGCGTTGTGGTTGATTGGGACTCTCTGCAGGAGGGCGAGGGAGTCCTAGTTGGCTTTCATCACGTGCCAGTGTTGCTGCTGCGCACCGGGTCGTTCCAGTGCGATCTCTTCGTCCCGCGTAGTTTCGCGAGAAGCCTGGTTGACTGGATTTCCGACGTATCCAGTGGCGTTAGATGACTATCCGCCTCGAAGCGGTCGGCACCAGATCCCGCGCGACGACACCGAAGGAAATGAGGGTATCTGTCCCCTTCGATCAGCTCGATGGCCATATCTGAATGAACGGCGAATTCGTGGCAGGGTGGATTCGAGCCACGCCAGAGATCGTCGAGCAGCGGCAGGGATTTCTCTTCGCGGTATCGCCGCCGTTCATCGGGTGGTTTGCCCCGGATATCGGCCTCGATGCCATAAAGGGCGCCGATGAGGTGTCCGCCCCCGTCGCCATCTCAATTTGATATGACAGCATACAGACAATGCATTTGACCGCCGACCCACCTTATCTCATGCTCGTCGAGCGGATCGCCACGATGGTCTGGATTGACAGAATTAATCGCGAAAATCTGTCGCATTTTTACCGACTCCACCCAGCACAACAACAAATGCTTGAAAGCAAGAGGGAACGACAATGAAACTCAATCTAACAGCCCTTACCGCACTGCTCGGACTTACCCTTCTCTCAGTGACAAACACGGGAGCGTCCGCGGGTCCGGTTGCAGACCGCATTGCTAGTGGCCAGCCGATCCGAATCGGCTTCGCATCGGAAATACCGTATGCCTATCCTGACGCCAACAATCAGCCCGCCGGATTTGCAAATGTTATTGCTCTTGGTGCATTGAAGGAGATGGGATATACAAACATTGAGCCGGTTGTGACGGAGTGGGGAGGGTTGATTCCGGGACTTCAATCGGGGCGTTTCGACATCATTACCGGCGGCATGTACATTTTGAAGTCCCGATGCGAGAATGTGTTGTTTGCTGAACCTCTCGCGAAGACTGGCGAAGCCTTCATCGTGCCGCCCGGCAACCCCAAGGGGCTTTCCAACTATAAAGATCTCGTCAGCAAGAACGCCACGATGGTGGCAAACACCGGGTCCAGTGTGATTGAGCAAGCGAAAAAAGATGGGGTTCAAGATTCGCAGATCATTCAGGTCCCCGGGATTCCTGAGATCCTCGCGACCGTGGAGTCTGGCCGTGCTGACGCAGGCGTATCGGCATACCTGATCCTGCAAGACGTCGCCAAAAAGGCTGGTAGCAAGGTGGAGGTAACGGATCCCACGGCGTTCCCCGAATCTTACCAGAACTGGGTTGGCATCGCTTTCAGCAAGGACGACGCCGAATTTGTCGCCAAGTTTAACGAGGCTCAAAAGAAGTTCATCGGCACCCCAGAAATGATGAAAGCTGTCGCACCGTACGGCTACGACAAGACCCTGTTGCCGGGCGACAAAACTGCGGAATGGGTTTGCGCCAATCGATAACGATCAAATGGGCCGGGAGCCAGCTCCCCGGCCCGGTCACAGAGGACAACTATGGCTATCTGGGACTTTCTGCAGGTTTATGGGGTGCAAATTGCAAGGGGAACACTAGTTACCTGCGCTCAGTTTTTGACTGCAACCATGGTAGCGCTTGTCGTCGCCCTCTTTGTCGGTCTGGGCAAACTGTCGACGAACCCCCTAATTCGCGGCGTCTCAGTAATATACATCGAACTATTCCGCGGCACCTCGCTGCTTGTACAGGTCTTCTGGATCTTTTTCGTACTCCCTCTATTTGGAATCACTCTGTCACCTTTTACAGCCGGATTTCTCTCCGTAGGTCTGAATATTGGGGCATATGGAGCTGAGCTAGTACGGGGGGCAATACAGTCGATCCCGCGGGGGCAATGGGAAGCAGCGACGGCAATATCGTTGTCGCCTGCTCGCAGAATGAGAAGAATTATTATGCCCCAGGCGTTTTCCATTATGCTAGCCCCCTGGGGCAATTTGCTCATCGAGCTTCTAAAGTCTACTGCAGTAGTTTCTCTGATTTCCGTGAAAGATCTCATGTTTCAAGCCAAGCAGATCAATTCATTGACTTACATGCCCATACAAGCGTTCGGGATCGCTCTTATTATATACTACGTTATGTCTCGCGCAATGATCACATCTTTGGTTCGATGGCTTGAACACTCTGTTGCCCAGCGTCAGGGGCGCGTTTAAATATGGAGTGGAAGTGGGGGTTTACGTGGGAAATACTTCCGAGCCTACTTTGGGCCACGAAGAACACCATACTTGCAACGATAGCAGGTTATATTTTGGCGATGATAGGTGGTCTCGTCTTTGCACTTATGCAACGCACTGGATCGAAACTACTAGGGAGCATCATAAGGGAGTTCATAGACATCGTCAGATCTACGCCCCTTCTGCTGCAGATATTTTTTCTCTACTACGTGGCTCCCGAGTTTGGGCTAAGACTCTCCCCATGGGTAGCCGGCATTTCAACACTGGGGCTTCACTACTCAGCATACCTGTCTGAGGTATACCGGTCTAGCTTAGATGCCGTTCCGCGCGGCCAATGGGAGGCCTGCCGCGCGCTTAACCTTTCATCGCGCGACACATACATCAGAATCGTAATTCCACAGGCTTTAGCAACCGCCCTTCCAGGGATGGGAAACTATCTAGTTAGTATGCTGAAAGATACCCCCATGCTTTCTGTGATTGGCGTTGCGGAACTAATGCTTACTGCAAATGCGATTGGCTCAGAGCACTACCGATATCTCGAGCCCTTTACTTTAGTTGGCATAATTTTCTTGCTCCTGTCTTTACCGGCAGCCAGCCTAGTAAAGCTTCTTGAGAATCGTCTCAAAACGGTACTTGGATTGTGATGGCAAGCGCTCATAACTTCCCTATGCAACTGCCCGAACCAAATCGTCCGATGGTTCGATTTATGAATGTGAGCAAGTCGTATGGGGCCCTCACCGTAATCAACAATCTCAACTTCGAGGTTGCTGAAGGCGAGATGGTATCAATCATCGGTCCTTCTGGGTCCGGAAAAACTACAGTACTTAGAGCTCTCATGACGCTGGAAGCCATCAACGAAGGCGTCATTTACGTCGACGGAAAGCCTCTCACTCATATGCCCAAGGGCGATAAGCTTATCCCAGCAAATGAAAAGTACTTGAGGGGAATGCGATCCTCAATTGGCATGTGCTTTCAGCACTTCAATTTGTTCCCTCATATGACCGCACTGCAAAACTGTATGGAGGGACCGGTTCAAGTCCTGGGCTTGTCAAAGTCCGAAGCTCGAGTCAGGGCTGAAGAGTTGCTTGAGATGGTCGGTTTAATTGACAAGAAAGATCAACATCCTTCCCGGCTGTCGGGTGGTCAACAACAGCGGGTGGCCATTGCGAGAGCATTGGCCATGCGTCCTAAAGTGATGCTCTTCGATGAGGTCACCTCCGCTCTGGATCCAGAGGTTATCGGCGAGGTAACAAACGTTATTCGAAAGCTTGTTCGAGAGTATCGTTTGACGATGTTGATGGTCACGCACCAAATGGGTTTTGCCAGAGACATTTCGGACCGTGTATGTTTCTTTTACGGGGGTAAAATAGAAGAACAAGGCCCACCTCAGGAACTATTCACGCGACCTCAACGCGAACGCACAAGGCAGTTCCTTTCCGCCATTAAGGAGGCGATTTGACTCCTAAATGTAGATACGTATGAGCTTGCGAGACAACCTGTTTCATAGCCCACTTGGGCATTGAGAATGGACTCGATGGCCCAGACAGACCGTGACATTCAGCTCAACCTGCGGACTCTGAAGTATGCCGAGGTGACCTGCTCCCCGATATGCCCTCGTTTATAGGGTAGTCCTGGTCAGGTTTTGCTCCGCTCCCAAACGCTGGATCACCTGAGACCCCAGTTTTCGGCCTCGTTGGCCAGTGGCAGGCTGGATGTGCCACCGGATAATGCAGCAGAACCGGCGTCATCATATCAGCTAGCGGCAACCACCCATCTGAACACATGATAGCTGAGATCATGATTTTATGCTGGCGTATCATCTCTCACCTGTGCAGGTTTAATGTAACGACCATAGGAAACTGGGATGCAGTTGATGAGTGCTTGCAAGGCAAGCTCGATGAGATCCCGGAAGGCTTGCGAAACGGCTTTTTTGGGAGTCTCTCTATCCATCTCTGATGCAGATGGTCTTTTACAGTTTTCCCAAGACGGGCCAGACATTTACGCTGGCAGAATAGAAGGACGTCGACTATGGATTCAGAGAGTGTTTGCTACTTGCCGGCAGTTGAACTAGCGGAGCTGTTTCGTATCAAGAAATTGTCTCCAGTCGAATACATGGACGCACTTCTGGCTCGGGTCGCCGAATTGGAGCCCAAGTTGCACGTCTTTGCTTATCTTGCTGCAGATCGTGCGATGGACGAGGCGAGGAAGGCCGAAGCTGCAATCATGACCGGCGCGCGGGTCGGCCGACTGCACGGCGTGCCGGCAACCATCAAGGACTTCTCGATTACCAAGGACATGCCGACGCAGTTCGGCAGCAAGATTTTCGCCGGCCATCAGCCGCACGAGGATACGCAGGTAGTTTCGCGACTTCGTGACGAAGGTGCGATCATTCTTGGCAAGACTGCAGTGCCGGAGTTCGGCTGGACGGGGGTTTCGCGCAGTCCGCTTACGGGCATTACTAGCAACCCCTGGAAGCTGGGGTATAATGCTGGTGCGTCCTCGGCTGGCGCCGGAGCAGCAGCGGCTGCAGGCATCGGTCCTTTGCATCAGGGAAGTGACGGAGCAGGATCGATACGGATGCCTGCACACTTCAGTGGAGTTTTTGGACTCAAACCTAGCTTCGGACGGGTGCCATACTCTCCCCTAGGCACTGATGATCTCTGTTCCCACTCTGGTCCGATAACGCGCACGGTTGGAGACAGTGCACTTATGTTGGAGGTGATCGCAGGTCCCCACTTTTTGGATCATACAACGCTCGAAGCGGGACCTGCCAACTACCTAAGCCGGCTGCGCCAGGGAGTTAAGGGTAGTCGCATTGCTTATAGCCCGGATTTAGGCGTTGCGCGCGTAGATCCTGAAGTTGCCTCTTTGGTGAAGGTTGCCGCCGCTCGTTTTGAAGAGCTCGGAGCGAAAGTTGAAGAAGTCGCTACTCCTTGGGCGAAGGACGGACCAGAGTTGATTCGATTCTTTTGGTCAGCCCATCTAGCGGGTCTCGCACAGTACCTTCCGAAGTGGGAGGAACACATGGACCCCGGGTTGGTCGCCTGCATCAGAGAGTCCAAGGACATCCGCATCGCAGAGTATCAAGAGATGCGTGAGCGTAAGATGACATACGTGGCCAATATACATCGTTGGTTCCAGGACTGGGACTTCTTGATTACTCCCTCTGTTTCGGTTGCCGCCTTTCCAGCTGAAAAACTGATGCCAGACCATTGGCCCACGCATCCTTGGGACTGGATAATGTGGGCGGAGTTCTCCTACCCGTTCAACATGGCCTGGAATCCGGCCGCCAGCGTACCCTGCGGATTTACTAGTAGCGGCCTGCCGGTTGGTATGCAGGTCGTTGGTAAGCGCTTCAACGATCTTGGTGTCCTGCAAGCGTCGGCAGCATTTGAGGCACTCCAGCCATGGGCCGACAAGCGCCCGAAGCTTTGACTGACTCCACCGCAGAACATGCAGCAGGCCAGCAAGCACGTTTCTCATCGCTGGGAGATACAACCCGAAATTGCCGAGCAGGTGCCGGAGAGGATTCTCTTGGCGCGCCCCAGCCGTGCGACACGCTGCCTAAACCATGATGCGTTTTAAACAGCTCCTCCAAACGATTTTGTAGGCAGCGATAGTCCATCTGAAAACGCGATGGGAAGAGTTCTAACATTATATTGGCAAGGGACCTTTGACTGACGATAGTTTGAAATCAGCCGCGTAGCAATTTGAGGAAATCCCAAAAATGTCAGTTGAGCGAACTGGAGTCCAGATCAAAGAAGTTCTCCTCGCGCCTGGCTTGGGCGGCTCGTTTTATGATGATCAGGCTGCAATTAGAGCAGGCGCCGCACAAGATGGGTTTTTGTATGTAGGCAAACCACTCACAGAGGGGTTCTTGTCTATCCGCCATCCGGCTTCCAGTCTGAGTATTGGACTCGTTCTCGCCGACGAGGCTATCGTCTGGGGCGACATGATGAACGTCCAATATGCAGGAGTGAGCGGTCGCGCTCGCCTCTTCGATGCTGCCAAGATCGCTGATATTACGTCCCGCATCGTAATGCCACGGCTTCTTAAAGTGGATGCCTCTAGATTTATCGACTCCTGCACAAGCGTTTTCGAGGCTACCGACAATCAGCGCCTGCCTCTCGCAGTTGAATACGGTGCCAGTCAGGCGCTGCTACGCGCAGCAGCACATATAAAACGACTTACCATGGCGGAGATTGTATGCCAGGAGTTCAATTTGCCGGTGCCGAAAAAGCGGGTGCCGATCTACGCGCAGAGTGGTGACGATCGCAAACTCAACGTTGACAAGATGATCTTGAAATCCGTCGACGTCTTACCGCACGGCCTGATTAATTCTCGAGAGAAATTCGGCGTTGGTGGCGAGACTTTTGTAGAGTTTGTGAAGTGGGTTGCAGCGCGGACGAAGCAGATTGGTCAGCCGGGCTATCACCCAGTGCTACATTTCGATGTCTATGGCTGGATCGGATTAGAGTTTGGACTCGACCCGCAACGCATTGCCGATTTCATCTCAAGGCTTTCTGAGACTGTTCCGGACTTATTACTTAACATAGAATCTCCGGCGGATTTTGGGTCTACGCAAGCCCAGATCGAAAACTACGCTAAGATTGTCAGAATTCTTGACAACCGAGGAGTCAACACCCGCATCTGCGTAGATGAACAGTGCAATACACTCGAGGACATTCGCCAATTTGCAGAGGCTCGTGCTGCTCACATCGTACAAATCAAGACACCCGACGTAGGGTCGATTGCTGATACCGCGCGGGCTGTATTGATTTGCAAAAAAAATAACGTGGGCGCCTTTGTGGGCGGAAGTGCTACGGAGACTGATCTTTCCGCCCGCGCAACTGTTCATGTATCTGTTGCGACGCAGGCTGACATGATGCTTGCAAAGCCCGGACTAGGAGTTGACGAAGGAGTGTCGGTGGTTGGGAACGAGCAGAGCCGTTTGTTTGCCATGCTAGATCGGCGGCGCCATTAGTTTTCCTATCAAACTTGTGGTCGATGCAAAGCAGAGGTTTCTGATAAGCGAGGATACAGTCAAGAGGTTAGTAATCATGCGTTCTTTTTTTGAGCCTGCTTGGCAGAATCACCACCTCGTTCAGCTGCACTATTTGGCGCACAGGTGGATTTGCCTATTCAGAAGCCGAAGATAAGCAGACCAAACCGGATCGCAAGGTTGGAATTGATGTATCGTTGTACTGGTTGAATTAAGTGTGGTCTAACGAACGCCATTCACGGAGGGATTTGACGTCGTGGTAGCGGTTATTGCGTTGCTTGCGGTGGCGTCAGCCGTGCGATGGCACCCGCATGGGTGGTGTGCTGAGAGTTCTCCAAATTCGCTGAGACACGGCGGTCACGACAGGCTGTGATGACTAATGACTGAGATCTCGGAAATCGTTAGCGCTAGCCGAGCTTCCGCGACCTGTTCTCGGTGCGAGTCTCGAATCGACTGCTCCGCTCATCCAGACCGCGGTACTGCGCCTAAGGGAGCATGCGTATCTCGTCCCGAGCACATCCGGCGAAAAAACTTCCAGCACCCGGGCCACCGGCACAAACAGCGGCGCCACCGATTCCCTTCTGGCAGCCGCCGGCCATCTGAAAACACGATGGCAAGGTCCGGGACATTATATTGGCGAAGCCAACGTCAAGTGGCGCATGATTGGGCGATAAGGGAAACTACATTCGCCATAAACGTAGTCCGACAGAAATCGAGCAAAACGAAGTGCAAATCAAAGATGTCCTGCTGGCGCCTGGCAACGGCGCCTTCTTTTATGACGATCAGGCCGCTATACGTGCTGGGGCTGGCCAGGACGGCTTCATCTATGTCGGCAAGCCTTTGACGCCTGGCTTCCGCACTATCCGTGTTCCGGCAGCTTGCTTATCCGTTGGGCTTGTCCTGGAAGACGACACAGTCGCCTGGGGCGACATGATGGGCGTGCAGTATTCCGGGGCCGGCGGGCGTGACCCGTTGTTTGACGCCGCAGAGATTAAGGATCTGACGTCACGTGTTGTTGTACCTCGGCTCCTGAATGTTGATCCGTCCCGATTTTTGGCGGCCTGTTCCAGTGCCTTCGAGCTCCATGATGGGGAACGACTTCCACTGTCCATCGAATATGGCGTGAGCCAAGCCCTTTTGTGCGCTGCTGCCCATGCCGCGCGCAGCACGATGGCGGAGGTTATTTGTACAGAATTTGGCCTATCCATGCCGCATCGTCGTGTCCCGATTTATTGTCAGAGCGGTGACGCCCGTGAAATCAACGTCGATAAAATGATTTTGAAGGGGGTCGATGTGCTCCCACACGGCCTCATCAATTCGCGCAGCAAATTCGGCGTCGGAGGGGAAACTTTTCTGGATTTCGTCAGATGGGTGGCGCACCGCGTCAAGCAAATCGGCCAACCAGGCTATCATCCGGTGCTGCATTTCGACGTTTACGGTTGGATCGGCATGGAGATCGGTCTCGACGTTCAGCGCATCGCGGACTTCATCAGCAAGGTTGCTGATGAAGTTCCGGAGCTCACGGTGAATATCGAATCTCCAGCCGACTTCGGTTCTACCTCGGCGCAAGTCGACAACTATGCGCAGATCGTCGGCATTCTGGACGCGCGTGCGTCGCGTGCGCGCATCGTTGTCGATGAACGCTGCAACACACTTGAGGACGTGCGTCTATTTGCGGAAGCGAAGGCGACCCATCTCGTGCAGATCAAGACGCCGGACGTGGGCTCGATCGCCGATAGCGCCCGCGCAGTGCTTCTCTGCAAAGAGAACAACGTGGGCGCCTATGTGGGAGGCAGCTGCAGCGAGACGGATCTCTCCGCGCGGGCGACGGTTCACATTTCGGTGGCAACGCAGGCGGACATGATGCTCGCGAAACCAGGCATGGGCGTCGACGAAGGTCTTTCCATTGTCGGGAATGAGCAAAATCGGTTGCTCGCTATGCTTGATCGACGTCGGGAACAGAATTTGAAAGCCGCTTAGGAAGCGCTCCTTATGAAGAACAGTCTCAAGGACATCACGGTTGTGGCGGTAGAACAGGCCGTCGCAGCGCCCTACGCGTCGTCTCGCCTTGCAGATGCCGGCGCCCGGGTGATCAAGGTGGAAAGGCCCGACGGGGATTTTGCGCGAAACTACGACAAGTTGGTGCGGGGGCAGAGCGCTTACTTCGTCTGGCTCAACCGGGGTAAGGAGTCAATCTGTCTGGACCTGAGGTTGGAGGCCGATCGCACCGTCCTGAACACGATCATTGCCAGTGCAGACGTCTTTATCCAGAATCTGAAGCCGGGCAGCATCGAAAAACTGGGTTTTGGGTCTGCTGATCTCCGTCGACGAGATCCGCGGCTGATCACTTGCGACATTTCTGGTTTCGGAGAGACAGGCCCGTACTCCCATTTGAAGGCCTACGATCTGATCGTGCAGGCCGAAACAGGTCTATGCGCTATCACCGGCAACCAACAGGGGCCCGCGCGTGTAGGGGTTTCGGTTTGCGATATCTCGGCGGGCATGACAGCGCACAGCGCCATTCTTCAGGCGCTGTATCATCGCGAGGTCACCGGAGAAGGGACAGGCATCCAGGTGTCACTGTTCGATGCCGTCGCCGACTGGATGAACGTGCCGGTTCTGCAACACGACTACAGCGGTTATCGCACGGTCCGCGCCGGCGTGAAACATCCGTCGCTGGCGCCATATGGCGCCTATCGGTGCGCCGACGGCAAAGAGGTCATCTTTTCGGTTCAAAATGACCGCGAATGGGTGAATTTTTGCGAGAAGTTCCTGAAGCAACCTGGGCTTGCACGCACACCTGGTTTTGCTGACAACATGGAACGCCTCGGTCACCGTGCGCAACTTGATGAGATCATTGAACGGCGGTTTTCTGAACTTTCCTGCCACGAAGCAATGCGTGAGCTTGAGGCGGCCGGCCTGGCATATGGGCGACTGAACGAAGTGGTGGATGTTTCAAGGCATCCGCACGTTCGCAGGGTTGCGGTTGGCACACCTGAGGGAACTGTCGAGACGATAGCGCCAGCGGCGATCTTCAACTCGGAGGGCCCCTCGCTACGGCCAGTTCCGGCTCTTGGTGCTCATACCGAGGCTATCCGCGAGGAGGTTATGGGGCTTTTGCGCTAAGTCACCGCGGCAGCGTGAGTGCGCTACTCGTTGCCGTGAGTGCGCTCGCGATTTACGCAAAGCCGGCAGACCCCAAAACATTTCAGCGCACCGGCGACTCAGCAAGCTCGGAGTCAGTTCGATGATCGAGGACAATGTTCCGGTAGTTGAAAGCACGATGTCTGTACCGCGCTGGAGATCCCTGCTCTTCGTTCCTTCTCACGTTCCGCGCTTTGTGGAGACGGCCCATGAGCGGGGTGCCGATGGCGTCATACTCGACCTCGAGGACTCCGTTCCGCAGCAACAGAAGGGTGAGGCACGCAAGCAGCTTCCTGAGTCCGTTGCAAAGGTGGCCCGCAAGGGCGCCTCTGTTTTAGTGCGCGTGAATCGTGGTTTGCGCGCTTTGGCGGCTGATCTTGATGCAGCGGTGATGGCGGATGTTGACGCGCTTGTTCTTCCGAAGACGGATTCGGCAGAGTGGGTATTAGAGATCGCGAATGCGGTTTCAGAACTTGAACGGGAAAGAAATCTTGCACCGGGAGGCATCCGGTTCCTTGCCCAGATCGAGACCCCGGGCGCCTTGCAAAGGCTCGCGGCCATTGCGTCGGCGCATCCAAGGATGGTCGCAATGACCCTTGGTCCTGAAGACTTCAGTGCCGCAGTTGGCGGCGCCCCGGAATTCGACCTTCTCTTGACGCCGAACCTTTCTGTTCTTTTTGCCGCCCGTGCGGCCGGGTTGCTCCCGCTAGGCTTCGTAGGGAGCATCAGCGAGTTCTCCGACACTCATAAACTTCGTAAAGCCGCGGCACATGCGCGGCGGCTTGGCTTTGCCGGAGCGTTGGCGATCCATCCTACACAGGTGGCCATATTCAATGAGGCTTTCTCGCCAAGCGCCCAGGAAATCGAGTGGGCCCATAAAGTCGTCGCGGCGGAAAATGATGCCGCCACGCGTGGACTGTCCGCATTCTCGTTGAATGGCAAAATGATCGATCCGCCAGTGGTGCGGCGCGCCCACGAGATCCTCGCTCTCCAGCAATAGCCGAGCCTATAATCAGCGGCCGGACAGGCTGTTTTGGAACTTGTGCGACAGTTTTGTGGCTTGCCTGCCATCTCGTTTCGAGATAGATATAAGAGTACCGGGGAACACGCCCCGGGTGGATTTCTTCATCGTGGACATCAGGCAGTTAAGATACTTTGTCGGCGTCGTCGAAGCCGGCAGTTTCACGAAGGCAGCTGCGACCCTCAACGTTGCTCAAAGCGCTCTAAGCCTGCATGTGCGTCAACTGGAGGAAGGATTCGGCACCCAGTTGCTGGTCCGCGACAGGACCGGTGTGAGCGTCACGGCGTCGGGAGACAAGCTGCTCGAGCGCGCGCGGGTTATTCTGAAGGAAATTCAGCTCACCGAGGCCGAACTGACCAACTCAGTGGCTGCTCCTTCCGGAGAGGTGACCATCGGCATTCCCTCCGGAGCCGCTCGCGTCCTTAGTGGTCCCCTGATTGAATCGGTAAGAAACGAATTGCCGAGAATCTCGCTTAAAATGATCGAGGGCATGACCGGACCGCTCGAGGAGTGGATGGCTGCTGGCCGATTCAATCTGGCTGTCCTTTACCGAACTGCCGAGAGCGTGGGGCAAATGACGGTGCTGGCCCGCGAAGAGTTTTGCCTGGTGGTCCCGCCGGGCCAACCGCCTTTCGAAGATTCGATACGGCTGGCCGACCTGCACGCATTTCCGCTGGCGGTTCCCATGCGCAACAACAATGTCCGGCGTTCTGTGGCGGACGTCGTTGCCCAGCACGGCTGTGTTCTGGACGTCAGATTCGAAGTCGACTCCCTTTCTACGATCATCGATATGGTCATGGAGGGAAAGGCCTATTCCATCCTTACCCCGTCGGCCATCCAGAAAGAGGCCTCTCAAGGCCAGGTGCGAACGGTTAAAATCATTGATCCAGTGATCACCCGTTCCGTTGTGCTCGCCGTAAACCCTAAAGACGAGCGCTCTCCGGCGGTCTCCGCGGTCCGCAAGCTGATTCCCAAAGTCGTAAGGACTTTGATAGAGAGCAAGCACTGGTCCGCCACGGTTCCAGACCGGGTCTAGGAAATCCCAAGCTACGTTCTTTCCAGTACTATTCGTTCTTCGCGACTGCTTGAGCGGTCGCAATCTGGCTTCGAGATGGTTTTGGGCGACAATCGATATTTGACCGCATGCCACTATCGCGATGAAATCGCAGGGGAGCGAGGCACGGTTCGGATATCGGCCGTTGTCGTACCTTGCAAATACAGCAAAGCGGAGCATGCGATGTCCAACGCCACGACCTATCAGCTTTTCATCAACGGCCGTTGGCGAGACGGTAGTGGAACCCTGACGGTGACCAATCCGGCGACAGAAACGGTGTTTGGCTCTGTGGCCGCGGCGGCGGCTTCGGATCTGGACGAGGCCCTTGCTTCTGCAGAGGCAAGCCGCCAGGCTTGGTCCTCGCGACCGCCGAAGGATCGCGGCGAGATCCTTGTTGCGGCCGCCAGAATCCTGGCCACGAAGGTGGGAAACGCAGCCAAGGATTTGTCGAGAGAACAGGGCAAGACAATTGCCGAAGCAACAGGCGAGTACGCGCGTGCAGTCGAAACGCTGGAGTGGTACGGCACAAATGCCGAAGAATTGTCGGCCCCAATTCCACACGGCCCAAACCGAATGATTGTCCCCGAGCCGCTTGGTGTGGTCGCTGCCTTCACGCCGTGGAACTATCCCGCAGTGCTTATCGCCCGCAAGCTTGCCCCTGCGCTGGCGGCAGGCTGTCCTGTGATCCTCAAAGGCGCTGAAGAGACGCCGAGTGCCGCCATCCACATCGTCGAAGCGTTGCGCCAGGCAGGCATCCCGGACGGCGTGGTCAATCTTGTCTTCGGCGCGCCGGCGCAGATTTCTGAGCACCTGCTCAGTTCGCCAATTGTGAAAGTCTTGACCTTCACTGGCTCCACCGTTGTTGGAAAACATCTGGCCAGGCTCGCCGCAAATAACTTGCAGCGGTGTGTCCTTGAACTCGGTGGGCACTCCCCGGTCGTTGTCTGCGAGGATGCTGATATCGCAACGGCCGTTCCGGCAATTTCGGAATACAAGTTCGAGTGCGCCGGCCAGAGCTGCAACGCGCCCAGTAGAATCCTCGTTGCGCGGCCACTCTATGAGGAGTTCCTTTCCCAGATGAACGACGCCGCGCGCAATATAAAGATCGGCCCGCCCGACGACCCTAAGACGGAGATGGGACCGATGGCAAACGCGCGGCGAATAGAGGCCATGCAGCGTCTGGTCGAGGATGCGGTCGATCGTGGCGCGCGGGTAGAGACCGGCGGCTCCCGCCTCGACCGGCCGGGCTATTACTGGCCGCCAACCATCCTGACAGGGGTGCCAAAGGATGCCAAAGTGCTTCATGACGAGCCGTTCGGGCCAATCCTAACCGTGGCGCCCTTTGACACGATCGAGGAGGCTATCGAGGAGGCCAATGCCACCGAATATGGCTTGGCCGCTTACTTCTTCACTGGCGCCACCGATGCGAAACGAGCGCTGATCGACGGTGTTTCGGCTGGCGCTGTCAGTGTAAATTACCTGAAAGGTGTGTCCGCGGATGCGCCGTATGGAGGGGTAAAGCAGAGCGGCTATGGCTATGAAGGTGGCGAGCAGGGCTTGCGGAGCTTCCAAAGCCTGAAACTGGTCAACGGGCTCGGGTCATTTGGGTAAGAGCTGGTGAACAAAAGGACACGCACCATTGCCGGTGAAGACATAGCAGCGAGCGTCGCCGATGCGCTTCAGTACATCTCCTATTACCATCCTCCAGACTATATACGGTACCTCACGCAGGCATACGCGCGCGAGCAGAGCCCGACGGCAAAAAACGCCATCGGGCAGATCCTGCTGAATTCTCGCATGGCGGCATTTGGGCGGCGGCCGATCTGTCAGGACACTGGTCTCGTGGTGGTGTTCGCCAAGGTCGGGATGGGCGTTCGCATCAATTCCGCGGCCAGTTTCGCGGACCTGGTGAATGAAGGCGTCCGTCGGGCATATCTCGACCCAGACAATCCCCTTCGACCATCGATCGTCTCGGATCCGCTTGGCCGACGAGTGAACACGCGCGACAACACGCCGGCGGTCGTCCACGTCGACCTTGTGCGAGGCAACCAGATCGAGATCACCATCGCCGCGAAAGGCGGCGGGTCGGAAAACAAGGCCCGTTTCACCACCCTTAACCCCAGCGCGTCCGTTGCCGACTGGGTGGTCGACACCGTTTCGACCCTTGGCAGCGGGTGGTGCCCGCCCGGACTGATCTCGGTCGGTATCGGTGGGAGCGCCGAAAAGGCGATGCTGCTCGCTAAGGAGGCGATGAACGAGCCTATAGACATGACGGATCTCATCGCGAAGGGGGCATCAAACGCTGAAGAGGCGCTCCGCATTGAGCTTTATGAACGCATTAACGCTCTCGGGATCGGTGCCCAGGGCCTGGGTGGTCTGACGACAGTCGTTGACGTCAAGGTTGCGACCTATCCAACCCACGTGGCGTCCAAGCCTGTGGCATTGATCCCGCAATGCGCCGCCAACCGCCACCTGACGTTCACATTGGACGGTAGAGGACCAGCGCGACTCCAACCACCCGACCTTTCCGAATGGCCGCAGATCGGTCCCGAAGACTTGCAGACAAGCGGAGTGCGCCGGGTCAACCTGGATGCGCTGACGAGAGAAGAGACACAATCGTGGCGCTGCGGGGAAACTCTTCTTCTGTCGGGAAAGATGCTGACCGGTCGTGACGCTGCCCACAAGCGAATGGTCGACCTTATCGATGCCGGCAAGCCGCTCCCGGTCGATCTGCGGGGACGCGTGATCTACTATGTCGGACCTGTCCGCGCGGTGAGGGATGAGGTTGTCGGGCCGGCCGGCCCGACAACCTCAAGCCGCATGGACGATTTTACCGAGGCATTGCTCGCCCAAACCGGGCTTTTGGCGATGATCGGCAAGGCCGAGAGGGGGCCAGCGGCTGTAGCATCGATTGCCAGGCACAAGACACCCTATCTGGCCGCAGTGGGTGGCGCTGCCTATCTGATATCAAAATCGATCAAGTCCGCGCGGCTCGTTGCCTTTGAAGACTTGGGCATGGAAGGCATCTATGAATTCGAGGTTCAGGACATGCCGGTGATCATGGCTGTCGACGTCGAGGGAAACTCGATTCACAATTCCGGGCCGATTGAATGGCGCAAGCGCATGGCTGCCGACAGCATCGCGCGCAACATTGGCGTTTGATATTCCCGTCAAACAATTGCCCTGCCAGGCTTGTGATAGGCTCCAGAAGCGAAAAGCCATGCGCTTGGTTTGGCAGGGCTGCGAATGAGGCGACGCCCGACACCGGCGGTGAACGCAACGTTTAGTTGGCGCTAGGCACCATGGATGCAATTGGCGCGGACCCAAAAGCGGCCTAAACGTAAGGCGATGATTCAGCTCCGGCAGGCCATGAAGTCAAACCTCAACACCATACGCCTGGACGCTTGGGACCTTCGGATTCTGTCCGAACTGCAAGCAGACGGTCGGATATCGAAAAGCGAGCTTGCCAAGCGCGTTCATCTGTCGGCGTCGGCTTGCTCGGAGCGGCTCCGTATACTCGAAGCAGCAGGAGCCATTGAAGGCTATTACGCGCGGCTCAGTCCGTCCCTCACTGGGGGCGTGATTTTCGTGATGGTCGAGGTGGTGCTCGTTCGCCACCGCCTTGAAGACCAACGACACTTTGAGACGGCAATTCAGGGCATCCCTGAGATTTTGGATTGCTGGGCCATCGGGGGCCGGGTCGATTACCTCCTGCGCGTAGCGGCACCTTCCATGGCGACCTATCAGGAATTCATGGAAGGATTGCTGCAGCTAGGCCTCGGGATTGACCAATATTATAGCCTTGTCGTGACGAAATCCGTCAAATCCAATTCGCCGATACCCTTGTCCCTGCCAAAAGAGCGGTGAGTTTTCAGAGGCCGTGTTTTCCACGGAGATTGGCGCAAGTACCGTGCATTCGTCGGCCGCGGACGCGTATTGCCGTGGAACGTGAGGCGTGTCCCTAGGTATAATCATCCCTTGACGCGCGGCTGACCCAAATGTCCTCCGCCGGGCCATCAACGGGAGAGCGGCAATGAGCCTGACTAATCTGGGAACCAAACAAATCCAGGAGACGGATCGAAGCTTCGTTTTCCATCCCTCCACGCACCTGGCAAAACACAGCCGCGGCGAGACGCCAAACCGGATCATGGCCGGAGCTGAAGGCGTTTACATCTGGGATACTGAAGGCCGAAAGAGCCTCGACGGTTTCGGCGGCCTCTACTGCGTCAATATGGGATATGGATGCACGGAGATCGCCGACGCCATTGCCAAGCAAGCGCACGACTTGCCGTTCGCTCATATCTATGCCAGCCAGGGCACGGAGCCTGTCGCCCGTTTGGCGGAGGCTATTGTTGAATATTTCGGACAGAACATGCAAAGGGTCTATTTCGGCCTGTCCGGTTCCGACGCCAACGAAACCAACATCAAGCTTGTCTGGTACTACAACAACATCCTTGGGCGCCCTGAAAAGAAGAAGATCATCTCGCGACATCGCGGTTATCACGGTTCGGGGCTGGTCACCGGTAGCCTGACAGGCCTTCCGTTCTTCCACAAGTTTTTCGACCTGCCTTTGAACCTGGTGCGCCATACAACGACGCCACATTACTATCGCCAGGCACATGAGGGCGAAACCGAGGAAGCCTTCTCCAAACGCTGCGCCGATGAACTTGAAGCCCTTATTCTTGCCGAGGGCCCAGATACGGTTGCAGCCTTTATCGGAGAACCGGCACTTGGGACCGGCGGCATCGTTCCGCCCCCAAAGGGATACTGGACGGCCATTCAAGAGGTGCTGGACAAGTATGAGATCCTGCTGATCGCGGATGAAGTGGTTTGCGGCTTCGCACGAACCGGGGAGAAATTCGGCTCTCACCTTTATGGCATGCGCCCGGATTTCGTCACCATCGCCAAGGGCGTCAGTTCCGCCTACCTCCCCATCTCCGGGTCAATTATCGGCGACCGCGTCTGGAAGGTTCTGGAAGAAGGAACGGAGAAGCACGGAGCTCTGGGCCATGGCTGGACATATTCCGGTCATACGCTCTGCGCGGCGGCCGCACTCGCCAACATTAAGGTCCTTAAGGAAAGAAACATCCTGGAACATGTCCAGGATGTCGGGCCCTATTGGCTTGCCCGTATGAAAGCCGAACTGGAGGGACATCCTATTGTCGGCGAAGTTCGTGGCGTTGGAATCCTGTCTGGCGTCGAGATGATGCGCGATCCCAAAGCGCGCATACCTTTTGAGCCTGAGCTGCAAGTTGGCGTACGTGCCGCCGCTGCTCTGCTTGAGAATGGTGTCATCGGCCGTGCCATGCCGCATGGCGATATCCTCGGCTTTGCCCCGCCATTGATCATCACCCGGGACGAAATCGACATCATCGTCGACGCGACCGCGAAATCGGTCGATACGACTTACCGTGCGCTGAAGGCCGAGGGCGCGATATGACCCTCTCCGCGCAATGATGAGGAGGGGTACGAGGCAACTCTTGATGCACACCGCTGGGTCAAGTGATTGCCGATAAACCTTTGAATGCCTTGCTCTACAACAATTGCCGCTGCGTCCGGTCGTCCCATTGACCAAGCTCTGCGCGGCTCGCCCTGCCGGTTCACCTCCCGATCGGCAGGGCACCCTTTTCTGGAATGCTGGGACCTGGCATCATGAATTCTCGCCGTGTAGTGGCGTCCCTGCTAAATGCTAGACCGGGCGGGGTCCGCGACGCACAGTGATGAGCCGCTTGGGCATTGGGTCGCTGGCCCCAGACGTCTCAGCATCTATCGTCTTAGATCTTCCGGCTGGGGAGGGGCAGGTTTGCGTGCTCCCGAAAGGGGTCGGAACAAGAGCAGTGCGAAATCGTACGCTAAGGTCGAACGGAGCAGGAACGTTATGCGGCACGCCGTAGCCCAGCCGGGAGGCGAAGCGACCTGAAGCCTTCCGGGAGATGTTGCTCGCTGTCCCAGGTGTAGATGCCCGTCAGGTTGATGTGCTCCCAACTCAGCGGCGAGATATGCTTCAACAGCGTATCTGGGATGTTCCTTCCCGCCCGTTTGAGCTCTGTGACCGCGCGGTCGAGATAGACAGTGTTCCAGTGGACGATCGCGCTGACGACAAGATTGAGGCCCGATGCGCGGAATGCCTGACTTTCGAACGACCGGTCGCGGAGTTCGCCACGCTCATGAAAGAAGACTGCGCGTTTGAGTTTGTGCGCTGCCTCGCCCTTGTTGAGGCCGGCTTGGCAGCGCCGGCGCAGTGTCGAGCTCGAGTACCATTCGATCATGAAAAGCGACCGCTCGATGCGGCCGAGTTCCCGAAGAGCCTTGGCCAGTTGGCTTTCCTTCGGTGATGCCGAGAGCTTCTTCAGGATCGTCGAGGGCACAACAGCACGGGTGGTGATCGATGCCGCCAGATGAAGCAGATCATCCCAGTGATCGAGGATCAGTGTGGTGTTGATCGGCGCCCCGATGTGGTTCGACAGCGCCGGGTATGCATCGCCTTTCTCGAAGGTGTGGAACTTCCGATCTTTGAGATTGCGCAGTCGCGGTGCGAACCGCTTGCCGATCAGAGCGAATAGCCCAAAGACGTGATCGCTCGCGCCGCCGGTGTCGGTGAAGTGCTCCTGTATCTCGAGGATTGTGTCCTGGTCGAATAATCCGTCGAGCACAAAGGCGGCCTCGCTTTCGGTCGGGCTGATGGGCAAGATGCTAAAGTAGCCGTACTGATCTGACAGATGGCTGTAGAACTTCGATCCGGGCTCACTGCCGTAATGTAGATTGATATCTCCGCGCTTTGCGGCGCGGTCGCTTGCTCGGAAGAATTGACCATCAGATGACGACGTCGTGCCATTGCCCCAAAGGCGGGAATGCGGATGGCGGGTGTGTGCGTCCGTCACGCAGGCCTGGGCCCCACGGTAGGTTTCTGACCGGGCATGGAAGGTGCGCATCCAACTGATCTGGTGAGCGCTGATGCCTTTGGACGCGCTGGCCATCCGTTTCGGACCAAGGTTGGTTGCATCGGCCAGTACTCCAGCCAGCATGGCCGAGACATTCCTCGGGGTGTCCCCCGTGCGAACATGGGTGAAGCAATCCGCAAAGCCGGTCCATTCATGCACCTCCCTCAAGAGATCTGGCACCTCGACCAACGGATAGAACTCGCTGATCTCGGCATTCAGGTCCTCGGCTTCTGCGGGAACTTCGCCAGCTGCCGGCGTGACAATAAGCGTTCCACCTTCGAGACGAACACCGTCGAGCTTCCCGGCTCGTGCCCTGTGCGCCAGGCGCTTCAGGTTGAAGTCGAGCATCTGCCGCGCTTCGGCAAGCCACGCCGCGCCGTCTTGTTGGACACCAAGTCCGAGGCGATCTTCATCTTTCAGGATGGTGAACGTTGACCGCGGCATCAGGTGCTCGTCGATCGGTCGGAAAGATCGGCTGCCATCGACCCAAATGTCCGCAGATCTAAGCCGGTCTCGCAAAGCCGCGAGCGTAGCAATCTCATAGAAACGGCGATCGGGCTTCTCCTGCCCGAGGATTAGCCGTCGATCAGCTTGGCCGAGGTGGGTGACCGGGACGCGATCCGGAAGGCTCCGCCGCTTCTCAGCATAGAGCCGTTTCAGCAGCGAAATCGCCGCAAGAAGGGGATCGTGGCGGCGCGCTGAGCGGAATGTGAACGCCTGCAGGAACGCACCGGCGTACTTGTTGACGGTCGCATATTGCTCGGCCGCCAAGGTCAAAGGCGACGCCTCGTTGTCCTCGACCATCGACTCAAGCTCAGGCTTCATCCGAAGCAACCGGTGCCATCCAACTTCCTGATCGAGAACCTCCAATGCGTTGCGGCCATAATCGTTCGCGGACTGCAGGGCTGTGATCGTGTCCAGGAACATGCGTAGCGCTTTGGCCGTATCCGGCCTGCAGTCCATGTGCCGCTGCTTCTTGCGGTTATTGGCTTGCGAGAACAGCCGGCCTATCATCTTGATGAACATCGACACTGCATCGTCAGTGAGCTTCTGGCCGAGCTTGATAATCTGCGCCACGATCAGCGCGTGTCGACGGCTGGCATTGAAGTCGTTGGCCAGCCATGCCGGTGTGGCGTTGCCCTCACGGATCATCTGATCCCACCGTCCAGACGATATGCGCATCTGCAATTTCGGATCAATTTCTAGCTTGCGCAGGAAGGCGATCCGTTCGGTCAGCCCGACCAGGTTTGACGCACCTGGCGCATCCGGCGCTGATCGCAGCCAATGAAAGCGCGTTTGGCCAATGGCCGGGTCAACCTCCAACAGCTTATCCAATGATTGAAGCGTATCGACCGAAATTTCTTCGATCAGCGCTCTCTCCGCCCGCCGACGGGCAATGGCGCGGGCGGCAAGACCGATCCGTTCGATCGTGTCGATTGACGGCAGAAGAGATCCGCGTTCACGAAACATGGAGACAGTAGCACTCGCTATCGCGCCACCGTCGTCGGAGATCGCGGCCGCCTGAATTGCAGCCAACAGCGCAGCTCTACGGTCTTGCCCCGTCGCGCTCCGCGCGGCCAGATAAACCATCAAGCGAGCAATATGATCGCGACGCGTTTCTTCACGGCGTGCATAGAGCGCAAACTTTCCAGCGTCGGCGCCAATCTGCTCAGCAACGTACTTTAGCATTGCGCGAGGCGGCGTTTCATCGGTCGCCAACACCCTGCCTGGATATCGCATCAAGCAGAGCTGAACGGCAAATCCGAGCTGATTGTGTTCTCGTCTGCGAAGTCCAATTTCAAGCCTGTCAGCCGACGACAACGAATAGTGTCGGATGAGGCCGTCCTCATCGGTTGGTATATCGAAAAGTCTCTGTCGATCCTGAACCTTGAGAAGCTTCCGTTTACCCATCGCCCAACTCCATCCACGACTAATCTACCGGGAGCGTTGTCGAGTCGGAGGGGCGAAGAAATCAAAATTGGTGCCCTGCGATGGCAATCCACAGGGATCGCATGCTGCACAGCCGGACTACAGCAGAGTTCACGATCCGTTCGCCCTTAGCGTACGATTTCGCACTGCTCTTGTTCCGACCCCGATTCTAAGGCCAAGATTGGGTCACTTCCTCACGACAAGATCGCAAACCAACAGCGCCGCGACCCTGAGACATTTCTGGCAAAGATACCTGTCATCGCCGAAGGGATAACCGAGGTGGGATTTCTTCGGTTTCTTCTCAGGAATGCCTTCACCGCACGCCCCGAAGATCATGGTGTCCGAGTTTGCGACGGTGGCGGAAACGAAACCATGATGGGCTTGTTGCAAGGGCTCAGCGAAGGCGGTCTCGTACTGGGGCTTTTTGTGACAACGAAGGAAAATCTCCCGAACGCTGGCGGCGAATAAGCGAAAGGTTCGGAGCGAGACTGTTTCAATGGCGGTCTGGCTGTTTGGAAGAAAACATCATCGCCCATGTACGCGATGATCAGCTGCTGGCTCTCGCGCAAGAGCCCGACGGTACATCCGGTCGCCGAATGCGAACTCTCGCGGATCGGCTGGCGATCAAAGACAAGGACGAAGCGAGCATCCTGGCGGCATGTGGCAATCCCGAACGCTGCTTCACGAAACTACGCTCTGTCATCGCTGCAGCTGCCACTGGCAACAAAGATGGTGCTCCTGACGAACACACAGGCAAGGAGTGGTCGAAGCACAGCCAGGTCTGGTTCAAATCGCTCGCCGGTGGCTTCGAACTCGGTGCCAAGATGATCTCGTTGTCTGTCTGGCCCTGCGTCGAGCCGGAGATTCTGCCCTTCATCAACGCACTACGCGCGACAATTGGCGATCACCCTCTCGCCGTAGGAGAGCTGAGGCCGTGACGGATGACGAAGTCGCGTCGCTGCTGCGGTCTGACCTGCCTTTGGTGACGATCGAGGCACCGGCAGGATGCGGGATGACGCATCAGGGTTCGTCGTTTGCGATGGACGCGGCGTCAGCGCTGTCTAAGGGCCGTGTCCTGATCCTGACGCATACACATGCCGCGCGCTCAGTCTTCGCTGCTCGCACGCGCGCCGTCGCAAGTCGCGTCGAAATCCGAACTATCGATAGCTTTCTTACCGAAATAGCGAGTATCTATCACCGCACGCTGGACCTTCCTCCCGACGTTGCGGGGTGGGCTTGCGAAAATGATCGTTATGATGTGGTCGCCGCGCGATGCCGTCAGCTCCTTGAGAGCTCCGCAAGCGTGGCCGGCGCTGCTTCACAGCGTTATCCAATTATCATCTGCGACGAGCATCAGGACGCGAGTGCCGACCAGCACCATGCGGTCGTCGCGGTACATTCAGCGGGATCAAACCTTCGTTTGTTCGGCGACCCGATGCAGATAATATTTGCCGACAGCGAGGCAGAAATTCGCTCAACACTCGGTCGCTGGGCCGCCCTGAAAGACGCCGGCGGTTGGGGAGAGCTGTCGACACCCCATCGTTGGAGTTCTGGCACGCCCGAACTGGGAGAGTGGATCTTGGACGCTCGTCGAGTCCTTTCAAATGGAGGCTCGATTGACCTGACCGGGAACCTCCCTCGGGGGCTCAGGGTCCTATTCGCTGAGAACTCAGCAAAGGTTCCTCATAAGGCGATCGGCATGTCACGAGAGCACAGAGCACCGATCAGCTCTCTGTTGCGGCAAAGTGAGCAACTACTGGTGATGACTGTCGGTAGTGAACGCGTTGCGCATCTGAACGCGTTTTTGGTCGGTCCGTGCGCATTTGGGAAGGCCACACCCGCAACCACCTCTCGGCCCTGGTTGCTTGCATCCGGAATCACACCGGAGACATCGATGCGGTTGCCGACGGCTTTCTGTCGTTCGTCTCTGCACCCAGCGTCAGATTTTCGGCTTCGAGCCACGGCAATCGCCTCAAAGCCGAGGTGGAGCAGAGATGTGCGAGACCCGCGCGCGGGATGCCTGGTCAGTTGCAAGCAATCGCGAACCACCTCATCGCGGAACCGTCTCATCGTGGCGTAGCCCAGGCGCTTGAGCACCTCATCTACCTGATAGAACGCAAGGAAAACGGCTTCAGCGAAATCGAATTCGATCTGAAGAGCGAAGTCCGCGACGCTATCCGAATGGGCAGTTTCGATACAGCCGATGACGGATTTGCTGAAATCACTCGACGCAGAACATTCTCGCATTCGCATCCTCTACGCAAATGCTTGAGCACAATTCACAAGTCCAAGGGCCTTGAGTGCGCGAACACCTTAATCATGATGTGTGACCGATCGGCGTTCTCAGGGACGGAATACAAGCGCAGACTTCTGTATGTCGGCTTGAGCCGGGCCAAAGAAACGTTGACTCTTGTTGTTTCGCAAAACAATGCAACTCCGCTGTTCAACGCGCCAGGCTGAGCAGCGTAAAATTTCTCCGGCCGCCCATTTGGTCGATATCGTGAGGGCTTCGAGCCGTTGCCCTACTTTAGTTGCTTGAAATCGTCCGGGTGGTGGCCAAACGCCTCCTTGAAGGCATTCTTGGCCCAGATTTCCGTGGCCCCGTTTAGACTATCGCCGGTCAGCGATCGAAAATCGTAGTGAAAGGGTCCGTCCCGAAGAATCCATTGCCATGTCAGATCGTAAAGAACCGTCGATGCCATAAAGGTATCGAGCATACGCTTGATCGCCGTCCCCTCGCGACCCGCGAACGCGCGCGTAAAGATTTGCTCCGTGTCGGCGCGGTCGGTGAAGAGCGACACGTGGCGCAGGAAGAGCCCCTGCGATACCTCAGTCGTGCCGCCCAGGGCCAACGCTCTGCCGGCCCAACAGAAGAAGTGGGGATGGGCGATCTTACTCCTGCAGAAATCCATAAAATGTGAGGTCATAACCCGGATAGGTAGGTTACCAGTGGCGTACTCGAAACTCGCCCATTGGGCCATGAGGGCTTGGCCCGCCGCCGTCTCAGACAAGGCTATAACAGCTTGTAGGGCAACAAGCGGATGGTCGTAGCCGCAGCGGTCTGCGAGGACCCGCGAAACGAATGCATACTCTTCAAAGCTATAGGCCTGGATCGCTTGCTTCACTTCAGGATGCTCTCGCGCGGCCTGACAAAGCAGGGCGAAGCGTGCGCCGGCATCGACATCAGAAATGAAATCCTCGAAACGTTCGATGTCGAGGGGAAAGCCGCGGGTCGGGTTGATGGAGAGGTCGCAGATCAGCAGAAACAGCCCGACGATGGGATTGTCGATTGTCTCGGGCCATTCGGATTCACTGAGGCGCAGGAATTCTGTAAACGCATCGACGTAAATACCGCTCAGATAACCGTCGGCAGCATAGGCCGCGCAGGTCGAGGGGCCGCCTGACGCAGCGAGAAACTGAAGTTGGATGAAGCGCGCCTGGCCCTCGAAGATAGCGTGGAGACCCACGTTACCGCGGGTGATTGGCGATCCATGGTAGAAGCCCTCGTGGCGCGCGAGCATGAGGCGATCGAACTCTGCTTGCCATCGTTCCGCATCAGGCAGGCTGTCGGGCGCAAGATCGCACGACTGGACGAGCGCCATCAACGTGTTGCTGTAGGCAATGCGATAAGAATGACCCACGCTTTCAAAATGCTGGTTCTGCCTGAGCTCGGTTGACCGGTTTGGGCTATGCGCGAAGAATTTGTAGAACTCGACGTCCAGCGCATTGTTGACGGCGATGTTCGCCTCGGCGAGCGCCTTGGGTGAGGGCGCCGTGCCATGGCGAAGCGCATCATCAGCCCACCGTTTTAGCGATTTCTTTGGCCCAATCTCCGCGATCGCCTTTTGAAGGTGCTCGAGGCTGCTCGAGAATTGCGCCGGGTAGCAGAGACTGAAAATAAGGCCAGCGGTCGAGCCTACATGCTGCCACCAGTGGACGGTCTCATGGATGTAGGTCGAATACGCTTGGATGAGGTCTGCAGGCTCATGACTCCCAAAGTCGCCAGAGGCGAGGGCGTCGACCAACTCATGAACACGTGGGCTCAAGCGCAGCACGAACTGTTTGGTGCTGTAGAGACCATGTGCTTCCAGCGTCGCCGCGAACGTCGTAGGCGCCATCAGAACGCCTCTGCTCGGTTCGAGCAGATCGTGTTTGAGATCGTTGAAAACGATCATATCGCGGCCTTTGCGGTGGTGGTGCGGTTGCACATATAGTTGAGGCGTGATTTGACCTGCGGCATCCTCATCGACGTTAGGTCGCTTCGCCGCTGGCACCCTGCGCTACTGAGGCAAGGTTGACATTAGCCCCCCCGTGACATAGATGTCCTCTCGGAGGCTTTGTACGCGGAAACGTGGGCATTGCCTTTTTTTATGCCGGATTGAGGGGAACTGGCCTCAAGTCCCGAATGTGCTTGATCCCCCAGATTTTTTCACCTCCTTCGGTCTCTCGACTGAACCGGATTCGTTTCACGCGATCAGCTAGTCCCGTGAGCTCGGGCCTGGCCGGCAGCGTCATCCCATTCAATCGCAAGCCCCAACTGATGACATATGCAACGATGTCGGTCAGTTGAATTAGCGTCGTTAGATCGCTGTGTACGAAGAACGGTTCCGGAATAATGAGGCGGGAGCGCACCCTTCCATTCCGGGTCCTTATGAAATAATTCGACACCTGCCCAAGCAGGACATGGCTCTGCGCTTTATCAAGCTCGTCAAACACAAGATATCCCATCGGATCATCAGGCATTCCATTCAAAAAATAATAGAAGCGCTCGAACAGGAAGGCGTAGTCCTTCCGCATAGCATCATCGCTTGGTGGTCGGGGTGCTGACTGCGGGACCATAGTTGCGAAGACCTGCGCTCCGTGGCTACGAGCAAGGTTGAGGGCGAACTCGCAGTAGGCGATCTTCGCCTGCGCGAGCGCAGTCAACCGATCGCGCGTCACTGCTGTCCCATCAAGAAGGATTTCCCGAGCAAGGCGGCCGCGGGCGTTCTGCTCGAAGGCTGGCAATTGTGCAGCGTGTCTGAAAGTCTTTGGCTTGAGCAGCTCCTTGGCCTTCGCCTCCTGGCCGTAGGCCTGATAGAGACGCATCCCGAAGATATGATGCTGGGCATCGGACAATTGCCGGATCAATGGCCATATCTTGCGGTCCTCGATCGCAACGCCTGCCAGCACTTCATACGGCGAATTCCTGCGATCTTGGCCTGACTCGTCAATAAATAGCGCCCAGCTCATGCCAACCCCTCGCTCTCGTTCTTTCTAAACGGCGGGCTCCAGGTGATCACCGTGTGGCCCCGCCGCTCGGTTTGGCCGTCGCCTTGTAGCCACGCTTTGTCACAGCCTTGCGGGCTGCCTTCGCCGACTCTTCGATTTCGCGGAATTCAGGTTCGAGTTCCTGAAGGCGCTTCACAAGACCGCTCAGGTCGTAGGTATTGCTGAGCTTGCCGCCGTTGCTGCTACGACGTTCGATCCGTTGGACCAATCCAGCCAGCTCGAGTTCTGCAATGTAGCGTTGAACCTGGCGTTCACTCAGGCTCAACCGCTGTGCGAGGGTTTCCTTGCTTGGGAAGGGCTTCCGCTCCTTGTCCCACCAGAAATCGCATAGTTGCAGGAGAACAGCGAGCTGGGTGGGGTTAAGCCCAATGCGCTGCTGCGCGCGCAGCAAAAGAGATGGAACGAGGCAGAAGCCCAACTCGATCACCTGCTGCCCCCATTTATCGGCAGAGGCTTTGTTGGTCTTTATCGTCGGTGCCGGCGTCGCGTCGTCTACTTGCTGAGGAATCGCGGTCATGGTAGTGTCCTTTTGCTCGCTTCTGGGACACAAATGCGCAGTGTTGGCGCGGTCCGCAAGGGAGCACGACTGGACGTATCTGTCTCTAGGGACAAGACATAAATGTCGCTAGGCTACCGGTCAAGGATGGCTGGTAAATAAAGACGCATCGTCTAATCGCAGATGAAAGCGGATTGCACATAAACGAGTAGTAGTTCGACACCAGACGCCCATGACCAGTGGGAGAGGCATGATTTCCCGAAATATCAGGCCATGTTCAGTCCCCTTGGTGTCTGTAGGTAAGGGCTCGGATGCCTTTGTTGACTATGATGAGCGCCGCAACCTGCATTTCGATCCACAACTGGCGTTCATCGACCGCCTGACGGCGAACAAGGTGGCTTGAGGTGCGAAGCGAAGCTGGGTCTTGGTGCCGATCCGTGTGACAAGCCGTTGTTGCTTCAGTGATGGGTAGCGGCGCCCGGGGCAGAAGTTCGCGGCTCCCCACCCTCGATGTCACGAGCGCGCTCGCATTTCATCCTAGAAGACCGTCTTATGCCTATCGCAAATTGCTCCGCCAATTGGATGAAGCCGCGCGCAAGCAGTAAGGTGGAGAAGAGTAATCTGAGTCGCTGAATCAGCGGGGAGGCCGGTCCGGTGGGCGAAGCGAAAAGACGACGGCAAATGGCCGGTCTTGCCTCGGCAATGGATCTAGAACTTGGCGAAAAGGTTCTGAGGCAAGCGTATCAAAACACATGCCAAGCGTTCGACCTCTATCCGAATGATATGGTCGATGCACTAATTGCGTCGTACCGTGGGCGGAACGCATCTCTTGATTTGGTCGCCAAAAACAATCCCGAGGATTCTGTTGCGTGTCGAGCAGGTTGCTCCGCATGCTGCCATCAGATGGTGCTATGTAGCCCATTTGAGATATTTATCCTTGCCCAGTTGCTCCTTTCGACGCGCTCGAATGTTGATTTGGAAGGCATCGAGCATCGATTGTCCGAGATATCACGACTGCCCCTCAATCCGCATGCCAGATATGGGAGGCACGCTACCTGCCCCCTTCTCGTGAACGATCGGTGTTCGGTCTATGATAGGCGCCCGGCTGTCTGCCGTGCACTGTACTCGAATTCCAAGGCAAGCTGTGAGCAGGCACTGGCCAGCGGCGGCGGCGACGTCGGGTTTCTCGTTCACCCCCAGATGCTTTCGTCCGCGATGCAAGTCGGAATTGATAGTGCGTTGCGCCAAAAACGAGGCCTGAATGTCGAGCCGGTGGAGATGTGTGGCTCGTTGCTTATCGCATTGCAGGATTTTAACAGCTCCCTCACCGACTGGTTGAACGGAGGCGATCCATTTGCGGATTTTCAAGTGCGTCGGACCGGCTCACCCACAAACGCTCAACAAGTTGAACACGTCGCGGCTCGGCTGGGACTTTAAGTGGGAGCTGAAACCACCAATAGGTGACCTCCGGATGGGGTCTATGGCGATGACTATGGCTATGATGACCTGAACGTCAGCTTCAACATGTCGGAACCGCTTCTCGAGGATCAGGCAATGCAATTTGGCCGGAGGCAAGTGTTTGCAAGGTGCTAGTCCTATGCGGCTCGGAAAAAGCTTCTTCCTTCATCGTAACTTTCCGCTTGGCCAAGCCGGACCAAGGATTGAAGCACGTCGCGTACCTCGGCGACGGTCTCGTCCGGTGACGTGAACGCGACGGCGATTTCTTCTGCCGACAGGGGCACTGTCGCACGTGTCATGAGGTCGAGGACAACCCGCGCCTGGTCCAGTCGTGCGACCGGGAACGGGGTCTTCTTCGCCCTGACCTTGGTCGCCAAGATCGCTTGGACCCGGTCGCCGCGATGCGCCAGCGGACCGATTTTGTCGATCTGATACTCGGGGCGCAGCCATTTGATGAAGCCCCGGCGCTCGTCGGCGGCCCGGACTTCGTTCAACCGGACAAGGCCGTAAAGGATTTGCTCGACGTCAATGTCCCCGTGCCACCCGTAGGATTTCAAGACGGCGGCGTCCAGCCGATCATGAAGCTCTCGCAGGATCACAACACGGCCACGGAGCGGGTTCTTCTCGCCATAGGCAGCGCCGGTCGCGGCACCCACCTCCATCTCCATCAGCCGCTCGGCCGCGAAGCCGATCATCTCACGCAAAAGATCGGCATCCGCGCTCTTCTCCACGAGCGTGCGCAGGTTCATCATGTCGTCGGTCATCGGTGGTCCTTCCAGGAACGGGTTGGTGTCGACAACCAGACCCTACCGGAAAGCGCCGATGACCACCGCGCTACCAGCTACACCACGTCCCGGGACGTCACCTCCGTCACGTCGAACGCCTTTCTGATCAAGAGTTACAATATATGCGCATGCCATCGAACGAATGCCACGCCAATACGCGTTGGTTCGAGAAGAACGATCCAATGCGGCAGGCTAAGGCCGTCACCGGATGCTGGGGTTCAAGGTCTGAATTTTATTCTACACAGCGCAGGATCCTAAGAGACGCTCACTTGACAGTGTCTGAACTTCAGGAGCTGGAACGTCCGAAGGCGGATCATATCGATCTCCTATCCTGAACGGGCATTCGATGTTGGGTGAAGCCCTCGTAAACAATGCTGCGACGCAGCATCATTGTCCGCGCCATGGCGGGCCGCTAGCGCCACTGACCCGGCGCCGCTTAGACAACCGAATCCTACGCCAAATCAACCGCTCAGGCTACATCCGCAAGCCTCTCAGACGTTCCGTCGTGCATAAGACGGGTTAGCCAAAGTATATCATAATCTTAACAAACCAAGTTGTCTGTATCATATATACTCTGGCCACCGTTCAACGGTCTTTTGCGCTCGGCAAGCCGCAGGGTAGATCGCCGTCTTGGTGAGCAACGGTCGAGAGATGACAGAGGCCCGGCGAACGAAAGCTCGACGCTTGGCTTACTCAGCGCCAAAGGCGCCGTGTTGCAAAAAACATGCGTACGCAAGAGAGATCGTCGACCAGAAGGATAACGAAATGGCCAAGACTGGCGCAAGCGGGTCGAAATGTGTGTGGAGCAGGCCAAGGAATTCCAGGCACTCGGTACCAAGGGGGTGGTCGACGTCTCTATGCCGATCAATCTCAGCTTGCGCGATGTCGAGGAAATGCAGCTCGATCGCGGGATCGTCGTTTCCTACGAGACCATCCGCCGATGGTGCCGAAAGCACGGCCCTGATTATGCTCGCCGCATACGTCATCGTCTTTCGTTGGTGCCTTGCGGCGGGCTGCTGGGTGAAGTCGTGGTGCGCATCAACGATCAGAAATGCTGGTTGTGGAGAGCGGTTGATCAGGACGGATATGTGCTCGACCAGATTGTCCAGACGCGTCGCAACACCAAGGCCGCCAGGCGCCTGCTGACGCGACTTCTGAAGAGGCAAGGGCTGCCGCCAAGCGTAAAATCATCGACAGAATGCGTCCTACGGGGGCCAAACGCCAGCTCATGCCGAACGTGGAACACCGTTCGCATAAAGGCATGAACAACCGGGCGGAGAATTCTCACCTGCGGCTCATTGCAACATTTCGTGTCGATGTTCTCCGCCGTCCGAAACCTCTTCGTCCCATCGCAGAGGTGACAACGCCCTTGAACCAACCCGCGTCATCCACGCAAGTCTGTTTATGAGTTTAGCGACAGAACCCCCAAAATCGCCACGACACAAAGGAGTAGAGATATCCATGCGGCAACTGTTTTTGACATATGTGGCGCTTTGTGGGCTGACAGCGACCGCTACCGCTGCCGACGTTCTGGCAATCGCCGATCCGGCATTGGTATCTTTCGAGGGCGGGCTACGCTACTGGTACAGTACCGGCGAAGCATCGAAGGACCTCTACGATTCCAGCGGCACGCTACGGGTCTCGCGGCTCACCTATGACCGCCTCGATGCGCATTCGGGCGAAGTCTTCTTCAACGCGACCCACAATCCGACTGGCATTTTCGTAAAGGGCCTCCTTGGTGCGGGCGGGATCGCCGAGGGCTCTCTCGTCGACGAGGATTTCCTCCCGTATACCAACCCTTATTCGAACACGTCGAGCGATCACCGCGGCGACATCACCTATTTCATCACCGATCTAGGATACTATTTCTGGAACACGCCTCGCCGCCGCATCGGTGCCTTTGTCGGCTATAATTTCTGGAACGAGCGCTACAACGCTGCCGGTTGCGCGCAGCAGGCGACCAACCCGTGGATTTGTGCGCCAGCCATCCCGACCAATGTCGGCATCATCAGCCAGGACAACGATTGGCATTCGCTGCGGCTCGGCCTGGCCGGGCAGACGCAACTCACCGAACGACTCAGCCTTTCTGGCGACGTGGCGTTCCTGTTCACGCGGCTCGATGGCAAAGATCGGCACCTTCTGCGCCCAAAGATCAACCCTATGCCTGAAAACGGCGACGGGCATGGGGTTCAACTTGAGGCAGTGTTGAACTATAAGGTCACGGATTTGTTCAACATCGGCGTCGGCGCCCGCTACTGGAGGGTGGCAGCTGACGGCACCGCGCATTTCGACGAGACACCGGGCGGAGGTATCCCGCAGGTCGAGGACTGGCAGGCAGAGCGCTACGGCATGTTCGTGCAGGCGAACATCAAGTTCAACTGAGAAAGCAATTGGCCACGACCCGGAAGGGCGTTATCAACTTAACTCGGGTTCAGGGATTTGCGGCATAGACCGATGGCATGAAGAGCTATGGCGGAAACTGGGTGATGACGGTTTGAGGAGAGCGGCGTATCGAGGCGAGGTAACGAGCCTGCCAGAACCTCACATGGGGAGGATTAGGTCAAGTGAGTGCATCAAGGCGACATCAGGGTTCCAACTTTTGTCGGTGATCTCTTCAGTCAGGGTGGCGTTCCATGGGCACCATGTGTTGTGGGGCAAAAAGCTCCTCAGGTGTTTCTCCACTTCGGTCATTTCAGCGTTGCAGACCTCTATGTGGTTCTCGCTAAGCTCACAGTCTCAGGCTTCCACATGAAAGACCAGCCAGGATTCTAGGCCGCCTTCTTCGGCTGGATGGTTCCAGCGATCGTCATGCCTTTTGCTTTTGACTTGAGAATATCACGTGCATGCGCGACCGTTTCGACGCGGCCGCTGAAGATGCCGACTGGCGAGAGGTTGCCAAGATCGTTTTGCACATCGACCCTGCGACAGAGCCCTCGTGATTGGTCTGGCTGCCGTCGATGAAGAAGCGTTTGGCCGTCGGCAGGTCACGGTTCTCGCTGAAGAAGAACTCGACCGTGTCGCCCACGCTGTCGTCGGCGCGGTAGAGATACATCCAGCGACCGCGCACCCGGACATTCATTAACGTGCCACTTGCCGGTGACCGGACGTTTTCTCCGATTGAAGCGTTCAAGCAGCAGAGGCGAAAAATGCACGACCCAGCGGTGGACAGTGGAATGGTCGACGTGAATGCCGCGCTCGGCCATTATCTCTTCCAGATCACGTAGGCTGAGATTGTAGGCAAGATACCAGCGAACGCACAGCAGGATCACGGATCGATCGAAATGGCGGCCTTTGAACATGACAAACTCCCGGAAAAAAGAGCAAGCGTCATGCAGCAAATGATCTTTCCGAAAAGTTTGCGACAGAACCGGTCTGGGTCATTGCGATAGCCCATGTCCTCGCTTAGACAGCGCGCGGGCCCGGGGCATCGAAGACCAGAAGAAGCCGGCTGACAGCGCCGCCGCACGATCTTTCAAGCGTCTTCGTCCGCGGACGGAGCGTACGTCGGCTGATATCAAATGAACTAACAGGAGAAGTCCCGCAATGCGACTGCTGCCAGTAGATCGGGTATCCACGATCGACGAGCTTACATTCGACCCATATCCGATCTATCGCCGGATGCGCGCGCAGACCCCCGTGGTGCACGTTGCCTCCGTGAAGCGGACATTTCTCACTAAGGCCTCCGACACGAAAATGGTGAAGGACCAACCAGAGCGCTTCAGTTCGGATGATCCCAACACACCGATGAAGCCGGCCTTTCAGGCCCATACTCTGATGCGAAAAGATGGCGCGGAACATGCCCGCGAAAGAATGGCCATGGCCATGGCTTTCGCCCCCAAGACTATCGCGGAACATTGGGCGCCAATCTATCGCGACATCGTGAACGAGTATCTGGATCGCCTTCCGCGCGGCGGCACAGTGGATCTGTTTGCAGAGATCTGCGGCCCGGTGGCCGCCCGCATTCTCGCACATATCCTCGGGATTTGCGGAGCATCCGACGCAGAGATGATACGCTGGTCGCAGCGGCTGATCGACGGGGCGGGCAATTTTGGATGGCGGCCGGAGCCATTCGAGCGATCGGACGAAGCCAATGCCGAGATGAACAGGCTCTTCGACAACCTAATCGAAAAGCACCGGGCGGAGCCGAACCCCTCGGCTTTCGCGATCATGGTGAACGCGCCTGATCCGATACCCATGAGTCAGATGTATGCCAACATCAAGATCGCCATTGGCGGGGGAATTAACGAGCCCCGCGACGCTCTTGGCACGATCGTCTACGGATTGCTGACCAATCCCGAGCAGTTCGAGGAGGTCAAGAGGCAGCAATGCTGGGGGCAGGCCTTCGAGGAGGGCGTGCGGTGGATTGCTCCGATCCAGGCGAGTTCGCGCCTCGTGCGGGAGGACACGGAGATTCGCGGTTTTCTTATTCCGAAGGGCGATACCGTGATGACCATCCAAGCTTCGGCCAATCGCGATGAAGAGGTCTTCGAAGACGGAGAGCGCTTCAACGTCTTCCGCCAAAAGATTCCGCATCAATCCTTCGGCTCGGGGCCGCATCACTGTGCAGGCGCGCAAATCTCGCGTCAAACCGTAGGGGCAATCATGCTGGCCATGCTATTCGAGCGTTTTCCGAATATGACGCTGCCGGATCCTCAGGTGGTGCAATGGCGCGGCTTCGGCTTTCGAGGGCCGATCAATTTGCCGGTTAAGCTGTCATGACTAATTACGCTTTGAGCTTCTATGGTTGTCATTCTCTGGCAAAGTGACGCAACGGCATGCTGCCGGTTTTTCGGACCCGCAGTTAAGCCAACATAGCTCGTTCCTCGAACTCTACGAGGCTCAGATAGCCCAGTGTCGAGGGTTCCATTGCAAAGTTTCGTCTGGTCAGAGAATTTGCCAGAGTGGTGGCAACCTCATGCGGCAGCGAGGCTTTCGAACTGCTCGGCGAGAGACGGGTTCGGATTGAAGGCGTACCGCGCCTGTCGTTTGCGCATCATGTGGACCATCTCGATGCCGGACAGGGTGACCGCGGCGGCGTCCGTCGATTTGACACCGAGCATCGGCCGCACGCGGTGCTTGATGCGCCGATGATCTTGCTCGATGCGGTTATTGAGGTATTGGCTTTGGCGGATGCGGATCGGCTTCGACCGGTGCCGGGAGCAATCCTGCAATCGACTTGTGGCATCGCAGGAAACGATGGCTTCCCCGTTGGTCTGACTGCCGTCGATGACGATGCGATCGGGACGGCCATGGCGTGCCAACGCTTTTGTGAAGAAACGCTTGGCGGGCGGCAAATCCGGTATTCACTGAACCAGAACGCGACGGTGTCGATGGCGCGATTGGGGTACATCCATCGCGCGCGGACCTTGATGTAGGTCTCGTCCGCATGCCATTTGCCGGTCACGGGGCGCTTGCGCCGGTTAAAGCGTTCTATCAGCAGCGGCGCGAAATGAACGACCCAGCGATGGATCGTTGAATGATCGACACTAATGCCACGCTCCGCCATCATTTCTCGAAGGTCGCGTAGGCTCAGTCCGTAGTCCAGATACCAGCGAATGCAAAGCAAGATCACAGATTGGTCGAAATGGCGGCCTTTGAACATCTCAACTCTCCGGGGAACACCGGAGCCTAACGCCATGCGTCTGGTCACCAAAAACTTTGCAACACATCCTCAGAGCATGGGGCCATGTCAGAAGTTGCTCGTGATCCGCTCTATCGTCGCCACCGCTTATCATTGCGCACGCGGTATGGCTCTACTTTCGCTTTCCGCTCAGTCTGCGCATGGTTGAGGACATGCTGGCGCCCGCGGCATCATCGTCACGCATCACAGCCGTCTCGGCCAGCTATCGCTGCATCAATCCGCTGATAACTTTACAGTGCCGCCGCAGGTCTCAACGCGTTTATATTCGGACAACGTGACATCGCCGCCAGCGATCACTGTGGAGCGAAGAAACTCAACCCGTGACTGATCGCGCATTTGTAGGCCAAGCTGGTACCTTTTCTCTCATAGCTTGGCATGTTGAATACGACCATGGTGAGTTCGGCGTCACCGTCCAACCGGATTTGGTAGCGAAGAAATTGAAGAATGGGCTTACCGTCACGATCAATCGTAAAATGCTGATCCGCAAAAGCGAGGGTGCCGTCAGAAGTGATTCTATACCCATCTATGCGAATGCCTCCTCGCGTCTTCGTCGGCGGCGTATCGCCGTTCGCCGGAGTACACAAACCTAAATCGACCATAACATCCACTTGCTTGCCGGCAGTCAGCGCAAGCTCAATCTGGGGAAAGGTTGCTAGTACATGACTATCATTGGCAGCATTGGCAGTCGTAGCCAAAAGTATCCCGAACAGGGTGGGTAGCATAGATTTCATAGGTAATCCTATTTGGAGCGACGTTCAGAAGCGAGGGCATGCCGACGCTATTGGGCCAGTGCAGATTGCGTTCGGCAGTGAGGATAAAAGCGATCTCGAGGCGCATGGACCCCTGCGACGGGGTCGGCATCGGCGCGGCCTGCCTCGCGCAGCAAGTGCTGCTCAAAGCCATCGCGCCCGGCGTGTCCCACCGGCTGCCGTTGCATGGCGTAGAACGTCTCCCGCCATGCCGGATCCATTGGACTGAAATTAGATACGTCCACGCTAGCCTCACGGTTGTAGATCACCGGAGGCTCAAAACTACTCGGGCAAGCTTTCGAGAAGCTGACGAGCCCCACCGTCTGGCACCGTAAAGTTAACTGACGGCTGATGAAGATGTGCGTCCATGGGGTCAGAACAAGAGCTGCCCAAAATCGTACGCTAAGGTCGAACGAAGCGTGAACTGAGTTTGCTTGTGTCTCGTGATTTCCGGGGCGCGATGTCTGATCCCAGTGGATAACCGTAGCAGCAGGATTGCTGCTGTTTCCACATCCAGCCCGCTCGGCAACATTCATCGGCAGTAGGGTGATCCACTGATCAAGGGGTTGCTTGCAGATCGCGGCGGCGAAAAGAGGCCAGAGCGCGTTTCTCATCCGACGCCCGTTCAGCTTCTTGAACACCAAACCGTCTTTTCGGTCCGTCGCGTCTGTGGTGGACGCCGGAGGCCGCATTCCTGTCAAGGCTGTTGAAAGCCGACATCGCGGGCGTAGTGCGCGAGGCCGGGTGCGCGGAAAATGCCGCGACTGCGGTCGAACGTGCCCCGAAAGCCGAAGGCGTTTTGCAAGCCGAGAAGGAACTGGACGGCAAGGGTTGGCTCCCCGCCGTCCTGCGGATGCCGGGCAGTCAAAGCGGCACTGAGGTGGCGCTCGCCGCCGAATAAAGGCCGGAAACCTTGGCCCGGGGCAGAAATGCCCCGGGTTTTTGTGCGGAATGTCCTCAGGCCGGTGTCGAACCGGCCAAGGCCAGGCGAGGGCGCCCCAGGCTCGCCCCTCGCGCTCCCCGCCCACCCAAGAAGCGCGGCTTCGCTTGTGGGAATAGCTTGTCGCTGCCTAGCCTGGCACGAAAACGCCCGAAATCGCCTTTCGGCTGTCTTCAAGCGGGATTGATTCCTGATATCGCAGAGCAACGCTTTGTTCGCGCGCGACCTGGCGGGCAAGTTCATCCATTTCAGACGAAAGCGTAAGAAGCCCGCCGAACTTGCTCTCGCTGTCAAAAATACGGCGCGAACCATCTGGCACAGATAGCGTTCGTGCAAAGGTTTTGTCCTGCCACAATCTGTCCAAAAACCGCTGCGTTTCGGCAAGTACCGCGAGTTCGTAGAACACGCCTGTGCGTAAAGCGGCTTGGTCCGCATGGTACATGATTGCCGCTATGTCGAAGCTCGGAAGGTCGACCGTCTTGCCATCCTCTATGGCGTCATTTTTGACATTCTTGCACAGGCGGATAGCCTTCTTCAGGCCGCCATGAGCCTCATTTTGATCCCGGTCGTGCACGCGGCCGATATGCAAAAACGGCAAGTTGTCGATCGTCTCGGGAACTTTCTTGTTCAAAATCTTCACGCCACGATCGCGCTCGAGGTTTGACGACTGGTAGTCCGTGGTGTCGATCCAGTGCGACGGCACGACGTCAACCGGCCGCGCGAGCGAACCCCCAGAAATCGCAATGGCTTTGCCGCCAGAGACGTCAACGTCGGCGGCTGGATAGGCGGCGATGAGAATCTTTTCGGCCTCTTTGCGCAGACGCATCAAACGGCCAAGGGACGTGTCTTGGCTGGGCGATGTGTAAAGACCAGACCGCGCTTTGACGCCTGCCACATAATAGGTGAAAAATTCGAGTTCAAGATTTAGCAGGTCGACGTCGCTGACGCCCCTGATATGGACATTCAGGGGGACAGAGCCTTGGAGGCGGAATTCCACCGTCCAACCGGCAGCGCTCAGCTTCTCATCTAACTGCTTTCCGACACGCTCGGCTGTTTCAATGCTGATGCGCGTGTATTCCGGGCCGACCTCCTGCATCGCACCAAGTGCATACCGGGTATACGGCTGGTTCGCAGCGCGGGTTTGCCAGTTCTCATCCGCAAGGCTTTTCAGGAGCACGTCGGTTTTTGCCGTCTCGCTCAGACGACCGAGGCGGTCTGTCCCGCGTCGGCGCGTCTTCAGTTGGGCAAGGCGTTTGTTGATATCAGTGGCCATGTTTAGAGCCTCGTGAGGTTCATTTGGCCGAACGTGTAGCGGCCATATCCGTTGAAATATTCGCCCTTACCGGATCGCAGATCCTTGGCGAACGTAATCTCGGCCGAGCCACGGTGACTCTTCAGCTCGGTTTCGCCAATGTTCGGATCGTTCTTGTAGCCATAGAAAAGCCGATAGCCGTCGGCCTCGTCATGAATGAGCGCTGCGCTGGTGCTGTTAGATCCAGACTGGGCGGTCTTCAGGCGGACGCGAATTCGATCCCAACTCTGGACGATGGTTATCTTGGCTTTCCATTGGAAGCCGGGGGTGCCATCGGGATTGAGAGTCTGGCCATCGCAATCCCATTCGCCCGAAAGATTGGGTACTTTGAGGACCTTGGAGAGCAGGTTCCACCGCCAGGCAAAGCGGTCAAGAATCCAATAGAGTACGATGAAAACGGTGCCGGCGCCGAGCAACGAAAGCACCGATGGAGGCACATTAGGCGAGATGCCGAAGGTCTTGGCGAGATCGACCGCCCATAGGAAAACAAACACGACTCCCGCAGAGACGATACTGGAGATCACGCCCAGATAGTGCCCAATGCGCGCCCGATTCACGCCACCGAGCACGGTATATTCATGTTCAAGCATGGAACGCCCTCTGGTGACTGGAGGGCGACGGCCGAAGCCGCCGCCCCAGACCTTTACCTAGTCTTCGTAGGGTCGGTCAGCCGGTACTTCTGGCCCGACTCCAAGGGAGGCGGCAGAGGTTCGCCTTTGGTCACGGTACGTTCAATACCCGTACCACCACCGCGGGGGCCGGTGATCTCGTACTGCCCCGACGTGGGGGCCTTTTCACCAGGCTTGTAGAGGTTGTCATTAGACATGGGAGGATGTCCAGGTGGTTGCCAATACTACCATCTGGCACTAGATACCGACTTGCTGAGGGTTCGGACTAGCGGTCTGAAAGCGTCCTACGGCACCACACAGACCGCAAGTTCACAACCAAACAAATGGCAGGTGACGGAAACGTCACCTGCCATTTGTTTAGGCATATTTCAAATTCGATGTAAATACCGGTCCGGCGTGCCAACACTGAAAATACCGGGTATTTTCAATCTGTCAACAAGCAATCGCGCAGGGGCTTTGGTATAAATTGTCGCAGCATCCGAATGTTCCGGGCGCTGGTGCTCGAAAGACAGGTGGGAGGTGAATCGATTAAAATCAAGACGGGGTCGCGGCAAAAGTTGACGTGACGGCAGCCAGCGTCAGTGAGCGTCGGTGCGCGCTTAAAGTCACAGTGGAATCGACCGGCCCTTGATTAACGGCAAGCCCGCATAGAGCTCTAATGCGGCGCCCCACCGGCCAGCAGATATCGATAGCCGTTCGTCGTCATCCACCGGGCACGTGCGAGATGGGTCTCCCACGCCCGGAACGCGCGATCGGGTTCGGTCGCGGGGTCGATGTGCAGGACAATCTTGGCAACTTGCCGCCAGTCGGCATCTTCGGCGGCCGCGTCGAGCAGGCGGATGTAGGTCAGCAAACGCCTTCATCATACCCGGTAAGGATCGACGAAGTCGGTGCCTCGTCTGCTCCCAGTCTCAGGGGCTTCCTCATCCTCATATTATCCTCAGGGTTGGAGCTGGCGATGGTCATTGGCGCCAGCAGGGCGCTTCGGCCACACGCTGGAATCCCATCGTCAATGCAAAAATCACGAGATTTGAGTTTTGAACATAAGCCCACGCTAACTAACGCGGCATTGGCTTTTATGCACAAAATTTAGGCAAACAGTCGTGACCCAGCACCGAGGATATGGGCAGATCAGGGCAGGGATGTTGCAAATCTCGTGACTTTTGGAGCAACAGTGGAGGTCTATGTGAATGAAACACGGCTATGCGCGGGTACCCACTGAAGCGCAGGACTTGGCCGCCCAGATCGAGCGCCTGCAGGCGGCAGGCTGCGATAGGATTTTCTTTGAAAAGCGCAGCGGCAAGGATGCCAACCGCCGCCAGTTGCAGCGGCTGCTAAAGGCCCTGAAGCCCGGCGACGTTGTCCATGCCGTCGTCAGCGACCGCATCGCACGGGATCCTTTCGATATGCTGCATATCCTCAGGACAGTCACGTCAGCGGGCGCGGGGCTCCGCCTGCTGGACGAACCATTCATCGACACTACGTCGGAAATGTCGGATCTTGTCCTGTTCCTTGTCGGATGGGCCGCGAAATGGCAGCGACGCAGAATTTTGGAGAACACATCGAACGGGCGCGCCCGCGCCAAAGCCAGGGGCGTCAAGTTCGGCCGCAAGCCCAAACTCTCACAGCAGCAGAGGCGAGAGGCATTAGCGCGGCTCGCTGCAGGCGAGGCTAGGCGTGAGGTTGCCCATAGCTACAATGTCAGCAACAGCACGATATCGCGGCTGCATCCGTAGGGCGGGCGCAGCGCCCTCGCGTTTCGGTGTCCCTTCTGCCTTGGTGCATCTGCCAAATTCCCGAGTATCCTGCTTGTGCGCATGTGAGCATAAGGTGGCGCCTGGCGCCTTGATTGGCCACCACACGAAGAACCAGCGTCGGCATGGCGACCGGCAGGCTGAGGCAAGAGACCGCCATTCCATAAGGAAACGACCGTCATGGATACCCATGCCGTTATTGCGTCCCTGCCCGTTGCAGGGGCCGACCGCGCTGTACTGATCGACGCCGCCAACGCCGCGTTCGAGCGTGTTATTGAGCGAATTGAACCGAACAATGAGGAACTGACCCGAAGTCTTTGGGATGCCGGTGACTACATCGACAGTTGGCTGGCTAATGACCTAATCGACAAGCTGCCGATGCCGCGCGACGAGGTCGCGTACTACATTGATTATTCCTAATTCATCATGTCATTGCTCTGGCCGTTGATGCAGACAATGAGGCCGAACCGCAGCCCTGAAACATGCAGACCGGTAATCCGCTCAAGCCTTGCCTACTGCGGGCGCTTTTGGCAGTGGGGCCGTTTTTGAGGACGGCGCGATCAAAAGGGTAACCTTTGCCGCCACCTCTTCAAGGGTGGCGGTAAGCCGGTTGATCTGCGAGACGGTTGCCGCCAGCTCCGGGCCGTAGCGGGTGATGAGATATTCCCGGTTCTGGCTGAGGGACTGAAGATGATTGGCGGTTTTCGCGCGAAGGCGCAGCCCCGCATCGACGGTGTGCTTCGCCCGCGCCGCCAGGTCGTGGTGCATCTTGCGGATTTGATTGGGATCGTGGCCACGGTGGAGCAAAAGCGCGGTCAGATAGAGTTCGATCGCGTGGATGGCCGATAATCTGAACGGCGCTCTGGTGAGCGGTTTTCCGGGTCTGCCGAGCGGAAGGAGCAGGTGTGCCCCCTTTCGGTATTCTTCCGCCAGTGCATGGATCTGATGCGGGGAGGCGAGCTCTCCTGGGTATCTGTTTTCTGTCATCGCCATTTACGCTAAGCCCACCCGATATGATCCTTTTTGGAAAGTCTCAGAAACAGATTGAACCAGAACCGATATCTGGATCATCGCCGTTGCCAGACGCTTCCAGGGCCCAATAGGCGACCGACGTGGTAGGGTCCTTGCTGTGCTTTTCGATCGCGGCTTCTATCGCCTCGTCTTCAGTTAAGAGTGCCCAATTTCCAACAACGCCGTCGTGGCTTCGCATATCCGCCTCTATCCGGTCGCCTGTTCTCGGCCAACTGTTTCATGCTTCTCCTAAATACGGTCTTTGAGGGCGTCGATCCCGACGAGAGCTTTCCGCCGGCGCGCAATGGCCTCAATTAGCAGGGCCTCTAATTTAGCGTTATGCGCATCGACCTGTGCTTTTGAGCGTTCGACATACTCGCGCAGGGTTTGCTCTTGGCGATCGATCTCGCGTTTCAACGTCTCCACGTCGTTGCGGCCTTCCATGCCGATGACGATGCGGTTGCCTCTGACGAGACCATGGGGCAATACACTCGAATAGGGATTGGTCTTGAGCGAAAAGAGATCTGGATCGCCCGTGAATGCGAAGCTGCGGGTCGCGCGAACTCCGTCGATCGTGACTGCACCATCAAAAACGTCATGGACACGCACACGCGCCTCGCTCACGTCCTTTTGGGGATTTTCGAAGTCTACCTGCAGTGGTTCGACCCGAGCACCTGGCAGATGCTGCTGGGCGATCTCGGAATCGGTCTTCCCTAAGTCTGCTTTGGAGACGGTCTTGCGCACGTGCTCGTCAACCGCGCCAACCTGAGCCCGTAGGTAATTGTCCAAATCGTTGTTGCGGAAAAGTGCGTCACCGATAATCATGCTATCCTCGTTGTGTTTGATAAGGAAATTATTTCTTACATACTTGCAGTTGGATGGTGGATTCAATCCTCCTAAGCGTATCCACCAAAATAAGACAGATACTGCCAGCACCTTATAAGTCACTAATCAACGGATTCGCCTTTTACGGTTTGCGATAATAAGCATCCAGCGCTAATTTGATGTCAGCGAATGACCATTCCCTGCGTCGGCCATAAGCAGGGCTTGAGCGGGTAAAACACTCGTTCAGACCGGTCTCCCGCTGGAACTTCATGAACCACGCCGTGGATTTTGGCTTGCCGCGTGCCGTTGTCTGGATCCGACGGATGAGCTCGCTATGCGCCCAGTGGTCATTCGGATTGGCGAGGGAACCTGGGTCAGCCAGGTAGCCGCGGAGCTTTTGTAAGGTTGCATCGTCCGGTGTCTGGTGAAGGTCTGCTCGAAGCTCTTCGACGGCGAGGGCGGCCCCCAGTTTCGCAGCTTCCGTCAGCATGTCGCGCAATTGCGCGCTGGTCAGCACCAACGCTTGCAGGGCGTCCATGAGCCATACTTTCCTTGATGGGATTTGCGGCAGAGATCGCCGCAGGTTCATTGCCTCACAGCCAAAAAAATGACGTCAAGCCTTATATGCCGAGGAGGGCGCCGAGCTTTTCGGTGACCGGCCCCAGAGGGTCGACCAGGCCAAGATCGTAGATCATGGTGGTTTCAAGATTCCCTTTATGGTCGACGTAGTGTGATATGGCCTCGTGCGAGACCCCTTGGCCGGCCAGCATCAGCGAAATGGTGATCCGCTTGAGGTCGTAGAGCTGGAAATACTCGGGGACTCCGGGCAGAGCTTTGAACCTGTCCAACCCCTTGCGGAAGTTGTCGCGAGGCTGGGTCATGTCGGTGTGGGATGGCAACAGCCGGTCTCCCTTCAGGGGCTCAGCTCGGTCGGCGTGGCCGATCACCCCGATCGAAGCATCGACATAGGCATCGAATGCGGCTTCACTCTCGGCTGTCCAGTCGGGCATGGCGGGGGCGCTTCCCTGATCACGAAGCAGCACCCTAACAAATCCGCGACCAGCGCGAATCCCCCCGCATCCGTGACTTTCTGACTCAGTAAGACTAGGCGCCCGCCGCCACGTGCGGGCGACGCCGGCATAAGCCGGCGGGCAGATGCGCCGAGGGCAACAAGCGCGCCTGACGCAAAGCCGCCAGATCAGCCGAGCCGGTGCAGAAGCAGGCGACGGCCAACTGGCGGATGACGATCTCGAAATGCGCGACAACCGCCTCGGTGGATACCGTAGCCGCGCGCAGCACGCCGGCCGCCTGCCCGGCGATGTCCGCGCCCAGGCGGATGGCCTTGGCCACGTCGACACCGTCGCGGATCCCGCCCGACGCGATCAGCTTCACCGTTGGCAGCGCCCGACGTACCGCCTGCACGCTGGCCGGGGTCGGAATCCCCCAATCGGCGAACGCCATCGCCACTGCACGGTCGGCGGCATCGCGGGCGCGCTCGCCCTCCACCGCGGCCCAACTGGTGCCGCCGGCGCCGGCGACATCGATCACCGCCACGCCCGCCTCGACGAGGGCACAGGCCACCGAGGCGGACAGGCCCGACCCCACTTCCTTGGCCACGATCGGCACGCCCACGCTGCGCGCGGCGCGAGCGATCTGCGCCAGGACGCCGCGCCAGTCGCGGTCGCCCTCCGGCTGTACCGCTTCCTGCAGCGGATTGAGATGGACGATGAGTCCATCGGCCTCCAGCGCATCCACCGCCCGGCGCGCCAGGCCCAGGCCGTCGGCCTCGCGCAGTTGCGCGGCGCCGATATTGGCCAGCAAGGGAATGTCCGGGGCCAGGCGGCGCAGCGCGCGCGTCAGCCCCTGGGAGTTGCGGGATTGCAGGCTCACGCGCTGCGAACCGACGCACATGGCGATCCCCAAGACTTGCGCTGCCTCGCTCAGATGCCGGTTGATGGCCTCGGCCCGTGGCATGCCGCCGGTCATGGAGCTGATCAGCAGCGGCGCGCGCATGGTCTTGCCCAGCAGCGAGGCGCGCAGGTCGATCTGCGTCAGGTCCAACTCGGGCAATGCGCAGTGTTCGAAACGGATGTACTCCCAGCCGGCGGCGACCGTGGCCAGCGCCGTTCGCCGATCCAGCACGATGTCCAGATGGTCGTCCTTGCGCCGGCTCAGGGCGGTGTCGCTCATGCTCGCTCCATCCGTCGCATCGGGCGACGGTGTTGCGTCGGATCGGACCGACGGCAGCGCGCGCACGCCGCCGCCTCCCGCGCGTTCAGGCCGGCGCACGCTGGTCTCCCCCCGCAGCGTCGCTGCCGTAGCGGCTGGTCGAGGTCTGGTAGTACTGCGCGCGGATGGCCGACATGGCCTCGATCAACTGTCCCCACGGCGCGGGAAAGCGTTCTTCCGCCATCACCCGGTGCAGCATGCGCGTATGGCCGGCCAGCTCGTCGTTGAGGAACTCCACCACAGGCATAGCCGGATAGCGCTGCAGCAGCAGGATCGCCGCGTTGTCGGCCTCGCCGGCCGACCTGTCCTTGTCGCGTCCATGCAGATCGTTCTGCAGGCGCCCTATCGCGGAGAGGAGTCGCAGGACCTGGCGAAACGCCGGACGCGCGCGCAAGGTCGCCATGTCCAGCCCCCACAGCAACGACAGGCAACAGAACACGTTCGTGTAGGCGATCGAATCGATGCCGTTGTGCAGGTACTCGGCGTAGGACCAGAGTTCCGCCCCTGCCGCCTGCGCGTGTCCGGCGCGCAGCGCCGCGCAGTAGCAGCGGGTATCGTCGAGAAGCTGAGCATAGTCGCGACGATCGTATGCGAGCGCGGCCAGCGAAGCGCGCAGCACAGCGCAGCCCTCGAATCCGGGGAGCGCGCACGGCACGCCCAGCCCCAGCGCCTGCTCTACCGCGGCGAGTTGCTCCGGCGCGACCAGGCCAAGGTCGTTGCAATCGTCGAGCCAGAACAGCAGCGCCAGTTCGCGATAGAACGCCACGATCAGCGTTTCGTCCTGCGGATCGCGGCCGGTGCGGGCGCTGGTGTCACGCAGGCTCGGGTGGATGCGCTGCAGGATGTACTGGCCGCCCCTGACCGCTTCCACGGCATGCTCGTCGGCGAACCCGGTCAGGGAACGCCCCCACTCCAGCACCTGCTGCAGCGCGCGTTCGGTCCGGATCATGGCGCCGCTCCTGCTCCCTCGGCCAGGACGCGCCGCCCCCAACGAAGCGCCAGCCACAACCCGGCGAGTTCGGCCACGCGCACGACCCGGGTGGGGCAATACAGTTCCTTGCCAATCCACAGCGGCGTCTGCGGCAATGCATGCGCCGCATGGCGGGCGAGCATCCACTCCCGCGCACGCGCCACAGCCTGCGCGATGCGCCGGCGCCCTGTCGGCTCTTCGCTCTCGTCCATCACGTGCAACGCGAACAGCGCATAGGCGGTTTCCTCGAATGTGGACGCGCGACCGGCGCCCCAGCCGCCGTCGTCGCGCTGCGCCTGCAGCAGCGCCGCCAGCGCGCGCTCGTCGCGCCACTGGGGCTTGCCTTGCGCCAGCGCAGCGATCGCATGCGCGGTGGGATACAGCCAGGAAACGTGCCATTTTTCGTTGTCCCATAGACTGTGCTGGTTGCGATTGGCCTCGACGTAGGCGCTGGTGCCGGCGGTGGGCTTTCCCAACAGTCGCAACGCATGCAGGGCATGGATGTTGGTCGACACCGAGGCATTGCGCTCGCCGGGGAAGGTGACGAACAGCTCGCCGATTTCGAAATGGCGCAACGCATCGACCGCCGGGGCGCGGCCTGCAAGGCGCAGGACGCACAACGCAACGGCGGTGTCGTCCCCATCGGCCGCGAAGTGCAAAGCTGGGCCCAGACCGCGCACGCCCAGGCGGGCGTCGAGCTGCGCGACGATCACGCGTACCGCCTCGGCGAGCGCGGGATGCGCGAACAGCCCGGCCAGATGCAGGGTGTACAGCGACCAGCATGGCTCGAACACATTGATCGGCCAGACGTTGGGAACGGCACCTTCGATGCCGCTGCGCGTCGCCCGCGATGCCGCCTGCAGATACGCGTCGGCGCGCCCGACCTGCGGCGTGCACCCCTGTGTCACGGCGTGCGCACGCCACGCGGCGGTGGCCGCCGGACTGAGGCCGATGCTGCCGTCGTCATCCGGGCATGCGGTGGTCGGCGACGTCCCCCAGGCTTCCCAGGAGTGCAGCAACGGATGGCCGCTCGGCAATGTCGCCACCCCCCCGAGCTTGACCCGGCACGCTTGCCGCAACGGCAACAGCGCCGGGTGGCGCGGAAACGCCACGCCGCCCAGCAAGGATGCGGCCTCGCCGCACAACTGCGGCAGGATCAGCTCCGCGCCGATCGGCGCGTCGTCCGGGACCGCGTGCGCGTAGGGATCGGGCTGGCTCTCGAGGAACCGGGTTGCAGCCTGGACTGCGTCGGCAGCGCCGGGAAGAGGATCGGCACGCTGCAATGCCAGCAACGCCGCCCACGTGGGCGCATGGCGAAACAGCGGGAAGTCCGCGCTTCCCCATCCGCCATCGGCCTGTTGCTGCCCGATGAGCCACGCGTATGCGTCCTGCCGACCGGTGACGTCGCCGTGGAACTGCAGAACTCGCGCCGTGTCGTAGACGGACGGACCGACGCTGCCGCCGTCGCTCATCTCGCCCAGCAGGTGGCGCAATTCGGAAAGGATCTGTTCGGACAGCGCGTTCACGCGGGATGTTCCTTCCGCAGACGGTTGACGAGAAACCAGGATCGGGCAGACGCCGCGCACGTCGCCGCAGGCCCGTCGCGCCCTGGCGCATGGGCAGCGCCGGACGGCCGCCCTGCTCCGGCGCGGCGACGCACCCCGATGCCGGCGCCGGTCCGCCGCATAGGCTTGCGCGCAGCGCGCCGCGTGCGCCGCTGCCGTGCTGGGCAGCCGCTGCGATCGGAGCCGCGGACTGGGACACAGTGCAGCATGCACCGCTGCCGCCGGCCGATCGCAGCGGCACGGGGGCGACTCCGTGCGGACGGGCGCCCTCATGCGCATGGCGCGTGCTTGAACAGATACGCGTTGGCCCGCTGCAGCATCTGCGCCAACCGTTCCGCACGCGGCCCTAGCGGGGCGATGGCCTCTCCGGCGTCGCGCAACAAATCCAGCGCGAACTGGCGCGCTGCCTGCAGCCCCATGATCGACGCGCAGGTCGGCTTCTGCGCCGCCGCGTCCTTGCCGGGGGTCTTGCCCAGCGTCGCGGTATCCGCTGTCGCGTCGAGAATGTCGTCGACCACCTGCAACGCCAGGCCGAAACAGGCGGTGTAGCGATCAAGCGCACAGTACAGCGCAGCGTGCGCGGCATCCTCCGCGATGGCGCATAGCGCGCCCATGCGTACGGACGCGCGCACTAGCGCTCCGCTCTTCATCCGGTGCATCGCCACGATCCTGTCCAGCTCGACGTGCTTTCCGACCAGCGACAGATCCATGGCCTGCCCGCCTGCGGCACCCTCGGCGGACACCGCCTGCGCCATTTCGCGCACGAGGGCGATACGGTTGTCGCCCGGCGCATCCAGGCTCGCTAGGGTCAGGAAGGAGTGCGCCTGCAGCGCATCGCCGACCAGGATCGCAGTGGCTTCGCCGAACTTGACGTGCACGGTCGGAAGGCCGCGGCGAAGCACGTCGTCATCCATCGCGGGCAGGTCGTCGTGGACCAGGGTACAGGCGTGCATCATCTCGATGGCGGCGCCGACGTCATCGAGCATGTGCGCCGGCGTGTCGGCCAGTGCGCCGGCAGCCAGACAGAGCAAGGCGCGGGTGCGCTTCCCGCCATGCAAGGTGGCGTAGCGCATCGCCGACATCAGCTCGGTCTCACCGTCGTCTTCGGCGCAGAGAAGACGCGCCAGTGCCTGTTCGATCCGCTTTGCGCCGTCCTGCATCCAGATCTCCGGGAGCAGCCTGCCGGATGCGCCGCGCGCCGGCGCGCCCAATCCGCCGAGCGCGGAAACGCCAGTTCGGTCGTCGTGTAGTGTGGAACCGGTCTGCATGTTGTTCATGTCCTTGTACCTGACACGGCCCCGGCGAGCGCCGAGCCACCGCGGTGTTGCCGGCGTCACACCGAGCGCGCCGAGTGCAGCAATGCCGCACGCCTCACCGGCGCCGCTGCCTCGCCACACGGGGCATGCGATGCCAGCTCATGAGAATCCGATGCGGATTGTCATGGACGGCTGTGCGGTCGGGTAATAGCGCCGGCCTTTTTCGACGCCGCTCAGCAACCGCGGCCGCACCCCGGCCTTGTGCATGGTCAGCGCCAAGGCGATGCAGAACTGCACCAGTTCCAACCATACCAAGTGGTAGCCGATGCAGACGTGTGGGCCGGTACCGAACTGCAGCATGTCCACTGGCCGGATCGGCTCCGTGCGTTGCAGCCACCGCGCCAGGCGGAACTGATCAGGCGCCTCATGCAGCAGCGCCGAGGTCGAGAAATGCAGCAGCGGGATGCACAGATGTGTGCCCGCGGGAATGCGCCGTTGGCCGAGTTGCAATTCCTGCAGCGCGCGACGCGGCAGGAGCGTGACCGCCGGATGGAGGCGCAGCGTCTCGCGGAACAGCGCCTCGGCGACCGGACACTGCGCCAGGTCCGCGTGCCGGGTCGGCACGGCGCCCACGCGTTGCGCCTCTTCGACCAGGGCGTCCCACAGCACAGGCTGCCGCGCCAGCTCGATCACCATCCAGGCCATCGTCGAGGCGGTGGTCTCGTGACCGCCAAGCAGCAGCAAGCGGATATTGGCGACCAGGACGTCATCGGAGAGCGCATCGTCGCTGCGATCGAAGGCGGTCACCATGTCGTTGATCAACCCGGTGCGCGCGGCATGCGCGCGCGCGTCGCGGACGAACTGGCGCAACTGCGCGTCGATCCAGTCGCGGGCGGCGCGGCCGCGCCGCAAGGGCAGCCCGGGCAGGTCGACCGGGGGCGCGACGATCAACTGCAGCAGTTGCCGGTACTTGCGATGCCATCCCGGCAGGTCCTGCGCGGGGATTCCCATGAGGCTGAAGATGAGCTTGAGCATCAGGTCGCCGGTTTCGCGCAGGATGGTTACGTCGCCGCGGTCGCGCCACGCCTGCACCCGCGCCCGGATGACGGGCGCGAACAGGTCGCCGATGCCGGCCTGGGTCAGCCCCTTGGGCAGGAACGCCGCCTTGATCGCATCGCGCGCCTGCCGGTGCGCGCCGCCGTCCTGGGCGACCAACGTTCCGCCGAGCAATTCGGGCGCGATCTCTTCGATCAGCGCCGAGGACACATCCTTGTGCCGGAGCAGTGCGAACGCAGCCGGATCCACGCAGGTCATCAGCTGTCCGGCAGGGCCGAAATCCAGCCAGAAGTGGCTGCCCAGCGTCCGTTCCGCGCGCCGCAGCAGGCGCGGCAGGTCGCCGACGATGGCGGGAAGATGCCCGACCAGGGGGAAAGCGCCGGGCACGACCGGGATGTCGTACCGCAGCCGGTGGCGACGGTTCAGCGGGTTAAGCAGCATGTCCATCCAGCTCCATCAGCAGCGCGGCGCCGCGGCCGCTTCGGCGGTGTCGCCGGCAGGCCGCGCGGCGCGGCTGTTGCCACCGTCGGCGTACGTCGGCACATGCGCCAGCATGCCGCCGTCGATGCACACGACCTGGCCGGTGATGAACGCGGCATCGTCGGAGAGCAGGAACGCCACCAGCGCGGCCACGTCCTCGGGGCTGCCGACGCGCGGCAGGAGCTGGTGCCGGCGCAGATGCCGCTGCATGCACTCGTCCAGCTTGGCGAGGAGACGCTCGGTCATGATGAGACCCGGCGCAACCGCGTTGCAGCGGATCTGCGCATGACCGTACTGGGTGGCGAGCGAGGCCGACAGCATGTTCATCGCTGCCTTCGACGCGGCGTAGGACGTCTGCGCGGTGTCACCGCTGAGCCCCTGGCACGACGACATGTTGACGATCGCGCCACCGCCGCGGGCGATCATCCGTGGAATGGCCTGCCGGCAGCAGAGCAGCGTGCCGCGCAGATTGGTCGCCATGGTCTGATCCCAGACCGCCAGGTCCAAGTCGAGGATCGCGCGGTCGCGCGGGGTCAGATGCATGGCGCTCGCGTTGTTCACCAGCAGGTCGACCCCACCGAAGTGCCGCTCCGCCGTCTCGAACAGCGCGGCCACCGCCTGCGCATCGGCGATGTCCATGGCCAGGGCCAGCGCGTGGCCCGCTTCGGCCTTGATCTGCGCGGTGCAGGCGATGGCCGCCGAGCCATCAATGTCGGCCACCACCACTCTGCCGCCCTCGCGCGCGATGGCGAGGGCGCATGCCTTGCCGATGCCGGCGCCGGCGCCGGTTACCACGGCCACCTTGCCTTCAAACCGTCCCATCGTGTCCTCCTGGATTGCGTTGGTCTTTCGCGGCATGCCGCTCGGCCTCCGCCGGAGAAGGCGCAGGGTCGGCGCTGGCGCGCTCGTCATCGCCAGCGTTGCTTTCGATGACCCGAATGGCGGCGACCGGGCACTGGCTGGCCGCCAGCCGCACGGCGGCGTGCAGCGCCTGCGGGACCGTCGCCACGCACACTTCGGCCACGCCGTCCGGTTCGCGCTGGCGAAAGGTGCCCGGCAGCGTCAGCACGCACTGCCCGGTGGTTCCGCACAGATCCTGGTCGACCACGACGCGCATCTCAGCCCCCCTGCGCACGCAGCCGCACCGGCAGCGCGCGGAAGGTCCTAAGGAACGCGGAGGGCTCCCGGGTCGGCTGCTCGGCCAATGCCAGCGTGGGGAAGCGCGCCTGGATCCGCGGCAGGCTCTCGGCCAACTGCACCCGGGCCAGTTGCGCACCGAGGCAGAAGTGAATGCCGTGGCCGAAGCTCAGCATGATCTTCCCGTCGGTCGACATGCCAGGACTGGTGCCGTAGAACCGCGCGGGATCGAAGCGGTCGGGATCGGCGAAGGCGTCCGGGTCGCGATTGCCGGCCGCGAGCAGCACGCGCACGTCCGCGTTCTTCGGGATCACCACGCCGTCCAGTTCGATGTCGCGCTGGGCGATACGCGGAATGGAGCTGAACATGGCGGGCGCGTCGCAGCGCAGGACTTCTTCGACGAATGCCTTCACCCCCACGGCGTCTCCCTGCAGCCAGTGCCGCTGTTCGGGATACGCCAGCATCGCCAGGACCGCATGGTCGATGCTCGCAGCAGTGGTGGCGAAGCCGCCCAGCAGCATGCCCCACAGCATGCTGATCAACTCCGCATCCGACAGCGTGTCGGCATCATCGTCGTGTGCGCCGACCAGCATCGACACGATGTCGTGGCGGGGATCGGTGCGCTTGCGCTGTATGAGGTCGCCGAAGTAGGCCTGCACCCTGGCGCTGGCCGCGTCCGCCGCGGCGAGCTGTGGATCGCTGGCGTGCGGGCTCAGGCCTTCCAGAATGGCGCCGATGCCGGCGGCGAGCCCGAACATGTCGTCCTGGGGCATGCCGAACAGTTCGGCGAAAACCAGCATGGGCAAGGCCAGCGCGAATTCCCGATGCAGGTCCACCGCCTCCCCGCGCTCAAGCGCGGGCGCGATGCCGTCCAGGCGCGCTGCGACGATGAGCGCGATGCTCGGCCGCAGGTTGTCGATCTGGCACATGGTGAAATCGCGCGAGATCAGCCGGCGCAGACGCGTATGCGTCGGTGGTTCCTTCATCGCTAGGGTGGACGCCAGCAGATTGAGTGACAGGCTGGTGGCCGCACGCGGGAAATAGCGCGCCAGTTCGCCCGGCGCCGGTCCCCGAAACGCATCGCCCGTGGCCTTGAGCGCCCAGTAGATGTCGGCGTGGCGGCTCAACAGAAAGAGGCCCGACGCCGCACGATGCACCGGATCGTGCTCGCGCAACCACCGCATGAACGGATACGGGTCGTGGATGCACGCTGGCGATGCCAGTTCGGCGAAGGCGTCCCGGCATGCTGCCGTGGCTTCTTGCACGTCCATCTTGGTTACCTGTTGGCTGGCTGATCTGACCGGCGTGCGCTAGGCGCGCCGGCAAATTGCGGAGAAGATCGCGATTCTCGGCGGCGTCCGCGCATCACCAGAGCACCGGGAACTCTTCGAACCCGCCAGTGATGATCTCCTTGCGCAACTTCAGTTCTTCCGGCGCCACGGCCAGGCGCAGCGCGGGAAAGCGCTGGAAGATCGAACCGAACACCACCTTGAGTTCCAGCCTGGCCAGCGCCATGCCGATGCAGTAGTGCGGCCCGTAGGAGAACGCCAGGTGCGGCTTTTCATCGCGTCCGATGTCGAAGATTTCCGGGTCGTCGAAATGGCGCGGATCGAACGACGTCGCCGGCAGGCCGACTAGCACCTTGCTCTCCGCGGGAATATGCACGCCCGCGATGGTCACGTCGGTCCTCGGATAGCGCATGATGCCGTCCCAGCCCGCGCCCGGCGGGTACATGCGCAGGATTTCCTCCACCGCCTTGTCCAACAGGGATGGATCGCCGACCAGGCGTTCGCGCTGTTGCGGATGGCGGAACATGGCCAGCAGGCCGAATTCGATCTGCGCGACGGTGCTTTCGTGCCCCGCCACCAGCATGCCCGCCGCCAGGCCGATCGCCTCTTCCTCGGTCGCCTTGCCTTGGTCGACCGCCGCGAGCAGATCCGTCAGCAGGTTGTCGCCCGGGTCCTGGCGCTTGTCCCGCATCTTGCCGCGAATGTAGGCGCGCAGTTCTTCCCAGGCCAGGCGCGACGCGCTGCGCGGGCCGCTTTCATGCTGGTGCGTCATCACCTCGTCGGACAGCCCGGCGAAAAAGGCGTGATCCTCGTAGAGCACGCCCATCAGCGCGCTGATGACCATGGCCGGAAGCGGAAAGGAGAGGTGGCACCGCAGGTCGGCGGGCTGGGGCTGGGCCGCCAGCGTCTCAAACAACTGCGCGGCGATCGCCTCGACCTGCTGCGCGAGCAGCTTCACCCTGCCGTTGCTGAAGGCCGGCGCCACGATCGTGCGTAACCGGGCATGCTCGCCCCCCTCGTGCGAGACCAGCCACCCCGGCGAACCGAGAATCACCGAATCCGGGGTGAATGCCGCCGGCGGCATTCCCGCGGGCCGGAACGCCGCGTCGGACAGCACCGCCTTGGCCTCGTCGTAGCCTGTCACCCACCAGCCTTCGTGCCCGGACGGGAAGCGCACGCGGTGGATTGGACCGTTGGCGCTTAGCGCCAACATCTCGGGCGAGGGCTCGATGTGATCGACGCGCCACATGGGCAGCGTCGGCAAGGGTTGTTCGGACATGGTGGCACTTCACTCTCTAAGCGATGGAAGGGCGGAAGGTGACCGGCAGGCGCTGCGGGCAGCGAATGACGTAAGACGGCATGTAGACGACGTCCTCCGCGGCGTAGCCCGACTTGATTATCAAGATCGGCCAACGTGTAACTGCCTAGGCATACCGCGCGGCGAGATGCCGAACTTATCTACGCCTTCGAGTTCAGGATAAGGCGAGTGTGGTGGGCCTTCGCAGCCGGCCATCACGATTTCCTGCGCAAGGGTCGACAAGGGCGGTGAGCCTTTTGTCGGGGGCGGTTTCGCCGAGGCCCCGTCCCATCTATCTGATGCGGATTTGACATCTTGCTTTTCTTTCTTCGTTCCATCGATCGGGGTGTCATCCACGAATGAAGGTCGGTCGGCGGCTCCCGGCTCGCAACGAAGGAGCAGCAAAACTCGTGCCAATGTGGCCGACCCAGCAGAAGAAAAACATTGTGATTGCTTTTCAGCGGATTAGCTGAGGCCACAAGAGCTCGGCGAAATAGGCCGGTGTCGCGGACCCAACAAAGGCGACAGAACAGTGTCGGATAAGTACCGTCGTCTGACGTCAGACTGGCGACACCTTCTTTATCGGTTGTCCTGTCCTGGCATGATGGCAGGCCACCTGACCGTGTGCCCCAATAGGGGAGGCCGGTACCGTCGCCTTAACTCGGCGCGAAGGTTGGCGTCGTAGGTCGCGCCATGACGGAACGTCCTGCCGACCCCGCCAGTCATCTTTACAAGGCCATCGTTTTCGGGCTGAAATCATCAGCCATGCGGTGTGGCTCTACTTCCGCTTTCTGCTCAGCCCTCGCCATGTCGAATGCTCGCCGTTCGCGGCATCACGGTCTCCTTCCAGACCGTGGGCGAATGGGCAGGCAAGTTCGGAGCCGCATATGCCCGCCAGATCCATCGGATGTCCAAGGCGCCTTGGCCGACAAATGGCACCTTGATGAGATGGTCGTTTCCATCAAGGGCAGGAAACACTGGCTGTGGCGAGCGGTCGATGCAAACGGCCATGTTCTCGACGCTCTTGTGCAAAGCCGAAGAGACCGTAAGGTGCGCTGAGGCTGCTGCACAAGCTGCTCAAGCAACATGGCATCGCGCCACTACAGACAAGCTTCGTTGATATGGCGCGGCAAAGAACGAACTCATGCCCGACGTGGAACATCGCTCCCACAAAGGTTGAACCGATAGCAAATCTCTTCCACTATCCGCGCAACCTTCTCACCTCAGCCCAGTAACGCAAACTTCGAACGGCCTCCATGGAAACATGGAGTCGGATTATGCCGACGGCGGGGTGAAAACGGCCCTCGAGCCTCCGCACGCTTCAACCGAGTTAAGCCGACGGTACCGAATGAGCAGCAGTGCCTTGAGCCGCTTGCCGCAACCTCGATCGGAAGCTTCTCATAGCGCAATCAAGGCGCCCCGAGCAGCTTCATCATAGAGCGACGGGCGTTGACGGGTCTGGCGATGCCTCGGCTCCGGGTAGGTGCTCAGGGCACAGATTCCGGACTTTTCGTGATACCGCGTCGCGGCGATGAACTCCTCCAAGATCCTGCGCTTGTCCCGAGTCATTTCGGCCGCATAGCGATCCCTGACTGCATTGGCGCGTTCCATACACATGGCATGTGTCAACTTCGTCTTCATGATGCCTCCCTCCTGGTGAAGGCATCATGGCGACCCGCGCCTTCACGGGTAACATTTTAGGTGAGGCAACGAACCCGCGCGGTAACATTTTCCTTGAGGCAATGCGCACCGCTAACCAAGATTCGCCTGACATTGGATTGGCACGATTGCTCGGGCACGTTAGAGGCTGGCTACAACAATGGCGGTCATCTTCGGATTGCGGGGCTCCCTGCCGAAGCGTGTGTTGAAGTCCGCCATGAACTCGGGCACCCCACAGGCCAACCAAACCTCCAGGACCGGCTTGTGAAGGAACTGCACCTGCGCGACATCAGTACGATCGAGGCGGCCAATGCCCCTGACAAAGATCGACCCTTCGCGCTTCAAGGAAAAGTACCTGAGAATGGTGCAGCGGCTTGTGAAGGCCTGGCGCATGGAAAATGGCTGGACATCATCCTCGATCGCGGTTCGATGAATCGCTGGCCCCACGGCGCTCGGTAACATTCCTCGCTGAGGCAATAGGAGGGGTCAAATCCTCACTTCGCTTGACACGGTGATCGACCGGTTGAATTCGCCTTGCCCACTCCTCAAGCGACAGGTCTTGCTCGCGATACACGTCGTCGGAGAACATAAGGCCAGTTTCAGCCAACTTGATCTGTACTTCGAGAAAGTCCAGTGAATCAATATTGCACTCCCGCACTATCGAGCTGGGTAATACCCATTTTCGCGTGACGGCGTGTACCGCCTCCAGCAAATGGTCTAATGGTGACCTCGTTGCATGTTCTTTCTGGGGTACCGCACAACCCAAGGCTGCCTTCAGCGCCTCCTTTGCTGTTCTGTCAAGCGCGCGCTGGTCCAGTTTTCCATTGGCAGTTAACGGAAGCTCGACAAGAGGCACAACGAGCCTCGGAACACGATCATTCGGCAGGGTATCCGACAGCCGCTGGCGAACTTCATCCACATTGGCGCTGACAGGTGTCACCATGCAGACCAGATCCTGCCCCGTGTCATCGTTTCTATCTACCACGACCACCGCTGAATCTGAGCAAAGGCCGGTCCGATCAATCGCGCTGGCAATCTCCCCTTTTTCGAGCCGGATTCCTCGATACGTGATCTGATCATCCTTTCTACCGATAAACCTCAATCCATTTTCCTCTGATGCCACGACATAATCACCAGTGCGGTACAGCACTTGTTCACCGTTAGCGGTCATAAATGGCATAAAGCGAAGTTTCGACTGTGCTTCGTCCGCCACATAACGTTGGGACGTTTGCACACCACCCACCAAGAGTTCGCCCTCAACTTCAAAACCAACGTTGGAGTTGCTTTCGTCAAGAACATAGAAATCAACGTTACATGTTGGTTTGCCGATGAACATCGGAAGCTCTGCATCATCACGACGGCAGTAGTGATAGCTAACCGCGACGCAGCACTCCGTTGGCCCATAGGTGTTTACAAGCGTAGCGTCAGGAAGAATCGAGTAAAAACGCCGTCTAACCGAGTCCGGTAAGGCTTCACCATTACATACCACATATCTGAGGTCGGTGAACCGCTCCGCCAAAGAGGGGAGACGTTCAAGGGTTCCGACGAAGCGTCGTAGCAGTGTTGGTACCATCTGAATGACGTTCGTGCGGCTATGAGTTAGGAATTCTATTGTTTGAATGATCTGCGCTCGCAGTTGCGTACTAGGCAAGACAATTGTCCCGCCTGTCACAAACGGTACAAAGAACTCGGGGATTGAGACGTCGAATGCTGGTGGCGTAAGTTGCGAAATGCTGCTGCCCTCCGAAAAGTCGATCATTTCGATATACCAATCGAGCAAATTCAGGAGGGCTGCCTGGGAGACAGGTACCCCTTTCGGGATCCCCGTGCTTCCCGAAGTGTGCATGATATATGCTATGTTCGAGAACGCTGAGTTGATGCCACCGCGTGTCGGAAGACGCTCAACGCGCATCGAACCGCTTGGATCCGAACTAGCGATCGCTTTGGCGTCGGTGTTGCGGATTATATGGTCCAACCGTTCGCCTGAATTCGATGGATCAACGGGCACGAAGGCAACGCCCAGCATTTGGGTTGCAAGAATGACGGTGACAAGATCAACTGATCGAGGAAGTCTGACAATCACCGCGTCACCGGGACGGACGCCGACGGTCTCGAGTCGACCCATAAGACTGGCCGCGGATATGCCCAACTCCTTATAGGTTATGTCGCCATTCTCGTTCGTGTGCACAGCGGTGTTCGACGGAAATTCTTCCAGAGTCTTGGCGATAGCATCGGCTAGCTTGTCGCCGCCAAAACGTAACGGCCGGCGCGGACCTGACAGGATCGATGTGAGCGTTTGCATCGTAGGTCTCCACTGCAGTTTTCGGTCAACCGCCCTGCGGTGCTCAGAAATCACTTGGACACTTCGCCGGAACGCCGCCAATCCCATTTTCGTCTAGCGTTGCGACTTGGGAGCTTCAACAATCGTGCCAATTGCGCGGAGAGAGCCGGAGCACGTTATCCACGGAGTATACAATGGAGTACAACACGACATCATCGAAGGCTGATCGTGTAACAATCTTCAAAACCCGACAGCAGTTGTCGGCTACCCGACGTTCTCCGACAAAGGAATTCCTTCGCGATGTACAAGCAGCCACACCGTCCGCCGGTTCTTTTTCTTCGTGTTCCCCTGCGCCGATTGTGCCGCGACAGGTGCGGCGGATTGCTGCCATTTGTGGTGTACTAACCTCCGCAATGAACCATCATGCCAACGATGATTCTGCGCCCGAAATCGCCCCGGCGCCGTCACGTCACGCAGCCCGCCACCCGGCTGTCGCCGTGCCGAGCCGGCTGCGCAAGGCGGTCGAGGCGACGCAAACCGTTTAGGATGCTGCCCTTGCCACCGGCGCGGCCATCGCCATGCTGGATACGGTTGTCCGCCGCGACGAAAAAAGGGCCGGCGTGACGCGCCGGCCGTGGTGGCGGCGCGGCCCGCAGAGGAGCTTCTGACGAAGAAAAATCTCGCCGCAGTGTTGGAGGAATTCGGTTCTTTCGCCCGCGACGAAGCGGCGGTCAGCGATCTGGCGGACGCGCTGCGGCGGCTCGCCACGACCGAAGGCGCGGTCGGGATGCTGACCGGCGCCTACGCGGTCGTCGAGGGCCACGGCCTGCCACGCGCCATGGGACCCTGGCTTGCCGACGCGCTACTCGCCCAAAAACTGGGCTGGCAGTATGCCGTCCCGCTCCTGGGCACCGAGGCGTTCTAGGCATGAGCGCTCGCCCGCGTCGATCGGCAACGAGCTCTCCGGTGACGGGCATTGAGACAGAAACCGAGCGTGCGAAAGCTCTGCTTTCTGCCCAGGCGCGCGGGGCGCTGCGCGCCATCGATCTCTCGGCGGGGCTCGAACGCCGCGCGGGACCGGTTGCTCGCCGTCGCCCCAAAACTCAGGGCCAAGGGGGCGGACACCGTCAACGGTCGATTGCTGAACGACGACGCGCTCGTTTTCGACGCTGCGATAGGCGCCGGTTGCCGCACGAGATCGTCTAGGGTGACGGACGAAACGATGTCCGGCTCAACAAAGGGAACTCTCGCCAAGGCATCAATGGCGTCAACATTTCGCCAGCTACGCGGAACTGCCTCAGAGAATGTCCAAAGTGCTCGTCGGGCTACGGCGCTACCCTTTGCCGCTGCGACTCCAAAGGCTTGCACCCTCAAGGCATGATCAGGGCTCGCGGAGCCAATCTCGATCAATTGAGTGCAGACGTCGTCGTCAAGCTGATCATAACGTTCCAACGCATCAATGGCAGCTCCGTCAACCGGAAAAGATGGCTGCTCGTCATGATATGGTTCGGCATCAGACCAACTGTCGCGGCAGCTGCAAATCAGACAAAGATTACGCCGCCCGCACCTTTTCCCTTCGCCCGCACCGACCCGAGTAACGCAACGATTTCTTGCACACGTCTTTGCTGGGTCACTGCGTCAGCAGAGGCGATTTGCAGCTCTCGCAGCAGGGCGGCATCGTCATTCGACTCCAGCTCTAATGGACCGGCGCCCATTCCCGATAACAGCCATGAGGGGCTCACGCCCAGGATGCCCGCCATTGTGGCAAGGCGATTGGATTGCGGCGCGGCGCGGTCGCATTCCCAGGCCTTCCAGCATGCCGTCTCGACACCAAGTCGAGTTGCAGCCTGCGCCATTGTAAGTTTGGTAAGCTCGCGAGCGAACGAAATACGTCCCCCTAGAGTATCAGATGACGCGAAATCATTAGTGTGGGTTTGAGTGAGAATCAGCTCGGTCTCCCTATGCTTTGGTTCAATCCTTTTCGGGCGATGACCTGCTGCGTATTCCGACCGAGACGGCCATCGATTCGATTTGAAGCGCCAGTCTGAACAGGGCTCTACCCCGATCCTTAAAGGGCACGTATATACGGTGCAACCTTCAAATCTTTGACAACGATACGCTTCCGGACTCGGGCCGCGCGCCATGGTCAAACGTCACATGGTCGAATTTTCTTACGGAGTGCCCTGCGGCGCCATGGCCGGACCCTCTTTGAGAAGGGCCACCGCGCGCGTCCATCCGGCAGAGGCACCTTTGATCTTTACTGGAAAGCAGGTAATCGTAAAGCCCTTGGCCGGAAGCTGGTCGAGGTTGGTCAGTTTTTCGAGGTGGCAATAACCGATCTCGGTTCCCGCCTTGTGTCCTTCCCAGATGATGCTGGCGTCGCCGGTTTCAGCGTAACGTTTGGCGGTGAAGGGAAAGGGGGCATCCCAGCTCCATGCGTCCGTGCCGGTCACGCGCACGCCGCGTGAGGTCAGGAAAAGCGTGGCCTCGCGGCCCATGCCGCATCCCTTGCCCAGATAGGCCGGGCTGCCATAAGCGGCTGCGGCCGAAGTGTTGACCAGCACAATTTCCAGCGGGCTCAACGTGTGGTCTATGCGGGCAAGCTCGGCCTCAACGTCGGCGGCGGTCACCACATAACCGTCTGGCAGATGACGGAAGTCCAGCTTCACACCCGGCTGCATACACCAGTCCAGTGGTACTTCGTCGATGGTCATTGCCCGTTCTCCACCGTTCATGGTGGGGTGATAGTGCCATGGCGCATCGAGGTGGGTGCCGTTGTGCGTGTTGACCTTGCACTCTTCCACTGCCCAGCCATAGCCACCGGGCAGCTGATCCACGCCGAGTCCGGGAAAGAACTTCACCATGCCTTCAGCGCTTTCGCGATGCCCGATATAAGTGATCGCGGGGCGGATCGGCAGCGGGTCCGCTGGCGTTTCATTGTCGAGAGCGATGGAGAGATCGATGATACGGCGGGTCATGGAGTTCCTCCTCAATAATCATTCGAATGTCCGGCGAAGAACCTGGTTGGGCAGGGTGCCGAGACCGTCAGCGGTCAGTTTCACCACGTCACCGGATTGGCTTCGGGGACTGGTACGGGTTATTGATCGGTATAGACATTCCGCAGACCGTTGGTCCAGATGATCACCAAGACTGTTCAGTCACTATCCGGCCGGGGATTGGCGCTTGGCACCTTGTTGCCGCTTCCCTGATGCCCACTTTGATCCCTCGGACATATCTGACGCAACGGGTGCCGGCGGTTGCTTCGCCTTGGGCTTTGGGTTGGGTGTCGCGGGGCGTTGGCTCTGGCGATATCTCGAAATTCCAGAAGTCCGGCCCTCAAGGCGTTTCGTAACCCGGCGCGTGGCAAATGTGGTCGGCTTCGGCATTGCAGCCCTCGTGGTCGGGTCGCTTGCAAGCGACGATCTGCTCCGTGCCGTGTTCCGCATTCTGGATTCGTCGTGAAGCAAACTCGATGCACTACTCGAGCTTGACCGGCCTCAGCCCGTCGATAGCGACAAGACCGGTAGTACGGCCCCGTTGGTGAAATGGGATCAACTCGGCCGAGCCGGCCGCGAGTTCCTCGCAGGAACCGGTTCGCTTGTATGTTGGCCTGGGCGCCACCGCCGATCCTCAAGCCCGTGCGAAGCTTGCCCTGGATGAGCTGAAACGCGTTGGCGGCTTCAATTGCGCTTCGCTCATTATCATAATGCCGACTCGTACGGGCTGGATCGACCCCGCCTCAATGGAAGCCTTAGAATACCTTTGCCACGGTGACGTCGCCAGCGTTGCGGTCCAGTATTCCTACCTGAGCAGCCCGCTGTCGCTTCTAGTGCAACCGGAGTACGGCGCCGAAACGGCGCGCGCCCTCTACACGGAGATCTATGGCTACTGGACGAGCTTGCCCAAAGGTTCGCGTCCTGAACTCTATCTGCACGGGCTTAGCCTTGGCGCGATGAATTCGGAAAGATCGACGGGCCTGTTCGAGATCCTGGACGGCCCAATCAGCGGTGCGCTGTGGAGCGGACCGCCATTTGAAAGCCGGGCTGGCGTTCGATCAGCGACGCGCGAAATCAGGGAACGCCTCAATGGCTGCCCGTTCTTCGCAACAGCAACCTTGTCCGGCTCATGAAGCTGGACGGACCCGTGGTGGCTCGGAATACCCCATGGGGATCCATGGGGCCGTCTATCTTCAACTATGCCAGCGCTCCGATCGTCCTCTCCGACTATCGCGATGCTTACCGTACGCCGGACTGGATTGAAGGCGCCGCGCGGCTTCAATCCAGTCCATCCCTGGCCGAGCAGTTCGAAATCCCCGCCGCCTGATTGACCGCGCATCGGGCCTCTCTGCGCTCCTATTCAGCCGTTGCAACAAAACCATCTTCCGCCGTCGTGGAAACGTAACAAAAGTTTCGCACGGCCCGCCCTGCCGCCGAGGTATGTACACATGCCGCCATCCCGGCGGCTTTCCAGATGGAGATTTGCCATGAACAAACAGAACCTACCGCCATCCCGGCGGCTTACCAGATGGAAAGTCGCCATGAACGAACAGAACCTCGATCTTCCGATGAAGAAGTCCATCGCCGTCCAGGCGCTGCTACCGAAGGTCCGCCTGCCAGGCGACAGCGCGACCCTAATGTACTACCTCTAAGCGCCGCTTCAAGGCCGCCCCTTCCGGACGGTACTATTTTGGGGGAACGACAGTAACGACCGTGTTGAAGGCGGAAATCAGGCTACAGGATCTGAGAGGCAGCGTGTTGCTACGCGCGGGCCGAGTGGAATTCGGCGGGAGCTGGATCGAGGCTTTTGAGCATCCAGCGTTGGAAATGGTGCTGGTCACAACCGACGGCCGATGGTTCGCCGTTGTACGTGAGCGAGCAACCGGAGTGACCACACCGGCGCCAGCCCAGGCCGTCGGTTTCGACGCCTATGTCGAGCTCTACCAGGAATGTGTGGCCTGGCCGCTGGACTATGTGATGGTCGAAGTGGTGAAAGAAGAATGCCGGATGCGCATTCGCGCCGGCGTTCTGGGGTCTGCGCCGATCTACTTTCGAGCCCAGGACGATGCGGTACTATTGTCATGGGATTTTGCCGACTTCCTGGGTGTGCCATTCGCGCTCGATGCCGAAATCGCAGCGCATTACCTGACGCTCGGCACCTTCTACTCGGCGCGGCAAATCTGCGCCGGCGTCACCATGCTGACGGAACGCGCTTCGATCTACGTTGCTCCCAGAATGGCAAGGTACTGCTATCCGGAAGCCGTGGAAGTGGTCGGGCCCACGGAAGCGCAGAGCGCATTCGATCCTGACCACGGATTCCGCCAGCTGTTGCATGAGGTCATGGCCATGAGGCCGATCAAAGCAGGCCGGGCTGCAATTGAGCTGAGTGGCGGAATGGACTCGGCGGCAGTCGCAGCCGCAGCGCGTCACACGATGGGCAGGCAGTCCAGCAAAGGCATCCTACTGGATGGCCAGCACCGGCATGCCCAGGTCGAAAGGCGCAACGCGATCATCGCGCTGCTTGAGCTGCGGGATAGCACCGTGAACATGTCCGATTTCCTGCCCTGCCTCGATCTGCGGCCAGACGCTCGGCCGAAGGAGCACCCGTTGAGCGAGTTCTACCTGGAAGCCTTCGAGGCGATTTGGGCCGATGCGCGAAGCGAAGGCGCGCAGTACGTGCTGACGGGGATAGGCGGCGATGAACTGTTCCCGCTGTTCGCCGGCGAAATGGCCCACACCCGCGTGGCGAGCGAGACGATGATCGCCGAAGTCGGTTCCTACGCCGAAAGCATTCTTACACCACGCGCCCTAACGGCAGCACGCTCGATGCGGTTGTTCGATGCGCCCACGAGCCTGGTTTCCATGCCGACGCTACTGGCGCATGTGTGCAGAGCTCCGTACCTGCTGCGGCGTGGGTTGTGGCCAATCAATCCGCTGAGTGATCCGCGGCTGATGGAATACTGCCACACGCTCCCACTGGCGGCCCGGTTCCAGCGAACGACAATGCGCAACTACCTGAATTTGAGCCTAAATGCTGGCATATTCCCCTGCAACTACGCAAAGGAGACTTTCGCTCGTGTTCTTCCGGAATTGATCGCCCAAGAGGCTGACCGTATTGCGTCGCAGCTGAAAGACTGCGCGCTCGCGGATTTCGGCCTGGTCGATCAACGGGCGGTACTGGACCTGTTGGCGGAGGTCACGGCAACCCGCGCGGAAGCGCCCTGCGCGCCGCTGGCTTTCTTCCTGTGGCTGGAACGATTTGTGCGGCAGGCGACGTGACGGTGGCGACGGACGATAGGGCAACAGTGGAACCGGTCGTTGCCGCCTCTTTGGAGGCGGATTACCGCCTTTCGGCCGAGGTCCGCACGGTTGCCCGTGGCGTCAATTGGACGCTTGCTGTAGGGCCGGAGGGAGCGCCAGTGGCCTATGTTCGCCTGTACCGGCCCGAAGGTCGGCTGGAAGCCGAGATAGCGGCCGAGCTTGCGGTGCTCGATGCGGTAGTGGCCACTGACCGATTGGACGTGGCGAGGGCGGTGGCTAATCAGAAGGGGCGCTTGCTAACGCAGTTGCAGGTACCAGGGTTCGGCACCCGGCCAATGGCCGTGTTTCAGGTGGCGGCGGGCCGGCCAATGCGCGAGCGACCCGACGATCTGCGGGCCGCGGGCGCGGCGCTGGCCGACCTGCATGGTCAGACGCAGCTGGCCGCGCGCGCGCTCCAACGCGAGCTGGTGTCCGAGGCGGAGGTTGATCGGACTATCGCCCAGATTGAGGACGGCTTCGCCGCTGAGCGCGCCAGGCTGGTGGCTGCGGTGGCCGATTTGCGGGGTCAAGGGGTGAGCCGGGCGGGTGGGCCTGCAGGGTTCTGCCACGGCGATTTCCGGATGGCCAACCTGCACAGGGCTGGCGATCAGATTGTGATGTTCGATTTCGACGATTGCGGCCTTGGTCCACAGCAGCTCGATCTGGCCACCATCGGCTGGTGGCTGGAACTGGCTGCGGGCGACAGCGCCGCCGAGTTGTGGCGAGCGTTCCTCGCTGGCTATGGCCAGGCGGAAGGCGACGCCGAGCTGGGCAATTCCCTGCGGTGGCTTGTGGTAGTCCAGCACCTGCGGTCACTGCGTTTCTTACAGGACTACTGCCAGTTAGATGCCGAAACCTGGGCTGATGCCTTGGACAGCGCCGCCGGTATGGTCGAGCGGGCTGCCAGCGGTTCCTTACGCTTCTTGGCGGGCGCGTGATAACCATCTTCGACGCTAGGCTGTCGGACGTGCCGTGGTGGAAGCACTGATCCGGTACCAGGGGTCGGCTTCCCTGGAGTGGCTGCAGGCGGTCGTGGATGCCCGCTAGCCATCTGTCGTTTCGAAAACGGGAACGAAACATGCAAGACCACCGATCGCCGGGAGCGTTGCAACGTTTCGCCTCCAGCACTCAGCTACCGGCAACTGCTTTTCAGTTCCGTCCCGCCGCCGTGCTGCACATACAGTTCGCTACCATCGCCTCGAGGCTTTCGATTCCTGGAAAATTGCGGCCTGCGTCGCCTGAAAACTAAGACGCCTCAAGGCTTCTCACGCAGAGGGAACTTACCGTGACAACACCCTCAAGCGTCGTAAGCTGACGGTGAAAAAACCGCTGTTCGCGCTTAAGCCTGAAGCGCCTCTTAGGTCGGGACCTGCTTTTCCACTATCTACTCCTCGCGGAAAGCCCTCTGTACTTGATCGGAAAGAGGCTTAACCAGATACGACAGCATGGTGCGATCAGCGGTTGGAAAGAAGACCTCCGAGGGCATGCCTGGAGCCAGCGTCAAGCCATTCAGCTTGGCGAGTTCCTCCTGTGGCAGCATGACACGCGCCGTGTAGAAACCCAGACCCGATCGCTCGTCGATGGTCAGATCGGCGGATATTCTGGTAAGCACGCCGGTGAGCTGCGGTGTAGTTTGCTGATTAAAGGCGGAAAGCCGTAGGACTGCCTTCTGGCCCGACGTGACCTGATCGATGTCCTGGGGTGCGATGCGTGCCTCAACGGTGAGCTTGTCAGCGACAGGCACGATGAGCATGATTGGGTCTCCTGCGGAGAGGACGCCGCCGACCGTGTGGACGGCAAGCTGATGCACAATACCGTCCTGAGGGCTTCGGATATCCACGCGTTTTAGTTCGTCTTCGGCTGCGACCTTGCGCTCGACAAACTCGGAAATCCGTCCTTGGACCTCGCGGAGTTCAGCCGCTACTTGGCTGTGGAGGTCTTGGTCGATCTGGACGATCTGAAGCTCGATTTCCGCACAGCGTCCCTTCGCCTGTGCAATCGAAGCGGTCAGTTGGCCATGCTCACCTTCCAGCTTGATGGCATCGCGCTGAAGCGCGGTCATCCGCTGGATCGAGACGTATTTCTTCTCCCAGAGCTTACGAATGCCTTCGAGTTCCGTGCCGATCAGTTCGATTTCCTGCTGATCTGCGCCCTTTTGCTCGGTCAGGCCAGAAATCTCTTCGGCAAGCTGGGCGATGCGCTCCGTAAGCTGTGCCTTCTGGCCGATCCGCGCCCGCCGTCGGAATTCGAACAGCAATCGCTCTGCGGCCATGATGCGGGCGATGGCCGGATCGTTTTCCCTTGATGCGAGCTGTTGTGGAAAGGTGATAGTCTCGCGCCCGTCCCGTTCTGCTTCGAGCCGGGCAAGGCGTGCCTCGAACTCATCAAGGCCCTTTGCGACGATTGCGAGATTGGTGCGGGCAAGCGTTGCGTCGAGGCGGACCAATACGTCGCCCGATTTTACGGCATCGCCTTCCCGGACGCGGATTTCGCCGACGACACCGCCGGTGGGGTGCTGCACCTTTTTTACGTTTGAATCAACTACAAGCGTTCCCGTTGCGATGACGGCGCCAGAAATTTCTGTGACGGCGGCAAGGCTTCCAACTCCGCCCACGAGCAGAATGCAGGTCGCGACACCCGCGAGCAGATAGCGCCGGATGGCATGTCCGGCCGTGGCATTCCGGTCCGCGATCATGCCCCAGCCTCTTCGGGTACCGAAACGACCTTCAGCGGCCCCCGCGTTTGGACCGGACGGGTAACCTTGTTCAGTACGTCGTTTTTCGGACCAAAAGCCTGAACGCGGCCATTCGCCATCACCAGAATCTGATCAAGGCTGACCAGGGCGCTCGGCCGATGCGCCACCACGATGGCGATGCCACCTCGGTTGCGAATGCCTTGGATCGCCTCAGTCAATGCGGACTCGCCTTCGGCATCGAGATTTGAGTTCGGCTCGTCGAGAACAACGAGGAACGGGTCACCGTAGAGCGCGCGAGCCAATGCGACGCGTTGCCGTTGCCCGGCTGACAGCGCGGACCCCGCTTCGCCGATGCGGGTGTCGTATCCCTCAGGCAGATGAACGACTAGATCGTGGACGCCGGCCGCCCTTGCCGCTGCCAGTATCTTTTCAGAGCTTGCTTGCGGATCGAAACGGGCAATGTTCTCGGCAATCGTCCCATCGAAGAGTTGGACGTCCTGCGGCAAATAGCCAACGTGGTTCCCGAGATCTTCCGGCCCCCACTGATCGAGCGTTGCGCCATCGAGCCTGACGGTGCCACGAACTGGCATCCAAATGCCGGCGATGGCTCGCGCAAGAGAGGATTTGCCGGAAGCGCTTGGCCCGATGATCCCAAGGCCAGCGCCTTTGATCAAAGCAAGGCTCGCATCCTGCACGACCACACGGCGCTCGCCGGGCGGGGAGACGCTCACACCCACGACAGACAGGGAAGCTGCGGGTGCGGGCAGGACTACAGTGGTCTGCATCTCCGGAAGCAACCCCAGAAGTCTCGCCAGGCGGCTCCAGCTCTGACGCGCCGACACAAAGCCCTTCCAATGCGCGATCGCCAGTTCGATCGGCGCAAGCGCTCTACTCATCATGATCGAACTGGCGATCATGATGCCGCCGGTCGCCTCCTGTTGGATGACGAGCCTGGCGCCGATGGCCAGCATGCCGGATTGCAGCACCATACGCAGAATCTTTGAAATCGTGCCCAGCGTTCCGGCCACGTCACTCGCCTTGGACTGTGCGTTCAGATATGCGGTATTGGCGACAGACCAGCGCTGGGCAATGCGCGATCTGAAGCCCATCGCCTGGAGTACCTCGACATTTTTCCGCGAGGCTTCAGCGAGAGCATTACGTACTGCCGCATAGGTGCTGGCCGTTTTTGTCGGCTCCCTTGTCCACATCTCCGCCAGCATGGTCAGCGCGAAAAGGGCAACTGCACCGCCGAGCGCCGTCACCCCAATCCAGAAATGAAACAGAAAACAGAGTCCGATATAGAGCGGCATCCAGGGAAGGTCGAAAAAAGCGGTCGGTCCGGCACTCGACAGAAACGATCTCACCTGGTCGAGGTCGCGCAGGGATTGAAGGCCGTCGCCATCAAGTTTGGTCCGAAGCGGCAAACGCATCAGGGCCAAGTAGACTTGATTGCTAAGCCGGGCGTCGAGCGCCAAGCCGATGCGCACCAGCAGGCGCGACCGGATTAGCTCAAGAGCACCTTGGAACGCGTACAGCATGCCGGCCAACAACGCCAGCCCGACCAGCGTCGGCATACTGCGCCCCGGGATCACGCGGTCGTAGACCTGTAACATGAAAAACGAGCCGGTCAGCGCCAGGATATTGACGACACCGCTCATCAAGCCAATGCCGGCGAAGGCCAGCTGGAACGACGCTAAAACCGTTGCGAGGGTAAATCGCGGCGGATCGCCTGGGAGGGAACGCGCAGGTGAAGTCACGTCGCAGTCCTTTCAGAATTCACACCACACCCTGCGTGGCGTAGCCGCACCGCTATGGGCCGCTTTAGTTGTGGCCCAGGATGAATCGCCGATTGGGTGAACGGATCGGCCGCGCATTCAACGGGTAGAGCGTCGTAAAGCGCTTGATGTCCGCCGCGTCCACCTCGACCGGTTCCATGGCCACCATCCACTCGACGCTCTCGGTGCAGGGCGGTGTCGTCAATGATCCCTCATAGATCCAGTAGCTGAGCGAAACCGGCAGAAGCCCGTTGGGATCGACCTCGTCGACTGCTATCTCCTTGCCTGGCCGCACGGGAAAGGCCGCAGCAAGGCGGGCAAAATTGGCATTATTCGCGCCTGGCGTCAGAAAGACGCTGAGCACACCCAGAGTATCGCTCTGTGTGTCTTTATGTACGAAATGCGCTTCCATCGGGAAGCTCTTGCCCGCCACGTGATGCTCGCTCGGCGCATGGAAATGGAACTGTACCAGTTCGTAGACGCGATCCCTGCAGGCCAACGTGCTGCCTTCCGGCATATTGATTTGAATGGTATGGCCGTTGTTCACCATTCCGCCGCTGCCCTTGTGCCAACCGATGACGATGCGCGGAATATCCGCCTTGACCGCGCCGGCGATATCGATCGGTGACTGCTGCGTGCCCGCCGAGCAGACAAAATTCTCCTTATCCAGATCGGCCCAGTGCTCCGGTCCGACCGAGCCCGCATATCCCCAATGGGTGCTCGCCGGGCGTGCGGCCTGGGCGTAGATCGGGCATGCGCTCAGCGCAAGGAACCCTTTGATCAGATCCCGACGATGCATATTTGTTTCGCTCCTTGATGCAAACTGATGTTTTCCAATTGGGGCTATCCCAGGAGATTGCGAGGTTGCTCCATGCCTTGAGGGTCTTGGAGCAAGCGGGAAAGCCTAGTTCAGCGTTTCGAAGAATTGAATCATATCAAGCGGCTTCGGCGACTTTGTAGGACCAAGTGTGAATGACAGGATGGCGATTGACGTCCTCAATGCCTGCCATGATGCGCTGCTAGAGCCGGTGCTTCGATGCCACCCAGATGTGACGAAGGGCGGATCGGGCGAACTTTGAGACGAAGCCCTCGATGAGAGTGAGCCCGGAGCTGTGCTTGGGTGGAAACATGAAGCGATCAGGCGGTTGGGCGGCAAGCCGGCGATCATCCGGAACAAGGGGGCAACTCCTTGCGTATCGTGCGTCTGCCCGGGCGTCAGAACGAAGCCAAGCGGGCGGCCTTTGGCATCGCATCGGGCATGAAGTTTTGTGGTGAAGCCGCCACGCGATCGGCCAAGCGTCTCGGTTTCTTGAGTCCCCTTTTTATGCCAACTGCACAATGATGTGCCCGGACGATGGTGCTGTCGATCATATCGGCGCTGACGTCTCGCTCGACCATCTCGGCCAGCGTTTCGAGCATGGCATCGAAAAGCCCGGTCTCGACCCATCGTCGGCAGCGGCGAAACACGCTGTTCCATTTGCCATATTCATCCGGCAGGTGTCGCCATTGCGATCCCGTCCGCGCCATCCACATCATACCCTCGAAATAGAGCCGGTTGTCTTGGACCGGTCGGCACCTGCGTCCCCGCCCAGACGATAGAAGCGGCCCAACCAGCGATTACTCTTCGACCGACACTCCGATCCGTTCGCCCAAGGCTACCTCCACATCGGCGCCTTGAAGCAAAACCCGGATTCGTCAGCAACCTTTGTCCACGGAACCTAGTCGGATAACATCCTGTCCAATGCCGTGCGGATCTTGGTCGCCCTCGACGTCTCGATAGATGTGCTGTATTCCCGTGAGCCCCGCTGGACAGCAAAGGCTTCGAGCCGTCCGGCCAACGACTCCGTTTTGGGGTCGCGCCTGCTGGTGCTCACATCTTCGTCTCTGATACCAGGTTGGTTGCTTGCAACCTCATCGATCACTCTGCTGGAGTGGGAGTGCTTATAAAACAGCGCCGGGAGCAACTTTTCTCCGTGAAACAGGTTTATCTCGGCATATTGCAACATGGCGTCGGGTGAGGGAAAGTAGTCGCTGGAAACATCCCCCTCGTTGGCAATCGTTCCATGCCGATGAAGATTTTCATGCCAGTTATCGAAGGTTGACGATTTTTGGTATGACGCTAGCGCAAATTGCATGCCGAACATCAGGCAATCGCTGGAAGATTTCTGCGCGCCAACCCCGATAAAGGCCCACTTCTGCTCCGTTCCCAGCTGCTGTAGCGTTTCCCGTCGCAATCTGGAGTATGGGGTGACGAAGGTATAGAGGTCGGCCGGCTCCATCACGATAACCGTCGGTCCTGCTGCGGCGCGGGTTCGAACATCAGCAGCAAAGTGGTGCATTTCGCCGTCTGCCAACCGCACGACAGCGCGCCATGCACCATCCGATGATCGGTCCGCCAATGCGCCGAGAAACTCGGCGGGCGAGCCCATATACCTAAGATTAAGGTCCGGGTAGCGCCTATTATAGTTATCCGCTAGGCAATCGATATTGTCGACATCAAGGGACAACAATTCCTCGTCGGGCTGGAGGTTGGCAGACAGATAGCGAGCCACTTGCCGACCGTATTCCACTAGACTGGACGAAATTCCCGCTTGGCTGGCACGCTCAAGTGTTTGCCCAAGCAGCTGGAGCTTCTCGTTAACGCGGGCCGGACGAATACGGCAAGATGCGGTTCCGTCATCGGCGTCGTGAGATGGTCTGGACGAGTGCTCCTGTTCAATACTGGATCGAGGCGGACTCGATCGCACGGAATCTACGTGAGCAGCAAACTCGGCTTCCTGGGCTCGTCCATCATCCCGAGAGGTCTCGCGCCGTATGCTCAGTCGTGAAATGCAGCCGCCCATATCTACTCATCTACTCTTCTGTCGAAAGGATCACCCGACCGGGCGCCACGAGTTCATCCGCAAGGACTGCCTTGAAGCCGTGATCGCACTGGCCATGGGCGACGGCGACTCCCCGCAGGCAAAAAGGATGTGCCATAGCGATCGCCGTGCCCGGCCGTGTTTCTCGGCCGAAAGGTTGGCCGAGAAAGTCAGATGTATAGATCGGCGGTATGTATGATGGAGAAATATTTTTCCGGGTGATGCTGAACGTCGCTAGCACTTACATTGGTGAGCGTAATCGAATTACCCTTTCCGAGGTCAACGACCGCGGAGGCCGGGCCATCCTCCTGGACGCGATTGGCAAGATCTTGAATCGTGTGAATACCAACGTCGTTGATCCCTTCCGCGACGTACAGTTTGTCCTGCCCTACCGTGAAGTCGCCCACGGAATCCTTGCCGCCCCCGCTGTTGAAGATGAAGGTGTCGCTGCCATCATTGCCGTACAGAGCATCGTTGCCCTCATCACCGAACAGAACATCATCGCCTGCGTTACCAAAAAGCGTGTCGTCTCCCTGATTGCCTTCCAGACTATCGGCGCCCGCGGCACCGGAAATCCAGTCGTTTCCACCCAGGCCGCGGATGTAGTCCCTCTCGGGCGTCCCAATCAAATGATCGTCGGTTTCTGTGCCGCGGATTATTGCCATGTCTTTCTCCTTAGCTGTGTCTGCTAGGCGAGCGGTCATCGCGCGCTTGCCGCCGCAACGTACACGTCAAAGCTGTCCGTCACCTGACTTGCACCCCCGGCGCTGTCACGTCGTTTGAATTGTATGTCAAACGGCCCTTTCAGTGCGGAGCTGTCAATCCGATCTCGCACTGCCATCGCGGGGTCATGGTCCTTTCCGAGGTCGAGTGCCTCATGATAATGCTCGCGGCGGGGGCCTCAACGTTTCCACGAGATGCAGATGAACTGCTGTCAGCCGTTTGACCGAAGTCGCCGCAACCACCGTCCCGGCGGGGACGTCACGGGTTCCGGAAGCCGCCAAGAGCGGCGACCGGATGGAGGTTGACCGAGCTCGGAAACGGGCCGCGTCATACGATTAGGCCGGTACCGCCCTAATGCATTCACTTAACCTAACCCTCGCCATGTGAGGCTCTGGCAAGCTTCAACCACCCGCCTCGATACCCCGCTCTTCTCAAACCGCAATCACCCATTTTCCGCGACAGCTCGGAGGGATGTTTTTCCCCCGCTTCACGGTCTTTCTCCGTCCACTCGACGACGTGGGGGCGGCCTCCTTAAGAAGATAAGAGGCATCGTTGATCGCGATCTGTCGAGGCCTGATGCCCGGGCATAGGCCAGCAAGTCGCTTGCATGCATGATTGATGAAGCCACCACCGTTGAAGTTCAGCGATGTGTTGCAAAGTCCACCGGCTCCGCTTTTCGCCTTGAACGAATTTAGCAACTGAAACAGGTGTTTTTGCTCCTGCGAAACGGTCTGGACCCGCGCTGTGCCGTCAACGTGCGTGACGGCTCTCAATCGGCTATCGAGAACCCTGTGGAAAAGAAGCATATAGGGCGAGGGGCGTGCCAAGTCGAAATGGAGCCCAACGTCCCCTTCCAGGCACACCGGCGCGATCGGGCGGAAACCCTCCCGGTTCTGGATGCGGTTTAAACGCTCATGGGTTGCCTTTGCGAGTCGAAAGGCGCCGCGAGTATTGACCGGTTGCCGAGCGCCCGTGGCCTGATTTCGCAATTCACCTGCACCCAGCCGATCACCTTGTCGCTGAGCAACGCCGAGGCTACCTGGCCGTAGTCGAGTGGATGGACCTCGAGCCCGGTCAATTTCATCAAGTGTGAAAGGCTGGCCTGAAGAGACGGTCTATTTGATCTTCGCATTGCCGGTGAAATGCCGCATCGCGTCGACCGCGGTCCCAATCGCCGAGCCTGTATCGTTTGTACATAGCGGAATGAAAACATCGGAAAAAAGATACGTTTCGAGCCAACGCCGATTCCACTCGCAGTTTAATCCACACCCGCCGGAAATCAGCAGCGGGAAGCCCTTTGCCAGCTTCCTGTTTTGCGAAAGTGTGGAACGGATGGAAGATGGCGTCCGAAACCCGCCTAGCGAGGTTGGTAAGCTTCTGATGGGTTACGCCAATGTTGTAGTAGGGCGAATTCCGAAAATCCTCCTTGCGCAGCGGGGGCACATCGCTTGGAAGCAGGAAATCGATCAGCTTCTGCTCGTCGCTGTCGGGCGATCCGGTCTGCCCACAGGCGCAAGCGCCATTACCTTGCCTGCGTCTTCGAAGCGCGTTGGCTCTTTGGGCAAGGTGAAATTCGGATCGACGAGCGCATAAAGCAAAGCATATTTGTCACCAGGATTCGCCATCACTTTTCCCAAAGGCACGACCTGCAGGACCCATCGATTTCATAGAAATCGCCGCACCATCCGACCCGGATCAGAGCGTACGTGACAGGGATTCCTGGCCGGGAACGGCGACATGCCGCAGGCGTCCCGGACAATTTTCTGAGGCTCGTCAGCCTGTCAACAGCTACGTCGCCTAGCATGGGAGCCTCGAAGCGAGGCGGCGATGCTGCGTAAGGGTCGCTGGCGGTAGCCTTGGTCGCGGTGAATACGATTCATCGTTGTGCTGGTTTCAGATTCCGATACCCGGATTATCGGCCGAAGGCTTCGCCGCTTACTCAGCGCTTTGACGTGCGCCAGATTTCAGTTTGCCGTGCGGATTTGTGAGGTGTCATGGAACGAACGAACAACAACTTCAACCTGTTCGATTTTGATGTGGAGGCATTCGCGCGAGCGTACTATCAACGGCCGCCGGGCCAGCAATCGGAACATGCGCGCCAGCGAACGAGCTTTGAGGAGCAGCTTGGCGAGTTGCAACTCAGTTCCTCTGATGAGAGCTCCGGTGAGGATGGCTCGCCTGATGCACTCTCCGGAAAGCGCGGTGGAGGGGCCTGGCGTGACATGGGCGCTTCCATGCGGACGCCGCCTCGGTTTACGCCGAGTGACAGCTATTTCAGCGGCAGCCGCCACAGCGTCGACATCCGCCAAGCTCACCTTGGAGGGACGAGCCAAGTGCCGCCGCAGTCCAGTCTTCGTCCTGATCCGTTCAGCAGCGCACGTTACACCTCGTCACCTGTGGCGCAGCCCGAAGTCCAGACGAAGAAAGGCAAGAACCGCGGACTGTGGTCGCGCATCAAGTCAGGTGTGGGGAAAGCGTTCAGCGGGAGCCACCGCGACAAGGCGTTTGGCGCTCCAGTGCAGCAAGAGGTCGTTTCAACGAGCGTTCGAGTGTATCACGCCAAGCAACCGTCCCGCATACGCGGTGTCTTTGACGCAGACGAGGCGCTCTTGGAAGAGTTTCGAAGCCGAGCCACAGGCCGGATGAGCGACGGCACCATTCGAAATGCTCAAGCCGACGTGCGCAATTTCAGCGCCTGGCTTAGCAGGAACGGGAGGGCGCCAATCGCGGGCAGGCTTGGCAACCCTCAGCTCGAACCTGGGTTGGAGCGCGATTTGGAAGCCTACGCGACGGATTGCAAGAGCGGTACCAGGCGCACCAAGGCAGCATTAAACAAACTTCGGGATGTTCAGGCCGGAAACGTCTTGTCGACCAGCAGCCACCGCCTGGCTCCCTATTCCGCAGACGCGACTCTCATCGACATGTGGGCTGCAGCGGAAAAGGCGACAGGCAGGGTTGAGCCGGACACCGTCGACAGACAGGCTCGTCGTCTTTCCAGACTGAGTGATTGGCTGCAGGGGCATGGCAGGGGCGCCATGGCTGGCAGACTCTTCACCCATGGGCTCGCCCAAGATGTTGAGGAGTATAAGCAACAAGCGGAGGACACCAAAATCAAGCCCGATTTGCTCAGGCTCCAGCGATACCAACAGGTGCTCGATGCAAACCAAATGCTGGGGTTAACTCCCGCTCGGCAGCCCGCGTCATCGCAAGAGCTTCCCCCAATGCCAGCCTCCCCGAGCGAGGGCGCTTGGACTTTGTTGAGGGAGCACATGCAAGAACCTGCATCATGGTCGCCTGCACCACACCGCGGCCCTCAGCCTAGCTCTTCGCAAGAGCGTCCCGCAACACCATCCATAGGCACGCCAAGCGAGGGCGCTTGGAATTGGTTCAGGGGGCATATGCAAGAACCTGCATCATGGTCGCCTGCACCACACCGCGGCCCGCAGCCTAGCTCTTCGCAAGAGCGTCCCGCAACACCATCCACAGGCGCACCAAGCGAGGGAGCCTGGAATTGGTTCAGGGAGTATATGCAAGAACCAGCGACACCATCGTCTGCCGCAGGTGCGTCGTCAGACTTCTATGGCGACTTTGAGCCCCTCGTTAATCTGAGTCCACCCACACCGTATGGACTGCATGACTATGTGCCTGGCCATACCAGACAGCCCTCGTTCGTCGGGCCACCAACGCCCCCGCAGGAGGTGCCGGATATTGGGCCTGTTGTGGGCGAGGGCTGGCGCCACGGCTCTCAATCCGCCTCGGCTATCCTGATAGACGTCTTGGAGAACGTCAACCTCCTGCCAAACCAGTTCGGCCCAAGGCGGGTCGACATCAACGGTGAGCGGTACTCGGTCACGCTGGGGCCCGCAGGGCGCAGCGACGTTCGTCTCATCCATCATCCTCGCGCCAGGCAGGGAGATGAAGCCGCGTCATCCTCTCGGCAGATAAATGAAGCTGGGCCATCCAGTCAGGGTGTAGCGGATCTTGGGTATCTTATCCGCGGGGGATGGCAGCACCGCGAACGCTTGCTTCCGAACTACCTTGCTCGAGCACTAGAGGGTGAGCACCTCATGCCGGAACCCGGGCGCCCAACGTATTTCAACATCCGCGGCGTGCCCTACAGGGGCGAGTTCGTAGAAACGGACGGCGGTCCACGCGTTCGTATTTATCCTGAAGTGGGCTGAAGAACGGCGCCCTCCGTATTGGCCAACACGTTGGCTCGGTGCAGACCGAAAGAGCCGGAAACCCCAGCGCCGGCGAAGCGGACCCGCAACTTCGCGATGCTTTCGCTTGCGATTGGCGGTCTCAAGGGTGGCGCCGATCTCGTCGGCAGCGCTGCGGCCACCGTCAACGAGCACATCCCCAAGGCGCACCAGCGCTACGCCAACACGAAACCGGCGAACCTGATCCGTCAGGCAGCCGGGATTGGCGCCAACACCGCCATCCTGGTCGAGCGGATGATGCGGGCGACAAGTGACGGATCACTACCTCTTCATTGTTCTGGACTTGTACCATTTACTCGTTGCCGCTCGCCCGAGTACGCTTGCGTCGTCCAGTTCTACAGTCGGGTTTGTCGCGTCCGCGACACGGTTTTGTTCGGCGGGCGCGCCGCCGCACTCTCAGAAGCCGTTGAATAAATGCAGATTTTATTTCTCTAACGTTGGCGCAACTCTTGCTACTCCCTTTGCGCGACGGCCTGAGTTGCCAACCGTCGTCACTGACTTATCTTCTCATTCGAAAGGGAGACAACAATGAAAACCGTTATGTCAACCTATGGAGTAACCGAGTTAACTCCTGAAGAAGCATCCGAACTTTCCGGAGGGTGGCTTCTTTGGCTGGCTTTGGGTTTGGGGTTAATTGTGCCTCGTCTATAATGCCTCGCTTAAAATGACCTGCGGCTGAACTTTCATCCATCAGCAATTAGAGTATTTGTTTTCGTTACCCCGATACCATTCTCTAGACCGCCGGAAGGTAGAGTTTCCCGGCTTTCTCACGATGGCGGGCTGGCGGCGCCATCGGGATTAAGCAACGAGATCGGGGCCTTGTGCCCGATCGCCCCATGCGGGCGCACCTCGTTAGACAACACGACGACAGAACGCCCACGGGATCGCGGAGCACGAGCTTTTCTACCCGTGGCATCCTTGGGCCGGGAGCCTGGCCCATATTCATGAGGTGGTCGAGAAGGCTGGTAGAGAGGGTTTCCGTTGCAGCCTCTCTGGTCGGGGATCCGATCGGTGGCTGGAGATTCCAGCCTGGATGTTTGATCGGGCGGCTAGTGCCGCCTGGCAGGTTGGCGCCGCTCCCATGTCGATATTGCTGCGCTACGCGCCTTGGCGACCCTGCTGCAGGATGTAGCACCCGCTTCGGGCACCCCATCGCAAATGCGAGATTCGAGCGCAGCATTGGGCGCTCACGACGCGAATCGGGGAGATGTCCATGCCGCGCCAGCTCACCAGGTACCAGTTCGATCTGTTCTCCAATCCGCACGCTGTCGAGACGCAGCAAGACGCCGCAATGGCAGACGCTGCCCGCCGAGACGCGCCGGACGCTGATGAAGCTGATGAAGCTGATGAAGCTGATGAAGCTGATGATCCGCCTGATCCTCGACCACGCCAACGGCGACCTCGCTCGGGAACGACAGGAGGCGCGCCATGATGTCTGAGAAGATCAGGCCGCATCATCTGGAGCGCAAGGCGATCCTGTATGTTCGGCTATCCTCGGCCCATCAGGTCCTCCACAATCGTGAGAGCAGCGCCCTGCAATATTGTCTCGCATCGAGACGGTCGACGAAGACCTCGGTCGCTCGGCGGCCGGCGGCTTCACACGTGCCGGATTCGACCGAATGAGCCCACCTCCACGGCGCGGGAGCCGGACGGGCGCATTCTTCCCACCCCTCACGCTCGAGTTGCCCAGACGGATGAACCGGCCTCTGGCTCGGGCAGCGCACCGCAGGATCGGCTAGCGCTCGGCCCCTGGGCGCCCGCCTGCGGCCAGTGCGCATGGCCCAACAGCACAACGGTTATGATTGCGGCGTCTTCATGCTGGAGGCCACGCGGGAGCTGACTCGACGGTTGGCGCAAAAACCGCGGCTGCGGCACGGGTCCCTGCACCTCGACAATCTGGTCGCCGATCGCCAGGCACTCCAGGAGCGGCTTAGGGCTGATCCCCGTTTGGGCTGAGGGGGCGATCTCATGGTGGCGCACCGTGAGGAGCCGTCGCGATATATGCACGTGCATGAACACTTCGCCGGCCGGCTACAAGCGCCATCGCTTCCCTCATGCTTCGGCACCACGCCGGGAATTCTTCTCAGGCGGCGAGCGCTGTCGTCCTTTCTCACCACCGCAAGAATTTATCTTTCAAGCCTTTCAATGCGGTCCGGTTAGTGTGCCCCTGGATCGTGCAGGTTTTTGACCTGAACCGGTTGTGTGCGTCAAGCCAGGGTAGTTGATTGGTGGTCACGGCTTTCTGTTTTCGCAAGCTCTCGCCGTTGAGTTCGATGCGATAGGCATTGTGAACAAGCTGGTCCAATACGGCGTCGGCGGAACGGCAGCCCGGTGACGGCGGCACCAAACACTGGCCTCTGGAACAGCGATACATGGCGCAGGCCGACGGCATCCATTTCGAAGATCCGGGCAGCGGGAAACCGCCGCTTAAGCAGCGCTGCGAAATCCGGGGCGGATCCGATCAGCGTCAGAACCTTCTCCCGCCCCACGCGCGACAGCAGCGCCCGTATGAACGGGCCGGTTTCCGGACCGAGCTCCAGCGCGGGACCTGTCCCGGGGCCGATGTCGAGCGTCATCGAGGCCGCCATGCTGGGGCTGGACGGCGTGACGGAGCCAATCCTGAATGGCGCCACGGTCCATGCCACGAGAAAAACAGGGCATACCAACCTCAATCCCCGACAGCACGCCAAACAGTTTGACGTGGCCACTTGATTTCGTTTCATCGCCGGACAACTCATCGCAGAAATCGCCTCCTCAGGAGGAGGCTATTCTGGGCCGGTTCTCGCGACGGCGAGAGCGCCCCAGCCACTCCATCAGCCCGAGCGCGTCATCAAATTCGCGCGAGCCGCTCCTGGAGTGCCTGGCGATCGGCGACCAGATTGTCGAGGTGCAGGGACTCGCGCCGCAGCCGCGGTTCT
>NZ_JAOWPS010000013.1 GCF_025753795.1 Mesorhizobium sp. YC-39
ATTTCCCGCACCCTGATTAGTGATTTATGACCGCATGCGGGCTGTTCGCAAGCGTCCAAAAAGTCATGTGCCAAACAAGCTGAAGTCATGGCGCATCGGACAGCGGTGACGGCTTGGTGGCAGCTTTTGTAGCTCTCGACCAAGGCCTGAAAAGCATTACCCCCTCGTGATCTGCATGACCTCCTTACGCATCTTTTTAGGTAATTAGAATATAAATATTGAAAATATTTATTAATTCTATCTTCGAAAAATTTTCGAAATTGCAAACTGAAAAGAGACATATTTTTCATTTCTTGACTGCTGTTTTTCATCTATCAACAAGTCGAAACGTATCCTGCGGCGCAAATCGACCTACATTTTTCTTTTTGGGTAAAACGCTGCAAAACAACTGTCGTCGAAGATCTGATCGAGGCCCTTTGCTACATAATCGGGAGCGCCGTTCCCACCTTGACGCAACTTGCCGCCGTTGTTGAGGCCCGTTGTTACGAGAAGCGCGTCGAGCCCGGCAGCCTTTGCGCCCTTGATGTCAGTATCAACCTGATCGCCGACCATCAAAAGACGGTCGGTACCGGCCCGAGCGATGCACTCTTCGAAAATCGCTCTTCCCGGCTTGCCTAATATTTCAACTGAGATTGTAGGAGCTCCGAACGGCGCTAGTCCTGCTTGAAGCATTGGCCCTATTATGCTTGGTCCAAAGATGAGTGAGCCGTTCTTGCCAGGATAAATGATGTCCGCGTTTGCAGCTAATATACGGGGCATTTGACCCGTCTCGATCAGTTTGCGTTGAAAGGTGGACAGAATTTGATCAGCAGACCGTTTAAAATCGAAACCTTCGTCATCGAGCACCACGAGTGTGTCGAATGTCTCGGTCGCGTCCGCGCAATGAAGGTTTGCATGCTTGCCGAAGATGTCATGCGCAGCGCGTGGACTGCCGATGTAAGAGACTAGCCGCCCGGCGGCCAGCTCTCCGAGGACGCAATGTCGCGCGACCCCGCCTGCTGATACGATATGGTCGACCGCCGGAATCGGAAGTCCGGCGCCCCGAAGACGTGCAAATATCGTTTCGTCCGATCCACTGCTGATGTTGGTCACGATGTAGTATGGCTGACCAGACATATTAAGTCGTGCCAGGATATCGGCGGCGCCAGGCAGGGCGTCATTTTCGCTGATCAGGACCCCCGTTGCGTCGAAAAGTATCGCGTCATAGCAAGCTACCAGCGTCTGGGGAGGACGCTCGAACATTGGTAGGCTGTCGAGGGGCGCGGTCAGAGCACCGGCCGACTCCGTCTCTAGCTGAACCGCAAGCGGCGTAAGCGGCGGAAAGTAGCCGTGATGAGCCTCTTGCAATGCACTGATTCGCCAGTCCTCGCGTGCGATCTTGCACGAGCAATTTGGAGTGCCACACCTACAGCCGGAACTTTCTTGAGTATCATCGGTCATGAAGACCCTCCTTAAAAGGCTCTCTGCCACGCACGATCATTGCTTCGAGCGGCGTGCTGGCCTCGCACGTCTGGCTATAAGCCCAGGCCAGCCACTCGCATAAGATCGCCAAGTCATCTGCCTCGACCGTAGGTCCCGCCCATATCCGAAATCCCGGTGGCGCGTCACCGTAGCTCCAGATGTCAAAGGCCGCGCCTTCGGCTTCGAGTAGACGGATCATCCCCGCAACGATTTTGCCGTCGTCCTCTTTCTCGTCGACAGCGAGTTGCTCGCGTACAAGCCGGAGGGTAATTGAACAGGTGGAGCGTGCTGCCGGATTGGTGCAAGTCCAATCAATCCAAGGAGTAGAGTTCACCCAGTCGGCCATCACAGCATAGTTATCGGCAACCCTGTTCAGAAGCGCGGGTAGTCCGCCGCACGCTTCGGCCCAGTCCAGCGCAGAGTGGATATCCTCGACAGCAAACATGCTGGGGGTCGAGATCGTCCGTCCGCCAAAGAACGCTTTGTTCACAGATCCGTCGGCGTTGTGCAGTCTCATGAGCCTGGCTACAGGCTTACGTCCGCCGGCTCTCAGCCGTGCCTGGGCTCGAGGCGAGAGTGCGATCATGCCATGGCCGCCTTCGCCGCCAAGCGCCTTCTGCCATGACCAGCACAGAACATCGATCCGATTGAAGTCGATGGGCCTCGTAAAAGCTGCGGAGACGGCATCTGCGATCACAAGCCCGGCACGGTCAGGAAGAATCCAGTCAAGATCCGGCGGACAGACGCCGCTGTTGGTGCCGTTTAGCACTAGAACGACGTCGTGAGTGGGGTCGATCCCGCTCGTGCTCGGAAAATCTCCGAAAGCACATATATGCCGGCGTTGGGCCGCAAGTGCTAACGTATCGATCTCATTTGCCCAATACTGCGAGAAGCTGTCCGACACGAATGTCTCGACTGGAGACGGGCCGAGTAGATTTTGTAAGGCCATGCTGCAGGCCCCAGTACCTGAACCGGGCACGATTCCGCAAAGCCAGCTATTAGGCAGCTCTAGCAAAGAGGCCATGCGCCTGATTACTTCTCCTAGCCTTTCTGCTCCCTCGGAGCTCCGATGACTCCGTCCAACATAGCGCACCATAGTTGGGTGCACGCTCCAGCCGGGATGTTTGCGGCAAGGGCCTGATGAAAACCGTGGATCGGACGGGAGGGCCGATGGTTTCACCACCGCGTTTGGCAGGGTCATGGCTTCCTCCAAATTGGGAAAAAGAGGCACCTCGATAGGGATATCTGCGATCAGGCGATGTCCTGCGCCATCAGCGCCGACAGCTTTTCATCGGCAAAACTCATCCGTTCATCGGCGCGAAGCTCCGAAAGGCGCCTGATAATGGCGGCGTCAGACAAGGCCCCGCCTTCACAAAGCTTTTGAACATAGGACGGATGGATGAAGTTTGAGCCCGCGAATTGATATGCCGCGCTGCTGCCCCAGCCATACCGTTTGCGAAGCGGATCGAAGTGACGCAAGACGTGCTCGAGGAGTGCCCGTTCCTTGGACGTTTCGAGACCAGCGAGAAGCGGTAGGAGCTGCTCACTAGCCGTATTTCCTGCCCCGCGGCCCATGCCGGCCATGGTGCAGTCTATCCAGGTCGCACCCGCCACAGCGGCGGCAACTGAATTGACCACTGCATATCCGCGGTTGTCATGGCCGTGGAATCCAATGTCAGGCTCGATTCGATCGGCAAACCGGCCGATAATTTCCTGAACGCGAGTCGGCGTCATAGAGCCAAAGGAATCGGCAATATATAGCACGTCGATGGTGTCGATCTGCTTTACCTCCTTCAGGCACATCTCAACTTCTGCGGCATCTGCTGCATCGATCTGCATGAGATTCAAAAATACGCGGAAGCCCCTGTGAGACAACTCAGCGCAAATGTTCCGGCTGGCAGCCATGTTGCTGTAATGCGCCGCCACGCGGACGGTCGTGATATGTCCTGGCACTAGGCCTTCTGTCAGGCGGATCACGGCAAGGGGTATAGGCAGTTCGCTCGCAAGCACATCCTTGGCATCGATCATTACGCATGCCTTGACCAAGAGACCAGGAGCCACCTGTTCGGCCTTAGAGCTCGTCACGCTGGCGAAATATCCCTGGCTCTCAGGCTTTCCGGCGAGCCCCAGCTCGACCATGCGCACTGGGAGAATGTTGATGGTAGCGACATAGTCCGACACCAGTTCCGGCGCGAAATCCCAACCTGTGTAGTAGCCACCGTCGCGCAAGGTGCAGTCTAGGAAGTTCACTTCATCTGGTATTGCTCTTAACATCGCCTAGCCACCTCCAAATACCGCCACAACATGGAACCATCCTGCATCAGTTCGCGGCGTAGCCCCCGTCGACATAGAGAATCTCGCCTGTCACAAACGATGCAGCTGGGCTCGCGAGGAAAATGTAAGGCCCGAAATACTCTGACAAATTGCCGCGGCGGCGCATCGGAGTGAGTTCCATTGCGCGGTGCTGATAAGGGGTATCGAGATTAGGGTGCACTCCATCCATGAAGTTGTTGATGAACCCAGGTGCGACGGCGTTTACACGAATACCCTTATCAGCCCATTCTACCGCCATGGTACGCGTCAATTGATTGACGCCCCCCTTGCTCGCAGCATAGACAGCCAGGCCCGGTATGCCCAGCGAACTGGCGACCGAAGAAGTCATGATGATGCTGCCGCCGCCTTGATCCAGCATTGCTTGGGCGGCAAACTTCGCACAAAAATAGTAGCCCCGCAGATTGGTATCGACGACCTCGTCCCATTCCGGCTCTTCATATGACTGCGCTGGCTTAATGATATCGGTACCTGCGTTGCAGACCATCACATCGATCCGCCCGAACCTGTCGACCGTGCCACCGATCAGTGCCTTGCAATCGTCGTGCGACCGCACATCAGCGCGGATAGCCGTGACGTTGATTCCTTGGCCCGCAAGTTCGACCTCTGCTTCGGCTAGCTCTTCAACATTGTGCGAGGAAAGAACTATCTTCGCACCCAATCGTCCAAAGCAGGTGGCGAGCGACTTCCCGAGACCCCGGCTCGAGCCCGAAATGCAGACTACCTTGCCATCGACTCCGAAGAGCTCCTGGTATCCTTCTGCATCAGTCGCAGCATTATGAGCTGTATCTGACATAGAGATTTTCCCCACTCCAGCTATGATTACACGCATGAGCGATTGAACAGCCGGGATCGATGACGGTTCTGTTCGCGTTGGCTTCGTTCATGCGAACGGCTCCTAGTGCGACGAGTCGTTCAGACGGTTGCACTCAGCCCACCATCGATGACGATTAGGGCGCCGCTGACATAGGCCGCGCGGGCGCTGGCCAAGAATGCAGCGACTGCTGCGAATTCCGAGGGATCGCCAAGGCGTCCGGCCGGGGTCCTATCCTCGAGCGCACGGATGGCTTTGGCATGGTCGCCGAGGCGATTGGCTTCGTGAATCGCGGTACTGTGGGCTCCAGGAGCGAGCACGTTTACGGTGATGCTCTCTCCCGACAATTGTTGTACGAGCGTGTGGCAGTAGGGCACTAACCCTGCTCGTGCGACACCCGACAATGCGAAATGTACTGGGGTCCGTACAATAGCCTCGGAAGCGAGCATCAATATTCGCCCCGCCCGCGAGCGCCGCAGATGCGGCAAAGCAGCGGTAACCAGATTTATCGAAGGTAAGAGCACTCGGTCAAACGCGTCGTCGAAATCCTTAGGCGTCATGACTGAGGGTGGCCCGGCAGTAACGCCCCCGCAATTCGTCACCAAGATGTCGATACGTCGAAAATGCTCTGCCGTTTCGGCAACCCAAGCTGCTGCATCCGCGCAGTCAGTCACATCGGTCGCGCGCGCCAGCACGTCAGCGCCTGTGCTGCGCAACTGATCCACTGCTTTTTCTAGCCGCCCCGGATCCCGCCCACAGATGGACACGCGGCAACCTTCGTTGGCTAGCTCCTCAGCTGTGGCCAAACCTAAGCCGCTGGAGGCGGCCGCGACCATTGCCACCTTGCCGTCAAGTCCCAAATTCATTTGTCACCCCAATCAAAGTCACAATCCTTTTTGGCTCCGTTGCAGGCAGCAAGCATGTGGCATGTCATACGAAAAATCCGCTTAAAACAACATGGGTGCCCTGCTGACAAAATGTCGGTATTGCTCTTAAGTTGGATTCACTACATTTGTGTCGCATGCATGCCGATAGGTTCCGGTTCTGAACACAGCGTTGGGGAAGCAACTTAAAGTTTTGGATCGAGGAGAATTGGTCATGTACAACGCCGGCCCTTACAACGCACAGGGCGGCGTGCCGCGCTACCAGCGCTCGCCGCGCGAGTTTCACGAAACTGTCGAGCCATTCGAATACGCCAAGGGAGGTCTTCTGCGTCGTGTACAGCAGTATGGCTTCGTCCGCATTCTCGGCCGCATCATGCAATTGTGCAGGGCCTTCGCAGGAAAGTCCGTCGCAGTAACGCGTCACGGCTTGGGTTCCTCTGGGGCGTTGGTCTTCTCGGGCACCTGGAAGACCCAATAGTGCGCGTCCTCCTCGGCGACGTATCTGCCGTTCCTCAGACACTGTGCCGGTATAAGGACGCCCTCATCTTGCAGGCGCCGTACCTCGCCTTCAAAGGATGTCGTCTCCGCATAGCTCTTGCGGGTGCTTGCAATGACGAAGCCATTCGGGCGGGTGACGCGAGCCAGCTCGCACAACCCATCCGGTCGGACGTGTCCGAGCGTGAGGACGCCGCAGCAGACGGTTAGGTCATAGCTCGCGCTGGAGTAGTCCGAGAGCCGCCCGTTAAGGTCGACGTTGCCTCGGGCATGGCGGTAGACGCCGGTTTGCCGGGCCTTTTCGGCCATCTCTTCGCAGAGATCGAACCCGTCAATCAACCGGAAGCCGAGCCGTTCCAGTTCCACGCCGACGAGCCCTGTTCCGCAGCCAGCGTCGAGGATTGAGATTGCATTTCGCTGCGTGGCCAAATAGGCCGTCTGCACGGCGCCTGCCAGTTCCGCCACGATCATCGGCCCGCAGTACCCGACGCGGACCTGGTCCAGATCGAAGCCATTCGCCCATCCGCGATATAAGTGGGCCAAACGACCGGCGTCGCCGTCGAGGGCGTGGGATACCTTCATGCGCTCTCGCGCGGCTTGCTCCGGTGCTGCCTGCTGATTTAGGGCGTTCATAACAGTTCCTCCGTGTGCGGGTGTGTGTTGGGGGGGGGCAGCATTGTATCCATGGGCGCGCAATGACGCGGCTGAAAACACTCGCAACGATGCGGAGCATGGCTTTTTGCGAAGGCGTCTAGACGCAAGATAACGTCGACGTCCTCTAGCGGAAATATGTGTCCACCGTCCCGGCTCGATCCCCGCAGCGGGATTGTATTGCAATTCCTGACCAGGCTGCTGCCGGTCCTGCATCGACGTGCTCCGCGATAAGTCATTGCACCCCCAATATGAGGTAGGACAAAAGGGACGATGTGTTTTTTCACCATCGACTGTACCCGCGATATGCATAATCAGAAAGTGAAGCGTTGTGAACTTCACGTTATATTATGCTGCAATTTTGAGAGATATGTTGCATGCTATTTAAAATAACGAAAACTAATTGACTTTTTGGCAACACAATTGCCACAAATGCTTCTGCTTGACGATATTGCATTGAATGGCAATGGGAGTGTAGGTCAGTATCCTTGCGCGTAAAAATCTCAGCTGCTCTTTTCGATCTCTGGGGCAAACTGGAAGAGAGATGTCCGATGCAAGGGCGGCGACCCTAAAGGTTCTAACTGCGAGTTCTGTCATGACCATCTTTTGCACAGAACCCGCCAGCCGCTCGATCACCAGACCAGTTAGATTGCGGCAGCGCATACGGCTAGGGCGTCGTCACTATCATCTAACGTCCGTGTCCGGCGCGCAGCGTCGCCACGAACGCCGTACACGACTTCGATCGCCCGGTGCGGAATGCGCCGAAGCGGTCAATGCCGGTCTAGGATACCTGTGCGCGGGTGGCTGGACCGGCGCATTGATCTGTGATTCCCTCGATCTGATCAAGGGATTGAGGGATGCGATGTCACGTCGGCGCATTGGTCAGGAAAAGTTCGGTTTCGCCGTTGATGGCGGCCGACATTCGTCTTTGGACGAGCTTGCCAGACAGATTGACTGGGCGTAGATCGAGCGCCACCTGGCCGTGATTTCCTGCGCGGCCAAGGGCGAGCCCGCTTGGCCGCCAACGGCCTTGTTCAAGGCGCCCTTGTGGCACATGGTCTGGACAGGACTCTGTTCGACGAGATCACCCGCCAGCTCAAGGCCAAAGCGATCCGGGTTAAGACTAGCACGCTTGTCGATGCGACAATCATCGCCTCGGCCAATGAGGATGATGACGAAGGCCATTGGGTCAAGCATAAAGGCCGACCAGCAGTCCACGGCTTCAAAGCCCATGTGGGTGCCGACGCCGATACTGCTTTGGTCGAGGAGATTGCGATCACGCCCGCCAACATTAACGACGGCAAAGCCGGTGCTGATGCGCTGCTCGACGATCCCGGCGAGGTGTTTGCCGACAGCGCCTATCGAGGCAATCATTTCGGCGACACAAAAAGGGCGGAACCCCTCGTGTTGTCGCCACCGGCATGTGGGGTCGGGACGAAGCCGAAATATGGGCACATCTTGAGGCTTGGAACCAACCGATCCACCGCATTCGTGGTCGCATCGAGAAAATCTTCGGCTCATGGAAGGGTCTTCGCCGGATGCGATGGCGAGAGCTTACCAAGGCAGGCGTTCAAATTCGCCTCACTGCCATCGCCTACAATATTCCTGATCTGCCGACAAAATCAAACAAATCAATGCAATGTGCGTCCCGCACACAGGTCTCCCAGCCCGGAAAATTCATGGCAGGTCGGCGGATGTGGAGCAAACCGTTGAAATGACGTAGGATTGGTTGCTTAAGCCGATCCGCGCCATATCCCGGAGACCACACCCGCCATGAATGATCCTACGCTGCCGCTGAACGGTTTGTCATCGATTCGCGGCAAGTATGTCGTCGCCCGTTTCGACGGGAGGATGCTGTCCTCGAACGGTGGCGTTGTGGCTCTGGCCGAGGTGGAAAAGCGGCTGCGTGTCGCCGAGCGTGTGGCGCGGTGCATCGACGATCCGCGCTGCCCGGACCAGGTCGTCCACAGCCTGGCAGACATAAAAATCGGCTTTCGCATGAAGATGATCGCCGCCGGCTACGAGGATGGCAACGACGCCAACCGGCTGCGCTCCGATCCGGTCTTCAAGATGGCCCAGGATGCGCTGCCTTCGGGTCGGAACCTGGCGTCTCAATCGTCTACCGGCTGGAGAATCTGCCCGGCGTGCGGCCGCTCACCTGCGCCGCCTCGTGCGGGCGATCCGGAGCAACTGGCCGAACACCTGGATCCCGATACGAGCCGACGGACATTACTGCAGTCCGCTGGTCATTGACTGGTGCCGCGCAAACCACGCCGACTTCATCTTCGGCCTGGGACCCACCACGACCCTGCGCAAGCATGTCGCGGACCTGGAAACCAGCACGACGGCTCGCTTCGAAGCGTCGGCGAAGACGGGCAAGGTCAGCAGGTTCAAGGAGTTTGTTGACGGGGCCGCCAGTTGGAGCCGCGTCGAGCGCATCATCGCCCGGGTCGAGGTCGGCGGCCAAGGTGATAGCCACTTCGTCGTCACCAACCTCGCCGGTGGAAAGGCCAAGGCGCTTTACGAGGATGTCTACTGCCGGCGCGGCACGGCCGAGAACCACATCAAGTCGTGGAAGAGCATCTCGCCGCCGACCGCACATCCTGCTCACGCGCCACGGCCAACTAATTCCGGCTGTTCCTGCGTGCCGGCGCCTACTGGCTGATGTGGGGCCTGCGCGCCACGATGCCGAAGCGCTCGAGTTTTGCCGTCGCGCAATTCGACACCCTGCGACTGCGCCTCATAAAGATCGCCGCACGGGTAGTCGAGATGAAAACCCAGATTCTCCTGCACCTGCCGACATCCTGCCTCGACCAGGGAATCCTACGCATCGTCCTCAGTCGCATCCCGAGGCTCGCGACATAAACGATGGGGCGTAGACGCCCCAAACGAACCCGCCGGCCGCAACCTGCAAACCCCGCCTTCCATCACGACGGATAACCGACCGGCGCCTAACGTGCTTGTCAAAAAGAATCGCAACAGCCGCCTGATCGCCGCTTCAGGCCGCCAAAAGCTCTTTGCCGTGCATCAAGGCGGCTAGTTGGTGTAGGCGCCCTATTTGGTTGGCCTCGCGCACCACTCGGCCGACACCACAAGCTCTTTCCTCGACCGAGGGCACCGTCGATCGCAGGTTCTGGGCAAGTCGGAAGATCGGCAGTCGAAGCCCAATTCCCCCATTTCGCAACGATCTTCTGATCGATCTCGTAGAACTTGCACGTGCCTCAAAGCGCGGCATGCGCGATGTCAGCCAGATCGACGCGAACGCAGGGGTGGAGGCAATCGAGACAGCCTGGAGCGACCGCCGTGTTTAATGGTCGTGACAGCATCGGACACCCTGGAAAAAATGCTTGCCAGCTCGGTGTAGAGCTCTTTGCCTGCACTGGTAAGCACCATGTCGGTTCCTTGCCTCACGAACAGCGGAACACCAAGCTCGTCCTCAATGACTTTGATCTGCCGACTGATCTCTCCCAATGTTACGCTCAACTCGGAAGCTGCGAGCTCAATCGAAAGGTGTCGTGCCGATGCCTCAAATACCTCGACGGCGGTGAGGACCGTGAGGGATAGGATGTCATAATAGCGATGGACCATCGAATACTCCAGTCAGATCGGCAATCACGAACCAAACGACCGCCTATCACGTCGCTTGCCTATAAAGTGCCGCCAGTCTACACGCGTCAAAGCAACACTGATCGGTCACTAGGCCCGTGATGGAATTGCGGCCGTCAGCCGTGACCCATGCAAGTTGCGTGCCGGCTGGCGCACCGTTGTGAGTTGCACCTCTCGTCCCCGCCGACACAGCATGCCCGACCGTTTGGTTGGGTTTCCGATATTCTTGTCCGGCTTCGAGCAGCGCGAGAACTGAGTGAGCGATGATTTCGGATACCTTCCCGCCCACGGGCAACAAGACCATCTCCTCCGATCCGGGTCAATTGCTCTGTAGGCCCGACGATAAAAGGGCGCACGAGGCGCGCCCTTCAAATCAGATCGGCTGCCAGCAAGTCGCCTTCGGTCTTCGTCATCAGAAGCGATAGGTGACACCTGCGCCTATCAACCAGGGATCGAGCGCCGCCTTGCCCGTTAGTTTCGCGCCGCCCACCGTGACGTCGAAGTTAGGCTTCAGGAAAAGCTTCTTCACGTCGAAGTTGACGCCCCAGTGCTGATCCACCATGTAGTCAAATCCGACCTGCAGCGCGGTGCCGAACGTGTTCTTGACCTTGAGAGCATCGGCGCTGCCGGCATCCTGGTTATAGAAGATCGTGTAGTTCACGCCGGCACCGACATAGGGCTTGAAGGCGCCGAGATTGGTAAAATGATACTGCAATGTGAGCGTGGGCGGCAGCAGCCAAACCTTGCCGACCTTGCCCAGTCCGCCGATCGATCCTTGGCCGTCGATGTTGGCATAGGTGGTGCCGAGTATAAGCTCCGTGGCGATGTTGTCCGTGAAGAAATAGGAGATGTCGAGTTCCGGTGTCAGGGTGTCCGAATAGGAAAGATCGGAACCGGGCACCGCATTGACGTAGCCCGAATCCTCAGTGATGACCCCCAACGCACGCAGGCGGACCTGCCAAGGGCTTGGCGCTTCAGCGACCCAGTCGCCTGCCTGCGGGGCGCTCGCGGGTTGGTCAAAGTCCGCCGCGACAGCCTGCTGTCCCCCCACGATGAGGACGGCGGCTACCGTTACTCCCCGCGCCACGCCCATTCGCTTTCTTGCCATGTTACTCTCTCCTTGCTCTTCAGAAATGATGCAATTCATTATTACGAATCCTGCCGGAATTAACTGAGATTGAGGGAACGTCGGCGCTCGTTTTGCCTGATATTGTGCTCACATTATTTGCGCTTTGCTCGCAATCATTGACCTGTGCTCGCTTATTGAAATGTTGCCCGTTGTCTGGGTTGCGCCACCTATCGAACGCAATCAGCTTGCCAGTGGGTCGCGCTGCGAAGGACATTGTTGCTCAGAGCAGTGAATGCGGCCCGCTCCTGATTGTCTTGCCGTAGCCGTGGGCGCCCGCGCCGGGCTCGCAGAAGTAAGGGCGATAGCCAAGAGTCTGCAGCTTTGCGGGCATCTTAGGCGCGTAGCCCCGGATGAACGCAGTCGTCCCGCTTTGTGGCGACAAGCAGGATCGGCGGACACGCGGTAAGGGTGGTCCGCCGCCGCAGTCCGCGCGGATTTCTGGCTTCTTGCCAGAATTGTAGAGGTACTGGCCGCGGCGTGTGATCAATAGAATCTTGTCAGGACGGCCGAAAATCGTCGTCAGGGCGTCGTCGTCGCGCTTGAATTGCGTTCCACCGAAGTGCTCCAGGGTCCTGGCCGACTGGCTGGTGGCCCAGGCAGGCGTGCGTTCTCCTTCGACATCTCCAAGCCAAAAATAGGGATCATCGTCCGGGGCATTCGACGTTGTGCGGACACCGAATGCGGTCATGTCCGGATAACGTGAAGAATGATGTCGACTGGGAAACAAGCGCGAGGTTCTCCTTCGGTTTGGGAAAGCTCAGTTTTCGCGGCTGCGACCGCATGTTCGGCGAGCGTGATCATGAGATGATTTCTCCTTCGTCCGTGCCGCAGCGCGTTTGCGGACAGCCAAGCATGTGTCGTGCCAAATGAGAAAATCGTTTTAGAACAATGAGATGGCTCTGATAGCGCTATGTCTCATGTCCGACATTGTCGGAGACCCGACAACGAGTGAAGTCGTAAACGCCTGATCGGTCTCCTGTGCGAGCTCGGTGGGCACCGCGGAAAACTCAAGCAGTGAAGCTCACCGCGAACTGGCCGAGCTTCGGACGACATCGGCGACGGGGCGATCGCCTGCCTTTGAGGCAAATCGCCAAACCGCTGGTCGAGCTTTTTCAAGAGTGCCTTAGGGCGAAGGATCTGGCAGATGTTGCAACTGCCCACCTTGTTGGACAAGGCATATCGCGATCTGTCCGGCAAGAGACACAAGGTTCTGCACCGTCCGCTCATGAACACATTGTGCTGGTCTCCATGAGAAGTCTTTTTGTGCGGAAGGTGCCCCGATTAGCTATTCGGAAAAGGCGACATCGACGTGCAAATCGGGCGTCGCCGTGAGGCGTCCCCCCTCAATGTCGGATTTCCGACAGGATCGCAAATCCGCCAACCAATTGCTTTAATAAGATTTTCTTCTCTGGCACGACCCATGCATGGGATTCTCCGAACGTATCAGCGAGATGTCGTCCATGATCATGGGCACCGAAAATGCCGTCGCCGCAATGAAAACCGCGCTCTCGCCCGCCACCAAGCCGCCAAAAGGCCGGCGCGTCATGGTCGAGCGGGCGACGGCGCCGGCTTCAAACAACTAATGGGCCTGGAAAGCGTCTCGGGTGACGGCGACGCGGTCATCGAGGCGGGCGGAAAGGATGGACGTCGACACCCCCTAACCAATCGCCGGCACGACCCGTCGATTGTCACCGGCCGGAATGCTCGGGGTCTACATTCGACAACCCGAACCCGCAGGACAATTTCCGCAAATTCGGTCGGGACCGTGGCTCGAAAACACCCGCGAGGGGGAGAGCCCAATGGCTATGGCCGATATTCGCTGCGAACAAGCCGCCAGTGGGAAAAACTATAGGAGCAAAGCTAAGTGGAATTCTCTTGCATTGGAGTCGGTGCTGGGCCGTCTAATTTGAGTCTTGCATGTCAGATACACGAGCAAATCGGGCAAGGCGCGCTGTTCCTGGATCGGCAAGTCGACTTCCTTTGGCATCCAGGCATCGCTTTCGATTGCTCAGAGCTCCAGGTCAGCCACTTTAAGGATCTGGTCACGCTGGTGAATCCGCGATCAGCCTACACTTTCGTGAACTACCTGTATGAGAACGGGCGTCTCTACCACTTCCTGAACGCACAGTTCGGGGCCGTGTTCAGAGCTGAGTTTGAGCAATACCTGAACTGGGCTTTCCACAGGAACCCACTTGTTCGTGGCGGGGAGACCGTGCACGAAATCCGCTTTGACGGCGAGTTCCGGGTGCGGACGGAAAACGCGGTTCTTGGCGCCAGAAACCTCGTGGTCGGCATTGGCAAGCAGGCGCGAATTCCGCCTCAGTTTGAGGGCTGGATTGGACGCAACCTGTTCCACTCATCTGCGGTCCTGCACATCGATCCTGACGTGCGGAGAAAGCATGTCTGCCTGGTTGGCGGAGGCCAGTCGGGGGCTGAGGTGCTGTTGCACCTTGTCGGCCTGCCAAAAGAACGGCGACCTCGATCGATCACTTGGGTCTCGCAGCGTGAAAACTACCTGCCCCTCGACAACAGCCCGTTCACAAACGAGTTGTTCATGCCCTGCTTTTCGGATCGTTTCGCCAAGATGAGCCAATTGCAGCGCAAGCTGTTCCTGGAGCGTTTCGTACTCGCCTCGGACGGGATTTCGGAAAGCACGTTGCGCGCTATCTATCAGGCGCTGTACCGCCACGCATTTCTCGAGCCAAACCCATGCGACATCACACTGCGGCCAGGTTGCAACGTTTCGCGCTGCATCAACGCCGGAGCAGGTCACAGGCTGACCCTGCAGAGGGGCAGGGACGCTGTCGGAGACGTCATGGCCGATATCGTGATCCTGGCCACCGGTTACCAGAACGCGGTGCCAGACTTCTTGGAACCGATCGCGGACCGGCTGGAGCAGGTCGACAATGAATTGGCCATTGGCGAAGATTTTTCGGTGTGCTGGGACGGACCGCCAGACTGTCGCATCTTCATACAAAACGCGAGCCTCGGGCAGCGCGGACTGGCTGATCCGAATCTAAGCCTGCTCGCCTGGCGCGCGCGTCGCATCCTCGACAGCCTTCTGGGGCGCGCGCCGCGCGCCAACCCCGAGCATCCCGGCTTCATCAGCCCTACTTCCACTGAGAATTGGTCCGACCCGTTGGCCGAAGAAATGGGCAGCGGGATATGACTCGGCGACTACTGATCATCGGCGGTAGCATCCAAGGAATGATGTCCACCTTCACTGCAGGGAAGGCGGGAGCCTTCTGCGAAATCATCGTGACCGATCAAGCCCTTTGGATCCGCCGGCATCCTATTATTCTGGGAGCGTGCGTTTCCCATGCAACTAGTCCCCATGATTGCTGGGCCTGAGAGCGGCCCGTCACCCGATATGCAACGGAACGGTTAAGCCGGCCGACGCCGAGCCTCATGCATAGGTGACGGGCCACATGGACCATATCAGATTTGGGAAGGCAGTGTTCAGTGAGCCGGATCCGGACGATTTGGACGTTGCCCTGCCGGCAGCAGAGGGAACGAGTGTAGGCACGCTACGGCTACGGCTACGGCTGCGCCGCCGGTACAGGCTCGGACAAAACCGGAAGATCCCAGGCATTCGCATTGACCTTTCCGGGATCGGCGGCAGTCGGCCGAAGTGCAAGTGAGTCAATCGGAAGGCTCTGGTTCAAATTCTGCCCCAGAGACCGGACAAAGCACAACCAGCGTTCATGATCGCGCAGGCTTCCAACCGACCCGCGCAAACGACAGCCCGGCGCCTTAAGATAATCGCGAGTGCCGCCAAATCGCTCGCAAGCGTTTCCTCCGTTACATGCGCGCCGTTTCGCCGACAATGCAGACGATCGTCTCGTCGAGAGATACATTCGGCTAGGGTAGTCTTTCAGGATTGCGTCGTTGCTCCGGCTTCCGAGCCGTTCGTCCACTCACATCGAGGAGCGATCCTCCACTCACACATTCGGAGGTGGGTCGATAAGCGGATCTCCGAATCTCCGCAAACAGATGCGTCAGATGCCGCCCAAGCAAAGGTATTTCATTTCGAGGTAGTCCTCGAGGCCGTGGCGCGAACCCTCCCGCCCGATGCCGGACTGCTTGATTCCGCCAAAAGGCGCGGCTTCCGACGACATCCGTCCCGTGTTGATGCCCACCATGCCGTATTCCAAGGCCTCGGCCACGCGCCAGACTCGCTTCAGGTTTGATGCATAAAAATAAGCGGCGAGGCCGTAGATCGTGTCGTTGGCCTCACGCACGACCTGATCCGCATCCTCGAAGCGAATGATTGGAGCCAAGGGCCCGAATGTCTCTTCTTGCGCCACTATCATTTCGCTGGAGATGTCGGTGAGGACCGTCGGTTGGAAAAACGTGCCTTCCTTGCCGATGTGTTTGCCCCCGCATCGAATTACACCGCCTTTTGCGACGGAATCGGCAATATGGGATTCGATCTTGACCAAAGCATGCTTGTCGATGAGCGGGCCGATGTCGACCGCGGGAGCGAAGCCATCCCCAACCGATAAGTGGCGGACTTTCTCCACGAATTTCTCGACGAACTCGTCGTGAACGCTTGACTGGACGTATAGACGGTTCGCCGAAACGCAGGTCTGACCGGCATTGCGGAACTTCGCCTGGATCGCCCCGTCAACCGCGGCGTCGATATCGGCATCGTCGAAGACGATGAAAGGTGCATTGCCGCCGAGCTCAAGGCTGACCTTCTTGACCTGGTCCGAGCACTGGCGCATCAGCAGCCGGCCAACCTCGGTCGAGCCGGTGAAGCTGATCTTACGCACCTTGGGATTGGTGCACAGTTCACGGCCGACAGCGTCGCCTTCGGACGCATAGATCAGGTTGACGACGCCTACGGGAAAGCCAGCCTGATGGGCTAGGGCGAATATTGCGCCAGCTACGAGCGGCGTCTGTTCAGCGGGCTTGAGGACGATTGTGCAGCCCGCCGCCAAGGCCGGCGAAATCTTGCGCGCCACCATGGAGGCCGGGAAATTCCACGGTGTTATCGTGCCAACGACGCCGACCGGCTGCTTGATCACCAGCATCCGGCGGTCCGTCGATGGTGCGGAGATCGTCTCTCCATAGATGCGATTGGCCTCTTCGGCGTACCATTGCAGATACGCGGCCGCATGCGACACCTCCGATTTGGCTTCGGCAAGCGGCTTGCCCATCTCCGCGGTGAGAATCGCAGCAAGGTCATCGGCGTGGTCGATAATCAGCTGATGCCAGCGCCAGAGCATGTCGCTGCGCTCGCGTGCGGTCAATGCCGCCCATTCAGCCTGCGCGACATAGGCCATGTCGATTGCAGCGCGCGTCGCCTCGACACCCATGTCGGGAAGTTCTGCCAGCAATTCGCCGGTCGACGGGTTAAAGACCTTGAAGGTCCGCTCGCCAACAGGTGTGCCAAGTGCCGGCATGCGGTCGATGGCGCCAAACAGATCGGGGGATTTCAGGTGGCGGATCATCGGCAGGCACAGGGGCAATACCGGATTCCTCCTCAACGCAGCGAATATCCATGTCGGCAGAATGTGGGGTGTATTCTGCAGGTGCGGCTTTCTTATAGGGCCTCGGCCAGACGGCTGGTAGCCCACGGTACTCAACTGAAAAGGGAAAGGACTTCGAATTCTCTGGTCGATGGCTCGCGGTTCTCACTGAGGCGAAAACTGGACAATCGGTCATCCGCTTCGCCACCCGCACGCGGTGCACGCTGGTGGCCTGTGCCTACAATTGCAGACAATCCTCCGGCGTCCACCATCCGCTCGAAAAGAGGCTTGCCGAGGAGGAGCGCTCTACAATCAGGCGAGAGTCGACCGGCTGAACCGGCAAATGCCTCGCCATGCCCCCGAGAACTGCTAAGCGAAACGGACTTCGCTCCACGCGAAACAGCCTCGCAAGGGGAGAAGGAAAGCAAAACGGGACCTGAGCTTATCCTTTGCCGCTCAGCGGCGGGCCGACGACCATAATAGAAGGCTCGGCCGAAAGCAGCTTCTTCGCCGCTGCCTTGACTTGGTCGAGCGTCACCTGATCGATGAGGGCTGGGCGGCGCTGGATGTAGTCGATGCCGAGATTGTCGATCTGCATATCGACCAGCGTGGCTGCAATCGAGCTGGAGGAATCCAGACGGGAGATGGCATAGGCGCCGATCAGATATTTCTTGCTCGCCTCGAGCTCGGCTTCGGTCGGGCCCTTCTGCGCCATATCGTTCACCACCCGACGCACGATGCTCAGCGTCTCGGCCGCGCGGTTCGAACGTGTCGCCGTCTCAACCACAAGTTCCTCAGAATGCTCGTTATCGACCAGATAAGAGCCGACGCCATAGGCAAGGCCGCGCTTTTCCCGCACCTCGTCATACAGGCGTGAGGTGAAGGGCAATCCGCCGAGGATTTCGTTCATCAGCACCGCGTCGAAGAATTGTGGCTCGCTGCGCGCGACGCCCGGAAAAACCAATCGCAGCGAGGTCTGTGGAAGGTCGCAGTTCACCTCCACATGCTGTCCGAGTTCTGCAGCGACATCGGCGATGGGAAAAAGCGTCTGCTTCTCGCGCAAATCGCCGAACAGCTGGTCGAGCTTGTTACTGAGCGTCTTCGCGTCGATGTCCCCGACCACGGCAACACGGAGCCCGTCGCGAGCGAAAATGGCCTTGTGGAAGGCGCTGAGATCGGCCGGCGTGATGCCGGCGAGGCTCACTTTGGTACCTTTGTCCGGCCTTGAATACGGATGCGTGCCGTAGAGTGCGCGCCGCCATTTGCCCTGTGCGATCGTCTTGGGATCGCGTTCCTTGGCGATGATGTCGGAGAAGACCTGGGCGCGGATGCGCTCGAACGCCTCCTGGTCGAAGCGCGGCCTGTTGACCGCGAGCCTGAGCAGATCGAAAGCGGCATCCTGTCGTTGGGAAAGCATGCGCATGGACCCATTGATGCGGTCGCGCTGCGCGATGAAGCTCATGTATGCGCCCGCCTCGTCAAGCTCCACCTGGAAGGAATCGCTGTCGAGATCGCCAGCCCCCTCTGCGAACAGCCCGGTCATCAGATAAGCGAGCCCCTCCTTGCCGATCGGGTCCTGGGTGGTGCCGCCCTCGAAGACAAAGTGGATGGTGACGATCGGTACCGTATGGTCTTCCACCAGCCAGGCCTTTATGCCCTTTCCAGATTTCACCTCCTGGATGTCCATCGCCGCATGGGCGGTGAGCGCCTGCTGGATGAGGAAGAAAATGGCGAGGAGAAGGATGGCCACCGGCATGGCGAGGCGCGCGGCCTTGCCTTCCGCCATAAGTGGAGAGGACAAGACGTGTGCGAAGGCGCCGCGGTGTTGGTTCGTCATCATATCAATTCTCCGTCTTGGGAAAGAGATAGCCGGTGGTCGAATGGTCGAACACCAGATAGCGGGCGGCAACCGCCTTGACCTGATCGGCAGTGACCTTGCGAATGCGGTCCGGCCACTCCATGACGTCTTGCACGTTGCCGCCGGTAGCAAGCGTGGAGCCAAACATGTTGGCGATGTGGTCCTGCCTGTCACGGGCGAAAATTATGGCGCGGACAAAGCGGTCTTTGGCCTTTTCCAGCTCGTCGCTGGTGACGCCGTCCCTGGCGATCCGGGCGACTTCGGCATCGGCAGCCGCTTCGAGATCGACGAGCTTTGCATCGCCGCGCGGCGAGCCACGGATGGTGAAGTAGGTAGCATCCAGCATGGTGCCCCGGAACCAGGCGTTGGCCTCGGTGGCAATACCCTGTTTCACCACCAGTTCCTGATAGAGCCGGCTGCGGTTGCCGCCCCCGAGGATCTCAGCCAGAAGGTCTAGCGCCTCGGCCTCGCCGGGCTCGGCCGTGCGATAGGAAGGCACCACCCAATACGTCGAAAAGCTGGGCACCGCAACGCGGGCATCGCTCAGCGTCACCACGCGCTTGGTGTTCTGCTCCGGCTCGACTGGGCGAATGCGCGGCGGCAGGTCCGGTCCGCGCGCCACCTTGCCATAGGTCTTCTCCGCCAGCGCCCTGACCGTCTCCGGCTCGACATCGCCCGCCACGATCAGCACCGCGTTGTTCGGCCGGTAATAATTGTCATAGAAGGCCTCGGCGTCGTCGCGGTTCAACTTCTCCATCTCCTGCATCCAGCCAAGCACCGGTATGCGGTAGGGCTGGTTCTGCCACAGCGTCGCGACGACCTCCTCGTCCAGCACTGCGTACGGGTTGGTCTCGATGCTCCGACGGCGCTCTTCCAGGATTACGTCCCGCTCCGTCTTGACGACGTCGTCGTTAAGGATGAGGTTGCGCACCCGGTCAGCCTCGAAGCCCATCATCTGTTCGAGGGCCACGGGCGCTACCGTCTCGTAGAAAGCGGTGTAGTCGTATGAGGTGAAGGCGTTTTGGTTGCCTCCGATGTCGGCCACGGCGCGGTCGAACTCATCGGCGGCGTGGTTGCTTGTGGCCTTGAACATCAGATGTTCGACGAAATGCGCGATGCCGGATTTGCCGGGCGGCTCGTCGGCGCTGCCGATCTTGTACCATACCATATGGGTGACGACCGGCGCACGGTGATCGGGGATGACGACCACCTCCATGCCGTTGTCGAGCAGGAAATCCGCCACCTTGCCGTCATCTTTAGCGGCAGCAGCCGTAGCGGTCGTCGCGAGGACCAACGCGGTTGCAGCGAATGCTCTGCGCAGCCGGTGCGACCGAAGTTTGACCGGTGTCGCAAGTTGTGGTGGCTGGTTGAAAGGCAAGGTTCGAGGCAAAGTGATTTGTTGCTCATTTTGATGGCGCCACGTCCACCTCTCCCCCCGTGGGCGGATCGGCGGGCAGCGCCGAGCCAGAGCATGAGCAACCGCCTTCATGGTACGAGGCCTTACTCGAGCCCCATCTTCGGATGGACCCGGGAGACCTGTGGCGGTGTTTCTTGGTGGGGCGATCATTGGACGGCTTCTCCTTGATCCGTGACGCATGTGCGCATGAACACGCAGGTACCGTGCCAGATCAGAAAACCGTTCGGCGCAGGTGATAGTTGGGCACCGCCATGTCGCGTAGCCGACATTGTCGCACGTTGGACACCGCCGATGACGCGCTTGTGGCTTGGGACGAAATCGTCCTCGTTCGCGAGACGACTAAGTGCGCTGCCTTTGGGGGATGGGATGCGCCTCGAACCGGCCGGCACTCAGAGGGTTTAGAATGGAGAGGTCGGTGGTCGCCCGCGGAACGCTGTCCTTGATAAGCAGGTCAGGGTCGATGCTGAACGCGAGAGGCGTCAGGAGCGTGGCGGGCTCAAGCGCCCGGAGTCGGCTCGCACGCGCAGACAGATCTTATCAAGGATCTGCGACAGTTAATGAGGCGGCCTATAAGCCAAGCCTATCTGGTCAACAACAGCCTGATCCTGCTCAATCTTGTGCGCGCCAACCGGCGCGCGGGATTGTGGAACCGCTCGCGGGTGGCTTCCACAACAAACAGCAAGGTCATCAAATCAAGCAGGAAGTCGTCGATCGCATGGGCGATTGTTTCCGACTTATCCTTGAACTGACCCAGCAAATCGCGCGCGTCATCGATCGCATCCGCGCCGGCCGTATCCGCATCAGCGCCGGCCGCATCGATCAGACCCTCGATTTTCTTGAAACAATCCAATTTCGCGAAACTCCTTCAAGCGCTTGCCAGGCGGGTTATGCACGAAGACGGCACCCTGAACCACCCAGCCTTTATCCTGGTGGCCCGACGAATGAGGCGTCACGCTAAGTGCGTCTCGTGCGCGATGCAGTTGTTGGATCGTCGTCAGCGTATCCTGCCAGGGTCGGTAGGTCGGATGGTCCCGTGATAGGCCTGCAAGAACCAAGCCATGGACGGGCGCTGCGGATCATTGGAAGATCGGGTGCTTCGGCCATGCCTGAGTGGCAGCGCTGGACAAAGCTTGCTGGTGATAGGCGGTTGCGATGGCGTGCGCCAGCTGCCCGCCGGGCGATCAAACAGCGCCTTGAAATTTTTCGTTTTGCTACGCCTCACTCTCGGCTATGAATCGGGCTGGCCCAATGGCCTGCCTACGTTACAATTGTTACAAAGGAATGCGTATAATGGCGACTGGAACGGTGAAGTGGTTCAACAGCACCAAGGGATTTGGATTTATCCAACCCGACAATGGCGGTCAGGATGTTTTCGTCCATATTTCCGCTGTCGAACGCGCGGGCCTTTCGACTCTCGCTGATGGCCAGAAGATCAACTATGAGGTCGAACAGGACCGCCGCACTGGCAAATCCTCTGCTGGCAGCCTCAGCAAAGCTGGCTGAATTTTCTCCTGCGTCCCGGCCAGAGTGGGCGCAGTATGTCAGCAGATACTCACGGCCGCTCGATAAGAGCGAGCAAGAAAGTGGTTCAACGGTAAGGCCGGGCAGCAGATTGCTGCAAGGCGTCGCGAACTCAAGTAAAAGCAAGCTGTCTGCAAAGGAAAGGCGGGATTGGTTCCCGCCTTTTTATATCCGGCGCATTTTAAGCCGATGGCTGCAGCGATCGAGGACGCATCTCGATTGCCGAAATCAAGCTGCGACCTTCTTGCGGGTCCGCTTCGCCGGCTCCGGCGTCGGCTCCGGCGTTTCCGGCTCTTTCGGTTTGCGGCCGAGCCCCATCGTCTTGGCCAATGCCGAGCGCGCCGAGGCGTAGTTCGGCGCGACCATGGGATAATCCGCCGGCAGGCCCCATTTGGCGCGATATTCATCCGGCGTCAGCCCATAGTGGGTCGACAGATGGCGCTTCAGCGATTTGAATTTCTTCCCGTCCTCGAGCGAGATGATGTAGTCCGGTGTCACCGACTTCCTGATCGGTACCGCAGGCTTGAGAGGCTCTGGCTCTTGTGTGGAGACACTTCCGGCCGTGCCTTTCAGAGCCGCGTGCACCTGGCCGATCAGGGCAGGGAGATCCCCCACCGGGACCGGATTGTTGGAGACGTAGGCTGACACGACATCGGCGGTCAGCTCGATAAGGGTGTCGATGTTTTTTTCGGCTTCTTCTGTCATGAAACTCTCCAGGCGGCGTGAAACATAGTCAGCGAAGCGTCGCTTCATAGTGCCGGTTGCCACTGAAAGCAACAAACGTCTCGACGGCATTATTGCGATGCTCGTCGAGCGGCGAGGTCTTTAGCGCGGTATCGCGCCGTCGTGAACGTTGGTCCGCCCGTTATTGGCGAACGTGCCGCCGCGGAGCTTCGCGCATTTCCAGGCGCGTCTCGACCGTGAGCTTGCGCTCAAAAATTGCCGGTGTTCTCGAAACGAAGCGGTCTATTTCTGTTTTGCCATCCTCTGTTTGGACTGTGAAATCGATGGCCGCGGCCGTGTCCTGGCGCCGTGTCAAGGAAGATGTATCAAACGTGTTCATTCTCAATGGTCGAAACGGTGCAGGTTCATCATCCGTCAACCGCTCTTGCTCCGGCTTCGGCGCCGGCGCTTCGGGGCTTGCCGAGCACCGCCCCTTTGCTTCCCTGAAATCCACTCGAGAAGAGCGTTCACTTCCGGGCCGGCCGCGGCTCTGCCGCGACCACAGGGGACCGGTCCTGATCTAGCGCAAGGCGCCCACCAACCGCTTGTCCCACAATGGTGCGGTGCACCACGCAGGGAGACCATTCATGAAAATCCTAGTGACTACGGTGGCTGTCGCCTTGCCGGTAGCTGCCGCTCTTGCTGCGCAAGCGATCCCCGAAGACCTCAGGGAGACGGCACGGGCCACCTTCAAGGCTTTGCCATCCACCACACCGGCAGTCGCCAACAACCCGATCACACCGGAGAAGACCGCCCTTGGCAAGGCCATGTTCTTCGATCCACGCGTCTCGGCGTCAGGCGTCTTCTCGTGCAATTCGTGCCACAACCTGGCCACCGGAGGCGACGACAATCGGGAAACCTCGATCGGTCATGGGTGGCAGAAGGGGCCGCGCAACGCGCCGACGGTATTGAACTCTGTCTTCAACATCGCGCAGTTCTGGGATGGGCGCGCCGAAGACCTGAAGGCCCAGGCCAAAGGACCGGTCCAAGCCAGTGGCGAAATGGCCAACACACCGGGTCAACTCATCGCCACGCTCAAGTCGATGCCGCAGTATGTTGAGTGGTTCAATGCAGCTTTCCCGGGTGAAGCTGATCGTGTCACCTTCGACAACTTCGCCAAGGCAATCGAAGCCTTCGAGGCGACACTGATCACGCCGGCCCCCTTCGATGACTTCCTCAATGGCGATGACGCCGCCATGACTTCCGAACAGAAACAGGGCCTGGCTCTTTTCATGGACAAAGGCTGCTCGTCCTGCCATGCCGGCATCAACGTTGGTGGGGACGGCTATTACCCATTTGGCCTTGTTGAAAAGCCTGGCGCCGACATCCTGCCGGAAAAAGACAAGGGCCGATTTGCGGTCACCAATACACCCGACGATGCCTATGTTTTCCGTGTGGCGCCGCTGCGCAACGTGGCACTGACCGCACCATACTTTCATTCGGGCAAGGTTTGGGATTTGAAGCAGGCCGTCGCCATCATGGGGACCAGCCAGCTCGGTGAAGAATTGACGCAAGAAGAGGTCGACCGGCTCGTTGCCTTCCTTAACTCGCTGACCGGAAAGGTGCCCGAGGTCGCCTATCCCATCTTGCCCGCCGAAACGGCGACGACGCCTCGACCTGTCTCGCAGATCTTAGGAAAATAATGGCCGGAGCCAGGGAAAGTCGCAATCAACAATGATGGCGACTTTTCCCTGGGACATGGTGCGAAATTCAGAAAGCCTCCGGCCTACACTTTCTCCCGGAGCGCGCGTGCTGCAGCGACCATGTTCGTGAGGGCAGGGCGGACCTCCTCCCATTTGCGTGTCTTGAGGCCGCAGTCCGGGTTTACCCATAGTTGGGCGTCGGACAGTCGCTCCCGGGCAAGCATAAGGAGGGCAGAAATCTCGGCGACTTCCGGGACGCGTGGTGAGTGAATGTCATAGACTCCGGGACCGATTTCGTTCGGATATTTCGAGTTCGTGAAGGCGTCCAGAAGTTCCATTTTCGAGCGCGACGTCTCGATCGAAATTACATCCGCATCCATTTCAGCGATCGCGTCGATGATCTCGTTGAACTCCGAATAGCACATGTGAGTATGGATTTGGGTTGCGTCCTTTACACCCGTTGAAGCGAGCCGGAAGCATTCGACCGCCCAGTCGAGATAGACTTTCCAGTCGGACTTGCGCAGTGGCAAGCCTTCGCGAAACGCGGCCTCGTCGATCTGGATCATCCTCGCGCCGGATCTTTCGAGGTCCGTCACTTCATCGCGGATGGCGAGCGCGATCTGGCGGCAGGCCTCCGAGCGGGGTATGTCGTCGCGAACAAAAGACCAGTTGAGAATGGTCACTGGGCCTGTCAGCATTCCCTTCACCGGCTTTTCGGTAAGCGACTGGGCGAATTGCCACCAGCGCACCGTCATCGCATTGGGCCGCGATACGTCGCCGAAGATGATGGGCGGGCGCACGTAGCGGGAACCATAGCTCTGCACCCAGGCATGCTGGGTGAAGGCGAAGCCGAATAGCTGCTCGCCGAAATGCTGTACCATGTCGTTTCGTTCGAACTCCCCGTGCACCAGCACGTCTAGCCCGATCTCCTCCTGCCAGCGAATAGCAGCCTTGGTCTCCTTCTTCAGGAAGGTCTCGTAGTCGACATAGCTGAGCCTGCCTTTCGCATGAGCGGCGCGTGCCTTGCGCACCTCCGGCGTCTGCGGGAAGGACCCGATGGTCGTCGTTGGGAATGGCGGCAGGCCGAGCGTGCCAGCTTGGACTCTGGAACGCTCGGCAAAGGCGCTCTTTCGATGCTTCATGCCGCCGTTGATGCTGGCGATCCGCCCCTCGACGAGCGGATCATGGACCTTTATGGACGTTGCGCGCGCGGCGGCCGCCTCGGCCGAAGCATTCAACGCGTCTGCCACCGCATCCCTGCCTTTGGACAAGGCCTGGGCCAGCACAACCAGTTCGTCGGTCTTCTCGGCCGCGAAGGCGAGCCACGATCTGATGTCCTCATCGAGTGCCGTCTCCATACGCAGGTCGATCGGCACATGCAGCATCGAGCAGGAAGGCGCGATCTCGACGCGGTCCAAGGGCCAGCCGGCGACGACCGGCTTGATGCGGTCGAGAATGGCAGGCAGGTTCGCACGCCAGACGTTGCGACCGTCGATCAATCCAAGTGAGAGCACCAGATCCTTCGGCGCGAGACGACCAACCGTTTCCAACTGCTCGGGAGCGCGCACGAGATCGAGATGCAGGCCCGCCACCGGCAGGGAAATTGCGGTCTCGAGATTGTCTCCCAGCGACCCGAAATAGGTCGCCAACATGATCTTCAACTCGGGCACGGCTTTCGACAGTTGGCCGTAGGCGAATTGGAACGCAGCTCGTTCGTTCGGGTTCAGATCGAGCACAAGCGCTGGCTCATCAATCTGCACCCAGTCGGCTCCTGACAGACTTAGCCTCCGCAGGAGTTGCTCGTAGATGGGCAGAAGCCGTGGTAGGAGCGCGATGGGATTGAAACCTTCGGCAGGTGACTTCGCCAGCTTGAGGAAGGTTACCGGTCCAAGGATGACTGGGCGTGTGTAAATGCCGAGGGCTTTAGCCTCGAGGAAATAATCAACCGGTTTCGTCGATGAGAGGGCGAACGTCTGATCATCGTCGAGTTCGGGCACAATGTAGTGATAGTTGGTGTCAAACCATTTGGTCATTTCCATCGCGGTTAGGCTAGGTTCATGAGCCGCATGCTCGTGACCAGCGTGTCCACAATCCTCCGTTCGACCTTGGTTGCCTCGCGCCATGGCGAAGTAGATGTCGAGTGGGACCTCGCCGCTATTCCAGGCGTAACGGGATGGCACGGCGCCGACCATGGCTGCGGTGTCGAGCACATGGTCGTAGAGCGAGAAGTCGTTCGACGGGATTTTCGACACGCCGCGATCGTGCTGCTCTTCCCAGCTGGCGATGCGGAGCGCCTTCGCCGTTGTAAGAAGGTCGGCAGCACAAGATTTTCCGGCCCAGTACCTTTCAAGCGCGAACTTCAGTTCGCGCCGGCGACCTATACGCGGCACGCCGAGCGTTGCTACAGGAACTTGCTGAGAGACAGTCATGCCATACCCCGATGGTTGGGGCGTGGGGACCAGGAAGGCGCCGGTAGGCCGACAGGAACGTCGGGCTGCCGCGACCACCGAGACACCCCGCCCGTGGACATTGTTCGCCGTGGCAGGTCTCCTGGCTCGCGGGTCGTAGCCTCTACCCGTCTTCCCGAGGCTGTTCGCCTCAGTGACATGAGTGGGATTGGCTCGCCGCTATCAGTTGCGGGGGCCGGCATCGCACCGGCTTCCCTCTTAGCTCCGCTGCGGCAGCGCCGTACGGAGAACCACGACACGCAGACAATCACAGCACCACGCGCCTTTGTCAAACACCATATAGATAAATGTTTATGTCGTTATGTGAAACATCGGCGTTGTTCCCCTTAGGGTCGCGTGCGATGCGAGCAGCAGCGCGTTTCTATGCGAAAATGCCTTATCAGGTTCGGCATCCTGTTGCATTATCGGCACATCGGCTACATGAGCATATTACCCCACCGCTGTAGGTGACCGATGGCTTGCCAGCCAAACGACAGTCGTGTTGTTCGAAGGGTGAACGGCGTTCCCGGCTCATAAGCTGAAGTACACAGGTTCAAATCCTGTCCCCGCAACCAATTCTATCATAAATCAATAACCGTCCCGGTCTAACCGGGGCGGTTTTTGCGTTTCAAGGCATTGGATGTCTTGATCGGCGTCAACAGCGCCTGGTGTTGAGGCGTACGGGTTGACGCACGCGCGGAGAAGCAGTTGGGCGGCCGCTTCCGCTTCTGCAACGTCCGGCATCGCGACGGGCGCCGCGGCCTTCTGATAAGCAAGTACCAAAGCGACAGCAGTCTCGTAGAAGCCCGGCAACTCCAGGCTCGCCTGCAGCGGCAGCCCTAGCCGGGCATGCGGCAACCCAACAGTCTCGATTTCTGGATCTGAGTTATCGACACCGCATTGGACTGGTTGCCGCCAAGGACCGTGATGGCGTTCCCATTCTGACCGAGGACGAAGCCCGCATGTCCATAAGGGCTGCTGGGGCTCTCTCGCCAGAACACGGCTATGCATCCGGGTTGGAGATCGACCTCCTTACCCCATGAGAGCCATGTGCGATTGATGGCGCTATGGGTGCCCTCGATGCCGACTTGCTTCAAGGCCCATCCGACGAACACTGAGCTCCAGTCGATGTCGTCATTGTCGAACTTCTGTTGTGTGTCGGAGACCTTCCAATATTCGGCAATACGCGGATTTATGCCGGCCCCCGTAACCTCTTTTTGCCCAAGTTCCGCATAGGCGAACTTCATCCAGCCAGGCAGATTATCCGAAGGACTGATATCCTGCTTGGGATCGTTGGCCACCATCACAGGGTTCTCGGCTTTCTTTGCCCATGTTTGAGTGTCGAAGTCGAAGGATTGTTGGATGTCGTCCTTGATAATCACCGGGAAAGTATACTGGAATTCCGTGCCCTGATATTGCTCGGTCAAGGATATGGCATAGTTTACGCTTGGCATCAGGCTGACATGAAGCGTCGCAAGGCCTTTTTTGTTCGTGACGGTTTCGGTCTTGTCAGTCCCGACCAAGGCGATCGGCGTCAGATTTGAATCGATGATCGACACCACCACGCCGTCGACCGGCTCATGCGTGTCCGCAGCGCGAACAAAGATGATGACATTGGGGTCGATTGGGTAGAACGAGCGGAGCCACGAATAGGCCGACGGCATCGCCTTGACGGCTTCCGCGCCAAACGCGCCCAGAGCCGCTGCAAGGACAATGACCCACCAAGGCTTATTGTCCAATGTTCCGCCGAATAAGCGCCTGGATAACGACATTCTGGCCCCTCGTATTGGGAGAATACTAGCCCTTACTTGCGAAGACAATTGCAACCGGCTTCGAACGATGCGCAGTCGCCACGGCGAGCTGCGGGCATCAATCCAATCGCTTTACCTCGGGGTTCAATGGGCCTTTGCTGCGCCTCGCTGCCCGCCTCTTGCCACGGCATGCTATTGTTGGTTTCTGATATTAATTGGATTGCTGTCAGGAAGAGGATTTTTTGAATGAGCTGTTTCATCGGATACGATTTGAACCGCGAGGGCGCGAACTATTCCAAGAAGGACGCTGCCCTTCGCCAACACATCAAGGAAAAATATCCGACCTATTGGGCGCATCTGGATTCCACGTTCATCGTGGTGACCAACCTCACGGCTGAGCAGGTCCGCGATGACCTGCTAGCCTTCGTGGACGACAATGACGAGCTGCTTGTGGCAAAGCTCACCGGGGAAGGGGCTTGGCACGGTTTCGATGAAAGCGGGCATAAGTGGTTGAAAGCCAATCTCTAGGACGCGAAGTGCAAAGCCGGGTCGTCGGATCCGATATTAGGTGGAGGGCAAGTTTTGCCGGCCGTGCCGTGGACCACAGTGAAACGCCTGGCGAGTTCACGTTTCTCGAGGCTGCTCGCCATCGTGCCGGTGGTCGGTTGGCTTCTGGTCTTGAACGATCACTTCGCGAAGATCCTGCAGAATTTCACCGGTGTTGAGGCCCTTGGCTCGCCTGGATGGCAGATTTACGCCTTCCATGTCGGGCTATCCTTATTTGGGCTTGGCGTCCTGATCTTTCAGCTCACATGTCCGCGGGAAATCACGCTCTATGAGTCGATCAACGATTTCGTCGAGCGAGAGACCGCGCTGATGACACGCAGCCGCTACGCGGCATTTCTGCAACAGGCCGGGGCTGTGAGACTTGACGAGGAGCGCAAATCGCCAGCTGGGGACCAGAGCTCGCGCGAGCTTTGGCTTAGCCGCAACAGTGGCAACGTCATCACCGTGCTCGATGGTTTTTATCGACGCAAGGACCGTGAGACGCTGCAGCTTTTGGCTTGGTTGTGCCTGATCTCGCTGGTCACGGGCGCCGCGATTGCGACCGTGCCGAGCCTGACCACCATCTTGTGGTCATTTGGGCGACTTTTTGAACTGGTGGTCGGCTAGGCTCTCGAACAGCGGCTGCCCTGCCGCCGTGTCGTAGACCAGCTGGAAAATCGCCAGCAAGCCGTCGCCGGTCACCTCCCGATAGGTCAGGTCATAGACGAGTTCGGCTTCCTTTTCCTCCGTCAGGAAAAACTCGCGGTCGAGTTCGGATGCCATCAGCGAGCGTCCAAGCGAGACAGCGAAGGCGGCGTTGGCGATAAACGGGATGACGTCCTGGATGGAGGTGTCGGCCGGATACTGGATCGGCCGGCACTTGGTGATCCATTTGGTCAGGTAAGCGACCCGTTTCACTGCGTTCGACTTTTGCTTCTGCGGTTCTTCAAGATGATAGAGCTTGTAACGCTCAATGTCGTCATAGGCGGATTTGACGGCAATGTAGAGCGCCGGCGCGTTCACAAAGACCGCCGTGCCAAAAGCCTCGTTCAGGCCAGTGACGAACTGATCCGCATTCGCATAGTACTCGGCGAAGCGTTCTTCCAGGATTTCAAGCGAAATCAACCTTGGCATAAAAAATGGGGCCGCGATCGGCCCCATCCTCCCTATTGGTTCACGCTAGCGCTTGGGCTTCATGTGTGTGAGCCGTTCGGCAATGGCGCCAACGCGCTTGATGGCATGCGGAAGACCGCGGTCAAAGGCATCTGCGGCCGATACCGGGTCGTAGTCACCCGCGCCATTCTCGCGACGGGCCTCCGAGAAGGCCCGGATTGCGCTACCGTCCGCCGACAGCTCCTTGAAGAGCCGGCGGCCTTCTTCGTAGCTTTGACTGCGCGGTTTCATAGCAAAACGCTCCTTGTATTGACCCAATCATCCAAACACACCTACGCTACCGGAGCACGCTTGGAGTTAAGGAATTGCTCAAGTCTTGTGCACCAATCATCACTGTAATGCCGGAAAACCCTGCCGCCATGGGCGGCGAAGTCCGGCTCCGGGATCAACCCGGCCTTGGCCCAGCGCCGCAGGGACTTCTCCGACACCCGGTAACGGTCCTTGACATCTTGGATGGTCCGATAGGACCGACCATCGAATTCGAGAGGCATGCGATTGATCCTGCGGGCGACTCATGGGCCACGCCTTTGTCTTCACAGGCCCTAGCACCCTCCGGGCCCCACTGGCAATACTGGACGCACAAGACCCACAGGTCATGCTGGGCGCAACAGCCTCACTGGACCTACAAGACAATCTAGGCAGCTTCAGGGACCATTCAAGGCTCGTGGACGAAGCGAACCACGCGTTGCGCTTTTAGAGCAACGCGCTCCTTCGCCAAGGCTGCGAGTACTGAGAGCGTCCAAGGCAATCCGAGCGGGCACGAGAGGGCGCTTCGAGCCAGTCTGGCCAAAGTTAAAGAGGAGGCGCGTTACGAACGAGCAAGCGCCGCTGACGCAAGCATAGGGGCATCCGACTTGGTTCCAATCTCGGGCGGTACGCGATGCAATCAGAGGCCTTCTTGGTCGTTCTGGGTCGAGACTGCCACAGGGGGCCAGCCTCCTTATGCCGACGAACTCTGGTCAAGCCGGCGTCGGCGCCAGCAGGTTTCCAACCGGGATTGGCTGCTGTATGTGGTGGCCAGGGGGTGGGCTGGGATGGCATGACCGACAGTTTCTGGGATAGCATCAGGTCCTTGGCCGGGGCGCGTGAAGCCGACGTGGAAACCTGGCTGATCCTGCCGCTACTGGAGGCCCTGGGGCACGACCGCTCCTGCATCAGCGCCAAGCTACCAGTCCTGTTCCAGGAAGGCGGCAAGAAGCGCCGCGGTCGCAATCCTGAGGCCGATCTCGTTGTCTATGCCGAGCAGCCATTTGGTCGTGCTACCTCGCTTATCGTCGTCGAAGCGAAGCGGCCGAGTGAAAAGCTCGATCCCGGTCGCGAACAAGGCGAATCTTACGCTCAAAACCTTCGTGCACCCTTGTTGCTCCTCACCAACGGTGTGCGCTTTGAGGTGTGGCAGCTTCAGGTCTCCTCCGAGAGTGAACTCGTGCTCGCCTGTGACGTTGCCGATCTTGCCGCCAGGCGAGGGGAGGTCGAGGGCCTTCTTGGAAGAGAGGCCGTAAAGGCGCATTGCGCCGCTCTGCAATTTAAGCGGTTCAACCTCCTCGCACGCGATCTCAGTGCCTATGAAGTGGCCGAGCACACCCGTCTTGGAGCCGTAGCCGGTGCTGCGATCCCAAGGACGCTGCGCGGCGCGGCGAGCCAGCCGCTGACCTCGACACGGCTTCTCGATCATTCTCCAAAGGGCGCGGTGGTCAACGGTATGTCAGGCTATGGCAAGACCACGCTTGCCGCGTCCTTGCTTCTTGAAGGGTTCGAAAGACGATGGGAGGGCAAACTGGAGGCGCTTCCTATCGACGTCTTCCTGCCCGACTTTGCCGCTAGCGGGCAAACCGTCGAAATGTTTCTGACCAGGCGCGTGGCCGCTCACAAACCCGGCTTTACAGAGGCGATGCTCGCGACGATCGCTCGTGAACACGGCCTGCTCATCGCCGCCGACGGGTTCGAGCGCGTCGCGGAGAACCAACGCAGCCATGTCGAGGCTGCCCTTCGAACGCTGCTCAAAGATTTTCCAAAAACGCTCGTTTACTTGATGTCGCGCGAGCTGGCTTCCCCGACCGGGCTTGACTTGCCTGTGCTTCGCCTGACGGGATACTCCCGCGAAGAGCTTGCCGACCTGGCGAAGCGAGCCGCCGCGACCCGCCCAAACCTCTCCAGGGTCTTCGAAGCAGCGCCGGATTACATGTTCCGAGTCGCCGAGGTGCCCTTGTTCGCCGAACTGGTGCTCGATCACTACGCCCTTACCGGTCATTACATCACTGACGTCGCCTCGCTTTATGAACATTGGCTGGCCCGCATGCTGAACGCGTCAGGACCGGTCGACCGGGCGCTCGACCGCTCACTGTTGCAGTCCATCGCGGCCGAGACAGTCGCTGGGCCAATAGGCATCGATCGCGCCTTGGAGCTCGGTGGAGCAAAAGTCGATACACGCTCTACACTCAACCGGCTCGCCACCGCGGACGCGATCAGCCTTCGCGGCGCAACTGTCGAGCTCGGGCATGAGGGCCTGGCCGACTACCTGCGAGCGCTGCGCTTCTGGCGCGGACCTGCCGACTCGAGTGGTGCCAGCTTGGCAAAGCTGACATTTGACCCCTCTTCGCAATTTGCGACGCTGCTCGTCGCCACGGCGCCAAGTGCCGACGATCGCGGCGAGGCTTGGCAGGCGATCGCCGCAACCAACCTCCAGCTCGCCATTCGCACTCTGCACTTGCTGGTCGGTGAGGTCTCGATCGGCGACAGCACGCCACGCAAACCCGCGCTTCGCCTTCTGGAGGATATCCGCCTGTCGGTGGATACGCTTGCCAGCTCGCATCTTGGCCCAGTCAGGGATCTTGTTCTCGAAGAGATAGCCGGCGTTTCAATCCGGAATCTCGGGATTCGCGGGAGCGTCGGAAAGGACGATGTCGGCTTCTCATTTTTTGATGTCGCTGAAGGACCGAAAGTCGAGCTCACCTCTGAATGGTATGCAGCCGCCAAGGCCTATGGCAACAGATTGCGGGAGTCAGGCTATGGTCGTGAAGCCGGTCGGGTCCTAGGTCTGAAACGGGTTCAGCAGGCCCTTCAAGAGCTCATGACGCGCAGGCGCTTGCGTGGCGGCGTCGTCTGGAGCGAGGAGCGCGTCTTTGGGCGTCTGAGGCATCTGAACCGGGAATATGGTTCGCCAGCTCGCCCCGGCCCGCTTGCCGACGCGCGCCGCCTGCTTCAGCCGCATGCAAATACAATAGTAAGCCGCGGCGTCCTTTCAGGGCAACCGACCTTCCCAATGAACGAATTGCTTGATGATATCGATTGGTTGACCGGGCGAGGTGTTGCGCAGGTGACGCCATGGTGGGACGACCATTCGGATTTCGACGTCCGGACCCCGGACGGCCAAGCTCGACTGGCAGCTGCCCTTGACGCCTACTACCGCAGACTGCAGCTCGCTTATGCGGAAGTCGTGGACACCAGCTTCCCAGCGCTCGCGCCTTATCTGCAAACATTGCGGATGATGCCGCTGCGGCTGCAGATTCAGGCCATACATCGTTCCACCTTAACGGGAGGCGTTGCGACCTCTTATTTGCGTTGGCCGGTCAGGACCTATGATGAAGCGGGCGCCGACGTAACTTTCCCGCACGAGCTGATGTCCTTGAACAGCATGGACGAGATCGACGCCTATTACGACAAGACGGTCGCTTTGTTGGCGCAGTTTGGACGGGCGCACCCCGACCCGTTGGTAACATGGGGTATGTCCGGCCTGCCAGACTTTCTCGGCCATGAAACTGCCCACGACAGGTTCAGCGACGAGAGCGCGGTCGTGCGCGGGGCGATGTCCTGGCTCCACAGCGACCTCAAGGCGTTGTTTTCCGAAATGCCCCCCGACGCGCCAAAAGCCGGGCCAACTTACGGCCGCGCTGGTGACCTATATGCACAATGACGATCCGGCGTTGGCTACCGACGCGCTGTTCGAACACGTCAAGGGCCTGTCGGCCGGACTTGCTGGCGATCTTTCGATGACGCTGACGAGCCTCCTAGCCTTGCCCTCCAAGGAAAAGACGGCTATATATCCGGATATAGAGCGGAGACACGCGATGAGCAACAGTGCGCAGAAGAGAGCCATCGAGAATTATCGGTCTCGCCTGACTGAGCGCGGCATCGCGCGGTTCGAGATCCAGGCGTTCGACGCCGACCGCGATCTACTGCGAACCCTTGCCCGGAAATTGACGGAGGGCGGGCCGGAAGCCGGACAGCTTCGTCGGGCCGTACAGCAGGCAGTGGCGGGTGAGTCTCCGAAAGCGGGCGGCATTCTCGCTGCGTTGCGTCGCTCGCCTCTGGTTGGCGCGGACCTCGACCTCAGCCGGCCCCGCGAAGAGGGGCGCAAGGTCGACCTGTGACGCGTTACCTGCTCGATACCAACATCATCAGCAATGTCGTCAAATCGCAGCCATCAGAATCACTCGTGGCATGGATGTCGTCACAGCGCGATGAGGACCTGTTTATCGCCTCGCTGACCGTTGCGGAAATCCGACGCGGGATTTTGGAGAAACCACGCGGCAGAAAGCGCGATGCACTCGACAAGTGGTTCACTGGGTCTGAAGGGCCGCAGGCTCTGTTCGCGGATCGCATCCTCGCATTCGACGAGAAAGCAGGTCTGATCTGGGCGCGGCTAATGGCAGATGGCAAGGCCAAAGGCCGCCCACGAAGCGCTCTCGACACGATCATCGCCGCTGTTGCCGAGAGAAATGGGTGCCTTGTCGTCACGGACAACGAGAAAGATTTCGAGGGAGTCGATATCGTTAACCCCCTGCGGGAAGTCGAGAGATGGGCGTAGTCACTTCCGTTTGTTCATGTTATGTTCCTATCGAGGTCGACTCACAGCAACAGATCAAAAAGCCTATGGTCTCACGCCTCGGCAGGCCCAGCCTAGCTTCAAATTCATTCAGGAGCAGGCACCTAGCGGCTCTGTCGAGGTAATAAATGACTGATTACGATAAATTGAGTCGAGAGATTTGATCCGCGTGCTGCTCGACCGGGACGGAGTGGACGTCGGCGGAATCCGTCTGACCTACCCCGGACAAACGCCGCCTTGGCAAATCATCCGCCAGTTGAAGCCACGCTCGCAGCGTATCGAGAAAAAGCTGTGTGTTGGCTCCGAGGCATTGCAGTCCGAGAACGTCCTCCATGCGCCGTGGAGGGGATCGTCGGTTTGAGGAAACCTCGCCCGAGGAACTGGAGGAGTGCTGTTAGCGCGCCAAGGATGATCTCGGACTTGATCATTGCGAGGCTCGGTCCTGGCACGGATGGCATCGCCACATGAGCCTGTGCATGGCCGCCCTGGCGTTCCTCTCCAAGCTATCGGCTGATCTTCGCCGCAGCGCATGGAGCAAACCGAATGAAAGTCTGAAGGAGCCAATCGCCGCCCGATCCGGATGGCTGGGCTCGTCCCGAGCGTGCCCGAGATCCGCTATCTCCTCGCCCGGATCCTCATCTTCCCACCGACACAAAAGCCCTTCATCATCGCATGGTCGCTATGGCGACGACGACATCAGGCCGCAGCCACCATCTGTCATTACAAACGGCGTGGACATGCGCAACCTGTAGTACTAGCCCAAGCGGCGGCGTGAACACCAAGGGCTGCCGTTTCGTTTTTCAGGGTTTGCCTGAAAAATCTTTAGCCCAGACCAGGTTATTCTGGTGCACCTGTCGTATTTCCACAGGGCGTTGCACGGTAGAGTGACAACGCCTTGCCGCGTGCGCGGAGCAGGAGGCATGGCAACAGGCCGGAACAAGTAGGACGGCGCAGACCGTCACACTCTTCAAAAAGAGACTATCGCCAGAGGGTATCTTCATCATCGATCCGGCGGTCGGGAGGCTCGGCCGGTTGAAAAAGGACGATGGCTATGATGCAGCCAGGAGATGGACGGCGTGATCCACGCCGGGCACCTGCACCGATCACCTCCCCAAAATGGCGATCCGGTCCTGGTATCGAGCCGCCGTGCCGAGATTTTCGCGGCCGTGGAGGCTTCGCTCTCTGGTGTCTGCAGGGCGAAGCGGGTAGCAGATGAGAGCCAGCGGCGGGGTGCACCAGCCGCCCGAACCGGCGTGCGTCGACGGACACGATCTTAAGGATGCTGGCCTGTCTTGGCAGGCTCGACAGGGTGTCGACGTCGCTCTTGATCCCAATACGTCGATCTTGATATCGATTTGCCCGCACTTTCCTTGGACAGCTTGCACCGGGGTGGGGACGTAGTTCGCACGCCACCTAAAGCAACCCTGCCTGCTCAGCCTCATGGCGCAGGTTCTGGCGCGGGCGCGGGCCGATATGCTGGATCACCAATCCGGCCGCCAGGGAGCCAAGGTCGCCGCAGGCCTTGAGGTCGCGGCCTTGCGTGTAGCCATGCAGGAAACCGGCGGCATAGAGGTCGCCGGCGCCCGTCGTGTCGACCAGATCCCTGGTCGTGGTCGCCTGGATGATCACGGTCTCGTCGCCGCGCACGATCACCGAGCCTTTTTCCGAGCGGGTGACGGCGGCAATCCGGCAATCCTTGCGGATCTGCGCCAGCGCCTCGTCGAAGGACGATGTCTGGTAGAGCGACTTGATCTCGTGGCTGTTGGCGAAGACGATATCGACCGTGCCCGAGCGCATCAGGTCGAGGAACTCGTCGCGGTAGCGGTCGACGCAGAACGAATCCGACAATGTCATAGACACTTCACGGCCTGCCGCGTGGGCCAGCCTGGCCGTCTGCCGGATCGCTTCCTTGGCGCGTGGCGGGTCCCACAGATAGCCCTCGAAATAGGTGACCTTGGCGCCCGATGCCTTGTCGGCCTCGACATCCTCCGGTCCGAGCTCGACGCAGGCGCCGAGATAGGTGTTCATCGAGCGTTCGCCGTCGGGCGTGACGAAGATCATCGATCGCGCCGTCGGCGGCTCGCCCGTGAGCGGTTTGGTGTCGAAGGCGACGCCCTGCGCATGGATGTCGTGCGCGTAGATTTGGCCCAGCGCATCGTTCGAAACCTTGCCGAAGAAGGCGGCGCGGCCGCCGAAGCTGGCGACACCGGCCGCCGTGTTGCCGGCGCTGCCGCCGGACGCTTCGATGGCCGGGCCCATGCGGCTGTAAAGCAGTTCGGCGCGCTGGGTGTCGATGAGGTTCATCGCGCCCTTGATGATGCCGTTTGTCTCGAGGAAGTCCTCGTCGCACTGGGCGATGATGTCGACAATGGCATTGCCGATGCAAAGCACGTCATAATCCGGCATCAATGTCTCCGCGATGAACCTGCCGGCTTTCTGCGGCCACGTGCGGATCTGGCGAGTTGGAATGGGTTTTCCAAATGACAATCCAGTCGACGTCGGCGTTCATGCGGCTGCGAGCCCTGCCGCGCGCCGCAAGTCTTCGGCTCTGTCTGTCCTCTCCCAGGTGAACTCAGGCTCTTCACGGCCGAAATGTCCATATGTCGCGGTCTTGCGGTATATCGGACGTAAGAGATCAAGCATTTTGATAATGCCCTTCGGTCTGAGATCGAACAGCTCAAGAACGAGGCCCTCGATCCTTTTTTCCTCAATCCTCGCCGTTCCGAAAGTGTTGACCATGACAGAAACCGGACTGGCCACGCCGATCGCGTAAGCAAGCTGAACCTCGCAGACCTCCGCAAGTCCGCTAGCAACGATGTTCTTCGCGACATAGCGGGCCGCATAGGCAGCCGAGCGGTCTACCTTGGACGGGTCCTTGCCCGAAAAGGCGCCGCCGCCGTGACGCCCCATCCCACCATAGGAATCGACGATGATTTTGCGCCCTGTAAGGCCGCAGTCGCCGCGCGGCCCACCCACCACGAACCGCCCCGTTGGATTGACCAAGATCCTGATCCCCGCCGTATCCAAATCGGTCGGCAAGACCGGCCTTATAATCTCCTCGACGACGCCTTCCCGGACTGTATCTTGTGAGACCTCTTCCGCATGTTGCGTCGACAGGATTATGGTATCCAGCGCCACTGGGCGCAAACCTTCATAGCGGACAGTCACCTGAGACTTCACGTCCGGACGCAGCCAGCCAAGCTGTCCCGCTTTCCGAACCTCTTCCTGCCTTTTCGTCAAGCGATGAGCGAGCTGGATCGGCAAGGGCATCAGTGTATCGGTTTCGCTGCATGCGAACCCGAACATGAGGCCTTGATCCCCCGCGCCCTGCTCGAGATCCTGCCCCCGACCCTCGTCAACGCCTTGGCTAATGTCGGGCGACTGCTCGGTGAGGGCCAGGACGACGGCGCAACGCCGACCATCAAAGCCAACGGCATCATCATCGTATCCAATATCGAGAATCGTGTCGCGGGCAACTTGGCTGTAATCGACCTGCGCATCGCTGGTGATCTCGCCAGCCAGAACGACCATCCCTGTCTTCACCAACGCCTCACAGGTTTTCACCAAAGCTTCACAGGCGACGCGCGCCTTCGGATCGGAGCGCAGTACCGCATCGAGGATGGCATCCGAGATGTTGTCGGCCAATTTATCCGGATGTCCCGCGCCGACGGATTCAGAAGAGAACACGAACTGCCTAGCCATGAAATGCCTCGCTTCGGGTGTGGAGTTGTATGGAGCATTTTGATGAGCTCGCCTTAGATGTCGGTGATGCCGGGCACCCCGAACGCAGCGCAGAAGTCGGCGACGTCTCTTCGCACGCTGGTGTGAACATCCGGATCGTTGGGCTGGCGGCAGACCAAGTCAATGAAATCGGCGATCTGCAGCATTTCCCCCTCGCGCATGCCCATTGAGGTCACTGCTGGCGACCCCAAGCGAATTCCGCTTGCGACCGCCGGGTCGCGCGGGTCGCCCGGCACCATATTGAAGTTCGTAATGATGCCAGCGTTTGCCAACCGCTCGGCATAAGCTTTTCCTGACAGTGGTCGATCACGCAGATCAAGGATCAGCATGTGATTGTCAGTCCCCCCGGTGACCAGGTCATAACCTCGCTCCAGAAGCGCCTGGGCCAGAGCCTTGGCATTCTTGACGATCTGGTGACCGTAGCTGCGGAAGGCCCGGCGCTCGGCTTCCTGCAAAGCGACAGCTAGCGCAGCGACAACATTCATATGAGGCCCTCCTTGCAGTTGAGGGAAGACAGCGCGATCTATCCGCCTGGCGAGATTGTATTTGCTCTTGGGATGGTACAGAGCCTGATAGCGATCTTCGTTCCTCGACAAAATGAAGCCACCGCGGGGACCGCGGATCGATTTGTGAGAGGTGCTGGTGACGACGTCGCAATGGCAAACCGGATTCGGGTGCGCTCCTGCGACAATCAGGCCACTGACGTGCGCGATGTCGGCCACGAGATAGGAGTTCGTCTCCAGAGCGATTTCTGCCATCAGCGCGTAGTCAAAGATACGGGGATAAGCAGTACCGCCAACCCAAATGAGCCGAGGCTGTTCGCGCTTTGCTGTTTCGCGCAAACGGTCATAGTCAATTTGCTGCGTCTTTTCGTGCAGCCCATAGGGCACCCGCTTATAGTCTGTTCCGGAAAAATTGATGGCCCAACCATGAGTGAGATGGCCGCCTTCCGGAAGGGGCAAGCCCATGACTTTGTCACCGGGGCTCAAAAGCGCGCGATAGACAGCCTGGTTGGCCGGCGAGCCGGAATAAGGCTGGACGTTGGCATGCTCGCTGCCAAATAGTGTTTTCAACCGCTCAATCGCAAGGTTCTCAAGCTCATCGACGATCTCGTTTCCCGCGTAGTATCGTGCACCGGGGTACCCCTCGGCGTACTTGTTCGTGAAAATCGAACCGGTCGCTTCCAGAACGGCCGAGGAGGCAAAGTTCTCAGAGGCGATGAGTTTGAGCGTTGTCCGCTCCTGCCGCTCCTGTCTTAGAAGCAGTTCGTGAACGCGGCGATCAACCGCGGCCAAGGGAGACCATGCGGAGGTTTCGGGCTGCGCGATGGCGCCGTCGGTGGTGTTGTCCATGGTAGCTTCTCGCTCCGCTTGGATTGATTTATTTCACGATCAGGCAGGCGGTCCCTTCGGCCGCGCGTCTCGGATCGCTTCGAGCCGCTGCAGGTCCCGTTTATGATAGCCGTCGCCATGGGGCAGGAGATCGACCAATAGTTGAACCAGCCCGCCGTCATTGCCTCCTGCTTTGAGATGGTACGAGCGCCACGGAGGTTGTTCGTTGCAGTAAAGAAAGTCGGCTCTGGCGAGCAGCCGGACGTGTCGCACAATCCGCTCGCGACGCACGCCCAGAATCTCCGCTAGTTCGCAGACAGTTAGGTCCGCATGCGCGCAAAGGCCCAGGATTCGAAGGCGGTCCAAATGCGCTGCCGTGCGTAGCCGGCTGACCAGCGTCATCATTGGTCAGCATCAAGCCACATAGAAAGACATGGCACTCGTCCTAATGAATTTGTCATTTGGCAATCTCCGCAGATGCTGCAGCTTTCGAACCAAATCATGTTGTTGCTTAATCCGGCGCTAGACACTGGCCATGTTCGCGAGGAACCATTCCTATTTTTGAGCGCGCACTTGTTTTGAGGCGACAGTAGAGGTTTTCAACAACCCATGATGTGCGCTCTTCTGCTGTTGCCGCAAAGAATTGCAGTTTGACCATTGAGAGTAAGTGTCGCCAGGCTTTTGACCTACTTACCTCGGATTCGACGATGAGCTTACCATTCCAACGAATTTGGTGTTGCTAAGAGTGTATGAATTTCTTTGAAGGATCTGTTGCAATGTCTGCACGCGAATTGGCGAAGTGCCGGTCAGGCAGCGAGACTGGCGAACAGCTTGACCAGGGGGGGATCGGATCAAAAGCGGATCGCGCTTGCCGTTTTGTATCCCGGCGATCGATCTGTTCGAAATCGACGACTGCGAGCAGGAAGTAAAGACAGGCGGCCAGATCGACAAACGCTGATTGCCGGACAATGACCCAGGTCGAAGTCAGATAGGGAGGAAATTGAGTACCAACGCTCCAGTCAACTCAATGGCAAAGGCACGGCTTGCGCCGATGTCGTGCTGCCAGAAAGTTTATCCTGTGCCAGACTATTCCCAAGCCTTGGGTGTGCAATCCCAGAGGCTGATGGGGGATCATCGATCCTGAGTCGTCATGAGGACCCATGTCCGTGGCGCACACGGACATGAGTATGCCGTCGTTGGCTTCGATCAGGTAGACGATGAGATGGGCCTCGAATGGTTGAATACGTATTGGCGGCGATAGTTCAAGCCGCTCCCGGGCCATGCGCGGATTGGCAGCGATCAGATCGAAGATCGCGAACATCTCGTCATGATCTTCTCTGACCTGCACAGCACCGAACAGGTGCACTGCCTGCTCGGCAATACCGATAATGTCCTCTTCCGCTGTTAACGAGAGGCGAATTCCCATTAGCCATTGCCGCGCGGCGTCTCAGCGCGTTTGGCCGCTTCCGCAAAAAGCGTGTCCCTGGAACGTTTGCCGGCGCCCCTTTTCAGGCCATCATCGACAAAGCGCTTCATGGCCGCGATTTTGTCATTTCGCTCCTGATCCCGGCGGATCAAATCGCGCACATAATCGCTCGCGTTGGCGTAGCGGCCCGTTTTGGCTTGCCCCTCGACCCAATCCTTCATCGGGTCGGGTAGTGATACGTTCATCGTTGCCATAGTGCCCTCCGTACCCTATACCAGCATGGCATATTTTGGCAAAGTTTGTCAAAACGCTGGCCGAGCCGAGCTATCTGAAGGCGCTTGGGTCAGTGTTCATGGGCGCGCCGATCATTGCAGATGTCGCGGACCTTGTCGCAATAGCTGACGCCGGCCGTGCTTTTCAATGAAAGACGATGGCACGCGGCTGCCCCGCCAAGCCCAAATCTGGTTCAACACCAGTGCCCGGCCTTCGGCCCGTCCTCAAACTGCTCGCGTTGAACGCCAGCGATTGGTGCATCTTGCAGAAGCTGAGCTTGTGGAAGGCGAACACGGTGCTGGAGGTGACTGAGTACTCGCGGCGACGCCTGCGGAGTACGTAGCAGTCGAGAACGCCGCAAGGGGGGGCAGACAGGCTCGCCCTGGGTCTTAGGCCAGCGGAACTGACGGAAGATCGCGTAGGCTTTCTCTTCGTCAATCTTGACGAGGTGCTGGATGGGCATGTCCCGGCATCCCGGGGACATCAGGAAGTGCTGGCCGTCCTGGTATTTCGCACCTCCGCGCCTCAGCGTCGTGATTGACGTGGATGAAACGCCACCGGTCCGGACGTTCTAGAACCTAGGCGGGGCGTGCGGGAACTAGAGGCGTGGGTGCTCATGTTCAGGCTCCTGAGGCGATGGTCGCCGATACACATGGCGATGCGGCGGCTTCGGGAGGCCGTCGAAATCAGCGCCGTATGCGGATCTGCCTGACATGAGGCGGGCCATTAGTGGATCTGGCCGCAGGAGTCGATCGGTTCTTTATCTTCGAGGCAACGAGCCGTAAACGAGCATGGGCCAAACTCGCTAACTGCTTCACCCGCATTTCAGTGACGGTTAACACTGGTTGCCATGCAGCCGCCCGCCGCATTGACTTTCAGGCAGGTCGGGCAGATATATTGCTCGATCGAGGAAGGTAGTCGTGAGCGTTAAGGTTGGCCATTTCAACGTGAAGGATCGTCGCGCGGAGAAGCAGCGTTCCCGTGATGTCGACCTTGCGCGCCTTGCGTCCAAGCAGATTTCCGCCAAGGAACTTCGCGATGAGAATGGCTTTTTCTCGTCCCTGGATCGGTCGAAGGCCCGGCTTCTTGTTCGCAGGGCCTCAGTCGCGTTGAGATGAGTGACGAGCCTGCGCGTTTCGGCCCGGTAGACGTTCTCCAGATAGCATCAAAACTTACGATCGATGATGCCACATTTGTCATCGGCGGCCAGGCTACCAACCTGTGGGCATGGTTCTACCAAGACCGAACTCCTGAGTTGTCGTCCAGCTCCGAACTGACGAGTAAGGACATCGACTATTTCGGCACGAAGAAGGCGGCAGAGAGCCTGGCGCAGGCGCTTGGTGGGAAAGTCTATCTTCCGAATGCAGATGATATGAACACGCCGAACACGGCAGTTGTCGTGGCCGAGGTCAACGGAAAGAAGTTGCAGATCGACTTCATGCACGGCGTTCTGGGTCTCACAAAACGCGAGTTGGAAAACGGCGTTTCGGTCATCCGGCTTGAGGCAGATTCGGACGGAAAGCTGCTGCGGGCAGATGTTGCTGTCATGCATCCAGTCCTCTGCCTCAAGAGTCGAGTCGCGAATATGCTGTCGCCGGCCACCATGCGGCGAGATAAATTCGCGTGGAAACAGCTGTATGCAACGATTGCCATCCTGGAAGTCTACATAAGAGATGCATTGGACGACGGCGATATCAAGGAAGTTAATCGCTGCTTCCGAGAGATTTTTAACTACCTAAGGAGCGATCGTTACGGCCGAAGAGTCGTAGATGAATTGGGTGCCGATCCCCTAAAAATCTTGGAGACGTTCGCTTCCGACAGCCGCCTTGACGAGCGCTATCGCGAACTGACGCTCGGAAAAATGATCGACAGAATCGTGACGGCACGACAACGCCGCCATGACACATGAACGGCAGTTCGGGTTAGGTGGTGGCGGTTGCTACCGAATGGCGTTTTGCCGCCGGAAACATCCGGCTTCGTGCGTGTAAGGCGTAAGCTGAAATCTCAGTGATGGAGGGACCCAGAAACCAATGCAGGGCCGTGTCCCATCAGATTCCATGTGACATGAATTGTCTTTGACGTGCTTTCATGATTGCTAGGGCCTATGACACGTCCTCGCTTGCTGCCCGAAAAGAACTTTCCGGGCTATGCTTACCTGCCTGGCAAGCATCCTCATCCGGTTCGCGATCCGTTAGGCCACAGTTACCAAAGCGACCCGGTGGCCGTTGTTGCCGTCGAGGAATCCCTCAACTCGAAGGGGTTTCGATGGGGTGTGGACCTTTCAATCACGGCTATTACTGGGAAGCTCATGAGGCTTGGGAGCCTCTTTGGCACGCTGCGAAACGAAGCACTCAGCATCGCCTTTTCTTCAAGGGATTGATCCTGTTGGCGGCGGCCGGGGTGAAGATCCGCGAGGGAAAGCGGGGCGCCGCCGAGCGCCATGCGGCGAGAGCTGCAGCCCTTTTCCGCCAAGTGACGTCTCTGCCTAGCCGGCCCTTTGAGGCCGCACTCGGAATGACACCTGCCGCGCTCGCGGTACACGCCGAAGCGGCCGTAACTTCCCCAGCTGTTTTGCGAGAGCCGATGCGTGGCCAGCCCGACCCGGTTTTCGATTTCATTCTCGCCCCTGGATTCGAGGGCGTCTGATGGGCGACCCGACACCACCGTGCCCTTCGTTATTTCATTGTACGCACGTCCGGCTGTTATGGGCAGTTCGACAATAGAAGCTTCAATCCTGACGCGCTTGACCCTGCGCTCACCCTGCTCTGAGCGCAGCATCAGTGGCAGGCAATACCTCCTCGTTCACTTCACGGCAAAGCCCTATGGCTCCCCGCTAAGCGATACAACGGGCAGCGCAAACCTGAAGCGGTTGCCTTGCGGCCTCAGGCCTCGGCCCTTGACTAATTGGCGGCGATGTACAGGGATTCCCCGAGAGCTTAATCTTAACCGCGCAAAGACCTGCTACGGCTGATGGAGAGGAGGGCGCTTGGACGAGAACGATCCGAAGGAAGAGCTGATCGAGACGATTTTCCGCAACGGCACAATCACCGTCGTGGGGATCTTGCTTGCCTTTTCGCTCGGCTTCGTCACGCATTGGGCTGCTAACCCCATGCCATGGCGATTCTACGATCTGTTCGCCGTTGTGCCGATCCTGTTCGGCATCGCGTTGCAGATGCGGGCGCTGTCCATGCTGCTCGACATGAGTTCGCTGCGCCGACCCATCTACGAACGCGCCAACCGCATCTTCATGGCGGGCCTCATCTTCACCGCGTGCGGCGTGGGGCTGGCCATTCTGCTCGATGTTTTCGAGATGTCGACGAAGGGCGCGCTGCCAGGCGCTTGACGGCGCCGTCACTGCGCTCGGGCGCTGCCGCTCATCGACTGACGCATCGTCAAGTCCAGGGTTTCCTAGTGCTGCCTCCCGTGCGGCGCCGGCCCTTCTTCCCGAGGCCCCCTTCGCCGACGCCTACAGTTGGACTTTTCCACTGCCCGACTTGCAGGCAGCGAGCCACTGCATTGCGGAGGTTGCATCCTCCAATATGGCGACACGTTTCGCAAAGCCGAAAAAGGCGTTACGCGCTACGCTTACAGGTTTTCGCCCGTCGTATGCATCATAGCACGCCCTGAGGGCGGCTTCGTGGATCATGTCTCTGCGATCTTCTGGCCAGTCGTTGAGAAAATCGATAGCGTCCGCAAGGCCGGCAATCTCTTGCACGACATACGCTGCACGTTTCACGAAAAGTGGACTGCTGAAAGCCTCCGGGTTCATTCGTTTCTCCCAATTGCTGACCCACTGGTTTCCCTAAAACAGGCAGCCTCATCGACACCCGCGGACGGGGTGCCCAGTGGGCGAGGTGCTGACTTTCGGTCCCGATTGCCTGAGCCAATCAGGCGGCCTTGAGTTCCTTCAAAGCCATCTCAAAAGCATTCTTGATCGGCTTGGATACATCCTCGGTAGCTCTCAGCATCAAGGCTTGTACGACCTTGGCCTGCTCGGCGGATTTTTCGATCTGTTTGTGCAGGAAAGCGATCTGCACCTCGATGAACTCGAAGGGCGACTTCACGGCAACCAGTGCTTCGAGGTGCGTGAAGCCAGCTTCGGCATTGGCCCGCAGAGTGGCAATCATCTGCTGGGACACCTCGTTGCTGGTGGTCTTGGCCGTTTCAAAGGTCGACTCAAAAGCCTTTTGAGTCGTTTCGGCGCCCGAACTCGATTTGGAAAATGCCTCCGTCGACCGCTCAAGGCCCTGCTCGGCGACAGCGCGGACTTGCTCGACAGGCTTGGATGGGTCGAAGGCAGGGGAGCCGGCGTTTTCGATCGTTTCGGTATTTCCAGTGATCTTGGACATTTTTTCGATCCTTTTCCACGGGCGACAGCTAAACAAAGCCGCCATCGTCTATGTACGGAATAGTCGCAACGGATTTATGAAGCTGACATGAATTTGCGCGAGTTGGGTCTTCACGAAGGGTAAAGCAAGGGCGATGGCTCATCAAAAAGAAGAGCAAAACCGGCGCTATCACCGATATCGGGCCGCCCAGGCTGGTCGGACTTGCAAGGCGCGATCAACGGCTATCTGACGCGGTATTGTGCCGGTCTGGAAACGGCCGGTGTGCTCCAAAATGCGTTCATACGAAAATACGATCCCTTGGCAAAAATGCCTGTTTGACCCCGAGTCTCTAATTTTTCAACGGCTAAGAAGTGTCAGGATACTCGTTGAAAAATTATAGTCTGTATGCTATAAAGTAAGTGCGAATGAAAAACCAAAAGCCCGCAGTATGGATGGGATCGTCGAAGGACGACCTGCGTGAGTTTCCCGTCGATGTTGGCCGTGTCATGGGTGTTGCAATCAACGACGCCCAGAATGGCGAGGAGCATCCGGCGGTCAAAGCCCTTAAGGGATTTGGCGGCCGCAGCACCCTGGAGATGGTCGATGAGTTTGACGGTGAGATCTTATCGCGCCGTCTACACCGTCCGCTTCGCTGGCGTGATCTACATCCTTCATTGCTTCCAGAAGAAGTCGAAAAAGGGCAGAGAGACGCCCAAGCACGAAATCGAGCTCGTGACAGTGCGATCGAAGGCCGCTGAGGCGCACTATCGCGAAAACTATGGGAAAGGAACAAAGTCATGACAGAAGACATCACCGCCGAAGTGAGCGGCGGCAACGTGTTTGCGGACCTCGGCCTTGACAATCCCGAAGAGGAATTGCTCAAGGCGAAGCTGGCCCGTGAGATCCGCGCCATCATTAAGCGTCGGCGCCTAACTCAGGCCAAATCAGCTGAATTGCTCGGGATGAAACAGCCCGACGTCTCCGCGATCGTCACCGGGCGAACTGGCAAGTTCTCGATAGATCGCCTGGTGCGCTGCCTCGATCGGCTCGACTATAAGGTCGACCTGGTGGTTCGCCATATGCCTCGACGATCAACACACGTGGCTGAAGCCGCTTGACGGCTCGATCATGACATCGCGTCAAGGCCGATGGCGGCCCGAGCGTCGTTCCAAAATTTCGCGAGCGCCGAACTTATTCCGACCGGATCCGCGCCAAAGGAAGGGCGGCATTGCTGCCGCCCTTTCCGAGATTGTTGAGAGGCGTGAGCCTTAAAAATCCATGCCACCCATGCCGCCCATGCCACCGCCGGGCATCCCACCCGGCATGCCGCCGCCAGCCGACTCCTTCTTCGGAGCTTCCGCGATCATGGCTTCGGTGGTGACCAGCAGGCCGGCGACCGAAGCCGCGTCCTGGAGAGCCGTACGGACAACCTTGACCGGATCGACGATACCCATGGCGATCATGTCGCCATATTCGCCGGTCTGGGCATTGTAGCCGAAGGTCGCGCCCTTGTTCTCAAGGATCTTGCCGGCAACGATCGATGCTTCCGCACCGGCGTTCGAGGCGATCTGGCGGGCCGGAGCCTGCAGCGCACGACGAACGATGGCGATGCCGGCCGTCTGGTCGGCATTGGCGCCGGTGACGGTGATGGCTTGCGAAGCGCGCAGCAGGGCAACGCCGCCGCCTGCAACGATGCCTTCTTCCACGGCCGCGCGGGTCGCGTTGAGGGCGTCATCGACGCGGTCCTTCTTTTCCTTGACTTCGACTTCCGTCGCACCGCCGACGCGGATCACCGCAACGCCGCCGGCCAGCTTGGCGAGACGTTCCTGCAGCTTCTCCTTGTCGTAGTCCGAGGTGGTCTCCTCAATCTGCTGCTTGATCTGGGCAACGCGGCCCTGGATCTCGGCCTTCTTGCCGGCGCCGTCGACGATGGTGGTGTTCTCCTTGGAGATCGACACCTTCTTGGCGCGGCCGAGCATGTCGAGGCCGACATTCTCGAGCTTGATGCCGAGGTCTTCGGAGATGACCTGGCCACCGGTCAGGATGGCGAGGTCTTCCAGCATGGCCTTGCGGCGGTCACCGAAGCCCGGCGCCTTGACGGCGGCGATCTTCAGGCCACCACGCAGCTTGTTGACGACCAGCGTGGCCAAGGCCTCGCCTTCGACGTCTTCCGAGATGATGAGCAGCGGCTTCGAGGTCTGCACGACGGCTTCGAGGACCGGCAGCATGGCCTGCAGGTTGGAGAGCTTCTTCTCGTGCAGCAGGATGTAGGCATCCTCAAGATCGACAACCATCTTGTCGGCGTTGGTGACGAAGTAGGGCGAGAGGTAGCCGCGGTCGAACTGCATGCCTTCGACGACTTCGAGTTCGGTCTCGGCGGTCTTGGCTTCCTCAACCGTGATGACGCCTTCGTTGCCGACCTTCTGCATCGCTTCCGCGATCATCTTGCCGACCGACTCGTCGCCATTGGCCGAGATCGTGCCGACCTGGGCAACTTCCTCGGAGGTCTTGATCTTCTTGGCAGCCTTGCCGAGAGCCGCGACGACTTCGGTGACGGCCAGATCGATACCGCGCTTCAGGTCCATCGGGTTCATGCCGGCGGCAACCGCCTTGTGGCCTTCCTGGACGATCGACTGCGCCAGAACGGTCGCGGTCGTGGTGCCGTCGCCGGCGATGTCGTTGGTCTTCGAAGCAACTTCGCGGACCATCTGCGCGCCCATGTTTTCGAACTTGTCTTCAAGCTCGATTTCCTTGGCGACGGTGACGCCGTCCTTGGTGATGCGCGGGGCGCCGAACGACTTGTCGATGACGACGTTGCGGCCCTTGGGGCCGAGCGTGACCTTCACCGCGTCGGCGAGGATGTTGACGCCGCGCAGCATGCGCTCGCGGGCATCACGGGAGAATTTTACGTCTTTAGCAGCCATTTTTAAGCTCCTGGCAGGGGCTTGGGGTAAGCCCGAATTCAGTTGACGGTGAGGCCGATAATCAGCCGATGATGCCCATAATGTCGGATTCCTTCATGATCAGAAGGTCTTCGCCATTGAGCTTGACTTCGGTGCCCGACCACTTGCCGAACAGGATGCGGTCGCCAGCCTTGACGTCCAGCGGGACGAGCTTGCCAGCTTCGTCACGAGCGCCCGAGCCGATGGCGATGATCTCGCCTTCCTGCGGCTTTTCCTTGGCGGTATCTGGGATGATGATCCCGCCGGCGGTCTTCGCTTCGGACTCGACGCGGCGAACGACCACGCGGTCATGCAGCGGTCGGAAATTCGACTTTGCCATTTTTGGATGTCCCTGGTGCTGTTGAACGGTTCTCCGTTGCCGGAGCGTGGTTAGCACTCGCCTATGCCGAGTGCTAACGCGACCGTGAGATAGGTAGTAGGTTCGTACTCGTCAAGACGAAATAGGGACGGCCGAGGAGCAAAAAATTCTGCAATCGGCGCGGAAGCACCGGGTCCCTGTACATGAGCTCTTTCTGCATCTTTGCTGGCAGTCGCTCGTCCCCTCCGGCTCAAAATAGCTCCGCCAGAGGTTCCGGCCTGGTGTCGCCTAAGAGGAAGGGCCTGAATGGTAGTTCGCCCAGTGACTTTTCGGCGAAGAGCACCGCGCGGAGGTCGTCGTGCATCAGGAGCAGATCATTCAAGGATTCCCATTGGCAGTGGACGGGATGAAAATTCGCGAGGGAAAGCGGCTTGCCGCTGCGCGCCATGCGGCAGGAGCTGCAGCGCTTTTTCGTCAACGATCCTTCGTCACCCCACATCGCAGACCTCCGCTCCCGTCACTCATATTCATCGCATCCGCGCAATCGCGCACTCGAAAGCACCTGATGGCGCTTGTGCGCATGCCAGCCGGGGAGACACCAGTTTTTGACGGGCAATTGCATTCAGGCGCGGAGCACGCTCGAAGCCGAGAAGGTCGGCAGAACGCAAAGCTAACCGCACTTTGGCCGTGGCTCTCGACATGCTGACGCTGGATTTTCATGTCAGTAGAATGGCAGGGCACGCCCTCGATCATCAAGGCGATACACCGGGCAAAGCGATACGATCGTCATGCACAGAGCTACCTCTCGGCCCCGGCTCTCGCTAACAAAAAGACCCGGCCCAATCTGGAGGGATTGGGCCGGGTCTTTAAGGTCACATTCCATTGGTGGGCAGTGACGCTTCTTGGCTACCCCGCCATTACTAACGAAAGGTTAACCGCGGGCATACTCCTCTGTTTCCACCAGGCGACAAGGGCGTCCACACAGGGAACAATCGATAAGACCCCCGACAGTCCAGGACGACAATATCTGCGACGACAATATCTGCTCGCCGTCGCCAAAGGCGCTTCCATTTCCCAACAAGAATCGTTGAACGTGATCGAACGCATCCGCTCTGCTGCCGATCGCTGGCCATGGTTCGTGGAGCAAGCAGGTCTATTCAAAGCACGAACCGATGAACTTGATCTGAGCCTGAACGGACGGAGGTCTCAGCCTGCGCAGGCGCTGCATCGGCATATCTTCCGACGACCCGGCTGTTCCGAGCCCCTGCCCACACGAAAGCAAACGTGCACCAACGATGACGAGTACCGTTCCGTGGCCGCCGGCGATGCCGAAAATCCTCGCCGCATGAGCGCCGCGTGACGTTCAACCGGCCTTTGCGACTCAGCTGGAGTTTGCGACGGAGCCGGAACCAACCGGAGTGTTCCAACTGGAAATCCTTCGCCCGAGCCTTTGCGAAAAGTGAGCGCTTCGTCTCGGGCTCGCCGACTTCAAGCGGCTTTAGAAATCAAAGGCCCCGGAACTGGGTCGGTTGTCGGGGCCTTGGCCATGTACGAGATACCTAGCATGGCCGCATTGACAGTGAGCTAATATGCTCAACAAACGGTAAATGGCCGCCGCACTCCTCCGAGGGCCCCGGCCGCGCAGGGGGCATGCCCGCGCTGCCGAAAGGCGACCAGAGCTTCTTCCCTGACGCGTCACTGAATCTCGCTCACTATAGTATTTACGTATCTGAAATTATTATATCTTTTATGGCAACACTTCATCGCTTCTCACCGCTTACTCGCATGAAGGCTGCTCAGAAATCCGACCGCAGGTTCCGGCTGATCGTGGATGCGAGAGCCACTTTCGCTGACTTTAGGGCCAGTCGAATTTTTCGGTTTGACGGTGAAGCGCCGGTATTCATCCTGAAAGAGCGTTTCAGGCGATGCCTTGGCAATCAAGGCAAACGGGCAGCCAGCTTCATTGACGCTTGCTGTCGGTCGCATGACCGTTTCTGTGAGCGAGCCGAGGGAGATCGTAGGGATGTATGTGGATGAAAAAACAAATATCGAGTCGGCGATCGTTCCGGCACGAAACTGCATATGGAGATCGGCTGGACGAAACCAGTCGCTCGTCTGCTCGACCACTATTCAACGCGGGTGCGAGAAATTTGCTCGGCGGAGACGGTTTCAAAGTTCGAGGAAGCGACGGCTTGGCTTGAGAAAGCCGGGGAGCATGAGCGAATTCATGGGGAGAACAGCCTCATGAATACCAACCATCCAGTTTACAAGAGGGTGAACCGCCGTCTGACTGACAACCCTGACCATCGCCTGCGTGCTTACCTAAGCAAGTTGGCTTTAGAGCGCTGAAGTTCGTGAGTGATTGATTGCAGCAATCAGATCCTCTTTTGAGTTGTACAGTTCAGAAGTTATTTCCCTGCGAGTCGGATCAGCTGCAAAGTGTCGGCTCATTGACTCTATACGGCCGTCGCTATGCGTGACAACAAAGAAGGCCTGCACACAATATCGACATGGTCGTATTCGATGTCGCGAACTAGGGACACCAGAGCGTGAACCGCATCCACCGCAGCTAGGGCAGCTGCGACGCGCTCGGCAATGGCCAAGACGATGGGCCTCGGCCGCAAACCGAAAGAGCCGGTCCCGGCGAAGCGGACCCGCAAAAAGGTCGCAGCTTGATTTCTGCAATCGAGAGTCTTTTTGAAGCGCGGCACCACCGGCATTGTCTGGCGGAACATGAAAAGGGCGGGGGATCGCCAGCCCCTTCCTTGAAGACATCCTTGCTTCACAAGGAATTGGCGACGGCTTGGAGCAATCTGCCGCACCGGACCTCCGGTCCAGACATGCTCTCGCCCGCTCTTATCGAGCGGGTCGCCGATGCCTACGCTTGCACTTTTCCCGTGCCCGACTTGCAGGCAGCGAGCCACTGTATGGCGGAGGTTGCATCTTCCAATATGGCGGCCCGTTTCGCAAAGCCGAAAAAGGTTGCGCGTCACAGGTTTTCGCCCATCGTATGCATCAAAGCACGCCCTGAGGGCGCCTCATGGATCAGGTTCCTGCGATCTTCTGGCCATTCGCTGAGGAAATCGATGGCGTCAGCAAGGCTGGCAATCTCTTGCACTACGTACGCTGCACGCTTCACGAAAACTGGGCTGCTGAAAGCCTCAAGGTTCATTCGTTCCCTCCCAATCTGCCTTGCGCACCAACCGCGCCACCGTCCGACCATTGCAGAATGTGTTGTCAGGGCGATGACGGTCTCAAAAGGAATGTTAAGGATGTGCTTGCCCAGTCGACCTCGCCTCGCTTGGCGGACCATGCGGCGATAGAAATTCGCCGGGACAAGCTCGGCGAGGCCATTCGCCTTGCTGGTCCTGCGGGCAAGATCAATCCTGGCAGCTCCGACCAGTTTATTGCAATTCCGTCGCCTAGGATCGTCACGCCTTGAGAACGATTTCTCCTTTGGCACGAACTTGGAAAGCGACTGTGGGCGCGGTTACGCTGTGGGCCGCTGCGTGGCCCGGCGACAGAGGCGGGAACTGTCCAGCTTGGTGGTGAACTAGTCAACTCTTCCTTTCGGCGCGACGGAATTTCTGCAATGGCCGAGCACTTTTCTACGAGGTCAGAACCTAACGCGTCTGAATGCCATCTGATCGATAGGCATAGTTGATCAGGTCACGTATCAACTCCAGCAACCCGGCTTGCGGGAAGCCGTCGAGTGGATAGCCGTGCTACTAGGTCGTTGCGGATGACGTTCAGTGGAGGAAAGGTGCCACCTGGTAGCCTTCCAGATCAGAGAGTAGACGCGATGCTCGGCGATGATGTCGAGTTCCTGGCCGACACGCTCACCCGAGATCGAGTATCAACGACCGTTGCCGGGCACTCCCGGCTGAAGTCGTCAATGACGCACAGGATCCGAAAGCCCTGTCTCCTCATCCGAGGAACAGCCTAACCTCAAACCGAGGACATTTCAGAGCAGCAGGTCAAGACAGGTAATTTGATGCATCGACTTCCTCCTATTAGGTCACTCCCGAGATGGTGTCATTCACTTCCCGGAAGCATATAGTGCCAATATGTCGGCAGAAATTTTGTGAGCTATACGGTTATTTCCGTCCTCGCCATAATGCTCGCTGTCCATGTAAATTGGGCTGGAAACGCCGGAGAATATAGAGCGTAAGTCGTGGAGCACGTTTTGATCCGCACGATCATGATCCCTCGCGACCACCTTGTTTCTCATCAGAGAGTAAAGACTGCTCGCTCCTGGTAACCATCCATCATGTCTCTCGATCGCCTTCTGTTCATAGATAGTTATCTTTTCTTTGTCATTTAACTGTGGCTCTAGGTAGAACAATGTCTTAAATAATAGGCTTCCTGAAATCGTCTCTATAAACCGAATATTTTCGAAATAGACATCTGCAGCCCCATCGGACAGCGTGTCTAGGTTCTTCTGGCACCCTCCGTGCCGTTTCCTGCCAGCGAGGAACCTCATTATAGCAATGTTCTCCGGTTTTATACTCACACGCGCCTCGTTTTCACGAGACATTCTTTCGAAGTCGGGGCCGTCAAGAGGAAGTCCCGGTCTGTCCTCACTGCACGTGGATTCCGCGTCAATCAGTCCTCCGTAAAAGATCACCAAATCGGGAACGTTTCGCTTTTTTAATTCGAAAATGAAGCGAATTAGGCTTTGGGTAGTTGCATCCCCATTGACTGCATAATTTGTGACTTTAGCGCTAATTCCACTTTTGACGAGGTTCTTGGCAACGAGAGAAGGAATGGTGAAGTCGTCCCTAGAACCCCAGCCCCACAAGGTGGACCCACCAAAGAAAAAAATATTGATCTGGGTACTCTCGTCGTCGTTTGATGGCCCACCGTTCCACGTCCTTCTTATCCCATCGTGTACATTAAGAAATTTTCCAGTATAGTCTGGCTCGAGTGACTGCGTATAAGGAGCCAGCGGCAATGGCCAATCCACCGCATCCACGCGTTCTTTCAAGTACTCTTCCGCCAGTACCGGATCTTCGTATACGCCAGAATAGGCTGCGGCCTTTACGGCATGTTCGCTTTTTGCTTCATCCGAAACCTTATAGTAGGACGTCAAAGACACCTCCATCAGCGCGATAAGGAGAAGAGCGAAAGAGAAGTTCAACCACATCTTAGCCGTTAAGGTGATTACGTAAATAACGCGCTTTATCGCCGTAGATCGTCTTGGCTGTAAATCATTTGATGTCATTGATGCTCTCCGCCCGAGTGGGTTCTTCGAACGTCGCCGGGTATTGTTTCACTAAAAACTTCATAATTGCGTCCGCATAGAGCCCGGCCGCCTTACCATTCGGGTGGGCATCCGTTTTAGTGACCCAAAGCGAATGTGGAGCCTGTTTTTCCAGAGACGGAAGCAGGTCTAGAAATGGAACACCGAGCACTTTCACTTTAGAGGCAACGAGGTTCGTTATGTCTTCGAACGGATATGGCGACAGCGCATGCAATTCCGGATAATTTACAACAATAAGTCGTATATTTCGATCATTACAATATCTCACAAGTTCCCTCAGGGCGTTCTGGGTAGCTAGCCAGCCAGACTGATGTTCCTGATAAAGATTTCTGTAATAATGTTTCCAGTCGGATCTCCGAAAAAATCTGCGCATAATGACGTCGAAACGACCGGAAATGAATACAGCTGAGTAGAAGTGTTCCATAAAAAAGTTATCTGCTCTTCGTGGCGTTTGCTCTGCATCATTGATAAAGTAGTTGAGTATGACTATATCTGGATTGTAAACATGGGCCTTTTTTATGAAGTAATTTGCTTCCATGGATGTATTGGCGTTTCCAATCCCGGTGTTTATAATCTCGATCTTGCTTTTCCCCGTATTCAGAAGCCTTTCCAGGCGGTACGATGTGACGTCCTCGGGCTTTGCGCCCCATCCAAACGTCAGCGAGTCACCTAGCATCATGATTCGAACGGTGCCGTTCTCTTTCACCACAGAATGCTCGCGATCGCGCCAGCCTGCTGAGTTGATCGTTACTGGCACTCCCATGTAAACCCCGCTTTTCCCGGGGATATGTTCGTGGCCAACATCAGGTATGTCGCTAATCCTTTTCAGATCTTTGGCGTAACGCCACATTTCGATGTCAAAATTGGTGCCGTCTGTCTCCATCAAACGCACGTAGAGTTCTAGTAGGCTGGCCGCGACAATCAGGCTAATGGATGTAGAAAGGATAAAAAAGAGTGCGCTTTTGATTCTTGTAGTCATTTGGGTTATCTTCATCAACGTGCCTGTCGGGATTTTGCATTCGCGAGATAGAGATAACGGCGCCAGCCGCAAGCAATGGTTAGTCAACCACCTTTAATCGAGTTCATAAAAAGCGCAATAGTCTTTCATTAAGGCTCTGCTCTGGTCTTCCTTTCGTAAGAGCGAATTGCCGACGGCAAGTAGCTCGATCTCTGTTCCCATGAAACACCGGAACGCATCCTCTGGATTGCAAACGATCGGTTCCCCCCGCACATTAAACGAGGTATTCACGACAACGGGGCACCCGGTTAGCTCCTTGAACCTCGATATCAATCTATGAAATCGAGGATTGGTTGTTTTGTGCACAGTTTGCACCCGCGCGGAATAGTCCACGTGTGTGACGGCTGGAATTTCGGAGCGCATGACATTCAATTTATCGATGCCGAAGAGCTGCTTTTGCTCTTCTGACATTGGCAACTGCTTCGTGCTCGTCACGTCGGCCACAAGGAGCATGTATGGGCTATCGGAATCTAGGTGAAACCATTGAGACACGTCCTCTCGCAGAATACTGGGCGCAAACGGACGGAAAGATTCGCGATACTTGACCTTGAGATTTAGCTGCTTCTGGACAATCGGTGAGCGGGGGTCAGCAATGATGGAGCGCCCCCCTAGCGCTCGCGGGCCGAACTCCATCCGGCCCTGCATCCAGCCGACCGCCTTACCGTCAACGAGAGCATGCGCGACACCGTCAATCAATGCTTCATCGGATTCGGTCGTGAATACCGCGCCGGCCTTTCCTAGACTTTCTTCGATTTCGCGCTGGCTAAACTCTGGCCCGAGATACGCGCCGTTCATGCTGTCGCCAGAACGGATGCTCCTGGGCTTATCAAGCATCAAATGATAGGCAGCGAGTGCTGCGCCTACTGCCCCGCCCGCATCGCCGGCAGCCGGCTGAATCCAGATGTCATCGAAGAGCTTTTCTCGCAAGAGCTTTCCATTCGCAACACAATTAAGCGCGACTCCTCCTGCGAGGCAGAGATTTCTCTGCCCGGTTGTGGCCCGGATTCCCTTTGCAAGCTTTAGAACGACCTCCTCGGTAATGGCTTGAATAGAGGCGGCTAGGTCCATCTCTCTCTGCGTCAGCTCACTTTCGGGGCGCCTGGGGGGGCCACCAAATAGCCTCTCGAATCGACTATTGATCATCCTTAGCCCGGTGCCGTAATCAAAGAAGCTCATGTCCAGGTGGAATGACCCGTCTTCTTTGATGTTGATGAGATGCTCCCTTATCAGATGCACGTACTTGGGCTCGCCGTAGGGGGCCAGTCCCATTAACTTGTACTCACCGGAGTTCACCTTGAAACCGGCGTAGTAAGTAAATGCTGAGTACAACAAGCCCAGAGAGTGCGGAAAGTGAATCTCCTTGTGGACCGATAGTTCGTTTCCCCTACCAATCGCAAGCGAGGTTGTCGCCCATTCTCCCACGCCATCCATCGTTAACACTGCGGCTTCGTCAAATGGCGATGGGAAGAACGCCGACGCGGCGTGACTGAGATGGTGCTCTGAAAAACGAAGTCGACTAGACCAATCATGATCGCTCCCAAGCTGTTCGTTCAGAGCCTCCGTAATCATTCTTCTTTGAAACAGCTTGTCCTTTAGCCAAACTGGCATCGACATTGCAAAGCTCTTAAATCCCGCTGGTACAAAAGCTAGATAGGATTCAAATATCCGCTCGAATTTGCTAAAGGGTTTGTCATAGAAGATTACATAGTCGACATCGCCTGGACTCAACCCTCCGGCGCGGAGGCAGTAACGAGCCGCATAGGCAGGAAAGCCCGCATCGTGTTTTTTTCGCGTGAAGCGCTCTTCTTGCGCCGCGGCTATCAGTTCACCGTTTGAAACGAGACAAGCGGCAGAGTCATGATAGTAAGCTGAGATACCCAGGATATTCATTGGTCAAAACAGCGTGTAAACGAACGGCGCGATGACAGAGCCTTGTGCCAGAATTAACATAACCCCTATGAGAACTATGAAAATAACTATGGGTGCGGCCCAGAGTTTTTTGCGGGTCCGTAGGAAGGCCCAGAGTTCTTTGATGAATATATACATGTGAACCTCAAAACTGGGTTTTAAAGGATTTGCCTGTCGGTCCGGGCGGGTTACGAGGGATCCAGTAACTCGCGACCGGTAGTCGCTTCAGTCGAAGCTCATCGCGCCCGAGCAACCGAGCGACGATGCCGATCGGTACAAGAAGCCCGAAATAGATTACACCGAGGACCAGAGGACTTACTATCATCCCTAGTAGCTCACCGAAGTAAAACCAGAGTAGATTGAGCGGCGAGAGAGATCGAGGAAAGGTTAACGCTATGCCGCCGAATACGGCACTGATCGCAAAGAGTGAGACGAAAGCGGCATCGACGCGTCCCTCGATGGCCGTGTACGCGCCCAATGCAAGAAATATGGCACAGAATGTGAGCCCAAAACGGCGATTGGACGGCAGTTTGGACGGGACTTTCATGCCATGCCCCGTGCGATGTACGGCGTTTCCAAAGACTGGCCGGGCAGAACATACTTCGCTCTGATATCGATCGGAGCTAGAAGTCCGAAAGAAGTCATTCCAAGGTCGACCATCCTGGCGACCTGTCCATTCGTCGCGGCGAAGTTCCCGCGCCTCCGACTGAGGCGGTGAGCCCAACTATGCCCCTTCGCGGTCGCCGCCGAGTAGACCTGCAGGCCTTGCTCGATAAGCAGCTTGTTCGGGATAAGTTGCTTAGCGCAGCACCCGATTTCTGCTACGTTGCGGGTGGTGGCGACAATCATGTTAACCTCAGATCTTTCGATTGGGTTGACGAGCTCAGCCAAGAGTTTCGCAATGATCGTGCCAGGATCGTATCAGAGAAAAATGTAGTCGATTCAATCAGGCAGCACGGTGCGCGGCCTATTGGAACGTTGTGTAAACTCTGACATACCCGAAACCACTGTTGCAAACGCGACACTCGCGAGCATCAACAATGCATGTGTTTGCAGGTGGCAGGGCGGATGGATCGTCGTGGTCTGAATGCGAAGATTGAGGAGCCTGCTGTTATCGATCTCCAGCGCTTCGCCGCGAATCTGAAGACGGCCTGGAAGAGTGGCGAGACGCGACCAACGCACCGGCGGCCGTATCGGCGGACCAAACCCTATCCGAAGCGACCCAGCATGTACGGGCCGTTCGAGGCGCAGATCAAGGCATGGCTCGAGGAAGAGCCGGCGCTCTCGGCAGCAAGTGTGTTGCAACGCCTGACAAAGATCGACCCGTCGCGCTTCAAGGAAAGGAACCTGAGAATGGTGCAACGGCTTGTGAAGGCCTGGCGCATGGAAATGGCTGGTCTGATCATCCTCGATGGCGGTTGGATGAAGAGTTGGCCGCCATCTCCCTCCGCTGTGACGCAGGGAGATAGGGGCTATGTCGGCCCCTTCGCGCTCGGTAACATTCCTCGGTGAGGCAATAAGGGGCAATTTCTCAGTTCGCCCGACAGGCTGATTGATGTTTTGGACTTTAGGCTTCCGTGCGGTCGATGCCAATTGATCGGTGCAGCCAGGCGGGAAGTTCTCCGGCACGATGATCGGCGCTCGGGTAGGCAATGGCGTAGGCTCATTCTCTGAGCGCTGTCTGAATGAAGCGCTCTGGCTTGCCATTATCCGGTATGTGACCTGTGGTGCCTTCTCGTCCTGCTTCTTGTTTTGGAACGGCCTTATGGTGAGCCCATCCGGGACGTGGGGCACCGGGAGCACGAAGGTGCAGGCAGGCCGTCAATAGACCGTGGGCTGTGAGCCCGAGCTCGTTAGATGGCCGCCCCTCGCGACTTTCCCGGATGCTGCGAGCGGGATCAGTAGATGTCGTGTTTGCCCGCCAGCTCCCCGTCTTGGACCGCGCCAAGAAGGAGGAACGGGCATGCGCATTGAGTGCTGAAGCTTGGTAACTCCAGTCTCCTCGGTTCGGACCGAATGGACAACCTCCCGAAAGATCAAACGTCGGCCGCAGTTGCTCCTCCTCGCGCCTGTGCCAAAACTGTGCCTTTTTTTAGCCCAATTGGGTTCTGTATTGTTTAGAGTCCGACAAAAGTTTGGCCGGTAACGGACAGGCAGAAACGGGCGCTTGCAGGCAAACTGTCGACGGGAAACGCTTTTTGGCTTGGTATGGCTCTTGCGTTTAACTTGGCATGGCTCTTGCGCAGCAAACGGTGACGTTTACCTAGGAACAGGGTCGTTCGATGTCTGTACCGATGATTTGCTTGGGCGCCGCATTAGCAAAAAATTGTTCCAACAGTTGCAGGCGACCGCCAAATCCGGTGTTTGCGGGTCTTTATTCTGCGGCTCGGCGGCTTCCGCGATTGCGCCGGCAAAAAGCGAGATGCACTATCCTGATGCGCCGACACTTTCGTCGAATGTCCGTTGCAGACCGAGCGCGAGGTCCAACGCATGCCGCGAACGATCCTAACTCTGGAGAGTGGTGATTGGCGGCCCCGGCTCCGACAACAGGCGACAAATTCACCCTTCGACAGCGTGGGCTTCGAAAGCAAGGACTTTTCCGCGCTACGAGGCATGAGAGCGGCCGAAACGGTTTTACGGTCAGCGCCTCGACATGACCGATGACCCAAATGACCAGGCAACTTCTGCGGAATGCACCGACGCGCTCGCTAACCCGAATGAAGTCCTTCCCGTGGCAGCACTTACAGAATTCTCGGTTCAGGCCCCTTTCGCAGTGGTTATGATCCGTCCGCATCGTTTCACAGTCAATGCTGAGACTGCGGCCGACAATCGCTTTCAAATATTGAATGATGATGCCAGTGATCTGTCGCCGCTCGCCTATGCCGAGATCACACGCGCCGCTGCGATGCTCAAAGAGCAGGGTATAGTGGTACATTTGTTTGAGAGCCCGGGTTGCGACACTCCGGATTCTGTATTTCCGAACAACTGGTTTTCGACCCACGCTGGCGGTTACGTGGCAATCTACCCGATGAAGGCCTTAAGCCGCCGGCGTGAGCGCAGGAGCGATATTATTGACATGCTGAAGAGTCGATATAGAGTCCGGGAGGTAATCGACTATTCCGGGCTTGAGCCCGACGACCTCTTCTTGGAAGGTACCGGTTCGATGGTGCTCGATCATATTGATCGGGTCGCCTATGCGGTAAGATCTGAGCGCACTGATCCAATCGCACTTGAAAGGTTCTGTACCCAGTTTAGTTTTGAGCCGATGCTGTTTTCGGCGAAGGACTCCAAGGGGTTCGACATCTATCATACAAACGTGCTGATGTGCGTCGCAACCGATTTCGCCATGATCGGGCTCGACATGATCACTGACTCAGGGAGACGGCGCGAAATCGTCCATCGGTTCGAACGGGCCGGTCGCCGCGTAATCGGGCTCACCAATGCACAGATTGAGAAATTTGCAGGCAATGCGATTGAGCTAATGGGCGGGAATGGGCGCATCTTGGCCCTGTCGACGACTGCCCTCTTGGCATTGACGACGGACCAGATCGACATCATCGGCAAGAGCGCGCGGCTGCTGCCGCTAGCAATTCCTACGGTCGAGCGGGCCGGCGGTTCCGTGCGATGCATGATTGCTGGCGTACACCTCACGCCTCGGGATTAAGAGTGCTCCGTTCGCTACGAACCGACTCCGCCGAGAGAGGGTAGCTCGGTGCGGCATGGCGAGAACCCACTCGTGACAAAGAGAAAGCTCCTTAGGCCGTCTTGTCATTCCACTCGCCTTGTTGTATACTACATAGTATCCTAGTTACGCTTGTGCTGGATGTTTCATGGTGAAGATCGTCAATATCAACAAAGATGCCGGCAACCTTGCCGAGCGCGCGTATGAAGAGATTAAAAGGCGGATTTTCGATTTTATCTTAATGCCTGGAGATCGGCTATCTGAATCTGATCTGGCGCAGCAAATTGAAGTCAGTCGTACGCCGCTGCGTCAGGCGTTGCAGCAGTTACAGCATGAAGGTTTCGTTGAAGCGCTACCTAAGGTCGGCTGGCTGATCCGTCCACTTGATTTCGAAAAGTTCGATGAGCTTTATGATTTTCGCATCTTAATCGAATGTTTCGCCGCACGAGAGCTGTGCACTACCGTGAAGGACCGATCTGCGCTGCGAACACTCGCACTTATATGGAGCGTGCCTGCCGCCGAGCGGCTGCAGGATGCGATGAAAGTGAGTGCCTTAGACGAGGCATTCCACCAGACAATCGTCGAAAGCACAGGCAACCGAGAAATGATGCGCACGCATCGCGAAATCACTGAGCGCATCCGCATCATTCGCCGGCTCGATTTCACCAAGGATAATCGGGTTACGGCGACGTACGATGAGCATGCCGTAATTCTTGTAGCGCTTCAAGGAGGGCGCCCCGACGAAGCGCAACAACTGCTGACGTCTCATATTGAGATCAGCAAGCGAGAAGTACGACAAATCACCCTAGACATGTTGCAGCGAGCGAGAAAGCGCGAGCCTCTCGCAGGTCAGAATTAACAATAGGCTTTGCACTAGCCTTATCCACCGCGCTGATTTTCCAGATCGGAGACTATTTAGGTGACAGACAATATATCAGCACATTACCTCGGGCTCGAAAACGCCACGGTGCCTTATCGGAAGGTCGGCGACCATGAGATTCTTGCCGATATCTACCGGCCAAAGGGCAACAGTGTATGCCCAGTGATCGTTTACATTCATGGTGGCGCCTTAATCACAGGTAACCGCGGGCTGACGACCGAGAACCGCATTTTAGCGCGAGTGCTCTCTCTGGCGCTGGAAAATGGGTACGCCCTTGTCTCCATTGATTATCGCCTCGCGCCGGAAACGAAGCTGCCTGCGATCGCCAGTGATATAGAAGCAGCTTTCGCTTGGTTGGGAGCAGAAGGCGCTAAGCGTTTCCACCTCGATGCGGAACGGATCGTCGTTGTTGGCGACTCTGCTGGAGGGTATTTGACTTTAACGACGGGCTATCGTGTTCAACCGAAACCCAAGGGCCTCGTCGCTCTCTACGGCTATGGCGAATTGGCTGCCGATTGGTACACCCTGCCGAACCCTTATCCCAACTATAATCTGGAGAAGGTCACCGAAGAAGAGGCGAAGCACCAAACGGATGGGACGGTCATCTCTGACGCGCACCTTCGGAAAGGGAACGGGGGCAAGATTTACATGCACTACCGTCAAACTGGGCTGTGGCCGCAGGAAGTGAGTGGATTTAACCCTGAGGCGCTCCGTGAAGACATTATGCCATATGAGCCGGTGAAGAATGTCTCCAATAGTTATCCAGCAACGATGCTGATCCACGGTACTCAGGACACAGACGTTCCCTTCGAGGAGTCCGTGAAAATGGCTGAACAACTAAAGAGGCACGGTGTGCCGTGTATTTTTAAGCAGATAGACAACGGGGAACATTGTTTCGACGGCGGCGATCCCGCGCAGATCGAGGATGCCTACAATTCGATGCGTGAATTTATGCTTATGCATCTTAAAGGCAAATAACAACACTCGCCAAGACTATATGTAGCCGCTCGGTTTGCCTTACCTGAGGTTGGCAAAGGATTGGAGCACCTTTGGACGTATCGTTGCTGGAGTTTCTATTAATATGAGCGATAACCATCCTGAGACGCTAACGGAGATTGTCGCGGCGCATCGCGCCGGAGCAATAACGCCAGTGCAGACGATTGCGCGCAGCTACCAGCGGATCCGTGAGTATAACGATCCTGCTGTCTTCATCAGTTTATGCGACGAGAGAGATGCAGTCTTGCAGGCCGAGAAGCTCGCCATGCGGAAGGATGCCGCCAGCCTGCCGCTTTACGGTGTGCCAGTGGCGGTAAAAGACAATATTGATGCAGTAGGCTTTTCAACTACTGCCGCCTGTCCCGGCTTCTCTTATACGCCGACACGCGATGCGACTGTGGTGGAGCGCCTGCGAGCCGCCGGCGCAATCATCATTGGTAAGACCAATCTCGACCAGTTCGCGACCGGTCTAGTCGGCGTGCGTTCGCCTTATGGCATCCCCAGAAATCCGGTACGTGAGGATCTCATTCCAGGTGGCTCGAGTGCGGGTTCGGCAACGGCCGTCAGCGCGGGCCTCGTGCCGTTGTCGGTCGGAACTGACACTGCTGGATCCGGCCGTGTGCCGGCAATGCTCAATAATATCGTCGGGCTGAAGCCTAGTGTCGGTATGATCTCGACCGCAGGCATCGTCCCAGCCTGTCGCACGCTCGACTGCGTTTCGATCTTCGCGCTCACAGTCGACGATGCCATGCTCGCGCTCTCCGTGATGGCAGGACAAGATCAGGCTGACCCGTTTTCGCGGGATCGGTCGCTTGGTGCGATGTTTCCGTTTCCAGCGAATCTTCGCCTCGGTGTTCCGCGCAAAGAGCAGCTGATTTTCTTCGGAGATAAGGAAGCGGAAGCAGCGTATGGCGAGGCACTGAGGCGCTGGACCGCGCTTGGCGCAATGCTCATCGAATTCGATATCGAACCGTTTTATGAGGCCGCACGGCTGCTCTATGAGGGTCCGTGGGTTGCCGAGCGCTATCTCGTGATCCGCAACCTGCTCGCCACTGCGCCGGATTCTATCGATCCGGTGGTCCGGGAAATTACCGCCGCCGGCGCGCAGTTCACGGCCACCGACGCATTTTCCGCATTCTACCGTCTCCGGGATCTGCGCAAAATCACTGAGCTGACTTTTGCAGATCTGGATGCCGTAGTGCTGCCCACCGCACCCACAGTATACTCGACCGTGCAGGTGCTCGCGAATCCGATCGAACTCAACAGCCGGCTCGGCACCTACACCAATTTCGCCAATCTGCTCGACCTTTGCGGACTTGCGCTGCCGGCTTCAATACGGTCAGACGGGGCGCCGTTCGGCATAACCCTGCTTGCGCCGGCCGGTCGCGACGCGACCTTGGCTAGCATCGGGCGGGAATTCCATGCCGACACGAGACTCGGCGTTGGTGCCAAGGGCATTTCCCAGCCTGCACTTACGCCACTTCCGGCAAGAGGTGGCGACGATATTCCTATTGCGGTAGTCGGTGCGCATTTGTCGGGCATGGCACTGAACGGCGAGTTAAAGGTGCTGAACGGGCGCCTAATCGAAGCGACCAAGACCGCACCGGATTACAAGCTCTACGCGCTCGACACCACCCCGCCAAAGCCCGGCATGTTGCGGGTCGAAGCGGGCAAAGGAGCCGCTATCCAGCTTGAGATTTGGTCGCTGTCCGCGTCGGCCTTCGGAAAGTTTGTAAATGCCGTCCCGCAGCCGCTGTCGATCGGCAATGTCAAGCTGGCGGATGGCCGCCACGTCAAGGGTTTTATCGTCGAACCGGAAGCGCTTGGCGGTGCACAAGACATCACTGCTTATGGCAGTTGGCGCGCCTTCCTCGCGGCGGAGACAACTCACGACGACTCGCTTGTCAGGGCATAACAAATGCAATTTGGAGGCGGCTTCGTAACCAAGGCTCCAGGGCCTGCTCACTATGCGGCTCGCGCTCACTGCCCGAGCCTCCAAAGGTAGATAGCGCAAGCCTGATCGCCATGATCCTCTCGTGGAAAATGGCACCCTTATCGGCCACGGCAGCAGCCCGCCAAAGGTCACCCCTAGCCGGCTTGCCATCGCCGACTTTTGTTGTATACTAGATAGAATACTGCAAAAAAAGGGGAAGATCATGAATGGCATAATATCCAACGTGACCCGCCGCGCCTTGCTTAAGACAAGTGGCGCGCTTGCTGGCGGTGTTTTGGCCGGCATGCCCTTGTCGCAAGTGATTTGGGCTGCGGAGGGCAGGGTGCTCAAGGTTCGTATGAATTTGGACATGACGTCATTGGATCCGGCTCACTACGTGAGCGATCGGGAAGTGGATGTTATGCACTGCCTCTATTCCAAACTCACTCGTTACAAACCTGGCTCCCAATGGGGCTGGGAACTGGAGGCGGCCGAGAAGATCGAGCAGGTCGATCCCACGCATATCCGCTTCCATCTGAAGAAGGGCATCAAATTCAGCGGCGGCTATGGTGAGATAAACGCCAAAGATTTTAAATTTTCCGTCGAACGCACTATGCCTATCCCCGTTTGGGGCCCGCTCGATCATGTCGAGATCGAGGACGACTACACAGGCGTGATCGTATTCAAGACGCCATATGAGCCTGTTTGGTGGCTCCCGCTTCCACATGCCTCTGGTCAGATCCTTTCAGAGGCCGCCGTGAGAAAGGTAGTCAAGGATGGCGGCTCGTTCGGCATGAAGCCGCCAGCCTTCTCCGGCCCCTATATGCTGGCCGAATGGAAGGCGAACGAGTTTACGTTGTTGACACGCAATCCCGAGTGGTCGGGACCTAAGCCAGGTTTTGACGAGATCCGAATATTACCGATTGGCGACGACAAGGCGGCTGAGCGCGCTTATCAGGCGGGCGATGTCGATTTTACGTTCATCAGTCCGGAGTCAGTCTCAAATTTTAAAAGCAATCCGCCGCCCGATACGAAGATCGAGGTTATGCCGTCGATCGATTATGACTGGCTCGGCTTGAATGTGGACCATCCGAAACTGAAGGACATCAATGTCCGAAAAGCGGTCCAATGGGCGATCAATGTGCCGCAGATCCTGGACGCTGCCTACGCAGGAGAGGCCAAGGTCGCAACCGGCACCATCGCTCCGGGTCTAGTGGGACACCGCGAGACAGCCCTCATTCCACCGGAAGGAGATCTCGCCAAGGCCAAGGTCTTCCTCGAAAAGGCCGGTGTGAGCGATCTAAAGTTGACCATCGATTGCCTAAACGACAGCACTTCCACGACCATAGCCCAGGTGATTCAGGCGCAATTGTCGCAGATCGGAATCGCTGTCGAGGTCAATGCCCAGAATTCGGGTTCCTTCTGGACTCTCGGTATGGAATCGGAAGGCGACCGCTGGAAGGACTTGCAGCTTATTCTTAACGGCTATAGCGGCCTGCCGGATCCCCAATACGAAACCGCCTGGTTCACGACAGCGCAAGTGGGTGTTTGGAACTGGGAGCGCTTCCGCAGCGACCGCTTTGACGAGCTCGAGGCCAAGGCGGTTGCCGTCGCAGACCCGAACGAGCGTGCTAAGTTCTATTATGAGATGCAGGACATTATGGAGGACTCTGGCGGGTACCGGTTCTTGACCCATGCGCCGAGGCCAATCATGTCGCGCACTACTAAAATGCAAGCAGTGACTCGGCCGGACGGAACGCCGCTTTACCTCGATTTTAAACCAAGTTCGGCGTAAGCGGTGGCTTTCGAGCCAAGGTATGTTGTTTTAGCTTTGTAGGAGGATGGTCCTCGCGGTCACGATCATAGTGACCGCGATGGCGCTACTCTTCCTAATGATCCATGCGGTGCCTATGGCGAAGCTCGGCAGGATGAGATGAATAAATCCGTCCGAGAAGGTGTTGCCGACACCGATCGCCTGCAGCCAACGGAGGCTGACAGCAAAGATCAGCAAGGCGAATAGGTTGCTCGATTCTCTTCGTCTCCCACCACCTCGGCGCGGTGGCTGAGTTGTGCGACCGGGTCGCTGTCATGTATGCGGGCGAAGTGGTGGAGGAGGGAGCGGTCCGGGACATCTTCCACAATCCTGCTCACCCCTACACGCGCGCGCTGCTTGAGTGCGATCCCGGGCGTATCAAAAAAAAGCACGCGCACTTTGCCGACCATTCCGGGCGAGGTGCCCAGTCTTCTGGGCAGCAAGAAAGGATGCATTTTCCGCACACGTTGCCGACATGCGTGCGACCGCTGTGTGCAAGAGAACCCGGGCGAGTACCGCATCGGCGTCGACCATGTCGCCCGATGCCATCTTCTCGACGAAGCGCGGTTGGTTTCGGCATGAGCGCGCTGCTTCGGGTTAAGGACCTACGGGTCCGGTTCCGTACAATGGGTCCGCTGAAGGCGCTGGCAACCGGGACGAAAGCCCCTTTCATCGACGCAGTATGCGGGGTGTCTTTTGAAATCCGCAAGGGCGAGACGCTCGCCCTTGTCGGTGAAAGTGGATCGGGCAAATCCACGATCGCGCGCACGATAATCGGCTTGCAGCGGGCTGTTGGCGGCAGCATCTGCTTTGACGGACACGAAATTGAGGAAACCTACTTGCGGCGCATGGCGATGATGTTCCAGGCCCCCGTCGGATCACTCTCGCCTAGGCTGACCGTTCGATCGCTCTTGACAGAGCCTTTTCGGATCCACGGACTAAAGGATCGCGATGCCGGTGGCGAAGCGGAGCGCCTGTTTCGTTTGGTCGGCTTGCCGGCGGATTTTGCTCGCCGCTATCCCCATCAGCTTTCCGGCGGTCAGGCCAGGCGCGTGGGCATCGCGCGAGCCCTTGCGCTGAATCCGGACTTGATTATTGCCGATGAGCCGACCGCCGGCCTGGACGTCTCGGTGCAGGGCAAGGTGCTCAATCTTCTCGCGCGGCTTCAGGACGAACTCGGCATGGCGATCCTGATTATCACGCACAATCTCAATGTCGTGCGCCACATGACCGATCGCATGGCGATCATGCATCTCGGCCGCTTTATTGAGGTCGGCTCGACCGAGCGAGCACCCGCGTCATCCCTACACTGAGGCGCTGCTTGCAGCCAATCCCGAGCCTGACCCGGATGCAGTACTCAATAGGTTCGAACTCAAGGTGAGTTGCCAAGCCTGTTGCGGCGGCCATCCGGCTGCGAGTTCCACACACGTTGTCGTTACGCGCAGGATATCTGTAGCCGCGTCTTCCCTGAACCTACAGCAAGCCCTGATGACGCGCATTACAGCTTCAAATGCCATTTCCCGCTGGAGCGCGAAACCCCGATGGCAGCGAAAAATCGACCTCTGCTATACCGAGGCAGCTTGCCGGTTTAGGTTGGCTACGAAATCAATTTGGTGGTTGCCTCTGCCGCGAAACCAGCCTGTAAGGGGGTGGTGTCCCTTTGCAGGAACGATGCTCTTTGTCCGCTGTTTACAGCCATGCCCGCCTATTGACGGAGGCTGAACAAGACCATGTTTGAGCAGATCCGTGCGGGTTCCGACGATCGCGCGCATGTATTCCAATCTGATGCCGCGCAGCGTTCCTATCTGATCGCGCGCAGGTGGAGCACCTGATCGTCGGGTCAAGATGTCATCGTATTTGCAGTCCGGTCAAGCGGCAGCGGAGATGGTCGACCTGCGCATGGATTCGCCGCTGAGTTCGAGCCGGTGAGCGTTGTGAATGAGGCGATCTAGTATGGCATCGGCGTAGGTGGGATCCCCGATCAGATCGAACCAACGGGCCACCGGAAGCTGGCTGGTCACCAGCGTTGAGCGACGCCCGTACCGTAAGCGGTGCGCCAAGGCACCTTGCAATGGACCGATGAACATGGAGTTTTCGGGCCATGACATTGGAACATGCAGGGGGCGTTATGGTCGCCGAGATCAGCGGTGGCGCGGCGGCCGAAGATTGTGCAGCGATGCCCGGGCGCGTGCGGCAACGAAGGCTGTGGAGTTGCACCGAGAAGCGCGCGTTGGTCGACCTGGCGAGCGCGGCGGGGTCGTCGGTGCCCGAGGTCGCGGAGGCGTTCGGCGTAGCTCCATCCCAGCTCTATGCGTGGCGCAAGCAGATGGCCGGCGGCAAGATCGAGGCCGATGGGGCGATGGCAACTTTCGCGCGGATCGAAGTGAACGATCTGCCCGAGGTCGAGCGCCCCGTCGCCGATTGCCCGGACCCGGCCGGCAGGATCGTCGTGGCCTTTCCGAACGGCGCGCGATTGCGGATCGACGGGACCGTCGATCCGACAGCGCTACGTATCGTCCTGGCGGAGTTGACCAGTTGATCACAGTGGTGCCGACCGACCGGATTTACCTTTGTTGCGGTGAGACCGATATGCGCCGCGGGATCAACAGCCTGGCACGCATGGTGCAGCAGGTGCTCGCGCTCGACCCGCATTTATGCATCGGGTGAGATTTTGTGGCGGAGCCGTCCTGGCGCCAGCCGGGGTCTGCCAAATCTGGCTTCCTCCGCCACATAATATTTTAGCTTAGATGCTGTTCAGCAGTTGCAGAACGGCATCGGTGGGCCGGAAGCGCGCCCCGTAATTGCCCTCGATGCCCGCCTTTTCGAGTCCGTTGCGCATCATCTCGACATCCGCGGCGGCATAGCGGTGGGTGGTGGCGACCTGTGCGTGTCCGAGCCAGGCTTGAATCGTCAAAAGATCCACGCCGGACTGGAGAAGCTTCATGGCGAGGGAGTGCCGGAAGATGTGTGGCGATATGGGCTTTTCGGCCAAGTCCGGCCTTATGGCCACTGCCTTGGCCGCCGCTCGTCGTACGATGTGGGTCGCCCCGAAGCGCGTCAGGCGCTCATTGTGGGCGCCGACAAAGATCGGTCGTGGTTCGTGGTTGGCGATACCGCGCTCGCGCAACAAGGCCGCCAGCGCTCTCGCCAGATCCTGAGGAACGGGGATGACGCGATCTCTGCGCCCCTTAGGGCTTGGCGACGACGGCATGGAGCCGCTGGTTATGGAAGTCTACGCGGATTGCATCGGACGCGGCCAGAATGCGATGGACCGCTCGATAATGCAGGTTGAGGAAGCGCAGCGTTCGCTTGTGGCACGTTTCGCTTTCCGATTGCGTGCTTCTAGGATGCCTTTCAGGTTCAGGATGTCGACATAGAGGTGAACCGCATCCATGCGGTAGGCTTTGTTTGTCGGTATCGATGTCAGCGAGGTGTCTCGCTTGTAGTCCACCACGGTGACGGACGCGACTTCCTTGATCCGGGCGTCGATCGCGTCTTTGGTGCGATCCTATTTCCAGTTGTTCGACATACCTACTCCTATCGACAAGGGCGCTTGGGATCGCCCAGCTACTTCGCAATGAAATTTGAGTTCACACCGGGGCGCCGCACGCGACGAAATCAATCTGGTTGGTTGTGCGGTCTTTCAGTCGCTCGGAATGCGTTCAATTCCCGATTTGTTCCTGTTGGCATTCCCGGGCGCGAAATGCGCCCGGGGAATGCGTTTTTCGGCTTACCGCCGGAGGTGAGCAGACTTCGTGTGTCGAATGAGCGATCTACCTTGACGTTGAGCGAGATTCAGTGACGCGTCAGGTCTTCCTTTATCTGTTAGGCCACTGCATCACTCACCCAAAGGGGCACATTGACGCCGATCCCTCAGGGGTCACTGTCCTTTAGCCAGTCCCTATGGACTGTTCCACAGGCCCCACCGGATGCAGGCGGTGGGCCTTTTGCATCGGCAATCAACGAAGGCGGTGATGCGCACTCTTGCCTGACCCAAACGTGGCCGACGAGGCTCCAACTTCCTCTATGCTGGTCGGCTACGATGAAGAACTGTTGTTTACCAATATATCCGTCTCCGACTTAGTAGCTGAAGATGCCGACTGACGTGCCCGGCCATATACATGCTCATTGCTTTTCTCCAGCCTATTCGCAACTTGTCGTCTCAAGTGCGATGATTTTGGGACGGAGCCGAAAACTCTGAACGAAGAATATGTGCCGATCCGAGCAAGAGCCCGGCCAGAGCGGCCGTCCATTTTCTTCGCCAGTGCGATCGCCGTCGGAACTAACCCGGATGCTTGCCGGGGTGCGCTTGGCCGCTAGCTCTTTTCTTTAGGTGTCGGACTTGGCTTTGTTACCTTTCGAGGCCCAAGTGGCCCTAATTCGATCGCTGGCTTCAAGGTAAGACATGTCGAGCAAATAGGTCAGGAGGGTCTCACCGTCTGCCTGCACTATCTGACGAATTTCTCTCAACATTGCCTGGGCAAACTGCAAGTTCTCTAACTTTCTGGACTGTTGCACTGGAACCCCGCCTTCCGAACCGTTTGCTGAAACAAAGTTGAAACTCGCTCCAGAACCAGAAAATCTCCGAGAGCTATTCGAGTGCGTGTCAGAGTGCCTGACTTCGCCCTTGGTAAGGTCGGGATATCTCGATCTGACGCGTGGACCCCGATCACGGCATTTTGTCGCATGATCAATCTCTTCATTTCTCCCGAACCACGCGAATCCGCCTCGATTCGAATGGCGGCTGGGAGTGCCCCTTCACGGATAATTTCATGAATGAAACTCACGTTACTATTGCGTTTTGAGCGGCAGATTGCTCGGCAAGGGCGTGCGGCGACATTCGCCGGATTGATCTTGCCGTGGGAGGGCAGACGCGGCGCCAAGCGATCTCGTTTTCGACTTCCTGGGAGTCCCCAGCAAGCGTTCGAATCGGCGACTGGTCCCCATGAGCCTTCCGACCACTCCCGGGGGCTCGTGGCTCGCCTTGTGACGAACGGTCGACACCATCGCGAATGCGAGCATGACCAGCGAGACGTGGCGGTGCCACCCGTGCCAAGAACGGGTTTCGTTATGATCGAGGCCGAGTTCACTCTTCGCCGTGCGAAGCCCTTCCTCGATAATCCTGCAACATTGCTGCACCGCGATCAGTTTTTCGATCTCGGTCCCCGCTGGAGACCATGTCGAAAAGTAGGAGAGAGCGCGGTTCGCATCGCGTCGGATCAAGAGCCCCGGCATCCAAGACCCGGAGCGGGCTTTATCGCACTCCGCGACGTCTGAGGTAGTGAACGGGTAGTAAGCCCATGATTCCGAGCCCTGTATTGCCTCTCCCAGAGGCAAGCTCCGCCAGAGGGAGGGCTCGAGGTTCCCTGCGATATCCTCGGCCGTGCCGTCAGCTGGAAAAAGGCGATTTCGGGAAGCGAAGTGATGGTTAGAGCTAACCGCCAACACATAGCCCTTATACCAGCGTCGCAGGGCCATCTCGATGTCGACGCCAGCGTAGATGCGGTCAGTGGCTACCCAGCTTAAGGGTGCGTCAGCACCGACGGTGCGTGCGATCATATCCAGTGCCAGGCGGGACTTTGTCGCGAAAGTCGTGCCCGCAGGCACATAGGCCCGCGCCAAGCGCGCGGGATCATCCGTCCAGGCTCTCGGAAGATACAGCGCGCGATCAACGAAAGCATGCCCGTGCCTGGATGCGTAGGCAGCGAACACGCCGATCTGGCAGTTGCCCATCTTGCCAGTCGCGCCGCAGACCTGCCGCGCTACCCCACAGGACGTCTTGCCTTGCTTAATGAAACCCGTCTCGTCAATCACGAGGACCGCTTCGTTGTCAGCCAGCGTTTCAAGCGCGTATTCGCGCACGATGTCGCGCAAGGCGTCTGCATCCCATTTGCCCCGACCCAAAATGGCCTGTTGGCGCCATGGCCCGGGGTCACCGGCGGCCTCGGCGCGCTTCCAGCCGGTCTTGCGATGCCCGTCCCGGAGCAGGCCTTCAAGGAACAGTCCGGCCGAAATCGCCACGCGTTCTTGAGGGAAAATCGCCCTGATCCGAGACCGCACCTCGCGTAGTGACGAGGCCCATATCTCGAATGTCGCTTCAATCGATTGAAAAATCACCAGTAACCCCTTCTTTGCCGCCCGTCACGGAATCGAAAGAATGAGTAATTTACCTATGAAGTGCAATTGTAATACTTATCTCTTTCTATTTGGGTTTTGCCTGAATCAACAAGCCCGTGACGAACATCTATTCGGCACTCAAATCTCATATTATCTTGTTGGAAACAAGCTTGACGCATCAAATACGGGTTGCCGTAAACTCGGCGCAGTCGAAAGCGTAAGATTGAACGCGAGGACAGACGCAAAAATGGCTTCGACGCATGGGAGACTTTCGGCCGGCGCGCTTCTTCGACGTCAGGCGTCGGCGCCCCTCCGCATGGCGCGCGAGCAATGTCTTAAGCAGCCGGAACTCACAAATGGACCCGTTTCGCCGATAACGTGGAGCGCCTATCGAGCCCGATTCTAACCTGGGGTTTGCCGAAGCTTTTCCAACACAAACAGCTTGGCCCGACGCACGGCCATCTCAGTCGATCCCCCGGTCGCCAGACACGCGGCGATCGCGCTGGCCAGGGCACAACCGGTGCCGCGCATCTTTCTTGCCAGTCGAGGAGCGTCGAAGCGCATGGGTAATTGATTGGGCCGAACGAGAATATCCGTTGATCGAGGCCCTGAGGCGTGGCCGCCCTTAATCAGCAGGGCCTGAGGCCCGGCGGTCAGCAGTCTTTGTCCTTGTCGAAGTGCGCCGTCCTCATCCACCGCCAGTGCCGAGCCGGCAAGGAGCGCCAGTTCGATGAGATTGGGTGTGACAATACAGCAAAGTGGCATCAGATGCTGCTTCATGACGGCGACGGCGCCCGCTTCCAGCAAGGCCTGGCCCGACGTGGCGGCCAGCACCGGGTCGAGCACTGCCGGCGCCTGCGGATTTTCACGCAGCACTGCGGCAACGGCAGCGACGATCTCAGCCGTTGCGAGCATGCCGATTTTGACGGCCGCCACCTGGTTGGCCTGCAGCGCGGCGCGCATCTGGTCGGTGACCAATTGGGCTTGCAAAGGGTGCACTTCGCTGACCGCATTGTGTGTCTGCACTGTCAGCGCGGTAACGGCCACGCAGGTACGTACGTCAAGGGACGAGATCGTCTCGATATCGCGCACAAGTCCGGCACCCCCGCTGGAGTCAGACCCACCGACGACAAGCACATAAGGGTCTCGCCTCAGCGCCATCGGCCTGTCTTTTCGATCCATTCTCGCGTGCGCGCTTCGGGGTCCTCGTTTCGCGTGATGTCGGTGACCACCGCCGCGCTGTCCGCGCCCGCCGCGAAAACACCGTCGAGCCGATCAGGGTTGAGGCCGCCAATGGCGACCAAGGGAATGGGTGCTGCCCGGCGCTTCCACTCGCAGATCCGCTCGAGCCCTTGCGGCGCCCATTTCATCTTCTTGAGGCTGGTCGGATAAATGGGCCCCAGCGCCACATAGTCCGGTTCGACCGCGAGGGCTGTTTGCAGTTCGGCGTGATCGTGGGTCGATAGTCCGACCTTCAATCCAGAGTACTTGATCGCCATCAGGTCGGCCGCCGCCAAATCCTCTTGGCCGAGATGGACGAAGTCGCAGCCTTCCTCAATCGCCAGGCGCCAGTGGTCGTTGACGATGAGCTGGCATTCGTGTTGGGCGCAAAAGGCCTTCGCCTTGCAGATTTCGGCGCGCAAGCCGGCCTCATCCATGGTCTTGATGCGAAGCTGCACCAGCTTGACACCGAGCGGCACCAGCCGCTCGATCCAGGCAGAGCTGTCGACGATCAGGTAGAAGGGATCGAGCTTCATAAAAAAACGGCCCTGCCGATAGTCGGTGTCGAAGGTACGGCGACGTTGCGCGGTTCGAGCATTCCCGAGCTGAAAGCCTCACGACCGGCGTCGACCGCCTTGCCGAACGCACGCGCCATGCCGACCGGATCGGCCGCCCTGGCGATCGCCGTGTTCAGGAGCACGGCGTCAAAGCCGAGTTCCATGACGGTTGCCGCGTGGGACGGCCGTCCGAGCCCCGCATCCACAATCAGCGGGACGCCAGGGAAATGTCCACGCATCGAGCGCAGTGCCATGATGTTGACCGGCCCGAGGGCGGAACCGATCGGCGCGCACCACGGCATCAAGACCTTGCAGCCCACCTCCAGCAGCCGCTCGGCGACGACAAGGTCATCGGTGGTATAAGGGAATACATCAAAATCGTCCTCGCACAGGATGCGGGCGGCCTCGACAAGGCCGAACACGTCTGGTTGTAACGTGTCATGGTTGCCGATCACTTCGAGCTTGATCCAGTTCGTACCGAAGACCTCACGCGCCATTTTCGCGGTCGTGACCGCTTCCTTGACGGAGTGGCAGCCAGCAGTGTTGGGCAGGATTTTGACGCCAAGCGAGCGGATCAACGACCAGAATTGTTCGCCGGCCCTGCCGCCTGCCATCTCCCGGCGCAACGAGACGGTCACCGCCGACGTGCCCGACGCCTTGACTGCATCGGCAAGGATGGCCGGCGAAGGATATTGAGCGGTGCCGAGAAGCAGACGGGAAAATAGGTTCGTTCCAAGAAGATCGAACATGGTCTAGCCGCCCTGCATGGGCGAGAGGATTTCGATCCGGTCGCCGTCGCTCAACTGGAATTCCGCCCGGTTGGCTTTGTGCACGAGGTCGCTGTTGACCGCCGTTGCCAGCCAATCGCCCTCATAGTCGAGCGCGGTAAGCAGCTCCGCCAGCGTGGTGGCGGCAACCTCATGCGCTTCGCCGTTGACCATCAGTTTCATGAGTAAGTTCCTTGGTTCCGTCTTGATTGAACACCAGGTCGGCAGTCTGGCGCGCCATGGCGGGGGCGAGGAGAAAACCGTGGCGATAGAGTCCATTGATCGCGACGGTAGTTCCACGTGCCTCGACGCGCGGCAGGTTGTCGGGAAAGGCTGGACGGACGCCGACACCAGTTTCAACGATCTCGGCCTCGCCAAAGGCCGGATGGAGGGCATAGGCGGCACCCAGCAGCTCCATCATCGAACGCGCCGTGACTGGTCCGGCGGACTGGCTCTCGATCATCGTCGCGCCGATCATGAAACTGTGGTCGGTGCGCGGCACTGCATAGAGTGGAAAGCGCGGATGCAGCAGCCTGACCGGTCGCGACAGCGAGATATCAGCGGTGCGCAGGATCAGCATTTCGCCGCGAACGCCGCGCAGCCGGTCATCGACTGCTGCCATTCCCGTGCAGTCGATCTGCCATTCGAAACCGGAAAGAGGCTGGGCGTCGGCGCCGAAACGGAATTCGACGCCCATGGCCACGAGCTTGTCATGAAGTGCTGCCATCGCTTGGCGCGGATCGAGATGACCCTCATCGGAGAACAGCAATCCGCGCCGGAAGCGACCAGCGAGGTCGGGCTCCAGGAGTGCGATTTCGCCTTCATCGACACGCCGATGCCCTGACGTGCGGCTGGCGAACCGGTCGAGTTCGCCGGCATCGCGCGGTGCAGCAACAACCAGCGTTCCGGCCCGTGTCACCTGGCCGGGCAGCACCGCACCCCACCAGTCGGCGGCGGCGCGGCCGAGGTCCAGTACTGGCTGTTCGGCGCTTTCCCGCTCGCACCATGGCGCCAGCATGCCACCGGCGAACCACGATGCATTGCCGCCGAGGCCATGCCGGGTCTCGACGACGGTAACCGCCGCGCCTCTGATGGCGAGTTCGAAGGCCGCGGTGAGGCCGGCGACGCCGGCCCCTTTGACCAGCACCCTCATGACGGTTCTGGCGCCACTGGCACGAGCGGTACGCCGGTCTCGTCAGCCGGCATGTAAAGATCGCCGCCCTCGCGGTATTTTGCCGCCATTGCCGCCATGCCCTCTTTCTGTGCCTCGGCACGGATGTCGTGAGAGATCCGCATGGAGCAGAATTTCGGTCCGCACATCGAGCAGAAATGGGCCAGCTTGTGCGCCTCCTTGGGCAAGGTCTGGTCGTGGAAGGACCGCGCCGTTTCGGGATCGAGCGACAGGTTGAACTGGTCCTCCCAGCGGAACTCGAAGCGCGCGCGGGAAAGGGCATCATCCCTGACTTTTGCTGCTGGATGACCCTTCGCCAGATCGGCGGCATGGGCTGCGATCTTGTAGGTGATCACGCCAATCTTGACGTCGTTGCGATCGGGAAGGCCGAGATGTTCCTTGGGCGTGACGTAGCAGAGCATGGCGGTGCCGAACCAACCGATCATGGCAGCGCCGATGCCTGAGGTGATGTGGTCATAGCCCGGCGCGATGTCGGTCGTCAGCGGCCCCAGCGTATAGAAGGGGGCTTCACCGCAGACAGCGAGCTGCTTGTCCATGTTCTCCTTGATCTTGTGCATCGGCACGTGGCCGGGACCCTCGATCATCACCTGGCAATCCTTTGCCCAGGCGATCTGCGTCAGTTCGCCGAGCGTTTCCAGTTCGGCAAATTGCGCCGCGTCATTAGCGTCTGCGATCGAGCCGGGACGAAGACCATCGCCGAGCGAGAAGGAGACGTCATAGGCACGGCAGATGTCGCAGATCTCCGCAAAATGCTCGTAGAGAAAGCTTTCCCGGTGATGGTGCAGGCACCATTTGGCCATGATCGACCCACCGCGCGAGACGATACCCGTGACCCGGTCGACGGTCAGCGGGATGTAGTGCAGCCGCACGCCGGCATGGATGGTGAAATAGTCGACGCCCTGTTCGGCCTGTTCGATCAGCGTGTCGCGGTACACCTCCCAGGTCAGGTCCTCGGCGATGCCGCCGACCTTCTCGAGCGCCTGGTAAAGCGGCACCGTGCCGATCGGCACCGGTGAATTGCGCACGATCCAGTCGCGGATGTTGTGGATGTTGCGGCCGGTCGACAGGTCCATCACCGTATCGGCGCCCCAGCGGATCGCCCAGACCATCTTTTCGACCTCTTCGGCCATCGACGAGGTGACGGCGGAGTTACCGATGTTGGCGTTGATCTTGACGAGGAAATTGCGGCCGATGATCATCGGTTCGCTCTCCGGGTGGTTGATGTTGGCGGGAATGATTGCCCGCCCGCGCGCCACTTCGTCGCGCACGAATTCCGGCGTGACGAAATCGGGAATAGCGGCGCCGAAGCTTTCACCGTCGCGCGGCAGCTTGCCGCGCATGATCTCGCGTCCAAGGTTCTCGCGGATGGCGACGAACTCCATCTCAGGCGTAATGATGCCGGCGCGCGCGTAGGCAAGCTGAGTCACCGCCTTGCCGGCCTTGGCCCTGAGCGGCCGGTTGCGGACCGGAAATTCCGGTGTCAGGCGCTCGCCCGTGACGAATCCGTTGTCTTCCGGCCGGACATGGCGGCCATCATAGGCTTCGACATCGCCGCGTGCCGTAATCCATTCATGGCGAAGCCGGGTAAGGCCCTTTTCGATGCTGGTTTCGACAGTCGGGTCTGTATAGGGGCCGGACGGATCGTAGACGGTAACCGGCGGTTCGCCCGCCGTCGGATGGACGGAGATTTCGCGCAGCGGCACCCTGATCTGCGGATGGAGGACGCCGGGCTTGTGGATCTTCCGTGAGGCGGGCAGTGGTCCCGTCGACACGGTGGGGGTGAGGGCATTCATCTTGAGGCTCCGTTGCTCATTGCATTGGAGACCCAGTTCTGTGCCGGAAGGATGAAAAGACGCTTTGGTTGACCTGCCGAAACAGGTCTTCGGGCGTGAACTCCCGCAAAGCGCTTGCACCGTCCCTACGCCAGTATGAACTGGATCAGGTTCAACGGGTCACTGCGCCGCGAGAGCCAGCAGTATCTCAGCCCCTTGCCGGGACTCCCCTGGTGAATGCGCTGAATTGAACTGGCTGGCGCCATGTTGTCAAGCGCGTTCGGCCCGGGGGCAGTGTCTCAGTCGTCTAATTGGTCCGACAGCGTCGATCACGGACATAAGCTGATTTGCAAGCATGGCGCGGATCATCCACTCCATCCACCAACGTCTTGCGTTCCATCAACGGCAGCGAGCGCATCTATGTAGCGGGTATTATCTTCCCCGATCTGCTTTGGGATCGTCGGGCGCCGGTAGAACATACCCAAGCTTCATGCTTAGGAGAGCGTAAGATAGAGATCTTGAAGTACGCCCATTGCCCTCTGTAAATTGATGGGTCCACTTGAGGCGCCAACGCGCATCTCGGCCGAGGAACTCCGGCTTGGCTACCTGCGCCCCATCTCGCCAGAAGCCCGGTATAAGCCGGGGCCTTGGGAGGTCAAAGGGGAACACCGAAATCGGGAGGATCGAGCCCTTCGGCATCGCCAATTTTGCATCGCATTGCGACGCTCTGCATGAAGCGACTTGAGTACCATCGTCCATGCGTTCCGCGATGGCGAACTCCTGTAGGGTCTAAAGAGTCCACACGGCCTAAGTCGCGGGCGAGCGCCGCGGTAATCCTCTCTGGAACCTAGATGACCCACATGATGCGCAAGCGACAGGGCGGTATGCCTACAATCGCAGTCTGTTGATCGCCGAGCAGTTCAATTTCCTCGCTGCCCGACGGCCAGTCCGAAAGAGCCGGTCAAAGTGGCACGAATTTTGGTTTGCTCGGGTACAAGGCAGTGAAGGCTTCCTATTGTACGACCCGCATGGCTGAAATGAAGGAAAGTAGACAATATGATAGATCCAACAGGGTTCATTATGGGCATAGTTCCTCGCCTCAACGTAGGCTGGCCGAACGAGAGTTCAATCACTGTCGGCCAACTTTCCTGCCGATGAAGGTCGAGTGCGTGCTCGACGCCAGCCGCCCGCTCAAGCAGCACGGCGTCGGCATGATTTATGTCTCGCATCGTCTCGACGAGTCATCGTCGACCGCGTCGCCGTGCTGCGCGACGGCAGGCTGGTCAACCAGAAGAAGGTCGCTGACACCAGGGCGGATGAACTGGTGGAAATGATCGTTGGCCGGCCAATCGATCGAAACCCGCGGCGAAATGGCGGCTTTGCCGTCGGGGCCTTTCTTGGCTCGACCACCATCAAGCCCGGGCGCGTCAATGTCTGGGCACGATGAACGGCATCATCATCATCATTGCCGTTGGCACATTTCCTGCATCAAGCAGTTTGGCGGGCTCGTTCCTTGTCGCCCCCTGTTCAACGGCGTGGGGCTGCTCGTCGCCATCGGCATCGCTGGCTACGCCCTGCGCAAACGCGCCGTCGCCCGCAAGGCTGGGCCCCTGCGCAACCTTCGAAGTGACCAATAGAACACATCCTGGATTATGATATGAGCGATTACGAGATTCTGGACGATCGGTTCCAAAAGTTGACGATCGGGCATGCCAAGCTCGAACGGCTGTGGACTGGTAGCCGTTGGGCGGAAGGACCGGTCTATATCCCGGCCGCAAGGCATTTGCTGTGGTCGGACATCCCCAATGACCGGCTGCTGCGCTACGACGAAGGCGATGGCTCCGTTAGCGTCTTCGAGACGCACTGCAACAGCCAGAACGGCCATACGCTCGATGCGGAAGGCCGCGTCGTGGCTTGCGAGCATAGCACTCGACGCATTTCCAGGCTCGAGCATGATGGGCATTGGCGCTCCCTCATCGAAACCGTCAACGGCAAGCGGCTCAATTCGCCGAACGATGTGGTGGTAAAATCCGACGGAACGATCTGGTTCACCGACCCTGTCTACGGCATCGATAGCCACTACCAAGGCATAATTGCCAGACCAGAGATCGGCGGCTCCCATGTCTACCGGTTCGACGAGGCATCGGGAGCGGTGAGCGCCGTCATCACCGATCTGATTCAGCCCAACGGTCTGGCTTTCTCACCAGACGAGAGCATCCTGTATGTGTCGGATACTGGCGCAAGCCATGTTCAGGGGCTGCCGCATGCGATCAAGATCTACGATGCCGCCGAGGACGGCCGCTCTCTGCGCCCGCGCGGTACCCTGGCCGAATGCGAAGCAGGATTCTTCGACGGGTTCCGCGTCGATCGCGATGGCAACATCTGGGCCTCCAGCGCCGATGCGGTTCGCGTCTACGCTCCGGACGGGACGCTGATCGGGCGTATCCTGGTTCCCGAAATCGTCTCCAACCTGTGCTTCGGCGGTCCGAAGCGCAACCGCCTCTACATCACTGCCCAGACGTCGCTCTATTCCATCTATGTCAACGCGCATCCCGCCGGTTTGGGCCCGGTGGCCGGCATCAGTCAGTGACTTGGCGCCGGTGCAAAGCCCCGTGAAAGTCGAGTTCCGGAAGGCCATGCAATTTTTCTGAACCCGAGGGAGGTACCAAGATGCAACGCAGAACATTCCAGAAATCTTCCGTCGCCCTGACGATCGCAATCACGGTACCGGCTCTGCTCTGCCGCCGGGCCAAAGGGACTCTGTTTTGCACGTCAAGCACTTCACAACGCAGGCCCGGTCTAGCAATGAGCGGGACCTTGGGCTGTTCGACTTCCTGAACCTTCGGCAGCATGGTCGCATTTCCGACCTAGTGGGCAGTTGGAGGCGGGGTCCATTCGCATCCTGTAGTGAAATCGCCGGCTTTTACGGTTGGCACAAGCGTTGCAGAGCTGTTTGCAACGGCATTTCGCCAAATGGGAGAAACGCATGAATCGCTGGAGCAAGCTGGGCGACATCGGCCGCCCTCAATGTCTAAGGAGAGGACGAGGGAGTTCCTACGTGAAATATCTGTTCGTTGGTGCCACAATAGTTTTGGCGTTACTGCCTCCGGTTGTCCGGGCCCAGGATATCGAGGGCGGCAAGGCGGTTTTCAAAAAGTGCGCTGCCTGTCACAACGCTGATACAGAAGCGAACAAAGTCGGGCCATCCTTGAAAGGCGTCGTGGGCCGGACAGCAGGGACCGCCCTTGGCTATTCTTATTCGAAAGCCATGAAGGATATGGGCGCTGCGGGCCTCGTATGGGATGAGCCGAACCTGATGGAATATCTGGCCAACCCCAAGGCGAAAGTGCCGGCGAATAAAATGGGGTTCCCTGGCCTCAAGAATCCCGACGACGTCAAAAACGTCATCGCCTATCTCAAGAGTGTGTCAGGTTAGAAACATTAGGCCATGCGTTTTGAGCACAGCGCAAGGGAGGAGCGATCGTGTTTCACGCGCTTAAACCTGTTTTGAAAGCCGACTGTTCTGCCGGGCAGAGTGGCGAAGCTGTCCCGTTCGAGACGGCGGTAGCCAAAGCCATCGCGCTCGCCAAACCTGTTCGATACAGGGAAACGGTTTCGCTTGCCGGAGCATTGGGGCGGGTTTGCGCGGCCGATATACACTCGCCCATTCCGCTGCCTCCGTTCGACAATTCGGCCATGGACGGGTTTGCCGTTCGAACGGCGGATTTCGAGAGGGAAGGGCCTTGGAGCTTCCCTGTGGCTGAACGGGTGGTCGCCGGCGACGTACGCGCTCTTGAGAACCTCGACCCACGAATTGCACTTCGAATATTCACGGGAGCACCCGTTCCGCCGAGCTTCGACGCTGTGGTCATGCAAGAGCACTGCGAGCAAATTGGCGATGTCGTGACGATATGCGAGCGGCCCCGTCGTGGCCGTCACATCCGTCTTGCTGGCGAGGACGTCGGCGTCGACATGGAACTGGTAAGGCGGGGCAGGGGCCTATCAGCTAGGGATCTAACCTTGTTGGCAGCGGTGGGGATCGTCGACGTCCAGGTGCTTCGAAAGATCCGGATAGGACTGCTCTCGACCGGAACCGAATTGAAAAACCCGGGTGAACCCCTCGAACACGGTCAGATTTACAACTCCAATCAGATCATGCTCAGTTCGTTGTTGGCGGGCTGTCCTTGGGCAGAGATCGTCGACTTCGGCATGGTCCCTGACAGGTTAGGTCTCCTCACGGACGTTGTCGCTCGCGCCGTCACGTCCTGTGACGCCTTGGTTACCAGAGGCGGGGTCTCGGCGGGGGAGGAAGACCATATGGTGGCGGCCGTTCAGGCTCATGGTGCCGACCTTGACGTCCTCAAGGTGGCGATGCGGCCGGGCAAGCCACTGAAAGTCGGAAGGATCGGGAACACGGTTTTTGCCGGGTTGCCGGGCAATTCGAACGCGGCGCTGATGGCGTTCCGGCAGATTGTCCTGCCTGCCCTGCGAAAGTTGGCCGGCCTTACAGAAACCCAGCCACAGTGGTTCTCGGCGGTGGCTGGCTTCAACCACAAAAAGGGGCAAGGCCGAACCGAGTTTGTGGCTGTCCGCATTTCCGGCCGCACCGAAACGGGTGAACCTGTGCTTGAGATGCTTGAACGTGGATCCCCTGCCAGTTTCATGGCCATTGCGCTGGCAGACGGGATTGCACTCCTGCCGCCTGAGGCCGCCGAAATCACAAACAGAATGCCGCTACGCTACGAGCCGTTTGGGACCTAGCATTTGGCGAGCCTGCAGGGAAGGTCAGCCTGCCCGCCGCAAATCCTGATGCCGCGCCCGAGCTGCGATGAGCAGGCAGGTCTCGTCGCTAAGTCCACCCTGGAAAAGTCGAACCAGGTCAGAGGCAACGTTCTCGGCTTCTGGAGACCCTGGCTGGATATGGCTCTCTTGGCAAAGCTGGTCGAAAACCGACTTCAGACTTTCCAAGTCGCTCGGATAGAGGGCCGGGTCAAGGTTGAGACGATCAATCATCTGGGCCTCCCGCGGGCTGAGATCTTGAACGAAACAAAACGTGGCGACGAGGAACCCGCCGACAGGCGAAGATGACTCCGCCGAAAGGGATTGTCATCAAAAAAATCATCCACCCTGGATCGGTTGGCACGCTGCGTCGCCATGGCAAGAGCCACCCGAGACTGCGGCACAGACTGATTATTGCTCAAGCGGCTATTCGCCTTCGTCTATCTAATCCTGAAAGCGGGCAATCGTGCCGCGTAAACGATCAGTTGCCACGCCTGGCAAGTCTCGGAATGGCGAATGCGGTGCATATTGCCGATCTTCGTCAACGCGTCTGCCTCTGCCGAATGCGAGGCGCGCCAGATTACGGACATCCGATACGCTTGCTCTGGCTTGGCTGCGGTTAACATTTTTGCTGGGGCATTCGGGAACAAAATCACGTGAGGGGCAGCACGACATCTTCTGCCAAGCCCCCAGCGCCATCACCGCCGGGGCGTTAAAGCCCGCGAGCCTACATCAGTAAAGGACCAGCGCATTGCAATGTCCTTGTCTCGGCGGGTGCAAGTCAGGTGTATGTCAGCAACGGAGGCTATGTGCAGGATCAAAGCGCGTCCTCGCCAAGGATGACCGCGCTATGGGCGAAAGATCGATGGTGTCGTCCGTCGTTGAGGGTGACCCTTTTGGATGCATTGGAATGAGCGGAGCGAGGTTGCCGAGGGGCACGTGCGGTTTGTGTTGTCATGCCGCGAACGCGAAGCTTCCAATGAAGTGGTCATCGGAGATGGATAATGACGGGCATTGGCCGAGGCGGAAAGTCGCATATTAGGGATTCGAGAGCCGACAACGCGCGGGGATCGAGCAGCTCGCGCCCGCAATCAGGTTTTGCCCCTGGAACAGGCAGCCCATCGTTCGCTTCCATCGTGGCTCGGATGCGCTCTGAGCCTCAACATGAAGGGACGTCCTCCGTTCGCAGCCCGCCGCTTGCCGATGATGCCGTTCGAGACAGGCCTGCCAGCTCCTCAGTTGCCCCCCCTGTGATCCCTGGGGCTTTGCCGCGTGCGGTTGGGCGTCGTCGTCCATCTTCCTGGCTGCTGGAGGATGACGCGCCAGCCCCAGAAGAAAGCCCCTGGCATTCCGACGGCGAGCCCTGGCGGGGCGATCAGGCCGCCGGAGGCTCGCAAGCAGATGGGCGCCCACCCCGTCTGCAAACCGTGTCCAACCTGAATGCAGGAGCAGGAAGGCGGCGTACCGATGATGTCTCGGCTCAAGGCAGCCAAAACGCAATCGCGCAAGAACAACTGAATGCCGCCTTGCATGAGATTAATGGCGCCCGCGGCATCGTTCGATTTTCAACTGCGGTGGTGCAGCATGATAAGGCGCTGCAAAGAGCGGACGGCCCGAACCACGCGATATTTCTGAAAAAGGCGGCCGTCCGGTTCACGCGTGAATTGCTCCCAAACTTGGAGCAAGATATCGACGCCTGGAAATCATGGGGGTATGCCACAACATGCAACGCAGTGAGCCGGGAGGCTGGAGGGCAGGAGGGTAAAGAAGCCTGCAGAGCCATGGCAGCTCGGGTGGCGCAGCTTGATCATGCGCTAATCAGCCAAGTCGACCCCAAGGCGCTTTCGCTCTTGTCATCATCGTTTGGCCGACATTTCCCGATAGCGGAATGCCGCAATGGTATGATCAGAATCGCTAAAGTCTGCCGCGACGACAGAAGCATACTTCAAGAACTCAACAGTCAAAGCCTGGCGCTGCTGGTGAACGGTTTCAGCAAGTGGCCGGAGGATTGTCATGGCGCCATAGTTGCAATCGCCCGTGAGGTCCATCACCGGGCCGACCAGCTCTCTCGATCTAAACCGCAGGAATTGTCGACGTTGGTGAACGGCCTCAGTAAATGGCCGCAAGAGGAGAACACGCGCCGAGCCGCACTCGCAATCGCCCGTGAGGTCCTTCGCCGCACCAATCAGCTCTCTGGTTTTAACCCGCAGGAATTGGCGAACCTGGTGAACGGCTTCGCCAAATGGCCGGACGACTGTCGCCCCGCCATAGTTGCTATCGCCAACGAGATCAATCACCGCCCCGGCCGCCCCGATGCGCGGCTCGCTGCGTCTACTTCGCAAGGATTGGCGCACCTGGTAAACGGTTTCAGCAAGTGGCCGGAGGATTGTCGTGGCGCCATAGTTGCAATCGCCCGTGAGGTCGGCCGCCGCGCCGGTCGTGCCGATGTCCGGCTGTCTGATTTCACTCGGCAGGATCTGGCGACCCTGGTGAACGGTTTCAGCAAGTGGCCGCAGGACTGTCGCGGCGCCATAGTTGCAATCGCCCGTGAGGTCCATCACCGCGCCGACCAGCTGCCCCGTTTTAATGCGCAGGAATTGTCTACGTTGGTAAACGGCCTCAGTAAATGGCCGCAAGCGGAAGAGTGTCGCCAAGCCGCAGTCGTTATCGGCGGCGAGTTGCTTCGTCGCGACCGGCTCTCTGATTTCAGCATTCAGAATCTTGCGATCCTGCTGAACGGCTTGGCCAAATGGCCGCAGGACTGTCGCGGCGCCATAGTTGCGATCGCCGGTGAGGTCGGCCGCCACGCCGGTCATGCCGATGTCCCGCTGTCTGGTTTTGTTTCGCAGGATCTGGCGACCCTGGTGAATGGCATTAGCAAGTGGCCGGAAGAGGCTGAGTGTCGCAAGGCCATAGCCGCGATCGCCGGTGAGGTTAGTCGGAGCGCCGACCAGCTGTCTGGTTTTAGCCCGCAGGTTTTGGCGACGCTGGTAAACGGCTTCGGCAAGTGGCCGGAAGCGGGGGATTGTCGCCGCGCCACCGCCGAAATCGCCGCTGAGGTCCATCGCCGCGCCACTGCCGAAATCGCCGGTGAGGTCCATCACCGCGCCGACCAGCTGCCCGGTTTTAATGCGCAGGAATTGTCGACGTTGGTGAACGGCTTCAGTAAATGGCCGCAAGAGGAGAACACGCGTCACGCCGCGCTCGCGATCGCCGGTGAGGTGCTTCGCCGCGCTAACAAGCTATCTGGCATTACTCCCCAGAACCTGTCGAACCTTGTGAACGGTTTCAGCAAATGGCCGGAACAGGCGGATTGTCGCGAGGCAACTGGCGCGATCGCCAGGGAGGTCCGCCGCCGCGCCGGCCGGCTCTCTGGCTTTAATCCGCAGGACATGGCGAACCTGGTGAACGGTTTCAGCAAGTGGCCGCATGTGGAGAGCTCGCGCGATGCCACTGTCGTGATCGCCGATGAGGTCTGTCGCTGCGACGACCAGCTCTCTGGTTTCATTCCACAGGACTTGGCGACCTTGGTCAACGGCTTGAGCAAGTGGCCGGAAGAGGCGGAGTGTCGCGAGGCTATAGCCACGATCTCCGGTGAGGTCCTCCGCCGCGCCAACCAGCTCCCTCGTTTTAATCTGCAGAACCTGGCGAACCTGGTGAACGGCTTCAGCAAATGGCTCGACGGGACCCACTGTCGCGAAGCCACGGTCGCGATCGCCGGTGAGATGCTTCGCCGCGCCGACCAGCTCTCTGAATTTACTCCCCAGGACATGGCGAACCTGTCAAACGGGTTCAGCAAGTGGCCGGAAGAGGCGGCGTGCCATCAGGCGATAATTGACATCGCGCACAGACTCGGCTCGGCAAGCCTCCGATTCGGAGTTTTTACCACAGCTGCGCTTGGCACTATCGCCAATGATTTGGCGCGGGGCGTCATGAAGGGAGAGGACGCCGGAGAGATTAATGAGACCGCTCTGCTGAAGGACCGGCTGCACAAGCTCGCCCACCACCTTCACTATGCCACTGATCGCCTGGAGCAGGCCAACGCTCTGACGATCACCAACATTTTCAAAGCGCTGGCGAAGGCCCGGCTGGTTGACGATCTCGGGTTGCTCGCACGCACGGGGTTGGATCGCCTTCAGGAACTGCATCGTGCGCCGGGATTTGCCGCCGAGAATAACCTGGAAACCGTGGGTAATCTCTGCGCCGCTCTGCTGCCGCTGGCGCGCAGCCCGCACAAGCAGCTGCGCTGGCACCGCAGGCAGGCACTCAACCTGCTCAACGATATCCAACCCGTTGTGGAGCAAAAGATCGAGGCGCACCTCAACGCAAGCGATGCCGAACGGGCCCGTGGACCGTGCTCGAGCCGTTGTCCCGCCCTGTCGATCTATCAAGTGTTGAAGACCCGTGCGGTCCTCGAGAGACTCTATAGACGCCCCTATGTCGAGGGCGACAGGTTCGTTTTGCGGAACAGGCAGCAGCAGTTGCAGCGGGAGACCAGAGGCATCCTGGGCCGCACCCGCGATCTTATCGAGCGCGATCTTTCCAACATGAGCTGGAACGTGATCGCGGAAATCGAGGCCGATAACCCGCTGGATGCGGTAGATTCATTCCTGGAGCAGAATGCGGCAACCGTCCACGCCCAGCATCCTGCATCGGTCTTCGACGTGCATCAGGTTTTGCGAACCATGGACCACGAGCCCAGACCGCCGCAGGGTGACGCGGGACTGATGCAGTTGCCGGTGGTGGACATGCAGGGGCGGCCAGTGGCCACGGAGGCCGAGACACGATATTCGATTTTTCATCGCCTGACCTCGGGGGCGGTGAAGGTGGTCGCGGTGCAACTGCCAGGCAAGCCCAGCACATTCATGCTGACGCGCACGCTCACCGTCGAGGGTGTGCCGTACCGGATGGACCTGTTCGGCGGCAGCAAGTTGAAGCCGCCGAGATTGACGCTGGCGCAGATCGCGTCGCGTCAGCCAGGCGGGCGACTCGAGCCGTCCGGGGGGAAGCTGCTGGCCATTCCTTATAGTGACACGGCAGCGGGCACGGACTTCGAGAGGCTGTCGCGCGCCTGGGCCCCTTTCAAGGAGGCCTATTATTACACGCAGCGCCGGGGCTTTGCCGCGCCTCCTGCCCTTCAAGGTCTGGGGCCCCACGACTACGCGCTGGAAGGCGCCTTCAAACTGTCGCTGATGCCGGACCGCCCGGCCAATGAGCAGCATCCCTTCAAGCTGACCGGAAAGGCAGGTCCGATCGCCCTGCAGCCGCATGACGGCTGCGGCTTCATCAAGGCCTCGCTGGCCGCGCTCATGCCAGCTATTCGCCGGGCCGGTCCCCGGAACGGCCCCGATCGGATGGCTGCCTTTGGTGAGGGAAGGAGATCGTCCCTGCCTGCCTCGGCACTGCAACATTATCCGCGCAGCGAACTGGTGGCGGATGAGGCGCGCGAGAAGGCCAGGACCTGGCTTGAGAGCCAGCAAGGGCGCGCGCTGACGTCCGAAGAGCTGTTTCGCACCGTGACGACCGGACATATCGACGGTCCCGGCGCGGTTGCCGTGCCGTCCGGTGATGGCCGCGTCCATGTGCCGACGCTCAAGAGCGAGACGTTGACGGGCACGGGTGGCGTGCTGATCGGCCGCTCGCCCTATGACAAGCCGAACCTGCGCCCGTTTGCCGCCGGGCAGGTCAGGTCGGCGGTTGACGGAGACCCGACGGCAGGGTTCCTGGATCAGTGCGTGGCCATCCAATACAGCTTCAATGTCGCCCAGAAGTCGGGGGAGAAATTGGCCGCCGCCGATCCGACTTTTTTTGCCAAAGGCATTCTGATCGTGGTCCCCGACGAGATGTGGCCGGCCGACTATGCCGAGCGTGGGCTGGTGATGTCGGCCGAGGACGTCAAGAGCCATTCGAGCTGGACCACGAGCAAGGACCGGGTCACGGTGGACACGTCGCTCGACTGCGTCGGCATCCTGCAGGCGACGGAGGTGTTTGCTCCGGGGTCGCTGGTTGCCGTGCCGACGGGTGAACAGAAAAAGCTCGACGGCGACTTCGACGGCGACACCGTCATCATACTCGGCGACCGGCCGCGGCTTTATGAGCATGTGCGCGAGTTCGATCAAAAGGAGCAGGCGCGCGGCCTGCGCTCGCTCAAGCCGCCCAAGTCGCACACTCCGGCCATCGACGGCGAGCGTTACCAGTTCAGCCGCGCCAGCCAGATCCTGGCTGCCACGCAGAACGTCCTGGAAACCTATACCAGCCTGCAGCGAAACTTTCTGGCTCAGCCCCATGAGGCACGACAATGGTTTGCCGAGCGGGCCATCTTTGGCATCTACGAGGGCGTCAACCCCGAGCTCAGGCACGGCCTTCGTGAGCTGTTAGACCAGGAACAGGCGAGCCGGCAGGACATCCAGGACAAACTCGACACTGCGACACACGAGATCGAGGTCGCCAGACATCCGGTCGCCCGCGAAATGGCCGCTCTGCTCATTTCCGCCCTGGGGGCATGGGCGGTCAAGCCGGATGAGCAACGCCGGCCCGAAACAGTCGAAAGCGTGAACGACGCAAACCCTGGGCTCAGCGCTGCGCTGTGCGCCCTGTTCCCGGATCTGGCCGAGGCCTACCCGGCAACTCCCCAGCCACGAGAGCGCGTCCAGCTTTTGCTCAACCACTGTCCTGCGCGCATCGATCCGCGCCCGGATGGTTACAATCCCGACGACCTCGTCGAAAGCGCAAACAATCTCCTGAGCCTCGGCGTCAAGGTCGGCACCGACGCCTATAAATCCGACACTGGCGCCCGCCTGTTCATGAAGAAGAGCGAGGAGCTGCAGCGGCTGCTGCATCAGACGCCGGGCTTGAAGGCCGTGCCCTACGTCAAGGGTCTGGCTGCGACCCTCAACCGGGGCGGGTTCAATGTCGATGCCACTTTGGGGGACCTGAAGGGCAATCCCACGCTGGCGGCTTCAATCATGGAGACCTCGATCAAGCTCGCAACGGAGCAGGGCATCTTGCGCAACCTCTCTGCCCGGCAGCCTGCGGCCGAGGATTGCGCTATGACGATCACGCTGACCCGCGAGGAGGCCTCGGAGCGCGCCAGGATGGAAGCGTCCCGCGCCAGGGAGGAAGAAGAGGCAATCACCGCGGCAGCGCTCGGCGTGGCCACCAGCCTGGCAACAGCCGGCATCCAGGTGAACATGCCTCATATGAAGCGCCGCTTGAAATCGGCAGCCTCCATGACAGCCCATCTCACCGGCATGAGCGCCCCGAGCAGCAGCGATGTACAGCTGCTCAGCAGCGCCGTGCGCCATGTCTTCGAAGTTCCCGACCAGGATTTTACGCGCGCCTTCAAGGCAGCCATGCTGGCCTTCGATGAGCGGGGCTACTCCGAACTCCAGACAACCAACTGGTTCAGAACGCGGAATCCCAATTTTGTCGGCATCCAGAGCGTGCTCACCACGCCGGATGGTTACCGCTTCCAGCTGGAGTTCCACACGCCAGGCAGCTACCAGGCCAAGATTGACAATCACGATACCTACAAGGAGCTTTTCGCGCTTCAGCAGCAAGTAGGCGGGGATGGACTGGAAAAGGCCGGTGAACTCGTCCAGCGCGTGCGGGGAGCCTGCAACCAAGTTGCGACCCCCGATGGCGCCATGGACGTCCCCCACTGGGGAGCCGAAGAGGGGGCAACGGGTAGAACCAGTCTCGCCAGCTTTGGGGTGCGCGCGGCCGAACAGCCAGGACCACCCCAGACCGCCAGGTCACCGGTCGCAAAGGAGATCTTTGCCGCCCTCAATGGACGGCCGGTCGTGCTCGTTGGCATGCCGAGTGCCGGCAAATCAAGCATCGGCCCGGCTCTCGCCAGGCGGCTGCGGCTGCCCTTCGTCGATACCGACAAGATAATCCAGAAGCAGGCCGGCACCTCGATATCGCAGATCTTCGCTACCAATGGCGAGGCGTTCTTCAGGGACATGGAGGCACGTGTGATCGCAGATTTGCTCCAGAAAGGGCCTGCCGTGATCGCGACCGGTGGCGGCGCGTTCATGCGTGAGCAGAGCCGTCACCTCATCGGCGAGAAGGCGGTCTCGATCTGGCTCGATACCAGGCTCGACGTGATCGAAAAACGCACCAGGAACGATACCAGCCGCCCGCTGCTGCAAGGCCCCAACCCGGAGCAGAAGATCGCCAGATTGTTGAGCGAGCGCAGGCCGTTTTATGCACAAGCCGATATCACCGTCGTCCCACCCCACCAACAAGATAGAAAGAACGTCGATCCATGCGTGAGCGCCCTGCACGCCCACCTGTGCCCCGAGGCGGGCGACAACCGCGGCCCGGCCGTACAGGACGCTGATCGGCTCCCTGAGCCGGCAGCGCAACCCACCGCCACGGCGGGACCCACCCCTCACTCGCGAGTTGCCCAGACGGATGAACCCGCCTCTGGCTCGGGCAGCGCACCGCAGGATCGGCTGGCGCTCGGCCCCACCGATTGGCTGACCGACGCCCATATCACTGCGGATTACGGGCTCCTGGGCCAGGAGTTGCAGGGACGTTCTCCGGATCTGGCTGCCCGGACGCGCCTCGTGGATCCCCTCATATCATATCAA
>NZ_JAOWPS010000014.1 GCF_025753795.1 Mesorhizobium sp. YC-39
TACGTCAAGGGTCTGGCTGCGACCCTCAACCAGGGCAGGCTCGATGTCGATGCGACCCTGGAGGACCTGAAGGACAATCCCACGCTGACGGCTTCAATCATGGAGACCTCGATCAAGCTCGCAACGGAGCAGGGCATCTTGCGCAACCTCTCTGCCCGGCAGCCTGCGGCCGAGGATTGCGCCATGACGATCACGCTGACCCGCGAGGAGGCCTCGGAGCGCGCCAGGATGGAAGCGTCCCGCGCCAAAGAGGCAGAAGAGACAATCACCGCAGCGGCCCTCAGCGTTGCCACAAGCCTCAGGACAGCGGACATCCAGGTGAACATGCCTCACCTGGAGCGCCGCTTGAGATCGACAACCTCCATGACAGATCAACTCACCGGCATGAGCGCCCCGACCGGCAGCCATGTACAGCTGGTCAGCAACGCCCTACGCCATGTCTTCGAAGTCCCTGACAAGGATTTTACGCGCGCCTTCAAGGCAGCCATGCTGGCCTTCGATGAGCAGGGCTACTCCGAGGTCAGCACGACCAACTGGTTCAAGATGGCAAAGCGGACTTTTGTCGGCATCCAGAGCGTGCTCACCACGCCGGACGGTTACCGCTTCCAGCTGGAGTTCCACACGCCAGGCAGCTACCGGGCCAAGGTTGACAATCACGATACCTACAAGGCGCTTCTCAGGCTGCGCCAGCAAGCCGGCGCGGATGCTTTGGAGCAAGCCAAGGCCGTGGAACTGGCGCAGCGCGTGCGCGCGGTCTGCAGCCAGGTTGCGATCCCGGACGGCGCCATGGACGTCCCCCACTGGGGAGCCGAAGAGGGGACAACGGGCAGAACCAGTCTCGCCAGCTTTGGGGTGCGCGCGGCCGAACAGCCAGGACCACCCCAGACCGCCAGGTCACCGGTCGCCAAGGAGATCTTTGCCGCCCTCAATGGACGGCCGGTCGTGCTCGTTGGCATGCCGAGTGCCGGAAAATCCAGCATCGGCCCGGCTCTCGCCAGGCGGCTGCGGCTGCCCTTCGTCGATACCGACAAGATAATCCAGAAGGACACCCGCATATCGATATCGCAGATCTTCGAAGTCCATGGCGAGGCGTTCTTCAGGGACATGGAGGCACGTGTGATCGCAGATCTGCTCCAGAAAGGCCCTGCCGTGATCGCGACCGGTGGCGGCGCGTTCATGCGTGAGCAGAGCCGTCACCTGATCGGCGAGAAGGCGGTCTCGATCTGGCTCGACACCAGGCTCGACGTGATCGAAAAACGCACCAGGAACGATACCAGCCGCCCGCTGCTGCAAGGCCCCAACCCGGAGCAGAAGATCGCCAGACTGTTGAGCGAGCGCAGGCCGTTTTATGCACAAGCCGATATCACCGTCGTCCCACCCCACCAGCAAGATAGAAAGAACGTCGATCCATGCGTGAGCGCCCTGCACGCCCACCTGTGCCCCGAGGCGGGCGCGGGCCGCGCAGGCACCCGCTAACATCAAGGGAGCGGCATGAAGCTGCCAATCATGCGCCCGGGTTCCCGCACCGTCTGACGCTCAGGTCGGGGCTTTGGGTCCCGATCGCCTCGCTCCACGGTCGCAGCGGGCTCGCGCTCGGCCCCATTGGCTGACCGACGCCCATATTAACGCGGATTACTGGCTCCTGGACCAGGAATGGCAGGGTAATCGGCCGGTTGTTACCGCGGAGAGCTTGCTTCTGATCGTGGTCATGTCGGGGCCCATCAGAACGCCAGGCCGGGGCGCTGCGGACTCTGACCACTGCGCGCCCGGCCTGGCTTCAGCCTGTGACACCGCCTGTTTGAATAGGCCCAGACAATCACATGTTGCGCAAAAATCTCAACCTGTCGCTCGCGCTCGACGAAGGCCTACACCCGCGAAAGCAATCTGCAACCCCTGTCACGTGAGCGGAGTGCGTTGGCGGGATCGCCATAACCTGACCATCGCGCAGAAGCGTGATGCAGACGCTCAACGCGTATCGTCAGCTTGTGGTCAGCTTGCGGTCAGCAAGGCTGACTATCCTTCCGCTGGAGTCACCCCCCACTCAGTGGAAAACTCTGCCGATAGGAACGCGAAGCATGCATAGCCGGATCAGTTGTTCATCCAATACCCAATCCGCGCGTGCAGGCGACGTTGACAACGCGAGATGGTCGGCGACCAGCGCTGCGCAAGCCGGTAGCGGCGGCCACGGCTTTGCCGAAATACTTGCAGTTATGCACTTGGAAGCACTGAAGTCCCGCGCTAGTTCTTCTTCAGCGACGCCCCTGTCTTCTTCATCAGCGGCAACGCCATCGTATGCCCTCGTTTCCCGACCTCCTGTGGTCGAGATATCTCGCTCTTCATTCGAGAAAAAAGCGAAGGTCTTTTATGGCGATGAAATGGTGCATATCGCGTCGAAGCCACAAGAGTACTCGACTTCCCTTTCCTCCAAAGCCAGGCGAACGGTGGAAATTGCTGACCAATACGGCACCACCAGGTTTGATACAGAGCAGGCACGGTATTTCAGCTATCAATTGGGCAGCCAAAGTGTCGGGCTTCTTAGAACCGAAGGCGGAGATAGCATGGGTAATCTGTTCGAGGGGGAAAAGTGGCGAGAACTTTTTCCTGGGCGAACTGAGGTGACATCCATCGTAGATTTGCGGGTTACGCACCCGCTTGTCGAGAACGCAGGAGACATTCTGCTGGAGCATCAACTTCGACTCGACGGCGACAGACCATTGCTCAATTCTTGCCCCGCAAACCCACAAGCGAAAGAGCGCGCAATGGCGATGGGTTTTGTCGCGGTGGATGACTTTAACATGGTACTAGACCCCACCCAGCATCCCGATAAGTGGACGAAGAACAGTGACGGTGAATGGCAGCGTGCGGGCAAACCTGCCATGTACCTCTCCAAGGCGGACGATAGTGAAGGCAGCGATACCGAGAGTGTCGTAACCACGGCGGCGGATTCCTGCGACGATGACTTTATGTAGACCGCCGAATGGGATCTTCTAGGAATTACGTCAAATAGACGAGACGTGAAAGTTCGGGGTACGAGCGTTCCGGGCGCTAGCACTGCTTTGGCAGATTTTTAGCTGATATGGATCTGCGGCAGTGCGGACACCGTGTTGGTGGCGGCTGCGCGAGAGCGCTGAGGATAGCCGGGCGCTCTCACGTTGTTTGCGTATAAACGCGCTGAAGCGGTGTGCTCTGTCAGCTGACCGCACTCGCGGCCTTCCACTCCGCCATTGCGTTCAGAAGATGAAGATGGATCCTGAGTCGCTGAGCGTCTTGCGCGAGGTGGAATGAAGAGGTTGCGTATGGCGGGAACTGGGTGCCTCGGCGGCACGCCACGGATGCAATCGAGATATTGCAACTCTCAAAGCGAAACAGGACAAACCCCTCCGACAGGGACCGGAGGGGCAAGTCTTGGGAGGACGCGCGTCAACCTGCGTTCACCAACAGCGCGTCTTCCGAATAATGTCCAAGTGCAACGCCGGTGTGACACTCCGAACAAAAACCGCCAAAGCCGCTGCCGTGCGGTTTGGCGCGAGCGATATGCGTTCATTCCGCCGATCATAAGGTCGTACGTGTCAGCGAGCTATGGTCGCCGAAGGGATCCTCCCTGCTCGTGATGTCCCCCACTCCATTGGGCGCAATCATACCGATTGCAGGTTACTCTGCAGCTCCTATGCTCTTGGCACCGAAGATATTCGAAGGTTCGAAACCTGGAGGAAGACAACTGGATCGGTTTGCTGGTTTTCCATCGACTCCGTCGACGAGGCGAAGGATGAGAGTGTTCCGGCATGCTCGCCACAGCGCATGGCTGTCAATCTGGCACCCCACAGTAACGGAGAAGCTCATAGTGAGACACCCGTCAGCACTGCTGACGATCGGCGACCTCGCGCATTGCCAGTCGCCACCCGCATAAGGGAGGCCAGCTTGACCGTGTGTGCTGCTTTGCGTGCGCTGGTCCCTGGCCTCGGCCTTCGCGATCTCAAGACAGCATGTCTGAACGCGGCTTGGGCATCGACGTGTCGCTTGTCCGCGAAACTGGTGATGCGCGGGAATATTTTTCCCCGCCACGAGGTCTTCGAATTTGGTACGCGTTATCGCGTTGATTGTTTCGTCGAAGATAGGTGATTTTCGCTCCTTGTAGGTCAAATGAGGCCCGTTAGAGGGGTCATTGAAGAAGCCTCATGTGTGGAGGCCCCAGCTTGCGCACAACCACCATTTTGTCGCAGCGCCGACTTTTCTGAAACTCGTCAGCTTCTCGAAAGCTGGCGCTCGTATCATCAAAACGTCAAATGGCTTCGCCGTCTGTTGATGGCCATGCAAACGAAGATCAGAGGAGCGCCCGATGATTGGAATTGGAGGGGTTGGTGGCATTGGTGTTTCCTTGGCCCGAACGGGTCACGGAGGTGCTCATGGACCACGGCAGGACGCGCCCGCCGAGCATTCTAGCCAGAGTAAACCGGGTGACACGCGCGGTCATGGCGCAAGCGGCCATGAAGATGGTGCGGCCGTTTCCGGGAATGACTGGCAAGGTGCAGCTCAAAAGGAAGCCTTCGATGCGGCTCTCAGGTCGGTGGCAATTCAAATTGTGAACGACTCCATGGGTGATCTCGACGATGCTCTGGAGGAAACAGAAGAAGGTGCCTGACGCCGGATGGTCCGACGTCAGGAGACGCAAGCCGTCAATGGCGGCAATCTGAAACAGAAAGGTGAAGCAACATGGTTGGTAAAGTTGGTGCCGTAGCCGGCGCGGCCGCTGCAGTTGGAACGGATATAGCTGCAAAGGGCGCTGGTGAACTCGCTTTCCAGGCGCAAATCGCGCAGCTGACGGCTGTCAGCTTGGAGGCGACGCAGAGGAGCGTGACGATGCGCACTGTCACGACCGAACTCGGGTCAATCAAGAAGGTGGCCGACGAGCGGGTTCAGTGATGTTGGAAGTGGGCGCCCCGCATATGCCGTCCTGGCGGCGGTGCGCTGTATGAAGTCAAATGAGCCGCATGGCAGCTGCCGTGCGGCTCTCTCCTGTTCAGGAGATTATCGGTGAATGATGCCGCTTCCCTTCATTTCGAAGTGCTATCCGGACTTTATTCCGGACTGACCGGCAATTCCGCTTCTGGAGCGAACCTGATCGGCAGTGGCCTCGATGCCGATATGGTCTTCGTCGAGCAACGACTCGAGCCGCATCATTTTCGCATCAGTTTTCTTCGCAATTCTATCGAGGCTGAGGTCGAGGCCGTTGCGGCCGGAATCAGCATCGAGGGGCGCGACGATATTGCCGCAGGCGAGCGCGTTGTCGTTCCTCTTCCTGTGGTCATTCATGCGGGCACGATGTCCATTCTCTGGTCGGCACCGGATGCAGCACAACCCGGTTCGATTGGCATACCGCGCCTTTCAATTCCGCTGCTCGCCATCCTGATAGTCGGCTTGCTCGGGGTCGGCATTCTCTCAACCATTTTCTTCAACTACGGCAGCGCCGATGCATTGAGCACCAATTCACCCGACGCCGAGCCTGCACCCGAGCCAACCATCAACCACCCTGATGGTCAAGCCGCCCAGGCGGCGGCACAGGCGCTGCAGCAGGAAGTTGAAAGAGCGGGCCTGCTCAATATAAAAATCGCCTCCGCAAACGGTGTTGTGACCGCCAACGGAACAGTTATTCCTGCCTTGGTCGCCAGATGGCAGAAGGTCCAGCAGTGGTTCGATCATCGTACGAATGGTGCGCTGACACTGGTGAGCGGAGTGGCTATCAAAGAGGAGAAGGCGCCATCTTCAATCGCCGTTGAAGCTGTTTGGCGTGGAGTCCTGCCGTACGTCCTGATCGGTGGCCAAAAGTATTTCGTCGGTGCCCTCCTAGATGATGGATGGATTATCGATCGAATCGAGGAGAGTCGTGTGCTGCTGAGCCGAAATGGCCAGTTTGCTGCTCTCCCCTATTAAAGTCTCCAATTCGGAGACCTTATTTTCGCAGGCCTATTAAGGAAGATGTCATGGTCAAGCTGCCTAGCCACCCTGTCGGGCCCGGCACCTCTCCACAAAGGTTCAACATCGATGACCGTGAATCAACAATAGAGCCTGCCATCCGTCAAGCGATTGACAAGCAGATCAATGGTGCTCATTCAAATGGCGACAAGAAGCACGCGTCGATTGGGCGGGAAACGCACACGCGGGATCTTCCGCTGGCGATCAACGGTGTGCTGGAGGTTGGTGGTGTCGACGCAATCACGCGCGTCAGTCCTAACGAATTGCGCGCCCGGATCAACGTGGTCAACCCACGCGCGGAATTGGTCCCCCTTGATGGCCACAATCTCGCACAAGAGCAACTCTCCTTCGTCACGCCACGGCTGCGTTATCCGGACGTGCTGCGCGCGGAGAAGCATTGTGTTCTTCTGCAAGGCTTGGTTGACACGCTGGCGGCCGCTCCTGAGGATTTGGTGTCGCGTGACGGCGTTGCCGTCCTGAAAGACGAGTTGCAGCGGCTGATCCTGCTCCGGCAGAACCGGAACAGCTTGATCGAGGGCTAGCGATGTCAGTCGAACGAAGCACACTCCCGCCAATAGACGTTTCCAAAACCGGTGATGTCTTGATCTCCGAGCAGGCGCGCGATTTGCTCTGTGCACTTTCCTATGTTCACCTTGCATGTGGGCAGAGCGCACATAGCTTGGCTCTGTTGCGGCTTGCCGCTCACGCCAATTCTCAAGAGGTCGATCTGCTGCGCATTCTCGCGTACGCCCTCATCTCGGAGGGTCTTGGCGATGAAGCACTAACGATCCTGGATAGACTGGACATACTTGATGAGCAGCCGTCTTCGCGCCTCCCTTTGACTCTCATGCGTAGCCATGCCCTGCGGCGGGCCGGCCGGATGGAAGAGGCGCGCGCGGTTTTCCAAAGCTACGTCTCACTGCGTGGCAGCACAGTTCTTGTCGAACAGTCATAAGAATGGTCCCCATAACCAACGTCCTGCGTAACTTCATCTCGCGAGCGCCGGCCAACCCGGACTTGATGGTCGCGTTGATACTGCTTCTGGCGATCGGAATGATGATCATTCCGATCCCGATTGTAGCGATCGACACGCTGATCGGATTCAATCTGGGATTCGCCATACTGCTGCTGATGGTTGCGCTGTACGTGGCCACGCCAATTGATTTTTCCTCCTTGCCGGGCGTCATTTTGATTTCCACGGTATTCCGTCTGGCGCTCACCATCGCAACGACGCGATTAATTCTGGCTGAGGGGGAGGCCGGCAGCATCATCTACACGTTCGGCGATTTCGTCATATCTGGCAATATCGCCGTAGGCGTTGTCATATTCCTGGTCGTGACCATGGTGCAGTTCATGGTCCTCGCCAAGGGCGCCGAACGCGTGGCAGAAGTGGCGGCGCGCTTCACGCTCGACGCTCTGCCGGGCAAGCAAATGGCGATCGATGCGGAGCTACGGAACGGCCATATCGATCAGAACGAATCTCGCCGGCGGCGCGCCGCATTGGAGAGAGAAAGCCAACTTTATGGCGCCATGGACGGGGCCATGAAATTCGTGAAGGGCGATGCCATCGCCGGGCTGGTGGTCATCTGCATCAACATGCTGGGTGGTATCTCCATCGGCCTTCTCTCGAAGGGCATGTCCTTTAGCGATGTACTGCATCAATATACTCTACTGACGATCGGTGATGCGTTGATCTCGCAGATTCCGGCGCTGCTGCTCTCAATTACAGCGGCGACCATGGTCACTCGTGTCAGTGGGGGGGCGGGGCTCAATCTTGGTGCCGACATAGTCAACCAGCTGACCGCCAGTAAGCGAGCGTTGCGGCTGGCGGCCTGCGTCCTGGTTGTGATGGGTTTTGTTCCTGGCTTTCCGCTGCTCGTCTTTCTCGTCCTGGCCGCGGTCTTCGCGGCGGCAAGCTTTGTCAGCGGTGATGTCCAAGGCGCCGACAAGGTCATTTCCACAACGACAGGTCCAGCGCAGCCTGACACCGAAGCCGCACCTGCGGAGGCACGTCCGATCGCGTTATTCCTTGCGCCTAGCCTGACACAGGCTCTCGACAAGGACGAATTGCAACAGCACATCGCACGCGTTTCGGGACTGGTCTCTGCTGATCTCGGCATAATCGTCCCCCCCATCCGTTTCACGGCCGACCAGCAGTTGCCCGAGTCGGAATTCCGGATAGATGTTGAGGGCGTGCCGGTTGAACAGGGTTTGATTGATCCGACGCAGCTCGCGCTTACCGACGATCTGGCGAACATTGAATTGAGTGACATCCCGTTTCGGCATGACCCAGAGACGGACAGGATTTGGATCGAACAAAGCCATGCACCGGCTCTCAATGCCGCCGGTATCGGGCATCACCGTCCCAGTGAACTCCTCGCCTTGCGCGTCCATGCGACGTTAATGCGCTATGCACAACGCTTGGTGGGTATCCAGGAGACGCGCGAATTGCTTGGTCGAATGGAGAAGGAATATTCCGAGCTGGTGAAGGAGGTGCTACGCACGACGCCGATCCCCCGGATTGCCGATGTGCTGCGCCGCCTGCTGGATGAGGGCATCCCGATCCGTAACACCCGGCTGGTCCTGGAGGCTTTGTCCGAATGGAGCGAACGTGAGCAAAACGTTGCGCTTCTCACGGAATATGTTCGCTCCGGTCTGAAGCGGCAGATCTGCCACCGCTATGCGAATGCCCAGCGTATCGTGCCTGCCTTTATCATCGAACGTGAAACTGAGGATGTGGTGCGCGGTGCGATACGCGATTCGGCCGTCGGGCCGTACCTGGTACTCGAGGATTGGCAAAGCGAGATGCTGGTGTCGCAAATGCGTCAGATCCAGTCGAGCATAGCGCCAGGGCAGACCAGCGCCGTCATATTGGCTTCAATGGATGTCCGACGCTTCGTCCGTGGTTTTCTCACCCGCAACGGCATCGATCTCGCTGTGTTGTCTTATCAGGACCTCGCTTCCGACTTTACGATTCAGCCCATTGGATCCGTCAAGCTCATGGCTGAACCGAATAAAGTAATGTCGGACGAACGTCGTAACCCGCGCGCTTCGGCCAGCTGACAAGAACACAGGACGCGATCACAGGTGGGAACAGCATGAAGTCACATCAAAATTTGCACGTAGTACGGCTGCGGTCATTTCGTCTGGCCTCGATTGTCTTCGCTATACTCACCATAGTGCCTCTCAGCGCTTGCTCAAGCTGGAATAAGTCAGGTCTGTCAGTGAAGGAGGCGGCGCCGCCGGATTTGCTCGGCGCCAAGGATATCGATCCGGCTATGCGCGAACGCATTGCGCGCGCTGTTGGTCCAGATACTGACGAGCGAGCTTTGCAGGATGAGCTGAAGCAGCAACCGGGCAATGTCGATGCGGCGATCCGTCTTACGAAGGCCCTGGTGGCGCAGAAACGCGAGAGTGAGGCGCTTCAGATACTCGACAACGTCCTGCTTGCGGCACCAAATAATTTGCGCGCATTGAACGCGAAGGGAGTTGTCTTCGATCTTGAGGGCCGGCACGACGCGGCACAAGCACTATACCGGCAAGCCCTCAAAACAGAACCAGGAAATCAGATGTTGCGTAACAATCTCAACCTGTCGCTCGCGCTTGACGGGACGGCCGAACCGAGTGCGTCAGCCCGAACGCTATAGCTTGGCATTGGCTCGGAACCGTACCGCACACGACTAACAACTTCGCAGCAGCTTGTCATCAGCCTGGCCCTTGTCGCCCCGCAGTGCCTCACGACACCGAACTCAGTGCGAACAAGCTTCGTCGAAAGGAACGCAAATTGCTCTCCCAAATGGGGTTGGGTAGCTCGGCATCAGGGTAGTGCGTTCAGGATGAAAGTTCATTTGAGACTAACATCGAGTGTTCCTTCCACAACATCGAAGGATCTTTCGGCCGGGCGAACGCGGTGGAGCGGTATGGAAAAGGGCCCTTTGGCCGGCGTTTTGGTCGACCGGTTCGAAAGGATGCCGCGGCAGCTCCAGCTGGCTGCCCGATTTGTGTTGGATCATCCGCAGGACGTTGCGTTGATGTCGATGCGCGAGCAGGCGCATTTGGCGGGTGTGTCCCACACGACCATGATGAGGCTGGCGCGATGGGTCGGCCTGGACGGCTACGAGGACATGCGCAGCCTTTATGCAAAGGCGATCCGCACGTCTGCCGAACCGGCGCTGCCGGGGCGTCGGGAAGAAGGCGATGGCGGTTGCTCGACGGTCGGAGAGGTCGCGGCCACGCTGACAGCGCAAATCGCAAGGCTCGGGGAAGGCGGGAACGCGATGCAGCTGATGGCTGCTGCGAGTGTCCTTGCCGCGAGCCGAAACCTGTTCAGCCTTGGGCTGCGCGCAGAGCATCCGGTGGCGCTGCATTTTGCCTACACGCTGTCACAGCTCGGCCGGCAGGCGGTCGTTCTCGATGCGGCCGGGGGTCTCGGTATTGATGCCTTGCGAGGGGCTGGCAAAGGCGACGCAGTGCTGGCGGTAGGGATTGAGCCCTACTGTCGTGCAACCATCGAAACGGTGAGGCATGCAGCGCGCCAAGGCATAGCTGTCGTTGCCATCACCGACAGCAGGGTATCCCCGCTCGCCAGTACGGCCAAGGAAAGCGTTATTGTAACCAGCAGCTCTCAATCCTTCTTCAAAAGTATCGCACCGGCTGTGGCCGCAAGCGAGATCCTGGCAGCGTTGATCGCTGTCAAATCCGGGATGAATGTCGATGAGGTCGTGAAAGACACTGAGCGCCAGCTTGCGGAGCTAGATGTATTTTGGAAACCGACCCGACAGCGGGCAGGGGCGGGGGAATCGCCAGCCAAACGGTTGGAATCAGGATGAGCGCGTTTCCGGAGGCCCTATCAAGGAGGTTCGCAATTCGATGGCGTAGATCATTATTCGCTTTGCGTGGAGCCTGCCACAAGGACGGTTCCCTACTCCCTTTCGGCAATTGGGCGAACTTGCATGGAGATGACACGGCGCTCAGGCATGGATGTGATCAACGCACCGACAATGATGGCCAATGCCGCAAGCATTCCTGTACCTGTGAGCCATTCGCCGAAGAAAACGGCTGCGAAGAGGGCGGAAAAGAACAGCTCGCTCGATTCGATGACTTGCGTCTTGTAAGCCTCGATATGCTGAACAGCGCGAATTGTGCCGTAGAATCCGCAGATCGAGGGGAGAATCCCGAGCGCTAGCAAAGTTGCAAAGGTGTTCGCTGACGGCATTGGCGCGCCGCTCCAGGCATAGGAAACAGCGAGCATCAAGCGGCTTGGTAGTAAAAAGTACCAAAGCCGGGACAGGCCACTGAAAAGACATCGCTTTCGGTGCGCCAAGATCCCGCCCGACCCCCATGGCGTCTCCGGGCACAAGCGTGGCCATGCAGAGACTCATATGACAGCACTGACCTAAAACGCAACGCCTCGGCGAGGCCGTCGGCCGTTTCGCTGTCCGCAACGTTACCTGAATCCGAGCGTGGCCTTCCGTTGACCGCCACGGTGTCGCGCCGTTGTTGCCTGTGCCGGGACTGGAAAACACTGCTCCCCCATCGAGGGGGAGCGCATTGAGCCATGGAGGCACCCGGCCTTTGGGTTGTCGTCTGGACTTCGCACCGCTCAATCCGGACGGCGACTGAGCCGCGTATTTTCAAGCGTCCGGACGGGATCGGGGCACGCATGACCGTGCAGACAGGATAGATCGACTCACTCATGAGGCTCGGTGGCGGTTGCTACCCAATCACTCGCGGGGCGCTGTCCCGCCATGGGGGATAGAAACGCTGTGCTAGAGTGGCGGTAGAGGGGAGCGGCCATCAGCGTTTTGGTGGTGTCTAACCGCGTCACCTAACATGGCCCATAGGCTGCTGCGCACTTGAAAGTGGAGACGCCGTTTTTCGGCGATCCCGTTTAGGAATTTGATCGTTTGGCACAGCCTAGCCCCTCCATTCGTCAACCGAATAGGAGAGCCTTCCATATCTCGAACAAGGAAGTCTCGCAGCAGGCATGATATTTCAGCTACACACCCACCGCTCCTCTAGTCGGTTCGCGGGGTTTGCATGGTTGAGGTTCCTTTCATTGCTCCTCCGTGCGGCGTCTACCCGCAACCCATGCCGTGTCTGAAACTGGACGAGAATGTCGAAAGCCAGACCCCAAAGGGTGGCACGGGGCCGGGCCGCTCGTACGCAGAAGTCGTGCAGCGCCGTCAGTGCGCCAATCCGGCACGCAACTTGCCTCGATGGTTTTGTCACACGGCACGTCAGAAGGCCTCACGGAGTTCAGCGGTGATACAACAGCCTCTCAAAATCAGTGCGTATAAGACGGCGCGGTCCCTCAAGGACCTGAAGACGACGTGGTTGCCCTTGCCACTTGAATTCGCGACCGGTCTCATCCGCGCCGGTGCGCAGATCGGCTGCACCTCGCAACAGAACCTCATCGCGCCTGAGCGGGAATTTTACCACCCGTCGGCAATCGACTTCATGACCGGCCGTGCAGTCTCAATCGAGCGCAGGTACACCTGACGTTCAGGAGAAACCGAATGACGACAAACCTGGTTCCAGATCATGTCCCGCCCGAAATGGTGAGGGACTTCAGCCTGTTTACGTCACCAGGCATGTCACCGACGCCCAACGGGGATCCGCATGCAGCTGTCGCTTGCGCCCATGACGGGCCGCCGATCTTTTATTCCCCCTACAACACGCAAGATGGCCGGGGGACCTGGGTCATCACCCGCGCCGCAGACCAGCGCAAGGTGCTGCAGGACACTGAAACCTTTTCCAGCCATCGCAGCATCTTCTCCTCCGTGCTAGGCGAAACCTGGCCGACGATCCCGCTTGAACTGGATCCGCCGGCCCATGGCGTCTTTCGCTCACTGCTCAGTCCGCTGCTTTCGCCAAAGCGGGTGAGGGTGTTGGAGCCGGCTGTCCGCGAGCGAGCGGTCACGCTGATCGATAGTATCGCCGCATCGGGCACAAGTTGCGATGTCATGAAGGAGTTTGCCTTTCCTTTCACGGTCAGCATCTTCCTTCGCTTTTTGGGGTTGCCGGATCGCCGGCTCGACACATTTGTTGGATGGGCGAAAGACCTGCTCCACGGCGACGATGTGAAACGACCTGTGGCTGCCCGGACGATTGTGACGTTCATCGATGAACTTGCAACCAATCGCCGCAAGGAGCCGGTAGACGATCTCATGACCTTCATCGTGCAGGCACAGGTCGAGGGCCGCCGGCTGACCGACGAGGAGATCCGTGGCATCGGCGTGCTTGTGTTCGTCGCGGGACTTGACACGGTCGCAGCAGCGATAGGCTTTGACCTGGCTTATCTCGCACGCAACCTCAAGGATCAGGAACTGCTGCGCAGCGAACCGGACCGGATCGCGCTCGCAGCCGAAGAGTTGCTGCGCGCCTATCCGCCCATTCAGTTGATCCGCGTTGCAACAAAAGATATCGACTTCGAAGGCGCGCCGATCCGTAAGGGGGACTATGTTTCCTGCGCCACGATGATTGCCAATCGTGACCCGGCGGAATTTGGTTGCCCAAACACGATCGATCTGGCGCGAGAGGACAACCGCCACGCCGCCTTTGGCTATGGTCCCCACCGTTGCCTTGGCTCACACCTGGCCCGGCGGGAGATTATCATCGGCCTGGAGGAGTGGCTGGCGCGCATACCGGCCTTCCGGATCAAGAAGGGTACGGCACCCATCACCTGCGGCGGCCATGTGTTCGGGATCGAAAATCTGATCCTGGACTGGTCCTGACCAAGCCCCGCCCCGAGCCGGGGGCACAGACAATGGAGGCAGCGGCATGCGTATCATCGTCCAAAATTCCAAATGCCAGGGTCACGCGCGATGCGCGGCGCAAGCGCCGGATATCTTCAAGCTTGATGAAGATGGTTACATCCTGCCCGGTGACATTGAAGTTGCGGAAGGCCAGGAACTGCTTGCATCGCGAGGCGCGCGATCCTGCCCCGAACGTGCGCTGGAACTCGGCCGTGCCCTGGCTGCTCGGGTTGAATCGGACGTCATTCAACCGAGAGCCTGGCGCGCTTGAAGGGGGACGATGTGACCGCACACCGAAGAAAGGGTGGCATGCGGCCTCTGTCCCATCACTGTCCTCATCCAACTGTGCAGGCGGCAGCTCCGGCATCGAGAGGTGAGCCCCACGATGCGCAAACGGCCGGGCGAGGTTCGCGAAACACGTTTTCCAATCACAGAATGAGTGACAGAGCCGATGGGCCAGACGAAAATTACCGAACTACTCCACCGTGAGGCGATCCGCGACTGCCTCTATCGGTATTGCCGCGGGATAGACCGCGCGGATGAGGCGGCGCTGCGCAGCGCGTACTGGCCCGATGCACATGACAATCACGGGGCCTATTGCGGCTCGGCAGAGGGCTTCATCCAGTTTGCGCTCGGTGTCTTCAAGACCGGACCGCGCAACATCCATCAGATCACGAACATCCTGATCGAATTTATTGGCTCGGCAGAGGCGGCCGTCGAGAGCTATTTTACCGGGCTGCAACGCGCACCGGACGAAAGCGGAGAAGTGCGCCAGACGCTCCTATGCGGCCGTTACTGCGATCTGTTTCAGAAGAGGGAAGGAGAGTGGCGCATTGCCGAACGGACAGTGGTCTACGATTGGCTCGAGGAGCAGATCCCACCAGCGGTCCTTGAGGCAGAACGGTTCGGCCCTCGACAGCCGATTGGAGCACCACATCCGGATGATCCGGTCTACAAGCTCGGGAAGCGTCGCATTCCTTCTCGCCATGATGCCTTCAAAGGTTCGAACGCCGCACCGTCGGGGGGAACAACAGACTATGACAATTTTGCAAGGCCACACCGATCCCTGTGCAAGCCTGGCCGATGACGATACGTCCGACAGCATGCCTTTCTGCCCCGCGACGGCGTGATCGTGACAGCGTTCTGTCCACACCATGAGCCCGGCCCGGACGCTTGTGTTATCGATGTGCGGGACCTCGGCAGCGTCGCCCATCGAGGCCAGCCCTGTCCTCGTCCCTCACCAGGTTCGGCTGCCAAATCGGGAGTGGACCGCTGCCGGAACGCACGTCGTCTATCCGAGCCTGCAACTGGCCGTCATCAGGACGTGCTGCTTACCCGCGACGCATCATTTGCCGCCCAACGTTGATGGGCTGAGATCGCTGGGGTTCGTCGCGGAGAAATTCTCATGAAGCAGGCAGGACGCATTGTCGTCATTACGGGCGCCGCGGGCGGGATCGGCCGTGCTCTGGTCGATATTCATGCCAGGGATGGAGACACTGTTGTTGCGGTGGACCTTCCTGGCAGCGGCGTCGTTGAACTGGCCCGTCGTCTCGGCCACCCGCATTTCGGCATCGAATGCGATGTCTCGCGAGAGGAGGATATCCTCGCGCTTTACGGCCGGATCGAAGCACAGTTCGCGCGGATCGGCGTCCTTATCAACAACGCAGCGACGGGACCCACCATGGCTGCGACGGTCGACACTGGTGTTGACGCCTTCCGGCTCGGCCTGGCAGTAAACTTGATTGGACCGTTCGTCATGGCCCGCGAAGCGGCGAGGCGCATGAGGCCGGGCGGCGCCATCGTCAACGTCGCTTCGATGTCGGGCTTGGTCGCCAATCCCAAGCGCAACGCTTACGCAGCCTCGAAAGCGGGGCTGATCTCGTTGACCAAGTCGCTTGCATGCGAGTGGGCTTCTCGCGACATTCGCGTGACGGCGGTAGCGCCGGGCTACGTGCGCACGCCGATGTTGGCAAAACTGGAACGCGTGGGCAAGATGGACCTGGCGGCAGTGCGGCGCCGGGTGCCGATGGGGCGCTTGGCGCGCCCGGACGAGATTGCCCTCGCGGTGCGTTTTCTGACCAGCCCGCAGGCGCGCTACATCACCGGATCCGTGCTGGCGGTCGACGGCGGCTGGGTGCAATTCAACCAGCCGGGGGATGCGCACCCGCCGGTGGATGGGACGCCCCTGGCCGAACTCTGCCGTCCGGCCGAACGCACCGACGCGCGGATCGTGCTCGTCACGGGTGGCGCAAACGGCATAGGGGCGGCGGTCGTTCGCCGCTTTGCCGCGAACGGCGATACCGTCGTGATTGCTGATAAAGATGGCGCTGCAGCGGCAGAGCTCGCTGCAGCGCTCGACGGCGAGAACCCGGCCAAATCCGTGGACGTGACCGTCGAGAGCGAGGTGGTGGCGCTGTTCGAGGAGGTGCGAGGACGCTTCGAGCGCATCGATGTCCTCGTCAACGGTGCTGCGGTCACCGACACCTCGTTGTCGGGAACCCAACAGATACCGCAACAGATCGAACACGTCCTTGACGTCAATCTAATCGGCGCCTTCACCTGTATGCGCGAGGCAATCAAGGCGATGTGCCCTGGCGGCGTGATCCTCAACCTTGGATCGATCAACAGCTTTCTGCCAGTGGCGTCGCGCCATGCCTACGGCGCCTCCAAGGCGGGGTTGGACATTCTGACCCGATGCATGGCGGCCGAACTCGGGCCGGTCGGCATTCGGACTGCAACCGTCGCTCCTGGCTACATCCGCACGGCCGGGGTTGCTCAGTTGGCGAAGGTCGGCCGCATCGACGCGAGAGCGATCAGACGACGCATCCCGATGGGGAGGATGGGACAGCCGGAAGACGTCGCTGAGGCGGCGTTCTTCCTGGCCTCGTCTGACGCCTCATACGTCAACGGCTCCATCCTCTACGTCGACGGCGGCTGGACCTCGTTCGGCGATGCGGGAAACGCCAGCGAACTCGATAGCGAGTATTTAGCGGAGGCCGCGCGTTGATTGTCGACTTTTCGCCAAGCCATGGGCTGCGGCTCATCGAAGCGAAGGACGTCCAGGCTAAAGGCCCCGGCAGCGTGCCGCCGCACTGCCTGCGATCGAAGATGTCATCTTCGGCGATGACGAAAAGGTCCCCACCGGTCGAAGCAGCTCAACCGCTCCGCGCGCGCCTGCAACCGCCGAATGGCGCGCGGTTTGCCGCAGGACCACGCCGACGCGAAGGGCTGGATCGACATCGCGGCCAACGCCTGATGCGCATGCCCAGCGCATCCTCCGATCGGCAAACTCCCTTTGTAAGACAAGGACACACCATGGAATTCGCGACCTTCATCCTGGCCGCCCAGCGCGGCTATCATCAATCGTGCGACAGCGTCATCCGCAACTCCATCGAACAGACCGTCGTTTCCGAGCAGGCAGGCTTCGGTACCGCGTGGTTCGCGGAGCACCACTTCAACAACTACAGCCTGATTCCCTCGCCCTTGATGATGGTGGCGCACTGCGCCGGCGTGACGAGCACCATTCGCCTGGGCACTGCTGTGTGCGTGCTACCGCTCTATCAACCGCAACGCCTGCTTTCCGAGATCGGCTTCGCCGACATCGTCGCGAACGGCCGTCTCGAGCTCGGCGTCGGCTCGGGATACCAGCAATTCGAGTTCGAGCGCTTCGGCGCGAATATTGAGGAGGCGCCGGCCCTCTTTTCGGAACACTTGGACATCCTTCTGAAGGGCCTCAACCAAGACATCTTCGAGCACAACGGCCAGTATCAGAACATACCCCCGACGGCGATTTCGGTGCGCACCGTCCAGAAGCCGACCCCGCCGATCTGGATCGCCAGCGGGCCAGCACGCATAGGCCGGGCCTATCGCGAAGGACACAATTTCTTTGTCACAGCATTCCACAACGGCTTGGAGACCTTGAGCGCGCTGCGCGAAACAATCGAGAAGACGGCGGCTTGCGAACGCAAGAATGTCACGGACGCCAAGATATCTCTGCTGCGTTGCTGCTATGCCAGCGACGACGAGGACGAGATCAACAGCTATCTCGACAACGCCCGCTTCCAGCGCCGGCTGTCCGAGGCACTGCATCAGCGCCGCCAGCAGAGCCTGGACGGTTATCTGCTGCAGGAAACGCCTACGCAGCAGGATCTCTCATTCGAAACTATGCGCCAGAACCTGCCGATCGGCAGCGTGAATCGCGTGATTGATCGCCTGCTGGAAGAAATCGATATCTTGAAACCGGACCAGATCGCTATTCAGACCCAATTGGGGGATTTCGACCAGAAGACGATGCTGCGGCAGATCGAGCTTTGGGGCGACAAGATCATTCCAGCGATCAACAAGTCGCTCGCGCATGCCGGCGGTTGACCGCAACGGCTTGAACTCTCACCTCTGCCGCTTGATCGTTTCAAAGCGCGGTCAACACCGGCGCACGGAGCGTCTTGGGGTCGCTGCTTGCGATTGACTCGGGGTCGAAGGTGCAGTCAGAAAGGGATTTTTAACGAATGCCTTGCCCGGCCTCCGGCGACTGTTCCCTGGCCCCTAGCCGCAGGCAGCGTTTAGCATGCCGCTCGCACGGCGAGGCTGCCGGCTTCAGCAAAGCGTTCGCACGACGGGCCCTCAGCAAGGGCACGAGAGTTCGGTGTGTCGGAGAATTCCCGATGCGTCGCGCTTTCGTCACCCGCGACGGCTCCAGACGAATGCCGCGATATCTGACCGCGATCGACGGCACGACCTGGATGACTGCGGCCGCTGTTTCAACGTCTGCTCGCGCGCGGTCTTGCATCGTTACAGCTTCGATGACGCGGGTGAAATTCTCGGCGCCCGCGACGGCGAGGGCGATGTCGCCGGCGAGCTCAATCGCATGATCATGGTTCTCGACCGCCGCGCGGCTGCATTGGCTGCCCAGTCTGCGCCCTCGTCTGCCCGAAGAACTGACAGACGCCCTGTTGCGGCGGACCGGGTCGCGGCATGACTTGATGGGACAAACCAGAGGAGAATGGCACCTATGTTCGCCCGTCACTATGGCTGGTTCATCGACCGCCAACGGCCGCGGATCGAGCTGGAAAGCGAGTTTGACCAGCATGTGCTTGGCTGTGTGCTTTCATGTGCGCTCGAGGAACTCGAGGCCGGCGAGGCGACGGCAACGGAAGCAACCGGCCTTTCGCGCGCCGAGCTGCGCGATGTCCTGTCCCGCGGGTTCCCTGCTATCCCTATCGGAGCGTTCGCTTTAGAAGAGGTGGACGAGGCCGAGCCGGATCTGGAGGAAGAACTCCTGCGCGGCCTGCTTTTGGCGCATGCCCGGCCGGGCGACCTGGCGAGCGTCCGGTTCGCCAAGATCATCGCCCGGCGTGCCATGCGCAATGACCATCTGTGGCAGGACCTTGGACTTTTCAATCGGGCCGAGGTCAGCCGCTTGCTTGCCACGCATTTCCCAACGCTAGCGGCTGGCAATACCAAAAACATGAAATGGAAGAAGTACTTTTACCGCAAGCTTTGCGAGGCTGAAGGTTTTTCCCTATGCACCGCGCCGAGTTGCCGGAAATGCAATGATTTCGAAAGCTGCTTCGGCCCGGAGGAAGGCGAAAGTCGCCTCGCACGGATCAAGAACAGGATCGCTTTGGATTAAGCGCCGCTTTGGTCAGCGGTACCAGGCGTCAGGCCCTGATTGGCACTGAGCCATAAGCGCTTTTCCCGGCGCCGTTGTACGGAAGAGGGGATGTTCATCGCCTCGCGATATTTTGTGACGGTACGACGCGCGACATCGATGCCAGTTTCCTTCAGCCGGACAGCGATGTCATCGTCGGAAAGCACGTCACCTGGCGATTCGGCGGCAATTATCGCTTTGATCCGATGGCGGACAGCTTCGGCGGAGTGCGCCTCGCCGCCTTGACAGGAGACAAGCGCGACAGTGAAGAAATACTTCAGTTCGAACACCCCGCGCGGGGTAAGCATGTACTTGTTCGAGGTCACCCGGCTCACGGTTGACTCATGCACGTTGATCGCTTCGGCGACAGTCCTGAGATTGAGAGGCCGCAGATGGGCGACGCCATGTTCCAAGAAGGCACCCTGCTGTCGCACGATTTCAGCCGTAACCTTAAGAATTGTCTTGGCGCGCTGATCGAGGCTGCGGATCAGCCAGTTCGCGTTTTGCAGGCATTCGTTGAGAAATGCTTGATCTTTCGGATTTTGGTCGGTGTGACGCGAGACTTCGGCCAAGTAGGTTTGGTTGATCAGCAGCTTGGGCAACGTGTCGGGATCAAGTTCGATCTGCCATCCGCCTCCCGGCGAGGGCGTGACCCAGACGTCGGGTATGATGGATTCCGGCGCTCCGGATTGGAATCGGTTTCCAGGCTTGGGATCGAGCGCACGGATTTCATGCAACATGTCGAGAAGGTCTTCTTGATCGACGCCGCAAAGCTGCTTTAATGCCTGAAAATCGCGTCGTGCAAGCAGCTCGAGATTGGCAACCAAGGCTGCCATCGCCGGGTCGAACCGGTCTCGCTGGCGTAACTGTATCTCGAGACATTCGCTGAGAGTTCGAGCAAAAATTCCCGGTGGATCAAATTGCTGCAAGGTTGCGAGAACCCGTTCCAGATTGGCCTCCCGGACATTTAGGCGCTCGGCCAGCTCCGAAAGCCGTGCCTGAAGATAGCCGGTGTCTTCCAGATGAGCGGCAAGCTGGCCAGCTATCAGCCGCTCCTGCGGTGTGAATGGCGTGAGCGCGATCTGGCCAGCGACATGGTCGTGCAATGTTTCGGTGGAGGTGGTAAACTCGTCCAAGGTAGGGCGATTACCCGGCGGGTTGTTCGTCGTGTTGCGCAGCGATTTCCAATCCCCGAGCCGTTCGGAGGCCCCGGCGCTCGTCGGCCTATCAATGTCGTTTTCGCGTGCGCCGATCTGATCCTCCCCCGACATCGGCAAAACATCGCCAAAAGACTCGCCGTCGTTTGAAGCAGGCTCCAAAAGCGGGTTCTTCTCGAGTTCCTGCTCCACGAACTGATGCAGTTCGGCACGCGCCAGTTGCAGCAAGCGAATCGACGCAATCAGCTGAGGCGATGCGACCATAGATTGCTTCTGGCGTTGAAGCAGGCTTGCTGAGGATTGCATGGTTAGCCCTCAAAACCGATTGGGGAGGCTCTTGGCCGTGCGTAGTGGGATCGGCGAGACGTTACCCCCGTCATGCGGGGGCCTTCAGTGTTTCAAGGACGTTTTGCGGGGATGAGACACCATAAGGATCGGCCTCGCAGTTGTCGGAGAAACCTTCTTCCTCGAACCACTGCTCCACCGCGCCATTGTTGATCAGGGCGGCGTAGCGCCAGGAGCGCATGCCGAAGCCGAGATTGTCCTTGGCGACCAGCATGCCCATTTTGCGCGTGAACTCGCCGGAGCCGTCGGGAATGAGCTCGACCTTCTGCAGGCCCAAGCTCTTCGCCCACGCATTCATGACGAAGGCATCGTTGACGGAGACGCAGTAGATCGCGTCAATGCCCTCCTTCGCAAACTCGTCATAGAGCTTTTCGAAATTGGGCACTTGGTAGGTCGAGCAGGTCGGGGTGAAGGCGCCAGGCAGCGAGAACAGGACGACCCGCTTGCCCCCGAAATAGTCGTCGGATGTCTTGTCTTCCCAGCGGTATGGATTTGGCCCCTCAACGTTCTCATCACGAACACGCGTGCGAAAGGTGACGAAGGGAACCTTCTTTGTAACGGTCATCACTATTGCTCCTTTGGAAGAAAACTGGTGCATGGTTTCATGGTTTGGGCCGATGCAGCGTCGGCCGGCATGGCGGACATGAGATGCGGACCTTTGCGGCTTTCATTCTTTTCCATCCAGTTGCCTGGGAAGCCCTTGGCTCGTTGTCTTTGTGACCCGAACGGCCGTGTCGATATGGGTGATCCGGGTGCCTTCAAGCGGCTCGAGCAGGCCTTCGACGGCGACCGCGCTGGAAGCGATATCAATGACCCGCTGCTCGTCCTTGAGGAAAAATAGAGGGGATCGGCAGTGTCGTTGTCGAAATAGGCGTGTGACGCCTCAACTGTGACGTCGCGCAAGAGCCTCGCTTCACGGAACTGCTCCGGCGTGTTGGCCAGTGACACGCCGGCGTAGGCATGGGTGGCCCTTTGATGCAGTTCTTCGGCATTCACATGCTGATGAGGACCGACAAGCAGCAATTGGGCGAGCGCCCCACGTTTGGATGTCGGCGTCGGGCCAGATGTGCGCGGAACAGCTACCGAGCACGGATGTCTGGAGAGGATGACATCCCGATGTTTAACCGGAATGGACCCGGTCTCCTCAGGCGCTAGTCTGGAACGTCGCCTGTTGGCCATGGGTTGCTCGTAGCTTTCTCTGTGCCTTTGTCGGTTCTAGTGTGTGCTGCAAACTCCATGCCATCTGACTTGAAAGCAGCGGGTTAAAGCGATCTTTTTGCCTTCAGAGAAAGGACCATGCCTTCGCCAAGACCCCGCGCCATAGTCGCTTGCCTCACGCGCACCGAGCAAAGGTGCTGCCCTGCGATTGCATCACCGGATTCTAAGGTGTTCCCTTGGAGATCGAAGGGATATCCGCCGACCGTGTCGTGAAGAGACGACATGCTGCCAATTTCCAAATCGCAGCTGAATGTTCGCGGATGCCCGTATTTTGGTCGCACCTGCGCACCGCCTCGAGCATAGGCTGGCATGTTCTCGGCGCAGCCGCGCCGGCGGCCACGATCAGCGGACGAGGAGCCGCCACGAAGGAAAGCCTGCCGGCTAAGATGGCGATCTCATCAGGCTGGCGGACGACATCACGTCGAAACCCATGTCCGCCGCGGCGATTGCGGCTTCCACAGCCCCTGCATCGACCGCCGGGTTCTTTTTCCGGCGCCGCTTTGTCGCAACCTTGCGGCGGCAGCGGTCCCATGAAACCTTTGTGTCCGAAGGTGGACAAAAATGTCGGAAGCCCGACCAAAGGGTGAGGGGCGGGCCGCGGAACGGAGAAGGAGTTCAACGCGGACGGTACACTAATTCGGCACGCGTCTTGATGATTCTGTCACGGCGGGCGGCAATGGCATCTCCGATGGGACCGCAGAGCGGTTGGTGATGAAGCGCTTCGTGCGGCAGCCGTGACAAATATGTCCACCCCGATAGAGGGAGTGGAGGGTAGGACAAGCATGGTGGGCAGACATACTGATGCGCGGGAGTTCGTGCGATTCCAGGCGGCGATGCGCGGATCTGCGGAGACGATCGCCGTCCTGACGGTCGGCGCCAGCAAAAATCGCAAGGGGCTTACCGCCACCCGCGGCCCACTCCGGAGGGGGCCGTGACAGTCACATGCGCAGAGGCGTGCGTATCGCTTTGCGAAAAACTATGTAACGCAACGTCTTATCGGACAGCGTTCCGATAAGCACTCGCCAGATCTCGACCATTCTCGGCGTCAGCCCTGTCCCGGTGCGCGAAGCTCTGTTTCGCGTGTCGCATGAAGGCCTGATGGACTTTGTTCCTGAAAAGGGTTTCTACGCGAAGACGTGCCGTGTCAGCCAATCGACGACTTCCTGCCGGCTTGCCGCCAGCCACCCTCAATGCTCAGGCAAGCAGGCTCTTTGACAGCCTGCTTCTTCTTTCTCTGTTATGGTTTACGCGCGGCCAGCAAGTATGTTCAACGCGTAACGGGTGTGTCGCCGTTCGCCGGTTCTTATCAGTGCACCCTTGGCAACGAGGTCCTGCAAATCTCTTGTCGCCGTCGCGCGCGATGCCTGGGTGATGGCGATATAATTCTCGGCGCTGAGCCCTCCTTTGAAGCCGTCGATGCCTTCGCGGAACATGCGGGCGATGACCTTTTCCTGCCGCTCGGTGAATTGACCCCGGTAGCGTTCGTAAAACTTGGCCTTGGCGACAGAGAATTCAACACGGGCGAGGGTTACGCGCTGGGCTTCAAGGATCGTGTTGGCGAAGTATAGCAGCCAATTGGTAATCGCGTTGCTCTTGTTGTTGGCCTCCAGGCTATCGTAATAGGCTTTGCGGTGGCGCTCGATCGTGTAGGCCAACGCGATGAGGCTGGGCTCGCCCAGGTTTTGCGCCAACGCCTTTTCGCAAAGGGCACGCCCTATGCGACCGTTGCCATCCTCGAACGGGTGAATGCTCTCGAAATAAAGGTGCGCGATACCGGCACGCGTCAACGCCGGGATCGGTGTCTTGCCTTTGGGTGAGGTATCGTTGAACCAAGCGGCGAAGGCGTCCATTTCGGTTTTCACCCGCGCGGAGGGCGGCGCCTCGAAATGCACTTTGGGCTTATCCAGCCGATTGGAAACGATCTGCATAGCGTCGGCGTGCTGGCGATAATTCCCGATGGTCTCCATACGTCGTTCACCCGACATCACCATCTTGTGCCAAGCGTAGAGGGTGCGATGCGAGAGCGCGTCGGCAAAATGCAAATATACATCGGCCATCATTTCCGCGATGCCGCGCTCGGCAGGGGGAATGCGCCTAGTCTCCCTGCCCAATCCAAGTTGCTGGCGCAAGGATGATTGCAAACTCTCGCGGTTGAGGTACTCCCCCTCGATTGCGGATGTCTTCAAGGCTTCTTCGCTGATAAGGTCGATGCGGATTTGGTCGCGATCGTCGGACCCTACATGACGAAAGACGCCCAGGAACTCGCCCGATCGCAGCAGAAACTCGCTTTCCAGCGGTTCCAGCTTCTTCTTATCGTAGGTGAAATGCGGCCAGTCGGCCTGCTCCCAATTCCATGCCATGAGTTATAAGGCACCTCTCTATAACTCATTTTTACACAAATAGTGAGCTATAGCAATCTATGCTTTGCCTCAGAATTAGGGCTTCGCCCCCCGCACACACAAGGGCGCGGTCTCCGGAGGGTCGCACCTTCGGCTTGCGCGATCCGGTCCTCGGCCTTGTTTCTCCTGCTTGATGCGACCACCTGCATATTTGCTGCCTATCTGAACCTCGCCTCACGCTTCATGCCGACACGGCACAGACGCAAGGCTTACTTGATCTTCAGCGACAGGACCCAAGCGGTCTTATACTGCACGCCGAGTTCGCGGGAGAGATGCTGCGCGGCCTTGCGATTAATTGGCAACACCAAGCGCGGCGCTGGTAAATTGTCGCCTCGATGGATTTTCCGTCGAACGGCTTATGGGTTTTCTTACGCTGCTAAACCGTGATGTCGAAATCGTCATCCGCCCTAGCCGCGATGATCGGGAGGGGCAGGTCTCGGTGCATGCTCTGCGATGAGTGGGTAGCCGACTAGATGGCCAGAGCCTAAAACCGTCGGCGACTTTTCTCTACGGCAAAGACGGGCGTTGGTAGGGCATCACCCCCTGCTTAGCGACCACCATTTTGCCACCGCCCGGTGCTGGAATACGATCGACAAGCGACTCTACCCTATGATTGCGGTTCTTGCGTACAAACGGCAGTAGCCATTCTGCGTCGTCGTTGTAGAACACCATCGTCTCGGCAGCCCGCACCAATTGGCGGTTTACCTCTCGCGTTTCTTCAGGTCTCAACTTGCGAAACCGCGCACGAAAATGAGGGAACGAAAAGTCCAGTTCCATGCCGCGTTCGCGTATTTTTGGATGTATGCGAACCGCAATGTCGGGGGCCAATGGCACCGTCTTGCTCACGACGCGATTGTCGAAGGACGGTCCAAGCCCTACTGGGAAATCGCTCGTGAAAAATGTCCCGTAAGCGGGATCGGCGAACATTACATCCCACCCCGCGTTGCCAAGAACATCAACCCGCGCTTCGATGCTGGTTATGCCAATCGCCTGTGGGTATCTCTCGTTGACGTTGAACCGGACGGCGCCCATTTCAAGCAACTCGGTCATGCTCTTGTTGCCAAGCTCCTTCGGAGCAGCTGGGAAAAGGCCCTGGGCATCGATGATTTCTGCCGCCGATTGGAGGGTCGCTGCAATATGGGGAGTGCCGATACGCATTGCGGTCGGCGAACATGTCATGACATAGGCGACGAAGCCAGCGATGACGTAGACGGCCGTTTCATCAATATCCCGACGCCGTATCGCTTCGAGCGCCGTGTTGTAGTTTGGCTCCACGCGTTTTAGAAAGGCCTCGATCGCGCGAGGCTCGACCAAAAAATCATTGGTGCTGCCGTCCGGCCGACGGCACACATTGTCTGACCAAGGACGGAATTTTTTCAGGTCGTCTTTTTTGATCCCGACCAACGGTCCGCATCCGCCGTTGGAGTAAAAATTCTTCAAATGGACTTGCGAAACGAAGTGGTCGAGAGGCATCAGCCGCCGCCGGTGTTCCGGGCAATCTGCACCGCCGCGTCGCGCGAACCCCAACTGCCCTGAAAATACGCGTCAAGCGTTTCGCCGTCGGCAAACAGAGGCTCACCGCCCAGTGCGTCCCAATCTCCCTCCACACGGTCACCAACACTGAAAGAGCCTTCATCGCCGATCAATTCCACGACAGCGTAACCGTCATCGTGGTGCACGACGATCATGCCCTCGTTTCTCGAAACAAAAACAACCTGCCCAGCGCTGCGCATATTTCCCCCCCTAAAACGGTATCTCGTCGGTCAACTCACGAGCTGCGGGCTCACGCAACGGTTCTGGCGGGGGCGGCGGCGAGCGCTCCAAATGCTTGGAGATCAGAAAATTATGGAAGGCGGCGGCAATCTGAATAGCCAGATCTCCGTACACAGTCGGGATATTGACCACCGCTGCACCCTGTCCATGTCCACCTAGTTTGTTGCGCAGAAAAGGCAATGCCTTCAGGACCTGGTCGGTAAAACCATTCCTGACCGCCTCGGGCAGATCATCGAAAAAGCCCTGTTGAGCAAGTTCCTTGATGAGCTTGTCGCCGTTGGCATGGTCCAGTCCCGTAAGAACCTTCATCACGCTCTCGAAACTATGCCCTGAATAGAAGATGGCTTCGCGAACATCACCGGCGCCGAGATACTGCCGGGCCTTGGCGAACTCGTCGCCCGCGCCTGCAAACCGATTGGCCGTCAGAGCGTCGTGTGCGGTTTTGGCAAGCCTGGCCCCGATGAAATCGCCGTCCAGCTTGAAAAATTCACCGTCAGAGAGCCGCCAGGGGCAATCATGCAGCTCAAATATCTGGTTGACCTTCTGGCGTAGTGCTTCCTTCTCGGAATCATCCATTTGTCTGGCGGCCAGCTCGATTGTGTCAAAAACCCACGTGGCGTTGCCATGCTGAACCAGCAAACGTAGTTCGCCGGGCCGTTCAGACTGAGAACGTGATACGGGGAGTCGGTCCCAACCATGTTCGACGAGCAATTCGGACTCCACTTCCTCCAGAATGGATGATTGGGAAATCCAACGATCGTTTGGGTCGCGTTGGATATGCAGTGACGAATTGTTTGCCTGAAGCCACGCCCACAATTTGCGACGCGCCGCCTCCGGAATTTCCACGACCAGCTTGTTTTGTTCGATTGGACGAAAGTAACGCTGACTGAACAGCATGGGTTTCAAGCTCCAAAGATATCCAGGCACGATTGCGCTATCCTAGCCAGCCATATAGAACAAAGATAGAACGCAAACAATGAGCAACCGAGCGGTATCCGCCACCCATAAGAGGATACAGCTTCGCCTTGCGGCAGACGATGAGCAACAGCATGGGACTGCTGCGACCACGTTTCGTCTAGGGACGATTGATCACTAGAAGCCGCCTGTGGGACAAAAAAGCGACCGTCAAGCACATGCGATCCTAACTGCGAGAGTCCGCTTCCCACTGCTCATGCGGAGTTGTCGCCCAAATTTCCGCCTCACTAGCCGGACAACGGTCGGAGCCTCTGCCCCAAAAGCGGAACCCTTTGGTTCCTGGCGGGGTCCTTTGCCCCCTATTTTGTCAGGCCATCTGGCCCTTCGGCTATGGTAACAGTGGTATTTTCGACACGAAATTTACACAGAATCCTACACATAGCCGCATGTGCAAGTCAAATATGGTAATTATTTCAATGTGATGCTATTATGCGTATATGACTTAGAATCCCTTTCGCTGCGGGGTCCCGTTTCGCGCTAAAACAGGCGTTCCGCGGGGAAGATGGCTGGCTCCGGCGAGGTCAACAGTGGTCGCAAGTTACCATCCGACGCGTCCTGTCGCCTTTGTCGGGTCCGCTACACAGGGGCTTGTTTGGCCCATCTCTTGTTTCGCCTCACGCTAAACAGCTGAAAAGCAATCACGAAATCTATTCTTCGGCTCGGTCAGCCAAATTGGCACGAGTCTTGAAACCCCTTGGTGCGAGGCGGCGAGAGCTGCCGATCGGCATTCATGTCGCGGCAGCCGCGATGGATGGAACAAAGGAAGGAAAGCTACATGTCAGGTCTGCGTCAGATCGCATTCTACGGCAAGGGGGGCATCGGCAAGTCCACCACCTCCCAAAATACGCTCGCCGCACTTGTCGACCTCGGGCAGAAGATTCTCATCGTCGGCTGCGACCCTAAAGCCGACTCCACCCGCCTGATCCTGAATGCGAAGGCTCAGGATACGGTCCTGCACCTGGCCGCACAGGAAGGTTCGGTGGAAGACCTTGAACTCCAGGACGTGCTCAAGATTGGCTATAAGGGCATTAAGTGCGTGGAGTCCGGCGGTCCCGAGCCGGGTGTCGGCTGCGCTGGGCGTGGCGTCATCACCTCGATCAACTTCCTCGAGGAGAACGGCGCCTATGACGATGTCGACTATGTCTCCTATGACGTGCTCGGGGATGTGGTGTGCGGCGGTTTCGCGATGCCGATCCGCGAGAACAAGGCCCAGGAAATCTACATCGTCATGTCGGGCGAGATGATGGCGCTCTATGCCGCCAACAACATCGCCAAGGGCATCCTGAAATACGCCCATTCGGGCGGCGTGCGGCTGGGTGGCCTGATCTGCAACGAGCGCCAGACCGACCGCGAGCTCGACCTCGCCGAAGCGCTGGCTTCCAGGCTCAATTCCAAGCTCATCCACTTCGTGCCGCGCGACAACATCGTCCAGCACGCCGAACTCAGGAAGATGTCGGTGATCCAGTATGCGCCGGACTGCAAGCAGGCGGGGGAATACCGCGCACTGGCCGAGAAGATCCATGTCAATTCGGGCCAGGGCACCATCCCCACCCCGATCACCATGGAGGAGCTCGAGGACATGCTGCTCGACTTCGGCATCATGAAGACCGAGGAGCAGATGCTTGCCGAGCTTCAGGCCAAGGAAACGCCGAAGGCGGCCGCGCAGTAACGACGGCTGTCAAGCCAACATGAGGCGTGGCCTTGAGCTGGCGCCTTTCGAACAACGGCGCCTCGTCGGTGAGGCGTCATGCGAACCTTGAAAGGGGTCCCATGAGCCTGGAATACGAAAATGACGGTGCCCTGCATGCGAAGCTTATCGAGGAGGTGCTGTCGCAATATCCCGACAAGGCGGCCAAGCGCCGCAAAAAGCACCTCAGTGTCGCAAAGAGCGGGGACGAGGCTGGCGAGGACGGCGAGGTCCTTTCCGAATGCGACGTCAAATCGAACATCAAGTCGATTCCCGGCGTGATGACAATTCGCGGCTGCGCCTATGCCGGCTCAAAGGGCGTGGTCTGGGGGCCAGTCAAGGATATGGTCCATATCTCGCACGGCCCGGTCGGCTGCGGGCAATATTCCTGGTCGCAGCGGCGCAACTACTACGTCGGTACGACGGGCATCAACACGTTCGGGACAATGCAGTTCACCTCCGACTTCCAGGAGAAGGACATTGTCTTCGGCGGCGACAAGAAGCTGGAACAGATCATCGACGAGATTGAGGAACTGTTTCCGCTGAACAACGGCATGAGCGTGCAATCCGAATGCCCGATTGGCCTGATTGGCGACGACACCGAAGCGGTGTCCCGCAACAAGGCCAAGGAGCACGAAAAGACGATCGTGCCGGTGCGCTGCGAGGGCTTCCGCGGCGTTTCGCAATCACTCGGCCACCACATCGCCAACGATGCTATCCGCGACTGGGTCTTCGAGAAGAAGGACGTCGAGTTCGAGGCCGGCCCATACGACGTCAACGTCATCGGCGACTACAATATCGGCGGCGACGCCTGGGCTTCGCGCATCCTGCTCGAGGAGATGGGCCTGCGCGTGGTCGGCAACTGGTCGGGCGACGCCACGCTCGCCGAGATAGAGCGCGCGCCGAAGGCCAAGCTCAACCTCATCCATTGCTACAGGTCGATGAACTACATCTGCCGGCATATGGAGGAAAAGTATGGCATCGACTGGATGGAGTACAATTTCTTCGGCCCTTCCCAGACGGAAGCCTCTCTGCGCAACATAGCCAAGCATTTCGGGCCGGAAATCGAGGACAAGGCCGAGGCCGTCATCACCAAATACCGGCCCCTGGTCGATGCGGTCATTGCCAAGTACCGGCCGCGCCTCGAAGGCAGGACGGTGATGCTCTATGTCGGCGGGCTGCGCCCCCGTCACGTCGTTACGGCCTATGAGGACCTGGGCATGGTGATCGTCGGCACCGGCTACGAATTTGGCCATAACGACGATTACCAGCGTACCGGCCATTACGTGAAGAAGGGCACGCTGATCTATGACGACGTGACCGGTTACGAGCTGGAGAAGTTCATCGAGGGGATCCGTCCTGATCTCGTTGGCTCCGGCATCAAGGAAAAATACCCGGTGCAGAAGATGGGCATCCCGTTCCGTCAAATGCATTCCTGGGATTATTCCGGCCCGTATCACGGCTATGACGGCTTCGCCATCTTCGCCCGCGACATGGATCTGGCCATCAACAACCCGGTCTGGGACCTCTACGACGCCCCCTGGAAGAAAAAAACCGAGCCGTCGACGGCGATCGCAGCCGAATAGAATCTAGGCCTTCCGGAGGCCGGGAGGCGACGAACGCCTGCGGCCCTGTGTCCGCGGGAGACCTGAAATGTCTTGACGTCCCTGTGCCGCCCTATGGCGCGGCCAGATGGAAAAGAGGTAACGACCATGCCGCAGTCGGCTGAAAAAGTTCTCGACCACGCTCCCCTGTTCCGCGAGCCGGAATACCGGCAGATGCTCGCCGAGAAGAAGCTGAATTTCGAGTGTCCGCACCCCGACCAGGTCGTTACCGATCAACGCGAATTCACCAAGACGTGGGAGTATCGCGAAAAGAACCTCGCCCGCGAAGCGCTTGTCGTGAACCCCGCCAAGGCCTGCCAGCCGCTCGGCGCGGTGTTCGCGGCCGCGGGCTTCGAGCGAACCATGTCCTTCGTCCACGGCAGCCAGGGCTGCGTGGCCTATTACCGTTCGCACCTGTCGCGCCATTTCAAGGAGCCCGCTTCGGCGGTTTCGTCCTCGATGACGGAGGACGCGGCAGTGTTCGGCGGCCTGAAGAACATGGTCGACGGGCTGGCCAACACGTATAAACTCTACGACCCGAAAATGATCGCCGTCTCGACCACGTGCATGGCCGAGGTGATTGGCGACGACCTGCACAGCTTCATCGAGAACGCCAGGGACGAAGGCTCGGTCCCGCGCGACTTCGATGTGCCCTTCGCCCACACGCCGGCCTTCGTCGGCAGCCATGTCGACGGCTATGACGGCACGGTCAAGGGCATTCTGGAGCACTTCTGGAAAGGCAAGGAGCGAACGCAAGCCGGTGGAACCATCAACATCATTCCGGGCTTCGACGGCTTTTGCGTTGGCAACAACCGGGAACTCAAGCGCCTGCTCGATGTGATGGGCGTGTCCTATACCTTCATCCAGGACGCCTCTGACCAGTTCGACACGCCCTCGGACGGCGAATACCGCATGTACGACGGCGGCACGAAGATCGAAGACGTGAAGAAGGCCCTCAACGCCGAAGCGACACTTTCACTTCAGCACTACAACACCCGAAAAACGCTGGAGTATTGCGAGGAGGTCGGGCAGGCGACGGCCTCGTTCCATTACCCGCTTGGCGTCCAGGCGACCGACGAATTGCTGATGAAGGTCTCGGCGATTTCCGGCAAGGAAATCCCCGAGACCATCCGCCTGGAGCGCGGCCGACTTGTTGACGCCATGGCGGACAGCCAATCCTGGCTGCACGGCAAGAAGTACGCGATCTACGGCGATCCGGATTTTGTCTACGCCATGGCCCGCTTCGCTATGGAGACCGGCGGCGAGCCGACGCATTGCCTCGCCACCAACGGCACCTCGGCATGGGAAGCCGAGTTGAAGCAACTGCTTGCATCCTCGCCCTTCGGCAAGGATGCTCAAGTCTGGGCGGGCAAGGACCTCTGGGCGATGCGCTCGCTGCTCTTCACCGAGCCGGTGGATCTGCTGATCGGCAATTCCCATGGCAAGTACCTGGAGCGCGACACCGGCACACCGCTGATCCGGCTGATGTTTCCGATCTTCGATCGGCACCATCACCATCGCTTTGCGCTCATGGGCTACCAAGGCGGCTTGCGCGTACTGACGACGATCCTCGACAAGATCTTCGACAAGCTTGATCGCGAGACAAGCGAGACGGGCGTGACGGACTATTCTTATGACCTCACCCGCTAAGGTTGGCGGCCGGCTTTCCGCCGCCGCCGTCCGTCCCCCCAATGGACTTTGGAGACAGACGCAATGTCCTCGCTCAGCGCCAAAATCCAGGATGTCTTCAACGAGCCCGCCTGTGAGAGGAACCGCGGCAAGGATGCCAAGGCGCGCAAAGAGGGCTGTTCGAAGGCGCTGACCCCCGGCGCGGCGGCTGGCGGCTGCGCCTTTGACGGCGCCAAGATTGTGCTGCAACCGATCACCGACGTCGCGCATCTGATCCATGCGCCGCTCGCCTGCGAGGGCAATTCCTGGGACAACCGCGGTGCGGCTTCGTCCGGGCCAACGCTGTGGCGCACGAGCTTCACGACGGACCTTACCGAACTCGACGTGGTGATGGGGCAGGGCGAGCGAAAGCTTTTCAAAGCGATCCGCGAGATCAAGGAAGCGTATGGGCCGCCGGCGATCTTCGTCTATTCGACCTGCGTGACTGCGCTGATCGGCGAGGACATCGAGGCGGTCTGCAAGCGCGCAGCGGAAAAATTCGGCTTGGCCGTTGTCCCGGTCGATGCACCGGGCTTCGTCGGCTCCAAGAATCTTGGCAACAAGCTTGCCGGCGAGGCGTTGCTCGATCATGTCATCGGCACGGTGGAGCCCGACGATGCCGGACCCTACGACATCAATATCCTTGGCGAATTCAATCTCGCGGGCGAGTTCTGGCTGGTGAAGCCGCTCCTTGACCGGCTCGGCATCCGGGTACGCGCCTGCATTCCGGGCGACGCGCGCTATCTCGACGTTGCCTCAGCGCACCGCGCCCGGGCGGCGATGATGGTGTGCTCGAGCGCGCTCATCAATCTCGCCCGCAAGATGGAGGAGCGCTGGGAGATCCCATTCTTCGAGGGCTCCTTCTACGGCATAACCGACACCTCCGAAGCGCTCCGGCGGATCTCTCAGCTGCTCGTGAAGAAGGGAGCCGATCCAGAGATCCTTGACCGCACAGAGACGCTGATCGCACAGGAGGAGGGGATTGCGTGGAAGAACCTCGCAGCCTACCGGCCGAGGCTCCAAGGCAAGCGCGTGCTGCTCAACACCGGCGGTGTGAAGTCCTGGTCGCTCGTCCATGCGCTGATGGAGATCGGCATCGAGATCGTCGGCACCTCGGTCAAGAAATCCACGGTCGAAGACAAGGAGCGCATCAAACAGATACTCAAGGACGACAACCACATGTTCGAGCAGATGGCACCGCGCGCGCTTTACGCCATGCTCTCGGAAAACAAGGCCGATATCATGCTGTCCGGCGGGCGCACGCAATTCATCGCGCTGAAAGCCAAGACACCCTGGCTCGACATCAACCAGGAGCGCCAACACCCGTATGCCGGCTATGACGGCATGGTGGAACTCGTGCGCCAGATCGACCTCGCCATTCATAACCCGATCTGGCGCCAGGTGCGGGAGCCGGCACCGTGGGATCGCCAGCCTGCGGTGAAGGACGAGTACCCGAGCACAAAGAGCGAGATCGCGACTGTCCAGGCTTTCAAGAAATTCGCCGGCGCGACAGCCGTCGACTTCGGCGCGTGTTGAGGAAAGCCGATGGTCCGCATCCTTCCCCAGACCAAAGCAGCGGCGGTCAATCCGCTGAAGTCGTCGCAGCCGCTCGGCGCCGCCTTGGCCTTTCTTGGGGTCGATGGTGCGATGCCGTTGTTCCACGGCAGCCAGGGCTGCACCAGCCTCGCGCTCGTGCTTTTCGTGCGGCATTTCAAGGAAGCCATCCCCTTGCAGACAACGGCGATGGACGAGGTGGCGACCATCCTCGGCGGGGCGGACCGTCTGGAAGAAGCGATCCTCAACCTCAAGGCCCGCACAAAGCCAACGCTGATCGGGGTCTGTACGACGGCGCTCGTGGAAACCCGTGGCGAAGATTGTGCTGGAGAAATCGCCAACATCAAGCTGAAGCGCGCGGAAGAAATCGCGGGTACGGAGGTGGTGCTGGCCAACACGCCGGATTTCGACGGCGCGATCGAAGAGGGCTGGGCCAAAGCCGTCACCGCGATGATCGAAGGGATTACACGGCCAGGCCAGCAGGCGCGGCAATCAAAGAAGATCGCAATCCTGCCCGGCTGGCACCTCACTGTGGCTGACATCGAGCATTTGCGCGAGATGGTTGAAAGATTTGGGCTCAAGCCGGTGATCCTGCCCGACATCTCCGGCTCGCTCGACGGCACGGTGCCCGACCGGTGGATCACGACCACCTATGGCGGCACCAGCGTCGAGGATATCCGCGAGCTTGGCACGGCCGCGCAATGCATCGTCATCGGGGAGCATATGCGGCGCCCGGCGGAGGTGCTGCAGAGGGTGACCGGCGTGCCCTACGTGCTGTTCCAGTCGCTGACGGGATTGCGGGGCGCCGACCGGTTCGTCTCACTGATGGCTGCGATTTCAGGCGTGGCGGTGCCGGCCGGGGTGCGCCGTCGCCGGGCGCAATTGCAGGACGCGTTGCTCGACGGACATTTCCATTTCGGAGGCAAGAAAATTGCGATCGCTGCTGAACCAGACCACCTCTACCAACTCGCGACCTTCTTCACCGACATGGGCTCCGACATCGCGGCGGCGGTCGTCACGACCGACATGTCGAAAATTCTGCAGAAAATACCGGCGGAGTCGGTTCAAGTCGGCGATCTCGGCGATTTGGAAGCGCTTGGCGCCGACGCTGATCTTCTCGTTACTCATTCCCACGGCCGCCAGGCGGCGCAGCGCCTTGGCATCCCGCTCATGCACGTCGGCTTCCCGATCTTCGACCGGCTCGGCAGCCAGCACAAGCTCACAATCCTCTATCAGGGGACTCGGGACCTGATCTTCGAGGTTGCCAACATCTTCCAGGCCAACCGGCACGCGCCGACACCTGAGGCGCTTGATCCACTCCGTATGCGAGACATGCCAGATGAGCTCCGTTCGTCGCCTCTCACTCGTCACTGACGAGGTCCACGTACCGGTGCCGGAACGGCAAGCCGGCGCCTTGCGCGTGGCGATCGCCACGCAAGACATGAAGAGCCTCAACGCCCATTTCGGGTCGGCCAGGCGCTTTGCTGTCTACGACGTCACGCGCGAGGAGTGGAGTCTCGTGGAAGCCGTGGCCTTCGATGATGTTTCCGATGAGAGCGGGGAGCATCGGACTGACGGCGATGATCGCATCACCCCGAAAGTCGAGGCGCTGAGGGGCTGTCATCTCCTGTTTTGTCTGGCTATCGGCGGACCGTCGGCAGCCAGGGTTGTTTCGGCAAAAATCCATCCGATCAAAGTGCCGCAGCCTCAGACCATCCAGGAGGTGCTGTTGCGCACGCAGATGATGCTGAGGACGTGTCCTCCCCCTTGGCTGCGCAAGGTGCTGGCAGAGGCCGGTGTCGCCGACAAGAAACCATCGTTCGAGGACGAGGACTGAAATGAGGAGAACGCGAAATGGATGCCGCGGTTAGCCTTGCTGTCGCCGAGGACGAGGCGGCCCTTGCCACCTCGTTCGTCAAATGCCTCGTGCGGCTGATCCGTGCTCAGGATTCCTACGGGTCATGGGAAGGCAAACCGGATGCCGAGCTGCTGGGCGACTTCATCGTCACCAAGCAACAGCTCCGTGCGATCCCGATCATCGGCGATCCCGATCCGGACGTGCTGTGGCGGCTCAACATGTTTTACGCCGCCGTCGGGCTAACCATCGAGGAGCGCTCCGGCTTGATGGCATCGCCGATGATGGAGATGAGCCATGAGGGCTTCGGGCGCGTCGTTTTGACGTCCGGGCGGTTGGTCGTTCTGTCGAAGACCCTGCGCGACGTCCACCGGTTCGGCTTCGAGACGTTATGGAAACTCGCCGCGGCCGGTACGAAGCTGGCCAGCGATGCGACCGCAGCCATTGAAACCTATCCCGAGGTGGCACGGGCGTGATGGAACCGATTTTCAAGCAAGGGGATCATGTCAGGTTCTGAGGACAGGCAATGGCCAGCCCACTCCACCGAGGCGGTGGAGGCCGATTTGGTTCTTGGGGTAGCGCTGATGAAGCCACTGGTCCTGATCTGTTCGCAAGATGCGGAGTTGTATCTGTTCCTCAGCCACATCCTGGGGGTGGACGGCTTCACAAGTGAGCCGGCAGGCGGCGTGGACGACGCTCTCGCATTGGCCGATGATCGGGAGCTCCAGGCGGTCGTGCTGGACTGCGGGCCAACAAGCGCGACAGGCTCAACAATTTGTGCCCGGCTCAAGGGCGAGCCACGGACCGGCGATCTGCCCGTTATTGCCCTGATCGCGCCAGGTGCCGAGAACCAGCACCTTGATCTGTTGAAGGCAGGCATTGACGAGAGCTTTGTGCGGCCGATCGCGCCGGCCACGCTGCTTGACTGTCTGCGGACGAAGCTGGCGCTGCCGAAGCCAGGTTCAAACGGAATTGAAAACGGCAGTTGGCTCCGCTGCGGCGGCCTCGAGATGAAGCTCGATGCCTACCGGGTTCGCGGCAATGGCCACGACATCCATCTCGGACCTCTCGAGTTCAACCTGCTGCGGCAGTTTCTTGAGACTCCAGGCAAGGTCTTCAGCCGAGACGAGCTGATCGACGCGGCCTGGCCGGACAATATCCATATCGGTGCGCGCACCGTCGACGTCCATATAAGCCGGATCAGAAAGGCGCTGAAGGCGGCTTCGCCAGGCAGCATCATTCGCACCGTCAGGTCGGCCGGCTACTCGCTCGAGAAGCCGGACGACTAAACAGGGCAGGGGTGGGTGCCACTCCCCGTCTGCGTCCTGGCCAGGGTAAGTCTTGCGGCTTCGAAACGCGCCTGCGGGCACGACAAACTCAGGGAGAGGCAGTCAGATGGCCTTCAAAAGCCTACTCAGTGTAATGGGAGCTGACCACTCCGATCGGGATGTCAGAACAGCTGCCGGCTTGTGCGCCGAGGTCGGCGCATATCTGTCCGTCCTGATTATGTCGCCTCCTCGGCTCGTTATGTCGCCTCCGCCGCCAGGCGATGGCATCCCCGAATGGCCTGAACAACACGCAAAGGCCATTGCCAGACTGGAAAAACGCTACAGGCAAATCGAGACATTTTCCCAGGACATGGCCAGTCTGGAAAAAACATCCAGGGAAATTCATAAACTGCTGAGAGCCACGTGGCGGTGCTATGATGTCGATATTGCCAACTGCGATCGGGCCAGCGTCGGTGAGGCGGTGCGACAGCGCGCGCTCTGTACCGACCTGACAATCGTTGGCCCCGCACTTCTCAACGACATTAGTCTCGGACCTTTAGTTATCGACGGCAGCTTGTTTGACACGGGAAGGCCGGTGCTTGTCGTGCCGAACGGCTCTGAGGCTACTCTGTCGCCACGGCGCGTGCTGGTCGGATGGGATGCGCGAGCCGAGGCGTCCCGTGCGGTTCGGGAAGCGCTGGATCTGCTATCCGGTGCAGAGGAAGTTCGTGTGGCCCTCGTCGATCCGGAGGCGACCTGTACAGGTAGCGGCGACGAGCCGGGAGCCGACATTGCTGCCTATCTCACTCGGCACGGTGCTCGGGTGTCGGTTGACCGGCTAGCGAGTGCCGGCAAACCGGTGGCCACGGTGCTCGCGCAGCACGCAATCGAGACGTCTGCCGACATGATTGTCATGGGCGCTTATGGCAGCCGTCGGCTGCGCGAGCGACTCTTCGGTGGCGTGACGAGATGGATAGTTCGCAAGCCGCCATTGCCGCTGTTTTTGGCCCGCTGACGGGTTCCCAAGGTGCAGCATGTCGTTCGAAGCTCTACCCCTCTGCATCGCTATCCTGATGCCAAGTCGCAGAAAGGTCGCGGCGAACGCGGGTTTCGCGAAGTTCCTCGCGCCATTTTGCAAGCGCGTCGCTAAGAACATCGCCGCACGTCTCCAGCGTGCTCTTGGGGTTTCTGCCCGCCCGAGACAATTCGTTACGCGCAGACCAACGGCCGGGCAAAAGTCCAGGCGTCCTCAATGCGCTCAAAACCACCGCTTCGCGGGTCGGCGTCAGGTCGAGAAAGAGAGACGCTTCAGCGCGGCAGGCCGCGTTCGGACCGTAGCCGCTCGTATTGGCGTTATCACGATTTCCCTCATCACCCATGTCATCGCCTGGGATGGTAGCCCGGGTTAGTGCGGACGGCGGCATCTTCAGCGTTTCCCGTTGGTCCGGCCCGACCCCGCCTGGCGACTGAGCGGTCTTTGGGTTGTCAATTCCGCCAACGCTTACATTCCCACCATGAGTTCCCGTTGCACCTGAGGACCGGGAACACAGAAGATAAACACAAAGCAGGATTCCCGCAGAGTTCACCGGCCGGCACATGCCGGCGCTCATCCTGACCTTTTCGCCCCGATCATCGTCGTCAGATCTGACGATTCGGTATTCGGTATTCACGAGCCGCAGCTGAACCGGCTTCGTCGTAAAGAACTCCTCCAGCCAGGAATTCAATCGCAAGCGGGGAGGGGGCGCAGGAGGGGCACGGATGAAGCGGCCCCTTGCAAATGGCGAGGTCCGCTACCGCCTCCGGACCGGAACGGCAAGGAGCTCAAGCGAGGTGGCGTTAGTGGACGATGATGACGATCCTGATGGTTGCCAAGACAGTCATGATGGCCTCTGCTTGTCCCTAAGCTCAAATATATGTTTAGTCGTCCGCAGCCACACTTTTCTGACCGCGACGCGGGGGTGCTTGTCCACAACCGGACAGCGACAGTCAAAATGTCAGGTTCGCTACAAACCGGCCATCTTGGACGCTGTGAAGGTTTTTCAATGCGAAATCATGCGCTTAACGCGCGCTGTGCGCGCTGGCACGGCCTTTGCTGATTGACCGTTGCTGATTGTGATGTGGCAACACTGAGTGAAGGCTGACTGCATGCATATGCGCGAGACGATCGCTCTCCTTTCTTTGAACCCTTGTGCCCCTCTCTAAGAGGGAAACAAGCCCGCGCATAAAGTCGCGCAACCTGTGGCAATAGTTCTGGAGAGCAAGATGGTATTGCGGATGGAGTCACCGGCTCCTTCGATCAAAGTGGAGAGCTGGCTGCGTGGTGAGCCCCTTGCGAACTTCCAGTCCGGCAAAGTGTATGTCGTCGAATTTTGGGCTACTTGGTGCGGACTATGTTCGACGGAGATGCTCCAACTGATGCTGTTCCAGGAAATATACAAGGATAGCGGACTTGAGGTCGTCGGGATAGCGGCGGATGAAGACGCTCCAACGGAAGTTGAGGCCCGAACCAAGTTGGAAGCGTGGTTGACCGAAAAGTGCTCGAATCTGAACTATCGGATCGGGTTCGACTTCACAGGCGAAATGAACAAGCTTTGGAGGGAACCCAGCTTTTCCGTCGGGATTCCGACCTCGTTCGTGGTCGACCGTGACGGCCGCGTCGCCTTTATCGGTCATCCAAGCCAACTCGATGAGGTTTTGCCGGAAGTGCTGAACGGCAGTTGGCGCGCCAGCGATAAAGCGAAAGCCGCCGATATGGAGCGGATCGCCACAAGCGAACCCATGGCGCGCGAGCAAGCGTTGAAAAAGCCTATCGATGACAGATTCTGGTCGGCGGTGAAGTTGGAAGATTGGAGGACGGCGCTCTGGGCAATCGAAGAGGGCATCGCCCTGATGCCGGACGACATCAATTTCCGCCTGGCTCACGCGCATCTGTTGCTTCACAAAATACAAGACATGTGGACCGGCTTGCCCGTGATGCGCCAATTGGTTCGCGACGCGATCGACAAAAACTCCGAGGATTGGATGGTTTCGGCGCTGGACCAACTTTTCCATCCGGCCAATGATCATTCGCGCCTTCCCCCTGCTGAACGCTTCGCGATGGGCAAGGAGCTGTCCGAACACATCCTGGCACTGAATCCCCCGCAAGGCGACAGCCCCAAGTTCCGGTCCTATCCGGCGGTCGCCCGGTACTATCACGAGAACGGCAACAACGATTGCGCGATCGAGTTGGTCGAACTGGCACTGACGTCGCTGGACGGTCCGGAGCCTATCCCGGACGAACTGAAAGAGCATCTTTTGCCGGATTTGCTGCAGGCCCTGGCCGACTACAGGGGTGGGAAGGTTTGTTACGGCGCTCTCTGTGCGGCTCCGCAAAAAAAGTTTCCCGGAGATGCCAAAGCGCGGCCGGGCGAGAAGAATACTTAAATAGGGGGATGGTCGGAATGTTTAGTGGCCAATTCCTCCATTTCCCTGGCGTGGCCGCAAGCAGGCCCCGTGCAGCACAGGATGGATTGTTTGCAACAGGGTCAAGGCTTGAATCTTGCGGTGACCTGTGGCCGCATCACGGTGGAAGGGATGCTCGACGCGGATCCGCGTGGAAGGCCTTGCAGTCGAAGACACGACCAAGCTCGGCCACCGAGGCATCAATTGCCTGGAACTGGCCGCCCCGAGCCGGGCGTCGGCTGCGCAAGTGTGCCCGAGGCAGCCGTCTTCGAAAAAAGAAAGAGTTCTTCGCGGAAGAGGACAGAAATTGAGGAGAATATGAAATGTCTGATGCTGCGAGTAGCCCCGCTGTCGACGAGGATGAGGCTGTGCTTGCCACTCCGTTCGTCAAATGCCTCGTGCGCCTGACCCGTGCCAAGGGATCCTACGGCTCATGGGAAGGTAGATCGGACGCCACGCTGCTGGCCGACTTCATCGTCACCAGAAAAAGCGCCCTGCGATCCATGGCATGGGCTATCCCGATCCGGACGTGCTGTGGAGGCTCGATACCTTTTACACCGCCGTCGAGCTTGCGATCGCGGAGCGTTTGCGCCCGGTGACATCGCTAATCGTGGAGATGAAAACCATGAGGGCTTCGGGCGCGTGCTATTCAGGGGCGGGCGGTTGGTCGTTCTGCCAAAACGTCCACAGGTTCGGCTTCGAGACGTTCCTAGAACTGGGGCCGGTACAAAACCAGTCGACGATGCGACTGCATTGAATCCCATCCCGACGTGGTGCGGGTGTGATGAAACCGATTTTCGAGGAAAGATCAATGTCAGACCTTGAGGCGTTGCAGAAGAAAGTTCGCAAGCTGCAGTCGCGTGCGGGCACCGCGAAGATGGAATTGCACGACCTTGCCGAGGACCTCCCGGTCAACTGGACTGAGATCAAGGCAGTTGCTGACAAAACGTTCGCCGTGTTTGCCGAGTGGGACGCAGCCAAGAAGGACCTCGCTGCACTGGAGAATGCGCGATGAGCAGCGCTTTCGTCACCCGCGATGGCTCCAAATGGATGCCGGAGTATCTCACCGCTATCGATGGCACGACCTGCATCGGCTGCGGCCGCTGCTTCAAGGTCTGCTCGCGCGAGGCCATGCACCTCTACGGCGTCGACGACGCGGGTGAAGTCCTCGGCGCCTGTGACGGCGAGGACGACGACGACTTCGACGGCGAGCTCAATCGCATGATCATGGTCGTCGACCATCCAGGTCGCTGCGTCGGCTGCGGAGCTTGCGCCCGCGTCTGCCCCAAGAACTGCCAGACGCATGTCGCGGCCGACAAGGTCGCTGCATGATGTGGCGCACAAACCAGGAGAACGGCGTTGCCCCTTAGAATCTTTTATCGCGTCCTGTGGCTGGTCCTGTGCAGCAACGCTCTGACTGTCTACTTCGCTTCTCATTCCATCCGCGCAGTCGTGGTCACGACGCTGGCTTGTTGGCTGCTCCTCCAAATAGCCTACTTCGCAAGCGTGCTCTTTCTGATCTGGCGGTCTGGCTGCGCTAGCAGGGCTGGCCAAATGGCTGAGCATGTCGGCAGTTGCAAGGAAGGTGGATACCAGCCGCCGAACCATAATGAGGTGACGAACGAATCTGCAGACTTACGCCAGCTCGATCAAATGCTAGCCATATCGCTGCTGATTCCTTGAGCGCCATGACAAGGTCTGTACTGAGGATACTTTGGATGACCCATGAATACTGAGCGGATCTTGCAAGGAATACGGGGCTTGATACGTCGAGGGCGGCCACAATTCGGTCATTCTATTTAATTCAGGAAATGCAGCCGTTCGGTGCCATAGGCATAGTAGCTTGTCGCAGCACGCAGCCATGCGGGTGCTTGGTCTCGATGACGAAATGGGGCGCTGGAACTCTAATGATGGGCCTCTTCTGGAACGTCGGAGGATGGCAGCTAAACCTCAAATCAATCATGCCTTTTAGAATGACCCGTGGAAGCTAATGTCAGCTCAATCACGTGTTGCCGGAGAGAACATGCTGGAAAAATTCGAACGCTATCCGCTCACCTTTGGACCAACGCCCATCGAGAAGCTCGACCGCCTTGGCAAGCATCTAGGGGGAAAGGTGGAAATCTACGCCAAACGCGAGGACTGCAACTCCGGTCTCGCATTTGGCGGAAACAAGCTGCGCAAGCTCGAATACATCATACCCGAAGCCATCGCGTCAAACGCCGATACGCTGGTCTCCATCGGCGGCGTGCAGTCCAACCACACGCGGATGGTCGCCGCGGTCGCCGCCAAGATCGGCATGAAATGTCTCCTGGTTCAGGAAAGCTGGGTGCCACATGACGATGCCGTCTACGACCGGGTCGGCAACATTCTCTTGAGCCGCATCATGGGGGCAGAGGTGCGCCTGGTCGACGAGGGCTTTGACATCGGCATCCGCCGCAGTTGGGAAAAAGCGCTCTATGAGGTCAAGGCAAGGGGCGGCACACCCTATGCGATACCAGCCGGGGCGTCTGTTCACGAAAAGGGCGGCCTCGGCTATGTGGGGTTTGCGCAGGAGGTGCGCGCTCAGGAGAAACAGCTTGGGTTTGCCTTCGACTACATCATCGTTTGCACGGTCACAGGGTCAACGCATGCCGGCATGCTTGTCGGGTTCGCCGAGGACGGTCGACAGAGCAACGTGATCGGCATCGATGCCTCTGCCACCCCCGCCCAAACCAAGGCGCAGGTGCTAAACATTGCCCAACAAACAGCGAAGCTCGTCGATCTCGAAACGGAAATTGTCGAAGACGACGTGGTGCTATTCGAGGAGTATGCGTACCCGTGTTATGGCGTTCCGTCCGAGGAAACCAAGGATGCCATCCGTCTGTGCGCGCGGCTCGAGGGCATAATTACTGATCCCGTCTATGAGGGCAAATCGATGCAAGCGATGATCGACCTCGTCCAGAAAGGCTTCTTTCCAGGGGGGTCGAGGATCCTTTACGCACATCTTGGCGGCGCGCCGGCGATCAACGGCTACAGCTATACCTTCCGCAACGGCTGACGCTCGACAGATTGCGATTGCGCAGTCCTGCCCGTGCCGTCGATGCGCCCAAAGGTCGTTCGGCGGCCAACCGGAAAACCGAGGGAGGAGGCGGTCGATTGCCGCCCAACGCGAAGTTGATAGAGTTCATTCGGAAGGTTCTATTCGACCAAGATTCTCTAAGGAAGTCAGAAAATCGCTGTCAGTTTTATTATGAAAATAGTATAATCTTTCGTAGACGGATATCGGGAGAGTTATAATTTTGGGCTGGGTTTCGGTGATTATTCTGGAGTGGCCAATTAAAGAGCCCCAGAAAAGTGGAGTCATATCCTGTGATTTTAAAGGAATTGGGTTCTGCCATCCCCGGCGGCACGGTTTTGGAAATAACGAGGACGACAGGTTGCATCGTCGGATGTTCATATTGTCCGCAGGACAAGTTCGCCCCGCCGGCAAAGAGCAGTCTCTCCTCTGAAGCATCTTCGTCTTGAAGATTTCAGGCGATGTCTGGCCCGCGTACCGACTTCCGTCGACATTAGTTTTGCCGGCTACTCCGAGCCTTGGATCAATCCGGATTGCACCGAAATGGTGGAGCACGCTTACGCCAGAGGCCATGGCATCCGGATTTTCACGACGCTTGTAGGCATGAAGAGGCGAGATCTGCAACGCTTGCAAGCGCTTCGCTCGAGGGTATTCGTGGTCCATGTTCTCGATGATGGCACACACATGAATAGCCGCCTCGTAGGAGACAAGCATCTCGATTTGGTTCGTCAACTGGTCGACGCAGACATTGCCGCGATTCGGTTCGTAGTCTTGGGCGAGGTCCATCCCGATATCATCGAGTTAATCCCCGCCGAAGCGCTCATTCGCGTGCGACCTCTGAGTAGCAGGGGTGGAAGCGTCGATCCTAACATCATCGAACCACGGCAGCCAGTCGCGTGACGTCACCGTTTGGGAGAAGCACATTGCGATACTGCTGTTCCTCAACGCATGTCAGCGCGCCGGCGCGCTCTGCTGCATGGATTTTGAACGGCGCCACGTATTGGGCAATCTTCTGCGTGACGAATGCGAAGATATCTTCGAAGGATCCGTTTTTTGCGATTCGTCACCGCGATCGGAGCTCGCGAACAACCAAGCTTTTCTGCCGAGAGCAAAACCACGCAGCGCGCGTTCGGCCGCGTTGTTGGTCAGGCAAATCCGGCCACCGCCGAGGAAGGTCGTGAACCCTTCCCAGCGCTTCAGCATATAGTCGATTGGCTCAGCGACCGGAGAGCTGCGCGACAGTCTTGCCCGCTCTGCCCGCATCCAGGCCTCAAGTTCGGTGGCGAGAAGACGGCTTTCCTGCCGGCGTTCCAGACGTTCGCCTGCGGAAAGCCCGTTGATCTCGCGCACGATATCGAACAAGGCGTCGATGCGTTTGACCGCCTCAAGCGCGATCGGCGAGATCGGCGCGGCGTTCTTTCCACGCTTGGCATTCGTGGCGATGTCGGCAAGCAAGAAGAATTTGCGGCGCGCATGCGCCCAGCACAGCGCCTGGGTCAGCGGGCCGAGGTCACGGTCCATCTTGAACAGCGGATTGTAACCGGCATAGGCATCGGCCTGCAGAATGCCGGTGAAGCTCCGCAAATGACGCTCGGGATGTTCCTGCCGCCGAGGCATAGTAGAGTGCCGCCGGCGGCGATGTCCCGCCGAACGACCAGTCATCCCTGACGTAGGTCCAGATGCGCCCAGTATAGGTCTTGCCTTTCGCCAGAATCCGCGCCGCGGCACAGGGCCAACCTGGTCGGCCAGTGTGGAAAGGCTGAGGTCGATGCCTTCGCGGGCATAGCTCGCTCTGCCGGTTCAGCGGCTGGTGCTGGGCGAACTTCTCGAACAGGATCATCGCCAAAAGGTTCGGCCCGGCAAAGCCGCGCGGCGTCACATGGAAGGGCGCCGGCGGCTGCGAGATCTTCTCGCATTCGCGGCAAGAGAACTTCTCGCGCACGGTCTGGATCACCTTCCACTGGCGCGGGATCACCTCCAGCGTCTCGGTAACATCCTCGCCAAGCTTGGCCAGCCTGCCCGAACCGCAACACGGGCAGTTCGCCGGCGCGGCTATCACCACGCGCTCACGCGGCAGATGTTCGGGCCTCGTAGCCGCAGGCGATCGCAAAGATGCGGGCGCGCAGGATGTCGGCCATGGCGTGCCCCCCCGCTGCGGGGTGACGCGGATCGTGGATCGGAGCCGCAAGCCGGTCGGCCAGCCGCAAAAGCATCCGCCCGACGCCCGCCCTTTTGACCCGAGAAAAGCCCCGAGACGAAGACACGGAAGGCGGTATCGAACCCGCGGATGAGAGTCTGATCAACCGTCGTCTCTGAGCTCCATTGCCGACCCCGTGCAGTTCCAGCAATCCGACTGCTTTGCACACTCGCGCCAACCAGTTGTTCCCTCTCGCCTTCAGCCTTGACAGGGAACACGAGAGACTAGCTGTTTGATCCCGCACTTTAATGGCGCGATGTTTTCTTCCGAATGGAAGGATGCGCTATGCGACAGGTTCTACACGGCCGCGCCACGACGACAGAGGCAATCCGTCGAGCAATGCAGAATAGTCATTTCTGGACGGCGCCCGCTGATCAAGGATTTGTTTTCAGCGATGGGATGGTCGCGGGTGCGGTCATGTCTCCGGCCTGTTGCTGCGGTCTTGTGACCGCTGGCCCTGATGGTATCCGCTGATCCTTTGGCCTGATCAAGAGAGCGAGCTCGAAGCTCCGACTATGCTGCAGGCTTTCAGGATTTGTCCTCGTCTGTTCCCATCACGTCATTGTCACCCTCGATTCCGGCTCACGGCCTCAGCCGATGCTGCTGTTACGCCGGCGTGCCGGCATAATGTGTTGCGTCGCGCATGACTGCGAAGGCGATACGGGCGAGTTTGTTTGCGGTCGCCACGGCGACAAGCTTGAATGGCTTGGTTTCCATCAGGCGATCCGCCCAGTTTCTCAACGCATCGCCGGAACGCTTGCGATGGAACAGAACGGCTTGAGCGCCGACCACGAGCAGCTTGCGCAAATATCGATTCCCCATCTTGGAGACGCGTCCCAGCCGTGCCTTTCCGCCGGAGGAGTTCTGCCGTGGCGTGAGCCCTAAAAAGGCAGCTAACTCGCGTGGACCTGAGAAGGCGGAGATATCCTGGACGCTCACCGCAAGCGCGGAGGCAGTAACGGGGCCGATGCCCGGAACGGTCATCAGACGGCGTGCCGTTTCATCAGCTTTGGCGAAGGCGATAATTGCCTGATCGCTCTGCCTGATCTCATCATCGAGCTCGGCCAATTGGCGCACCAAAGGCAACAGTGCGGAACGCACAGCTGCCGGGATCATGTCGTTACCCTCGATGATGAGGGTAGCCAAGGCGCGTGCGTTGTTCGGTCCCTGGGCGGCGATGATCCCGATTTCGGCCAGATGGCTGCGAAGGGCATTGAGCAGTTGGGTGCGTTGGGCCACCAGAAGGTCGCGCACCTTGTGATGCATGAGCGCCGCCTGGTTCCCGACCGATCGCACCGGCACAAAACGCATCGACGGGCGCGTCACCGCCTCGCAGATGGCTGCTGCATCAGCGGCATCGTTCTTCTGGCGACGCACGTAAGCCTTCACATAGGCTGGCGGCATCAGCCGCACGTCATGGCCGAACTTCATGAGTTCGCGAGCCCAGTGATGGGCCGAGCCACACGCTTCCAAGCCAATGAGGCAGCATGGCAAAGATTCAAAGAATGCCAGAACATCCTTCCGCCGCAGCGCTCGGGTCGTGACGACGCGGCCTGCAGCATCGATCGCGTGAACCTGGAAGACATGCTTGGCTAGATCGAGGCCAATAGTAGCAACAGCGCTGAGATCGGTGGTAATATTGCCCATGGACGGTGCTCCTTTCAGATGAGTGCTCGACAGCAGCCATCTTGGCACGGCCTCTCACGAGGATGATGCCGTTGCGGGCGCCGTCCACATGGGGTAATCGCGGGAGCGACGTGCCCTGGAGCCGATCATAGCGTTGGAGGGTGGCTGTTCCCCGATAAGATGGAAAACGGGCTCACGACTGGATGCCGGGCCCAGCAGCAACGGAGAACAGCCATGACAGAATATATCGGTCTCGACGTGTCGATGAAAGAGACGGCGGTGTCGATCCGCCGTGGAGGCGAACGGATCTGGCGCGGAAAGTGCGCATCTGATCCCAACATCATTGCCGAGCTTGTCCGCAAGCGGGCGCCGGCCGCAAAGCGTGTCGTGTTCGAAACCGGCCCGCTGTCGGTGTGGTTCTATCATGCGTTGCGCGCCGAAGGATTGCCAGCCATCTGCATCGATGCGCGCCATGCCAAAGCCGCTCTCGATATGGCGGCGAACAAGACGGATGCGAATGACGCCGATGGTTTGGCGCATCTTGCTGAAGCGGGGTTCTTTCGCGAGGTGCGCGTGAAAGGCTTCGACAGTATGTTGACCCGCACGCTCGTGGCAGCACGCACCCGATTGGTCCGGATCACCGTCGAGCTTTCCAACCAGATCCGCGGGATCATGAAAACGTTCGGCCTGCTCGTCCCAGCAGGTAAGGGAACTACATTCGAAAAGAATGTCCGGAGCCTTCTTATCGATCAGAGCGAACTTGCTCCGATCGTGATACCAATGTTGGAGGCCTGGCGCGGCATTCGCATTCGCGCCGCCGAGCTCGGGCGCCAACTGGTTACGGATGCTCGTCAAAGCCAAGCCTGCCGCACCCTCATGTCGATCCCCGGCATCGGCGTGATCACCGCGACCTCTTTCGTCACCGCCATTGAGGATCCAAACAACTTCAAGAAGTCCCGCTCTGTCGCTGCTTGGATCGGCCTGACAACCCGCCGATACCAATCGGGAGAAGTCGATTATGACGGCCATATATCCCGGCGCGGGGATCGACATCTGCGAGGGCTTCTCTACGAAGCCGCCGCGGTCATCCTGACACGCTGTTCGACCGAAAGCAGCCTACGTACATGGGGTCTAAAGCTCCGGGAGAGGATCGGCCTCAAACGAGCCGCCGTGGCCGTGGCGCGCAAATTGGCGGTGATCATGCACACGATGCTCAAGACTGGCGAGCTCTTCAATCCGAGTGCAGGAGCCGCGGCGTAAATCCAGATAGCGTTCAGAATCTGAGCGCCTGAGGCGTCCCTGCCGGGACGTGAGCCGAGCCATTCCGCTGATGGGGTTGCACCGCTGTCTCAGCAAAGTGCGTCGTCCACATTGAAGGCTCGTCCCGCGAAAGCTCCATCATGCGGCGGCCGATGTCGACCGCGAAGACAACCATGCACCCGGCAAGCGCCGTATCAACGCGATAGATGCTTGACGCCCAAGCTGCGATTAGACAACCCCATCAAGAGAGCCTGAGGGCGCTGGCCAAACGCTACGGGATCAACCAGAAGACCGTCGCCAAATGGCGGGAGCGGACCTCGGTGGCCGATCTGCCGACCGGTCCGAGGGAGCCGAGATCGACAGTGCTCTCGCTTGAGGAGGAGGCCGTCATCGTCGCCTTCCGGCGCTACACTCTGTTGCCACTCGATGACTGCCTCTATGCCTTACAACCCACGATCCCGCACCTGACGCGTTCGTCACTGCATCGTTGTCTGCAGTGCCACGGCATCGGTCGCTTGCCGGACGTAGAGGGCGACAAGCCGGCGAAGAAGAAGTTCAAGGCCTATCCGATCGGTTATTTCCACATCGATATCGCCGAGGTGCAGACCGCCGAAGGCAAGCTGCACCTCTTCGTTGCTATCGACCGGACGTCCAAGTTCGCCTATGCGGAGCTGCACGAGGCGGCGGGCAAGATGCTGATGGGCCAGTTCCTTCGCAACCTGATTGCGGCCGTGCCCTATGCCATCCATACCATTCTGACCGACAACGTCCTAAGCGCGGAAGGAAATGGGGCAGACAGTCAAAGTCTCTCTGTTCGCCAGCATGCTCTCGCCGCGTGACGCTCGTCAAGTTGGGTGATCGAACCAAGCGGCTTCCACTTATGAGGGAAAAGGTCTCGTCCATAGCAAACACAGGGTCCGCACGAAGGCGGCCCTCACCGTCCTCAACACGAGCTTCTGATCCAGGTGGAAGACCCGAACATTATCTACAGGGTCATCGAAGCGATGCCCTCACGGCCCTAGCTGACAGAGGTCCTTCCACCTGGCACCCGCCCTTCGACGAAGGGCCGGTAGTCTGAACCGCCTTTGACGACAGCGTGCACGACGCGGGCCATCTTGGCAGTAATTGCGGTCATCGCCTTGCGGCGCAGATCGGGATTGTCGCGATCCCTCGCGATGTAGCGTTCGAACTTGTGTCGAAAGCCATTCTCACGCTGACGGATGGCGACTTGCCCGGCGATCCATAGGGTTCGGCGCAGCCGAGCATTGCCGAATTTGGAAAGGCGGGTCTGGCCGCGATATTGGCCTGACTGCTGGGTTGAGAGATCTAGCCCGCAGAATTTGAGAAACTGGCGGTGATGATGGAAGCGGCGCAAATCGCCGGCTTCGGCAATGATCGTCAACGCGTTGATCGGCCCGATGCCCGGGATCTGTCGCAGGAGCTGGTAATCCTGGCTGTGCCGCAGCAGTTCGTCGGCCTGCGTTTCGATCTCATTGCGTTGCCGGATCAGGCTGCGTGCTTCGGCAATGACCATCCGGAACATACAAATGGCAGGGGCATCAAGCGGCAACGGCAATCCGATCGATGTGCGTGCCGTCTCGTAAATATCCATCAGAATCTGCGTCTTGCTGACCTTGCGGCCGACGACATCCCACGCGGCTGTCACAAACTCTTCCTTCGTCAGCGTCGTGATACCTGCCGGTGTCGGAAAGGCATCGAGGAAAGCGAAGAACCAATCGCTGCGACTGTTTCCCCGGAAGCGATCGATCTCGGGGAAATATAGCGGCAGATAATGCGTCAGGATGCGGTGCTGTATCTCGGTCTTGGCCCTTGCGATCGCTTCATGGGTCTTCGACAGCTCCTGCACATCGTTGATGCCGGCGCGCAGTGGATCATGGTAGCGCTGGGTCGCCTGGATCTTGAGCATGTGCAGCATCACCTGCGCATCCTTGGGATCGTTCTTGTCCCAGCTGTTGTGCAAAGCCTCACGGGTTCGGGCGAGTGCCAGCGACGACACCAGCCGCACCTCGAAACTGGCTTCAGCCAAGCGCCATGCAATGGGCCGGTGATAGTTCCCGGTCGCCTCGAAGGCGCAGATCACGGGTCTGCCATAGGCCTGAAGGATCTCGATCAGACGGTCATGCTCTGCACGGCTGTTGAGGACCTGCAGCCGGCGGCGACGTTTATGGCTTGGGTCTTCGATCAGAACTTCATTGCGAACCTTGGCAATGTCGATGGCTACCAACACCGCATCGGCGGGTATAATATGTACGCTGGTCATGGTCGGTCTCTCCGAATGGGTTGTGAACACTCACATTCTAGAGAAACCTTGACTGGCCATGGCCGCCTTCAGCGGTGCGCGCTTGCAGCGAAAAGCTGCGCGCACCGCTGTCTCGGCTGCCTCCGCTCATTCCTTCCGTAGGTGCTACGGCATCCAGTTCACCAACCGGACCTGCGACCAGCACGCGCCCCAGCACATCTTCGACGGCATCTGCGACCAACATCGCATCGAGCACAGGCTGACAAAGATCAACCATCCCTGGACCAGCGGCCAGGTCGAACGGATGAACAGAACCATCAAGGACGCGACCGTCAAGCGCTTCCATTATGACATCACGATCAGCTGCGCCGACACCTCGCAGACTTCATCTCAGCCTACAATTTCGCGTGCAGGCTCAAGACCCTCAAAGGCCTCACACCCTATGAGTTCATTTGCAGAACATGGGCAAAAGAGCCCAAACGGTTCCTTCGATCCAGTCCATCAAATGCCGGGACTAAAGAACTAGCTGGTTTCAACTCCGCGGCGGCTGCAATCTACTGACACTGAAATTCGCCGCCTGTTGACCGGTCTGCTGGTGAAATTCTCGACGGCCATTGCGGAGATCGTGCGGGCCGGCATCTAGTCGGTAGACCGCAGCCAATGGGGGGCGTCGAAGGCGCTCGGTCTGCACAGTGGTCAGGTCATGTGCTCATCGTGCTGCCGCGAGCGCTGCGCGTCATCACGCCGCTGACGACCTCCAGCCATCTCGACCTGACCAAGGATTCCAGCCTTGTCGTCGCCATCGGCTAACAGGCACGGATGACGGGCGCCTTGTAGCGCGGCAATCCGCGCGCGAGGTCAACAATTCGCGATCGAGCGCGACGTTTGCCGTCCCCGCTCACCGACGTGCGGAGTTTACTCACCAAAGCTCAGTCCATCTGCTGAACCTCCAAATTATGTTTACAGCATTACGTTTTCGAGAAATGACGTAACCTGAACTTCACTTAACATAACATGATGCACCGAGGAGATGTGATAGCTTTGGCGGCGCTGAGACTCCCGAAGATGGCCGCACAAGGAAACCCTGAAGGAAACTCGCGGCGGCGGCGGATAACTACATTGCTAATGATGAAACATGAACGAGTCTTTTCTAAAAGATCAGAAGTTATTCTTTAATGACTTTTCTTTAATCGGGATCCATGCGCTTCCCGCAGGCGGACCAGGCTCGGGGTCGCTATGAAATCAAGCGGCTGAAGCCTCGCACGTGGGAAGCCAGTTTCGCTGCAAAGAAATGACTTCTTGAAACGAAGGCCTGGAGTGGTCCGAAATGCGCACTGCCCATCCGGTTATCTATTGGTCTCGGCGGGAGGTGTCCAGTTACCGGGTAGGCAGAGCGGTGTTGCCGATACCCTAGATTGGCCGATGTGGACTCGCCGAGCGCATTAGCGAGGAAGCACCGCGGGACCTTAGTGCCTGTTAGGCCCATAATGAGCAGTACAGAGAAGGAAGACCGCGATGACCTTAGCAATCGGTGACCGGCGAAACCGCATATACGTAAGGAATGTTCCTCAAAAGGGCCGCGGCGTATTTGCCAATATCCCCTTCAAAGTCGGCGATGTAATTGAAAGAGCCCCGACATGGGTATTTAACAGATCAGATGAAAAGCTATTGGAGCGCACAGGGATATTCGAGTACTATTTCGTTCGGCAAACTCCTAATTCTATAAAGAATAGATTCTCCGGTTATGTTGTTTTCGGGCTAATTTCTTTAGTAAATCATTCATATAACCCTAATTCACAAATAGTATGGATCGACGAAGATACGGGCACATGGGCAATCATCATAGCACTGAAGGACATAGAAGTTGGTGAAGAGATAACGCACAGATATGCTAATATAAGCGATTATCCAGATACCATTGCTTTCGTCGAATAAGCCAGATTTTTTATGTTACTTAACTCCTCTGAGCGGAGGGGGTATCGGATATGAACGATAAAATCACGATACTGGAACTGTCAAATTGCATCTGGGCACTAGACGACTTGGCGCGCAAGTCCGGCCTTCGAATTACGACCGGCGACAATTTTGACGAGTATGTTCGAATCACCAACGGACTGCCCGGAAAGCCGCCGACCACTCCACACTTCCGTCCGGACTGTTCTGCTCTCTCACCTGGAAAGGCATTTTGGATCGTCGGTCGGGATCGGGAAGGAAGTATAGCGCATGTGCAAGCGATGCGTTTAGACGATATATCCGACACCAGCCTTGCTGAGCATCTTAGATCGCTCAAAGGCTGTTTTGACGACCCTGACCTCAAAGCCGGGCCCAGTTCCTCGTGCAGTTGCACCGCGCCGACGGCTGAGGCCATAAAGGGGCTGATAGCATATCATGGCGACGTGTGGTTGCGGGAGGACTTTCGAGGCCGCAACCTCACGAGCTTTGTTGGTCGCCTCGCATTGGGGCTCGCATGGGCTAGATGGTCCCCAGATTTGATTTACGCGCTAGTTGCCGGCTGGAACATCGAAAAAGGTGTAGTGGATCGCTACGGATATCAGCATCGAGAGTACGGGTCCATCCTGCGCTTGCCTGCCCTAGGGATAAGCCATGATGACTGGCTAGTTTGGCTCACTCGAGACGAACTGTTGAAGACACTTTCCGGTACTTTCGCATTGCGGACGCCCTGAGAACCGTCTCTGATCCTTCGGAAACACGAGTGCCATTGTCGGCCACGCTACATCTAGCAGGCACAACAGATTGTCTTCACGCATGACCCGCAGAACGCATTTGTGATTGACTTGCCACCCCTCGCGCCGAAGCAGGGCTCCAATCCGGCGGTAGCCGTAGTGTGTGTTGCCGAGAGCCAGCTTCTGAATGAGATCGCGCAAACCCGTCTCGGCTCGACGAGGGGCCAAATCCAGCCAGTGACGGTAATAGCTCATCGGGGTTGGCGCGCGCATCGCAGATGCTGTTCGAACCGGGTACTGGCCAACTCCAGCAGTTGTGGTGTCGCCTTCAGGTAGACCTCGGTGCCAAGGAGGTTCTGATGGCCCAGATAGGCTGACAGCATGGGCAACTTGGCGTGTATATCGACGCCTTCCTCTGCCCACATCGTGAGGCGGTGGACCGCGAAGGCACAGTTTTGCAGTTCACCGCCTCCTCTCCTGGTTATCGCCAAGGCGCCGACGTCCAACGGCTTCTGCCCAAGCTCTCCACCTAACTTGGTCAACATCTCGGGCACGCAGCGATACCTAACCCTAGCCCCGGGACCTGTGTGAGGCCAGCGCGCGCTTCGAGCATTACGCCATGGAGATGCCCAATGCGCGACGCGACGCTCCTTGGCTCCTGGATCCGGAGGTTCCTACTCGAACACGTGGTTGCCGAACGCAATCTCGCCCGCAACACCCAGCAGGGTTACCGCGACGGATTATGTCAGCTTCTCCGTTCGTTGTGCAGCGGGTCGGCAAGTCTATTGATCGCCTGAATGTCGTCGATCTATCGGCCGAGCTAATCCGCGCCTTCTTAACCGATATCGAAGTGACGCGTCGCTGTTCGATCGCCACCCGCAATCAACGTCTTGCCGCCGTTCGGGCGTTCGCTGGCTTTGTCGGTGAGCTAGCCCCGTCCACATCGAATGGTCGGGCCAGATCCGTTCGATCCCGTTCAAGAAGACCGATCAGGCGGTCGTTCCTTACCTCGAAAAGGCGGAGATCGACGCCTTGCTCGCCGCTCCAGATCGGCGGACGGAGCAGGGTCGGCGCGACTACGCCCTGCTGCTGTTCCTTTACAACACTGGTGCAAGAGCGTCAGAGGCGTTCGGCGTCAAGGTGGCGGACCCGGACCTGAACGCCCCCAGCGTCAAAATCCATGGCAAGGGCGGCAAGCGGCGATACTGCCCCATTGTGGACCGCCACCGTCGTCGAGTTACGGACACTCGTCGCCTGACGGAGCCCCTTCTCGATCCGTCTTCCTCAATCGCTGCGGCCAACCCATCACTCGCTTCGGGATCCATACCGCCGTCGAGCGTTATGGCCTCAAGGTCGTCGGCAAAATGCCGTCGTTGGCGAGAAAGCGCGTAAGCCCTCACTCCATCCGCCAAACCACGGCGACCCATCTCCTGCGCGCAGGCGTCGACATCAACACAGTCCGCGGATGGCTCGGGCACGTCTCGCTGGACCACGAACGTCTATGCAGAGGTCGACTTCGAGACCAAGGCTAAGGCGCTCGAAAAATGCGAAGCGCCGAGTCTCGGCAAGATCTCAAAACGATGGCGTGATCAACCTGCGCTGATGGACTTGCTTCGGTCCCTGTGCCCGCTTTGTTGTGTGGCGCTCGGCGTTCTCACCGGCCTGCCACCTCTGGCCCGCGGCGGCCGACGCCACATCTCTACCGAAGCCACATTACGCACCAAATGTGTTCGAGCACATTTGGTGCGGGAAATCCGCCCGCCCGGATCTGTGAGGGCGAAAGCCGAATGGCTGACCTACTCGACCACGACCTAGGCGGACATCCTGGGGCGGCTGCGACGGCAGACCTTCTCCTCGCTGACAGAGGCCACAACGCCGAGATGTCATCGCCAAGATGTATACGTGCGTTAGCCTGATATTCTATTCACGATGGCGCCCTCCTGGCTCGGAACTGGGGCGTCCTTGTCCGGACAGGTCGTAGAATGGATAGACCTGCCGAAATCAAGTGAGCGGCGCTTTCTTCATCGCCACCGCTTTCACCCAAGATCCACCAAGCGCATTAACCGCCGTTTACAGTAAATTCACGCAACTTCACAACCGCAAATCGCCGACGATGATAGCTTCACGACAAGATCGGAGATTAGGGCGAGTCAAAAGGCTGAACGTCGATTTACGCTTCGGACTGAGGGACGGCATGCAATCGGGATCGGCAGCCAATGGCAAGAAGAGCGTTATTGAGGCAATCCACTCGATACAACCAATCTCGATGACTTTGATCGGTAGATGTTTCCGGCTGCCTACAACCCCTGAGATTGCCGGAATTACGTGCGCCAAGGAATCGGTCTATGCGACAGTTGGGGCTCTCTGCCCGTATTTCGATCTACCAAACCCTGCATCAATTTGTTGCGACAAATTCATCCAACGTCAGCTCCGCACGGAGGCCGGCGCTCCAGTGCGCGATCGTCGCCGAGCATTGATGCAATTCGCAACGGAATCGCTGTTGATGTTGGAAAATATTGGAGAGACATATATTACAACGAGATTGGTCCGATTGCTTTCGGCTCGCCGGCTGATTGTGAGTAAGCGGCAGAGCGAACTCCGTCTCTCCACTTCCTAGTCGTTTTTGTTGCTGGTTCGTCTCTCCAAGATGCCAGTCGGTAATGCCTGTCGAAAGCATTTTATTGCGTACCAAGACGACAGGAGTTCAGAGAAGGTCAGCTCACCCGGGACCGTTCTGTGAATCTTAACCAGGATATACAATGGTGACGAAATATACTTCGCTGGCACGAAACTCCCCGATCATCCTTGGATGCAAAAGTCGTCAGCGGTCGCGCTGTGCGCAGACTCGCCGCCAGTTTCAAAGATGCCCTTTTGAGGCCAATCTATCATCGACAAACGACGCCCTAGGCTACGATCCTTGTCGCGATCCGAGAAGACCGGCTGCCAACGTAAAACCGTTGTCGGCAAATGTCGGGCGCCGGGGTCCAGGAGAGTTTCGGTGGCCTAGAAGCCGTCGGATCGGCCGACGGCAATCAAGCGGGTTGCCTGAGCCATGAGGGCGCTGGACGGTGTGCCCAGATTGGTACCCTCAACGCAGTCGCCAGCGCAAGGCATCGCTTTGTATGCCGGCGGTGTGTTCATCTTCTGCGTCGTGGACGCTATGATCAAATGGTTGTCGACCGACTATTCGATCGCTCAGATCATGTTTTTCCGCGCCCTGATAGGACTTGTTCCAACGTTGGCGATACTATTGAGGCCGCCCGGACTTTTGTCGCTGAAAACCCGTAGGGTTGGAGCGCATCTGCTGCGCGGTCTTGTCAGCCTAGTGGGCACGTTCGGCTTTTGCTGGGCCCTGGCGGTGATGCCGTTGGGCGCCACATACGCTATCGGCTTTGCCGCGCCGATATTTATTACTGCCTTGTCGGTCCCAATTCTGAACGAAAGTGTGGGCTTAGGACGCTGGCTGGCAGTGCTTGTGGGCTTTGCTGGCGTCCTTATCATGATCCGACCCGGCATGAATGGCGCTTTCGGCGGGGAGGGCATAGCGTTTGTTGCTACCGTTGCGTACGCCCTGTCGATGGTGCTGGTCCGCCTTTACAGTCGCACCGAGAGCAACGTAGCGATGATCTTTTACGCCAACATTGTCGTCATAGCCGCAACTGGCGTTCAAATGCCTTTCGTCTGGATCACGCCGGGGTGGTCGGGCGGCGGTCTTCTTGTCCTGGTCGGGCTCCTTAGTGGCGTCGGCACTCTTATGTTGGCCCAAGCCTATCGCATGGCGACACCATCAATTGTTGTGCCGTTCGAGTATACGGGCATGATATGGGGTGTTGCGCTAAGTTTTTTTATCTGGGGTGATATACCAGATCTGTGGGCCTTAGTCGGGTCGCTCGTGGTCATTGGCAGTGGCCTTTATATCCTGCACCGGGAGAGATAAAAGCCGGTCGTACCCGGCCGATTGGTGTAGCTCGGCGGTTACGAAGCCGCCCGCGAGCGCGCCGTTAGTAGCGCCGTAGCGAGTGAGCGGCGTGTCGGTGGTCATCGGCGCTTTCCGGTAGGGTTGGTTGTTGACGCCAACACATTTCGGAAGGACCACCGATGACCGACGACATGATGAACCGGCGCACGCTCGTGGAGAAGACCCCGGATGCGCTCTGCTGCGGGAGATGATCGGCTTTGCCGCTGAGTGGCTCATGGAAATGGAGGTTGGCGCGGCCACCGGCGCCGCCTATGGCGAGAAGAACCCGCTGCGGCTTGTCCAGCGCAACGGCTATCGCGACCGGGACTGGGAGACGCGGGCCGGCACGGTCGAGCTGCGCATCCCAAAGCTGAGGAAGGGCTCCTACTTCCCCAGCTTCCTGGAGCCGCGACGCATGGCCGAGAAGACGCTCACCGCGGTCATCCAGGAGGCCTACGTGCAGGGCATCTCGGTCGACGACCTGGTCAAGGCGATGGCCCGTGCGGCGTCTCCAAAAGCCAGGTGAGCCGGCTCTGCGAGGAGATCGACGGCAAGGTGAAGGCCTTCCTGAGCGGCCGATCGAGCTCGGTCTCATCCGCCGAGGGGAGCAGCAACCTCATGTATGGGCTGTATTAGTGATCCAGACGACATTGGGCGGCGGGGAGCGCACGCCCGCAGCTAATTAGAAGAAGTCGATAGTCGACGATGATCTCGTAGCTGTAGGGGAACGCACGAACTTTCAACCGGCTGTTCCGATAGAGGAAACGAGCAGGCGCATTTCGATCATTGCGGATCCTAAGCTAACAGGAGGTCGTATTCCAGACGCTCCATCAAGAGCCGTTCCGAGCGGAATAGAAGGCCTGCAGCAGCATCGCCTTGAGCAGCTTTTCCGGTGGGATCGATGGTCGACCGATCGGCGAATACAGTGCAGCGAACTCGCGCTCCAGCGCCGACAGCGCCTCATTCACGATCGCCCGAATGCGGCACAGCGGATGATCGCGTCGCACCCGCGCTTCAAGGTCCACATAGCTGAACAACCCCTGACCGCTCGCCTCCACCGCGCACGATAAACTCCCACCTCTTGGTGGTCAGAGTGAATCACGAACCCGGGGCTGTCGCGAGCCCTTTTTCAACAGATGGGGTGATTGGGGTCTCGCCCGAGCCAAATTGAGGGCGGCTGCTCCTATCGAGATGTGAGAACGTGGTCGATGTAGATGGCCACAAACATCAGGAGGAGCAGCCATGAAGTATTTTGCCGGACTTGGCGTGTCTTTGGAAGAGACCGCGATCTGTGTCGTCGACGAGAGTGGCCGGATCGCGAAGGAAGGGCGGGCGGCGAGTGAGCCGAGGGCGCTTTATGAAGCCTTGCGGAAAATCGATCTGCCGCTGGAGCGCATCGGGCTCGAAGCTTGCTCGCTGAGCCTGGCTTTATGACGGTATTCGCGCCGAAGGATTGCCGGCGATCTGCATCGAGACCCGGCAGGCGAACGCGGCGATGAAAACGATGCCGAACAAAACGGATCGCAACGACGCCCGCGCCTTGGCGCAGATCATGCGCACCGGCTGGTATCGGCAGGTGCATATGAAGAGCCAGCAGTGTCGGCTCTGGCGATCCCTCCTCGTCGCACGACGCACGGTCCTCAAGGAAATGCGGACCATCGAGAACGTCGTCAGGGCAATTCTGCGGGAGGCCGGCATCAAGCTTGGCACTCCAGGCCGCGCAGCCTTCGCTCATCGCGTGCGCGAACTGAATGGCGCAGATACGGTCATCATGGCGCTTGTCGAGCCGCTTCTGGCGATCGTGGCAACGATGTTGCGCGAGTGCGGGCGACTGACAAAACAGGTCCTCAATATCGCCCGCAAGGAGCAAGTCTGCCGGCGCCTCATGTCCGTGCCCGGTGTGGGACCCACCACCGCGCTCGCCTTTCGTGCCACGGTCGATCAGCCGGACCGCTTTCGCCGATCGAGGGATGTCGGAGCGCATTTGGGTCTGACCCCGGCACGCTATCAATCTGGCGAGACGGACATTCAGGGCAAGGTAAGCCGATGCGGTGACGAGCTCGCCCGCGAGGCCCTCTATGAGGCGGCTCATTCGCTGCTTGTTGCTCAGCAAGAAATGGTCGAGCCTCAGAGCGTGGGGTATGACCGTCGCCAAGCGGCGGTATGGCCCGAGCCCGAGTTGCTGTTGCCCGCAAGCTCGCTGTCATCCTGCATCGCATGTGGAGCGATGCGACAGAATTCCGCTTTGGCAAGGCACCCGGCTCCGTATCGGCCACGAAATAGGCACAACGGACCAACGAAGGAGGAGTTGATTCCGCCCGAAAGGGCGTGGGCCGGTTCCCGTGGGGACGATGGGCAAGGCGATCTCGTTAGCAGGCACGATCCTAGGACGAACTCTCCTAAGGTCGTTCAACAGATTGAGACGCCTCGCTCTACTGACCCCATCATGCGGCGGCCTAACGTCGACCGCGAAGAAAAGCGAGTGACCCGCGGGGCGACATGGTCCGGAAAATTATTGGGAGGAGCTTGACCTCAACGACCCCAATCAGAGAAGCCTGCTAGCAGTCGCTCAAGGCACGCAGGCCAAGCCAGGTTCTTTCGATCCATTTCTTGAAATCCTCCGAAAACGGGGGCGCTGCACGAGGCGTATCGGCCATTTGAAAAATTCGGATCCGCCACGATCTCTCGGACCGAAGATGTCTGCGCGCTCTAGGCACTCGACCATGTCGAGCGACGCATCGAGCATGGGGAATTGTCGGCACTGGAGGCGATCGACATCCTGCTGTCGGAAGAACTGCCGCTGCGCGAGCACAGCCGCATGAAGACCGCTCCAGATGGTCTTGTAGCAAACGACGATCCCGCGATCGATAAGGGCCGATGTTCCCACCCGTTACGGCGATTTTCGCGCAACCGAAGTCTGCGACGTGTTCGAGATTCCACGATGCCGGTGGTGACGCTGTGCAAATCAATCATCGGCCAGATGCACGTAACTCAGCCTTAGCGCTCCACGCCGGACGACGGCTGCGCTGCAAGAGGCAGCCGTGAATCTTCGATCAGAGCGCCGTGAAGCGCCCTAACAGCATCGTCGAAGCGGGATTCATCAACTATGAAGATTATATCTACGCTGCGCATGAGCTGATGGATGCCCAGGACCTCTATGCAAGCATCCGCTAGCGCTTGCACAGCAATGAACGTTAGGCTTTGGAGATTTAGGTCGCTTCCGATGGCCGAGACAATGCTCACCTTCTTTGTGACAATATCAGCCGTCGGAAAGCTTTCCTCTAGAGCCTGGACAGCGGGCGCGATTACCTCGGGTGCCGCGGAGAGATAATGCGTGATGGTATTTGCGTTTGATGCCTTAGTGACGACGCGGACGTCATAGCCTTTCAACTTCTTCAGAATCTCCGCCTCATATTCGTTCACACCCACCATATCCTGCTCGAAAAACTCTAGGGCGTACACTCCTCTGAGGCCGGTGATAATCTCTGCCTGCGGTGTGTCAGAGACGTAGTCGCGCGTAATGACGGTTCCTTCGTCCCCAGGTTCGAAGGTATTCTTGAAACGAAGAGGTATATTCGCATGGCGCAGCTCCTTGGCTGCAGCCGGATGTATCGCCTCCACTTCGAGGTTAGAGAGGTGATCGGCGACATCATAGTTGGTGTGGCCGATGGTGCGGACCCGTTCAATGCCGACAATCTTGGGGTCAGCTGTCGAAAGATGGTACTCCTTGTGGATTATTGCCTCCCTGGCGCCTGTGAGTACGGCGATCCGGGCGAATGTAAGCTCGGTGTAGCCACGGCCATAAATCTGCACCAGGCCACCTGGGCATCGGCTGTAGCCCGTGATGATCGGCAACTGCTTGCCGAGGTCGATCGCGGATAGCGCCGTCTCGATTCGCGCGTCAAGGCTCATTTCAGTTTCGTCAAGCCAGCCCGTGATGTCCACGAAGATTGCCTCCACGCCAAGTGTCCTGAGGAGCAGTGCCGTGTTGTGGGAACTGTGGGCTTCGCCCTGCGCGGCGAGAACTTCGCGCACCGTATCCAAGTGCTCTTCGAGCCTGAAGGGGCCATATGAACAAAGCCGCTGCAGATCCAACAGGCAGCTACGCACTCCTTCAATGCGGTCGCGAACAAAATCATCGGCGACGCGCCTTTCCGGCGAGCGGCCGAAGACTTCCGCATTGATCCTCCTCATCTCACGATGGACCTCTGCGATCGCTTCGACCAAAGCCGATCTTGATCTGTCGCCCGCAAAACGCGCATAGGCGCCGGGCTTGCCAGTTTTCTTGTGCTCGAGGAGCAGATCGGTCATTCCGCTATAAGCGGATACGACGAATATCCGGTTGTAGAGTCCGCTCCCCTTTCGTCCTCCGACTAGGACGTTCTCGAATACGGCAGCGGTGTTGGAGATCGACGTGCCTCCAATCTTCTCGACAGAGTGGGCGCTAGGCTCGCGGTTAGGCAGGAGATTCACCTCAAAAATCCTTTTCGGCGAGGTGGGTTGGTCAGTTGACAACCTGCAGCACCAGCAAGGCGCCCATAGCCGCTATTTCGCGGCAAGACGTCATGCATGCGCGCTGACGCCCACACACTCTTTTCCTTCTGACGTCGCTCGCAGCGCTGCCATGCCCTGCGAAGGTTCTCCGAAACGCCAGCGATGGGCGGTAGATCGAATCCACGCGTCGTCGTACTTTCCTGGTCTGCGGATGTGCTAGCGCAGGGGAAGCCACGACCTCTGGCATGACGAGCGACTGCGGAGAGGCGGAGGAGCCGAATACTCTCCATGTCGACGCTCATTAACCTTTTCTGTAGCGACATCAGATCGCCTCAGAGTCGAGAGGATACGCGCCGGTCTCATCGTACACCTCGCTGCCGGCCAACGGAGGGACGAAGAGGTAGGTGCTTATCGAACGCGTAAATGATGTTCGGTCACACGACATGGACCTCATCCGCTTGGGAACCCTCGATAGAGCCCGTTCCCGAGATGCAGTAGATCGCCTCAAGGTGGTTCCCATAATGCATCCTGAGCCGGGCGTCCGAATTAATCCTAGTGATATGCTCATCCCATCGTTCTTGAGGAGCAACCGCACGCTTTCCCAACTCGTCGTCTCGACCCGCCGGGCTGTCAGTTTCTCCTCATGAGATCCCTGACGATCATCATCACCTCTCAAGCTGCCGTGTTCACTGCGCTGCCCATCACGCTATCGATAGCGTCCTCGAGGATGTCGAGACCTCGGCTAAGTTGAGCCTCCCCAATGACGAGGGGCGGCAGGCATTTCACGACCTCATCTTTGGGACCAGCGGTCTCGACAATGAGGCCCATCTGAAAGGCGTTGCTGATGACCTGCCCCGCAACCTCGCCAGACTTCAGATCGATGCCCCGCATCATGCCACGACCTTTAACTGACACTCGCTCTGGATCATACTTCTGCGCAATCTGCTCAAGGCGACTTTTCAGCAAATTGCCTTTACCCCTGACGGACGCTGCCAAGCTGTCCGTTCGCCAGAAGTGCTCTACGGCTGCCCGGGCGGTGACGAAAGCATGACAATTGCCGCGGAACGTCCCGTTGTGCTCTCCCGGTTCCCACTTGTCGAGTTGTCGATCAATTAGGACGAGGGCCATAGGCAGGCCATAACCCGATATCGATTTGGCCATTGTGACGATGTCCGGTCGGAGACCGGCCGCCTCGAAGCTGAAGAACGCATCGGTCCGGCCAACACCCGCCTGAATGTCGTCTACGATCAGCAGAGCTCCGTGTTTGCGCGCAATTGCCGCCACCTTGCGCAGCCACTCCGTCCCGCCGACATTGAGGCCGCCTTCGCCCTGAACTGTCTCGACAATAACCGCCGCTGGGGCGTCCACGCCACTGGAGGGATCCGAGAGCAGGCGGTCAAGGTAGTCAGCGGTGTCCACACTGGACCCAAGATAGCCGTCATAGGGTAGCCGCGTCACGCCGCCAAGAAGCTGGCCAGCGGCTGCGCGGTGATATCGGTTGCCGGTGCAGGAGAGAGCGCCAAGGCTCACGCCATGAAAGCCGTTGGTGAAGGCTATGATGTTGGGCCGACCAGTGATCTTGCGAGCTAACTTGAGGGCAGCCTCGACCGCGTTGGCGCCGGTCGGACCGGGAAACTGCACGACGTAGTCTAGTTGTCGCGGCCTAAGGATCGTCTCGTGGAATTCTCGCAGAAAAGACTCCTTAGCTTCGTTGTATAAATCAAGGCCATGCGTTATGCCGTCGCCCGCAATGTAGTCTGCGAGCGCGGCCTTCAGCTCAGGGGGGTTGTGCCCATAGTTTAAACTTGAGCAGCCCATGAGAAAGTCGAGATAGGCCGTCCCATCTCGCGCAAACAGCTGAGCCCCTCGAGCCCTCGCGAAAACGACGGGAAAGCTGCGGGCGTAGCTGCGAACTTCAGACTCAAGATGGTTGAAGATCGCGAATTCCTCCTCGCGATCCGGTGCACTTTGGTCAGTCATCGTTGCCTCTCTATTTGGATACTAGGTAGGCAGACCGGCGGGAATGCCTGCAATGGGGTTCGTGGTCGAACCAAGGAGCTTGTCGGATTGGCGCACCCAGGTCCGAGCCACAGCTCAACTTGGACGAACACCGGTGCCGCCTGACCTCGCGTTTCACGAAGAGGACTTCTCAAAAGTCATGCCAATTGCGCCGACGGAGCCTTAGAAATATTTTTCTGATTTTTGTTCAATGACTTGGCCCGGAGTCCATCAGGCAACTAGGCCGAAACGTGTCGCGGATTCGACAAACGCGACAGTAGGGGTCGTTTGCCCGGCGTTTTCTCAGGCATGGCGGGTCGTGCCCCGCTGAGTGGTGTAACTCGGCGGTGACGAAGCCGCTCGCTAGCGCGCCCTCAACAGCGCTGAAGCGAGCGAGCGGCGTAGCGGCGGTCATCGATGTTCCCGATAGGGTCGGGTTGCTGACACCAACCTGATTCGAAGGAACCATCGATGACCGACGACATGATGAACCTGCTCACGCTCGTGGAGAAGACCCCCGACGCCGATATCTTGCGCGAGATGATCGGCTTTGCCGGCGAGCGGCTGATGGAGCCGGAGGTGGGCGCCGCCACCGGCGCCGGCTATGCGAGAAGAACCCGCTGCGCATGGCTCAGCGCAACGGCTACCGCGACAGACTGGGAGCCGCAGGCCGGCACCGTCGAGCTGCGCATCCTCAAGCTCAGGAAGGGCTCCTATTTTCCCGGTTTGCCGGTCAAGACCGAAATCCAGCACGCCGCCGAACTTGGCCTCGTCGCCGCGCAGGGACGCGGAAAGGTTGAAGACATCATCGCCGCAGTCGAGGCTGACGACGACGATAGCCTGCCGACTTTGGCAAAGGCAGCCTTGAGACCGCTCGTCGCGCAATTGCGCACAAACGGAAAGCGATCAAGGCCTGGCACACGCAGATCGAAATGAGCCGGCGACTGGCGACGATCCCCGGGATAGGTGTGCTGACCGCATCCGCTATTGCGGCGACGGTTCCCGCTGGGCCGGATATCAAAGCACCGCTACATCCGGCGCATGCTGGTGATTGGCGCGACTGGCATGCTTCGCTACGCGCGAGCAAAAAGCGCGCCTGGCGCACAATGGTCTGCTTGAGCGTCGCCCGCCGCGTCTGGTTACGGTCGCTATGGCCAACAAGATGGCTCGGATCGCATGGGCGTGCGTATTCCGACGAAGCCGGCCATCGATTCCGATTTGAAGCCGGCCATTTTTTCGGACTGATCCTGGGTCTCGTTGATGTTTGGATTGGGTTTCGTTTCAGGTCAAGCTTGGGCTGTTTCAGACGCTCTTGGCGAGCGCTGTTTTCGCATGCTTTCACCGGTGAGATCGATGCGATAGGCGTTGTGAACGAGGCGGTCCAGAATGGCATCGGCCAGAGTTGGGGTTTGCAATGATCTCGTACCAGCGATCCAGAGGCAGCTGACTGGTGACGATTGTCGATCGGCGTTCGTAGCGGTCTTCAATGATCTCAAGCACATCACGCATCCGCCCCAGAATGCATGATTGGGCGAAGCGGACGCCGTTCTCGACTTTGGATTTGTCCTTCGGCCGTCTCGGCCGTGCCGGCAGGACATCGACACCATAGTGGGATGCCATCATGCCGTAGCTGCGGTTGATCTGGAAATCGTAGAAACTGGCGCGGCTGATGACGCCGTTGCGAGTGAAGAGTTTGTTCTCGAGCGCATCGTCGCTAAGTTCGCCCGGCAAGGCCCAGCTCAATCCAACCGCCGCTGCGCGCTGCAGATTATCCTACACCGTACTGCGCGCTATTCCCAACACGACGGCAATCTCGCGGGAGCTCGTCCCGCTTCCGGCAAGCCGCAGCATTTGTCGTAACTGTCTCATGGTCAGCCTTCTCTTTGCCGGCATCAAAATCTCCCCGTTCATCGCGGGGCATTTGATGCCAAAGTTGCTGACCCAGGGGGTAATGTTCAGTGCCGAAAATTGGCGACTTTTGATTGGAATGGTGGCCGGCTTCAAATCGGAATGGCGGCCGCCTCCACGTCGGAATCCGCATGGGCGATCATAACGAGGCAGGAAACCTTCAGAGTACCCGCGACAGCGGTGTAGCAGGAGGATCACGGATTAGTTGAGATAGGGGAGAGCTACAGGCCTACCAGAGATCGTAAGGGTGAATAAGACGTGATGCCAACCGGTCGAACCGGGATCGGGAAAACTCGCCGATAGCCATGCGGATTATCAATACCGCGTAATAGGGATTGAGACCCGATCCGCGCACTTCCATCAGGGCCAGCCGTAATCAATGCCGCATCAACAGGCCGGGCACATGACCGCACCCGATCGGGAGGTGGAAAAGCCAGAGTCTCTCTTGCGCGGCAGGAGCCAATGGTATGGACCCCGCCTTCCAGGCGCGGTGAAATCTCGAACGCCAACTGCAACGAAGGAGGATGTCTTGCAGATCGTTCGAATAGGTGTGGATCTAGCGAAATACGTCTTCGAGGTTCACGGTGTCGACTGCCACGGGAAAGTTGTCGTACGCAAAACGCTACGCCGCCATGCGGTAGCCAGCTTCTTCGCCAACCTGCCACGATGTCTGGTCGGGATGGAAGCCTCGAACGGAGCGCATTATTGGGCAAGAGTGCTTTCCGATCTCGGCCATGAGGTTCGGCTGCCCTCAGTTCGTGACACCATAGATCAAGTCGAACAAGAACGACCGGAACGATGCGGAAGCTATCTGCGAGGCGGTCGGCCGGCCATCAATGCGCTTTGTGCCGCCGAAGTCGACTGATCAGCTGGCAATCTAGGCCGTTCATCGCATTCGTCGGCGTCTGGTCGCCGACCGGGTCAGACTCGTCAATCAGATTCGTGGCCTCCTTTCCGAGCATGGAGTGGTCATTGCCCGCGACATCCCACGGCTGACGGGAAGTGCCATTATGTCGGCAGGGGTGAAGCCACCGAACGCGACGGCTGTATCGGGCGCGTTGCACCGAGGAATGCCGGGCCAAGGCAAATTGCCTTGACGCATCACTCCTCATGTGAGCTTCGGGCTTGCGAAAATGAAGAAAGCGCTCGGGAAGCTCGCCTCGATCAAGAAGCAGCCCTGAGCCCGATAGGCATCAGCATATGGCCTGAACCGGCCGATCTCCCGGTCAAACTTCGCTCGGGAGACCTTCGGATCCACAGTTTGAGGTTCAGGCACCTACGATGCCCACCTTTAGACTGAGGAACAGGGTCAAAGTGTTGGGGAAACCGAATTCGCCAACCTTCTTGTCGACGTCGAGCAAGTTGCCGGCCTCATCCTTGAATTCCCAATTCTCGGCCGGTTGGGCCACGTTCTGGGTGTTCTCAAGGGCTTTGGTGCGAACGACGTGAAGCGGCTGGTGGGGATTGGCTTCGACCCGCGTGGGTTGGCCGTTCACCACAACGGTGATCTCGATATTTCCTGGGCCGCTGCCATGATTATCGCCCTTACCCGAACCCGTGGACATTGTCCTACTCCTGTGGCTTCCCAACAGGCCCTAAGACGCTAGTGCCGACCTATTGGTGAGCGGACTGGCGGTCTTTGATCGTCTACTCGGCGCCACGGACCGCGAGTACGGGAAGACAGGGTTAAGCTACCGAATTGGTGCTAATTTCTTTTTATGCGTGACTTGAGCAGCAAGTAAATAGGCCAGAATATCTCTTCACAACAATAATGACTAGAGCAATGCAAAAATATTGGCGATATTGATGTGCCAGAAGGCGGTCTTTTTCCGCTCTAGCTGGATACGACAAGGCCTGGGACGCTCCAGCTTCCATCTGAGAAGTGGCTGCGCGATCTGCGTGGGGCGAACGCAGCATGGCGTCGAAGATGTTCGATGAAAAACCGCCATCGTTCGACGAGGTCCTTGTCGCACTGTATTTAAAGGGGTTCTGCCTCAATCTTGCATTTTTAGGGCAATAGCCAACTCCGGGCGAGGGTCCCCCTGAACCGGCCTCGCGCTCCCCACCCATCCCCTCTGCGAAGACAAGTTTCGATTTATCGGCCAGTTTATCCTTGAAGCACCGTTGAAGATAACACGGAGTAATCGACTCAAACTGCGATGAGACCGATATCACCGACGATTGTGATTTTCGTTCCGAAAGGCTTTGAAAGACTTTGCAGCCGTTCGAGAATGGACTTCGATTGCTGAGAACTTGCAAGGCTCGGTATTCCGCGTTTTGCCAATCGTTTGGAATGTCCCAGCTCCACAGGGTACAGCCGGAGTTCCTTGAGCTGGTTGCGTTCAAACCTCGTGACCGTGATAATGCTCTCGTAGAAGACCGGATCCGTAAAACCTGGAGCTGTGTCGTATCCACTTGTCATCTCGGCGACCGTCACCTCGGCGTCAGTATGAAGCCGTGGATCCTTCCCATAAGTCTCAAACATGTCGATACCTATTGGAGTTCGAAGGTCATCGATCATGAAGTTGGCGAGGCTGTAGAAAATGGGCCGGCCGTTATAGACTTCAATGCCGCGAAGTTGATGAGGTCCATGAGCTACATAGGCGTCGGCGCCGGCATCAATCGCAGAGCGTGCGAATGCCTGTTCATAGTCTGCAGGCTGCTGGCTCCAATTGCCTGGCTCATGCCCGTGGTTCGCGAGAATGCAGAAATCGGAGTATTGCTTACCACGGCGAACATTCCGCAGAATGGTCTCGACATCCTTCGGGTTCGGCGCGTAGCTAAAGCCCGGAGTGCTGCCGGCAATATATGTCGTCTCGGCCAAAATGACTTTGTCGAGGTGCTGCTGGGATAGCTTGTAGCCTGGCAGAGCGTCCCGTACCCGCCTCAAATCCTCCAACATCGTTTGAGGTACGACCACATTTCTGGTGAGACGCAGGGGGTTTATGCCTGGCCTTCCCGGAGCCTCCGCTGCCGGATCGGCTGCCCTCGACTGAGGCGTAAATGTTGCAGCGCATGACACAAGGCCGACTCGACCACGGGGTGTTTCAAGGAAGCGTGCGGCGGCCGCTTGTGACAGATTCTCGCCAGCGCCCGCGTGGACTATGCCGTTCTTTTCGAGGGTCTCTATGGTTTCTCGCATGCCCTCGACCCCCCAATCGAAGGTATGATTGTTCGCATAGCTGACGACGTTGAACCCCATCTCCTTTAGGTCGGGACCGAGCGTTGGCAGGCTTGCGTGATAAGCGCCACCAAATTCCGCCTGTGGACTGCCCCTGAAGGATCGAATATCGAAGATATTCGTCTCCATGTTTCCCAACGTTGCGTCTGCATTGCGCAGAATTTCAATGACCTTATCAAATCCTGGGTGTCCGCCTTTCGTCAGCGGTCTTGTAACGATGAGGTCGCCGACGGCGACCATCGTGAAACCGTCATCCACGCTCGTTTCCAAAGACCCGACCAGGTCATAACTGTCTAAATGTTCTTCAGCCTGTGTCGTCATGATAGATCCTTTGAGAGAAAGAGTGTCAGAACGGACGCAACCTGCGCTCGCGTTTGCTTATAGAGAAAACGGCGTTTTGCCGTACAAGCGACCCGCTTCCGGCTGATGGTTGTTCAGCCTCTTCCAAAGATGCTTGAAACGTCGGCACGCTCAATTAAACCCCAACCGATCGCCGCAATTCCGCATTCTAAGCGACCATCGCGCGGAAATTACCTATCGTTCGTCGTGATGTGAGAGATTTTCGCACACGCACCCCCGCGCGGGGTGTTGGGGGACAGAGCGTGAAGCTGTTCCGGATCGCTCCTGAGAACCGGCGCGATGCGGAGCGGTTTTGCAGGATCGGGTAGCCATCATCGATGTCAGTGCGACGAGTTTCGCGAATCGGCGCGCAGCGGAAACTGAGATCGCGCAAAGGCTTGGCCATATAGATATTGTCCCATATTTGTAAACTGACCCCAAAAAGTTCGATGTTTGCGTGGCGGCCGGCTTCGACGAGATGGATGAAGTCACCGGCGATGGTTCCGCCGAATTGCACGACGACGGCTCGATCAAGATCACATTCGCATACCACAACGGCGACGAAGCCGTCCTCAAGGCAATACGACAGTATGCCTACCCATTGCTAGACGCGGTGCCGCGACTTCAGAGGCAAACGCGGCCTCAGGCAAAAAAGATGGCCGAGACAGCATCCGAACCTTTCGGTCGGTTGCCAATTCTACCAAGGGTCCACGAAACCGTTTGGCAAAGCCACTCTGTGGCAAAATGCGACATAATTCGCCCAATACCCTGGAAATGGCGCGGGGGCGCCGCGCTACTACGATGAAATACGCGGAATAAACGCACGTGCTCTCAATATGGTGATACCCATTCGAGCATTCAGGGAACAAATGTCGACTATAGCAAATTCGCTGATGGTACGCTCAGCATCGCCTTTACTCCCAAAACTAGAGGCGATGGCCGCACTGTCGTGCATATTCACCGCGGTGCGGCACCTTCTCCAAACATGAGACTTGGATGGTTTCTCAGCTGACAACAGAACGGCTCGGCTCGGCGCTCGACAGCGCCGAGCGGGACGCCATCATCGAGCTTCGCCAGGCGATGCATCGGGAGCCGGAACTCTCCAACTGTGAGTGGAAAACGCAAGCTCGAATCCGAGAGATCCTTGACCGCCACGGACTGAGCGGTTCCGTCCCTTTCCACAATACCGGCCTTTACGTGGATATCCTAGGCCAGGCGAACGGCTTGTCGCGGTCAATCGCCGTTCGAGGCGACATTGACGCCTTACCTATCCACGAGACGCGCGACGACGTCCCTTTCCGTTCACAAGTTCCAGGCGTCATGCACGCATGCGGCCATGACATCCACGCCTCGGTGGCGCTAGGAACAGCGTTGGCTTTGCACCGCCAGCGGAACCGTTTTTCCGGCAAGGTCCGAGTCTTCTTCCACCCCGCCGAGGAAGCGGAGCCGGTCGGAGGGCGCTCGGTCACGAGCGAAAACCTGCTTGGTGGTTTCGACCACGCTATTGGGATCCATATAAACCCTAACCTCCCGGTCGGCGTCTTCAACGCCCTGCCCGGTGCTGTGAGCAAATCAGCGGACCAGTTCTCAATCACATTCATCGGCCAGATGGCGCACGGGGCCATGCCGCACAAGGGGGTCGATGCCATCGCCATTGCCGCCGCGTTTATCTGTGAGGTTCAGAAGGTCGTGTCACGCGAGTTCCCAGCCCGGGACGCAACGGTCATCACGATCGGCAAGATAAAGGGCGGAGAAGCGGCGAACATCATTTGTCCCGAGGTGACTGTAGAAGGCACGATCCGGACGCGGACGCGCGATCGAAGGCAAATGATCAACAAGAGAGTGGCAGAGCTGGCACACGGGCTGGCTGCACTTCACCATGGCCGAGCCCGCGTCGACCAGATCCGTGGAGAGCCTGCCGTAGTCAACGATCCTGGGCTCGTCGCGCGTTTTCAAAAAATCGTTGTCAAAGCAGAGGGCCAGACCGCACTGTCGACTGACCCGCAGGAAGAGGGCAGCGATGATTTCGGCTATTATTCGGAGACGGTGCCTTCGATTTACTTCTGGTTCGGCAGCCGCGAGCCCGGCAACGAGTCGTTTCTGCACACACCGACCTTCGGCGCATCGGACGATCTTCTTGCTCCGACCACAGACGCGGTGGTGCGTCTTTGTCTGGATTTACTGGCAGATGTTCCGGCCATCGGTTAGAAGCGCGAGGTACTTGCCCGCTCTCGGAGGCATTTTTGAGTACTGAAGACATCGACGATTACGACAGAAAAATCCTCGCGATCATCCAGCTGGACGCCGAGCTTCCAGCGTCGACGATCGCCGAAGAGGTGAACCTGTCCGCCTCGGCGGTCCAGCGTCGCATCAAGCGCTTGAAGGACTTGGGGGTAATAGTCGCAACGGTTGCGGTAGTCGACGGCAAGAAAGTCGGCCGTCCGCTAGTGTTTCTGGCTGCCATCGAGGTTGAACGAGAACGCAAGGACTTGCTCGGCCAGCTTAAGAAATGGCTGCTGGGGGAGAGCTATGTCCAGCAGGCATTCTACACCACAGGAGCATCCGACTTGACCGTGGTTATCACAGCGAAAGATGTCGAGGAGTACGACCACATCACCCAGATGATGGTTGAGATGAACCCGAATATCAAACGCATCAACACAAGTGTCTGTCTGCAGCTCTACAAACGCGGAAGTGTAATCCCCACAGACTGACCGGAAGGCCGCCCACGCTTTTTTGCAGCGACAAGGTTGACGCGAAACCATCCCCAGAAACGGCGTCTGCCCGCCAGGCGCAAGCCGTAGGCCAAGTCCACGAGCTTTCGGCGAGGACGGCGCCTGATAGCCGCAAAACCTGCCCTTTCGTCGCGGCCAACACTTTAACTCCGCGAGAAATACGCGGAATATCCGCGTGGAAGGCCGGCTAAATTTCGTCACGGTTTATACAGGAGGGCGCGTACGGCCCTTTATTCAATCACAGGGTTCCATGACACATTTCCCATTCTTGCGCCCCCGCGCTACAGCAGCCCGTCACCATGAGATCGTTATTCTGGGAGGCGGCATAGTTGGCGCGAGCGTTGCGTATCATCTCGCGAAGCTGGGCAAGAAAGATGTTGCGATCTTGGAGCGGAACACGCTGACTTCAGGCTCCACTTGGCATGCGGCTGGTCTGATCATGCAGACACGTGGCACACATTCGCTGACCGAAATTGCGAAATACAATGCTGAGCTTTATGACGCCCTTGAAGCTGAAACAGGCCAGGCTACCGGGCTGAAGCGCAACGGCACACTCGGCGTCGCCCGGACCAAGGATCGTCTTCACGAGACCGCCCGCAACGCGTCGGTCGCCAAGAGCTTTGGACTTGAAGCCCATATGATCTCCCCGGCGGAGGCCAAGGCGCTTTACCCGGCAATCGACGCTTCAATCATCGAGGGCGCGGTGTTCATCCCCCGGGACGGGCAGACAAACCCGATCGACACGTGCATGGCGCTGGCAGCGGGAGCGAAGCAGAATGGGGCCCGCATCTTTGAGAACCAAGAGGTAAAGGACCTTTGGCGGACGCCGGAAGGTCTCTACCAGCTTCAGACCGACTATGGGGTCATCGAGGCGGAAACCTTGGTTTTGGCCTGCGGGCTCTGGACACGGGACCTGGCAGCGCGGTTGGGCGCACGCGTGCCCCTGTATGCGGCCGAGCATTTCTACGTGGTCACCGAACCTATGGACTTCATCCCGCCGACGCTTCCAGTGCTGCGCGATACCGATGGTCACGTGTACCTAAAGGAAGACGCAGGCAAGCTCCTGATCGGCGCTTTCGAGCCTTGGGGCAAGCCTGTCGCGATGGAACGCCTGCCCAAGGATACTGCCTTTATCGAACTCTGGGAGGATTGGGATCATTTCGAGCTGCCTATGACCAAGGCCATCGAAATCGTGCCTGGGCTCGCCAACGCCGGAATCGCGAAGTTTTTCAATGGCCCTGAGAGCTTTACGCCAGACCTGCTCTTCATGATCGGCGAGGTTCCGGGACTGAAAAACCTTTACGTGTCGGCCGGCTACAATTCCGAGGGTATCGAGTTTGGAGCGGGAGCCGGGAGGGCTCTGGCCGAATGGATCGTTGCCAAGTCACCGCAGATGGACATCAGCTTCGTCGATGTGGCCAGGTTCCATCCGTTCCAGATCAACAAACGCTACCTGCACGATCGCACAGCCGAGGTGCTCGGCCTTCACTATAAGATGCATTGGCCAAATTATCAGCGGGAAAGCTCGCGCGGGGTCCGCAAAAGCGCCCTCCATGATCGTTGGGCGAAACTTGGGGCAAGTTTCGGGGAGGGCATGGGCTGGGAGCGTCCAATGTGGTTTGCCGGAGAAGGCCAGCCCACGGAGAATGTCTATTCGTATGAGGAACCCAATTGGTTCAAGTACACCGCTGAAGAATGCCGTGCCGCGCGTACCGATGCAGTGCTATTGGACCAGAGTTCTTTCGGCAAGCACCTTGTCCAGGGCCAAGACGCCTGCCGCTTTCTCCAATGGCTCTGCGCCGGCAATGTCGACGTACCAGTCGGCAAGCTCGTCTATACGCACATGCTCAACAAGAAGGGTGGCATCGAAACCGACGTAACCGTCAATCGACTTTCGGAAACCGAATACCTCATCATATCGTCGGCCACTGTCCACCCACGAGACACCGCCTGGATTCGCAAGCATATCACCAGCGACTGGAACGTGACGCTGACGGACGTTACCTCGGGCTACGCGGTGCTGTCGCTGCAGGGACCAAAATCCCGCGAGATCCTCTCCAAAGTCACCGACACTGACCTTTCAAATGAAGCATTTCCATTCGCCACCAGTCAGGAGATCGACGTCGGTTACGCGCGAGTTATCGCGAACCGGCTCACTTATGTCGGAGAACTGGGCTGGGAGCTCCATATCCCCACAGAGATGGCACAGCACGTTTTTGACATCTTGTGGGAGGCCGGAAGCGAGCATGGGCTAAGACCGGCCGGCTACCACGCGCTGGAGCATCTCCGCTCCGAACGAGCATACCGAGAGTATGAGCTTGACCTCACCCCGGTTGACACACTGCTTGAGGCCGGACTCGGCTTTACGATTGACTGGTCCAAGCCCTGTGGTTTTCAAGGCAAGGATGCCACGGAGGCCCAGAAGGCGGCCGGCACGCCGCGAAAACGGCTCCTCTCATTCAAGCTGAGGGATCCAAAGCCCCTGCTCTTTCGCGAAGAGCTGATCCGCTACAATGGTGGCATTGTCGGCTACATCTCCTCTGGGGTCCGGAGCTTTACCTTGGGGTCATCGATAGGGCTGGGCTACGTCAACCACGCTGATGGCGTCAGTCGGGGGTGGATCGACTCCGGAAGCTGGCAGATCGAAATTGCTGGCAAGCTGTACGACGCGGACGCTTCGCTTCAGGCCTTTTTCGACCCTAAGGGCCTCAGAACCAAGGTCTGACGGGTTCGAGGCTCCCAGACAGTCGTAGAGATGCTGAAGATGAAGGTAACCAGGCGTCTGTTCAGTCTTTATCTCGGCCCTGGGTTCTCCCTACAGGCTTTCTCTTCCGCAGTTGAGGCCTTAAGGCTCGCCAACGAAGTGCTTGAATCAGAAAGTTACGCTTGGCGAATTGTCTCCGACGACGGACACCCTGTGAGATCGCGTTGCGGGCTTACGATCTCCGTCGATACGTCGCTCAAGGAGGAACGTGGACTTCTTGGCAAAGGGGCTTTTCCCCCTCGGTCGCTGTAATTTGCGGGGGTAGCTACCCCCTTCCTGTAAATCGAGCCGTGCATGGCTGGTTGCGGGAATGCCGGGCTAGAAAACTGTATCTGGTCGGAATCGCGAGTGGCGTCTTCAGCATCGCGCAGACAGGTCTGTCGACTGGACGAAGATGCGCAGTGCACTGGGAACATTCCAAGTGTCCGCAGCGGTTCAATCTGCTTATGAGATCGACGGAGACACGTCAGGGTTGCTGGAAGCCTTCCTTGGCGGTCATTGCACGACAGACAAAGATAAGATGGAGAAATCCGCAGAAAATGCCCGGTGTTCGCAGGAAAACGCCTAGATGGCCTGGAATTGCGCCGCCAACCGAACCGCTCGCGCGGTTAGTTTGATGGAAAATCGAAAACTGACGGAGTTACACATGAAAGGTTCAGCAATCGCCGCACTAAGGGGGCTCAAACGGCAGGACCTGCTGCAAAAATGCGCCTATGTGGGGGGCGCTTGGCTCTCCAGGGCTGAGACACTCTCGGTGCTGGACCCGGCTACTGACGAGGAACTCGCTCAGGTGGCTGCCTGTGACACGTCTGACGTGGACAACGCAGTCAACTTTGCGAAAACCGCATTTCTGCGATGGCGCGATGTACTTCCTGCGGAACGGGGCACACACCTGCGGAAATGGGCCGCCGGGATGCGTGAGAATGCTGAAGACCTTGCCGCAATCATGACCGCCGAGCAAGGCAAACCCTTGGCCGAGGCCCGGGGTGAAATTTCATATGCCGCTAGCTTTCTTGACTGGTTTGCAGCGGAGGGCGAGCGAGCATACGGCGAGACCATTCCGAGCCATCTTGCCGGAAGTCAGTTGGCCGTGCGGATGCAGCCGATTGGAGTGACCGTCGCAATCACGCCATGGAATTTCCCGTCGGCAATGATCACCAGAAAAGCTGGGGCCGCGCTGGCTGCAGGCTGCACCATGATCGTCAAGCCCGCCCCGGAAACGCCCTTGTCAGCTCTGGCGCTGGCCCGTCTTGCCGAGGAGGCAGGAGTGCCAACCGGCGTGTTTCAAGTGATCACGGGAGAGGCTCCCCCGCTTTCAAAGCAGCTGTTGGATCATAGCGATGTGCGGGCATTCTCCTTCACGGGCTCGACCGAAGTCGGTCGTATGCTGCTCGAGCAATCGGCAAAAACCCTCAAGAAGGCTTCACTTGAACTTGGCGGCAATGCTCCTTTTATCATTTTCGATGACGCACCGTTGGAGACTGCCGTGGCTGGATGCATGGCAGCCAAATTCGCCACATCCGGCCAGGACTGCCTGGCAGCCAATCGGATCTATGTCCAGCGGGGAAGCTATTTGCGCTTTGTGGAAGAATTCGCGAAGGCCACCAGTAAACTGAAAGTCGGGCACGGATTCGAGCCTGGTGTCGACATTGGCCCAATGACCAAACCATCTGTCGCCGAAAAGTGCAGGCGACAGGTTTCCGAAGCTCTTTGTGCTGGAGCCCGCGTCGTTGTTGGCGGACAGGACAGCCCACTCGCGGGCAATTTCGTCACCCCGACTGTGCTCGCGGACGTCACAGACGACATGCTGGTTGCCAAGGAAGAAACTTTCGGTCCGGTGGCGGCAATCCTTGTTTTTGATGACGAGGCAGAGGTGCTCGCCCGGGCCAACAACTCGGAAATGGGCCTTGCGGCATATGTCTATACGCGGGACCTCAACCGCGCCCTGCGGCTGACCGATCAACTTGAGTATGGTATGGTCGCAGTCAACATCCCAAAATTCACCGGGGCTCCCATACCCTTCGGCGGATGGAAGCAATCCGGCCTCGGCCGCGAGGGATCGAGACATGGACTCGTCGAATATCTCGAACCCAAATATGTGTGCATTGGCAACATCGCAGCCTGAAAGGAAAGCGCCTTGACTATCAACATCAAGGATATCAGCGAGAAGGACAGAAACGCTGTCCTACACCCTTTCACGCAACTCAAGGACGTTGCCACCGGCAAGCTAGGCGAGCCAACGATCGTCGAGACCGGGAAGGGAATCCGCATTCAAGACGCGCATGGAAACAAGTTTATTGATGGTTTTGCCGGTCTCTACTGCGTCAATGTCGGCTATGGCCGCACCGAAGTAGCAGAAGCGATCTCGCGTCAGGCCTATCGGCTCGCTTATTACCACTCGTATGCGGCGCACACGACGGACGAGCTCGCGATTCTCTCCGATCGCCTCGTGAAGATGGCACCTGGCAAGATGAGCAAAGTGTTCTACGGTATGTCCGGCTCGGACGCCAACGAGACCAAGGCCAAGCTTGTTTGGTACTATAACAATCTGCGTGGCAAGCCGAACAAGAAGAAGATCATCTCGCGTGAACGCGGCTATCACGGCTGCAGTGCCGTGTCCGGCTCAATGACGGGCATGAGCTTCTATCACGAACACATGGACCTGCCGCTTCCGCAGATCGTTCACACAGGTATTCCACAACATCACTACTGGGGCGCGAACCCAGGCGAGTCCGAACGCGAGTTTTCAGCGCGGCGTGCCAACGAACTTGACCAGTTGATCGAACGCCTAGGCCCGGACAATGTGGGCAGCTTCATCGGCGAGCCGGTGCTCGGCACCGGCGGCATCACGCCTCCGCCGGAAGGTTACTGGCAAGCAATCCAGCCCGTGCTCAAGAAGCACGATGTGCTCCTCATTGCAGATGAAGTGATAACTGGCTTTGGTCGGACCGGCTCAATGTTCGGCTCGCAGCACTACGGGATCGAACCAGACCTCATTACCATCGCCAAAGGTCTGACTTCGGCCTATTTCCCACTTTCGGCGGCAATCGTTGGTGAAAAGGTCTACAAGGTGCTGGAAGACGGGGCTGACAGGGTCGGCGCCTTCTCGCACGGTTACACCTATTCGGGTCATCCGATTGGAGCTGCCGCGGCCAACGCGGTGCTTGACATTGTCGAGAAAGAAGATCTTCCGGCGAACGCTCGCGAGGTCGGTGCATTCTTTCAGGCGCAGCTGAGGGCGAAATTCGCGCAGCTGCCGATCGTCGGTGAAGTGCGCGGCGTAGGCCTCATGGGCGCAATCGAGTTCGTGACCGATCGCGACAAGAAAACGCGTTTTGATCCCTCTCTCAAGGTTGGTGCACGAATTTCCAAGGCAGCGCGTGAACGCGGTCTGATCGCCCGCGCCATGCCACACGGCGATATCCTCGGCTTTGCCCCACCGCTCATTACTACCAAGGCTGAGGCGGAAGAGATCGTTGCAATCGCCGAAAGCGCAGTGCGCTTCGTTATGGATGAGCTTACACGAGACGGGCTGAACATCTAGACGGCCGGCAGCCGAACTTGTGGTGGCGAGATGCCCTGAATGTCTGCCCGATAGGCGCAGCTTGGCCCTCTACGTAGCGCTTCACCGTGACATCGGCCCCTCCGCAAGGGGGCGGCGCCGAAAGCGCCCAAGACATGAGAGCAGAGCCTAGCTCGGAACCCGAGCCGATCGCCTCGGGCTTGGCACTCTTTCACTAGAATGCTGTCGAATACGGGAAAGGAACCAGCCGGGATGCTAGACATACAGTCCACATGCCGAAATTTTTGCTTTTACCTCCTGCCGGCCTTTTCGCTCCAGGCCTTCTCGTCGGCAGTAGAAGCGCTGAGGCTCGCCAATGAGGTGTTGGGGCGGGACGTGTATAGCTGGCAGGTCATTTCAGATGACGGGCAACCTGCGGCCTCGAGTTGTGGGTTAATGGTTTGCGCCGATTCTTCGTTATTATTCGAACGTGAAAAAGCTCGTCGATCGATCTCACCACCGGCTGTTGTTGTCGGCGACCGCAATGCTCCTAGTCCGCACAAACAGCTTGATGCCTGGCTACGAGAGTGTTGGAACCGTCGCGGCAGCCTCGTAGGGATAGGTAGCGGTACGATTGTGCTTGCTCGGGCGGGACTTGCAGAAGGGCGGCGTTGCGCGGTTCACTGGGAGCAATTTCCTATGTTCTCTGAACGGTACCCGAGTGTGCTAGCCGCTCAAACCGCTTTCGAGCGGGACGGGCAATTACACACTTGCGCCGGGGGCGACGCCCCCTTCGACATGTTTCTCGGCATGGTTGATCAGCATCATGGGACGACAGCCGTCAACCGTATTTGCGAAAAGGCTATCGCGTGCAGGACCCGTGCAGCGGGTGACCGCCAACGTCTGCCCCTTCATTCTCGAGTGCAACTCAACCATCAGGCGGTCATCAAGGTAATTGAACAGATGGAGGCAAATCTCACGGAGCCGTTGCTACTGGACGACTTAGTAGGATCGGCCGGCCTTTCCCGCCGACAAATCGAGCAGCTGTTTAGGCGGGAACTTGGATGTTCTCCGAGCCGCTATTATTTGGATCTTCGTTAGGAACGTGCGCACCTGCTGCTGATCAGTTCACGCCTTCCGGTCGTTGAGATCGCGATGGCTTGCGGCTTTGTTTCCGCATCGCATTTCTCAAAAGCGTACCGGGAGGTCTATAGATGCGCGCCGCATGAATCACGATTGCCAGTGTACAGCCGAAAGAAAATGCGGTCGACGCGGCCGGAGGGAAATAGAACCCGGCAAATCGACCGGAGGCCCGGTAACGCAGCAATTCCTAACTGCCACTAGCAGAGCGCCTCGTCATTCTATGAAGTCCGCCCCACTTGCTAGCACTGGCGACAGCTGAAGCCCCTCGGACGCGATGGATGGGATGATTTCGATATGATCCGACAGCCCTTTGTGCTCCGCGAATACCGCAGCAAGCTGTCCGTAATCCGCGCCGGAGCTCTCACCCAGGATTTCGGGTCGACGAGCAGGCGCTGTCGATCGGGGTTGCCGACCTATGTTCCTGCCCAGTTTTCTTGATGCTGCTCACCTGGTGTTCGACAACGCTGGAACCCGTCTCTCTGAAACTCCATGAATTACGTCGAAGACGAACTCAATTTCCTTTTGCTGCTAAAGGCCACCCTTATGGGCGAGGGCTTGAAAGGACGAAAATGCTGAACAACAGTCTTTCCCATGGGCTTTGGGAGCGGAGTGCACCAGACGCCCCGCAGACGAGCATCCTCAGATATGCCCATAAACGAGATGTGGCCGTGGTTGGCGGCGGATACACGGGTCTCTCGACGGCACTGCACTTGGCGCAAGCCGGTGTAAAGGTCAGCGTCCTTGAGGCGATGGAAATTGGCTTTGGAGCCTCGGGGCGCAACGCTGGCTTGGTTAATGCCGGCTTATGGATGAAGCCCGAGGATGTGAAATCAAGTTTAGGCGCACGTTTTGGTGAAAAGGTCTTGCAGCTTCTCAGCGACGGGCCTGCCGAGGTGTGGTCTCTGATCGACAAGCACGCCATCGACTGCCAGCCTGTGAGGAACGGGACGCTTCATTGCGCGGTCGGCGAAACAGGACTAGATGAACTCCGGGAACGCGAGCGGCAGTGGCAGGAACGGGGCGCCCCCGTGAATCTCCTCAACGTACAGGAGACCGCGACACGCATTGGTACGGGCGCCTATTCAGGATCGCTTCTTGATTTGCGCGCCGGAACTATCCGACCACTCGGTTATGCGCGAGGACTTGCTCGCGCGGCTATCTCCGCAGGAGGGTTGCCGGAATCGAGCGATCAAACAGCAAGTGGGCAGTACACACAGCAGGAGGCTCGGTAGAGGCCGACTGGGTCGTAGTTGCAACGGATGCTTATCGAAATCTCCCTGGCAAGAGCTCAGGCATGAGCAGATACATATTCCTTATTTCAATGTCGCAACCCGGCCGCTTCCGGACAAACTACAGAAGTCCATTCTCCCCAACCGCGAGGGTTGCTGGGACACTAAGAAAATCTTAAGTTCGTTTCTGTCGATACCGGATCAATACTCCCCACAAGTGCCGTTTGAATCTTCCTCAGTCTAGTGTTGCCGCCGGTCCTCCGGGGCGCGCCCCGGAGGACCGGCGGCACGTCATCACCGATACTGCTCTCGATGGTCGAGAGGGGAATGGCGGTGATCAAACTCGGGGAGATAGTCATGATCTTGGATATGCACCGGCAGGGGCTGTCGGTGTCAGCGATCGCCAGGCAGACCGGCGTCGATCGAAAGACAATCCGCAAATACATTGAGCGTGGCCTTGAGGCCCCTGCCTACGGACCAAGGGAGCCGCGGGCGACGGTGATTGATCCATTCATCACCTATCTGCGTGAACGGGTTGCTGCCTATCCCGGCCTTAGCGGTCGGCGGCTCTTGCGAGAACTGAAGGATCGTGGGTACGCCGGCGGCTACACTACCGTCACGGACTTCCTCAGAGAAGTTCGTCCGACCTCAGAAGCCGGCTTTGAAGTTCGGTTCGAAACAGCTCCCGGCGAACAGGCACAGGTGGATTTCGCCCAATTCCATGTCGTCTTCACCGACGAGCCGGCAACCCCCAGGATCGTCTGGCTGTTTTCTATGGTGCTGGGCTATAGCCGTCTCATCTGGGCGCGCTTTGCTATGCATCAGGATCTGCCGACAGTGCTGCGATGCCACGCGGCGGCGTTCGATGCGATCGGAGGCGTCCCGCGCGAGATCCTTTACGACCGGATGAAGACAGCGGTCATCGGCGAAGGCGAAACGGGCGGCATTGTTTATAACCGCGCTCTGCTCGATCTCGCCCGCCATTTCGGCTTTCATCCAAAGGCCTGCAAACCATATCGCGCCAAGACGAAGGGAAAGGTCGAGCGACCATTTCGCTATATTCGTGAAGACTTCTTCCTGGCGCGCTCGTTTCGCAACCTTGATGATCTTAACACCCAACTGCGGCAATGGCTGGATGCCGTTGCCAATCCGCGCGTGCACGCCACAACGCAGCGCGTCGTCGTCGAGGCCTTCGCGGAAGAGCGCCTTCATCTGCGTCCCTTGCCGCTGGCTCCGTTCCGATCGGTTCTGCGGCTTGAGCGCAGGATATCCCGAGAGGGCATGGTGAGCGTTGGTGGAAACGCCTACAGCGTGCCCGACGCCACCAGAAGGCGGCTCGTCGAAGTTCACACCTTGGCCAATGAGGTTCGAATCTTCGAAGACGGCGCGCTGATTGCTGTGCATCCGGTATTGGAAGGTCGCCATCAGCGCCGCGTCGAACCAGGACACAGAACCCTTCGCTCACCGCAGCGATCGCGATCGCGCGTCAACAATGACGAGATCATTCTTCATGGATCCGGAGACCGGGTCACACAGCGGCCGCTCGCCTTCTACGACGCCGTCGCCAGAGCCATGGCACAGGAGAACCGCCCATGAACGCCGCGCTCGATGCCGTGCCGTCGATGATCGACCGCATTCGCCATGACCTTGTCGGCCTGAGGATGCCACGTGCCCTTGAAGCACTCGACCATATTGTCCGCCGCCTCGAGCATGGCGAGCTGTCGGCACTCGAAGCGATCGATATTCTCCTTTCCGAAGAGCTGACCCTGCGCGAGAACAGTCGCATAAAGACGGCGTTGCGGATGGGTCGGCTGGCAACCATCAAAACGCTCGCCGGCTTCGATTTCACTTTCCAGCCCTCCCTCGATCGCGATCGGATCTTCACGCTCGCGCAACTGGGTTTCGTCGAAAGGCACGAGGCCGTCCATTTCCTCGGGCCGCCGGGAACCGGCAAAAGCCATCTCGCTGTGGCGCTCGGCGTCGAGGCTGTCAAAGCAGGCAAGAGCGTCTACTTCTGTACGCTTGCCGACCTCATTGCAGCGCTGTCCAGGGCCGAGCGCGAGGGACGGCTGCAAGAACGCATCCGCTTCTTCTGCAGGCCAGGTCTGCTGATCGTCGACGAGATCGGTTATCTCCCGGTCATCGCCGGCGGCGGCAACCTGTTCTTCCAGCTCGTCAACGCCCGCTACGAGAAAGGGGCAATGATCCTGACGTCCAATCGCGGCTTTGCAGAGTGGGGCGATGTTTTTGGAGACGCCGTGGTCGCCACCGCGCTTCTCGACAGGCTTCTGCATCATGCCGTCGTCGTTCAGATCGAAGGATCAAGTTACAGGTTGCGCCAACATGCCGAATTGATGCCTGAACACGTCCGTTCGAAAGCATTGATCAGCCCACCGTCCTTCGCCCCACCCTCACGCCCCCGAGGGCGACCGCCGAAAAATACCCAATTCTCCGTGTCGTCCGGGGCGGCATAATTGGGGAATTTTACTTCGGCACTTTTGAGGAAAGTTCACCCGGTATTGACAGTTTCGGCTGGATCGCGACGGACGGTTAATTTTCGGCAGTATCGGCGCGCTCGGGGGTACGGGTTCCAGGATTCACCGATCATGGGCTAAGCGCGCCATTCACAAGCTTTTCCCGCAAATTTTGGACCTCGAACTGGAGTTCGAGTGGTATGGAGCGATTGGAACAACTAGCAACCACCTGCCTCGTTTTCACCGCTTCGCACCAAATGTAGTCAGCATCTGCGGCTATAATGGCCGTGGAATTTCGCCAGCGACGGTCTTTGGGCGTGTTCTGGCCGACCATATTCTCGGGAATGTCGGAGACGCGGATCTGCCACTTCCTGTCACTACCCCGGAAACCCCGGCTTTCCGCACGCTCAAGGAAAACTACTATGAGGTGGGTGCCCAATTGGCACACTTCGTCGACGCGCGGTTCTGAGACGACACGGTTGTGGCCTTGCGCGCGGTAGCAATCTTTAGCCACCTTCCGGGCCGATCCTGTCGTAAGGATTGCCGACACGGCTCATGCTCGCCTGAATGCCGCGGCGGTGCAGAAGTTCGGAGTACGCTCCGCACGCGTATTGAACCCCGCGGTCGGAATGATGGATGATGCTCCCGGGTACGGGCTGACGATCAGCGATCGCCATCTCGAGAGCCTCGATGGCAAGGCTTGCTCTAAGATGCGTATCCAGCGCCCATCCGACCACCTTGCGGCTATAGGCGTCAAGGACAACGGCAAGGAAGGCAAACTCCTCGGCCAGATGCAGGAAGGTGATATCGGCAACCCATAGCTGGTTTACGCCATTGAGGATCATTACCCTCGCGAGGTTCGGCACGACTTGCCAACCATGCTGGGAGTTGGTCGTCACAGGCACAAAGGGGCTTGCGCGCAGGCACAGCAGATTGTCTTCACGCATGATCCGTAGAACGTATTTGTGATTGACCTGCCACCCCTCCCGCCGCAGCAGGGCTGCGATCCGGCGGTAGTGCGCGTTGCCGAGAGCCAGCTTCTGAATGAGATCGCGCAAACCTGTCTCCGCCCGACGCGGGGCCGAATCCAGCCAGTGACGGTAATAGCTCGCGCGGCTCACGCCAGCGAGCCAGCACATTCTATCGATGTTGAATTCGCCTTGCGACAGGGCGGTCGTCATCTTTTCGATGACCTTGAAGATCCCGTTTCGCCAGAAGCGTTGCTCCGACGATGATCTCCCTCGAAGGGCCGCAAGGCTTCTCGAAAAAAATCGAGATCGAGTTGCTGTTGCCCGACTTTCTGCTCCAATTCCCTGATCCGGCGCCTTGCCTTGGTCAGTGCCTTTTCCTGAGCCGCCGGCACATCAACTGCGCTCTGCAACTGCGCGATCCCGTCAGCTCCTGCTTTCCATCTGGCCGGCCGGCCGCGCCGGCGTGACTTCAGATTACCGCGGAGTCTGAGATGATCACGCCACTCGTAAAGTCGTTGGCGACTGATTCCAACCTCATCCGCCAACTTGCTGACAGTTTCGCCCGCCTCCATGCGCTGGAGAAGCTCCAGTTTTTGATCTTCATCAATGACCCTTTGCCGTCCGGCCATGCCCCAGTTTCCTCTCCTTGCAGGGAAACTGTCCGCGATTTTCTGTGCCTCAGTCTAGGGGTGCACTCCAATGCCGTCCGGATTTTGATCGGAATCCCGTCCGGTCATTCCCTGGAATCCGCAGGGGGTGCACTCCACCTGTCCGGCTTCAGATTGGAATAGCCATCCGGCATCACCGGAATACGCATCACGAGCAAGGCGTCGTACCTGCCGGTCCAGCATTTCCTGTTCCGTGCAGGCCTGTTCATGGACGGTCAGAAGCGGCTCGATCATGGATCGTAGCTGATGCCCGTCGACAACCAACGCCACGACCTTCGCCGAAACTGCGCACCCGTACTCTTTCAGCATTGACCGGACTTGGTTCTCGAGATCGCGGCGGACGGCGACAAGTCGATCGCGCCACCAGGAGGGATCGGGTGGCCTGGCTCTCTGTGCTTTTAACCTTGACCTCCCGATACCAGCCAACGCGAACCAGCTCGGCCAGGCCGCGGGCATCGCTCTCATCACTTTTGTTCATTCGAACTGAAAGTGCCGCCTTCGCATGCCGAGCATCAACACAGACGACCGGCAAGCCGGCCCGTTTAAGCTCAAGCCAGAGCCAGCTGGACATGGCGGCAGTTTCGAATCCGATGCGCTCGGCGTGCGGTGCGCGTTTGCGGAGCAACTCGGTCAGTGCTCCCGGATCGGACTTCACTTTCCCTTGGAAGACAGACCTTCCACCCTCATCGACGACGCAAACGCTCGTCTCCCGCTGCGACACATCCAATCCGACATATTGCTTCACTGCGGCCTCCTTGATCTCAATGGTCGGCGGCTTTTGCCGTCCATCGAGTCTTCGTTCAAAGGAGCGATGGCAGCAATTACGTCATCATGTGCAAAATTGATCCCATAATCGACTGTCCCTGAAGGGGCAATGATCAGGTGGCTGATTTGCCAGTCTGCCGGGTTTTGTTGCAACGGCTGAATAGGGGCGCAGAGAGGCCTGACGCGAGGTAAATCAGGCGGCAAGAATTTCGAACTACTCGGCCAGGGACGAATTCGGATTGAAGGCGTACCTCGCCTGTCGCTTGCGCTGTCAAATACTGGCTTCGGCGGATGCTGATCAGCTTCAGCCGGCCGCCGGGCGCGATCCTGCAAACGATTTGTGGTGCCGCAGGAAACGATCGCCTCGTGGTTGGTCTGGCTCCCTTCGATGACGACGCGATCCGGTCGGCCATAA
>NZ_JAOWPS010000015.1 GCF_025753795.1 Mesorhizobium sp. YC-39
TGCGGCTATTGCAGCCAGTCGGCGCATCACGAAAGCGGGTTGAAGGCGTCGAAGCTGATGGAGGTCCGGCGCGTCATCGCCGAGGCAACCAAGGCGCGTGACGCCGGCGCCACCCGCTATTGCATGGGCGCCGCCTGGCGCAATCCCAAGGCGCGCGACATGGATGCGGTCGTGGCGATGGTCGAAGGCGTCAAGGCGCTGGGCATGGAGACCTGCATGACGCTCGGCATGCTCGATCCTGAGCAGGCCGCTCGTCTGAAACAGGCTGGTCTCGACTACTACAACCACAACATCGATACGTCGGAACGCTATTATAGCGAGGTCATCAGCACGCGCAGCTTTGCCGATCGGCTCGAAACGCTCGAGCTTGTCCGCCAATCCGGCATCAAGGTCTGCTGCGGCGGCATTGTCGGCATGGGTGAAGAGCCGGTGGACCGGATCGATATGCTGGTGACGCTGGCCAATCTGCCGGAGCATCCGCAAAGCGTTCCGATCAACATGCTTATCCCGATCGCCGGAACGCCGCTGGCTGAAGCCAAGCCCATCGAGCCGATCGAATTCGTGCGCGTGATCGCACTGGCGCGCATCATGATGCCGAAATCGCATGTGCGCCTTTCGGCCGGCCGCACCGCCATGACCGACGAGATGCAGGCGCTGTGCTTCTTTGCCGGCGCCAATTCGATCTTCGTCGGCGATACGCTGCTGACGGCGAGCAATCCCGGCGAGGACAAGGATCTTCTGCTGTTCCGCCGCCTCGGCATTGAGCCGATGGAACCAGAGGCGCAATGAACGGGGCACCGCTTGCCCGCTACGACGCGACCCTGCAGGGACTGGCGCGCAGGGACCGGCTGCGGACACTGTCGCCGCGCGCCGGCCTAGACTTCTCGTCGAACGACTATCTCGGGCTTGCCGCCTCGAGGAGGCTAGGCGATGCGGTGGCAGTGGCGATCGCGCAGGGCACCCCTGTCGGCGCCACCGGATCGCGGCTGTTGCGCGGCAACGCGCAGGAACACGAGGCCCTGGAGGCGGACGCGGCGGTTTTTTTCGGAGCCGAACGCGCGCTGTTCTTCGGTAGCGGCTATATCGCCAACTTCGCTCTGCTGACCGCCCTGCCGCAGAAGGGTGACCTGTTGATCCTCGACGAGCTCGCTCATGCCAGCATGCATGAGGGGGCCCGCGCTGGCCGCGCCGAGTTCAAGCTCGCCGCGCACAACGACGTCGATGCCTTCGAGGATGCAATCACGCGCTGGCGCGCCGAAGGCGGCACAGGACGCGTCTGGATCGTGGTCGAAAGCCTCTACAGCATGGATGGCGACCGCGCGCCGATGGAGAGCCTCATCGCGCTTGCCGATCGGCACGAGGCGTTCATCGTCGTCGACGAGGCGCATGCCACCGGCGTCTGGGGACCGGACGGCCGGGGGCTGGCCGCCGCTTTCGAGGGCCGCGAAAACATCATCGCGCTCCATACTTGCGGCAAGGCGCTCGGCGCGTCCGGCGCACTCGTCACCGGGCCGGCACTGCTATGCGACTATCTCGTCAACCGCTGCCGGCCATTCATCTATTCCACAGCACCTTCGCCGCTGATGGCAGTGGCAGCGCGCGAGGCGATTGCCATGCTGTCCGATGAGCCCCACCGCCGTGTCCAGTTGCAGGAGCGTGTTGCCTGGGCGGGCCGCCAATTGGCCGAGCGCTGCGGCGTGAACCCCAGCGGCTCGCAGATCCAGCCCTTTGTCATCGGCGACGTCAGGCGCACCATGGCGGTGGCGGCGGCGCTGCAGGCACGCGGCTTCGACATTCGCGGCATTCGTCCGCCGACCGTGCCCGAGGGCACTTCGCGGCTGCGCATTTCGCTGACGCTCAACGTCGACGAAGCCGACATTTGCGCCATGGTCGAGACGCTCGGCGAGATGTTGGCCCAAACATGACGAGAGGCGGCATGACCCAACGCATTGTCATCACCGGCACAGACACCGGAATTGGCAAGACCGTGTTTGCGGCCGGTCTCGCCGGCCTGCTCGACGGTTTCTACTGGAAGCCGGTGCAATCGGGCCTCGACGGCGAGACCGACAGCGAGGTGGTCGCGCGGCTTGCCGGCTTGCCCTCAGAGCGCGTGCTACCGGAAGCCTACCGCCTGAAAAGCCCGCTGTCGCCGCATCGTTCGGCCGAGATCGACGGCGTCGCGATCAAGGCTGCCGATCTTACCTTTCCCGTCCTGCCGACGCCGCTGGTCATCGAGGGCGCGGGTGGGCTGATGGTGCCGCTCAACCGGCGGACCAGGTTCATCGACATCTTCGCTGAGTGGCAGTTGCCGGTCATCTTGTGCGCCCGCACCACGCTCGGCACCATCAACCACACCCTGCTGTCGATCGAGGCGCTCAGGGCCCGTTCCATCCCGCTGGCCGGCATCGCCTTCATCGGCGACGAGATGGCCGACACACAACGGACAATCGTGGAAATGGGCGGTGTACCGCAGCTTGGCAGGTTGCCCTATCTCGATCCGCTGACGGACAAGACGCTGAGGGACGCAATGATTGCCGGATTTGCCTTCGCCTCGTGTACGGGAGATCACTGATGTCGCAGGTCTGGCATCCCTTTACCCAGCACGCGCTCGAGCCGGCTATCCCTGAAATCGTCCGGACGGACGGCGCCTACCTTCACAAGGCCGACGGCACGCCCATCCTGGATGCCATTTCCTCTTGGTGGGTCGTCACCCACGGCCACCGCCATCCCCATATCATGAAGGCCATCGAAACGACCGCGGCGAGCCTCGACCAGATCATCTTCGCCGGCTTCACCCACGAGCCGGCCGAGCGCCTCGCCAAGGCGCTTGTCGGCCTCGCTCCGGCCGGCCTTGACTGGGTGTTCTATTCCGACAGCGGCTCGACCTCTGTCGAGGTCGCGCTGAAGATGGCGCTCGGCTATTTCCGCAACATCGGCGCCCCGCGCTCGCGCATCGTCGTCATGGAGCACAGCTATCATGGCGACACGATCGGCACGATGAGCGTCGGCGCCCGCGGCGTGTTCAACGCTGCCTACGAGCCGCTGCTGTTCGAGGTCGACACCATCCCCTTCCCGGCCGCCGGGCGAGAGCAGGAGACGCTGGACCGGTTCGAGGCAGTCTCCCGCGACCGGCACGCAGCCGCGCTGATCGTCGAGCCGCTGTTGCTTGGCGCCGGCGGCATGCTGATGTATCCGGCCTGGGTTCTCACCGAATTGAAGAAGATCGCAAAAACCTCCGGCACGCTGCTGATCGCCGACGAAGTGATGACCGGTTGGGGACGAACCGGAACCATGTTCGCCTGCGAGCAGGCCGCGATCTCTCCGGATATCCTGTGCACCTCGAAGGGCTTGACCGGCGGCGTGATCCCGCTAGCCGCCACGCTCGCCACCGATGCCATCTTCCAGGCCCATTATTCCGAAAACCGTAAGAAAACCTTCTTTCATTCGAGCTCATACACCGCCAATCCGATGGCCTGCGCGGCCGCACTCGCCAATGTCGAGATCTGGCGTGACGAGCCGGTGGCGGAGCGGGTCGCGACCCTGAGTGCAAAGCAGGCCGCCGGGCTTCAACGCTTTCGCGAAAACCCTCGCTTCACCGACATCCGGACAACCGGCACGATCGCAGCCCTCGATCTGCGCGCCAGCTCCGCCGGCTATCTGGCCGAGATCGGGCCAAAACTGCGCGCCTTCTTCCTCGAGCGCGGCCTGCTCGTGCGCCCGCTCGGCAATGTGCTGTATCTCCTGCCGCCCTATTGCATCACCGGCGACGAACTTGATGGGCTGTATGACGCCATCGAGGAGGCCGGCGAGCGCTTCGGCGCGAAGCCGTGAACAGGTCGTCGCGCCTTCTTGGCTTCGGCCATCATGCGCCCGCGGGCAAGGTCGAGAACCCGGAGATCGAAAACCGTCTCGGGCTCGAACCCGGCTGGATCGAGCGGCGCACCGGTATTCGCTCGCGCTTCTGGGCCACGGAAGAAGACACGCTGTCGGGTCTCGCCACGCAGGCCGGCGACATGGCGCTGGCGGGCGCCGGCATCGACCGGGACGACATCGGTCTTTTGTTGCTTGCCACCTCGACGCCCGATCACCTGCTGCCGCCCAGCGCGCCGCTGGTCGCCCATCGGCTTGGGCTGAGGCGCACGGGCGCGGTCGATCTGACCGGCGCCTGCGCCGGCTTCATCTATGCGCTGATGTTTGCTGATGGATTCACCCGCCTTCACGGCAAACCAAGCCTTGTCATTGCCGCCAACATCCTCAGCCGTCGCATCAATCCGGCCGAGCGCGCGAGCGCCGTGCTGTTTGCCGATGCCGCCGGCGCCGTTGTGATCGGTCCGTGCGAGGATGACGACCGGGGCATCCTCGGCGCTTCGGTAGATTCCGACGGCTCGCGCTACGGGCTGATCCAGATCCCGGCGGGCGGAAGCAACATTCCGTTTTATGGCGGCCTGGATCTGGGACAAACGCGCATGACGATCACCGACGGCCGCGAAGTGTTCGCCAAGGCGGTGGAGATGATGACTGCCTGCTCGCAGGACGCCCTCGCCGCAGCCCAAATGCAGCCACAGGACATCGATCGGTTCGTGCCGCATCAGGCCAATGCTCGCATTTTCGATGCGGTAGGCAGGAACCTCGGCATAGCGGATCAAGCAATCGTCAAGACGATCGCCGACTACGGCAACTCTTCCGCCGCGACCATCCCGCTGTCGCTGTCGCTTGCCAATCAAGCAGAGCCGTTTCGACCGGGCGAGAAACTTCTTCTCGCGGCAGCGGGCGCGGGTCTCAGCGGCGGCGCGCTTGTCGTCGGAATTTAGCGGGACGACCCGGCCGCCATGACTGACTACCTTTGATGATGAATAGGGACACCAGACCAATGCGAAAACTAGTCGCCGGCAAGCTGCATGGAATCCACGTCACCGAAGCGAACCTCAACTACCACGGTTCGATAACGCTCGACCCTGACCACTGCGAAGAAGCCGGGATCCTGCCCATGGAATTCGTCGAGATATGGAACAAGAATTCCGGGGCGCGGATTTCGACCTATGTCATTCTCGGCGAACGCGGCTCACGATGCTGTATCCTCAACGGAGCGGCCGCCCGCACCTGCCAGCCAGACGACCAGATCATTGTCTGCAACTCCATCTACCTGGACGAAGCGCACATCACCTCTCTGAAGCCGCGGATCGTTACGTTCGACCAGGACAACAACATACTCGACCGCCTGAGCTACTCCGTCGATCTCGACGCCGAGGGCCGTTACAGCTTCTCCATTCTTGACGAGGCGAATGAAGCTTTGGCCATCCCTGCGCTGGTGTCCGGGGCGTGACTTCCGCAGCACATCTGAGAGAACCCCTCCGTCCCGTTGCAACTCGCCCGGCGCTGAAGAGAGGACCTTGCCGGAGCTGCTGACCCTCCGGCTTCGAAAGGAGGAGCCGGTGCGCCTTTCGGTACGGCGGGCTTTCGTGAGATGTCGCAATGTCTGGCATCTCCATGATGCTCGAAAGCGACGCGACTCAATGTATTTTGCGGGTTTGAACCCTGTCTCAGGTTACTTGGGGTGGCGGCTTGCAAATTCTTGCTGCTTTTTCCAGCGCTGCAGCCGGATCCTTGACGGCCTGGCTTTTCATGATCTTTGCCGCCGTGTCGATCAAGCAGGCCACATAGTCGTCTTCCGCGTCGGCAGCGGTGCCAACCATCATCGCAAATATAGCCAGCCGAACCGTCGCAAGCAGCATTGAAATGGCCCTTTGGCGATGTGTTTCTCCCGCGGGCGCCAAAGGCTCATCAGCCGTCCGACGTCTGCCCAAATCCGGCGCGGACATCAGCGTTCGTCAATTGGCGGCTTGCTGGCGAGGCCAAGCCTGGCGCGTTGGTCATCGGCGAAATTCTCGGCGGGACACTGTGTCCTGAACCGATGAACCGTCAGCTTGCCGCCCTCCATAATATGAACGGCCCATCCCCCACCGCAACGCTTGACGCGCACGTCGTTTGGTTCGCCAGCCACCATCGCTGTCCCTCATTTTCGTCGCCCTGTATCGAGACTGGAAGTCGCCCCCTGGCACGGCGAAAAACACGGGACCTTACGTTGCGTCAAGCACAGATTTTCTGATGGCTGATGCCCTATGGATCTGACGGCGACGGGCGATTTGAGTGCGGAACGTCAGACCGCGCGGCATGATGGACTTGTATCGATTTAGATCGGCAGATCTTGTATTTTAATGCAGCCTTAAGGATCCGCAGCTAATGTGAGTGAGAACGCGTATTCAGTTCGAGTAGCTCTGCAAAAAAGCCCGCCGCTCTTGCCCTAAGGAGTGGCGGGTTTTTTGGCTTGAAAGGATGGCGCGTCGGTACGGATGCGGCCACATACTAGCGCGGCAGACATCTTCTCCTCCCCTTTCCGCCAAGGATACGGTGCAGTCCTTAGGGAAGCGCCGGTCGAGGATGAAGCTGAACGCTCTTCCTGAACTCCCCCGGTTCCTGCTGATACTGGTCGCCGCCCCTCCCCGTGAGCACGCGCCTTGGCGCCGAGAGCTGGTCGGTGCAGTCGTTCCCGGTCTCGACGGGATCGTGGCTGAAGAACAGGAAAACACCTGCTGCCACGAGTGCGCTCGATTCTGCTGCTTCACAGGCAGCCAACTATGCTCGCAGAGGCAGCCAATGTGGAATTCTCCGAATGATCGATGCCGATCTCCCAGAATAGAAGAGATCGAGACCACGCTTGGCAGCGTTTCAGGAGCGCGCGCTATGCTACATCGAGCCTGTACCAACTGCGGCCGGATCAGAATGCGCAAGACGGTCGGATGCGTCGCTATTGACCGCAGTGCACGACCAGCATCGCAATGGTCTTGCCGAGCCTTTATTGCTTTCAGCGGCAACCGCCTTCGCCGACTGTCTCTTTCAAGCCACCCGGAGAGTTTCATGACAGAAGAAGCCGACAACACCTTCGATGTCCTCATCGAGCTCACCGCCGATGTCGTCTCAGCCTATGTCTCCAACAATCCGATCCCGGTCGGTGAACTCCCTGCCCTGATCGGCCATGTGCACGCGGCACTCAAAGGCACGGCCGGCGCCGGTGTTTCCGCGGCAGAACCGGAGGTTCGCAAGCCTCCCGTATCGATCCGAAAGTCGGTGACGCCGGACTACATCATGTGCCTTGAGGACGGCAAAAAATTCAAATCGCTCAAGCGCCATCTGTCGACCCACATGGGCTGACGCCGGACGACTATCGCGCCAAATGGGGCCTACCGGCGGATTATCCCATGGTCGCGCCGACTTGCGCCGCTACGCGCTCGGCATTGGCCAAGACGATGGGGCTCGGCCGCAAACCGGCAGAGCCGGAACAGCCTGAGGCGGCGAAGCGGACCCGCAAGAAGGTCGCGGCTTGATTCAGCAATCGAGCATTTTTCTGGGGCGCGTAGCTGCCATCGGAATGACCTGCATCTGTTCGAAATATGAAAAGGCGGGGTCTATCCCGCCTTCCCTTTCAAACAGCTTGGCTTCCCCAGGAATTCGCGCGGGCTTGCCGCAGTCTGCTGATCAAGCCGTCCAGTCGAGCTCTGCGCTCGCCCGCTCTTATCACGCGGCGTCAGACCACCCGGGATCTATCGCGTCCATCCCGCTGTTGCCAGCAGGCAGGAGAAAATTCAGCCGGCTTTGCTGAGGCTGCCAGCTGAGGACTTGCCGGTGCGGCGGTCCTGTTCGATTTCGTAGTTGATCTTCTGGCCATCAGCGAGGGTGGAAAGCCCCGCTCGTTCAACAGCGGAAATGTGGACGAAAACATCCTGACCGCCATTGTCGGGCTGGATAAATCCAAATCCCTTGGTGCTGTTGAACCACTTCACCGTTCCAGTCGCCATCCGCGTTTCCTTTGTAACAATTGCAATGTGGGCAGGCCGTCAGGCCAGTCCCGATTCATAACCGAAACTTCTGCCTTAGGCTTGGCAAAAACGAGAAATTTGCAAACCCCGGTTTGACCGGCGGCTTTGCACCTCATGCACCGTCCAGCGTTCGCCCGTAGGGCTCACGTGACGACACGCTTTACGGCTCCGATACGATGCCCGAGACGTGCGGAGCAACAAGGTAAGAGCGACCGGCCACGGCGACGAGAAGGTGATCGCTTGGGTGAAATGGGGATGTGGACGACGACGCTAGCGGCCGGTTCGAGCCTCGCCGGTTCTAGACGTTAGCTGGCCGTTGGCCTTCTCAGCTGCAGGACCACCCGGCCCAAGGACGCCCGACTTTTCGCGAGCGGTGGTCCTATGCAAAAGCCGCGCGTGCGCAGTAGATGTCCATCCGGCCGGACAGGCCAAGAGCCTTTGAGGAATCGACATTGCCGCTGCACCCGCCTTTGATCCGCCACCTCAAATCTCCTGACCTGTTTGGCAGCCTTGACCGCCTGCCGGCGCTTGGCATACCAGTCAGTCAGCGCACTTTTGTGGTCCTCAACCCATCGACGGGCGAAGTGCTGGCAGAGCTTCCCGACATGGGCGTCGAGGAGACACGCGCCGCGATCGCCAAAGCCCATAGCGCGCAGCCTGGATGGGCGGCATTGACGGCCCGTGAACGCAGCGACGTTCTGTGGCGCTGGCATCAGCTGATTATCGACCACGCCGATGACCTTGCCGCGATATTGACCGCGGAAATGGGCAAGCCCCTTGCCGAAGCCAGATCGGAAGTGGCGCATGCGGCGGCCTACCTGCAATGGTACGCCGAAGAGGCCAACCGCATCTATGGCGAGACGATCTCCGCGCCATCGACGGACCGTCGCTTGCTGGTGATCAAGCAGCCGATCGGCGTCGTCGGCACGATTACGCCATGGAATTTCCCGGCTTCCATGGTAGCGCGCAAGATCTCGCCGGCCTTGGCGGCGGGCTGCACGATCGTGCTGAAGCCCGCCGAACAGACGCCGCTCGTTGCCGGCGCAATGTTCGCCCTCGCCCACCAGGCTGGCTTTCCCGAAGGCGTGGTCAACCTGATCTACGCGTCTGAGGGCGATGCCGTCGGCCGTGAACTCTGCACAAACCCCAAGGTGCGCAAGATCAGCTTCACCGGCTCAACCGAGGTTGGCCGGCTGCTCATGCGCCAGTGCTCGGACCAGATCAAGAAGGTCAGCCTCGAGCTTGGAGGCAATGCGCCTTTCATCGTCTTCGACGATGCCGATGTCGATGCGGCGGTCGACGGCGCGATCCAGGCCAAGTTCCGCAACGCCGGCCAGACCTGCGTTTCCGCGAACCGCCTTTACGTCCAATCGGGCGTTCACGATCAATTTGTCGACAAATTCGTGGAACGGGTTCGCCAGCTTCAGGTTGGTGACGGTTTCGATCCAGGTGTCGCCGTTGGCCCGCTGATCGACAGGCATGCGCTTACCAAGATCGAATCGCATATCGCCGATGCCGTTGCAAAAGGCGGTGCAATTCGCTGCGGGGGCAAACGCCTCGGCAAGGACGGCACATTCTTCCAACCGACGGTCCTCACCGAAATCTCCAGCGAGATGATGATTGCGCAGGAGGAGACATTCGGGCCGCTGGCCCCGACCATTCGCTTCGACGATGCGGATCAGGTCGTGCACGAGGCAAATGACACGATCTATGGCCTCGCCGCCTACTTCTATGCCTCGAACCTACAGCGTGTCTGGCGCGTGGCCGAGGCCCTGGAATATGGCATGGTGGGGATCAACACCGGACGCATGTCATCGGAAGCGGCACCCTTCGGCGGGGTGAAGCAGTCCGGCATCGGCCGGGAGGGTTCGCGCCACGGGATCGAGGACTACCTCGAAATGAAATACCTCTGCATGGGTGGTATCTGAAAAACTCGCTTGCGAAATCGCGGGTCGGCCGGCGCAAGCGATTTTCGAAGATGTGAGCCATAGTCGCTCCTAGATGGGCGGCGGCTCCGGACCCGCTGACCCGTCGCGTTCGTCACTTCAGGTCAGATTCGCGCCGACGCCCCGCCTTTGTGCCGCAGTCAGGCAAGGTGGTAGCCGACCCGGTCCAGCCGCCTCCAGGATCGCCATCATGATTGCAGCTGTCCCGGCCATGGCCAGTCAGCGATTTCCAAGCATCCCAGCTTTGTTAATCGCTGCGCAGGATCTTTGCTTCGAGCGCGGCTGCCACGAAAGCTCTTCGAGCAGCTGCCGGATAAGCCTCACCGCGCAATACCTGCAGTAATCAGCAGCAGTTCATAATGAGAAGGAACGCGCCGAACACGTGGTTTTTGCTGGGCCGGTGGTGACGCGTTCCTTGACATTATTTTTGCGGAATTACAAGGTGTCGAGCCAGGCGATAACGCTCTGGTCCTCCTTCCACGACGGGCGTTTGCCTGGTGGCGATGGGATTTCGAGCCGCTCCAATGCCATGCGCTTCGTTTCCAGATTCGCCTGAGCGTAGTGGTTGGTGGTGTCAAGGCTGACGTGGCCAAGCCAGCTCCGGATCACCGTGATGTCGACGCCCGCCGCCACCAAATGAACCGCCGTCGCATGACGGAAGCTGTGGGGTGTAATCGTCTTGGAAGCGAGGCTGGGCGCGATCTTTGTTGCCGCTTCGACATATTCGACCAGTTTGAAGCGGACGCCCGAAGCGCCGAGTGAAGCGCCATACCGATTGACGAAGATCGGTTCGTCCTCGCGTCTTGGCTGCCGCCGAAGTAATGATCGCAGCAGCAAGATGGTTTCCGGCCAGAGAGGGCTGATGCGTTCTTTCCGGCCTTTACCGTAGAGACGGACGCAAGCAGGCGTATCGAACCGGATTGCCCCGGGGCAAACGTCGAGCGCTTCCTGAATGCGCGCACCCGTGTTGTAAAGGAAGGAGAGCAGCGCGTGGTCGCGCTGCCCCTCGACCGTCGAGCGATCGGGCTGGGCTAGAATCGCCTTCACTTCTTCCGGTTCCAGATAGCATGGCGCGGGGGTTGGTGCCTTCTTCATCGGCACATGCAGGATTTCGGTGCATTGCGCGATAGCCGCTGGTTCCCGACCAGCAACGAAGCCAAAAAAGCTGCGCAAGGCCGACAGGCGGCAATTGCGCGTGCCAATCGTGTCTCCTCGCTCCTGCTCGGTATGGCGCAGGAAGGCGCTGACCTCGGCGGCTGTCAGGTCCGCCAGAGTGAGACGGGCAACCGATCGATGCCGTTGCTGCGCGACGAACCTTAGGAATAGGCGCCAGGTGTCACGGTAAGAACGCACGGTATGTTTGGATGCGTTTCGCTGCTGTACCAGCCACTCATAGAAGAAGGCATGAAGCAGACGCGGGAATGGGTCGACCATCCTCATGGCCGCACCCCTTCCGATACGGCAAGGCAATGTGCCCCGAACATTCGGAAGCGTTGGTTTGCCTGTTCCAGAAGATCCTGGGTGACGGTGATGTAGACGAGCGTCGAATGGATATCGCGGTGACCAAGATACGTCGCGAGGAACGGCAACTTGTCCTGCGGATTGATGCCGGCGCGGTACCATTCGAGAATACGGTTCACCACGAACGAGTGGCGAAGATCGTGAATGCGAGGTCCGGTTTTGCCTGTCGCCGGTTTGAGCCCAGCACGACGCAGGATGTCGATCAGGCAACGGGCGATGGCCTGCGACGTGTATCGGGCATTGCCTTGATCGTGCCAGAACAGGCCGGACTCCGCATTTTGCGGCGCCTTCGCCTTACGCCTCATCACCAGATATTCCGTCAGCGCCGCCAGTGTGCTGCCGGCAAGCGGCAGGATCCGGGACTTGAAGAACTTCGTTTCCCGGATGGTGATCGTGCCGGCAATCAGATCGACATCACCAAGATCGAGACGCGCGAGTTCCCCCAGCCGCAACCCGCAGCAATAGGCCAATACCAGCATCACGTAGAGGCTCACCGGTCGGAGCGGTGACCGCGGTGAAGGGTAGGATTGGGCGATATCGAGAAGCCGACGGATCTCTTCGACACTGTAGATGTAGGGCCGGCGCCATTGCTTCGCGACCTGCTGTCCCGGCCGCAGGTCGGGACGTTTCGGCATGATCGCCGGATCAAGACGGTTAAGCGCCTTGCCCAGCACGCGCGCGAGCTTCTCGCATTCGGCGGCATGGTTCGCCGTCGACCGTGCCGCCGCCCAGTGCTGTAGCATGATCGGTACCGGCTCCGCCGCCAATTCCGGGTGCATCTGCAAAAAGCGGTCAAAGCGCCAGAGCCAATGCGCTTGCGTCAGATAGCGATAGCCTCTGGTTCGCATGAGAGCGATATGGTTGCGCATGAGGTCCCCGAGCACACTGCCGAACGCTGGGAGCTGCCGCAATGCCTCCAGAGCTTGATCGGGATCCGGCGAGAGCAGCGCTCGCAGCACCGCCTTGTCGCTTCTGGCTTGATGAGCGGCGCACAATTCGTTGATGGGATTGCTGACGATAAAACCCTCCTGCACGAGGTAATCGAGGAATCGGTTGATGATGCGGGCGTAATGCATCAACGTCGGGCGAGCCCAGTCTCGAGCCCGCTCGCTCAGCCAGGTTTCCAGGGTCTCCCGTGTGACGAGCGTGGTGTTGGCTGGTTGCCGGGCAGCAACCTCCTGGAAGCTGTGCAGAATCCGCCGATAGGTGGTCGGGCTCCTCGGATGTCGCAACCGCAATTGAGCATGATAGCGCTCGATGATCTTTCCGTTGGTGTCGGGCCAGGTGCTCATGCGCGCGCCTCCGGACCCGGAATCTCCAGAGCGATGGCGCGCAGATCTTCAGTGGCCAGCTTCAGATATGGAATCGTCGATTCCGTCGATCGATGGCCCAATACGTCTCCGATCACCTTCCTCGGCACGTCTGCACGCAGCAGGCTGACAGCACGAGCATGCCGGAAGATGTGGGGGCCGCGCTTGCCACTCAGCACGAGACCTGCCGCCTCTATCCGCCGGCGGACTTCGTTGCCGATGCGAACCATGGGAACGTACGGTGCGCGTATGCGAACGAAGATTTCCCGCACATCTGTTTCCGGCCGGCCATGCCGAAGGTAGGCAATCAAGGCCTCTCCAACCGATTCCAGTAACGGCAAAACAGAACGCGCCCCGGTCTTGGAATGGCGAATGTGCAAAACGTCACCGCGCCAGTCGACGTCCTCCAGTCGCAACCCGCTTATTTCACCGGCACGCAAGCCATAGACCGCCAGCATCTGGAGGATGGCGTAGTCCCGCAATCCCCCTGGCGATTGATCCTTGCTGGCGACCTCCAGGACGGCGGCGATCTGATCTGAACTTAGAGCGGATGGAATTCCCTCGTAAGCATAGAGCAGCGGGGCGATGACACGCGTCGCGAGGTCGGCGGCGGTGTGCCCGGACCTATGAAGATGCTTCAGCAACGACCGGAGCCGGTCGGCGGCATCCTTCAACGATATGCGGGTCAGTCCAGGAGCCCGCATGTCCATATAGGCATCGATGTCGGGAACGCTCAATTCCGCAAAGCCGACGGTCGCCGAGTGCTTTGCGTACCAGCCACAGAAATGCTTTGCTTCCCACATCAGGGCGGAGATCGAGGATGCCGCCAGCCCACGCTCTTCCCGCAGCCACTCCTCATAACGAGCCAAAACCTCGCGGTAGAGACGTTCGCCAGCATCGGTCGGGTCCGGTTCTGGAGGCCATCGCTTAAGCGAACGTCGTAAAAGGGCATGGATTGCCGCCCGCGGGGTGGCCTCCCAATGAGGTGCCGGTGGATGAACGGCGAGGCGAAGGTATTTCGACACATCATCCGGCGTTACCATCTCCAGAGCTATGCCTCGCTCGGAAAGATGCTGCAGAAAATACTCGGCGTTGCGGCAATAATGGTAAATTGCAAATGGATTGAATCGCTGTTGCGTCAGCCACGCCTTCAGTTCGGTGACCAGAGAGCTGGTTTCGTGTGACATGAAAATCTCCTCGACTGCGTTTTGAACGACAGCCAAAGATCTCATGTCGAAAAATAATGCGCAGCACGCCGAAGGCCGATCGGGCCTGCCTGCTGGGAAAATCGCGTGTTCGGCGCGTTCCTTCACATTATGAACTGCTGCTGATTACTTCAGGTTCTGCGTGGTGAAGCTCAGCCGCCTGTAGCGAGACGGGCCTTCGTTGTAGCGGCGTTAGAAGCGAAAATCCTACGCGGCGACTGAGGACCAAATTGATAGCCTCGACGGCTTCCAAGGTGACCGGGGAGCTCCACGCCATCGTAGCCGTGAGCGGGGCTTTGTGCAGCCGGCAGCAGGGCGGGAAGCAAGCCGACGTTCATTTGCTTGACTCGACACCAAGCAGAACACGGGAATATTTACCTTTAACGGAGACGGGATATGCGAGATTTGCCGAGCGACATCGATGCTGACGTTGTGATCGAAGTCAGTCGGCTTATCGATGATGCCGAGGTTCTCTTGCCTTTGCCGGTGCACGAACTGGTCAAACGGATTCGTACGACAATGCAGACCCGGCTTTCCGATCATGCAATCGAAGAACTGGTCGTCGAGATGGCATCGACACGCGGGTTGCCCATGGTCTTCGACAACGTCTGACGCCTGGTCATTTGTAAAAATGAGCAAAGGCAGGATGGCGAAATTCTGACCGCGAGATCGCCCAATCCCCGCCTGGCATCATCACCTCAGTTTACCCGTTTCTCGCGCGCAAGAAAAAGGCCGAACCAAAGGTCCGGCCAGGTGTGAAGGTTTGAACCTTCAGAGGGGAACGCGTCGGACGAATGGGAGGAAACATCCGACGCACCGTGTATGTAGGTCAGCAAAAGTGACACTTCAACGACAGCCGGTAGGCCATCAGACTTGACCATCTTGGTGCACCTGGAGCCTGCAAAGCTCGCCCGGATTGGGTCCGACGGGTCTATTTGACCTCGGCCCACACGGTGCGGCCAAGATCGAGTGTCACATATGGCGAGGAATTCACAGGCGATCATGCGGGTCGATACGAGCTTTCGCAGCTTCTGGCGATCCGACCGGACCTCGTGGCGCTGGACAGGGCAGACCGGATCGGCATGGATCCGCAGGGACGTTTCGCGCAGAACCCTGATGTGACAGAAGCGACCGCAGAGGAAGGACACCGCATCCTGGAAGCTTGCCTCGACGCGCTCGGAGCGGCGACCAGTGCGTTCCGCTTCACGGACAATGCCCCGGTTTTTATCCCGATGGAGGCCATGGTCGAAGTGTGGGATGGAATTGACCGACGCCGCGAGCAATGGAAGACAAACAATCCCTGAACATCGGCATGGCATTTGCGTCCCCGCCCTACCCGGGCGGCAATCAATGGAGGAGAACCGACTTGGGCGGCACTATCCAATTTGTACTCAACCACATGACAGCTCCAAACTGACCAGCAGGAAACTGATCGACCTGGCATCCGGCTTGGCTGCATCGGTATCGAGCTTCGCAACGACCTTGCTGACAAGGGGCTCAGCACAGGCGAATTTTTTGATGGCGAGAAGCCTTCGGCGATCGGCGAATATGCCCGCGGCAAAGGCATTCGCCTTCTGGGCCTTTCCGAGGCCTATGGCTTTAATCGCTGGTCGGACGCGATGAAGGACAAGATCAAGCTCTTAATCGTCCAGGCGAAGGAAGCGGGAGCTGAATCCATCAGCCTCATACCGAGCAACGATGGGGCCAACGAACCGGACGAGAAGCGGCTTTCCGATCTCCGCGGCGCACTTGCCGTCATACTGCCGATGCTTGAGGAGGCGGACCTGATCGCCCTTGTGGAACTGCTGGGCTTCACGACATCTTCGCTCCGTCGCAAGCGCGAAGCTGTCGAGGCGATCGAGGCCACCGGAGTGAAGGATCAGTTCCGGTTGGTGTACGACACGTTCCACCATCACATCGCTGGCGAGGCCGAATACTTCCCGGAATGGACGGGCATCGTGCATATTTCTGGCGTCGTTGATCCATCGCTTGCACCCGAGGAGATGCAGGACGTTCACCGCATCCTGGTCGATAAGGCCGACTGTCTGCGGAACGTTGAGCAGATCAAGACGCTTGCCGCTATGGGCTACAAGGGCGCGTATTCCTACGAATCTTTTGCGCCTTCGGTCCATGCGGACGAAAATATTGAGGCGAGCCTGAAGACGAGCATAAAGCTCATCGAGAACTCGGTGGCTCAATGAGCGTAAGACTTGGCCCACACCGGACCGCACAGCATCTAACAGATGCTCCGCAGCTGTGAGCTAGTCCCGGCCGGAGGGCCATGGCCAAATACCAATCTCCCGCCTGCAACCGAGACCGGTGTCAGAGGACGTGTCGCCCAGGTCGTGATCCTGACACGCTGAGAAATCCTCCGGCCGGAAGATTTCGGGCTTCGTGAGGCGCTATTAGATGTGCCTCGCGGAAACACCTCGAAAAGTGGGAGGCGGACACGAAGCCACAGGATACCGCAATCTCCAGAACCGGCATGGCAGATTGGGCCAACAGCAGCTTCGCGTGTTCCAATCGTAATTCCCGGAAGTAGCGGCAGGGAGAACGACCGATATCATTGCGGAACAGGCGTTCCACCTGCCGCCGCGACAGCCCTGCAGCGGCCGCGAGATCCGCCATGGTCAGCGGGGCCGCCAGATTCCTCTGCATCAATTCTATGAGTTTTACGACTGTGGGGTTGAGCCTGCCATGCTGACGCAGCAGCGGCAGCCGCTGACGCTCTTGGCCCGTGCGGATACGGCCGGCGACGGCCAACTCCGCAACGCTCACCGCAACAGGTTCGCCGCAATGATGTTTCACAAGCTCGATCATCATATCGAAGGCTGCGGTGCCCCCGGCGCAGCTCCAGATGTTGTTGTCGGCTTCGTAGATGGTGGCTACCGCCTCAATGCGCATGAACCGCTCCTTGAACCCCGGGAAGGCCTCCCAATGAACCGCACACTTGCGATCATTGAGCAGGCCAGCTTTGGCCAAAGCAGTGACCCCGTTTCCAAATGCGCCCGCTGCAATGCGGCGCTGCCGACATTCCCGTAACCACGCGCTCAGCGCCTTAGTTTCGCGTCCTTCATCATGCTCGTCTCCGAAGACCAGAGCCAGTACGGGGCGTTCAGGCTGCATCAGGTACCTGCGCTCCCGGGCCAAGTCGGCGTCGGCCGTGACATCGATGCCGCAGCTTGCCCTTACAGCTCCGCCCAGGTGGGAAACAACACGCCAGCGAAAGGCTTCACGCCCGGCGGCTTTGTTGGTGAGGCGGAAAACGTCCAAGGCCAAGGATACGGCGAGAAGTTCGAACCCGGGTGCCAAATAGAGGGCGACAGTGATCGGCTCTATTGCAGGAACAGATGCCCAGGCGCCGTGGGACCAGTGATGGACCATTTTAGACTCTCCGCCGTGTTTTCTTAGCGACGCGGCATAGTTAGCCGCGATGGCATTAGGGAAAGGACGATTGCGTCGGCATGGCAGTAGCTTTGCGACGCCGCCCTGGTTCGGTCCCACTGCCACCAACGAAATGCAAGCCGAGGCGGAGCGTCCTACCCGAGCACCGGCGAGGGTGGGCGCCGGAAGACCGCGGCGGCCGGGGTACCTTGCCGCAGACCGAATCCTCTTTTTCCTTTCCTACAGTGTTGGAGAAGCAAACCTAATTTTGAGTAGTTGCTCGAAATATGTCTAAGACGAGAACCGCTCGGAATTTGCTATCTCCATAACCGTTCCACGCACATGGCAATGCCCATACCGCCGCCAACGCACAGGGTCGCCAGACCCTTTGAAACGCCGCGCCGCTTCATCTCGAACAACAGAGTATTGAGCACCCGAGCGCCGGAAGCGCCGATCGGATGACCAATGGCGATGGCGCCGCCGTTGACATTGACGATCGCCGGATCCCACCCAAGGTCTCTGTTGACGGCGCATGCCTGAGCCGCGAAAGCTTCGTTCGCCTCCACGAGCTCAAGATCGCCGATTTTCCAGGCGGCCTTTTCCAGCGCCTTGCGCGAAGCTGGGATCGGGCCTGTGCCCATGATCGAGGGGTCGACGCCCGCAGTTGCCCACGAAGCGATGCGGGCAAGCGGCTCGATGCCGCGGCGACCTGCCTCTTCTTCGGTCATAAGAAGCATAGCAGCCGCGCCGTCGTTGAGGCCCGATGAATTGCCGGCGGTGACCGTGCCGTCTTTGTCGAACGCAGGGCGCAGCTTGGTCATCGATTCCAGCGTCGCGCCATGGCGGATATATTCGTCCTGGTCGACCGTAACATCGCCCTTGCGGCCCTTGACGACGAAGGAAATGATTTCGTTGGCAAAGCGGCCAGACTTCTGAGCGGCTTCCGCCTTGTTCTGCGACGCGAGTGCGAACTGGTCCTGATCGTCGCGGGAGAGCTGCCACTTCTTGGCAATGTTTTCTGCCGTCGTGCCCATGTGATAGCCATAAAATGCGTCGGTCAGGCCGTCTTGGATCATGGTATCGACCATCTTGAAGTCGCCCATCTTCACGCCGCCGCGCAAGTGCGCGCAATGCGGTGCCATTGACATGGATTCCATACCGCCGGCGACGATGATCTTGGCGTCACCCGTGGCTATCTGCTGCATGCCGAGCGCCACCGCGCGCAGGCCCGAGCCGCAGAGCTGGTTCACCCCCCAAGCCGTGGCCTCCTGCGGGATGCCGGCCTTCATCGCCGCCCGACGAGCAGGATTCTGGCCCTCGCCCGCGGACAGTACTTGGCCGAGGATCACCTCATCGACGTCGCCCGAGTCAATGCCGGCGCGCTCGAGGACGCCCTTGATGACGGCGGCGCCGAGCTCGTGGGCAGGCGTGTTGGCAAAGGAACCATTGAACGAACCAACTGCGGTCCGTCCCGCGCTTGCGATGACAATAGATGCAGTCATGAGGGGTCCTTCCAGGATTTTGAATGACTGACACGGCCGCTATGGCAGCGTATCAGTTGACGATTGTCGCTTCGGTGGCGCCGCGGAACTCGTTCTCGCCCACGCCGTCGGCGAGCTCAACGATCTGCAATCCGCCGTCGACGACATCAAGCACGCCCAGATTTGTAATGATCCTGTCGACCACCCGCTGACCGGTCAAAGGCAGGGTACATTCTTTGAGTACCTTGGATTCACCAGCCTTGTTGGTATGGTCCATGACCACCACGACGCGTTTGACACCGGCGACCAGATCCATTGCGCCGCCCATACCCTTGACCAGCTTGCCTGGGATCATCCAGTTGGAGAGATCGCCCTCCTCCGACACTTCCATTGCGCCAAGGATGGCCATGGCGACCTTACCGCCTCGGATCATCGCGAAGCTTTGCGCTGAGTCGAAGAAGGCCGAATGCGGCAGCGCCGTCACTGTCTGCTTACCGGCGTTGATCAGATCCGCATCGACCGCATCTTCGGTCGGGAATGGGCCGATGCCTAGAAGGCCGTTCTCCGACTGTAACGTCACATGCATCCCTTCAGGAATATGGTTGGCGACGAGAGTGGGAATGCCGATGCCGAGGTTGACGTAGGTCCCATCTTCAAGTTCGCGAGCCGCTCGCGCAGCCATCTGGTTTCGATCCCAAGCCATGTGTTCTCTTCCCTCACGCTACGCGTGTCGTGCGTTGTTCGATGCGCTTCTCGTGTTCGCCCTGGATGAGGCGATGCACGTAAATCCCGGGCAAATGAATCTGATCGGGATCGAAGCTGCCGACTGGGACAATCTCTTCGACCTCGGCGACGCAAATCTTGCCGCAGGTTGCTGCCGGCGGATTGAAGTTGCGAGCCGTCTTGCGAAACACCAGGTTGCCTGTCGTGTCCGCTTTCCAGGCTTTGACAATTGCCAGGTCGGCAACGATGCCAGTCTCAAGGATAAAGGTTTCTCCGCTGAACGCCTTATGGTCCTTACCTTCGGCAACGACCGTGCCGACGCCAGTCCTGGTATAGAACCCTGCGATGCCGGCGCCTCCAGCACGCATACGTTCGGCAAGCGTGCCCTGCGGATTGAATTCCAGCTCTAGCTCGCCGCTGAGATACTGCCGCATGAACTCGGCGTTCTCGCCGACATAGGAGGAGATCATCTTTCTTATCTGTTTGGTCTTCAACAGCACGCCAAGTCCGAAGTCATCAACGCCGCAGTTATTCGAGGCAATCGTCAGATCCTTTGTACCCGCCTGGCGGATCGCACCTATCAACAACTCTGGGATGCCGCATAGGCCAAAGCCGCCGGCAGCGATCGTCATGCCGTCATGCAGAACACCCTCCAGCGCATTTGCTGCACTGGAAAAAACCTTATTCATATTGTCCTCCACTTTGCGATGCCCGCGCCTTTTCGACGAGACCTCGTATCGCGGCAACTTTGCGGATTGCGCATGGCGCGACCATTCGTAAGAATACGTAGGTCCATACGTGGAGGATTTATTATGCTGAGTTCGGCCAGAGCGAAAAGCTTGGGCAATCTTGACCGCATCGGCTTTATGCATGCGCCTGACGCGACGCTGGTGCTTTCTAATCGCGTCATCCTGCGGGCAAGCCATCGCGTCCAATCCGTCTTTGGCTGGTTGATCCGCGAGGTGGAAGGACAGTCGATGAGAATACTTTACCCCGGTCAAACCGATTATGAGGTGATCGGCGAAAAAGCCCGCCGCGCCATGCAGTCCGATCCCGTCTACCGCGATGCCCGCTTCATGCGTCGAAAGGACGGAGAGGTGGTTTGGATGGAGGCGTATGGTGCCGCGCTTGATCAGGACGATCCGCAAGAATTGGCGATCTGGTCTTATCGCCCGGTCGCGGCAGAACATAGCCAGGGTCACGGCCTGACTGCCGCAGAGGCGCGGATTGCGCGCTATCTCGTCAACGGCTTCACCAGCAAGGAAATGGCTCGGTCCATTGGTTGTTCCCCAAGGACTGTCGAAGTCCACCGCGCGAACATGATCGCAAAGTTCGGGGTTCGTAACACGTCTGAACTGGTAGCGCGGCTGCTGGCCGCGCGATAGAGACCTGTGCGTCGCTCAGCGCCGAGCCGTTGGGCCCGGTCTCGGCCAGCGAAGTGCGCTTGCAAACTTCCCATCCAAAAATATCAACGATCTCGCCGTGCCCCATTCGGCGGTGACTGTCGATATGGCCAAGTATCATCGGTGTTGAGATTGCATGAACCGAAGACAACTTGACCGATTTACTGAAATCCCTTCCGTCTGTTTGGCTCGCGAACCAGAGGTGGCCTCTCGCTTCCAACAGGCCGGTGTTAGGCTTCAACGACGTTGCTGCCCGTTTTTGGGTGTGATCCGGACGGTGCGGGTTCGTGCGCCAATGGCCCACATCACCCTCGCGCTCACGCTGCGCAATGGCCACAAAAATGGTCGCTAAATGGTCATGAATGTGATGGCCCGCATCGGTCGCTCGCCCCTTGCTTGAGACAAGGCACCGGCCGATCCGGCACAACCCTGTAATGGAGAACACCGCAGGCTTACACTGTCCCCTCTGAGCACCATCATAGGGCCTATAGTGTAGCTCCGATTTTCAAGCCTTCATACACAGCTTCCTCTGCCGTGCGCGATGCTAGGCAATCGCCCAACATATGGATCGGAATGTCGAGCCCCTTCATTTCGGCCTTTAAACCGTCGAAGGGGCGATGGCCGTGACACAGAACCAGCATGTCGATGTCCTCAAAGACCATCGCGTTACGGCTTGCGGTGTGCTGGAAGAAGACTGTACCGCTATCGACCCCAAAGACCCTCGCATAGGTGGTCACGCGGATGTCCAGCTTATGAAGTTCGGCCGCGATATTGTCACGTACATAGAGCGGCAACGCGGCTCCAAGATTGGTTCCGTTGACGGCAAGTTCGACGCTGCTACCTTCCCTAACCATCATCTCGGCGATGCCGGGGCCGATCCAGTCGTTCCGCCAATCGGCTACGACGACCCGCCGACCAGGCTTTACATCCTTGCGCAAGATTTGCCACGGATCGACGACCTGAACGGAACCGTCAAATTCCAGCTTGGGCATGTAAGGCGTTGCACCGGTTGCCATGACTACGGCATCGGGCGCTTCCTTTTCGACCAACCCTCGATCAACCCAGATACCGCGCTTGATCTTAACTTGGTGGATTTCAAGTTCTCGCGTGAGATTGGTGATGATTCCGCCGAATTCGGCGCGGCCGGGCAGTAGCTGCGCCAGTCGGGCCTGCCCTCCCAGTTGGCCTTCGCCTTCGTAAAGGGTGACCTGATGTCCACGCTTGGCCGCTGTGATCGCTGCCTTCATCCCACCTGGTCCGCCGCCTATAACGATGATGCGACGGGATCTTTCGGCACGAGGCAGCGTGCCGTAGTGAAGTTCCCGGCCGGTTTCAGGATGTTGAATGCAAGAAATCGGATAGCCGCGGTGAAAATGGCCGATACAGGCCTGATTGCAGCCAATACAAGCTCTGATGTCGTCGGGACGCGCTTCACAGGCCTTGATGGGCATGTCCGGATCGCAGATCAGCGCGCGAGTCATGCCACACATGTCCGCAAAACCTCCTGCAAGGATCGCCTCGGCTTCATGCGGTTGGTTGATTCTTCCCGTGACGAAAACAGGAATGCCCAGCCGGTCCGTGAACCGCTTCGCATCGTTGGCCAGATATCCGCTTTGATATGCCATCGGCGGCGCGATATGGACGGCACCTCCAATAGTAGCAGAGGTCCCCGCGGTAACGCTAACATAGTCCAGAAGCGATTCCAGCGCGACGCAACATGCTAGAACTTCTTCACTTTCCAGCCCAGTGTCGTCGCGGTCATCCGTGCTGATCCGCATGCCGATGACAAAGTTCTCGTCTGTTTCTGCACGCATCGCCGCAAGGGCTTCGCGGAAAAACCGAAGTCGATTGTCAAAGCTGCCCCCGTAATCATCTGTCCGCTGGTTGACTTCAGGATTCAAGAACTGGATCGGCAGGTATCCGTGGCTTGCGACGAATTCCACACCATCCAAGCCCGCTAGGAACATGCGACGTGCGGACGCCGCATAGCCTGCTACGATCTCGTCTATAAGATCCTTCTCCATTTCGCGAGGCATCACATGGAAACGCTCGTTAGGGGAGACGGAGGGCGCATAGGCTACGGCAAGAAGACCGTCCGCGCTTTCCATAATTTCACGACCGGGATGGAAAAGCTGCGAGAAGATCACGCAGCCCTCGGCATGGCAGACATCGGCAAGCTGTCGGTAACCCGCAATGCAGGTATCGTCAGTGGCCATCAGCATATGTGAGGTATAGCGCGCCGTCTCATGCACACCGGCCACCTGCGTGACGATCAAACCTACCCCGCCCTTTGCACGGGCCTGGTGATAGGCGATCAACTCTTCATTGATCAAGGCTTCTGTTGGCAGGGTCGTGTCATGACCGGTGGACATTATGCGGTTCCGGATGGTCTTTCCGCGAATTTTCAACGGCGAAAAAAGTCTCGAGAAAAGCCTATCAGCCATTTGGCTTATCCCGCGCACGCTGTTTCCAATCGACGGGCGACAATGCGTAAAATACGGTCGCGTTCGTGCCTTCATAATGCAGCTGCGTATTTTCGGGCACCCAGAGCACGTCGCCAGGGCCGCAGTTGAACACATCGTCGCCTACCCGCAGTCTGAAATTCCCTTCGAGCGTCACAATCAGCTCGTCATACAGAACGGTCCAAGCGATCGAACATGCGTCGAACCGAGCGATGCCTGCACCCATGGAGTTGCTGATTTCGGGACCGACCAAACGGCTGATTGATGCCCTTTGCGGATCATCGCCATATGCCTCAAAGTTACGATCAGATTGTTTGAAATGTATTATGTGTGACAAGTTCTACCTCCTTCAGTATACCTAATTCCAGCATTTGCAACAGAGGCTCCACAACTGCTTTCAGCTTGAGATTGTCCGACATCTTCTCTTAAAAGGTTGGACTTTAAGAAACATGAAGCTTCACAAGCTAGCTAATTCGCGGTTTTTGGAACAATCTTTCTCCGTTTGACTGCGTAAGGCGAGAGATTAAATCAGGCACCGCCCCGCGATCGATCCAGCACCTGTCAACTAGGGTTGATAAAGCCTCCGCAATGCCTCTTCGGGCGATCATGCTGTGTCCAACGATATTTTCCACAAGGTAATAGTCGCCGCCGAACGTAAGTATCTTATGGGTTGGGGCGGTTACCAGAACTTCCGAGAGAAAACGAACAGAAGCGACCGGATTTATAATCCACGTCCAACACATGTCGAGATATGCATTGCTGTATTGCTTGCAGATCGCAATGTACTCGTCCTGGTACGGGTAACCGAGATGCATAAGTATGAACCGGATTCGGGGATATGACTGCAACAGCCGGCAAACGTCGTTGGCGTTCTCCCGCACCCTCGATAGGGGCATAGAATCCTTAGTGGCGTAATAGCCGGTGTGGATCTTCACCGGCAGGTGGAAATCTTGCGCCTTTCGTAAGCAGTAGTGAAATAGGAAGTCCTCGAGCTCTCGTGCACCTTCGTGGCCGATGAACGATCGGGGCGCTATAACCGCTGCAAAGTGGCGCTCCGCAACATGCAAGTCCACATGCGCAAAATCCAAAGCGCGATAGTAGGCTCCCACATACTTTATAGCCACCGCAGTTCGGCCAAAACGCTCGAAGTAGCTGTCGATTGCCGCCAACCAATCACCAAGGCATTTGACTTCAACGCCTAGTTCTTCTTCCACCTGCCTGACGTCTCCGAGGGAACACCGGCTCAATTCCATGATGCTAAGATCCTGCCCCAGAAGGGTCGGCGATTCAGTTTCCATGAAGATGCGCTCCATGGAATTCACCTGGCATTGGGAGATGTTGCAGACGTCCTTTATTATGTGTCGATAGAAGCCAGGTTTTCTGGTCTCTTCATACTTCGCCGCGACCTCATCGATTGTTTCAAGACTAAATGCGCTTACCCCGTACAGCTCCCTGAACGTCGTAATTAGCGCTTGCGCGTAGCCTGTATGCCGAATTCGTTCCCAATATGGAGACACAATCTTGAATTTGGTGGTTGCAGTCGTCCCAGGTTCATAAAAGCGCTGCTCTTCGTCGGAGCCCATACCAGCACAGTGAAGGTCGTCCTGGACGTACTCTTTAAACAGCAGGGACCAGTCGTCGCAGGGCAGCAGCCAATCATTGCGGGGTTTGAGACGCCGGGACTCTTCTACAAGGTGCTCGTGCGAGTCAAAGAGTGGGCTCTCCTTCACCCTGTCGTAAACCCAGGTCATTGTATCGGTTGAAGTCATGGCTGTTCCTTCAGTATCCAAAGGTGTTTCTTGAATCTATCCGAGGCGAGATTTGCGCAGCTTCTTCGTCAACCAATTTGGGTCGCGTTCCGGCACCGACTCTAGAAGTGCGCGGGTATAGGGCGACTCAGGAGAATCCAGCACCCTGCCCTTTGGACCGACCTCCATTATGCGACCGCCACTCATGATCACGACATCGTCGGCAATTGCGCGGACCGTTGAAATATCATGAGTGATAAACATATAGGCCAGCCCAAGTTTGGACTGCAGATCGTCGAGAAGTTTGAGAATTTCTGCAGCAACAATTTGATCAAGAGCGGAAGTAACTTCGTCGCAAATGATCAATTTGGGCTCTGCCGCAATCGCCCTGGCTATCCCGATGCGCTGTTTTTGTCCGCCTGAAAGTTCCGAAGGCAGCCGGTTTATGAAACTGTCCGGATCGAGCCCGATCAGATCGAGCAATTCCCGCACGCGGCCGGTCAGAGCCTTTCCGCGTAAACCCAAGTACATCTGCGCCGGGCGCCCGATCAGCTCACCAATCCGCAGTTTGGGATTCAATGCGGTGTCCGCCATTTGATATATCATCTGAACCCGGCGAAGCTGGTCGCGACTGCGCTTGCGATAACTGCCGGGCAATTCGTCGCCGTCTAAATGAATACTTCCCTGCGACGGTGGCTTGAGGCCGGTGATTACCCGGGCCAACGTAGACTTGCCCGACCCGCTTTCGCCCACAACAGCGACGGTGCGCCCCCGGTGAAAATCAAGATTGATATCCTCCAAACACAGGGCCTGGCCGTAGGCGGCGCTGATATTTTGGATGGCGAGGAGGGGAACACTGCTCGATTTGACTTCGGGACGCGGTATTCTGTTGTACTCACGTACAGCCCACAAGGAGCGGGAATAGTCCTCGCGCGGGGCATTTACCATTTCCGCGGTGTCAGCCTCTTCAACCTCACGTCCGTGCCGCAGGATTTTGATCCTGTCCGCCATCTGCGCCACCACCGCCAGGTCATGGGTGATGTAAATGGCCGCGGTATTATACTGCCTAACAATGTCACGTATCGCCGACAGCACTTCGACCTGAGTGGTCACATCCAGCGCCGTGGTCGGCTCGTCGAAGATGATCAGGTCAGGACGACATGACATGGCCATGGCGGTCATGGCGCGCTGCAACTGGCCGCCAGAAACCTGATGCGGATAACGAAAGCCGATCCGTTCGTGATCGGGCAGCTGCATACGGCGATAGAGGTCGAAAGCATCCCGCATCGCTTCATCGCGTTGCATGACGCCATGCTGCACCGGCCCCTCGATATATTGCGAGATCAGCCGGTGGGCCGGGTTGAAGCTGGCCGCCGCCGATTGAGCCACATAGGCGATCCGGCGTCCGAGGATGGAGCGATGCCCGGCCTCGGACTGCGCAAGCAAATCGATCCCGTCGAAATGGATCGAACCGCCCGAGATCCGGCATCCATCGCGGGCAAAGCCCATGGCGGCAAGGCCCAACGTCGACTTGCCCGCGCCGGATTCACCGATCAGCCCGAGCACTTCGCCTTTTCTCAAGGTCAGATCGACACCCTCCACGACCGACGTCCAGATGTCGTTCGACCGGGCTTCGATATGAACGTCTTTCATGACCAGAAGCGGGGTAGCATTGGACATATCCGGCATCGGCCTACTCCTGCAGGCCGCTTGCGATATGCAAGAACCAGTCGACCACGAAGTTCACGGCGACCGCAAGGAGCGCGATGGCCCCGGCGGGTAGTAGCGGGGTCAGATCGCCGAAGGTGATCAGCGCTGCATTGTCACGCACCATCGAGCCCCAGTCGGCCATCGGTGGTTGTATCCCGACGCCCAGGAAGGACAGCGCCGAGATCGACAGGAAGACGAAACAGAAGCGCAGGCCGAATTCGGCAATCAGCGGTGCCAGCGCATTGGGCAGGACCTCGCGGAAAACGAGACGGAACAGGGTTTCGCCCCGCAGCCGGGCCGCCTCGACAAAATCCATCGTGACGATGGTCTGCGCCACCGCCCGTGCCACCCGGAAGACGCGGGTTGAATCGATTACGGCAATGACCAGGACCAGCGAAATTATCGATGTGCCGAAGATCGTCAGCAGCAGCAGCGAGAAGATCAGCGCCGGGATCGCCATCATCACATCAACAAGGCGGCTGGAAAGCTGATCGGCCCAGCCGCCCACCGTCGCGGCCAGCAATCCGAACGTTGAGCCAATCACAAAGGCGATCACCGTGACGGCGAAGGCGATACCAACAGTATTACGTGCGCCATAGATCAGCCGGGTGAACATGTCGCGGCCCAGATTGTCCGTGCCAAGCAAATTGGTCGCGCTCCATGGCATGAACTGATCGGCCACCACCTCACGTTCAGCAAACGGCGCGATTAGCGGGGCGAGAATGGCGACGCCGACATAGAGCAGGATGATCAGCATGCCAAACGAGGCGGCGACTGGAGCCTGGCGGACTGCGATCCTGACATAGCCGGTGGTGCAGCGCGACAGAATCCATCGAAACGACCATCCGGCAATCGTACCAAGAACGATTGCAAGGGCCCCCCAAGTCAGGAACATGACAGGCGTCATTGGAAAAGCACCTTCACTTGGTGTGCAACAGTCGCGGGTTCGTCAGGATCGACAGCACATCCGCCAGTAGATTGATCAGCACATAGGTGGCAGCAAAAATCAGGGCGATCGACTGCACCACTGGCATATCGCGTCGCGAGACCGAATCAACCATCAACTGCCCAAGGCCCGGATAGACGAAAACGACCTCCACGATGACGACGCCAGTAATCAGATAGGCGATGTTGATTGCGACCACAGTGATGATCGGGGCCAAGGCGTTGGGCAGCGCATGAATTACGATGATGCGCAAAGATGGCATCCCTTTCAGTCGCGCCATTTCGATATAGGGCAAGGCAAGCAGATTGATGATCGCGGCCCGTGTCATCCGCATCATGTGGGCGGTAACCACCATCGTGAGAGTCAGCGCCGGCAAGAAGGCGCTGTATAGAAAGCCGCCAAGCCCTCCTCCCGGTGTCAGCCGCGTCATCGAGGGGAATATCCCGGTCTGGGCTAGCACGCAGATCAGGATATAAGCGACGAAGAATTCTGGGAAGGATATCGCGGTCAGTGCAACGCCGTTCAGCAGCCGGTCCGGCAGCGTGTTGCGTAATAGCGCCGTAAGCACCCCAAGGCCGATGGCGAGGGGGACGGCGAGGACGATGCTGTAGGTCGCCAGGAAGAACGTATTCTCCAGCTGTGGATGCAGCAATTCGGAGATCGGCCTCCCGGTGGCAAGGGATTTGCCGAAATCCCCCGTTAGCGCACCACCGAGCCAGTGCACATAGCGAATATAGGCTGGCTGATCGAGGCCGAGCTCCAGGCGCAGAGAGGCGAGCGTTTCGGGCGTAGCAGATTGCCCCAGCATCGCTTCAGCAATATCCCCCGGGAGCAGCTCGGCGGCCAAAAAGATCACCAACGATACGAGGAAAAGCGTGACAAAGCCGAGAGCCAGTCGTTGGAGTATCAGATTACTGATTTTGCGCATTTGCCTTTTCCCGCGGGCACCTTAGAAACGGTAGCGCGGCGGAGAGCCTAGACTCTCCGCTACGCCCCAATTTTCAGATTGCGACCTAGAAGGGTCAGGCGAAGGACCAGCGTTCCAGGCAACGTGCGCCGTCCATTTCCGCAATGCCGGAAACGCGTTCGCTCGGAACCACCGACTTATTCGCCGCGAAAACAAAATCGGCAAACATCGGGATGACGACACTGTATTCGTCGCTTACTAACTGCTGAATGTCACCGTAGATCTGACGCCGCTTCGCCTCGTCACCTTCGCGACGGGCCGCCTTGATCAGATCCTCCACCCTCGGATCGCTCATCCCCGATTCATTGCTATCCGAGGCCTTCGACCAAGCCATAGTCAGAATCGCATCCTCGGTCGGACGACCGCCCCAATAACTGGTGAAGAACGGCGTTTTCATCCAGACTTGGCTCCAGTAGCCATCATTGGGCCTGCGGTCGACGGTGATGTTGATACCACCTTTGGCCGCTTGCTCCGCGTAAAGCACGCTGGCATCGACTGCGCCGGTATAGGCCGCATCCGCAGTACTGAGCTTCACATTGATACTGTCCACTCCGGCCGCTTTCAGATGGAAGCGTGCCTTGTCGGGATCATAGCTGCGCGCTGCGATATCGGGATTGTGGAAGCGGTAGTCCCGCGAGATCGGCTGGTCATTCCCGACACTGCCGAAGCCGTAAAGGATCTTTTTCACTAACTCGTCACGTTGGACCCCGTATTTAAGTGCTTGACGCACATGCACGTTTACGAAGGGGTCGAGCGAGCCATTTGCTGTGAAAGCGTAATATCGGCGACCAGGGGTATTGCCGACGAAGATATTCGGCGAGCGCTTGAGCAGCTGAGCGGTCTTGGGATCGACGCGGTTGATGAGGTCGACTTCGCCCGAGACCAGCGCGCTTTGCCGAGCGACGGGGTCGGCTATGCTAATCAGCTCTACGGAATCGAAATTACCCTGTTTGAACGAATCAGGATTGCGCTCCAGCGTCGCGCTAATGCCGGCTTGGAAGTTGCGCAGCAGATAGGGACCTGCCCCCACGTCAAACACCGGCTTGCCGTCCTCGAACGGCATGATCCCCATGGTGTAGTCGGCGAGCGCGAAAGGAAAGTCGATATTGCCCGCTTCGAGCGTGAAGACCACCGTCTCGGGACCATCGGCCTTGATATCTGTGATCTGCGCAAGCAGAGCGGTCATTCCGGACGCGCTGTGGCTCTTGCGAGTCAGGTTCACCGTCGCGATGACATCCTCAGGAGTGACGGGCTTGCCATTGCTGAACTTGATACCCTTGCGAATGCGGAATGCCCAGGTGGCATGTCCATTCGACGGCTCGAAGGATTCTGCGATCTCTGGAGCGATACTGCCATCGGCCAGAACCTCGACCAAATTGCCACGCACCGAGCAACCGATTAGGTACATAAAGATATCGGTCCAGTTGCGCGGGTCCAGCGTATCGGACGTCGAGCCGCCGCCGACCCCGAAGCGCAGTTTGCCGCCTTTGCGCGGCGCAGCGCGGGCTGAAAGCGGCATTAGGAGGCCGCCTGCCGTAGCCGCGAAACCTGCCGCTGCTCCAATCAGCACCGAGCGGCGAGTAAGGCCTGAGTGCGGAATTCTCGTGTCGTTTTCATTTTTCATTTTTATCTCCTCTCTGGTGGTTTCAGTGCTTACGCCGGTCCGAGTTCAGTCCGGCGGAAGTGGGTTCTGCCGGCCGAGACCGAGCATGTTTCGTACCTCTGCCGGACCGAGAAGGCGCACGCCCAACGCCCCGACCAGATCGGCCGCGCGCGCAACCAGTTCTGCATTGGTCGCTAATCGTCCCTTATCGAGGTACAGATTGTCCTCAAGGCCGACCCGCACGTTGCCACCGGCAAGGATTGCCGCCGCGACAAAGGGCATCTGATCTCTCCCCAGCGAAAAGGCCGACCACATGCAATCCGGCGGCATTGCGTTCACCATCGCCATGAGGGTGTTCAGGTCATTGGGAGCACCCCATGGCACCCCCATGCAAAGCTGAATAAGCGCTGGAGACGGGATTACCCCTTCGGCCAGCATCCGCTTTGCGAACCACAAATGGCCGGTATCGAAGATCTCCAGTTCCGGTCGCACCCCCAGATCCGCGATGATCCGGCCCATGGCCCGCAGGATTCCCGGCGTGTTGACCATGATCAAATCGGAATCTCCGAAGTTCATCGATCCGCAATCGATGGTGCAGATTTCCGGGCGGCATTCCACAATATGCGCCAGCCGCTCGCCCGCGCCGATCAGATCGGTCCCTTCAGCGTCGAAGGGCAGCGGCTGTTCCACTGAAGCCAGCACCAGATCCCCGCCCATGCCGCAGGTCAGGTTCAGCACGACATCGACATCCGCGCTGCGGATGCGGTCGGTCAGCTCGCGGTAAAGCGCCAGATCACGAGAAGCCTTGCCGCTTTCGGGATCGCGGACATGGCAATGCACAACCGCGGCGCCCATCCGCGCCGCCGCTATGGCATCACCGGCGATCTGTTTCGGGCTGCGCGGAACGTGCGGGGACCTGTCCTGCGTATTGCCCGAGCCGGTGACGGCACAGGTGATAAAGACATCGCGATTCAGTTCCAACGGCATTTAAGCGTGGCTCCTGTGGCGGGCGATCACTCCGCGTCACGTCGGTTGCGAGTATTTCCAATGGTCACGAGACGGCACTTCTTCCGATTGGAAGCGAAGCTGCGGTTCTGGCACCTCCTTAGGGCGCAGATCGCGAATGGCATTCCCGGCGCCTTCGGGCCAGGGCAGGGTTGCATGGGCCGCAGCCAGCCTCTCCAGCGCCGCCCCCACGTGGGGCAAAGGCGGGCACACCGCGCGGGTGGCCAGATCAATGTGAAGGATCATCACCTCCACTGTGGCGGCAAGCCTTCCATCAGGCGCGAGGAACCGATGGAAAAGATGAGCTTTTTTTCCATTAGCAAAAAGCACCTGCGTCCTAACAGTGATCTCGTCGCCCTGGTGCAGTTCGGCCAGATACCGGATGTGGCTTTCCGCCGTGAAATGGCTTCGGCCGGCAGCGATGTATTCCGCGGTGACGCCACAGCTTTCGGTCAGCACGTCCGTCGCATTCGAGGCGACTTCCAGGTAATGCGCCTCGTTCATATGACCGTTCGCGTCGGTCCAAGTTGGCGGTATGACACGTCGCGCGGTGACGATGAGAGGCTCATCATCCAGGCTGAAGGGTAGCGTTGCCTCATGCACTCTGACGGTGCCGCCCGCCCCGATTTGCTCCCCCTTCAACGCTCGAATCAGCGCGACCAGGCTGGCATCACGCGCCTGCTCCATCTGTGCGATGCTTCGCCCTTTCGCCTGTGCATCGGATTGGCTGGCGATGCGCTCGATGAGTGCCTCGTCCAGCTCGGGCACATCCATCAAATGCGTCAGAGGCTCCGCCAGCGACGGTCCGAATTGCGCAAGGAAATGACGTATGCCGGCCTCGCCCCCACCCAAGCGGTAGGAGGCGAATTGGCCCATCTGCGCCCAGCGAAGGCCGAAGCTATAAAGGATCGCGTCGTCGATCTGGGCAGTGGTCGCGATACCGTCTTTGACCATCCACAGCGTTTCGCGCCAAACGGCCTCTTGCAAGCGGTTGCCTATGAAGCCGTCGATTTCCCGATCGAGCACCAGCGGATGCATCCCAACCGAAATCAGAATTTCCGCCGCGCGCGATTTGGTAGTGGCGGGTGTCTCATCGGATCCGACGATTTCGACCAATGGCAGCAGATAAACCGGGTTAAATGGGTGCGCGACAATCAGCCGTCCGGGCACCGTGCACAGCTTTTGCAACTCGCTCGGGCGAAAGCCTGAAGTCGAAGAGGCAAAAATGGCCCCGTCCTTCAAATGCGGCTCGATTGCTGCGTAGAGACCGCGCTTGAGTTCAAGCCGTTCGGGAGCGCTTTCTTGAACCCAGTCAGCCTCTTTGACCGCGTCGGCGACAGTACTCGCGTAGCTCAGCTGCCCCGGCGAGGGCAGCACACGGTCGTAAAGCGCGGGAAGGCTGGCCCGGGCATTGCCCAGAACGTGTTGCATCCGGCGCGGGGCCTCGGACGAGGGGTCGAAGATGCAAACATCGAAGCCGTTCAGCAAGAACCGAGCCGCCCAACCGGCGCCTATTACCCCGCAACCGATGATCGCGACCTTCATGTCACGCCACCTTCTTCGAGACGACCGCAACCGGCACGATCAGCGCATCAACAGCGATTGCACCAGCTTGGGTCACCATCACAGGATTGACATCAACCTCGGCGATCCGGTCGCTGAGGCCGGCGCAAAGCTTTGAAAAGGCGCTGAGCGCGCGGGCCGCCGCCTTCATGTCCCGCGGCGCATCGCCACGCACGCCGTCGATCAGCCGCGCCACTTTGAGGCCACGGATCATCGTCTCGGCTTTTTCCGGTCCGAACGGCGCCCGGGCAAAGCGACGTTCGTCGAAAAGCTCGACCAGAGTCCCGCCCGGCGAGACCATGACCAGCGGTCCAAAGTCCGCATCCATCACGCAGCCAAAGGCAAGTTCGATGCCTTTTTCGGTCATCTTTTGCACGATGACACGCGAGCCGAGGCGCCGCGACAGATCTCCGTAGGCCGCCTCAAGTGCTGATAGATCGCGCAGGTTCAAAACGACGCCGCCGGCATCGCTTTTATGGTCGATCCCCGCAGCGGTCTTTAGCACCAGCGGGAAGCCTAGCCTAATCGCTGCTTCCTTTAGCTCTGCGACGTCTTCGCAGATCACGCTTTGCGCCGTCTCAACGCCAAAGGCGTGTAATAGATCCAGGCTGGCAAATTCATCCATCGGCGCGGCAAGCGTCGCGCTCCAGCGAGCAAGCATCACGTCATCCGGCCTGGTCATGTGGGGCTCGGCGCTTTGATCGGGCTGATCGGCCCAGGCTTGGAACCTGCGCACCGCTGCCATGGTCGCTTCGGCGCCGTTGAGGCAGGGTACGCCCAAGTCGGCCAACTCGCCGCCAATCCGACCATTATTGGCCTGACCAAAGCTGGTATACACGAAGCAGGGCTTGGCGGTAACATTTGGCAACGATTTGGCCAGTTCGAAGAGGTCTTCGTGATAAAGGTAATCGTCACGGAAATCCGCTTCGAAGCCCAGCATCGATACTTCGGGCGCCTCGGCGAGAATTGCGAGGCCGCGTGCAAAAACCTTTGGGAAGTCTTCGGTAAGATCCGTTGCACAATCGAGCGGATTAGATGGTTCCAGTTCCGGCGGGAGGGCAGCGCTCAGTGACTTTCGGGTCGCCTCGCTTAGGACGGCAAGCGGCGTTTGCGTCTCGGCGGCCAAATCAACCTGCAACTCTCGCAGACCACCGCTGTCGGTCACCAGACCCACGCCGCCCGGCTCGGGCTTGCGCCCAGTCGAGCATAGAAGCGCCGTGTTCATCAGATCATCGATCGTACTCACCGAGATCGCTCCGCATTCTTCGAATACGGCCTCATAAGCCGCGTTCGACCCGGCCAGCGCCCCCGTGTGGGATCTGGCAAGGCGGGCGCTTTCCTCAGTCCGCCCCACCTTGCACACGACAACCGGAATACCGCGCGATCGTGCAAGGTGCAGGCTGTCGATCAGCCCTTGGGGATTGCGCGCCGCCTCCATGAACACGGCGATGGTACGAGTGGAATCACGACCGGCCGCATAAGCTATGTATTCGTCGATGGTCGCCCCAATTTCCTGACCTGGTGAGACCATTAGATCAAAGCGATAACGCGGATCGTTCATTCCCAGCACGGTGAAGACGCTGCCGGAATGCGCTATCAGCGAGATTCCCCCCGGCTTCAGGTGACCTGCGGGATAGAAGCTGGCCACCGCACCGCTGCGGGTATTGATAAATCCCATCCCCGAACCGCCGCAGACCGGGATACCCGCCTCAGCGGCAATGGCACGCAACCGCGTGAGGATCGGGATGCCGTCAGTCGTTTCGCCGTGACAAGTATCGAAGATGACAGCCGATCGCGCATTCTTTTCGATCGCCTCTATCAGCGCGCGCTCCAGATTGGCGCGGCCAACACCCAGCACCGCCACGTCGGGCGCATAATCAAGATCGCGGATCGAGGTCAGCGCCTCGCGCCCCATGATCTCGCCGCCGCGTGGATTGACGAAGCTGATCGGCCCCGCGAAGTCGCCTGAAAGCGTGGCAGTGGCCAAACGAGCGCCGAACGATCCGGCCCTAGCCGACGCACCGACCACTACCATGGAGCGGGCCTCGAACATCGGGGAAAGTCGATGTATCATGATCTTAACCCTTGAATGCTGGATCGCGCTTTTCGGCAAAGGCCACCGAGCCTTCTCGGAAATCATCAGAACGCAGCATCTGCTCGTAGTGGGGCATGTCGCTTTTGCCGACCCAGGCGCGGCGGACCGCAGCGTGAGATGCCTCGACCGAGGCATGGGCGTAGTGGCGCATGTATTCCTTGAGTGCAGTGGCAACCAACGGCGCGCCCTGCGCGATCGTAGCGGCAATCTCGCGAGCGTGATCCATCAACTTATGGGCGGGTACAACATCACGCACGAGACCCCAATGCTTGGCTTCATCGGCGTACATCTTGCGACCTGTCAGAATCAGATCCATCGATACGTTGAATGGAATACGATGATGCAATTTTTGGATTGCACCCCCATCCGGCAGGAAGCCGCGCTGCATTTCGGGCAGCCAGAAATAGGCATCTTCTGCACAGACGATCACATCGCCGCCAAGGGCAAGCTCAAAGCCGCCTCCTATCGCTCCACCGGCCAAGGCGACGACCACCGGTTTGTAAAGGCCAAAGAATTCGGGCAACCCCCCCAGCCCGCCCGGCCCAAGATCGAAGCCCTGCTCAGCGTGTGCACTTTCACCTGCCACGAAGGCTTTCAGATCCCAGCCCGCCGAGAAGATATTCTTCGCGTTGCCGGCACTGGACAGAATAGCCACGCGCAGGTCGGGATCGTCATTGAGCCGGGAGAAGACCGCATACATCTCGCGGCTTAGCGATAGATTGATCGCATTGACCGGCGGTCGCTTCATCGCCACCTCGAGTACCGGGCCATTGATTGTGACGTCTAGCTGCGCCGATGCGTCGCTCATTAGGTGGCCTCATGCTAGGGTGGGGTCGAAACCGCTTTTATGTGGTGCGGATTTCCCTTGAATTTGCCACCGTGCAGCCTGAAAACAATGTTGTTTCGATTCATCGCACATGAAAAGGATTCATAGTGAGATACTGGAAGCACATCCCGCCGATGAAATCCTTGCTGGCGGTGGAGGCCACCTCGCGCCATGCCAGCTTCTCAGCCGCGGCCGAGGAGCTGAATGTCAGCCAATCCGCTATCAGCCATGCCGTCACCGCCGCCGAGGCCTTTCTCGGTGTGCAGCTGATCGACCGCACGACGCGCCCCATCAGCCTTACGACCGAGGGCAAGATCTACATGGCCACACTGCGCAATTGCCTGAACCAGCTGGCAACCGAAAGCGACGCCCTGCGCCGGTCAAAAACGCGCAATGCCTTGACGATCTCCTGCAATCTGGCAAATGCAAACTACTGGCTGCTGCCCCGGCTGAAGCTGTTTCACCTCGAGTATCCGAAGCTCCAGGTGCATCTGGTGACGACCTATCAGGGCTTGGCGTCCCTCGATGACGGCATCGACATCGCCGTGCGCTTCGGCGACGGGAACTGGCCCAATTGCACCTCGCATCTGCTATTCAGGGAGAGAATCGTCCCGGTGGCGTCGCCCGATTATCTGGAACGCAATCCGCCAGTGCACCAAGCCGCCGATCTGCTTGACCACACCCTATTGCATGCCATGTCGCTGGAGCGCTCTTGGTATGATTGGAACCAGTGGTTCGAGCAGTTCGGCCTATTGCCGAGTGCCGGTTTACCCGGCCCCAGCTTCGACAATCACCTTCTGATGATGCAGGCCGCGCTTAATGGGCGCGGGGTGGCACTTGGATGGATCGGCACAGCTTATGAGTTCATCCGCCAGGGCCAACTGGTCAAGGTCATTGACCTCCCCGTGATCCTGCGCGAGGGGCTATATGTTGTTATTCGCAATCGGCACGATCCGCAGATCGAATGTTTCGTCGACTGGATCACCTCCATGACCGCCGCAGAAGCCGAGACGCTGCGCGCTCCTTTCTAATAAAACTGACGTTGGTTGATCACACGACCGTCCTGCATACCTTACCGCCTTTTGGGTTCAGTTGGCGCGAAGTGGAGCAATCGCTTTCTGAATGCTGGCGATAAGAGCGTCGCGCTGCGCTGACAGGTCAGCCGGAGATTGCCCGTTTGCCTCTTGTTTAACGCCGGAAACGAGTGTCTCCGCCAGCGCCGGATCTAGGTGCAGCACACCAAGATCATCCCACCACCGGTTAAAGCTGTCGGTGTAGCGTTCACAGAACGCTGCGAGGCCGCCATCGCCCGCACCGAGGTGAAAAAGCATCGTCGGACCCATGGCGGCCCAGCGAAGTCCAGGCCCGGCCCACATAGCCTTATCAACGTCCTCGACGGAGGCAACGCCTGTTTTGACGAGATGGATCGCCTCGCGCCAGACGGCGGCCTGCAGACGATTAGCGACATGGCCAGGGACCTCGCGATTGACGCGAATGGTCACTTTGCCGACAGCAGCGTAGAACCGCTCCGCGTCCTCGACGACGCCCTCGGCGGTCTGGTCATTGCCCATTACCTCTACAAGTGGAATGAGATGCGGTGGGTTGAAGGGATGACCAAGTACGAAGTGTGACGGATTGCGCCAGCCTCTCTGCATTTCCGATAGCGTCAGCCCCGATGCTGAGGTAGCGACCACGGCGCCGGGTGCGAGATGTGTTTCGATTTCACCGTAGAGAGCGTGCTTTATCGTAAGCCTTTCAGGGACATTTTCCTGCACGAATGATGCGCCTTCAACCGCTTCAGCAGCAGATTTGCAGAAGCGGACACGGTCGGGGCTTCCCCCCTTGACCAGCCCGATCTGTTCGAGTGTAGGCCAGGCCCGTTCGATGTAGTCACGGACGCTTTTCTCCGTGTTCGGGGAGATATCATGGACCGCGACGTCGCGGCCGGATCCAAGAAATAGGGCTGCCCAGCTCGCACCGATAACTCCAGCCCCGAGGACGGCGGTATTCTTAAATTCAACCATTACAGTATCCCAGTTTGGAGGTGGAGAGCGGCAGTCAGCCCACTGTCGTTAAACAACTGCGCGGTGAAGATGGAAACCTGGCCCGATGAACCAAATTCCCGTCTATTTGAAAATCTGCCTGCATGGTTAGAATGCTACCTGGTCGCCGCCCTTGAGACCTAGACGTCGACGCGCCTCGTCCGGGGTTGCGATTGTTCTTCCGAGGTTCTCGACGATTGATCTGATCTTACGCACTTGCTCTGCACTGGACTTCGCTTTCTGACCGGGTCCGATGTAGAGGCTGTCCTCCAAGCCGACCCGCAGGTTTCCGCCAAGCAACGCAGCCTGTGTCGTGAATGGCATCTGATGTCTGCCGGCGGCAAGCACCGACCATTCGTAGTCGTCGCCGAAGAGTTTGTGAGCGATGGTATGCATGTGCACGAGGTTGTCGAGATCGGGACCGACGCCACCGAGAATACCGAAGACCATCTGTACGAAGAAAGGGGGCTTGATCCAACCCTGATCAATGATCCATGCAAGGTTGTAGAGGTGGCCTAGGTCGTAGCACTCAAACTCGAACTTGGTTCCATGACCTTCGCCGAGCTCCTTAATAGTGTACTCGATATCGGCAAACGTATTGCGAAATATGAAGTCCCTGGTGGATTCAAGGAATGCGGGCTCCCAAGAGTGCTTCCAGTCCTTATATTTTTGCATCATTGGGAAGATGCCGAAGTTCATCGAACCCACGTTGAGAGATGCCATCTCCGGGCTTGTCCTGACGGCCGCTCGGAGGCGCTCCTCCCGTGTCATCCCGAGGCCTCCTCCCGTGGAAACATTCAGGATCGCGTTGCAGGACTGTTTGATGCGGGGCAGGAACTCCATGAAGAGGTCTGGGTTAGGATCGGGCTTCCCGTTTTCGGGGTTTCGGGCGTGAAGGTGGATGATCGCTGCTCCAGCCTCCACAGCCTCAATGCTCGCCTGGGCTATTTCGGAGGGAGTGATCGGTAGATGCTCTGACATCGTCGGCGTGTGAATGCCGCCAGTGGGCGCACACGTGATAATCACAGATTTAGACATATTCAGAGCCTCTTTTGCTAAGCTGACCCGAAAGGATCGCCGTCATGCTGCAGCTTCGCGCCGATGCCAGTCAGCATCTGTGCGTGGATCGCCACCAATTTAACAATTTTCGCCTTCGGTAGTGCCGAGTTGCGCAGCGCTTTATCGCTCATAGCGCTGCAGTCGTACGCCGTTCTCTGTGGGTTATGACCGGCGCAGTTCGCCGCTACCTGAGATGAATCTGCCCTTAGGGCTGTCAAATCCGATCGGGCTGCTTTCTGTGCAGAGGCCAGCCCCGAAATTCAAAAGGTATACGGCCGTTGACCCTGTCTGTACGCGGAGAAAGCCCGAAACGCTCGCGATACGCCCGACTGAAATGCACTTGGCTCGCAAACCCGGATGCGATGGCGATTTCGGACATGGGCATGTCCGTCTGCGTAACAAATCCCCTCGCGCGGTCCAACCGGATATCACGATAATATGCCGCCGGGGATTTGCCGACGTATTTAACGAAAAGACGGTTGAGCTGTCGGTGTGAAACGGAAATACGACTGGCTATTTTGGGTATAGTAAGGGCATTTTCGAGGTGCTGCTCCATCACGACGATCGCCTTTCTGATCGAGGCTGGAACGTGGCTTCCTAACGGCTCGACGTTGGCTGGGTTCTGAGGTGTACCGGCAGGTCTAAGAAGTGGGTGGAAGATATACCGTGCGGCGGCGTTAGCCAGCGCGTCCCCAGAGATCGCCTGTATTAGATGAAGAGCGATGTCCGCGGAGGCTATTCCTCCGGCGCAGGTAAACTGATTGTCGTGGCGAACAAAGATGTCTTCGGAAACCTCGATGTCTTCATGCAATTCCTTAAGAGCGTCGATATGCTCATAGTGGACCGTGGCCCGCTTACCGCTTAGTAGGCCCGCAGAGGCAAGGATAAAAGCTCCGGTGTCGATACCTCCCATAATGCTCCCTGCCCGAGCGAACTTCCGTAGAGCAGCCAGGAGCTGGTGAGTAGCCCCAGTTTCTGGGGTCCAGCTTGCGGACATAACCACGATGTCAAACTGGCTACCCTGGATATCGCTGAGGCGCTGGGTCTCGACGCAGAAGCCGTTGCTTGCCATACAAGAACCGCCGCTTGCTGAGACTAGTTGCCATCGGTATCGGGTGTCGCCTTCAAGATAGTTAGCCGCGCGGAAAGGGTCGATAAAAGTTGCTGTCGCAGCGAGATTGAAGTTCGGCGTGACAAGGACCAGAATCTGCACATCGCTACGATTTTTTTCTATCATGGCGTAAACCAATCTTGTGAAATGTGAAAAAGCGAGGGCCTTGGTGAAAGATTAAGCGCTACCAGAGATGGGCAGGAAAGTTGGCGGAGTGCGAGGTTAGCCTACGCAGCAAACGCGGGAACTCATCTGCGAACAGAAAATCATAATCCTGACGCGGGTGACCCTGGCGACGATTACAATAATACTGCGGCGGCAGGAGGTGAACAAGCCAGTCGGCTCTAGTTGGGCAGTAGCAGACGGCATAAAGCGCCACGGTGCAGGACTCCTCGTGAATGCCCGTCAGGGCGCTACTCGGTTCTGAACAGAACGGCGGCGTGATTGTGGCGCCGTCGATCGGGCTGGTGACGCTCCGTGGCTCGTTGGGCGTGACACCACCATTGATTGATTACGACATCAGATGATAGCGGCTGCACGAAAGATGGCGGCGTGGTCACAGCCAAAGCTGCGGGTACTTGTGCCCCGTACCGGCGCGTCGGTGGGGCTATTACAACCCGACCCGTTGTGAGAGTGAGTTCCCTGCTGCCCTTAATGCGACCTCCGAGGCACAAACGAGAACACGTCGACGCCGACATAACCGCCTAGTTACCAGATCACACCGTCAGATCCGAGCCTCAAGCGAAAGCGCCTGAATGTCGGCGGTACAGGAGATCTTGGCGGTGTGGCACTGCGGCCAGATCATAATAATCGCGCGATAGTGTGCTGCGACTTCAGGTTCCCCACGGCTGAGGACTACATCCTCGTTATCCCTTGAGCCGTCGTGCCAGGCGCTTGACCGCGACGCGATCGGAATCAACGATGAGGAAGTACGGCGTCGGATATCCCTCAACCCAGGTGCCAGAGACCCGTCCTTCGCCAATTTCAGAAATAATCAGTCCGATGGCGGGATTGAACCGGCGCAGCGACATGGCACTCTCAACATGCAAGGCAGGTACGTCGACGGAGTCCCTCTTCAAGACGAGAGGGACCAGCTGCAGTGCGTCGGCCACCGGGTCGCTTTCCACACAAATCGGATCAAAGGTCAGGAATAAGTCCTCACGCACGTGTACGCGAGGCAATCGTTCTGAAATCGTGTGGGAAAGGCTCACGTAGTCGTCCTCAGCAAGGTCGGCGAGCGCCTCGGCGAGCTCGTCCGTCGACAGGCTCGGGAAGGCGGCGACCAGAGCATTCTCATCGAGGTTCCAGGGCAGGCCATCGACGGATGTCGTGCAAATCCATTTGCCCACTGCCGACCCCTCCGGGCTCAGATCACCGACGGTCTCTGTTGGTGAAGGCATCGCGTCCTCCTCGTCGTGGACCGCCGGAGCTGGGAGCGACATGTCCGCCAGCATATCGTCGATGCGGCGGATAACCTTTCGGCAAAGCCCGGCGAACGAACGGATATCCGCTGCCACCAACTCGACTGTTTCCCCCAACTTCGCTTCCTTGGCGTGTTGCGTGAATTTGGCATCAACCACGCCAAGATTGTGCCCGATCAAATGGCGCTTTTGAATGTTGAGGGACAGCACCGCCAGCTCCTGCGCGTCCAGTTCCGCGAACGGATCGAACAAGAATTCGTCGAAGCGCTTGCGACCTTTATCAATGTTCTGAAAGTCGTTGACGACCGACTTAGCAGGCATCGATCCCAAAGGCCGATTGTGAATTCGATAGGCGTACGCTACCTTAAGCGTCGCCTCGAAGGCGGTGAGTACGTCCTCATGAGCATTGCCGAGCAGTCGATAGGCCAGCTCCTGACGATCCTTGCCCAAGGCTTCCGCCAGATCGACCTGCTGGCCGACCAACTCGGCCTCACGAGAAAAGTGCAGCGCTAGGTTGGGCGCCCCGCAGTCCGGGCAAAACAGCGCAATCGCGAATACACCATAGTCCCGCCCGCAGCAGTCGCAAACCAGCAGGCGCATGAGGTCACGGCGTCCGAAACGCGGCCGAGGTTTACTCTGCCGGGGGGCCGGCTTATAAGTGATCGACTTGCTTCCTCGCGCCACACCGGCCAGCATCTCCGATACCGCGTCTTGCATGTCCTGCAGGGCCGCTTGCTTCACAATCTTGACTGCCGCCTTGCGATCCTCGGGATGTGTGAACTCGGAATCGTCAGCCCTAATGCCGCTATAAGGGCAGACAGTCCCCGGAGTGCCGGCAGTATATTTCGTTCGTGCGGCTCTATCAGGATCCGCAGCGAAGCCGACGACAGTCTCGCCGAGTACAAAATGCCTCGGATGGGCGTCGACATTGGGTGAGTATCGATAGACCCTGCCGTCAGGCGTCCTGGGCACTGGGATGCTCAGCTGCATCTTCGTTCGCGAACCGCCCCTGCGCATTTTTTCAAGTCGTTTCAGTTTCACCGCGCCCCCCTGCAACGTTATGATATCCACTCCTACACGATTCCGAGGCAGTGGCGTACCATCGTGCAAGTACAACTGGGTCTCGCGGCCCTGTTCCAAAATGCTCAGCGGGAGCCGCAGCAGCTACGATGAGAGGATAAGGACTGTGGGGAGATTTGCTACGGAGACTCTCTGGGCGGGCCGGAGCCGCGCCACAAAAGTGCTATCCCGTTAGGGCGACCATCATCATCGGCACCAGCACCAGCAGCGCCTTGTCGAGGATCCCGGCATGGTCAACATGATGATCATCGGGCGCACGCAGGGCGTGTTACGGGGTGTCATGAAGACCACGGGAAAGGAGTGGCCAGTCACTGAACGACTAAAGGCGCAGCCTTTAGAGCCACGCCTAGCCATAGTTCGTTTAGACTCTCCAAGTGCCATGGCAAGACCCATGGGCTCGCGACACCATTGTGCCTCCACTCAGCGAGTAGAGGTGTTATAGAGCGGATACGAGTGCATTGCAAGAGGGGAGCGCATGTCCAGCATTACGAAGAGGCACATACCTACCAGAGAGTTGCTAGGTGAGTACCTCACCTTCGTACCCCGTCCCCAGGAGGTAGACCACTTCGAAGTGGACATGCGTACCCTGAACCCCACCCTCTTACGGGATAGCATACGGGAGGGAGTGCAGGTCCGCCGCCTGCAGGCGGTACCAGTAGACCAGCAGCGCCAGATAATCCACCGCATATACACACGGAAGGTCAAAGAGTTCTCCTCGATCTACCCCTTCGTATTCGCCGTAGAGAACAGCCTGAGGTCAGTGTTGGCCGACTACCTCGAGGACAGGTTCGGCAGGATGGACTGGTGGACCATCATCAGGGACGGCCGGGACGCAGGACAGACCTACCAGAATTTCCCCAACATTCGAGGCGTGGTCATCAACCCCGGCTTCGTCAAGGCCGTCTGGAAGGTGTTCGACGACATGATCAGCGCTACGCTGATTCACAAGGTCACGGGACCCGACAAGAGCGACGAGTTCTACTATTGTCTTACGCTCGGAGAACTCTGGAGCATCATCAAGGCGGACTGGGGCTTGATGCGGGGCATGTTTTGCGCCAACGCGGAGCTGGCATTCAACCTCGACAAGACTGTGTTTGACGACACGTTACGAGTCATCAAGGAAACCCGGAACGAGCTCTTCCATAGCAATCCCATCAAGGACCGTAAGAAGGTCGTCGAGGCTTGCGAGCGCATACTTAATGCGCTCCAGTTCCATCTCGGCGACTATGACGCCGACTTGGGCGCCGCCCAATGCTCGCAGATTCCGCCGACAGTCAACCGCGCACAGCGACACGTCATCCCAGCTCGATAGATTTTTCTCTCACGACATGGTGTGTGACGACCCGGAGCCGGTGCGGAACACTCCATCGACGGCGCCATCGTCCACGCGCACGAACATGACGCGCTGATCTTCGCGCGCCATGATGATTTCGCGGATGGCACGGAATTCGACGCCGCACCAATCCTTGCGCTGATAGTCCTCGCCGAGGAAGACGACGATCAGCTTGGACCGATTTCGGTAGATTTCCTGCAGAAGGGTGTCCAACGAGGGTCGCGCAAGCTGGGACACGTAGTTGGTGTCGTGGAAATAGGCATTTGGGGCCGATGCGTGCTTCAAGCTCGCGGGCGACCTGCTCGACCAGTCCTCGTGCCTCACCAGGGAAAGAGAGGCCGACATCAAAAGTGTGCCGCGTGATGTCGACGGCCCTCGCGGCCTGCTGGGTCCATGACGGCAGCACGATGCCGCGTGCGGCGTGGAGTTCCTTGGGCAGGTTGACATTCTTGACCGCCCAACGCGTGCGGTTCATTTCCCAGTTGCCGATATCGAGCTCGAAGCTGAGGGCATCGAAATCGGCCGCCACCAGGAACGGATCTACAGGGATTATCTCGTATTCGATCCGCACCTGGCCGCGGCGTACGGTGACCTCGCGGACGATGCCGAATTTGGGGTCGAGCTTGCGGCCGGCTTCGTAAGCGAAGATGGAAGGCAGTCAGCTCCTTCAGCGCTGCCTCGTCCAGGGCGCCGAACTGCTGCGCTATCTGCTCGTCCGTGTATTCATGGTGGCGAACGCGGCGGCTGGCGTCGAGCACGCAGGGATCGCCTTTCCACTGGTCTTCCCATCCAGATACGAAGAGGTAGTACATCGGCGCGCTTTCAAGGTGAGGCGTCAGGGCAGAAGCCCGACATCGTGGAGGAAGGCGGCGAGTACGGGCTCGACTGCAGCGGCCCGGCGCACATCGGTAAGGCCGATGCGGCGCGCCAGCAGGATCTTGGTCATGGGTTTGTCGTACTGAGGCCAGGCACCGTGCAGGGCGACTCCCGATGCTTGTGTGGTCGGCGGCCGATGCTGCGCGAAGCCGTTGAGGTGACGCAGCAGCAGCGCCTCGTGGCAGGGGTCCTGCCAGATGAGACGGATGTCCAGCTGGTTGGCGAGCTGCTCAGCCTGTTGCCGACGTTGGTTATCGTTCTGCACCTGATCGATGTCGAGGAGCACTGCCCGGCTCGCGAATTCCGAGCGACGCCGGCGTCTCCGCTCGATCTCTTGTGCGGCGCGCCGCAAGCGGGAGGTGGGGTCACCCGCGCCCGGGCTGAGGTTCACGACTTCGAGGTGAACCGGACGGCCGGCGGCCTGCAGCAGATCGTTGAGCAACTGCCCATAGGCCTGTTCGGATTCCCCCTCGCAGCCCAGAAAGATCGGCGTTTTCGGTCTTATGGTCGGACGGCGCATCCTCATCCAACCTGGGGGACTGCGCCGTACACGCCGCCGAGATACTTCTTGTAGAGATTGTCGGTGCGGCGAACGGCGCCAACATCCATCAGGCTATACACCTGTGACCGGCCCCGGCTGTCCTTCTCGCAAAAAACCACCTCTTCCTTGGCGAGATCGTCGAGCAGGGACGCCGAGTGGCACGTCATCCATAGTTGCGCGTCATAGGGGTTGCGTTCCGGGTCATAAAACCAGCGGACGATCTCCGGCAGGATCAGCGGGTGGATCGACTGATCCAGTTCGTCGACAAGCGCCACCCCTCCATGCTGCAGGGCGAGCAGGATCAGGGGGAAGATGCGGATGAAGGAACGCGTCCCGTGGCTCTCGAGGCCCCAGGGCATGTCCACATGCAGACCCTGATGCCGAAACAGTGCGACCGGTCCGGTTGCTGCCTGCACGATCTGCATCTCCTCGACACCGAGGTCGATGCGCTGCAGCTCTCGGTTGAGCGCCGCCACGACCGGCGGGTTCTGCGCGAGGTAGGTGATCACGGCCTGGTCGCCAAGATCGGTGCGGTCGATCAGGATGTTGCGATAGACGGCGGCGGCGGCCTCGAGGATAACCTTGGAGGCCTGGTGTTCGAAGAGTGCCAAGGTCGCGATCACGCTGGCATCCTCCCTTACCTTGTCGACCACCTGCGAGAAGCCGCTGAGCGGAAAGATCCTCGATCCCTGGACCTTACGGTCGGCATCCCGCTCGAAGACGCGCTGCCATTTGCCTTGGCCCTTGTTCTTCATGCGCAAAGCTTCGTGGGTGACGGTCTTGATCACGCCATCAGTGGGTTGCAAGTGCAATTCGTAGCGGAAGGTGCCGACATCGTCGGCGACGGCGATCTCCTCCGCGCTGCGTTCGGCGCCACTCAGGTCGAGCAGACCGCCCAGCTCGATCGCGAGCCGGATCGGACCATTGGCGGAATCCGCGTCGTTGAAGCGCTCGCAGGGAAGACCAGGACCCTTGTGCTGGAAGCTCTCGCCGATGAACCAGCTCACGAAGGCCAGGGCACGCAGCACGGTCGACTTGCCCGAGCCATTGGGCCCGAACAGCGCAACCGCCTTGGCGACACGCTCTTCGGAGCGCGGGAAGATCGAACCGAATCTTTCCGGCAGATCCGGCACGTTCTTGCCGATCCGCAGGTCGAGCACCTGTGGATCGCGGATGGAATAGAAGTTCTCGATTTCGAGGCGGTACAGCATTCGCACAATATGAGGTTCGTTATTCGTATTTTCAACCGAAATCTGTCGATTATAGGTTTTGGTCAGTCCAAATGGCTACCTGAAGTCACGGTTTTGACTGTCGTCGGCTCCCTTCAGCGTGGGGTCTGCGATATCGCGCGGCAAAATATGGCGCCCGCGACGGGCTCGGTAAGTTCTTTCGTGCAGACGACTGGCTCTTCCACAGCACCTGGAGACTAGACTTCAGAAGCGGGCCTTGCGTCCCAGAAATCAGCGCTGAAATTGTTCAGTCGGTCACCGTCACCGAGCCTAACCTCAAACTGACCAGGAATGCCTGCTCCGTCATGGCCAGCCTTGAAATAGTCGCGCACTGACCAATGAGCCAACAGCCCGAGGTGCTCCCATTCGCGAAGCAGGTCATTCTCACGGTCCTCCGCCAGCTTCCTAGCGCTCGGCTTTCGCTTCGGCTTCGGCTGAGCGAGTGCATCATAGTCGAAACGGGGCTGGACCTTGTATTTGAAGATAATGGATCCGGAAGTCCACGCATCCTCGGTAGTCCGGCGCCATCGGTAGCTGACACGCATCTGCATGTTTTGGGTCAGACCAAATGGGAGTATCGTCGGATCGCAAACAAAAAATAGCTGGCCCTCGCGTTCCTCGACCTCCAAGCGTTGCTCCATCTGGCCAAACGCAAAAGTCAGATCACTACCGGCCTTGTGAGCAGAATATAGCGTCTCTTCCCGCTTCTTGGCCGACTTCGCGATTCTATGCGCCGCAAGCGCTCGATCGAAGTATCGGAGCTTGGTGGCCACGTACTCTCCGCAGTCGTAGAGTGGTAGGCTGCTGAGTTTTCCGAGGTGCTCTGACCTCATGGCCTCATCAACCAAGTCGTGAAGCTCGCCGCTGTTGATCGCACCGATGGCCTGCTTCTCGCGGTCACTTAGGTTTATCGGCCCCATCTCGCTCTCCGTCCGCATAGATCACACCGTCAGGTTCAACGCATTTAAGGTATCTGACAACACCTCTTGTACGAGAAGCGCACCCAGAAACACGGCTACAGGTCAGATGAACCCCGTGCCCTGCATCGTCCTCGACCGGTTATTTCACGCACGCCGAGTTCGACAATGAGGTTGAGAGCCCGTCGATCGGCTGCTGCGCTTCATCGCCATGCACGCGCAGGTACCCGCCACCGCGTACCGATACCGAAAAGTGAGGCCTTGATTGCCTTCTCCCCTTGCTACCGCGTTGCCCGGCGAACGGCCCGGCGGATGACTTCGCTCGAATCTGGATCGGGGTGATCGCCACCGCCTTTCCATTCATCAGAAACCAACCATTCTTCAAAGTAGAATAGCCATGTCGCAATCCATGGAATGAAGGTCTGGTCCAGGCGCATCGACCCCACCCACTCATGTGCTTTGGGCAGGTGCAGGCAGAGTCGGAGTGGATCGCGGTAGACGTGCGGCAACTTCCTCTCGCCAGCAAGAAGCTGAATTTCCGGTTCCAGCACCACAGCCTTCGCTGATCCGCCTCGCTCATAGCTCAGACGGACGCGATATTCCCGACTTAATGGCGTGGGACGAACATGATATTCCCAGGTCAGTCCTTTTGCATTCAACGCACCGCCACCCACACAAATCGGGTTCGCTCGCAGGAACAGGAACTGCTGTGCGGGCGTGAGATCAGGACGGGTTGACCAGCTCATTCATCACCGAAGTACGTGTTCTTCGGCACAGCGGTCGCCGCATCGCTGTTGGTCAGCGTAAGACCAACCATAGGCGCAACAAAAAGCTTTTGCGCCGAGCGCGCGCCTGAAATCTGTTCCGTACGCGCATCCATGACGCGCGCCACGACGGTCTTGCCGTAGGAATCGCCGAGTTTCTTGGTGATGCGATCGAGGCCTTCGAGTTCAGCCAGGTTCTCAAAGTCTGCGAGCGCCTTCGCGTGCCAGGCAGAAAAGGCAGTGGCTCTTTGCGGCTCCTTGTTCCAGCGCTCGGCGAAATTCTCACCGACGGTCGTTTCGTTGGCGACTACATACATCAGCTTGCCGTTCACGAACGGCCGATCGATGAAGTGAGGCATCATCCGGATTGTTGCGATGACGACGTCAAGTTCGGAGTCAAAGGTGAATGTGTTTACGCAACACTCGTAAGCTTGCGCCGCGAGCGTCGTAATGACGATGGAGATCGGCGCGATGTCGGCCTCCATTTCGAAGAAATAGATGTCGCGGTGGCGCTTCAGCAGCTGAACCGTGCGGCGCAAAATGCCCTTGGCCCTCATGTGAACGGGAAAGGGCTCGATGTTTGCCTGCCTGTCAGATGCGATGGCTTTGCGAACCTTGAGGCGGGGCTGCATCGACGCGCGTTTCTCGAACAGTGCCCGATACCCTTTTGGGTTTGTGGGCTTGAATTCACTCAGGCTCTTATCCGGCACCAACTCGCCGCTATTGTTGCAGCTGGGGTTCACAATTGTCGGTGAAACATCCAGGTGGAATTCGCGCGCGTAGTTCAAACGCCAGCACCGCTTTTTCTCCTCAAGCATAGCTGCATAGCGTGCATTTTCGCGAAGCCGGTCTCCGACAATCTTCTTCAGCTCAGCTGGCGGGCGCACCGACGCAAACCGGAAAACAACGCAGATAACATCAACATCAAAATCCTCGCGGCCGAGTGGCTTCACTGAGGTGCCGAGCCCCGCCGATCCATGCGGGTAGACATCAATGTGTTGCAAAATAGGATTGTCCGACGAGGACAGCCAATCTGCGACCGCCTCGTAGCTCGCCTTGGCGGCCTCCATTTGCGCGGTGGTCAGTTCGAGATCCTGACAGATCTCGTCCAATATCGAATAGACCTCGGATTTGCGCAGCAAGACATTCTGAGGCACGAGGCTTCTGGCAAGCTCGTTCATTTCATCACTCGTTCAGCTGATAGCATGGCACAAAGGGCTCTGCCGGTTCCGTCAGAAATACAGGTTCGATGCGCGCCCGGTCGCGGCGAGCCGCTGCCGCCCCCATCCCCTTCAACTGAGTAATTTTGCGGGTGTCGTCGAGCTTGAAAAATTTCTTCGGCACATCCGGGCAGAATCGAAACAGTGCCTCGCGCTCATATTCGTGACCCGTGAGCAACTTGGCCATCCCCATGGCGCTGCGCGATTGACCGTCCATAAACAAACGGATGACATCAGATCCAAGGACGCCCCAGCCGGGCGCCTCTCCGATCATGTAAACTTCATTCACGCAGCCAAGGCTCAGCACCCGCAGACTGGTCGAAGGCCAGCCCAGCAAGGTGATGGCTTCAACGACCGCCATTGCGATTGGGTTGTTGCACCACGTGCCGCCGTCAAGCAGGCCGACATCGTCTGCTGTACGATGCCGCTTGAAATACGTGGGGGCCGCCGCCGTGGCCATCGCCGCATCGAGGGCAGACTTCTTATAATCCGTCTTCAATCGGCGATGATGCGCCGTCTTGTAGATATACACACTGCGCAGGTCGGCATCCCATGCCGGGACCAAGAGCCGCGTCTTGGCATCGCCAATACGCTTGCCCTCGAGCACACCGTCTAATTCGGCGCGCAGCAATTCCGCATCATGCTTTGGCGCGACGACGTGGCGAACCTCTCTCAACAGGTCACCGATGCGGGTCCAGATGGAGCCGCCGGCCTGCCCGAAGATATGGGGGCCACGATGAACGTAGAGATCGAGGAGCCGCTTCGCGGGCAACCCCAACGCAAGACCGATTGCCAGAATGCCACCGGTCGAAGTGCCGGCAATGAGATCAAAATAATCGCCGATTGGTCGGCCGATATCTTCTTCCAGCGTAGCCAGGAACGACGCTGGTTGAGTCCCCATGATACCGCCACCGTCAATACACAATATCCGGCGGATCGGCTCCAAAGTTTCCTCATCCAGCGTCGGCATTGTCATCCCTTCGGCGGATACGGGTCATTCCCGTACGAATTGCGGTCACGAATCTCGCCGTTGGGGCGGTGGATAACGACTTCGCTTTTCTGGTTGATTGCGATCTCACGCGCTGCGCGTTCGGCATCCGCCTGGGTGCTGTGCGTGGATGTTACCCGTTGGTTTCCGGCTCCCCGGACAGCCCATGCATTGTCATGGGGGACGACGTGCTGATTTTTACCAGCCATGCTACTCTCCTTCTTTCCTTGACCTGATTCGCAATCAGTAATACGATTCTGTACGCTCTGTCATAGGCGGAGCTCAAAAAAGGTCCCCGTAGGGACTGACGATCTAGGTAAGGAAGTCTATACGATCTGTCATGACTGAGTCAAGCATCCCATCCACCTTCGCCGCCCGCCTGCGTGACATCCGTGAGAAAAGAGAACTGAGCCAATCCGAGCTTGCCCGTGAAGCCGGAATGCAGCCATCGGCAATAGCCCACTTCGAGGCCGGCAGGCGCAAGCCATCTTTCGATAATGTCCGCGGACTCGCAAAGGCCTTGAAGGTCACCGCTGACTATCTGCTCGGCACCAAGACGACCACAACCGCATTCCGTGACGAAGACAAACTGTCCGCAAAGGACCGCAATTTTATCCAGAACATCATCGACACGATGATCGGCGACAAGAAGTAGGATCAGCCCTTGGCATCCTTCCGGCTAAAGATGGCAACACAGCTCGGCGAAAAAATTGCCGCCGAGTTCGGCTTCCATCAGTTTCCGGTCGATCCCTTCGACATCGCGCGACAAAAAGACATTGCGGTGCAGGCCAAGCCTGCCGACGTGAAAGGCGTATCAGGCGCAATCATTTTTGCGAACGACAAGGTGACCATCATTTACTCGAATGAGTATGAGAATGCCGGTTTCGAACAGTTCTCCCTCGGCCATGAACTGGGCCACTATTTTTTACCAGGTCACCCGGAAGAGATCATAGCGATGGGCGGGGCACATATGTCTCGTGCTGACTTCACGCAGAATATGTCAATCGAGCTTGAAGCGGACCATTTCGCAAGCGGCTTGCTTATGCCGACGGCGCTGACACGGAAATTTCTATCGAATAATCAGGTCGGCCTAAACGGCATTCTGAAGCTGGCGGATGAAGCCGGATGCTCATGCACCGCTGCCGCGATCCGAGCCGCCGAATGCAGCGCTTATCCGCTCGCAGTAATCGTCTCGCAGGGCGAGCACATTGCCTACGCTTTTATGTCGAACACCTTCAAGGATCTGGACAAGCTTCCCTTCTTGCGAAAAGGGATGCCTTTGCCCGACAGCGAGACATTGCGCTTCAATAAGAGCCCCGCAAATGTCCTGCATGCGCGGCGTGCCAATGCCGAGACAAACCTCAAGGATTGGTTCGATTGCCCGAGGCGATTGACCCTCGACGAAGAAATCATCGGCCTTGGAAAATATGGCTACACTCTAACAGTGCTCAGCAGCGAACTCTTGCCAGATGATCCTGCCGAAGAGGAGGATGAGGATGCTGCCCTCGAAGAGAGCTGGACCCCTCGCTTCGCCTACAAGCGATGATCGAACGAGCTATCGTTTGGCGCGGGTCGCGCAATTCCAGCGCCTTGTATGTGTAATGACGACGAGCAGCACATGATCTGGGCCGAGTCTGCCGAATCCCCAGGGCATGTCGCGCAATTCATCTATTGATCAGGTATAGGCAGACGCAGCGCGGCTATTCGCCCGCCTCTTCTCCGAGGCCCTATTGTCCAGCAGAAATGTCGGGCATGATGTCGCCCGCCAGCAACTTCTCCTTCGACAGTAGACCAGCATCCTCGAGTGCCTCGAAATCCGGCAGGTCACGCAACGTGTCGAGTCCGAACTCCAGCAGAAATTCTTTTGTGGTGACATAGGTGTAGGGCGCGCCCGGTGTGGGGCTGCGAGGTCCCGAAGCGATCAGCTTCGCGCCGCGCAGATGGCCGATCAGGTCGCGCGAAACTTCTTTCCCAAAGAACGATGACAGTTCTCCGCGCGTGATTGGCTGGAAATAAGCGATGCACATCAACACCAGCACTTCGGGCTGCGTCAGGTCGACCGCCTTCTCACTGCCACCAACCGCCGCACGGATGGCGTCGGCATAGGCCGACCGAGTCAGGTGTTTCCAGCCCCCGGCGACCGCGACCAGGTCATAGGGCCGGCCACGCAGGTCCTCCCGAATGTCGTCGATGAGTAGGTCGATGCTGCAGCTCTTGCCGACGACACGCGCCAACGTCTCGCGCGTCACAGGTTCGCTGGCGGCGAAGATGGTTGCTTCGACCCGATGCATCCATTCGCGCCAGCGCACCTCCGGCGGAAGATGATCCAGCTCACGATCAAACAGGCGTTCGCCCGATCGACCGCCTGGCTGCCCCTTTCCTCGTCTGCCCGTCGCTTCCGCCATCGTCCTCACAGCCCGTAGATGCGGAAGGTAGGACGGCCGGATAGCTCACGCACGGCGCCGAGTTCGACCAAACGGTCGAAAAGGCGGCGCAGCCCACGGTCGCTCATGCCGGCGATCTTTTCCGAGGCAACGATCGCATCGTCGGACAAGAGCTTGTCGACAACAGCGTCCGCTGCCTTGGCTCTGAGTTTCGGCGCCACGGCAAGCATCCGGTCCGCGCGGCGCTCGAGTTCAGCGGAAAGATCAATCGCGCGCAGCGCAGCGCGCGCCTGGGCGGCGAGCAGGCTTTTGGTCAGATCGGAGCCCCCCTCGATACCAGTTGCCGAAACAACGGTACTCGCGCGGCGAGGTGGGCGCGGATTGATGCCCAAAGGGGCCTCCGTGCCCAAGAGCGGCACTGCATGTGTCCACCCTAGCTGTTGAGCCAGCAGGGCGTCGGCAAGCCAGGCTCCAAGGGCGCGCCCGAAGCCGTGGTGTTCGGCGAGCATGATGGCGCCAGTCGTCATTCCCACCGTCCCCTCACCGGCGACGAGCTGCCGAAGATCGTCAGTCAGGTCGCTGACGCCCTCGTCATTATGCGCCAGACCAAGGTCATCCAGCACCGCGCCGATGTTCGCCTCGGTCAGCAGTCTCTCCAAGGGCATTGCGGCCAGCCGACGCCAGGCCAATAGCATCCTGCCAGCCGGCCCGACATCGTCGCCCGGTCGCGTGAGCAGCACCGCGTCGCGCAGAGCGCTTTCATCCTCGACGCGGCCTGCCTGCCTCGCCGTTGCCGCGGCCGCCGAAAGCGCCAAGCGTTGCCGCCAGGTGCCGGCCGACCGCTCCTGCCGGCGGATCATCGCATCGAGCGCCCCGATGGCGGCACCCGCGGCGAGTGCGACGTCCTCAACATCTTTCCCTGCAAGGCTTTGCGAACCCGGAATTGCTCGGCGAAGCCAGATCGGCACCGCGCCGACAGACACGGCTGAGCAAGCCCCAGAGAGTGTAGCGTGGCGAGATATGGAGGGCTTTGGTCGCAGAATCATCGCCCGCAGGATCGGCCATGCCGACGCTTTTGGCAACGGAAATAGGCAATAAGCGCTGTGCCTGTCGCACGAAAACAATGAACGATAATGTTGCATTATCGTTCGTTTATTGACAAATCTCAGAACGATGGGTAGAAAATGCCAGAAAGGTAGATTTTTGGAGCCTGTGGTGTCCCTCAACATCAAAAATCCGGCAACCGTCGCCCTCGCCGAGGAGCTCGCACGCCGCCAGGGTATCAGCAAGACTGCGGCCATTCATCAGGCCCTGAGCGAGCGCCTGCATCGAATGGGTTTCGGTGACGCTGCGCAGGAGCGTCTGCTCGCGGAACTGCGCGCGATCCGGGAGAGACTGGCGCTGTTGCCTGACCGGGATAATCGCACCGACGAGGAGATCATCGGGTACGACGAACACGGAATTCCGAACTGATGGTGATCGACACCTCAGCCATTGTGGCGATCCTGCGTAGTGAACCCGAGGCGGCAAGGCTTGAAAGAGCACTTATCTCCGATCCAATCCGTCTGGTTCCGGCGACCTGTGTACTCGAAGCACGTATGGTGATGGTCAGCAGGCGCGGCGAACACGCATTGGCCGAGATCGATCTTTGGCTTCATAAGATCGCTGTCAACATCATTCCCGTTGACTCCGAATTGGTTGATCTGGCCACCCAAGCTTGGCTCTCCTACGGCAAGGGCCATCATCCGGCCGCCCTGAACTTTGCCGATTGCTTCTCCTACGCATTGGCAAAACGTTCGGACGAGCCGCTGCTGTTCATCGGTAATGACTTTTCCAAGACAGATGTGGTGGCAGCATGACGATGGCTGATGACGCTCAGGACTCATCAGCGGGTTCCGGAAAGGACGATCTCCCCGACATCATCGACCTAGTGATGGAAATGGGACGTCCTGCAGAGCAGAAGAAGGCCCCCTCCCCTCCCCTGGCGGGCACGGCAAACGGGATGGAACGGCTTCCCGTTCATCTCGACGCGCTCGCTGACCGCGCCCGTGACTATGTCGAAGCGGCGAACTCAGCCAATACCCGCCGCGCCTACGCATCTGACTGGAAGCATTTTGCCGCGTGGTGCAGGCGCCAGCATCTTAATGCTCTGCCCCCGGAACCGCAGGTGGTCGGCCTCTACATCACCGCCTGCGCGTCGGGGGCCGTAACGGGGGACAAAAAGCCGAACTCTGTGTCGACGATCGAGCGCCGCCTCTCGTCGCTCGCCTGGAACTTTGCCCAGCGTGGCCAGCCGCTCGACCGCAAAGACCGCCACATCGCCACCGTGCTTGCCGGCATTCGCAACACCCACGCAAAACCGCCGGTGCAGAAGGAGGCCATCCTGCCCGAGGATCTTCTGATCATGCTGGAAACGCTCGATCGCGGTAGCTTACGGGGCCTACGCGACCGGGCCATGTTGCTGCTTGGCTTCGCTGGCGGCCTGCGCCGCTCCGAAATCGTTGGTCTCGATGTTGGCCGCGATCAGACCAAAGATTCTTCGGGCTGGATCGAGATTTTTGACAAAGGCATGCTGGTGACATTGCGGGGAAAAACCGGCTGGCGCGAGGTCGAGATCGGTCGCGGCGCTTCCGATGCCACCTGCCCGGTCGTCTCCATGCAGACGTGGCTGAAACTGGCACGGATTGGGCACGGCCCGCTATTTCGACGCGTCACCGGCCAAGGCAAGGCTGTCGGCGCCGAGCGATTGAAGGACCAGGAGGTGGCGCGCCTGGTCAAGCGCGCGGTGCTCGCTGCTGGGGTGCGCGGTGACCTGTCGGAAGGCGAACGCGGCCAAAAGTTTTCCGGCCATTCGCTTCGCGCTGGCCTCGCTTCCTCAGCCGAGGTCGATGAGCGTTACGTGCAGAAGCAGCTCGGCCACGCCTCAGCAGAGATGACGCGGAGATATCAGCGCCGCCGCGACCGTTTTCTCGTCAATCTCACCAAGGCAAGCGGGCTGTAAACGCGCTGACAAGGGAGCCCAGCCTTGCCAAGGGCCAATAGCTTCCGTTTGCGATCGCCTTGCTGCAATCACAATATGTCGACAGATTACGATTTTATCGACACGATTTGGCGATATGTCGATGCCAACGACATATCAACCCTGACATGTCGATCGAACCAGGAACCATCGACATGGACGTTTCAGGCTGACAGGCCTTACAATGACATCCCTCTCCTGCCTCCAAAGGAGGATGTTGAAACGAAGGTGGTGCTCAAGGCCTGCATAGCGGCGCGCGCGGCCTTGGCAGAGCTCAGAGTATCGGGTCAGCTTATCCCGAACCAAGCAGTCAACTCTATTCCTCTACTCGAAGCCCAGGCAAGTTCCGAAATGGAGAACATCGTCACAACGACGGACCGATTGTTTCGCTTCGCCAATGAAGCCGGAAATCTCGCTGATGCCTGCCACGAAGGAGGCGCTGCGCTACCGCACTGCGCTTAATCAGGGCTTACGAACTATGCAAAAGCGCCTGTGACGACGTCAACGGCGGTCGCGGTGTGCCGCACGATCAAGGGCGTCGAACTCGACATTCGGTCGACGCCCGGCACGGCCCTGGTCAACCAGGCGATGGGTGCGGTCGTTTACACCCCACCCGAGGGGGAGAACCTCCTGCGCGACAAGCTGGCGAACTGGGAGCGCTGCATCCATGAGGCCGAGGACATCGATCCCCCCGTTGATCCGTGTCGCCGTGATGCACTACCAATTCGAGGCCATCCATCCATTTGTCGACGGCAATGGCAGGACCGGCCGCGTGCTGAACCTGCTCTATCTGGTCGACAAGGGCCTCTTGGACATCCCGGTGCTCTATCTAAGCCGCTATATCATCCGAAACAAAGGAGCCTACTACGATCGCCTTCTCGCCGTAACGACGGAGGGCGCGTGGGAAAGTTGGATCCTCTACATGCTCGCCGCGGTAAAGGAGACTGCTGGCTGGTCAACTGACCGTATACACGCGATCCGCGACCTGCTCGACCAGACCGCCGAGTGCTTGCGCCGAGACCTCCCGAAAATCTACTCCAAGAGCTTTCCGAGATGATCTTCGTTAATCCGTCGGATCGGCGACTTGGTTTCATCCGACATAGCGAAACGACAGGCGGCATCGGTCTATCTAAAGACCCTCGTCGACAATGGCCTGTTACATGAAGTCAAGGCTGGTCGGGAGAACCTCTATATCAATCCGGCCTTGATGGCGCTTCTCACCGAGCGCGAGCGCAAATCGGCCGGTGAAGCCCTCTTCTTCCAGAAGGACCGTTTGATTGCCTGGTTTCCGGCATATCTTTTCGGCCAGCAACTGAGTTTCTTGAAGGACCGCGATCGGCGGCGGATGATGCCCGTTGTCTCCAACTTATCGTCTCACCGGGAGCGGCACGACATTCTCGTGGTTTGGCAGATCGAAAACCATTGCCAATTGGCGTGTCGTGGCCATTTCGATGACCAACTCTTCATGGTCTGACCGGGTAGACCGGTCTTGACCCTGGCGAACCAGCCCGGCGAACTTATGCACTGGAACCGGAACCATGTAAGGATGCTCATCGAGCAACTTACTGATCTCGATCACAACGTCAGCATCGATGTTCTCGGGCAATTCGCGCATAGGCGGGCTCTCAATAACATGAAGATGCGAGCATCTGAAAATGATCTTGCGCCCGCCCCGACCGTGCCTGCCGCAACCGCGCCGCCATCGCCCTACACCAAGAATGCGTCAGTCAGGCCGGCGAGTCCAGAATGGTGTCAGCTCGAGCCGGCATCCACCCGATACCAGTGTTCTCGCGAGCCAGCGCCCCACCTCCAGGGTGACCTCAACTCCGCGCGGCCGGCCTCGACTGAGACCTAGGCGGCCGTGTTCCGCGTGCGGCCGCTTGCATCCCTCCCCGGCAAGCATCATATTTACTGCAGTAAAAAAGGGCCTTTGTGACAGAGAAAACATGGGTTTAGCTCAGAGCGCGGGGCAATTTATATGGGCTTCCACGCATGAGCATTGGCTTCATGACCTCAGCTGCAGCCGGCAGTAAAAAGCCTCTCGGCCCCCGGTAACGTTCTGTTAACCTAAAACTTCTTGCCGCGGTTGGCCGAATCGGAGCTTAATGGCACTTGTTAAGTGGATTGCTTACAAAAAGCGCCAATTCAGGTTTCGACAAGAAATGAACATTGCCATGCGGCTTCCACGCTTCGAGTTCGATAACACGATCATCGAGCAGGGCGAAGAGATATCGCGGCGACTGAACCAGCTTCGTATGGACAAGTTCCCGCCCAATGCGACCAAGACCCTTCGGTCTTTTTCGATGGCGGAGGTAGCCCACTATCTAGGAGTATCGCAAAACAATCTGAAGCGCCTCCATCTGGAACGCAAGGGCCCCCTGCCCGAGCAGATACCGTCGGGACGCCGATCCTATACCGCGGAGCAGATGCTTGAGCTGCGCCATTTCCTGGACCGACACGGCAGGACCGAGGTCAAGAAATACGTGCCGCACCGCAAGCCTGGCGACAAGCTCCAGGTTGTTGCTGTCGTCAACTTCAAGGGCGGCAGCGGCAAGACAACCACCGCCGCCCACCTCGCCCAGCATCTAGCTCTGACGGGCCATCGCGTCCTTGCCATCGATCTCGACCCGCAAGCCTCACTGTCCGCCTTGCATGGCTTCCAGCCGGAACTTGATCGGAACCTCTCTTTGTATGAGGCGATCCGTTATGACGACGAGCGCAAACCGATCTCTGACGTGATCGTCCCGACGAATTTTCCCGGTCTGGATATCATTCCAGCCAGTCTTGAACTGCAGGAGTATGAGTACGACACCCCGCTCGCCATGCAGGACAGAACGTCCAACGTAGGTCGCCAGTTCTTCACCAGGCTTGCAAAGGCGTTGTCGGAGGTGGACGACCGCTATGACGTAGTGATTGTCGATTGCCCTCCGCAACTAGGCTATCTGACTTTGACGGCGATGTCGGCGGCGACATCTGTCCTCATCACGGTTCATCCTCAAATGCTCGACCTGATGTCGATGAGCCAGTTCCTGCTGATGCTCGGCGGCATCTTGAAGACCATCAAGGCAGCCGGTGCAGCAATCGAGTTGGATTGGTTTCGCTACCTGATCACGCGCTACGAACCGACAGACATCCCGCAAGCGCAGATGGTTGGCTTCATGCAGTCGATGCTGGCCGGCCAGATACTCGAAAATCCGATGCTCAAGTCGACGGCCATTTCGGATGCGGGGTTGACGAAACAGACACTCTACGAGGTCGAGAAGTCGTCCTTTACCCGCTCTACCTACGACCGCGCACTGGAATCACTGGATGCGGTGAACTCCGAGATCGCGACGCTCATCCATCGCGCATGGGGGCGGTCATGACGGCGGGTTTTACGGCAGTAAATAATGGGAATTTTGACCGTGAAATCAGTCGACTAACCGAGAATCGGGGCGATTGATGGCACGCAAGGACATATTTGGCAGCGTCATGGGCCCCGCGGCCTCGGTTGCGAACGTCAAGGACATCTCAGCCTATGCCGTTCGCGGCGCTTCCCGCTCGATTATGCAGTCATTCGAGGAACTCTCGAAGAGTTCGGTCGTCGATCTCGATCCGGCATTAGTCGACACGTCATTCGTTTCAGACCGCATGGACGATGACGATGAGGCTTTCCAGGAATTGCTGGCAGCTATTCGTGAGAGAGGGCAGGATTCGCCGGTTCTTGTCAGGCCTCACCCCGAGGTTTCGGGCCGCTTCCAAACCGTCTTTGGCCACAGGCGTGTCAGGGTCGCGCGCCAGTTGGACCGACCGGTCCGCGCCGTCGTCAAGAAGATGGACGATGAGGACCATGTTATCGCCCAAGGGCAGGAAAATGCTGCCAGAGCCAATTTGTCCTTCATCGAAAGGACCCTGTTTGCCGACCGAATTCTCAAGCGGGGCCATTCCCCGGATACGGTGAAGTCGGCGCTTGCGCTCGATGACACGACGTTCTCGAAGATGCGTTCGGTTACCAGCAACATTCCCGAGCGGGTCATTTTGGCGATAGGCGCCGCCAAGAGCGTTGGTCGGGACCGCTGGTGGCAGCTTGCCAAACTCATGGAGCCGCCCGGGGCAGGGGTGAGGGCGGCAGAGTATGTGGCAGGCACCGATTTCGCCCAACCAGGCAGCGAGGCCCGGTTTACCCGCCTCTTCGACTTCATGAGTGTGCCAGCGAAACGCCCGCATGCGTCTACGAAGTCCAAGGAAACGGCTTGGACACCCGATGATAGATCGGTTCGAGCCAAAATCACCGACACCGGAAAGGTGTTTACGCTCGCCTTGAAGTCCAAGGAAGCATCGCCCTTCGGCGCATTCATCGCCGGCAAGCTCGACGAGCTTTTCGAGGCTTTTCGGGAGTCGGAAATGGCGAAGAAAACAGGAGACTAAAACCGCAAAAGAAAAAGGCCCCCGAACGTCGCCGTCGCGGAAGCCCTTCTCGGTCTGTAGCAAGCTGAGAATCGCACTTCCCCGAATCACTGTCAAGAGTCGTGGCGCCGTTTCGGCGAGCCAATTTCTTTTGCCTGATTGAAAGGTGAGGGAAATGGAGAGGGGATACGCGACGACGCCCTTTGGGCGGCGGCCGATGTCGCTCGCCTTGGTGCAAGCGAATGCGGCATCACGAGAGATTCCGGACGGGGCTCTTGTCGAGAAATGGCAGGTCTATCGTTGGTTGTGCGAAGGCAAGACTGTCGTAGGTGTGGGAGATCGCGCTCTGGCCGTGCTGAGCGGGCTCTTGTCTTTCTATCCGGACGATCAGATCAGCGAGGAAAACGGCCTGATGGTCTTTCCTTCGAATGCGCAGCTGTCGCTTCGCACGCACGGCATGCCCAGTTCCACATTGCGGCGACACTTGGCCGAGCTGGTGAGTTGCGGCCTGGTCATCCGTCGGGACAGCCCAAACGGCAAAAGGTTTGCCCGGAAGGGAAAGGGTGGCGCTATTGCGGAAGCGTTCGGATTTTCGCTAGCGCCGCTGCTGACGCGGGCTGCTGAGTTTCAGCATGCTGCCGAACAGGTGCGCGCCGACGCCCTGGCTCTCAGGTTGATGAGGGAGCGGATTACGCTCCATCGTCGCGACATCCACAAACTTGTCGGGGCTGCGATCGAGGAGGACGTTCCTGGCGACTGGGGAGGCGTCTGGAGACGGTTTAGAGCCATTGTGGATGCAATCCCGCGGCGGGCAGGGCTGTCAGAACTGGAGGCAATAGTAGCCGATCTGACCATACTTCATGACGAAGTGGATATGATGCTGGAAAGCTTCATGAATTCCACGAATCCTAGCGCCAATGAGTCCCAAAATGAGCGGCAGCAATCAGATTCAAACACAGACTCCAATTTTGTATTTGAACCAGCTTTCGAAAAAAGCAGGGCGGCGGTCGAGCCAAGGCAGGGAACGGATGAGAAGCTGAAAAGCTATCCAATAGGGCTGGTGCTGAAAGCGTGCCCCGAAATCTCAGACTACGCCGTGCACGGGATCGGAAACTGGCGCGATTTGATGATCACCGCGGCCCAGGTGCGAGGCTACCTTGGTATTTCGCCCTCAGCATACGAGGAGGCTTGCCATGAGATGGGCCAGGAGGTCGCCGCCATCGTAATTGCCTGCATCTTGCAGCGGGCCCAGCACATCAACTCGGCCGGCGGTTATCTGCGGGTTTTGACCGAAAAGGCGAGGGCAGGGCAGTTTTCCGTCGGACCTATGCTGATGGCCGCCCTGAAGGCGAATGGCGTGACAGCGAGGATGGCCGGATGAGAATTGCGAGCGCCGCTGGACGACCGGGCTAGGTAGTATTTTGCGATGCTGACGGTGATAGGTTCGCACAGGGCGTGCCGCACAGCGACCGACAACTCTGACGATCCGGCTGTGGGCTTTTCTGTCGGAAGAGGGGAGGGGATTGGCACGATGGCATCCTCTCATAGGTCGCTGATCCACGGATTCGCCTCCACCGCTATCGATAAGAGCTGATTATCGATAGCGAGAAAGCCGCCGAAGATACTGTGTCGCTTTCACGTCCCGAGTTCAATTGAAGCGATAAGGCGGAAAATCCTGCCCTCCCGCAGCACCGTGAGGCGGGCCCGGCCGGGGGAGGGGCCCTTTTCAAAGCCCGGACGCCTTGGTGAGGTTGGTGCGGAACCGATCGCGACGGCGCTGATATTTGCGGGTCATCTCGGCCGAGGCGTGGCCAAGTTGCTTCTGCACGTAACGTTCCTCGATGTCGGCCGACGAGGCGAGGCCGGCGCGCAGCGAGTGCCCTGAGAACAGCAGCGCACGTTCCCCTTCCGGAAGATCGGAGCGGATGCCGGCGGCGAGCGCGGTCTGTTTGACCAGGCGGGCGACGTGCTTGTCGCTGAGCCGCTCGACGTCGACGGTCTTGTTGTCCTTGAAGATGCGGCGGAAGAGGGGCCCCTTCGCGATGCGGCCGAAGCGGATCCAACCCTCAAGGGCGGCGACGGGGCAGGTCTGATCGGAAGCGCCGCGGCCGACCTCAACCTCGCGCCAGCCCGTCTTGCCGCGCAGCGTCACCAGGACGCCCTGGTCAGGAAAAATCTCGATCCAGCCGCTGCCGTCGCTGTGATCATCGCGGACGACGTCGAGGCCGACGATTTCGGAACGGCGCAGGCCGCCGGCGAAGCCCAGGAGCAAAATAGCGCGGTCGCGCAGGCCGCGCAGATCATGGCCGAGCGTGGCGACCATCGCCTTGATATCGTCGCCGAGCACGGCCTCCTTTTGCCGCGGCGGTTTTGCGTGTTTCCTGCGAATGCCGGCAAGAACCGTCGCGATATGCCGGTCGGCGCGATCGAGAGAAAAACCGCGCTGGGTAAAGTTCCAGGCGAGGCCGGAGAGGCGCCGCTCGATCGTCGCGACCGAGAGGGCAGGGGCGCCGCGTTTCGGATCACCGGCAGCGGTGTCAATGACACTGCCTGAGGCGCAGGCGCCAATATAGAGGCCGATGACCTGGCTGGAGGGCGGCAGCGGATTGAACCCTTCCCGACGGCACCAGGCGGTGAAATGCCGCCAGTCCTTGGCGTAGGCATTTTGCGTGTTATCGGAACTGGCGGCCTTCGCGTAGCTTGTCGCGGTCGCGACGAGCGCTTCCAGGCGCGCCGGGACACGGGGTGTCGGTCCCGGGGCGGGGGGTAAGGCGCCCATCTCCATGACCAGATCGACGATGTCGGGCAGATCGCCCTCTGGATGGTCGGAGGCGCTATCGTCGATTTTGGGGGTGTTTTCCGGGGACTCTGCCATGATTTGGCAGGCTAGCCGCATACGTCCGATAAGGCAAGCTTACCGGACATGATTGTGTGGCGACAGGTGCGGCGGATTGCTGCCATTTGTGTTGTAATAAGCGCCGCAATGAATCATCATGTCGACGATGATTCTGCGCCCGAAATCGCCCCTACGCCGTCACGTCACGCAGTCCGGCGCCGCCCCGGCCGCTCCGACTGTCACCGTGCCGAGCTGGCTGCGAAAGGCGGTGGAGGCGGCGCAAACCGTTGAGGATGCTACCCTGGCCACCGGCGCGGCCATCGCCATGCTGGATGCGGTTGTGCGCCGCGACGAAAAATGGGCCGGCGCCTGGCGCCAGCGCCTCGCGCTCGCCGCGGCTGCGGCGACGGCGCGGCAGACGGGGCGCGTCGAGGATGAAGCGGCGCTGCGCGATTCTTTCCTCCTCACCCGCCCCGGCGACGACGTTGGGCCGGGCGGCCTTTTGCTGCTCGGCTGGCGCCGGCTGGCAGCGCGGCCCGCAGAGGAGCTTCTGACGAAGAAAAGTCTCGCCGCGGTGTTGGAGGAATTCGGTTTTTTCGCCCGCGACGGCGCGGCGGTCAGCGATCTGGCGGACGCGCTGCGGCGGCTCGCCACGACCGAAGGCGCAGTCGGGATGCTGACAGGCGCCTACGCGGCCGTCGAGGGCCACGGCCTGCCACGCGCCATGGGACCCTGGCTTGCCGACGCCTTGCTGGCGCAGCGGCTCGGCTGGAGCCATGCAGTACCCGTGCTGACCAGCGAGCCAAAGGGGGGCAAAAGTTCCAGTCGGGCGCGCCTCCCGGCGGGTACCCCTTCGGCCGCGGCCTCGGATCCGGCGAAGTTCTTGCTTGCCGCGCAGGCGCACGCGGCGCTGCTCGCCATCGATCTCTCGGCGGAGCTCGAACGCCGCGCGGATCGGTTGCTCGCCGTCGCACCAAAACTCAGAGCCAAGGGGGCGGACACCGTCGTCGACCGATTGCTGAACGACGACGCGCTCGTTGCATCGCGCGGCGACAAAAGCACCGGGATGAGCGACCGTGGCCTGCGCCGCCTGTTCGACCGCCTGGTCGAGCTCGGCGCTGTCCGCGAACTCTCTGGTCGAGCGACCTTCCGCATCTACGGGCTGTGAGAAACGATGGCCGAGGCGACGCACGCGCGACGAGCGAAAGGCCGACCAGACGACGGTCGGTCAGGCGACCGCCTGTTTGACCGCGAGTTGGATCACCTGCCGCCGGAAGCGCGCTGGCGCGAATGGATGAACCGCGTCGAGGCGACGATTTTCGCGGCCAGCGAACCGGTCAGCCGCGAGACGCTGGCCCGCATCGTCGGAAAAAGCTGCAGCATCGACCTCTTGATCGACGACATCCGGGAGGAACTGCGTGGCCGGCCCTACGACCTGGTCGCCGTCGCCGGCGGTTTTCGGCACCTGACGCGGCCGGCCTATGCCGACGCCATCCGCAGTGCATTTGGCACGGCCGTCGGCGGCAACGAACGGGCAGCCGATCTGACGCAGTCGGAAGTGCTGGTGCTGATGTGCATCGCCTACTTCCAGCCGATCACGCGTGGAGAATTGTCGTCTTTCTTCGGCAAGGAGATCAGTCGCGACCTGATCGGCCATCTGCGCGGCGCCGGCCTGATCGCCTCCGGCCCACGCAGCCCGACGCCGGGCGCGCCCTATACCTATGTCACGACGAAAGAATTCCTGCTCGAGTTCGGCTTCGACACACTGCGCGATCTGCCCGACGTCGAGGCGCTCGAGGATGCGGGGCTGCTCAGCAAGGAAAAGCTGCTCGCGGGCGACATTATGCCAAGGTTCACCGATGGGGACGACCCTGGCGCCGGCGCCGTCATAGACGAATAGTACCCGCGGCAGGGGCGCCACCAATCATTGGGGCTGTGGAACGCCAAGATCGCGGTGACGCTTTGACGTGGTCCGATCGCCGGCCACGCGCAGATAGGCCGTCAGCACGTCGGCAAGCCCGGCACAGAGCAGGGTTTGGCGCCTGGATCTCGGCCGCGTCTGGTGCTAGTCGAGGAATTCGGCGAAGCGGGCGATCAGTTCATCATGGCCGCCCGCCGCAAGGATCATCCGACGCCGATGCGCGGTCGCGGCGTCTTTGTCAGCCACAAGCCAGTCGAGAGATTTTGCGGCGAGCAACTCGAAGCAGCGAATGCGGGCGGCCGTCGAGAGATTCCTAAGAGTGCCCGTGGAGCCGATATCGGCGACGGCCGGTGCGCACAGCACGCGCGAGACAACATCGCTGGTTGCCGCCGAACCCGTTCCCGATTCCACCCGGCATATATCCGCGATCGCACGTTCCAGTCGGCGCGCGGACGCCTTGACCGCGGTCTTGGGAGCAGCGCGCAGGTCGAACCCGCATCGCCCACAGAAGTGCTGCGCGACAACCTCGCCCTGGTCGAAGGTCGCGATGGGGGCTCGGCAGGCGGGGCAGCGATCGCGAAGGCCACAGCCATGCGCGAAACACGACGCACGCAACGCCAGCCGCCACTGCCGGCGGAAATGCGGCGTCTCGTCCGCTGCAAGGCAAAGCGGGCAATACTGCATCCAGGTCGAACGGTTCCGGTGCGCGCTATCGCGCAGTGGCAGCAGGAGCGGGGCCATGGCGTACCCGCTCATCGTCATCGCCGAGATCTCCTCGGTCGCCCGGCCGGTCTGATGACAGAGAAACGTGGCGACGTGGCGCGCAGTCGAAGGTCGAGACGCGGCGACCACATCCTCTCACTGAGGCCAAGGACGCCGGCGAACGACCGCGGCGCGATGCCGTTCGCGAGCGCGAGACGGTGGAGCCAGCTCGACAACAGCTCGTCCGGAAGCGGGGCGGCGGAAACCGGCCACCGCTTCCCGGCGACGTCGCCGTATCGCTCGCGGATCTCGATCCCGAAGGCCGCCCGTGCTGCATTCGCTGTCACAGCAAATCCTCGCGCACCGTCGCCCGACGCCGCTTCGAGACCGGGACGTAGCGCAGCGCCTCGATGCCCGATTTCGTAATCCGCTCCTCGCCGGACCTCACTGCGGCTGAGGCCGCTGCGGAGATGATCGCTACGATCTCGCCGATCAGTCCCTCGGAGAGCTGGAATATCCTTCGCGCCAAGGGTTCATCCGAGAGATCGGACGCCCGGACAAGCGGCAAGGCGCTCTCAAGGCTGTCGAGCAGCGCAAGAAACTCCTCGCCATATTGCCATCGCGGCACGGCGTGCAGGTCGAACCTGGTCGCCATTTCAGCGGTCTGGTTGACGACGTCATAGACGGTGACCTCACCGATCACAACCGGAGAGATGTCGAACTGGCGGCCGATCCTCCGCAGGAAGGCAAGTACGGCCTCGACGTCGCGGGCACGGCCGCGCAGCGTATTGTGGAACTCATCGAAGATCAGCATTCTGGGCTTCAGCTTGTCGAGCAGATGATCGACCTGTTCGGCTTTGCGGCCGACGTTCCGGCTGCTGCCCGTCGGCGCGCGCAAGGCCTGCAGGATGCTCTTGTAGAAATGGGCGAGACCGGCCCCCTCGCGCGGCTGCACCACCCATACCCGCTGCTGCTCGGCTGTTCTCAGATGCCCGACGGCGAACCGCTCGGCGATCATCATCGTCTTGCCGTTGGCATAGGGGCCGACGAGCATCAGTCCTCGGGTCTGCAACGATGGCGGCCGCGACAGAAGTTCGGCAAGGCGTTCATGCGCCGTGACCGCCACCTGATGTCCAATCCATCGCGGCGCCTGAATGTAGGTGATCCGCCCTTCCGTGCTGCGGTCGAGGTGACCCTGGCTCGGACACCTGCTCGTCGGCGCCATGCTCAGGCAGGTCCGTAAAACAAGCGTCCACCTGGTCTGTCTCAACACCGGGCTGCGCGCCATTCCACGCGAAAGGCGGCGCGCCCGCGACGGGACGGCGCGGCTGATCGGGTTTCTGGAGGGCATCACTGAAGCGGCCAGCGCCGGGCTGAAGGAACACGATCGGCTGATGCTCGCCCGCGAGCAGATGGGGCGCCGCCTGCGCGGCCGGCGGGGACATTCGAAGCTGCCACAACTCGTCGACCTTGTTCTTGCGCGGCCGCTCGTCTCCAGCGCGATGATCGAAAAGGACCTGAAGGTGACGACGCGTGGGGCGCTTAATCTCGTCGCCGAACTCGGCCTACGCGAGATCACCGGCAGGGGACGCTACTGGGCGTGGGGAATCCTCTGATAGCTCTTGTGCGTACCCAAAGATCGTCTGCCACGCCGGTATGACCGGCATGACCGGTCGAAAGTGTAGCCGTTGTCACGTAAGAGGCGTCGTCGCGTCACCGCTGCACGGCCTCGATCGCAGCCGTGCTTCCCGGCTTGGCAAATCATTGAGGGGAGGCCATTGTCCGCCTCCTTCCACAGACCAGACCGAAGAAATTTGCAGATCGTGCAGACCGGCCCGATTTCGATCGATGGAGTGCCATGTTCTATTCCGGCAAAGATTACGCTGTCCCGAAACCGCAACGGCCGCGGTCGACGCCGGCGCCAACGTGGTCAGGGCCGATCCGGGACTCGATAGGCTACAAAATTAAGGAGCGCCCGCTAATATACGGACTGGCAGCGGGTGAGATCGCCGACTTGAAAGCGACATTGACGCCGATCCGATAAAGCTCTGCATTGCAGTCGCCCTGCGATTGCCGGAAAACGCCTTGCTTCGATCGCCGGCCAAAAGGGGTCAATTCCTCGTGTCGCTTGACACCCCCGACAACGGCATCCCCCTCACAGCATCAACGCGGCCCGCTGGAGAATGATCTGCAAATTCGTACGTAGCAATGCGACCAGCGGCTCGTTCCAGTTCGTCAGCGATGGATTGGCGTCATCGGTACCCCTGATTACGGGCGAAGACTTTATGCAACTTTGCGGGCGTTGTTGCAGACGAAGAGGGCCAAACGCAATGGCAGGGCTTGGTGTATGTTCGATAAAAGCGTTCGATTTGGGCCGCTGCATTAGGTCAATCGCTCGAAGATGACGTTGATGTCAGTCATTGCAGCAAGCCGGTATGATCTGCATTCCATCAAATTGATGATCCGAGCCCTGTTGCCCTTTAATCGATGCTCACTTGGCTCGCATTGGATGACAGCAGGTCTTATGCGCTCGTAGTCAATGGCTTTAACGAGATCGTGATCTAGTCCTTCGCAATCAATCGATAAGAAATCGACCTTATTGGCATATGGGGTCAATAGTTCATTGATACCGATGGCACTCACCTCGATGTGTTCTCGGATACCTCCTATACCGTCGAAGTCGCCGAAACTTTCGATATGTGCCTTATCCACAGACGAAAGCTCATGGGCGTTTCCGATGAAGAGCGTGGCAGACGCTTGCGGAGCGGGCAAGACAACGGATTGCACGAGAACGTCTTCCGAGCGCGCAGTGCGGATCAGCGCTTCCAATTCAGGATTGGGTTCAACCAGAACACCTCGCGCGCCTCTTTGGTACATAAGATAGGTACTTGAGGTAGAGATGGGGTGATTAGCACCGATCTCTACATAGAACACACTAGCCCAAGATCTTTGGCTCTTGCAGAGTTTTGCTGCCAAAATTCCCTCGACAATAACGTCTTCTCCGGCCTGTGCGTAACTAGCCGGCGCGAAGTTCTTGATCCGAGAGTTCGTCAGATTGAGCCTAGTGACCTCCTGGTGTATGGACTGGTTTTCAAACTGGGACAACATAGTTCGCCCTCCAATGTAACCTGCGATCTTGGGACGGGGCCGTTACGACCGATTTGTCGCGGTGGCTCTTGCTCATCATCCCAGCAATCGGCGTGCCACGTGCGGAATGCGGTGTTCCTTACTCAGCAAGAGTGAAATACGCCCGCCCGCTGGAATGGCCGCGACACTTTGTCCGGTTCGCGACATCGGTGCCACCAATCGTCCGGCGACCTGCTGAAGTGACGTGAGTGCAGGGCGGATTTCGTCCCGCGGTTCTCGAACCATTCCTTCAATCCGTGACCCAGATGCCGTTGTCTTCGGCTTCGGTCACATAGTAGCGTTCGGCTCCCGGCTCCGAACCAGGCATGCCGGGTCCGCTAAGCTTTCATCAGGACTTTGACGCCGAAGAAGTATCAATCCGGCGAGACCGACTATAGGGGCCGCATCAGCAAGATCGGGAGCCGCAGTGCGCACGGCACTGTATGAGGCCACATAATGCTAGTGAAGCCGCTCAAAGGGCTGCACGGAGCTGAAAAGCTGGGCGATGCGGATCGCACGGCGGCCGGGATGAGAAGGCAAGGTGGCGCTGTCTTGCAAGCTTGCGGTAATGCTGTACGGCATGCTCGCCGATGGGAGCTTTCTTCAACGCGGCGGCCAGGACAGTGACGGCAGCCTCCTGTGAAAGGGGAGAATAACGGTATTCGGGTGGATCACGACACCAACCTCTCCCGAAGCGGGGGCCTGCTGCCGGACGATGGATCAGGTCAGACCACAACAGTCGCGCACCGACCCGTATAGAAGCAAGAGTCCGGCAACTGGACGATAAAAGGACAATTGACCTGTGGAGGTCCGTTACAGAAGCAGGCTGTCGAAGAAGTTTGCCGTATTGCCGTGAGGATGGCCTCGTGGCCGTAGCGGTAGGTGAATGTGATCTCGATCGAGCCGTCGAGCAGTTCGGCGTGGCCGTCGCCTGTGACTTCGTCCATCTCGTAACATCCGGGCCATGTAGTGAACTATTGAGGGGCTGTAGCTGAGATTGAGGCCGGCTTGCAGGACGCCAAAGGCGATCTCGCCATTGTTGTTGCCGCCGATGGTGATCATGGCGGGGGCTGCCAAGGTTCAGGCAGCTGCGATCCCACTGTTCGGCTTCGACGATGCGTCAGCGAGCCGATCAACTGGTGGTCCGCAGGCGCAGTCATATCGGCACCGCGATGAGCTTGGGCGGCCGCACCAGGTTGTAGGCCGGAGCCGCGAAGGTGAAGGCCCACCCAACGAGGTCGCGGCCGCGCAACTTTGTCTTCTCCTGCCCGGTGATCGTCTTGATCCAGCCGAACGCCCTCCTCGATCCGCTTGTGGATACACTAGTAGACGGCATAGCCGCCGTGCCGGGTCCGTGCGGCGATCGATCGCCGAACTCCGCCCGTTCGTGTTCTGCGCCACGTGCGACGTCACCCTCATCGAACGCAACTCATTGATGAAGTCCTTCGCATGGTAGGCCTTGTCGGCGCCAAGCGTGATCGCCCCAGGAGGCTCGATCATGTGCAAGCGTCAGGCAGGCATCGACCAGCAGGCCATGGCGGTTCTCCATCAGCCTATGCCTGATTAGGCACAACTCCGTCTCCTTGCATTTACCCTTGCGGTAGAGCCTGGCGTCGAGATCAGTGTTCGAGGCATGCGTATCCTTCGACCGCTTCTGGCCACAGAAGTTTGCCTCCGTATTGCGCCCGCCGCCCTCTGTCGGTGGCTCGCGCGGGCCGTCAATCGGCTTGAGGCTCTTCATCGAAGCCAGGCTCAATCAACGTACCGTCGACCGAGAAGTAATCGATGGAGAGCAAGCCTTAGGCTGCGCCAGCACCGCCGCAAGGAACTTCGCCGCGATGACACCTTCCAGCAGCCGATCACGGTTTTTGGAGAACACCGAATGGTCCCGGGCCGCATCGTCGATGCCGATGCCGACGAGCCGCCCATCAACAGTCACTCCGAGTGGATCGAATAAACCGCCTGCAAAAGCATCGCCCGCAACAGCTTCTCCGGAGGGATCGTTGGCCGCCCTCTCGGCGAATACGGCGCTGTGAACTCACACGCTCCAGCGCCGACAGGGCTTCATTCGCGATAGTGCGGATCGCCCGCAATGGATGATTGCGTCGCACACGGGGGCTTCAAGGTCCACGTAGCTTATATGAGGAGTGCCAAGGCTGGCTTCCTTTCTTGCGTCGGTTGGTTTGCGGTATCCATGATCTGAGCCCGATTGCATGACGCGGCTCGTTCCCCGAGCGAGATCCACCTTATATACGGTCGCTGTTCGAAGCAGCGGCGCCAACATCCCGCTTGCGGCGGACAATGGCTTAAGGGGACGAGACCATTCTGAAACAACGGCTTTCGAAGCCACACTACGTGCCGGTTCGTCCACCTTGGATCCGCCAGGACTAATCAGGCCCTGGAAAATGGCAGAATTCGATGGGTGTGGCATCAGGCAACTGTCATGATCGCTCACTCGATGAAATGCCGGCGTTGACGTAATTTCCACAGCGCCACGAGCACTTGTGGGCGAGCGCCACGATCATCTCTTCTTCAGCCGGCAGTTGTTCTGTTGTTCTGCTTCACCCGCTCCTTAAACATAAGGTTGGCGTCGAGCACGGCTGATGGCGCACCCATAGCCAGCAGGCCATCTGGACCAGCTTCGTTCGCAGCTTCGGATTGCCGGATTTCCGCCCCCTGCTCGTGATCCATCGCCCACCCTTCCAGGGGATCGCCGCCAGGCCGGCACAGGCGGCAAGCTGTCGCCGGCTATCGCAATGGCGGGACAAACCTTCCGACCAGCGAGGCGGTAAACTCCGGTCCGATGCCTTTCAAAGCAAGCAGCATCGCCGGGGCGGGCGAGACAGCCTGCTCAGCACTAAGCATGGCGTCGCGCTCGGCCCGACCCTTGATCTCTTCGATCAGCAGCTCGAGCCAGTCGAGTTCGCGGCCAATCTGCCGCTTCAGATGGCCTGCCGCTTCAGATGGCCAGGCAACGGACGACCATCGCCGGTCTTCAGATTCTCCAGCAGTTCGCGCCGGTCGCGGCGCAACGGTTCATAGGCGGAATGAGCGGTTGATGCGGCGTGTGCGCCCATTCTTAAATGCTTTGCGCTCGCGTGCTATTCGGCGGCGATCGTCTTCCTCGGGTTTAGGAACCCGCAGCAGCGCGCCGGCGGATCAGATGACCCTCGAAACCAATGGGCGAAAGATCATATGATAGTAATGAGGTGTTCTGAAACGTTGACAATCAGCTGGACGGATTGTCGCGGCACTTGCCTGCGACAGGCACCGGTAAATCTCTCCCTCCCGGTTGATTTCTTCTAGATCGAGAGAGTTCGACAGGTTCTCACACGCGCTACTTTCACTATTGAATAGTCGCGTCTCCTCATCTAATATCTGTATCTCCCCGATTTGCAACCATTCATAGTTTTCCCCCAAGAGCATTTTCACGATGGTGCCGCTTACATATGGAAGCATAATGGAGAAATATCCGTCGTGCAGATGGTGTGCTCTAAGCAAGAAGACCTTGGACTCGTGTGCTCCCCCTATCGAGACTTTCAGAGGCGAGAAACGCACATTCATATCTTCTGGGTTTAGATCAAGTTGAAATCTTCTTTGCACCAGACCGCTGAATGTGAAGTCAAGCCCCAAGCTGCGCGTTTCATATGCACCCAGCCGACAAGGTGAGGGCTGGCACCTCGCATTCTTCCAAGCACTTTCTAGATGATAGATCGTCCTCTTGCAATCTGGTCCGATAAACTTGTCGTGCTGGAAGTCCTTGAAATACTCCAGCTCCGCTTCAATCGGCATGTAGGCATGACGGAATAGGGCTGCATGGGCAGCGTCCTGCAAAATCGAATACTCGTGTGTGACACCCGCCTTCGTAAAAAACGTCCTCGCATCATTGATGAACCGCAGGCATTCAGCTTGCACATTGGCAACCTTCTCGTACTGCTTCTCACTTTGTTTAATCGCCCCAAGAACTGGCTCGCCGTCAACATTATAGTCCACAACCGCTCCTTCCTTGACAGCGCAGCATTGCTCAAACAACGTGTAATTCCACCAGGGCGACGTAATGAGTGCTTTGCTGTTCGCCGCACGGTACGGTTCGTCGGAGGCGACCAGATAGCGGCCCAGTATGTCGACTTTCAATTCTTCTTGGAAGGTGCGAACCAAATATTCTTGCGTTTGGCCGTTATAGCCTATGTCCGCCAAGATAATGGTATCGCCTTCCTCCAACTCCAACTCCTTTGACATATAGCACATCAAACGGGCACGCAGAGCAAAAGAGTTCTTGAATATCAACTCCAGCACATCGTCGCCGTGCAACAACTGATGGAACGCCGTTTTTGGATCGTCAGATTGATGGGCGATCCGTATTAGCAATTCGGTCACTTCAGGCGGAAGCAAAAGTTGCTTTGCAGTGGCATGAAGATTGTCATATGCGGGGTCGATCCCGCTGATGTAATAATCGACATCGGCACGGGTTTTGAAAGAGGCCGCAACAGCAAAGAATTTGCGGATCCGCACCAGCTTGCCGACGGGCTTGCGCGCATAGGCTTCACACGCAGCTGAAAGAAGATAAGCATCACGCAATAGAAAGAATACTTTTACTCTCTTGCCATGCTGTTGTAGTGTCTCCACCTCGTCCATAAGAAAACGGGCATAGGCGTACAGCACCGGGCCAAACGACATGTAGCCGATCACCGTCTCAGGCGCGTACGGCTGCAGGTTTGCTACAGCAAAAATTGGCCGAAATGGACTATAGCAGGGCAAAACACCTGCTTCAGGTGCTGCTTTTTCGAGTAAAATCAACGACGACGCCGCGTTCTGTAGGCGCAAAAAGTCTACGGCTTCAAGATCAAGCGGCACAAAATGCAGTGCATGCACCCCAAATTTCTGCGGCGTTTGCGCATCAGCTACGTCATTATCTCCTATGTGAAGTATTTGCGATGCAGGCACGCCACACTCTTTGATTACAATCTCAAAAAGGGCATGGCTCTTCGACGTACCATAATCGACAGAGCAGTAAATCTTGCTGATTGCCTGCATAACGTCTGCAGGCAAATGCCGAGCCAAGAGGCGCCTTAACTCGTCTTCACGCAGATATGTATCGCTCACGACGATAATTTCGATACCACGGGCGTGCGCCAGCCTGATCAGGTCTACGTATGGGGAGAATGCAAAGCAAACATTCATTTCGGTCCGGATTTCCGCCTCGCGCAAAAGCTCCCGTTCCTCACCAGAAAGCGATGTAAAAAGCCGATAAATGTCACCGAGATCGACCTCCCCGGAACCGTTCTCTAAAGGCTTCGCTCGATAGGCACGCGCAGCTGCGCTAATGCGTTGGTGAGGAGTTATCCCTAACCTTCGGGCGACGGGATTATCGGCCAGCACGGCGAAAACGTCTCTAGGTGTCGCTGTCTTGCGCCATAGCAATGTATCGAAACAGTCAAGTGAGAGTACCTTTGCGGAATTCTCAAAGTCGTCCAGCACATTGGGGATATCGTGGGCCTTTATTTGTGCCTTACGATGAGTGCCACGTCTGGTGCTCCAGAGTAGGCGACTCTCCGGCTTTTGCCGTTTGTTGATCTTTTCTGTTAGACCACCGCCGTCTGGAAACATGGCATCAGAGTGACCGATAAACTGATAGACGTCGTCTCCGGGCATATGCGGCACGAAGTCAGGATCAAACATCTCCTCAATACGTAAGCTTACGGAAGACTGCTGATCAGTATCGGCTTGCGTTATCTTTGCCGCCAAGCGCTCCATTATAATCTGCATATGTTTTCTCCTTCGCGCAGGCGCAATCTTTCTAGCCGAGAACTTCTCACCTGTCGTCCACTCTTTCGTCTAAGCTCTTTGCATCGCCAAGTTGTCGAGGTAAACGGCAACTGCTTTCGCTACGAAGTTTCCAAGAAGGCGGCAATTAAAATAGGGATGTCGTGAACTGGTCGAGGGACTTGGGTTCGAACCATGGTCTGCCGAGCAAAACTTCCTCGACCTGCCGCCAGACGATCCGTATCTCATCGTTTACCCCTGGTGTTGAGGAAATGAAATATGGATAACGTCAAAAGACATCCAAACATTGGTTTACCCTCTGCGCCTCATCAAACCGTTAGTCTAAGACTATCAGTTATAGATTTGTCGTCAACGTGCCGAGGGGAATCCGACATTGTACGCCAAGTGTTTGATTATGTTGATAACAACTGCGTGTTTTACGCATCTGCTCTTTGTGATGTTTTGATGAAGAAGTTTTAAATTTGATGCAGGTTAGGGTTAGGAGAAGCTCCATCTGACGCGGCATGAGGTAAATTGGCGAGAGATACACCGCTGGCGCCATCGTGCGACAGGGCAACCAGCACTCGAGGCGCTGTCACGTTGTCTGCGTATGAACGCGGTGAAGCGGTGTGCGCTGCTGTCAGCAGAACGCAGTCACGGCCGTGTTCAGACGGGCAAGATGGATAGCAAAGGCCGAGTGTCTTGAGCGAGACGGAGCGAAAAGGTTGCGCAGGGCGGAAAAGATCGAGACGAAGCGCTGAAGGGTTTCCGGTGAGCGGAAGCCCCGCATCGTCCATTCGCACCGGCACATGGAAATTGTTAGCGCGGTTGTTCAATCCGTTGTGCGACCAGTGCTCACTTTCCGGCATCACCTGCCGCCTTGCCGCCCCATAGGACCGCAACTTGCGGGTGCGCTTCGGCGCACCACTGTCCGGCAGGCCGCGTTTTGCATCCTGGCGGACAAATCGGTAGCCTTCGTTATCCTTGCGCCCCCTGACCATGTTCACGAGGCAGAGTTTTGTGAAGGTCATTGAAACCGCCGAGGCGTTTCATCGCCAAGCGCAGAATTTCGTCCAACAGCAGGTTCCAGTTCGCTTTCGAGATCAGCTCTCCGTCAATCGATGCGTCCAGCACTGCGCAGTATGGGCGTTACGCGCAATAGCAGGAGGCCGCGTGGCAGGGCGTATTCTGGAAGAGGAATTGCAACGATCGAGGACGCCGTTCGCCACCACGAAGGCGAGGCCTTCACAGCAGATTGTCCATCGGCTGCAAGAGCCGCCACCGCGCCGCATCCTGCAATAGCGCCTCAATACCTCGTCGATCACTGCCGCCGCGTCACGGGAGGCGAAGGCCCCTGCGCTATCGTCTGCCGCACGCGCAGGCCGTCGTCGGTACGGCCGCCGGACGCGCCGAGGCACGGGCAGAAGCCGAAGCAGTCCCAGCGCTTTCCGAGCCGGCGCCGAGATTTAGGCTTGTGTCCACAAGCCTTCGCGCGTTCCTCGAATCGTATTGCCCCAATTAAGCTTTCTATCTCACGGCGGCGGAGCGGCGCATCTGCGTTAGGTCGCGAAGACATTATGCACCCCCTTTTTAAACGGCAGAAAACAGCGATTCCTCATTGTCGTCTTTGGAGCGACACGGGTTTTTGTGCGCCAGTTCGGCCTTGATCTGCTCATCTTCGAGGTCGCTGGCGCGAATTTGATAGGAAGTGCAACGCATGACCTGCTCGGCGGGCAATATGCCGTGCCTGATGAAGCGGCAGATCTTAACGTGCGAGACGGCGGCATAAAACATCGTGAGCCACTCGCTATTCTTGTCGGAGGATCGGTAGCCGCTGCGACTGGCGGCTTAGTTCAATCCGCATGATCCGTCCACTTCTCGCCGGCGCGCAGGAAACCGCCCCCACGTCCTTTCAAAAGGGTCCCGGTGACAAGGCCGAAGAGCGCGCCACGCAGATTGTGGACAGCTCCCCACGAACCGGAGAGACCGCTCATCACCCTCCCTGGGTGATCGGGATTGAACGACGTCCCGCGCGACTAGATCCATGTACGGACACAACCGCCTCCTGGGGTCTTGAACGGCAGTCGAACACTCGGCCCAGAGCTGGATTTAGACTCTGCAACTGAAGGGCGGTCGGCCAGCCTGACCGATTTCAGCGCGGAAGAGGTTGCCGGACTCGGGAAATTGATGAAGTTCATCACACGATTGCCTGGTTCGCCGCGAGGTTATGAACAGCGTTCTCAGATCTTCGCCGCCAAGTGCCACACAGGTCGGCGCCATACTCGGCATATCCACTCGATCAGTGAGGTGACCGTTTCGATCAATACGGACGACACAGCCGCCTCGCAGCCTGGCGCTCCAGTAACCCCCTTCAATGTCCACGGTGGCGCCATCGGGCGATCCCGGGGCGATATTCAGGCCTGCCAGTGGGCCTATCTCTGCAAGACCCGCAAATTGCGGAGCCAGGGCGAAACGCCTGATGGTGCCCTCCGTTGTGTCGGTAAAGTACATGATCCGGCCGTCGGGCGAAAAAGCCAGTCCGTTGGCCGCCGCTACGCCCCCGAAGAGCGTGACGATCTCGCCATCGGGCGCGACGCGATAGACGCTTCCGACTGGCTCACGGCCGCGTTCATTGTATGTGCCCAAGACGATTCCGCCGTAAGGATCGATCGCGGCGTCGTTGACGCGGGTTTGCGCAAGATGCGGCTCGATTTCGGCCACTTGTGAGAAGTCGGAAAAGGTCGGGTCGGTGATAACAATAGACTTAGGAAAACCGAGCACGAAGCCGCCACGCGCTCGTGGAAAGACGAACGCAGCACGATTGGGAAGCTGCCGTACTGCTGCAACCCTCCGTTTGTCGTCCCAGCGGAACACGCTCTTTGCTTCGATATCAGTCCACCATAGGCTCTGGTCCGATGCGCTCCAGTTGCATCCTTCGCCGAGCTGGTTGTGGCAATCGAACGCCGTGTGCGCGTGATAAATCCGCATCACTTTGCACTCTGCAGATTCCGCTTCCGCAGTTCGGCAGGATCGACAGCAAAGGGTTCGAGCTTTTTTTGATCGAACACCACCCCGTGTCCGGGTGCCTCAAAGGGGAAGGCCACTCCGTTCTCGAGGCGAAGTTCCGTCTGAAGCACACCCATCTCGGAGAAGCTCCCGCCGTGTACACATTCGAGGATGTCCGCGTTTTCGATCGCACACATCACCGCGACGGACAGTTCGGACATGTAGTGGGGGGCCATGGTGCGGTGGAAGGACGCTGACAGATTGGCGATCTTCAGCCACTCGCTGATACCTCCAACGCGGCACACGTCCGCTTGGATGATGTCGACGGCGTTAGCCTGTAGATAGTCAGCAAATTGATGCCGCGTGTATAGGCTCTCACCGATCGCAATGGGCAGCGACACGAAACGGCGCAGGTCGGCGTGCCCACGAACATCCTCGGCATGGAGAGGCTCTTCGATCCAGCCAAGGTCGAACGCTGCTAGTTTCTGTAGTCGGGTCATGCAGTCAGCGACATTCCAGCGCTGGTTGGCATCCACGAACAGTCGTCGCGTTGTGCCGATCAGTTTCTTCACGGCTACGATACGATCGAGATCTTCTTCGGCGTTGTCCCGACCGATCTTGATCTTCACCGCCTTGTGGCCCGCTGCGAGGAATCCTTCGACCTGGTTGAGTAGAGCGTCACTGTCGAGGAAGAGGTCGATGCCACTGCCATAGGTGGGGATGCTGTCACGCCGCGCGCCGAGCAGGCGCAATAGTGGAACATCATACCACTTGGCCGTAACATCCCAAAGCGCGATGTCGATCGCGCCCAATGCGAGGGTATTGATGCCCCCGGTGCCGCAGCGATGCAATTGGCCATAGAGGAACGCCCAAAGCCGTTCGATCTGTCGCGGATCTTGTCCGACGAGCATCGTTCGGCAATAGTCATCGATCAGGGCGAGGATGGCGCTTCCGCCGATCCCTGTCGTGTAGGCAAAGCCCTCGCCGACGATTCCAGCGTCTGTGGTCACGCGGGTAATGATGAATTCGAGGTTCGCGACGCGGTGTGTGGCGTCCTCCCAGGAGACCGTAGGCGGGATGTGATAGAGGCGCGATGCGACATCAATGATTTTCAAGGCACGGTCCTCGCAGCCATCGTGAGAACTTCGGGGTTCGACAGATTGCCAGGCTTGCCGGCCAAAAGCCGCTGCAGGTTTTGCACAATGCTGCGGGTGTGACGTACACGCATCTCTTCGGTCCACGCGGCGATATGAGGTGTCGCAAGGACGCGCGGATGAGTAACAAGCGGATCCCTCGCCGAAGGCGGCTCCGTGTCAAAGACGTCTAGCGCGGCCCCAGCGATCTGTTCGCGATCCAAGGCCAGTAGTAGCGCGCCAGTGTCGATAAGGCCTGCCCGACCTGTGTTGATGAGATATGCGCCGCGCCCCATCCGATTGAGCTGGTCTGCGCCGATCATGCCGCGCGTTTGTGTGCTGAGCCGCGCGTGCAAGGTTACAATTGCCGAGCGTGCCAGAAGTTCGTCGAGCGCGACCGGTTCGACCCCGAGGGCTCTTAACTCGGCGCTATCGACATAAGGATCGTGGACGACAGTGTTCATGCCAAAGCCGGAAAACTTTTCGGCGACGACACGACCGATGGCCCCAAAGCCTACGATACCGAGTGTGCGACCATGCAGCTCGATGCCCGTGAATGCGAGTTGCGGAGAACTCGCGCCGCGACCCCATACCGTACCGCGAAAAAAGTCCTCTCCGGCGTCGAAGTCGGGCGAGCGGGACTTAATCCATGCACCGGCAGGAATGAGGTGGCGAGTAAGCCCCAGCGCGAGAGCAACCGTGAACTCTGCAACCCCGTGATCAGTTCGCCCGAGAGTGTGCACTACAGCGATCCCCCGCGCCGTTGCGGCCGCCACATCGATGTTCGCTTCCGGGGCCGAGCGCACTGAGAGGATGGCGCGAAGTCGACGTGCGGCTGCCAGCAGTTCCTCGTCGAAACGCTCGTATCCCGCTATCACAACCTCAGCGTCAGCAATTGCGTCCATTAGCTGCTTGCGATCACAGAACCACTCGCCGGCTGCCCAGCCGAGCAAGTTGAGCTCGCTCATTTCATGGAGCAAGGCGATGCCTTCCGGGCTGAGATCTGCTGTCGCCAGGACGCGAGGTCGGCCACTGATCAATCTGATGGCGTCGGTGCTGCTAGGCATCGAGGAGATAGACCGGATGATCGGAGTCTTCGCCTTGCGCGGCCACCACCGGAACGATTGTTGATTCATTGATGAGCGCACAGAACTCCACGTCGTTCTGCCTGCAGTTGCCGATGAAGCGGCGGCCGGTCATCGAGCCCAATAATACATTCACTGCACTATCTTGCGAGATTGTGAAGCCGTGAGCGAGCGACGCGGAGTCGTCTAGTTCAACAGCGCCATCTTTCGCAAGGTCACAAAACTGTGAAACGATCATGCCGGCGCAATAGCTGTCCTCAATCGCAATACGTGAGTTCCGCAGTTGGCCTGAGCAGATTATCGTGATGTCTGCATTGCGCGATGACGCCTCCGCCAGCGCACGCCGGG
>NZ_JAOWPS010000016.1 GCF_025753795.1 Mesorhizobium sp. YC-39
TCGGCCAATCTCCAAAGTCGGCGCCTCAGTCCTTAACAACAATCGGTTGCCTCTGGCCCATGGCCGGGCGGACCCTATACCTTCAGGATGCCAGCAACCCAACGAGGCCGCACCATGCGCAAACTCATCTCCACCGGTTCGCCCTTCGAAAAAACCGCCGGCTATTCGCGCGCCGTGGTGCAGGGCGACTGGTGTTTCGTCTCCGGAACCACTGGCTACGACTATGCCTCCATGACGATGCCGGAGACGGTCGAGGCGCAGACGCGTAATTGCCTGGCGACCATCGCCAAGGCGTTGCGGGATGGCGGTTTCGAGATGGCCGATGTGGTGCGGGCGCATTATTACATCACCGACCGGGCTTTCGTGGATGTCGTCTTCCCGATCCTCGGCGAGGCTTTTGGCGAGATCAGGCCGGCGGCGACGATGATCGTCTGCCAGCTCAACAAACCGGAAATGAAGATCGAGATCGAAGTCACGGCGCTGCGGCGGGCGGCCCGATGAAAGTCCGGCGCATCGTTGCAAACATAGACACGCAGGACATTGCGGCGGCCAAGCGCTTCTATCAGGATGTGCTCGGCCTCGATCTCAAGATGGATCTTGGCTGGATCGCCACCTATGGCTCGCAAGAGACAATGACCGTGCAGGTCAGCTTCATGGCCGAGGGCGGCTCCGGCACGCCGGTGCCGGATCTGTCGATCGAAGTCGACGATGTCGACGCGGCGCTCAAAGCGATGAAGACCGCCGGCTTCGCCATCGAATACGGACCGGTCGACGAGCCCTGGGGCGTACGGCGATTCTTTGTGCGCGATCCGTTCGGCAGGCTGGTCAATATTCTCTCGCATCAGTAGGCGGCTTCTTGCGGGACGTTATTCCAGCTTGGGTTCCTCTCCCCCGCCTCTGGCGGGGGCGAGGAACCTCAAGCCCCGCAAGGCCGACAGCTCAGAAGGGCGTCGCAGCGTTCTTCATCCCCTTGCGCACAGCCTGCTTGCCGTTTAGCAAGGCCGCGGTTTCTCCAAACAGCATTGGGACGGTTCGCCATGGCTTCGAAAAATCTTCTCCTGCTTGCCGGCGACGGTATCGGCCCCGAGGCCATGGCCGAAGTGAAGAAGTTGATATCAGCCATGAACGACAAGCTCGGCAGCGGTTTTACCACCGACGAGGGCCTGGTCGGCGGCTGCGCCTATGACGCGCATGGCGCGGCGATCTCCGATGCCGACATGGAAAAGGCGATGGCGGCCGACGCGGTGCTGTTCGGCGCCGTCGGCGGGCCGAAATGGGACAAGGTGGCTTACGAGGTACGCCCCGAAGCCGGGCTGCTGCGGCTGCGCAAGGACATGGAGCTGTTCGCCAATCTCAGGCCGGCCATCTGCTATCCGGCACTGGCCGCATCCTCCTCGCTCAAGCAGGAGGTGGTCGAGGGGCTCGATATATTGATCGTGCGCGAACTCACCGGCGGCGTCTATTTCGGCGAGCCGAAGCAGATCATCGACCTCGGCAACGGCCAGAAGCGCGGCATCGACACCCAGGTCTACGACACGTTCGAGATCGAGCGCATTTCCGGCGTCGCCTTCGAGCTGGCGCGCACGCGCAAGAACCATGTCACCTCGATGGAGAAGCGCAACGTCATGAAATCCGGCGTGCTGTGGAACGAGGTCGTCACCCAGACCCACAAGGCCAGATATGCCGACGTCAAGCTCGACCACATGCTGGCCGATGCCGGCGGCATGCAGCTGGTGCGCTGGCCGAAACAGTTCGACGTCATCGTCACCGACAATCTGTTCGGCGACATGCTCTCCGACATCGCCGCCATGCTGACCGGCTCGATCGGCATGCTGCCTTCGGCCTCGCTCGGCGCGCCTGACGTGAAGACCAAGAAGCGCAAGGCGCTTTACGAGCCGGTGCATGGCTCGGCGCCCGACATCGCCGGCAAGGGTATCGCCAACCCGATCGCCATGATCGCCTCCTTCGCCATGTGCCTGCGCTATTCCTTCGGCATGGTGGCCGAGGCCGACAAGCTCGAAGCCGCAATCGCCGCCGTGCTCGACGACGGGTTGCGCACCAAGGACATCCTGTCCGAGGGGATGACCGAAGTCGGCACCGTCCAGATGGGCGACGCGATCATCGCCAGGTTCCTGGGCTGATTCCATGGCAGTCGACGTCCGCTGGGCGACGACTGCGGATGCGGCGGCGCTTGCCCTCATGTTTTGCGAGATGGCGGTGCATTACCGCCAGCCGCCGCTCGATACCGATCGGGCTTTATCGGCAGCGCGCAAATGGCTTGGCGAGGAAAGCCCGGCCTATCCGCATTTCGCGCTCGCCTTCGTCGATGGCAAGGTGTCAGGCTTGGCTTCGGTGGCCATCGCGCATCCCGGCATCGATCTCGAGCGGTTGCTGTTCCTGAAGGATCTGTTCGTGCGCGAGAACACCCGCAATGAAGGCGTCGGCCGGGCGCTGATTGGCTTTCTCGCCAGCCATTGCCTCAGCCAAGGCGTCGGCCGCATCGACCTGACCACCGAAGACTGGAACGAAGGCGCGCTGCGCTTCTACGAGCGACTTGGCGCGGAGCGCCACGGGCAGAAGATCTTCCTCAGACTGTCGGGCGAGGCGCTGGAGAAGATTTCGGCGAAACCCTGACGCCGGCTGGTACAGGCCCCCACTGGTTCTCCTCGAATTGGGAGGGAAGAAGCCCGAAGATGAGAAAGGCCACGGCCCCCAAAGCCGGAGTGTAGCACAGCAAGACAAGCCAGCCGGTCAGCCCGATGTCGTGCAGACGCCGCACGACGACTGCGATCGACGGCAGAATTGCTACCAGCACGAAAAGCAGGGCAGGAACGTACCCGATCGAGGTCCTTGGACCGTCGTCGAAACCGCTTATTGCCAGGTTGAGCAGAATGCCGAAACCGAACAGCGCCACGAGCACAATGTAGAGCCAGAGATAGAACGCCCAAAACTCCTTACGGCAGGCCCGGCCGGTGAAATTGCGGTAGTCGTCGCCCAGAGCTCGCAGGAAATAAGCCCACAAGCCCATAGATGGGGCCGGCCGACGTTCGGCGGAACGGGTAGGCCGCTGCGACGGATCGCGTCTTGGCGCCGTTGCGGCGACGATGTCATGCGCCGTCCCGTCGTCCGCCCGGAACTCGACCACCGTGCCCCTGAGCAGCGCGATGTCCTGACTCAGGTCCGCACGCGCGAAGATATAGCGCTTACCATCCACTCCGTTGATGTAGCCGTAATCCTGATCCTCGTCGTAGTGGAATACCGTCCCGCGCATTGCTTTGCCCCCAAAAAATTCCCGGTTCCATACTATCCAAGGTTGTTCATGATTGCAATATGCACGCAAGACATGCATGATTGAGCTCCAGGCGCGGATGCTGGGCAAGGCGCAGGCTAAACCCTGACGCCCGTCGGCACCGGGCCCCACTGGTTTTCCCGGCCTTGAGTCGGGATCAGCGCAAAGATCAGGATGATCAGGCTGCCGAAGGTCGGGATCAAGACAAGCAGGACGAGCCAGCCGGTCAGGCCGATATCGTGCAGGCGACGCACGTTGAGTCCGAGCCACGGCAGGACTGTCGCCAGCAGGAAGAGGCCGCAAAGGCCGATCGTCACGGCCGGCAATTCGTCGAGATTGGCCATGGTGTCGTCGATGAAGACGCCGATGCCGCCAATCACCAGCAGCGCGATCGTCCAGAACAGGAAATAGCCCCAATATTCCTTGCGGCGGGCGCGGCCGGCGAAGTTGAAGTAATTCTCGGTCAGACCGCGCCAGAAATAATCCCATAATCCGGTGGTTGCCGCAGGCTCGTTGTCGGCGGATCGGCCGAACTGTTGTGGCTTGGATGTTTCGGGCGCATTGCCGGTTTGAGAGGGCGCGGCGGTTGCAGTAGCAGGAGCATCGGCTGCCTTGGCATCAATCGAAAAGACATCGCGCGCCCGGCCGCCACCCGGCTGGAACTCAACGAGCGCGCCCTTGGCCATCGACGTCTCACGGCGCAGATTCTCGCGCGCGAAACTGTAGCGATTGCCATCGGCTCCAGTGATGAAACCGAAGCCCTGGGTCTCGTCATAGTGAAGAACCTCGCCGCGCATGCTTGCCCACCCCCATTCGCGTCTCGCCCAGACTGTCTAGAGTTGCGGCGGATCGCAAGGGGTGCAACTGCCAAGGTCTACGATTTGTGGCCGGGGCTCTCATGACGAAGGGAGGGATGTTTCGGCCAATCTCCAAGGTTTGCGATCCGCCGCGGGAAGGTGACGTTCGCTGTCCATCGGCTTCCAGCCTATCCAAATCGTCGTTAAGCCGGCCGCTTCTTCGATTTCTTGTGTTTCGGCGATCCGCTGGTCTCGAATTTCGGTTTGCCCGCCTTCTTCGCCCAGGGTTTTGCCTCGGAGGCACCGGCGTCGCGCTGCCCGGCCGGCGCCGCGCGCTTCTCGAATTTCGGCTTCGGCGCGTTCGGATCGAACGCTCCCTTGCCGCGATGCGGCTTCTTGTCAGGCCTCGGCGGCTGGTAGCCGGCCCGCGACAAATCGGGAGTGCCTTCCAGCCGCTTCACCACGATGTTGTTCTGCAGCTTGCGGTCTGGCCCGATCGCGGCAAGGAAGCGGTCGGCCCAATCGGCTGATATCTGCACGAAGGTTTCCTCCGGCTGCATCTTGATGGCGCCGATCTCGCGCTTGGTGATGCCGCCGGTGCGACACAGCATCGGGATCAGCCAGCGCGGCTCGGCATTCTGCCGGCGTCCGACGGACAGCGAGAACCAGACACTGGCGCCGAAATCGTCCCGGCGACTGGGCTGCTCATCGCGGCGTGCAAATTTTTCGCCCGACGGCGTGAACGGTGCGACGTCCAAAAGATCCTCGGGCGCCGAACGGCTGGAGCGGCACATCCGCACGAAAGCGGCCGCCACCCGTTCGGCGCCATGTTTTTCGAGAAGCGTGTCGACGAAGCCGCGCTCGTCTTCATTCACCGGTTCTTCGAAGGCCGGGTCGGCAAGGATGCGCTCGTCGTCGCGCCTGAGCACGTCGTCGGCCGAGGGCGGACTCGCCCAAGTCGCCTTGAGGCCGGCACTTTGCAGCAAGCGTTCGGTGCGCCGGCGGGCGCTGTTGGGCACGATCAGCGCGCTGACGCCTTTCCGTCCCGCCCGGCCCGTGCGCCCGCTGCGGTGCAGGAGCGTCTCCGGGTTGGTCGGCAGGTCGGCATGAACAACCAGTTCGAGATTGGGCAGGTCGATGCCGCGCGCCGCCACGTCGGTGGCGATGCAGACTTTGGCGCGGCCGTCGCGCATCGCCTGCAGCGCGTGGCTGCGCTCGTTTTGGCTGAGCTCGCCGGACAGTGCCACGACCGAGAAATTGCGGTTGTTGAAGCGCGCGGTCAAATGGTTGACGGCGGCGCGGGTGTTGCAGAACACCAGCGCGTTCTTCGCCTCGTAATAGCGCAGCACGTTGATGATGGCGTTCTCCCGGTCGGCCGGGGCGACGCTCAGCGCCCGGTATTCGATATCGAGATGCTGCTTTTCCTCGCCAGCGGCCGAGATGCGCACGGCATTGCGCTGGTAGCCCTGGGCCAAAGTGGCGATGGAGCGCGGCACGGTGGCCGAAAACATCAAGGTGCGGCGCTCGGCTGGAGCGGCGTCGAGGATGAATTCCAGATCCTCGCGAAAGCCAAGGTCGAGCATCTCGTCGGCCTCGTCGAGCACCACCGCCTTCAGCGCCGACATGTCGAGCGAGTGCCGGGCGATGTGGTCGCGCAAGCGTCCGGGCGTGCCGACGACGATATGGGCGCCGCGCTCCAGCGCGCGCCGCTCGGTGCGCATGTCCATGCCGCCGACGCAGGACGCTATCGCTGCGCCAGTCAGCTCGTAAAGCCATTCCAGCTCGCGCGTTACTTGCAGGGCGAGCTCGCGCGTCGGTGCCACGGCCAGCGCCAGGGGTGCTGCGGCGTGGGTAAAGCGCTCCACGCCGCCGAGAAGTGTCGGCGCCATGGCAAGACCGAAAGCGACGGTCTTGCCGGAGCCGGTCTGCGCCGAAACCAGTGCGTCGGCTTGACCGAGCTCGGGCGCCAAGACAGCCTTCTGTACCGGCGTCAGCTCGGCATAGCCGCGTTTTTCCAGCGCCGCTGCCAGCGCAGGAACGATACCTTCGAAATTGGACATCTCGCTCTTTCGGAATTCGGATTCTTTTTATGCCCGGCAATGGGTCATCCGTCGGCGGGCGCGCTATCAGCGCCACGAGCCAGACGATCTTGCCGTACGTACTTCGCGCGGCAGCCATTGTACAGGGCAAGTGTGGCGCCTCGTTGCGATTGACTCTTTGCACAAACCGCGTAAAAGCCGGCTCCAAACGGGACAGTTTCGATGCGCGGCCTTTTGATGGCGCTCCTTGCATTCGACATCTCCAGCCACAATGTACACCATTGGGCCGGGCGCATTGGCGCGTCATCCCGTTCCAGCAAAACCATGGCCAAAACCACCACCAAAACGGTGTGATTCCCTTGGCCTAACCACCCTCTCCCGGGTCCGGCCCGGGGGTTGAAACCCGCATCGGCCGGCGGGTTTTCTCCAAAACCAAAGCGGAGAGGGACAGGAGAACTTTATGAGTTTCAAGGTTGCGATCGTCGGCGCCACGGGCAATGTGGGCCGGGAAATGCTCAACATACTGGAAGAGCGCGGCTTTCCGGTGAGCGAAGTTGTGGCGCTGGCCTCGCGGCGCAGCCAGGGCACGGAAGTGTCCTTCGGCGACCGCACGCTGAAGGTCAGGGCGCTGGACAGCTACGACTTCTCCGACACCGACATCTGCATCATGTCGGCCGGCGGCAATGTGTCGAAGGAATGGTCGCCGAAGATCGGCAAGCAGGGCTGCGTCGTTATCGATAATTCGTCGGCCTTCCGCTACGACCAGGACGTGCCGCTGATCGTGCCGGAAGTGAACCCGGACGCGATCTCGCTGTTCACGCGCAAGAACATCATCGCCAACCCGAACTGCTCGACGGCGCAGCTCGTCGTGGCGCTGAAGCCGCTGCATGATTTCGCCACCATCAAGCGCGTCGTCGTCGCCACCTATCAGTCGGTGTCGGGTGCCGGCAAGGAAGGCATGGACGAGCTGTTCACGCAGACGCGGGCCGTGTTCGTCGCCGATACCGTCGACGTCAAGAAGTTCACCAAGCGCATCGCCTTCAACGTCATCCCGCATATCGACGTCTTCCTCGACGACGGCTTCACCAAGGAAGAGTGGAAGATGGTCGCCGAGACCAAGAAGATGCTCGACCCCAAGATCAAGCTGACGGCGACCTGCGTGCGCGTGCCGGTGTTCATCGGCCATTCGGAGGCGGTCAACATCGAGTTTGAAAAGCCGATCACCGCCGACGAGGCGCGCGATATCCTGCGCGACGCGCCGGGCTGCCAGGTCTTGGACAAGCGCGAGGACGGCGGCTACATCACGCCGCTGGAATCGGCCGGCGAGGACGCCACCTTCATCTCGCGCATCCGCGAGGACTCCACCATCGACAACGGCTTGTCGATGTGGATCGTCTCCGACAATCTGCGCAAGGGCGCGGCGCTCAACGCCGTGCAGATCGCCGAGCTGCTGGTTGAGCGGGGGCTTATCCAGCCGAAGAAGAAGGCGGCTTAGTTTTCGCTCACGGGCCGTATCGCCGCTGCCGCGGCGGGGCCCTGCGCGGGCGCGCCGGACGACCGGCGGCCCGCGGTCGCGGGCCTGGCCTTCGGCCGGATGCTCCCTTCTCCCCGTTTACGGGGGAGAAGGTGCCGGTCCACCCTCCGCAGCTGCAGCGCAGCTGCTGCGGAGGACGGGCAGGCCGATGAGGGGCGGCACCGGCGTTTCAGGTAGTCGCATTGGCCGGCATCACCTCCGGCTCTCCTCCGCCAGCTTTTCCAACATCGCCATCGCCTCTTCCGCCCGGTCGGCCGGCACGAACAGATGATCGTGGTAGAAGGCCGAGACCGGATTGACGCCCATGCCGGCGCTGGCCAGCCGTGTGGTGATGGCAGCGAGGAAGCCGACGGCTTCCAGTGACGAATGGATGTTCAGCGTGATCATGCGGCTCGGGAAAACGCCGTCCAGGCCGGCCGCCCTTGCCTGATCCTCGAGCACGATCAGCGTCGTGCCCTCGCGCTCGCGAAACAGCATCACCGGATCGAGCCCGCCGGGAACCGGCACAGCGGGCGGCACGGTGACGAAGACATGGATGCCGGCAAGCAATTGCGGCGTCATCGTCGCCAGAAGTTTCTTCAGATCGGTCTCGCCGCTCATTGCCATCCTCCGACTGACGCCCTTGGCGGGCATGCAGAATGCATATCCGCGCTGGATGGATGCCGATAGTCCCCGGCGGTTACGGTCCGTGGGTCATCGCTGCGCTTGGCGAAAAAGTTCCCGTACCGTGTCGGATCGCCGCCTGGTGCCGCGTCCTTGCTTCGAACCTGGCGAACGAGGCCAGTGCCCGAAACAACGGAGGGAACACCTATGACCATTGCTCAATCGACATCCGTGTCGTCGCGTGCGCTGTGGACCGGCCGCGTGCTCAGCGCCATCATCGTGCTGTTCATGATCTTCGACGGCGTCATCAAGCTGCCGCCGCTCGATGTGGTTACGCAGACAATGGTGCCGCTTGGCTGGCCGGCCGACGCAAACGTCGCGCGCATGCTCGGCGTCATCGTGCTGATCTCGACAGCCCTCTACGCCCTGCCGCGCACCTCGGTGCTCGGCGCCATCCTGCTCACCGCCTATCTCGGCGGCGCCATCGCCACCAATATGCGGGTCGGCAGCCCGCTATTGTCGCACACTCTGTTCGGTGTCTATCTCGGCATCATACTGTGGGGCGGCCTGTATCTGCGCGACCCAAGGGTGCGCGCACTGATGCCGTTCAGCCGATAAGCGCAAACAAGGGAGAAGAAGATGCTTACCACCGTCCTTATCATCCTGGTCGTGCTGATCGCCGCATTGCTCATCTATGCCGCGATGAAGCCGGACAATTTCACCGTCAGCCGTTCGGCCAGCATCAAGGCGCCGCCCGAGGCGATCTTTCCGCTGATCAACGATTTCAAGCGCTGGACCGTCTGGTCACCTTACGAAAAGCTCGATCCGGACATGAAGCGGACGCTGTCCGGCGCCGACAGCGGCAAGGGCGCCGCCTATGCCTGGGAAGGCAATGGCAAGGCCGGCGCCGGACGGATGGAGATCACCAAATCGGTGCCGTCGTCCCTGGTCGCGCTGAAGCTCGACTTCGAGAAGCCGTTCAAGGCGAACAATACGGTCGACTTCACCTTGGTTCCGGCCGGCAACAACACCGCCGTCACCTGGGCCATGCACGGCCGCTATCCCTTCATCGCCAAACTGATGGGCATATTCATCAACATGGACAGGATGGTCGGCAAGGATTTCGAGACCGGCCTCGCCAATCTGAAGAGCGCCGCCGAAAAATAGGGTTTGGCTCAAGCGCCGTTACTCCTCCAAGCGGATCAAATCCCACAGCCATGCGTTATCGGCACAAGGCGGGGTGGAGATATTTGGCCTTCGGGAGGAACGACAAATGAAAAAGACGATGCTTTTGCTGGCCCTGGTGATACCGCTCGGTGCCTGCTCGCAGACAGAGAAGGGTGCGGCGGTCGGTGGACTGGGTGGCGCGGCGATAGGTGCTGCCGTGGCAGGGGATCCGGTGGAGGGAGCTGTCGTCGGTGGAGCTGTCGGTGCCGTCGCCGGCGCGCTGATCGGCCGCGCCAGTGAAAGCGGCCAGTGCCGCTACCGGGACCGCTACGGGCGCGTCTACGTTGCCCGTTGTCCGCAGGGCTATTGACCCGGCGATCTCGGAATTCCGACAAAATAGCAAAACGGCGGGCACAGGCCCGCCGTTTGCTACCACAGGGGTAAAGCGATTTATTCCGCGGTGGCGGCTTCCGCCTCGGCCGGTGCGGCCGCAGCGGCTGCAACAGCGGCGGCGGCATCTTCCTGCGCCTTCTTCAAAAGGGCGGCGCGTTCCTGCGCCTTCTTGCCGGGCTCGGCCTTCTTCGGGTTGGAGCGGGCTTCGCGCTTGGCGAGGCCGGCCTCGTCGAGGAAGCGCAGCACGCGGTCGGTCGGCTGGGCGCCGTGCGAGAGCCAGTGCTTGACGCGGTCGGCGTCGACCTTGACGCGTTCGCCGTCCTTCGGCAGCAGCGGGTTCCACGAGCCGAGCGACTCGATGAACCGGCCGTCGCGCGGCGAGCGGGCGTCGGCGACGACGACGTGATAATAGGGACGCTTCTTCGAGCCCGCACGGGCCAGTCTGATCTTCAATGGCATTTCTTTTCTCCTAAAAGCTCTGATTCGTTAGTCGGTTTACGGTTTGTGTTTTGTGCATGTCGTTGTCCCAAAACCGCTGCGCACTTTTGGGCGACATGCACCGGGTCCTCAGCCGGTTTTCGTCACGCCGTTGGTAGCGGCGATCTGTTCGTGGTGTCTGATGACTTCGCGGACGACGAAGTTGAGGAATTTCTCCGCGAAATCCGGGTCGAGATGGGCGTCCTTCGCCAACTGGCGAAGGCGGGCGATCTGCTGCTGCTCGCGCGCCGGATCGGCCGGCGGCAGGCCATGCTCCGCCTTCAGCACGCCGACCGCCTTGGTGCAGCGGAAGCGTTCGGCCAGCATGTGGATGAGGGCCGCGTCGATGTTGTCGATCGAGGCGCGGTAGCCGGCCAGAATCGTCCGTGCTTCGGCCATGTCCTTCTCTTCGTTCATTGCATTCTCACTTCTTCTTGCCAAGGCCGGGCAGTCCGCCGCCGCCCAGGCCGGGAAGTCCCGGAAGTTTCATGCCGCCGGGCAGACCGGGCAGTCCGCCGCCACCGGGCAGTGAGCCGGGCAGGCCCTTCATACCGCCGAGACCAGCGGCTTGCGCTTGCTTCTGCAAGGCTTCGAGCTGCTTGGGGTCCATCTTCGACAGGTCCGGCATGCCGCCACCCATGCCGCCCGGGCCTCCCATACCGGGCATCATGCCGCCGAGACCCATCTTCTGGGCGAGGCCGCCCATCATGCCGCGCATGAGGCCGCCGCCTTTACCCTTGCCGCCCATCGCCTTCATCATGTCGGCCATGCCGCGATGCATCTTGAGCAGCTTGTTGATCTCGGCCGCATCGGTGCCGGAGCCGGCGGCGATGCGCTTCTTGCGCGAGTGCTTGAGAATATCGGGATTAGCGCGCTCGGCCTTGGTCATCGACGAGATGATGGCGAGCTGGCGGCCGAACATCTTGTCGTCGAGACCGGCGGCGGCCATCTGGTCCTTCATCTTGCCCATGCCCGGCATCATGCCCATGATACCGCCCATGCCGCCCATCTTCGACATTTGCTGAAGCTGGCTGGCAAGGTCGTTCAAGTCGAACTTGCCCGACTGCATCTTCTTGGCCATCGCCGCCGCCTGTTCGGCGTCGATGTTTTCGGCGGCCTTTTCGACGAGGCTGACGATGTCGCCCATGCCAAGGATGCGGTCGGCGATGCGCTTGGGATGGAATTCCTCCAGCCCGTCCATCTTTTCGCCGGTGCCGATCAGCTTGATCGGCTTGCCGGTGACGGCACGCATCGAAAGCGCCGCACCGCCGCGGCCGTCGCCGTCCATGCGGGTGAGCACCAGGCCGGTGATGCCGACGCGCTCATCGAAGCTCTTGGCCAGATTGACGGCGTCCTGGCCGGTCAGCGAATCGGCGACCAGCAGGATTTCGTGCGGCGACGACACCTTCTTGATGTCGGCCATCTCGACCATCAGCGGCTCGTCGATATGGGTGCGGCCGGCGGTGTCGAGGATGACCACATCATGACCGCCGAGCTTGGCCGCCTGCACGGCGCGCCGCGCGATGTCGACCGGGTTCTGGCCGGCGACAACAGGCAGTGTCGCCACCTTGACCTGCTCGCCGAGCTGGCGGAGCTGCTCCTGCGCGGCGGGGCGCCGCGTGTCGAGCGAGGCCATCAGGACTTTCTTGTTCTGGCGCTCGGAAAGCCGCTTGGCGATCTTGGCCGAGGTCGTCGTCTTGCCGGAGCCCTGCAGGCCGACCATCATGATGACGACGGGGGCCGGCGCATTGAGGTCGATGGCGACGCCTTCGGCGCCGAGCATCTCGACCAGCTCATCGTGGACGATCTTGACGACCATCTGGCCGGGCTTGATCGACTTGACCACGGCGGCGCCGACAGCCTTCTCGCGCACCTTGTCGGTGAAGGAACGCACCACTTCCAGCGCCACGTCTGCCTCGAGCAGCGCGCGGCGCACCTCGCGAAGTGCCGCCGAGACATCCGCCTCGGACAGCGCTCCGCGGCCTGTCAGGCCGTTCAGGATGGAGCCAAGGCGCTCCTGAAGGGATTCAAACATCTAGCTTCCTTCAATCTCGGTTCAGTTCGATCCGAGAGGTAATGCGTTCGCGCCAGGTGTCCAGACAAAAGCCCGTGCAAGCGCAAAGCCAAAAAGCACCCGGGGGCGCATTGCGCTGCCGGGTGTTGGCCTCCAGGATCGATTTACAGCACTCACCTCAAAGAGGTTTCGGCGTCCTGGTCGGCTTGCTCGGAGGGATACTCGTCGCGGAATTCGGGGGCTGTAGACAGGAAATTGGCCGCAGAGTCAAGCTGCGAGCCGGATATGGCCAGGTTGGGCTGCCGGCGCGCGCATGACTCCGACGTCAGGCTGTGCTATGCGCCGCGCTTCATTTCCAGCGCGATGCTGCAATCGGCCGTAAATAGCTTATATCAGTGCAACCATGACCCTTTCGCTCGATCTTACTGCCGAAGGCGCCCGCGAGGCGTTGCGTGCCCGCGTCACGGCGGCCGAAAAGCCGTCGCTGGTCGGCTTGACCCGTACCGAACTTGGCGCCGCCCTCATTGCAGCGGGCATCGTGCCGGAGCGCCAGGCGAAGATGCGCGCCCAGCAACTCTGGCACTGGATGTATGTGCGCGGCGTCTCCGACTTCGCCGGCATGTTCAACATCTCCAAGGATCTGCGCGCCGAGCTCGACAAGCATTTCACCGTGACCAGACCCGAAATCGTCGAGGAACAGATCTCCGCCGACGGCACCCGCAAATGGCTGTTTCGCTTTCCGCCGCGCGGCGCCGGCCGGCCGGTCGAGATCGAGACGGTCTACATTCCAGAAGAAGGCCGCGGCACGTTGTGCATCTCCTCGCAGGTCGGCTGCACGCTGACCTGTTCCTTCTGCCACACCGGCACGCAGAAGCTGGTGCGTAATCTCACCGCCGAGGAAATCCTCGCCCAGTTGCTCACCGCCCGCGACCGGCTTGGCGATTTCCCCGACCGCGACACGCCGGACGGCGCCATCGTGCCGGCCGAGGGCAGGAAAGTGTCCAACATCGTCATGATGGGCATGGGCGAGCCGCTCTACAATTTCGAGGCGGTGAAAAAGGCGCTGCTGATCGCCTCCGACGGCGACGGGCTCTCCCTGTCGAAAAGACGCATCACGCTGTCGACCTCCGGCGTGGTGCCCGAGATTTTCCGCACCGGCGAGGAGATCGGCGTCATGCTGGCGATCTCGCTGCACGCCACCAATGACGATCTGCGCGACCTGCTGGTGCCGATCAACAAGAAGTATCCGCTGAAAGAACTGATCGCCGCCTGCCGCGCCTATCCGGGCCTCTCCAACGCCAAGCGCATCACCTTCGAATATGTGATGCTGAAGGATGTCAACGATTCGCTCGACGATGCCAAGGCGCTGGTCAAGCTGCTCAGGGGCATTCCGGCCAAGATCAATCTGATCCCGTTCAACCCGTGGCCGGGCACCAATTACCAGTGCTCGGACTGGGAGACGATCGAAAAATTCGCCGACTATATCAACAATGCCGGCTACGCCTCGCCGATCCGTACGCCGCGCGGCCGCGACATCCTCGCCGCCTGCGGCCAGCTCAAATCGGAATCCGAGCGCATGCGCAAGGTCGACCGGCTGGCGCTGGAAGCGATGATGATCGCGGGGCACGGCGAGGCGTGAGGAACGTCAGACGATTGGCTTTGGTCACGCTCTGCTACGTTTTGGCTGCCTTCACCACGTGTCTGATCACATTGATGCTTAGTGGGCTGATCTGGCGTCACGGCACGGTACTATTGAACGGCTTGGACGGTGTGGGCTTGTTGCTTCTCGGGACGGCGATCGCAGGAATCTATGGCGCCCCGTTCGCAATCCCCTTGATCATCGCAGCCCGGTTTCTTGAAACGAGACGCTGGACCACGTTTGCTTTTGGGGGAGCAATCATCGGTGCATTCATGTTTGTATTCATGAAATTTTATCCGCTGGCTCAGCGGCCACCAGACACTGGCACGCTGGTTATCCTGATTGTTGCAGCCGGTTTCGGAGGTGCGGCCTACTACTTCGCGGAGAGCCGACTCCTTCAAGATTGCAGACAATCCGCATGAGTCGTCTCGTCGCCTACCTCATACGCTTCGCCGTCATCCTGATCGGCTATGCCGTCGCTTCGCTGGCGGCCAGCGCCTTCCTCAACATCATGTTCCTGGCGTCGCTTGGGCTGATGGCGGAGCAGTCGCAGCCGGCGGCGCAGGCGTCGCTGTGGTTTTCCGTCCCCTTCGTCGCGCTGTTCGTCGCCTATTTCGCCTTCATGCCGGCGGCCATCGCCATCCTCGTCTCCGAAATCCTGGGACGGCGCGACTGGCTGTTCTATGCGCTGGCGGGTGCCGTGGTCGCGGCGGTTTTCCTCGGCTTCGTCCACCAGACGGCCGACGCCAATTTCGAGGTCACCAACACCAGCGTCATGCTGGCGGTGATCGGCTGCGGCATGGTCGGCGGCATCTTCTACTGGCTGAGCGCCGGACGCTGGGCCGGAAGCTGGCGTGAAATCGGAAACCCTATTTCGCCTGGGCCGTCAGGATCTTGAGCGCGAAGGCCGAAAATACCCCGGCGAACAGATAGTCGACGACGCGCGTCACGCGCGGGCTGGCCTTCATCGCCGCCGAAAATTTTTCCGCCGCAAAGACCATCGGCGCCGTCACCGGGATCGACAGCACGACGAACATCGCGCCGAGGAAGAACAGTTTTCCCGGTGCGTTCGGATCATGCGCCGAGACGAATTGCGGCAGGAAGGTCATGAAGAACAGGATGATCTTCGGGTTGAGCAGGTTGACGCCGAGCCCAGCCGCCCAGCTGCGGAACAGTGAGATTTGCGGGCCGCTCTTCTTCTCCGGTGAGAAGGCCGACCCCTTGGTGATGGCCTGCCAGGCCAGGAAGACGAGATAGCCGGCGCCAAACAGCTTGAGCACGAAGAAGGCCATCGGCGAGGCGACGATCAGCGCCGAGACGCCGACCACCACCAACGTCGTGTGGATCAACGTGCCGCACAGCGCACCGGCCATCGAGGCAAAGCCGGTGGCGCGGCCCTGGCTCAGCGTCCGTGACACGAAAAGCGTCATGTCAGGCCCCGGCGTGATCGCAAGGATCACCGTGGCGATGGCGAACTGGATCAGCGTCGTGGTATCGGGAATGAAGGACATGGCCGGTCTCGTGGCAGCAAAATATGGCGCAGCCATACCGCATGAGCCGTGCGCTGGCCAGCTTCTGGCCGATGCAGCATCTGGTCCAGCCGCCGTTCATCTCTTGCGCAGGCCGGAAACGCCGTGATACCTCGCCCGCGAAACCTTTTCGCGCGGAACCGCCAAAATGTCCCCAAGCAAGATAAAAGACGTCAAGAAAGTCGTGCTCGCCTATTCCGGCGGTCTCGACACCTCCATCATCCTGAAGTGGCTGCAGACCGAGCTCGGCGCCGAAGTCGTCACTTTCACCGCCGATCTCGGCCAGGGCGGCGAGCTGGAGCCGGCGCGCCGCAAGGCCGAGATGATGGGCATCAAGGACATCCGCATTGTCGATGTCCGCGAGGAGTTCGTCTCCGACTTCGTCTTCCCTATGTTCCGCGCCAACACCGTCTATGAGGGCACCTATCTGCTCGGCACCTCGATCGCGCGGCCGCTGATCTCCAAACACCTGGTCGAGATCGCAAAAGAAACCGGCGCCGACGCGATCGCCCATGGCGCCACCGGCAAGGGCAACGACCAGGTCCGTTTCGAGCTCTCGGCCTATGCGCTGAACCCCGACATCAAGGTCATCGCGCCGTGGCGCGACTGGTCGTTCAAGTCGCGCACCGACCTGATCAACTTTGCCGAGCAGCACCAGATCCCGGTGCCGAAGGACAAGAAGGGCGATGCGCCGTTTTCCGTCGACGCCAACCTTCTGCACTCCTCCTCCGAGGGCAAGGTGCTGGAAGACCCGTGGAGCGAGCCGCCGGAATTCGTCCACCAGCGCACCATTTCGCCGATGGACGCGCCGGACAAGGTCACCGAGATCGAGATCGAATTCCTGAAAGGCGATCCCATCGCCCTCAACGGCAAGAAGCTGTCGCCGGCAACGATGCTGGCCGCGCTCAACGATCTCGGCCGCGACAACGGCATCGGCCGGCTCGACCTGGTCGAGAACCGTTTCGTCGGCATGAAATCGCGCGGCGTCTATGAAACGCCCGGCGGCACCATCCTGATATCAGCCCACCGGGCGATCGAATCGATCACACTCGACAGAGGCGCCGCCCATCTCAAGGACGAGTTCATGCCGCGCTATGCCGAGCTGATCTACAACGGCTTCTGGTTCGCGCCCGAGCGGCTGATGCTGCAGGCGATGATCGACAAGAGCCAGGAAGACGTCGAAGGCACGGTGCGGCTGAAGCTCTACAAGGGCAACGTCATCGTCACCGGGCGCAAGTCGAGGAAGACGCTCTATTCCGATGCGCTGGTCACCTTCGAGGACGACCGCGGTGCCTACGACCAGAAGGACGCCGAAGGCTTCATCCGCCTCAATGCGCTAAGACTGCGCACGCTTGCCGCGCGCAATCGCAAGGGCTGAAATCCGAACGGCGCATGGGCCGCTTTACCGATCCCGTGAAAGCTGAAACGGTTCGAGAAACCCGGCGGAGACGCCGAGTTTTATTTGGTGTTTCTAATATAACGGAAGTTAAACCACCTCAATGGAGTTTTGTTTGACCTTTAGGCGACTTCATCTAAGTTCCCTCTGCTGAACGGGGGACTTTCCACAATGAAAAATGGATTTTTTATTCTGCTTGCAACGGTCGTCACCTTGACAATTTGCCAGTCGTCAGAGGCAAGCGCGAAACGCAACCCGAACGCGGACTTGGGCGGATGTATCGCCTCTGTCCACGCATGGAGCATCACGCTCAAGCACGATATCGCCTCGTTCATGGGCGTCTCGCAGGAGCGCATGCCGGCCCTGTTCTGCCAGCGCCTTGCCGAAGGGGTGCGCACCGGACGCATCAGCTACTCCGACATAAACAGCCTGCAGCTGGACCAACCGACCGAAATCTGGATGGTCATCAAGGGCAAGTCAAAGGCGGCTACGCAAGCCCCGGCGCCCCGGAACTCCAAGTTCCGTACCTGCAGCGGTATTGACGGCACCTTCCAAATCCCCAGTTCCCGGAAATGCCCGTTGAGCGGCTACGCGCATTATTAAGAGTGGTGATGAGATCGAACTTGATCTTTCCGAGTGATTGGGTTTTGACCCTGCTCCATCAACAAGAAGGCCCGGCTCATGGCCGGGCCTTCCTTTAATTAATCTGGATACCTCTATCAGTCGGCATCGATCGCCGTGGCGATGCGGGCGATGGCCTGTTGATAGACGCTCGCGGAATTCCAGCCGGCGATTGCGCCCATATTCGCCCCGTAACTCGCGCCGGCCCGCCAACCATGCCCCTTGAGGAAGTTGGCGGTGGAAGCCAACGCGGTGCTCTTGTCGCGCAGATTTCTGCTGCCGACGCCATACTTCATGACATTACCGGGCAGGAACTGCGTGTGGCCAATCTCGCCATGCATGGCGCCGACCGACGAGGCGCTCAACGCTCCGCGATCAACCAGCTTCAAGGCTGCAATGGCATGCGGGTAAAAGAATTCCGGGCGGCGGCAATCATAGGCAAGCGTTAAAATGGCAGAGACCGTATTCTGGTTGCCCATGGAGGAACCGAAGCCGGTCTCCATACCCCAGATGGCGAGCAACACACCCGGCGGCACGCCGTAGGTCCGTTCTATCTTGTCGAACATCCCCGCATTCGCCTTTTTCAGCGCACGGCCCTTGGCAATGATCGCGGATCCGCCACGGCGCTTCATGAAAGCTTCCACCGAGCCGCTGAAGGCCTTGTGGATGGCGCGGTCGGCGGCGATCGTCCTTGTTGCATAGTTCGCGCTGGCCAGAGCGGCCAGACCTTTCGAGCCTACACCGTTGGCCTTGGCCTCAGCGGCAAACTCCGGCTTCCAAGCATCGAAGCCAGCGCCGCTCTTGCCACAGCTGGCCGCCGCCTGCGCGCCCGTCGCTAGTGCAAACACCGCCACCACCGTGGCCGCTGCAAACATTTTTCCCTTGGCAAGAAATGCCATGCTGTTCTCCTGATTTGCCTGAATCACGTCCCAGTCGCGAATTTGCCAGTGAAACGTGCGTTTGTCACTCTAGAGCGGCGTGCGTGAATTTACGTGCACAAAGTACGCTCCAACACTTTGAACCCGCGTATCATGCTTTCCGAAAGTCGACTCCGGTTTTCGGGCAGATACGGTAAGAAGTCGTTTACGCGTTCCCGGTACCGCACTGGCGAATGCCGGAGAACTTGCCTACGATCAAGCAATTATTGTGGCGGGGCAGAATATTCATGGAAGACGTTGACGTCGTGATCGTTGGCGCTGGCTCGGCGGGGCTTGCCGCCGCCAGGACCCTTGGCGCAGCCGGCCTTTCCTTCAAGCTGTTCGAGGCGATGAACCGCATCGGCGGCCGCGCCTGGACCAGCGACCAGCATTTCGGCGTGCCATTCGACATTGGCTGCGCCTGGCTGCATGCCGCCGACCGCAATCCCTATTTTCCCGAGGCACAGGCCGCCGGCTGGACGCTTCACCATCACGACATGAATGTCGATCATCTCTATTACCGCAAGCGCAAGGCGAGCGAAGCCGAAGAGGCCGCGATGAAGGCCGCCGACGCCAAGCTGTTCGAGCTTTTGGCGGCGCATCAGGTTGGCGATGGCGACGACGACCGTCTTTCGGCGCTGCTGGCCAGGGGCCAGGCGCCGCGCGCCGCCGCCACCTTTGCCGGGCCGATGGATTTCGGCGCCGACGAGGACGAGATCTCGATCCGGGACTTCCAGGCCGCCGCCGATCTCGATCCGAACTATTTCTCCAAGGAAGGGTTCGGCGCATTGGTCACCCGGTTTGGCGCCGATGTGCCGGTCGAACTGTCGACGCCGGTGCGCAAGATCCTCTGGGAGGTGCCGGGCGTGGCCTGCGTCACCGATCGCGGCACCATCCGCGCCAAGGCAGCCATCGTCACAGCTTCGCCGGCGGTGCTTGCCTTCGAGGAGATCGAATTCTCGCCGGCGCTGCCCGACACGCATTTCGGCGCCTTCTTCGATCTGCCAATGGGCATGCTGACCAAGCTGCCGGTGGAGATCCGGGGCACAAGGCTGGGGCTGGCGCCCTTCGACGACCTGCTGATCGAGCGGATGGCCAGGCACGATATCTATTTCCTCTGTTTTCCCTTCGACCTCGACCTGATGGTCGGCTTCGTCGGCGGCGATTTCGCCTGGGAAATGTCGGCTGCAGGCGAGGCGGCAGGTGTCGATTTCGTTGTCGACCGGCTATGCGGCATCTTCGGCGCGGATGTGCGAAAGCATGTCGGTCGCGCCATGATGACCAATTGGGGCGGCGAGCGCTTCGTGCGCGGCGCCTATGCGACGGCCCGCCCCGGCCGTTCGGAGGCACGCGCCACGCTGATGCAGCCGGTGGCGGAGAAGATCTTCTTCGCCGGTGAGCATCTGGCCGGTCCGCTGATGCAGACCTGCGGCGGCGCGCGCCTGTCTGGTGAGGCGGTGGCGCGACAGGTCGTCGCCCAGCTTGCGGCAAAATAGCGTCGTCGGCAGGAACGCCGGCGGTGGCGGGCATTTGGGCAATGGATGGCCCCGCACTATATCCGTCACCTTGCTCCGGGGTGCGGACCCCCCTGATGATTTGGGACCGAGATGAAGCTTTTCGATTGCCCGCATTGTGGCCACCGCCTCTATTTCGAGAACGCCCAGTGCCTCCACTGCGCCAGCCCAGTGCTTTACGACCCGGGGCACGCGCGCTTCGCGCTGTCCGGCACCGCCGGTGTCTTCCAATGCACCAATGCCGACGAGTGCGCCTGCAACTGGATGGCGGAGCCGGGCCATGCCTTCTGCCGCGCCTGCATGCTGAACCAATTGATCCCCGACCTTTCGGTCGACGGCAACCGCCGTCGCTGGATCCGCGTCGAAGCGGCGAAGAAGCGGGCCATCTATTCGCTGCTTGCCGCCGCGCTGCCGGTCGCACCCAAGCAGAATGCCGGCGACGAAACCGGCCTCGCCTTCGACTTCCTCGCCGATCCGATCGGTGGCGGACCGGGCGGCGAACGCATCCTGACCGGTCACGACAATGGCCTGATCACGCTCAACGTCGCCGAAGCGGATTCGGCCGAGCGCGAGAGGCGGCGCATCGAAATGGGCGAGAACTACCGCACCTTGCTCGGTCATTTCCGCCATGAGCTTGGTCACTACTATTGGGACCGCCTGATCCGCGACGATCCGCAAAGGCTGGTCGCTTTCCGCGCCTTGTTCGGCGACGAGCGCTCCGACTACGAACAGGCGCTGAAGGCCTATTATGCCAACGGTGCGGCGCCCGACTGGCAGCAGGGCCACATCTCGGCCTATGCCACGTCCCACCCCTGGGAGGACTGGGCTGAGACATGGGCGCACCATCTGCACATCACTGACACGCTGGAGATGGTGCATGCGCTGAATTTCCCGCTCGGCCGGCTGGAAACCGTGGAAACCAACGCTCTGCCGCAGGGCGACACCGGCGGCGAGCTGCAGGCGGCGCCGTCCGAACCCGCCGCCGCCCCGGAACCGTTCGACAAGATCCTGGCCCGCTGGCTGGTGCTGTCGGAGGCGTCCAATTCGATCAACCGCTGCATGGGCCTGCCCGACCTCTATCCCTTCGTCATCTCGGATCGAACGGCACAGAAACTGGCCTTCGTTCATGAACTCCTTACGGGTTTGCCGAAAGAAACCGGAATAAATCGTGAGCCGGCCGGGGCATTTTAGCCGGAACGCATAGGCCTTTGCCCCGTTTCCGTTGCGAGGGGTTGTGAAAAACGGAGCGAAAACCATGAAACGCTTACTGTTTCCTGCCATAGCCGGCGCGCTTGCCGCCATGTCGGGGACGGCCTTGGCTGACACTGCTGTTTCGGCCATTGCCGATCTCAACGTGCGCGCCGGGCCTGGCCCGCAATATCCGGTCATAGGCGTGCTCGCCGCTGGCCAGTCGGCGACGCTCGACGGCTGTATTGAAAACAGCAAATGGTGCACCATCGCCGAGGCAGGCGGCCAGGGTTGGATCTATTCCGACTATGTTACCGCCGATTTCGGTGGCGACCGGGTCGTGCTGACGCGGCGCCCGGCCGATGCCGCCATCACCGTCGTGACACCGCCGGCTGACAGCGATGAGTATTCCGACACCTATACCGGAGCGATCGTTGCCGGCGAGCCGATCGAGCCCATCAGACGACCGCCGGCCGAAGTCCGCACCTATGTCGACACCAATCGGCTCGATCCGGTCTATCTCGATGGCGAAGTGGTTACCGGCGCAACCTTGCCCGACAGCGTCGAGTTGCGCGAGATTCCAGACTACGACTATCGCTATGTCTATGTGAACGGCCAGCCGGCGCTGGTCGATCCGGCCACGCGGCGCATCATGTACGTCGTGCGTCAATAAATAACCAACCGGGAGCCACCGCCAAGTCGGCGGTTTCCGCGGCTCCAATTTGCGCATGACCCCGAAAATCGATTTTGATTTTCGGGGTCATGCGCTAGATCATGCGACCCGATGCGTTCGGCAAAGGAACCCGCGTGATATCAGACCCCGCCGCCTTCGAGCGCTACCGGCTTACCCCCAACGACAAGACGACCCTGCCGCGCCTGCTGTTCGGATCGGCGATCGTCATCCTGTTCTGGGTCACGACGACCATGGTCGTGCTGCTCGGCGGCGCCTATGTTTTTGCGCTGTGGCAGGCATCGTCGGGTACGGTGCAGGACTTCATGGCGTCGCCCGCCGGGATTCTTGCCGCACTCGCCTCCTTCGCCGGCATCTGGATCGGCCTTTGGGTTGCCATGCGCTGGGTCCATCGCGAGCCGCTGACGGCGCTGCTCGGCGTGAGCCGCCGTGTCTCGCGCGCAGGCTTCCTCAAGGGGTTGGCCGCGGTACTGATCACCTCGGCGCTGTCCGAAATCCTGCTCTATGTCCTGCAGCCCGATATTGCGCGCGGTGCGATCAGCTTCTCGACCTGGCTTGTCTTCCTGGTCCCGATCATCGTGCTGACCTTGCTGCAAACCTCGTCCGAAGAGGTGCTGTTTCGCGGCTATCTCTTGAGGGGCTTGGCCAACCGGTTTCAGAACCCCTTCATCTGGGCGCTGCTGCCGGGGCTCTTGTTCACCTCGATGCATTGGAGCCCAGGCTCGAGCGCCGCCATCAACGCCTGCGTGCTCGCCTCGATCGCCGCTTTTGCGCTGGTGCTGACGCTTGTGGTCTATGCCACCGGCAATCTCGGCGCCGCCTTCGGCGCCCATCTCGGCAACAATCTGACCGGCTTCCTGCTGATTTCGCATCAGCAGAGCTACAACTCCTTCGCCCTCTTCAACGCCAAGCCGCTCGAAGGCCCCGGCTGGACGACACTTGACGCGGTCTTCATCGCCGTGATCGGCATCGTCTGCAGCCTGCTGACGATCGTGCTGCTCCTGCATCCTCGCTCGCCGCTGAAGGTCGAGCCGGATGGACAATGATCCCGAACCGAAGGTTCGCGTCAGCGAAAAATGGAAACCGGTTTCGGATAAGATCATGGTCAAGCAAAAGACCGGCAGGGGCGGCTGATGCGCATTACACTGGTGGTGGTCGGAACCATCCCCTCCAGGGGCTATGGCGGCACCCAGCGCCAGGTCGACTGGTTAGCTTCGGAATTCGCCCGCCTTGGCCATAGCGTCATGCTGATCGCCGATCCCGGCTCGAGCCACCCGCTTTGCGAGGTGCGGCATGCATCTTCGGAGGCGCAATGCCGGGCCGCCATCCCGGCGGATACGCAGATCGTCCATTTTCACAGCCGGTTTCTCGACGTTCCCTACCCGACCCTCAACACCGCACACGGCTATTCCCCGCAAAAACCGAGGCCGCAGCCGAACTGGAGTTTCGTCAGCGCCAGCCATGCGCGGAACCACGGCAGGAAGACCTTCGTCTATAACGGCTTTCCGACGGACAGCTACCGCCTGGCCGCTTCGAAGAACGACCATCTGCTGTTCCTCGCCAGCATCGCGCGCGCCGGCAAGAACCTGAACCGCGCGGTCGATCTGGCGAAGAAATTCGAATTTCCCCTCGATATCGCCGGCGGCTCGCGCTGGATGCTTTTGACGCGCAGCCAGGTGCGGCGCGATGGCGTCTTCTTCAAGAGCCTGGGCGGCCGCTTTCGCTTCCATGGCGTCGTCGATGGTGAGAAAAAGCATCGCCTGCTGGGCGAGGCAAAAGCCTTTCTCAATCCGATCGCCTGGGAAGAGCCGTTCGGTATGGCGCCGGTCGAAGCCATGCTGTGCGGAACGCCAGTGCTGACGACGCCGCGCGGCGCCATGCCCGAGATCATCAACGACGACACCGGGCGCCTCTTCAACAGCGATGAGGAATTTGCTGCAGCGCTTGCCGCCGTTACCGGCCTTTCGCCGCAAAATTGCCGCGACCAAGCCGCCGAACGGTTTTCGATCGCCCGCACCGCGAAGGGTTATCTCGATCTCTATCAGCGGATCCTCGACGGCGAAACGCTGCCATGAGCCGGCGCCCACGCTCGTACAAGAACGGGGACGCGGACAACCGTCTCTAAAGCGCGTCGCGTTTGAACGGATTCATGCGACGCGCTTTAAGTTCTTGTTTTTATATGCATGTGGCTATCGCAAAACCGCTGCGCACTTTTGCGCGACATGCATTAAGCTGCCGTCTGACCTATTTGCACTTGGCGATCGAGGCCAGCGCGGCGGAAATGCCCTTCAGCGAAAAGACGTAGGTGGTGGTGTTGCCGCGGCCGGATTTCGCCGACACTTTCATGTCGGTGCCGGTCTTCATCGCGGCGATCAGCACCGGTTCCTCGGCGGCATTTTCGACCCAGGCCGACTTGCCGCGGGTGAACATCGAGAAGCTCTTCTTGTCGATGGTGACGGTGGCCTTGGAGCCTTCCTGGAAATTGTAGCCGGCGATGAATTGCGGCTCGTAGGAGATCTGCTGTCCTGGCCGCTGGCTGACGAAAAAGAACATGTCGCCATGGTCGAGCGTCGGCGGCTGCTTGTCGGTCGGCACTGTCAGGACGTAGCAGACCTTGCCGCCGGACGCCTTGTAGCTGTAGGTGCCCCAGGCATTGTGCTGGCCGATCTTGGTTGCCGATTGCGCCATGGCTGGCGCTGTCAGGGCCACCAGGACCAGGCTCGAAACTGTAGCAATCAATCCGCGCATCGTTTTTCCTGTATTCCAAATGGTGCGGAGGCAGACCCGCCTTGCGTCCTGCCGTCGCTTCATTTTGATTTAATCTGGGTTACCAAACGGTGAACTTCCTTTGGGAAAAGGACCCTCGCCCCAGGAAACCGCCGCCACTCCCGCGCCGCCGCCCGAAAAGCGACAAACATGGTGTCCCTGGCGCGACTTGGAGGCCACGAAAGCGGCAAGAGTTTGACTTTTCAAACGGCCCCTCGGCCTGCGCCAGCTCAGCTCTCGTCGGCCATCGCCTCCCGGGCGGCCAGCCTGTGCGCGGGCGTAATATGGGCGCTGACGGTGGTGATCGCGGCGGTCAGCACGGCGATGTCGTCGGTGAAGCCGAGCCCGAGGACGAAGTCGGGGATCGCGTCCACCGGCAGCACGAAATAGCCCAGCGCCGCCAGCAATATGCCCTTGGCGCGCAGCGGCGTCTTCTTGTCCATGGCGCAGTAATAGGCGGCGACCACCTCTTCCATGAACGGGACATGCCGGGCAGCCTTCTTGGCAGTGCGCCAGAATTTCGCGCGCACTTCGCTTTCATCGCCCAGCTTGCCGCCAAAGCCGAAGAAATCAAAACCGGATTTTTGCACCATCAAATTTCTCCTGCGCGGGCTCGAGCGCATCGTTGAGCGCAGACCGCGAGCAAAAATGTGGTGAAACCCGAACCGCGCTGCAAGATGCCGGTGGTGGATTTCGGATTCGCCCTGCCTGCGCGGTCAACCGCCGAGATAGCCGTTCATCTTCTTCGCGAGTTCGAAATCGAGTGCGGTCAGGCCGCCGGCGTCATGCGTGTTCAGTGTGACGTTCACGGTCTTGTAGACATTCGACCAGTCGGGATGATGGTCCATCTTCTCCGCCGCGAGCGCGACGCGCGTCATGAAGGCGAAGGCCTCGGAGAAATTCCTGAAAGTGAATTTGCGGCTGATCGAACGGCCATCGCCGGCCAGTGCCCAGCCGTCGAGGCCGGCAAGCGCCTCGGCAATGGCTTCCTTGCCCAGTTTCTCTCTCGTCATGTGCGCTTCCTGTGCTATCTCGGATTATGACCTTCACCATAGCGCCGGATCGATGAGCGCAAAGCCCATAAACTCCATTCTTTTCGTCTGTCTCGGCAATATCTGCCGCTCGCCACTCGCCGAAGGCGTCTTGCGCGCTGTGCTGGCCGAGCGCGGGCTGGACATATTGCTCGATTCAGCGGCGACCAGCGGCTGGGAGGTCGGTTCCGCCCCCGACCCACGCTCGATCGCGATTGCGGCGCGCCATTGTATCGACATTTCCGGGCAGAAGGCGCGCAAGGTGACAGTGGAGGACTTCCACCGCTTCGACCTGGTTCTGGGCATGGATCGTTCGAACGTCCGTGATCTCAGGGCGTTGGCGCCTGCCGCCATGCGCGACCGGGTGCATCTTTTCCTGGAATTCGCGGATGGCAAGGCGCACGACGTGCCTGACCCGTATTACGAGGGCCAGGAAGCCTTCGTCTCGGTCTATCGCATGATCCGCGAGGCGTCGGAGACGCTGGCGACACGGCTCGAGGCGAGGGCGTCCGTGCCCGACAGCGGCCAGGCCTCCTCGACGATGTAGGGTCCGCCGCCGACCGAATCGCGCGACGACATCAGGACGAAGCGGCCGACGCGGAAGGGCAGCGTCGAAAAATTGCCGCGCGCCGACAGATATTGGGCGACGTCGAGCGGGCTCGAATTGCGTAAGCGCGCCAGCGTCACATGCGGCGTGAACTTGCGCGGATCGGCCGGCATGCCGAGGCGCTGGCAGATGCGGTCGATCTCGCCCTGCAGTGCGGCGAGCTCGGACGAGCCGGAAACGCCGGCCCATACCGCATGCGGCTTCTTCTGGCCAAAGGCGCCGACGCCGGACAACGCCAGCGGGAAGGACGGGCGGTGCACTCGGTCGAGCGCGTTGGCGATCTCGTCGGCAACATGGCCTTCGACATCGCCGATGAAGCGCAGCGTCAGATGGTAGTTTTCAACGTCGATCCAGCGGGCCCCGGGCAGGCCGCCCCTGAGCAGGGACAGCGAAAGGGCGGCGTCACGCGGTATTTCGAGGGCGGTGAAAAGACGCGGCATGGAGAGCCTCCCTTCCTCGAATCGAACTGTTGCCCCTAGCGAATCATCGAAAATCAAACGGGGCAAGTGGTTTGTTGGTCGCAGGCTTTCCTGAAAGTTTCCCTAACGGAAAGCCGCGCCTGCATCGAAAAACCTGCTCAAGAACCGCCCTGCGCTGCAATCGCCTTTTCCACGGTGGGCAGGATGCGCTCGACCATGCGGTCGACTCCCTTGGCATTGGGGTGCAGACCGTCATCGAGCTGGAATGCGGGCTCGCCGGCGACGCCGTCGAGAAAGAAGGGATAGAGCGGGACGCCGTATTTTTCGGCCAGTTTCGGGAAGATCGCATCGAAGCTGTTCTGATAGTCGGCGCCGAGATTGGGTGCGGCGCGCATACCGGCCAGCAGCACGGCAATCTTGCGTTGCTTGAGCTTGGCCAGCATGTCGTCCAGGTTCTTTTGCGTGATCGCGGGAGAGACGCCGCGCAGCATGTCATTGGCGCCGAGTTCCAAAATGACGAGCTTGGTTCCGTCCGGCACCGACCAGTCGAGCCGTGACAGGCCGCCGCTCGACGTATCGCCGGAAACGCCGGCATTGGCGACGGTCACGTCGTGGCCCCTGCCGCGAAGTGCCGCCTGCAGTTTGTCGGTAAAGCCCTCGCCCGGGCCGAGACCGAAACCCGCCGTCAGGCTGTCGCCGAAGCCGACGATCTCCAGGGGCTCGGCGCGCACCGACGAAATGGCGCCGCAAAGCGCGAGAAAAAGCAGGAAGGCTGCGGCAAGGGAGTGTTTGAAAGCCATGCGGCAGGCCCCATATGACGAGGAACGGTCTTTCGACGAAGGCGATTCCAGCTTCTATTCTCCCATATAGGACGATTTAATTGTGACAGAAGCCGTCATCGCGCTGAAGGACGTATCGCTGACGCTCGGTGAAGGCGCGTCTTCTGTCCATGTGCTGAAAGGAGTCAGCCTCGATGTAGCTGGTGGAGAGGCGACCGGCATCGTCGGGCCATCGGGTTCAGGAAAGTCGACACTGCTGATGGTGCTTGCAGGCCTGGAAAGGGTCGATTCGGGTACGGTACGAATCGCCGGTGAGCTGCTGAACGGCAAGAGCGAGGACCAGATCGCGTCGTTTCGGGGACGAAACATCGGCATCGTGTTCCAGTCGTTCCACCTCATACCCAACATGACGGCGCTCGAAAATGTCGCGGTCCCGCTTGAGTTGGCCGGCCATGCTGATCCATTTGGCGTCGCGACGCAGGAGTTGGCGGCCGTGGGCCTGAGCGATCGCGTCACCCATTATCCTGGCGAATTGTCGGGCGGCGAGCAGCAGCGTGTGGCGATCGCCCGGGCGCTGGCGCCGTCGCCGCGTATCCTGATCGCCGACGAGCCGACCGGCAATCTCGACCAGACGACGGGGCGGCAGGTCGCCGATCTGCTGTTTGCCAAGGCGGCCGAGCGCGGCATGACGCTGGTGCTGGTCACGCATGATCCAGCGCTTGCGGCGCGCTGCTCGCGCCAGGTTTCGATGCGCTCCGGCCGGATCGAGGACGCAGCCGCGCCGATCTCAACCGCCGGCAAGGTGCCGGCCTGATGCCGCTGTCGCGCATGCTGAAGCTCGCTTTCCGGTTTTCGCTGCGCGAGATGCGCGGCGGACTGTCCGGCTTCCTGATCTTCCTCGCCTGCATCGCGCTTGGCGTCGCGGCGATCGGCGGCGTCAATTCGGTGGCGCGCGCCATTACCGCCGGGGTCGCCAACCAGGGCCAGACGCTGCTCGGCGGCGATCTGCGTTTCCAGGTCAACCAGCGCGTCGCGACGCAAGCCGAGCAGGCTTTTCTCGATGGGCTGGGCACGGTCTCGCACAGCGCCAACATGCGCTCGATGGCGCGGCTTGAGGACGGCTCAGACCAGGCGTTGGTCGAGGCCAAGGCGGTCGACGATGCCTATCCACTCTATGGCGTGCTGGAAACCGCGCCGGCGCTGTCGAGAGAGCAACTGTTTAGCGAACGGTCCGGCGTTTTCGGCGCCACCGCGCCGGATCTGTTGTTCGAGCGGCTGCATCTCGCGATCGGCGACCGGCTGAAGCTCGGCAGCGCCACCTTCGAACTGCGCGCCAGGCTGGTCAGCGAGCCGGACGCCGTGTCCGATGGCTTCGGCTTTGCGCCGCGGCTGATGGTCTCAACGAACGGGCTTGCCGCTTCCGGCCTGATCCAGCCGGGCAGCCTCGTCGAAAACGCCTACAAGGCCCGGCTGCCCAGCGGCGCCAGCGAAGCTGATATCAAGGCCATCCAGGACCGGGCGGCCAAGGATTTTCCCGAGGCCGGCTGGTCGATCCGCACGCGCAGCAATGCCGCACCGGCGCTGTCCTCCAACATCGAGCGCTTCTCGCAATTCCTGACGCTGGTCGGGCTGACGGCGCTGGTGGTCGGCGGCGTTGGCGTCGCCAATGCGGTGCGCGCCTATCTCGACGGCAAGCGCGGCGTCATTGCCACCTTCAAAAGCCTGGGCGCTTCGGGTGGTTTCGTCTTTGCCGTCTACCTCGTGCAGATCCTGATGATCGCCGGCCTTGGCATCGCGCTTGGCCTGGTGCTGGGCGCGCTGATGCCGTTCGCGGCAAGCGCTACCCTTCAGTCAGTCATACCGGTGCCGGCGGAAGGCGGCTTCTATCCCGGCGCGCTCGGCATGGCGGCGTTGTTCGGCCTGCTGGTGACGCTGGCCTTCGCGCTGCTTCCGCTCGGCCGCGCGCGTGACGTGCCGGCGACGGCGCTGTTTCGCGAAATGGGGTTCGAAGGCCGCGGTTTTCCACGCCCGATCTATGTGGCCGCCGCGCTCGGCATCGCGCTCGCCCTGGCGGCGCTGGCCATTCTGTTTTCCGGCGACCGCCGCATCGCCTCGATCTTCGTAGGCGCCACCGTCTTTGCCTTCCTGGTGCTGCGCGTCGTCGGCTCGCTGGTGCAGTCGGCCGCCAGGAAGAGCCCGCGCGTCCGCTCAACCGCGCTGCGGCTCGCCATCGGCAACATCCACAGGCCGGGCGCTTTGACGCCATCGGTGGTGCTGTCGCTGGGGCTCGGGCTGACGCTGCTGGTGACGCTGGCGCTGATCGACGGCAATCTGAGGCGACAGATCTCCGGCAGCCTGCCGGAACGGGCGCCGAACTTCTTCTTCGTCGACATCCAGAGCAGCGACGTCGATGCCTTTTCAGCGCTGGTCGGCAAAGAGGCTCCGGCGGGAACGCTGGTCAAGGTGCCGATGCTGCGCGGCCGGGTTATGGCGCTGAACGGCGTCGATGTCGGCAAGGTCAAGGTGCCGGCGGAAGGCGCCTGGGTGCTGCGCGGCGACCGTGGGCTGACCTATGAAGCCAGGCTGCCGACGAATGCGGCGCTGACAGAAGGGACATGGTGGCCGGACAATTATGCCGGCGAGCCGCTGGTTTCGTTTTCCGCCGAGGAGGGCAAGGAGATCGGGCTGAAGCTCGGCGACACCGTCACCGTCAATGTGCTCGGCCGCAATGTGACGGCCAGGATCGCCAATTTCCGCCAGGTCGAGTGGGAGACGATGGGCATCAATTTCGTCATGGTGTTCTCGCCCAACACATTTGCCGGCGCGCCGCATGGCTGGCTGGCGACGCTGACTGAAAAGAACGCCTCGTCGGCGGATGATGCCCGTCTGCTCAACGCCGTCACCCGGGCCTTTCCGGCGGTGACGACGGTCAGGGTCAAGGACGCGCTCGACATCGTCAACCGGCTGGTCGCGCAGCTTGGCACGGCCATCCGGGCCGCGGCCGGGGTGGCGCTGATCGCCTCGGTGCTGGTGCTGGCCGGTGCGCTCGCCGCTGGCAACCGGGCCCGCATCCACGACGCGGTGGTACTGAAGACACTCGGCGCCACCAGGAGAACGTTGATCGCAGCCTTTTCGCTGGAGTACATGCTGATCGGGCTTGCCACAGCGATCTTCGCGCTGGCGGCTGGCGGGATCGCTGCTTGGTTCGTTGTCGCCCGCATCATGACGCTGCCGTCGCATTTCATGCCTGAAGTGGCGGTGGCGACAATTGTCTTCGCGCTGGCGGTCACGGTCGGTATTGGCCTTGCCGGTACGTGGCGGGTGCTTGGCCACAAGGCGGCGCCGGTGCTGCGCAATCTCTGATTCGCAAGGCCCGAGCGGAGCGGGATTTGATTAAATCTCGTTCATGTAGCGCCTTGAAAGCGAATAAAACCGGTTTTTCGGCGCCTCACGAAGCATTACACCCGGTTACGGTCTTGTTCTTGTCGTCAAGAACCATCATATTTCGCGGCAGGCATGCTGGAGCCCCGCCAGCGGCGCCTTGGTCCGAATTGACCTGACACCCGACGGGGCAGAAGCAATAGAGGACTACCATGGCTGAACCCATTCGCAACTACCAGACGCGCGCCGTGCCCGGCGTCGGCGTCGACGCGTCCATCGACCAGGGCCTGCGCGCCTATATGGTCAAGGTCTACAATCTGATGGGGCTTGGCCTGCTCATCACAGGCTTGGCTGCTGTCGGCACCATCATGCTGGCCACCACCAGCGACCCGGCTTCGGCGGTCGCGACGCTGCCAAGCGGCGAAATGCTGACCTCGTTCGGCTACGCGATCTTCGGCTCGCCGCTGCGCTGGGTGGTGATGCTGGCCCCGCTGGCCGCCGTTCTGTTCCTGTCGTTCCGCGTCCAGTCGATGAGCGTTTCGGCCGCGCAGACCACGTTCTGGGTCTATGCCGGCCTGGTCGGCTTGTCGCTGTCGTCGATCTTCCTGGTCTATACCACGGCCAGCATTTCGCAGACGTTCTTCGCCACCGCCGCGGCCTTCGGCGCGCTGTCGCTCTATGGCTACACGACCAAGCGCGACCTGACCGCGTTCGGCTCGTTCCTGGTGATGGGCGTGTTCGGCCTGATCATCGCGATGGTGATCAACATCTTCCTGCAGTCGTCGGCCTTGTCCTTCGCCGTCTCGGCGCTGGGCGTGCTGATCTTTTCGGGCCTGACCGCCTATGACACGCAGAAGATCAAGGAGATGTATTTCGAGGGCGATGCCACCGATGTCGCTGGCCGCAAGGCGATCATGGGCGCGCTGACGCTCTATCTCGACTTCATCAACCTGTTCATGTTCCTGCTGCAGTTCATGGGCGACCGCCGCTAATACGGTTCCTGGACCAGCGAGTTTAGAAAGGGCGGCCCAACGGCCGCCCTTTCCTTTTGCTGCAGCCTTTGCTGTTATGGCAGGCAGGTGAACGATTTGCATAAATTATGAGCAGCATCACGATACGGCCCGCAACGGCCGCGGACCTCGACCGCATCACGGAAATCTATGCCGACGCGGTGACCCATGGCACCGCAAGCTACGAGCTGGAGCCGCCGAGCCGCGCCGAAATGGGCGCGCGATTCGACAGCCTGAGGGCGGGCGGCTTTCCCTATCTGGTCGCGGAAAAGGACGGCGTTGTTACAGGCTATGCCTATGCCGGCGCCTTCCGGCCACGTCCGGCGTATCGCTTTGTCGTCGAGGATTCCGTCTATGTCGCGCCCGAAGCCAAGGGCCAGGGCGTCGGGCTCAAGCTGATGCAAGGGCTGATCGACGCGGCGAAGACGGCGGGCTTCCGCCAGGTCATCGCGGTGATCGGCGACGGCCGTCCGGACAGTGCTTCGGTGCAGTTGCATGAAAAGCTCGGCTTTCGCCATTCGGGTCGCCTGGAAGGCTCAGGCTACAAGCACGGGCGCTGGCTGGATACGGTGTTCATGCAACTGTCGCTGAATGGCGGGGCAGACCTGCAGCCCGATCCGGCTTCGCTGCCGGAACGGAAATTCCGCAACCAAATTAAATAGTTAGGCCTCGACCACCTTCAGCTTGCTGTCGAAGATGCCGAGCACGCGGCCGAGCTCCTGGCCGCGCTTGAGGATGCGACCGCCGGCGGCGATGACGGCGAAAGCGCCTTGCTTGCGGGCCAGCTTCGGATCCTTGACGATCTGGAACAGAGGCACCTCGCTGGCGCGGCGGAACACGGAAAACACAGCGCGGTCGGCAAGGTGGTCGATGGCGTAGTCACGCCATTCATTGGCGGCGACCATGCGTCCGTAAAGCCTGAGAATCTGGTCCAGTTCGCGCCGGTCGAAGCGCACCGGCTGGTCGAGGCGCTCGCGTCTTGCCTCATGCAGCGGGATCAATATTGCGGATGCGTCCCCATCCTCCGTCCCGCTGCCGCGATCAGTCATGCCTCGATCCTTCGAATGAATCTTTCGCCGACCAAAATTGGCGCTTTCGTCACGGAATTGCAAGGCCCGAGCGGGCAGAGCCGGTGTCGGGCCGTTTCCGAAGTGTCCAGTCACGTTTTGAAACGATCGTTGGAATTGGTGATGGTCTGCCACAATTCTGCCTTTTTTTATCCGCGCTCATGCCCCAATGTCCGACGAATTTACCGGCGTTGCCTGAGACGGTTCGGTCCGGCACCGGCTCGTAAACCCCAAGCCCCCCGCCCACGGGTCTGCGTCGGATCGAACCAACCTCGGTTTTCCCTCAGGGGAAAATCAGGTGCGACGATCCCAAAACCTAAATGACCGGCGTCAGAAGCAAGCTGACGTCGGTTTTTTATTGGTCGATCATGGTGCTACCGTGACTTCCATGCCCTGAGAGGAGCAGCGCTCGAGCCTGAACCGTTTTCGTGTGCCACAGATGTCACGGCATGGATCCTGGGGTCTTCGCGACGGAGCTTCGCTCCTGCTTCGCCCCAGGATGACGCAGGCAGGACTGGCTGCCGAAGCGTTTTACGGCTTGCGGATGAAGGCGGCGCCCAGGATGGGTCCGGGCAGGCCGTCCTTGCCGACCGACTGCAGCAGCACGGCGCAGCCGCCCTTCTTCTTGGAAATCTCGCTCATCGGCAATTCGTAGCGCTGCGCCTTGCCGTGCCACATGCCGGCGGTCTGGATGCCGGAGACGGCGTTCCAGTAGGTCATGCTGCGGCCGATGTTTTCGCCCTTGGCGATGGTGACCGTCTGCGGCGGGTCGAAATAGACGATGACGACATGGGCGTCGCTGGGGCCGGTCCCGGCATCGCCGGCATCGATCATGACGCGGTCGCTGGTCCGGCTGACCTTGATGCCGACCCGCATGCCTTCGCCTGATTTCTCCATGCGGGCGAGCGCGCCATCGACTTCCCTGCGGTTGGCGCCGTTGACATGGCTGCGGCCGTTAATGACGGCCTGCGGTGTATAGACCGACCGGCTGCCGAAGGCGCGCATATAGTCATACTGCCGCTCGGTATTCTCCTTGCTGCTCAGCGTGTCCTGCCAGCCGAGGTAATCCCAGTAGTTGACGTGGTAGGCGAGCGCGACGATGTCCTGCTTGGCGGCAAGCTCGGTAAAGAACTCGTCGGCTGGCGGGCAGGAATTGCAGCCCTGGCTGGTGAAAAGCTCGACCACGCCCAAGGGCCTGTCAGTTTGGGGCCTGTCGATCTCGCCGGCAAACCCGGTGCCGGCAAGCATCGAGAAGGCCAGCGCGAAGGCCGCAAGCCGCAATGGTCTTCGAGATGTCATGACCGTTCCAATTCCCGCCGGTGATGCCGACCTTGTTCTGATTGCTGAAATATGTGGCAGAAGCGACGGTCAAGGTGAAGTCACGTTGCGGTGAAATTTTGCCGTTGCAACCACCGGCAAAGGAGCCATAGGAGAGGCCTGCACTCCAAGGTAGCGACCGATTCGGGCGGCAATTCAGCATGTGGCAAACTTTCCTGACGCCGATCGACCTCTATTGCGAGCGGACCGGGCCCGAATTCTGGGCCGAGCCAGTCAATGCCTTGACCAATCTCGCCTTCATCGCAGCCGGGTTGTGGGGCGTTCGGGAGGTGCGGCGGCGTGGCACCGGAACCTTCGCCGAGGTGCTGGCCTGGTGGGTGGTGGCGATCGGCATCGGCTCGACGCTGTTCCACACCTTTGCCAATCACGGCACGATCTGGGCCGACGTCCTGCCGATCGCCGGCTTCACGCTGGCCTACACGCTGTTCAACCTGCGTCGCTTCCTCGGCATGAAATGGGGCAAGGCGGTTCTCGTCTTCGTCGCCTTCTACGCCGTCGCCGGCCTGCTCACCTTCGCCGTGCCGGACTGGCTACGCCAGGCATCGAACGGCACGACCGGCTATCTGCCGCCCTTCCTGGCGATTGCCTTCTTCGGCGCATGGGTGGCAGCCAGCGGCAACCGCGCCGGCTGGTACAATCTGGCGGGTTCGGCGATCTTCGTCGTGTCGGTCATCTGCAGGATGGTCGATCCGCTCGTCTGCGGCAGCTTTCCGCTCGGCACGCATTTCCTGTGGCACATCCTCAACGCAGTGATGCTCGGCGTGCTCTTGGCGGCGACAGCGCGGTTTGGGAAGGCAGTAGGCAGTAGGCAGTAGTCCTATTCCCTACTGCCTAAGCCCTATTCCCTTGCTGCTTTAAGCCGCCAGATCGCGCAGCACGTACTGCAGAATGCCGCCGTTCTTGAAGTAGTCGAGCTCGTCCAGCGTATCGATGCGGCAGATGATCGGCACGTTCTTCACCGTGCCGTCGCCATAGGTGATCCTGGCGACCATCTTCTGGCGCGGCTTGATCTTGTCGAGCCCGTCGATCTCGACCAGCTCGTCACCCCTAAGGTTGAGCGAGGCCCATGAGGTGCCTTCCTCGAAGACGAAGGGGATGACACCCATGCCCACCAGGTTCGAGCGGTGGATGCGCTCGAAGGACTGGGCGATGACCGCGCGGACGCCAAGGAGATTCGTTCCCTTGGCGGCCCAGTCACGCGATGAGCCGTTGCCGTATTCGACGCCGGCGAAGATGACCAGCGGCACGCCTTCCTTCTTGTACTCCATGGCGGCGTCGTAGATCGACGTCTCCTCCTTCGATGGATAGTGGATGGTGTAGCCACCCTCGCGGCCGTTTTCGCCCAGCATGTGGTTGCGGATGCGGATGTTGGCGAAGGTGCCACGCATCATCACCTCATGATTGCCGCGCCGCGTGCCGTATTGGTTGAAATCGGCAACACCAACGCCATGGTCGGTCAGGTACTTGCCGGCCGGCGAGGCGGCTTTGATGGAGCCCGCCGGCGAAATGTGGTCGGTGGTGATCTTGTCGCCGAAGAGACCCAGCACGCGGGCGCCCTTGATGTCGCCGATCTTGCCGAAGCCCGATGTCATGCCGGCGAAATAGGGCGGGTTCTGCACGTAGGTTGAGTTGTCGTCCCAGGCATAGGTCTGGCCTTCCGGCGCCTTGACCTTCTGCCAGTATTCATCGCCCTTGAAGACATCGGCATATTTGCGGGCGAACAATTCGCGCGTCACGTTCTTCTCGATGAATTCCTGGATCTCGGCCGAGCTCGGCCAGATATCCTTGAGATAGACCGGTTCGCCATTCTTGTCCTCGCCGAGCGGCTCGGTGGTCAGATCCTTGGTCACGGTTCCGGCCAGCGCATGGGCAACGACCAGCGGCGGCGAGGCCAGATAGTTTGCCTGCACGTCGGGCGAGACGCGGCCTTCGAAATTGCGGTTGCCGGAGAGGACCGCGGCAGCGATCAAACCCTTGTCGTTGATGGTCTTGGAAATCGGCGCCGGCAGCGGGCCGGAATTGCCGATACAAGTGGTGCAGCCGAAGCCGACCAGGTTGAAGCCGATCTGGTCGAGCTCCTTCTGCAGGCCGGACTTCTCCAGATATTCGGCGACCACCTGGCTGCCCGGCGCCAGCGAGGTCTTGACCCATGGCTTCTGCTTAAGGCCGAGGCGGTTGGCATTGCGCGCCAAGAGCCCAGCGCCAATCAGCACGCTCGGGTTCGAGGTGTTGGTGCAGGAGGTGATGGCGGCGATGACGACGTCGCCATGGCCGAGATCGTGCGAAGTGCCTTCGACGGCGTAACGCTTGTGGATTTCGGCGGCCTTCTTGTATTCGGTCTCCATCGCCTTGGCGAAGCCGGCCGGAATGCCTTCCAGGGCTACACGACCTTCCGGCCGCTTGGGGCCGGCCATCGATGGCACGACATCGCCGAGATCGAGCTCGAGCAGGTCGGTGAAAACCGGGTCGCTCGAACCGGTATCGCGCCACAGGCCTTGCGCCTTCGAATAGGCCTCGACCAGCGCGATGCGGCTTTCCTCGCGGCCGGACATGGTCAGATAACGGATGGTTTCGCTGTCGACCGGGAAGAAGCCGCAGGTGGCGCCATATTCCGGCGCCATGTTGCCGATGGTGGCGCGGTCGGCCAGCGTCATGTTGGAGAGGCCTGGACCGAAGAATTCGACGAACTTGCCGACCACGCCCTTCTTGCGCAGCATCTGGGTGACGGTGAGCACCAGGTCAGTGGCGGTGACGCCTTCCTTGAGCCTGCCGGTGAGGCGGAAACCGATGACTTCGGGCAAAAGCATGGAGACAGGTTGGCCGAGCATGGCGGCCTCGGCCTCGATGCCGCCGACGCCCCAGCCGAGCACGCCAAGGCCGTTGATCATGGTGGTGTGCGAATCAGTGCCGACGCAGGTGTCGGGATAGGCGGTGGTCTCGCCGTCCTCGGTGTTGGTCCACACGACCTGGCCGAGATATTCGAGATTGACCTGATGGCAGATGCCGGTGCCGGGCGGCACGACGCGGAAGTTACGGAAGGCCTGCTGGCCCCATTTCAGGAATTTGTAGCGCTCCTCGTTGCGCTCATATTCGAGCTCGACATTCCTGGCGAAAGCCATCGGCGTGCCGAATTCGTCGACGATGACGGAGTGGTCGATGACCAGGTCGACCGGCACCAGCGGATTGATCTTCTGCGGGTCGCCGCCGAGCGAAGCCATGGCGTCGCGCATGGCGGCCAGATCGACCACGGCCGGCACACCGGTGAAATCCTGCATCAGCACGCGGGCCGGGCGATAGGCGATCTCGACGCCGGCGGTGCCCTTGTCGGTCAGCCAGCCGGCGACCGCCTGGATGCTCTCCTTGGTGACGGAGCGGCCGTCCTCGTTGCGCAAAAGGTTCTCCAGCAGCACCTTCATCGAATAGGGCAGCTGGGCGATGCCGGTCAGGCCGTTCTTCTCGGCCTCGATGAGATCATAGTAAACATAGTCGGCGCCGCCCGCGGTCAGCGTGCGGCGGCAATTGAAACTATCGAGGGATTTTGACACGTGCGATCCGTCCTTGTCTGTTCAGCCTGAAAGGGAACGGACGCCGATGGCATGCAATCACGCGCAAAGGTGCGGGTACGGCCATTTCCGCTGTCCGTTCCCAAGCAACCCGAGCCGTTCAAGGCGGCGCGTGCGCTGGTTCGGCGCAAATTCTGTTCCCGTGCCGACCGCTGGCACGGATGACCCGCATATAGAGAATTTCCTGGAATAGTTCTAGACAGTCGAAAGGCTATTTTGTGCGATGCGGGACCTGCCGCGGCGCGGCGTTTTCGGGACGGGCAAGGAATGCGGCTGATCGCCGAAAATCTGGGCGGCGAACGGGGCGGCGAAACGGTGTTTTCCGGCATTGGTTTTGCTCTTGAGAAAGGCCAGGCGCTTGTTGTCACCGGGCCGAACGGCGTGGGTAAATCGACGCTGCTCAGGGTCATCGCCGGACTGCTGCCGGCGGCGGAAGGTCGGGTGCGGATCGAGGGCGGGCCTGAGGCTTTTCCGTCGGTCGCCTCGGCCTGCCATTATCTCGGCCACCAGAACGCGATGAAACCGGCGCTGAGCGTGGCGGAAAACCTGCGTTTCTGGCGAGACTTCTCGGGCGCGGATTTCTTGGGCGTCGAAGAGGCGCTGGAAACCGTCGGGCTTGATGGCATCGGCCATCTGCCGTTCGGCTATCTCTCGACCGGGCAGCGCCGCCGCGCGGCCATCGCGAAATTGCTGGTCAGCCGGCGGCCGCTCTGGCTGCTCGACGAGCCGACCGCAGGGTTGGACAAGGCTTCGGAAGGGCGGTTCGGCGAGGTGATGACGAATCACTGTCGGGATGGGGGGATCATTATTGCGGCCACGCATCTGCCGCTGGGGATTGAGGGGGCCAAGGAATTGAGGATGACCGGGTAATGTCGGCATTCAAGCGCAAGCATCTCAAATCATGCTAGCCCTCTTCCTGCGCGACATCCGGCTCAGCATCCGCGCCGGCGGTGGGGCGCTGACCGGCGTGATCTTCTTTCTCGCAGTCATCGTGACGATTCCCTTCGGTGTCGGGCCGGACCTCAACCTGCTCGCCCGCATCGGGCCGGCGATCTTGTGGATATCGGCCTTGCTCGCCTGCCTGCTCGGCCTTGACCGGCTGTTCCAGGCCGATCGGGAAGACGGCTCGCTCGATCTTCTGGTGCTCGGCAACGACCGGCACATGCTGGCGCTGACGGTGCTGGTGAAATGCCTGGCGCATTGGGCGGGCAGCGTGCTGCCGTTGGTGATCGCGGCGCCCTTGCTCGGCCTGTTCATGAACATGGCGCCGGTCGGCATCGGCGCGACGGCGCTGACCCTTTTGGTCGGCACGCCGGCGATCACCTTCATCGGTGCCGCCGGTGCGGCGGTAGCGGTGGCGCTGCCGCGCGGCGGGCTCCTGATCTCGGTGTTGGTGCTGCCGCTGATCATCCCGGTGCTGATCTTCGGCGTCTCTGCAAGCTATGGCGCGGTGGCGGATCCCGACCCGTTCCTGCAGCCCTTCCTCATTCTTGCCGCGCTGACCCTGTTTCTTGCCGTACTGGGGCCGGTGGCGGCGGCGCTGGCGCTACGCCACGGAACGGACTGATGTGGCCGCTACGCATAGAAAATCCGATCTTTCTCCAAACCATCTACGGCCACTATCCTGACCTGTCTTCCGTCGAGGTCACCAAGGCCGAAATCAGTCGTGACGGACCGAGCCTGCATTTGCATTTTATATCCCGCATTCTCCCCTACCGGCCTCCCGTCAAATGGGGACCGTTCAACGCCGTGTTTTTTGAACTCGCGTTCGATGGTGTCGAGACAATCAGCGTTCGCAAATTCCAAAATCACGACAAGAGTGCAATCAGGATGTGGGATGACGCAGGCAAGATTCTGCTTACGTGCGAAGGAGCGGTCAGGCTGTCCCTGACATGTGAATTTATGCGCATCATCAAGATATCCGGGTTGCTTCAGTCGCAGTGAAGGCGAAGCTCGACTAACCGCAAATCTGCCGCAGACGTGGTTCATTGCGACGAACAGCCGGTGCGGCTATGAATTCCGCCGTAAAAGCCTTGGATCGGGAAATGAGCGTACACGCCCTTTATGTCACCGCCGCCTATGCCATCACTGCGCTAGTGCTGGCCGGGCTGATCGGCTGGATCCTCATCGACCAGCGCGCGCGCAAACGCGATCTCGCCGAACTGGAAGCATCAGGCGTGCGTCGCCGCTCCGACAAGACCTCCAAGCCATGAGGGCCGCCAAGCCAATGAGCAGCGAACCATGAGCATCAAAACCGAAACACCGGCGCGGAGCCGGCGCCTGATCGTGTTGTTGCCGCTGCTGGTCTTCCTCGCGCTGGCCGGGCTGTTCCTGTCGCAGCTTTTGTCCGGACGCGACGTTTCGGAAGTGCCGTCGGCGCTGATCGGCCTGCCGGCCCCCCAGACAAACCTGCCGGCGCTGGAGGGTGTGAACCTGCCGGGGCTCGATTCGAAAGCCTTCGCCGGCAAGGTCACGCTGGTCAATGTCTTTGCGTCCTGGTGCGCGCCATGTCGGGAAGAGCATCCGGTGCTGCTGGCCTTGTCGCAGGACAAGCGCTTCACCATGGCGGCGCTGAACTACAAGGACCAGCCGGAAAACGCCCGCCGCTTCCTTGGCGATCTCGGCAATCCATTCCAGGCGATCGGCGTCGACGCGGCGGGGCGCACGGCGATCGACTGGGGCGTCTATGGCGTGCCGGAAACCTTCGTCATCGGCAAGGACGGCAAGATCGCCTACAAACATGTCGGCCCGCTGACACCAGACTCGGCGCAAACGCTGCTCTTGCCGGAAATCGAGAAGGCGCTGGCCGCGCCGGGCTGAGGCACCGGAAACGCGATGGACGAACGAGACATCCGCGATCATTTTCTGGCGCAGGCGAAAGCCTGCGACGGGCTTGGCTCGCCTTTCACCGCGAAATTGTGCCGTGCGCTGGCCAAGGTTCTCGACACAAACACCAGGACCGGGCAGGCGGTGCTCGGCTGGCCGGGTGACGCGCGCGCCGATGGCCTCTCATTGCGGCTCTGCGGCGCGCTGCATGCGTTGGTCCTGACGGGTGCGGATGAGCGACTGACACAAGTTTATCCGCCCAACCGAACAAGCGACGATGAGATCGCGGCGGTGCTGCCGGAAGCAATTGCGCGATCCGACGAGCGGATTGTCGCTGGCCTCGCCGGCGCCCCGCAGACCAATGAAATCGCCCGGTCGGCGATGCTGCTGCCTGGATTTCTGACGGTCGCGCGCGAAACCGGCTTGCCGCTGGATCTGTGCGAGATCGGCGCCAGCGCCGGGCTCAATCTCCTGTTCGACAGCTTTCACTATCGCTATGGCGATGCCGAGTGGGGCGACCCGGCCTCCCCCGTCCGGTTGGCGCCGGAGGTGCGTGGCCGTGCTGTTCCGCTGAATGGAGTGATCGAAGTTCGCCATCGCTCGGGCTGCGACATCGCGCCGGTCGACTTCGCCGATGCGGCCGCGCGGCTACGGCTTCGGTCCTTCATCTGGGCCGATCAGGCAGCGCGGCTGGCCCGGCTCGACGCAGCGCTGTCACTTGCCGAAAAGTTGCAGCCGCTGCTTGTCAGGGCGGATGCAGCGCAGTTTGTCGAGAAGGCACTGGCCGCACGGCAGGACGGCGCCTTCGTGCTCTATCATTCGATCATGTGGCAATATTTGCCGCGAGCGACCAAGGATGCCATCACCGCCACCCTGGAGCGGGCGGGCAGACAGGCCACGACCGATGCGCCTATCGCAAGGCTGAGGATGGAGCCGCGCGATCCCACCAAGAATTGGGCGGTACTCAGCCTGACTCTATGGCCGAGCGGCGAGACACGCCGCCTGGCCCATTGCGATTACCACGGCCGCTGGATCGAATGGATGGGCTAAGCCCGTTCGCTCAGCCGTAGATCTGCTTGTGGACCTGGTAGAGCATTTCCGAGCGGTCGGCGCGCATGTCGGCCAGATCGCGGCTGGAGAAGGAGTCGATTTCGGCGACGAGGCGATTGTAGTGGCGGCGCTTGGCGATGCTGGCGCGAGCGCGGCTCATGAGACTGTCGAGGATCATAGCAAGGTTCCTTCTGTGCCGCGTTCTCGCGGCCGATTGTTCCTCCCTTGATCTGTACGGAGCATGACATAGTTATGGTGCGTTGCAAAAAGAAGATGTTGCAATGCACCATTGCACTGCACGCATAGCGGGTTAACGCCGCCATGGCCATGGTTTTAGCAAAGCGCCATTCCCGCCGCACCAGCTCATCAATCTCTTTTGTCATACAAATTGCGAAGCTGCGCCACGATCGATCTTGCCATATCGATCGCCGGCTGGCTTGATCGCGCCGGCTTTGCCGATTGAAGACTGGGCCGATTGAACGACTGGGAGGAAACATGCCCGCCGAAGACTATGAAATTCTCGATCCGCGTTTCGCGCGGCTGTTCAACAGCAATGCGAATGTCGACAAGCTGTTCACCGGATGCCGGTGGGCGGAAGGGCCGGCATGGTTCGCGGCCGGCCGCTATGTGGTCTGGTCCGACATCCCCAACAACCGCATGCTGCGCTACGACGAGACTGACGGCAGCGTCAGCGTGTTCCGCCAGCCGTCCGGCAATTCCAACGGCAACACCGTCGACCGGCAGGGCCGGCTGGTCACTTGCGAGCATTCGGGTCGCCGCGTCAGCCGCACCGAGTATGACGGGTCCGTCACCACCATTGCCGCCAAATGGCGCGGCAAGCGGCTCAACTCGCCAAACGACGCCGTGGTGAAGTCCGACGGCTCGATCTGGTTCACCGACCCGACCTACGGCATCGATACGGATTATGAGGGCGACAAGGCCGAAAGCGAGATCGGCGCCTGCCATGTCTATCGGGTCGATCCCGGCACCGGCGATGTCGAGGCTGTCATCACCGACATGGTCAGGCCCAACGGACTTGCCTTCTCGCTCGACGAGAGCAAGCTTTATGTCGTCGACACTGGCCGGACGCACGGCGCTCAGAACCCGGCACATATGCGGGTGTTCAATGTCGGCAAGGGCGGCAAGAAGGTTTCGGGCGAAAAAATCTTCGCCGACTGCACCGCCGGCCTGTTCGACGGCTTCAGGCTCGACGCGGACGGGCGCATCTGGACGAGTGCGGCCGACGGCATCCATTGCTACGATCCGGACGGCACACTGATCGGCAAGATCAAGGTGCCTGAGGTGACCGCCAATTGCGTGTTCGGCGGCAACAAGCTCAACTGCCTCTACATCGCCGGCACGACCTCGCTCTATATGGTCCGGCTGATGGTCAATGGGGCCAAGACCTATTGAGGCTGCTCGAAATTCTTCTCTGGCGGCCTTTGCTGGCCTTTCTGCGCTTACCCGTGAGGCCCGCCGCGCCGCGGCTTCCGGAATCGCCGCCATTCAGCCCGCCAGAGAGAATTTCGAAGCAGCCCCCTGCAGGCAACCGACAAAGTTCAAAGGGAGGACGTTATGCCATTCGTCAACATCCGCATCGTCAAGGAAGTGATCGCCGCCGATCCGGCAGGCAAGAAGGCTGATATCGCCAAGAAAGTCACGGCCGCCATCATGGACGCCACCGGGCTGGGCAATGACGATGTCTGGGTGGTTTTCGAGGAGGTCAACGCGCGCGACTGGTATGTCGGCAAGACCGATGTCGAGACACTGAGAGGGAAGAGCTAGTTCAACTACGGTTGTGGTGAGGCGTTATGAGAGGCTGGCGGGACAGCGCCCCCCTCTGTCCTGCCGGACATCTCCCCCACAAGGAGGGAGATTGGCTGTCATCCCCCGATTTCGCCAATCTCCAACGTTGAAGGATGCGGCCGGCGGCGAAGCTGCCGATCTCCCCCCAAGTGGGGGAGATGCCCGGTAGGGCCGAGGGAGGCGCGAAGGATTACAACCGAAGGCATGGTGGCCGCTGATCAACATTGGCGGATGAAGCCCGCGAAAGCCGAGAGCGCATTGCGCATCGCCACCCTGTTTGCCGGCTCGGCCAGGATTTTCTCGACCTCCGGCGCCTTCTTGCCAAGCAGGGCGATCTCGAGCGGCACCTCGTCATAGAGCGCGAAAGACATGGTGCGCATGATCTCGGCCAGCGCGGCGCGGGCAAACAGCGAGCGCGGCGAGGCATGCACCAGCATGGCCGGCTTGCCGACGGCGGCGTCGCGCGAGACCAGCCAGTCAAGCCCGTTCTTCAACCCGCCCGGCACGCCATGGGCATATTCGGGGCAGGAGATGATGACACCGTCGGCGCCGGACACCGCATCGATCAGCGCCGAGGCTTCGGCCGGCGTCCGTTCGCCCTCGTCGTCCGGATTGAAGATCGGCAACCGGCCGAGTCCATCATAGACGGTGATACGGCAGCCGGGTGGTGCATTCTGCGCCAAGGCCGCGATCAAGGCCGAATTGGTAGAGGCGGCCCGCAGGCTGCCGGAGATGGCGAGTATATCAAGCAAAGGAAGGGACCGGCTCGGGCGGTTCTGGTCCTCTTGTTTTGAGCATGTCGTTATCCCAAAAAACCGCTGCACACCCTCGGGTCAAGCCCGTGGGCAGGCTTTGGGCGACATGCTCCAGAATTACCACATCGTATGTCTGTATTCCTCGTCCAGCCAGCGATCCGTCGCCTCTGCGGAATCGGCGAGCGCCAACTGGTCGCGCATAATCTGGCCGAGCGTCGGCAGCGTCGCGCGGTCGTACCAGGTCTCCGGCTTCCACAGGTCGGATCGCATGAAGGCCTTGGCGCAATGCATGTAGGCAGCCTTGACCGACACTACAACGACGCTTTGCGGCTCCTTGCCGTCGACCGCCAGCCGCTCGCGCAAGCCGGCATCGACGGTGATGCGGGCATCACCATTGACGCGCAGCGTCTCGTTCATGCCCGGAATGAGGAACAGCAGTCCGACCGACGGGTTGAGAAGGATGTTCTCCAGCGTGTCCAGCCGGTTGTTGCCGGGACGGTCGGGAATGGCGATGGTCCTCTCGTCGAGCACGGCGGCGAAGCCCGGCTTGTCGCCCTTCGGCGTCACGTCGGCATTGCCGGCGCCATCGGAGGAGCCGATCAGCACGAACGGGCTCTTGCCGATGAAGGAGCGGCAGTGGCCGTCCAGCGCCCTCAACTCCTTGCGGATCGAGCCGTCGGTCGGCCGCGGCGTCTTGTAGACCGTCCTCAGCTCTTCGCGTGTGGTGATGAACTCCATCCCCGTCTCCTCCTTCTGACGCAATTCCCTAGGAAAGCGCTGCACACTTTTCCGGGAATTGCCTATTTGCGGGCCTTTTCCGCCTTCTCGGTCTTGTCCTCGAGCGAATGGCGCAGGATCAGCGGCATCTGGCTGAAGGTGAACAGAAGCGTGATCGGCATGATGCCCCAGACCTTGAAGGTAACCCAGGCATCGGTGGAAAAATTCCGCCAGACCACTTCGTTGACAAGGGCCAGGAACAGGAAGAACAGGCCCCAGCGGAAGGTGAGCTTGCGCCAGCCCTCGGCGTCGAGATTGAAGGCCGAATTGAAGACATAGCCGAGCAGCGATTTGCCGAAGAACAGGCCGCCGAGCAGCACACCGCCGAACAGCGTATTGACGATGGTCGGCTTCATCTTGATGAAGATGTCGTCCTGCAGATAGAGCGTCAGCGCGCCGAATATGAGCACGACGACGCCCGACACCATCGGCATGATCGGCAGCGTGCGGGTGAGCAGCCAGGAAGCGATCAGCGCGATCGCGGTCGCGGCCATGAACAGGCCGGTGGCGACGAAGATCGGCCCGCCGAATTCGGCAAGGGCTGGAAATTTCTGCGTCAGCCATTCGCCGCGCGCATTGGCAAAGAAGAACACCATCAGCGGGCCGAGCTCCAGCACCAGCTTGAGCAGCGGATTGACGCCCTCCTTCTTCTGCTTTTGCGGGTCGGACGGGTCGCGTTCGAGAATGGGCGGGTTCATAGGGTTCCTTCTGGCGCATGATCTTGTCCAAAAAGCCTTCGACTTTTTGCGATCATGCTTTTTTAGGCCACTCCAGCGATCGCCCTGGCGAATTCGCTTGCCGAGAAAGGTTCGAGGTCGTCGACCTGTTCGCCGACGCCGATGAAATAGACCGGCAGTTTATGCTTTGCCGCGATCGCCACCAGAATACCGCCGCGCGCCGTGCCGTCCAGCTTGGTCATCACCAGGCCATTGACGCCGGCGACATTGCGGAAGATCTCGACCTGGTTGAGCGCGTTCTGGCCGGTGGTGGCGTCGACTGTCTGCAGCACGGTGTGCGGGGCTTCCGGGTCGAGCTTGCCCAGTACGCGCACGATCTTTTCCAGCTCCGCCATCAGCTCGGTCTTGTTCTGCAGCCGGCCGGCGGTATCGATGATCAGCACGTCGGAGCCGGCTTCCTTGGCCCGCTCGAAGGCATCGTAGGCGAGGCCGGCGGCGTCGGCCCCAAGTTTTGAGGCAATGACCGGCGATTTCGTGCGCTCGCCCCAGATCTTGAGCTGCTCGATCGCCGCGGCGCGGAACGTGTCGCCGGCGGCGAGCATCACCGACAGGCCGCCATCGGTAAGCTTGGCCGCCAGCTTGCCGATGGTCGTGGTCTTGCCGGTGCCGTTGACGCCGACGACCAGGATGACATGCGGCTTGTGCGAGAGGTCGAGCTCCAGCGGCATGGCGACATGGGTCAGCACCTTCTCCACCTCGGCCGCCATGATGGCGCGCACTTCGGTATCGGAGACGTCCTTGCCGTAGCGGCTGGCGGCCAGCGCATCGGTGACGCGCAGAGCCGTTTCCATACCGAGATCGGCACGGATCAGCACATCCTCCAGATCCTGCAGTGTGTCCTCGTCGAGCTTCTTCTTGGTGAAAACGCCGGCAATGTTGCCGGTGAGCTCCCGCGATGAACGGGCGAGTCCGTCCTTCATGCGCTGGAACCATGAGCGTCTTGGCGCAGGCTCCGGCGCCTTTTGCGGTTCCGCTTTCTGCTCGACCTTTTTGGTGACCGTCACCTTGCCCGGGGCGAGGGCGGGCTTTGGCTGCGGCGCCGGTTGTGGGAGGGGCTGCGGTTCGGGCGCGATCTCGGCAAGGATCGGCTGCGTCTCGACCGGCCCCGGCTGGCGAATGGGAGGCGGGATTTCGGCCGGCGGGGCTTCGGTTTCAGGCGCAGGGCCTGCCTCTGAAGATGGCGGCACGGAAGACGGGGTCGGTGGTGGCACCTCGATAGGCGCGGGCTGCTCCGCCGGAACCTCTGCAGGCGGCGTCGGCACTTCGACGGGCGCCGGTTCCGGCTGCCTTTCCGGGCGTGACGGGACGATCTCCGGCTCGGTCGGCGCGGGTGCCGGAACTTCCTGCGGCTGCGGTTCGGGCGCAGGCTCAGGAGCCGCAGGAGGCGGCGCAGGAATTTCCTCTGGTTCGGCCGGCTCGGCAGGTACTTCAGGAGCGGGCTGCGGCTGCTCCACAGGCTCGGGCTCAGGCAGAGGCTCCGGCTCGGACGGAACGACCGGCTCCGGTGCCGGCGGGATGGTCGGGGTCGGCTCGGGCTTTGGCTCCTCGGGCACCGGTTGGGGTGCCGGCGCGGCTTCGACCACAGGAGGTGAGATTGGCTCAACCGGAGACTGGGTCTCCGGCGCCGGCTTAGGCTCTTCGCGCTTCAAGAATTCCGGAACGGTCTGCTCGGCTGCCGGCTTCAGTGCCTCCAGCGCGTCCCATTTGATCGGCGGCAGGGGGGCGGTCTCATCGATCCGCTCCTCGACGACTTCCTTCTTGCCGAATGAAAATATCTTCTTGAAAAAACCGGCCATGCTTCAGCTGTCTCAGGCGGCGCGGGCAGCGAGGGGTGCTGCGATCAGGCGGGCGCCGTCATGGCCGGCGATATCGGCCTCGACGATCTCGCCCGGAGCACCGGTGTCGATGGCGGCAAGCGTAAATCCTTCGGTGCGGCCGAGGCCGTCGCGCTCGACCAGGATCGACTGGCGGGTGCCGGCGAGCGAAGACAAATGCCTGATGTAAGCAGCTTCGCCGGCGGCGCGCAGCCGGGCGGCGCGCTGCTTGACCACGTCGCGGCGGACCTGTGGCATGCGCGCGGCGGGCGTGCCTTCGCGCGGGCTGAATGGGAAGACATGCAGATGCGTCAGGCCGCATTCCCTGACGATTTTTTCCGAGTTCTCGAACATCGCCTCGGTCTCGGTCGGGAAGCCGGCAATGATGTCGGCGCCGAAGACGATGCCGGGGCGTAGTTTCCTGACATCCTCGCAGAAGCGGATCGACTGGTCTCGGCTGTGCCGCCGCTTCATCCGCTTCAGGATCATGTCGTCACCCGACTGCAGCGACAGATGCAGATGCGGCATCAGCCGCGGCTCGGTGGCGATGGCGTCGAGCAAATCGTCGTCGGCTTCGATCGAATCGATGGAGGACAGCCGCAAGCGTTTTACGCCGGGCACCTGCTTCAGGATCGTCTTGACCAATCCGCCGAGCTTAGGGGCGCCCGGCAGGTCGGCGCCGAAACTGGTCATGTCGACGCCGGTCAGCACGATCTCGGCATAGCCATTGTCGCTGAGCCGCTTGACCTGTTCTACCACGGCACCCATCGGCACCGAGCGCGAATTGCCGCGACCATAGGGGATGATGCAGAAGGTGCAGCGATGGTCGCAGCCGTTCTGCACCTGGACGAAGGCGCGCGCCCGGCCCTCGATGGCGTCGACCATGTGGCCGGCCGTCTCGCGCACCGAAAAGATGTCGTTGACGCGCGCCTTCTCGGTGTCGTTGACGCCGAAATCGGGCAGCGCGCGATAGGAGTGCGCCTTGAGCTTCTCCTCATTGCCGAGCACGAGATCGACCTCGTCCATCGCGACAAAATTCTGCGGCTCGGTTTGCGCGGCGCAGCCAGTGACGATGATGCGCGCGCCGGGGTTCTCGCGGCGAGCCTTGCGGATCGACTGCTTGGCCTGGCGCACCGCCTCGCCGGTGACGGCGCAGGTGTTGAAGATGATAGCGCCGCCTTCCAGCGCGCCGAGGCCGGCGTTTTCCGCCTCGCGGCGCATTACCTCGGATTCATAGGTGTTCAGCCGGCAGCCGAAGGTGACAACATCAATTGCCATCAGGCCGCACTTTCGGTGTCGCGGGCCCACGTGCCGGTCGCTGGGTCAAAACTACCGGAAAATTCCCATTCGGCCGCCCCGGTGAGGATGACGTGGTCGTCGTCGCGCCACTCGACATGCAGCGAACCGCCGCCGGGCGTCATCAGCGTGACGCTGCGTCCCGTGCGCTTGGTGCGGGCGGCAGCGACGACGGCGGCACATGCGGCCGAGCCGCAGGCCTTGGTCAGACCCGCACCGCGCTCCCAGGTGCGGACGACCATGGTCTCGGGCGAGGTGACCTGGGCGATGGTGATGTTGGCGCGCTCGGGGAAGATCGGATGGTTCTCGAGCAACGGGCCGAAACGGTCGAGCTCGTAGGACCAGACATCGCGGTCGACCCAGAAGATGGCGTGCGGATTGCCCATCGAGACGACCGACGGCGAATGCAGCACCGGCGTATCGATCGGGCCGATCTGCAACTCGATCATGCGGGTATCGCGAAATTCCTCGGCCAGCGGAATGTCCTGCCAGCCAAAACGCGGTGTGCCCATGTCGACAGAGATCGTGCCATCGGGATGTTCCACGGCGTTGAGGATTCCGGCCCGGGTCTCGAAGGTGAAAGTCTTTTGCCCGGTCTCGGCCGCGAGCGCCTGGACGACGCAGCGCATGCCGTTGCCGCAGGCCTGCGCACTGGAGCCATCGGAATTCAATATGTCGACGTAGTAGGCAGTGCCCGGCGTCTTTGCATCATGGATCGCCATGATCTGATCGAACTTCGTCGCAGCATCGGCATTCAGCGCAATGGCTGCCGGAGCCGACACCCGATCGGCACGGCCGCGCATATCGGCAACGATGATCTCGTTGCCGATGCCATTCATCTTGGCGAAGGGGGCCGTGCCTGCCATTGCTCCGGTGGTTCCGCGTCGGTTAGCCGTGTCCGTTTGGCGCTATATGGCGGAAACGGGCCGGAATTACCAGTGCGGCGCGTTATCGGCGGACGCTCTCACGTCACTGCAAAGACGCCAAGCACGATCAACAGGAAGATGAGAAGAACGATGCCGATGAGAATGCGGGCGCCGGTGGCGGCGGCTCCGGCCAAAGCCGGCATGCCGAGCAGGCTTGCCGCGGCGGCGACGATCAGAAGAATGATGATCCATTTGATCATGGAAGGCTCCCAAATTGTGTCGGCGAAACAACGCGTTTCGGCGACCTCCGCTAGACCGCCGGCACGTCCCAGACTTCGCCGGGCTGCAAGGCGCGAAAGCGTTCGTGCGGCAGGCCTTCGGCGTCCAGCGCCTCGGCCAGTTTCCGGGCCGGCTCGTCGATCGGCTCATTGGTGAGCTGGAACGTGCCCCAGTGGCAGCCGGCGGCATGGGCAGCGTTGCAAAGCTTCATACCTTGCACCGCTTCTTCGGGATTCTGGTGCTGCGGCGCCATGAACCAGCGCGGCTCGTAGGCGCCGATCGGCAGGATGGCGAGGCGCAAGCCGCCATGTTTCTCGGCCATCAGCCGGTAGTTGGTGCCATCGTGGAAACCGGTGTCGCCGGCGAAATAGGCCTTTCCACTTGGGGTTTCGATAACGAAACCCGCCCACAGCGCCATGCGCCGATCGCGCGCGCCGCGCGCCGACCAGTGATGCACCGGCTCGACATGGACGGCGACATCCTTGCCGATATCGACCCGGTCGCCCCAGTCATGCACCGATAGCCGCATGCCGGGCACGGCTTGGTCGATGATGGTGTCGTTGCCGAGCGGGGTCAGCACCAGCGGGTCGTGCTTCGCCTTCAATCGCCTCAGCGTGGCAAGGTCGAGATGGTCGTAGTGGTTGTGGCTGACCAGCACGAGGTCGATCGGCGGCAAATGGGAGAAGGCGATGCCTGGCGGATTGACCCGTTTCGGTCCGGCAAAGGATAGCGGCGAGACACGCGACGACCAGACAGGGTCGGTCAGGATGTTCAGGCCGGCCGTCTGGATGAGCAGCGAGGAGTGACCGACCATGGTCAGACGCAGCCCGGCGCCATCGACGCACGCGGCCGGTCTTGCCTGATGAAACGGGCTTGGCTGCGTCGCCGGCCATTTCGAGCGTTCGCCACCCAGCTGCCATTTCAGCAGGTCGGAAAAACGGCCGGGCGGTTTGCCGTTGGGATTGAAGAACAAGGTGCCGTCGAAATGATCGCTGGGCGGGCCGCTGTAATAGCGGTTGACGGCTCTCTTTCTCGCGGCCAAGGTTTCGGCTCCGGCAGGTTTCGGCTTAGCAGAGATAGGGCCGAAGCCGGCTGGCGCAAACATCTGCCTCGGCAGCCGGACCTCGACCGCTCACCACGCACCGGCCGGCTCCTTGCCAGTGTCGGGCGTCTCAATCGTGATAATTTAGCAACAATTCTTATTGCAAACTGTATTTTTACCATATCGGGTTGAAATTTCGCCACCTTCTCCGTCTTGTTGCGGGTGGGATTTGTGCGGACGGCAGCCCCGGCCGGATCCGACGGAGGTTGGAATGAATTTTTCGAAAGCCGGTCTTGTGGCCGTATCGCTTGCCGCTCTGGTTGCGAGCGGCTGTTCGACCTCACGGTTCTCGTCGATGGATGACCAGCAGCCGGCGCCGCTGGAAGCCGCGCCCGCCGGCAAGGTGACTCAGAATCAGTTGCCGCCGCCGGCATCGCCCGGCACCGCCGACCCGTCGAAATTTCCGACCGCCCCGCAAACCGCGCCAAACACGCAGGTCGCCTCGTTGCCGCCGGATGGAACGGCACCGGCCGGAGCTCCGGATCTGACCGCGGCCAGCGTCGCCGGCGTCTGGAACGCCAGCGTCTCCGGCCAGAGCTGCAAGGTGGCGACGCCACAGACCAAATTCGGCTCCGGCTACCGTGCCGGCCCGTTGCATTGCCCGGCGCCGATCGACGGTATCAAGTCCTGGAACGTTTCCGGCAAGCAGCTGACGCTGTACGACGACAATGGCGGCACGCTGGCTAGGCTCTATTCCTCGGGCGGAGAGAAATTCGACGGCCAGACTTCCAACGGCCTGCCGATCTCGCTTACAAGGTAGGCTAGGATATGCAGATATTCAGGTGATGCCGGCCTGCGAACGGCGGCTTTCTGCGCTTCCGGTGCTCACGTACTTAAAGTACGCTCCGCTCCGGTTCTCGAAAGCCACCATTCTCGGCTCGGCCTAACCTGAATCTCTGCACATCCTAGTCCTCCCTGGAGCATCCTGCTCTGAACAACGACGTGACCGATGCATCTGCGTGACGGCCTCCAGACCCATGCGACCGTCCGGCAGCGCTACGACCATCTGGTTGTATCAGGCGAGATCGAGCGCGATCCGGCGCAGGAGCGGGTTACAGCCGCACTCGACCGGCTGATCGACGAGATCTCGGCCAAGCGGCTGGCGCACAAGTCGAGCGCGCTGGGCTGGCTGTTCGCCCGCAAGCGCGAGACGCATGAGGCTGTCAAGGGCCTCTACATCCATGGCGGTGTCGGCCGCGGCAAGACCATGCTGATGGACATGTTCTTCGAGCTGGTGCCGGTCAGGCGCAAGCGCCGTGTGCATTTCAACGACTTCATGGCCGATGTGCAGGATCGCATCCAGAAGCACAGGTTGGCGCGCAAGAATGGCGACGTCAGGGAGGACGACCCGATCCCGCCGGTGGCGCGCACGCTGGCCGAGGAAGCCTGGGTGCTGTGCTTCGACGAATTCTCCGTCACCGACATCGCCGACGCGATGATCCTGTCCAGGCTGTTTTCGGCGATGTTTGCCAATGGCGTGGTGCTGGTCGCCACCTCCAATGTCGCGCCTGACGATCTCTATCGGGATGGGCTGAACCGCCAGCTTTTCCTGCCCTTCATCGGCATACTGGAACGGCATGCCCATGTGCTGGCGCTGGATGCCGACAAGGATTACCGGCTGGACAAGCTCAGCCGCATGCCGGTCTACATCACCCCCGCGGATGCGGCCGCCGACGCCGCGCTCGACGCGGCCTGGGAGGCGATGACGCATGGCAGGCCGACGGCCGAGACGACGCTGACGGTGAAGGGCCGGCAGGTCGTGGTGCCGGCTGCCGCCGGCGAGGCGGCGCGCTTCTCCTTTGCCGATCTCTGTGAAAAGCCGCTCGGCGCCCGCGACTACCTTGCCATCGCAGCCCGCTTCTCGACCATCTTCATCGACCGCGTGCCGGCGCTCGGCGAAGGTCGGCGCAACGAGGCGAAACGCTTCATCCTGTTGATCGACACGCTCTACGACCATCATGTGCGGCTGGTGGTGAGTGCGGCGGCATTGCCGCCCGAACTCTATACCGCCAAGCGCGGCAACGAAGTGTTCGAGTTCGAGCGCACGGCGTCGCGGTTGATCGAGATGCAGAGCCGCGACTGGCTTGAGGATTGGGTGAAAAGGCAGAAGATGCGCACAACGGCGGAAGAGGCGCGGCAGGCGCAGGCGTAGAACCCTGCATTCGTCATCCTAGGTCTCCGCGACGTCACTTCGCTCCCGCTCCGCCCGAGGATGACTAAGTGGGGAGGCTTCGGCCATTTCTATAGCTTATACACATACATGACGAATTCTTCCGCCTCGCCGTGCGCCTCCTTGCGCGACTCATAAAGCGCTCGCGCCGCAACATTGTCCGGCTCGGTTCCGACCCAGGCTTCTTCACAACCGTTCTCACGGCCGAGCTCAAACATGGCGTCGAGCATTTTGCGCGCGATGCCTTGCCGCTGAAAGGCTGGCGAGACGCCTACCTCGTCGACATAAAGCTCGCTCGCCTTGTCCGGATGGCGGTGGATGACGGCGGCGCATTGCCCGACGACCGCGCCGTCGGCCAGCGCCACGATCATGAAGTGACCGGGCGAGGTGAGATATGCGGCCAACCTGTCGGCCCTCACCGGTTCGTCGAACACCTCTTCAGCGAGGCGCATCACAAGGGCGTCATCGCCCGCTTCAAGCCTTCTGATTTCGGTCATCATTGTGTAATCTCTCCCAGGTCGGCTTAATAATTTTGACGTTTACGTAATTCCCATTGTTTCTAACCGATTGAAATCACTCACTCCAAAATAATCGATTGAATATTTTTTGCGCCGGAGCTACTGGTGCGGCGAAAATCCGCGGTTTCCCGTAGCATTCCGGCCTCTTTCTCGACGCATCATCAAGTCGCCCAGGATTGGGCGCTGTCACAGACAAAGGGAAAACATCCTGACATGGCACGCAACAAGATAGCGCTTATCGGCTCGGGCATGATCGGCGGCACGCTCGCCCACATGATCGGCCTCAAGGACCTCGGCGACGTGGTGCTGTTCGATATCGCCGAGGGTATTCCGCAGGGCAAGGGGTTGGATATAGCGCAGTCGTCGCCGGTCGATGGGTTTGATTCCAGGCTGACCGGCGTCAACGACTATGCCGGCATCGAGGGCGCCGATGTCTGCATCGTCACCGCCGGCGTGCCGCGCAAGCCCGGCATGAGCCGCGACGATCTCTTGGGCATCAATCTGAAGGTGATGGAGCAGGTCGGCGCCGGTCTCAAGAAATACGCGCCGAAAGCTTTCGTCATCTGCATCACCAACCCGCTCGACGCCATGGTGTGGGCGCTGCAGAAATTCTCAGGCCTGCCGAAGACCCATGTCGTCGGCATGGCCGGCGTGCTCGACAGTTCGCGCTTCCGCTATTTCCTGGCTGAGGAATTCAAGGTCTCGGTCGAGGACGTTACCGCTTTCGTGCTCGGCGGCCATGGCGATTCCATGGTGCCGATGATCCGTTATTCGACGGTTGCCGGCATCCCGCTGCCCGACCTCGTCAAGATGGGCTGGACCTCGAAGGAAAAGCTCGACCAGATCGTGCAGCGCACCCGCGACGGCGGCGCCGAGATCGTCGGCCTGCTCAAGACCGGCTCGGCCTATTATGCGCCGGCCGCCTCGGCGATCTCGATGGCCGAAGCCTATCTCAAGGACAAGAAGCGCGTGCTGCCTTGTGCTGCGCATCTCTCCGGCCAGTATGGCGTGAAAAACACCTATGTCGGCGTTCCCGTGGTGATCGGCGCCGGCGGTGTCGAGCGCATCATCGAGATCGAGCTTTCGAAGAGCGAGCAGAAGATGTTCGACAGTTCGGTGGCGGCGGTGCAGGGCCTGACCGAGGCCTGCGTCAACATCGCGCCGCATCTCGCTTCGAAGTAAACCGGAGACACCGAGCATGAACATTCATGAGTATCAGGGCAAGGCGCTGCTGAAGGGTTTTGGCGCACCGGTGGCCGACGGCGTGCCGGTGTTCGAGGCCAGCGAGGCGGAAGCCGCTGCCAAGGCGCTGCCCGGCCCGCTCTATGTGGTGAAGAGCCAGATCCATGCCGGTGGCCGCGGCAAGGGCAGGTTCAAGGAACTCGGCCCCGACGCCAAGGGCGGGGTGCGGCTGGCGAAGTCGGTGGCCGAAGTCGTCGCCAACGTCAAGGAAATGCTGGGCAACACGCTGGTCACCAAGCAGACAGGCCCGGCCGGCAAGCAGGTCAACCGGCTCTATATCGAGGACGGCGCCGACATCGAGCGCGAGCTTTATCTGTCGCTGCTGGTCGATCGCACGGTCGGCCGCATCGCCTTCGTCGTCTCCACCGAAGGCGGCATGGACATTGAGGGCGTCGCCCACGACACGCCGGAAAAGATTGTCACGCTGGCAATAGACCCGGAAAAAGGCGTCACCGCCGGCGATGTGAAAAAGATCAACGCGGCCTACCATCTGGATGGCGACGCGGCCAAGGACGGCGAGACGCTGTTCCCGCTGCTTTACAATGTCTTTGTCGAGAAGGACATGAGCCTGCTCGAGGTCAATCCGCTGATCGTCATGAAGAACGGCCGGCTGCGCGTGCTCGACGCCAAAGTGTCGTTCGACAACAACGCGCTGTTCCGCCACCCCGACGTGCTGGAACTGCGCGACACCACCGAAGAGGACGAGAAGGAGATTGAGGCGTCGAAATACGACCTCGCCTATGTCGCGCTCGACGGCAATATCGGCTGCATGGTCAACGGCGCCGGCCTCGCCATGGCGACGATGGACATCATCAAGCTCTATGGCGCCGAACCCGCCAACTTCCTAGATGTCGGCGGCGGCGCGTCGAAGGAGAAGGTGACGGCGGCCTTCAAGATCATCACCCGGGATCCGGCGGTCGAGGGCATCCTGATCAACATCTTCGGCGGCATCATGAAGTGTGACGTCATCGCCGAGGGCGTGATCGCCGCGGTCAAGGAGGTCGGGCTGAAAGTGCCGCTGGTGGTGCGGCTTGAAGGCACCAATGCCGAACTCGGCAAGAAGATCATCAACGACAGCGGACTCAATGTGGTTTCGGCCGATGATCTCGACGACGCGGCGCAGAAGATCGTCAAGGCGGTGAAGGGCTGATCTGGTGCCTCCGCGCAAGATAAACCTCGTCGAGGCGGCTGATCGGAAGATCACCAAGGTCTTCGATCCGCACATTGCCGGCGACGTGAATGACAGTCAGGCGAAGGTCGCCAAGTTTGGCGAGATCTTCGACTGGCATGCGCATGACAATGAGGACGAGGCCTTTCTCGTGCTGCGCGGCCGCATCGCCATCGATTTCCGCGACGGTCCGGTCGAGCTCGGCGAGGGCGATTTCATCGTCGTGCCGCGTGGCGTCGAGCACCGGCCGCGCTCGCTCACCGAACAGCCTGTAGTGCTGATGTTCGAGCCGGCGACGACGCTCAACACCGGCAATGCCAAGAGCGACCTCACCGTCGCCGAACTGAAGCGGCTCTGACCATGAGCGCGCAGCGCCTCGCCACATGGGGGAAGGCTGAACCGATGGAGATCGGGGGCAAGACGGTTGAAGGATCACACATAATCGCACATATTATGGCTGTGTGTTTATGTGGAGACGGATGATGAAGAACGTCACGCTGGCCATGGATGAAGCTTTGCTCGACAAGGCGCGAGGTCTTGCCGAACGTCGCAAGACGACTCTCAACGCCCTCATTCGTTCACTGCTTGCGCATGAAGTAGAGCAGGAAGACCGGATCGCCTGGGCGAAGGCTGGAATGAAGCGGCTCATGGACGAGGCCGCGAAACGAAGCGACAGCGCCGACACTCCCTACAAGTGGGATCGAAGGGACGCCTATGCCGACCGGGAAGATCGATTGCTTTCTCGACACGAACGTCCTGATCTACGCGGCTTCGGAGAAGAATCGTGATCCGCGCCGCGCGCCAATCGCCGAAGACCTTATCTCGGGGAACGTCTTTGGCGTTTCGGGGCAAACCTTGGCCGAATTCGTTGCAGTGGCACGAGGGAAATCCCTTCTGGGGGATGATTTGCTCGACCAATGGCTGGTCTTGCTCGGAACCTGCCCGTTGGTGCCGGTCGACGAAAGCTATGTTCGCGCGGGACTGGACCTCGCGCGCCGCTACGGAATTCACTACTACGACGCCGCGCTTCTCGCCGCGGCCGGGTATCTCGGCGCACCGATTTTCTACACCGAAGATCTCAACCACAACCAGGTTTATGGCTCGGTCCGAGCCGTCAATCCTTTCTTGTAATCGCTGAATTAGAGGCGTTCTCACCCATGTCCATTCTCGTCGACAAGAACACCAAGGTGCTCGTGCAGGGCCTGACCGGTAAGACCGGCACGTTCCATACGGAACAGGCGCTGGCCTATCATGGCACCAAAATGGTCGGCGGCATCCATCCCAAGAAGGGTGGCGAGACCTGGACCGGCGCCAAGGGCGAGAACCTGCCGATCTTTGCCACCGTCGCTGAAGGCAAGGCCAAGACCGGCGCCAACGCCTCCGTCGTCTATGTGCCGCCGGCGGGTGCGGCCGAGGCGATCCTGGAAGCCATCGAAGCCGAGATCCCGCTGATCGTCTGCATCACCGAAGGCATTCCGGTGATGGACATGGTCAAGGTCAAGGCAAGGCTCGACCGCTCGACATCGCGGCTGATCGGCCCCAACTGCCCGGGCGTGCTGACCCCCGACGAATGCAAGATCGGCATCATGCCGGGCAACATCTTCCGCAAGGGCTCGGTGGGCGTTGTTTCGCGCTCTGGAACGCTTACCTATGAAGCTGTGTTCCAGACCACCAATGTCGGCCTCGGCCAGACGACGGCCGTCGGCATTGGCGGCGATCCAGTCAAAGGCACGGAGTTCATCGACGTGCTGGAGATGTTTCTCGCCGACGACGAGACCAAGTCGATCATCATGATCGGTGAGATCGGCGGTTCGGCCGAGGAAGACGCCGCGCAATTCCTCAAGGACGAGGCCAAACGCGGTCGCAAGAAGCCGATGGCCGGCTTCATTGCCGGCCGCACGGCGCCGGCCGGCCGCACCATGGGTCACGCAGGCGCGGTTATCTCCGGCGGCAAGGGCGGCGCCGAGGACAAGATCGCGGCGATGGAATCGGCCGGGATCAAGGTTTCGCCGTCGCCGGCAAGGCTCGGCACGACGTTGGTCGAGGCGATCAAGGGTTAGTGACTAGCGAGTAGTGAATAGCGAATAGGGAAAACAGAGTAACCGCGCGACCTAGGAAAAATCCCTACTCGCTATTCGCTACTCACTATTCGCTCTGAAAAGGAGACGGAGCCAGGCTCCGCGGACAAAAATGGCAAGACAAGATCAGGCCAACGACCAGTTTTCGCTTACTTCTTTCCTCTATGGCGGCAACGCCGACTATATCGAGGCGTTGCATGCCGCCTATGAGGACGATCCCGAATCGGTCAATCCCGAATGGCAGGACTTCTTCGCGGCGCTGAAGGACGATGCCGGCGATGTCCGCAAGAATGCCGAGGGCGCATCGTGGGCCAGGCCCTCCTGGCCGCTGCAGGCCAATGGCGAGCTGGTTTCGGCGCTCGACGGCAATTGGGGCCTCGTCGAAAAGGCGATCGAGAAGAAGGTCAAGGAGAAGGCGGTCGTCAACGGCGCCGTGCTTTCCGACGCCGACGTGCACCAGGCGACGCGCGATTCCGTGCGCGCCATCATGATGATCCGCGCCTACCGCATGCGCGGCCATTTGCACGCCAACCTCGACCCGCTCGGCATCGCCAAGCCGCTCGAGGACTATAACGAATTGTCGCCGGAGAATTACGGCTTCACATCAGCCGACTACGACCGGCCGATCTTCCTCGACAATGTGCTCGGCCTCGAATTCGGCACCATCCGGCAGATGCTGGATATCCTGACCCGCACCTATTGCTCGACGCTCGGCGTCGAGTTCATGCATATTTCCGATCCCGAGGAGAAGGCCTGGATCCAGGCGCGTATCGAGGGCGCCGACAAGGAGATCACCTTCACCGCCACCGGCAAGAAGGCGATCCTGCAGAAGCTGGTCGAGGCCGAAGGTTTCGAGCAGTTCGCCGACATCAAGTTCAAGGGCACCAAGCGCTTCGGCCTCGATGGCAGCGAAGGGCTGATCCCGGCGCTGGAGCAGATCATCAAGCGTGGCGGCCAGCTCGGCATGAAGGAAATCGTGCTCGGCATGGCGCATCGCGGCCGGCTGAATGTGCTCTCCCAGGTGATGGGCAAGCCGCACCGCGCCATCTTCCACGAATTCAAGGGCGGCTCGGCCGCTCCTGACGAGGTCGAAGGCTCGGGTGACGTCAAGTACCATCTCGGCGCCTCGTCGGACCGCGAATTCGACGGCAACAAGGTGCATTTGTCCTTGACCGCCAATCCTTCGCATCTGGAAATCGTCGATCCGGTGGTGATGGGCAAGGCGCGGGCCAAGCAGGACTATCTGTTCGGCCGCAGCCGCGAGGAGATTGTGCCGCTGGAAGAGCGCGCCAAGGTGCTGCCGCTGCTGCTGCATGGCGATGCCGCCTTTGCCGGCCAGGGCGTGATCGCCGAAATCCTCGGCCTTTCGGGCCTGCGCGGCCACCGGGTCGCCGGCACGCTGCATTTCATCATCAACAACCAGATCGGCTTCACCACCAATCCGCGCTTCTCGCGCTCCTCGCCCTATCCGTCCGACGTGGCCAAGATGATCGAGGCGCCGATCTTCCACGTCAATGGCGACGACCCGGAAGCCACGGTCCACGCCGCCAAGGTGGCGATCGAGTTCCGCATGAAGTTCCACAAGCCAGTGGTGGTGGACATGTTCTGCTATCGCCGCTTCGGCCACAACGAGGGCGACGAACCGGCTTTCACCCAGCCGATCATGTACCGCAACATCCGCACCCACAAGACGACGGTGCAGATCTATGCCGACCGGCTGATCGCCGAGGGCCACATCACCCAGGCCGAGTTCGACAAGATGAAGGCCGACTGGCGCGCGCATCTCGAATCGGAGTGGGAAGTCGGCCAGCACTACAAGCCCAACAAGGCCGACTGGCTGGACGGCGCGTGGTCGGGTCTGCGCACGGCCGACAACCAGGACGAACAGCGGCGCGGCAAGACCGCTGTGCCGGTCAAGACGCTGAAGGAGATCGGCAAGAAGCTGACCGAGGTGCCGAAGGATTTCGAGGCGCACAAGACCATCATCCGTTTCCTCGAGAACCGTCGCCAGGCGATCGAGTCGGGCGAAGGCATCGACTGGTCGACGGCCGAGGCGCTGGCCTTCGGCGCCATCCTGCTCGACGGCAATCCGATCCGGCTGTCCGGGCAGGATTCGGAGCGCGGCACCTTCTCGCAACGCCATTCCGTGCTCTACGACCAGCGCGACGAGACACGCTACATCCCGCTCAACAATCTGTCGGCCGCGCAGGCCGGCTTCGAGGTCATCAACTCGATGCTGTCGGAAGAGGCCGTGCTCGGTTTCGAATATGGCTACAGCCTGGCCGAGCCGAAGGCGCTGACGCTATGGGAGGCCCAGTTCGGCGATTTCGCCAATGGCGCCCAGGTGGTGTTCGACCAGTTCATCTCCAGTGGAGAGCGCAAGTGGCTGCGCATGTCGGGCCTCGTCTGCCTGCTGCCACATGGCTATGAAGGCCAGGGGCCGGAACATTCCTCGGCCCGCCTCGAGCGCTTCCTGCAGCTTTGCGCCGAAGACAACATGCAGGTGGCCAATTGCACGACACCGGCCAATTATTTCCACATATTGCGCCGGCAATTGAAGCGGGATTTCCGCAAGCCGCTGATCCTGATGACGCCGAAGTCGCTGCTGCGCCACAAGCGGGCGGTGTCGACACTGCCGGAAATATCAGGCGAAAGCTCGTTCCACCGGCTGTTGTGGGACGATGCCCAGTTGCTGCAGGGCCAGGCGATCAAGCTCACCAAGGATTCGAAGATCCGCCGGGTCGTACTCTGCTCGGGCAAGGTCTATTACGACCTCTACGAAGAGCGCGAGAAGCGCGGCATCAACGACATCTACCTGCTGCGCGTCGAACAGCTCTATCCGTTCCCGGCCAAGGCGCTGATCACCGAACTGTCGCGTTTCCGTAATGCCGAGATGGTGTGGTGCCAGGAGGAGCCCAAGAACATGGGCGCCTGGTCGTTCATCGATCCGTATCTGGAATGGGTGCTGGCGCATATCGACGCCAAGCATCAGCGGGTGCGCTACACCGGCCGGCCGGCCGCGGCGTCGCCGGCGACCGGATTGATGTCGAAGCATCTTGCCCAGCTTGCCGCCTTGCTCGAAGACGCGCTTGGTGAGTAGGACAGAACCGGGCGAATAGAACCTCAAACGAGACAGAACGGACAGGCACAATGGCTACCGAAATCCGCGTTCCCACTCTCGGCGAATCCGTCACCGAGGCGACCATCGGCAAATGGTTCAAGAAGGTGGGCGATGCGGTCGCCGCCGACGAGCCACTGGTCGAACTCGAAACCGACAAGGTGACGGTGGAAGTGCCGGCGGCGGCAGCTGGAACGCTGAGCGAGATCGCCGCCAAGGAAGGCGAGACGGTCGAGGTCGGTGCGCTGCTGGGCACGATTTCGGCAGGTGACGGCGCCAAGGCGGCAGCTCCCGAAGCCAAGGCCGCTCCGGAGAAGCAGCAGGCAGTGTCGCAGGCCTCGTCGCCGAATGCCGCGTCCACCGTCAAGCAGGCAGCGGCCGAGACCGCCAGGATCGCCGGTGACGCCGGCGCTATCGAGGCGCGCAGCATGCCGCCGGCGCCGTCGGCCGCGAAGCTGCTGGCCGAGCACAATCTCGCCGTCGATCAGGTCTCGGGTTCCGGCAAGCGCGGCCAGGTGTTGAAGGGCGACGTGCTCGACGCGATCTCCAAGGGCGCGCCATCGCAACCGGCCGAGACGCCGAAGGCGGTTCCGGCCCCGGTTGTCGCGCGTGCGCCGTCCTCCACCGATGATGCATCGCGCGAGGAACGCGTGCGCATGACCAAGCTGCGCCAGACCATCGCGCGCCGGCTCAAGGAAGCGCAGTCGACCGCCGCCATGCTGACCACTTTCAACGAGGTCGACATGTCAGCGGTGATGGCGCTGAGGACCAAGTACAAGGATGTGTTCGAAAAGAAGCACGGAGTGAAGCTCGGCTTCATGGGCTTCTTCACCAAGGCCGTCACCCATGCGCTGAAGGAGATCCCTTCGGTCAACGCCGAGATCGATGGCACCGACATCATCTTCAAGAACTATGCCCATATCGGCGTTGCCGTCGGCACCGAGAAAGGCCTCGTCGTGCCTGTCGTGCGCAACGCCGACCAGATGTCTATCGCCGAGATCGAGAAGGAGATCGGCCGGCTTGGGCTTGCGGCACGCGACGGCAAGCTCTCGGTCGCGGATATGCAGGGCGGCACCTTCACCATCTCCAACGGTGGTGTCTACGGGTCGCTGATGTCGACGCCGATCCTCAATGCGCCGCAGTCGGGCATCCTGGGCATGCACAAGATCCAGGACCGGCCGGTCGTGGTCGGCGGCCAGATCGTGATCCGGCCGATGATGTATCTGGCGCTCTCCTACGATCACCGCATCGTCGACGGCAAGGAAGCGGTGACCTTCCTGGTCCGCGTCAAGGAAAGCCTGGAGGACCCGGAGCGGCTGGTGCTCGATCTGTAGGGTGGGTTCGGTGGCCGATCCCGTCGAACCAATTGATCTGTTGGAACTTCTGACGACAGGCCGCGCGGGGCCGATCGAACTAGGCAAAAGCAACCGGGAAACGATTCGCGGCTTGATAGATCCAGATGATCTGCGAGCGGACGATCCTTATCGTCACGAAGATACTACGTCAGCGTGGTGTATATACGGTGCGAATTGCGAGTTCTTTTTCGGTCCCGATTTTCGCCTGAGGTCAATCAAGGTCGAGCCTGTCTTTGGAAGATTACAGGTCGGCGGGATGATGACGACCTGGCAAGGCGATCTGGACATCGATCTGGGGCGACATCCCGCAATTTTTGCAGGCAGCAAACCGATAGCGATCCACAGCCTGCCCAAGGCATTGCAGTTTCTGAATAAGCCCGAATTCAGGTGGACAATCGGTGGGGGCGATGAGCGTGACGTTTATATCGAGCTGGCGGAAGGCTCTCGCAGCCTGACCCTCAAATACGAGGTAAACGCCATACCGGTCGACGCGCGCGCAAACGTTGCCTTCGAGATAGACTATTTCCTGGCCACGATCTTCATGGTCGATCGGAACGTTCAAGGCGGATAGAATCCACAGATGACGATCCGTTCCTTCCACCAGTATGCGATTGTGTCGGCCGCATCGCTCGCGGCCGGGCCGGTCATGTCCGCATCGGCGGCTTTCGCTGCCTGCCCGCTCGAACTCGCCGTCTATGGCGATGCCGAAAGCGAAGCCGGCATCGATTTCAGGCCGACCGGGGAATCGGCCGTTGTCACCAACAGCTTCAAGATGGTGCTCGACAAGGGCGTGGTGCTCGACGGCATCGTCATGTGGACGGAAGGGGTGGCGCGGCCGCATGGCTCGCTGATGTACAAATGCCCGACCGGCGACGTGACTGGCGACGAGCTCGCCGCCTGCACGGTGTGGGAGGGTGTCATCTACAGTTCCGACGACCAGGGCAAGATCACCTTGCTGCCGGCCGAAGGTGTCGATGCGCCGAAGACGCTGATCTTTCCCGATCTCGGGCCGTCGCTGCAAATGTCGGCAGCCTATGGTGAAAACGGGTTTTCGAAAGTGCCGTGGGACGTCTTTGCGCTGAAGGGGTGCCAGGAATGAGCGACGCACAAAAGGTGCTGCTGGTCACCGGTGGCAGCCGGGGTATTGGCGCCGCCATCTGCCGGCTGGGTGCCGAGGCCGGTTATCGCGTCGCGGTCAATTATGCGTCGAACGAAAACGCCGCCAACGCGCTGGTTGCCGAGATCAAGGCCGCCGGCGGCGCGGCTTTTGCCGTCAAGGGCGATGTCGGAGTTGAAGCCGATGTCGTTGCCATGTTCGAGACTGTAGACCGCGCCTTCGGCCGGCTCGACGCGTTCGTCAACAATGCCGGTATCGTCGACGTCAAGGCGCGTGTCGACGAGATGAGCGGCGCCCGGGTCGAGCGCATGATGCGCATCAACGTCGTCGGCTCATTCCTATGCGCCCGCGAGGCGGTCAGGCGCATGTCGACCCGCCATGGCGGCAAGGGCGGCGCCATCGTCAACATCTCGTCCGCGGCGGCTCGGCTGGGCGCACCCGGCGAATATGTCGACTATGCCGCCTCCAAGGGTGCGATCGACACCTTGACCATCGGCCTGGCGCGCGAGGTTGTGACCGAAGGCGTGCGCGTCAATGCGGTCAGCCCCGGCATCACCGACACCGAGATCCATGCTTCCGGCGGCCAGCCGGACCGCGTGGCGCGGATGCAGGACTTGCTGCCGATGAAGCGGGCAGCCACATCGGATGAAGTCGCGAGCGCGGTTCTCTATCTTCTGTCGGACGCCGCCTCCTATATAACGGGCGCGATCCTGAATGTGAGCGGCGGCCGCTAGGCGCCAAGCAAAGGACAAGACCATGGCTTATGACGTCGTTATCATCGGATCGGGGCCGGGCGGCTATGTCTGCGCCATCAAGGCGGCGCAGCTCGGCCTGAAGACGGCGGTGGTCGAGAAGAACGCGACCTTCGGCGGCACCTGCCTCAACATCGGCTGCATTCCATCCAAGGCGCTGCTCCATGCCTCGGAGATGTTCGCCGAGGCCGGTCATTCCTTCGATACGCTGGGCGTCGAGATATCAGCGCCGAAGCTCAACCTGAAAAAGATGATGGCGCACAAGGATGCGACAGTGACGGCCAACGTCAACGGCGTCGCCTTCCTGTTCAAGAAGAACAAGATCGACAGCTTTCGCGGCACTGGCAAGGTGCTGTCCGCCGGCAAGGTGTCGGTGACCGGCGAGGACGGCAAGGTCGAGGAGATTGAGACCAAGAACATCGTCATCGCCACCGGCTCGGATGTCGCCGGCATTCCGGGCGTCAAGGTCGATATCGACGAGAAGGTGATCCTGTCTTCAACCGGTGCGTTGTCGCTGGACAAGGTGCCGGGCCATCTGGTGGTGGTCGGCGGCGGCGTCATCGGGCTGGAACTCGGCTCGGTGTGGGCGCGGCTCGGTGCCAAGGTCACCGTCGTCGAATTCCTCGACACCATTTTGGGTGGTATGGATGGCGAGGTCTCCAAGCAGTTCCAGCGCATGCTGTCCAAGCAAGGCTTCGAATTCAAGCTGGGCGCCAAGGTCACCGGCGTGGCCAAGGCCAAGAAGGGCGCGACCGTCACTTTCGAGCCGGTCAAGGGCGGCGCTGCCGAGACGATCGAGGCGGATGCGGTGCTGATCGCAACGGGCCGCCGGGCCTATGCGGACAGTCTCGGGCTGAAGGAGGCCGGGGTCGAGGTCGACGAGCGCGGTCGGGTCAAGACCGACGGCCATCTCCGGACCAATGTGCCCGGCATCTACGCCATCGGCGACGTCATCGCCGGGCCGATGCTTGCCCACAAGGCCGAGGACGAAGGCGTGGCGGTGGCCGAGACCATTGCCGGTCAGGCCGGGCATGTGAACTACGAGGTGATCCCGAGCGTCGTCTACACCAGTCCGGAAATCGCTTCCATCGGCAAGACCGAGGAGGAGCTGAAGAAGGCCGGCATCGACTACAAGATTGGAAAATTTCCGTTCACCGCCAATGGCCGGGCGCGCGCCATGCTGCACACCGACGGCTTCGTCAAGATCCTGGCCGACAAGGCCAGCGACCGCGTGCTCGGCGTCCATATCGTTGGCTTCGGTGCCGGCGAGATGATCCACGAGGCGGCGGTGCTGATGGAGTTCGGCGGCTCGTCGGAAGATCTCGCCCGCACCTGCCATGCCCATCCGACAATGTCGGAAGCGGTAAAGGAAGCGGCGCTGGCCACCTTCTTCAAGCCGATCCATATCTAAGTCTGTAAGGGCCG
>NZ_JAOWPS010000017.1 GCF_025753795.1 Mesorhizobium sp. YC-39
CGCAAACATCGCACATTTAGGGGTCAGTTCACAAACATGGGACAATATCTATGTCGCCAAGCCTTTGCGCGGACTCAGTCTCCGCTGCGCGCCGATTCACGAAACTCGTCGCACCGACACTTGAACTGCGACTTTGCAGCGATACCAATGACCTATCGCATGCAAGGAACCGTAGATGAAACGCACCTACTCCCAGATCGATTTGGATGAACGCCGCAAGATCGAGCGCTGGCGCCAGGCTGGCGTCAGTGTTGATGCGATTGCTGAGAAGCTTGGCCGCCATCGCTCGACGATCTTCCGCGAGATCGCGCGCAACAAGTTCGAGGATCGGGAGATGCCGGATCTGACCGGCTATTTCTGTGTGGCGGCCAACAATCGGTCCAGGGAACGCCGCAGCCGTTTTCGCAAACTGGTTCGGCATCCGAAGCTTCGCGCATCGATCATCGAGCGCATCAAGCATGGCTGGTCGCCAGAGCAGATCGCCGGTCGACTGGCTTTTGAACGTAGCAGCGTCCGCGTCTGCCACGAGACGATCTATCGCTTTGCCTATTCGGCCGACGGCCAGGAGCTGAAGCTGTGGCGCTATCTTCCGGAGAGCCGCGCCCGACGCCGGCGGAGGCACGTCAGGCGGCGTCATGGCCGTCGATTCAGCCCGGAACTGAGCATTTTGCATCGTCCGGACATTGTTCGGGACAGAAAGCAGCTCGGACACTGGGAATGCGACCTGATCCAGTTCCGCAAGAAATTCGGCAAGGCGAACGTCACTTCGCTGGTCGAACGGGTGAGCCGCTTCACGGTCTTCCTACGCAACAACGACCGGCAGTCGCGCGCGATCATGGACGGCTTGATTGACGTGCTTGGTCCCCTTCCCTATTCCGCCCGCCGATCAATCACCTTTGACCGCGGCACCGAGTTCACAGACTGGCCCTACCTTCAGGCCGGTCTCGGCGTTCAGACATGGTTCTGCGATCCGCAGGCGCCGTGGCAGAAAGGCACGGTGGAAAACACCAACCGCCGTGCTCGCAAATGGCTTCCGCGAGACACCGATCCACTGTCGATCGAGCATCGAGACCTGCACCAGGTGTGCGCCCATCTCAACTCAACGCCCCGAAAATGCCTCGGCTTCAGAACACCGGCCGAAGTCTTCCGTCAGAAGATACTGTCGGCCAATCGGTGAACGCGCTAACCTACCCTCGCTGCGCAGTCGCACTTCAGCGAGAACTCACACAAATACAATCAGATTCGCCGATACATCAAAACTCGACCTGTCGGGCTCAGCTGCAGCAAGTAGTCGAAGTCGCTGATGTTGCCCGTTAGAACGGAGAATCCCAATTTCTGTGCCTGCAGGAACAGCACGCAGTCCTGAAGCGCCCGCAGCCTGGAATCATCCTTGTAGCCTTGAAGGCGACAAAGCATTCCTGAGAGGAGCGCGGCTCGGCCCAGAACATCAGGATCCGGTGCAAAAACCCGATGGGGTGGTGTGCATCAGCTCCTGGATGGCTACGGTGGAATGATTGACCTGCCTAAGGTCGAGGATGTCGGCTGCTGCTTCAGGCGCTCGGCCCTGCAAACCGTCGATGTAGACGACCCGAAACACCCGGGCACGGCCAAAGCTATCAAGCAGATCGCGACCACGATCAGGGACATACCTCGTACTGGAGATGGCCGCCTCGCGCCCTAAATCTTCGTAGACATAAACGGCGGGGATCTTGGCGCGCGCCGAGCGAAGGCCGACGATCTGCTTCATGGCGGACCTGATCCCCTGCCCGCTGACGCTGTTAGTAATGACGTTCGCGATCTCGGAGTCCCGCAGGCAGGCGGCGCCTTCGCGGTGACGATAGAGCTATTCAATTTTCTGGCGGGACTTGTCCTTGTCCTCATTCATCGCCTCGGGGCGCGGTCGTTTCCGGATAACCGGGTGCAGGGCATTCGACTTGTTTCTGCTGCCCGGCTGCCCAACAGCAACCTTCAGGATCGGATGCGCCATCATGAAGTCCCTTCGGCCGTCACGCTCGGCGCGGACCAGGCCAAGCATTGTCAAGGACCTTCAGGTGCGCTGACATGGTGTTCTGCAATCAAGGCGCGAGGCGATTTCGCCGGCGGGCATGCCATCGGCACCCGCCTTAATCAGCAGGCGGAAGACTTCGAGCCGGGTATCCTAGCCAAGTGCTGCCAATGCGAGGAGAGCTGACTTTTTATCCATTTATCCAAAAATCCGGAATTAAGGGTATTTAACGCCAACATATGACGGCCGCATGATCATAGGCAAGCAATGCGCGACCTCGTTGATGACGGATCCCTATGGCTGGGTAGCGTCGTCTGGTCCGCTTGAAATCGTCGCCGCGTTGCGCGATTGTCGAAGCTGGCCAAGGCAATGAGTACCCAATGAAGCGTACCGGAAAAAAGGCGCTGCCTTTCGTGCCGACCGAAATTCACGTTAGCACTGTCATGGACGAGAGAGGCCCTCTTGGCATCCTGTCGATCCAGACAACTGAAGGCTTGTTGGATATCGCGCTAGACCGGCAGACTGCCGATACCATTGTGGACGCCATCAACACAATACGGTCAAAGCTGGATTCCGACGACAGCGGTATCTAGTTGGCACGCGCTTGGGATACATCTCGATTGACTAAAATACGGAACGTCCAATGGACGATACCGGAACTAAAGCGGTAACGTCAGACCATTGTAAGCGAGACGCAAGACTATAGTCCTGCCGCCTTCTAGGGAAGGACGGAAGTTGATCAGCACGACATAGGGCCGCCCCGGATCAATACCGGACTGCACTCAGCAGAATATGGTGCGATCACGGAAGGCACTCCCGGATCGAGCCGAGCGCAGGTCTGTCCAAATATGTAATGGCCGGCAGACGCTATATTCTGTCAGTCCGTATTCACCTGCGTTTCACTCGGGCGGCGCCTCCTCTTCCAACACGACCTCCGACCCTAAGCGAGGATAGTGATACATGCCCGTCCTTCTGGTATGATGGCACGATCGCCCAGCGGAGAGGTTGGGTGGTCGCATTGGGTCCGCGTCGCCACGAGACGATCGATCGCCTGGCCTATCCGGAGCGGCCGGGAGAGCTGTAGCGCAATCTTCCGGAGAGCCGCGCCCGACCGCCGTCCCTGTATTGTGCCGCCGACGGCGAATGATAAATCGGCGGCTGCGCTCGGCGACCTGCCACGCAACCGGAGACGGACGCCTTAATCTGACGCATCGTCGACGGCGAGATGCTGCTGCCAACTTGAGCGGGTGTCGAGGCTAAGGCAGCGGCTGACCCGGCCTAATTGAGCCCGAGCTTTTTCTTTAGCTCCGCATTCTCCTTGCGAAGACGCTCGGCGAGCAGCTTCTTCAGGTGAGCATTCTCTTCCTCAAGCGCGATCAGATCCTTTAGCTCACCGCTGTCCGACGCGGGCGGCGTAGCCTTCTTCTTCCACTGGTAATAGGTCTGTTCCGATATGCTAGCCTGTGCTGTGGCGCTCTTGATGCTCTCGCCACGACTAATCGATTTCTCGATCTGTAAGAGGAGTTGGCCGCGTTCCTTTGCCGAGTAAGTTTTTCGCGCGTTGCGAACTGACGCCGAAATGTCCGTCGCAGCAGGCGCCATCTTAGCGGCTGGCTTTCGAGCCGGGCGTTCTAGCTGTGCCTTGGCTGCTTTCGGCCGCGGAGTTCTCTTTTTCTTTGCGTCAGCGGCTTCTGCATTCGCAGGCGCTTCGGTCGGGGACTGCGCTAGTTCGGCTGCCCTAAGGTCGGCCATAAGATGCTCCGCTCTTGGTTTATATCCATCTTCAACATCAATGGGTGTCACATGAGAGTCAATATGCTGACGGTTTTGCAGTCCTATCTCCTCGTTGGAATCTTTCATTGTCTCGGCGGCAATAGCGGACAGGTCGAGATCGCCCCAGATCGATCGGCTCTGTTTGCCATTGCCCCGTTTTTGTTTGACCTCCACGATAAATGGCCGGATCTGGCGCTTCATTTCCTCTTCCTTGATGATAACCGACGTGTGCGATCAGTCGTCGCTTCGTGTCATGCCGCGAAGAGTCAATGCTCCGTCCCCTCGCGTTTCCCTCGGAGCTTTATCGGACAAAACTAGCAACAAGCAAGCGGCGTCCAACATCGCAAGCGCCGTTCGACGCTAACATGCGTCTGCTAGATTGGGCGCCCGCGCCGACAATGCCAGCGAAGCGGAGATGGCCGATCTCATTCTCGGCATCGACCCGACCCTTGAGCCCGAACGCGCCCGCGAGGCGCTTCGCAGCCATATCGACCGGGCCAACTGGATGGTGACGACTGGCTACAAAGACCTGCTCGCCGGCTGACGCACACGCGGACGGCCACGCGTTTCAGACAGGCAAGTCTCTGTCCCCACGATTCCAGAGCGCACGGCCGCGTAGGAAAGCGCGGCGGGCGCCGGTCACAACGCCTTGGCATGCTGTTTTACCGCCATGTCAAGCGCCTGGCTCAGAGGCATTGCCTTGGAGAACAGGAAGCCCTGAGCGGTTCGGCAGCCAAGCTTGTGCAGGGTTTGCCGATCCGCCTCTGTTTCGACGCCCTCGGCCATGACCTCGATCCCGAGGCTCCTGCCAAGATCGATGACCGTTTTGACAAGCAGCCGGTCCTCCCGGGATCTGGCCAAGCCGCGAATGAAGCCCTGGTCTATCTTCACCTTGCGTATCCGACTGTCCTTGAGCGATGCCAATGTGGAAAAGCCGGTGCCGAAGTCATCGAGCGCGATGGCAATGCCGGCATGGGAAAGACGTCCGAGCTTTTCGTCCACCCTGTCCGGGTCGACCGGGGATTCTTCGGTAATCTCGATTTCGAACATCGTTGCAGGCAGGCCTTTTGCCGCCAGACCATCCAGAACCATGTCGTCGATATCGCCGGCTTCCAGTTCGCGCGGCGAAACATTCATCGCCACGCGAAGATCACGACACTCGGCTTTCACCAAGCCATCGATAAGAACACAACAGTCGGCGAAGACCGTTTGGGTCAGAAGCTCGAGCATTCCGGTGTGGCGCGCGGCTGTCATGATTTCGGGTGGAGAGATGGCACCATGAATCGGATGGGACCACCTTAGCAAGGCTTCAAAACCGATCACGGCCCCGGTGTCGAGTTTCACGATGGGCTGGAACCAGGGTCCCAAGCTTCTCGTCTTTATCGCCGAATGAAGGTCGCGTTCGATGGACTGGCGGCGCTGCAGTTCCCTGTCGAGTTCGGCATCGAACAGGCAAAATTCGTTCCGGCCACGCCGCTTGGCCGTGTAAAGGGCGATATCGGCCCGCAACAACATTTCCGTCAGTCCCGGGCTTTCAGCCAGGTATATCCCTATCGATGCCCCGATCCGGACGGACGCCACCTCCCGATACGAGCGGGCAATCTTGGCTATGATATTGGAGGCGAGATCACTGGCAGAAAGCGAATCCCCCGCCAAGGGAAAAAACAGCACGAATTCATCGCCGCCGATGCGGGCGAGCGTTGAGCCTTCCGGTGCCTCCTCCTCTATCCGGCGGGCGATCATGACGAGCAGTTCATCACCGGTCCTGTGACCGTAGGTATCGTTGACGGATTTGAATCCGTCCAGATCAATCAGCATCGCCACAAAGAGGCCGGCTGTGGCCTCGAACCGGCCGATGGCGTGTTCGAGGCCACGCCTGTTGAGAAGGCCCGTCAGGTGGTCCTGCCTGGAACTGGCCTCCATTTCGGCTGCAAGCCGCTCGGCCTCATGCCTCAGGCGGCTCGCTTCGCGGAAGCGCGTTTGCCCAACAAAGGAGGCTCGCACCAGGCCGCCCAGGAAGAGCAGAACGGCAAAAGCCAGAACGCAGCCTTCGAAGTTGCCTTTTGCCAGCAAGCACCCCGCTGTGATCAGGAGCGGGGGTGTGATGAAGTTGATCGCGGCAGCGGCATATGAACTGCCGTACGTAACAGCGCCAGCTGCAATGCCAGCCAGAATGATCAGATGCAGCGGTGCGTGCGGTGTCGTGTATCCGGCCGTGAGAACGGCAAGAAAGGACCATGCAAACCCTGCCATAAGGGCAAGAACGCCAAACCGGCGGAGCCGCTGCGAGGTCCCTGCAGAATCATCATGGCGTTCCGTTTGCCTTAGCTGATAACGGGCGAGCGCAAGGCGGCCGACATTTATCGCATTGACGACCAGGAACCAGATCGCGGCGCTAGAACCGCCGCCAGAAATAGCCTGCACCGTCAATATAAGGCCTGACAGGACAGTGCTTATCGGCATTGACACGAAGAAGCCGGCCCTCAGGTCAGCAAGCTGATCCTGACGGATTTTGGCGTCCAGCGTGTCTTCGTTGTTCAGGTCCATGGGCGGGTTGTCTTACCTTCCAAGGCTTCTTGGCAGGATAAGCCTATGCACACCCACTGAAGGACGGGTTAACTATTCAGCGGTTCGAGAGCGGCAACGCTATCTGCGATTCACCGCCTAAGCATGGCCGAAATGCCATGGCGGACAAAGGGAAGATATTGGGCAAGGCGAAGCCCCGCATGTCTTGCAAGCCGTGCCGCCGGGTGCTCGCCTGAGTAGAGACCGACAAGTATGTTTGTAGCATGATAGAGCGGTGCCGCCGACAGGCGTAGCCGGCTTTCGTATCTCTGGAGCATGTCGGGATCGGCAATGTCATGGCGGTCGCGACATGTTGTCATGATCTTATGGGCGAGTTGCTTCTGGCCGCTGAGGCCAATGTTGAAGCCATGCGCGGTCACCGGGTGCATGCCAATGGCGGCGTCGCCGATGAGCGCGGCGCTCGGAGCCCAGAACCTGTGCGCCCACGTCGTGACCAGCGGATAGGCATGGCGGGTGCTTGCCAAGGTCATTTTTCCGAGGCGCCCGCGACACCGCTTCGTCAATTCCACCAGAAACGAATCGTCGTCGAAAGCAAGCAGTCTGTCAGCCTCGCTTGAGCGCAAAGTGACAAGCAGCGAGGACACGCCTTCCATGAGTGGCAACATCGCTATCGTTTGATGGTGATCGAACCATTCGACTGCGATCTGGTGATGGGCGCGCTCGTGCCTCACCCGACAAATCAGCATCGAGCTGCCAACCCGATTGATGTCGGCGCCGATGCCGAGCAGACCGCGCGTGGCGGACAAACGCGAATCGGCTGCAACGAGAAGCCGAGCGGTCAATTGCCTGCCGTCAGAGAGCGTTATGACTGCTCCTGTCTCGCTGTTTTTGACACCAACGACCGAGTGGCCGCACAGTAACTGGACATCATCTTGCAAGCGGATGATCTTGAACAAGGCATCGCGGATCCGACAATTTGGAACCAAGAACCCGAGTGGTTCCCGAGATCCGCCGGGAGAATCGAAGCACAGCGCAAAAGGGCTCGATCCGTTGAGCACGCGCGCGCCTTGAAGTGGTGATTTGTCGGAAGCGGGGATGGCATCCCAGACGCCGAGCTCGCGAAGAATTCTGACCGATGCGTGGGTCAGCGCGATCTCGCGACCGTCAAAAGCCGGATTTGCCAGCCTTTCGAGCGGCTGCTGTTCAATGACTGCCACCTTGAGCCGGCTCTGTGCAAGCGATGCGGCGAACGAAAGTCCGACCGGCCCGGCTCCGATGACGACGATGTCAAACCGCTCGGGGGACCCTGCCATCAGCGTGCCGCCATCGCGTCGGATATCTGCGTGGGATGCTGCTGGAGTTGAGCCGCTAGCCGTGGATCGACGGACCTGCGTTCCAGTGCCAGCCGCATACCCTCAGGCCACTGGGCAGAAAAATGCGCATAGATCGGCAACGAACGATGGAGCCAGGAACGCGGCTGATGGGCGCCCAGCCAAGGCAGATAGCCAGCCGGCAAGCGAGATTCTCACGTCGGCGGTTGGCTGATAGTGACGACCAAACTGTCCGTTAGACATGTGTTCTCCCTTGAAAGGCTGGTCGACGAAACCATGCCGATGATGAGATAACCTTGATCTGGATCAGCCAGACACGACAAAGCCGGCAACGGCGGGTTCACAGTCGGCTGGTCGTTGGCCGCGGTCTGGTCAGCTCGTATTGGAATAGCGGGCTTCCCCTTCGGTGCGGCTCTTTCTTAGCAAACGTATTCTGGCAGAACGCCCACGCAGTCCTTCGAGTGACAGCCTCAGCAGGCTGTTCCCAAGTCGACTCGGTTGACCACCGGCACCTGACAATCGTCAGCATAGCGACCTGGGTCAGCGTTCCGGCTTGTCGTCCCAGTCGATGAGGATGCGCTCAGCGGCCCCGTGAATATCCTCATATTGACCACTCCTCAACGCCCACAGAAAGCCGGACAGCCCAAGAGCGCCAAGGAACAGAGCTGATGGTATGAGGTAGACGAGCGTCGTCATCACGACTGCATTGATTCGTGAATGCCGGAGCGCGTTGCCAAAGGAGCTCTCGTCACCTCGGTGGTTGCAAAGCGTTGCAGGCGCAGCGCATTTCCAATGACAAGCAGCGACGAAGCGGACATGGCCACCGCAGCGATCAGCGGCGTGACGTGCCCTAGAATGGCTATCGGCACGGCAATGGTATTATAGACGATCGCGATCGCGATGTTCTGGCGTATCAGCCGCCCGGCTTTCCGCGAGACGTCCAGCGCAAGAGGCACGGCCAGAAGGCTCTCGCGTAGGAATACGAAATCCGCAGCGTTGCGGCCAATGTCGGCGGCGGTGGCCGGGGCGATCGAGACATGCGCCGCGCCCAGCGCGGGCGTGTCGTTCAGACCATCGCCGACCATCATTACCCGGTGACCGTCATTGCTCAGCTGCCTGATCCGCTCGACCTTTCCTGACGGCAGGAGAGTGGGGGTAAAATGGTCGACTGGTAACGCCTCCGCGACTTCGGCGCATGCGACGACCGTATCGCCGGACAACATTTCCACCGTAAGTCCGGCATTTTTCAACCGCGCAATGGCCGTGTCCGCGTCCGCCCGCAAGGCGTCCTCGAATTCGAAGGATGCGACGATCGTTCCGTTTCGGGTCAGCACCGTTCCACCTGTCTTGCCTTCGGCGCCGGTCCGACCCTTGCCGCCGGCCCATCCGCGCCGGCCCAGGCGCCAGGTGTTGCCTGCGGCTGTCGCTTCGATGCCAAAACCCGGACGCTCGGTCACTTCATTGAATGTCGGTTGCCCGGCCGGGCTCGCCAGGCCGGCGATTGCTTGCGAAAGCGGATGGCGGGAATGTGCGCCCATCGCGGCGGCGAGGGCCAGCATGGCCGGATCGATGGATGACCTGTTGACGAGCCGGGGTTTTCCCAGCGTCAGAGTGCCCGTCTTGTCGAAGACCGCTGTATCGATCGTCGCCAGGCGCTCCATGGCCGAACCATCCTTGACCATGATGCCGTTTTCGAACAGGCGCCGCGCGGCGACGACCTGCACGATCGGCACCGCGAGGCCGAGTGCGCATGGGCATGTGATGATGAGAACGGCGATGGCGATCGTCACTGCCCGATGCCAGTCGCCGGTTGCCGCCACCCAGCCGAGGAAAGTCACGAAGGCGGTGAGATGCACCACCGGCGCATAGAGCGCCGAGACGCGGTCGGCGATCCGGCGGTAATGCGCTCGACCACCCTCGGCGGCTTCCATCAGCCTGACCATTTCCGCCAGGAAGGAGTCCTTCGCAGCAGCGGTAGCCTCGACGGTCAGCGGGCCGGTAAGATTGAGCGTGCCGGCCTGGACCCGTTCCCCTGACGCCACGGTTTTCGGTGTGCTCTCGCCGGAAACCAGCGAGCAGTCGAGATCGGAGGCTCCGCGAATGATCCTGCCGTCGACGGGGATCCTTTCGCCGGCAGCGACCAGCAGCTGCATGCCCGGTTCGATCTCGCCGACAGGCAGGTAGTCGCGTGTGCCGTCATCGCGTTGCACCATGGCGCCGCGTGCCGCCAGCCGCGCCAGGCCGTTCACAGCGGTGCGGGCACGCTCCCGCATCACGTGATCCAGCGTGCGGCCGATCAACAGGAAGAACAGCAGCGAGACCGACGCGTCGAAATAGGCGTGCTCGCCGTGGTTGATGGTCTCGTAAAGGCTCATGGCATAGGCGAGCGAGACGCCGACCGCGATCGGCACATCCATATTCATGCGGCCGTGGCGGAGCGCATTCCAGGCCGAGCGGAAATAGATGCCGCCGGCGAAGGCGAGCGCAGGGATGGCGATCAGCGCCGACACCCAATGGAACAGGTCCCGCGTCGCGCCTTCCGCACCTGACCAGACCGAGACCGAAAGCAGCATAATGTTGCCCGCCGCAAAGCCCGCGACCGCGACGGCGCGGATCAGTTCCGAAAGTGTCTTGTCCTTCTCGCCAACCTCGGGGTCGAACAGATGCGCCTCGTAGCCGAGCCGTCCAAGCGCGGCAACGACCGGCGGAATATCATTCCCGCGCCACTGGATCGAGACCCGTTTCGTCGACAGGTTGACGCGAACGCCCTCGACGTGATCGAGCCTGCCAAGCGCCTTCTCGATCGCCTGGATGCAGGCCGCGCAATGAACCGTCGGCACTGAAAGATCGGTCTGGTGAAGGTCATCGCCAAGCGATCGGCTCGCCAATCGGATTTCCTGGCTCGAGGGCAGGACGGATGTCTCAAGATCCAGCGCCATTTCCGCGCCCGGCGCACAACAGCTCATTGCAGCGCTCCATGGGAAACGATGACACGGCGGACTTCGCGATAGGACTTTGCGAGACCTGCGTCTGCGTCCACCTCAATGATCCAGACCCCATTCCGGAGCGTATGTCGGGCCGCGTATTCCTGGCCGGAGGCAAGGGCAAGAGTGATGGACTCGTCCCCTTTTTCGTAGGCGGGATGACGGAAGATCACCTTGACGCCGTGCAATGCGACAGGCTTGCCTGCCGCATCTGCGAGGCTGTAGCGAATCTCGCCACCGGCAATCGTCAACCGGCTCTTCCAGCCAAGTGACGCCTGAGCCCGGCCTTCCTCTGCTTTCTTGTTGAATTCCTGGCTCGCCACATAGCTATTTTCGACGACGAGCCCGGTCCAGCTTGTGTTGGCGAGCGTCGCCATGATCAGATTGACCGCGATGACCACCCCAAAAAAGGCAAGGATGGTGAATAGCATGTGCCGGCCGGTGAATTCGCGGGATTTCTGCGTATTCGCGCTCATCTGGCGGTCTCCGGTGCGTTGAAAGTGGCGGTGTATTCGTCCGACTCGAAACTCGCCTTGTCCTCGACCCGGAACGTGAAGATTTGCGCTGCGCCGTGGATCTGATCCGCCGGCTGGCGCACAAAGATTTTCAACATTTTCAGGCGGTCGGGCTCGACCGGAATGGCGAAGGAACGACCTGCCGCGATATCGTCGCCGACCACGCTCATGTCAGCCCCTTGCAACGCCTGCATCGTGACGACGATCGTCCTTGGCTCGGGGATCATGTTGAGCAGCTTAACGGTGTAGCCGTTGCGGATGGATCCATCGGACAGCGTCACGAATTGCGGGTTGCGGTCGTGAAGCACGTTCACTTCGAGCCGGTTGCGGGTCATCAGAGAATAGAGCAGTCCGATGCCGACCAGTGACCACAAGCCCGTGTAGACATAGATGCGCGGCCTAAAGATCTTGCGCAGCTGGAAATGCGCCAGATTATCGATGAAACGTCCGTCAGCGGTCCTTACAAGCGATGGATTGACCAGCGTGGCGCCCCCCGTCATAGCAAGAGCCATGTTCGCATTGTAATCGTCGAGCGTGGCGTAGGAGATCAGCCCTCGCTCCTTGCCGAGCTTATCCATGACGCCGTCGCAAGCGTCGATGCAAAGCGCACAGGTGATGCATTCGAGTTGCTGGCCGTCGCGGATATCGATGCCCATGGGGCAGACGGCGACGCAGGCGTTGCAATCGACGCAGTCACCGACCGGCTGCCCCGCGGCTTGCACCTTCTTGGCGTGGCGCGAGCGCGGTTCGCCGCGCCAATCATTATAGGTAACGGTCAGCGAACTCTCGTCGAGCATGGCTGCCTGGATGCGCGGCCAGGGACACATGTAGGTGCAGATCTGCTCGCGCATCAGCCCGCCGAACGTGTAGGTGGTCGCTGTCAGCACCGCGACAGTGATGTAGGCTACCGGTGCGGCACTGCCAGTAAAGACGTCATGAAACAAGGTAGGCGCATCGGAGAAATAGAAGATCCAGGCGCCACCGGTCGCCACCGCGATCAGCAACCAGATGAAATGCTTGGCCGTGCGCAAGACCAGCTTGCGTGCGCTCCAGGGTCCGGCGTCGAGTTTCATGCGGGCATTGCGATCGCCTTCGATAGCTCGCTCGACGACCAGGAACAGATCAACCCAAACGGTTTGCGGACATGTATAGCCGCACCAGGCGCGGCCAACCGTGGATGTGATCAGGAAAAGGCCAAAGCCGGCCATGACGAGAAGGCCTGCTACGTAGTAGAATTCCTGCGGCCAAATCTCGATGAAGAAGACATAGAAGCGGCGGTTGGCGAGATCGATCAGCACAGCCTGATCGGGGGCAAATGGCCCGCGATCCCATCGCAGCCAAGGGGTCAGGTAATAGGTACCAAGCGTGATCGCCATCACCAGCCATTTGAACCGGCGAAAGCTGCCTGTGGCGCGTTTGGGGAAGATCTTCTTGCGCGCGGCATAGAGTGGTTGTCGTAGCTTGGCGGAGTTGGCCGCCTCGGCTTCCAGCCGTTCTGTCTGCCTATTATCAAGCACGAGAAGCTCCCGTCACCAGCGACGATTTCGCCGAAAGCCAGGCCCATCGGTTCTGGCTGATGCCCGCGTTGAGCAAGCTTGCCGTATGGCGGGCAGCGATGCGTTGATGCAGGTCAGTCGCCCGATGCCGCGATGCAGTCGAGGCCCGGCGCGCGCCGGGCCTCGTCGCTTGGCGGGAGGGGGGTCGAGAATAGGCTTGGGTTACTATTCTCCGCCGCCAAGCGAATGGACATAGACTGCAAGCTCCTTGACTTTGGTCTCGCCGAGCCGCCCGATCCAGGCCGGCATCACGCCCTGTTTCGGCGCGCGGACCTGGGCGGCGATGGCCGTCTCGCCCGGTCCATAAAGCCAGATCGCATCGGTCAGATCGGGAGCGCCGAGTTCCTTGTTGCCTTTTGCATTGTCGCCATGACAGGCGACGCAATTTTCGGCAAAGACCTTGGCGCCTGGCTCGATGAGGCTTGCGTCCTGGACCTTGCCGGAAAGGCTGGCCACGTATGCGCTCACCTGAGCAATCTGGTCAGGGGTGATGATGTCACCGAAGGCCGGCATTTCCGAGATCCGCGTGTCAGTATCGGACGCGAAGCGGATGCCGTGCGTGATCGTCTGCTGGATCTGCTCGGCCTTGCCGCCCCACAACCAGTCGTCGTCATTGAGATTGGGAAAGCCCTTGGAGCCCTGGGCACCGGAGCCATGACATTGGACGCAATTGACCTTGAAGGCGGCGCCACCGGCGGCGACCGCGAATTCGCGCAAGCCATCGTCCGCGGCAATCTCCGAGACGCTCTTGGACCCTACCGCCTCGACATATTTGCCCTTGGCGGCTTCGGCCACCGCCAGATCGTTCTTGACCTGGTTGCGGCTGGAATAGCCGAGCACACCTTTCGTCGCCGAGTTCAGCAGCGGCCATGCCGGATAGGCGATGGTGTAGCCGATCGCCCAGACAATCGTGACGTAGAAGGTTACGACCCACCAGCGCGGAAGCGGGGTGTTCAGCTCCCTGATACCGTCCCAATCATGACCAGTCGTGGAGACTCCCGACACTTCGTCGATGTGCTCGTTGTTGCTCATGATCTGCCGTCCTCAAGGGGAATCTGGGCAGCTTCGTCGGCCATCTTGCGGCTGCCGGGGCGGAGCGCGAAGGCAATTGCACCGACAAAGAAAAGCGCCATGGCGACCAGACCCCAGCTGTCGGCAAACTCTCGCATCAAATTGTAATCCATGGATAAAGCTCCTCAGCGGTAGCCGGTGGCTTCGTCGTAGTTCTTGAAATCGACCAGCGTGCCGAGCATCTGCAGATAGGCGACGAGGGCATCCATTTCGGTGACTTGTTGCGGGTTGCCGTCAAAGTCGCCGATCTTGGCTTTGGGATAGCGGGCCTCAAGGCCGGATGTGTCGGCGCTGGGATCGGCCTGCGCCATCAGGTCGACATTGGCGTGCGCGATCATGTCATCGTTGTAAGGGACACCGACACGCCTGTTGGCGACCAGATGCGTCGAGAAGTCCTTCACGTCGATCGATGCGTCTTTGAGGAACGCGTAGCTCGGCATGATCGATTCCGGCACCACCGAACGCGGATCCGTAAGGTGCTCGACGTGCCATACATTCGAGTAGCGGTCACCGACCCGTGCGAGATCCGGCCCCGTGCGCTTCGATCCCCATTGGAACGGGTGATCGTACATCGACTCGGCGGCGAGACTATAGTGACCGTAGCGCTCGACTTCGTCGCGGAACGGCCTGATCATCTGGCTGTGGCAGAGATAACAGCCCTCGCGCACATAGATGTTGCGCCCGACAAGTTCGAGCGGCGAATAGGGACGCATGCCCTCCACCTTCTCGATCGTGTTGTCGAGATAGAAGAGCGGTGCGATCTCGACGATGCCGCCGACGGTCACTACAAGAAGGGAACCAACGAGAAGAAGCGAGGCGTTCTTCTCGATGATTGCGTGTTTGTCCATCAAGCCCAATTTCTCGCTCCTGATCGCTTAGGCTGGAAGGCTGGAACAGAGCCCGGCATCGGATCTTCCTCACGTTGGTAGCCAAGGATCGTCATGGTGATGTTCCAGGCCATGATGAGGGCACCGGAGAGGTACATGGCTCCGCCGATGGCGCGCATGACATAGTAGGGGTGCATGGCGGCCACGGTTTCGGCGAAGGAGTAGACCAGGAAACCCTGCTCGTCGTATTCGCGCCACATCAGGCCCTGCATGATGCCGGAGACCCACATGACAGCGGCGTAGACGACTATCCCGAGCGTCGCCAGCCAGAAGTGCCAGGTGACGAGCCTCAGCGAGTAGAGCCGTTCACGGTTCCAGAGCTTCGGCACCATGTAGTAGATCGCGCCGAACGAGATCATGCCGACCCAGCCGAGCGCACCGGAATGGACGTGCCCGATGGTCCAGTCGGTGTAGTGCGACAGCGAGTTGACCGTCTTGATCGACATCATCGGACCTTCGAATGTCGACATGCCGTAGAAGGCGATGGCCATCACCATCATGCGGATGATCGGATCGGTGCGGAGCTTGTCCCATGCGCCGGAGAGCGTCATCAGACCGTTGATCATGCCGCCCCAGGAAGGCATCCACAGCATGATCGAGAATGCCATACCGAGCGTCTGCGCCCAATCAGGCAGGGCAGTGTAGTGCAGGTGATGTGGACCGGCCCAGATATAGAGGAAGATTAGCGCCCAGAAGTGGATGATCGAAAGGCGGTAGGAATAGACCGGTCGGTTCGCCTGCTTTGGCACGAAATAATACATCATGCCGAGGAAGCCGGCGGTCAGGAAGAAGCCGACGGCATTGTGGCCATACCACCACTGCGTCAAGGCGTCCTGAACGCCGGAAAAGGCGGAGTAGCTCTTGGAACCGAGGAAGGACGCCGGCATCGAGAGGTTGTTGATCACATGCAGCATCGCGATGGTCACGATGAAGGAGAGGTAGAACCAGTTGGCGACGTAGATGTGCGGTTCCTTGCGCTTCAGGATCGTGCCGAGGAACAGGATGAGATAGGCGACCCAAACGATGGTCAGCCAGATGTCCACATACCATTCGGGTTCGGCGTATTCACGGCTCTCGGTGATGCCGAGCAGATAGCCAGTCGCGGCCATGACGATGAAGAGCTGGTAGCCCCAGAACACGAACCAGCCGAGATTGCCGCCGAATAGCCTCGCGCGGCAGGTGCGCTGCACGACATACAGAGACGTGCACAGAAGGGCATTGCCGCCGAAAGCAAAAATGACACCCGACGTATGCAGCGGCCGCAAACGGCCGAAATTGAACCAGGGCTGGATGTTGAGATCGGGGTAGGCAAGCTGCAGCGCGATGACCACACCGACAGTCATGCCGACGATACCCCAGAACATGGTCGCGATGGCGCCGTATCGGATTGGACCATCCATATAGGCTGACGGATCGACCGCGACTGCCGGCGCGAAACTCGTGTTGCGTAGAAGAACAGCGGTGAAACCCAGCAGCGCGATGAGCAGCACCAACATATGCTGTCGGAATGGCTCGTCCACGCCGAAGCCGGCAGCCACAAAAGCCGCAAACGCGAAAAGGCTTAGAAGGACGATCTCTGTGCCGAATTTCATCGCAAGTTCCGATCTCCAATTCCGACGGACGCCAAATCCGCAGTCCACTAATTGCGCAGCCGCCGCCTGCTTGCCCTGATCCATGTCAGAGCCGCACGATTTTTGCTTCGGGGCAGCATTGAGTTCGGTGCGATTGGAAGATGGCGATTGAACGAGAAAATGCCGAACGGGCCGCCCCGTTTATGGACAAGTCCGGTTCCCCGGGCCGGGCCGGTGTGGAGGCGATTCCGGACGATGTGGTGAAGCGCGCGTCTGCGACGCGCTGGAAAATATAGCCGGTGCCTTGCCGTACGTCGATCGCCTTCAAATGCCTTGGGACAGCCAGCGCGAACGCTTCGAGGAGACGGTCATTTTTCCTGCGGCGTATAAGGCGTGCTGACCTTGGCCGAGCCCAATCTTGCGTCCACCAGCCGGTTGCGCGTCGAGCACCTCGAGGATCAATGCTTCGCCGACGAGGTGGCCAAAACGCTCCTGGCGATCGGAGATCGTCATCCGATAGCGAGTGTGGAAGCAGTCGGGTTCATGCTACGCGGCTTCTTCGAAGCGCGATACATCGCTCATTCAAGGGGCGGTTGCGCCTCGGCCGCCGCAGCGCTGTTCCAGCCGGCTCATGCTGTCCACTGTGACATGGCGGTTGTTCTCGATCCGGATCACACCGTCCATTCTCAGTCTGGTCAGCTGACGGCTCACCGTCTCGTTTGTGGTTCCAAGGAAATCAGAAATGTCGGCACGCGTCAGCGGCAGCTCGAAGCACGCCGACCTGGCCCCAGGCTCAAGACTGGAATCGATATTCCGGGCGATCATGAGGAGAAAGCTCGCCACCTTCTCCGGTGCGGTCTTGCGCCCCAGAGTCACCATCCATTCACGTGCCTCGTCGAGTTCGTAGAGCGTCTGCTTGAGCAGGCGGTGCTCAAATTCTGGTGATTCCTTCATCGTCCGTTCGATGGCCGCCCTGGGAAACGAGCACAGCGAGACAGCTGTTGCGGCTTCCGCATTGATCGTGCTTTTGACTCTGAAGGGCCGTCCCAGAAAATCCGGCGCGAACTGGAGGCCGACAATCTGCTGGCGGCCGTCCGAAAGGCTCTTCGTCAGCTTCACCACGCCTGAAAGCAGGTTTGAATAGCTGTCGACAGTCTCAGCGTCGCCGATCAGTTCGACCCCCGGATCGATCTTGTGCCGCGACGACGTCTTGGCGAGCCGAGCCAAATGGTCTGGATCGAGCGCACCACAGACGCCGTGGTGCCGTGCCTCGCAAGACAGGCAAAGAGCGGGAATGCCGGAACTGCGAATGTCCTGCCGTACTGTCATTTGATCGCTCTACCGGTCCCAATTTGTCGGCAGGATAGCAATCGACGGTAGAAAAATCCTTGCGGCAGTTTGTCCGTGCCGGAGGTTGACCCAAATCAGGGCTTGGCTCGTCAATGCCTCCAGAGTTCCAGCGAAAAGCAAACACCGTGGGTCACGACATGCTACCGGAACTAGCTGCCAGACTTGGCGAGAACGTCCCGCGCTATACCAGTTATCCGACCACGCCGCATTTCCATCCGGGCATCGATGCTGTCGTTTACCGCGGCTGGTTGGAGGCGCTCGAAAGCGGTGGCGAGATATCGCTTTACCTGCATGTTCCCTATTGCGACAGGCTGTGCTGGTTCTGCGCGTGCCATACCAAGCAGACCCGCCACTATGAGCCAGTGGCCGCATATCTGCGCTCGCTGTATGCGGAGATTGCGACTGTTGGCGGCCTTGTCAGCGGCAAGGGCCGAGTTCGCGCAGTTCATTTCGGGGGCGGTTCGCCGACGATGCTGAAGCCCGAGGACATGATGACACTGGGCACGGTCCTGCGGGACAGCTTCGATTTTCTCGGCGATGCGACGATCAGCGTCGAGATCGATCCGAACAATACGGACGAAGCCCGCCTTGATGCACTTGCTGAAATCGGGATGACGCGGGCGAGCCTCGGCGTGCAGGATTTCGATCCGAACGTGCAAAAGGCAATCAATCGCAAGCAAAGCTTTTTGCAGACCAAGGCAGTCGTCGACGGAGTTCGCTCACGCGGTGTCGAGTCCGTGAACCTCGATCTGCTTTACGGCTTGCCGCATCAGACAAGGGAGAGCGTCTCCTCCACCGTCGCGCGGGCGCTGACCCTGGAGCCAGACCGGATAGCGCTTTTTGGCTACGCCCATGTACCGTGGTTCAAGAAACACCAGACGATGATCGACGAGGCATGGCTTCCCGACACCACCGAGCGGTTCGCTCAATCGCGACTTGCCGCGCGAGCGATTGTGGACGAGGGGTACGAATCAATCGGGCTCGACCATTTCGCAAAGCCGGGCGATGCGTTGGCTATAGCGGCCCGCGCGGGGACTTTGCATCGCAATTTTCAGGGTTACACCGAGGATCGCTGCGAGACGTTGATCGGACTTGGCCCTTCGTCCATCGGCCGTTTTCGCCAGGGCTACGTGCAGAACATGCCTTCGACCGGCGAGTACGGCCGCATGGTTGCAGACGGCAGGTTGGCTGCTGTGCGCGGGATCGTGCTGTCCGACGACGATCGCGGCCGGGGCTGGATCATCGAGCGGCTGATGTGCGATTTCGCCTTCTCGGCGATCGACCTGGTGGAGAGCTTCGGGGAAGCCGGCCAAAAGCTGCTTCTTCAGGCAAGCTCCATCGCCCTTCAGGATCCCGCTCGACTGCTTGAACTCCAAGGCGACAGTTTCGTCGTGCCGGCGGAAAATCGTCCGTTCGTGAGGAGCATTGCGGTGAAGTTCGACAAATATTTCGAAAGTGGAACGGCCAGGCATTCGGCGGCAATCTGAGCACCGCAGAGGAAAGGTCACGGTTTTCAGTCGATCGTGAACCGATTGCGCTACGTTTTTGACTCTTCATCGACCACTTTCGCGTCAAGATAGGATTTCACAACGGACCAGATGCGATGGCATTAGCGACGATATCGTCCGGTCGTGCCTTCCGGCACCCTATTTCATTTCGAAGTCCCGCAAGCGCCACGTTGAGTCCGGCCGCCTTTTTGTATCGGAAGCAGACAACAATCGTCTTCGCCGGATCCAGGATCGGGGTCTCGACCTTGTCGATAACATGCCGCTCGAAGCCCACCGACCTGGCGTTGTGCGAATGATTCGAACTGGCGCATAGGACATGCATCGCATCGCGCTATCGCAACCAAGATGTGACAGGGCTCCTGGCGCGCGAGCTCGTGGTCCTGGAGTGAGGAGACCCAGTCAAAATTCTCCGATGACCGCTTTCCGCTAGATTATGCGCCAGATTGATGTCCTCATCGGTGCGATCGTGGCAACAGAGCCGGCAGTTTGGCTTAGACATGGGGCGGGCTCCAATGAGCGGCGGACGGCAGGCCAGCATTGGTGCCTTTGGCGTAAAGGTGGGTCATTACTTTTGATCGCTTGCCCCGCAGTTCCCGGAGTACGATAAGTTGCGGGGCTCTATTGGTGGCGTTACCAGCGAACGGCTCCTCTACGACGGCTTCGCGCCCTGCCCTCAATACCTGATAGGCGTTCGCGCGAGCCGGCCAACCGTGGCCGCCCTTCGCCATGCCGGGTGACCTGACCTTCCACCGCCAAAGCGCCGAAGGTCTGCTCGCGAGGGCGCCTGCCAAACGAATTTCATCCGGCTCGGCCTCCCGGCAGGCGACGGCGAGCGTTCCCACAGCGTTGCTGAGCAGATTCCTCAGCACGCGACATTCGAACATGAATTGCTCGACAGCACGGATCAGCTCCACGCCGGCGAACGGAGCGGTCGGGACGACAAGGAGCGTCGCGGCCAACGTGACGAAGCCGGTATTGGTAATGCGAGTTGCTCCCTTCGAGAGTATGGTGACAAGAAGCAGCAGGATCCGATCGCCGATCGACAGATCCGTATTCGTCGCCTGCGCGATGAAGAGGGCCGCCAGCGTCAGGTTGATGTTGGTGCCATCCCGATTGAAGGAATATCCGGCCGGGACGACGAGGCCCACGACCGAACGCGCGGCGCAGGCCTTCTCCATCTTCTCCATGAGTGAGGGTAGCGCGGCCTCTGAAGAGGACGTTGCGAGGACAAGCAGCAGCTCTTCCTTGATGTAGCCGATGAGAGCAACGATCGAGAAGCCGTTGTAACGGCAGACCGCGCCGAGGATGACGAACACGAAGAGGAAGGCGGTGAAATAGAACGTCCCGACCAGCATCGCCAGGTTCACAACCGAGCCGATGCCATATTTGCCGATGGTGAAGGCCATCGCGCCGAAAGCGCCGATCGGGGCAGCCTTCATCAGAATGCCGACGAGCTTGAAGACGGGCGCGATGAGCGCCTGAAGGAAGGAAACGACAGGCTTGCCCGCCTCACCGGCCATCGCCAGCGCGATGCCGAAGAGAACCGAGAAGAACAGCACCTGCAGGATGTCGCCTTGCGCAAACGCGCCGACGATCGTCGACGGAATGATGTTCATCAGGAAGTCCGTCACGGACTGCTCGTGGGCCTTTGCGGCGTAACTGTTCACGGACTGCAGGTCGAGCGAGGCGGGATCGATATTGAGGCCGGCGCCGGGCTGAACGACATTGGCCACGATGAGGCCGACGATCAGTGCGAGCGTCGAGAAACTCAGGAAGTAGACCATGGTCTTGCCGGCGACACGGCCGACCTTGTGAAGATCGTTCATACCGGCAATGCCGGTTGCAATTGTCAGGAAGATGACAGGCGCGATGATCATCTTGACGAGCTTGATGAAGGCATCGCCCAGCGGCTTCAGGCTCTCGCCGATCCCCGGACAGAAATAGCCAGTTGCGACGCCGAGGGCGATGGCGACAAGCACCTGCACGTAAAGCTGGGCGTAGAGAGGCTTGCGAGGCGCGGGATTCGCGCTGCGGACTGGTGGAGCTAGCATTTTTCTCTCCCTGACCGGATTGGGGCGAGTTTCGACCGTCCCGGGCTTCTTCCACCGCGGCGCTCCGGTCGAACGCTGTACCAATGCCGCCGCAAGCTCCGTGCCAAACCGCAGTGGCGCGAGAAACGCGCGGGATCTCTCACGCCGTGCATGTGCGGATTTCTGCACTCGCCGCAGGCGCGTGCCTTCATCGAAAGAAGGGCCGCCTGTCCTCATATGCTTGGAACGCGCTGGCGGACCCCGTAATCAGCCTTGGCATCACGTGCGCATGGACTCTCGTTCGCAAAGGACGCATCCTCCAGTCTGGGAGAGAGAGGCATGGGCAAAGTCAATCGCGAGCAGGGTGCCAATCAGGCTGACCGGTGGCGAAAGCGCGCCAGGAAGCGGCGTCGCCGCTGGCAACCGCAATTTCTCATTGCGATGGTGATAGTTCCCTTAGCCGCCTTTCTCACGGTGAGCCCAAGCAGCCTCGAAACTGTCGCAGATCTCGTTGTGCCAGGCGTCGCGACAGGCGGCGCCATGACCGGCTCGGGCAGTTGCGATATCAAGGGGAATATTTCCGTCAACACCGGGGAACGGATCTACCACATCCCTGGTCAAGAACATTATTGGGAAACCAAGATTAGCCCTCGATATGGCGAGCGCTGGTTCTGTTCCGAGGCGGAGGCAGTCGCGGCAGGCTGGCGCAAGGCAAGACGGTAAAAGCGGCCTGCCGCCTTTTCAAGGTGCGGCGGCTGCGGTGGCATGACGATCCGCGAATTGAACCCGGCTGGGATAGCAACCCTGGTTTCCGCTCGATGGGATCGTCGACCAAATGTCAGCCGCAACACCTTGCAGTCCGACATGAGGGTGGAAAACTCCCACGTTGGTGCCACGCCTGCAAGGAAATCGTTCGGCCCGGCATTGTCGGCGAACTCTGGCCAACAGCGAGCAGTCATTCCGGCGCGGTCTGCAGGCCGCCAGCGCATAACCTTGCTTGCCACAGGCGGTCCACCGTCGCGTTTGTGCTGACTTCGACGGGTCATTTGGGTCTCAGAATTGTTTCGCTTGCAATACTGCAAGCGAACCGGACCGGCTGGTCTGCAACATCATCCGCTCCAGCGTTGCGGTCTGCTTGACCGCTATCTGGTTTAGCGAATGCGTCGCCTTGTGTTTCGCACGGCTGTGCCGTCGCGCGGCGGCGCGTTGGTTCTTGGTCATGGGGTTCCCAGGCGCCGTCTCGATTGGCGGCTGTTTTGTGTGGATAAGCCGTCCACGGCCTATTGGTCCTGCGCGGCATGCCGCGCACTCTCGCGGGATGATGGCGGAGTATGTTGAACTGGCGCTGTTGGAGCAGTCCCTCGCCAATACAGGCGGCATACAGCGTCCGTTTTCCGATCGGGTGGACGACGTCGCGGAGAAAACTGGCGGCTCGGTTTTGTTCGACATTCGCGTGGACGGCGACACCCGCATTCGCAGAATGGCGGCGATTGGATATGGCGCAACCGGCACCGTGGCAATCATGATGGACAAAGAGGGTCAACTTAGCTCCGCACCAATAAACCCAGACAACGATTTTCTAGTGGCCAAACCAACCGCGTGGAATTCACTGCCCATGGCCGAGCAGGTCAGTGCTAGCTACCGAGGCACGGCATCAATCTTGCTGGCGAAGCTTCGAAAATCGGGCCGCGTCGATCGTTCAACTTGACCTTCTCAAGCACGGCGGTGAGGTAACGGTGTAGCAGCTCATTATAACAGCCACTTGGCCTCGTCGGCTCGCGCCTTGGCCGTCCTACGTCTTACCGGCAGCGGGCACGCCTCCGGACGGGCCTTTTTGTTTCGAAGCGAGCGGTTGAGCCGTCATCCTTAAGCTTCTTGCGGCCAGTATCCGCGCCGCGGCAGCACGCTCAAAATCTAATATGTTCGGATTCCATGATTCATCCTCGCCATTGACGCTGCGCATGTTCTTTTGCGTGATGTTTTCCCGTAGCTATCACCGGCAGCCGTGTTGCTCTAGAGAAACAAGACCCGTCGCAGACGATCAGCGTGAGGAAAAACTCTGCGTCTTCGTTCACCGAATTAGCAGACGCTTGGCTGCCTTGCTCCTCCGGTGCGGCTGGACAATTTTGTCGAGAAGACAGCCGTACTGGGATCCGCTAAGTCAGGCATCAAGGACAATGTCGGTTATCGGCACTGCCTGACAAGTCAGGCAGACGGTGTGATCATCCGGCTCGCTTCCATGCAAATGACGGACATTGCCCGACAGAATGCGGACTTCGCAGCTTTCGCATTGCCCGACCCGGCACCCGCTCGGCAGATTCACGCCCAGTGCTTCACCAAAACTGAGCAGCGGGCCGCTTGCAGGAGACCATGTATCCGGTTGCTTGCGCGAGAGACTGAAGGACACCCGAAACGTCTTGCCGTCATCGACCATCGCAGTTGCAGGAGAAGTGAAGGCCTCGCTGAAAATATCGAAGGCCGGCAGCCCGCGCGCGACCAAACCTGTTCTTACGTCCTCCATCATCGGCGCCGACCCGCACATATAGACTCGGGCGCGGCGCGCAATGAGGTCGTCTGCAACCACGGTTGCGCTGATCCGGCCTGTCGCCTGGTGGTTTACGCCGCGCCGGTCCGTGGCAAGCGGCTTGCTGTAGTAATTGACGACCGTCAGTCCCGGTAGCCGCTGTTCGTGGAAGGCAATGCGCTCGCTGAAGGCATGTGTACGGCTGTTAGTGTTTCCATAATGGAGCCAGATTTCCGCTGGATCACCGTCCGGCAGAGACTCCAGCAGACTCATGAATGGCGTGATGCCAATGCCGCTGGCCATCAATATCATCGGCTGCGGAGATTGGCGCGGCAGGACGAAACTGCCTGACGGTGACTTCAATTCGACGATTTCGCCGACAGCCAGTTCGGTATGGATATGGTTCGACATAACGCCGAACACCGCCGTGCTGTCCTCAAGAACGACGTTCCGAAGCCGGACGGTGATGTTATAGGTCTGGCGCTGGTCGACGCGCGCGGCATCGATGAGCGAATAGGCTCGACTGACCACCGCCGATCCGATCCGGGCTCTGATCTCTACATGCTGCCCGGGGTGGAAATCCGGTAGTGCCTCGCCGTTCACTGCTGTGAGACAAACGCGCATGACACCTTCGGCGTCGGCTTGGAGCGCGGAGACGCGAAATGGCAGGTAGCCCTGCCACCGCCGCTGGCCCTTCTGCGACAACGGATCGGGCTCGATATCGCAGAGAAAGGATCGGAGCGGCGTCGATCCGCTAACGGGATCACTGGCATCTCCAGAGATCAGGCTGTTGAAATTGCTGCCTTCGCCACCTTCGATGGCGAGAGCGGGGCGGTCGAGCTCCGGGCAGGCCTGCCACCAGCCGAATTCGGCAACGACGATGTCATCGGCAAGGCCCGGCGTGACCCGGGTTATGAAGCGCGCCTGGCCTTCTCGGGTGGATATCCTGATCCCGTCGCCTTCAGCGATGCCGCGCGCGGCTGAGAGCGCTGGGCTGATTTCGGCAATCGGCTCGGGCGCGCGCTTTCGCAGCGAAGCCAGGCTGCGGTGCTGACTGTGGCAGTAGAGGCCGTTTTTCGCCGAACTAAGGATTAACGGATACTTCCGGCCTCGGCGGATGTTGTCCGGTCCGGTACGTTCCGCCGGCGGAACATAGCTGGCGATAGCCGGCTGGCCGCATCGATGCAGACGTTCGGAATAGAGTTCGACGCGACGCGTCTCCGTGTCGAAGCCGCGTATCTTTTCGGGGTCGTCGGCAAGTGTCAGCGCAAATTTCCGCTCAGGCGCGTCAACCGGCCATCGTAGGCCCCGGGGCGCCGCGCGCAGCTCATCCACGGTCAGGCCGAGCGGAGCCAGCATGTGGTTCCAGCCCGCCTCGAGACTTCCGCCGAAGAATGCGTCTCCCATGCCGAGTCGGCTGGCAAGATCGAAGACGATATCGTTGTCGGAGCGGGACTGGCCACGCGGAGCGACCATCCGCGGGCGAAGCTGGATAAGGGAGGCGGCGGCGGCGCTGATCTCGAAGCCGATGCGGAGGCCCTCATGCTCCCAGGGAGAATTCACCGGCAGAAAAATATCGGCGTTACGCGCGGCCGGTGTCTCGAAGAGATCGCAATGGACATGGAATTCGAGTGCCTTGAGCGCCGCTTCGGCCGTCCTGCTATCCGCCTGCGAAAGCGACAGGTTCGTGCCGAACGCCATCATCCCGCGCACCTTGTAAGGCACGCCTTCCGACACAGCCCGGTAAAGGTCGCGGGCGGTGACCCAGCCCATTGCGGGCGGGCCGATCGGCCGTTCGGAGATGCCGAGGGCCTTCGCCATTTGCTCCTTCGGGATGTAGCCGAAAGCGTTGACGGGATTGTAGGGTGGACTGCGCCTGATACGGTTGCCGCCGATGCGATCGAAACTGCCGCTGAGCGCGTAGAGTGTAGCAACTGCGCGATCGGCCTGTGTCGCGTTGGTGTGCTGTGCCAGTCCGCTCCAGGCGTGGTAGGCGATACGCCGTCCCCCGCAGAGGAGGTCGGCCGCCGCCCTCAGCGCCTCCGGGGGTACGTTGGTGACGGCTTGCACATGCAGCGCGTCGTAGGGTTCAGCCTCGCGTGTCAGATGCTCGAAGGCTGGCATGCAGCCGATATCGACGCGTTGTCCGTCTGCTTCAAGAGTGACGGTGAAGGTGCCGCGCAGTGCCAAGCGCTGCGGATCGATGGATGATCGCACTGCACCCGGATCGATCGCGATAGGACATCCGGCCTGCTCGTCCCAGACGATGTAGCGCTCAGTCTCGTCGCCCGGTAAAAGATCGCGCGCTCGAAGCAGGGTGCCGTTATCGGTGCGCACCAGAAATGGCCCATTCGTCCAGCGTCGAACGAAGTCTTCATCGTAGCGGCGTGTTTCGATGAGCATGCGGATCAGGCCGAGCGCGAGCGCGGCGTCGGTTCCCGGCCGGACAGGCAGCCAGACGTCGGCTTGGTGCGCCAGTGCTATGGGACGCGGATCGACCACCACCATGGCGGCGCCCTTCTTGCGGCCGCGTCCGATGGCATGGGCCTGCGCCAGCCATGTATTGGCCGGATTGTGGCCCCAGAGCAGGATCGTGTCGGCATTCTCATAATCCGCGGTCGGCATAGCGCAACCGAAGGTGAAGGCGTGGGCGAAGTCCTTATGCCAGTTGCAAATCTCGGTGGCGAAGCAGATGTTTGGACTACCGAAATGACGTATGAAACGCTCGATCCAGTCGATACTGTCAGACAGCGGCGTGCCGCTCGGCGATGTGATGGCGAAGGCCACTGCTTCAGCGCCGCTTTCGGCCTTGATTTCGCCAAGACGCCGAGCTGTCTCGGAGAGTGCTTCTTCCCAGGTGATGCGCTGCCAGCCTGGACCGGCTGAGCCCTTGGGCGTGGTGCGCTTGAGCGGATAAAGCTGGCGATGCGGGCTGTGAACGATCTCCGGCGCGGCATGACCCTTCATGCACATGGCCTGGCCAGTGGGGTGAGACGGATCGGGGCGTACCGCAATCAACATCTCGCGGTCTACCTCATTCAACGTGCCGCAACGCGACCGGCAAAGCGTGCAATAGCCCGGGATGGTAGTGGTCAAATGGGCCTCCCATGGGAACAGACCAAATCCGCCTAGCCGGGCCGCTCAGTAGTTCGTGCAGGCAGCCAGCAGCCCGAATGGCGGAAGGGACTAATCGAAGACTGGCGGCCTGCGATATTTGGTCGTTTGCTCGAAACCGTATCCGAGGCGGAACAGATTGGCCTCCCGGTAGGGCTGGACGAGCAGTTCGAGGCCAACCGGAATGCCCTGACAGAAGCCTGCGGGCAGGCAGATCGAGGGCAACCAGGTCTGCGACCCAATCAGCGTGTTGGTCGGGAAGGTCAGACACGGATGGTTGCCGGCGCGAATCTCGTCCTGAAGCGGCGGAAGCACCTGCACCGAGGGGAAGACGATGGCGTCGAGCGCATGTTTGCTAACGCGCTGGAAGCGGTCACGTGCGGCGAGCTTGAAATAGTAGTCCGGATCGTCCTCCGGCTTGTTTGGCCCGTCGAAAATGCCAACCAGCAGGTCGACCGCAGGATCGTAGGTACCATTGCCTTGATTTCCTCGAGCGAGCCGGTCGGCATATTGGGCCGCGAGGCCAAAAAGACATTGATGTCGTGCCTGGAATGGCAGCCATAGAGCGAGGTCTTGGCGATGTGATCAATCAGATCGGGAATCTCAATATCGACCAGAACTGCGCCCGCGGCCTCGACAGTTGCCAGCACAGCCCGGATGGCTCCAATTTAGTGGGTGAGAAACGACCTCGAAGGTAGAACTGCTCCTGATCGCAAGCGCCAACCGTATTCGCTATCTGCGCCAACAAGGCCGACACTCGTCGACGCCTTGGCAACAGTCCGAATCGGGAGGGAACTATCGAAGCAGCTGGCCACGCTCTTGGTGCCGGCGACAGCAGTCCCCAGGTCTTCCGATTGCGCCGTCGAACATAGCCAACCGTCCAACCGAATATCCGCAGGCGCAGTTTGCGTGAAAAAGCCGGGGCAGGCTAGACGCCTCTCTTGTTACCCCAGAGCATAACATGCAGCTGCGGCAGCACGCGGGCTTCGAACCACCTGTCGCGGGTCACGTTATCAACCAGCCACTCCATGCGTTTCACTATTCCTTCAAGGTCGACAGGCGCCTGTTCATTTCCCGGACGTGGCGGCGTGTGATTGCCAGGTTGCAGATAGATCGGAAGTCGAGGAAATCTGGCGGCGGTGTCTTTCGCGAAGGCGTAGTCACTCTCATCGAAAACAACGAGCTTGAGCACGATTTGCGGCTTCCCCTGTGCCGCCTGGAGGCACGCCTCGAGCGCGGCCCAATCGGTCGTCATTTCGCTTGAGGGCGGCTTTGGGCTGAGGACCAGCACGTCAAGGTCGGCAAACCAGTCCCTGACCACCGACCCTTGGGTTTCCAGCGCAAAACGGTAACCGTCACCATGGCCGCGCTCGATCAGCGCGCCGAGCGGCTGGATGGCCGGATTGCCGCCTGACAGCGAAACCATCATCGGGCGGCCACCGGAAAGCGCAAGCACGTTTTGCCATACCGCGCCGATGGACATCGTCTCCCATTCATGGCGGAATTGATTGTCCACTGCATGCAGGCTGTCGCACCAGGAACAGCGATAGTCACACCCGCCGGTTCTGACGAAGACGGTCGGCAAACCGATAAGTACTCCCTCGCCCTGGATCGTCGGCCCGAAAATCTCACTCACGCGGATTGCGGGATGCGTATCGGTCATGGCCGGCATTCCGCCCATGTTTTCGGCGTTTCACTTACCCGCACGGCCGAAGTTTCGGGCAGGCGTGCCTTGCACCATTCATAAAAATGTCTGGCCAGATATTCCGCCGTGACTTGCCCATGTCCCAGCACGTCGTTGAGATGTCGGTGGTCGAAGCTCTCGTCGATATAGCGTTTGAGCGGTGCCAAGTCATGATAGTCCCGCACGAAGCCGTGCTCGTTCAGTTCCTTCGCCGAAAGCTCCACTTCGACGATATAGTTATGCCCGTGCAGGCGCGCGCACTGGTGGTCTGGCGGCAAAGACATGAGCTGATGCGAGGCCGAGAAGTGAAATTCCTTGGTGATTCGGAACATTACACGCTCCTCCTCCGCAGCGCCTCGAGCCAGAAGTCGGTGTCCTCGTAGTCGGTGGGGTCCGGGCACCCGGAGAGATGAAACGCCTCGCGCCGCTCGACGCAGGTCCCGCACCGTCCACAGTGACGCTCGGCGCCCTTGTAGCAGGACCAAGTCTCGACAAATGGCGTGCCGTATGTTGCTCCATCACCAACGATGTCCGCCTTCGTGAGGTTCACATAAGGCGCATAGAGGCGGATGTTCGCGTAGCCGTCGAGCGCGCGGTCTTGCATCACCTGGAAAGCGTCGATGAAGGCTGGCCGGCAGTCCGGATAGATAAAATGATCCCCACCATGCACGGCCGTCGCCACCGCGTCAGCGCGGCGAGCGGCCGCGAGACCGAAGGCGATGGCCAACATGATGGCGTTCCGGTTCGGCACGACCGTGGTCTTCATCGTGTCTTCAGCGTAGTGGCCGTCGGGCACAGCCACATTATCCGTCAGCGCGGACCCGGACAGGCCGCGGCCGATTTCACGAATGTCGATGATGCGGTGCGGGACGCTCAGTCGCTCCGCGCAAAGAGCGGCAAAGCGCAACTCCTTCCTGTGTCGTTGGCCGTAATCGAAAGATAGGAGGCCGGCGAGTTCGTGCTCCGCCGCCACCTTGTGAGCAAGGGAAACGGAGTCCAGTCCGCCGGAGCAGATGACGAGAGTCTTCATCGTGGGGTCCCTGTTTTGACCGGGTAGGCTGCGACCGGAGATTTCTCTGCGCTCGCAGTACCTCAGGGAGTCTCGTTTGTGAACGGGGGGACGAGTTTGATGCGCTGACGTGCCGCGGTGCGCGGGGCTCACAGGTGACGCTGAGCCTGGAAAAGTCGGACACACGAAACGGCAAGGTTCTCGACGGTTCAATCACGGATCCCGAACTTCCAGTGACGGAAGTCATTAACGGTCGTCGAGCAGAAGCCCAACTTCACGAACTGCCCGCGCCTTCCGCTACAGGAGCGGTTCGAACCGCAGCACGTCGTCGGTCAGGGGCCGATGGCAAATCCAAACTAAATGATCGGCGGTGGACCTACATCTGTGAACAAGCCGTGGGCGTCGATTGCAATCACCCCTGTGTTGCGCGCAATTACCCTTATGGCCGTAAATGAACTGGACTTGATGGTTTTCCAGATGGCGGTCGAAAGCGTCCGCTCACTCCCCTTAAGCTTCACTGAAAAAGCCGCGGCGATAGCCGCCAGGAGCCGTGGTATCCTGCTTTTCGACGTGCGAGTCGACGGCGACGCTGAGGTCCAGCGGGTCGCAGCCATCCGATATCCGGGCGACCAGGCCGGCGTGCTGGCTTTGGACAGACAAGGCCATGTTACCCGCCATTGCATCGTCAACGGCGCTTTCTCACGTTTCATTGCGCCATTGGAGAACTGGACCAGCATGCCCCTGCCGATGCAGGCCAAGATCGATGTCGACGACCATGCCAGTCTCTTTCTGGGCGCCTTGCGAAAGGCCGGGCATATGCTTGGCAGCTAACATTTGGCCGGAGTGAATCTGTGGATTTTTGCATGCGACATCGGCGCCGACATCGCCGGGATGACAGTCGTGCTCGACAACGGCTCCGGCGACCGCGGCAAAGCAGTGACCGTGACCATGGCGACCAATCTTACGTTGCATCGATGCGATCGTTTAGAGCGAGGTCTCTGCCTGGCATCGAGCAACATTCACCGCGGTTTTCGCAACGCGCAAATGGGGCCTGGCCCTGCCGCCCCCGGTGCCGCCGAATTCGGAGGCGGGAGAATCGACCACCATCGCCTCCTTCTGGCGGAAGTCGAAGGGCTCTGATCCTATGCCAAGGGAAACTCCGACATGGCAACAGCGGCGCCGCCGCGCCGCCCTGCCTTTTTTCAAGCAGGCAGGAGCTTCCGGTGCTCTTGCTGGGTCACGTCGACACATGATCGCAAATGGCAGGTGGGTGAACACCAAACTGGCGCACCCCATGGCGGTGGGCTTGACGCGCCAGAGGAAGCGCAAGAGTTTACGCGCATGCGACGGTCACACTGGCTGCCTGCTGGGGGATCGGCAAAGGAGGCGTCGGTGCGCCCTACCTCGGCATTCCTAGAAGCGCGCCGGCAGCCTGGGCGGGGGGCTTGGGGTTAGACTGCCGGCGCACGCCACTCACGAAGAGCGGCCCCTTTTCGCGATTTAGATGCCTATAGTCAACCCAGTAACGTCTGGGTGCGCTATGCGCTCGTACGAGCGGCGCGGGATGTCGGCAGATCGTTGCTAACGTGATGGGCCGCTCTCGCCGGCTACCTTGATGTTCCAGTCAGTATCGCCCTGCCGACCAGCACAAGCACGCCGTCAGCAATCCCTTCGTCGCGAGCCGATGCTATCGCGCACGTGTCGCAGCACTGCGGGTGGCTATATCGCCTAAGACAGCATGAAGAAGCATTCTAACTTCCTGTTCGGCGAGCCCCGGTGCAATTCCCGATTCGGACAGTTGAACGAGAATTTTCTTGGCGGTGCTGCGCCAGAAGTCGTGTGCGTCCTTTCTGTTCCTGGATTGCAGGACCCGGGCAATACCTTCGACCAATTTCCGCCGCCGATGCAGCGGAAACGCGCTTATGTTTGAATCACACATCGGTCACCTCACCCTTTCAGTCTGCGAATAAGGATTGGCGGATTAAAAATCTGGTTAACAGGGCTTTTTTGACGGTGGTCAGCAATGGAGTAAGCGTCCGCCAGGCTCGGTGCACAGGCCCGCCACTGGACGTGGCGGCAGGCGCGAGTTCGAGTTCCTGTTCAGCAAAAGCCATCGGCGATGACAAGCCGCGGAATCGCAGGGAGTGATGCTTCAGCCGATCAGGCCCGTCTTAGGGCAGGTTCTTGGACTTGATCAGAACCAGCTGAACCGCCATATCCCGATTTGGCTGCCAATTTCAGGTGGCCCATTCCATGGATGGGGCCTATCGGCCGAATCGACGTCCATTTATTTGAATTGCCGGGAGCGCCAGATCGGGGGAAGAAGTCTCCCGATTTGTCAGGTGCCCTGGTCTTCTTGGAGGTGTTTATGAAGGCTTCGCGCATTCCCGAGCCGGTTTTGAAGGCTATATCGGAGGGAACCCACGTCATTCGCGCTTATCGTGAGCACCTCGGATATACGATCGAGGACCTGGCGGTGGCATGCGGGCTAGCCGCTGAGGAAATCCAAAACATCGAGTCGGGTCTGAGGTACAACAAGGGCTATCGGCATCGCATCGCCAGATCGCTGTCCCTGCCTGTGGGAATTCTTGAAGAGTCGGACATATTGGACGCTGCGTGATGTGGGTATGTGAGTTGGACACCGCGACCTGTGCTAGTCGAAACATTGGCGTTGCGCTTCCGGCCAGGCGTATGGAATGCTGGATGGTGAAGCCGACATCTTGGTTCCTTTCCCTGAGATGGCCGGCCGAGGATAGCCGAAAGCGCCGCGGGCTCTGACCACCTCCTTGGTCACCTTTGCCTATCTGCGTCCGCTGCCGTCGTCTTTGAAAGTCAATGCCAGCGAAAGACAATGCCAGCGTTTCGTGCAACTTGCCGAGCATACCCGTGCTTGGGAAAATGAACCCGGCATGCTTGGTCGGTGTCCGGCAAGCTGCTCCACGGCTACTGGCGCTTCAAAGACATCCCTTATGCACGCGACGGTGGCGAGCCATCGAAGCCAGTCCCGGGTACTCAACGGCCTATGGCGTCATCCTCGATACCTCTGACGAGAGTGGCAAAAGCGATGGCCCCAATAGGCTGCGTCTTTTCAATCCAGGCCCCCCCGTTTCACGTCGAAAGCAATCCGCTGCGCGAGATGGAGATCAAAGGCACCATAGGGTGCAGATCATCGGCTTCAGCCATCGATAGTCGTCGGCCGCCTGGTTGCCCAGCAGCTTCAGCGTCGAGCCGCCAACTGCCGCCTTAGGCCAACGGTGCGCTTGCCGCGTTCTCGTTCCGGCTATTGCTCGTCGGCACAGCCGCCATAGTCATCATGGGTGTCTCGACCAATATGCTCGAGCCCGGATTGATGCCTCGTTCGTGCTCGCCTCATAGGCCAGTTGTCACTGGGCTGCCGCGCGAAGCGGCTCAACCCGGTTGCAACTTGATGCGAGCCGGCGGGCGCATCGCAGAACAGGGCTTCCTGCGATTTGCCGAGTTCGAACTCTGGAACCCATCGGCCACATGCATCCGAAAGAGGAAGCGGCGGCGACGGTCTGACACGAGCCAACCCAACTCTGAACGACCGCATTCTTGCAATCAACGGCCAGGGGACATGTATTGCCGGACGGCCGTGCTGACGCCAGCTTCAGCAAGCTCTATCCGGTTGCCCTGCGCAATCATGCGACCTGCCGAAAAAGAAAGGCGATTTTCATGACTGCAGCGACTGCGCGTTTCCCGAAATTGCGGCGAGCAATAATGGTCATCTGGGCTTCGGGTCTAAAGACAAAGATGTTGGCAGTTTCGGATGGACGAACGTTGCGACCTGTAAAGCCTCACAATCATTCGACGGTGACCGATTTTGCGAGATTGCGTGGCTGGTCGACATCTGTGCCCATGAAGAGCGCCGTGTGATAGGCAAGAAGCTGTATCGGCAGCGAAAAGATCATCGGCGCGATAATCTCGTCGACGGCCGGCAGTACGATCGTGTGCATGGTGTCGAGTTTCGATGCGGCCGCCCCTGTTTCATCGGTGATGAGGATAATCCGACCTCCACGGGCAGCCACCTCCTGCATGTTGGAGACGGTCTTGTCGAAAAAGCGATCATGTGGCGCGATGACGATCACTGGCATGTTCTCGTCGACCAATGCGATCGGGCCGTGCTTCAATTCACCCGCGGCATAGCCCTCGGCATGGATGTAGGAAATCTCCTTGAGCTTCAGCGCACCTTCCATCGCCAGTGGGACACTGGTGCCACGGCCGAGATACAGGACGTTATGAAATTTTGACAGTTCGCGCGATAGGAGTTCGATCTCCGGCTGGATGCTGTTTAGTACCTGGCCCATGATGCGCGGCATTTCGGCGAGGCTCCTGACGAGAGCCTGCACCTCGTCTTCGGTTACGGTTCCGCGGGCCCTGGCGGCGCCGATGGCGAGTGCGGCAAGAACGGCAAGCTGGCAGGTGAAAGCCTTGGTGGAGGCCACGCCGATCTCCGGGCCGGCAAGGATCGGGAAGACCGCATCGGCCTCCCGAGCGATGGTCGATTCGCCAGCATTGACGACGGCGCCAATTTTCAACCCAAGCTCCTTGCAGTACCTCAGCGACGCTAGCGTATCGGCGGTTTCGCCAGACTGCGAAATGAAAAGAGCCGCCGACTGCGGCGACAACGGGATCTCGCGGTAACGGAATTCGGACGCAACGTCGATTTCGACCGGTAGGCGCGCGTAGCGCTCGAACCAGTGTTTTCCGATCGATCCGGCGAGATAGGCGGTTCCGCAGGCAGAGATCGCCAAGCTCGGTATCCTGGCGAAATCGATGCTAGAAACCGTATCAGCGTGATTGTCTATGATGTTGATATAATGACCGAGCGCTTGGGCGATGACGTCGGGCTGCTCGTAAATTTCCTTCTCCATGAAGTGGCGATGGTTGCCCTTGTTGACCAGATAGGCCGCGGCGATGGAGGTCTGGCGCGCACGCTCGACAGGATCGCCATCGAAATCGAAGATATGCGCGCCCGTGTTGCTGATAACGGCCCAGTCGCCGTCGATAAGATAAGTGATTTCATTCGTGAAGGGAGCAAGTGCGATCGCGTCGGAGCCCAGGAACATCTCACTGTCGCCGTGACCGATCGCCAGCGGTGGTCCGTTGCGCGCCGCCATGATGGTTGACGGATCATCCTCGAAGAGGATGGCAAGCGCGTACGCGCCTTTGACGCGTTTCAGCATGGCACGCATCGCCTCTTGCCTCGTCATGCCCTCGCGGCGGTGTCTTGCCAAGAGATGCGAGACAACCTCGGTGTCGGTGTCGGTCTGGAACTTGGCTCCCGCCGCCGTCAATTCGTCCTTCAGCTCGGCGAAATTCTCGATGATGCCGTTATGAACGACGGCCACACCGTCGGTAAAGTGTGGGTGCGCATTGCGTTCCGTCGATGCGCCATGGGTTGCCCAACGCGTGTGGCCGATGCCGATGGTGCCGCTCAGCGGCTCGTCCTTCAGCCTCTTTTCGAGATTGACAAGCTTTCCCTCTGCGCGCCGGCGGTGCAAGGCACCCTCGGTGATCGTCGCAACGCCGGCTGAATCATAGCCGCGATATTCCAGGCGCTTCAACGCGTCGACCAACCGCTCCGACACTGGCTGTAGCCCAACGATGCCAACAATCCCGCACATGTTCGTCCCCGAATTCTTCCCGTCAGCGTCAGCCCCACAGCAATCACGGAGACGTTCACCTGCTCGCTTTGATCATGGATGTTATAGTAGCATCCAGTTATATTGGTAAAATTGATAGTTATAATGGCTGCCATCCATACTGTGGATAGATGAAGATTCGTTTGAGGGCCCTGATTTAAATCGCCTCGTTGCGCTTGACGCTCTCATGAGGTGAACGCAGGCGCACGCCTGCGGCCCGAAGCAGCTCAGCGGGCATCAGCGCGGCCTTCGCCCGGCCAGGGAATTCCCAACGCAACCGCCGTTGCAGTCCCCGATGTTCTCAACCCACTCGCCTCGGCAGATCCTTGATGATTATCCGAGCCTCGATCAGCAGACATTGTCACGGGATCCATGCGCAGCGCGATTGTCGGTCCGCCCTCATGTCAACGGATGGCTGCCGCGGCATCCACGGCGGAAGGGATGTTCGCTGGTTCTGCCGCCCGTGGACATGGGAGCAGGAGAAGGGTTACTTCCCGCCGACTGGTAGGCTCGTGTGGCCTCTGAGCAATACAATATCGAGCAGATGCAATGGAGCGATGGCTCCCTGCACTTGAGTAGCAGAAGCCCCGAGGAATCCATGTCGCTTTGGCGATCATCCCCAATGAATGGGCACATGTGGCGGAAAACGCCAACCGTGGATGCCGATCACTCAGGATGACGCTGTGGCTTTATTGTCTTGCGAGGCATCGGCCTTCACTCAGGAAGGCTGTCTAGGGACTTCTTTTAGATCAGCGGACAACCGGCTCGCCATGGAATCGTCGGCGCGAGGGTGGCGAAACGCCGAAGCCAACTTCCATCATCAGCCGCGGCGTGCGTAAAGGCACGGTGCCCATATGGAAGCCGAACGGATCCTCAACAAAGCCGAGGCCGGCCTCGCCGGTCAGCGTGACCGGGCTGTCGCCGCCGTAGAACTTGAGGACTTCCTCGGCCGAATGGCCGACAAGCAAGGTCAACTGATGCTTGAGGCTGCGGCGCTTGTGGCTGCCGCGCACATAGACATGCGGGCCAGTGCCTTCGTCGACCGGCATCAGGTAAAAGAAGAACTTGAGCATCCGCCAATCGTCGAGGTCGAAGTGGTATTTGTCGAGGGAGGCAAGGTTCTTCTCCGCGTCGGAGGCTTGGCCGGTCGGAAAGCTCCACCAGACACGGGTGGTGATCAGTTTCGCCTGAGCGCCGAGATAGTGGGCTGCAATGTCGAGTAGCAGCGGGTCGTTCTGGATGGCGACCGCTGCCGTGCAGCCGAGGATGCGTTCGAAATAGTGCCCGCTGAGTAACGGACGGCTGAATTGGGCCTCAGCCTTCGCATGTTCCGTCGGCATGAATTCTAGACGACGATCGAAGTTGCCGAAGCAAGGTGTGCACCGCGCGAAGGCTGCGATCTCCTCATGGACAAATGTCGGCAAAACGAGTCCGGAAAAAAGCCCATCCGACCGCAGCGCGTCAACGACGTCCCGGCGATTGACGCCGACAAACATTGTGTCCTGGGCTTTCTGCGACGCTCGAACAGGCTTTGCACCACGCCAGTGCATTTTCCTTGCCGGCATCGTGCGGGCGAGCATGAACATCGGCAGCCACGCTGGGTTTTCACGAAGATCCGACAGATAGGTCGGAATGCGTATGGCGATGCGACGCAGCATGCTGCCGTTCCGCGCGATCGCCTCCAGGCTTGTGGCGCCGGCTTTGTCGGGGTTCTTCACGGTGATCAGGATCCTTAGGTATGAATGCACTATCAACGAAGCACCGGTTCTCAGTGCTTCGTCCCGTATTACCCAAACCCGATTCCCGCTATGGAAGAAGGCTAACCGCGCATCAGGTTTTGTGCAATGCACAATAGCCTCGCTGGCAATTGAGTTAGATGCCGGGCATTGGCGACCAGTCAGTTGCGAAGCTGTGACCAATTACGCCAGGAACTGTCTATAGCCGCCGCCCCTCAGGTGGCGGCTACGTTGGATGGCGCACGCACCTGATCGCGAAGATGGCAGCCCGGGTGAGCCCAATCTTCTTCAACAGGCCTCACCCGAACAGGAAACTGGCGATCCCAGGTCGCGACCACCAAGCGTTGCCGGTCGGTCAAGAATTGTCGTCGGTCGCAAATCTGCCTCGTCGCGAAGTTCGAGGTATTCGACCTCGCGATAGCCTGCAGCCAGAATTGCTTCACGCGCTTCGGCAAGCGTTGGCAGGACAGGCGAGCCGCGCGCAAGCCCCTCAGCCGTCTCGAGCAAGACCGTTGGTAATTTGGGCGCAACAGCACACTCCACTGGCGACAGCCGGACATAGTGCGATGATAGTGCAAGACCGTCGGCTTCGCGGACTGTCGGACAGGGAACAATCGTGATTGGAATTCCCAGGTCACGGACCATGCGCCTGACCAGCTGAAGCTGTTGAAAGTCCTTCTCGCCAAAGAAGCCGAAGTCAGCGCCGGTCTGCAGGCAGAGCTTGGCGACGACGGTCGCCACGCCATCGAAATGGCCCCGCCGGAAGGTGCCGCACAGGCCGTCGCCGACACCGGACACCGAAACGGTCGTGGCGAAGGCTTCCTGGGTACATCGCCCCAGCATCCGGCACATAGAGCAAATGCGCACCCAGCGGCACGAGCTTTGCGGCATCTTCGTCTTCTGTCCGGGGATAGGTCGCAATGTCGGCGGCATTGTTGAACTGTTTCGGGTTGACGAACAGCGTCACGATTACCCGATCGGCCTTCTCAAGCGCTGCACGCACGAGGCTCAGATGTCCTTCATGCAATGCCCCCATGGTCGGCACCATCGCGACACTTGCGCCCGGGCGGCCCCATCCCGCCACATAGCGTGAAGCTCGGTAACAGTTCGAGCGATTGCCACGCTCACGCGACCTCTCCAGCCTTCGAGGCGGTGGCGTAAACATGTTCGGCGGAAGGAAAGCGCCGTTCCCTCACGTCGGCGGCGTAGGCGGCAATCGCCGCCTCGGCCCCAGCGCCTAGTTCGGCATAGCGCTTGACGAATTTCGGTCGAAAGTCGGTGAACATGCCCAGAAGGTCGTCGACCACCAGAATCTGGCCATCACACGCTGGCGAGGCGCCGATGCCGATTGTGGGGATGGCGATCTCTGCGGTGATGCGCCGTGCAAGCGGCTCGGGCACTTTCTCCAGGACCACCGAAAAAGCGCCGGCATCCGTGACCGAAGCGGCGTCACGCCTGATCCGGTCCGCATCGTCTCCCCGTCCCTGCAAGCGATAGCCGCCCAATGTGTTCACCGCCTGCGGAGTCAGCCGGATATGGGCCATCACCGGGACGCCGCGAGCCGTCAGGAAGCGGATGGTTGCTGCCATGTTCTCGCCGCCCTCGATCTTGACTGCCGCACAACCGGCCTCTCCCATCAGGCGGGCAGCGTTACGGAACGCCTGCTCCGGCCCCTCTTCGTAGGAGCCGAACGGCAGGTCGACGACCAAGAGCGCGCGCTTGAGCCCGCGCCGCACGGCCTGGCCGTGCATGATCATCATGTCGAGGGTGACGCCCAGGGTCGACGACAGGCCGTGCAGCACCATACCTACGCTGTCGCCGACGAGAACGATGTCGCAGTGTCGATCAACCAGCTTCGCGATCGGCGCGGTATATGCCGTCAGGCAGACGAGCGGCGCCTGGCCTTTCCGGAAGCGAATATCTGGCGGTGTAATCGCCTTTGTATCACCAACTGCGCTCAACCTGCGCCTCCTTCCCTAACGTTACCAACCGTGGGTGTCGCGTTTGGCACATTTGTGTGCAGGTGCGAAGAGCTAAAATCACGCACGGGCACGATGTTGACGCGCCGACATTATCGTGGAACACCAATCTAAATCGGTTCAGCTGCTTCCGTAAGCGTAACTCAGCCCAGCCGGATCAGGGATCATGGACCATCAGGGAAAGCCGACCAGGCAACTCAAATCTGGAGGGAAGAGGGGCAACAACGTCAATGCGGACCTGATCGCCGTCGTCGTCGCCATGAACAACAGTGTTCCCTGCGTTCTCACCATCCCGCAGGCAAACGCCCTGCCATCAGGTCCGTTCGAACTTGCTCACCGCTCACTGCAGTCCGGCCTCAGGGGATGGGTCGAACAACAGACCGGCCACCCTCTCGGCTATATCGAACAACTCTACACTTTCGCCGATCGCGACAGGATCGGCGCCGAGGAGCGCGTCATCTCGATCAGCTATCTCGCGCTCACACAGGCCGAAGACCTGGGCGCCGCAGCCAAGCGCTGCTGGGCAAGCTGGTACGACTATTTTCCATGGGAGGATCATCGCTCCGGCGCGCCGACGGCGGTGTTGGAAGATCTGCGGCCACGTCTGAGGGAGTGGGCGGGCAGCGCTGACGACACAGCCGTACGGCTTGACCGCCAGCGGCGCGCGGCTGTCGCCTTCGGCTTCGACGACCGGTCATGGAACGAAGAGTTCGCGCTGCAGCGTTATGAGCTTCTCTATGAGGCAGCGCTTGTGGAGGAAGCGGTGCGTGTCGGACCTTCAGCCGCGCCCACCGCGGTTCCAAGTAAATCCATGATCGCCGATCATCGCCGTATCCTAGCAACGGCTATTGCGCGGCTGCGCTCCAAAATCAAATACCGACCCGTCGTGTTCGAACTGATGCCGCCGCTTTTTACGCTCTTGCAGTTGCAGCAAACCGTTGAAGCGCTCTCCGGCAGGCTCATCAACAAACCAAATTTTCGCCGGCTCATCGAACAGCAGGAGCTGGTCGAAAAGACCGGGGAGACGACCACCGAAACCGGAGGCCGGCCGGCGCAGCTCTACCGCTTCCGCCACGACATTCTCGACGAGAGGCCGGTGGCCGGGACAAAATTGCCGCTTATGCGGGCTTGACATCCCTTATAGTCATAAAGGATATATACCTTATATTCTTGTAGACTATAATCGGAGGCTCGATGAGCGCCATCCTGCCTTCGAGCGCGGCTTTGTATGACCGCGTTCGGCGCGTTATCCCCCCGATTGAATGGCCGGTATTCGCCGATGATATCGAGGCCATTCTCGATCTGAAGCGGCAGCGAAACGCCGTCATCCTGGCGCACAATTATCAAACACCGGAAATCTTCCATTGCGTAGCCGACATCGTCGGCGACAGCCTGGCACTTGCCCGCAAGGCGATGACGGTCGAAGCGGATATCATTGTGCTGGCAGGCGTGCATTTCATGGCCGAGACGGCAAAGCTGCTCAATCCGCAAAAGACAGTACTCATTCCTGACCTGCGCGCAGGCTGTTCGCTGGCCGACTCGATTACCGCCGAAGACATCCGCCTGCTGAGGCAACGCTATCCGAGCGTGCCTGTTGTCACCTACGTCAACACATCGGCCGAAGTGAAATCCGAGTCCGATATCTGCTGCACCTCCGGCAATGCGAAGGCCGTGGTGGAGTCCCTTGGCGTTCCGCGTGTCATCATGCTGCCGGACGAATATCTGGCCCAGAACATCGCCGCCCAGACCGAGGTTGAGATCAT
>NZ_JAOWPS010000018.1 GCF_025753795.1 Mesorhizobium sp. YC-39
CAATCTGGTCGCCGATCGCCAGGCACTCCAGGAGCGGCTCGCGCGAATTTGATGACGCGCTCGGGCTGATGGAGTGGCTGGGGCGCTCTCGCCGTCGCGAGAACCGGCCCAGAATAGCCCAAACACGCTAATCGAGCAGCTATGCCGTCAACGGCCCGGTAAGGTACAATAGACATGACCGACGCACATCCGACGATCCGCTGACCGAGGGTGGTGCCGAGCGCCACAGTTGGGCACGATTTACATGGTCCTGGCAACGACTATGTGAGCGCGCTTCTCTAAGCATCTAGCTCGATTTTCCACTTCTGCTGATTAACAGGTTGTCTGCGCCGTTCAGGAAACCATACCAGCGAGAACCGTCATCATCATCGAACGGCCGGTCGAGAGGCCCGGCCAGCGTTGGCATGACACTGCCAGGCGAGAGATCGCATCGTTTGCCTCAGGCCCTGCACTGATCACATCCCAAAGATGGCAGGCTCTCCTCGGATCGAGAATTCATAGGCGATTCGGAATCAGGCTGCATTCGCCATTTCTTCCAGATGAAGTAATCGCATCGGCCAGAAGGCCAACGGTAAAGAAACATCTTGCGCTGCCCCGATAAAATGCACTCATGGTACGATTCGTGCAAGAATTGAACATGGGTGGAATCCCACCTTGTACCAAGCTTTCGATTGAGCGGCCGACCGGTGCGACCCGCAAGCGGGATCGACACAATTTTCATCGGTTGTAATCGCAGGCTCTGGGTCGGTAGGAGTTGAGGGGGAGGCGAGATGACGGGCTTGGTCAGATTTGAGAGGCCAGTTGTGATCCAGATTAGCCGCCATAGCACAGAACGTGCCGTGTGCGATGTCAATGATGCTGCCTCCATCCTGCTCCGGGATTTTGGTCGTCAGACGGAGAGGCGCAGGGCCGCAATGGACGCCTGTCTGAAGGTACTGAGAGGTGAGGCTCATCCACCCGCCGCTCGAAGGGCCTTCGTCGCGGCCGCGCGCGAAGCAAATATCCTTCGCTGCGATTGACAGGATACTCAAGCGATACCGAGGCAATTGGCATCTCAGGTCCCCCCATCGGTAGAGCTGGAGGACATGCGGCGGATGAGTAACCCGAGAGTTCTGCATGCTCGCCATTGGGGGCCCTTAACTTTATGACATGGACAGCGACGCCGCAGCCAAACTGTCAGCGAAGGGCATGAGTTTTCATGCCGACTTTCCTAAGGCTTCACTGACGTCGTTCCTTACCATGATCGCCAGATCGCGATTTGAAGCCGGAGGATGGGCAGGTGGATTTATCTCACCAAGCCACAGCCCGATCTCCTGAAATTGCTTCCCGCTAAACGGTGAGGGCGGGGAGCGACTGAGCCAATGGTCGAGATAACCGTCTCCGACAATTTGGCGGTCGACACACCTGATCCTGCAGGAGGCACTGCCAGGTAGAGCGACGAAATGAAGCACTCTTTCCTGCCGTCGGCTTTCGTGCGACAGGAAGCCCTCCTGCGGATGCATATGCGACGCGAATCCAAGTAACATTCTCGCAATTGCGATATATAATTTGTGCATCGCAATATCTGCGGCTATGGGTAAGGTCCTGATGTCGGTCATCTACCCCCCTCGAATGTGATGCCGACGCTGAATGCGGCGCGCCTCTTCCCGCGCTGCATCTCAATCGAGCCCGCTGCCACCTCCTCCCGGCAGCGGGCTTTTCTATGTCTAAGTGGACAGGTTCCGAGGATCGGCTGTGCGTTGGCTCTGGGAGAGGCGAGTGCTCCGGACTTCCAGACCTTCTTTCCCTGCCCGGCTTCGAGGAACACCTCTGTCCTTCCACAAGCACTCTGATTCCTGAGCGGATCGATGGCATGGACGAGACATCCTTCTCACCGTTATCGAGGTCCAATCAAGCCAAAGCCCGTGTTTGGATTGTCCCTCTTGAGCGTGCCCTTGGCTCCTGCAGGTCACTCGTCCGGAACTTTCTGACAAAGGTGCGTGTTTGACGGCTTTTTCACGATCTGATCGCCGATCTCAAGCATTTGCATAATCTGAGAACCGCTGGGCCGTGACTTTGAAGGGCGTCCCTTCGGAAACGCGGCTTCACCCTACGGGAAGAGCCGGGGTGCTGGAAATCCGCCTGCCCCGAGAGGGCGACAGCCGTATGGCTGAGTTACTCGACCCCAGTCGCATCGACCGAAAACGAACCTGATTCTGATAGGTCTTCAGGCGCGCAACCATTGCTTTCTAAGCTGGTAACACCGTCCGTAAGCTCGCCGTCAGCTTGACCGAGCATCATTCGGATCAGGGCCTATTCAGTCCGCACTCGCTACGAAGAAACCTAAGCCAAAAGGAAACGCGAATCGCCATGTATAATCGGATCAGTGACTCATCCACACGCGCTAGCTGGGCTGACGAACCGAGTCAGTCGATGGACAGCGACAGCTTTACCGAAACACTTGCGGACCTCGCGCTGCGGAGGAACCTGCCATCTGGGGAGTTGCCCGACAAAATGGGATGCTGCGCCAGCAAGTCGAATGCCTCGGATCCAGGCAACCCTCCAGCAGGGCCGAGCACCTCCGTTCCAGCAAGGCCGAGCACCTCCGTGTTGGAATACAGGACGGCTGAATTAGCTGATGCGAATCAACGCGGGATCTGCGTTGGGCTGGCTGCGGGGTGGCTCAGCAATCTCCACAACAGCCCGAGATCGCGAATGAATGCCCTAGTACCGGGATCGCAAGGACATCACTCAGCGGCTCAGTGGCAGGAGCGGTATATGGACGTCAGGAGCTCGTCGCGAAGTGAGGGAGCAGAATCTTCTCAGGCCAATCTGGAGGCCAAAACCACCATGTTGCGGGAAGTGGGCTTGGACCCATCCAAGAAAGAAAACGTGTATACGTTCGGTGGGCCTGACAGCATCTCACCGATGCTGAAGAAAATCTCCAAAAGCGGGGCGAACCATTTGCTCAGCTTGCGCTTTACCAACGGTCAAAGACACTCAATTGCGACGTCAGCGTCGGATGGGAGGATCACACTCTTCGATCCCAACTATGGAGAATTTGTTGTTCAACCAGACCAGACGGGAAGCTTTTTCCAAAGCCTCGCCAATCGTTACAGGAATCCCAACGGGCTGGAGTTGTCGACAGTCACCACACAAAAAATGAACTGAGTTCGGGCCTGCAGGCAGCCTAATGCGGGCTTGCCGTTACGGTAAACCGCGGCCATCGGCTCCTCATACTTCGGACAGTCGAACGTTGTCTCGGCCACCAGCACAGCGGACCCGCAGCCTGATGGTCGAGACATTTACTGCTTTCAGCGACAACCGCCACTATGAGGCGACGCTTCGCCGACTGCGTTTCAGCCGTCCGGAGAGACAGAAGAAGCCGACAGGAACATCGACAACCTCATCGAGATCACCGCCGATGTCGTGCCAGCTACGTCTCCAACAAGCCGGTCCCGGTGGAGGTCTCCCCTGCCCTGATCCGCCAGGTGCATGCGACACTGAACGGGTCACCACAGAAGGGTCGCAGGCACTCAAGCCTGCTGTCCGATCAGGAAGTCGATAACACAGACTACATCATCTCCCTCGAGGACCGGAAGAAATTCAAATTGTTTGAAACGCCATCTGTCGACCACTATGGGCTGACGCAGGACGAGTATCGCGCCAAATGGGGTCTGCCGGCCGATTACCCCATGGTCGCGCCGAGCTATGCAGCCGCGCCCGGTTTTGGCCAAGACGATGGGGCTTGGCCGCAAACCAAAAGAGCCGGAAATGCCGTGCCGTCGAAGCGGACCCAGAGAAGGTCGCAGCTTGATTTCGTCTACCGGAGATTCGTCCTGAAGCGTCCAGTTGCCAACGGCATGATTGCGCGGAATATGAGAGGTGGGCGGTAACATTCCTTTCAAACAACGCGCGATCGCGCACAAGGCGCGTTTCGTAGTTGCGGCAGGGGCCGCCATGTTTTCAACGCGCGCGCAGGCTGCGTTCCTGCAAACGCCGCTTCGTAACGCAACGCAAAAGGGTTTTGTAGCATGGGTAATCGAAATTTCATCGCAGCAGCCTCCCTCGCCGTGATGGTGACCGTCTCGTCACCCTCCGAGGCCCGCACCCCTTTCACCGACGATACCGCCTCCCGCACGCAGGCCCTGGCCCTGCTGGAAACGCTCAACGCCGACCTGCTCAGCCACCCCAGCGCCACGCTTACGCTGGAACGGTGGTGTGGTGACCATGGTCTAGCACCGGAGGCGAAGATCGTCGCCCATCGCGTGAAGGGCGACAACAAGCTCCTGCCGGATAATGCCCGCCAGGCATTGGGCATCAGCGCTGACGAACCCGTTCAATACCGGCGTGTGCAGCTCGCCTGTGGCAAACTCGTGCTCTCCGAGGCCGATAACTGGTATGTCCCGTCGCGCCTCACACCTCAGATGAATCAGGTTCTCGACACGACGGACCAGCCCTTCGGGAAGGTGGTCCAGCCGCTGCACTTTCGCCGCCAGACCATCAGCGCCGAACTGCTGTGGTCGCCGCTGCCCAAGGGGTGGGAGATGGACGCGCCGCTGCCGGCGGCGGGAAAGGGGGTACTGGCCATTCCCCATGAAGTGCTGCGGCACCGCGCCATCCTCTATACCGGGGCGAACCAGCCCTTCAGCCTGGTGGTGGAGACCTACACAGCCGAGGTCCTGGCCTTCGGCCGCCGTTGAAAGGCCGCGATGCCTCGGAGCGGCCCTGCTGCTGTAAAGTTTAATGCCCGTACCTGTGCCCAATCGCTAAGGGCAGAGTCATGCAGCGGATCCCGTCAACCGAAAGAAGACTGAGGTGAAAAGCTACCCCCTCGAACCGCCGCTTCCCCATGTGGCCCGCCATCACCACTGCTCTCAACGAATTTGCAGAACTCTCAGAGCGCTACCGAAAACGATGGCTGGCTAACGCTCAAAAAAACGTCATGTCCAACCCGAGCAGGCCAGCGTTCAGACATCGGTCAGTTCTCAGTGGATAATCGCAAGTCCCGGGTTACTTCCTTGCGAGACTGGGGTCCGTTGTCCATCGCAAATCTCGAAGTTCGCCGAGACGCATGCCACCCGGCAATCAAACCGTTGCAACAAATGCTTCAAGTTAACTTTGCAGACTCTTTACGACCCCAAATCGCTGACGATGGTACCTCCCTCACAGACTCTGAGTCGGGCACGGGTAAAAGCGCTGATGCCGATTTATACGCTCAGACCGCCGCATGGCACGAATGTCGGGGTTAACAGCCAATGGCAAGAAGATCGCTCATCCTGGTTGAAGGCGGTGCGCGTCCTGGTCGGCTGTTCGTCCAAGCGCCCAGCGTCTTGGTCATCATCCAATTACCCTCTCGGCTGGTCCAGTGTGGCGACTATCTTGCAGCGGAAAACATTGAGGCAATCCCTGTCGATGCAGACAATCTCGATATGCTGAGCCGCGATTGCTGGTACCTGATTTGCGCTCAGCTGGCGGTGGACGCTTGTCGCTTTCGATTTCATTGTGAGAATGTCTTGCCAACGATTTCAGAGGGATGTTGTCAACAACGATTGGCGGCACGCCGCAGCGCTACTTCCGCGAATTCGATCGCGCCAAGATTCTCGAAGGCGTCACCCAGAACATGGTGACGCCGGTCGAGCTGGTGCAGGCCGTCATCGACGGCATGGCAGCGCGCGGCTTCGGCCGCATCGTCAACACCACCTCGCTGTCGGTCTACGTTCTGATCCCAGGACTCGATCTGTCCTCCGGCGCCCTCGCCGACCTGAACTCGTTCCTTGCCAGCGTGGCACGTACGGCGGTCGACAGCACGTCACCGTCAACAGCCTGCTGTGCCCGGCAAGCTCGACACCGACCGGCTGCGTGGGTCCCCCACGAGGCCGGCACACCGGAAGATCCTGCGGCGGCGCCGCGCGCAAGGTCCGCATCCGCGCCGACTTGCCGGCAAAGCGGTTGGGCGCGCCGGAGGAGCTCGGCCAGATCTGCGCCTTCCTGTGCTCGGTCAACCGGCTACCTTACCGGCCAGAACATTCCGTTCGATGGTGGCCCTTACGTCAGCGCGTTTTGACGCAGCGCCTGCGATGGGTGCCCGACGCGTCGGAGATTCCGTGTGCAAAGGGCTGAGAGGCCGGACGATTTTCCGCTTCAGCAGCGCAACGTGGAAACCGCGATTGGCGTCGCGAAGAATCGTGCCGCAGGCTGAAAGCCTTGAAAGCACTGAACACAAGGAGGTCTGCGATGGATGACGAGACCAAAAAGACGGCACGTTCGGACCTCGACGAAGCCGCCCTCTACTTCCACAAGCACCCAACGCCGGGAAAGCTCGAGATCCAGGCGACCAAGCCGCTCGGCAACCAACGCGACCTGGCGCTCGCCTATTCGCCCGGCGTGGCCGCCCCCTGTCTTGAGATCCGCGACAATCCGGCGACCGCGGCCGACTATACGGCGCGCGCCAACCTGGTCGGTGTCGTCTCCAATGGCTCGGCTGTGCTCGGCCTCGGCAATATCGGCCCGCTGGCCTCCAAGCCGGTCATGGAAGGCAAGGCGGTGCTGTTCAAGAAGTTCGCCGGCATCGACGTCTTCGACATCGAGATTGATGCGCCTGGGATCGAGCGCATGGTCGAGACGATCTCGGCGCTAGAGCCGACCTTCGGCGGCATCAACCTCGAGGACATCAAGGCGCCGGAGTGCTTCGAGGTCGAGGAGCAGCTGAAGGCGCGCATGAAGATACCGGTGTTCCACGACGACCAGCACGGCACCGCCATCATCGTCGCCGCCGCCGTGCTCAACGGGCTGGAATTCGCCGGCAAGACCATTTCGGATATCAAGGTCGTCACCTCCGGCGCCGGCGCGGCCGCCCTTGCCTGCCTCAACCTGCTGGTCTCGCTCGGCGTGCGTATCGAAAACATCTGGGTCACCGACCGTTTCGGCGTCGCCTACAAGGGCCGCACCGAAGAGATGGATCGCTGGAAAGACCCTTATGTGAAGGACACCGAGGCGCGCACGCTGGCCGACGTCATCCCGGGCGCCGATGTCTTCCTCGGCCTCTCGGCGGCGGGCGTGCTGAAGCCGGAACTGCTGCAGCATATGGCGCCAAAACCGCTGATCCTGGCGCTGGCCAACCCCAATCCCGAGATCATGCCGGAAGAGGCGCGCGCGGCGCGTCCCGATGCCATGATCTGCACCGGCCGGTCCGATTTTCCCAATCAGGTCAACAACGTCCTGTGCTTCCCCTACATCTTCCGGGGCGCGCTTGATTGCGGCGCCAGCGCCATCAACGAAGAGATGAAGATGGCTGCCGTGCGCGCCATCGCCGCCCTCGCCCGCGAAGAGCCTTCGGACGTCGCCGCACGCGCATATTCGGGCGAGACGCCGATCTTCGGACCCGAATTCCTGATCCCCTCGCCCTTCGATCCAAGGCTCATCCTGCGCATCGCGCCGGCCGTCGCCAAGGCGGCCTGCGACACCGGTGTGGCGACACGGCCGATCACCGATTTCGCCGCCTATATCGACAAGCTCAACCGCTTCGTCTTCCGCTCTGGACTGGTGATGAAGCCGGTGTTCTCGTCTGCCAAGGCGTCGAGCGCCAAGCGCGTCATCTATGCCGACGGCGAAGACGAGCGCGTGCTGCGCGCCGCCCAGGTGGTGCTCGAGGAAGGCATCGCCGAGCCGATCCTGATCGGCCGTCCGCATGTCATCGAGGTCAGGCTGAAGCGCTATGGCCTGCGCATCAAGCCGGGCGTCGATTTCGGCCTGATCAACCCTGAGGACGATCCGCGCTACCGACACTATGTCGACCTGCTGATCGAACTCGCCGGCCGGCGCGGCGTGACGACGGAGGCGGCGCGCACCATGGTGCGCACCGACAACACGGTGATCGCGGCACTTGCGCTGAAGCGCGGCGATGCCGACGCCATGATCTGCGGCCTCGAAGGCCGTTTCGAGCGGCATCTGCGCAATGTGACACTGGTCATCGGCGCTCGCCCCGGCGTCAAGGACCGCGATCTGTCGACGCTGTCGATGCTGATCTCGCAGCGCGGCATCATTTTCCTCACCGACACCCATGTCTCGGTCGACCCGACGGCCGAGGAAATCGCCGAAATGACCATTCTCGCGGCGGAGGAAATCCAGCGCTTCGGCATCGAGCCGAAGGCGGCACTCTTGTCGCATTCGGATTTCGGCTCGCGCGATTCTCCAAGCGCGCTGAAGATGCGGCAGGCGGCGGCGATCCTGGCGCGGGTGGCGCCCGACCTGCAATGCGACGGCGAGATGCATGCCGACACCGCCTTGTCGGAGCATCTGCGCCAACGCGTCTATCCGCATTCACGGCTGAAGGGCGAAGCCAATCTGCTGGTGTTCCCCAACCTCGATTCGGCCAACATCACGCTGACGGCGCTGCGCGCCATGATGGATGCGCTGCATGTCGGGCCAATCCTGCTCGGCACCGACATGCCGGCGCACATACTGACGCCGTCGGTCACCTCGCGCGGCGTCGTCAACATGACGGCGCTGGCGGTGGTCGAGGCTGCGCACAAGGCGCGGCGATATTGATCTGGGTCGGAGCCGGCATCAGCGGGTATGCTGAACAAACGGTTAATCGTAAGCGACGCGATCTCCACCCCTTCTTCCTTCGGATCATTAGCCGGGTCATGCGTGGCAAACACTCAGCCACGGCCGGCGAACTGCTCGGCAAGGAAGTCGCGTGCAGCATTTTCAGACGCCTCGAAATTCGCACGGCTTGTGCAGATCACCGCGCCATCCCTTTGCACCAGATCGGCAGCATGTTTATCGTCACCAACGATTTGGCCGCCGCCGTCACGAACATTGCCGTCATGACGTTCGACCAGGCTCTCTGGGCCGAATGAACCCGCGAACTACGAGCTGCCGATCCCCCTCGAAACTACGCCAGAACCTTCCGTCAAGAATCGCAAGCGTGACCGCGAGAGCGCGGAGCGCATCCAATTGGCCGGCGGCCTAAGCCACCCCTCCGAGACTGCGCTGTCGCATTTGCCGGTGAAAAGAGTGGAGTGCGAATGCGCGAGCTGACTGAGATCGGATTCCCCGCTGCTATTTGGCCCGTATGTGCGACGAGGGGCTGCTCATCAAGGTTGGCTATGGAATCTATCGCGCCACCCTAATTGATAATCATCAGCGAACCGGGCGCTGGTTGGCACCGAATTGGCGGTTGGAGCGACACGACCTATCAGAGATCACCGGGCTCGTTGCCGTTGCTCGTGTTCTACTTGGCGCGGCGCATCCGACGCGGTGGGCGTCGTTGCGCCTTCTCCAGTTCCAGCGAGCCTGAAAGATAAGTTGCAGATCACAGTCGGTGACGGGGCACTCAGGTGCACACCTTGTTCTGACCCCAGTCTGAAGCCGAGGCCTTTCCTGCCTGTTGCGGGAGAAAGCATCGATGAAACCTTGTCTTTGAAAATAAGTTTACTGAGCCGCATTTTTCATCTCCTCCTCGAGGCACGCTGCCGCCCATCGCCTAGACCAAGATCACCCCCCGCTCGCTGGCGCCTTCCTATGAGGAAACGGCAACGGCGCTGGGGTTTTTCATTCTTTAGTGCCGAGGCCACAGCGGCTGGAAATGCCCCGGCGTGTGCAGAATGTGTACCAGTCGACCTTCACCCAGGACAGGATGCACGGTCAGCCTGCCATTCGCATCAGCTTCGATGGCTTGAATGCTCACGCCAAGATTGTTCGCCAGCAAGACCCCGACGCCCTCAGCGCCGTAAAGGTCGATCTCGCCATGCGGATCGACTGCACCGACTTGAACTAGACTGTTCCGCAGCGACCGAACCTGTTGCCGAAGTTGCCCAGTCTGCGGTGTTTCGTGGTCCTGCCGCTTCGTGTTGTGGGCAACTTGAAGAACCGTGTCCAGCAGGCAGTTCAGTCCTTGGCCACTGGCTTGTCCCACTTCGGCATTGAATTGCTCCAAAAACGTATGGAGCGTGTGCGTCAACGGACCGACGGGCAAGTCGGGCAGCGATGCGCCCCCGAGTACCTGTGCCGGCGCCTGATATGCCGCGGACGGCACGCTGAGTGCGGGCCTGTGCCCGTCGTAGCCAGGAGTGCTGGCGTCGCCAACCCAGTCCTGCACGCCAGTCGGTCGCGTGTCGCTGGCCTGGAAACTCGGCGCGTTCCACGATTCCGCGCCGTGGGCGTAGCTATGTTCTTGCCAGTCTTCGATCTCGTCACATCCAGGCGGCATCGGGATGCCGCGGAAGGCGAGCCAAGCCTCGCGCGTAAGTGCGCGCAGTTGCTCGGCTGATGCGCCCTTCAGGCGCATGTCTTGAGCGCTCTTGTAAACATCGTGATAGCGCTCCTTCAGCGCGAAGGTCTCGGCCGTGTGGAACTGGGTTTCCCATGGCGCACCGGCCGGGTTGCGCAACGTGACGCTCACCGCGCTGAATGCTTCGCTCTTGGTGAAGTGGTTGGTCAGCTTCGTCCTGGCGTGCCCCTGCTGGTCCAACATCGCGAGGATACGGCGGCAGCCCTCGGTGAAGTTCTGCGGCGGAAGCACCACGCTGTAGCGCAGGGCGTCGTTGACATCGGCGACGGCCTCCTCGAGGTTCTTGTTCTTCGCCGCCATCAGGGAGTCAAGCTTCTTGTGGAGCGAGCCCTTGGATTTCTGCCGGTGTTCCAGGCCAGCGAGATCACCCCCGAAGGCGGACACGACCTGCTGCAGCATCGGCGTGATCTCGCGATCCATCTGCCGCGCGCGATCGAACAGCGCTCCGGCGGCTCGTGAAACTTCTGCGCGAGGCGTCTTGCCAAGCCGGGCAGACGGTGCCGGCGGCCGGGCCAGCATGCCCGCCTGCTGCAGCGACTGCACGGCGTCATGCATGACGCCAGAAGCCATGGTCGGCATGCGCTGCAACACGGACTTGACCTGATCGGCATCGAAGCGGTTGTGCCGCATCGCACGGGCCGTCTCCTTGCCGTGCGGCACGTTGCGCACACGATCAGGGAACTTCGCCTCCTGGCGTTCGCATGCCTCGATCACCTTGGAGAACAGCGCGGTGCCGGTATCGGACTTCAGAGCGTCGGTGCCGACCTTGATGGCTATGGTGAAGAGGTTGCGCATCGTCAGCTCCGGCTCACCGGGGACCAGCCCGGGCTGCCCATCGGGGAACCGCTCGTGCGACAGCCGGCACACCGGGTAGTTGTCCAGGATGGCATGGATACGTGCCGGGGTGTCGACGGCCTGGACGTATGCCTGTGCCAAGTCCGGGAATCGTTGGGCCAGCGCTGCGGAAACCTCGGCAGGCCCCGACGCCATGGGCTGCCCCGAGGCCTGGTAATGCCGAAAGACCTCCCCATACAGCAGCAGGGCCGCCTCGCGCGCCTCGTGCATGTGCGCGCGGCCGATCGCCTGGTGCGCCTGGATTGCCAATGGATACAGCGCCTGCCGGTCGGGCTGTGGGCTCTCGAGAACGGCGCTCAGGCCGTTTCGCAGCGACCGTTCGACGCCGTCGTAAGTGCCGAACATCATGCTGTGCGCCATCGCCTCGCGCAGGTCGTCGGGCTGCGACAGGAAGCGCGTCGCCAGGGTGCTGGCTGAACCCATGAGCTTGCGTCCGCGCTGCTCGGCTAGGATCTCGGACGCACGCCCAGGCTGGTAGTGACCACTGTCGTCGAATGCCGGCGTGGCCGTCTTCGGGGGTTTGAAGGAACGGGGCTGGCTACGCCGAGCGGCGCGCCCGTCCATCACGCGCTCGATCAGCGCTGCCAGCTTCGGATAGCCTGCATAGACGAAGGCATCATCGCCGTCGCAATCCATGTTGCGCTTGCGCAGTTCATTGATAGGCAACGCTCCCAGCCGACCAGGCTGCACGATCTCCTTGACGCGCAGGCTGCCGGTGCTGAGCATGTCGCTAGGGGCGGCGGCGCGGTCGCGCCCGTCGGTCCAGCGTGACAAGGTTTTCAGGTCCTCCTTCGAGCACACCAGGTCCATGTCCTCGTGAGCGGGCGACCAGCACCCCTTGGGCGGGATGATGAGCATGCCCTTGCTGTGCAGCATCTCGGCATCCTCGCCTGAGTCGTCGTTGAATCCGGCGTAGCTGTATTGGATGGCAAAGCACCTTGACAGGAATTGAGCTGTTGGATCCCCCTGGGCTACGGTGGCAACCCGTTCCTCGGGCACCGGCAGCAGGTTCTCCTTGTCGTACGGCGGCTTGCCGAGCAGCAGCGCGCCGCCTGCGCGGTCGAAGGCAGCGCTGCGCTGGTGTGGCAAATGCACCTTGTCGTCGGCGGACGGCACGGCACGTATCTTCTGCCCCGCATAGCCGCCGCTGACGGTAAGGTCGTAGAGCGTTGTCGAATCGATGCCGAGGCCCGGCCGTCCGACAGAAGAATCTCCTTGCTGCCGAGCCAAATTGCGCAGGCGGCGTTGCATTGCTTGATGCGCTTCCTCGATAGCTTCCACGTCGTATGGGAAGTGCTGCAGTGCCTGCGGTGCCAGCCTCTTGAGCTCGCTCTCTTCGGCTACGAGCTTGCGTTGCTCTTCGCTAGCATGACCTGTTCGCATTGCCGCCCATGCGTCGTAGTGCTTGCGGACCGCGGGAATGCGCATGGCGACCTCGAACTTGAGGAAGCCGCAGCCGTCGTTGGGGCACAAGGCGATGTGTTGACCGCCCGGTCCGGCCAACTTGAATGGATGTTGAGGCCCCGGGACGTCGTCGATAAAGCCTATCCTGAGTGTGCCCTCGACCACGTGGTCGTGGGGCACCATCTCCAGAAGCGCGCGTTGCATGCGCGACCAGTCCTCGCGCTGCGGCGCGAGCTTTGCGGCCAGCTGCATCAGGGCGCTGCCGGGCGCCGTGTCGGCATAGCGAACCGCCGGCAGCATCGACGGCGCCTTCGCGCCGCCGGACAGGATGTCGGACGCCCGTTGCTGGCCCCCTCGGCTCAAGCGGCTGCCGCCGAACAGATCGAAGCGCCACGGCTCGCCCAGGAAATTGAAGGTGCGCGCCAGCATGAACGCGGACAGCGAACCAGGCAGTTGCACCTCCACCAGGGGCAGACCGGTCAGGCGCGCAAACAGGGAGTACGGCTTGCTCTCGTCATCCATGTTGCTCTTGAGCATCTGTCCCTGCATGTCCACCACGACGCGCCTGGTGTCGCCTGCGCCAGGGGATAGCGGCTGGGGTCGGCCGGGCCGCGTTCGCATGCTTTGATGCACGTCCTGCACACTGAAATCGGAGGGCGCATGGATTTGCGTGACCTGCTCGAAGTGCGCGAGCATGTGCAGGTCCAGCGCGTTCAGAACTTCATCGCCGGCTTCGATTTGCGCGATGAGGTTCCAGCTCATCTGCCCGAGGTCCGACTCGATGGTCTCGCGTGTGCGCCCGAGCGTCTCCGTGACCCAGGTCGCCAGTTGCTCACGGCGAGCTCGCACGGCCGAGCGCTGCCCCTCGACATTGCGCGGCTTCCACTGCCTGCTTACCACTGCGTAGGTCTTGAGCACCTGATAGGACGTCAGTGCCGGGCAGCGCGTGGCGTGCAGCTCGTCGGCGGGCGCAGCGCTCGCAACAGTGGGTGCGTCATCGGCTTGCTGACCCTGCAGAAAGCGATCGATCTTGCGCGCGACGATCGGCTGCATTTCATCGAAGACGGACAGTGCCTGGCGGTGATGGCGCGAGAGTTCCTGGCTGCGGGCCAGGGGCAGCAAGCCCAGGCACAGGTTGCCCACCGATTCAAGGTCCGTCTCGCGCAAGTGCGTTTCGCGGCACAGGTTTGCCACCCTGTTTAAGGCTGGCCCGGCCAGTGGTCGCATCTCGCGTTGCAGCTGTTCATGGGCCAACGCCTTGAAGATCATGGCGATGTCCTGGGCCTGCGCCGTCTCGAATCGATCCCGATGCAGGTCGAGGTGCGCCGCCAGACCCTGAAGCTTCGCGCGCGCCAGCGCTTGAACCTCCGCCTCGTCCTCCGCATCCACTGCTGAGTGGGACAGGTGCGTCAAGGCGTTGCCGACCTGCGCAAGCGTGCCCATGTCGAAATCGCGCCAGGGAAGGTCAGCCCCACCCGTCCGATCAGCTAGCCTGATCGACGTCCAGCGCCAGTCTGGCGCATGGGGCGACCCGCACAGTGCGTTGAGCGACATCGCGACTTCTTGCGCGTTCATCTCCTGCAGCAACGTGTCCTCGCTCGCGACCCATTCGGCCAGACGTTCGGTTGTTGCCAGGCAGACCTCGTTGCCGGGCCACTTGCTCAGCGCGTTGAGCGAGTTGGCGACATTCTGTGCGTCCATGTCCCGCAGCAAGCCCACATCGTTTGAGATTCGTTCAGCCAGACGTTCGCTGGCGCTCTGACAGGCAGAACTGTTGGGCCACTTGCTCAGGGCGTTGAGTGAGTGGGCGACATCTCGCGCGTTCATCTGCTGCAGCAACGCGTCGTCGCCCGTGATCCGTTCGGCCAAGCGCCTGCCTGCCTTCCTGCACGAACGATTCTCGGGCCACTTGCTCAGGGCGTTGAGCAACTCGGCGAGATGTCGTTCATCCATGTTCTCGACCAGGGGCGCATCATTGGCGATTCGCTCGGCCATGAGTCTGCCAGTCATCTGAAAGACGGGGCTATCCAGCCACTTGCTCAGGGCGTTGAATGTGCTGGCAACCGCTTCGGCGTTCATCTCCTGCAGCAAGGTGTCGTCGCTCGCGACCCGTTCGCCCAAGCTCTCGCCGGCACTTCGGCAAGCGGGGCTGCCGGGCCACTTGCTCAGCGCGTTGAGCGAGTTGGCGACATTCTGTGCGTCCATGTCCCGCACCAAGTCTACATCGTTTGAGATTCGTTCAGCCAGACGTTCGCTGGCGCTCTGAGAGGCAGAACTGTCGGGCCACTTGCTCAGTGCGTTGAGCGAGTTGGCGACCGCCTGGGCTCCCATCTCCCAGATCAAGGCTGCGTCGTGTGCGATTCGCCCGGCGAGGCGTTCACCAGCGCTGTGGCAGTCTGGATTGCCGGACCACTTGCTCATCGCGTTAAGCACCAGGCTGGCCCCTTGTGCCGTTAGGTCCCGGTCCAGCCGCTCACGCAGCAGGACGCGTCCCAGGCGAGCGACGGCTTGCTCGCATCGATCGCTGCGGGTGTTCTTCGACAAAGCGTTCGCAAGCAATGCCAGGTTCTTGGCACTCAGCTCCGGCAGGCCGTCGTGTTCAAGCACCTCACCGGCGATCCAGGCTACGGCCTGCATGCACGTGGCTCTCCGCGGGTGCTTGCTCAGGTTGCTGCCCAGGCGCACGAGCTGCTGCAGCGGCGCGTCTACGAACCAGTCGGTCTTGACCAAATAGTGCGCGGCCAAGTCTGTGCAGCGTTCCAGATCCGGTCGATACTGATTGCTTTGTGGGGAAGTGGCGGAGCGCCTCAGCATCTGGAGGTACTTGTCAAGCCATCCTGCGTTCTTCTCTGGCGTCGCACCGCCATCGAGAAATGGCAGCGCCCAGCCGTACTCATTGCGGTCTGCCAACAGGTTGTCGCGGGCCATATCTATGCAAGCTTGAGGATGCCGCACGTGATGTTCCTGCGGAAGGTCGGGTTGCGCAGCAAGGCGCAGTTGCTGCCGCTGATACTGACGCAGCTGACGGAGTTGCTCAATCTCATCACGGCGCAGACCTCGCTCGCACTTCGTAAGCTGTTCCGTGGTTGGCGCGGCATCTGCTCCGGAGTCTTGCGTAACCGGGGACATGGGGTAGTCAGTGCTACCATGATGGACGGGCTCGGGCGTGGCGGCTTCCCATTCTGCTGCGGACCTGCGGTGTGCAGGGTGGAGTTCCCGCTCTTGAGGATCTAGGCTGGCCTCGATCACCTCCCGACCGCGTTTGGCGTAGTCGATATGAAAATCCGTTGAAACAACTGCCTGCGATGACGATTCCTTGCTGCTGCGGCTCAGACCGAACATTTTCCCAACGCCGGACCCGAGACGTGACATGATTCCTTTGCGGGAACTGCGCAGCGAAGGGGGCAGTGTCTGCACATCCGAAGCACCCGCTCGTTGGCGCCCGCCTGCTTGCTTGCCTCCGGCCGCCCGATCGCCGCGCGAATGTTCGCCGCCAGAGCGCGAGGTGCTTTCTTCCCAACGCAAACCAGGCCGCCCCTCATTGCCGAGCCCCGACTTAACACGCGACCAAAGTCCCCCGCTCTTCTTATCTCTTGTCCGCGCGACAGGCCCCGATTCCGATTGTGCCGTGTAGCGCGTGCTACTGAATAGCCTGTCACGCAAATCAGACTGCACCGCCTTCTCAGCCGAGCCAAGGTGAGGGCGAGGAAAATCGACGCTGTACCGCGTACTGCTGAAGCGATTGTCCCGCAGGTTGGATTGCGGCGGCATCCGCATCGAACCGCCGACGTCAGTGCGCTGGATACTTCCATGCGCCTCTGCGGGTGGAGTGTTGGGCGAAGCAGCATCACCGGACCTCTCATCAGAGGAACTGAGCTGCAAGTCGCTCAGTTGCCGCTCAAAGCTCGCTTGACCAGCAGGCATATTGTCCGACTGTTGCCTCGCCCGCTGCTGCTGTTCTTGCAAGGCAGCGTATTGGTGCATCCAAGCGTTGGTATTGAATGGATCGGAATTGGATTCCACGCCACTCTCCCTAAATACGATAATCTTCGTTGGTCAGACATCCACGTCTCCTAAGCACATAGCAGCGCTAGCTTTCGATGAACTGACGAGCCTCCTACGGGGGCATGTCGCAAGATCCGGGTGCCGTTCGTCAGATCGCATGCCGCCTTTGCACTTTGTTAAGCCACCGGAAAAACGCAAGCCTTCCCTCAACCACAGCATCGCCTCGAAACCCGCGATGGTCCGTCGCGCTGTGATGAATGACTGGAAGTCACCAACCTTCGGCATGTTCTCCTTCACCCGGAAATGGTCGGTCTCAATGCCTTGCTGGAGGTGTCGCCGGCTGAAGCGATCCGGATCCGCCGGAGCCGCTATTTGACGGATGTATTTGACAAGGGCCGTTCTGCTCCGATGTCCTGGGGGTGTGCTTTCACGCGTTCTGTCCTGGCGGACGGCCGAGATAGCGGCGCGCGCAGCGGGTTCAGGGCTGGCCGGCAGGACATCGCGCGGTATGCGCGGCTTGGCCTTGACAGAGGCGTTGGTGCATGACCACGGAACTGCACCCAACGCGGTCTTTGATGCATCCTTCTATGTCGGCCGTGCCGGGCAGCGGACGGACTCCGGGCGTGCGCACGCCGTCATGCGATTGAGAACGGCGCACGCGATGGCGGCCTCGGTCTGCTGAGCCGGAAAGAAGCGCGCGCGCAGGCGCCGGCCGATCAATCCCTTGGGCCGATGGCCGTCTCGATCAGGGCGCATCGGCCGTAACCGGTGGCAGTCTGCCATTTCAACCTTCCGTCATTGGCAATCGCCCTGATGTGACCATCTCTCTGGCCCGGTGGTCCGATTGCACCGCTCTCCACCGCCGTCACACGTGGAGGAATTACAATCGTTGCGGCGAAGCTGTGTTGCAGGACGGCGCCGCTTCGTACTCCGGCCAATTCGTCACCTTGTACTTCATCTTCGGTATTCGTGACGCCGGGTGGCATTGTGTTTGAAGGGCATTCGGCGAAGATCATAGCTCCATTTGCGATCTCACCCGCCTATCGGCAAATCCCTAAAAACGATCCGTGCACCAATGCTGCTTGGAGTGCCATTTTGTTTTTTGTCCTTTGCTAACCCACGGCCAATATGCAAGACAACAAACTACTCACCATCCTGGCGAACGCTGCACAGCTGGACGTGAAGGAAGATAGGGCTGGATGGCTCGACCCGAGCGGCCATATAGACTTCACACGATGTAGATGTGGCAGGGGCGTTCGTCAAACGAGTCGACAGGCTGGCTGGCGTTGCTCATGACTGATACGAGCGGAAAGAACATGATGAGAATGACGCGTGCCGAGCTTCATCGGCTGGTCTGGTCGAAGCCGATGACCGAGCTCGCAAGGCTATATGGCGTCAGGGACCAGCATGTCGCGCAGGCCTGCGATGCCCATGACATCGCTCGGCCGCGTGCCGGTCATTGGCAACGAGTAGAGCACGGCAAGACGGTGGAGACCGCCGCGCTCGACAACAAGAACTATTCTCCAGAGGCGATCATCATCATCGAACCTTCGGTCGGGAGGCCCGGCCGGGTTACACGGGGCCAGACGATGAGGCATTTAAAAGATGTGCGGCATGATCCGTTAAAGGCCGACGCGGGAATTGCGGCCGGAAAATAGCGTCTTGGCCAGAGAGTCGACCCGCCGTCCCGGGCATTTCGCGATGCGGAGCCGGCGCTGTCTCAGATCCGGATGGCCAAGTGCGAAGCAGATGAGAGCCTGCGGCGGTTCAGGACGCTTACGAGACATATGTTCACGATCTTCGTGGTGCTCGGGAAGGCATTGACGGCAAAGATCATCACCATTGCCCCCCCTGATCAACCCGCTTCCCGGCGACGGCGATGGGCATGGCGTCCAGCTCGAGGCGGTGTTGAGCTAAGAGTCACGGATTGGTCAACATCGGTGTCGGCGGCCGCTACTGGCGCGTGGCATCTACTGGCACCGCGCATTTCGAGGAGACGCCGCTCGATGGCAGGCCGCAGGTCCTGCATTGGAGGTTGAGCGGTACGGCGTGATCGTGCAGCGAGCGTCAAGTTCAATCGAGAAAGCACCGCCAGGGCCAAGTTGCCGTTGGAAAATCCACAGTGTTCCGAGAAGCCGCATGCTCACACTCTCCCTCAACTGCACCAAGACCGCTGAGGCTCGCTCGGCGTTGGTGGCACAGTCGCGGTCCGCCCAGCGCCAGCCTCGCTGGGAAGCAAACAAAGCCTGGAGCGACCTCGCCCCGAGCTTCCCGTGTATGCGGCGAGATTATCGCCTGCTGTAGCCAACGTAGTCGGCTTCGCCGAATCCATAAGTCCTGGCAGTCATCCGTTTCGCGCTGGGTCCGCCGTTAGAAAAATGATGGCAAGCGCGACCACAAATGCTGTAACAGGTCCATCCCTTTGAAATTTGATCGCGAAGGAGTCTCAATGCCGTTGGATCCACGAATTGAAGAGCGCCTCGGGCGCATTGATACTGTAGCCCCCGACGGTGAGGCAGACGACATCGTCCTCAATGGAATAGGGCTTCATGTCGATCCGGGTGTTTTCAATCCCGCCAAGGGAAAATCTGGTCGCAAGATCCTAAGAGCCATCGACCTCATTCCTCCGAGTCCGGACGCGCGAATAGTCGAGATCGGCACCGGCTGCGGACACCTATCTGCCGCCATGTGGCTCCGAGGATGCCGAAACATTGTCGCTTCGGACATTATGGTCGAAGCTTGCAACAATGCTCGTCGCAATTTTGATCGGCTTGGCTTCGAAATTTCTGTTGTTCATTCTGATCTTCTCGCGAGTATACAGGGGGACTTTGATTATATTGTCTTCAATGCACCTGCAGCCCATCCGAAACGCTTTTCACCAAACAGAGGTGCTACCACCTTGTATGATGTGACAGGCACCACCAAACAGCGGTTTGTCGAGCAGCTTCTCCAGAGAAAACCGAGTGGCCGGCTACGCGCAATGTTTACGTATAGCAGTTACATCGACTATGCACCGATCACGGAGATCGGTTTCGGCGATTTTGAAGTAAACTACCTTCTAGTAGATAAAGACGAAATATCTGAAACCGGTATAGTATTACTGTCTAGAGATTAAAATATGAAACATCCAAAACTTCGTCTAGGAACCCGCCGCAGCCCGATGGCAATCGTTGTGGCCGGGACTGCTGAGCGCCTTATTAAAGCTGTAGAACCGAGGATTGAGGTTGAAATTTGCCCATTTGTGTCCGAAGGTGATCTCATCAAGGGAGACCTTAAACTATATGGTGGGAAAGGGACATTTATCAAAGATTTGGAACGTCGTCTTTTGGCCAATGAGATCGACTGCGCGATTCATGCCCTGAAGGACATTCCGGGAGATGTCCAGATGCATGAAGAACTTATGTTAATTGCGTTTCTCTCAAGAGAAGATCCTCGAGACGCTCTTGTCCTTCGAAGCGGCCTATCTGAAGAGGAGTTCCTGGCAAAACAACGTGTCCGGATTGGAACATCGGCGCCGCGCCGCCGAGCCGCCGCGTTGCGCCTGTTCCCTGATTGTGCCGTTGAGTTGAGCCGTGGCAACGTCAATACTCGCCTTAAGAATCTGGATTCCGGTCTGCACGATGCCTTGATACTTTCTGGTTCCGGCTTGGATCGCGTTGGCTTTCATAGCCGTATCGCGCGACTATTCTCTTACGACGAGGTTCTCCCCGCTGCTGGGCAAGGCATTCTGGTTCTGCAGATAAGGCGGGAAGACTTGAACCGATGCTCTTATCTCAGGATCGTTAATAACGAAGAGTCGGAGAATGCCGCGGCGGCGGAGCGAGAGGTGCTCGCACAGCTCAACGGTAACTGCCACAGCGCAATTGCGGCGCACTGCTGGGCTGTTGAAAGCGGCGGCCACAAATTGACCGCTGCAGTCTTTGATAGTGCTACTGGGAACTGCCTTGAGGCGGCAATGGAGCTGCCCCTCAATTCCAAGGATTTTACCGAGTTAGGAGCCAAAGTTGCCGAGCAGCTCATTAAGGATGGTTGCAGAAAATTCCTTACGCCGGTCGGAGCTTAGTTTCTACAAGCACGTGCAACCTCGCCAAACCCTCCTTTGGCAACCTCTCGTGCGAAATCTGTTAGGATCAAATCCGCGCCGGCCGACGGCGAGTGTTGGTGGAGACCGTGCAGCAGGCGCCCCTCAACCATCAATCAGACAATAGCGTTACTCTCAGCCGCAATCGATCGATGCCACCTTTGTAGGGCTCGCTATTGCGGAATGGGAGCTGTGACCCGAGCCCTTGCCTGATATCTCTTTGCGACCGACTTCGGATAACGGGACAGCCGCGACAAGGCCGCTTGGCTGACCTTGAGGTTTCGCGGCCGATATAGGCCGCAGCCTGATCGCTAACGCTTAGGTCGGTTTTTTTGCATTCAGGAGAAGCGCGTCGTCAGCTAATCGTCAGACAGGCCGTCTATCCATGCCTACCGTACCCTAACCAGCTCGAGCTCAACGCGAAACATGGGAATGCGAAACGTCCTGTATGGTCGAACTGGCGGCTCGTCCGATTTTCACGAGGCCGACGAAACGAACCGGTTGGTAGCCGTCGAGCAAACGGGGTGGAGGATGCCACAGATTTGCGACATCTTTGCTTGGGTCTTCGGTGCCGGTTCCAGCGGCAGACCATCTTCGGGGTAAGGGCGAGCAATAGCGCCCGTGAAGGTACCCCCTCCCCCCAAAAACTCCCTCTCTGCGAATCACAACGGCTGAGCGACCATCAGCCCGCAACACCACGATCAGCGCATAGTCGCCAATATCGGAGATGGAATATGACGAGCATTGGCCGACCTGGCAGATCGTGCATTGGGGATGCTGGAGCCGGATCGAGCTGTTCACGCTCGCTATTAAGTGGCGCCCCTGGGGAAGGCAGCCAATCGTTCGATGTCTTCGTGGAGCAGATGCGCTCTGTGGCTCTGGATAAAGCGACGACCTCCGCTCCCATCGCGCGCGGTGCCGATGATGCCCTTGGCGATAGGTCTTCCTGCGCCTCCGTTGGCGCCCATCCAATCCTGGGCGCTCCGCCACTTGCAGCCGTTGCGCCACGTGCAGTCACGGCGCGGCGGCGCGGTTTTCCCTCGCTGTCGGAGGGTGAAGCCATGACGCCGGTCGCCAGCCAGCCGCCAACTTCGGGTGAGGCGGATCCTATTTCCTTGTCAGCCGAAGAGATCAACTCAACGAAGGAACGAATGCTCGGGCTGCTCATGGAACTCGACGCCTGCCGCAATACGGCCCTGCAAAACTATAACTCCTTGGACGAGGCGCAAGAGCAGATCGATCGGCTCGTTTATGCAGGCTCAGCAGTTCTAGATTACTATGCGAGCCTGCACCCGCCTCTGGCGCGTAACATTCTGTCCGACGATCGGGCGCGTCAATTCCGCGACGAGGTGCTCCATGCGGGGGACCAATGCAACATGCTGGCCGCCACGACTATCCGACAGGTGCAAGGCCGCAGACAGCTTGCATCCACCGTGCTCAAGAGCTTGCTCAAATCCGACGCTACTCCGGACCAGCTGAGCCGAGCGGCTTCAACGGTGGCGGACCACCATGTGGCCTCGATGGAGTGCTGGGAAAAGAAGGCTTGGCGCTGTGAACGGATGCGGTCCGTCTGTGCCGCCACTGCCAACTTACCAAGTGCAACGGCCAACATGCGCGAGGCCGATGAGGCCGCACTACGGCTGCACTCCGGCTGGGCTCTGAATACGAAAGTCATGCAGCTGGAATCTCGGGTTGCTCTCGCGAAGTTCAAGATTGAGCGGCAGGCGAGCTCCTTCGAAGCACCCGTGATGGGAACCCTCATGGGTGACGACGGGCAGGTGCGTCGGCTGGGAACCTTCGTCAGCGAGGTTTTTCCGGCATTTCACTCGACGTCCAACGCTGTTCTGTACAGCAAAGGGCGCCCACTCGACGCAGATCACTGCGCCGTTCTGGAAGGAGTCGTGGAGCGGCTTTCGGAATTTGCGGTGGCATTGCAGGACATCCTGACCGAGCTAAGCAATGACCGAACAAGTGCCGGGCTTCCATTGGAACTGTTGGGGAAGAGCGTGACGGATGCGTGGACCAGCGCGCACGAAGTCATGCGATTCCTGACACTGCAGCCGAAGACGTCAGCCATCATTGCACCGCCGACCGACGCTGGCGCTGGGATATCGGCTAGCACTGCCGGTAAGGGTGCGGGGGCTGAAGGCACGGCAGCGCGCAGGAAAGGGAAAGGCAAGCACAAGCCGGCCACTGGGGACGGGAGTTCGGCCAGGCGGCCGGAGCCGCAAGTCGTGGCGGGCGTCAGCGACACGGAGCCAGCAGCCAACGTTCTCGTGCGCTCGGATCTAGGTACGAAGAAGCTCGTGAGCGCGAAGGAGGCGCAGGCGAGTGCGGCGACGGCGACGGCACACTTGGCCATCTGGCAGACCCCCGCCTCGACGGCGGCCCTGACGCGAGGAGTCGAGCGGCTGAGCGAACTTTTGCAGTTCGATCTCGCTGGTCAGCAAAAGACCATCTCGCAAGCGCGTTGGATGAAACCCGAGGACGCCGCCTACGCACTCGACACCGTGGTCGAGCGCCTGCAGGCGCAGGCCACCGAGATGGAGGCCTGTCTGGCCGCGTTGGCGGAACCTCTTCGACTCGGCCTTTTCACGACGCAAGTGCGCGACGTGCACGCCAAAAAAGTTCGGCTTCAGGGGATGTTGTCCGAGGCGCGGGGATTGATCAACGATGTGAACAAGCGAAAGGCCGCTATCACGACCGATTGCATGAAGACCTACCCGTTTCCGTTGCAGAACTACCTTGAACAATTGCGGGTGGCCAAGGAGTTGACGCCTGCTGATCTGCCGCGGGCGTTGAAGGGCGAGCCAGGAGCGCTGTTCGAGATCAAGCTGCAGCCCAAGGCGCTGCGCAACGGAGCAATGCCGAAACCGATGTGGGTGCACATCCATACGAAGCGGTCGGTACATGCGTGGCAGTTGGCAACGCTGGATGACGCTGACTTTGCCGCTTGCCACGTCAAATCCAATGAACAGCGCGGGAGTAATCGAGAGTGGCAGGACAGGCGGGCCGCACTCGGTCACGAGAATGTCATGATCCATCGCGGCAAGCTCACCCCTGCGTTCTGCAAGTCCTTGTTTGACTACAGGGCGTAGCGGCCAGCCACGCCATCCGCATGTTGCGAACCACCGGTCGACGCGGGCTGCTCGATACGGAACGTAGCTAGCGGCGTCTAGCGGTCGAGTGCAGCTTGTGGTGACGGCATGAGGCAGTCGAGCCGCTCTGGTCTTGAGCCAGACAACGAATGCCGCGAACTGCCCGAGTTGCCGACAAGACTACGCCCCTGCTCCGTGCCTGCGCCGGCCCGAAGGCGTCCGCGTCTTCCCAGATTCTGGCGATCTTCGGCTCCACGGCTTTTACGGTCGGCACAGCGCTGGTGGATCGTTAGAAAGCCGATCTCATCGGTTGTCGTGGGACGAGCTTGCAGTTTGCCTCACGCCTCAACTCCATAACGAAGACAGCGGCGTCGCGGCCAACCTGTCCGCGACGGGCACGAGGTTGGTGCTGTCATAGAACACAACCCTATAGGCGAACCGATCCCCGCAAGCCTGAGCCAAGTCCTCAGGCCGCAGTCACTGGACTTCACCGTCACGGCCGACTTCACATCGATCTGCAAGATCGTGCCGTCGGCGCGTTCCAGCAGGATGTCCACCCTTGCATCTGCTGGTCGCGGAAATGGTAAGGCGTCAATCGCATGTCCGACGCCGTATCCATCTCTGGCCGAACAGCTCGCCATTCTCGCTGCCTGACCAGCAACGCAACAATCCTCCATGCGTCCCAATTTCGCCGTTACAACAAGAGCTTCGCGAAGCCTGGAAGGAACCCGGCCTTTCGGTGGACCAAAATTCAATCTTTTAGGAAGAACGATATCCCGGTCAAACGCAAGTATCTGAGAGTAATTGTTCTCCTGGCCGATCTCGCACCCGGTTCCTTTGAAATCATAATATTTGCCGAGGAAGGATAAAATTGCAAAATATTCAATTGACGTATTTCTTTATCATCCCGAGGCAGTCGGCAACCTGCAAATCCGTTAGGTGAAATATTTGAGCCGGATACCTCAGTATAGGCCTCAGCAGGTATTCGGTTGACGAATTTTAGATTGTGTCCGTGGACATTCTAATCCTTCTGGTTGTCGCGAGGTTTCTCCCAGATCGCCCGCGCTATACCCGAATTCGGCTGTGCGCAGGTCAGGTCTACGTCAGGTGCAGGGGATAAGTTCGATGCCACAGCGCACAATTGAGCAAAACCAGAGCGCGCGCACAATTGTGCCAAAGATGACGATCCCCGCTTGCCGGCTGTGGCGAGTCGCGTCTCGTCGGCGCAACGCAAGCAGTTCCGCCCTGCGGTGTTGAAACAACGCAGTTGAGGACGCCGCAGCGGCAACGTGTGGCCAAGCGTTCTAATCGGCGCATTCACAATTACTTGGGAGACGAATTTTGAAAAGAGTTGACCGGAGTTTGAATGCGCCCAGCGGACAAGACACGCACCGGCCCCATCCGGAATCAGATCTTGACGGTGGAAAAGATGGCTCGACGTTCAGTTCCGTCGTCCAGGGCTTGCGCCCTGAAAATCGAGAGTTAGGGGCCCCCTCCGGTCAAAGGCCACCTTCGGCCAGCGATGTCCGGCGCGGCCCCTCAACCGATCCCTCCGTTAATACGCGTGAGCGCCAGGCCGGTTCTCGCTACTTGCCGCACAGGGACGCACCAAACTGGGAAAAAAGTTCGTCGCGTTCCGGTGCGGAGGGCCGCGATGCCGATCAGTCCAGGGCATCACTACGAAGTGCCTCTTCCCCGCACAGGCAATCCGTATCCGGCCTGGACCATAGACCGAAAAAGCGGCGCCTGGATAGCGGCGCCACGCAGAGCACGCAAAGTGCAATATCCGGCCTGGACCACAGACCAAAAAGGCGGCGCCCGGATAGCGACACCACGCAGAGCACGCAAAGTGCAATATCCGGCCTGGACCACAGACCAAAAAGGCGGCGCCTGGATAGCGGCGCCACGCAGAGCACGCAAAGTGCAATCTCAGAACAACAATCTAACGCAGCTCTAGACGCGATTTATTTCGCCCGTGACATCGTTGGATTCTCGCGTGCGGTGGTGGAGTATGACAAACGGCTGCAAGGGGCGGGCGACGGGATCCATGCAGCCTTCATGCAAAAGGCCGCCGCCCAGTTCAGAAGTCAATTTGTCCCTTGCTTTGAGGACGATATCCGCCGCGGGAAATCATGGGGCTACGCCACGGCATGTAACGCGGTGAGCCGCGAGGCTGGAGGTCAGGAAGGTGTCGAAGCTTGCAAGGCGATGGCTGCTCGGGTGGCGCAGCTTCATGGCACGTTGGCGCTCCGAGTCGACCCCAAAGCTCTTTCGCTCTTCGCTTCATCATTTGGTCGGCATCCGCAGTCGAAGACATGCCGCAATGGAACGATCAGCATCGCCGAATTTTGCCGCGATGAGGGCAAGGCACTTGGGGTGCTGAAAAGTCAAAGTCTGGCGTTGCTGGTGAACGGTTTCAGTAAGTGGGCGCAGCGGTCGGAAACTCGTGAGGGCACGGAAGCCGTCGCCAGGGAGGTCGGTTCTCGCGCCGACCGCCGTGTCCAGCTCTCTGATTTTACTACGCAAAACCTGGCGAACCTAGTGAACGGCTTCGGCAAGTGGCCGGAAGAGGAGTGGTCTCGCCAAGCCACCGGAGCGATTGCCGATGAGGTGCTCCGTCGTGACCACCGTGCCCGGCTCTCTGATTTTAATCACCAGGACTTGGCAAATCTGGTGAACGGTTTCGGCAAGTGCCCGGAAGAGAAGGTCTTTCGCCAAGCCACAGTTGCGATCGCGGGCGAGGTGCTCCGCCTCGACCGCCGTGCCCGGCTCTCTGGATTCACTCAGCAGGAGCTGGCGAACATGGTGCACGGGTTCAGCAAGTGGCCGCAAGAGGCGGCGTCTAGCGAAGCCGCAGGCGCGATGGCCGGTGAGGTCATCCGTCGTGACCGCCGTGCCGGGCTCGCTGATTTTAGTCACCAGGACTTGGCGAACATGGTGACCAGTTTCAGCAAATGGCCGCAAGAGGAGTGGTCTTGCCACGCCATCGGAGCGATTGCCGGTCAGGTCGGTCGCCGCGTCGCCCCCGGCGAGTTCGGGCTCTCTGATTTTAATCACCAGGACCTGGCGAACATGGTGAACGGTTTCAGCAAATGGCCAGACGAAGCGGTCTATCGCCAAGCCACAATCAAGATCGCCAGAGAACTCTCTCGGCGTGACCGCGAGGAAGGGCTCGCTGATTTTACTCCGCAGGAGCTGGCGAACCTGGTGAACGGGTTCAGCAAATGTCCGGACGATGCGGACTATCATGAAGCCACAGTCGTGATAGCCCGTGAGGTCATTCGCCGCCGCGCCCAACTGCCTAGTTTTGCTTACCAGAATCTGACGAACCTGGTGAATGGTTTCAGCAAGTGGCCACAACAGGCGGACTGTCGCGATGCAACACTCGCGATCGCCCGTGAGGTGACGCGCCGCGACGACCAGTCATCTCACCTTACTCAGCAGGCGCTGGCGATATTGGTGAACGGGTTCAGCAAGTGGCCGCAGGAGGCCGAGTGTGGCCAAGCCATGGTCGCGATCGCCGGTGAAGTCACGCGCCGCGCCGCGCGCGGCGACGGGCTCTCTGACTTTACCACCCAGGGACTAGCGAACATGGTGAACGGTTTCAGCAAATGGCCGGATGCATCGAACTGTCGCGACGCAACGGTCGTGATCGCACGGGAGATTCTTGGCGGTGATGTCTGGCTCTCTAATTTTACTTCGCAGGAGCTGGCGAACCTGGTGAACGGCTTCAGCAAATGGCCGAAAAAGGAATGGTCTCGCCAAGCTGCCGGGGCGATCGCGAGCGAGGTTCTTCGCCGCGGCGTCCGACTACGTGACTTTACTCACCAGCATCTGGCCAATCTGGTGAACGGTTTCGGCAAATGGCCGGAGGCACCGGACTGTCGCGACGCCGCGGTCGCAATCGCCGGTGAGGTCTTTCGCCACGCCGACCAATTCTCTCGTCTTACTCAGCAGGGGCTGGCGACATGGGTGAACGGGTTCAGCAAGTGGCCGCGAGAGGCGGTCTGTCGCGATGTAACACTCGCGATCGCCGGTGAGGTCTTTCGCCGTGACGACCCGTTGTCTCATCTTACTCAGCAGACGCTGGCGATGTTGGTGAACGGGTTTAGCAAATGGCCGCTAGAGACGGCGTTTCGCCAAGCCACAGTCGCGATCGCCAGTGAGGTCAGTCGTCGCGCCGCTCGCGGCGAGTTCGGGCTCTCTGATTTTAATCACCAGGACTTGGCGAACCTGGCGAACGGATTCAGCAAGTGGCCGCAAGAGGCCGAGTGCCAGCAAGCTACGGACGCGATAGCGCATGAGGTCCTTCGCCGCGACGCCCGGCTCTCCGATTTTACTCACCAGCATCTGGCTAATCTGGTGAACGGGTTCAGCAAGTGGCCCAACGGGGCGGATTGTCGCGAGGCGACAGTCGCAATTGCGGAGGAGATCTGCTGGCGCCAGCTCTCCGATTGTTCTCCGCAAGAACTAGCGAACTTGGTCAACGGATTCAGCAAGTGGCCGGAAGCGGCGGCATCCCTGCAAGCCACAGTCGCAACGGCGCATGAGGTCCTCCGCCGCGGCGCCGGGCTTCGTGATTTCAATCACCAGGACCTGACTAATTTGGTGAACGGGTTCAGCAAGTGGCCGGAAGAGCCGGACTGTCGCGCCGCAGCCGTCGCAATCGCCAACGAGGTCCCTCGCCGCCAGCTCTCTGACTTTGCTCCCCAGGGACTAGCGAACATGGTGAACGGTTCAAGCAAATGGCCGGAAGCACCGGAGTGTCGCGCCGCAGCCGTCGCAATCGCCAACGAGGTCCCTCGCCGCCAGCTCTCTGACTTTGCTCCCCAGGGACTGGCGAATATGGTGAACGGTTTCAGCAAATGGCCGGACGCCCCAAACTGTCGCGACGCAACGCTCGTGATCGCACGCGCGGTTCTTGGCCGTGATGTTATCCGGCTCTCTGATTTTAATTCACAGGGGCTGGCGAACCTGGTGAACGGTTTCAGCAAGTGGCCAGATCAGGCGAGGTCTCAGCATGCCACAGTGGCCATCGCGCATGAGGTCCTCCGCCGCGCCTCCTCGCTCTCCGATTTTACGCACCAGGAGTTGGCGAACCTGGTAAACGGTTTCAGCAAGTGGCCAGATCAGGCGGGGGCGCAGCAAGCCACAGTCGCTATTGCGCTTGAGGTCCTCCTCCGCGCCTCCTCGCTCTCCGATTTTACGCACCAGCAGCTGGCGAATCTGGTGAACGGTTTCAGCAAGTGGCCGGAATCGCAGGACCCGCGCGACGCCACGTTTGCGATCGCGGGTGAGGTCCTTGGCCGCGCCGAACTCTCTGATTTTGCCCCGCAAGGACTGGCGAACCTGGTGAACGGTTTCAGCAAATGGCCGGACAGCGAGGATTGTCGCCAAGCCACGACCGCAATCGCCGGGGAAGCCGGTCAGCGCCAGCTCTCTGATTTCGCTCCGCAAGGAGTGGCGGCCTTGATGAACGGGTTCAGCAAGTGGCCGGAAGAGGCGGCGTGCCGGCAGTCGACGATAGATATCGCGCGAGCATTGGGTACTCGAGAGCAACGATTCGGTGTGTTCACCGCACCTCAGCTGAGTATGCTCGCCAATGCTCTGTCGCGAATGATCATGAGGGCAGAGGAAAGTGGGGACATTACGGACGCCGCACTGCCGAAGGATCGATTGCACAAGCTCGCACACTACCTGCACTATGATAATGATCGCCTAGGGCAGGCTAACGTTCTGCACATCACAACCATTTTCAAGGCGCTGGGTAAGGCTCGGTTGTTCGATGATCTCGGTTTGCTCGCACCGACAGGTTTGAATCTGCTCTCGGAATTGCGTAAAGCCCCTGATTTTACGACCCAGAACGATCTGGAAACTATGGGCAATCTGTGTACTGCTCTGCTGCCGCTAGCGCGCAGCCCACAGAAGCCGCTGCGCTGGCACCGCACGCAAGCCCTCAACCTGCTCAACGACCTCCAACCCGCGATAGAGCAGAAGATCGAGGCGCATCTGAACGCAAGCGATGCCGAGCGCACCCGTGGACCGCTTGCGAGCCGCTGCCCCGCTCTATCGATCTATCAGACGCTCAAGACCCGTGCAGTCCTAGAGAGATTGTTCAGGCCACCGTATGTCGAGGGCAAGAGGTCCGACTTGCGGGTGAGGCAGCAACGGCTGGAGAGCAAGACCAAGGAGATCCTGGAAAGGACGCGGGGCCTCATTGAAAGCGACCTATCCAGCATGAGCTGGAACCTGATCGCGCAGATCGAGGCCGACAGTCCAGTTGATGCGCTGGACTTATTCATGGAGCAAGATGCGGAGGCGATCCAAGCGCAACATCCTGCATCGTTCTTCGACGTGCATCAGGTCTTACGAACCATGGATCACGAGCCCAGATCGCCGCAGGGTGACGCGGGACTGATGCAGTTGCCGGTGGTGGACATGTTGGGGCGGAAAGTGGCCACGGAGCCGGAGAGACGGTATTCGATTTTTCATCGCTTGACTGCTGGGGCAGTGAATGTCGTTGCGGTGCAGCTTCCAGGAACCCCGAGCGCCTTCATGCTGGCGCGTACGGTGAGCGTCAACGGTGTGCCATACCGCGCGGATCTGTTCGGCGGCAGCAAGCTAAAGCCGCCGCGATTGACCGTGTCTCGGATTGCGGCCCGTGCTCCAGGCGAGCTGGCAAAACCTACCGGGGGAAAGCTGCTGGCGATTCCGTATGCCGAAACCGCACCGGGCACGGCCTTTGAGCAGCTGTCGCGCGCCTGGGCCCCTTTCAAAGAGGCCTATTATTATACCCAGCGCAGAGGTTTTGCGGCGCCTCCAGCGATTAAAGGTATATCTCCGCACGACTATGCGCTGGAAGGCGCCTTCAAATTGGTGTTGCTGCCAGACCGTCCTGCCAACGAGGAGCACCCCTTCAAGCTGACGGGGCCGAAAGGCCCGATCGCCTTGCGACCGCATGACGGCTGCGGTTTCATCAGGGCCTCGCTGGCCAACCTTATGCCAGCTGTTCGTCGCGGCGGCGAACAGGAAAGTCCTGACCGGGTGCTTGCCTTTGGCGAGGGAAGGAAATCACTCCTGCCAAGCTCGGCGTTGCAACATTATCCGCGCGCCGAAAAAGTGGCGGATGAGGCCCGCGAAAAGGCCAAGTCCTGGCTTGAAAGCCGACAAAAGCGCGAGTTGACGTCCGAAGAGCTGTTTCGCGTCGTGACGGCCGGACACATTGATGGCCTCGGCGCGGTAGCCGTACCGTCGGGCGATGGCTACCTCCATGTGCCAACGCTCAAGAGCGAGACGTTAAGCGGCGGTGGCGTGCTGATCGGGCGATCTCCTTATGACAAGCCCAACCTGCGCCCGTTCGCCCCCGACCAGGTCAGATCAGCCGTTGACGGAGGCCCGACTACGGCGTTTCTCGATCAGTGCGTGACCATTCAATACAGTTTCAATGTCGCCCAGAAGTCGGGGCAGGAACTGGCGACCGACGATCCGACTTTCTTTGCCAAAGGGCTTCTGATCGTGGTGCCGGACGAGATGTGGCCGGCCGACTTCGCCGACCAGGGGCTGGTGATGTCCGCCGAGGACGTCAAGTGCCATTCGAACTGGACCACGGGCAAGGACCGCGTGAAGGCGGACACGCCGGTCGACTGCGTCGGCATTCTGCAGGCGACCGAGGTGTTCGCTCCGGGCTCGCTGGTTGCCGTCCCGATCGGGGAGCAGAAGAAACTTGATGGCGACTTCGACGGGGATAGCCTCGTCATCATCGGCGACCGGCCGCAGCTTTACGAGCATGTCAGGCAATTCGATCAAGAGGAGCAGGCGCGCGGCCTGCGCTCGCTCAAGCCGCCAAAGTCGCATACCCCGGCGATTGAGGACGGTCGCTACAAGTTCGGTCGCGCCAGCCAGATCCTGGCGGCCACGCGCAATGTTTTGGAAATCTATACCGGCCTGCAACGAGGCTTTCTCGCTCAATCCCATGAAGCCCGGAAGTGGTTTGCCGAGCGTGCCATCTTTGGTACCTACGAGGGAATTCACCAAGAGCTCAAGCGAGACATTCGAGGCTTGTTGGAGCAGGAACAGGTCAGTGCTCAGAACGTCCAGGACAAGCTGGAGAAGGCGCGGCACGAGATCGAGCTGGCAGAGCATCCGGTCGCGCGCGAGATGGCCACGTTGCTCCTCACCGAGCTCGAGGCGTGGGCCGCGAGCTCGGATAAGCAAGACCTGCCCGAAACGGTCACCAGCGCGAGCGAGGGACATGTCGCAATGAGCCAACCGCTCTGCGAGCTGTTCCCGGAGCTGGCGGAGACCTTTTCGGCAACGGCTCAGCCACTCGACCGCATCCAGCTTCTCGTGGACCGTTACCCTTCGCGCATCGACCCGCGACCGGATGGTTACAATCCGCATGACCTCGTGCAAAGCGCAAGCAATCTGCTGAGCCTAGGCATCAAGGTCGGAACCGACGCCTATAAGTCCGACACTGGCGCGCACATCTTTATGTTCAAGAGCAGGCAGCTTCAGCGCTTGCTGCAACAGACACCAGGGTTGAAATCGGTGCCTTACGCCAAGAGCATTGCCGCTCCCCTCATCCAGGGTACCTTCGATATCGATGCGACCCTGGAGGATCTGAAGGAAAATCCCAGTCTGGCGGCTTCAATCATGGAGACCTCGATCCACCTCGCGACGGAGCAGGGCATTTTGCGCAAACCCTCCGGCCGTCAGCCCGAGGCCGAGGATTCCGCCATGACGATCACACTGACCCGCCTGGAGGCCTCGGAGCGCGCCCAAATCGAAGCAGCCCGCGCTCAAACCGAAGAGAAGGACATCACCTTGACGGCAACTGCGGTCGCCGAAGCCCTCAGGAGAGCCGACATCAAGGTAAAGATGCCCCATCTCGCTCAGCGTTTGAGATCGGAAAGCTCGATGACAGGCCAGCTCATTGGCATGCAGGTCCCGTTTGAGGCCGGCACCCAGCTGATCGGCAACGCTGTGCGCCACGTCTTCGAACTCCCTGATGAAGATTTTACACGTGGCTTCAAGAAAGCCATTCTAGACTTCGACGAGAGCGGCTATGCCGAGATCAGCACGACCAACTGGTTCAGGACGCGATCGCCGACCTTCGTCGGCATCAAGACTGTGCTCGCCACGCCTGGCGGCTACCGCTTCGAGGTAGAGTTCCACACGCCAGACAGCTACAAGGCCAAGATCGACAATCACGATACGTACAAGGAGCTGCAGAAGCTGCTGGAGCTGCAGCGAGAGAGCGGAGAGTCCCTCGATCAGTCCATAGCCGAGCAACTGTTGGAGCGCGTGCGACAGGCCTGCAACAAGGTTGTCATCCCCGAAGGGGCCATAGGGATCCCCCACTGGGAGGCCGACGCGGATAGCACAGTTGTTGCCAGCCTAGCCCGTCGGCTGCAAGTGGCCCCGTCGAAACGCACGGGGCGGTCCCAGATCGAAACAGAAATTCTTGGCGCCCTGGGCACACGACCGATCGTGCTTGTTGGCATGAAGGGCGCCGGAAAATCTAGTTTTGGCCGAGCACTCGCCAAGCGACTAGGGCTGAGGTTCGTCGATTCCGATAAAGAGATCGAGGTGAAGACGGGCAAGTCCATCGCCAGGATTCTCGCTGAGGATGGCGAGGCGCATTTCAGGCATCTTGAGGTGAATAAGATCAGGCAGTCGCTCGAACAAGGGCCAGCGGTGCTCGCAACTGGTGGCGGAGCGTTCATGATCAAGGAAGTCCGGGATCATGTCGGCGAGAAAGCGGTCTCGATCTGGCTCAATACCAGCGAGGACGTGATCCGGCGGAACCTGAAGCACAACACCAGGCGTTCGAAGATGCAAACCGCCGACCAAGACCAGGCCGTCACAGAGCTGATGCACTTGCGCAATCCTACCTATAAGCTTGCCGATCTAACGATTGCCCTGCAGCACCAGCGGGATCTCAAGAGCGCGAATGTTTGCGTGACCGCGCTGCATGCCTACCTTTGCGGCAAGGAGGCGCCGGGCCTTGGCTCTGCCGGACAGATAGCCGATCGGATACTTGTGTCAGGAGCGCGGGACGATGCAGAACAGCGGGCGGAAAATACGGGCAATCAAGCCACGTCGAGCACGCAAGGCGTCAAGGTCCTCACTGATCCTTTCGCTGCGTCGCGCGCAGGTGAAATCCGCCGGTATGCCCTTCAGGATGAACAGATTGGCGATGCTGATCACCAGCAGGAACAGCGCCGAGATGCTGGTCTCGACGCCGCCGTCAATGCTGTGAAAATCCTCGAGGCGACCGGACACGTCCCTATGACACGCTTCTCCACCAACGGTGAGCCCACCTCCACGGCGCGGGAGCCGGACGGGCGCATTCTTCCCACCCCTCACGCTCGAGTTGCCCAGACGGATGAACCGGCCTCTGGCTCGGGCAGCGCATCGCAGGATCGGCTGGCGCTCGGCCCCACCCATTGGCTGACCGACGCCCATATCACTGCGGATTACGGGCTCCTGGGCCAGGAGTTGCAGGGACGTTCTCCGGATCTGGCTGCCCGGACGCGCCTCGTGGATCCCCTCATATCATATCAA
>NZ_JAOWPS010000019.1 GCF_025753795.1 Mesorhizobium sp. YC-39
GCATCGTTCCAGACAATGCAAGTTGCGATGAAAACTCTCTCGTCATCGATTCTTCCTCTCAAAAGAGAGGGGTCAGTTCTTCCTTTCGTTCGGGGGTCAATTTCTCATTTCGCCCGACATCGCTATCCATAGCGCCGTGTCCGTGGCGTTCCATCGCTTCGATCAGGCTTGGCAAGAGCGGGTGTAGCCGCTTCCCGCAGATTCGATCCGATGCCTCCCAAACGACGACGAGAGCGGCGCGCACCTCATCACCGTAAACCCGCCGCCCCGGCCGAGGACCATTCTTCGCCGGCGCGCAGTCTCCTCGCAGCAGTCGCATCGCATGCTTGCGATGAAAGCCAGTGAGGGCCACGAATTCGTCCAACGTCCTCGCCTTTTCGGCCCGCCCGCCTAAAACATAGCGTCCACTGATCGCCGCCACCAATTCCGCTCGTGTCGCCATGCTCACCTTCCTCATCACAGCTCCCGAAGTTGTTGATTCGGGAGCAAATTAGATGAGGCAACAAACCAATTTTAGGGAGCAGTTCAGGCGAGGCAATGCGGGCTTGGGGCGTGCGCGATATGGCGTTCCACAAGAAGAGCGCCCTCAGGATCGAAGACATGGTCAGCAGCCGCTGGGTCTATCGCAAGCTGCGCAACTTCCGCGCTGGTATCGAGGCCAGCATCTCCTGCCTGAAGCGCGCCTATGGCTTGGCCCGCTGCACCTGGCGCGGGCTCAACCACTTCAAGGCTTACGTCTGGGCCTCGGTGGTCGCTTACAATCTCGCCCTCTTCACCCGCCTCAGATCGACCTGCCCCCCAGTCATCGGGCTGCGTTCAGGAGCACACCGGCGAGCGCCGGCCGATACCCCTATGACCCCACTGTCGCCAGATCGACCCCCGGCCGCAACCTCCATGCCCTTGTATCATCATGCGTCCCAAAACATCGCTTCAGCAGGCCAAAGACCACTGAAAACTCCGGAAAAACAGCCGTTTATGGACGCGCACTAGCTACGCATCATAAACCCTCACCCGGTAGGGTCGCTACCGCAGTTAGCCTGTTATACTGCAAGGATCCTCGCGTAAACGACTACCCACAGATATCTAACATTTACCGCCAGTTCCTCGAGCCATTGATCAAGTACACCAACGAATACATCAGATTACCGCGGAGTCTGAGTTGATCACGCCACTCGTAAAGTCGTTGGCGACTGATTCCAACCTCATCCGCCAACTTGCTGACAGTTTCGCCCGCCTCCATGCGCTGGAGAAGCTCCAGTTTTTGATCTTCATCAATGACCCTTTGCCGTCCGGCCATGCCCCAGTTTCGCCTTGCCTTGGTCAGTGCCTTTTCCTGAGCCGCCGGCACATCAACTGCGCTCTGCAACTGCGCGATCCCGTCAGCTCCTGCTTTCGATCTGGCCGGCCGGCCGCGCCGACGTGACAGTACCGGAAATCGATATTGTGTCCTCGCGCCGAATCTTTGACGCGGACCCGGTCGGCGGTCATCACCTGGTCCGGCAGAGGAGACCTCAACCCGGTTATCGTAGAGATGGGCATGGAGGCGGTAGCCGATGAGGCGTTCATCGGCAACCTGAAGCGCAAGCTGGAGTGCACCCCTAGACTGAGACACAGAAAATCGCGGACAGTTTCCCTGCAAGGAGAGGCGCGAGGGTCCGAAAGGCGACACGGTCGATGCTGATGGCGCTGTTGCGTGTGACGTCTGCGCTGACCAGGTTAAAATCCGTGGTTCGCTTCGACGGCAGCGGTTTGAGTGCGCGGCGCTCATCATCCACAAGCTTGGCCCGGCGTCGGTTTTGCTTGGCCGCCTCCTGATCGCCGCAGCGGCGGTAGTCCTCGATGCTGGCGAAATCGCGGCTGCTCAGCGGCGCAGGCCTGATCGAGCCGTCGCTTAAGGCATTGTTCACAGGAGATGCAAGGAACCAACCCCCGCATCCGTTTTTAACGGAAGTGACAGGCGGAGAATTGTCCGCGCTAATCGTAGTGACGCCTTACAGCGTGGCCCCCGGTTCGCCACTTTCCACTTCAGACGAGATCACGAGGGATCTTTTCCGACCATGATTTGCAGAAAATGCGCTGGCCGTTTTCGAAAGCGTCGAAGTCAACCTGCAAGCAGAAATCCGACTTGGTCGCGGTCAAGACCGTCCGCCCCTGCACCGTTGTCTGCCAGGCTCCTCGACCCCGATCAAACCGTTCATAGACTTCCGTGCGGGCTGTCGAGGGATCGTTTCCGGCAACCGAGTAGATCATTTGCTTCTCGTGCCCGACTACCGTGCCGATCGGATCTAGGCGAACGGAGCCATCATCTCTCTTGACTGTGAGGCTGACCCTACCCGACACCACGTCGATCTGAATGAATCGCTCCACATTTCCGGTTTTCAGCGCCGTAGTCGCCATCGGCGCAGAAGCCTCCGGGGCGTCGAATGCCCGTAAATCGAGGTCACCGGGTTGAGACGTTCGGATTGGCAAATGCATATGGCTGGCTTCCGCCTGTAGGGTCAATTTAGCGCGCTCGGGCGCGTGAAAAGCGATTGGCCAATAGGTCGTTGAAAGAGACAGCCGAATCCGGTGACCTGGCGGAAACGTATAACCGACCTCGTTCATCGTAAGGCTGATGCGGTACGATCTTCCGGCTTCGATAGGCTGTACGTCTTCATGTCCGTCGCGGTGCGAAAGGTTCAGCAGCCCGTATGTGACCCGTGTGACTTCACCTGATGGGTTAACATCGGAAAGTCGTGCCGCCAGAATCGCTGTCGGCCTATCGCAAGTGATCTCTAATTCAATGATAGGTGCGCCCAGGATTGGCGTGGTCTCCGTCAAAAGCTCGCTGTCAAAAATCAACGAGCCGCCATCGTCCCAGCGCTGGTCCAGCGGATGCTCCGGACCCTCTCCACCCATTGCATAGGGGCACCACTCGCCACCCGCGATCCCAACCGTCGCGGGGGAGCTGATTTCAAGGGTGGCTTCAGGCAGCGGTTGCTGAGATAATCGGCCGAGGCCCATGCGGTAAATCCGTGGCGACATGTGAGGAGACGGCCAGTTGGGGTCTGCAACCCAGTGCCCAGGCCGCTCATCATAGTGGGCAGCAGGGTCCACAGAGTCGAGCATCCAGCTACGCAACATTGGCTCCTGCATGACGCCGGTCTCCTTGCCCTTCAACCAATGGTCCCACCAGCGAAGGCATTCTTGCAGGAATCCGATAGCGGGACCCGGGAGACCCACATGGGGGTATTTATGACCCCAAGGCCCAATCAGCCCTTTTCGTGGTGTGTTCAGGTTCGAGAGAAGCCGGAATACTGTGTTGGATAAGCCATCGCCCCAACCACCGACCGCGAAAACCGCGCAATCGATTGCACCGTAATCCTCGCAGACTGAGCCATGCTTCCAGAAATCATCTCGGCGCTGATGATTGAGCCAATCAATCATAGTTGGTCGAGCATTTTCCAGTCGCTCCATCCACATCGAGTGCCAGCTCTCTTTGCCGACAATGTCGGGATCCGGGGACTGAGACATCATCACGAATAACGTTGTGCCCCAAGATAATGTGTCGTTGAGGAGACATCCGCCCAGGTATTGCCCACTATCGGCGTAGCGATCGTCGGCCGAGCAGTGTGTGACGATCGCCTTTAGGGCCTTGGGCCGGCGCGCGGCGACTTGCAAGGCGCTGTACCCACCCCACGAGATACCGATCATTCCAACATTGCCACTGCACCAGGACTGCCGCGTTATCCATTCGATTGCGTCGACAGCGTCATCCTGTTCTTGCTTGACGTATTCATCCTCGAATAGCCCCTCGGAATCGCCAGTGCCCCGGATGTCTAGACGAATGCTCGCATAGCCATGCGATGCGAAATAGGGGTATATCCGTTCGTCCTTCTGAACCGTGCCATCACGCTTGCGGTACGGTATGTAGTCGATAATAGCGGGAACAGGATCGGAAACCGCATCCTCCGGCAACCAGATTTTAGCGGCGAGACGTGTTCCATCGGGAAGCGGTATCCACACGTTCTCCATGAGCACAACGGGTCTCGGCCCCGAGGCAATTTTCATTGTTCACCGTCCAGGTTTGCAGATATCCACATTTTCCATTTCCCTTTGGGGTTCAGCAATTCTCGTTCGGCTGCTTCCGCTTTTTGGGTCGGCAGGTTGGCGGTTCTCTTTGTGCGACGGAAACCGCACACGATTTGGCTTTAGGCTGCGCCCAACAGAATGGCGGGATTAGGCAAGTCCAACCCTCTGAGAACGAGTCCCTTCAGCATAGCTTGAGAGGCTGTTGCCTCTTATTGCTCTAGGAACACTAGCGAAGCTAGGGGCGCTAGATGACCAACCCTCGCCCCCAAACAGGGTCGCTGCCAAGACGCATCTGATCCCGTTATCCTGCAAAGACAGGCGGTCGCCGTTTCGCCCAGGGGATTGCCTGTTCCAAATCCCTGGCAACGCGGACAACAGTCGCCTCATCTGCGAAGCGGCCGACGATCTGAATACCGATGGGCAATCCTTCGGTGCTCCAAAACAGCGGCAATGACACCGATGGCTGACCGGTCACACTGAATATGCCAATATATTGGCAGAATCCCACCGCGTCGAGGGTTAGGTACTCGTCTTCCGATATGTCTTTAGTCGAGTGAGTGTCATGCGGAAGAGCCGTGCATGGCATTGTAGGTGTCAGCAGGATGTCAAAATCCTGAACGGCCTTTCCGACATCGAAACGTACTTTACGGGCGTGTTCGAAAACTTTCTCTGCATAGGATAGCGGGAAATGCTTCGCCCTCTCATAAATTAAAAGATTGAGAGGCTCGAGTGTGCTTCCATCTACTTTTCGGCCGAGAGCACTTGCCTCGACATCTAGACTTGCATAGCCGAGATAAGTAGAGCCACCAATAACCTCACGATAATCCGAGGCAGAAAATGGCGGGTCGATTTCCTGCACCACATGGCCCATTTCCTCAAGCACTTTCGCCGTTTCCGCCACCCGGTCGCGAATTTCCGGATCGAGCTTCAACTCCGCCCATGAACTCAATGCGACGCCGATCTTTAAGCGGCCGCTCGGCCGTGAAAGCTCTTCAACGTAGGGGCGTTCAGGTCGGGGGATAAGGAACGCGTCGCCCGGGTAACTTCCGGAGAGAACGTCTAAGGCTGCCGCCATATCGCGAACCGTTCGACAAAGGACGAAGCTTCGGCTTATGCCGATACCCGAATCCTGCCGACTCGGCCCGCCGGAGATTCGCCCGCGCGAGGGATTGAAACCAACAAGCCCACAATAGGCCGCTGGAATACGAGTGGATCCGCCGCCATCGCTGGCTGACGCTATGGGCACGATTCCGGACGCCACCGCTGCTCCTGACCCCGAGGACGAGCCGCCTACTGTCCGACCCAGATTCCAGGGATTGCGCGTGATCCCACACAATGCAGTTTCGCTGAGGCCGGATACTCCCAACTCAGTCGTCGTAGTGCGGCCTACGATGCGCAACCCTCCGGCCCGGGCCCGCTCAACGAAATAGCTATCAACAGTGGGACGAAATCCTTGGTAAAGCCGACTTCCGCATTCGTATAGTCGACCGGCCTCGGTTGCGCTGATGTCCTTCCGCAGGAAGGGCACACCCCCGAACGGACCTGCATCTGAGCAAGGCACCGATTCCGCGTCCTCGTAGAACTCGATCACGGCGTTGATTGTAGGGTTGATTTGGTCGTGGGCCTCACGTGCGAGCCGGACGAGCTCTCCCGCAGTGACCTCGCGCCTCCGAACTAATTCGGCGAGCCCGGTGGCGTCATAGCTGGAATATTCATGGAGCTTCATACGGACTTTCCTTTAACCACTCTTCGAGAACTTTCTCCCGGTCCTGGGACGCGATGATCGAGTGAAGCTTTGGCACACCGTCGGTTTGAACCCACGTCCACTCCATGTCTTCAGTCCCCTGATAGGATCAACGCCAGTGCGTATTGGATCAACGCAGGGTAGCTTCAAGATGCGTTCAGTATCCGTCAGCGTCTTGTGGGCTTCTTTATCGTTAATCAACGATGTATTCAGTAATACCCGGATGAACTGCGCCTCTGGAGTCGTCAGCGTGCCGCGCCGCGCTGGTCCTCTGTCACGGCTGTTGCCTATATTTTTCTAGGAACGCTAGCGACGCGGAAGCACCAAAACAACGGAATAAAAAGTTATGTATCGCACGACTAAATGTTATCGGATAATTAGGGCTCTGTGTGTCGCACTGTACTTAAATTTGAGATTGCGCCGCCCACCTCGCTCAACCGCTGCACCTAATCATGAGATTCAATGCCCCTGATTCTCAATTCACCTGCAGCGGTTGAGAGTTTCTCGAAACCGATATGCCGGCGTCGATTGCAGCGAACCGCGCATACGCCGAAGCAAACGAGGGAGATCTGAAGCCGATTGCTGAGAAATCGCATCGTGTTCAGCACGACCCGATGTTCGCGGTACGAGCCGGGCATGCGGCCGTGCGCAAGCGATACCATCAGGATCGGCAAGCGGCTCGACGACCAGGTCATGCAGGAAACTTGGCGCGCGAGGTCCCAAACGGATGACCGATGCCAGCTTGAGATGCAGCTTCCCGGAGATCGGCGCAAAGAGTTCGTCATCAGCAATGATACGGCGCACGTTCGTAGCGCTGATCAACATCCGGCGTGAAATTTCGAGCTCGTCGTGGCCAGATCCGGCAGCGGGGGGACGGGGCGAAAGGTGCGTTCGTCACTGGCAGCACCGACCAGTAGGCAATCCGAGATCGTGCTCTTCACTCTCTCCAGGAAGTCGGATATCGCGGCTTTGGGGATGTGACGGTGATCTCGGACGGGGGCCGAAATCCTAAAGCGTAAGCGGTGCGCCAAGGGACCTTTCCCGAAATCGTCTTTATCGTTAGGTCGCTTGTTGGTCGGCGCACCGGCGCCGATCACTCCGAGTCATAACGGGTGACGTAGTGGAGTTCGCGCAGGGCGGGGATGACGAGGGCGATGTCTTTGTACGCCTCGTGCTCGATGAAGCGCGCGGTCTCGGGCCCCGGCCTGGGCTTACCGAGAACGGGCCTGCCCTTTTTGTCGACGCAGTAGATCAGGATCGGCAGCAGCAGGCCGTGATTGGGGTTGTCGAGGTCCAGGAGCGATTTCCATTTTTTGATGTTGAGATTGATGGCCGCGTAGAACCCCTGGCACCACGGCCGCGGGTCGATGCCGCCGCTGGGCTTGGTAGCGAATCGGGGCGCATAATCCTGCGGTCTGTCGAAGAGCGTCTCGTTGATCCGGTTGTGGATCCTGGCGACGCTGGCAAACACGGCGTGATCGGCTGCAGAGCCTTTAGCCAGGACGTCGCGCCGCAACCCCATGAGCGGGCACATCCAGTCTTGCGGGTCCGGGTAGCGCGGCCCGGTGACCGCCGCCGTTACGAAGCCATCCAGCGCCGACATCGTCCGCACCAGCGGGCGGTTGGTCTTGGCAGCCATCCAGGCTTCGAGCGCCTCGTCCGACAGCGCCATGGCATCGAGCGCGCTCATGCCGCCAACGGGAGCGGCATCTCTTCGCGGCGCGCCCAGTTCCATGGCATCAGCTCGTCCCAGCGCGAGGCTGGCCAGTCGTTCTGGATGCGCTCGGTGACATCGGCCATGTAGGCTTCGGCATCGACGCCACAGAGCTTGCAGGTCTCAATGATGCTGAGCACGACCGCTGACCGCTCTGCCGCGGCGAAGCTGCCCGAGAAAAGCCAGTTACGCCTGCCAACCGTAAATCCGCGAATGGCGCGCTCCGCGATCAGGTTGTCGGGCTCGAGCTGCCCATCGTAGAGGAAGCGGTTGAATGCTCGCCATCGCTTGGTGCCATAAGCGAAGGCCTTGGCGATATCGGCATGGCGCGACAAACCCTTGCCCTGGCGCATGAGCTGTCGTCGCAGCGCGAGGACCAGTGGTCGGGTCCGACTTCGTCGTGCGGCCAATCGCTCGGCGGGCGGCAGCCCCCGTATCTCTTCCTCGATCCGGTAGATCGCCTGGATACCGGCCATGGCCGTCGTGCTGAGCTCGGTCGGCTGGCCGTCGTGAACGTCGAATATCTTGCGACGCAGATGGGCCAGGCAGGCAGCTTCTCGAATGGCGCCGCCCTTGTAGAGCTGGTTGTAGCCGCTGAAACCGTCGGCCTGGAGCGAGCCGGCAAATCCGGCGAGCTCGCTCATCACGCTCTCGCCGGCGCGGTCCATGGTGGCGCGATACCAGGCGATCGGCGGCTCTTTCGAGCTCGAGTTGCGGTCGTCGGCGACGTAAACCCAGAGCGCACCCTTGTGCGTCTTGCCGGTGCTGGGCGCCAGGATCGGAAGTCGCGTGTCGTCGGTGTGAATCTTGCTGCGGGTACGGCCGATCTCACGGATGCGGTTGTAGATCGGATCGAGCAAGGCGGCGGCGTAGCCGGCGCTGCGCGCAAGCGTGGATCGCTCGATATCGACGCCCTTGGCGGCCATCATCTGGGCCTGACGGTAGAAGGGCAGATGATAACCCCACTTGGCCATCATGATATGGGCGAGCGCGGCATAGCTGAGCTTGCCGCGTGCAATGGCCTTGGCTGGTGCCGGCGCCTGGATGATTTTATCGCAGGTCCGGCAGCTGTACTTGGGTCGAACGGTCTCCATCACCTGCCAGGCCTGGGCGACCAGATCGAGCATCTCCTCGCTATCTTCCCCCATGGCGCGCAGATCGCCGCCGCAGCCCGGGCAGCATGCGCAAGAGGGCTCGCGAACGACCCGCTTGCGCGGCAGGTTGGGGTTGAGCTTACGCAGCGGCAACACCCGGACCTTGTCGGTGTCAGCGACGATGGGCAGCTCGGTATCGGGCACGCTGGCGGCGAAATCGGACTCGAGATCTTCGAGTTCGAGCCGCATCTGGCCGAGCTTCTCGGAGGAGCGGCCGAAGGCTTTGCGGTTGAAGCGATCGATCTGCAGCTGCAGGCGCTGGATGCGAAGCGCGGCCTCGGCGCGCTCTCTTCGCAGCTGCTCATCCCGTTCGGCAATGGCGATGTCACGGGCACAAACCGCCGCCTCCAGAAAGGCGATCCGGGCGATGAAATCAGCGTTTGAGGGGGCCTGTTCCGACACCCAAATTACATACCCGAAAGGCCTCCGTTACGGAAGCAGAATCGACACAAAATCAATAAGAAACGAGCAAAATCAGCCAGCCAAACGCGGTCGATAAATCTTGTTTGGCCGGCGCCAATCGATCCCGTCCAAAAGTAGCGAAAGCTGTGCCTTGGTGAGCGACACGGTCACCTGATCCTTGGTGGTCGGCCAAGCGAAACACCCATCGGAAAGGCGTTTTGTAAAAAGGCAGAACCCCTGGTCGTCATGCGCCAAAATCTTGATGATATGACCCTTGCGTCCACGGAAGCAGAAGATCGCGCCGGTATGCGGGTCGAGCGCGAGCACCTGCTGCACCATGCGCGCCAGGCTGTTGATCCCGCGGCGCATATCGGTCTCACCGCAGCAAAGGTAAATCCGGTCGGTCGGCACCACCGTGATCACCTGGTCAACTCCGCCAGGACGATACGCAGCGCCGTCGGATCGACGGTCCCATCAATCCGCAGTCGCGCGCCGTTCGGAAAGGCCACGACGATCCTGCCGGCCGGGTCCGGGCAGTCGGCGACGGGACGCTCGACCTCGGGCAGATCGTTCACTTCGATCCGAGCGAAAGCCATCGCCCGATCGGCCTCGAGCTCGCCACCGGCCATCTGCTTGCGCCAGGCATAGAGTTGTGACGGAGCTACGCCGAACGCCTCCGCGACCTCGGTCACCGACGACCCCGCCGCGCTCGCCAGATCGACCAACGCGCGCTTCTCCGTGCAACTCCACAGCCTCCGCTGCCGCACGCGCCCGGGCACCGCTGCACAATCTTCGGCCGGCGCGCCGCCGCTGATCTCGGCGACCATATCGCCCCTCGCACGTTCCAATGTCATGGCGCGAAAGCTCCATGTTCATCAGCCTATTGCAAGGTGCCTTGGCGCACCGCTTACCCTAAAGCGGCTGCCCCGCGCTATGCCTAAACCGACGACCCACATCTCGTCTGGTTTCATATTGCCATGAAGATCCAGCCCATGCAGCAGATCGCCGACCACATCGTACGATGCCGATCGGGCCCCTTTGAAGCGCTTCCAACCGTCGACAGGGAATCAGAGGCGCAAAGGGGCGTGTGTGGCATGGGCGGTCGGCTGCGCGATCCGCGACCTGGAGCAACTCCTAGTAAGACTGAAGGCAGGCGACTTCTCGACCGCACGGCTTCACAGGGAGCAGCTCCTGACCTATGTCCGTTCGAACCGCGGCGCGAGCGTCAACTATAGAAGGCGCTACCGGGCTGGGCTTCGCGTCGCCACCACTCTCGTCGGCGGTGAACTCAGTCGTCGGGATGGTCAAGAAGCAGCAGATGCGCTGGTCGCTTCACGGTGCGCATATGCTCATGCAGGTCCAGGCGGCGGAGATCAATGGCGAACTTGGCAACCGGCTGCGGGCGCCTTTCCGACAGCCAGAACTGAACGGCCTCCAATATTCAAGCCCAAAACGCCTCTTCTACGCGCTGCCTGACCCCAGAGAAATTACCGGTCTCACATCCTTCTCAACCCCGATGGCGGATGATCTGCAAAAACCGTTTCGTGCGTTCGAACGGCGCCCTGCCGGCGGGGAGGTTAACCGGCAGGGCGCGCCGCGCAAAGTCGTGGCCGCGTGGCGGCCGGACATCGGCGGCCGGTCAAGGGTTCGGAACAACAAGGCCGAAGAACGTTCCGAAAATAGGCGAGTGTGACGGTTTCCGTTAGCCGCAGCATTCGTGTCGATCTACTCCGCTTCTTTCCGTCCCCCAGAACAACACTGTCAGAACCCTGCGACGCCAAGTCCGGGCAGCGTGGGATCTTCGAGCGCACGCCCTCCTGAAAAGCGCGGTGTCGGCGACACACCGCCTAGTTTCAAACAACGTGATAAAGACGCGGCGCGAGCGCCGGGTGATCATGCGGATCTGACGGCGATCGTTCGTCACTTTCGGCGATACTCCTCCGCCATCCAAGACAAAGGGCATCAGACTAGCATGCGTGGGATCGTGCGATCCCAAGTCTTGGCGAACATTTGGGTATCGTTTTCGAAGGCCTTAATCTCACCCACGAACAAAAAATTTTCTTTGGTCGAGCTAAAACATAGTCGGCTCTCTATGCGGCAGTCCCAATCGCCGCGTTTGTACGAGGTGATGTATTGTGCGTCGCTCTTGGCACTAGTGGGATCGTGATCAAGTATTTCCTTTACCTCGCTTTCTGTCGACCACAGCTCGGTGCCGATCGAATCAATCCTGTATTTCCCGCTGCCGCTGGCGTTTCGTATCGTAAGTTTGCCCGTTGCGGCATCCCATTCAGAGTCTCTGGTTGGCTTCGGCGCTTCTTATAAAATGGTCCGTTCGGAGGTCGGTTCTGGTACGAAGGCCGGGCCGAAAGGCTTCAATTCCCTGTCTTCCGCTCTTGGCGGTCGTACCGGCAGCTCCAGCTCGGACCGACCGGCGTACAGCGTCAGGGTCACAGGCTCTGGTGACGGCCAGTAAGCCGGCCAATGTGAAGTCGCCACGGTAACACGGATGCGCTTGCCCGCTTCGAAAACATGGGCGCAGTCCTGCAGCATCAAACGGATGCGATAGCGTTTGCCCGGCTCCAGCGATTGTTGAAACTCGTCACTGTCCCGGTGGGTCAGATTCAGCACGTTATAAGCTACCCGCTTTGAACAGCCATCCGGGTCAACTTCGTTGAGTGTAACCGCTAGGAACGCGACGGGCTTGTCGACCGCCAGATCGAGGGTGACTACCGGTCCGCCGAGAATCTTGAAACTGGCCTCGAGCGGCTTGGAGTTGAACGTTAGTGAGCGGGCGTCATCAATTTGCTGATCCATCGGGGCTTCCTCGGCGCTCCTCCACCACCATCCAGGCGCCGTTATGCCGACCGTCTGCAAAGGGGTGAGAACATGTACCGTTTCAGCACCGGGATTGTTCTCCAGCCCATGTTTGGTGAGGTAGAATTTTCGTGACCTGATGCGCGAGGAAGGGCAACTTTCCTCGGCCACCCAGCGGCCGGGAATCTTCCATTGGTCGGGAGTCTGGTGCGTGCCGCGCATTGCCGGTTCTTGCTGCATCCAGACCCGGTACATCGGCTCGTCCATGATGCCGGTATCGATATCCTTTAGCCAATAATCCCACCAGCGCAGCGACTCAGTAAGCCAATCCATCGCCGGCCCCGGCCCAGCACCGTCAGCGTTTGGATATTGGTGACCCCAGGGCCCGACAAGTCCCTTGCGCGGACATTTGAGGTTGGCGAGCATACGCGGGACCGTACGCCGGTACGCATCGAACCAGCCAGTCACCGCATAGACGGGACATTGAATGGCACCATAGTCTTCGCTGATCGACCCCTGCTTCCAGAAAGCATCGCGGTGCTGATGGGTAAGCCAGTTCGCTGTATAGAAGTCCAGGTTGTTGAGGCGATCCATCCACATGTCGCGCCAACGGTCGCCAACGATTGCCGGATCGGGAGGGCGTGCACAAGAAGTGGGGTAAAAGAGACCCCATGCAGCCCCGATCGCATCCTCCATGATCATGCCACCGGTGTAGGGTGTATCATCAGCATAGCGGTCGTCTGTCGAGCAAACCGTGATGATCGCCTTGAGTTCAGGTGGACGGCGGGCTGCCACCTGCAGTGCGCTGAAACCGCCCCAGGAAATCCCAAAGAGTCCGACCTTGCCCGTACACCAGGGCTGCCTGGCCAGCCAGGCAATGATCTCGACGCCGTCGTCCTGCTCCTGCTTAACCCACTCGTCCATCGGCAGGCCTTCGGAATCCCCAGACCCACGAATGTCCGGCCGCACACAAGCATATCCAAAGGAGGCCAGGTAGGGATGGAAGGTTTCTTCATGAAGGCGCCTGCTGTCGCGCTTGCGGTAGGGGATATATTCCATGAGCACTGGCACCGGATTATCCTCGGCATCGTCCGGCAGCCACACGCGCGCGGCAATCTTGGTACCATCGGACATCGGAATCCAGATGTTCTCGATTTCACGCACCGTGCGTGGACCTGTTCGCGCCTTTGCCGGCGAGAGTTGGGCACCAGCCGCCGTGGGGACAGATGCGTCTCCACCAAGCACCGTACTCACTTCCCCAGGGTCCGCGCGTCGAGTTACCGAGATGTTATTGTTATCCTTGCTATCTCTCATGCAAGCTCCCTACTCTCAGTAACGGAAAGCACTTCAAAGCTCATCTGTTTGAAGATGAATCGACTCCCTTAAGGCCTCAGTTCCCCGGCCGGGGTAATTTGTTGAAGCGGTATTATTCAAGTCACGCTAGCGACACGGGAGCAACAAAAGCAACGGACCAAAAAGTTATGTGCCAGGGGACTGAAGGTTATGGGACGAGGTGGTCTGTCGGGGGAGGTGGCGATTACACTGGTCAATGGGTGAAGCGACCATTTCCGCTCCGATATCAGAATTGCCACTCGGCTTCGATCCTACGTCGCTGCCACGACAGATCTTATGTTATCCCTGCAAAGACAGGCGCTCGCCGTTTGGTCCAAGGGATTGCCTGTTCCAAATCCTTTGCGATGCGGACAAGGGTCGCCTCATCGGCGAAGCAGCCAACGATCTGAACCCCGATCGGCAATCTTTCGGTGCTGGAGAAGAGCGGCAATGATACTGACGGGTGACCCGTCAAACTAAATACGGCCACATACTGGATAAGAGCAGTGTCCAAAGTCAGAATCTCGTCAACCGACATGTTGACGAAGGTATCATGTGGAGGAGCCGTACACGGCATTGTAGGGGTGAGAAGTAGATCATAGTTTTGCACTGCCTTGCCAACATCGAACCGGATCTTCCGCGCGAATTCGAAAACCTTCTCCGCGTAGGCTAGAGGGAGCTCTTTGGCCCTCTTGTAAATTTCAAGATTGAAAGGTTCGAGCGTCGTCTCATCGACTTTCCGGCCAAGGAGGCTCGCAGCCTCATCGAGCCCCGCGCTACCCAGATAGTAATGTCCCACAAGAAAATCTAGAAACTCTGAGGCAGAAAACGGCGCAGGGATTTCGTCTACGATATGGCCCATGCCCTCAAGCACTTTGGCCGTTTCCGCTACCCGGTCGCGAATTTCCGGATCGAGCTTTACTTCCGCCCATGAATCCAATGCGACGCCGATTTTTAAGCGGCCGCTCGGACTTGAAAGCTCTTCAACGTAAGGACGTTCAGGTCCGGGGATAAGGAAAGGGTCCCCAGGATAGCTTCCATACAGCACGTCCAGCGCCGCCGCCATGTCGCGAACAGTCCGGGAGACGACGAACCTTCGGCTAATACCATGACCCGGGTCTTGTCTATTCGGCCCTCCAGAGATGCGACCACGAGAGGGATTAAGGCCCACAAGTCCACAATAGGATGCTGGAATACGCGTAGATCCGCCGCCATCGCTAGCCGACGCAACTGGCACGATGCCGGCCGCAACCGCCGCGCCCGAACCCGAGGACGAGCCCCCTGCTGTCCGATCTAGGTTCCAGGGATTCCGCGTAATCCCACACATCGCAGTTTCACTAAGGCCGGATGCACCAAGTTCGGTTGTTGTGGTGCGTCCTACAATCTGGAAGCCTCCAGCACGCGCCCGCTCCATAAAATAACTGTCGAGGTCAGGCCGGAAGCCTTGATAGAGCCGGCTTCCGCATTCGTAAAGCCTCCCAGCCTCGGTGAAGCTAAGATCCTTCCGTAGGAAGGGTACGCCCGCAAACGGCCCTTCATCTGAGAAAGGTACCGATTCCGCGTCCTCGTAGAACTCGACCACCGCGTTTAGCGTAGGGTTAATTTTATCGTGGGCTTCACGTGCGAGCCTGACAAGCTCTACCGCGGTGACCTCACGCCTCCGAACCAATTCCGCGAGCCCGGTGGCGTCAAAACTGGAATATTCATGGAGCTTCATACGACTTCCTTTAATAACAAGCCTACGGTTCGCCCATCAGACGGGCGGGTAGCTCAGGCCGACGTCGCCACACCCCTGTCGCCTAAAAAGGGCGATGCTTGACCACCACCGATTCAGGCCGCGGTCGTATGACCGAAGTAGAGGTGCAATCTATTTTTGGAGAGCGAAAAGTTGTACGTTCCGCACTTCTGCAGGGACGGCAACGCAATGTCGCCTACCCCTCGCAACCTTTGCTTAGTCACGATCTCTCGGTTCCGACCGAGACAGGGTGTGACAGCATTAAACCGGAAACGATTTCACCCTTGAGCGGGAAATGGCATCTGAAGTTGTGCTCCGCATCATTCGGATTTGTTGAAGGTTCGGGGAAGACGCGGCTGCAGAGATCCTGCGCGTAACGACACCTGGTGTGGAACTCACAGCCGGATGGCCGCCGCAACAGGCTCGGCACCTCACCCTTGAGCTCGATCCGGTTCAGCACCGCATCCGGGTCAGGCTCGGGATTGGCCGCAAGCAGCGCCTCGGTGTAGGGATGGCGCGGTTGATCGAAGATACGCTCGGTCGAGCCGACCTCAATAAAGCGGCCGAGATACATGATCGCCATTCGATCGGTCATGTGACGGACCACATTAAGATTGTGCGTGATAATCAGGATTGCCATCCCGAGTTCGTCCTGAAGGCGCGCGAGGAGATTGAGCACCTCGCCCTGCACTGAGACATCGAGACCCGCTGTCGGCTCATCGGCAATAATCAAGTCCGGGTTCAGGGCAAGAGCACGTGCGATACCAATGCGCCTGGCCTGACCTCCGGAAAGCTGATGGGGATAGCGGCGAGCAAAATCCGCCGGCAAGCCGACCAATCGAAGGAGACGCTCCGCTTCGCCTCCAGCATCGCGACGCTTTATCCCATGGATGCGAAAAGGCTCTGTCAGGAGCGATCGCACCGTCAGCCTCGGCGAGAGTGATCCGACGGGATCCTGGAACATCATCGCCATGCGCCGCAAGTAGGGCTTGCGTTCCGTCCCGCTGAGTTCCTCAATTTCCTGTCCGTCGAAGCAGATGCTGCCGCTCACGGCCCGCTGCAAGCCGATGATCGTGCGGGCGATGGTGGATTTGCCTGAGCCGCTTTCACCGACAAGGGCGAGTGTCTCGCCCTTGCGGATTTCAAATGACACACCGCATACAGCGTCGATGAAAGGGGCTTTCGTCCCGGTTGCGAGCGCCTTCAGCGGACCCATGGTGCGGAAGCGGACCCGCAAGTCCTCAACACGAAGCAGCGCAGTCATGCCGGCACCAGCCGCTCGTCACCAAGGAGATGGCATCGGGCGACTTGGTCCACGCCGATACGATACTCGACCGGGTCCTCTTGCACACAGCGATTGAATGCCTGGGGGCACCGGGTGCGAAAAATGCAGCCCTTCGTGCTGCCCAAAAGACTGGGCACCTCGCCGGGAATGGTCGGCAAAGTTCGTGTGCTTTTTTTGATGCGCCCGGGATCGCACTCAAGCAGCGCGCGCGTGTAGGGGTGAGCAGGATTGTGGAAGATGTCCCGAACGGCGCCCTGCTCCACCACTTCGCCCGCATACATGACTGCAACCCGGTCGCACAACTCAGCCACCGCGCCGAGATGGTGGGAGACGAAGAGAATCGAGCAACCAATTTCTGTTTGGAGATCCTTGAGCAAATGAATGATCTGCACTTCCAGCGTTGCATCAAGCGCAGTGGTTGGCTCGTCGGCGACGAGGAGCGCGGGTTTCACAAGAAGCGCCATGGCGATACAAACGCGCTGGCGCATGCCACCGGAGAACTGATGCGGATAGGCACCTAGCCGATTTTTGGGATCGGGAATACCGACCCGGTGAAGCATGTCGACGGCACGAGCGCGCTTTTCGCTGCGGCTTCCTTGTCCGTGGTGCTGGATATCGATCATCTGGTTCTCGATGGTCCGCACCGGATTGAGCGCGGTCATCGGATCCTGGAAAACCATCGAGAGACGATCGCCGAGCAGGCTCCGACGCGCCCGAGCGGGGATTTTGAGCAGATCCTTGCCTTCGAACAGGATGCTGCCGGACGTCACATCTGCATTTTCAGAAAGGAGGCCCATCACTGTATAGGCGAGCGTCGACTTCCCGGATCCACTCTCACCGACGATGCCAACCACCTGTGCGGCCGGGACATCGAGCGAAACGTTACGCAGGGCGCGGACACGCCCACGCGGTGTGCCGAAATCGAGACTTAGGTCACGGATCTCAAGAAGCGGCGGGGCGGACGTATGCTGGATCAGATCATCGCGCCTCATAGGTCTTTCCGCAGCTTGGGATCAAATATGTCGCGCAACGCCTCACCCAGGAATGTGAAGCCTAATGTTGCGAGGACGATTGGGATGCCGCTACCGATCACCAGCCAAGGGGTCTGATTGATGTAGCTATAGCCATCGTTGAGGACTGCTCCCCAGTCAGGAGTCGGGGGCCGAACTCCCATCCCGAGAAAGCTGAGCCCTGCTTCCCAGGCGATGACGGCCGGCACATCCATGCTCACGAGGATGAGAAGGGGGCCGATCACATTGGGCAGAACATGGACGCCAAGGATGCGCGCCGTGCCTGCGCCCATGCTGCGCTCCGCAGCTATGTACTCACTGCTCAGCAGTCCCTGTGCCTGCGTGCGCAGGACGCGCGCATAGATCGGCACCGACGTCATTGCGATGACAAAAATGATACTGGCCAGACTTGGGCCTACAAGAGCGATGATTGCAAGCGCAAAGATGATGCCCGGAAACGAGCGGATCGTATCGAAGACAAGCAGGAGCAAATTGTCCAGCCAACGCGGCCCGAAGCCTGCGATGAGACCAAGCACGACGCCGACCGCCAGCGCACTGCCGAGGGAGGCGAAAGCGACAAGGAGCGGAATGCGGCCGCCCATGATGACGCGCGAGAATGTATCGCGGCCCAATTGGTCCGTGCCCAGCAGAAAATCCAGTGACGGTGGGGCCAGACGAGGTCCAACCATAATTTTAATCGGATCATGCGTTATAATCAGCGGAGCGAAGAACGCGCTAACAAACACGAGCACGACGAGCAAGGCTCCGAGCACGCCCAGACGATTCTTGCGCAATTGCCGCAAAAAGGTGCCTGTCGCCACCGCATCGTTGGGTTCGGGCCGAATAATTTCCACCCTCACCATGTCAAAGCTTTTCCCGGGTTCGCGGATCGAGGAATGCGTTGACAAGATCCGAGAGCGTCGTGGCGACAACGATAAGGAACGTGGTGACGAGCACGACGCCCATAACAATCGGATAGTTGCGCGTATTGACGGCATCCACGATCAACTTGCCGATGCCAGGTCGGGCGAACACAACCTCGATAAAGACGGCGGACGAAAGCAGCCATGCGATGCCTACCCCGAGGATAGTTACTGTTGGCAGGATCGCGAGTGGCAGGGCGTAACGCGCAACGATGCGCCATTCCGAGATCCCGAAGGAGCGAGCCATCCGCACGTGGTTTTCTCCAAGGACCTCGAGCATCGAGGCGCGCACCAGTCGGGAGATGTAGCCGACCCAGCCAATCCCTGTGGCGAAGGCTGGGAGGATGAGGTAGATAAGGCCATCTCGGAATCCACTGCCGGCTCCGATCGCTGGCAACCAGCGTAGGGTCACAGCAAAAATCAGCAGCGCGTAGACCGCCACAACGAAGGAAGGAATTGCGATCGCCGCGACCGTCACGACGCCGGCTACTTGGTCGACCAAGGAGTTGCGCCTTATCGCCGAGTAGCAGCCGAGTGGCACTGCGATCACGACCGCCCATAAGATCGAGACGAAGATCAGTTCGATCGTATAGGGCAATTGCTCGAGGACGATCTCCCTAACAGGCCTCTGGCTGAACGCGTCGAAGCCGAGATCGCCATGGAACACCCTGCCAAAAAAGATGGCGAGCTGGACGGCAAGTGGTTTGTCGAGCCCCATTTGCTGATGTATCTGTGCAATCATCTCTGGCGACGCCCGTGGACCGAGCAAAGTTATTGCTGGATCCCCGGGCACGGCATGGATCATCAGGAACAGAAGCGTCACCGCGATAGCAACGATTGCGACCGCGAGGACAGTGCGCTTCAGGAGATAGAGCCACATGATTCCGTAGAGCCTAGACTGGCTGGAAATCGTAAAAGAGAGGGGCACCGTCCGGGCGCGTTGAGGCCAGCGTTTTCGTGGTACGATAGATGACTGGATTGGCCCCATTGGTTAGGAACCGGTAGCAGCCGGAGTCCTCCATGAGGTCCTGCATCTCCTGGTACAGTTTCCCCCGCGCGTCCGGGTCGTCGATGGTGTTTGCCTTGGCTGCAAGCTCATCGTAACGGGCACTACGGAAGCGCTCCCAGTTCCAGATGCCGATTTGATTTTGCAAGAACGGGTTAGTATTGTAGTTTGGATCCGGCAAACCGATGAACCCATTTACGATGAGCTGCAAGTCCTTCCAGCGCTCACCTTCCGACTCCATGCCGAGCGTCCAGAATGAGCTGTTATCTCGAATATTGACCTCGACCGAAATGCCGATCTGGGACAATTGTGCTTGCACGGTCTGAGCTATGGTTGAGTTAAGGCTATCGCTTGTGCAATCGATACTTACGGTCAGATTGTTCACGCCGGCCTTTTCCAGAAATTCCTTTGCCTTTGCCAGATCGCCTTCTGGCGGAACGAGCGCCTTGGCCCGGTGCCCGACCAGCCCCGGAGCAATGGTGCCTGTCGCTACGTTGACCTGGCCCGCAAATGCCGCATCCAGAATTTGTGGCACATTGATCGCCCATTGGATCGCCTTCCGGACATTGATGTCCTTCAGCTTCGGGTGATCCATGTTCATGCCGATCCAGTAATACCAGAGCGAGGGCCATTCCTCGACCTTGGTGTCGGCGGGCGGGTTGCTCTTGAAGCCTGCAAGCGAATCCAGGCTGATAGAAGTGAAATCCACATCGCCTGCCAGATAGGCGCGCTCCCGGGCCTTGAGGTCGTCGACTGGCACAACGCGGATTTCGTCAAAGCCCGGCTTCGGTCCCGCCCATTCCGGATTGCGGGTCAAGAGTATATATTGATTGGGCTTCCAGTCGGCCAGCACATAGGGACCAGAGAAAGCTGGCGGCTTGAGGCCGAAATCGCCACCGTCCTTGGTTGCCTTCATTACCGCATCTTCGGAAAGGACGTGACCGGTAGCATCGGTGAGCGAAAGGAGCCAAACAGGTACAAACGGCGTCTTGAATACTATCACGCCAGTATAATCGTCCTCCAGCTCGACACGATCGAACGAACCCCACTGAGGCGCAAGAAAGGACTTATGTTTGAAAATACGCTCAATTGAGAACTTCACGTCCTTGGCGGCCATTTCGCCGTGGCCGCCAGTGAACTTAATACCTTTTTTCAGGCGGAAGCGGATATGAGTCGGGTCGACCTGCTCGATGCTTTCTGCCGCGTCCAGTTCCCAACCCCACTCGGAGCCCGGCTTGTAGCGTATGAGCTTCGAATAGATGCAGCTCATCACGTCCACCTCCACCTGTCGGTTGTAGAAAGCGGGATCAAGTTTGGTGATGTCGCCATCGGAACACGCTCTGAGCACCTTGCCTTCGGCTGCCCAGATGACTTGCGACAACGGCATGCCGCCACCGAGGACGCCCCCGCCAAGCACGGCGCCGGTCTTAAGAAAGGACCTGCGGCTCACATTGCCCATGATATGTTTCATGATCGTTCCCGTTCTGATTGTTTTGTTTAGCCGATAGGCAACATGAACGGTAGCGACGCGGGAGCAACAAAACAACGGAACAAAAAGTTATGTCCCGGACGAATAAATGTTATCGGAAAAGGGGTGCTATACGCCTAGATGGGGTAACGGGCCGCCAACCGGGCCGCTCACTTCGGCTCGGCGCTTGAGTGGCGCGCTCCGCTAGCGGCTTGCTTGGCGATGAGGAGGTGGTCCCTCACACTGATGCTGTTAACGGGGTCGCATGGGATCGACGTGTCGTTGGAATACTCGACCGCGTGCATTGTCGATGCAAGCGGCAAGATCGTTCGCGAAACCAGGGTGGGAAGCGAGCCGGAGGCATTGATTGCCTGGTTTGCCTCGCGGGGCCTTCTTCTGGCGTGAATCGGGCTGGAAGAGGAAGACCTTGAGTGCGCCGAAGGCGATCTCGCCATCGGGCCAAATTGTAGGCGGCGGATGCGAAGGTGAAGGTCCATCCGATACGGTTGCGGCCGCGGAACCTGGTCTTGTGCTGGCCGGCCACAATCTTGATCCAACCGAATGCCTCTTCGATGCGCTTCCTGATGCGCAGGCTGACGGTTTATTCGCCATGCCGCGTCGTGCGCTCGTTCTGCGCTTCATGCAGCGTCACCCTAATCGAGCGCTGCTTATTGACGATGTCTCCTGCGTCGTAGGCCTTGTCGGCGTCGAGCGTGATCGCCTGTGGCCGCACCGCTCGAGGTTCGATCACGTGCAGTACGGCCACCCCGCTCGGCATGTCCGGCGCACAGTGTCGAGCGGGGGTCGACCATCAGGCCGGTGGCGGATCAAGCCATGTCCGCAAAGCACAGCTTGGCCTCCTTCGCTTGGCTTGCGATAGAGCCTTGCATCCGGCCGGTGGTCTAGGCATCGTTCGGCCCCACTGCTCTAGAATTCCGGAACCGCGCCGGCCGTGTAGACCAGCGCCACCACGGGGCCGACGCCGCGCATTGGCATTAATCGCCGGCTGACCTCGTCATCCCGGAGTGATCATCGCCAGCTTGCGATGTAAGGTGGCAAAATGGTCTCGCAATTGCTCGAGTAGCGGTTCAACAATCCGTCAGGTCCGGCATACCTGCGACGAGCCGCGAATGCGCGCGTCAAACTTCACGCTTCCGACAGCGCCGATCTTGAGGCCGAAGTTGCAGAGTACTCCGCGAAGATCGTTCTCGGCAAGGGCCTTTTCCTGCAATAGCTTGCGCGCCTCAACAACGCCCGCCGCTTTGGCTGGTTAGCGTCTTCGCATTTACCAGGCGGTACACGTTGACGCGCATCATCTGCGCGATGCCGCACGCATCGTTGCGATCGCTCTTGTTCGGCTGGAACTTAAGGAATGACTTGATGTGCCGGGTCTCGATCAGATCACCGGCAAGCCAGCCTTGGCAAGGCCCTCAAGCAGCCACAGCGGGCCGGCCTCAAGCCCGATCCGTTCAATCCGCGAGGCAGCATCGTTCAGAACTGCAAACAGGTCATCGGGATGGCTGACCACCTTCCCTCACGAAAAATGCCTCACGCTGCGTTCCTTTCCTGATGCTTGTGGCTGTTGCGTGCAGACCATGTTTTAACTATCGCCCAAGCGCAGCACGGCCTCATACCAACTCGATGGGGGCGCGTACCAGGCCGAATACCCCATCTTGAACGCATCAGCGGGCGGAAGCACCGGGTCGCGCCGATCACATTGGTCTATCGGCGGCCTCAACCCCGTCGGCTCAACGGCGTTTTCGAGGCTGGCGCGGACAGCGCGGCTGTGGTCGCCCGCATCACGTTGAATGCCGATCCCGAAGCGCGCAGGCGAGATTGGATCGAAAAGACCGACGGCGCTGAGTCGCGAACCGCATGTGCGCGAAAATCCGTAAGTGCCGGCAATACTCATCCTCGGTGCCTCGTCTCCTCATCCGGCAGGCAGCTTCTGCAAGCGCGCGCTCGGCCTTGGAAAGCTCGATCTGATTCCGCTTGCCCGTCTCGTCACGCCAATCTCATCGATCTGGCTCCTGGCCAGCTCGGACTTCGCTGCGGATGACGAAGACATGCTGCGGCAGGGAAAAGCGTTTGCTTGCCGCCGTGCCGCAAGCGCATTGGCAGGCCACGACGCGCCCGTCTGGCATCGGCATTAGGGGCGGCACCTCTTTGCGCCAGAGCTCAACAGTAAGCGGGCAGCGCCGGTGGAACGCGGCAACAACTCGACAGATTGATAGGGCTAGGCACCTCGCCCTCAAGGGATGCCTCCAGCGCCGCTTCGAAGAGGATCCTCCACTTCGGTGATCCTCCTCAGGTCATCCAACACCTGGATATCAGACTAGCATGCGTGGGATCGTACGGTGCCAAGTCTTGGAGAATATTTCGATGTCGTGTTCGAAGGCCTTAATCTGACTCACAAGCAAAAAATCGTCCTTGGTCAAGCTGACGCGCAGAAGGCTCTCGACTCGGCAGTCCCAGTCGCCACGTTTGAACGTCGTAATGTACTGCGCTTCGCTCTTGGCGCCCGTCGGATCATGCTCAAGTATTTCCTTCACCTCGCTTTCTGTTGACCACATTTCAGTGCCTGTGGCATCAATCCTGGATCGTCCGTCGCCCTGGGCGTTGCGTATCGTAAGTTTGCTAGTCGCGGCATCCCATTCAGTTACTCTGGTTGGCTCTGGGGCGTCCTCTAACACCGTGTGTCCGGATGCGGGTTCTGGCGAGAAAGCCGTGCCGAAAGGCTTCAATTCCTTATCGTCGGCCCGCGGCGGTCGTACCGGCAGCTCAAGCTCGGATCGACCCGCATAAACTGTCAGGACCACCGGCTCTGGCGACGGCCAATATGACGGCCAATGTGAGGTCGACACGGCAACACGAATGCGCCTACCCGATTTGAAGACATGGGCACAATCCTGCAAAGGCAAGCGAATGCGATAGCGCTTGCCGGGCTCCAGAGGTTCGGGAAACTCATCACTGTCCCGGTGGGTCAGATTCAGCACATTATAAGTGATTCGCTTCGATTGGCCGTCGGGCTCGACTTCATTGAGCCTGATGGACAGAAGCGCAACCGGCTTGTCCACCGCTAAATCGATAGTGACCACCGGCTCACCCAGTATCTCGAAATCCCCATCGAGCGGCTCGGAATCGAATGTCAGCGAGCGAGCGTCGTCAACACGCTGATCGATCGGCGCATCCTCGACGCTTCTCAAATACCAACCAGGCGCCGTTATTCCGACCGTCTGCAGAGGTTTGAGAAGACGCGCCGCTTCAGCGCCGGCATCACTCTCCAGTCCGTCTTTGGTGAGATAGAGTTTGCGCGGCTTGATGCGAGGCGACGGCCAGGTATCCTCAGCCACCCACCGGCCGGGAGTCTGGTGTACGCCGCGCATTGCAGGCTCCTCCTGCATCCATACGCGGTACATCGGCTCGGCCATGATGCCCGTATCGATATCCTTAAGCCAGTAATCCCACCAACGCAGGGCTTCGGGTAGCCAGTCTATTGCGGGGCCCGGTTCGCCGGAGTTTGGATATTGGTGCCCCCAGGGGCCGACAAGCCCTTTGCGCGGGCATTTGAGGTTGGCGAGCATGCGCGGAACTGTACGGTGAAAGGGATCGAACCAGCCACACACCGCATAGACGGGGCATTCAAAGGCACCATAGTTTTCGCGGACCGATGCGTGTTTCCAGAACGCATCACGGTGCTGGTGGCTAACCCAGTCCCCGACATAGAAGTCCACGTTTTTCAGGCGCTCCATCCACATGTCGCGCCAGCGGTCTCCAACGATTGCCGGATCGGGAGGACGCGCAGGAAATGCGTTCCATCGGGCACCCCATGCAAGCCCGAACATGTCCTCGTTGATCAAACCACCGGTGTAGGGCTCTTCGGAATAGCGGTCCTCAGTCGAGCAAACAGTGATGATCGCCTTTAGCTCAGGTGGACGTCGTGCAGCCACTTGCAGCGCACTGTAACCGCCCCAGGAAATTCCAAACATACCTACCTTGCCGGTACACCAGATTTGCTTGGCGAGCCAGGCGATGATCTCGACCCCGTCGTCCTGCTCCTGCCGGACCCACCCATCCTGCGGCAGACCCTCGGAATCCCCTGATCCGCGAATGTCCGGGCACACACAAGCATATCCAAAGGAGGCCAAGTACGGATGGAAGGTTTCTTCATAAAGGCGTCTGCTGTCGCGCTTGCGGTAGGGGACATATTCCATTAGGACTGGCACCGGATTTTGCTCGGCATCTTCCGGCAGCCACATGCGCGCCGCGATCTTAGTACCGTCGGACATCGGAATCCAAAAGTTTTCGATTTCACGCACTGTGCGTGGGCCTGTTCGCGCCTTGGCCAATGAGGTTTGGGCGCTCACCGCCGTGGTGGCAGATGGGCCGGCACTGACTCTGCCAGGAAGCACCACGTCCACGTCCTTAGAGACCGCGCGTTGAGTTACCGAGATCCGATCGGTTTCCCCGTTATTGCTCATTCAAAGCTTCCTTCGTTATTGCTTATTCAAACCTCACTCGCTCAGGCCCAACATAACAGGTCGAGCGACAAGGCGCGCGCCTACGTCCACTTCGTCGGCGATGATACGATCACAACAATCAGAATCTAATTTCGCGGAAAGACATCGAAACTCCCGACCATGTTGCATCGGATCTTCCGATGATTCGCGGTCTCGCGGTTGCACCCAATCGGCGCCGCTTTTGAAAATCTTCGTATATCCCCGCTATAGCAGTATTGTTTATTCCTGCAGCAATTTTGATCGGCAGTTCTATGAGACTCAAGTCCATGGGTAGGATGTCAAAAAACGATTCGCAAGATCATGGATTTACTATCCATCACCGTAGCTATACTTCATAAATTACTTTTGTGCTAATTGTTTACGTGACGCTAGAGAGTGGGATGTAACAAAGCAACCGGACAAAAATTGATGTACCGTATGACTAAATGTTATCAGGCAGATGGCCAGCTGATACTCCCCTTGGCGCAGCGGGTGCCACCTTGATGTTTCCCGCTGAACTACCCCTGTGCGCTGGTACCTGGCCTACAATCTGAGCGAGCGTGATCTTGAGGAGATGATGGCCGAGCGCGGCATTACGGTCGATCACACGACCATCCACCGATGGACGGTCCGTTTCGCGCCCTTGTTGCTGGAGCGCTTCAACCGGCGCAAGCGTAGCGTGACCGGCAAATGGCATGTCGACGAGACTCTGAGTAATTGATCGTCAGCGCTCTCTGGCGGCTACTATGGCCGCGTTGTAAAAGGAGAGCAGAATGGAACAGCTTTTTGTTGGCCTGGACGTGTCGAAGGATGAGACTGCGATTTGCGTTCGAACGCAATGCGGGATCATTAAGGCAGCGTTCAAGAAGCCGACCGAC
>NZ_JAOWPS010000020.1 GCF_025753795.1 Mesorhizobium sp. YC-39
TCTGTCGACGGTGCGCGAACCAAAAAGATATCTCTGCCCGCCATCCTGGACGAGGAGTATCGAGCCAAACTGACGAAGGCGCGGGCATAGTGGGACTTCGGCGTCGAACGGGTTGCGAACGAGGCTATCCCCCTGAAGACAAAGGATCCTGCGTTGGGGCGCACGATCTTGTCAATCTTCTCACCCTTGCGGACGGTCAGGGAATTCTGCATCGGCCAAGAGGTGGAGAAAACCAACAGCGACCGCACTGCCGGTGATGAGCGCCAGGCCCAACAAAAAACCGCTCTTCCTCGGGATCGACACTGGCGGCACCTACACGGACGCTGTGCTGTGGTCTGAGACTGAAGGCTCGCAGCAAGGCCCCAGCAAGGGCAAGGTGCTGGCCAAGGCCAAGGCGCTGACCACGCGCCATGATCTCGCGGTCGGCATATCGGGTGCGGTCGATGCGGTGCTGCAGAAGGCCGGCAGCGATCCCACGGCGATAAAACTGGTGTCGATGTCGACGACATTGGCCACCAACGCGCTGGTCGAAGGCCAGGGCGGCCGCGTGGCGCTGGTCATGATCGGCTTTTCCGAGACCGATCTTGCCCGCGACGGGCTGAAGACGGCTTTGGGCACCGACCCCGTGGGGTTCTGCCCCGGCGGCCATGATGTCCACGGCAATGCGGCCAAGCTCGATCTGTCCGGGCTGGAGGCGGCCTTACCCGAGCTCGGCGCCTCGGTGTCGGGCTTTGCCGTCTGCGCCTATTTTGCCACCCGCAATCCGGCGCATGAGCTCGCTGCCCGCGACCTGATCCGCGAAAAGACCGGCCTGCCGGTCACCGCCAGCCACGAGCTGTCGGCCAAGCTCGGCGGTCCGCGCCGGGCGCTGACGACGCTGCTCAACGCCAGGCTGATCTCGATGATCGACCGGCTGGTGGCTGCGACCGAAGGCTTTCTCGACGCCCGCAAGATTATCGCTCCCCTAATGGTGGTGCGCGGCGATGGCGCGCTGGTTTCGGCGGCGTTTGCCCGCCAGCGGCCGATCGAGACCATTCTGTCCGGCCCGGCCGCCAGCCTCGTCGGCGCCCGCCACATGACCGGGCTCGACAATGCGATCGTCTCCGACATTGGCGGCACCACCACCGACGTCGCCGTGCTCGACAAGGGCCGTCCCAGGCTCGACCCGGAAGGCGCCACCGTGGGCGGCTTCCGCACCATGGTCGAGGCCGTCGCCATGCGCACCTTTGGGCTCGGCGGCGATTCCGAAGTGGCGCTGGAAGATGGCGCGCTCAACCCAAGAATCCTGCTCGGCCCGCGCCGCCTGGTGCCGCTGGCGCTGGCCGGAATGGTGCATGGCGAGGCGGTGACATCGGAGCTCGAACGCCAGCTGCGCGCGCCCAACCCCGGCCGCATGGATGGCCGCCTGGCGGTGCGCACCGGCGTGCCCGACCGGCTGGCGGCTGGCCTCACCGGCGCCGAAGCAAAACTCTACGAGCTGATCGGCGCCGTGCCGCTCGCCGTCGACAAATTGCTGATGATGTCCAACGCCCAGAACGCCACGCTGAACCGGCTGGTGTCGCGCGGGCTGGTGCATGTCGCCGGCTTCACGCCGTCCGACGCCGCCCATGTGCTGGGCAAGCAGGCCAACTGGGACCCGGTGGCGGCCCGTCTCGGCGCCGAATTGTTCGCCCGCAAGCGCGACGGCCGCGGGCAATCGATCGCCGCATCGCCGGAAGCAATTTCGGAGCGGGTGTTGACCACGCTGACCCGGTTGTCGGCCGAAGTCATCCTTGAGACCGCCTTTGCCGAGGATGGGCTGGATGGCGCCGCCACCGTCGCGCATGCTTTGGTGCAGCGCGCGGTCGATTCGCATCCCGGCATCGCTCGGCTGACCGTCGCGCTCGACCGTCCGGTCATCGGCCTCGGCGCCTCGGCGCCGCTGCATTACGCCGGCCTCGCCGAGCTGGTCGGCAATGACTGCGTGGTGCCCGAAGACACCGACGTCGCCAACGCGCTCGGCGCCGTCGTCGGCCAGGTCCGGGTTTCGGCCGAGGCGCGGGTCAGCCAGCCCCAGGAAGGCCTCTTTCGCCTCGCCTCGGGCGAAACCATGCGCGATTTCACCGACGAGGCGGCGGCGATCGCGGCGGCCGAAGCCGACGTGCGCGCCATCGTCGCCAAACGGGCGAAAGACGCCGGCACCGACAGCGCCGAAATCGAGGTATCAACCGAATTCCGCGTCTCCACCGTCGAAGCCCAGCGCATGTTCATCGAGGCGCATGTGGTGGCGGTAGCGTCAGGCCGGCCAAGGATTGCAGTTTAGGCATTGAGGCTACGAACCGCGCAACGCGTGTGGACCTTGGATCCCGTGCCTTCTCTTGGTCTATGCCGGTCGGCCTAACTAAACGGTCGAAAACCTGGATTGCAACGATCCTTTGGTTTTTTCGTATTGTCTAGCCGAGGCCGGGTCCGACCCAAGCCGGCGTCGTCAATCGACACTGCTGAGGTGAAAGGCCGTTAAAGGTTCTGAAGCACTTTGCGAAGTGTGAAGGCGACAAAAACCCGCAGGCCATCGCAATATCGATTATGGGCATGCTTGTGCCTTCGATCAGGCGCTTGGCATGATCTACACGGATCCGGAGGTAATGGCGTACCGGCGGGATGTGAACGTGTGCTGCAAACAAGCGCTCGAGTTGCCGCCGCGACACGCCCGCCCGTCGAGCAATTTCGCTCATGGTCAGTGGGTATTCCACGTTCTCTTCCATAATCCGCATAGCCATCTGGAGCTTATCGCTCACACCGCCAAAGGCGAGCCCCGTCGGCCCGGTCTGCCGGTTCGAACCAGAGCGCTGACCTTCGACAGTCGCGTAGCGGCAGACCTCCTGTGCTGTATACCCGCCGACATGGCTGGCGATGATATCGACGGCCAAATCGAACGAAGCCAATTCACCCGCACAGGTCGAAAACTGCCCGTCCTTTACGAACAGAGCGTCTCGGATATGCGGCTGCCTAAACACTTCCGTGAAGGCTGCCAGCCGCGACCAGTGGATCGTGCAGCGTGTGCCTTCTAGCAGCCCGGTCTGCGCGAGCAACCATGTCGCTGTTCCAACCGCGGATACCCCCACCCCGTGGCGTGCGATCGTTCGCAAGAAATTATTGAGCTGTGGCGTCAGCCGCCGCCCAACCGGCTCACCCGCGATAACCGCGACATGCTGCGGCCTCCGGGCGCCTAAACAGGAATTCAGTTCGTCTATCGTTACGTCAACGGCAACTGAAAGGCCGCTAGCACCCTCAACAGATCGTTCGTCAAGTCCCGCGATCCGCCACCGGAACAGCGCGAGCTTCGATACCGTATTGGCGATGCGAAACGGTTCAATGAAGGCGTGAAGCGCCAATTGCGAGAATCCTGGCAGCACCAGAACCACCAGGTCGATTGGCCGGCCCGCCTGTGGCAAATTCTCCGGCGTGGTCACCGATTTGATGGTGCTGATATCTGGGCGTATGTTCATCACAATCCTTCCATGCGCTTCACAAGGCTGCTCGGGATGTTCTCTGAACCTAAAAGGCCTCAGCGCGATTTTGGCTGTCGTGAACGTGCGCGCGATGCCGAGCTCAGCCTTCGTTCGGGACGAGGGGAGAGGGCGCACGTAGCGCGACCTCGTTGCTGGAATTACTTGCCGCCTAGAGGACGGCCTCACCGATATCAAGTTCCCGACGTTTCATGAAGTCGAGGAGCGCTTCGTCGACTGCTTCGTCAATCGGCGGTGCTTGATAATCTTGCAGGGCTTGCACAGCCGCATCGCGTCCCCGAGTATTGGCATCCTTGGCGCCGGCGAATGACCATTGCTCGAAGCTGTCGTGGTTCATCAACTCAGGTGTGAAAAAGGCCTTCTCGAAATTCTTCAGTGTATGTTCGGTACCAAGATAGTGACTGCCTGGCTCACTTTGGCGGATCGCATCGAGCGTTTCATCCATCTCGCTCATCACTATGCCTTGCCCAAGCTTATAGAACATCACCATCTGCTCTGCATCGAGCATAAACTTGCTATAGCTCTGGGTCAGAGCTGCTTCGAGATACCCGGTGGACGAAAGAACAAAGTTCGCGCCGGCGATAAGCGCGCCGTACATATTGCGGGCCGCCTCATACCCTGCCTGGGCATCGACGAGCTTTGAGCTTGTGTTGCTGCCACTGCAGCGCCAAGGCAGTTTGTAGTGCCTGGCCAGTTGACCCACCAACATATTCATATGACAAATCTCGGGTGTTCCTGCCATTGGTGCGCCGCTCTTCATTGAAACGGTCGCCAACCATTGCCCATAAATGCAAGGCGCACCTGGCCGGACCAGCTGCGCAAAGGCAACGCCAGCAAGTGCTTCGGCATTAAGCTGCGCGACCGCAGCCACAGTGCTGGCCGGAGTGCTGGCTCCGCCAAGAACAAACGGCGCAAAGATCATGGCCTGATTGTTTGCCGAGTAAACCTTAACGGCATCGAGCATAGTCGCATCCCAGACGAGAGGCGAATTGCAGTTGGCAAGCGACACCATCACTGTGTTGTTCTGAACAAATTCTTCGCCAAAGACAATCTTGGCCATTGCAACCGTGTCTTCTGCCCTCTCACGCGAGGTCACGGCTCCCATAAATGGCTTGTCCGAGTATCGTATCAAACTGTAGTTCATGTGCAGGTGACGTTTCGGGACGGCTATATCCATCGGCTCGCAAAGAACGCCTCCCGTCATATGCATCGCGGGAGCTTGGTAGGCGAGTTTCGCGAAATTGACGAAATCCTCAATGGTCGCGTTTCGCCGCTTGCCTTCAAGGTCAAGGACATTTGGCGAACCGTATGCTGGGGTAAATATAGTCTTTCGGCCGCCGAGTGTGACTGTCCTGGCGGGATTGCGAGCGTGTACCGTTATGTATTCAGGAGCCTTTGCCACCAATTCCAGCAGCTGGTTTCTGTCGATCCTGACGCGCTGATCGGTTACGTCGGCACCCGCTGCGCGCCAGAGATCGATAGCCTCGTCGTCACGAAATTCGATACCAATCTCTTCAAGTATTTGCATCGAAATGTCGTGAAGTCTGAGCAAGTCATCCGGACTCAGCAAATCCATATAGGGCAGCCCGCGTTCCAGAACAGGCAAAAACGTTACCGTTCTGTCGGAACGCAACTTCTGCCGAGCGTCTCGGCCTCCAGATCTGGCAGACATTTCTTCAATCCTGATTTAAGTTGAGAATATAGGCCAATACAAACGCCGGAACTAACAAAAAAAAGGAATGTAACTTATGAACTGAGGTTATGACCGCAACGCGAGCGGGCACAGAGCCGGCCCCGAATACCTAGCAAAGCGAGGACTTGCGGCTCCGGGAATTGGCTCCCGCCGTCCACGACATTTTGCCGCCTATTTCCGTCGCTTTGACACGCCGAATGGCTCCTCAGAACAACATGCTACCGTTGACCTTTCGCAGTCCCTCAAACTCAGATGTGTGGGGGAGGTTTGGCGGGCCGCCTTGGCCTAATAAACCGCCTTGGCTCCCGCGACTTCAAGTGCGGCCCCCGCGATAAAGCGAGCGGCGTCAGAGCTCAGAAAGTACACCGCATCAGCAATATCTTCCGGTGCACCGAGTCGGCCAAGCGGATTTGACTTGCTGAGCTCGGCAACAGCTGTGTCGGGATCGAACCCGCGATGGACAAAGCCTGAGCGAAGCATGGGTGTGTCTATCTCGCCGGGGCAGACGGCATTGATCCTGATCCCATCCGCTGCATGATCACGGCCGAGACATCTGGAAAACGTCGCTACGGCTGCTTTGCTCGCGCAGTAAGCTGCGTGGGTCGGCCCTGGATAAATGCCCCAGGTCGAGGAGATATTCACGATCGAACCGCCGCCATGGTCCTTCATGAAGGTCACGGCCCGTCGGCAGGTGTAAAATATCGATTTCAAATTGATATCAAAAGTTCTTTCCCAGTCCTCGTCACTTGTTTCTAGGATTGTGCCACGCGTGATGATGCCGGCATTGTTCACAAGGGCGTCCAGTTGGCCGGTAAGGCTGATGGCCGTATCGATGAGGTCCTCGCAATATGCCTTGCTTCTCAGGTCACCATGCTTGGCTAGAGCAGTTTGGTCAATTCGGTTGAGTTCGTCAGTTGTGGCAATCAAACGCTCCTGGTTGGCGTCACCCGCGACTACAAAATATCCGTTAGCCGTGAACTTTCTGCAGATTGCCTGGCCCATTCCGCCAGCAGCTCCGGTTACGACTACGGTTTTCTTTTCAGAGTTCCTCATTGTTCGACCAACCAATTCAGGGTTCTGGAGTTTAATTCTTTTGTGCCGTGGCTAAGCTCGCACAAGCTTTATACAATGCCGGATCTTCTACGGCAGTAAGTATAGCGCTAATCTAATTAAAGTCGATCATGCACGCCTCGGAGAAGTAATGATGCAGTCACGATACCCACATCCACTCCGTTAGCATCGACAACCACTAGCGGCATATTTCCATGGCGATGTGACAAGTCGAGCATTTCCTTGATCGGAGCGTCAAGGCTGAGCCGCGGGGCGTCTGGCAGGGCCAAGTGCTCTCCGGCGCTCGCAAACTCTGCGAGCGGCAACATCACTGACTCGGCCCTTAGAAGCTTCAATCGGCTGCTTCCCTGGACGAATTTTTCAACATAGGGGTCTTTGGGATTTCCGAGAATGTCGTCCGCCGAGCCAATCTGAAGCATCTTTCCATCTTTCATGACACCGATTTGGTGTCCTAATCGAATTGCTTCATCCAAGTCGTGAGTGATGAAAAGCGTGGTCTTGCCCAACTTCGTCGAAAGCTTTTTGAACTCGTCCTGTAGTTCACGCCGGATGAGCGGATCAAGCGCTGAAAATGGCTCATCCATCAACAGAATGGCGGGATCAGCCGCCAGGGCTCGAGCCAGCCCAACTCTCTGCTTCATTCCGCCAGAAAGCTGATCAGGGTAACGGTCGCCCCAGCCCGCGAGTTGAACAAGCTCCAACTTTTCCTCCGCAACCTCATACCGTTGCCGGACACTTGCCTTGCGTAGCTCCAGACTCAGAGCCACATTGTCGCGAACCGTTCGGTGCGGGAGGAGTGCCACATTCTGGAAAACCATCCCCATTGATCGGGCACGGAGCTCGCGCATCTCATTTTCAGACTTCAGATTGATGTCTTCGCCGCCAACAATGATCTGCCCGGAACTCGGTTTGATCAAACGGTTCACATGTCGGACCAGCGTTGACTTTCCGCTTCCTGACAGTCCCATGACACAGAAGATCTCTCCCGCCTCCACCTTGAAGGAGACACCAGCGACGGCTGCTACGCACCCATGTCGCTCCAGGAGGGCTTCCTTGGAAAGATCATCGCGTTGGATACTCGCGAGGTCGAACTTCGGACTCGTCCCAAAGACCTTCCAAACATCCTTGAATTCAATGGCATGCGCTTTCAAAGGTAAGCTCCAGTTGAGAGGTGTCGCCCGGCAGCGTACACTTACCGGGCGAGCATGCGGTCCGAATTCCTTCGTTATTTTGCTGCCTGTTTCGCTGCAGCTATCCATTTGTTCCACTGGTCCAGGTGGGCTTTTTTCCACGCCTCAGCATGACCGTGAATATCTTCGTTGGACTTCTCACCTTTGTGAATAAGAAGGTTCTCGTCGTTAATATCTTGAATTGGGACCTCAACTTGCTCGAACCATTTATTTGCGACGGGGTTCTTCTCTAGGAATTCCGTATTGGCAATCACGTGTTGAGTGTTCACGGAAAATCCCAGGTTTCCGATGCCTGGAACGGTCGTGTTCGCGCCAGCCTGTTCATCAGGCAACGCCGTGAACGGAACCGTCAGCCAGACGACATCTTTTCCATGGACCAAAACCCCCTGTAGCCAGTTGGGTGTCCAGCTGTAATACAGGGTCGGTTTGCCGGACTGGATGCGCTGGATTACGTCGGGGAGCAGAGCGAAATACTCTCCCTGCTTATGCGTTACCGTGCCCCTAAGGCCGTAGGCATCGAGGTTATGTTCAATGATGCGTTCGCATCCCCAGCCCGGATCACAACCATAAAGGTCTGCTTTTCCGTCTCCATCAATGTCAAATAGTGCGGCCAGCTTTGGATCTTTTAACTGATCGATCGTCTTGATGCCGTATTTTTCAGCGGTGGCCTTATCTATAGAGTATCCCTGAATTGAGTTCTTCACGAGCGTCCCAACCCGGCGAAGTTTGGCATCGCCGCCAGCCTTCTCAGCAAAGGCTATATGCAGGGGATACCAGTGCGGCGTATAGTAATCTGCATCGCCGTTCCCTACCGCTATATGGGCAAGCGGAACCTGGGTTGCGGCAGGTTCGTCAACTGTATAGCCGAGATCCTCAAGGCCAAGCTTAACGACGTAGCCTTCGAACAGTTCTTCCGCCTGGCCTAGATATAAGGGCCTGACGGTCACACCTTTCCCCGGAAGATCCTCCGCAGCCGCGTATCCAGGGGACTGCGCCAAAGTGCCAATCACTGCGACAGCGCCGGCAATCCGCGTAAAACGCCATTCTGTTTTGAACCGGTAACTCATAGTTGCTCCCATTTGTTAGTTAGAAGTACGTCGCCGGCTACTTTCCTGTCCTCCACGCCCCGCCGGAGAGGGTTGGAAGGTCTTAACGACACCAGTGAAGAGAGCAGCCGGACCGCGCCGGTGCCAGGCGATGTCGGCGTAGCGTCTGCGCTGAGAAATCGCGGATTGAGCCAGGCGATCTAGAATGATTGCGAGAAGGACAATACCAATTCCGCCGGTTGCAGCCAGCCCGATATCGAGGCGACCGATACCCCGCAAAACCATTTGGCCGAGTCCCCCAACCGCGATCATAGAGGCGACAACAACCATTGATAGCGACATCATCAAAGTCTGGTTGATACCAGCCACTATGCTCGGAAGAGCCAGCGGCAGCTGGGCTTTGAAAAGGATCTGACTGTCGGTCGCTCCAAACGCACGCATAGCCTCGACCACTTCTTCAGAGACCTGCTGAATCCCTAGTGTTGTCAGCCGGATAACGGGGGGAAGTGCAAAAACGATCGTTACAATCACGCCAGGCACGTTGCCGATACCAAACAACATGACCACGGGAACAAGATAGACGAATGATGGTATCGTCTGCATTGTGTCGAGGATGGGCCGGCATATGGCGGCAGCCCTGGCACTTCGTGCAGCGATTATTCCCACCGGAATACCGACGACGATGCAGAAAAGAACCGCGGTGAAAACGAGAGACAGGGTCGTCATCGTCTCACCCCAAATGCCGAGAAAGCCGATAATCAGCAGCAGACCTGCGACCTGAACCGCCAGTCGCCATCCGGCTATCTGCCAAGCTACCAACGCGAAGAATAGAATTATAACGACCGGCGGGATGCCGTTGAGCGCGATGTCAAATGTTCTCAGGAGTTGGTCAATGGGCCATTTCAAGGTTTGAAAAAATGGGCGGTATTGCTGTACAACCCACCCCAACCCACCATCAACCCAGTCACCAAACGGTATGTGCCAGCTTTTGAACGGGTCCAAAAAGTCTTCGAGCTTCACAAAACGTCCTTTCAGCCAAGACCCTGTTGGGAGCTGGCCGCGGAGTGCCTTGGCGCTATATCATAGTCGCCAGCATCATTCACAGCCTCAGCCCAATATTTCGCCCGCCTCACGGGAGACGAAATTGTACTTTTCGCGGCAACTGTCGCTGCCTACACGTTAAGGGACTCTTTGCTGAATCTGCAGCCCAGCAAGAGGGTATTCCCTCTTAACGTTTCTAAAACGCTAGCCCCGGAGGAACTGCAAAACAACCGTATAAAAAGTGATGCACCGCAGGACTAAATGTTATCAGGCGGAAGGCAGGTTTGGAGGTTCCGCCGATACCTCGCTTGGTGCAACGACTCCCGCGTTGATGTCCTCCACAACTGGCGCCGGAGAAACCGGATTGAGATCTGCGACCTGTGTCAGCAGCCAATTGCGGAAGACCTGAACGTCGTCTCGCTCAATCGCTGTATCCGGAATGACCAAATGATGTTTACGGCCGGTGAGGTAGCTTTCATTAAGAGGCCGTATTAAGGTGCCTTCCTTGAGGTAATCGCTCACCAAATGGCGCCAGCCCAACCCGATGCCATAGCCTCTGATCACTGACTGCATCATCGTTGGATAATTGTTGAACGTGATGACACGTTTGAAGTCGGACGAGATCCCGAACTGTCCAAGCCAGTGAACCCAATCGAAGGGTGACCAAGGGTAGGCCGACCAGTGCTGATCATCCATAACAAGGAGGACCTCGTTTACCAGATCCTCCGGAGTCAGAATACGCGGGGAGTGTGTCTGATAAGATTTACTGCAAACCGGGAAGACTTCCTCGCCGAAGAGTTCGGTGGCTGTGAACCCCGGGCGCGCCAAATACCCCATTACCACGGACACATCAAAACCATCCGTCGCCGGCGCCGGGCTGCGTTCGAGGGAGACCAGGTGCAGGTCGACCTCTGGGTTGTTCGCAACGAAATCCCCAATCCGATGGCTCATGAAAAGCGTCGCGAACGACATCGGCATGCCGACGGTCAACCGTCGGGCTTTCTGCCCTCTCTTCACGCTGTCAAAAGCCGCTGCAATATGCGCCAGGCTGAGGGTCGCAGCCTCAAACAACTCCTGGCCGGCGGGAGACAACGACACCTTCTGGTTGCCGCGGTTGAAAAGCTGGGTGTCGAGGTGGTCTTCCAGCGTCAAGATATGGCGGCTCACTGCCGCTTGAGTGACCGAAAGCTCATTGGCAGCCTTGGTAAAACTCAAATGCCGTGCGGCAGCTTCAAATGCGCGCAATGCGCTTAGCGGAAGCCGTCGATAATTCAACATGAGAAACGGCTACTCCGGCACCGGCTACAAGACCCCGCGTGTGCGCACCTGGACCATCTGGTCGAACGCGCGTCGTTGGCGGAACAATCGGCTTCCTAAACGGCCAAGGCCAAAGCACAAGCAAGCACGACAGACTGTTCGCCAGCAAACACCATGGAGCGTATCAAAGAGTTTGTCTACAATATGTCTCCTCGGTGAGTTCATCCTGCGACCCTCGCGATCTGATAGACAGCTGGGCAGTTGTAGCCGCGTTTTGCAGGCAGGGCGCCAAACAACAATGGACCGAGCGCAACGCGTAAACCTAGTCATGGGCGATACGGAGGTGACCGGAGCAGGGCGCCATTCGACTCACTGGGCCTGCGCGGCAAAGCTCATTGTTCACAACTTTTCGAAGTAAATTCCGAACGTCTCCAGACAGAAGGTGATTGACCATAAGCCCTTTTGAAGACCTTAGCGAAGTGAGAGGCGTTTTCGAAACCGGCCCCAATAGCGACATCGATCAGAGGAGCGTCACTTTTCATGAGAAGTTGTTTTGCGCGCTCCAGCCGAATCCGGCGATACGCAACCGCCGGGGAGCTGTTGACTTCCTTGAAAAAGAGACGTTCGAGTTGTCGTCGGGAAATCCCCAACGCTGCCGCCAGCGTCGAAATCGACAGTGTGTTTTCGAGGTTCTGCTCCATAAGGATTAGTGCAGCGCGAAGCCTTGGGTCATGCGCCTCCATCATCAGCGGCCGACGCGGTTGCACCCACTCTGCGTTCCGAACCTTGTCGATCTGCAGCACTTCGAGCGCGTTTCGCTCTGCCGCATTTCCAATGTGCCGTCGCACCAGTTCTGCCGCCAGATCGGCCGTGCTGCTGCCGCCCGCGCATGATCCCCGCGTCGTATCCAAGTTATAGATTCTGTCCGCCCGAACTTTTAGATCAGGAAATCGCTCCCGGAAATCGAGGTAATGAAGCCAGCTAACGCAGGTCTCGTGTGCGGCCATAAGATCCGCCTCAGCCAGAATGAACGTTCCGGTGCAGATTCCGATCAATCGCGCACCCTTGGTTGCAGCATCCCGAAGATACTTCAGGGTTTCGTTGTCGACCGACTGACCATCGGTCAACCGTCCCCCAACGACAACAACATAGTCAAACTCCATCGGGTCCAGGAAGGAAGATGTCGGCGAGACCTGGACGCCGCAACTCGACGTGACGAGATGCCGGCTGTGCGACAGCACCTCCCAGTCCGCCGTGATCCGACCTGACCTATCAAATTCATCGCTGGCCAGTCTGAGCGTGTCGATAAACATGGCGAAGGCGGTCAACGTGAAAGAACGGGCTAATATGAACCCGACCTTCAGCCGAACGGAGGGGGCCGATCTGCGCCGAGGTGACGAATGAAACAACCGTTTTGCCTCCACCCGTTGGAACACCCTGCAACGCCATTGGTTCTCACCGTACGCGACAGTATCATCTACCTATCTTGACTCATGCGATTTGTCTACAATATGTCTATCCTCGAAATTAGGAAGCCACTATGATCCGGGATGAACCTGCTGCCTCGACGGACCGAAAGGGCATTCTTGCTGAAACGCTGGTGCACCGTATCCTGACGATGCAGCTCGAGCCGGGGGCGATTCTCGACGAAGTCGCTCTCAGCGAGGAGTTCGGCCTGTCCCGTCCGCCGGTCCGCGAACTCATGAGACAGATGGCGGGCGAAGGCTATGTCGACCTTGAGGCCAACCGCGCTGCGCGCGTATCCATCATGTCGTACCAGACGCTTCGGGATTTCCTGATCGTCGCTCCGATGATCTATGTCGGAACGACGAAGCTTGCAGCTTTCAATCATAAGGCTGGGGACCTCGAAATTCTCAAGCGGACTCAGCAAAAGTTCCGGCAATCCATTGCCGACGGCCACGTCGAGAACAGGGTGATCTTCAATCACCAGTTCCATCTGAACATTGGGAAGATGGCGCACAACCAGTATCTGCTTCCCAGTCTCAAAAAGCTTCTCATCGACCATGCCCGGATTGGAAAGATCTTCTATCGCCAAAACGGCGGCACGCGGATCCAAAAGGACCAGGAGACTGCCGCGCGGCAGCACGATCAGATGATCGAGGCCATCGAAGCCCGGGATGCAGAACGGGCGGGCGAACTGGTGCGCGCCCATCTCGAAGTTTTCAGGAACGACGTGGCGCTCTACGCCGTGCCAAGCGGCATGCAGGGCGAACTCGACGGATAATCATTGTCGGTGTCACTTTGACACGAGGGAGAACAGAAATGCTCAATAAAGTCGACTACAAGGCGCAGGCGAAAGCACTGAAGCTGCCCACCAAGATGATCGTGAATAGGCTGCAGACAGCAGCCCTCTCGGGCAAAACCTATGCAACCCTGAACCCGGCTACTGGTAAGGTTCTGGCGGAGCTGCCCGCAGCTTCGGCGGCCGATGTCGACAAGGCCGTCGCTGTCGCCCGGCAGGCGTTTGAAGATGGCCGGTGGTCGAAGCTGACCCCGGCGAACCGCAAAAAAGTCCTTCTCAGGCTGGCATCCATCATCGAGGAAAACGCGCTCGACCTGGCGCTGATGGAGAGCCTGGACAGCGGCAAGACCATCAGCGATTGCATCAACATCGACTTGCCCGAGGCTATCAACAGCCTCAGATGGCATGCAGAAGCCGTCGATAAGATCTATGACCAAGTTGCACCTGCCAATGACTCCTCTCTCGGATTGATCGTGCGCGAGCCTATCGGCGTCGTCGGCATTGTACTCCCTTGGAACTTCCCTCTTTTGATGCTTGCATGGAAGATCGGCCCTGCTCTGGCAGCGGGATGCACGATCGTTGTCAAGCCGGCTGAAGAGACGTCGCTCACCACATTGCGGGTAGCTGAGCTCGCGCTCGATGCTGGGCTTCCGGCCGGTGTTTTTAATGTTGTGACCGGTGATGGTCCCAATGTCGGCGAACCAATCGGCCGCCATCCCGACATCGACGCCGTTTCCTTCACAGGCTCTACTGACACCGGCCGTCGCTTCCTGAAATACTCCTCCGAAAGCAATCTGAAAGAAGTGGTCCTTGAGATGGGCGGCAAGAATCCTTGCATCGTGATGGATGACGTTGCCGACCTTGACGCCGTGGCTACCCATATCGGCAACGGCGCGTTCTGGAACATGGGTCAGAACTGCTCGGCCATTTCTCGCGTTTTCGTCCACAAGGATGTGAAGGATCGCCTTCTCGAGAAATTGACGGAGGTTGCCAAGACCTGGACCGTTGGAGACCCGCTCGAACCGGAGACCCGTATCGGTCCGCTTATCTCTAAGACGCATTTCGAGAAGGTCAGCAGCTATCTCGGAGGCGAAGGCAAGGTGGTGGCTGGCGGACGGGTATTCAATGGGACCACGATCGAGCCCACGATCATGGAATTCGACCGCCACGACACCAAGCACGTCCGGGAAGAGATTTTCGGACCGATCGTTTCTGTGCTCGGGGTGGACTCCCTCGCACAAGCGGTCTCGCTCGCCAACGAGACCGAATATGGCCTCGCGGCCTCCGTTTTCACCGCCGACGGCACACGGGCGCTTCGGGCTGCGCGGGCGATCAAGGCGGGGACCGTCACCGTGAACTGTTACGGGGAGGGGGACGCCGCCACGCCGTTTGGCGGTTACAAGCAATCGGGCTTCGGCGGCCGGGACAAGGCTTTCCACGCTCATGATCAATATTGCCAGACCAAAACGCTTTGGATCGACCTGAGCAGTTCAAACGAGGGTTTTTGAAATGTCATCATTTGCTTTCTCCGGTCTCAATCTTGCGATCACGGCCCCGTTCGACACAAATGGGCGCATTGATTTCGTGCGCTTCGAGGAACTCATCGAGCGGTATCTGGCCGCGGGCGTCGACGGTATCGTGATCAGCTCCGGCACGGGCATGCACGTTTATCTGACGCCAGATGAATCGAGGTCCCTCATCGAACGCGGCGCGCGCGTCGTTTCTGGACGGGCCAAGGTGATCGCCCAGACTTCGGCACTGCGTACGGCAGATGTCGTGGAAAGAACGCAATTTGCAAAGGACTTAGGCGCTGACGGTGTCATGGTACTCCCGCCCTTCTTCGAAGGCCCTTCGGATGACAACAGCGTCTTCGACTTCTATGCCGAAGTCGCTAAGGTCGGACTGCCTATCATTGGATACAATGTACCGCAAGCGGTGGGCGTACGCATAACGCCGGACCTGCTCCGCCGACTCTGCGAACTTCCCGAATTCCGCGCCGTCAAAGACAGCAGCGGCGACTTGATCGCGCAGGTCAGGCTGATCGGCACCGGCTTGGATGTCATCAACGGCGCCGATCCGCTCGTCCCGTTCTCCCTGTTCGCCGGTTGCTCAGGTCTGATCTGGGGCGGAGCGAACATTGCGCCGCGCACATGTGTGGCGATCGTCAAGGCGGCCCGTGAAAAAAGATGGGACGAGGTGCAGTCGCTCTGGCGGCTGCTGGAACCAATTATGTCCCTGCTTTGGGATGGAGACTATGTGCCAAGCGTGTATGCGGCCTCAGAGCTCACTGGATATGGCTGCGGTACGGCTAGGAAGCCTTTTCGGCCCCTTTCAGCGGACCGGATCACGGCGCTTCGGAACGCCCTGGGCGCACTGATTGAGCAAGAAGCGGTGCGATGACTAGCAAGACCTTCCGCGCGCGTCGTCTTCCCGTCCATGGCGTGGAATCCGGCTGGTCGGCGTTGCTTCCTTCGAGGGCGCCCACGCCGGCACTGGTTCATGCGATCACCGTCGATGTGCTCATCATCGGCGCGGGATTCGCCGGATTGGCAGCCGCCGTCAGATTGGCCGATCTCGACCCAACCCTGTCTGTGGCCATCATTGATGCCGACGTCGTGGGGAACGGGGCAAGCGGCCGCAACTCCGGGTTCCTCATCGATTTGCCTCACGATATTTCGTCGGGCAATTTCGGGGTGGGCGCTGTCGCCAAGAGCCGCAACGAAATCTTGGTCGCGCGGACTGCCATTCAACACTATGCCCGTTTGGCTGAGGAGAACAGCTGGGACAGAGACGTGTTCGATCCTAGCGGCAAATACAGCGTGGCCATGACCGATGCGGGCACGGAGCACCTCGCAGTCTACTCTTCGAAGCTCAAATCATTGGGCGAGCCGAACCAGCTTCTCAGTGTAGTTGAGATCCAGGACGTCACGGGCACAAGGACTTTCAAATCGGGGCTCTTCACTCCCGGTGCGGCCATGGTGCAGCCGACTGCCCTGGTGAGAGCCATCGCAGATTTGTTTCATGAGCCCGTCCGGTTATTCGAGAGGACGCCTGCCCTGTCTATTGAAACTTCATCGAGCGGCTGCACCGTGAAGACACCTAAAGGCGAGGTGAGGGCCAGGAAGGTTATCCTGGCGACAAACGGACACGCAGAGAGCTTCGGTTTTGGCATCGGTGAACTTCTTCATGTCTTCACCTACGCTTCGCTAACCGAGGCGTTCTCCCCCGCCGTGCTTGGCGGCATTCGGAAATGGGGAGCGACACCGGCGGCACCGATGGGCACGACCGTAAGGCGCATCAACGGGACCGACGGCGACCGTCTCCTCATACGTTCGCGCTACACTTACCACCCGAAGATCGAAGTCGGCGCCGGCTCGATGAAGGGTGCGAGCGACCTTCATGACCGCAAGTTCGCGGACCGCTTTCCTGACCACCGTCACTTGAAAATGCAGTACCGTTGGGCGGGCGCAATGGCGCTCACGTGGAATTCGGTACCGTTGTTTGGCGAAGTGGCGGACAGCGTCTTAGCCGCATGCGCCTGCAACGGCATAGGAGGAACTAAGTCGACCGCCGCCGGCATCGCAATTGCCGAACACTTGCTCGGGCATCAGTCTCAACTCGGCGAAGTATTCAGTGCGTTCGACAAGCCACAAGCCTTACCCCCGCGACCGTTCATCGATGTAGGCGCCCGATTGAACCTCGTGTATCGAGAATGGCGCGCAGGACGCGAATAGGCCGTCTTCTGCGGCTGACTGCAGTTCTGCAACGGCCTCCCGAAGTGGCGGCTTCAATCTAGGCCATCTCAATGACGACCAACGCCGCGATCTCCTGGATATCTTGAGGACCGCTACGAGCGAGCTCAACATCCCTCACAAGCCAGGTGCCCGTGGATCTGTAAAGATGAAGCCAGAATTGGCCAGAAGAACGGTGTCGTACGGCAATGGGCGCGCCGTGGCACGCGGCCCAGACGGCCCGCCGACCAGCGCTATCAAAGAAAGCGCATACCTATTCGGC
>NZ_JAOWPS010000021.1 GCF_025753795.1 Mesorhizobium sp. YC-39
TCACAATCTCGCAAGATAGTGCAGTGAATGTATTATTGGGCTCGATGACCGGCCGCCGCTTCATCGGCAACTGCAGGCAGAACGACGTGGAGTTCTGTGCGCTCATCAATGAATCAACATAGCGGGATACGAGTGCTTCGACGAGGAACTGCTGGCAGCCGCGCCTCAACTTCGCGCCATCCTCGTGATTGAGCTGCAGTTTGACTTAGCAGTTCTCCATTGGCGCTGGAAGCCACCGCAGAGTCATAGCTGGAACGAACGAGGGTCGTCCTCGCGACGGCACCTAGCATCTTGAGACGTGGGCCGGAAGGCTGGTGGGCAACTGGGAGGTTCGTTGCCCACCAGCTTCCTGTCTGCGCCGCAACACAGCCAGGATAACACGTGGTACCGAACTTTCGCTTCGTGGCCACGGCGAGGGCCGCGCTACTGTGCCGAAACCACTCGTTGGCGGCGATCACGAGCTGCGGAAAGGCCTCGAATTGCTGGCCGCCATTTCGGCTTGCGACTACTGAATATTGCCCAGTAGCGTGGTCATTGCAGCAGTCATGGCGCTAGCATATCTGTCGGGATCCTTCACCTCAAACAGGAAGCGATTTGTCTCCGCACTGGCGTTCGTCCACGTCGTCACGCCGTTCGCATCGCATTTGATGTCGACGGGGCGGAAGCCAAAAACCGCATCGTCTGCATTGGACCCCGCGATAATCTTGCCCGCCTTGTCCACGGTTTGGGACACCATGTGGAAAAAGCCGGCGGTGCACCACATGGCGCGATGGGCATGGAGGGTGTAGTAGCTCAACACATCGCTCCGCGGCGCCAACAGCGGCTGTAGGTAGCGCGAATCCGTTCTCGCCTCGAGGGAGTAGGTGAAGTAGCTTTGGAGGACGGACGACAACTTCGGCAGAACTTCGCTCTGCTTGAAACTGTAATAGGTGCCGAACCGCTGGCCCTTTTCCTCGAGGGGGTCATCCAATAGCGTCTCGTGGCACGGCATCCAGTAGATCGGGCACGGGATGTCGAACGTGGCGGCGTAAGCGGCCGCATTGAGCACGACGTTGTACTCCATATCTCCCTGCTTGGCGACATCGGGATGGCCCGTGCCCGCGTTGAGGTAGATCCCCGCACATTTGCTACGGAAAAGATCCGGATCAAGCTTGGCCGCAATGGCGAGATCGCGGCAGGAGCCGACGATGCTGATGTAGGCCGACCCTTCGCTGCCGCGGAGATAGTCGAGGAGGAACTGCGCGCCGGCGCGGTCGCGCCTGGGTAGGGCAGTAAGCGACGCCCGGTCATGCGTGTAGGGAATGGAGGAGCCGACCGCCATGTGGGTCGGCAACCCCGCGAGGTAGCTTAGCTGCGCAATGCCGGTGACGTCCGGACTGCGGCCTGGACGGTTATCGGGCGGGAAGTCGACCAGTACGCCGCCGAACTCGAGTTGGCCCGATGCGGCAAGAGCATAGACGCAAGCAAGGTCCCAGTGATCGTCCGGATCGAGATAGGGACGAAACAGGTCGGTCTGATGAAGCAGTCTTATGGTCATGCGAATCCTCGAGATTATTCTTTGACGCCCGACATCGCGACCGAGCCGGAGAAGAAGCAAACGCACGCTAGATCATTTCTTGCAAGAATGCAATAATCCAATATTGCTAAGCGCCTATGCCGTGTGATAGCAATGACGCAGCTTGAGGAGGCCGCATGTTCCAGCCCGGTAGAACTCCGCTTCATATTCAGCTCGCCGTGACGTCGGCAAAACGGTGGTGCCCGAGGCGCGCGTCGAGCATGTGTTCCGCTATGCGCACGTGTTCCCGCGCCGCGCTGCCATGCTTGTCCTCAGGCGCGATCGACGTGAGGCCACTGATCACGCGCACGTTCGAATTCGAAGACAGTGTTCAAGATGAAATCGCCGCATCCGCCCCAAAGGGCGAAGTGAAGATGCAGATTGCTTTGCCGGAATAGAGGGGATGCCAGTTGGCTCAAGTTACCGTCAGGAACATCGTCAAGCGTTATGGAAGCGCCCAGGTCATTCATGGCGTGAATGTCGACATTGCAGATGGCGAGTTCGTCATCCTCGTCGGTCCGTCGGGGTGTGGCAAATCCACCCTGTTACGCATGATTGCCGGTCTCGAATCAATATCGGGCGGTGAGATCAGCATTGGCGACCGGGTGGTGAACGATGTTTTGCCGAAAGACCGCGACATAGCGATGGTGTTCCAGAACTATGCGCTCTATCCACACAAGAACGTCGCCGACAACATGGGCTTTTCGCTCAAGATCAAGGGCAGGCCGAAGGCCGAGATCGACGCCAAGGTGAAGAAGGCGGCTGAAATTCTCGATTTGGGCAAGCTGCTGGACCGGTTTCCGAAACAGCTTTCGGGCGGACAGCGCCAGCGTGTAGCTATGGGACGCGCCATTGTGCGCGACCCGCAGGTTTTCCTGTTCGATGAGCCTTTGTCTAATCTCGACGCCAAACTGCGTGTGGCGATGCGTGTTGAGATCAAGGAACTGCATCAGCGCCTCGGCACGACGATCGTCTATGTCACCCATGACCAGATCGAGGCGATGACAATGGCCGACAAGATCGTGGTGATGAAGGACGGTATCGTGGAACAGATCGGCGCGCCGCTCGATCTCTACGATAATCCGGGGAATGTCTTCGTCGCCGGTTTCATCGGCTCGCCGGCCATGAACTTCATCAAGGGCAAGATCGAAGCGAAGGACGGCAAGCAGATCTTTGTATCGGACACCGGATCCGTGCTGCCGGCCGACGGGGCCAGGGCGCAGAACGGGCAGCCGGTCATCTACGGCATACGTCCCGAGCATATCGACGTCGCGCCAGACGGCTTGCCGGCAATTGTTTCGGTGCTCGAGCCGACCGGCTCCGAGACGCAGATCTTTGCCAAGCTCGGTGAGGACGCCATCGACGCCATCGTCAAGGATCGGCTTACCGTCCGTCCCGGTGAAGAGGTAAGGCTGAGGATCGATCCGCGCCGGATCCACATCTTTGACTCGCAAAGCGGCGCACGCCTGTGACCGAGCCGAACGTGGGCGGTCCTGACGGAGGCGCGAACGCGCCGCGGGTTACACATCAGTACAGGCGAACATCAGGGCGACCGCACGACCAATGCCCCTGCCCACGCCGATGACCACCTGGTATGGGATTGTGCCGGCGAAGAACGGCGGATGGCGAGGTGATTACGCAATGGCGGCCCGCGCCGCCTCCGGCTCGCTCGATCGGATGGCTTCGAAAACCGCGCGATGCTCTTCCAGGGGGAGCGGTGGCGGTCCGACGTCATCAGCATGCGGTGGACACGCTCGAGATGGATGCGAAACGATCCGACCGCCTCGCCGAAACGATCGAAGCCGACATTGGGTGAGCAGTTGATGGAATTCGACGTTCAGTTGGTACAAGCCGTTTCAGTCATCGGCTGCAGCAGCCGTCGACTGATAGCGAAGGTTCGCCTCCAGGGCGGCGAGCAGGCGGGGCGGTTGCCGGGACGCCGCTTCCGCCACGATGTCGCCTTCGATGGCACGGCGCATAAGCATGAACTGGCGTATCACTTTAAGCACTATCTTGGCCACAACCAGCCACGCTGGGGCTGGACCACGACCCAGCTGCTCGAACGCCAGTCAATTGATCGCCCCGGCGACCGGGAACTGCGAGACGCCGAATTGCTCGCACAGTGCCGCCTTGTCGATGGAGAAACCAGGCCCGAGCTTTCCTGGCATGATGGCCCTCCTGATCTCGTCTTAGACCTGGCTGGCCTTGAACTTGATATTCTGATCGATTTACACCCCGATCTTCTTGTTTGAACGAAACTCAAAACCCTGGACCGCCCGATGCCGACACTCGAACTGAAAGACTCCCTACCCGACGATCTTTACGCCGGTGCCCTCTTGGGCCGTGTCTGGCGGCCCGATCAGAACGGACCCGCAGTTGTCGCTGTCCGCAAAGATGGCGTGTTCGACATTACGAAGTGCTTTCCCACGTCGTCGTCGCTCTGTCAGGAGGAGAACCCTGCCAGGGCGCTACGAGAATCCGAAGGGCTGCGCCTCGCAGCGGTCGAAGAATTGCTGGCTAATACAGGAGAGGAAGGGCGGGACGAAAACCGGCCCTGGCTGCTTGCGCCGATCGACATTCAGGCGATAAAGGCGGCCGGGGTAACTTTCGCAGTCTCTATGCTGGAACGCGTAATCGAAGAGAAGGCCCGCGGCGACGCCCTCGCCGCGGTCGCGATCCGCAGCGAAATCACAAAGCTCGTCGGTGCCGATTTTTCCAAGCTCAGGCCTGGGTCGCCGGAAGCTATGCATCTCAAGGAGATCCTGTTGGCACAAGGGGTCTGGTCCCAATATCTCGAGGTGGGCATAGGCCTCGACGCCGAAATCTTCACCAAGGCGCCAATCATGTCGGCGGTTGGCACCGGAGCGGACGCCGGCATCTACGCCAAATCCACATGGAATAACCCTGAGCCCGAGGTGGTTCTAGCAGTGGCGTCCGACGGCCGAATCGTCGGCGCGACGCTCGGCAACGACGTGAACCTCCGCGATGTCGAGGGGCGGTCGGCGCTGCTACTTGGCAAGGCGAAAGACAACAATGCAAGCTGCGCGATCGGTCCCTTCATTCGCCTCTTCGACGACGATTTCACGCTCGACGATGTCCGCAACATGGAACTCACGCTAAGCGTGGATGGTCCCGAGGGATATCAGCTCAAGGGGTCAAGCTCGATGAGCAGGATCAGCCGCGATCCGGCCGATCTAGTCTCGCAGATGATCGGCCCGCATCATCAATATCCCGATGGCGCGGTGCTTTTCCTAGGAACCCTGTTTGCGCCGATCGAAGACAGGGACGAGCCGGGCAAAGGCTTTACCCACAAGGTGGGGGACATCGTCACCGTGGCTACGCCGCTTCTCGGCCGCCTGGTCAACCGGATGCGCCACAGCCAGGACTGCGCACCCTGGACATTCGGAGTCGCGCGCCTGATGAACCATCTTGCCATGCTGGGCAACCTAGAGAGGCCCGCATAGGTTACGGGTCCGATCGTCAGCCGCGATGGGAAAGGCGAGCGAGCGCCGGCGGCGGCGCCAATCACCCCTTCGGGCTCGATGATGCCGTGTCATCAAAGACAACCACTCGCCATTGCCGGCGACATCCGCGCGGCCATGAGCGGGCGCGTGCCGCCGTCGGCCATATGATCAAGATCAAGGTCGAGGTCGACACCCTGACCAATTGGAAATCGCGCTAGGCGCCGGGGTCGACGCCATCCTGCTAAACAATATGTCAATCGGGCAACTCACCCGGGCGGTCGCAATGGTCGACGGCCGTCCGACAAGCGAGGCCTCGGGCCGTATTACGCCGGTGACAGCGCCAGCCGTAGCGGCAACGCGGGTCGAACTCATTTCCGTTGGATGGCTTGCGCATAGCGATGGTAGCGAACTCCAATTTGGGTTTGAACAATTCACTTGAGATGGGTGGTACATGATCGATAAGAGACTGAGCTTCGACAGGCCCGACGCGCTTAGCTGAGTCAGACAGCCTCTCACAGGCTGTATTGCTAGGATACCTTGTGTCCATGCCTACATCGAATCGTACGACGCGGTGCACAAGGAACGCTCTCATCATCAAAGCAAGGGCGTAGATCCGCGATAGCCCTGCGCTTCGAACCGAGCGCCGCGGCAGCGTCGACCCCGATGCCCTTCTGTTTCCCAAAAAGGAGTGGTCACGCTCGAGCGTGACGACGCGAGTCCTGGCGATTGGACCGCAGGAACTGGTTGGCGTGCCTGAGCGCGGCAGCGTCACAACCTCGCCTCCACGCGCGAGTCCAAGTGACACCCTCATCGAGGAGATTGCGTTTGCCTTTGTACTGGTCTAGCTGGCGCTTCGCCATCTGAAATCGCCCAACCTGTGATCAGAAGCGGTGAAAGGAAGTCGCGTCTAGGTATGGTCATGCGAATCCTCCTGATTATTCTTTGACGCCTGCCATCGCGACGGAATCGGTGAAGTAGCGTTGAAACCCCAGCAGAACGACTGCGGGGATGAGGCTCAGAATGGTCGATGCTGCGAAAATCTGGCCGAAGTCGCTGCTGTACTGCCCCGCCATAAGGCCGAGGGTAATCGGGGCGAGGAACATGTCCTCGCGTGTCGTGACCAAAAGCGGCCAGAGATAGGCCTGCCATTGCCCATTGAAGAGGATGAGCCCGGCGGCGATGAGAGCCGGACGTGAAAGTGGCAGGAAAATCTCAAGGAAAATCCTTAGCCAGCCGGCTCCATCGACTTGAGCCGCTTCAATCAGCGAACGCGGTATGGCGAGGAAGAACTGCCGCAGTAGGAAGATCACTATGCCGTTGCCCACGAAGGGCATGATCAGTCCGATGTAGGTGTTCTGCAGCCCGGCGCGTGCGAAGATGGCCGATAACGGGACAGCCACGACCTCCTCGGGGACCAAAAAGCTGAAGACGATGATGACGAAGACGACCTCGCGGCCGCGCCACTGCATGGCGCTCAACGCGAAGGCTGCGGCTGCGCACACGAGCAGTCCCACGACCACCGTACATGTGGCCACGATGATCGAGTTGATCAATCCGGGCCGGAACGCTCCGCCGAGCGCGCTGCTAAAATTTGCCAGCGTCGGCCTTGGCGGAATGAAGCTGCCAATGGAAAGCGGGTCGAGCGACGTAAAAATCTCGCTACCAGGCCGGAGGCTTCCGGCAACCAGCCAGACGATCGGCAGCAGAAAGCCGGCGGCGACGGCGATACCAAACAGGAGCTGAACGATGCGCCCCGCCCCGGCCGAGTTTGTTTCTCCGGCGCTCACAGTTGCTTCTCCCGCGACAGCAACCGGAACTGGATGAGGATGATGACCATCATAATGACCATCAAGGTCAACCCTTCCGCAGCAGCCAATGGCAGGTCGTTGAAAAAGTAAGCCTGCTGATACACGTCGAACATAACGAGCTGCGTGCTGCCGCCGGGCCCGCCTCGGGTAAGCAAAGCGATCGGAGCGAACAGCAGAAATGCGGCCACCGTGTCAGCGACGATTACGAAGGCCAGCGGCCGACGCATCAGCGGGATAGTGATGTGCCACAGCGACGAAAACTTCCCAGCCCCATCAATCGCTGCCGCCTCATAGAGATCGCGAGGAATGTCCTTTAGTCCACCAATGAGGAACATCATCCAGTATCCGCATCCAATCCACGAGGTCATTACCGTGATCGACATCAGTGCCTGGTCTGGGGAAGAGAGGAACGGCTGGGCGCTCACGCCTAAAGACGCCAACAGAGCATTTGCCAGTCCCTGCGGGCGGTATGCAGCGCCCCACAGTATGGCTGCGACGCTCGATGGGATGAATACCGGCAGGAACACCAAGACTCGCAGCGAGGAGAAGATCCGTGAGTTTTCGGCAAACAGCAAAGCCAGGCCAAAAGCGATGGCCGTCTGCAGCGGCACGGTCACCGCGACAAAGGTTAGGGTGGCATGCAGAGTCTTGGCGAATGAAGGCGCCGTGAAGAGGAACTCAAAATTGTCGAGCCCGACGAATTCGCCGTACGGGCCAGACAAGCTCTGCTGAACAAGCCAGCCTGCTGGCAACAAACGAAATATGATGAGAGCAACCATAGCCGGCGCCAAGAAGAGGAGCGGCGCTATGGCCGCTCTCCATTTTGGACGTCGACTAATTATGGGTGCGGCCCTCACAATATATACCTCGGTAGCCGCTTCCATCGCCATCTCTTAATCCTTGATACGCTTGAAACTACGCTCGAGTTCACTTTGAAGCTGTGTAAACGTCTGAGCGGCGTCATTTCCGTTGCGGATATCGCTCCACGCACGCGTTACCAGCTCCTCCAATTGGAGATATCCCAGTGTACGCGGCCGCCGAATGGCCGTGTTCGCCAGCTCGTACTGCATCAGAGTATCGATGCCCTTGAGGTCTGGGTTTTGTTGGGGAATACGGCTCAGAATGTCCTGTGTAGCGCCTATGTTCGCAGACAGACCGCTACCGCCGGCGGCGACTACCGCCCCATCTTTATCCACGCCGGCGTAGTTCAGGAATTTTAAAGCCTGGTCGACGTTCTTGGTGTCTGCCGCCATCCCCAGATGGAATGATTCAGAAGGCGTCACCGCCTTGCCACCGGCAAAATACGGATGAGGCGCCGCTGCATAGTGAAGACCGTCGACCTTGTTGAATTCGGCGATGTTCCAAGGACCGCCAACAAGAAATGCAAGCCGGCCAGCTTTGAACAGGTCGCGCATCTCCTGGCTCTTGGTCGGAGCCCGCGAAGCCACGCCATCGGCGAAGATGCTTCCATACCATTTTCCTGCCTGCAGCCAAGCATCGTTGGCCACGTCCACGGTCAGCAAATCGTCACCCTTGACACCTGGCCCACCGCCAAGCGATTCCGGAAGGACCTGTAGCTGGTAGTAGCGATCGACTTGCTCGAAGCCGAAGCCCGTCTCGGCTCCGGCCGCCTGCGCCTTCTTGGCAAGCTCGATGACCTTGTCCCAGGTCATGCGCGCGTCGGGCGAGATACCCGGCGCTTCTACGCCGGCCTTGGCCAGAAGCCCTTTGTTGAAGAACAGGACCTGCGTTGACTCCTCCATCGGCATTGTCAGCATCTTCCCGTTATAATTAGCTCCCTGGATATCGCTAGGAAACAGTTTATCTTTGGTTTTTTCTCCAAAGGCGCTCGTCAAGTCCGCCAAAATGCCCAGCTTGGAGAACGTCGGAATATAAGTCGGGTCCACGAGGAAGACATCGATTCCGGAATCCCCCGTCCGGAAGCGCTGGAGTATCGTGTTTTGAAGGTCGGAAAAGGGCACACCTTCGAAAGAAATCTTTTCGCCAGACACCTTTTCGAAAGCATCGAAGAGTCCCTTATAATAGGTGCCGTCTCCCCAGCCGAAGACTCGCAGCTTCTGGTCCTGCGCCGCAGCCGTAAACGATCCAAGCAGTGGCAAAGACGACACCCCCAACATGCCGGTCAAGAAGCCGCGCCGACCTAAGCGATAGTCCATCATAGTCATCTTGTTTCCTCCCGTCCGTTCTACGGACCATATTAAGGGAACCACTCCCTTGACCTCGCAGAGAACGCTAAATGATTTCTTGCAAGAATGCAATATCCTAATATTGCCAACGCCCAGACTCTCTGATATGGGTGTCTCGGCTTGAGGAGACTGCATGATTCGGCCCGGTAGAACTCCACTTCATATTCAGCTCGCGGATATCATCCGATCTCAGATCGAGAGCGGCGTCTTCAATGCTGGCGATCAGCTCCCCACCGAGATGGAGCTGATG
>NZ_JAOWPS010000022.1 GCF_025753795.1 Mesorhizobium sp. YC-39
TCGGTCCGGCCTTCTGCAGAAGACCGGACCGACGCTTGAACCCAACGAAACAGCAAACCAGTGAAGGGGGTCAGTTCCTCACTTCGCCAAAGGGGTCAAATCCTCACTTCGCTTGACAAACGGCACGGGACTGTCAGGAATTCCGTGTGCGGGCGGGCATAATGGGTAAAAAGGATTCCCACTATGACCCGACGCAAAGAACCTGCAATGCCGAATGACCTTCTCGACCAGCTCCTGGCAGGAGGCGCAGCCAGTGCTGCCTTCGAACAGGGCGGCCTGCTGGATACGCTCAAGAAGGCTCTGACAGAGCGCGCGCTGAACGCGGAGATGGACCACCATCTGGCGAGCGGCGACGACGCTGGCAATACGCGTAACGGCTATGGCCGCAAGACGGTGACGACCGAGACCGGCAAGCTGGAGATCGATGTTCCGCGCGACCGCCAGTCGAGTTTCGATCCGCAGCTGATCGCCAAGTACCAGCGCCGTTTTCCTGGCTTTGATGACAAGATCGTATCGATGTACGCGCGCGGCATGAGCACCCGGGAGATCACCGGGCACCTGCGCGATCTGTACGGCATCGAAGTCTCAGCGGACCTGATCTCAACGGTGACGGACGCCGTGCTCGACGAAGTCGCCACCTGGCAGCAGCGGCCGCTCGATCCGATTTACCCGCTGGTCTTCTTCGATGCGATCCGGGTCAAGATCCGCGATGAAGGGATGGTCCGCAACAAGGCCATCCACATCGCACTGGGCGTGCGCGCCGATGGTGCAAAGGAGGTGCTGGGCCTGTGGCTCGAGCAGAATGAAGGCGCCAAGTTCTGGCTGCGGGTGATGAACGAACTCAAGAACCGCGGCACGGAGGATATCCTTCTGGCCGTCGTCGATGGCCTGAAAGGCTTCCCGGACGCGATCACCGCTGTGTTCCCGGAAGCGATCGTCCAGACGTGCATCGTCCATCTGCTGCGCAACTCCATGGACTTCGTGTCCTGGAAAGACCGCAAGAGCCTCTCCAGCGCACTCAAGGAAATCTACCGCGCCGTCAATGCCGATGCCGCCGAAAGGCGCTGGCGGCGTTCGAGGCCGGGCCCTGGGGGCAGCGCTATCCCGCCATCGGCCAGAGCTGGCGGCGTGCCTGGGGCGAGGTCATTCCATTCTTCGCGTTCCCTGACGACGTCCGTCGGATCATTTACACCACGAACTCAATAGAGGCGTTGAACTCGAAGCTCAGGCGGGCTGTCAGGGCCAGGGGCCACTTTCCCAGCGACGATGCGGCAACCAAGTCGCTCTACCTGATCTTGAACCGATCCGAGAAAGAGTGGAAAATGCCCCACGTGAGTGGACCATGGCCAAGGCTCAGTTCGCCGTCATCTTCGGCGAGCGCTTCATCAAGGCCATGGCGGCGTAATGTTCAACCGCCCGCTCGCACACGGAATTCCTGACAGTCCCCAACGGCACCGTCAATCTGTTCGTCTTCCTCGACGCCCACCGTCCCTGCCGCCGGGTGAAGGTCACCGACCAGCGCACCAACTAAGACTTCGCTGAGTGCATGCGCGAGCTGGTCGACGTCGACTATCCCGATGGACAACCTCTCCACCCATTCAACTGGGGCGCTTTACGACGCCTTCCCCGCACCGGAGGCTCGCCGGGTGCTCAAGCGGCTTCAGTTCCACCACACCCCGAAACACGCCAGGTGGCTAAATTTGGTGGAAATCGAAATCGGCGTCCTGCGCAGCCAATGCCTCGACCGCCGCATCGACGACAAGGAAACAATCCTCGCCGAGGTCGCCGCTTGGCAGCTGCGGCGCAACGCCGAAGGCGCTCAGATCCAGTGAATGTTCACCACCGAGAAGGCTTGCAAAGAACTCCACAAAGCCTATCCCGTCAAGGAGTCACAATCTCTGTGGAACGTTACTAGTCTAGCCGATCCGAAATTCACGTTTCCCCGAGGACAGTTGCGCTTAGAAGACCCTGGTAAAGTAATGGCGCTTTGCGCCTACGGGCAGGCGCTAAGCCAAGAGTCCGTTTTGAAATTCAGGGATGAGCGTTTCGTCGGATGAGATTGCCGCCCATAGCCCTGCTTTGAAGCGGTGTACACCCGCTGTACAATGAGGATCTGCGGAATTCTCTCTACTACAACATTGGCGTTACCCATCAGAGCTTCACCAACCTTGCACGGCGTTTTTTGGACGCCATCTTTGATTCGTCCCACACTTTCGCAAAGAAGAGCCTGACAAAGGGTTACCCGCTGCTGATTTCCGGCGGGTGCGGATTGAACTGTGAGTGGAACCGCAGATGGCTCGAAACAAAACCTCTTTCTGATGTTTTCATTCCTCCATCCGCAAACGAGCCAGGCTCCGCAATCGGGACCGCAGTCGATGCTATGGGGTATTTCACCGGTAATGCGAAGATCAATTGGAACGTCTATTCAGGCCACCCTTTCACACTTGATGAAATTGACCGCACCGGGCTCAAGGTTCACCCACTCGACTAAGGCCAAGTGACCTAGGCGTTATACTCGATGTCAAAGTGATCGGCTGGGTACAAGGGAATTGCGAAATCGGGCCACGGGCGCCCGGCAATAGGTCAATTCTCGCGGCGCCTTTTTCCAAGGCGACCCATGAGCAGTTAAATCGCATCAAAAATCGGGAGGGTTTCCGGCCGATCGCTCCAGTTTGCCTGGAAAAGGATTCAGCACTCCACTTGGTCGTGCCCCGCTAAGTGGTGTAACTCGGCGGTGACGAAGCCGCTCGCTAGCGCGGCCTCAACAGCGCTGAAGCGAGCGAGCGGCGTAGCGGCGGTCATCGACGTTCCCGGTAGGGTCGGGTTGCTGACACCAACCTGATTCGAAGGAACCATCGATGACCGACGACATGATGAACCTGCTCACGCTCGTGGAGAAGACCCCGACGCCGATATCTTGCGCGAGATGATCGGCTTTGCCGGCGAGCGGCTGATGGAGCCGGAGGTGGGCGCCGCCACCGGCGCCGGCTATGCGAGAAGAACCCGCTGCGCATGGCTCAGCGCAACGGCTACCGCGACAGAGACTGGGAGCCGCAGGCCGGCACCGTCGAGCTGCGCATCCCCAAGCTCAGGAAGGGTTCCTATTTTCCCGGTTTCCTCGAACCGCGCCGCATGGCCGAGAAGGCGCTGACCGCCGTCATCCAGGAGGCCTATATTCAAGGCATCTCGACCCGTTCGGTCGACGACCTGGTCAAGGCGATGGGGATGAGCGGCGTCTCCAAGAGCCAGGTGAGCCGGCTGTGCGAAGAGATTGACGGCAAGGTGAAGGCGTTCCTGGAGCGGCCCATCGAGGGCGACTGGCCGTACCTGTGGATCGATGCCACCTATCTCAAGGTGCGCCGCGGCGGACGCATCGTGTCGGTCGCCGTCATCATCGCTGTCGGCGTCAACAGTGACGGCCGGCGCGAGGTGCTGGGCATGGAGATCGGCACCTCGGAGGCCGAGCCGATCTGGACGGAGTTCCTGCGCAAGCTGACTCGGCGTGGCCTGCGCGGCGTCAAGCTTGTCGTCTCCGACGCCCATGAGGGCATCAAGGCGGCGGTCTCGAAGGTGCTGTGCGCCACCTGGCAGCGCTGCCGCATCCACTTCATGAGGAACGTGCTGGCCCATGCCGGCAAGAGCGGCCGCCCTGTCGTCTCCGCCTTCATCGCCACCGCGTTTGCCCAGGAGACGGCCGAGGCCGCAAGCGGGCAATGGCGCGCCGTGGCCGACCAGATCCGGCCCAAAGGTGCCGAAGCTCGCCACCATCATAGATCGAGGCCGAGCACGACGTGCTCGCGTACATGACGTTCCCGAAAGAGCACCGCGTCAAGCTGCACAGCATCAACCCGATCGAACGTCTCAACGGCGAGATCAAGCGCCGAACCGACGTCGTCGGCATCTTCCCCAATGACGATGCCATTGTCCATCTCGTCGGCGCGTTGCTGCTTGAACAGAATGATGAATGGGCCGTGCAGCGGGCGCGCTACATGACACTGGAAACCATCAGCCAGTGAGCGATGACCCGCTCATCAGCCTGCCAGCCGTGGCGCGCTAATCAGCCCGGCTTCCTGCCGGAGAGCGCGGCGACCAACGCCGTCAGCTACACCACTTCATGCGATACGATCCTCCACTTCGATTTGGCACGCCGTCGCCCTACATGCTTCTTTTCCAGGAGGTTCTCGATAGTCGGTTGGAGGCTGTCACGCATGTTGACGGCACGGCGCGGTCCAGACAGTTTCGCGAGCAGAACCCGCACCTGTTTCAACTGCTTACCTGGTTCAAGGAAAAAGCGAAGTCGGCGTTCTTTGCAACACATCGCTGAACATCAATGGCACCGGCTTCATCAATCGTGCAAGCAACTTGCTGACCTATGCCCGGGCCACAGGTCTCGACGGATTTGTGATCAACGATGCTTTTTATGTACTCAAGACGGCTCACTCCGCGGCGTAAGCGGATTTCGCTTCGATCTGTGGCAAGGCCACACCCTCCCCTCCACCCGAGCGACGCAACGCTGAAATCAATCAGCCATCCCCCCAGGCAAGGGGCGAAAGCCTTGTCATAGTGTTAGATTTTCGGCCAACCGTGTCCGTTTGTCCACCTTGCCGTTCATACCGCGGTAAATCGAACTGTCCAGCTTCAAATCCCCAGCGCGTTCACAAGTCCAGACACAGCCGCGGTGACCTGTTCGCCGTTCAGTGTCAAACAAACCTAAAGGCGTTATGAATAAGGTGGGCTAGTCTTCTGTCAGGTTGATCGGAGTGAGCCACTCAGCCCTGACGAAAGGTGGCCGCTTCAACACAATCCCTCGACTCGTCGAGAGCGGGCCGTCCCGCTCGGTGCGTGCCGCGATCTCCTTCCACTCGGGAGTTTGAACGAAATCGTCCCAACCCTTTTGGGCTGCTTCCTCACTTGGCCACTCGACGACATACCAAATCTCTCCTGTGTCCGAGGTTTCCCAAAAATCGAGGAGTTTAATTCCCGTCTTCTTGAAAAGCGGCAGGCTATCGCGAGCAAACCGCTCTCGCATTTTGTCCTTCATTCCTTCGATCGGTACGTAATGCCGGAGTTCATAGATCATTAGGTCAGTCCTTGCCCCCCTACAATCAAGCGCTGCTTTTACCGTCTCTCTCTCTCTACCAGGGCGATACTTATTCCTTTGCTTGGAAGGGTATTATCGACCAATCGATTAAGTCGACGGCACGCTGAAGGGCGACTTCGGTCTCAGGAAGGCTGCGCGAAACGGCGATGACATACCCGAGACAGTCCCGATAGTCGCCTTTCCTGACTATTGGGGTATTGGGTTCAACATACAATTTGACCTCGGTAACACCTGGCACGGCAGCCGCCCGACCGCCGCCCTCGATCCAATCGAGGGTGCCATCGCGATCTGGAACCAAGCTTCGCGCAGCCGCAATCTGCGAATGCCTTCTTCGCAAATCCCATTCGTCGCCGATGACAAGCTTAATGTGCTCGGTGACGAGATCGACACCGTAAGCCAGCTGAATCAGGTGAGGATCAGGCCAACCTGGCATACGCGGATTGACTTCAATGACAACTGGGCCACGCTTTGTCCACCGGAGTTCAATGTTCGTTGGCCCCCAGCCAAGGCCGAGAGCTCGCAAACAGTTTTGCGAAACATCTGCGATGCGCTCACGCTGGTTGTCAGTCAGCAGGGCCGGAAAGGTCCACTGGCGAAAGACGAAATGTGGTGGCGGGTTAAGGTCTGCAGCTTCAATCCCCATGACCTCATTTCCCATTATTTGAGCAGTATATTGCGGGCCTTCTGCAAATTCTTCGACGAGTATATTCGACGAAGACCGCCATCCTTGTGCGAAATCTTCGACGAGTATCCTCGGCGAAGACCGCCATATGTGCTTGCCGCCCAACAGATAGGTGGTATGTTCGGCCAACTCGTCGGCGTTGTAGCACAATCGGACACCCATACTGGCAATGCCGACCGCTGGCTTAACAATCACCGGCAGTCCGATCTCCGCGGCAGAGCTTTCAACCTCCGTCGCATCCGCTGCCAAGCGATAAGAGGGCACTGGAACGCCGGCCCCCGCAAGGAGCTCACGTTGAACGAATTTGTTGCAACATCGTTCAATAGATACTGGGTTCGGTCCCGGTAAATCGAAATGGCGACAGAGCTTGCCAACTGTCGCATAGGTCGCCTCCATGGCGGACGTAATGCCAGCAATATCATAGGTCGCACGCAGCCGGGAACATTCGGCGATCAGCGCATCGAGATTGTTTGTATCAACACGGATTGTCTCATTGCCTTCCGCCGCAAGATAGTCGTACTGAGCTGGATCAGCTGACAGGATAATTGGATGAAGACCAAGTCGCGAGGCCGCTTGGACGTACAACCGCATATTACTTGCACCTTCTATCAGGATAAGCGCTCTTTTCTCCATTGGCTGTTCACTCCACGTTGCGTGCTGGCTGCATCCCTGCGTAGATCGGCACAGTTTTCTTGGCCCTGACCGTGTTACGCGCTGACGGTGTTACGCTATGCAGGGAAAGTACCATTGTTGGCGATCTGCGTGTGCAAAGATTCTGTGAAGTTATTGAAATGTTGTGAGCGCTACGCCGTTCCCCTCGTGCGGCGCATGAGGTGAATGTGGCAAGAAACCTGCGACAGGGAGACAGAGAATTCGTGTGGGAGCAGACGGCAAAATGGACGTCCATTTGGATGTCTCGACCAGTGGCTACGGCGGCCGGCTGTAGGTTCTGGAAGGCCCGACGGGGCGTCGCTCATTCAGTGGCCGAGAAAGCCCGGATTGCGGCCGAGAGCCTGATGCCGGGGATATCGGTGGGCGATCGCCCGCAATGCACGGCGTGACGCGCTGGCAAGTCTATGATTGGCGTCGGCGCCTTCCTCAGGGCTAAGCCGAGCTTCTCGACCGCCGCGGAGAGGTCTTATACCATGGGTCATGAAGCTCGACCGACGTGAGCCCAGTCTCGCATTCCGATTGATGTGATTGTTTCGGGTTGGGCGATGAGCTCCTGCCAAGCCTCGCAGGCGGCGTCGATGATGGCGTCGTGGCCTTCGAAGACGCGGT
>NZ_JAOWPS010000023.1 GCF_025753795.1 Mesorhizobium sp. YC-39
TCGGTCCGGCCTTCTGCAGAAGACCGGACCGACGCTTGAACCCAACGAAACAGCAAACCAGTGAAGGGGGTCAGTTCCTCACTTCGCCAAAGGGGTCAAATCCTCACTTCGCTTGACAAGCGAGACCCGCCGGCAATTGTTGACGATGAGCCCAGCGACGATTGATCGCGTTCTCAAGGACATTAAGGCGAGTGCCAGCGGGCCGCGGCGGCGGAAAGGATCAACGACGATCCGGCGTAGTGTTCCAGTTCGGACTTTCTCGGATTGGGATGACCCCGCACCCGGCTTTGTCGAGGCGGATCTTGTTTCTCATTCCGGCCCATACGCGAAGGGCGCCTTCTCGCAAACCCTGGTGTTGACCGATATCGCCACGGGCTGGACGGAATGCGCGCCGCTGCTGGTTCGCGAGCAAACGGTCCTGATCACTGCGTTGGCCGAACTGCGCAAGTTGCTGCCGTTCCCGCTGCTGGGCTTCGACACCCACAACGACAGCGTCTTCATGAACGAGAGCGTTCAGGAGTATTGCTTACGTGATAATATCGAACTCTCCCGTTGCCGCCCCTACCGGAAGAATGACCAGGCATTTGTCGAGCAGAAGAATGGCGCGGTCGTGCGTAAGATCGTTGGATATCGACGCTTCGAGGGACTGCAAGCCACACGGGAGCTAGCCAAGCTTTATTCCTCGATGCGGTTGTTCATCAATTTCTTTCAGCCATCATTTAAGTTGAAAGAAAAGCATCGTGACGGAGCCAGGGTGGTCAAGCGGTATCATCGTCCCGCCACGCCCTATCAGCGGCTGCTTGACGATGCACGCACGCCGGAGGATACGCGCCTTCGCCTCAAGGCGATGTACCTGACGCTCGATCCGGTTCGGCTGCTGCGCGACATACGCCTGGCACAACAGAGGTTGGTCGACATCGCCGACAAGCCGGACGGTTCGGCTGCCGCCGACGGCGAGGCATTGCCGCTCGAAGACTTTCTGTCCGGGTTGCGGATTGCGTGGCGTGGTGGGGAAGTGAACCCGACCGCCCGCCCCAAGCCGGCGGTCAAGCGAGAGCGGCGCAGACCCGATCCTCTCCTTGCCGTCACTGCCGAGCTTGAGGAATGGTTCGAGGCAGAGCCTTGGCGAACGTCACGAGAGTTGCTTGAGCGCTTGCAGGTCAAATATCCCGGCGTGTATCCCGACGGCCTCATTCGGACCGTGCAGCGTCGAATGAAAATCTGGCGCAGTACGCAAGCCAATGCGTTGGTGTTCGGGCCATTCGCCGATGCCGCGCGGACGGAAATTGTAGAGGTCATGCGGTGAGATCATCCCCGGATCGGCAGAGGCTAAATCTCGGGAACAACCAGTGAGGCAATCGAGAACATCCGAGTGAGGCAACGGCATTGTTCTTTGGGAACACTCGTGGGCGAGGCAATACGCGCTCTCACGTTGATTGCCGCGCCGCAGCTTCTGGCGAAACGGGATCTTCAAGGTCATCGAAAAGATGACGACCGCCCTGTCGCAAGGCGAATTCAACATCGATAGAATGTGCTGGCTCGCTGGCGTGAGCCGCGCGAGCTATTACCGTCACTGGCTGGATTCGGCCCCGCGTCGGGCGGAGACAGGTTTGCGCGATCTCATTCAGAAGCTGGCTCTCGGCAACGCGCACTACGGCTACCGCCGGATCGCAGCCCTGCTGCGGCGGGAGGGGTGGCAGGTCAATCACAAATGCGTTCTACGGATCATGCGTGAAGACAATCTGCTGTGCCTGCGCGCAAGCCCCTTTGTTCCTGTGACGACGAACTCCAGGCATGGTTGGCAAGTCGTGCCCAATCTTGCCAGAGGTATGATCCTCAATGGGGTCAACCAGCTATGGGTTGCCGATATCACTTTCCTGCATCTGGCTGAGGAGTTTGCTTTCCTTGCCGTTGTGCTTGACGCCTATAGCCGCAAGGTGGTCGGCTGGGCATTGGATACGCACCTCAGAGCAAGCCTTGCCATCGAGGCCATCGAGATGGCCATCGCTGATCGCCAACCCGAACCCGGGAGCCTCGTGCATCATTCCGACCGCGGCGTTCAATACGCGTGCGGAGCGTACTCCGAACTTCTGCACCGCCGCGGCATCCAGGCGAGCATGAGCCGTGTCGGCAATCCTTACGCTTGCGAGCAACTTGGTTGCCGCATCGTCGCTTGGGAAGTGGCCCTTGGGATCATGAGTGAAGCGGAGCTGCACCAGATCCGCATCCGCCTGCATCAAGGGGACCGGCAGAAGGCCGCGCGGGGGGAGCTTCGCATACCGCTGCCAGGTGGCTTGACCTACAACCGCTCCGGCCAAATCGTGTTCAATTTGATCAAGAAGCATTCAAGCAGACGACTGATGGAAAAGGCAGCGTAGCTAACGCGAAACTGTCCGCGATTTTCTGTGTCTCAGTCTAGGGGTGCAAATGCCGTCCGGATTTTGATCGGAATCCCGTCCGGTCATTCCCTGGAATCCGCACCTTCGCTTTCCCTGTGCTTTCATCAACAAGCGTGGCCATGCGGGACGCCATTGAATTTCCAGATACGTCCCGTTCGCACCAGCGCAGCAAATTGACCATTACGTCGTCCGCAGTGAATTCGTCGCCGTTGTTCCACTTTACACCCTTCCGCAGGTGCAGGACATATTCCGTTGCATCCTCATTCGTCTGCCAACTCTCAAGAAGTCGCGGTTCGAGAGGTTCAGGCTCGGCTGCGTCTGATCTTCGACAAATTTAAAGAGCTTAAGACCCCGCGACGCGTTATGCTTTACCTGCGCACGCACGACCTACGTGTGCGGCAGCTTCGCGGCCGCCCCTACGGCCGGCACCGAATAAATGCGGTCCGCCAAGGTCCGCAATGGTCCGGGCGATTCCTGGCGAGATCGACCCGGATATACGGCCTTCCCAGCGCATAAATATTCAATCGTCAAGTATAGTTACCTGACATTTTTGGTAAGCAAGAAGTTGATAGGAATTGAGAGACCTTGAGAGACGATTGTCCCACTCCAGTTGAAGTGCTTTATGCAGCTCTGTTGGCTTTAATCGTGTGCATTCTGTTCCTTGTATTGCCGCTGGTATTAGGTCCGATGGTTGGAGTTATCGAGATGTAAAATATCTCAAATTTAACATTACCTAGACATTCGAGGTTGCGCGACAGTATATGAGGACAAAAAAGCTTTCACGCCGAGATCATCGCGCCCAGCGCCTCAGTCAGAAGACTGACATCAATTGACTTTTTGAAGCGATCAACGGTTCTGCAACTGGGAGGAATATCCGAGCTATTCAGACTCTCGAGGAATAGGAATGGTATTTGGCGGCGCAATAGGTGCTCAGCCGCAACGAAAGTTGCCTCGCCTTGTAAGTTCACACTTAGGATAGCGCCGTCTATTGGCGATGAGGACATGATGACGTCGAGAGTGTCCTCGATAGTATAGGACGGGTGGATGACGCTTGCACCAACCTTGACAAAGGCGTCCCTCAGGTCGGACGCAAGCGTATAGTCGTCCTCCGCGATCAAAATGCTGCAGTTGCGCAGTTTGGAACTTCCCACGGATTTCCTCTAACATGCCGGCCGGGATAGCAATGACGACTGCCTGCCGCTCAGTCAACCGGGCCGGCTTTCGGAAACGGCTCCTGATCGGTACCTGCCATGAGCGCCTTCCGCCAAGGAGCCTCAAGACGACTTTGCTTATCGGCAAGCTATCGCGGAATACCCGCTCATTCATTCCGTTGATCTATATGCAATGTGCAATCCATGAATCATAAGGAGCCCGACCCTTAGTCCAAAAGACGCTCCTCAAACGGGTAGGTCGATAGCAGTTCATACCCGTCGGGGGTCACAAGGAGCTGCTCCTCGAGCTTCACACCGTCTCTTTCGCCGACAGCACCAATATAGCTTTCAACGCATATCACCATGCCTGCTTCGAGGGTCGCGTCGTACGCTATCGGACCGCGGAATATCGGTTTAACTTGCGGATATTCATCGCACATGCCGACCCCGTGTATGACGCAAGGGTAGGCCTGCTCTTGGAATTCTTCGGGCACCGGCCAGGCTGATGCTTGTAGATCCTTCATGCTGACGCCCGGACGAATAAGCTTCATGTTCGTCTGCAATTCGTCGTAGGCGAGCCGGTACAGCTGGCGCTGGCGTGCGCTAGGCCGATCCTTCCCGTAGTAGAATGTCCGTGAAACATCACAGAAATACCCAAATGGGCCAACCATATCGGTGTCAAACCCGACGAGGTCTCCCTCCTCGATGACGCGTTGGGTGGCTTCCTGGAGCCACGGATTAATTCGCGGCCCGGAAGCTAGCATTCGACCCTCATGCCAGCCGCCCTGGTTGGCGAGGTTGGTATAGTTGAGAAGTGCCCAAAGCTGCGCTTCCGTCACGCCGGGTCCCATGCTCTCCTGCATACGCGCAATGCCGTGCTCGGCTACCGCACATGCCCAGCGGATGCACGCTATCTCGTCATCCGATTTTATGACCCGCGCGCCCTCCACGATGTCCACCGCATCAATTACCTCAAGACCGCGCTGCAGCAGGGCCTGGGTTATGCTCGGGTTCACATATTCCACCGCCACCTTTCGATTGGTGGTCCCGATTTCGCTCAGGAACCCAACGATGTCGTCGGCGAAAAGCCTCGCGCCCTCCGCCAGTTCGTTGCCGCCTTCAAAAAACGAAATCGGCCTTCCCTGCCTCGCTCGGTCGGCGGAGGACGCGGAGCCAATTCCCTGATGAAGAGTGAGCGGTCCATCAAGTGGCAAAAAGAGATAGGTGACCGGGATATGCGACTGAAACAAAGGGTATGCATTATAGTCCACCGCATAGCGGAGGGTGATGGGGCTCACCAGGACACACAACGCGACATCAGCTTGGCGCATTGCCCCTCTTAGCCGCTCTTTGCGATATCCATCGAGCCTTTTAAAGTCGATGTCCGGCATGGGCCGAAACTGCCGCAAGTCACTCCAGCCGTCATTGAGCACAAACCGATCCGGACCGGAATTGGCATTCGACATGGAGCCCTCGTACATGTCCCAACTATTCTGCTGTTCAGTGACGCGGAACGCTACGGTTTAAGCTATAGGCAGCGGCGCAGCGCACTACAAATGAGTATTAGTGGTCGGCCGGATAACCAGGAGTCATGACCAAGTCACAAGGGAGCGAAAGGCTGCGTGAGGCCGTTCGCCTATGTCCACCGGGCCATGAACTTCAGCTTGCACACCGCATGACTTCTTGGCGCTTGCAAACCGGTGGGATGAACGCCCAAATCATTCGGTCCAACCATTCCCAGATACCAGAATCTCATCACTTATGCTGGACAATCCGATATTGATGACGCGTCCGAACAAGGTTGCTAGCGCGACTAGACTATCCGGAAGGGGCGAGGCTTTTGTAGAGTAGAGGCCTTCACCAGGGCCTGGAAAGCGCCAAAAGCAAAGGCCGCTTGGGCCTTTAGGAAGGCATCCGTTTCTTCTGCCGATCAGCGCTCTTGGTCGTCGACGACGATCGGCGACGAATTTTGGTGCATGAGAAGCCGACCATTGACGCGGTTCACGTCAAAGGTTGCGATTCGCGTCATTTCGATCGCCTGTCTCTGGATCGGCTATACGTGCCCGCCCGACAGACTGCTCGGTGCTTGAGGAGGCAGGGTCGAGAGCGTCCGCAACGGCATCCTTCTTCGCGCGAGGGAGGAGTGTCATGGTGAGAATGAAGGCCGAAAGCGCTAGGATCAGCACATTGGTGATGATAAGCGCCCAGTCATTCTTGAGGATCCCATAGGTCAGCCACAAGGCAAATCCCAAGACGTTGATTCCGTACATCAGTGCAGAAATGCTGCTCGTGTCCCGGGTTTTGATGATTTTCCAGGCTTGCGGGGTAAAAGCGGTCACCGAGCACAAAGCTGCGAGGTAACCAACAATCGTGACCCAATCCATGGCTTGAGCTTGCCAGCTGGCTTTTCCGTTTAACCCCTTTCGGGTGGTAATCGCGGCATGAGCGGCGCAGGCTCGGCAACTGAGATCATGACATCCGCCCAAGTCGGAGTGGCTTAGTTCCGCTCCCCCCGGTGGAGGACATCCAGACACCACATCCCGGGCGAGCCTGAAGACATCAGGAAGCACGCCATGTTCATTTGCGCTTCCTTCGCTACATAATAGACTAAGCTCAGACTGCGGAGGTCATTTAGAGTAGGTCGCTTCAGATCCTCGACCACAGCTTCCCCCCGGTCGCCCAGTTGTTTGGCTCATATTCATCAAAGACCACATGGACTTGCTCTGGTCTTAATTTCATATTATCGCAAAATAATTTTGTAATCTCAGCGGCCAAATGTTCCTTCTTATCGTCATCGGACTTGAACGTTTCTACATGAATAACCGGCATACCTTCACTCCTTCGTTGCCATCTAAAACGATATTGGCCGTAGTTGACAGCGCCTTCTTAGAAACCGTTTGGAAACTCTACTCTAGCGGCCATCTGATGGCGTTTTCTGCGCTTCCGGTGCTATCGGACCCAAATGTCCGCTCCGGTTCTCGAAACCACCACCATATGACTCGCCAGAGCGAATTTCGAAACAGTCTCTTAGCGCCCTTCGCTCAAAAACCCTGCTCTGGGCTGCCAGACATCGCATCATCGACTTCCAAATCAAGGCTGGGACCGGTCGGAAGCCAGATGTGCCGCTCTGCCACGCGAATTCCATTCTTTGGATCATGGTGACTTTCGTCAGAATTACCCAACTGCAACCGTCAAACATTTGGCCTCGATGTGGGCCGTGATCCACTACGCAAATATGCTACGGACCTGAGCTATAGGCAGCGGCGCACCTCACTTCAAATGAGTATTAGTGGCCCGCCGGATAACCAGGGGTCATGAGCGAATCTAAGGCTCGCAAAATGTCGGCACCAAGCCGTCACCGCTGTCCGATGCGCCATGACTTCAGCTTGTTTGGCACATGACTTTTTGGACGCTTGCGAACAGCCCGCATGCGGTCATAAATCACTAATCAGGGTGCGGGAAAT
>NZ_JAOWPS010000024.1 GCF_025753795.1 Mesorhizobium sp. YC-39
TGTCGGTGCGACGAGTTTCGCGAACCGGCGCAGAGTTTCGTGTACCGGGGAGAAGTTTCGCGGACTCGATTCACGAACCGGGAGCCAGGTCATGAGTAGGCTTGGCGCGTGGTCCCCTTGGCTTCATCGGCCCCCACAGACGCCGGCGACGGCGGACGCTGCCTGGCTTTCGGTCGCGATGCTTCCTCAGCAGGTTCGACGCGATGTCGAGGCTAAGCTCGATCCCGAACCGCGCCTGCGCCTGAGCAACGATGGCGTGGCGATTCTGGTTGGCGCAGTCGGCGCGGATCCATTGCGCGAGCGCTTCGGATTGAGCCGACGTCAGAGCGGGCCTCCCGGTCGGGCGTTCGAGCGCCGCTTCGAGCCCATGTTCGATCCCGCGGTCGAGCCAGCGATAAACGCTCATCGGCTGGACACGGGCTATCGCTGCCGCCTCCCCGACGGTCGCCCCCGCCTTGAGTGCGGCAAAGGCCGTCAGCCGCTGGCGCCGGTGCTTGTAGCGTTCGCGGGCGGCTCGCTCCCGCAGGTCGGAGGCGCTATCAGGCAAGCTTTCGATCCAGGGATGCCACGCACCTCGTCCGACCGCCGGCGTGGCTATTGCCGCCGCCAGGATCGTGCGCAGGTGTGCGGCTATATCGTCGTCGATGTCGTTGTGGCGGCCCAGGAGACCTTCGAAGCGGACAGATTTCAGGATGCCGATCGCCGCAGGCAGGCGGTGCGGCAGGTCCGCCACCAGCCAGTCGATCATCAGCAAGCTTCCATAGTTCGAGCCAAGCGAGAGCGAGAGCCGATCTTCCCAGCCCAGATCAAGTTCGCGGGCGATCCGGTTGAACAGCTGCTCGCGGTGCTGGGTGGCGACATCGGTCCAGATCATGCCGAGCAGCATGTCTGCAACCGCCATCATCGTGGCCCACTCGACCTCGCCCACGCTTGGCAGGAGCACGACGCCGGTCTTCTTCCCCGCAACAAGCAGCGATTGCAGATCGACCGACCGATCATTCGCCCGTTGCCCCTGCAAACAGGCCAACCCTCGGCCGCACTTCTGGCACGCAAGCAGGTCGACTGGCGCCTTCGCGTTCAGCCCTTTGAACCGGATCGGACACCGGCATCCCGGGCATTCCCCGATCAGCCGGGTCCGGTGCCGCGGGCAGACACCGATCCAGCCCAGCAGCCAGAGCCGCCTCAGATAGGGTCGCTCGTCTTCCGCCAGGCATTGCCCGCAGACATCGACACGCCGGCCTTTCCGGCGGCCCAGCTTCGGGTTTGTCCAGCGCCGGCTTGTGAAGCGCTGCGCGCCCTCATCATCACGTGCGATCGACCAGCCCAGGAGCGTCATGGCTTTCAGCCGGGCCTGCTCGACTCCGGTCCGTTCGGCGATCGTTGCGAGCTGGCCTGGCGACGGACGACGCCACCACTCGGGATCACCCGCGGCATCCACCTTGAAGCCGTGCCGGCTAAACATGAGCGGAGACTGTCGGAGCGCCCAGCTCAGCTGGACGAGCCACGACACGAGCGCCTCATCCGCCGCCGGCTCGATGTGAACGGGCAGTATCGCCCGTGCCGGGAACGCCTCGGGCACGGCCGAGACGGCGAACAGATCAGACCGCAACACGCCGACGCTCGGAGGGCCGGATGAAGCCCGCATCCTCGATCATGCGTGCCAGGATCGCCTCCGTCCCGGTCTCGACCGCCAGCACAGCCGCCTTGACGACGACAGCGATGATCTCGCCCAGCACGCCTTCCGCCGCCGCGAGGATGCGGCCAGCCATGACCGGATCGTCGAGGTGCGACGGCTTGCGCAGCGGCAAGGCCGCTTCGAGCGTCGCGAGAAGCCGCCGATATTCCTCGTCGTCCTGCCACAGCGGCAAGGCGAACGGCTCGAACCGATTGACGAGCTGGTCGTCGCTGCGGATCGCGCGCAACGCCTCGGCCGTGCCGACGCCGACGAGCGGTATTTGCAGCTCATTGCCCAGCCAGCGCAGCAGGTTGAGCAGCCGCCGTTGCTGCATCGTGGTGCCCGACAGCAGGTTGTGCAGCTCGTCGATCACCAGCAGGCGTGTGCCCGTCGCACGCATCATGCGCACCGCCATGTCCTGCTTGGCGGCGATGCGGTCGCGGGGGCCGAACGGCACTCCGAGCCCGTCGAGGATCGCGCCGAACAGTCGGCCCTCGTCCGGCCCCGGCGGCATCTGCACGCTCAGCACCGGCAGGACCGCCACGCCGTCCGCTGTCTCGACGGCGGTGATGGGCGGATGCATCCGCCGGAACTTCTCGACGATCATGGTCTTGCCGTTGTTCGTCGGGCCGACCAGCAGCAGGTTCGGCATCCGCATCCGCTTCGGGAACGTTAGCAGATCCTCCATAGCCGCCAGGGCGGCGTCCGCCCGTGCATAGGCGATCCAGCGATCCGTGCGAATGCGCCGCACCCGTGCCTCCACGGCCTCGTCGGCCAGCGGTCGCACTGCAGGGTGCAGATGCCTGTAATCCTCGCTCACGACCATTCCTCGAACGGGAAGATGCGATCCTCCAGCGGGGCGTCGGCCTCGACCGGCCCGTCTGCTGCACTCCGATCCGGGGCGGCCGCGGGTTCGGCTGCCACGACCCGAAGGCGGCGCTCCCGCTGTCGGCGGGCCGTCTTGGTCGTGCGCACCGCATCGTCGGCGATGGTGCGCATCGCCTCGATCGTGCGGAAGATGGCCGACTCGTCGACCAGCGACCGTCCCTCATCCCGCAGGCGCCTCAGCGCAAGGCGGTGCTCCCACAGGCTGATCGGCGGCCGCCGCAGGTCGCGATAGGCAAGGTCGTAATAGGTGCCATCGGGCCCAAGCAGATAGATGCGGCTGAGATCGCGCGGGTCGTAGCGCACGATCATCCGCTCGGGATGGCCAATCCAGGTACTCAGCACGTCGGACCAATAGGCGATGGAGTGCAGGGCCACGCCATCGCGCCGGATCCGGCGGCGCTCGATCGGCAGGAAGTCGATCAGGAACCGACGGGGATCGGGCACGGCGACCGGCTCGCCACGGCCGAGCGTGGCGCCCTCGCCGGTAATGCCACGCTCCCAGGCGGCGAGCGGCGTCATGCCAATGCCGCGATGCAGCTCGCGGTGATAGACGCCGGCAATTGCGTGGCCGAGCCACCGCTCCACCTCGTCGATGGTCATGGCGGCGGTCTGATCGGGCCTCAGGTCGCCCTTCTCCTGGATGTTGGAGAAGGTCGTGCCCGGCAGCAGATGGACCTTGCCCATCATCGTGCCGATCAGCCGCTCGATGTGTCCGCCATAGTGCGGGGTGCGTACGGGACGGTAGTCGACGGCAATGCCATATTGCTCGCAACCGCGCTTCAGCGCCTCGGACCGGAACTCCTTGGCGTTGTCGAGGTGCAGTCGCTCGGGGATGCCGCGCACAGGCCACTCCGCATCGATGCCGCGCTCGGCCAGCCAGCTCTCCTTGGCGAGCGCTGCATGGGTCAAGCAGAGCGCCACGGACGTCGCCGAGGGCGGCTCCAGCGACAGGTGGAAGCCGGCGACGCAGCGCGTGCAGACGTCGATCGCCAGCGTCAGCCACGGTCGCTGGATCGGTGCGCGCGTCTCGCTGTCCACCACGATCACGTCGACCAGCGTGTGGTCGATCTGGATCAACGACAACGGCCAGTGAGCCTCCAGCGAACCGACGACAGGAGCGTAGCGATCGCGCGCCGCCTTGGCGCCCTGGCGCTTGGCGATCACGTCCCTACCTGGGCGGGCGCGAAGCCGGGCCGTGATGGTTCGCCGGCTCGGCGCGGTGAGGCCGCGCGCCGCACACTGTCGCTGCACCTCCTCGACCAGGTGCATGATCTTCGGCTTCTGGCGCGTGAGATAGACGCCGTCGATCGCCTCGTCGACCAGCGCGTCCACCTCGTTTTCGAGCCGGGAGAAGCCGGCGCTCGGCCCTCGCTTGCGCGGCAACAGGCTCGTCAGTCGCGGATCGGCGATGTAGCGGCGGATCAGGGCATAGACGTGGGTCGGCCCACAGCCCAGCTCCGCCGCGCCAGCTTCCACGTCCGCTCGGGTTCGGCTCGGATCGTCCGCCAGGCGCCGGATGATCGGCAGGAAGCGGCGGGCTTCATCCCACGCGGCAGGGCTCACGGTCGCGATGTCGGGCACGCTCACGCCGCACCCACGCGCGTGCTCGGCACGATTGGCGCCGACAGATCGACGACAAGGGCGCCCCGCGCGATCAGGCGCCAGACCACTGCCAGTCCGGCTTCGCGCGTCGTTGGCAAGGCGTCGACCAGCCCGATGAAGTCGATGGCGTCGGCGCGCGCCCGCGCCACGGCCAACTCCGCAAGCGCCGTGTCGATCGGCACGTTCCTGAGCGGCAGCAACCTCTTCGCCGCATCGAGGCGCGGACTGCGGATGCCGCGCTCCGTGGCGATCCTGAAGCGGGCGCCATGCTCGCCGGCCCAGGCCCGGGCGGCGGCGAACGCCGGCCTCAGCCGGTGCCAGTCCGATCTGAGGTCGGCGCGATATTTGACCTCGACGATATCGCAGCCCCCGGCGCTCCAGTCGACGCGGAAGTCAGGCGTGTATCGCCGCGACCGCTGTCCCTGCCGGAACCGGATCGTGACCGGCTGCTCGGTCACAAACGCGCCCGCATCCGTCCAGTTCACGAGCGTCACGAAGTCTCGTTCGAGCGCGCTTTCGTGCTCCGCCACCCCCGTCGCGAGGGCCTGGAAGCCGGTCACATGCGATCGCCGGCTGAGGGGAATGCGCCGCCGCATCGGCCTCCACCTTCAAACGACTCAGTACGCAAACATCGCACATTTAGGGGTCAGTTCACAAACATGGGACAATATCTATGTCGCCAAGCCTTTGCGCGGACTCAGTCTCCGCTGCGCGCCGATTCACGAAACTCGTCGCACCGACA
>NZ_JAOWPS010000025.1 GCF_025753795.1 Mesorhizobium sp. YC-39
AACGCTGGAGGGTTTTGGGGTCCGTTTCGACTACACGCCGGAAAGGTCTTTGCGCCTTGGACTGGAGGCTGCGCACTGCCGACGGCGCATCGTTCATGCCGGTGGCGACGGCACCGGACGCGAAGTCATGCGTGCCTTGGTCGCGGCTGTGCGTTCCGCCCCGTCGATCGTGGTCGTCGAAGGTGTGGAAGCGCGTCGGCTGGCGGTCAAGCAGAATGCGGTCCGGGGTGTCTGGGCAAGCTGTTCGATGGGTTCGGTATTCTTCGGCTCGCGACGGGTGGTCCTCGCAACAGGCGGGATTGGCGGCCTGTTTATCGACACCACCAATCCCTTGGGCAGTTGCGGACAGGGCCTGGCACTTGCAGCGCGCGCAGGTGCTGTCCTTGCTGATCTGGAATTCATCCAGTTCCACCCGACCGCGCTTGATGGATCGAACCGCCCCATGACGCTCATCAGCGAGGCGGTTCGCGGCGAAGGCGCAACCATCGTCGACGAGACAGGGCGGCGTTTCGTCGACGGTTTGCGAGGTGCGGAACTCGCGCCACGCGACATCGTGGCGCGCGCTGTCTGGAAGCATCTTGCCGATGGCCATCGGGTCTTTCTCGATGTGCGGGAAAAGCCCGGCCCGGCATTCGGGCGGCAGTTTCCAACGATCGCAGCAGCCTGCCGCGTAGTCGGCATCGACCCGGCACATGACCTCATTCCTATCCGCCCCGCACAGCACTACCACATGGGTGGCGTCGCCGTGGATGGCGCCGGTCGCACCTCTGTTTCAGGACTTTGGGCCTGCGGCGAGGTAGCCTCCACCGGATTGCATGGCGCGAACAGGCTCGCTAGCAACTCCCTGACCGAGGCCATCGTGTGCGCGCGCTGGGTCGCGGAAAGCGTCGCCGGTACGCCTGCGCGCCGGACAAAGCCTGTCTTTGCACGCGATTACCCATCGCCCGATCCCATACCCGTGCGCCCTCTCCTCTCGAGCGCACTCGGCATCGTCCGGAATGGTGAATGTTTGAAAGCAACAGCGCGTGCTTTGTTGCCGCTCGCCGAGGCCAACGACGCGGCATCGGATTCCGCGTCTGTCGGGCTGATGATGACGATCGCCGCCTTGTCGCGCGAGGAAAGCCGTGGCGCCCACTACCGCGCCGACTTTCCGCATCGTGAAGCCGTTGCCAGACGTTTCGAACTTACTCTCGCCGATGCCCTGGCGGCAGCGCGGGAACTCGCACACGTCCCGAGCCTCGAGGGGGCCAGGTTATGAAGCTCGCACCACTTCCCACGGTCATGTTGGAGCCGCTTGTCCGGGCGGCTCTTCTCGAAGACCTTGGCAGAGCCGGTGACGTGACCACGGACGCCGTCGTCCCGAAAGAACACCAGGCGAGGACCGTGCTGGCGGCGCGCCAGTCGGGCGTTGTGGCCGGTCTCGATCTGGCGATGCTTGCTTTCCGGCTGATCGATCCTGACGTCGAAATCTCCGTGGAGCGGGCGGACGGCAGCGACGTGGCGAAAGGAGAGGTCATTGCCTCCGTGGTTGGGCCGGCCCGGGCCATTCTCACGGCCGAACGCACGGCACTCAATTTTCTGTGCCATCTGAGCGGCATCGCCACGGCAACGGCATCGATCGTGGCCGCGGTTCGCGGACATGGTGCGAAGATCGTCTGCACCCGCAAGACGACGCCCGGTTTGCGGGCAGTCGAAAAGTACGCCGTGCGCGCAGGAGGTGGCGCCAATCACCGCTTTGGCCTCGACGACGCCATCCTGATCAAGGACAACCACATTGCCATCGCCGGCGGAATTCGCACCGCGCTCGAGCGGGCACGAAACAGCGCCGGCCATCTCGTCAAGATCGAAGTCGAGGTCGATACCCTGGCCCAGTTGGAGGAGGTCCTTGGTTTCGCTCCCGATGCAGTCCTTCTCGATAACATGTCCCTCGACGATCTGCGTCGCGCCGTCGCAATCGTCGGCGGTCGGGCGATCACGGAGGCTTCAGGCACGATCACGTCCGATACGGCGCCAGCGATTGCCGCGACCGGCGTTGATCTGATTTCCATCGGTCGACTGACCCACAGCGCGCCGATCCTGGATATCGGCCTCGACTATCGGAGCTCATGATCGCGCGGCGAACGGACGGGAGCGGTCGATGACCTCCCTCTTCGTCAATCAGAAAGTGAAGACCCCGAAAAGCCAGAACCGGAGAAACCGCATGGACCTGCACGCAACGAGTCCGACGACGAC
>NZ_JAOWPS010000026.1 GCF_025753795.1 Mesorhizobium sp. YC-39
TTGTCAAGCGAAGTGAGGATTTGACCCCTTTGGCGAAGTGAGGAACTGACCCCCTTCACTGGTTTGCTGTTTCGTTGGGTTCAAGCGTCGGTCCGGTCTTCTGCAGAAGGCCGGACCGACGCTTTTCGCGGAGACGGTAGCTGTCGCCGCGGATGGTGATCACCGTGGAGTGGTGAAGCAGGCGGTCCAGGATCGCCGTGGCCACAATGGGGTCGCCAAAAACACTTCCCCATTCGCCCACGGAGCGGTTGGAGGTGATCAGGATCGATCCCTTCTCGTAGCGCCGTGACACGAGTTGGAAGAACAGGTGGGCGGCATTGGCCTCGAAGGGCAGATAGCCCAGTTCGTCGATGATGAGCAGTTTCGGCCGCGACAGGATCGCCAACTGCTTGTCGAGCGAGCCGTCGCTGTGGGCCTTGGCCAGCGTCGCCACCAACGTAGCAGCCGTGATGAACTGCACGTTGTAATTCTGGCGGATCGCCTCGCGGCCGAGGGCCACGGCCAGATGGGTCTTGCCCGTGCCGGGTGGGCCGAGGAACAAAAGCGTGTCGCCGTGCGCAATCCAGCGGCAGGTGGCGAGTTCCCTGATCTGCCCCTGATCGAGCGATGGCTGGGCGTTGAAGTCGAAGCCGTCCAGCTCGCGCACGAAGGGGAACTGGGCGATCTTGCTCGACATGGAGATGCGCCGCTCGTCGCGCCGGGCGATCTCGCGCGACACCAGGAAGCCCAGGGCCTCTCGTAACGTCATCTTCGAGCGGGCAGCTTCGTCCAGCAACGTGTCGAGCTGGTCGCGGATCGCCGTCAGCTTCAGCCGATCGAGCGTTGCGATGAGCATGTCGTGATCCACGGTCGTCATCACCAGCCCCCTCCGACAGCCGCCTCGTATTCCGCAAGCGGCCGCAGCAAGGCGGCTGGAGCGATCTCGATGGGATCCGCGCGCACCGGCCCTTCAAAGCCGGCGACGCCGACAAAATGCGCCCGGTCCACTATCCGTTGTCGTCGCCCCCGGCACAGGGCATGATCGCCTACCACCTGGCCCGCATGACGGATGATCACACGGCCAGCCAACACCACGACCTGGACGCTCTCGCCGATCAGGCGCCAAGGCACCGAGTAGCTGTTCGTATCCAGATCGATCGCACAGTCGGCCTGAACCTTGCGGATCAGGTCCCGCAGTTGCCCGAACGGCGCCCTGCCGGAAAGCGGGCGGAGCGCTCGAGCTTCAGCGGCAAAACGTTCCACGGGCGCAACGCCGGTGGTGCCGTGTTCACGCCGGTCGGCAACCTCGCGCGTCCACCGATCCAGATGCGCCTCGAACGCTGCCCAGCTTTCGAACCGGCGGCCGGCGATCGCGTTCTTCTTGACGTAGCCGACTCCGCGTTCGTCTTTCCCCTTCGTCCTGGCCCGATAAGGGGCACAGGCCCGCGGTGTGAAGCCCCAATATCGGGCAAAAGCGTGCAGCCGGGCGTTGAACCTCACCTCGCGCGTCACCGCGTCGTGATGCTCAACCAGCGCCTTTGCATTATCGATCAGAACTTCCGCCGGCACGCCCCCAAACCGCAGGAAAGCGCCTTCCATCCCTTCGAACCAGTCGGTCTGGCGCTGCCTCGGCGAGGCCCGGATGTGCATCCGGCGCGAATAGCCAAGCGTCCCGACAAACACATGGATCCGCACCCGCTCGCCGCCGATCCATACCCGCGTGTCGCCGAAGTCGATCTGCATCTGATGACCAGGCGCCGTCTCGAAGCGCACCGTCGCCCGCTTCTGCGCTTTCAACTCGCGCCGCCATTTTCGAACCCGAAGTTCTACCGAGCGCAGCCCGATGACGATGCCATGCTCGCTCTCCAACTCCTGGCGAATGACGTCCGCGTTCCCGTCGTGGCGAAAGAAACGCTCTCGAAGCCAATCGTCCAGACCATCAAATGCTGTCCGACGCACGGGCTGGCGATACGCAACAACGCCACCTTCACGAAGATATCGGCGAACCGTGTTGCGCGCGCATCCAAACTCCTGCGCAATTCGTTTCGCTCCCCAGCCTCGTTCGTGAAGGCCCACCATGGCCAAAACTTCTTCCCCCGATCGCATTTCCTCAACCCGCATCGTTCCAGACAATGCAAGTTGCGATGAAAACTCTCTCGTCATCGATTCTTCCTCTCAAAAGAGAGGGGTCAGTTCTTCCTTTCGTTCGGGGGTCAATTTCTCATTTCGCCCGACA
>NZ_JAOWPS010000027.1 GCF_025753795.1 Mesorhizobium sp. YC-39
TACGCTTGCGCCGGTTGAAGCGCTCCAGCAACAAGGGCGCGAAACGGACCGTCCATCGGTGGATGGTCGTGTGATCGACCGTAATGCCGCGCTCGGCCATCATCTCCTCAAGATCACGCAGGCTCAAATTGTAGGCCAGGTACCAGCGCACGCAATGCAGGATCACGGACTATGACGGCCTTTGAACATTGCCCGATAATGATCGAAGTCTCCTTGCCACAGCTTGGGCAATAAAAAGGTTGCAACAGATCCGATCCCGCTTATCTGCTGATGGAGGTTCCGACACGAGATGAATAGTCAGCTTCGCGACCGACTGCGGGCACGATTTCGAGCACCAGAGCCAGACGTGCCCTCACTATTCAAGCCAAACCGCTCCTACTGTGCGCCGCGCGACCCCAGGAGAAGCTACCGGTCTCCCTCGGCCAGGATGTAGGCACGCTCGGTGCAGTCAAATCCGCTTATCCGATAGCCATTTGAGAAGGCGTCGCACAGGCTTTCACGAAGCGCAAGCGTTGCGGTCAACGTCCTCTTCTTGTCATGTGGCATCAACGATTCCACATCCCGAGGAAGTCGAATGCGCAGGCAATCACCGACTTCTTCATCCGCGAAGCGACGCTCCGATTTTGCATTGACGATATAGTGATCAAGGAACCAGTCAACCAGTAGACGATCGGACGGCAATTCTTCATTGATCCCGCCACTCGTACCGTAATAATCGACCAGATACTTTGTAGACCCGGCTCCTAGCCGGTTGATATAGAGGGCTGCATTGACTGCTTGCATTGGATCGAAAGTCCAGCGCACATGCCGGAAGCCGCGAGTTAGACACCACCGCCGTTCATACCATTTTAACGCTAAGCCAATGCCGCGTCCCCGCATTTCCGGCAGTACCGCCAGCGCGTGGCAATATTGGATGCCTGGCGTTGCGCTAGGAAATCCGAAGACAAACCCGACGAGGCTGCTGTCGACAAAGGCACCCGCGGCAAGTCCGCCTTCTGCCTGAACTACCATAATCATTTCGCCGGACGCACTGGCATCCCCCCAGACAGCTCGCTGCAGGGCCTCGGCAGCGCGAAACTCCGGCATACCAGATAGATCGCGAAATTTCGTCGTCTTCATTTCAAAAGCCACGGACAGTGATCATATTCTTTGTTGTCATCGTCGACTGCTTTATGGAAACCCGTCCACAGTACCGAGCAAGGCAGAAAATCGAAATTTCGTTGCATAACCACATTCATCGAGAAGGGTTTATTCTACGGAGAAATAGCTGCGTAAATTGCTCTCGGGCTTACCTTGTCACCAGCAAGACGACCATACTAGATAGAGGCGCGCATGTGCCCTCCAAATCGAGCCCTCCAACGGTGCTTTGCCGCGAATTGGGATCCTTTTCCGATGAAATTCATCACCGACGATTTGATCCATTCGTTCCCAAGGATCGCTGCGGTGCTCTGGGATGCAAGGGCGATGCAAAGAAACGCAATTTGATGGGGACTTGCAATGGTTTTGTTGCAACGGCTGAATAGGGGCGCAGAGAGGCGTGACGCGAGGTAAATCAGGCGGCGAGAATTTCGAACTGCTCGGCCAGGGACGGATTCGGATTGACGGCGTACCTCGCCTGTCGCTTGCGCATCATTTCGATGCCGGAAAGGAAGGGTGGTGCCGGTGGCCGTTGATTTGAATCCGAGCATCGCCCGGACTCGGTGCTTGATGCGCCGCCGATCGTCCTGCTCGATCCGATTGTTCAAATATTGGCTCCGGCGGATGCGATCAGCTTCAGCCGGCCGCCGGGCGCGATCCTGCAAACGATTTGTGGTGCCGCAGGAAACGATCGCCTCGTGGTTGGTCTGGCTCCCTTCGATGACGACGCGATCCGGTCGGCCATAA
>NZ_JAOWPS010000028.1 GCF_025753795.1 Mesorhizobium sp. YC-39
TTCGCAACCCGTTCGACGCCGAAGTCCCACTATGCCCGCGCCTTCGTCAGTTTGGCTCGATACTCCTCGTCCAGGATGGCGGGCAGAGATATCTTTTTGGTTCGCGCACCGTCGACAGAGATCATTTCACCGCTAACGAAACTGGAATCCTCGCTAGCCAACCAAAGCACCGCATTGGCTATCTCCTTCGGAAAGCCGGTCCTTCCCACCGGGTGAAGTTGTCCCAATTCCCGCTCGATCAAGCTTCGGTCCGGGTGCATCTCGACGTACGCACGATTGAGATCGGTATCAATCCAACCGGGGCACACGGTATTACAACGTATGCCATCCGGTCCGAGGTCCACTGCCAGTCCCAGCGTAAGACCATGCACGCCGGCCTTGGTGGCGGCGTAGGCAGTATGCCAAGGGTTGACCATATAGCCCTCGACCGATCCGATGTTGACGATCGTTCCCGCGCCGGTACGCCTCATTTCCGGGACGACATACTTCGCCATTAAAAACGGGCCACGGAGATTGACCGCCATAAGCCTGTCCCAATCCTCGGCAGTCTGCTCGTCGATCGACTTATGAATGACCAGACCGGCATTGTTGACTAGGACGTCGATCCTGCCAAACTTCTGCAGGACGTCGTCAACGAAGGTGCGAATCGAGACCTCCTTTGTGACATCGAGAGACATAAACGTGAGCCTCTCGACGCCGTCGGAACCGGCGGAGCGGTCGTCACGCAGGTCGCCCACGACAACTATGGCGCCTTCATCAGTGAGCTTCTCAGCAATTGCTCGCCCTATGCCTTGATTGCCGCCGGTGACGATGGCAACCTTACCTTCTAGCCGATTACCCAAGAATCCCTCCTAACCTGCAGTGACCCCGCCATCTATTGGAATAGCAACGCCGGTGATGTGCCTGGCCCCCGCGCTTGCAAGAAACAACGTCAAGCTAGCAATTTCCTTCGGAGTCGCCACGCGGCCCTGAGGTATTGCGTCAACATTTCTTTGAATAATCTCGGCTGCGGTAACCGGCTTGCTATGGGCCGACACAAGCATGGGCGTATCTACAGCGCCGGGGCAGACGGCATTGATGGTGATTTGCTCTTTGGCGTGGTCAAGGGCCATGGCTTGAGTCAACAAAACGACCGCGCCTTTCGATGCACAATAGGCAGCCAGCCCGGGACAGCCAAACAACCCCACATTTGAAGCTATGTTGACAATGCTGCCGCCACCGGTCGTCCTCATGGACTTCACTGCGGCGCGGCTGAAGTAGAATACACCGTTGACATTGGCGTCGAATGTCTGGCGCCAATCGTCATCCGTAGTGTCGACGGCGCTTCCACGCCGGATGATCCCGGCGCTGTTGACCAAGACGTCAACCTTTCCGAAACGCGCTACAGTGGAATTCACTACATGGTCAGCAAACGCCGAGTCGGCGACATCGCCAAACTTCAATTCGGCCTCACAATTGAGTTTCTGAATCGACTCCAAGGCTCTTTGCCCCCGCTCTCGATCCCGGCCGACCAACACGAGTGAGGCCCCGATCGCCGCGAAAGCCTCTAAGACGGCCTCCCCTATCCCCGACGTCGCCCCTGTAACGATAACCACCTTCTTGGAATGTGTCATGGTTCGATTGCCCGGGTAGAAGTGATGGGGCTTGGCGGGGATATTTCCCGCACCCTGATTAGTGATTTATGACCGCATGCGGGCTGTTCGCAAGCGTCCAAAAAGTCATGTGCCAAACAAGCTGAAGTCATGGCGCATCGGACAGCGGTGACGGCTTGGTG
>NZ_JAOWPS010000029.1 GCF_025753795.1 Mesorhizobium sp. YC-39
GATCAGCTTCAGCCGGCCGCCGGGCGCGATCCTGCAAACGATTTGTGGTGCCGCAGGAAACGATCGCCTCGTGGTTGGTCTGGCTCCCTTCGATGACGACGCGATCCGGTCGGCCATAACGCTCCAGCGCCTTTCTGAAGAAGCGCTTCGCCGCCGGCAGGTCGCGCTGCTCGCTGAACCAAAACTCGACTGTGTCACCGACATTGTCGATGGGCACGACAGAGATACGTCCACTGGCCGCGAACCTTGATGTAGGTTCTTTAATTGATCGTCAGCGCTCGGTGAGTTTGTCGCTTATATCGGCCACCTGCAAGGTTCTTTTCGAAGTCATCCCATTTGGCGCTTCATCTCGGCATCCAAGGCGCCGGCTCCCCAAAGGTCTCATTCGCGATGCATTGGCTCGCATGTAAATCAATCGGGTTATCCGGTAGCCTGCCGCTCTGACCGATACGGCAACTCTCGCCAGCGCGCTCGCCGCGCGGCTTTCTGATCAGGCCTCCCTGGGTTCAAACTCCGTGCCATCTTTCCAAATGGCGTGCATGATCACGGCAAGCTTCCGCGCCAATGCCACAACAGCCTTCTTGTGGCTCGTGCGCTTCTTTATGGCCTTCGCCCAGTTCTTCAGATGCTGACCAGGCCCGGATTTCACCCGGCACAGCAAGCTGTTGGCCGCTTCATAAAGGACCGTACGCAACATCCGATCTCCTCGCCGGGATATCCGCCCGCCATAATCAATATCGCCCGATTGGTACCGCCTCGACGTCAGCCCAATATATGCTCCGACCGACCTTGATCTGGTAAAGCGATCCGGTGTGTCGATTGTGGCAACGTAAGTGACAGCGCTGACGGCGCCGATGCCCGGAATGGTCATCAAGCGCTGACAAGCATTGTCTGCACGGGCCTGACGCGCCATATCCTTTGTCAGAACCGCAGCCTGACGTAACGCCTCGGTCCGCAGGCGTAGAAGCGGCAAGATGATCCCTAACAAATCGGACTGATCTTCCAGCGCTTTTCGAACCCTGTGTTCATAGGTCTTCAAATGTTTGGGAAGACGGATGCCGAAGCTGGCCAGCAGCCCTCGGATCGTATTCTCCACATTCATTCGGGATTTGATCGCAACCTCGCGCGCTCGCAGCAAGGCTCTGCGTTCCTGGGCAACACGGCTTTTGACTTCGATGCGTTTGTAAAATCCCGTGCGAGCAAGTTCCGCCAGCATGGCGGCATCGTTCTCATCGGTTTTATTGTGCATCTGGCTCAGCACGGCATGTGCCTGACGTGCATCGATGCAGACCATCGGCAAGCCGCGCTTGCTGAGCTCGTTGTAAAGCCAGTTCGCCATCCGGCCGGTCTCCAGAACGACGCACCGGATATGCTGCAGTTCACAGATCAAGGCACGATATATGACGTCAGGGTCGGTCGGCTTCTTGAACGCTGCCTTAATGATCCCGCATTGCGTTCGAACGCAAATCGCAGTCTCATCCTTCGACACGTCCAGGCCAACAAAAAGCTGTTCCATTCTGCTCTCCTTTT
>NZ_JAOWPS010000030.1 GCF_025753795.1 Mesorhizobium sp. YC-39
AGGCCGCGCGCCTGCTCCTTTTGATCGAACTCGCGCACATGCTCATAAAGCCGCGGCCGGTCGCCGAGTATGATGACGGTGTCGCCGTCGAAGTCGCCGTCGAGCTTTTTCTGTTCACCGGTCGGCACGGCAACCAGCGACCCCGGAGCAAACACCTCCGTCGCCTGCAGGATGCCGACGCAGTCGAGCGACGTGTCCACCGTGACCCGGTCCTTGCCCTTGGTCCAGTTCGAATGGCACTTGACGTCCTCGGCCGACATCACCAGCCCACGCTCGGCATAGTCGGCCGGCCACATCTCGTCGGGGACGACGATCAGAATGCCCTTGGCAAAAAAGGTCGGGTCGGCGGCGGCCAATTTCTCCCCCGACTTCTGGGCGACATTAAAGCTGTATTGGATGGCCACGCACTGATCCAGGAACCCTGCCGTCGGGTCCCCGTCAACCGCCGACCTGACCTGCCCGGCGGCAAACGGGCGCAGGTTCGGCTTGTCATAGGGCGAGCGGCCGATCAGCACGCCACCCGTCCCCGTCAACGTCTCGCTCTTGAGCGTCGGCACATGGACGTGGCCATCACCGGACGGCACGGCGACCGCGCCCGGACCGTCGATGTGTCCGGCCGTCACCGTGCGAAACAGCTCTTCGGACGTCAACGCGCGCCCTTGCTGGCTCTCGAGCCAGGTCCTGGCCTTCTCGCGCGCCTCATCCGCCACCAGTTCGCTGCGCGGATAATGTTGCGCCGCCAAGGCGGGCAGGGACGATCTCCTTCCCTCGCCAAAGGCAGCCACCCGATCGGGATCGCCCGTTTGACCGGCCCGGCGAACCGTTGGCATACGCGCGGCCAGCGAGGCCTTGATGAAGCCGCAGCCGTCATGCGGCCGCAAGGCGATCGGGCCTGCCTTTCCAGTCAGCTTGAAGGGATGCTGCTCATTGGCAGGGCGGTCCGGCATCAGCGACAGTTTGAAGGCGCCTTCCAGCGCGTAGTCGTGGGGCCCCAGACCTTGAAGGGCAGGAGGCGCGGCAAAGCCCCGGCGCTGCGTGTAATAATAGGCCTCCTTGAAGGGGGCCCAGGCGCGCGATAGCTGCTCGAACGCCGTGCCCGGAGCGGTTTCGGCATAGGGAATGGCCAGCAGCTTTCCCCCGGAGGCCCTTGCTGGCGCCGCGTCCGGGCTGCGGGCTGCGATCTGCGACACCGTCGGTTGCGGCGCTTTCAACTTGCTGCCGCCAAACAGGTCCATGCGGTATGGCACACCCTCGACCGTAACCGTCCGCGCCAGCATGAAGGCGCTCGGCTTGCCCGGCAGTTGCACCGCGACCGCCTTGATGGCTCCCGAGGTCAGGCGATGGAAAGCCGAATAGCGTGTCTCGGGCTCGGTGGCCACGCGCTGCCCCCGTATGTCCACCACCGGCAACTGCATCAGTCCCGCGTCGCCCTGTGGAGGCCTGGGCTCGTGGTCCATGGCTTGCAACAC
>NZ_JAOWPS010000031.1 GCF_025753795.1 Mesorhizobium sp. YC-39
GCCGAATAGGTATGCGCTTTCTTTGATAGCGCTGGTCGGCGGGCCGTCTGGGCCGCGTGCCACGGCGCGCCCATTGCCGTACGACACCGTTCTTCTGGCCAATTCTGGCTTCATCTTTAAATGAGGGTTCGACTGTCAACGCGATTATTGCATCTGTCTTCTCCGGTTGAGGATGTCGTCATAGGATTTGAAGATACGGTTGCAGAGCCAGTCGTCGCGCATGAATTGCCAGATGTTTTCGACCGGATTGAGCTCAGGGCATTTCGACGGCAGCGGCAACAAAGTGATGTTCTTGGGCACCACGAGGGCGGCGGAGAGATGCCACCCGGCCTGATCGATCATGTACAGCATGAGCGCCCGGCGCCACGGCGCCAGAGATTTCTGCCAGATGGAGCGTCATTCCTTCGGTGTTCCAGCGAGGCAGCACGAGCCCCGCGCCTTTTTCTTCGGCCGGACAGATCGCGTCGTAGATGTAGGCCGACGTGGTGCGCTGATCCTTGGGGCCTGATGGTCGGGTTCCGCGCCTTGCCCAACGGCGGGTAATCCCGTTTTTCTGACCGACCGGGCCTCGTCCTGCCACCACAACTCTATGGGTGTGCCACGGGGAAGTGTCCCCCGGATCGCCGCCACTGCGGCGGGGAGGTTTAAAAGCCGGAATGGCGTCAGTATCCTGCGCATGATGGCGGGGCCGCGCCGACAGTTTGCGGTAGCCCATGGCGCGCAGTTCTTGGCTCAGCGTCTGCTTGCTGATCGAGATGGTGAACTCGTCCCGGACCCGCTGCGCCAAGTCGATCAGACGCCAGCGCACAACGCCGTGCGATGACGGGATCGGGCCACTTTCAACAATGTTCGCCAAGGTCCGGCACTGCGCATCATCCAGCAGGGGGCACGCCACCAGGAGGAACCCCGTCGATCAGGCCACTAGGGCCAGAGGCGTTAAAGCGTAGCACCCAGTCGCTAACCGTCTGAAGACCTACGCCGCCAACCCGCGCCGCCTCGCAGCGCGTGCTGCCCTCGTAAATCATCGCCAACGTCAGCAACCGGCGAACCTGGTTCGCATTATCGCTCGACCGGGCCAGTGCCCGCATCGTCGACGCCGTATAACCATCTCGAAATAACCATCTCGAAGCTTCACTGCCGCTGCCATCGCCAAGCTCCATGGGTTCGCGATCAATGAATCAGACACCAGCCATTTTGGAAAGCCTTCATGAGTCCAGGGCTCAAGAGACTTGGTATAAACCCTTTCGCAACCCGTTCGACGCCGAAGTCCCACTATGCCCGCGCCTTCGTCAGTTTGGCTCGATACTCCTCGTCCAGGATGGCGGGCAGAGATATCTTTTTGGTTCGCGCACCGTCGACAGA
>NZ_JAOWPS010000032.1 GCF_025753795.1 Mesorhizobium sp. YC-39
GAATCGAGGGCGGAGGTCGGCGAAAAGCAGCTCGTCGCTGTGTTTTTCTTTTTATTTCAAATAGATAAACCTCAAGCCCGTCAGTAGGGGTCTGTCCGCCAAAACCGCTTATTCGCGAAGGCCTTGCCCGATCCGGTTTTGAAATATCGCTCGAGTTGTCGTGCGTTGGCCTCGGTTTCAACCGCAATGTAGGCCTTCAGAGCTACAGGCAGACACGCCTTGGTCGAAGTCACAGAGCCTGATCGATGCGATTCGAAACGGCGTCGAAGGTCATTCGTCGACCCGACATAGACATCGCCGTTGTGAAGTTGCAGGAAGTAGACGTACCACATGGTCCCCCTACGCTACTTCGTAGCTTCGGGCGACACTCCTACGCCCAAATGCGGTTCCGGGTGGCCTGCCACCCGAAGCCCGCAGGGCGTAGGGTGGCGGAGAGGATGGGATTCGAACCCACGAGAAGCTTTTGACCTCTACTCCCTTAGCAGGGGAGCGCCTTCGACCACTCGGCCACCTCTCCGTTGCGCCGCTGGATAAAGAAAAGTGTCGGCACAATCAACAAGCCGGCGCCATTATCGCCGAAAAATCCGGCTTCCGCCGAAATGCCGCTTTGGTCATGCGGCGATTCCATGGCGATTCCCGGGCCGGTGGCTCCGGAATACCGTCGCAATTCCGGCGGGTGATCGCCGGAATCGGCCGGATTGCAAGGGCTCCGCAGGGGGCGATGGTTAATGGGAGCTTTCCGAGTGAGGCCAAATCGTGTCATTTGTGCAACAACGTTTGGGGATAGCGTCTGCACAGACCTTTTGCCGGTACGATCGTGGTTGAACGCCGCCGCCCCATGGGTAATGTCGGATTCGAAGGAGCGGCGCGGTGCGCATCTTTTTCGGTTAGTGGGGATGGGGCAGGGAACGCTGTCCTTCAGCAAAGAATACCCAGACCCGTTTTTTAACTTT
>NZ_JAOWPS010000033.1 GCF_025753795.1 Mesorhizobium sp. YC-39
AACGATCATGCCGGCGCAATAGCTGTCCTCAATCGCAATACGTGAGTTCCGCAGTTGGCCTGAGCAGATTATCGTGATGTCTGCATTGCGCGATGACGCCTCCGCCAGCGCACGCCGGGCAACCGCATCAAGGTTTCGCAGCGAACCAAGCAGTATCAAGGCTGCGCCTTCGCGAACTGCCGCGAGAATGGCTGGCGTGCCATTGGCCGTTGCCAGCATCGCGGAGCGCCCCGACAGATCGAGTCGGGACAGGAGGGACGGCGAGGGCTCATGATCGAAGCCAAGGGGCGTTGATCCATCATCCAGCTCCGCGCAAATAACGCCATTCTCGCCCACGGCGGCGCGCGCTTTGGCGACGTCCGAGCGAAATCCTCCGACAAACACACGATCGCTGCCGGCATCGAAAAGTCCGACGAGAGCTGTCGTGGCGCGGATCACATCCACGACAATGCACACGTCTCCGGCAATAGCCAGGGGACTGGTGGGAAGGAAAGCAACCTTAATCTTCATGCGCAAGGGGTCCGGGTTTTCATCAATTCTGAAATCTGACCCGCATCGGGCAATGCCGGAACCACGAGCTTTTTCGTGACTGCGAGAGCTCCCGCCGCAGTGCCGCGGCGAACGGCGTCAGCGAGGCTCAGTCCACTGGCCATCCCTGCAGCCAGTGCCCCGTTGAATGCATCTCCGGCCCCGGTAGTGTCGACGACGTCGACTGGGTAGCTCGCGATCTTGGTCAGTCCGTCGGGGCCGGCAATCAAGGCACCATCCGGTCCCAGCGTCATGACGACGTGTCCAACGCCGAGACCGCGCAGTCTTGCC
>NZ_JAOWPS010000034.1 GCF_025753795.1 Mesorhizobium sp. YC-39
TACTTTTTCAGGATTTTCGGAAGAAGCGGTAGCGCGTGGATTCCGACCGGGTACTAGGCATATGACGGTCGGCTGGCGTCCCGCTGACGCCGTGGCAGCCGCACTTAACGTGCCGACCGATGAGAGCGTCTTGACCATCGAGCGCCTGCGCACGATCGACGAGGAGGTCGTAGCGGTCGAGACAGTTTCGTTCGTCGCGGCAATCGGGCGCCACATGGAAAAGCTTGACCTTGCCGACACCTCTTTCACCGAGATTCTTGAGCAGCACCTTGGTGTGTCGCTTGTTCGAGCCAAGCAGGAGATACGGGCCGGCATCGCGCGTGCCAGACTGGCGAAAGCACTCGACGTGTCGAGCGGCACTGCGGTGCTGCAAATCGACCGTACCGCCTTCGACGCGACCGATCGGGTTATTTACTTTTCGTCCTCGTCCTACCGAGCCGATCGCTACATTTACACCGGCTGGATTGAGCGCAAGAGCGCCTCAATCGCTCAACCACGCCAACTAATCGGCGGGAGCAGATGATGCCCACTTGCGAGGTTTACGTCGTCGGCTCCTACGGCGTTGCGTTTTGGATTGTGGGCGACGTGCCAGCGCCGGGCGAAACCCTGCTAGGGTCCGGGTTTGCCTTCGGAAATGGCGGCAAGGGCTCTAATCAGGCTATCGGAGCTGCGCGACTCGGCGCCAGATGCAAACTGCTGGCGGGCGTTGGCGCCGACAAATTCGGCGACGAGGCACTGCAACTCTGGGGCACCGAAGGCGTCGACTGCTCGGCCGTGAGGCAGATGGCTGAGACACCGACGAT
>NZ_JAOWPS010000035.1 GCF_025753795.1 Mesorhizobium sp. YC-39
CCCCATGAGGCACGACAATGGTTTGCCGAGCGGGCCATCTTTGGCATCTACGAGGGCGTTCACCACGAGCTCAGGCGAGACATCGGTAACCTGTTGAACCAGGACCAGGTGCGTGGCCAGGACATCCAGGACACGCTCGCCAGGGCGAGACATGAGATCGAGGTCGCCAGACATCCGGTCGCCCGCGAAATGGCCGCGTTGCTCGCCGCCGACCTCGAGGCCTGGGCCGCGAGCACGCATGAGCAAGTCCCGCCCGAGACGGTCGAAAGCGTGAACGACGCAAACGACGCAAACCCTGAGCTCAGTGCCGCGCTGTGCGCGCTGTTCGCGGAACTGGCTGAGACCTATGCGGCAACTCCCCAGCCACGAGAGCGCGTCCAGCTTTTGCTCGATCACTATCGTGCGCGCATCGATCCGCGCCCGGATGGCTACAATCCCGACGACCTCGTCGAAAGCGCAAACAACCTCCTGAGCCTGGGCATCAAGGTCGGCACCGACGCCTACAAATCCGACACCGGCGCCCGCCTGTTCATGAAGAAGAGCGAGGAGCTGCAGCGGCTGCTGCATCAGACGCCGGGCTTGAAGTCGGTGCCCTACGTCAAGGGTCTGGCTGCGACCCTCAACCAGGGCAGGCTCGATGTCGATGCGACCCTGGAGGACCTGAAGGACAATCCCACGCTGACGGCTTCAATCATGGAGACCTCGATCAAGCT
>NZ_JAOWPS010000036.1 GCF_025753795.1 Mesorhizobium sp. YC-39
GAATAGCGTGTCTCGGGCTCGGTGGCCACGCGCTGCCCCCGTATGTCCACCACCGGCAACTGCATCAGTCCCGCGTCGCCCTGTGGAGGCCTGGGCTCGTGGTCCATGGCTTGCAACACCTGGTGGACATCGAAGACGGACGCTGGATGCTGGGCCTGGACGGTTGCCGCATTGTGCGCCATGAACGTGTCCAGCGCATCGACCGGGCTATCGGCCTCGATCTCCGCGATCACGTTCCAGCTCATGTTGGAAAGGTCGCCTTCGATGAGGTCGCGCGTGCTGGCCAGGATCTGCCTGGTCTCACGCTGCAGCTGTTGCTGGGTCATCCGCAAGTCGGGCTTCCTGCCCTCGACATACGGTCGCCGGTACAATGACTCCAGGACCGCGCGGGCCTTGAGCACCTGATAGATCGACAAGGCGGGACAACGGCTGGAGCACGGTCCGCGTGTCTGCTCGGCACTGCTTGCCTGCAGATGCGCCTCGATCTTGTGCTTCACGACCGGCTGGATGTCCTTCAGCAGGTTGAGCGCCTGCCTGCGGTGCCAGCGCAGCTGCTTGTGCGGGCTGCGCGCCAGCGGCAGCAGAGCGGCGCA
>NZ_JAOWPS010000037.1 GCF_025753795.1 Mesorhizobium sp. YC-39
CCCCAGCCACTCCATCAGCCCGAGCGCGTCATCAAATTCGCGCGAGCCGCTCCTGGAGTGCCTGGCGATCGGCGACCAGATTGTCGAGGTGCAGGGACTCGCGCCGCAGCCGCGGTTCTTGCGCCAACCGTCGAGCCAGCTCCCGCGTGGCCTCCAGCATGAAGACGCCGCAATCATAACCGTTGTGCTGTTTGGCCATGCGCACTGGCCGCAGGCTGGCGCCCAGCCTTGCTGCGAACTCCGTTGCAATGGGGCGGTGGTACGCTCCCAGCGAGTCGTAGTGATAGCCGACCGGGTTTTCCCGGTCGCGGCGATCAACGAGCAGCAGCGACCAGTGGCTGCCACTATCAGGAACGCCAGCACGGCCATCGTTCACTGGCAGGAACAGGAAGTCGGCCGTATCCTCCTCATTCTGATTATGGACTATGCGCTGGAATTCGCCGAGTGCATCGCGCTCGGGGATCAAGCGCAGTTGATATGATATGAGGGGATCCACGAGGCGCGTCCGGGCAGCCAGATCCGGAGAACGTCCCTGCAACTCCTGGCCCAGGAGCCCGTAATCCGCAGTGATATGGGCGTCGGTCAGCCAAT
>NZ_JAOWPS010000038.1 GCF_025753795.1 Mesorhizobium sp. YC-39
AGATGCAAACTGCTGGCGGGCGTTGGCGCCGACAAATTCGGCGACGAGGCACTGCAACTCTGGGGCACCGAAGGCGTCGACTGCTCGGCCGTGAGGCAGATGGCTGAGACACCGACGATAGCCGGGATCATCATTCTCGACGCCGAAGGCGAGAACCGCATAATCACCGATCCCGGCGCCAACGCGCGGCTTACGGCGACCGATGTCGAAACCTTCGCAGCCGCCTGGAAGAGCCCGGGCATCCTGCTCACGCAGCTCGAGATCCCAGTCGAGACGGCGGCCCGCGCGCTTGCCATCGGCAAGGCGCGGGGACTGACGACCATCCTTAATCCCGCACCTGGCCGTGCCCTGCCAAAGGAAATCTTTGCCGACGTTGACATCCTAACACCGAACCAGTCCGAAGCGCGCATCCTGCTAGGGCTCGACGCGGACGATCGGCAGGCCGACGCCGATTTAGCGGAACGATCATGCCGGCGCAATAGCTGTCCTCAATCGCAATACGTGAGTTCCGCAGTTGGCCTGAGCAGATTATCGTGATGTCTGCATTGCGCGATGACGCCTCCGCCAGCGCACGCCGGG
>NZ_JAOWPS010000039.1 GCF_025753795.1 Mesorhizobium sp. YC-39
CGCCGATGAACTCAAGGGGCTTGTTGGGGATCTGCTGAACGAGAAACTGCTGGCGCGCGAAGCGCAGGAGATGGGCCTCGAGAAGGACGACACCATCATCCGCCGCCGCCTGGCGCAAAAGCTGAAATTCATTGTCGAGGACACGGCCCAGCTTGCCGAGCCGACCGAAGCGGAACTGCGGCAGTTCTATGCCGCCAACCCTGCACACTTCGAGACGCCCGGAAAACTGTCGTTCCGGCAGGTCTACTTCAACCCGGAACATCGCAAGGACGCCGCGGCGGACGCGACCGCCGCGCTCGGCGTGCTGACAGCGAATGTCGAGGACGACTCGACAGAGGGCGACCGGCTGCTGTTCGGCGACAGCTTCGCCGATACCGACGAGCTGGCGCTGTCAGGAATGTTCGGTGCCGATTTTGCGCGCGTGGTGTTTGCGCTTGAACCGGGCGGATGGCGGGGCCCGGTGAAATCCGGCTATGGCTTTCATCTGGTGCTCGTCACGCAGCACACGGCGACCGTGCTGAAGCCCTTCGAGACGGTCAGGGATGCGGTCCTTGCCGAGTGGCGCTCTGCGAAGCAGA
>NZ_JAOWPS010000040.1 GCF_025753795.1 Mesorhizobium sp. YC-39
TCCGAGGTCAGCACGACCAACTGGTTCAAGATGGCAAAGCGGACTTTTGTCGGCATCCAGAGCGTGCTCACCACGCCGGACGGTTACCGCTTCCAGCTGGAGTTCCACACGCCAGGCAGTTACCGGGCCAAGGTTGACAATCACGATACCTACAAGGGGCTTATCAGGCTAAACCAGCAAGCCGGCGCGGATGCTTTGGAGCAAGCCAAGGCCGTGGAACTGGCGCAGCGCGCGCGCGCGGTCTGCAGCCAGGTTGCGATCCCCGATGGCGCCATGGACGTCCCCCACTGGGGAGCCGAAGAGGGGGCAACGGGTAGAACCAGCCTCGCCAGCTTTGGGGTGCGCGCGGCCGAACAGCCAGGACCACCCCAGACCGCCAGGTCACCGGTCGCAAAGGAGATCTTTGCCGCCCTCAATGGACGGCCGGTCGTGCTGGTTGGCATGCCGAGTGCCGGAAAATCCAGCATCGGCCCGGCTCTCGCCAGGCGGCTGCGGCTGCCCTTCGTCGATACCGACAAGATAATCCAGAAGGACACCCGCATATCGATATCGCA
>NZ_JAOWPS010000041.1 GCF_025753795.1 Mesorhizobium sp. YC-39
CCACGCACTGATCCAGGAACCCTGCCGTCGGGTCCCCGTCAACCGCCGACCTGACCTGCCCGGCGGCAAACGGGCGCAGGTTCGGCTTGTCATAGGGCGAGCGGCCGATCAGCACGCCATCCCTGCCCGTCAACGTCTCGCTCTTGAGCGTCGGCACATGGACGTGGCCATCACCGGACGGCACGGCGACCGCGCCCGGACCGTCGATGTGTCCGGCCGTCACGGTGCGAAACAGCTCTTCGGACGTCAACGCGCGCCCTTGCTGGCTCTCGAGCCAGGCCCTGGCCTTCTCGCGCGCCTCATCCGCCACCAGTTCGCTGCGCGGATAATGTTGCGCCGCCAAGGCGGGCAGGGACGATCTCCTTCCCTCGCCAAAGGCAGCCACCCGATCGGAATCGCCCGTTTGACCGGCCCGGCGAACCGTTGGCATACGCGCGGCCAGCGAGGCCTTGATGAAGCCGCAGCCGTCATGCGGCCGCAAGGCGATCGGGCCTGCCTTTCCAGTCAGCTTGA
>NZ_JAOWPS010000042.1 GCF_025753795.1 Mesorhizobium sp. YC-39
ACCGACGTGAGCCCAGTCTCGCATTCCGATTGATGTGATTGTTTCGGGTTGGGCGATGAGCTCCTGCCAAGCCTCGCAGGCGGCGTCGATGATGGCGTCGTGGCCTTCGAAGACGCGGTTGGAGAGCCCGTTGGCGCGCAGATATTGCCAGACGTTCTCGACCGGGCTGAGTTTCGGGGCTCGCGACGGCAGCAGCACCGGCGTGATGTTTCGGTACCTTCAGCTTGGCGGTCGTGTGCCAGCCTGCCCGGTCGAGTAGCAGCACGGCGTGCGCGCCGCGCGCCACATGGCGGCTGATCTCGTTGAGATGAACCTGCATGGCCGCGGTGTCGGCAAACGGCAACGCCAGGGCTGCTCCTTTGCCGCGCGCCGGGCAGATGGCGCCGAATAGGTATGCGCTTTCTTTGATAGCGCTGGTCGGCGGGCCGTCTGGGCCGCGTGCCACGGCGCGCCCATTGCCGTACGACACCGTTCTTCTGGCCAATTCTGGCTTCATCTTTA